>NZ_LR778301.1:0-2930000 GCF_902813185.1 Denitratisoma oestradiolicum
TCGGCCCGTGGCACTCACACCCTTGTCCATCTTCGACGGGCGTGGATGCCGTGGTCCATCGCCTGCCGGGCATTTCCCCGAACAGATGGCCCGGGGCATCAAGCCTGCTGGCCGATCCGGTGCGGCTGGCCTCCCGCCAGGCCGCCGCCGACCGCTACCGGGCCGCCCGAGCCTGTGCTGCCCAGCGCTTCCTCCGACATCGTGGACCTTGCCAACGCCCTGCCGGAACCCGATGATTGCAGCCCATGGCTGAATCGGTGCCATTCTCGTCTCCTGGTCATCCCCGTCTTCATGAGGGCGGAAGGCCTGCCCGCCAACCTGCCCTGGCTGCTGGAACAGGCCGCCGTGCCGGGGGTGGAGTTCGAGGTCCTGGTGGTGGACGACGGCTCCCGGACGCCACTGCCGAAGCCCTTGCCACCCTGGCCTCGGCCGATGCCCGCATCCGGCCCCTCTTTTCACACTGGCTGGCAAGCGGCCATCGCGGCGGGGCTGGACCACGCGCCGGGCGAGGCCGCCATCGTCCTGGACAGCGACCGCCAGCATCCGCCGCAGATGATCCCCACCATGATCGAACGCTGGCGCCAGGGCTTACCGTGGTGGAGGCCTTCAAGCGTCACCGGGGAGAGGCCGACCTGGGCGGCGGCCTGCCGGCGGCTGTTCTATCGGCTATTCGCCCGCGCCTCGGGCATCGACCTGGCCGGACAGACCGACTTCAAGCTCCTGGACCGCAGCGTCATCGAGACGCTGAAGGCCATCCCGAACGTCGGCGCTTCTTCCGGGGCCTGGTGGCCTGGGCGGGCTATCCCAGCGCCCGCCTACCCTTTGACGTGCCGCCCCGGGTGGTGGTACCAGCCGCTGGCCCCTGGTCCGGCTGGTGCGCTACGCCGTGGACGGTCTGATGGGCTTTTCCGATCTTCCCTGCAACTCATCGGCGGTGTGGGCGCCCTGGGTGTTGGCCGTGGCGGGTTTCGCCGGCGTCGTTGCCCTCTACCAGAAGCTGGCGGGCACCGCCCTGGATGGTTTCACCACCGTCATCATCCTGCTCGCCCTGGCCAGCGGCGCCCTGATGCTGGGCCTGGGTATCGTCGGCCTCCCTGGCCCGCATCCACGAACAACTCCAGGGCCGCCCCTACCTGCTGCGCCGACCCGAGGATCGCCAGCCATGAACGCCTGGGCCTTCGCCCTGCTGGCCGTCGTCCTCAACGTTGGCGCGCAACTGGCCCTCAAGCTCGCCGACGGTCGGCTGCTGTCGCTCCCCCTGGTCGTCGCCCTGGCCTGCTACGGCGCCAGCTTCTTCCTCACCTTGAAAATCTACGCTGTCAATCCCCTGAGCCTGGCGGCCCCCCTGATGGCGGGCCTGACCTTCCTGCTCACCCCCCTGGCCGCCGTGCTGATCCTGAACGAAAGCCTTGGCCTGGCGCGGGTGGGCGGCATCGTCTGATCCTGGCCGGCATCCTCGTCCTGACGCGGGCCGGATGAAATTGGCATTCCGTGACCCGGGCCACGCGGGCCTGTCGGGCGCCCTGCTGGGAGGACTCTTTTTCCTTGGGTGTATGGCCCCATTCTCGATCCGCGCCAGATCGCCTGGCTGCTTCACGGCGACCCGGCCCAGCACTGGGCTTTGCCTTCTTCCGCCACGCCCCTGGACCTGGCCCCAGGGCCTCATCCCGGGCCTGGGGGCGGCACCAGCCTGGTCTATACCGACGCCATCCCCTCCTGGGGTTGCTGTTCAAGCCTCTCTCCCCTGGCTGCCGGCGGATTTCCAGTATTTCGGCGCCTGGATGTTGCTCTGCCACCTGCTCCACGGCGCCTTCGCCGCCCGCATCCTGACCCGCCTGGGCTGCGACGGCACCGCCCGCGCCGCCGCGACCCTGCTGCTGCTCTCCAGCCCGGCCTCCTGGCCCCGCGCCTACGGCCACGAATCCCTGATGGCCCACTGGCTGCTGTTGGCCGCCATCGACGCCTGGGTTGGCCAACTGTCCCGGCCGCCAGGGCCTGCTGCTCTGCCTGGGCGCCCTGATCCACCCTTACTGGCTGGCGCCCTGCTCCTCGCGCCCTTCGCCCTGTACCACTGGTGGCGGGCCGGCCTGTCCCCTGGTGCCACTGGCGGGAACGGCCCTGCTGCTCATCCTGCTGATGGCGGCGGCGGGCTATTCCCATCGCCCGCCCTGGTCAGTTGGCGGCGGAAGGCTACGGCCACTACTCGGCCAACCTGCTCACCTTCCTCGACCCCATGGACTGGCAGGTTTCCTGCGCCACTACGGGCGGCCCACCGATGGCACCGGGGAGTGGTCGCGTCTTCTGCCGCCCTGGGCCAGGCCACCGCCGGCCAGTACGAGGGTTTGGGCCTACCTGGGGCCGGTGTGCTGTTGCTGTTGGCCCTGGCGGCGGGCATGGCCTTGTGGCGCCGGTCCAGTGGTTCCATCGGTCCCGCCGGCAAGGCCCTGACCGCACTACTGCCCCTGGCCCTCGTCCTGTTTCCTCTACGCCCTCTCGGCCCGGGTCACCCTGGGAACCGCCGTCCTCACCGATCCCCAACTGCCGGACGGCCTCCCTCAAGCTGCTCGGCATCTTCCGCTCCACCGGTCGCTTCTGTCTGGCCCCTGGCCCTGCTGCTGCCCTGCTTGCCCTCGCCGTCCTTGCCAGCACTTTTTCCCGGCGCACCCTGGCCCTGCTGCTGGTCGGACTCTGCCTGCTGCAAGGCGCCGACCTTTCCGCCAAATGGGGCGAATTCCGCCAGCGCTTCGCCTCCGGTGGTCTTGGCCGGCTACCTGACTTCGAGGCGCCGGCTTGGCAAGCCGCCGCCCCTGTCGGCATCTGGTGGTGCTGCTGCCCCGCACCGAAGGCGAGGACTGGATCGCCCCGGCCCTCTTCGCCGCCCGCCACCGGCAAAGTCTGAACGCCGCCTATCTGGCCCGGGCCGATGAAACTGCCCGCCAGCAGGGACGAGGCCCGGCACCGGGCCGACCTGGCCGCCGGCCGGCCGGCCTCCGGCACCGCCTACTGGATTACCGACGAGGGCCGCCTACCCCGTGCCCGCCGGGCCCTGGCCAGCCGTGTCCTGCGCCTGCCCGTGCCGGTGGGCGAGGGCGGTGGCCAGATTCTGATCTCCCGGGAAAGCCCATGCTCGGCACCCTGAGACTGCTGCTGGCCCTGATGGTGGCCCTGAGCCACGCCGACGTGCGCTGGTGGGGGCTGAATCCCGGCGTCATTGCCGTCGTCGGCTTCTACGCCATTTCCGGCTATGTCATGACGGGCCTGGTGCGTCGCCACTACGCCAGCCGTGCCCTGCTGCCGCGCTTCTACGCCGACCGTGCCTTGCGCCTGCTGCCGGCCTACTACGCCGTGATCCTGGCGGCCCTGGCCTGGTACCTCTGGCACGGCCCCGACGCCCTGTTCCTGGTGCGCCTGCCCCTCTGGCGCGACCTCTTCAACCACCTGCTGATCGTGCCCCACAACTATTACATGTGGAACGACGCCGATCATTTCGTCCTCATCCCCCCGGCCTGGTCCCTGGGCTGCGAAATCCAGTTCTACCTGCTGTTTCCCTGATCCTGCTCTCCGGCGCACGCCTGCCGGTCCTGGCTTTGAGCCTGGGTGTACCTGGCGGCCTTCGTCGGCCGCCTACCCACCGAGTGGTTCGGCTATCGCCTGCTTCCCGGCGTCCTGTTCATCTTCCTGCTGGGTTCCTGGCTGGCGGACCTCCATCGCCAGGGCCGGTGGAATGCTGCTCGGCTGCTGGCCCTTGCTATCCCCATCCTCGCCGGCCTGCTGGCGGCGGTGGGCGCCGGTGCCGGCAAGACCGCCATCCCCTACAACCCGGAAACCCTGCTGGGTCTGGCCCTGGCCCTGCCCCTGCTGCACCTGCTGGCGCCCCGTCCCGGCAAGGCCTGGGACGAACGGGCCGGCGACCTCTCCTACGGCCTGTTCCTCTGCCACTTTCTGGTCTTCTGGCTCTGGCCCGGCGCCGACACCGGACCCCTGGCCCTGCGTGTCCTGGCGGCCCTGACCCTGGCCTGGCTGATCCACCGCTTCATCGAGGCACCCATTCTGGCCTGGCGCCATCGCCTGCGCGCCCCGGCCGCCGGGAGTCTGGAAAAGTGATCTGCATCACACCTATTGACGTTAAACTATTGTTTGATTGGTCTGGGTCTTCAGGTAAGCCCAAGGCGATGCCCTGGCGTTGAAGAGGATGTACCGATGGCGAGGGGCGCGTTTGTGCGCCTCCCAGCCGAGATTTCTGTAGGAACCTGCTTATGACGAGGCTTTCATCTTTCCGTGGTCTGCTCACCGGCGCCTTGGGGCGCTGGGCGGCGTTCGCCCTGCCCTTGCTGGCGGGGCTGGCCCTGCCAGCCGGCGCGGTGGAGGGCGAAGTCGTCTTCGTGCGGGGCGATGCCCGGCTCCTGCCCGCCGAGGGCCCGGCCCGCATCCTCCGGGCGGGAGACAAGATCGCGCCCGGCCAGGGCCTGCAAACCGGCAAGGACGGCTACATTCACATCCGCTTTCCCGACGGCGGCTTCGTTGGCCTGCGTCCGGCCTCCCGCTTTGCCCTGGAAGCCTACGGCGTGGACCCGGCCTCCCCCGAGGGGCTGAAGGTACGCTACCGTCTGGAGCAGGGCACGGTGCGCACCATCACCGGCAAGGCCATCGAACAGGACAAGAGCCGCTACCGCTTCAATACTCCCCTGGCTGCTATTGGTGTGAGAGGGACGGATTACGTGGTTCAGGTGACCGACAACGCGGCGCGGGCCTCCGTCAATGCCGGCACCATCGTCCTGGCACCCTTCGGCGCGGGCTGCGAGGCGGCGGCCCAGGGCCCTGCGATACCATCAACGCCCGTACCCTGGCGGCCATGGGCAACGCCTATCTCGAATACCGGGCCGGCGCCGTGGCGCCGGAAATCAAGCAGGCCGCCATGCCCAACGGCGCCCCCACCCTGCCCGAGAGAGCCCAGTCCCCAGAAGCGGGCCGAGGCCGGTGCCGCCCTGACCACCGTGGACCCGACGGCTACTGCCACCGCCAACCGCATCAACGACGTGCTCGGTGGCGAGGCCGCCAGCCGAACACCGGCGCCCCCCCCGGTGAGCGAAGTGCCCCCGTCGGTGGTGGTGCCCGAGCCTCCGCCCCAGGTGACCTGGGGCCGCTGGGCCAGTATCGCCACCCTGTCGCCCACGGTGGCCGAGCAGACGGCCAAGGGCTATGAATCCCGCCTCTCCAACCCCCTGTTCGGCCTGATGAGTTCCTCCATGCCCGAAACCTTGCCCAAACAAGGCGTGGCGGGCTTCAACCTGCGGGCCGGCGAGGCCTATCTGCGGGAGGGCGCCAGCCTCACCCCCATGGTTCTGCGCGACGCCAGCCTGACGGTGGACTTCGGCAACCGCCGCTTCGACACCCGGCTCACCGTCAGCGGCGCCGGCCTCGACCTGCCCCTGGCCGCCACCGGCAGTGTGCAATGGCAGGGCTACCTGCTGGGCGACAACGCCCGTTCCACCATGGAAGTGGTCGGCCTTCTGGCCGGTCCCGGGGCCACCGAGGCGGGCTATCTCTTCGACAAGACCCTGAGCGGCGGCGCCAGCCTTTCCGGCGCCACCGCCTGGCGCCGCTAGCCCTGTTGCGCACAGGCGCTGCTCATCGTCGCCACCTCCGACAGCCCCGTTTCGCGGGGCTGTCGTTTTTTTCGCCCCATGCCTGGGCGATGATTTTCCTTGGGGCTGGCCTGCTGATCTGCCTGCTTGGCCTGGCGTCCGCCGCTTGGGCCGATGGGGCGCCTGCCCCATCCGTCCGTCGCCAACGCCGGGCACCAGCGGCCGGCCATGGTGCCCGAGTTCACTCGGCAGCGGGTAAGCTGGGGCGAATGGGCTGCCGCCCTGCCCGAACTGATGGCCCTGGAACCCCAGGGCGCCATGGCCTGCCTACAACGCCCTGCTGGCCGAAGCAGCCTTGGCCGTCGGTGAAAACGCTCAGGCCACCCTGGCCTTGGAACGCCTGGTGCTGCTCCAGCCCGACAACGCTGGCGCCTGGCTGGACCTGGCCGTGGCCAGCCTGCAACTGGGCGACCGCGCCAATGCCCAGCGGGCACTGGACCAGGTGGAGCGGGCTTCGCCGCGCCGCCGGGCATCCGCGCCCTGATCCAGGACCTGCGGCGTCGGATGCAGGTTCAGGCCACCCTGACCGAACCGTCGCGCCACCGCCTGCGGGGTGGCCTGCTGCTCGGCCACGACAGCAACGCCAACGGCGGCCTGGCCGCCCGCAGCCTGAGCCTGACACCGGGGGCGGGAGTCATCGAGTTGCCGGTGGCCGATGACTTCCGCCCCCGCGCCGCCCCTTCTGGCTGCTGACGGGGAACTGGCCACTCGCCAGACCCTGGCCGGCCAGGCCGTGGAAGCCGTCTCGCCCTGGCCGAAAGCGCTACGACGGCCTGGGCGAATTCGACACCCGGGATATCGCCCTGGCCGGCGCCTGGCAGCGCCCCTGCTCGGCGGCCTGGGCAGTGTGTGATGGCGGAATGGCGCCGGCTGGACATGGGAGGGCAGCCCTGATCCAGGTGCCGCGTCTGCGCCTGGGCCTGGAATGGCCCCTACCCGACAGCGGCTGCCGCCTGCTGGGGGCCGTGGATGGCGAATGGCGCCATTACCGTGGCGGCCTGGCCCGCTACGATGGCCGCCTGCTCTGGGGCGAGGCCGGCACTCGCTGCCCTCTGGCCCGTGGCGCCCTGACCCTGCTGGCCCGTGCCGCCCGGGACGATGGCAGCGCCGAGCGACCGGGGGAAGACACTCGCCGCCAGGAACTGGCCCTCGCCTGGCAGGGCCCCGCCTTTCGCCGGGGCGAAGCCGTCCTCCTGGCCCAGGCGGGCCGGGCCAGGGACGAAGCCGGCTACAGCCCCCTGATCCGCAACGACGCCCGGCGTGAGATTCGCCGCTTCAGCCTGCGGGCCGAGCTGGCCTGGCCCCTCGCCGAAGCCTGGCAACTGGTGGCCGCCCTGGAGCACACCCGCCAGATTTCCAACCTGGGTCTTTTCGGCCTGGAGCAGCGCCTGCTGACGGCGGGCCTGCGCTACCAGCAATAAGGGTCCGGTGAAATGTCGGGGAAAAAGTACAAACCCGCGCCAGGGCTGAAATATATTCATGAGCTTTGTTGACAATCCAACGCAAGCCTGTGATTCTACGAAAGGTTTCCCTTTGCTTCGCGGCCCCAGTGATTCCTTAAAATGTGATGCGCATCACATTTTAAGAAGATGTATGAAGCTAGGATAGAATCCGTATGTTGTGTAAATCCAGATTCGGGGTTTGGCGGGCTTCCGCCGGGGCCTGGAGTCTTAGGTAGTTTTAGTTTCTTTTGATCCACTCTGTACAGGAGATCACACCATGGCAGTTACCGCAGCAATGCGTACCCAAGTTACCCAGCTTTATGTGGCCTTTTCGGCCGCGCGCCCGACTCCGAAGGTCTGGGCTACTGGGTCAATGAAATTTCCACCGGCGCCAAGACCCTGGTTCAAGTCGCCCAAGCGATGTACGACACCACCCCGGCCCGTACCTACTACCCGCTGTACCTGACGAACAACGAAATCGTCACCAACTTCTACACCAACGTTCTGGGCCGCACCCCGGATGCCGATGGTCTGGCCTACTGGTCTGGCCAACTCGCCACCAAGTCTGCCGGCCAAGTCATTGCCGACATGATCACGGCCGTGGTCAATTATGCGGGTACTGACGCTGCCGCCCTGACTTCCCAGACCTTGTTCAATAACAAGGAAGCAGTTGCCGAGTACTACGCCGTGACCCAGCAGGGCAGCGCCACCAACGCAACCGCTGCCATCTCCGGCGTGACCGCTACCTCCGACGTCAGCACCGACGCCGCCAAGGCTGCGATCATCACGGCTGGCACTGCCACCGTAAGCGCCCAGACCTTCACGCTCACTGCGGCTGTGGATAGTGGTCCTTCATTCGTTGGAGGATCGGGCAATGACACCTTCAATGCTTCGGTCGCCGTAAACACTGGTACGGGTGTTTATGATGTTGAAACGCTGAGTGCCCTTGATATCATCGATGGCGGTGCCGGTACGGATACCCTGAACTACACGACGGTCGGTGGTACTGCACTGCCTGCTGCAACGCTGACCAGCATCGAGCTGATTAACGTCGTCTCTGATGGTGCTGTTACTGCTGATGTCCAGAATGCTTCCAGCGTAACCACCTTGACCGCTAAGGCCGTAGCTAATGCGGTGGACATTGACACCAAGGGCAATGCGACCTCTGTGACTGTTACCGGTACAGCTACTACCGTTGCAATTGACGACAACGGCGCTACTGGCGCTGACAAACTGGCCACGGTTAGCATCACCGGTAATACCGGCAATGTGACCATTGGTGCGAATGCCTCAACCGACACGCTGACCTCGCTGACCCTGATCAATTCTGTGAATGGCGATGCCACCGTGACGGCTGCCGCTGGCACGCGTGCCTTGGCGTTGACGCTGAATGGGGTAACCGGTCCGGGCAATAACGTGGTCATTACCGATGATACGGCTACCACCTTGACCATCACTGGCACCGGTGCCCTTTCTTCTGCCATTGACCTTCAGGCGGACGCGGCGACGACGATTTCCATCGCTGCTGATGAAAAGATTACCTTCGCTGCTATTGATGCCTCCGCAGCTACGACGCTGACGGTCACCGGCGACTCGCTGGTAACCTTTACCACCAACACAGCGGCTGATCTTGGTGCTCTGACCACTGTTAATGCCTCCGGTAACACGGGTGGCTTGTCCCTTGGTACTGAGCTTGCTACCGGTGTTACCTTCACGGGCAGTTCCGCTGCTGATAGTGTTAAGCTTGGCGCTACCACGAAGACCATCACCATGGGTGATGGTAACGATACAGTAACGCTCAGCGCCAACGTGGGTACAGGAGGCACCATTGATGCAGGTGCTGGTACTGCTGACGTACTGAGCCTGACCGAAGCATTGGCTGCCAATGACAGTTTGTCTGCAAGCACTACTTTCGAAGGCAAGATTTCTGGTTTCGAAGATTGGCACTGACTACAGTCACTGGTTCAAAACAGTTGATCTGGCTAATCTGGATGACATTTCCTGGGTTACCACAACAGCGGCTACTGCTCTGACTCTGGATAAAATGACCTCGGGGGGTACGGTTCAAATAACTGCAGCCTCTACCGCGGTAACTGTAAATGTTACCGACGCTGCTCTGGGTGGTCATAACACTGATGTCCTTAACATCGAGCTCAAGGCTGCAACCAGTGGTGGAAACGTTGATTATGGTGCGCTGACGGCAGCGGCTGTCGAGACCATCAACGTTAACTCCACGCGCTCCGGCACGGTTGTGGCTGCGGATACCAACGAGATCGATCTGACTATTGCCAACGTTGTTACCCTGAACGTTACGGGTGATGTTCTTGCTGATCTTGATGGTGCAGCCCTGGCAGGTAATGCTCTGGCGACGGTCAACGCCAGCACCAACACGGGTGGTCTGAAGGTTACGGTTACTGGCGCTTCGCAGGGTATTGCGATCACCGGTAGTGCAACCAAGGCCAACACCATGGTCGGTGGTTCTGGCGGTGACGTTATCACTGGCGGCAGCGGTGTAGATACGGTTGATGGTGGCGCAGGCGACGACCAGATTTCTGGTGGTGCAGGTGCTGATGTAATCACTGGCGGTACCGGTATTGATACCATTGATCTCGGCTCCGGCGTTGCTGGCGACACCGTGAAATATGGTGCGGCAAATACGTTGCTTGCAGCCAACCGTGATGTGATCACCAACTTCACTGCTGGTGCGACTACTGCTGACACTGTTACAATTCTGGCAGCCTCAATTGTTGATACCACTGAAGCTGCTGGCGCAGGTGCCGCTACAGCCACTCAGTTCAAGACAATCAGCTCCACTTTGGCTGCAGGCGCTGCGACCTTTACGGCAACAGGGTATGATGCTGATACGGGTTGGGTAATGGAGATTGCCACCACGCTGAGTTCGAATGGCGATTTGTCCTTGACGTCTGCCGCTGGTCTTAACGGGACTGAACTGCTCAAGGCACTGTCAAGCACGACGACTGCATCGACTGGTATCGCATTTACTGATACTACAGATACCGGTGCAGAAGCCACAGCTGGATATATCATTGCATATCAAAATGACAAGGCTTATCTGTACTATGCGGCTGATGCAGATAATAGCAACAGCTATGAAGCAACTGAAATTGCGCTGATTGGTACATTTAACGGTGTCACCGCAGGTGCCTTTACGTTTGATAATATCGTTGCTGCTTAATTTCCCCTGAGACAAGTACCTGCCCTCGGGTAGGTGCTTGAGGTGGAAGCCATTGAAACCCTGTCCTTCTCACGAGGGGCAGGGTTTTCCATAAGGGACTTGCGGACACGTGCAGGGTCTTTACGGAAGAAATCACAAGGGAGCCATTGCCATCGCCAAGCCAGATCCCGCCCTGATCGCCGTGCTCATCAACCGCGAGCACAGCCGCCTGTCGAGCCAGGTCAAGACGCTGGAGAAAGTGCTGCACGCGTTGTTCTCTGACAAGGAATACCAGCGCCTGATCCAACTGGCTGCCAACTGGCGCGCTGCTGGCCTTTGACGACGGCGCCCCGAAACTGGCCGATACGCTGGAGGTGTTCATCGCCGCCTACCGGCAGCGCTCACCCGACCAGGAGGCTGCACGACGAGGTGGTCTTCAAGCCGGCGTTCACCGCATGGGCCATTGGGCGCTGGTCAAGCACTTCATCCCCGGCGTCACCGATTGCCTGGACAACTTCGGCAGCGTCCTGCCCAAGTACCGCGAAGCCTTCAAACGCCGATACGAGGCCGAGGGCAACCTGTCGGTCGAGGCGCAGTCGCAACTGCTCAAAGCCCAGTACGCCTTGATCCCCAACCGCCGTGATCCGTACCGGCACGAGGAGATGAAACGCCGAGGGCTGGTTACCGCCGACGGCATCGTGCCGATGGGCGTGAAGGAAGCGCTGGCGTTGATTGAGCGCGAGGAGGCGCAGGCTGCGCTACCGGCCAAGCGCGGTGTGGTGGCGTGGGTGGCGGATCGGTTTCGGCGCAAAGAGTGAACACGCAGGGTAGGGGCTATGGAAAGTGAACAGCTGGAAACTGAGGGTAAGGCCTCAAAATGGGAGCAAGCTCTTCAACGCTTAGAAATAACTCCGGAGCAGCGTCTCGTCATCGAGAACGCCAAAGCAAAGGAGGCAGACGATTGGTCGCTGGAAGAAGCTGATCTGATTATGCGTGTCAGCCGTGAAGCGCGTCGTCTTCAGGCCGTTGATGAATATAAGGCTCTACCGCAAGATGACCGCGAGCGGGAGCACCATCGAGTATGGCAATTGATTGGCGGATATACCGCCTTCATTGCGGCGGCCTGCCTGGCGGTAATCAGCTCTTCAAAATCTGAGGGCAGCTACGCATTCGCATTTTCGTTCTGGGTAGTCTCGCTGCCTCTTCTTTGCGGCGCAATGTTGCTGGACTACCACGTTCGAGTAAGGCAGGCGAGGCTTAACAGCAAAGTCAGGAGCTTCTTGCTGACGGTGGGCGTTTTATCAAGCCACTTAGGAACGGTGGGTATGGTGAGTACATACTCGTGGGTCGCAGCCGTCGTGTATGGGCTGTGTCCATTGTTGGTCGGCCTATATCTGCACGAAACCATCGCGCTTGGGGGCAGAAAAAACTTCGAGGATCTTTAGATTGAACGACAAGCTGTACGTCATAGGAAACGGCTTCGATCTCCATCACAGGATGCCGACCCAGTTTTCGGATTTTCGCACCTTTGCTCGAAAGGCTGCGCCAGATGTGTTCCGCGCCGTTGATGACTATGTGCCAGTGAGCGCCAACTGGTCAGACCTGGAGAATGCCCTGGCCGCCCTTGATGTCGAAACCGTCAAAGAGGACTTGAGCTGCTTCATGCCATCCTACGCTGCAGATGACTGGCGCGACTCCGGTCACCATGACTTTCAGTTTGAAGTGGATCGTGTGGTCCGCCAGCTTTCGGTAGAGCTGAGGTCGGTTTTTGCCCGATGGGTCCGGCAGATCAAAGTCCCGGATCTTGCCAATGCGCCTGGGGTCCATCGTCTGACGAGCATTGACCGCAGTGCATCTTTCTTGACGTTCAACTACACGCCCACCCTGGCTGATCTATACGGCGTGCCGCTGGAGCGAACGCTTCATATCCATGGCACGTCTTCCGATGATGACCAGGAACTGGTCCTGGGGCACGGCTGGAATTCGGCGATGCGGAAATCGCTGAATGACCGTCCAGACATCGAGGATGTGGACACCCGAATGATCGAGGCGAACCAGATCCTAGATCGGTACTTCACCGCCACCTTCAAGCCGTCAAAACAGCTGATCGCGCAGCACCAAGAATTCTTCCGCGCCTTGGACGAGGTCACGCACGTCACCGTCCTTGGGCACTCCCTTTCGAATGTGGACGCTGAGTATTTTCGGGCGCTGCTGGCGGTGCCAGCTGTGGCCTCGGCCACCTGGACGGTGGCTTGCCGCCACAGCGACGATGCTGCTGAAAAAACTCAGCGGCTCGTTAACTTGGGCTTGCCGGCAAGTCAGATCAGGGCGGTTGCATGGACCTCACTTTGATTGACCGTTAACAAAACAATTGACAGCAAACCTTCACCTTCTCTACAATCATCGTTAATAAATCACGCAACGGTTAACGATCATGGGCTTCGGCACCTTCATCCGAGAAAAACGCGAGCAGGCCAATGTGCCGATGAACGAGTTCGCTCGCAGCCTGGGCATCTCGCCGGCCTACTGGTCGCGCATCGAGCGCGAACTGGAGAAGGCGCCCAAGGATGAGCTGATCACCAAGGCTGCAGAGAAGCTCGGTCTCAACCCCGACGAGGCTTTCATCGAGGCCAGCCGCTTGCCCCCGGATATGCAGAAGGACGTCAGCACGGTCGTTCGCCTGTATCGCAAATCCCTGGGTTAAGGCGGTGACGGATGCCAGCGCTTTCCCTGCGGTATGACCATTGCTCCCTTCGCAAGCCTCGCTACCTGAACAAGTTCGCCATCGAGACCGTGGCCCGTGAGGCCAGAGCACAGCTTTTGTCTCCTGGCGCGGATGCGCTGACACTGGCGCAACTGGCGGCCATCTCCGATCTGACCATCAACGGCCTGCCGTACCAACTGTGGGTCAGTCTGGATCATCCCGTCACCGATGAGGATGGTCTGCCCGTATTGGGCCTGTGCGAGTTCGACCCAGATTGCGGCGAAGACGCCGTCTCCGTGCTGGTCTCACCGGTCGGCGAGCAACTCACGCCCGAGCTGGCGCTGTCCACCTTCGCCCACGAACTGGGCCACGCCATCTTCGACGCCCCGGCCTGGCTGATTGCTGCCAAGCAAGGGCCGGGATTGTTCGACGAACCGGATACCAGTCAGCGCCGTGCTTACCGCACGGCCACGCCGGATGCTGAACACCTGGGCGCCACGGCGCAGCCGCAAAACACCGCCCTCGAGAAAGAAATCCGCATCGCCGAGTTCCGCGCCAACGAGTTCATGGGCTCGCTGCTGGTGCCGCGCGACCGCCTGGTCGAGCTGGCTGTGGCCCGTGCGCCGGACTTCGATGTCGGCATTGAGCGCGATGGCGGCCTGTCTGAGGAACTGCACGCCGCTACACCTCGGCTGATCGAGCAAGGTACCTTCGGCTTCGTCGGTATGGAAAACCTCCAGCGCGAACTGGCCGCCACCTTCGGCGTGAACCCCAAATTCATCCGTGTGCGGATGGAACGCTACGGGCTGCTGCCCACTCTGCCTGGTAGAGGACAAGCATGAGTCACTGATCGGATGCGCAACACGCCGGCCGGGTGCCGGCATTTTTTGAGCACTGATATTAATAGTTCGCGCAACAGTTTAATTAAACGCCACTCGTAAAGGAGAACAAGAATGGCAGAAGTCGACGTGATGGATACCCGTGAGTCAGATCCGACGGCCCTCGCCGCAGAGGCGACTGCTGCGGGTGGCGGCAAACCACGCAAGCCACGGGCCACCGATGGTGGGCCGGAGATCCTGCCCGACATGGGGCACTACGTGACCCTGGTGCGCAAGATCAAGCATCGCGCGCTGGTGGCGCAGTGGCTACAGCACCTGCACCCTGAGGAGCTACCCGGCATCGAGTGGGAGCACAAGGTCTGCACCAGCTACAAGCAGAGCCTGTTCACCGTGGTCGCGGGCCTATCCGGTGCCATCCGTCAGCGGCTGGAGGAAGCCGCACAGCGCGTCCTGCTGCTGTCGGATGACTTTGGGTGCGAGGCCGTCAAATCGCTGCTGAGCGAAGACGACGAGACTGAGCAACAGGCGGTGGCGGTCGCCGGCGACAAGTACGGCCGGGCGCTCTACCTGTACCTGTGCCGCCTGGCGGACGACAAGGACCGCCGGTTTGAGCAGGCCGAAACCGCCCGGCAGCAGAACAAGCAGTGGAAGTCCGAAGCCTACGCCAGCCACTTCCGGGGGCCGAAGGCGGTCGATATCACCTTGGACGACACGCTCAAGGACAAACTCAAGGTGGCGATTGCCGTCATCTACTCGCAGGCACCGCTGCACGATGTGGTCATCGAGCATTTCCAGCGCCGCGACCTGACCCAGGCCGAGGACCGTGGCGGTGAGGACGAGTCGGCTCCGGTCTGGTTGCACACCATCGTGGTCGGCTTCAACGGCAAGGAAACCCACTGGGACAAGATCGTCGACGGCGAGGTGACCACGCGCCACGATCAGGCCCTGCAGCGCATCACCTTCTCGTATGAGCCGAGCACCGGCGCGCTGTCGGTGTTCTGCGATGACCGGAATGCCCGCCAGGAACTCGCCAAAGCCCTGCGCGATGTGGTGCTGGCCAGCGACACTGAAATCGCCGAGATGCCGCTGCGCGAGTTCAGCCTGAAGGCCTTCGGCAGCGCCGAGGTGTTCAACCTGCTCAAACCCGAACCCGGCGACGGCATCGAGCGCATCAGCATCAACCTGATCAAGGTAGCCAAGCGTCTCGAACAACAGGGCGAAGACGGCACGCTGGAAGTTACGAGCGGCATGACCATCCACCGCGACCGCCGTGATCAGCGCGATGTCTATCGCGTGGCCCGGAAGACTACAAACAGAACGATCTCAGCGGGTTTAACTTGGTGCAGGTCAAGCTGGTGCTGCGCATTGCAAAGCAAAAGGACCGTCGCGCCCACAATATCGTCGTGCAGATCACTGCGCCCAACGGCCTGAACGACAACGCCAAGACCGAGGATGAACGCCAGCTGGTGATGCGCCTGCTGAAACGCTGGCACATCGTCACCGAGTTCTGAGGAGGCTGCCGATGCTGACAGAGACGCTGCAACGGCTGGAGCGATTGGACGGGATGGACAGCACGCTGTTCGGCAGAGAACTGCTGAGCTTTGGCCGCTTGCTGCTGGACAGGGGTTGGATCGCCGCCATTGGTTACTTCAGCCACATCGATGTCGAGGTGATGGACGATATCTTCGAGGAGGTGGAGGTCACGGTCGATGAGGCAGCGGGCCGCTACACCTACCCGCACCCATTCCGGCGCAAAGTGATCCTGAGCGGTTCCTTGCACGAGGTCACCCGCTACCGTTTCCAGCGCGAGCCCTTCTTTGACCACCTGGCCACCCTGCTGGGCATCGAGCCCCGGTTTGCCGTGCGCCGGCGTTGCCTGGTCGAGCATCACCTCTGGTATCTGGGTGACCTCCGTGTCGGCAACCGCCATGCGTTTGCGCCGATGTTCTTCGGGCGACGGCTCAGGATGCACCAGTTGAGCAGGTCACCTCGGCCTTGTCCGACCCGGCGTTCGGCACGGGTGGCGTGGTGCTGGCACTGAAAGATCCGAAGCTGGCCTTGCCCAACGGACACCAGGTGCGTGCCGTGGCCGATCTGCTGGTCGTGGAGGACGGCGTGGAGCAGTTCGATCTGCCGGTGCTGGAGCGGATTCTGGTAAGTCGGCACGCCGCGCCTGAATTGGCCGAGCTGGTCATCGAATGCGCGCCGGACGGCTCCTGGCTTCGGGTGGGGGACCGAGAGTTGCGCAACATCCGAGGGCAACAGCAGGACTTCGTGCTCACGATGGTCGATGCCTACAAGAAGGGCAACCGACGGCCGAAAGTCGAATGGGCCTTCCGGGTCGCAGGCTACGGCGAGGGCACCTACGACCTGCGGCACATCACGCGCCGCAAGGAGTTCTTCGATTTCTTCGCCCAAGGAGGGGGCGAGTGCTGGATCGTCACCGAGCATTGAAGACGGCCGCACCGCACGGCCAACTTCCAATGTTCTTCCAATAAACGTCCCCTGCTACTTCCAATACCGCATGACAAGAATGGGTAACTCCTTAACCACCAAGGAGTTGAGAAATGCAAACCCATTCTTCGGCCCTCGCGGCCACCCCACAACCGGCAGCCACCGTCCTCGACATCGGCAGTCTTCCCTCCAACTCGAAGACCTCACCCGCGAGCGCATCAAGGCTGCCCAAGCCGGCACTGCAGGAACTCTCCGTCCTACTCGCCGAAATGGACTTATGTCTGCGCCACGCCCGTGAGCAGCTGACCGCTGCGCTCGATGAGCTCTACGGCGACGCTGCCCGTGCGCAACTGCTCGACGCCGGCAAGGATACCGGTACCACGCACCTGACCGACGGCGATCTGGCCATCACGGTCGAGATCAAGAAGTCGGTGTCCTGGGATCAGGGTGAACTGGCCGCCATCGCGCAGCGCATCGCCAGCAACGGCGACGACCCAGCGGAATACATCGACGTGAAGTATTCGGTGTCGGAGCGCAAGTTCGCCGCCTGGCCCGAAACCCTGCGCCGTCCCTTTGAGGCTGCCCGCACCCTCAAACCCGCCAAGCCGGCCTTCCGCCTGGCAATCGTTGGGGAGGGCAAGTGATGGCACTCCCGATCATCAGCGCTGACCAGCGATTGTCAGAAAAACGCTGCGCCAAGGTGGCCCTCGTTGGTGTGCCGGGCGCGGGCAAGACCTCCCAAATTCGCACGGTCGATGCCGAGCGCACCTTGCTGGTGGACACCGAAGCCGGCGATCTGTCCATCCTCGATTGGGCCGGCGACACCCTGCGCCCGCGCACCTGGCCGGAGTTCAAGGACCTGGTGGTGTTCCTCGCCGGGCCGAGCCCAAGTGCGTCACCCGAGCAGGCCTTTTCACAGGCGCACTTCGACCACGTCTGCCAGAAGTACGGCGATCCGGCGCAACTGGCCAAGTACGACACCTACTTCGTCGATTCCTTGACCGTGCTCTCGCGGATGTGCCTGGCCTGGTGCAAGACCCAGCCGGCGGCCTTCTCCGAGAAGACCGGCAAGCCCGACACCCGGGGCGCCTATGGCCTCTTGGGCACCGAAATGATCGGTGCGCTCACGCACCTGCAGCACGTGCGGGACAAGCACGTCATCTACGTCTGCATCTTGGAAGAGAAGCTGGACGACTTCAACCGTCGCGTCTACCAACTGCAACTCGAAGGCGCCAAGACATCGGCCGAATTGCCGGGCGTGCTCGATGAAGTGATCACGCTGGCCATCTTGAAGGCCGACGACGGCACGCCGTACCGCGCCTTCGTCACCGGTGCGGACAACGCCTGGGGCTTCCCGAGCAAGGACCGCAGCGGTCGGCTCGACCCCATCGAAGAACCCCACCTCGGAAAGCTCATCGCCAAGTGCCTCGGCCGCGACGCCATCGCACGCCCGGCTGCACCTGCCACCGCTTTCTCGAGCGCCAGCACCCCATCCCCCGATTTCCACGCATCCCAGGAGTAAGCCGCCATGTCCAACTGGAACGACTTCAACGACGCTGAACAGCAGCAGTCCTTCGACCTCATCCCGCGCAACACGGCTGCCAAGCTGCGCCTGACCATCAAGCCGGGTGGCTTTGATGACCCGGCACAGGGCTGGACCGGCGGCTGGGCCACCCAGAGTTTCGAGACCGGTGCGGTTTACCTCGCCTGCGAGGGCGTGGTGATGGAAGGCCCGTTTGCCAAACGCAAGATCTGGTGGAACGTCGGTCTGCACAGCGCCAAGGGGCCGACCTGGGGGAACATGGGCCGGACCTTCATCCGGGCAGCGCTCAACTCCGCGCGCAATGTCCATCCGGCCGACAACAGCCCGCAAGCGCAGGCGGCCCGCCGCATTGCCGGCTTCGGTGACCTCGATGGCCTGGAGTTTGCCGCCCGCATCGACATCGAGAAGGATGGCCGGGGCGAGGACCGCAACACCATCAAGGCCGCCATCGAGCCAGACCACAAGGACTACGCCCTGGTCATGGGCGTGATGCCCAAGGGCAATCCCGGTGGCAACTCCGGTGCGCCGGCAGCGGTCGCTGCACCCAGCTACACGCCACCGGCTGCTGCCGCACGTCCTGCCCCATCCACCGTCCCCAGCGGCAAACCCGCCTGGGCGCAATAAGGGAGGGCGTGACGATGATGAGCACACCTATTCTCACGACCAGCCATTACGGCGTGGTGCGTTTTGGTGACCTGGCGGTGGAAGCCGTGGTGCTGGAAGACGGCACCCGGGGCTATGTGCAGCGCCAGTTGGCCACCGCCATCGGCCTGCACGAATCGCGCCGGGGCAGCCAACTCAAAACCTTGCTGTCCGATGTCGCCCCCGGCGCAGCGGAGGTCCTGCAGGAGAACGCCTGCAGCATCCGCCTGCCCTCGGGGCAGACTACGGCGTTCTTCCCGGCCGGGGTGATCAGCGAGGTCGCCTCTGGCGTGATCGACGCCGCGCTCGAAGGCCGTCTGCACCGCAAACGCCAGCACCTGGTGCCCAACTGCCAGCGCATCCTGAAGGCGCTGGCCAAGTCTGGCGAAGTCGCCTTGATCGACGAGGCTACCGGCTACCAGTACCACCGTGCCCCCGATGCCTTGCAGGCCTTGATCTCGCGCTTGCTGCGTGAGCGCGTGGCCAGCTGGGAGCGGCGCTTCACCCCCGACTACTACCGGGCGCTGTTTCGCCTGTTCGGCTGGCACTACCAGGGCCATCAGCAAAACCCGCCGGCGGTGATCGGCCAGATCACCCTACGCTGGGTGTACGACGTGATCATGCCCCGCGAAATCATCGAGGAGATCAGGAGCCGCAAGCGCCTCTCAGACAAGGCCCATCAGTGGCTCTCCGAAGGCGGTCTCGCCCTCCTGGAAAAACAGATCCACGCGGTGACCATGATTGCGCGCTCGTCGATGACCTACCGGGACTTCGATACCCGCTGCGCCACGGCGTTTGGCAGCCAGCCGCTGCAGATGACCCTCTTCATCGGTGCGCTGGAGGGAGGGCAATGAATGGCCGGGCAGTGTTGGGTCTGCAAGCGGCAGGCCCGTGGCCTCGGCCACAGCGACAACCGCTTCAAGGTCGGCGAATCCCGTCGGTACCCGATGGACTGGGTCTTTTGCAGCCGCCAATGCCAGGACGCGTTTCACGCGCTCTACGGCCAGTGGCTGCGAACCGACCCCAGGCAGGAGGACGTGCTCATGGTTGACCCGACCGAATTCGAGCGCGCGGCGATGCGCGCTTGCCTGAGGTTCTTCGGCGAGGCCGCCGGTGAGATCGGCTTTGACAAGCCGCTGGGTCACTACAGCGAGGCCGAAGCCTTGCAGGTGATCGAGGCGATTGTGACCGGCTGGACGGAGGCCATGGCGGCGCACCACCAGCAGGCGAAGTATCCGCCGGTGCGGGGGCTCGCCCCCTATGAGACACAGGCGCCGCAGCCGGTGGCCACGTTGGAGCCAGCCTCGGCAACGATCACCTTCGATCCGGCGAATCCCTTCGCTGATCTGGAGGACGACCTGCCGTGGGAGACCGGGGAGGCAGTGGCGGCCAAGGCCACCCGGCGTGGGAGGGCGAAGTGATGTTGGACTTCAATCATCGCCCCGCCTTCCACGAGCGGGTAACGGGCTTCATCGATGCGGCGCTGGATGTTGAACGTGCCGGGCAGACCCCGCGTGACTACCTTGGTGCTTCCCGTCTGGGCGTGGCCTGTGAACGTGCGTTGCAGTACGAGTACGCCGGTGCGCCGGTCGATCCCGGCCGGGGATTTTCTGGCCGCATCCTGCGGGTGTTCGAGGTCGGCCATGCGCTGGAAGACCTGGCCGTGCGCTGGCTGCGCATGGCGGGCTTCGAATTGCACAACCAGAAGGCCAACGGCGGCCAGTTTGGCTTTTCGGTGGCGGGTGGCCGGATCAAGGGCCACGTCGACGGGATCATCACGGCGGCACCACCAGAGCTGGGACTTTCTTTCCCGATGCTCTGGGAGTGCAAGACCATGGCCGACAAGCACTGGAAGGCCTGTGTCAAGTCTGGCGTGGCGGTCACCAAGCCAGTCTATGCCGCGCAGATGGCCACTTACCAGGCCTACATGGAAGGCTCGGTCGAAGGCATCAGCCGTAATCCGGCACTCTTCACCGCCATCAACAAGGACACGCAGGAGCTGTGGTTCGAGCTGGTGCCCTTCGATGCGGGGCTGGCCCAGAAGATGTCCGACCGCGCGGTGCGGGTGATCCAGGCGACTGAGGCCGGTGAGCTCTTGCCACGCGGCTTCGCCGAGGCCAGCCACTTTGAGTGCAAGTTCTGCAGCTACGCGCAGCGTTGCTGGGGAGGTGTGTGATGAGCACAGCTTCCAAGCGCGCCAGCGCACGCAAGACCTACCGCACCGAGTGGGTGGATCGCTGGTCGCCCCCCAAACCCCTGGTCGGGCTGCAGGCCATCGAGAAGGTGCTCAATCGCCACACCTTTCTGGTGACACCGGAGTCCCGGCTGGTGGTGGCGGTGCTCGCCCGCGCCATTCACGACAGCCTGAGTTTGACCAACCGCCGGATGCGGCGCGAGGCCCGGCGCTTTCTGCTCGGGGAGGACCTCACGCTCTGGTGTGACCTGGTCGGCTTGCATCCGGACTTCGTGCGCTTCGTCGCCCGCCGCACTGGCAGAAGGTGCCGATCAAGGTGCCGGTCCTGCCGGTACCGAATGAGCCGGTGGTCAGCGCCAGCAGCGCGCCCGTGCATTCCATCACCTGCCACGCCCACAACCATCCGCCACAGGGAGGACTGATCCATGCTTGATTTCAATTCGGTGCCGCCGCAGGCCTTCCCTGTTGGTGGTGACCTCAACCAACAACGCGACGCCATCCGTGCCGATCTGCTGGCGCGGCTGGAGTCGGTGCTGATGACGCTGCTGCCGGCCGGCAAGAAGCGCGGCCAGAAATACCTGGTCGGTGATGTGCTGGGCAGTCCTGGCGACAGCCTGGAGGTGTCGCTCAAGGGGGAAACCGCTGGTCTGTGGCACGACCATGCCACGGGTGAAGGCGGTGACATCTTTGATCTGATCGCTGCCCACTATGGGCTCGACACCCAGGCAGACTTCGCCAGGGTTCTGGAGATCGCCGGGCAACTGGTGGGGCGAGCCACCAACCATCCCCCGAAGCGCAAGAAGGCGGAAGCCCCGGTCGATGAACTGGGTCCGGCCACGGCTAAGTGGGACTACCTGGATGCTGCCGGCAACCTGATCGCCTGTGTGTATCGCTACGACCCGGCACCGGGCAGGAAGGAGTTCCGCCCCTGGGATGCCAAGCGCCGCAAGATGGCCCCACCCGAGCCGCGTCCGCTCTACAACCAGCCGGGCATCGTTGCTGCCGAACAGGTGATCTTGGTCGAGGGCGAGAAGTGCGCGCAGGCCTTGATCGAAGCTGGCATTGTGGCCACCACGGCAATGCACGGCGCCAACGCGCCGGTCGACAAGACGGACTGGTCACCGCTGGCGGGCAAAGCCGTGCTCATCTGGCCCGACCGGGACAAACCGGGATTCGGGTATGCCGAGGCCGCTTCGCAAGCGGTGCTCATGGCGGGGGCCACCTCCTGCGCCATCCTGCTGCCGCCGGACGCCAAGTCGGAAGGCTGGGATGCGGCGGATGCATTGGGTGAAGGCTTCGATGTGGCGGGCTTCCTTGCCACCGGGCCGCGTATCACGGTGCAGCCCTTCGATGACGACCAGGCGCCATCGGCTCACTTCGATGCTGCCGACCATGACGAGTCTCACGACAGCGATGCCACGGTCTGGGGCACGGAGGATGCCCTGGCGGTGAGTTTTACCCGGCGCTACCAGCGCGACTGGCGCTATCGCGGCCTGGGGCAAATGGCTGATGTGGGATGGGCAGCGCTGGCGGGCCGAGGAGACCTTGGCGGCGACTGACCTGATCCGTCACGTCTGTCGCCACGCAGCAGTCCGCGCAGACAGCAGCAAGGTGGCAGCCAAGCTCGCCGCCAGCAGCACCGTGGGCGGGGTGGAACGTCTGGCCCGCACCGACCGCCGGCACGCGGCGACCACCGACGAGTGGGATGCGGACATCTGGCTCATCAACACGCCGGGTGGCGTGGTGGATCTGCGCACCGGCCGGATGCGCCCGCACGACCGTGCCGACCGGATGACCAAGATTGCTGCGGCCACCCTGGTGCCGGGCAGCAGCTGCCCCAACTGGATGCGGTTTCTGGATCAGGTCACCGGCGGCGATGCTGAGCTGCAGTCCTACCTGCAGCGGGTGTTTGGCTACTGCCTGACCGGGGCGACCAGTGAGCACGCCTTGTTCTTCCTCTACGGCACCGGCGCCAACGGCAAGTCGGTGTTCGTGAACACGCTCTTCACCCTGCTCGGGGACTATGCCGCCAACGCCCCCATGGACACCTTCATGGAAACACGCGGGGATCGGCATCCGACCGATCTAGCGGGATTGCGGGGTTCGCGCTTTGTCGGTGCCACCGAGACCGAGCAGGGTCGGCGCTGGAACGAGTCGAAGATCAAGGAGATCACCGGCGGCGACCGAGTCTCTGCACGCTTCATGCGCCAGGACTTCTTCACCTACGTGCCGCAGTTCAAGTTGGTGATCGCCGGCAACCACAAGCCGGCCATCCGCAACATCGATGAGGCGATGCGCCGGCGTCTGCACCTGATCCCCTTCACGATCACCGTGCCCCCGGAAAAGCGCGACAAGCAGCTGCAGACCAAGTTGCTGGCCGAGGCCAACGGCATCTTCAGCTGGGGCGTCGAAGGGTGCCTGGCCTGGCAGCGCGAAGGGCTGCGCCAGCCTCAATCGGTGCTGGATGCGACGGACGAGTACTTCGAAGCGGAAGACGCGCTGGGCCGCTGGCTCGAGGAATGCTGCGTGCGCCACCCCAATGCCAAGTCGCTGACCGCTGAGCTGTTCAGCGACTGGAAGCAGTGGGCGGAGGCGGCCGGGGAGTTCGTCGGCTCGCAAAAGCGCTTTGCCGATCTGCTGCTCACCCGAGGCCTGGAGAAGTGGCGCAACGGCATGGGCCTGCGGGGATTCCAGGGGGTGGGCCTCAAGGAGACCCCGAAGGACCGCTTTACGCCCTATGCCGACAACTGACCCGAACCATGAATCGACGCGGTTCTGACGGATCGGACAGACTCACTGATTTACGCCTACACGCGCGCACGCGTGAAGAGGGTAACCGGCAGACCTGTCCGATCCGTCAGACCGCCCAAAACACAGGACTGACGAACATGACGACAACGATTTTGGCCCTTGATCTGGGCACACAACTTGGGTGGGCAGTTTCTGCCCGCGACGGACTCATCAGCGGCGGCAGCGAATCCTTCAAGCCGCAGCGGTTTGAAGGCGGCGGGATGAGATACCTGCGCTTCAAGCGCTGGCTCACCGACATCAAGCAGTGCGCCGACGGGCTCGACTGGGTGGTGTTCGAGGAGGTGCGTAAACACGCCGGTGTCGATGCGGCCCACGCCTACGGCGGCTTCATGGCGCACCTGACCGCTTGGTGCGAACACCACCAGATCCCGTACCAGGGCGTGCCGGTGGGCACGATCAAGAAGCACGCCACTGGCAAGGGCAATGCCGGCAAGGCCGAGATGATCGCGGCGGCCAAGGCGCGTGGCCATGACCCGGTCGACGACAACCACGCCGATGCGCTGGCGCTGCTGGACTGGGCGATGGCCCAAGGAGGTGTGGCATGCGCATGAGCACACCCTCGATTCCCTGCCCACTGGGCAGAATGGCACCGCAGTCACCGGCCAACGCCGAAGAGCTCCGGGCGATGCGCGCCGCCGCCTGGCACAAACAGGGCATTGTGGTCGTGCCGCTGGAGGACATCTACGACGAGTGGGATCGGGCGTTCCTGTCCGGCATCGCCTCCAAGCTCTACGGTGCCCGCACTGCGGCTTCCCGCAAGAGCACACCTTGGGCCGAGGGCGAGGTGATCGACCGGGGTGATGGCGAGACCTGGACGGTGGTGGCGACCACGGCCAAATCGGTCACCGTGCAGCGTGACCGCGATGGCGCACTGGCCACCCTCGGGCAACTTGGGGAGGGACGGTCATGACCAAGAAAACCCAACGCGCCCAAGCCAGGGCCGAGAAGAAACCCCGCATCGGCGAGGAGCACATCCGCCCGGATGGCAGCGTGATCCGCTACGTCCGCGAGGAAGACGATGACCGCAAGCCCGTCGACCACTACCGCACGGTGGACACGCTGGCGCTGATGCTCAAGAACGGCAGCATCACCGGTGCCATGCACGACGCGGGGCAACAGTTCTCGCAGGACTTTGCTCGGGCGTTCGGCAGTGGTGTCGCCAGCCCCAAGCTCGACGGCCTGCCGGGTGGCACCGCACCCGGCCAGATGATGGTCGAGAAAAACGCTGGCGCTGCCCGGGTAGTACGGGATGCGCTGGAGGCGGTGGGTGGCAGCGGCTCTCCAGCCGGATCGGCGCTGTGGTATGTGGCTGGGCTGCAGATGTCGATCCGGGATTGGGCTCAGCGTGAAGGCTGGAACGGTCGTCGGCAGGATCGGGATGAGGCCAAGGGCTATCTGGTAGCAGCCCTTGGCGTGCTGGCTCGGTACTACGGCTATGAGCGCTCAGGCAGTCGAAAGCCATTTGCACAGGTATCCGCTTCTAGCGGATAATGTGACCATGGTCTTTGTGGAACTCCCGATCTTCGTCCGCTGTGCAGCCGAACTGTTCTCGGATGAGGATATGGCCGAGTTGCAGAACACCTTGCTGGAAAACCCTGCCGCCGGTGACTTGATCCCCGGTGGTCGGGGTTTGCGCAAGCTGCGTGTTCCGCTGCCTGGTCGAGGCAAGCGTGGCGGTGCCCGGGTGATCTACTACCACTGGGTCAGCAAGGCGCAGTGCTATCTGATCTACGCCTACGCGAAGAATGTCAGTGCGAACCTGACGCCGGATCAGCTGCGGCGGTTGGCTGAAGTGATGCAAGCGGAGATACGAGATGAATGACAAACAGTTCGATGAGTTGCTGAGCAGCGTACGTGACATGGGCCGCCATATGCGTGGTGAGGCCGTGGCCGGTGTGCGTGTGCAGGAGTTTCCCGAGCCCGATGTCAAGGCGATCCGTGAGCGCACGGGGCTTTCGCAGAGTCGGTTTGCCTACCTGATTGGCGTCAAGCCCAAGACACTTCAGAACTGGGAGCAGCGCCGAGTGCGTCCTGCCGGGCCGGCTCGCGCCTTGCTCAAGATCGTCGAAGCCAACCCCGACGCGCTATCGGCCATTCACGCGTGAAAATTTTGCGGGTCGACAACAAACCTACTTGAATGCTGGCCCCCCACAAGGTACAGTAATCCCGTACTGCTGATAGCTGCGCCCACCGGAAACCCCGCGTGGGCGTTGTCGTTTCTGGGCCTGGCGTTCGCCTCTCTGCCCAGCCTTGGAGACTCCCCCATGAAACTCCTCATCACCCGCCCGGTAGTCATCACCGACGATGGCGGCACGCGCTCGTTCGTCACTGGCCTGACGGTCGAGGTCGATGCGGCCACGGCCGAACAGATCCTGGCGCAGCAAGCCGGCATCGCTGCCGAGCCTGTTGCAAATACCGAAGCGCCATCCACTCCTCGCCGCCGGAAGTCCGCCGATGCTGAAACTTGACGTCACCGCAGACGTGGCCAAGGCCACCGAGCACCTCTCGGATCTGGCACAGCGGCACATCCCGAACGCCGCTGCCAAGGCCCTGACCCGCACGGCGTTCGACGCCCGTGATGCGGTGCGCGACGGTCTACCCGAGCGCTTCAACCTGCGCCGCCCGTGGATCAGCCGGGGCATTGGCGTCACGCTGGCCAAGCCGCGCACCCTGATGGCTGAGGTCTGGTCGCGCGACCGCTTCATGGCGGCACAGGAGTCCGGCGGCAGCCATCCCGATGCGCGACCCATTCCGGCCGGGCGGTTGCGCGAGATGGCACAGACCCGGGTGATCCCCAAGAGCCAGTGGCTCGACCAGGCCAAGAACAAGCCCACCGTGTTCTACCGGGCGGGGATGGTGTTCGAGCGCCGGGACGAGCGACGCATCCTGGCCTTGTACCTGCTGCGGCCCAAGACCCAGATCAAGGTGCAGCCGCGTTTCGGCATGGCCGAGACGGTCAGGAGCGTGGCCCTGAAGGAGTACTACCGGCAAATGGAACGGGCACTGCGAGAAGAACTGGCGAAGGCCCCGTGATCGCGGCTGACGTATCTGACACATCTGACGGGTCCTCCCGGGCGATCTCAAAAGCGGGGGACGCGCCAACCACCCGGCTTGCCTAGCGCCAGCGACAAAAGAGGTTGCCAGTTGCCACCCAGGTTTCCACCCGTTTCCACGCCGAGGTGATCCACCCCTGACGATTGATTGACCCGCCCGGCCCGGAGGAATGCGATGGGACTGTCCATCCGGGCCTATGCCCAACACCGTGGCGTGAGCCACACCGCTGTGGCCAAGGCCATCCAGGCCGGGCGCATCAGCAAAGAACCCGACGGCACCATTGACCCGGTCAAGGCCGACGCCCAATGGGCGCGAAACACGCTGCCGTCACAGAACCTCAATACTGGCGCCCCGAAGCCTGCGGCCAAGGTGGCAACCCCACCTGTTTCCACCCCGGTTTCCACGGCACCAGTTTCCACTCGTGAGGTGCAAGCGCCGCTGGAAACCCGGGCTGCCGCGCCTGACTACCAGACCAGTCGCGCCATACGCGAGGCCTATGCCGCGCGCCTGGCCAAACTCGAATTCGAAGAACGCACGGGCAAGCTGCTCAACGCCGACGAGGTGAAGGTCAAGCACTTCAACCTCGCGCGGCTGCTGCGCGACCGCATCCAGCAAATCCCTCGCAAGCTCGCCCCGCAAATCGTGGCGGCCGTGGTCGCACAGCCCGACCAGCGCGTGGTGGAAGACCTGCTGATGGAGGCGATCCGCGAAGCCCTGGAGGAACTCTCACGATGACCGTCACCCCTGCCATGGCCAGTCGTATCGAGATGTGGCCACTGGATCGGCTCAAGCCCTACCAGAGAAATGCCCGCACCCACTCCGACGCTCAGGTGGCGCAGATCGCCGCCAGCATCGTCGAGTTTGGCTTTACCGCGCCGCTCCTGGTGTCGGAAGACGGTGGCATTCTCGCGGGTCACGGTCGCCTGGCTGCCGCCAGAAAGCTCCATCTGGATGCCGTGCCCGTGGTGGTGCTCGACCATCTCACAGCCACCCAGCGCCGCGCCTACATCCTGGCGGATAACCAGCTGGCGCTGCAGGCCGGATGGGATCAGGAACTGCTCGCCGTCGAGTTGGCTGACCTGTCAGCGGCCGGCTTTGATCTGGCATTGACCGGATTCAGCGATGAAGAACTGGCCGACCTGCTCGGCGATATCGAAGAGGCCGAGCGTGCCGATGAGGCTGCGCCCATTGGCGAACCCGAGGATGAGGACATTCCGGATGTGCCGGCCACCCCGGTCAGCCGAGCCGGCGACATCTGGCAACTGGGTGCGCACCGCCTCGTCTGCGGCGACTCGACCGACCCGGCCGTGGTCGCTGCGCTGATGGCGGGCGACCAGGCTCGCCTGTGCTTCACCAGCCCACCCTACGGTCAGCAGCGCAACTACACCCAGGGCATCGCCGATTGGGATGCGCTGATGCGCGGCGTCTTCGCCCACCTGCCGATGGCCGACGACGGCCAGGTGCTGGTGAATCTGGGTCTGATCCACCGCGACAACGAAGTGATCCCGTATTGGGATGGCTGGATCAGTTGGATGCGCACTCAAGGCTGGCGACGCTTTGGCTGGTACGTCTGGGACCAGGGGCCGGGGATGCCTGGCGACTGGGCCGGACGCCTGGCCCCCAGCTTCGAGTTTGTCTTCCACTTCAACCGCGAAAGCCGAAAGCCCAACAAGATCGTGCCGTGCAAGCACGCCGGACAGGAATTGCACCTGCGCGCCGACGGATCATCGACGGCGATGCGCGGCAAGGATGGTGAAGTCGGTGGCTGGACCCATGCCGGGCAGCCTACCCAGGACTACCGCATCCCGGACAGCGTGATTCGCGTGATGCGCCACAAGGGCAAGATCGGCCGGGACATTGATCATCCGGCGGTGTTTCCGGTGGCCCTGCCCGAGCACATCTTGCTGGCGTACTCGGACCCGGGTGATGTTGTCTTCGAGCCCTTCGGCGGCTCCGGTACCACGATCCTGGCCGCCCAGAAGACGAATCGCGTGGCCCGTGCCATCGAACTCGCCCCGTCCTACACCGACGTGGCGGTCAAGCGCTTCCAACAGAACCACCCCGACATCCCGGTGACCTTGCGGGCCACCGGACAGACCTTCGCCGAGGTCGAATCAGAACGACTGGAGAACACCGATGCAAGCCTGGCTCGCTGACAAACTGGAGCATTGGCCCATCGAGCGCCTGTTGCCCTATATCCGAAATGCCCGCACCCACTCCGAGGCCCAAATCGCCCAGATCGCGGCGAGCATCGCCGAATTCGGCTTTACCGCGCCAATTCTGGCCGGGTCGGACGGCGTGATCGTGGCCGGTCACGGGCGTTTGGCGGCGGCGCGCAAGCTGGGGTTGGCTAGCGTGCCGGTGGTGGTGCTGGAGCACCTGACACCGACCCAGCGTCGGGCCCTGGTGATCGCCGACAACAAGATCGCGGAGAACGCCGGGTGGGACGAGGAACTGTTGCGTCTGGAGCTGGCTGAGCTGCAGGAGGCCGACTTCGACCTGGCACTTACTGGCTTCGATGCCGACGAGTTGCTGGAAATCATGGCCGGCGAGGAAACCACCACCGAGGGCAATACCGACGAGGATGCTGCGCCCGAGGTGCCGATCACGCCGGTGTCCAAGCCTGGCGATGTCTGGATCATGGGGCAGCACCGGCTGCTGTGTGGTGACAGCACCGACGCCGCCAGTTACACCCTGCTGATGGCTGGCGAGAAGGCAGCGATGACCTTCACTGATCCGCCCTATGGGGTCAACTACGCCAACAGCGCCAAGGACAAGATGCGCGGCACCAACCGCCCGATCTTGAACGACAACCTGGGCGAGGACTTCGAACCCTTCCTCAAGGCGGCGCTGACGCCAATGATCGCGCACTGCCAGGGGGCGATCTACATCGCCATGTCCTCGTCGGAACTCGACACCCTGCAGTTCGCCTTCCGTGCTGCCGGCGGCAAGTGGTCGACCTTCATCATCTGGGCCAAGAACACCTTTACCCTGGGGCGCTCGGACTACCAGCGCCAGTACGAGCCCATCCTCTACGGCTGGCCCGAGGGCGCGACCCGCCACTGGTGTGGCGACCGCGACCAGGGGGATGTGTGGCACTTCAACAAGCCGCGCGTCAACGACCTGCACCCGACGATGAAGCCGGTGGAACTGGTCGAGCGCGCCATCCGCAACTCCAGTCGCCCGAGCGATGTGGTGCTCGACCCTTCGGGGCTCCGGTACAACGCTGATCGCCGCCGAGAAATCGGGGCGTCAGGCACGGCTGATTGAGCTCGATCCCAAGTACGTGGATGTGATTGTTCGCCGCTGGCAGGAGTACGCCGGGGCGCAGGCGGTACGGGAATCGGATGGCGTCCGCTTCGATGAGCTGGTCGGCGCTGACCCCGGCGAATCGTCACGCCTCAGTGACGGCAGCGGTGTGGCGGCACTTGGGGAAGTTGGCGCAACCGAGGAAGGGGCGTCCTGCATTGGGGCCTGATTTGGCTGTGCGCTGAATCAGTGACCCACCGCATTTCGGGCAGGTTGTCGTGCTGCTGTGGCGTTGTTGCAGTGACGCGATGTGGGCGTTTCGGGTGGCCCAGGTCTTGGGCAACATCCCGGTGCGCAGCGCCTCGATCAACTGGGCGACTTCCTCATCCGAGAACAGCACGGTCTGCTTGCTCTTGATGTAGGTCGCGTAGCCCTTGGTCATCACGTTCGGCGGCATCGGGGTTTTCAGTTCAGCCTCACCCCAGAACATCACCACCGAATGCAGTTTGTCGTGATCGATCCCCAGGAAGTCTGCCAGCGCCTTGGAGTGCCGGTAATTCTGGTGCAACGGGTTCTGGAAGCGATGCTTTTTGCCGAAGAGGCTCTGGGTCCACTGCTTGCTGTGCTCGTCGCCGAAGATCCAGCCTTTCATGTTCTTGGCCTCGACGACAAAAAGACCGAAGCGCGAGACGATGACGTGATCGATTTGCGTGGTGCCGTTGGCCGCCGGAATCGTCACGTTGTTGATCGAGTGATAGATCTTGTCGTCCAGGAACAGTGTGTGCGCCACCGCTCCCTGCGCTTCTCCCAGCCAGCCTTTGAATACCGACAGCAATGACATTTGCTCTCCCGTTTGCTTCTTATGACGGGTCGATGATGCCACCGATAGGGACTGAATGAACAACCGGGATGCAGGGATGAAGCAGTCACGCTGGATGTCGCTGGTGGAAGCCGTGACCAATGTGCTGGTCGGCTATGGCGTGGCGGTAGCAACCCAATGGGCGGTTTTTCCGCTCTTCGGTCTGCACGCCACGCTGCAGGAGAACTTGCTGATCGGCCTGATTTTCACGGCCGTGTCGCTGGTCCGTAGCTACGTGCTGCGCCGCGCGTTCGAGGCCTTCCGTATTCGTCAGCTGTCCGGAAACTCCGGATAAAGATCGCCGCTGCTGATGTCGGCAACATAGCTGACATGGCTGAATTCACCGGGTGCATCAGCCAGGATGACTCCGCCGACTGACTGGATCGCAACGCCGTACCTGCGGGTGAGTGCCGTCAGTTCGGCGATGAACTGGTCGTAGTTGGCTTCGAGTTGTGGGGTGGTGGAGAGGGCGGCCACGTTGTGCTCCTCACGCCGCCAGAGACTCTTCGACGATCTCGCAGTGGATCACGAAGCCCGTCAGGTAAGGCAGGCCCTTGGGGATGCCGTACTGTTTGCTGGTTGTTCGACCAATCGTCCAGCCCATCCAACGCTGGGTGGCGGCTTTGATGGCGTCAGCCAAGGCGTCGCCGGCGTAGAGGCCGTTTTGCACGTCGTCAGCAAAGTGGCGCCCGTGGCGGCTGTCAAGAAAGGTGCGGACCGACTCGAGCGGCTGGCAGGTGGCGTCCGAGATCGCAGTCATGGCCAGCGGCCAGGCGGCTTCGGCCTGCTCGTTCATCGTGCCGTAAAAGCCCCAGGCGTTTATGCGGAGCACCGCATAAACACCTTTATGTGGAGCGAATTGTTATGCGGAGTCCGTGACAGCAGTGTCGCCGCTACAGCGTGCAGCCGATCGCGACACTCCGCATAACGTTTTAGCGCGAAACAGCTTGCAGCATTGCCATCAGCTTATCGGGGGCTCGGAATCGTCCGCGTTGCAACCCGGGTGGAGCACGGCTTGCCAGCGCTTCCAGTTTTTCCGTTGGATCAGCACGGAGATACATCTCGGTACTTTGCATGCTGGCATGTCCCAACCAGAGTGAGACCTTGCGAACATCACCCGTGGCCTGCAAGGTGTGCATGGCACATGTATGGCGCAGCACGTGCGGCGAGACCCGTTTTTCGGCGAGTAGTGGCTGTTGCTTTGCCGCATGAGAGACATGCTTGGCCAAGATGTACTCGAACCCGGATCTCGTCATGGCCCGTCCATTGGCGTTTAGGAACAATTCCGAATCGCCCGTCTGGCAGCGAACATTCAGCCAATCCTTGAGGACAGTGACGGTTTCCTTCCACAACGGCAGGACTCGCTCACGCCGACCCTTGCCCACGATGTGTATCGTCGCAGGCGTTCGCGGATCGAACTGATCGAGCCGAAGAGAAACCAGCTCTGCAACGCGCAGCCCACAGGCATAGGCCAGATGCAACATTGCCCGGTCTCGGATGCCAGATTGCGAATGCGGGTCGGGTGAGTCGAGCAAAGCCTTCAGTTCCTCTCGCGTCAGATAGTCGATCAGCGTTTGATCGGTCTTTTTCATCGGGATAGCGTGAATCTGCCGCGACTGGTCGAGATAGGCAGGAAGCCGGTATTCGAGGTAACGGAAGAACGATTTGATGGCGGCCAAACGCGCGTTTCTGGTGCGTGCGCAGTTGCCTCGCTTGGCCTCTATGTGCTCAAGAAACGTCATGATCATTGAAGCATCGATTTGATCAAGGGTCAGTTGTGACGGTTTGCATTTCAGCCTGCCGGCTGCGAATTCCACCAGCAGCTGGAAGCTATAGGCGTACGCTTCACAGGTGTGCTGGCTGGCATTGCGTTCCGCAGGAAGATGCTCCCGGAGGAAACCGCTGAGATGGGTGGCGAGATCGTTCATAGGTCTTGCTCCCTATGCAGAGTTTCTGCTGCTTCAGCAATTTGCCCAAGCAAGACCGGCGTTGCCTCAAGGTACCAGTAGGTGTCCGTTACTTTGGTGTGCCCAAGGTAGGTGCTCAATGCCGTCATATGGCGAGAAATGGCATTTCGGTCTCCACGGAATTGTTCCAGACTACGAACGGCCAGTGTGTGCCGAAGATCGTGGATGTGGGGAAGACCGCCATTTCGGGCCTGTTGCAGCCCCATAACAGTGACCAGACGAACGAACACATCCTTCACACCCCTGTAGCCAGGCGCTTTCCCATTGATGCCGACAAACAAAGCATCAGTGCTCGTCGCAGTGCGTGTGCGCACCACGAGATACCGCTCCAATGCAGCGCGGACGGTGTCGTGCAGCGGAACCAACCGACTCTTGTTGAATTTCGTTTCCAGGATCATCAAGCCATCGACGGTAATGTCCTGCAACCGTAACCTCAAGGCTTCCGAGATGCGCAAGCCTGTCGCAGCCAGAAGTCCAAATAGCGTCGCAAACATCATCGGCCGGACAGAGCCAGTCGGTTTCAACTGACCGGCAGCTTCAATGAGTTTGGCAATCTCCTCTTGGCTGAAGATATAGGGCGGCGGTCGTCGATTCCTGGAGTTGCCAAACGCAGTACGTGGTGGCACCTGGTGCCGATCATCTTCAGCCTGAAGTGCTTGCGCAAAGTGCCGGATGACGTTGAGACGCCGGTACCGCTGTGCTGAGGACGGTGCTTGGCCCGCCCACGTCAGCACTCGGTCGATACGAATGTGTTGATCACCATGCTTTTCGGCAGTAGCAACAAAGCCGCTCAGCATCAGCGATTCGTTTGCCATCTTGAAGCCAGCGCTCCGCCGTAGCTGGATATAGCGCTCCATGTCGGATCTCAACATGATGCACCTCCCGGCCATGGCTGGGCGATCTCACGCAGCATCTGGACATCGACCTTGGCATAGTGCGCGGTGGTGTCGGGTGATTGATGCCGCAACACTGCTCCAACAGAATCGAGACTGGCCCCGGAGCGCAGCAAACTGGTAGCTGCAGAATGGCGTAACAAATTTGCGCCTCGCGAAGGGGCATCTGCGATGCCTGCTCGCTCAAGGGCACGCTGAACAATCTGCGAGACAGCACAAGATTTCGCGAATGGCCGATAGGGAGCCTGCAGTCGCAAGAACATCCGATCGGAGTCAGCGAACGGTCTGACCTGATCGATGTACGTCAGCAGTACATCGCCGGCGTCTTGAGGCAGTGGCAGCCGCACTTCTCTACGCCCCTTGCCTCTGACCCGCAACGATCCCTGTGCCCACTCGATGTCGCAGAGGCGCATGGTAAGGATGTCGCCGCCACGGAGCCCAAGTCGGGCAAGGAGCAGAATAATGGCCTTGTCACGAATTCCGTGCGGTGTTCCCGTTTCACACGCTGCAATAACTCGCTCAATGTCCGAGTCGGACAAGTAGCGTGGCAGAGAGGACAACTGCCAGTGCGCGAAGACGGGTACGGCTTGATCCAGCCATGGTTTACATTCACCTCGTGCAATCAGAAATCTGAGATAGCCTCGCAGCGCTGTTCTCATCTTCGTAAGATAGGCACGGGAGCATTTCTGAGCCTCATCCAGTATGACCTGGCGAATGCACTGTGCGTTGTAGTCAGCAGGCTCGGTGCCGAGTGTTGGCATCATTCGCATAACCAGAAGGCCATGGGAATTGATGGTACGTTCGGAGACTCCACGGTGGACTCGAAGCCAGTTCTGGAATTCGGCAACTCGGGCGTCGACCTCTGGCGGCGAGAGTGCTGCGCCTGAGCGGACGATTCTGCCAACGGCCACGAAACGAAGGAATCGACGAATACGTGCCAGATATCTTTGTTCAGGCCCTCCATGCCACCACCTCGCCGTACTCTGGCACTGATGGCAAGCAAACTGTTCAATGACAGTCTCGTTCACCTCGCTGAGGTCGATGCCTGCCTTATTCAGCCAGCACACAAAGTGGCTGACGGCGGACAGGTTCACTCTCAAGGTCTGGTGGGGCGAGTAACCCAGGGTTTTCAGGTGCTTCTCGAATTGCTGTAACAACGGGTTCAGTGGGCCGGGGTCTGAACACGCCGCCGGTACGCTGTGTTTGGTCTTTGTCATTTCGGTTCTCCTCTACGATGCCACCATGGCATCAAGGAGAGACCGTAAATTATGCGGAGCACCAGACGCTGGAAATCAGCGCCAAATCACCCTTGGCAAAGACCATCGGCAGTCCCACGGCCCTGGGCTCCGCATAACAATTCGCTCCACATAAAGGCGTCGTTCTGGGTGGCGGGGATTTGGGTGGTGGTGTTCATCTCTGGCTCCTGGTGGTTGATCGTTGCGACACCCGTAGTAACGCGCTGTTCGAGATGGAAGCCAAGCGCCTGTTCGATCTTTTTTGCGCTTGACTCGGGGTTCCTTATTCCATCGTGTCGGCGCGCACCAGTTCCGCCTGGGCGCTGGCGATCAGGTCCAGGCGCAGGTTCGGGGTGATGTTGCAGGCGAGTTCGTTCAAGGTCCAGTTCATCACATCGGCCTTGTCGCGCAGCGACTCGGCTTCCTCGAACCGGTTGGTGTAGCGATCCAGTTCGCGCAAGGCCCGCTCCAGGGTGGATCGGGCCTGGGCCAGAACCTCGCGGGCGCGGTGTTCGGCGTGCAGGGTCTGAAATTCGCGGGGGTGTTCATGGTGTGCTCTCCTTCTCAGTTGATCGTTGCGGCACCTGTATGAACGCGCTTCGGGCCACTGAAGCCAAGCGATTCATTGATCATTTTTTGATCACTTGTCGGCCAGTCTGTCGAGGATGCGCAGGGCGGAGGGATCGCCCGCCAGCGCCCGGCGCAGGGTGCGGATCGCCTGCTCCCGCGACACATCTGGGCGACGGTTGTCGATCAGCCAGCCAATCGCGCCGGCCTGGTCGTCATCGGTGACTGGCGTCGCTTCGGCAATGCCAACGTAGCGCCCGTAGCGGCTGCCCGATGGATCGACAAAGAGCATCCGGCGATTCGGCGCGCTGACAGCCACCACGCGCCGGCGTCCTGCCGTGTGACCGCCGAGTCCAGCCAGCCAGTCCCGATCCTGCAGCAGCGTGTTGGCGAAGGCGTCGTATTCAGCCTCGGTCAGTTCCTTGTGCAACTCGATCTCGATGGGCTCAAGCGGTGCACTGGGGTCGGCGTTGTGCAGCACTTCGTCCAAGCTGTAGGGCTTGCGGGCAAAGCGGGCACGGATCGGGGTGTGGTTGGTGGTGGTCATGGTGGGGGCCTTTGGTTGGCTGTTGGTGACAACAGCATTCACGCGCTGGTTGCCAGGGAAGCCAAGCTCAATCTCCATCGTGCTGGGCATCAAGGGCATCAAGGGCTTCAATCGCCAGCACCAGATCAGCGATGCGGTCGGCCTCGAAACCAAAGCCCCGGTGGCGCAGCAGGTGCTCGATGCTCGGATGCTTCATCCGGGCGATCTCCCGGCAGGCCTCCAGCAACGCGGGCAACAGGTCTGCAGGGATTGGAGCGTCGGGTTGCGTGCTCACGCGGTGGCTTCCTCTGCGATGCGGTAGAGGCGCTGTCCTGCACCCGGCGTGCCGGCGGGGCCTTCGATCTTCTCGGAGACGATATTCAGGCCCAGCTTCTTCTTGAGCGCGCCGGCAAAGGTGCCGCGCACAGTGTGGGCTTGCCAGCCGGTGGCCTCGCTGATCTGCGCGATGGTGGCGCCCTCGGGGCGCTTCAACATCTCGATCACCAGCGCCTGCTTGCTGTTGCCCGGGCCACGCTTGGGCGAGTCAAGGGTGCTGGCGGGTTGAACCTGCTGCCAGCTGGCTTCGGCGGCGGCGACTGCGGCTTCCAGTTCCGGATCGTCGGCCAGGGGTGGCGCAGCGACAGCCGTTGCGCTCATGGGCGGCAGGACATCTTCCGGCTGGGCCTCGCCCTTGATGATCGCGATGGCGGCACCCGTGATGCGCCACTGGCCGTCAGCCTGCTCGATCAATCCGCGCTGCGCGAGGCTGGCGATCATCTTGAGTTTGGCGCCGCCCTTGAGCTCGAGCAGCGGCTCGATCAGGCCATTGGCGTCGCAATGCGCGCGGGTGATGAGGTCCAGTTGGCGTTCGGTGATCGGGGCGGTTTGTGCGGACATGGTTGTGCTCCTTGTGATGAGGGTGGTTAAGCGGTTTGCTCGGCGGCGGCGTTTTGTCCTGCGGCCAGGCCGGCCTGGTAGGCGGCCATCAGGGCGCTCTTGACGCCCCAGACGCTGACGTCGTGGAAGTCCAAGCTGTCGCTGTTGCGGGTTTTCAGTGTCTCGATGAAGAGGTGGTCCAGGACGATCCGGGCGAGCAGCTGGTCGAGTTGCTGGGCGGCTCGGGTGGCGGTCTTGTTGGCGGTCTTGTTGGCGGTTTTGCGCATCGTGGTTCTCCTTCGGGGGTGCGTTGCTGTGCTTGTAGTAACGCGCTGTTCAAGAGGTAAGCCAAGCGCCGGTTTGATCTTTCTGCACCTGGTTGGCCGATTTGCTCAGGCGGCGATCCGGCGCTTGGCCAGATCAATCTCGGCAGGCAGCCACAGCGTGGCGATTTCTTCCTCGAGGGCTTGGCGCCGACGCTCGGCGATCTCCTGCAGGGCATCGATCTGCGCGAGCAAGGTGAGGAGGTCGTCGCGCTGACGAAGGATGGGGGTGCCCACTTCGGGCAGCTGATCGATCCAGTTCAGGCGGGTGGTGTTGGCGGTGTTCATGGCGTGCTCCGTGGGTGTTGATGACATCCGTATGAACGCGCTGTTGCCGATTGAAGCCAAGCGTTCGGTCCATCTATTTCGCATCGGAGTGGCTTGTGTTCGACACTGCTGAATCGGCTGTTGAATCGGCCTGGAAACGAGGGCTCGCGCCTGACCCCATCCTCACCGTCGATGACTGGGCCAACCGCCACCGGATGCTCTCCTCGGTGGCTTCCGCCGAGCCGGGACGCTGGTCGACCAGCCGCACGCCGTATCTCAAGGCGGTGATGGAAACGCTGTCGGCCACCTCCCGCTTCGAGCGCGTAGTGCTGATGGCCGGGGCGCAAATCGGCAAGACCGAAGCCGGATTGAACTGGCTGGGCTACGTCATCCACCACGCACCGGGGCCGATGCTGCTGGTGCAGCCCACGGTGGAAGGCGCCAAGCGCGTCTCCAAGCAGCGGGTGGATGCGCTGATCGAAGCGAGTCCCGAACTCGCCAGCCGCGTCAAAGACCCGAGAAGCCGGGATTCCGGCAACACCCAGCTGATGAAGGAATTCCCCGGTGGCGTGCTGATCATGACCGGCGCCAACTCAGCGGTGGGCCTGCGCTCGATGCCGGTGCGCTACCTGTTTCTCGATGAGGTGGATGGCTACCCGGGCGACGCCGATGGCGAAGGCGATCCGGTGGCACTGGCCGTGCAGCGGGCCGCCACCTTTGTCAATCGCAAGGTCTATCTGTGCTCAACCCCGACCCTGAAGGGTTTCTCGCGCATCGAAGCCGCTTACCTGGAATCGGACCAGCGGGTGTTCGAAGTGCCCTGCGATCACTGCGGGGCGCACAGCCAGATCCAGTGGCGCGACATCCAATGGCCGACCGGCAAGATGAGCGAGGCCGCCTGGCACTGCCCGCACTGCGACGGCATTCACCCCGAGTACCGCAAGCCGGCGCTGCTCGCCAATGGCCGCTGGACCGCCAAATCGCAAGGCGATGGCAAGACGGTGGGCTTCCATCTCTCCAGCCTATATAGCCCCTGGCTCACCTGGGGCGAGATTGCCCAAGAGCATCACGCGGCCAAGGAAGACCCCGTCAGATTGAAGGTGTGGGTGAATACCAAACTGGCCGAGACCTGGGAAGACCGGGAGGGTGAGACCTTGGACGCCGAAGGCTTGATGGAACGTCGTGAAGCCTACGGCCCAGCGATTCCTGCTGAGGTCGCGCTGCTGACCTGCGGAATCGACGTGCAGGACGACCGCCTGGAGTTGGAGGTGGTTGGCTGGGGCCGGGACGAGGAGTCGTGGTCCATCGACTACAAGGTGCTGTGGGGCGACCCGTCCGCACCGGACACCTGGGCGCAACTCGACGCCTATCTGGGCAACCGCTTCGAGCATGAAACGCTGGCCAATGGCCTGACCATCGAAGCGGCCTGCCTCGACACCGGTGGCCACCACACGCTGGCGGCCTACGCCTTCTGCAAGAGCCGGGAGCGTAAACGTATCTGGGCGATCAAGGGTGGCTCGGGCAAACGCCCGATCTGGCCCAAGCGCCCGAGCAAGGCCAACAAGGGCAAGGTCAATCTGTTCACGGTGGGGGTCGATGCCGCCAAGGAAGCGATCTACGCCCGCTTGAAGAAGTCAGACGCCGGGGCTGGTGCGATGCATTTCCCACTGGATCGGGATGCGCAGTATTTCGAGCAGCTGACTGCCGAGCGGATTCGCACCCGCTACGTGAAGGGTTTCCCGCATCGTTTTTGGTGGAAACCGGATGGCCGGCGCAACGAAGCGCTCGATTGCCGGGTGTACGCCTACGCGGCATTGCACGGCCTGCTGTCGATGGGACTGAATTTGAACAAGCGGGTCGAGGCGCTGCCGCCGGTGCCGACCAGTCGCCAAGGCAAGAGCACACCTGTTTCGGCCCCGATGACCGCCAGCCCGCGCCGTCGGCGCATGGCGATTTCTTCCACTTACCTCTGATACCGCCAGCCTCCCGCTGGCCGGGAGTGCTGTCCATGACCCTCGACCAACTCAAGGCCCAGCGGGAAGCCCTGCAGGCCGCCCGCTTCAACGGCGTGCTTACTGTGAAGGCCGGCGACAAGTGGGTCACCTACAAGTCGGACGCCGAGCTGCAGTCGGCCCTGGGGGATCTGGAACGTGAGATCGCCAAGGCAGAAGGCCGCCCGCGTGCCCGGCGCATCCGCGCTTATGCCGGGAAGGGGTTGTGATGGGGATGCTCAAGAACCTGCGCCGCAAGGTCGGTGCCATGGTGGGCGGCTTCGAGGGCGGACTGTCCGCGCGACGCCTCAAAACGTTTCACGCCAGCCGTGCCCACGTCAATACGCTGATCCAAGCCGCCGGCGCCGATATGACCGCGCGTGCCCGGTACCTGATCCGCAACAACGGCTACGCCGCCAATGCAGTCGAGTCCTGGGCCGGCAATGCGGTAGGCACCGGCATCAAACCCTCGTCGGGGATCGGTGATGCAGTGCTCAAGGATCGGGTGCAGCGCCTGTGGCTGCGCTGGACGGACGAGTCGGATGCCGAAGGGCTGACGGATTTCTATGGCCAGCAACGTCGGGCCGCTCGGGAACTGTTCATCGCCGGCGAAGTGTTCTTCCGCATCCGACCACGCCGGCCCGAGGATGGTTTGTCCGTGCCACTGCAGTTGCAGATGCTGCCGGCCGAGATGCTGCCCTTGAACCACAACCAGTTGCTGGAGAACGGTCACCGCATCCGCCAAGGCATCGAGTTCGACCGCATCGGCCGGCGCGTGGCCTACCACTTCCTGCGCCGCCACCCGGGTGACATCACCGATCCGGGACTGGCGGGGGAGACCGTGCGGGTGCCGGCTGAGTCGGTGCTGCACATTGTTGATCCGGTCGATGCCGGGCAACTGCGCGGCGTGTCGCGCTTCTCGCCGGCGCTGGTGAAGCTGTTCTTGCTCGACCAGTACGACGATGCCGAACTCGACCGCAAGAAGGTCGCGGCGATGTTCGTCGGCTTCGTGCGTCGGCCCGAGCGTGACTTCGACAACAGCAATGAAACCGATGACCGGGGCGAACCGCTGCTGCCGCTCGAACCCGGGCAACTCCAGATCCTGGATGACGGCGAGGACATCACCTTCTCGACCCCGGCCGATGTCGGTGGCAACTACGAGAGCTTCCAGTACCGGACGCTCTTGCAGGTCGCTGGCGCCCTGGGGTTGCCCTACGCCAACCTGTCGGCCGATATGTTGAAGGCCAACTACTCGAACACCCGAGCGGCGCTCTTGGAGTTTCGCCGCCGCATCGAAGCCTTCCAGCACTCGGTGCTGGTGTTTCAGCTGTGCCGGGCGGTGTGGGCGCGCTGGATGGACACGGCGGTGCTCTCGGGCTCCCTTGATCTTCCGGACTACGAGCAACGCCGCGCCGACTACCTGGACTGCAGCTGGCTGCCCCCGCGCTGGGATTGGGTCGATCCCTTGAAAGACATCCGCGCCGAGATCAATGCCATCGAGGCCGGACTCAAGTCGCGTACCCAGGCGATTGCCGAACGGGGCTTTGATGCCGCGATGGTCGATGCCGAGATTGCTGGTGACCATCGGCGTGAGGACAGCCTGGGGCTCTCTTTGGGTGCAAGCCTGTACCGGTTCCGCCGCCAGCCCCGCTCCCTCGAACTGAGGAATCCCCATGACCGATTTGCCTTACCTGGCGTCCCGCCTATACGGGACGCCGCTCCTGATTGCGCGCCCGAAACTCGAAGTGATCCTCGGGGTGGTGGCCAGAAAGCTCGCGGGCGACATCCTGGCCACGCCACCGCCGGCCACTGTTGATGCCGGCATGACTGGTGGCCTCCAGAACCTGGAGGGCATCGCCATCATCCCGATCCTCGGCACCCTGGTGCGTCGCTCTTCCTATATCGGTGCAGCCAGTGGCCTCACCAGTTATCACGAGATCGAGGCCATGGCCGAAGCGGCCTTTACCGACCCGCAGGTCCGCGCCGTCCTGCTGGAGATCGACTCCAGTGGCGGTGAGGCGGGTGGGGTGTTCGATCTGGCGCAGCGATTACGCACCCTGGCACAGACCTCGGGCAAGCCGCTCTGGGCCATCGCCGATGAGGCGGCGCTGTCGGCGGCCTACGCCATTGCCTGTGCCGCTGACCGACTGTGGCTCACCCGCACCGCCGAGGTGGGCTCGATTGGCGTGGTGGCGGTACACGTTGATGAGTCAGTGGCCGACGCCAAAGCCGGGATGACCTACACCTTCCTGCACGCTGGCGCCCACAAGGTCGATGGCCATCCGCACGCGCCGCTGCCGGCACCAGTCGCCGCTGACATCCAGACCGACATCGATCAGCTGCACGACCAGTTCATCGCGCTGGTCGCCGGGTTTCGGCGCCTGACGCCAGAGGTGGTGCGCGCCACCGAAGCCCGTGTCTATCGCGGTGAGGCAGCCATCCAGGCAGGCCTCGCCGATCAGCTCGGCACCACCCGCGAGGCGCTGACCGCCCTGCAACGCCAGCTGGCGTTGTCTGCCGGCCGCAGCCTGCGCAACAAGGCCGCTGCGCTGTCGGCTGCACGCACTACCCCTCGATCCCAACTTTCCCAGCAGGAGATCTCCATGAATGATCACAACCTCGTCACGCCGGTGGATGACGCCCAAGAGAACACAGCCCCGACCCCGGCGCAGTCACCGCAAACCCGCCGCCGCTCGATGAAGCGGCCATCACTGCTCAAGTTGAGCAGCGACTGCGCCGCCAACTTGCCGAGCTGACCGAGATCGCCGCCCAGGCCAAACGCCTCGGGGTCACCGTCGATCCGGCCCAGGCCCTGGCGCGCGGTGTCACCCCGGACGCGCTGCGCCAGTCGGTGCTGAAGCAGGCTGCCGAGCGGGATGTGGCGCAAGACATCGTGGCCGAGGCCCCGGCACCTGCCTCTACCAAACCCCAATCCGTCGCTGACAGCCCCTTGGTCAAAGCGGCCCAAGCCTATGGAGCCCGTAAATGAGCACACCTTTGATTTCCCCATCGACGCTGGGTGACCTCATCAAGCGCGAGTCCGACCCGGACTACACCCGCGAGACCGTCACCCTGAAGGCTGGCGCCGCTTATCCGCTGGGTGCCGTGCTCGGTCGCATCACCGCCACGGGCGTCTATGCGTTTTCGCCTGCGGCATCGACCACAGGCATCGAAGGCGCCGAGATTGCTTCGGCCGTGCTGCTGCACCCGGTCGCCGTCAGCGACACCGACACTCAGGCCGTTGTGCTTGCGCGCGGGCAGGTGATCGTCGCTGACCGTGCGCTGGCTTTCGATGCCACCGTGGCAGACGCCGCCGCCCAATCCCTCAAACACCAGCAACTGGCTGCCCACGGCATCGTCGTGCGTCCGGTCGCTTGATAAGGAGTTCCCCCATGACCGTGATCGTCAATCCGTTCGACGCCGGCGGCTTCACGCTGGCCGAGATGTCGGCCGCCATCCAGATGCTGCCCAATCCCTACGGCCGGGTGGGCCAGCTGGGGCTGTTTGCACCCGAGCCAATTTCCCAGCGCAACGTCACCATTGAGTCCATCGAGGGCGAGCTGCGTCTGCTGCCGGCTGTTGCGCCCGGCGCGCCTGCGACGGTGGGCACTACCGACAAGCGCTCGGTACGCTCCTTTGCCGTGCCGCATATCCCGCACAACGACGTGGTGCTGCCCGAGGAAATCCAGGGCATCCGTGGCCTGGGTCTGGCGGCCGGTGAAGACCCGCTGGTGACCGTAATGACCCGCAAGCTCGCCCGGATGCGTGCGAAACACGCGCAGACGCTCGAGTACATGCGCGTCAATGCTCTGCTGGGCATCACCAAGGACGGGGGCGGCAACACCCTCTACGACTGGCACGACGAGTTCGACATCCAGAAACCCGAGGTGGATTTTGTGTTCGGTGGCACCGAAGACATGGTCATCCACTGCACCCAGGTCGCCCGCCACATCGAAGAGAACCTCAAAGGCGAGATGATGACCACCATCCACGCCCTGGTCAGCCCCGAGTTCTTCGATGCCCTGGTCAAGCACAAGACCGTCAAGGAGGCCTACACCTTCTATCAGGGCACGGCCGGTACCAATCCGTTGCGCGACGATGTGCGCCGGGGCTTTCGTTTCGGCTCCATCCTGTTCGAGGAGTATTTCGGCACCGTCACGTTGGCCAACGGTACGTCTGTGCGCCTGATCCCGCCGCGCGAAGGGGTGGCGTTCCCGCTGGGCACGCTCGACACCTTCCGCACCTACTTCGCACCCGCGAACCTGATGGAAGCCGTCGGTACTTATGGTCAGGAGCTCTATGCCCACCAGCTCGCACGGCCCAACGGCACCGGCGTCGACATCTACACCCAGTCCAACCCGCTGCCGATTGTGAAGCGACCGGCCCTGACGGTGCGGCTGCATTCGAGCAATGGCTGGTGATGGCGATGACCGTATTCGGTGATCTGACCCAAGCCATGTCCGCCATCGTGCTCACCACCTTTGGTGAGCCGGTGGTGTTTCACATCGAAGGACAGCCTCAGGCCTTGGCGGGCCGGGGCGTGTTTACCGCGATGCACCAGGAGGTGGATGCCAGCACGGGCGTGTCGGTGTCCAGCGTGCAGCCCGTGCTGGAGGTACGGCAGTCAGATCTGCCCGCCACGCCCACTGAGGGCGATGCGGTGACGGTGCAAGGTGCGCTCTACCTGATCGTCGAGGTGCGACCCGATGGGCTCGGCTTCCTCAAATTGATGCTGCACAAAGGGGGCGGCCATGAAGCACCCACGCACCCTGATTCGTGAGGCAGTCAAGGAACGTCTGTTAGCGCAGTTGCCGGCCATTGACCCGCGCATCACCGCCGCGCGCATCAGCATCCATCGCAGTACCCCGCTTTTTGCCGGCAAGCTGCCAGCCATCCTGATCTACACCCGCGACGAGCGTATCGAGGATCAGCCCAATGCCGATGCTGGCTTGCGCTATCGGAAGCTGGAGCTGTCGGTCGAGATCATCGCCAGCGGTGACGCCGCCGCAGAGGAAGCCGATGTGCTGGCACAGGCGGTTGAAGCCATCCTCGATGCCGACGAGACCTTGGGGCTGCTGGTCGAGGGCACACGCTTGACCCGCACCGAGGTCGATCAGGGCGGAGAGGGCGACACGCCCATTCTGGCTGCTCGCCTGTCTTTCGAGATCAGCTACTGGACCAAGCCTGTGATCGATGACAGGGTGCTGCCGCTGCCGCTGCAGGTGCTGGTGAGCTGGGTGCCGGAGATCGGCCCTGGCCATGAGCACAGCTATCAGCCGGCCGGCACCCATTACCGGGAGCCGACCTCATGACCGAGCGCAACCTGCACCAGGACATGACCGAGGCAGAGCGACGCATCAGTAACGTGGCGCTGATGGGCCAGGTGGTGGCGCTCGACACGGCGCGTGCCCGCGTGCGGGTGCAGGCTGGTCCCATCACCACGGGCTGGTTGCCTTTTGCGACGGTACGGGCCGGGCTGGATCGGACCTGGCATCCGTCAGAGCCGGGCGAGCAGGTGTTGCTGGTCGCACCGGGCGGTGATCTCAACCAGGGCGTGGTGGTGGGCTCGATCTACCGCGCCGAGCATCCGGCTCCGGCCGATTCGGCGGATATCTCGCGCACCCTGTTCAAGGATGGGGCGGTGATGGAGTACGACCGCGCCCAGCACCACTGGCGTTTGGCTGTACCGGCCGGTGGAAAGATCGTGCTGCAGATTGGCGCTACCACCCTGGAGCTGCGTGATGACGGCACGACATTCTCGACGCCGAAACTTCTCGCCGATGCCGCAGAGAGCACCTTCACCGGCACGGTGTTGGTGAAGAAGCTCTTCACCTACCTCAAGGGGCTGGTCGGCAAAGGCAGTGGTGGTGCCGGGGCAAGCATTGAGGGCGACATTCAGGTCAACGGTAATGTCTCGGCCACCGGCTCCATCATGGACGCCGGCGGCAACTCGAACCATCACTCGCATTGAGCGTGATGCGACCCTGGGGAGAATTGAGGGGAGACCACTACCGACCCTCGCTTCACCTGCCGGCGGTATTCGTTTCAAACAAAGGTTGCGGCAGAAACCCCGAAACGCTCGCTCAGCGCCCGCACTTGCCGAATGTTGAGCTCGCGCTTGCCGGTCAGAATTTCAGAGACAACGCCCTGGCTGCCGATTTCGGAAAGATCACTTTGCTTCAGGCCGTGCTGCTCCATCAGGAATTTCAGGGCTTGCACGCCGGTGGTCTCGGGCAGTGGGTGATGCTCAGCCTCGTAGTCCTCGATCAGGTCGCCCACGATGTCAACCAAGCCCATGGCGGGATGGTTTTCATCGCCCTGGGTTTCATCCAGCAGGGCTTCGAGCATTTCGGTCATCCGCGCGTAGTGGGCCTCGTCCCGAATGGGGGCGATATCAGTGGCGGCACGGAACTGTTCCCAGACAGGGAGCAGGTGCTTCACGTCGATGGCTGCATTCATGATTTCCACGCTCCTTTGTCGTAATCCCGGTGGGTGAGCACCGCCTTGATGTACACGATTTGCTTCTCGAACCGGATGTAAGCGATCAGACGGTACTTGTTGCCGCCAATATCGAACACCACCAACTCGCCAACCTTGTCCACCGCATTGAAGGCGGCTTTGAGCTCGGCCCAGTTGGCAAACCGGTTCTTTTCAATCACCCGCCGCCATCCCTGCAAGGGGGCTTCGGCCTGAGGATGATCGGCAGCGAAGGCCCGCAGGGCGCTGTTGCTGATGATTTTCATGGAGTGAGTTTATCTCAGATTGAGATAAACGCAAGCGAACCCATCCCGAAGGCCATCGATGCTAGGAATCAACGCCCAAACTGGCCAGCCCCTGGCTGGCATCGACCACCTGCGCCAGAGCATCCGCGACATCCTGACCACCCGCATCGGCACGCGTGTGATGCGCCGTGACTATGGCTCACGCCTGCCAACGCTGGTCGACAACCCCATGACCCCGAGGTTGGCCATGGATCTGTATTCAGCCACCGCCGAGGCGCTGGCGCGTTGGGAGCCGCGTTTCAAGCTCACCCGGGTGCGCATCGCCAGAGCAGAAGTCGGGCAAGTCGTGCTCGATCTGGAAGGCATCTATCTGCCCGATGGCCAGGCCACGGTCCTTACCGCAGTAGAGGTGTGAATGACCACGCTCAGTGATCTGGCGAGTTTGCCAACCCCGGCAGTGATCGAGACCTTGTCCTTCGAGACGATCTTCTCTGAACTGCAGACCGAGTTTCAATCCCGCTATCCGGACTACTCGGCCCTCTTGGCCTCGGACCCGGCAGTCAAGCTTCTGGAGGTCGCGGCTTATCGTGAAGTGCTGCTCAGGAACCGCATCAACGCCGCTGCCAAGGCCTCCCTCCTGGCCTTTGCCACCGGCAGCGATCTCGACCACCTGGCCGCTTTCTACGGCGTGACGCGTTTGATGGCTGAGACCGATGAGGCGCTGCGCCTGCGCACCCGTCAACGCATCATCGGCTTTGCCAATGCCGGTGGCGCGGCACACTACCGCTACTGGGCGCTCTCGGCCTCCCCCGAGGTGGCCGATGTTGAGGTCGACAGCCCGGAACCCGGGCGTGTGCGCATCAGCGTGCTCGCCAAGGGCGAAGCAGACACTGTCCCGGATGCGGTGCTCGATGCCGTGCGCGCTGTGGTGTTGCGCGACGACATCCGGGTGCTGACCGATACCGTCGAGGTGGTGCCGGCCGAACTCATTCCCGTCACGGTGAGCGCCCGGATCTGGCTCTACCCCGATACACCCGTGGCGGCCTTCGAGGCCATCGTGGCACGGTTCAAGGAAGCGTTGGCTGCGCAGTCGGGCCTGGGCTGGGATCTGACACCGTCCTGGTTGATTGGCGCGTTGCAGCGTCCTGGCGTGCACAAGGTCGAGTTGCATTCACCCACGACCGACATTCGCGCCAACGCCAACCAAGCGGTGCGGCTGATGAATCTGAATCTGGAATTTGCGGGGAGGGATCGATAGCGCTTCGCGTCTTCCCATTTCTCCCCCTGCGCTGGAGGGCACATGACCGCTGACCATCTGCTGCCCGCTAATGCCACACCGCTGGAGCGGGCGCTATCCCTGGCGACCAATTCGTTGTCCCGGCTGACACTGCCGGCAGATGCGATCCGCCAGTTCAAGACCGATCCGTCTGACCCGCTGCTGCCTTGGCTGATCTGGGAATACGGGCTGGGCGAATTGCTGCCCTATTTGCCGGAGCCGCGCCGCGCCATCGCTGAGGGCATCCTCTGGCAGAGACTGCGTGGCACCCCGGCCGCGCTGGCGACCGCCTTGTCCTGGATCGGGATGCGCGCCACGGTCGAGCAGGAACCGCCCGGTGTTCGCTTTGCCGAGTTTCAACTCGATCCGGGAGAAGTGCTCGACAACGACACGGCGATTGCCAACCTGATCGCCATCGCCCGTCTGTCGGCACCGGCCCGCAGTCGGCTGTCACGCATCTATCACGGCCATGACCTGCGCCGCGTCTTGCTCGATGAGAGTCGGCTGGGCGAGGCGCTGCTGTCCGATCACAGTGGGGTGTTCTGGCGGGACGGGCAGACCAAGTTGTCCTTTGGCCGGGGCCACCAATGGGTGAACCCACCGCCCGACATCGTGCTGGCGCCCGCGCGGGAGGCTGTGCGCTTTGTGGTAGCCCGCCTGATCGACCGCACCCTGTTGGACTTTTCCAGCTTGGTGAACCAGGCCACACGCTCAACGAGGAGATCCTGCACTCGCACCTGTTCACGCTCGCTAATGCGCTGGGCGTGCCTGATCCATTGGGGATGCGCCCCGAGCGGAGGTTTTGCCGGGCGATGGTGGTGCTCTCGGACAGCACGCCCTTGGGCGACATCAACGCCAACCTGCCGCGCTTTGTCTGGCGGGAGACGGGCGCGCCGATAGCGCTGGGTAGCGGTGACCGGTTGTCCGCAACGCCACACCGGCTGACACGGGTAGAAGTGTTGGAGCGCTTCGTTCGTGGCCATCCGGGTGATCTGGTCGTGCCGACCTTGGCTCTACAGAGTCACCGTGCTCGGCAGGCTATCTCCCGGGTTCAGGCCCGTGCCGATCAGGCGCTGGGGATGTGGGCCTTGGGCGAATCGTTGCCTAGCCTGGACCAGGGTTTTGTACGCCGCGATCACACCCGAGGCAACCCTGCCTTGCCCGATGCCGCTGGCTGGCGGTCACGCCTGTATCAACGGGCTCAGGTGGTGCTCAGTGAAGTCATTCTGGGCGAGATCAATACCCGCACGCCCCGGCGAGCACTGCTGCGCACACGGCCGCTGTCCACCCTCGGCGATCTCACCTTGGGTGATGTGGCCGAGGTCGAGTGGCGAACGCTGACCGAGATGCACATCGCTATCTCGGGCTTCACCGATGCGACGCCCTACGGGTTTGTAGAAACGCCAAGCAGCCTGTCGCGCTTGCTGACCCGAAGCACCGGGCGCAACACCCACACGCAGGCTGCGCCCTCGCGTGTGGCCTTGGCCAGCGGTCGTGCCACCTGGAGCGGCCAGACCTGGACCGGCGTGCGCTGGCCGACCTCGAGTTGGACCGACACCCGCGAGCTGATTGGCTGCGCCCACAGCACGCAGTCCTGATTTCTCTACCCCCATTCATTTTCTGGAGCACCCGATGGCCATCCTGACTGCCAGCGGTCGCGCTGCGCTTGCCGCCGCGATCAAAGAACAAACCCTGCACCTCGCCCTGGGCGAGGGCGATCCGCTGTGGGACACCACCAAGGCGATCAGCACATCCTTCGATGAAGCGGGTGTGATCGAGCTGGGCTTCCAGCATCTGGCCGACATCCGCGTCACCTCGCTCGATGACCAGACCGAGTACACGCTCGACATCGACTACAGCGCCAATGCCCGCGAGGGCGTGATCCGGCGTCTGCCGGCCAGCACCATCCCCGAACAGGGCGAGGTGACGATCCATTTCAAGGTTTCCCATCCGCCCGAATCCATAGGCCAGACGGCGCTGTTGCGCGAAGTAGGCCGCCGGGTGGTCGATGAGGCGCATTTCGTCGCCGCTGACCCAGAGGGCGAGATCGTGGTGCCGACCGGACGCTACCGGCTGGTCACCGAGCCCACGAACCACCTTTTCATTCGGGTGCGCTTCGACTTCGAAGATGCCGCCACCAGCGTGGTGCGCGAGCAAGGCCTCTTCGTCGGCACCCAGACCGATCCCGAACTGCCCGTTGGGCAGAAATTCTTCGTGCCGAGCCAAGTCGTTGAGCCCGGCATCCTCCTCGTGCTGCAGAACTCGGTGCCCATCGTGCGCCAGCCCTCGACTCGCGAGACCTTCGAATTCGTCGTCACTTTCTAAATCGCGAGGCCATCCATGATCGAGCGTTACTACAACCTGTTTGACCCGGCCAAGCACTACACCCAGCTCTTGTTCCGCGCCGGCGACGGCCTGCAATCCCGAGAACTCAACGAGATCCAGACCACCCTGATCCACCGTCTGCAGGGCGTGGCTGATGCGCTGTTGAAGGATGGCGACATCGTCAGCGGGGCCAACCTGCAGATCGAGGCTGATTCGGGCCTCGTGACCCTGGAAGCCGGTCGTGTCTATCTGCGTGGCGCGGTGCGCGAGGTGCCTGCCGCCACGTTCACAGTGCCGGTCGATGGTCGGGTGGCCGTCGGCGTGCGCTTCACTACCCGCACGGTCACCGAACTCGAAGACCCCAACCTTCGCGAACCCGCCGTCGGCGTGCGCAACTACCAGGAGCCGGGTGCCGGGCGGCTGCAGGAGACCCTCGCCTGGGGCTGGGAAGGTGCCGGCACCAGTGATGGCCAGCCCGGTGATTTCCACGCAGTCTATGCGCTGGACAACGGCATCCTGGAGAACCGCCGCCAGCCGCCGGTGCTCGATGGCGTGATTGCGAGCCTGGCGCGCTACGACTATGACGCCAACGGCCACTACGTGACCGAAGGGCTGGGCGTGCGTTTCCTCAGCACCAATACCGATGCCCAAGAGCACATTTTCTCGGTCGCCGAGGGCCGCGCCAACATCGACGGCTTCAAGGTCGAGCGCAGCCAATCGCAGCGCCTGCGGCTGCCCATTGACCCGGACCTGCAGCGGGTGTCCTCGGAACCGCAGGTCTTCAACGACAGCGGCGATGGCTCGATGGTCGTCACGATCAACCGTCCGCCGTTGGCGCAGGTGCTCGACATCAAGGTGACCCAGCAGAAGACCGAGACCGTGGTCCATGGCGCTTTCACCGGCAGTCGCGATGTCTTGACCGAACCGACGGTGGTGGCCGTGCTCACCATCAAACAAGGCACGACCACCTACGCCCAGGGCACCGACTACAAGGTCGTCGGCGATGAGATCGACTGGAGTCCGGGCGGTGCCGAGCCGGCACCCGGATCGAGCTACCAGGTCACCTACCAGTACATCGCCAGCATCACCCCGACCCACCTGACCGACACCGGCTTCAAGGTCACGGGCGTGGTGCAGGGTTCCACGATGTATATCGACTACCAGTGGAAGCTGCCGCGCGTGGATGTGCTGGCGCTCACCGCCGATGGCCAGGTGGAACGCATCAAGGGGATTTCACAGGTGAGGAACCCCATCGCGCCCACGGTGCCCGCTTCGCGGCTGGCGCTGGCCGAGATCGCCTATGACTGGCGCAATGGCGCTGAGCCTGCGGTGCGCAATATTGCGATTCGCACCATCAAGGTCTCGGAACTGACCGCGATGCAGCGCCAGATTGCCGACCTCTATGACCTGATGGCGCTGGAGCGCCTGCGGGTGGACGCCAACATCCGTGAGCCCGCCGCCAAGAAGGGGCTGTTCGTCGACAACTTTCTCGACGATGACTTGCGCGACCAGGGTGTGGCGCAGACCGGCGCGGTGGTGGCGGGTGTCCTGACCCTGCCGATCACCGCCAGTGCCCAGCACGCCAAGGACAACGGAAACACGCTACTGACACTGGACTACACCCTGACGCCTGTGGTGGAACAGTTGGCCCGCACAGGGTCGATGAAGATCAACCCCTACCAGGCCTTTGAGCCTGTGCCGGCCCGGGTGACGTTGAACCCTGCGGTTGACCAGTTCACCGTCACAAACACCACCTGGGCGTCGGACGTCACCGAGCGCCTGATCACTGGCAGCGGTGTGCTCGAACAGGTCGTGGAGACGCGTCGTTCGGAGCAGGTGCTTGCTTCCTCGAGTGAGGAAGCCCAGTTTCTGCGCAGCTTGCAGGTCGACTACACAGTCATGGGGTTTGGGCCGAACGAAGCCCTGGCACAACTGCGCTTCGATGGCATCGGGATCGGCCAGCCAGCCGGCACGGCAGCCAATGCTTCCGGTCTGCTCACGGGCAGCTTCCAGATACCGCAGGCGATTCCGGCTGGCGCCAAGTTGGTGGAATTCCTGGGTGCCGGCGGCAGCTACGGCTCGGCGACTTATGTCGGGCGAGGCCAGATCGTCACCGAAACGCGCCGACGCATTCTGACTACGGTGGTGCGCCGTTGGGACCCGCTAGCGCAGACCTTCACGCTGCCCGAGCGCCGCACCATCGGCGGGCTGGAGCTGTGGTTCACCACCAAGGGTGGCTCGGCTCCCGTGATCGTGCAGATCCGCGAGACGCAGGTCGGCATGCCCACCACCACGGTGCTGACTGAAGGTCGCTTGGCGGCCTCGGACATCAAGACCGACGGCAACCCGACCCGGATCACGCTCGATCCGGTGGCGCTCGAGGCCAACCGCGAGTACGCCATCGTGGTGCTCACGGACGACGCGAACCACGCCGTGTCGGTCGCGGAACTCGGCAAGTACGACCCGCGCACCGGTTGGGTCACCGCTCAGCCCTACCAGATCGGTGTACTGCTCTCATCGAGCAATGGCATCACCTGGACACCGCACCAGACGCAGGACCTGACGTTTCGGCTGCTGGGCTGCCGGTTTTCGCAGACGAGCAAGACGGTCTCGCTGGGCCAGTACACGGTGACCAACCTGTCGGATGTGATGGCACTCGCGGGCGTTGAGCGTCCAGCGGCTGGCACCGACGTGCAGTTCCTGGTGACTGATGCGCAAGGGCGGATCTACACCCTGTCGGAAGATCAGGGGCTGGCCTTGAGCGAGAAGCTCTCGGGCAACCTGGCGGTGTCGGCCAAGCTCACGGGTTCGGAAGCGGCCAGTCCGATCCTCTACCCGGGCACGCAGCTGGTGTTCGGCACGCTGGAGGCCGCTGGCGACTACCTGTCGCGGGCGATTCCGGCTGCTGCCACCTTCAATGTGTCGGTGACCTTCGATGCGCTGACGCCCGGCACCTCGAGTGTCTCGGTGCAGGCGGAGTCAGGCACGCCGGGCAGTTTCCAGGCGCTGTCCTTGTCTTCTGGCGTGGAGGTGGGCAACGGCTGGGTGGAACGTACCTACAAGACCACCAGCCTCGTCGGCGTCGGTGCCGACCGCACCACGCGCGTGAAGCTGGCGTTGTCCGGAACACCCCAACACCGGCCCTTCGTGCGCAACTTGCGCGTCATCGTCACCTGATGGGGATGAGCGATGACCCATGAGCGCACGCCGCGCGGCTATCCGCTGCCGCACCCAGAGCACCTGCTGTCTGAAGACGTCCTCAACCTGCGTGAGGCTCTCACCCGCATCGATGCGGATGTGGCCGCGCAGGAGGCGTCCACCCAGCAGGGCCAAGACCAACTCACCGAACGGCTGCACCGCCAGCAATTGCGGGTGTTTCACCAGTTCGGCTTTTAAGAGGAGTTTCCCATGGCCAAAGACCCCTTGCTGCGCGATGCAGTGCGCGCGATCAAAGCCAAGATTGAAACCGCTGCCGAGATCGCCACACCCGAAGAGCTGGCGTACCTCGGCACCGCCATCGACCGCATCGGTGGTCGCGCCACCGTCCTTGAGGTCGAGGAGATGGGCGACATCAAGATGGCGGAGATGTCGGCGCACGCGACCTCCGTAGAGACAGCGACGCTCGACACCATTGCCACGGCCGCTGATGTGGCCATTGCCAACGTCACGGCCACCAAGACAGCGGCCGAGACCGCGATCACCGCCACCAAGACGGCGGCGGAAGCCTCGGTCACCCAGACCAAGAACGCGGCCTTGGCCGTGATGGCACAGACAGAGACCAGTACGGTGGCCACCGTCAATGCGGCGGCCCAGACCGCGATCCAGCAAACCGCCAGCAGCCGTGACCAAGCCATCGCCGCGACACAAGGCGCGGCTGACCAGGCGATCTCCGCCACGCAAAGCGCGGCCGATCAGGCCGTGGCCACGGCGCAAGCCGCTGCCAACAGCGTCACCCAGCAACTGGTGCTGGGGCGCAAGACCTTCTTCTTGGCCCAACTCTAAGGAGCTCCCTCAATGTCCATTTTGGGAACGGCGCTGCCAGCCGCCAACACGCTGGCGACCCTTTATGAAGTGCCCACCGGACGTCGCGCTGTGGTCAATGTCGCGGCTTGCAACAAAGGCACAGCTGCGGCCAAGGTGCGCGTGGCGCTCACCGCGTCAAGCACGCCGGCCGAAAGCGAATTCATCGAATTTGAAGTGAGCCTGGCGGCGACCGAAGTGCTGGAGCGCACCGCACTTTCCTTGGCCGCCGGTCAGAAGATCGTGGTGCAGGTCAGTGCCGCCACCGTCAGCTTCAACGTCTGGGGCATCGAGGAGGTGGCGTAATGGGACGATTTTTGCGCACGCTGCCGGTCGAGACCGCCCCGGCCTATGAGAAGCAGCCCCTGCCCCTGGTGGGGGTGTACTCCTCGTACAACAACAGCCCGGACTGCAGCATCTACGACTCGGATTTCAATCTGGTCAGCCGGGCCAACCAGACCAATGCGGGCAATGCCTGGGCGACCTCGGGCGAGATCTGGTCGGACTACACCGGCTGGAACTACACCAACGGCCAGGTGAGTTCCAGTTCGGCAGGTACCTATTGGATCAAGGCCACGCCCTGCTATTCGGTCGATGGCCACCAGCTGCTGCGCCTGTCCGCCAATGGCGGCATGGCGATGCGTCAGCCCGACCAGATGGGCAGCTTCATGGCCAATTTCGGCGTGATCGTGGGGCCTGAAGGCTATCGTCAGCCGATGTCGCTGTGGTTCTCCGGCACCACCTTGCGCCAATACACGCGCGGTGGCTTTGCCCAGCTGGATCAACTCACCACCGGCCTGGCAACTGCCTCGGCCGCCACCTGGGCAGGGGCCAACACCAATATGCGCAGCGCTGTCGGCTACCACTGGGGCGCAGGACTCTTGGTGCTGATCGAGGCGCGCGACGCCAGTTGTAACTACCGCGCCCATATCTGGAAGCACCCAACGGCCAAGCTCTCGGGCAAGCCTGGGGAACTGGATCGCTTCATTCTGGAAGCCAAGGCCGGCAGCAACGGTGCGAGTTACCAATATGTGGATTTCAGCTGGAACGCCAACGGCTCGACCGGCTACACCGAGAGCCAGTACCGGATGCGGGTCATCCCGACCAAGAGCGGCAAGATCGCCCTGGTGCGTTTCGTGCCGAGCAACTGCTCGCACATGGCGGTGCTCACGCCCGGCACCGGCAACACCGGCACGCTGGACACCAACTTCACGACCGTGTCCTGCACCACGTCCTACGGCATCGAGCAGGGCAGCTACTACGGGATGCGTCACCAGATCACCTGGGACAACCAGTGGGTGGCAGCTTTCGCGCCCTATTACTACTACGGCTCTGGCCTGTCCGGGCACGTTGTCAACACCGATGACCCGACGCGCTACTACCGGCTGTCCTACAGCAGCAGTTCCTGTGGCGTCTCGATCATCCCGATTCGCGCCAGTGGCTTTGCCTATTCCTTCCACGAGAACAACGCCGACTCCAGCCAGGGCTTGAACGTCGGCCTGATGGATTTTGGGGGCGTGGGATTCCAGACCACGGGGGTGCTGGCCAATGGGGGCGCGGTCAGTTTGTCGACCAGCCGCTACTGGATCGATACCGGCTACACCAGCACCAATTACCCCTGCCTGATACCCGTTGAGAACTGGAAGATCTAAAGGAGACCGAGATGCCCAAGTTCTACATTGCATTTCACGACAACGGGGTGGTGCGCGATATCGCTACCGACGCGCTGGAGGGATACCTGCCGGCACCCAGCAAAGCCACCTCAACGCTCGCACTGCGCTATGCCCTGCAAGACGGCAAGGTAGTCGACCGCTTCCCCGGCAAATCCGACGAGGAGGTGCTGGCTCTCATAGCGGTGGAACAAGCCGCACAGGTTGAGGTCTCTCCACCCCAGAAGGTCATCACCAAGCTGGCTTTCATGAACCGCTTCACCATGGAGGAGTTGGCTGCGATCTACACCGCTGCCAAGACCGAGGTGATGGTCGAAGTGTTCCTCGACAAGTTGAAGATCGCTGAAGAGGTGAATCTGGCGGATGCCCAGACCATCGGTGGCCTGCAGGCGCTCGCCGCCAGCGGCCTCTTGACCGAGGCCCGGGTGCAGGAGGTGCTGCAGTGATGGCCGCCCTGATCCGCGCGATCTCAAACCGCCTGTCGATGCTGGCCATTTGGATGCTGTGCCAGATTGCGGCGGTGATCGCGTCCGTGTGGATGCTGATGGCCATCGTCACCGGTTCCCGCCGCGCCTGGACCCTGGCGGTGGCTCACGATCAGCTGGCCAATGCCGCTTTCGGTGGGTACGAGGACGAGACGCTCAGTAGCCGCGCTGGCAAAGCTGCGCGCGAGGGCAAACGCTGGGCCTGCGTGTTGTGTCGGCTGCTGAATCGGCTTGATCCGAACCATTGCGAGAAAGCCATCGAGCCCGATGAGGGCAAACCCATCGCCTGAACTCATCGTGCAGTCATCCCCTTATTGAACCGATCCGCCGCTGGCGGATTTTTTGTTTCTGGAGCCCACCCATGGCAGATCACTTTCTTCACGGGGTCGAGGTCGTTGAAATCGACAACGGCCCGCGTCCCATTCGCACCGTCCGATCCTCGGTGATCGGTCTTGTCGGCACCGCACCGGATGCCGATGAGCACAGCTTTCCGCTGAACACCCCGGTGCTGATTGCCGGCTCTCGCCTGGAAGCGGCCAAGCTGGGCGCCACCGGCACCTTGCCGATGGCCATCGATGGCATCTTCGATCAGGCCGGTGCGCTGGTGGTCGTGATCCGCGTGGCCGAAGGGGCGACCGAGGCCGAGACCCAGACAAATGTGCTGGGTGGCGTGGATGAGGCTGGTCAGTACCTCGGCCTGCAGGCGCTGCTGGCGGTACAGTCCGTGGCCAAGGTGACACCGCGCATCCTGATCGCCCCCGGTTTCACGCACCAGCGCCCCGTTGATCCCGACGACAGCCTCCGCCAATTGGCGAACCCGGTGGTGGCCGAACTGCTCGGCATTGCCGAGCGCCTGCGCGCGGTCATCATCGCCGACGGTCCCAACACGACGGACGCCGCCGCCATCGACTACCGCGAGGACTGGGGTTCGCCGCGCATCTACGTGGTCGATCCGCACGTCAAGGTGATGAAAAACGGCGCCGTAGTCACCGAGCCGGTGTCGGCGCGTGTGGCGGGCCTGATTGCCAAGATCGACAACGACCGAGGCTTCTGGTGGTCGCCGTCGAACAATGTCATAAACGGCATTGTCGGCAGCCACCGTCCGGTGGACTTTGCACTCGGTGACCCGAATGCCCGGGCCAACCTGCTCAACGAGAACGAGGTCGCCACCATCATTCAGGAGGACGGCTACCGCCTCTGGGGCAACCGCACCTGTTCCTCGGACCCGAAGTGGGCCTTCCTCAGTGTGCGGCGCACCGCTGACATGATCAACGAGTCGCTGCTGCGCGCCCACCTCTGGGCGGTGGATCGCAACATCACCAAGACCTACGTCGAGGAAGTCACCGAAGGCGTCAACGCCTACCTGCGCCAATTGAAGGCCCAGGGCGCGATTCTCGGCGGCAAGTGCTGGGCCGACCCGGATCTCAATTCGCCCCAGTCCATCCAGGACGGGAAGATCTACTTCAACTTCGACTTCACCCCGCCGTACCCGGCCGAGCACATCATTTTCCGCTCGCACCTGGTCGATGACTATCTCGAGGAGATTCTGTAATGGCCATCGAACTCCCGCGTGTTCTCAAGAATATGAATCTCTTTGTCGACGGCCGGGGCTACGCCGGGCGCATCGACGAGATCCAACTGCCCAAACTGACTCTGAAGACCGAGGAGCACCGCGCCGGGGGCATGGATCTGCCGGTCGAAATCGATCTCGGCATGGAGAAGCTCGAAGCCGAGCTGACCATCGCCGACCACGACCCGGAGGTCTTCAAGCTCTTCGGACTGCTTGACAACGCCGCGACGCAAATCACCATCCGGGGCGCCATCCAGGCGCAGGGGGCGGAAGCCAAACCGGTCATCGTCAATCTGCGCGGTGGCTGGAAAGAGCTCGACGCCGGCACCTGGAAGCCCGGCGACAAAAGCACCCTGAAGGTCTCGGTGGCGGCCAGCTACTACAAGCTGACCATCGATGACGAAGAGTTGATCGAGATCGACGCCATCAACCTGGTGCGCAAAGTCGGTGGCACCGATCAGATGGAAGCCATTCGTGCCGCGATTGGTTTGTGATGAATGCCGAGATGAACAACAAGGAGCCCACCCATGAACACCGGTGAACGCATCAAACTCAACTTTCCTATCGAGTACGACGGCGTACCGATTGCCGACATCGCGCTGCGTCGTCCCACCGTCGGTGATCACCTGGCCGTGCAGAAGTCGGCCGGCACGGATGCTGAGCGCGAGATCCGGCTGATCGCCAACCTGGCCGAGTTGCCGCCAGCGGCGATCCACCAGCTGGACATGAAGGACTACGCCCAGTTGCAGAAGGTGCTGGGCGGTTTTTTGCAGTGAATCCGGGCGAGCTCACGGCGCTGGTCGTTGAGCTTGCTCTGTACACCCACTGGCCTCGATCCGAGTTGCTCGCCCTGGAGGTGAGTGAGTTGGTCGAGGCCTTGTCACTGGCGCGGCGGTTGTCTGCTGCTCATCCAACTGCTTGAGGTTTCCCCATGGCCCATCCCGTACAGATCAGCATTGGCGCCACGCTGGCGGCTTCCCTCGGGTCTGCCGTGCGCGGTGCCCAGGCGCAGCTGAACCAGCTGGGCTCCACGATGGCGGAACTCGGCAACAAGCAGTCCGGTATCAAGCAGCTGGAAACCTTGCGCAGCCATGCCAAGGATGCGGCGCTGGCCATGCGCGCTGCTCGGCAGAAGGTCTCCGGGCTGGAAGCGAACATCGCCGGCCAGGATGGTGGTGCCACGGCCAAGCAGGCGCGCGAGCTCGAGCGTGCTCGTGTCGCAGCCACTCGGGCGGAGGAGGCTTACCGTCGCCAGCGCTCGGCCGTCGATGAACTCTCGACCTCGCTGCAGCGCGCAGGGGTCAACACCCGTGCCATGGGCACCGAGTCGGCGCGCCTTGGCAGCCAGCTCGAAACCCTGCGTGCCCGCACCGAAGCGCTGACACGGGTGCAACAGGCCCAAGCCCGTAATTTGGAAAACCGCAGCGCCTATCGCGCCCAGATGATGGATGCCGTGGCCCTGGGCGGTGCGCTGTATGGCCTGGTGCAACCGGCGGTCCAGTTCGAATCGGTGATGGCTGATGTGAAGAAGGTGGTCAACTTCGACACGCCAGATCAGTTCGGGCAGATGAGCAAAGATGTGCTCTTGATGTCGACGCGCATCCCCATGGCCGCTGACGGCATCGGCGCCATTGTTGCGGCGGCCGGTCAGGCCGGTATCGCCCGCGAGGAGCTGCTGCGCTTTGCCGAGGACGCCGCCAAGATGGGCGTGGCCTTCGACCTGTCGGGCCAGCAGGCCGGTGCGGCAATGACGGGTCTGCGCTCGATCTTCGGATTGACGCAAGACGAGGTGGTGAAGTTGGGTGATGCCATCAACCATCTGTCCAACAACATGGATGCCAAGGCATCCGACTTGCTCAACATCGCCAACCGGGCGGGATCGACGGCGAAGCTGTTTGGCCTCTCCGGGGCGCAGCTAAATGCCTTGGGCGCGACCTTCCTCGCACTCAAGACGCCCCCGGAGGTCGCAGCGACCGGCATCAACGCGCTGCTGATGAAGCTCGCCACCGCCGACAAACAGAACGAGCGATTCCAGCAGGGACTGCAGGACATCGGGCTGTCGGCTGAGGTCATGAAAGAGATGATCGGCCGCGATGCCCAAGAGGCGCTGACGACCTTCCTGCGGCAGGTGAAGAAGGCGCCCGATCTGATGGGCACCCTGTCCGATCTCTTCGGCATGGAGTACGCCGACGACATTGCCAAGCTGGTGGGTTCGATGGATACCTACGAGAAGGCGGTGGGTCTGGTCGCTGATCAGACCGCCTACGCCGGGTCGATGCAGGCCGAGTACGAAGCCCGCTCGGCCACCACCGCCAACAACCTGCAGCTCCTCAAGAATCAGATGAGCCGGCTGGGCATCACGGTGGGCAATGCGCTGCTGCCGGCCTTGAACAACCTGGTGGGCGCGCTGATGGCGCCCATCGACAGCCTGGCCAATCTGGCCGAACGGTTTCCTGTCGTCACCCAGGTGGTGGTGGGGACTGTCGGTGCCGTGCTGGCGCTGAAGGTGGCGACGATTGCGCTGGGTTACGCCTGGACCTTTGTGAAGGGGCCGATCCTGGGTGCCCAGGTGGCGTTCCAGTCAGCACGGGCCGGTCTGGCGCTACTGCAAGTTCAGGCTGCCACGACTGGGGCGAGCGCCGGCATTCTGTCTGTCGCCTGGAACCGCATTCAGACCGGTGCCCTCGGTTTGATTGCACCGATCAAGTCGGCAGCACTGGCCTTCTGGTCGATGCTGCCGGCGATTGGTGCAACGACGGCCGCGCTGCTCGCCAACCCGATCACCTGGATCGTTGCCGGCATTGGCGCGGCGGTCGCAGGCCTGGCGCTGGTGATCCGCAAATACTGGGACCCGATTGCCGCTTACGTCGGTGGGATATTCGAGGGCATCCGGTCGGCCATGCAGCCGGCCATCACCAGTCTCTCCACAGCACTGGCACCGCTGGCGCCGATTGGAACCCTCGTTGCCAACGTCTTCGGCTTCATCGCCGATGGCGTGAGCCGGGTGGTGGGCTGGGTCGGGGCTTTGCTCGCGCCAGTGACACTCTCCACGGAGGAGTTCAACAGCCTGTCCGCCTCCGGCCAGTCTCTCGGGTCGGTGATCGGCAGTGTGTTGAGCACGGCTTTCACGGTGCTGACCTTGCCGATCCGAGCGGTGGGCACCTTGGTGGGGTGGGTGATCGATGGTTTTACGGCGCTGGCGTCCTTCTCGCCGTTGGCAACCATCAGCGCCGCCTGGCAGCCGGTAGCGGATTTCATGAGCGGTCTCTGGTCCGGCATCACCGCTAACGTCGGTCAAGCCATCGACTGGATCGCCGGCAAGATCGGCTGGGTGATGAATGCCGGCAAGCAGGTCGGCGACTGGTTCGGTTCGCTCTTCGGTAGCGATAAGCCGGCGTCGCCCACTGCCACGGCACCGGCTACTGCGCGTCCGGCAGCAGTCGGTGGCACTGCCGCGCTGGCTGCGCCACGCCCCTCCGTCGGTACTGCACCCGTTGGCATCGCGCCGATGTCGGCGGGCAGTCCGTCAGTGGCGAGTGCCAGACCGGTGACGATGCCGGCGCAACCACTGGCTGCGCGTGGCAACACCAGTGTCTCGCTGTCCGCCCCGATCACGGTCAATGCCCCGCCCGGGATGGATGCGCGCGAGATCGCCGCACTCATCGAGTCGCGCCTACGCGCGCTTGTGCGCGAGACCACCCGCAGTCCGGCGGCAGCGATGTACGACTGATTTTTCTGTTGGGAGGTGTGCCATGGCCGAACGGGTGATGTTGGGCCTGGGCGAGTTTCGTTTTGAAATTGCCACGCTCGCCTACCAGAAGTTTTCCCTCAACCAGTCCTGGCGCTGGCAGGAGCAGGCGCGCATTAACCACGATCCGGCGCTGCAGTTCGTCGGGCGCAACGTCGGCGAGATCGAACTCGATGGGGTCGTCTACCCGAGCTTCAAGGGCGGCCTCGCCCAGGTCGAAGCGATGCGGGCGCTGGCCGATGCCGGCAAACCGCTGCAGCTGGTCGATGGCCTGGGCCGTATCTGGGGTGCTTGGGTGATCACGGAGATCGGTGACACCCGCACAGTATTCGCCGATGACGGTCAGCCCAGGAAGCTTGAGTTCCGCATCAAGCTCAAGGCCTATGGGGAGGATCAGTCATGAGCCGGCCGATCCTCAAACGGGTGATCACCCGTGATGGCGATGTGCTCGACGATCTGGTCTGGCAGCACTATGGAGATGGCGGCCGCAGCGATCTGCTTGCCGCCGTGCTCGAAGCCAATCCGCAGCTGGCCCAGTTGCCCCCGGTCCTTGTGGCCGGTCTGGTGATTGAGTTGCCCGATCTGCCGCTGCCGGCTGAAGCGCCGGTGATTCGGTTGTGGTCATGAGGAGGGGAAGATGCAACCGATCTTCCGCATCTACGCTGACCGTGTAGAGATTACCGGCGCCATCCGCGACCGGCTGATCGAATTGGTGGTCTCCGACGAAGCCGGAATCCAGTCCGACGAACTGAAACTGATCCTCGATGATCGCCGCCGTGTGGACGGGGCGATTGCCGAATTGCCGCGCATCGGCACGGTGCTCACCGTGTCGCTGGGTTATGCCGAAACCCGGCTGGTGTCCATGGGGCGTTTCATCGTCGATGAGGTGGAGATCCGTTCGCCACCGGCCACGCTGACGGTTTCAGCCAAGGCCGCCGATATGGTCGGCCCGTTTCGCAGTCCCAAGACCCGCTCCTGGGATGAGACGACGCTGGGCCAACTGGTCGAGACCATCGCTGCCGAGCACCACTATCAGGCCAAGATCGATCCGGAGCTGGGCGCCATCACGATCCCGCATCTGGACCAGACCGCTGAGTCGGACATGGCGCTGCTCACTCGCCTGGCGGCCAAACACGATGCCGTGGCCAAACCCGTGGCTGGGTTTCTGGTGCTGACCAAGCAAGGCGCGATCAAGACCATCACCGGCCAGGTGATGCCGACGATCACCCTCAGATCCAATGATCTCTCCGAATGGCGCTACCGACACTCTGCGCGCAAACCCGGGGGCAGCGGTTCCACCAGCGATCCCGATACGCAACAGCCGCCGACTACGGTCACCGGCGGCACCAAGGCGTACTGGTGGGACTTCGAGAAAGGCGAGCGCCGGGAAGTGACCACCGGATCACCACCGTTCGAGGAAATCCGCTACGTCCACGCCACGGAAGCCGAGGCGAAGGCTGCAGCGGCCACGCGCAAGAACACCGGGGAGCGTGGGCAGGGCGAACTGTCGTTCAGCCTGCCGGGCGATCCGCGACTCGCTGCTGAAGGAAGGCTCTCGCTCTCTCTGCGTCCAGGCATCCCGACCGACTGGCGCATCAAACGCGTCGAGCACCGCCTGGGCGCCCAGGGATTCACGACGCAGGTCGAGTGCGAGCGTTTCACTGCCTCGCCGGCTCCGGTGACCGACGCCGCCACCGAACCCAACAGATAAGGAGACAAGCACTGTGACCCCTGACAAAGACCCTTCGACCTACGGCTTGATCACCTACCTGTGGGTGACGGGCCTGGCCGCCTGGGGTGGCCTGGTCAATTTCTATCGCAAGGTGAAGTCGGGCGAAACCCGGGCCTTCAACGTGGTGGAACTCATTGGTGAGATCGCTACCTCGGCCTTCGCCGGCCTCATCACCTTCTGGCTGTGCGAGGCGGCGCAGTTCAATCCCTTGGTCACTGCCGCCCTGGTCGGTATCTCTGGCCACATGGGCAGCCAGGCTATCTACCAACTGGAGCGCTGGGCGCAGACGCGCCTGGGCAAGGAGCGGCCATGAACGCCATCGACACCATCCTCGACGAGATCATCCGCCGCGAGGGCGGCTACGTGAATCACCCGGCTGACCGGGGCGGGCCAACGAACTTCGGCATCACCGCGCAGACGCTGGGCAGCTGGCGCAAGCTCGGTCGACCGGCCACGGCTCCTGAAGTCCAGGCGCTGACGGAAACTCAAGCCCGTGCCATCTACCGCCAGCAGTACATCACCGGTCCCGGGTTCGAGACCATCACGCATTCGGCGCTGCTGCACCTGCTGGTCGATGCGGGTGTGCATTCTGGACCCAAGCGTGCAGTGCAGTGGTTGCAGTCGGCGCTCGGCGTCACGGCTGATGGCGTCATCGGCCCCAAGACCCGCGCAGCACTGGCTGCTGCCGACCAAGGTGTGCTCTACGGCAAGGTGCTGGGCCAGCGCCTGCGTCACCTCGGATGGCTGATCACCACCGATCCCAAGCAGTCGGCGTTTGCCGCTGGCTGGATGAACCGGATGGCTGAATTCGTGGAGGGCACGGTATGACCCCGATCCTCACCACCTTGGCCCCGGGACTGCTGGAAGCCGGCAGCCGACTGATCGACCGCCTGGTGCCCGATCCGGCCGAGCGGGAGAAAGCCAGGCTCGCCCTACTGCAGGCCGACGGGCAACTGGCGTTGCAGGAGATGCAGGTGAGCCTGTCGGCGATCCTGGCTGAGGCCAACTCGGCCGATCCCTGGACCAGCCGGGCACGCCCGACGTTTCTGTACGTGATCTACGGCGTAATCCTGCTGTGCGTGATGGGCGCCATCATCGGCATCTGGTGGCCGACGCACGTCTTCCAGGCGGCCGAGAACCTGAACAAGTTGCTGGGTGCGGTGCCCGAGAGCTTGTGGTGGCTCTTCGGTGCTGGCTACCTGGGCTACACGGGTGCGCGCAGCTTCGACAAGTGGCGTGGGCCGGTCCGCTGACCGGCGCTGCCGAGCACAAAAACCTGAAACGACGATCCCCCGATCTCACTGCCTTTGCAGGCGGTGGGGTCGGGGGATTTTTGCGTTTGGAGCTGATGAAGTCCATCCAACTCCGTGATTCACGTCTTCTGATTCCGATATTTACGCCGATTAATTCCGTAATTTACGTTGTAGCGCTCCGAGATTTACGATACCATGGACGCATGAACATCGCATCCCTTTTCCCGCGCCGGATCGAACCGCGCATTGCTGAAGCCCTGCTGGACACGCCTGTCGTGTTGCTGGCGGGTCCTCGTCAGGCCGGCAAGACAACGCTGGTACGGCAAATCGCAGAGCAACAGGGCTTGCGCTACCTGACCATGGATGATGAACTGACTTTGCTGTCGGCACGAGAAGATCCGGTCGGGATGATTCGCAGCCTGGATCGCGCCGTGATCGATGAAATCCAGCGCGCACCGCAGTTGCTGCTGGCCATCAAGAAGAGCGTGGACGAAGACCGGCGCCCTGGCCGTTTCCTGCTCACTGGATCGGCCAACTTGATGGCGTTGCCCACGGTTGCCGACTCACTCGCTGGCCGGATGGAAACGCTGTCGCTGCTGCCTTTGTCGCAGAGCGAAATCGAGCTGCGCTCGGCGAACTGGATCGATGGCGCCTTCGCGGGCCGGATACTTAAGGTGGTTCAGCCCGCACTGGGCAATGATCTGATCGAGCGCGTTCTACGTGGAGGCTACCCTGAAGCGATTTCGCGCGCCTCGGCCAGGCGCCGTGTGGCATGGGCGCGTCAGTACATCGACGCGATCATCCAACGCGATGTCCGTGACGTGGCGGGCATTGAGAAGCTCGACCAGCTGCCGCGATTCCTTCGAGCCCTGGCACAGACAGCCGGTCAGATGTGCAATTACACCCAACTCGGTGGCCAGGTCGGCCTAGACGGCAAGACCGCCTCTCGTTACGTCGGCGTATTCGAGCAGATGTATCTGCTCAAGCGCATCGATGTCTGGGCACGCAACCGCCTGAACCGCGTCGTGAAAACATCAAAGTTGCAGTTCGTCGATTCCGGGTTGCTGTCGGCGTTGCTGGATTTGACCGTCGAGGAAGTGCATCAGGACCGCACGCGGTTTGGCAATGTGCTGGAGACCTTTGTATTTGGGGAACTGCTCAAGCACACGACCACGGCAGAGGGCGACTATCGCCTGATGTACTACCGGGATGCTGACAAGTTCGAGGTCGATGTCGTGATTGAGAACGCTGCCGGACAGCTGGTGGGGGTTGAGGTCAAAGCAGCCGCCACTGTTAAGGAAAACGATCTTCGTGGGCTGAAGAAACTGGCGAGCCTCGCGGGCAGCCAATTCAAGATGGGCGTGTTGCTCTACGACGGTACCGAGACAATGCCTTTGGGGGATGGAATCTGGGCGGCGCCGCTATCCACATTGTGGGGCACGTAAGGTCGCGTCCGAGTGATTTCTCAGAGAGGCCAACTTTGCATGACGAACATTTGATTCCTGTGTTTCGTTTGATTCCAGGTTCAAAGAAGAACAAGCATCCCGTGTATGTGATGAGCAATGGCCCGGGATTATTGTCAGGGCTCTATTTGCGACTCTTCCGTATTGAGCTTGGTAGTGATGGCAGCCTGTACACCGGCGCAGAGACCAACGCAACCGAAATTTCGCGTGGAGAAGGTGTCGTTTGTGCTGACGGGTCAGTGCGATTTAGTTACGCAGACGAGGTTGTGTTGCCGCTGGATGCTGCGAAGAAGCATGAATACGTGTCGTTCCACTCATCTGGAAAGATCAATCATCCTGCAAAAGACCAAATGCCAATGCCAGAGATGGTGTTCAAGTTGGATGATTCTCTTGTCGGTACTCAGATGCTTTGCCACCATTTGATTGGCCCCCCTGGTATCTACCAACCCTCTGCTCCCCCTCGTTCTGCCGCAGATATGTTTTTTGCAGGGCTGTATGGGGCATATCCGAATGCAGAAAGAATCCCGTATTTTTCTGTAGACGTCAGCCGCTATGACGGAGATCCCGAACCAATCCTTCGAGAGTGCGGAAAGGATGAATGCATATCGTTTGGTCTTTTGACTGATCCGATTACGCCTTTTGGACGCCGTGGCGTGGAGTGTCAGTTTTTTATCCGCGTCAAGTTATTGACTGCTCCGAGCGCTGATGCCAATGCATGGCCTGATGGTCACAGGATCGTTCATGCCCAAAAGACATAATCAAAAGTAGCAGTCGAATGATGGCTACCTTCACCTTGTCCGGGCTGAACCGAAAAAAGTGCTTGAGGCGTAACTCTGATCACACCATCTCAGTCGCCACAACGACTTGCCCCTGGTTCGCTACCACCACCGGCCGCCTGCCGACCACATTCCCCACCACGTTAACCGCCTCGAGCATCGCCTGCGGCGACAGATGCGCGTAGCGCATCGTCACTTTCGGATCGTGGTGCCCGAGGAGCTTTTGCACCTCGTACAGCGACCGCCCGGCGTTGACCAGAAAACTCGCGTAACTGTGGCGCAGGTCGTGCAGCCGCACTTCTTCCAGCCCCACCTTCTTCCTGATCGAGTCCCAGGCGTAGAAGATCGACACGGGTGGCTTCTTGGTCTTCGGGTTGAAAAACACCCAGGGGATGTCCTCCTGCCGAGGCAGCGACTGCAGCAACTCGATAGCCGCATCCGACAAAGGGATGTAATGCACCTTCTTGGATTTCGAGCGCGCCGCTGGAATCATCAGCAAACGCCGGTTCCAGTCGATCTCATCCCAGCGCGCGTCCAGAATCTCCCGCTTGCGGGCACCGGTGTAGAGCAGCAGCCGGATCACCTGGCCCACCTGCACATTGCGGTTGGTGTCCAGCTCGTCAAAGAGCCGCTGCACCTCCTCGGTGGTCAGGTACCGCTCCCGCGCACCGTGGTCCTCAAAGGGCTCCACGCCATCACAGGGGTTGCCCTTGGGCGGCAGGATGTCCCAGCGGATCGCGCAGTTGTAGATGAACTTCATCAGCACGATCATCCGGTTGCAGGTCCCGGCCGCGTAGCCCTTCTCGAAGACCGCGTGGTGGAAGGCCACTACATCCGAGCGGGTGATCCGGTTCATCCGGAAATCGGCAAACACTGGCAGCAGGTGATTGCGCAGCATCGTCTCATCCGTCTCCCAGCTGCGCTTCCTCGTCTTGGCGTAGGGCAGATAGCGCTCGGCCACGAAAGCACCAAAGGTCGGCACATCCTTGAAGCGGTGGCTCTCCAGCTTCGGGTCGCCACCCTCGGTCACCATCTGCTTCATCTGGTGCGCTTTGGCTCGGGCGTCTGCAAGCGCTATCTCCTCGACCCGGCCGATGTTGTTCATCCGCACCTTGCCCGCCGCATCGCGGTAGCGGAAATAAAACGTCGCTCCGCCGCTGGCCCGGTGCTCCAGCATGAACCCCTTGATCTCCGTGTCGAAGTAATACACCCCACCGGAGGCCGGAACGCGACCGGGCAAGGTGGCCAAAAACTCCGTACTCAATGCTTGTGCTGGCATGGTCTTTCTCCGCTTACAACGTGAGGCCATACTACGATACAATGCGCCGGAAAAGACACAAAAAGCATCGAATCAAGCAGAGATATATGCCAATCAAACTGTAAAGGAGTCGACCATGATCGACGGAAGACAGATCCGTGCTGCACGCGCGATGCTGGGCTGGAGCCGGGAGGAATTGCTGCGGGCCTCGGGCATCTCGATGTCGGCGCTGCTGCGCATGGAAGGGGCGCTGGCCGACAGCCGAAGCTCCACGCTCAACAAGGTGGTCAAGGCCCTGAGCCTGGCCGGTATCGAATTCGTGACCCGGGACGACGGGGCGATAGGGGTGATCCTGAAGGCACAAAACCCGCCTCAAGCGCCGCAATAGACAGACCAGCAAACCCAGCCCAAAAGCAACAAAAGCCACCCAAGGAGCAACAAAGGGTGGCTTTTATGCTTTATGGGTTAGCTCTGGTAGGAAGTTGGTACGTCGGATTGGCTTTAGATTGCGTCTATATAGGTAGGAAGCGCGGCTAAGTCTTTGAAAAGACAAATGAAATATCCGATCAGACTGAAAATATGCCTTTAGCGGTAGGAAAATGGTCGGGAGCGGGCGCTTCGAGGGCTGCAAAACGCGCATAAGTCTTTGACGTGTAAAGGGATTGGTGAGTACCGCGCTATTACGCTCACCACGGGCGTGGATCAGGGCACGGCCTTCACTGGCGGCGCTGGCAATGACACGTTTAACGCATCTGCAACTGCCACATTCAACGCGCTCGACTCGTTGAATGGTGGGGCCGGTACCGATACCCTGAACGTTCTGGACAATGCGGCTGCAGTTGCCACTGCAAACCGTACCGTCACGAACATCGAAGTTGCCAATCTGTCTTCCTCTGGTACCGTGACTGCGGATACGACGGGCTGGACTGGCCTCACGACCCTGACCGCTGTTGGCTCGGGTGGTGTAAACGTTACCGCTGCTTCTACAACCACCATTACGGCTAGCAACACTGGCGCCAACGCTATGGCCATCATCGGTGGCGGTGGAGCTTCCACGTTTGCCACTGGTGCTGCTGCCGTTACTATCGGCCAGACGGCTGTTGCAAACGCATTCACCTCTGTTGCGGTTACGGGTGGCTCGACGATTGCGATTACCGACAAAGGTACGGCAACTACAACGGGCAGCACACTTAAGACCGTATCTGTGACGGGTAATGCCGCATCTGATGACGTCACTGTTACAGCCAATGGTCTGACGGCATTGAACCTGACGACAATGATGGGGGCAACCACTGTCGGTGACGTTACCGTAACGGCAGCTGCTGCAACCCGCGCTTTAACTGTGACTCTTAACGGCATGGATACTGCCGCCGACGGAGCAGCTACGGGTGCAGCGACGGCAACCATTACCGACGCTACCGCGACCTCTCTGGCGATTAATGCTGTTACAGCAAAGTCCTATGACATCACTGCTGTTGCGGGTGCCGCGACCGCCGTTACTGTTAATGCAGATGTTGCTCTGCAAATGGACGCATTGACTGCCGGTGTTGCAACTACGGTAGGTATCTCTGGTGCTGCCGGCGTAACCATCACCGCTGACACGCTGGCTGCTGCTGCTGTTATTACCAGCACCAATACCGGTGGTGTGACACTCACCCAGAATCTCACCGCCAATCAGCAATTCGTCGGCACCGCTTCTTCTGGTGCTGATGCAATTGGAGTTGCGATTGCAGGTACGAAAGCAATCACTACAGGCGCCGGTAACGACACCGTCACCTACAGTGGTGCGCTCGGTTCTGGTGGTTCCATTGACGCCGGCGACGGTACCGATACCCTCTTGACGACTGCTGCACTGGCTGTGACTGCTACCGGCTCTGCTACTTTTGCAGGTACGGTTTCTAACTTTGAAGTCTTGAAGTTCTCTGCCACGACTGGCGCCGCTCGTGCTATCAACATGGCGAATGCTGATGGTATCAACTCTCTGATTAGCGCAGGTGTTGATACTGGTGCCCTGACCATCACCGGTGCCGCTGCCAACTTCACCTATACCCAAACCGCTGCATCGAACCAGGCCGATAGCATTGCCCTGGCTTCGGATGTTGGCACTTCGGATAACGTGAATCTTGCTTTCTCCGCGGCAGATGGTTTCACCAACACTGGTGCATTGACGGTCGCCAACGTTGAAACCCTGACGATCACCACTGATGACACCGATACGACCGCGACCACCGCTGTATTTGTGGCCCCGATTACTGCGACTTCGGTGAAGACCGTCACGGTGACGGGTGATGCGGGTATCGATCTGACCGGCCTGACTGCAACCACCATTACCTCTCTTGATGCGAGCGGTCTGACGGGTACGGGTGCTGTTGAAGGCCTGGCTTGGACGGCAGGTGCTCTGGCTGCTTCTTCGACCATCAAGGGTAGCGCAACTGGTGACAACACCGTTACGTTCTCCGCAGCCAACACGGCTTCCACGTTCGTGACCTACACCGGCGGTTCGGGTGCCGACACGGTCACTGGCTCTAACGGCCTGAACAACGTGGTTGATTTGGGGAATGGCACCAACTCCTATACGCAAGCTGGCGCGGGTAATGCAACGGTGACCGGTGGTACGGGTGCGGATACGATCAGCGTTGGCACCGGTTCCAACACGGTTCACCTCGGTGGTGGCACGACGGCAAACCAAGTTACTGTGGGTGCTGCTGCCGGCCTGAACGTGATTGATACCACTTCCACCGGTGTCGATACGATCGTGTTGGGTGGTGTACAAACGGCTGCTGGTTACTACACATCCGTAACTGGATTGGCCGCCGGTGACAAGATTGATTTCTCCGGTGTAACCACCGTTGCACGTGCTGACGGCGCGTTGGGTGCCAAGATCACTCTTGGTGGTGCTTCTACCTTCGCGAACTACTTGGATGCGGCAACTGCTACTACGATCGCAGATGCTGGTGCTTCCCTCATGAGTTGGTTCCAGTTTGGTGGTAATACGTACATCGTGGTCGACAATACGTTGGCTGCACTTACTCCAGATGACACCAACACCTTCCAGGATGGCGTCGACTCCGTTATCGAGCTGGTTGGTCTGTATACGCTGACAACCGCCGCTACCGCTACCGACGTCCTGACCTTGGTTTAAATAGGTCAAGAGGGAATGGATGCCGATTAATCGGCGAAGTCTCCTAACCCTCAAAGTATCGAGGGTGCAGTAATAAAAGACCCCGTCTCTCACAAGGAGACGGGGTTTTTCTTAATACATACTGCTTGTGCTAAGAAAAACCCTGTAACCATGGACTTATCGGAGTGTGATCAATGACCGACTGGACTTCCGGCTACGTGGCCGACATCGGCTACACCTATGGCTACTATGGCGAACTCAACCCTCTGCGGGTAAAACTGGCATTCTTGAATGCTGGGTTGGTGGCCCCGGAATTCGGCGCCGCTTGCGAACTGGGTTTCGGCCAGGGCATGAGCGCCAACCTCCACGCCGCCGCTTCCGTGACTTCCTGGCATGGCACCGATTTCAACCCTTCCCAGGCGGGCTTTGCCCAGGAACTGGCGGCCACCGCCGGTTCCGGTGCCCGGCTGTTCGACGAGGCCTTCGCTGATTTCGCCAATCGCGCCGACCTGCCGGACTTCGATTACATCGGCCTGCACGGCATCTGGAGCTGGATTTCCGACGACAACCGGGCCGTCATCGTGGACTTCATCCGCCGCAAGTTGAAGGTGGGCGGTGTGCTCTAGGAATAATAGGGGACAGACCACGTTTATCCTGTGATAGGATGCCGTATCACTAGCGTGCTGCATGCCGACTACAAAGTAAGAGGGTCCTCATGACCCACGGTTTGTGGTGATGCTAGACTGAATGCCAGAAAAGGAGGCTCCCATGACCACAATGATTTCAGAAGTATTTGAGGCATTTCGTGATGCGGGCGTCTCGGAAGAAAAGGCACGTAAGGCGGCGGAGGCTCTGGCATCTGAGTCGTTGGCGACAAAACATGACATCGCGTCGCTCAAGACGGACAATGCCGTTATCAAATGGATGGTGGGGTTCAATTTGGCTTTTACCATGGCCGTGTTGTGGAAGGTGCTCGGCTAAGCTAAGCCAAGACGGCTGTATCAAACCAACTCATTGGTCATGCCCCGTCGCGCACGCATTCTGCTTCCGAGCGTTCCCGTCCATTTGATCCAGCGGGGCAATAACCGCTCAGTCTGCTTTTATGCCGATGAGGATTACCGGTTCTATCTCGATCACTTGACCGAGCAGGCGGCGAAGCACGGGTGTGCGGTCCATGCCTATTGCCTGATGACCAACCACGTTCACCTGCTGGTGACACCGCAACGGGAAAGCAGCCTCGGCGGCATGATGAAGGGGCTAGGCCAGTGCTATGTGCAGTACATAAATCGTACCTATCGGCGTAGCGGCACACTCTGGGAAGGGCGATTTCGCTCCTGTCTATTGCAAGAAGAGGCATATGTGTTGGCGTGCTATCGGTATATCGAGCTCAATCCGGTGCGGGCAGGCATAGTGAATCACCCGGCCGAGTATCGCTGGACAAGCTATTGCGCCAACGCACAAGGCGAGCCGACGCCTTGGCTGACGGCGCAATCGCTCTACCTTTCCTTAGGCGAAGACGACGAATCCCGTCTGGCTGCCTATCGCGAATTGTTTCGTCATGAGCTGGAACCCGGCGTGGTGGATCAAATTCGCCAGGCCACAAACGGCAATTTCGCCTTGGGCGATGAACGCTTTGCCACCGAGGTGGAGCGGATGCTGGGCAGACGGGTAACGCGCGCCAAACCCGGGCGACCGTGCAAGGTACCGGCACCGGTAAGTGAAGAACTTTTTGCTTGATGTACCGTCTTGCCGCGACTGACTTTCCATATCCGCCTCCCCATGATCGACTGGACTTCCGGCTATGTGGCCCCTCCCCGGCGGGGTTTTCCTTTCAGCGTCACCCCCCGCCCCAGCCCTTCCAATTTCCATTCCCGAAATATTTCTCGGGCTAAACTTTGGAATCTTCCTATACGTTGATGCCCCCCCTAGGGGGGGGTATTCCCGGCAAGCAGGAATGCCCTGGTGCTCACGCACTCGGGCGTGACACAAAAACTGCCGGGAATTACCAGGAGATTTCGAGATGGAAGGTAAGCGCTCAATTGACGACATCTTTCCCCGATGTCCTGAGATGAGGATGATGGTGTCCACGTAGATGAACGTGGACACCTATAACAGAGCACATCACAGAGTTATCGAGGCCCCTGGTTGTGGGGCACAAACAAGACGGTCGGAGTTGCTATGACCCGCAAGCGAAACGGGAATTGGTCGAAGCCTGTCTTCAGCCCGGGATATCGGTGGCGCGGCTAGCGATGCAGCATGGGGTAAATGCCAATCTGTTGCTCACCTGGCTGTGCAGGCTGCCATGTTCCGATTCGCCCCAGGGCTGAAGGTCTATCTTCACCGCGAAGCGGTCGATGGACGCAAATCCATCAACGGACTGGCGCTCCTGGTCGAGCAGGCACTGGAACACATACTGGGTAGATTGTTGGCGTGATTGACAACATCTAGATTTGTTGGCACGATTGCCAACATGGCTGCTCAACTCATCACCCGCTTCAAGAACGTCAATCCTGACGGCTCGATACTGGAGCTTGTGGTTTGGAAGGTGCCCGAGCCTGTGCCACCAACCGAGCATGGCTACAAATACAGAGCGGTCTATGTGTTGGATGGTCAACGTATCGTTGGCTTTGACAACGAACGTAGCAAGGGTGACCACTGCCACCTGGATGGCAAAGAACTGCCCTACAACTTCACTACGGTGGAGCAACTGGTCGAAGATTTTATTGCGGCTGTTGCCGCTAGGAGAGCATCATGACAGAGCGTTATCTCACCATTACAATGCAGCCCAACTGGAAGGGTTCCCTGCGTGAGGCTGCGCGAGTAGCCAAAGCCGATACCTACCAAGGCGAAGTCCTGAACTTTGAAACCCCAGCGCAGTTCTTCGGACAGTTAACGGGAAAACGCTGGGACATCGTGCGTGCTGTACAGGGCAAAGGGGAAATGTCAGTCCGTGAATTGGCTCGGGTCGTGGATCGTGACGTGAAGCGTGTTCACGAAGACATCGTGATCCTTGCCGAGCTTGGATTGCTGGAGCGCACCGAAAGTGGTGGTGTGCTGTGTCCTTACACCTCGATGCACATCGACATGTACCTGAAGGCTGCTTAAGGAAGCACCGAACAAGTCCCAATGCGTCATTCCGGCGAATGCCGGAATCCAGGAAAATCAATGCACTGGACACCGGCTTTCGCCGGTGTGACGGACTTAATCGGTGTTTCCTTAAGCGTAAGCGCTCAATAAACCGCGTCTGTCGCTGAGGGTGGTGAATAGGGATGATGGTGTCCACGTAGATTAGGCGGACACCTATGACATATCCATTCCGAGGATAATAGGTTCATTCATCGTCGCCAGGTCCTGCGGTTTCAAGCCGCTTGCTGGTCAGCAGGCAACGCCGCTCGATGAGATTAACGATCTTGCCGAGTATGTCGTGATCCAGGCCCTGGGTGACGAACGATGAACGCAGGGCGGCGGCTTCGTGGGGTAACTGGCGTGCGATGGCCAGAACCCGCTTTTTGACCTGCGCTGGAGACAGTCCTGCCGCTTGCGCAAACTGTTCCCAATGCCGCGACTGGAGTTCGGTGAACTTGTACTTGCTGCCGATCTTCATCGCCATCTTGTCCGTGAGATTGGCGTACACCGCTGTCGACAAGGTATCGTACAGTGGTGCCAGTGCCGCGCCGCGCTCGGTGTAGATCAGGGAGAAGTTCTTGGCGTGTGCATCGTGGTTGCCGATCATGGCGTTGAAAATCGCGTAGTCCAGCAAGCGCAAAATGTGCGGGGCGCTGGGGCGTGTTGCTTTGCGCACCAGCCCGAAGCATTGGGCCAGATCTGGACCGCCCTCGTTTTGGTACTTGTATTCCGGTGCGACGCCCAGTGCCTGGCAGAAGTCTTCCTGATGCAGCCGCTGCAAGGCACCGTCGGGTTGGCGCACACGGTCGTAGCGTTCCACCAGCAAATACTCGCGGTCAGCCACCCGGTGAATGGCTGCCCTGGCAACAGACAGCTTTATCTGTGCCGCCAGGGCCAGGCAGAACCCTTCGTTGAATACGCTGCCCTCAACTCTCGAGATTGCCGGCTTGAGGATGTGAGAGCTTGGGGTGTTCTGAAGAGGCAAACCCATGCGTCCATCAGCGAAGGTCACCGGCAGCTTGTCCTGAGCGCCGGCCAAGGACAGACGCAGCCCCTGGTCGCCTGCCAACATGGGGCGGCGGGGCAGCTCATCCAGGATCGCGACCAGTTCTGACTGGTCCAGCCAGCGCACCACTGGCGCGGACTGGATGGCGTCGGGTTGTTGGCCAGTTTCCAGCAGGCTGACTGCGCCAGCACATTCGCCACCAATCCCGTCCAGCAGTGCAAAATCATTATGGCGCGAGACGTGTAGCGTTTGGGCGATCAGCCTGCGCTTGTCGCCCTCTGGCAGCAGGCCGGCAAAGAAGGGGCGCGTGGCCTTGTCGTCAAAAGACCCTGCCTGTAAGGGGAGGTGGTGTGACAGTGGACGTGCGTTTGCGGATTGCAGCCATTGCGGTGAGTAGCTGAAGTTCAGCCGGCCATCGACTTGAGCCAGTTGTCCGACGTGTTGCCCCAGCAGCCAGACTTCCAGGACCCGGCTCATTTTTGGGCCTCCTGCGTCTGACTTGCCTCCAGCCCTGCCAAGCTCAACGTTGCTCCCAGCGCCTGTAGGACACGCAGGACGTTCTCCAGCCGGACGGTGGGTTTGCCTGCTTCCAGGTCAACAATGAATCGCACGCCAACGCCTGCTACGAGCGCCAATTGGGGTTGGGTCAGTCCCAGCGCTTTGCGGGCGCGTCGCACTGCGTCGCCCAGATGTTGTGGAGTTTCAATCAATGTAGGCATATCGATTTCCTGTTCGGGAAATTATGGTGCCAGCCAGAGGAATTATCAAGAAAATTAACTGATCGGGAAATTTTGCACTCCTTCCTCCTGGTGTTAGGAGAAAATTCCCGATCGGTAAATGGTCGCGCAATAGTGTCACTGAGTTGATCCGTGCGGGACGGACCACGGTTTTCCGTGAATCACATGGACTGATGCGGATTCTTTTCACCTCGGTGTTCGAGTGTACCGTCAAGAAATCGCACAAGCAGCAGAAGGCTGATTTCGACGTGGCTGTTCGTGCCCTTGCTGCAGATGTGACGATTGCCGAGTTCCCGGACGGGATAGAGATTTACGGATAGGGGGTCGCTCGATGATGTCATCACCCCCATATTCATGTCAGATACAACGAGTTCAAGGCAGTGTTGAGTATTCCAGACGGTGAAGTGCTGGAAGGCGAGTTACCCATCATCGGCGATGCTGTGGGTCTGGTATCTGGTTAAGGAAGCACCGAGCAAGTCCCAATGCGTCATTCCGGCGAACGCCGGAATCCAGGAAAATCAATGCACTGGACACCGGCTTTCGCCGGTGTGACGGACTTAATCGGTGTTTCCTTAACCAGACGACGCTGACGAGCATCGCGGCGACGGGCCTTGCCGCCAATCCAATCGGGTAAAGTGGCGGGCCCGGGATTTCCCGGCCTGGATCAGTCAATCGTTCACATCAGGGAAAGGTAGAGGCATGCGGCAGTTCATTCGGCAATGGACCCAGGGCAAGGCGCAGGAAGCCACGATTGCGGAAGCACCGGCTACGGTACCTGTGGTCGAGCTGCCCGGCTTCGCCAATCCAGTCTGCCAGTTGGTCAATACCAACCAGTTTCTGGAGCCGGAATTCAAGCGTTGGGCCTGCCAGGAGCTGGGCTGGCAGTTTGGCTTCAACCGCAAGCTCTGGGAATACGCCTTCATTCTCAACGCCATTGATCGGTATGGCCGCCTGGACGGCCGGGGCCTGGGTTTCGGCGTCGGCCGGGAGCCGATCATCCCGGTCATGCTGCGCCATGGTGCCCGCCTGCTGGTGACGGACCTGAGCCACGAGGATGCCCAGCGCCAGGGTTGGGCCACTTCGGAATTCGATGCCTCGATCCGGGACCAGTTGGATTTCCGCTTTGTGAACATGAATGAGATTCCCGCCGACTTAAGGGATTTCGATTTCCTCTGGTCCTGCGGTTCCCTGGAGCATATCGGCAGCCTGGAGGCCGGCCTGGCCTTCATCGAGTCGTCCCTGGATTGCCTGAAGCCGGGCGGTGTGGCCGTGCACACCACGGAGTTCAATTTTTCCAGCCAGGAGGAAACCCGGGACGCGGCGGACATCTGTTTTTATCGGGACCGGGATATCGAGTCCTTGGTGGAGCGCGTCAGGCGCAAGGGTGGGGAGATGACGGTCAACCTGGCCCGGGGCGACGGCCCTCTCGACAAGCATGTGGATTACCCGCCTTATGTCTATGAACTCAGCATGCGGGCCTGGTACGAGCCCTATGCCATCACCTCGGTGGGGCTGGTGATACACAAGCGATAGGCGCAGGGGGCTGGCTCTTCAGGCAGTCAGCGGTGGATCGTTGATGCCGATCAGTCCCAGGGCTGCCGTGGTGCTGGTGGCGGTTACGGCCGCCGCGATGTTCATGCCCTGACTGATGTTCTCGGCGGAGGTGAGGTAGCCGAGGCCTTGTTCCACGGCAAAGACCTTGCCGACCTGGGTTTTGTTGTCGAGTAGATCGGCGACCCAGCCCCAGGTGGCGTCGCCCTTGAAGGTGTGGGCGGAGGTGAGCATGGTCTGGATCAGGCTGCCCCGGGTATCGTTGCCGCTGGCGAGGTTGCCGGCCCAATAATCGACGTCGGCCTGGGGCGGGGCGTTGCCGCCGCTGCGGCCCAGGACATTGGCGTAGACGATGCGGACGAAGTCGCCGTTATCCATGGTGGCCGAGTAGCCTGTCAGGCTGGAATATTGGACAGCGGCGCTGTAGAAGGACTGGCCAATCTGTTCCAGGGTCTGGCCCTGGACGTACTGGTCGATCCAATAGCTGAGGCCGTCGGCATCTGGCACTCGGTTGAAATAGGCGATGTAGAGTTCCACCAGGGTGTTGAGCTTGGCGGTGCCAAGGCTTACGGTCTTGGCCTGAATCGTCAAATTGACGGACTTGTCGGAAAAGCGCAGGTGCTCGATAGCGCTGAGTTGGTCCGTACCTTCCGCGCCACTCTTGTCCGCCACGGCATGGCCGCTGCTTGTTCTGGTCACGGTGTAGTCGGTGCGTCGGGCGGCGTAGAGGGCGGTGTCGTCGCCCGCGCTGCCATTCAGGGTGTCGTTGCCACCCTTGCCCTGCAGCAGGTTGTCGGCGCTGTTGCCGGTGATGCGGTCTGCGCCGCTGCCACCCGTGGTGTTTTCGATGAGGCTGCCATAGGCGATGGCCAGGTTGTCGGTGCCATAGTAGGTGGGCACGGTGCCGCCGCTGTAGCCCGCAGGCAGGGGGTCGGATTCGATGGTGATGCTGGAGTAGGCGCCGGCATTGAGGTCGATGACGACACCCTTGCTGAAGTTGGCGGCGGAGAGGGTGTCGTTGCCGCCGGCGTCCCAGAGGGTGCGGAAGAAGGGCGTGGCCGGGTCGAAACTGTAGGTGTCGTCGCCGCTCCGGTAGCTGGTGTTGGCGCCGTAGAGGTACTGGATGGCGGCAATGTCGTAGAGCATGGGGGTGTCCGGCTCCACGTAATAGGCCAGGAAGTCGTAGTCACCGCTGCTGTTGGGCGTTACCTTGCGGAAGATGGCATGGGGATGCTCGGTGTAGGACATCACGCTGTATTGCAGGCTGTCCTGGGCACCGCTCAACTGGGGTGTGCCCTCGAAGGGGTGCTTGAATGCCAGGGCGTGGCCGATTTCGTGCAGCAGGAGCTTGAAGCCGAAGTTGCCCGGCGACCAGTAGCTGTCGGGCTTGTTGCCGATGGCTGGCTGCGAGAGCCAGACGTCTCCGCCGGAGGCCCAATAGCTGGAGGGGGCAAAGGCCCAGCCGACGCTATTTTCCTGTGCGGCCGAGGTCCAGGTGAAGCGCAGGTCGCCGACGTTGGTCTGGCCGTCGGCCACCTGGCTGAAGGTGATGTTGGCCACATTGCTCCAGGCTGCGAGGGCACCCTGCACGGCCTGGCGCTGGACGGCATTTAGGCCGCTGCTGCCCTCAGGTTCGTTGAGGCTGGAGTACTTGCCGCTGTCCTGCGTGTCCCAGTAGGCCGTGGTCGAGGTGAGATAGGGAAAGCTGTAGGTCAGGTTTGCTCCGGTACCCAGGGCGCCCCCCCATTTGAAGTCGTCGATCAGCGCGTCTATATGGGTGACGCCCGAGGCAGGCGTGAAGCTGGTCGGATACTGGCCGGCGGGGTTGCTGATGGGGCTGGGCATGGGGGGGTGGGACTGCCTCGATAGCCGTTATTTTAAGCCACCTCTCGGCTTTCTCTCTTTTCCCCTCTCCCCTCGCGGCGACCGAAGGAAGTCCCTGTGGGAGAGAGGGGGTTCCATTCCCAACTTGGCCCGTCAACGAAAAAGGGGAGGAGCTCAGCTCCTCCCCCTTGGCGTCAAGCCAAGCCGTTGGCGGGAATCAGGCCGTCTTGACCTTGTCCAGCTCGGCGGACAGCTCGGGCACGGCCTGGAACAGGTCGCCCACCAGGCCGTAGTCGGCGATCTGGAAGATGGGGGCGTCCGGGTCCTTGTTGATGGCGACGATGACCTTGGAGTCCTTCATGCCGGCCAGGTGCTGGATCGCGCCGGAGATACCGACGGCGATGTACAGCTCGGGGGCGACGATCTTGCCGGTCTGGCCCACCTGGTAGTCGTTGGGGGCAAAGCCCGCATCGACGGCGGCACGGGAGGCGCCCACGGCGGCACCCAGCTTGTCGGCGATGTCGTCCAGCAGCTTGAAGTTGTCACCACTCTGCATGCCACGGCCACCGGAAACGATGACGCGGGCGGCGGTCAGCTCGGGACGGGCGGACTTGGCGATTTCCTCGCTGACATAGCGGGACAGGTCGCTGGCGGCGGGAGCATCGATCTTCTCCACGGTGGCGCTGCCACCCTCGGCGGCGGCGCCAGCAAAGGCGGCGCCCCGGACGGTCAGGACCTTGATGGCGTCCTTGGACTGAACGGTGGCCAGGGCGTTGCCGGCGTAGATGGGACGGACGAAGGTGTCGGCGGAAACCACCTGGACCACGTCGGTGATCTGGGCCACGTCCAGGGTGGCGGCCACGCGGGGCATGAAGTTCTTGCCCGTGGTGGTGGCGGCGGCGACGACATGGCTGTAGTTCTTGGCCAGGCCCACCACCAGGGGGGCGATGGTCTCGGCCATCACGTGCTCGTAGGCGGGGTTGTCCACCAGCAGCACCTTGGCCACGCCGGCCACTTTGGCGGCGGCGTCGGCGGCGGCCTGGGCGTTATGACCAACCACCAGCACATGGATGTCACCACCGATGTTGGCGGCGGCGTTGATGGCCTTCAGGGTGTCGGACTTGAGGGCGGTAGCGGTGTGTTCCGCAAAAACCAGGATAGCCATTTAGATGATCCTCGCTTCGTTCTTGAGTTTGTCGACCAGTTCGGCAACGGTCTCGACTTTCTTGCCACCCTGGCGCTTGGCGGGCTCCTCGACCTTGAGGGTCACCAGACGGGGGGCGATATCCACGCCCAGGGCCTCGGGGGTGAGGGCGTCGATGGGCTTCTTCTTGGCCTTCATGATGTTGGGCAGGGAGGCGTAGCGCGGCTCGTTCAGGCGCAGGTCGGTGGTGACCACGGCCGGCAGCTTGAGGGTGACGGCCTGGAGGCCACCATCCACTTCGCGGGTGACGTTCAGTTCGGCGCCGTTCACTTCCACCTTGGAGGCGAAAGTGCCCTGGGACCAGCCGGTCAGGGCGGCCAGCATCTGGCCGGTCTGGCTGCAGTCGTCGTCGATGGCCTGCTTGCCGACGATCACCAGTTGGGGCTGTTCCTTGTCGCAAACGGCCTTGAGCAGCTTGGCCACGGCCAGGGGCTGCAATTCGGCGTCGGTCTGGACATGGATGCCGCGATCGGCGCCCATGGCCAGGGCCGTGCGGATGGTTTCCTGGCACTGGGTCACGCCCAGGGAAACGGCCACGATTTCAGTGGCAACACCCTTTTCCTTCAAACGCACGGCTTCTTCCACCGCGATTTCGTCGAAAGGGTTCATGGAAAACTTGACGTCGGCGGTTTCGACCCCCGTCTTGTCCGACTTGACGCGGATCTTGACGTTGTAATCGACCACCCGCTTGACCGCTACGAGGATCTTCATGGATGTGTTCTCCGAAATTTTTTACCCGCGTCCGCTGGTTGGACAATGAACGCGACGCTCTGGCACAACAAAGCCGGCAATTATACCGAAGACTGTGCTAGGGAGCCGCGTCTTTTGTTCGTAATTGCCTGATTTGGGGCGTGGTTTTTTAGAAGCAGGCTATTGCGCTCATGAGCTATAGGGAATCAAGCAAACCACAAAGGGTTGGTATTTCATGCCGCCAGGGCACAGGTTTCTCCGGGATATCTGTTCGTCATTTCGGCATGTGCCGGAATCCAGTAACCTGCGTCCATGAAACAACCCTGTGTTTACATTCTGGCCAGCCGCAGAAACGGAACGCTCTATACAGGCGTCACTTCCAATCTCATTCAACGTATCTGGCAACACAGGAACAACCTTGTAGGAGGTTTCACAAAGAAATATGGAGTTCACACTCTGGTCTGGTTCGAGTTGCACGAGACCATGGAATCCGCCATTGGACGCGAAAAAGCCATCAAGGAATGGCGCCGTGCCTGGAAGATGGCACTCATCGAAGAGAAAAATCCGATGTGGTGTGATTTGTACGACAGCATCACTTGACCTGATTAGGGAGATGCTGAACAAGCCCCAATGCGTCCCCGGATCGGGTCCGGGGCAGGCTATTCCGGCGAATGCCGGAATCCAGGAAAATCAACAAACTGGGTACCGGCCCCGGATCAGGTCCGGGGTGACGTTTCTTTGCTGGTGTGACGGACTTAATCAGTGTTTCCTTAGCCACGAAACTCAGCCGAGTCATTCCGGGGCCGCGTAGCGGAACCCGGAATCCAGGAAACCCAACCGCGTGCCTCTGGATTCCGGGTTCTGCCCTTGCGGGCAGCCCCGGAATGACGGCTTCGTGGACGCTGGCTGGATTCCGGCGTTCGCCGGAATGACGGGGGGGCAGCTCGCCAGGGGAGAGAGGACTGCCTAGTGGTTGAGTATGTTGAGCACCCCGTCACGGCCGCCCTGGGTGGCCCGGGCGAGGAGGGTCTCCATGCCCTTGTCGCGGTAGGTGAGCGCCCGCATCAGCATGGGCAGGTTGACGCCGGCCAGGCCCTCGATCCGGCCTGGTTGGAGCAGCTTGAGGGCGATGTTGGCGGGGGTGGCGCCGTAGATGTCGGTCATGATCAGCACGCCGTCGCCGCTGTCCGCCAGGGACAGCAACTGGCGGGCGTAGGGCAGCAGGTCGGTGGGGTCGTCCTGGGCGGCGACGCCCAACTGGACGATCTGGGCCGGTCGCCGGTTGAGGACGTGGCAGGCGCACTGGATCAGGGATTCGCCATAGCTGCCGTGGGTGATGAGATAAAGGCCGATCATCCGCGCATCCTCAGATAAGCCAGGCTGGCCACGAAGGCCAGGGCGAGCAGCAGGAAAAGGGCGCCCAGGCGCCGTGCCCAGCGGGCTTCCGTGGTGCTCTGAGCCGTGTCCGCATCCACCCTCTGGCGCAGGCGGCGCAGGGTGGCGATGCCGACCCTGCGCCTGACTTGATGCTCGACGAATTCATCGTTCATGGGTTTCCCTGATTTTCAAGTCGGGGGTTTCGAAGCGCAACCGGGCCTTCATTGCTGGGCTGATTTCGACCCGGCCCTGGTCATCCACGCGCAGGACCTGGGCGAGGCCCATATTTTGCGCCAGTTTGGGCCAATTCTCGCCGGCGATGAACAGGGGCTTGCTGGCGGCGTCCGACACCATGCCGGCCTGGGGGCCGGGGGGAATCAGGATGGACAGGGACTGGGTGGCGCCGGCGGGCCGGCCATGGCGGGGGTCGATCAGGTGGCAGTAGCGCCTGCCCTCCAGTTCGAAGTAGCGCTGGTAGTCGCCGGAAGTGCCGATGGCCTCACCGTCACGCAGTTCCAGAGAGGCCAGGGGGCCGGTCTGGCGGGGATGCTGGATGCCCACCCGCCAGGGAGTGCCGCCCTTCTGCCCCAAGGCCATGATGTTGCCGCCGATGTTGATCAGGGCATTGCGGATACCCAGGGCCTTGAGGATGGCGGCGGCACGGTCCAGGGCCACACCCTTCAAATACCCGCCGAAATCGAGCGCCACCGTGGGGTTATGGCTAATGACGGTTTCCCCCTGGATTTCCAGATCGGCGATGGTTGGATGAGCCTTGAGCAGACGTTCGAGCCGGGCAGGGTCGGGCAGGCGGGGCGAGAAGTTGTCGCTCTGGAAGCCCCAGAGTTTGATCAGGCCACCGATGCCGGGATCGAACAGGTGGTTGCCCTTCTGGGCCAGGGCCTGGGCGTCCCGGATCAGTTGGGCCAGTTCAGGGCTGACCCGGTGGGGGCGGCCGGCGGCGATGGCCTCGTTTACAGCGGTGAGTTGCGAGGGCTGCCAGGCGTGGTAGTCCCGGTGCAGACGGTCGAATTCCTGTTGTACCCGGCTGATGGCGGCCCGGGCATGGTCTTCCTTTTCCCCCCAGATCAGCACCTGAACCCGGGTGCCGAAGACGAAGGATTCCTCGCTGATCACTTCCTCCGTGTTGCAGGCGGCCAGCAGCCAGACCCCCAGCAGCAGCGGCCAGAACCGCCGGAGCCGCCAGACCTCAGAGGCTGTGAAAATATCAAACGAAGCCAATTTCGGCACCGTCATTCCGGCGAACGCCGGAATCCAGTTCTTTTATTTGATTGATTTCACAGGAGGTTGGCGCGCCGTATGGATCCCGGCTTTCGCCGGGATGACGGAACTGAAGCGTGGTTCGTAATATTTTCACAAGCGCTCATGCCTCATCGGCGGGCGCGCTGCGTTCCAGTTCCAGGGAGGCGGCCAGCAGGGCCAGGCGCGCCACCACGCCGTAGGCATAGAAACGGTTGGGCGGGGCGTCCGGTGCCTGGGCCGTGTCGGGCAGGGAGCAGCCGGTCTCGAAGGCCAGGGGGCTGAAATGCATGCCGGGAGCGTTGAGGTTCTCGTCTATGCCCCGGTCGGTGTTGACTCGGTAGAAGCCTCCCACCACGTAGCGGTCGATCATGTACACCACCGGTTCGGCGGTGCCTTCGTTCACGGTTTCCACCGTGGGCACGCCTTCCTGGATGATGACCTCGCTGACCTGGAGGCCTTCCTTGCCCACGGCCATCTTGTTGCGCTGGCGACGGTTGAGGCCCTTGACCTCGCTGGCGTCATGGACCGTCATGATGCCCATGCCATAGGTGCCGGCGTCGGCCTTGACGATGACGAAGGGCCGGGACTGGATGTTGTATTCCTTGTATTTGGTGCGGATGCGGGTCAGCAGCATATCCACGTTGGCGGCCAGGCATTCCTCGCCGGTGCGGGCGTGGAAATCGATCTGGCCGCAGACACCGAAATCCGGATTGATCAGCCAGGGATCGATGTCCAGGTGGCGGGCGAAGTCCTCGGCCACTTCCCGGTAGGCCAGGAAATGCCGCGACTTGCGCCGCATGTGCCAGCCGGCGTGGAGAGGCGGAATCACCCACTGTTCATGGACGTTCTGGAGTATCTCCGGCACCCCGGAAGAGAGGTCGTTGTTGAGCAGGATGGCGCAGGGGGAAAAGTCGTCCAGGCCCAGGCGCCGCCCTTCCGGTCCGAGGCGCCGCAGGGGTTCCAGCAACAGGGTCTGGCCGTCGGGCAGGGACACCGGGGTGGGCGCGGTGATCTCGGGCAGCAGGGAACCGATGCGCACATTGAGGCCGGTCAGACGCAGGATGGAGGCCAGCCGGGCGACGTTGGTTAGGTAGAACTGGTTGCGGGTGTGGTTCTCCGGCACCAGCAGCAGGCTCTTGGCCTCGGGGCAGAGCTTTTCCACCGCCGACATGGCGGCCTGCACACAGAGGGGCAGCAGGTCCGGATTCAGGTTGTTGAAGCCGCCGGGAAACAGGTTGGTATCCACCGGCGCCAGCTTGAATCCGGCATTGCGCAGATCCACCGAGGAATAGAAGGGCGGCGAATGCTCCAGCCACTGGCTGCGCAGCCATTGCTCGATGGCACTGATGTTTTCCAGGAAGCGTCGCTCCAGATCCAGCAGGGGACCGGTCAGCGCGGTGGTGAGATGGGGGACCATGGTCGGCTTTCTTATTGGTCAGACCTTCAGGCGCGGGTCGGTATCAGCGGACTGCATGCGCTCCACGTAGCGGGCGATCACATCCACCTCCAGGTTCACTCGGCTGCCGGGGCGCAGATGCCTGAGGGTGGTGACTTCCACCGTGTGGGGAATCAGGTTGATGGAAAAGTCCGGGCCGTCCACCCGGTTGGTGGTGAGGGAAACCCCATTGACGGCGATGGAGCCCTTGCGGGCGATGTAGCGTGCCAGGGGGGCTGGGGCGCGGATCAACAGTTCGTGGGATTCGCCGACCGGCTCGAAGCGCACCACCTCTCCCACGCCATCCACATGGCCGGTGACCAGATGGCCCCCCAGCCGGTCCGCCAAGCGCAGGGCCTTTTCCAGGTTGAGTTCGTTGGGGCCGTCCAGGCCTGCGGTGCAGTCCAGGGATTCCCGGGAGACATCGACCTTGAAGTGGTCGGGACCGAATTCCACCACGGTGAGGCAGACGCCGTTGCAGGCGATGGAATCGCCCAGGGCCACGTCGGACATGTCCAGTCCGCCGGCAGCGATGGTGAGTCTTTTGCCCTCTGCCAGGGCTTGCAGTTCGGTGATTTTGCCGACGGCGGCGACGATGCCTGTGAACATGATGGGGAAGGAGCGGATGACCAAAACACCATTATCCTTGATCGGCGCGGGGAATGGCCGTCCGGGGCTCCTCCGGGGGTTCCGTAGTATCCTTGCGGGTCCTCAAAAGGAGATTCGACCATGAGCAAGCAACAGGTGCCCGCCATCGAAGGCTGGTACTCCATGGATGCCGCCAATCCGCATCTGATCGGCACCCGCTGCAAGGGATGCGGCACCCATTTCTTTCCCAAGCTGACCACCTATTGCCGCAATCCGGCTTGCGACAGTAGCGAGTTCGAGGAAGTCGAGCTGTCCAACCGGGGCCGTATCTGGTCCTACACCAACGCCTGCTACAAGCCCCCCGAGCCCTTCGTGGCCACCGAACCCTATGTGCCCTTCGCCATTGCGGCGGTGGAGCTGGACAAGGAAAAAATGGTCGTCCTCGGCCAGGTGGTGGCCGGTGTGGATGTGGACCAGCTCAAGGTGGGCCAGGAAGTGCGGCTCGTGCTGGAGACCCTCCACGAGGACGGGGACCAGGCCAAGCAGATCTGGAAATGGAAACCAGTGTGAGGGGCATGGCACCGTCCCGGTGTCTAGCCCCCTCACCCCCAACCCCTCTCCCGCCAGGGGAGAGGGTAGCTTTGTGAGTCGCTGCGCGACTTCATGTTAAGGAACACACAAATGAGCCAAGATATCGCCATTCTCGGGGTGGGCATGCACCCCTGGGGCAAGTGGGGCCGCAATTTTGTCGAATACGGAGTGGCCGCGTCCCGGGCCGCTCTCAAGGATGCTGGCGTGGCCTGGAAGGACGTGCAGTTCGTCTCCGGCGCCGCCACCATGCGTTGTGGTTACCCCGGCTATGTGGCCGGTGCCACCTTCGCCCAGGCCCTGGGCTGGAACGGTTGCGAGGTGAACACCTCCTACGCTGCCTGCGCCTCGGGTTCCCAGGCCCTGGCCGCCGCCCGGGCCAAGATTCTCTCGGGCCAGTGCGAGGTGGCCCTGGTGGTGGGCGCCGACACCACGCCCAAGGGCTTCCTTGCCCCGGCCAAGGGTTACCGGCCCGAAGACCCGGACTGGGTGCGCTTCTACATGGGCATCACCAATCCCACCTACTTCGCCCTCTACGCCCGGCGGCGCATGGATTTGTTTGGTGACACCCTGGACGACTTCGCCGCGGTGAAGCTGAAGAACGCCGAACACGGCAGCCACAACCCCAATGCCCGCTACCGCAAGCTGTTCACCCGCGAAGATGTGGCAGCCTCTCCCATGGTGGCCGATCCCCTGCGCCTGATGGACATCTGCGCGACCTCCGACGGTGGCGCAGCCATCGTGGTGTGCAGCCTGGAATATGCCAAGAAGATCGGTCGCAGTGACGCGGTACGGATCGCCGCGATTTCCACGGTGACTCCCACCTTCGCCAACGCCCAACTGGAGATGCCCGACATCGCCACCGACTCGGCCGCAGTGGTGGAGGCTTTCAGCTTCCGCGCCGCAGTGCCCGCCAAGGCCTACGAGGAAGCCGGCATCAGTCCCAGGGATGTGAGTCTGGCCGAGGTCTATGACCTATCCACCGCCCTGGAGCTGGACTGGATCGAGGATCTGCAACTGGCGCCCCGGGGCGAGGCTGCCCGGCTGTTGCGGGCAGGCGAGACCCGGGTGGGCGGCCGCATTCCGGTCAATGCCTCCGGCGGCCTGGCCTGCTTCGGCGAGGCCGTGCCGGCTCAGGCCCTGGCCCAGGTCTGCGAACTGACCTGGCAGTTGCGGGGTCAGGCCGAAGGCCGCCAGGTAGCGGGTGCCAAGGTGGGCATTACCGCCAACCAGGGCCTCTTCGGCCATGGGTCTTCGGTGATCGTGAAGAAGTAGTTCACCGCGCATGCAGTGAGGGAAACAGCCGGTGCAAGCCGGCTGTTTCCATTTGTGCGCTGGGTTGATCCACGTCAGGAAAGCAGAAAAGTGACTCACCGTATCGGTGTACGGTGCGTCACCCTGATATGGTGCGGTTAATTACATGGCAATTTGGCTATCAATAGACCTTGCATCGATTTACTTGCCATAGATAATCCTGTCATGCTATTCGGCAATCTAAAGGAAATTCGGGAATTCGAGCGCAGGCGTCTGCCGTTCATGTGTTCCCTTGAGGATCGGGAAATCCTCATTTCCATCGGCTATGCCGATGAGATTGGTACTCCCTTGAGTCTCAAGGAGCTCACCTTGGAGTTAACCGGCCTGAACCTGATGGGACTGGGCTCCACAACGACGATCCGGCGTCGTCTGATACGGCTGATCAATCATGGGATGGTAGTGAAACGCATCGCCAACCACGATGGGCGGGTCATCCACCTGATGCTATCGAGCAAGGCCCTGCGCCTGTTTGCCGGTTATGGTCGCATGATGATGGGAATGCGCTGGCCCAGAGCCCAGCGACTGGCACGATAAGCATGAAAAAAACAGAAAGTGATTCTGCTTTCTCCGGAGTCACTTCTCCGCAGGTGCTGTTTGCCCGACTGGACGAAATTTGCGCTGGCCATGGCCGCTTCAAGAGTGTGCAACTCACATGCTCCATAAGCTATCCCGAAAGCATTCTTTGCTTCGTCGAGTCGGAGGAAGGCAAGGCGTCGACCATGGCAAATGTGGTCGGCGGAAAGGTGTTCGGCTTTCATACTGTGCTGCTGACCGTTCCAGTGACCGGTGCTTTCCAGTGCGCCCGGCGTGGGGCAGGCAGGCCCCTGGTTTGGGACTGCGAGCTCTGTCGGTATCATTCCGGCTGAGCGAGACCTAAGCTCTTTTTCTTCTTCAGGGGCATTTAGTCGGGGTATCCAGTCACTTTGATCTTGCGGCGCAGATGGCTTTGCAAGTCTTCGACGATACCGCGGAACCCCGCGGGGTGGGGGATGCTCACGGTTCCGGGATCAGCCGGGGAGGGCTTCCCGCACTATTACGAAAACAGCCTGCACCACTGGCAAGCAGCCTGTTCGCGCTCTGAAGTAATGATTTTCCTCAGCAACCCGCATGCGCAAAACGCCCCTACTTTTGGCAAGTTATTTCCTGCCTAGGCCGTGAGTTGGCGCCAATACAACAATCTGTCCCATATTGGCATGAGTTTTTTGGCCGAAGTAAGCGTATCTATTACCTACGCTATATATTTGCCGCGCAGTACAAGTCGGTCGACCGCCTTGAGGTAATTAGAAATTCGTAGTTAATACCGTAAGCGGTCGCTCGAGTTCATATATCAATAGGAGGAGGGATGTGATGCGTTACCAGAAAGGTAAGAAGTACATCTTGAAGGCCCTGCCAATCATGCTGGTGGCCGCTTATTCTTGTGGCACCATGGCAGCCGAGGTCCTGGAAGAGGTCGTGGTTACGGCTCAAAAGCGAGCAGAACGGCTGCAGGATGTTCCCATTTCCATTTCCGCCATCAGCGGTGCCCAGCTCGAAGCACGGGGAATCGAAGGGGTCGCCAACCTGAATGCCCTGGCACCCAACCTGATGTTCCGCTCCAATCCTTCCAGCAACCTGATCTCCACGGTGGCGATTAGGGGTAGCGTGACCGGTCAGCCGGCTATCTGGGTGGACCCCTCCGTTGGTATGTACGTGGATGGCGTGTATGTCGGCAAAGCCCAGGGCAGCATTTTTGATGTGATCGAGATCGAGCGTGTTGAAGTTCTGCGGGGCCCCCAGGGCACCCTGTTCGGCCGCAACACCGAAGGTGGCGCGGTGAACTTTGTCAGCCGCAAGCCCGCTGGCGTATTCAGTGGTTCGGTGGGCCTGGAAGTGGGCAACCGGGGTCACGTGGTGACTCGCGCCGCAGTGGATTTGCCGAAAATGGGCATCATGAGCCTGAGCATGGGCTACCGCAAGGAAGACCGGGACGGCTGGGTGAAGAACAACACCCCGGGTGTCGGCGACCCGGGCAAGCGGGATAAAGAGGCCTATCGCCTGGCCGCCAATTTTGAAATCACGCCCAATCTGGACGTGAATTACAAGTTCGACCATTCCGAGGCCGACAACACGCCGCCGCCGAGCTTCCTCTATGCTTTGAACGGTTGGTCTGGCAGCTTCCCGACTGCCTACGGCGCCTTCCTTGGCGGCACCATCCAGGCGGCCCTTACGCCTTATCTCACAAACGGGCGACCCAAGAACATCTCCACCAATCCGGGTAATCCCCTGTGGGAAAAGAGCGAGACCGACGGCCATGCTCTGACCGTGGATTATCGCTTGAGCGCCACCAATGCCCTGAAATACATCTACGCCAAGCGCGAGATGAAATATCAGGACAGCATTGACATCGATGGCAGCCCGGTAGGGGTCATCGCTACTGTCGTGCCTGGTTTCAACTGGTATGGGGACATCTACACCCGGCGCTACACCGACTACGAGTCGGACTCCCACGAGTTGCAGTGGGTGGGCAACACCGACCGGATGAACTATGTGTTTGGCCTCTACTACTTCAAGGACGAGGCGACGACCCTGGGTCCTCAGGATCTGGGCATATTCTATGGTCCCACATCGGCAGTCCGCTTCCAGCGGGATGACTATGCCTCCAACACCAAGGCCAAGGCCTGGTTCGGGCAGATCGACTACAAGGTGACAAATGATCTGACCGCCACGGTGGGTATGCGCCATACCACCGAGGAGAAGAGCGGTTGGACCCATCGCTTTATGACTTCCAGTTTCAACGGGGCGAGTACCGGTGACATCATTAATGTCCCCGGCTACAAGGCTTCCTGGAGCGCCAATACTCCAGTAGTGGCCCTGGGCTATAAGCTGAACGAGACGACCAATGTCTATGGTCGTGTCGCCCGGGGTTTCAAGAGCGGCGGCTTCAGCGGCGAGCTGACGGACCCGGTGGCGATCCAGAAGCCCTACAACCCGGAGAAATCCCTGTCCATGGAAATGGGCGTCAAGGCCTCCTTCCTGGATAACCGGGCCCAGTTGAGTGCAGCGATCTTCCATACCAAGATTACCGATCTCAACGTGACCCAGTTGCTGCCGGGAACCACGTCGTCCTTCCTGACCAACGCCGGCAAGGCCGTTTACAAGGGATTTGAACTGGAAGGCGCGGTCCTGGTCGCCGACGGTTGGAAGGTTCAGGGTGGTTATGGTTACCTGGATACCAAGTTCGACGAGTACATCGACAATGCTCTCAACATTGCCGGTCGTCCCCTGATCGACACGGCCAGCAACCGGGTGGCACCCTATGCGCCCAAGCACACCATGACCCTGAGCCTGGATGGTCGCCTGGCCAAGACGTCCTTCGGCACCCTGCGTCTGATCATGGACTACAGCTACACGGCCAAGACCTATCTCTATGCCGCCAACAAGTCTCTGACGGCGCCCAACGCCGGTGGCAGTTATGTGGTGGGGACCGACGAAGTGCCGGCCCAGACCAACATCAATGCCCGCCTGCTGCTGGCGGACATTCCGGTGGGTGGGCCGGGCAAGGCGGACTTCTCGCTGTGGGTGAAGAATCTGACGGACGAGGACAAGGTGATGCAGAAGATCGACTTCGGCATGTACCAGACCGGAAACTATCAGGAACCCCGCACCTACGGGATGAGCTTCAACTACAAGTGGTAATCGACGGGAGGGCGTCGTCCCTTCTGTCATGAGCCCCTGTCATTGGCAGGGGTTTATCAGACCGGCAGACCGGGTATTTCACCGGCTGCCGGTTTTCTTTTGTTCGTGGCGCGTTGCCGGCCCCGATTCAGGCAGTTCCCGGCACCGCCCGAGGAACTCCCCAGGTCTTGGCTATAATCGCCGCGCAACTGCCAGTCCGGGTACGGGTTCGGCGCCAGGATTGAAACCAAAAGTGGATGGCGCCGGTCTCAGTTTCCGAACCTTAACCTCAAGGAGCAACGCGGCCATGGCCTACAACGACATCCTTACCCAGAACACGACTGCCACCACCCAGCAGCACCGGGTGCTGCGCAATACCTACGCCCTGCTGGCCCTGTCCATGGTGCCCACGGTGCTGGGCGCCCTGGTGGGCACTTCCATCGGCGCGGCCCTGATGGTGGGCAGCCCCATCATCAGCCTGCTGCTGTTTCTGGGAGTTTGCTTCGGCCTGATGTACGGCATCGAGAAGACCAAGGACAGCGGCTGGGGTGTTGTCCTGCTGCTGGCCTTCACCTTTTTCATGGGCCTGATGATGGGCCCCCTGCTGCGCCATGCCCTGGGCTTTTCCAACGGCGGCACCCTGATCGCCACGGCGGCGGGCGGCACTGGCATCATCTTCTTCACCCTGGCCGGTATCGCCACCACCAGCAAGCGTGACTTCAGCAAGATGGGCAGCTTCCTGACGATCGGCGTGGTGCTGATCCTGGTGGCGGCCATTGCCAATGCCTTCCTGCACCTGCCGGCCCTGACCCTGGCTATTTCGACGGTCGCCGTGCTGGTGTTCTCGGCCCTGATCCTGGTGGACATCCAGCGCATCGTCCAGGGGGGCGAGACCAACTACATCACCGCCACTCTGGCCGTCTATCTGGACGTCTACAACATCTTCGTCAACCTGCTGCAACTGCTGCTGGCCTTTGGCGGCGAACGGGACTGATCCTTCCCTCCATCCTGCGGCGGCCCGGGTTTCCTTCCGGGTCGCCGTTTTTATTTGGAATCCCCCATGCGCTTCGGCACTCCCCTGACCCCTTCCGCCCTTCGCGTCATGCTGCTGGGCAGCGGCGAACTGGGCAAGGAGGTCGTGATCGCCCTGCAACGTCTCGGTTGCGAGGTCATTGCCGTGGACCGCTATGCTGACGCCCCGGCCATGCAGTTGGCCCACCGCAGCCATGTGATCGCCATGACCGACGGCGCGGCCCTGCGCCGGGTGATCGAGGCCGAGCGCCCCCATCTGGTGGTGCCGGAGATCGAGGCCATCGCCACCGACATGCTGCTGGAGATCGAGGCCGAGGGCCTGGCGGAAGTGATTCCCACCGCTCGGGCCGCCCGTTTGACGATGCACCGGGAAGGCATCCGCCGCCTGGCCGCCGAGGAGTTGGGCCTGCCCACCTCTCCCTATCGCTTCGCCGATTCCTTCGCGGAATTGCAGGCCGCCGTGGCTGGCGGCATCGGCTATCCCTGTGTGATCAAGCCGGTGATGTCCTCCTCGGGCAAGGGGCAGTCTTTGGTGAAATCCACGGGCGAGCTGCGCGATGCCTGGGACTATGCACAGTCCGGCGGCCGCACCGGCGCGGGCCGGGTGATCGTCGAGGGCTTCATCGAGTTCGACTACGAAATCACATTGCTCACGGTGCGCGCCGTAGGCAAGGACGGCGAGGTGGAAACCTTCTTCTGCGAACCCATCGGCCATCGCCAGGTGGCCGGCGATTACGTCGAATCCTGGCAGCCCATGACGATGTCACCGCTGGCCCTGGAGCGCTCGCGCGAGATCGCTCGGGCCGTCACCGGCAACCTGGGCGGGCGCGGCATCTTCGGTGTCGAACTGTTCGTCAGGGGCGACCAGGTCTGGTTCTCCGAGGTGAGTCCGCGGCCCCACGACACCGGCCTGGTGACCCTGTGCAGCCAGCGTTTTTCTGAATTCGAATTGCACGCCCGCGCCATCCTGGGCCTGCCGGTGGATGTGTCCCTGCGTCGTCCCGGCGCTTCCGCCGTGATCTATGGCGGCCTGGAGGAAAAGGGCATCGCCTTCGAGGGCGTGACCGAGGCCCTGCAGGTGCCCGAGTCGGACCTGCGCCTGTTCGGCAAACCCGAGAGTTTCAAAAAGCGCCGCATGGGGGTGGCGGTGGCCAACGCCGACAGCACCGACGAAGCCCGGGCTCGGGCCAAACTGGTGGCATCTCGCGTCATACCGGTCAAGGTGTGAAGAATTTTGCCGCACGCTTGATCACTTGGCACCGGCATCACGGCCGCCACGACCTGCCCTGGCAGCAGAGCCGGGACCCCTACCGGGTCTGGCTATCGGAAATCATGTTGCAGCAGACCCAGGTGGCGACGGTGATTCCCTATTACCAGCGTTTCCTGGCCCGCTTCCCCACCCTGGCCGAACTGGCCGCCGCGCCGGTGGAGGATGTGATGGCCTTGTGGAGTGGCCTGGGCTACTACGCCCGGGCCCGTAACCTCCACGCCTGCGCCCGGGCGGTGGTGGTGGACCACGGGGGGGCCTTTCCCCATGATCCGGCGGCTATCGCCGAATTGCCGGGCATCGGCCGCTCCACGGCCAATGCCATCGCCGCTTTCTGCTTTGGCGCCCGGGCGCCGATTCTGGATGGCAACGTGAAGCGGGTCTTCGCCCGCTGCTTCGGCATTGAGGGCTTTCCCGGCACGCCAGCGGTGGAGCGGGAAATGTGGCACCAGGCTGAGGCCCTGATGCCGGCCCGCCAGGGCGGGGACTACATCCAGGCCCAGATGGACCTGGGGGCCACGGTGTGCACCCGGGGCAGGCCCCGCTGCGAGGCCTGCCCCCTGGCGGAAATCTGCGTTGCCCGGCAAGCAGGGCGTCAGGCCGAACTACCCGTTGCCAAACCCCGCAAGGCCCTGCCGGAACGGGAGGCCATCGTCCTGCTGCTGTGTCATGAAGGTCGGGTGCTGCTGGAACAGCGCCCTCCCAGCGGCATCTGGGGGGGATTGCTATCCCTGCCGGAACTGCCGGCCGGCGCCGATCCGGAAGAGTATGCACAGCAGGTTTTTGGCTGTGAGGCCGGGGATTGGGAAGAACTGCCGGGGCTGGTGCATACCTTCACCCATTTCCGTCTGCACCTGACGCCTCTGCGAACCCGGGTCCGGCTGCTGGCCCAGACGCGGGAAGGGGGAGCGCGCTGGCTGGATTTTTCGCAGTTGGATGACGCACCTCTGCCGGCGCCTATCCGCCGCATTTTGGCGGGCGCACAGGAAGCCGGCTAGGGAACCGCTGAACAAAGCCCCAATGCGTCTCCGGATCGGGTCCAGAGCAGGCTATTCCGGCGAACGCCGGAATCCAGGAAGATCAACAAACTGGACACCGGCCTTCGCCGGTGTGACGGACTTAATCGGCGTTTACCTAGCGCTATTCCCCGCCCCAACGGGGCATCAGGGCGTGGGGAATGTCCAACTGGTCGAGGATGCGGGCCACGACGAAATCCACCACGCCCTGCACATCCTGGGGATGGTGATAGAAGCCCGGGCTGGGGGGCAGGATCACGGCACCGGCCCGGGACAGACGCAGCATGTTTTCCAACTGGATTGTGGAGAGCGGTGTTTCCCGGGGCACCAGGATCAGCTTCCTGCCCTCCTTCAGCACCACGTCGGCGGCCCGGGTGGTGAGGTCATCGGCCATGCCGGCGGCCACTTCGGCCAGGGTGCCCATGGTGCAGGGACAGATCACGTAGGCGTCGGGGGGATTGGAGCCGGAGGCCAGGGGGGCGTTCCAGTCGTCCCGGCCATAGACCGAGAGCTGCCCCTCGGCAGCGCCGAAGCGTTCGCTGAAATAGCGCTGGGCTTCCCGGGGTTGGGTGGGCAGGACCAGATGCATTTCCTGCTTGGCGACAATCTGGGCGGCCTGGGAATACACCAGCCAGACCCGCACGCCGGCCTGTAGCAGGCATTCGAGCAGGCGCACGCCGTAGGGCATGCCGGAGGCGCCGGTGAAGGCGAGGGCGACGGTTTTCACGATGTTTGTTCCCGCAACAGGGCGGCCGTGACAAGGCCGTTGACGATACCGAAGATCAGGGCTGCCGTGGCGAAGACGGGCACCAGATAGAACACGCCGTCGTGGGGCACCAGCCAGACCCGGGCCAGCAGCACCTGGCCACCGATATGGGCGAAGGCGCCCGCCAGGCTCAGGCTCACCGGGCCGAAGGCCCGTCGGGGCAGGCGGGCCGCCAGGGCCAGTGCTGTGAGGCTCATCAGGGCGCCGGTGAGGCTGAGGAAGAAACCGGGGGCGAGGAACTGGCCCATCAGCAGGCTGCCGGCGAAGACCCGCAGCAGGGCCACCCAGGCCGCCTCGCGCCAGCCGTGGCGCAGCAGCACCAGCAGCACCACGATGTTGGCCAGCCCCGGCTTGACTCCGGGCAGGGGCAGGGGAATCGCGGCCTCGGCCACGGTCAGGGCGATGGCCGCCGCCGCGTAGCGGGCGATGCGGCGGTCGTCGGCAGTGACCGGCAGTTCAATAGGTGAGGGTGTCATGGCTGGCATTCCGCCCCGTGAGGGTAAGGCTGACATGATTGGGGGCACAGATGGCCACGGCGCCGGGGCGGCTCAGCCAGCCCTGGCGCACGCAATACTGGCGCGGCCCCGGATCGGACAGCACCCTTGCCCGGCCTGGCTGCACCTCCACCACCGTGTCCCCCAGAGCGCCGGCCACGACGATCTTCTTGCTCACGGTGAGGGGCAGCCGGGCCACGGCCTGGCCGTCCCGCCGCACCACCACAGCCTCGGCTGTGCCGCCTCGCCACAACAGAGGGAAGGAGGTAGCCACCAGCAGCAGGCAGAGCAGGATGCTCAGCCAGTCCCCGGGCCGGAGCAGGGCCAGCCAGTCGGCCGGTCTCATCCGGCTAATGCGCATGGTCGCCAGCATTGCCCCTGATGATGAAACCCGTCATTCCGGCTTGCGCCGGAATCCAGTGGGTCGCCGATCTGGGCCCCGGCGTGCGCCGGGGTGACGAGGGGGGGATTGTTATATTTCACAAGATTGTTCCGCGTTCACGTTAAGCCGCGATGCCGCACCAGCACCCGGGCCTGATCGCGGAAGCGGGCGGCCAGCCACTCGGCGAAATACACCGAGCGATGCTGGCCGCCGGTGCAGCCGATGGCCACGGTCAGGTAGGAGCGGTTGTCCCGCACGTAGGCGGGCAGCCAGTCGGCGACGAAGCGGCGGATGTCCTCGGCCATCCTGCCCACCTCTGGCTGGGCCTGGAGAAAGTCCACCACCGCCGCGTCCCGGCCGGTCAGGGGGCGCAGCAGAGGATCGTAGTGGGGATTGGGCAGGCAGCGCACGTCGAACACCAGATCGGCGTCCAGGGGCAGGCCGTGCTTGAAGCCGAAGGAAGTGAACAACAGGGTCAGGCCCTGGCCCGCATCCAGGTCGGCCAGGTCCTTGATGAACTGGCGCAGGGCGTTGGGTCGCAACTGGCTGGTGTCCAGGCGATGGCCCAGATTGGCCAGGGTGTCCAGGGCTTCCCGTTCCCGCCCAATGGCCTCGGCCAGGGTCATTTCGCCCAAGGCCAGGGGGTGGGCGCGGCGGGTCTCGGAAAAGCGCTGGATCAGCACCTCGTCCCGGGAGTCGAGGAACAGGAAGCGCACCTCGATGCCCCCCGTGGCTTCCAGGTCCCGCAGTTGCTTGGGCAGGGCAGCGATGCTGCGGCCGCCCCGCATGTCCATGGCCACTGCGACCCGGGTGTAGTCCTCGGCCTGGAGCTGGGCCACCAGTTGGGGCAGCAGGGGAGCCGGCAGATTGTCCACGCAGTAATAGCCGGAATCCTCCAGCATATGCAGGGCCACACTCTTGCCGGAGCCGGACAGGCCGCTGATCAGGATCAGTCGCATGAGGTTTCCCCATCGATGACGGGCGGCCTGATCCTGCCGTCATCCACACGTCCGGGCTCCACCACCAGCCGGCCGCAACCCAGGCAGCGGCCCGTCATGGGGTCTATCTCGCAAATACCGATGCATTCCACGTCGCTCACGTCCTCATCGTCCACTTCCACTGCTCCGCTCCTGCCGCCGGCGGGCGACGGCATCCAGTATCCGCAGCCGTTGCGTATCGTCGGCCTCGCCCCAGGCCAGGATTTCCTCCAGGGTGCGCAGGCAGCCCAGGCAGACATCGGCATCGTCCAGGCAGCACTGGCGCACGCAGGGGGATTGCACTCTCAAAAGCCTCCGGTCCTGAGCCATTTTTCCAGTTGGGGCAGTCTATCCACGCCGAAAAAGGGTTCCCCATCCACGATGAAGTAGGGGGAGCCGAAAACACCCTGGGCGACGGCCTCGCCGGTCTCCGCGTGCAAGCGCTCCTTCACCGTCGGATCGGCCAGGGCCGCCTCCATCCGGGCTCGTTCCAGACCCTGGGCCTCTCCTATGGTGAGGACCATAGCGGCATCGCCGATGTTCCGCCCCTCGACAAAATAGGCCCGGTAGAGGGCATGGGCCAGGACCCGGGCGGCGGCGCTGTCCTGGTCATGGAACCAGTAATAGAGCCTTGCCGCTGCCTGGGTGGCCACGGGAAAAGGTGTCGGCATGGTGAAAGGCAGGCCGTGGAAGCGGGCCGAGCGGGGGAAGTCCCGGGCAGCATAGCCCCCCTTCAGGGGCTGGTGTACCAGGGGCTGGGACCCGGTGGTCTTGAACACCGCCCCCAGCAGGATGGGGTGCCACGCCACCTGGCGTCCATGGGCGGCGGCCAGATCGTCGATCAGCTCGCTGGCCAGATAGCCGTAGGGAGAGGAAAAATCAAAAAAGAATTCGACGGGCGTTTTCATGGCGTACCACTTGGATTGTACGGCCTGACATCTTTGTCCACGTCCCCCTGCACTGTCCAGTCAATCAGATCCGGCCACATTCGAGTCCCGGCAACCAGATGCCGGTGGCATTCAAGAAATTGTGCATTTCAATCACGAAACCGGAAGCCGCTTTCCAGGGATGAGTGGTCCGAAGAAATCTGGCTGGTCAGAATTACCGTTGACGTCGATCAATAGCCGTAATTCGGGCGCATGAAAGAATCATAAATTTTTCGGGTCGGCCTACAGTCTGGCCTCGGCTGATTAATCATCACTGATAGGAGTAAACATGGCCTTTTCCAAGAATTCCCCCGGCGACCGGCCCAGGGAGCAGGAGTCGGGTTGCTCGTCGCAGCCGATGTCGGCGGATCCAGCCCAGGCAGTCTTGAAAACCTCCCGCCGAGACTTTCTGCGGGCGGGCGGCGGCATGCTGGGCATTTCGTCGCTGATTGGCGCTGGCGCGCTGATGGCGAATTCCGACGACCCTAAGTCTGCCACGTCGTGGGCCGAACACTTTCAGAAAAACTACCGCCTGATGACGGATGAGGAAAAAGCCGAGGCTCGCCAACGGCTCGAGATCCGCTATTCCGCCGAATACGGCAAGCAGGTCAGCGTCGACACTACGGGCCCCCAGCCCGGCGTGCTGATGGGCTATGCCCTGAATGTGCGCAAATGCATTGGTTGCCGTCGTTGTGTGCATGCCTGCGTGGCCGAGAACAACCAATCGCGAGGCACGCACTCCGGCGAAAAGATCGAATGGATCCAGGTGCTGCGCATGGAGCGCGGCGAGTTCTCCCAGGAGAAGATTAATCAGGGATATCCCGAGGGTCTGGGCATCCAGGTCGGTGGCAATGCCTACACCCCGGCCGGCCAGGTGCTGGAAGGGCAGTATTTCTACGAACCGGAGTCGGTGCCCGAGAAGGAAGCCACCTATATGCCGATCGCCTGCATGCAGTGCGAAAAGCCGCCCTGCGTCAAGGTTTGTCCGGTGCGCACCACATACCGTGAGGGAGATGGGCCGGTGGTAATCGACTACAACTGGTGCATCGGCTGCCGCATGTGCATGGGCGCCTGTCCCTACTGGGCGCGTCGCATCAACCTGACCACCCCGGTGCTGCCCAAGGAAGAAATGAACCCGGTGACCCACTATCTGGGCAACCGTCCGCGCATGCGCGGCGTGGTCGAGAAGTGCCACTGGTGCCTGCAACGGACCCGCCAGGGGCGTTATCCGGCCTGCGTCGAAGTCTGCCCGGTGGGTGCCCGCAAGTTCGGCAATCTGCTCGATCCGGAAAGCGAAGTGAGTCTGATTCTGGCGCGGAAAAACGTCTTCCGCCTCAAGGCTGAACTCAATACCTTCCCGAAATTTTTCTACTTTTACGATTGAGGAGCCGGACCGTGCTAACCAGTTTCGTTTCCGACTACACCCGCTATGTGCTCAAGGGCGGGACCAAGTTCTACGCCTGGATGGGTGTTCTGGCGCTGTTCATCACCGGCATGATGTATGTGTTTTACCTGCAGAACACCGAGGGTTTGATCGTCACCGGCATGACCAGCCAGATTCACGACGGCCTTTACTTCGCCAATCTGGTCTTCCTCGTCGGCGTCGCCGCCGGGGCAGTAACCATCGTGTTTCCCGCCTATGCCTACCACCACGAGGGCATGCACAAGGTTGCCGTGCTCGGCGAAATGCTGGCGATCACCGCGGTGATCATGGTGATGATGTTCGTCTTCGCCCACATGGGTCGTCCCGACCGCCTGTGGCACATGATTCCGCCACGGGGCATCTACAGCTTCTCATCGATGCTGGGCTGGGACGTGATGGTGCTCAACGGCTACCTGATCCTCAACTTCATCTGCGGCTTTTACTACCTGTGGTGCAAGTACACTGGCAACCCGATCAGCAAGAAGTGGTTCATGCCGCTGGTGTGGGTCGCGATTGTCTGGGCGCTGTCGATCCACACGGTCACGGCCTTTTTGATCTCAACCATGCCCTCGCGTCCAATGTGGTTCCACAGCATGATGCCGATCCGCTTCATCACCACTGCGTTCGCGGCGGGCCCGGCGCTGATCATCCTGATCTTTCTGGTCATCCGCAACAACACCAAGTTCTGGGTCGACGACAGCGCGATCAAGCTGCTGACCACCATTGTCACCTGGTGCCTGGGCATCGCCATCTTCCTGACCATGTCGGAAGTGGTGGTCGAGCTTTACGCTCGCACCGAACACGCCAATGGCCTCTACTACCTGATGTTCGGGCTGCACGGTCTGACCGCCTTGGTGCCGTGGTTCTGGAGCTCGATTTTTCTGATGGTGACGTCGTTCATCCTGTTCCTGATCCCGTCGTTCCGGAATGACTTCAAGAAACTGCCGATCGCCTGTGTGATGGCCTTTTCCGGCATCTGGATCGAAAAGGGCATGGGGCTGATTGTTCCCGGCTTCATCCCCACCCCGATCGGTGAAGTCACCGAGTATGTCCCGACGCTGGTGGAAGTTCTCCTGACGCTCGGTATCTGGGCTTTCGGCTTCTTCATTCTGACCATTCTGCTCAAGGGGGCCATCGGCATCCTGTTGGGAGAAATCAAGTTCGGCGGCGCGCAAGCCGTTGCCGCGAAGTGAGATGACGATCATGACAAAACTGACAATACGTGCGGCGCTGCTGGCGCTGAGTTCTGTCCTCGTGACACCGGCCCTTGCTCAAGAGGCAAAACCGGATGAGGTCTGTTTCGAGAGTCGCAAGGGCGCCTCCGAAGTCACCAAGCGCGAGATCAAGCCCGGGCTGCCGAACGTCAAGTGCTCTTCCAAAACCGGCGCGGCACTGTGGTATGGCGACCCTTACGATGGCACCGTGCCGATGGGCAAGATGCCGGGGCTAGAGACGGTCGGAGAAGGAAAAGCGGTTATCAAGCCACGTTCGCAGAAGCTGAACTATCTGGCAATATGCGGAACGGCCTGTCACAACGGTGTCATGCCGCCGGGTTTTCCGAAGACCAAGCATCCGACACCGATCCCGACCATGGAGGGCATGTTGCCGGAGATAAAGAACCTGCAGCACGGTCGGGGTCGCATCTGGTGCCTGGATTGTCACCATTCCACGCAACGCAACAAGTTGGTGGACAATTTTGGCGATCCGGTGAGCTTCGATGAGCCGCAACTGCTTTGCGGTAAGTGCCACGGCGACAAACTGCGCGACTGGCGTGACAACATCCACGGCAAGCGCATTGGCGAGTTTGCCAGCAATGGCAAGAAGCGGTGGTTTGTCTGTACCGAGTGCCACAATCCGCACAATGTTCAGGATGGCGCTCGCAATCGCGGCTTCATCCAGTTGCAGCCGGAGCCGCCGCCGCAACTGCCTAAAGGCATGCTGAACGCAAACCACGAGAAGCTGCATCCGATTTCACACTGATGCGACCACCTGCTGACGACGACTCAACACCCTCACCGGTTCCCGACAGGGGCGACCCGACCTGGGTTGCCCCCGCGCTGACGCGCGAGGAGCAAACCCGTCGGGTCGGCAAGACACCGGTGTTTTTTGGGCCGCCGCTGGCCATCCTCACCGACGGCCAGAAGAACACCATGGAGATCAGTGGCAAGCTCAACCGCACTGCCGAGCGCTACATGGAGATCCTGCGTCATCATGGGCTGGAACTCACCGACCCGGAGTACCGCTGTATCGCACACATCTGCGACTTCGGTTTCATGTCGCCACAGGAGATTCGAGAACTGCCGATGGAGGTCCGTCTGACCCGGTTTGAAAGCGATGGGCTCGACAAAGCTTCATTGGCTGCCAAGCTCGAAGCGGCGAGCTTTGCGGATCTGGTGGTGGTTGTTGAGTTGCTGGGTTTCTGAGAACGTGTGAAGGATTTTGTTGCATCGCAACAATTAGTGCGTCATTGGGATAGAATCGGGAACGTCCCCCAGTCGATTAACGAGGAACCGACCCATGTCCCAGCACGACGAGAAGCCCCACTTGCCCGATCCCAAGGAAGTCGCCAAGACCTACGCCGAGGTGGCCCAGCGGGCTTCCAAGTTGCTGACCGAGCATGTGCAGCGTCAGTTGAAGCATGGCATCACTCCGCCTGCGGATGACCTGGGCATCGCCCAGGCCTTCATGGACATGATGGCCAAGATGCTGGCCAATCCCTACAAGATGGCTCAGGCCCAGATGAATCTGGTGTGGGACTACATGTCCCTCTGGCAGCATTCCATGATGCGCTTCGCCGGCATGGATGCCTCTCCGGTGGCCAGGCCAGCCAAGGATGACAAGCGTTTCAAGGATGCCCACTGGGAAGAGCATTTTCTGTTCGACTTCATCAAGCAGTCCTATCTGATCACCGCCCATCACCTCCATGACGCGGTGAGCGAGGTGGAGGGCCTGGAGGATGGTTCCAGGAAGAAGGTCAATTTCTTCACCCGTCAGTTCATCGACGCCATGGCGCCCTCCAACTTCGCCATGACCAACCCGGAGGTACTGCGGGAGACGGTCAAGAGTCATGGTCAGAACCTGCTCAAGGGTTTCAACAACCTGTTGCGGGACATGGAAACCGATGGGCAGTTGCGGGTCCGCATGACCGATCCGGAAGCCTTCGATCTGGGCAAGAACGTGGCCACCAGTCCCGGCAAGGTGGTGTTCCAGAATGACCTGATGCAGTTGATCCAGTTCGAGCCCACTACCCAGGAGCAGTTCAAGGAGCCCCTGCTGATCGTGCCGCCCTGGATCAACAAGTACTACATCCTGGATCTGCGGGAAAAGAACTCCTACATCAAGTGGGCCACGGACCAGGGGCACACCGTGTTCTGCATCTCCTGGGTGAATCCGGATCGTCGCATGGCCCAGAAGAACTTCGAGGATTACCTGACCGAGGGCACTCTGGTGGCCCTGGATGCGGTCTGCAAGCAGACCGGCGTCGACAAGGTGCATACCATCGGCTACTGCCTGGGGGGCACCCTGCTGGCGTCCACCATGGCCTACCTGGCCGCGAAGAAGGACGATCGCATCGCTTCCGCCACCTTCTTCGTCTGCCTGCTGGACTTCTCTGTGCCGGGCGAGCTGGGCGTGTTCATCGACGAGCAGCAGGTCTCCCATCTGGAAAAGAAGATGGAGGAGCGGGGCTATCTGGAAGGCGCCGAGATGGCCGGCACCTTCAACGCACTGCGGGCCAACGACCTGATCTGGTCCTTCGTGGTGAACAACTATCTGATGGGCAAGGAACCCTTCCCCTTCGATCTGCTCTACTGGAACTCCGATTCCACCCGCATGCCCTACAAGATGCACAGCTTCTATCTGCGCAACATGTATATGAAGAACCTGCTGAAGGAGCCGGGCGGTCTGACTCTGGCCGGTGTGCCCATCGATCTGTCCAAGGTCAAGGCGCCCTGCTATTTCATCTCCACCATCGAGGATCACATCGCGCCCTGGAAGGGCACCTACCTGGGGGCCACCCATCTGGGCGGTCCGGTGCGCTTCGTGCTGGGGGGCTCCGGCCACATCGCCGGCATCGTCAATCCGCCCGCCGCCAACAAGTATGGCTACTGGACCAATGACAAGAGCAAGAATCTGCCGGAGTCGGCCGACGACTGGTTCGCCGGCGCAAAGCAGCATGAAGGCTCCTGGTGGACCGACTGGCAGCAGTGGGTGGTAGCCAGGAACGGCGGCGCCACGGTGCCGGCCCGGGACCCGTCCAAGGGCAAGCTGAAGCCCCAGGAGGACGCCCCCGGCAGCTACGCCAAGTTGCGCCTGGACCAGAAGAAAAAGGTGGCGTGAACCCTCGCGCCTGCGTCATTCCGGCCCGGGCCGGAATACGGAAAGCGGAACCGGAATGACGGTATTGCCCGTGGTACTCGACACCAACGTGCTGCTCTCCCTCTGGGCCTTCACGGACAGCCGCTTCGCGCCTCTCCGCGCCCGGCTGGACAGCGGTGCCTGGCGGGCCCTGAGCCGGGAGGACTGCCTGGCGGAGTTTCAGCGGGTGCTGGGCTACGAACAGTTCGCCATCGCCCCCGAGCGCCAGGCGGCCCTCTATGCCGATTACGCGGCCCGGGTGCAGGTGGTGCCATCCCCTGGGCCTGACGCCTTGTTGTTGCCTCGTTGCCAGGACCGGGACGACCAGAAATTTCTCGAAGTGGCCCGGGACGGCCAGGCCCAATGGTTGATCACCAGCGACAAGGCCCTGCTGCGCCTGGCCCGGCGCGACAAGCTGAAGGGCCTGTTCCGCATCCTTACCCCGGACGCGGCCCTGGCGGAGCTGGAAGCCCCGAAATGAAGCTCTGGGTCGATGCGGACGCCTGCCCCGTCGTGATCAAGGAAATCCTCTATCGGGCCGCCGAGCGGCACCAGTTGCCTCTGGTGCTGGTGGCCAACCAGGCCCTGCGCACGCCGCCCTCGCCCTGGATCAAGGCAGTGCAGGTGCCCCGGGGCTTCGACGTGGCCGACCGGCATATCGCCGAGGCGGTCAGTCCGGGGGATCTGGTCATCACCGCCGACATTCCCCTCGCCGCGATCGTCATCGAAAAGCAGGCCCATGCCCTCAATCCCCGGGGGGAGTTCTACAGCCCGGAGAACATCCGGCAATTGCTCGATATGCGCAACTTCATGGACACCCTGCGCAGCAGCGGTGTGGACACCGGTGGCCCTCCCGCCTTCAGCCCGGGGGATCGGCAGGCCTTTGCCAATCAGCTCGACCGCTTCCTGGCGCGGCGCGGCAAGCCCTGAGGAACTGGGGCGCTAGCGGGGCGGCCTGACCGCCCCCAGGGCCATATCCACCAGACTGTCCAGGAACCCGGGCTGCTCCAGGCGGGCCGGGTCGTCTTCCAGGGCCATCCTCACCACCGCCCGCAGGCCCATGCCCAGCATATAAGCCGCGGCTTCCCGATCGGGAGTGGTGATCTCGTTGTCGTAGAGCTGGATGAATTTCAGCCAGGTGTCCTGCACGTAGTCCCGGGAGGTGGCGTAGGTGCCGCAGCGCATGCCCAATTGCAGGTCGGCGTAGTACTTCAGGTGGAACTCCCGGTTCAGGCGTGAGAGGCGCAATTCCATGCGGATGGTGTTGCCGATGATTTCCCGTAGCGCCACCGCCAGGGGCAGGCCGCTGATCCTGCCGTGGTCCAGACTGACCCGTACCGCCTCGGTCTGCAACACCCGCTCGTAGACCAGGGCGATGACGGCATCCTTGTTGGGAAAGTATTGATAGATGGAGCCCACGGTGGCGCCGGAGACTTCCGCAATGCGCTGTACGGTCAGGGCAGCCGCGCCCTCTTCGTCCAGAATACGCAGACAGGTTTCCACCACCGCTTCCACCAGGGCCCGGGAGCGGGACTGGGTGGGTAGCTTGCGGGGGCGGGGCAGGCCCTCGTGTCCCCTTTCCTCTGTCGTCGATGGCGTTTTCCGGGTCATCCGAATGCAAGCCTTTTTCCGATACTGCGCACCACTGCCTTGGGAATCCAGTGCTATCAGCCACTTGGCGTGGCCAGAAAATACGAGTGTACTGGTTCGTTGCTCTTTTCTAGAATTTTCGACGCACCGGCACAACCGGACATAACAAGTAAAGGAGAAGAATTGCCATGAGCGCCAACGCGTTTTCCATCCAGGGCAAGACCGCCCTGATCACCGGCGCCTCCCGGGGCATCGGCCTGGCCATTGCCGAGCTTTTTGTCGAGCAGGGGGCCGAGGTGATCATCGTCGCCAGGAAGCAGGAGACTCTCGACGAAGCTGCCGCGACGCTGCGCGCCAAGGGCGGCAAGGTCCACGCCATTGCCTCTCACATGGGCAGGATGGAAGATATCCAGAAGCTGGTTGCCACCCTCGACGAGCGCGGCCTGAACGTGGATATCCTGGTCAATAACGCCGGCATCAGCCCGCCCCACGTGGAATCCTTCGCCGACACCACCGAGTCCCTGTGGGACAAGGTGATGGACGTGAACCTGAAGGGCCCCTTCTTCCTCAGCGGCGCCATCGGCAAGAAGATGGTGGCCCGGGGCAGCGGCAACATCATCAACATCAGCACCACCTCGGCCCTGATGGCCCAGCCGGAGATCGGCGCCTACTGCGTTTCCAAGGCGGCACTGAATACCGTGACCCGCTGCTACGCCCGGGAATTCGGCCCCCACGGCGTACGCGTCAATGCCATTTCCTGCGGCGTGATCAAGACCGTCATGGGTGATCACACCCTGAACGATCCTCAGCGCTATGCCGACATGATGAAGATCAATCCGTTGAAGCGCGCCGGCTTGCCCGAGGAAGTGGCCAACGCCGTGTTGTTCTTCGCCAGCGCCGCTTCCAGCTATTCCACCGGCACCATTTTTCAGGTGGATGGCGGCGTGCTGAGTTGAGGCCCGTCACACCGGCGAACGCCGGTGCCCAGACTTTGTTGATTTCCCTGGATTCCGGCGTTCGCCGGAATGACGCACTGGGGCTTGTTCGGTGCTTCCCTAAATCTGGAAACTGATCCAACGACCCCGGACGTAGAACCGGGGCGGAGGAGGAGACAAACATGACACAAACCATCGCGGACTTCATCCGTGCCCGGGCCGACGATGACCACGTCGCCCTGCGTCATTTCGACCAAAGCTGGAGCTACCGCCAGTATGTGGCCGGCTGCGCCCAGCGGGCGGCCTTCCTCCTGGCCCGGCGCCGCCCGGGGCCCTTCCATGTGGGCATCCTGCTGGAGAACGTGCCGGAATTTCCCTTCTGGCTCGGCGCCTGCGCCATCGCCGGTGCCACCATGGTGGGGCTCAATTCCACCCGTCGGGGTGCCGACATGGCGCGGGACATCGGCCATACCGATTGCCAGTTCGTCATTACCGGCCACCCTTTCCGGGGCGACATCGCCGGCCTGGAAACCGGCCTTTCCGCCGAGCGTATCGTTGATGTGGACGGCCCTGACTACGCTGTCCTGCTCGCGCCCTTCGAGGGCGCCCCCCTACCGGCAATCACAGTCACGCCCACCGACATCTTCAGCCTGATCTTCACCTCCGGGTCCACCGGTGCTCCCAAGGCCTGCATCTGTTCCCACGGCCGCATGGCCACCCTGGCCAACACCGTATCCCAGTATTTCGGCTACGACCGTAGCGCGGTCAGCTACGTGCCCATGCCCTGGTTCCATGCCGCCGCCATCAACATGGGTTGGCTGCCGGCCCTGGCCGGCGGCGCCACCGTGGTGATCCGGAAATTCACCGTCTCCGGCTTCATGGACGACGTGCGCCGTTACGGTGCCACCCACTTCAATTACGTGGGCAAGCCCCTGGCCTATCTGCTCACCGCCCCCGAACAACCCGATGACGGCCAGAGCACCCTGCGCATGGTTCATGGCAACGAAGGCGCCATCGACGACCAGGAACGTTTTGCCAAACGCTTCCACTGCACCGTGATCGACGGCTATGGCTCCACCGAAGGCGGGCTTTCCATCGGCCGTACGCCCGACATGCCCCGCGGTTGCCTGGGTATGGCCCACCAACCCGGCGTGCAGGTGATGAACCCCGAAACCAACCAGGAATGCCCCCGTGCCCGCTTCGACGCCCAGGGCCAGTTGCTGAACGCCAACGAGGCCATCGGCGAATTGGTGAACATCCACGGTGCCCAGGGCTTCGAGGGCTACTGGAACAACCCCGAGGCCGAGCACCGCCGCGTGCGCGACGGCATCTTCTGGACCGGTGATCTGGCCTACCGGGACGAGCCGGGATATTTCTGGTTTGCCGGGCGGGATGATGACTGGATGCGGGTGGATGGTGAGAACATCGCCTCGGCCCAGGTGGAGCAGGCCCTGTTCCGCCATCCGGATGTGGTGCTGGCCGGTGTCTATGCCGTACCCGACTGCGCCGTCGGCGACCGGGTCATGGCCGCCCTGGAACTGCGCCCCGGCGCCCGCTTCGATCCGGCGGCCTTCGAGGCTTTCATCGCTGCCCAGGCGGATTTCGGTACCAAATGGATGCCCAGCTTCATCCGCATCACCGAGCAGATGCCCGTCACTGCCACCGCCAAGGTGCTGCGTCGGCAACTGCGCCAGGAGCGCTGGCGAACCGCTGACCCGGTCTGGTGGAAGGCGGAAAAGGAGCAGACCTATCGGCGCATGTCATCCTCCGATATGGAAGTCTACGAAGCCCGGTTTGCGCCGGGTGCATTGCAACGGCTATAACAGCCAATCTGAACAGGGAGTGAACAAAATGGCGGGAGGCAGCATTGGACCTTTGTTGGATGCGGATGAGTTTTTCAATCACCAGATCGTCGAGACTTTCGCCTCGGTCTTGCAGACCGATTACAGCTGGACCGAAAAGGTCTGCCTGATGGCGGCTGCGCGCGATGGATCGTTGCAGATCGATTTCGGCATCGGCAAGTACATCAACCGTAACGTGGTGGACGGCTACGGCGGCGTCTCACGGGGTGTCGAGCAGTGGAATGTCCGGGCCAGCCGGGAACTGGCTACCGATCCCAACAGCGTCAATGTCGGCCCCTTGCGCTACGAGGTCATCGAGCCCCTGAATAAGATCCGCGTCGTGCTGGAAAAGAACGACGTCCAGCCGATCGCCTTCGATCTCATTCTGGAGGGGATCGTCCCCTGTGTCACCGAAGACCGGGAGGATCGCCGCACCGTGACCGGCTATCGCCGCGTCGCCGATCAGATCCGCTACCACCAGACCGGGACCGCGCGCGGCTGGGTGGAGGTCGACGGTGTGCGGACCGAAGTAACGCCGGAGACCTGGATCATGACGAGGGACCACTCCTGGGGAGGCCGTTCGAATGTCGGTCTTCCTGTGCAGGATGTGGCGCCCGAGCCGATGGATTCAGGCTCGATCGGCAAGGCGTTGGCCATCTGGAATCCGCTGTTTTTTGAAATGGCCGACGGCAAGCGCTTTGCCTTTCACCAGTACTACCTGATGTACCAGGGACCCGGGTTCCACCATGAACGGTTACAGGGCCATTTCGAATTCACGGATGGCCGGCTGGAGGCGATCGTCGCGCTGGAGCCGGCCATTCGCTTCAATCCCGTCAACAAGCGCTTTCTCGGCGGCGAATTCCGCTTGACCATGGCCGACGGTCGCCGGCGGACCTTGACCGCCCGGCCGGTGGGCGACACCGGTTTCCATTTGGGCGGCGGCCTCTACCATGGCTTCGACGGCATGCACCACGGGCAGTGGCGGGGCAAGCTCCTGGTGGAAGGCGAGCATTTTGCCGACTGCTCGCTGCCGGAAGCCGTGGCACGGCTCAACCAGTTCCGTGACTGCCTGATCGAGGTGACCGACAGCGAGACCGGCGCCCGGGGCTGGGGGAACTGCCAGACCTATGTCAATGGGAAATGGCCGGAGCTTGGACTGCCCGAAGGGTGAAAGCTCGGAAGGCAAGGGAGCGTGACGGCCTCCTTGCCTCCTGGTCGGCTACTCCCGGAGCAACGGTTACGGTATCGGCGATTCCGCTGTTCATCCAGGTGCACCGATGCCCTCAGGGGGTGGTCAGGGCGGCATCCACCAGGGCCTTCAGGGGTTCGTAGCCGAAGGTCGGCAACGGTGCTCCATTCACGAAAAACTCCGGTGTCTGGGTGACATTGAGGGCCTGGGCGTCCGCCAGGTCCTGGGCAATCAGCTGGGCGATTTCCGGTGCCATCATGTCCAGCCGGAGCTGCTCCAGGTTCAGGTCGAGGCCTTCCAGTTTCTGCCAGACCAGGGCCAGTTGCGGCGTGTGGTGGGGCGCCCAGTCGGCCTGGGTTGCCAGCAATGCCTCCAGGGCTGGCCAGAACTTGCCCTGCTTCCTGGCCGCCTCGAGTATCGCTACCACGGCGTCGGAACCTTTGTGGAAGGGCGCGTAGCGCAGCACCAGGTGAATCTGGCCAGGGTTGGCGGCCATCATCTCTTTGACCAAAGGATAGAAGGCCCGGCAGGTTTCGCAGGCGGGATCGAGAAACTCGACGATCTGTACCTTGGCCTGGGCGGGCCCCAGGGTCGGTGCATGCATCCGCACCAAATGGGCCCGGTTGCGTTCGGCCAGTTGTGCGGACTGGTCGATCTTTTCGCTCTTGTAGACCAGGGTTGCCACCAGGAACACCGTCAGCAGGATTACGGCGGCAATGATGAACAGGGTTTTCTGCTTCATTTGGAACCTCGAAAGTAACTCAGGATGAACAGGATGATGATGGCCGAGAAGGCGGCTACCGACAAAAGGGGGATCGTCAGGAAGCCGAACCACTGGATGACGGTCTGGGAGCAGGGCACCCCCTGGGTACAGGGCTTGATGCTCTCGGGAATCACTCCGGCGATCAGCAGCAGGTGGAAGGAGGCAAAGCCCCAGCCAGGCAGCGCCAGGGCCAGTCCGTAGCGGATCACCCTGGGGTCGAAGGGGAACAGTCCGAAGGGCAGGATCAGAGCCAGGGGAAACATGAAAATGCGCTGGTACCAGCACAGCACACAGGGAGGCAGTTGCATGATCTCGCCGAAGAATAGGGCGCCCAGGGTGGAGATACCGGCCACCAGCCAGGCGGCGAAGACCAGGGCCCAGGCTCTGTCATTGCGGGCGGGGATGCGTGTCATGGGAGTGTCCGGGGAAGCCAGCGCGGCATTTTAGCCCTCCGTGACAGAGTCATTCACTAATCGGTTAAGTCATGACAAATCGTGAGAGGAATTTCGAGCGAAGCGAGCCAATACAGTCACCTTCCCCGCGAGGGGGAGGACGGGAGGGGGTGGGCCTTGATTTGCCTTTCCGGCCAAACATCACTCGCCTTTATCAACGCTGTCCCTGTTTGGTTCCGGCTTGGCCGGCTTAAGGGTCTCCACCCGCTGGCGCAGGATTTCCGCCAGCCGGCATACGCCGGGGCCGGCGAAGTCCGGGTCGGCCAGCACCAGGTAGAGTTCCACATAGCGTTCCTCACCGCCCCGCAGGGGCAGGGGCTTGAGCAGGCCCTGGGCCAGCTCCTGGGCGATCCGTTCCTCGGGATACCAGGCGAAGCCGTGGCCGGCGCAGTTGGCCGCGATGGAGGAGGCCATGCTGCTGAAGGTCCAGCGCTGCTCCACCTCAACGATCACGCCCCGGCGGTCCCGGGTGCTGGCAGTCTCCCGCACCGCCAGATGCCGGTGGGCGCTCAGGTCCTTGTGGCCCAACTCCCGTCCCAGGCGGTGTAGGGGGTGGTCCGGATGGGCGACGGCCACCAGGCGCAGCCGCATCAGCGCCGTGCCCAGGAAGCCGGGGGGAATCTGGGGCGTGATGGCCAGGTCGGCCTGGCCGGTGAGCAGGGCTTCCGGGGTGCCGCCCAGCACCGATTCGATCACCTCCACCCGGGTCCGGGGGCTCTCCCGGCCCAATTGGGCCAGGCTGTCCAGCAGCAGTCCGGTGGGAAACAGGATTTCCACGGCCAGGCCGATTTCCGCTTCCCAGCCAGCGGAAAGGGTGCGGGCTGCCTGTTCCAGGTCGCTGGCTTCGCTCACCAGGGCCAGGGCTCGTCGATAGAGCATGTGGCCGGTGGGTGTCAGTACGGCCTTGCGCCCCTGAATCTCGAAGGCCCGCACCCCCAGCAGGGACTCGATCTTCTGCACCGCGTAGGTCACCGCGGACTGGCTCTTGTGCAGCACTTCGGCGGCCTGGGCGTAGCCCCCCGCCTCCACCACGGCGATCAGGGCGCGCCATTGGTCCAGGGCGATGTGGGGTGTGGTCACTTTTATCTAATTATTAGATTGATATGAACGAAATATTCTGCTTTTTTATCTTTTCTGTAAATCGTTAAATGAGGGCGTCCACAACCAGGAGATAAAGAAATGAGCACCCTGCTACAAATCAATGCCAGCCTGTTTTCCAACCAGGGCCAGTCCAGCCAGCTGGCCGACCGCTTCGTTGCCACCTGGCAAAACGGCAATCCCGCTGCCCGGGTGATCTCTCGGGATCTGGCCCAGGAATCCGTGCCCCATCTCGACGGCGCCCGCTTCCTGGCCTTCACGACGTCGGCGCAAGAGCGCAGCCCGGAACAGCAGCAGGTGGTGAACTATTCCGATGCCCTGATCGAGGAATGGCGCCAGGCCAGCGTGATCGTGCTGGGCCTGCCCATGTACAACCTGGGCATTCCTTCCACCCTGAAAGCCTACTTCGATCACATCGCCCGGGCCGGGGAGACCTTTCGCTATACCGAGAACGGCCCCCAGGGCCTGCTGACGGGCAAGAAGGCCTACATCTTCGCCGCCCGGGGCGGTCGCTATGTCGGCACCCCCCTGGACAGCCAGACCGACTACGTCCGGGGTTTTCTGGGACTTATCGGCGTCACGGAGGTCGAATTCGTTTACGCGGAAGGTCTGAACATGGGAGACGAGGCCCGGACCACGGCGATCGATGCGGCCCATCGCGAACTGGAAAGGCTTGCGGCCTGAGGGCCGACTACTCGAGGAGAAGATCATGACGACGCGCATCCTGCAAAGAATCATCCCATCAATTCCGGTGTCGGATGGCGCCGGGGTGAGGCTGCGGCGCAGCCTGGGCCAGAGCCGGGAGCAGCGTCTCGATCCCTTCCTGATGCTGGACGAGTTTTCCTCCGACAATCCGGAGGACTACATCGCCGGCTTTCCCGCCCATCCCCATCGGGGTTTCGAGACGGTCACCTACATGCTGGAGGGGCATTTCCTCCATGAGGATCACCTGGGCCACCAGGGCCATCTGCAGAGCGGCGGCGCCCAGTGGATGACCGCCGGACGCGGCATCATCCATTCGGAAATGCCCCAGCAGGATAGCGGCCGGCTCCATGGCTTCCAGTTCTGGATCAATCTGCCGGCCAGGGAAAAGATGAAGCCTGCCAGCTATCGGGACATCCAGCCCGAGGAGATTCCCCGGGTGGCGATCGAGGGCGGCGAGGTGCGGATTGTCGCCGGCAGCTTTGAGAGCCAGGGGCTGTCGGTGGCGGGTCCCATCCAGGGCCTGTCCACTTCGCCCAGCTTTCTCGACGTGCGTCTGCCGGCCGGCGGACGCTTCGCCCACAAACTGCCCGAGGCCCACAGTGCCTTTCTCTATCCCTACGCCGGCAGCCTGCTGGTGGGTGCGCCTGAGCAGCAGCGGCCCCTGTCCATGGGACAGGCCGGGGTACTCTCGGCCGGGACGTGGCTGGCAGTCGTTGCTGGAGAGGCTGGTGCCGGTTTCCTGCTGCTTGCGGCCCGACCCCTGGGAGAACCGGTGGCTCAGTATGGTCCCTTCGTGATGAACACCCGGGAAGAGGTCGAGCAGGCCATCGCCGATTACCAGGCGGGGCAGCTGGTGTAGTGCTCCGGTGAGGCGGCGTCTCTTAACGCGAAAGCATCAACAACAGAGTCGATGGGCAGCCCCGCCCCAGGTGAGGTCGGTGACCATGCGGCTCAGACCGGCAGGCCCCGTGGCTTGCGCCCGATGCTGTGGGCCAGGATGCGGTCGTAGAGGGCATTGGGCACCAGGGGCAGCAGCCGGGCGAGGATGGCCATCTGCCAGGGCAGCACGGCGTAGCTGTCGCCGCGGCGGATGATGCGGATGATGCGGCGGGCGGCTTCGTCCACCGGCAGCATGAAGGGCATGGGGTACTGGTTCACCGCCGTCATCGGGGTTTCCACATAGCCGGGCAGGACCGTGATGACCTTGACGCCGCTGCCATGCAGTTCGATGCGCAGGCTTTCCAGGTAGGCGATCGCCGCCGCCTTGGAGGCGGCATAGGCCCCGGCCCCGGGCAGGCCCCGCACTCCGGCCACGGAGGCGATGCCCACCAGCCGGCCTCGGCCGCCATTGCGCATGGATCCGACAAAGGGATGGAAGGTATTGACCATGCCCTGGACATTGACCGCCATGATGCGGGCGAAGACTTCCAGGTCCTCGTCGGCCCCGGTCAGGGTGCCGGCGGAAACGCCGGCATTGGCGATGACGATATCGGGCACGCCGACACGCTGCATGAAGTCCTGGGCGGCGGCGGCCTGGGCCGCAGTGTCGGTCACGTCCAGGGGGTAGGTGAACACCCGGCCAGGCAGGCTGGCCGCCAGTTCCCGCAGGACATCTCCCCGGCGGGCCACCAGGCCCAGGCTGGCTCCCCGGGCGGCGTAACGCCGGGCCAGGGCGGCGCCGATGCCGGAAGAGGCCCCGGTGATCCAGACCCGGAGCGCCATGGCGTTCTACTTCCGTCCCTGTTCGGCGCGGGCCTTGGCCACTAGGGCGTTGGCGACGGCCATGAACTTCTCCGGCGTCATTTCGGCCGGATCGACGATGCGATAGCGGCCATTGATCACGATGGCCGGCACGGCGTCGATGCGATGGCCGGCGTTCAACTGCATGGCCCGCTGCACCTTGGACTGGATGGCGAAGGAGCTGTAGGTATCGGAGAATTTCTTGGTATCCACGCCCTTCTTGGCCAGCCACTCGGGGAAACCTTCCTCCTTGATCGGGTGCAGGTCCCGGCTCTCATGGATGGCGCTGAAGATCTGGGCGTGCAGCTTATCTTCCAGACCCATTGCCTCCAGGGCGTAGAACAGCTTGGCGCCGGGCATCCAGGGCTTGGCTGCGCCGGGTACGCGGCGGAAGCTCACGTCCTTGGGCAGGGTTTTCAGCCACTGGTTGAGGGCGCCCTCGAAATGGAAGCAGTGGGGGCATCCGTACCAGAAGAATTCGCTCACCTCCACCTTGCCCGGACTCTCGGTGGACTGGGGCGGGTTGAGCACCGTGTAGTCCTTGCCCTCCATCAACTCGGCGGCGCCGGCCGCTGTGGCCAGAACCAGGAAGAGAACAGCGAACAGGGATTTCATGAGGCGCATGGGGAAACTCCTTGTCATGGTTTGGCGGGCTTGGTTTCAGCCCGGGGTTCAGCCTTGGATTCTGTCCTGGCCTCCGCGCTGCTCTTCACCACGGTGGCCTGGATGCCATTCTGGGCCAGCAGGTTGCGGGCCCGGTTCATTTCCTCGGGGCTGGCGAAAGGACCTACCCGGACCCGGTGCAGGGTGCCCTTGTCCGCCACGTTGACCTGCTGCACGCTGGCTTCCACGCCCATCATGGCCAGCTTGGCCTTGAGGTTGTCGGCGTCGGCGGGCTTCTGGAAGGCGCCGGCCTGGAGGTGGAATTGCGTCGCCGGGGCGGCAGGGGATTCGCTCTCGGGCGGGGCGGCGGCCGTGGTACCGGGGGTGCCCTCCTGACCGTCGGGGAGAATCTTGTAGAACTCGAAGCGGGGTTTTTCGGCGACCTTGTCCCCGGGCTTGCCCGGCAGGGCCGGGGGCACCTGACCTGGCTGGGGGGAGCTGGCCAGATCCTCGCCACGGCGGGGCCTTTCCTGGAAGGGCATGGGGGTCTTGTTCAGGTACCAGACCAGGCCGAAGGCGATCAGCACGCCGATCACCAGGCCGATGAATACGCCCAGCAGGGTGCCGCCGCCGTTCTTGCCCTGGGGTCTGGCGGCGCGGGGCTTGATGTCTTTTGTCATGTCACATGCTCTCCGGGGTGGAAACGCCCAGTAGCCGCAAACCGTTGGCCAGGGTCTGGCGTACCGCCTGGGCCAGGGCCAGGCGGGCCAGCTTCTGGGTTTCGTCTTCCACCAGCAGGCGCTCGGCGTTGTACCAGCCGTGGAACTCGCCCGCCAGGTCCTTGAGGTAGAAGGCCAGGGAATGGGGTGCGTAGTCCCGGGCAGCCACTTCGACCACCTCGGGGAACTGCCCCAGGCGGGCGCACAGGGCCAGTTCCCGCTCGCTGACCAGGGGCGCCAGATCCGCCGCCGTCAGACTGGACAGGGCGCCGCCCCACTGGGACAGCACCGAACTGATGCGGGCATGGGCGTACTGGACGTAATACACCGGGTTGTCGTTGGACTGGGACTTGGCCAGTTCCAGATCGAAGTCCAGAGCCTGATCCTGCTTCCTCAGCATGTAGAAGAAGCGGCAGGCGTCGTTGCCCACTTCTTCCCTCACCTGGCGCAGGGTGACGTATTCACCGGCGCGGGTGGACATGGAGGCCTTGACGCCGTTGCGCAGCAGGGCCACGAACTGGATCAGGGTCACGTCGAGCCGGCTGTCGTCCTGGCCCATGGCCTTCAGTGCCCCACGCACCCGGGGGATGTAGCCGTGATGGTCGGCACCCCAGACATCCACCACCCGCTCGAAGCCCCGTTCGAACTTGTTCAGGTGATAGGCGATGTCGGAGGCGAAGTAGGTGTAGAGGCCGTTGTCCCGTTGCACCACCCGGTCCTTTTCGTCGCCGAAGGCGGTGGAACGGAACCACTTGGCGCCGTCCTGGAGATAGATGTGGCCCTGTTTTTCCAGCAGGGCCACGGCCTTCTGCACCAGGCCGGTGTCGTAAAGGGAACGCTCGGAGAACCAGGCGTCGAAATGGACGCCGAATTCCTCCAGATCGGCGCGGCCGTCGGCCAGCTGCTCCGACAGGGCGTGCTGGTGAATGTAATGCCAGTCCTCTCCCAGCAGGTCCTTGCCGGCGGCGATCAGGCCGTCCAGATGGGCCTCGATGTCCGGCTCCGGGGCCGGGGCGCTGGCCAGCACCGCCGCAGCGGGGCGGACGTACTTGTCCTGATGGGCCCGCTTGATCTGCTCCGCCATTTCCCGCACATAGCCGCCCTGATAGGCATTGGGGGGGAAGGGCAACAGCTCGCCGAACAGTTCCAGGTAGCGCAGCCAGGTGGACACGGCCAGAATGTCCATCTGCCGACCGGCGTCATTGACGTAGTACTCCCGGGTCACCTGGTAGCCGGCGAAGGCCAGCACCGAGGCCAGGCTGGCGCCGTAGGCGGCGCCCCGGCCGTGGCCCACGTGGAGGGGCCCGGTGGGATTGGCGGAAACGAATTCCACCTGAACCTTGCGGCCCGCACCGACCTTGCCGCGGCCGAAGTCCAGACCCTGCTCCAGGGCGGCCCGCACCACCTGGGTCTTGGCGGCGGGGGCCAGGGTGAAGTTGATGAAGCCCGCACCGGCGATGTCGGTCTTGATGACCCAGGGCGAGGGCGGCAGTTCCCGCATCAGCCGTTCGGCGATCTGGCGCGGATTGGCCTTCAGGGGCCGGGCCAGCTGCATCGCCAGATTGGTGGCGAAGTCGCCGTGGCTGGCCTGTTTGGGCCGCTCGATGAGAATTTCTGCGTCCGCGCTTTCGGGCGCCACGCTGGCGAGGGCTTCGCGTAACAGTTCAACAAGATGCTGCTTGGGGTCGAAAGACATGGATTTCTTGCCGGAAACATGGACTTGCGTTTCATTATACCGGCCGGCGGGATATGATTTCGCCCTTTGCCACGGCGGAACTAGGCACTTTCAACGCCGCCGGGCCTTATTCCAGATCGCCTACGAAGGAGCTTCCCATGACCGCAGCCACCAACCTGCACCCCGCCCTCAACACCAAGCTGTGTCAGATGACGGGCTGCAAGTATCCCATCGTTCAGTCCGCCATGGGCTGGGTGGCCACGGGACAGCTCTGCGCCGCCTCGTCCAATGCCGGCGCCCTGGGTTTCATCGGTTCGGCCACCATGGACCTGAAGCAACTGGCCAATGAGATCGCCTGGGTCAAGGACCATACCGACCAGCCCTTCGGCGTGAACATGCGCTCCGATGCGCCGGATGCCGCCGAGCGGGTGCAGATGATCATCAAGTCCGGCGTCAAGGTGGCGGGCTTCGCCCTGGCCCCCAAGGAAAAACTGATCAAGACCCTGAAGGATGCCGGCGTCGTCTGCATTCCGTCGATCGGCGCCAAGCGCCACGCCGAGAAAGTGGCCTCCTGGGGCGCCGATGCCCTGATCGTCCAGGGTGGCGAAGGCGGAGGCCACACCGGCTCCATCGCTACCACGGTGCTGCTGCCCCAGATCGTGGACGCGGTGGATATTCCCGTCATCGCCGCCGGCGGCTTCTGCGATGGCCGAGGCCTGATGGCGGCCCTGTCCTTCGGCGCCGAGGGCATCGCCATGGGTACCCGTTTCCTGCTGACCAAGGAATCGCCGGTGCCGGAGAACGTGAAGAACATCTACATCAAGGCCGGCGTTGGCGACACCGTGGCCACGGATCAGGTGGACGGCCACCAGCATCGCATGATCCGCAACGGCTTCGTGGACAAGCTGCTCACCACGCCGGCCTGGAAGAACACCGTGCTGGCGATGATGAATGCCCTCAAGCTCAAGGGCCTGACCCACATGCCCCTCTCCGATATGCTGAAGCAGGGCTGGTCCATGCGTCGGGACCACGGCTACGGCCTGGCCCAGGTGGTGATGGCGGCCAACACCCCGATCCTGCTGCGCACCACGATGGTGGAAGGCAAGACCGAATTCGGCATCCTGCCCGGTGGCCAGGTGATGGGCCTGATCGACAGGATCGAAAGCTGCGACGAGCTGATCCAGCGGGTGGTGGCCGAGGCCACCGCCATCCTCGACCGCTTCCAGCGCTGATCGGCTGAACCGATGGAACTCTTCGGCAAGGTCGCCCTGATCACCGGCGCCGCCCGGGGCATCGGTGCCGCCTGCGCCCGCCGCTTCGTTGCCGAGGGGGCGAAGGTGGTGCTGGCGGATCGGCGCGAAGAGGAGGGCCAGGCCCTGGCCCAGGAAATCAATACCGCCCATCCCGCCGCCGCCTGCTTCGTGGCCCTGGATATCGCCGACGAGCATGCCTGGAACGCTGCCGTGGCCTGGGCCGAGGAGGCTTTCGGCCGTCTCGACATTCTGGTGAACAGCGCCGGCATCATCCGCAACCTGCCTTTCGAGAAGCTGGACGTGGAAACCTTCCGCAAGGTGGTGGACGTCAATCTGACGGGCACCTTCATCGGCATGAAGTCAGCCCTGCCGGCCCTGAAGCGGGCCGGGGGCGGCGCCATCATCAACTTCTCCTCGGTGCAGGGCATGGAGGGCCGGGAGGGCCTGATGGCCTACTCGGCCTCCAAGTTCGGCATCCGCGCCCTGACCAAGACCGCCGCCATCGAGCTGGGTCCCCTGGGCATCCGGGTGAACACGGTGCTGCCGGGGCCGACCCGGACCAGCATGACCGAGCGCCCCGGCTGGCAGGATGCCGACTACGATGCCGCCTACGGCAACTACCCCCTGGGCCGCATGGCCGCCGCCGTCGAGGTGGCGGAGATGGTGCTGTTCCTGGCCTCGGACCGTGCCTCCTTCTGCACCGGCGGCGACTACCCGGTGGATGGCGGCATGCTGGCCGGCAAGCCACGGGGCATCATGCCGGCAAATCCGCGTTAACGCGATGGGTCGCCAGTACCGCCACCGAGGATGCCAATACGTAAAGGCCAATTGAACGCCCCCCACCCCCATCCCCGCCCCAGGGCGGGGCTACTGATCGGCTCGCTGCGCTCGGCCGTTACGTTCGGCTTCGTTGCTGCTTTCACGGTAACGCCATGATTTCGCTGCAGACACCCTACGTTAGCTACCAGGTCCGGGTGCCTGCGGAGTGGATCGACGTGAACGGCCACATGAATGCCACCCGCTACCATCTGGTGGTGTATGAGGCCCATTACCGATACACCCAGGCCATCGGCCTCGGCGATGACTACGTGGCCCGGACCCATTGCGGCAAGGCTGTGCTCGAATCCCACATGCGCTTTGAGCAGGAAGTGTCCCTGGGAGATGAACTGGAGGTGCGCTCCTGGCTGCTGGCGGTGGATGCCAAGCGCCTGCACTTTTTCCATGAGGTCATGAACCTGACGACTGGTCGGCGCGCCGCAGCGGGAGAGCAGGTGGATATTCACATCGACCTGCAAGCCCGTAAGTCGGCGCCCCTGCCCGAGGCGGCCTATGCCGAGTTGCAGCGTATCGTCCGGTCCTGCCTGGTCTTGCCGAAGCCTCCAGGCGTGGGCAGCCGAATCAGGCCCCCCGTCAATCCCTGGTTCGACCACTCCTGACGTTTCTAACGCGTATGGTCACCAGTACCACCCCCGAAGATGAAAATACATAAAAGCAAATTGAACGCCCCCCACCCCCGTTCCACGGCCGGCTTTGCACAGCCGGCCGGCTTCGGCGGCGCGAAGCCGTGCTTCGCGCAACCCCGCCTACGCCCCCTTCCCGGGGCGGGGCTACTGATCGGCTCGCTACGCTCGACGGTCACACTCGGCTCCGTTGATGCTTTTTCACGTTAACCTTCTCCGACCCACCACCGTGCGCCTTTTCCGCCTGCTCAAGATCGTCCGCGTCAGTCTGGCCCATGGCCTGGACCAGTTGATTCTGGAACATGAACCCAGCGGCCGCCTGATGGCCCTGACCCGGTCCCTGTTGTTCTGGCGCGACCTGTCCGCGCCCCGGGCAGTGCGTCTGCGTCTGGCCCTGGAGGCCCTGGGGCCGATCTTCGTCAAGTTCGGTCAGGTGCTGTCCACCCGCCGGGACCTGCTGCCCACGGACATCGCCGACGAACTGGCCAAGCTCCAGGATCAGGTGCCGCCCTTCCCCTGGGAGCAGGCCCGGGCGCAACTGGAGGCCAGCTTCGGCAAGCCGGTGGACCAGGTCTTCGCCCGCTTCGATCAGGTGCCGGTGGCCTCGGCCTCGGTGGCCCAGGTACATTTCGCCCAACTGCCCGATGGCCGCGAGGTGGCGGTCAAGATCCTGCGTCCCGGCATGCAGAAGGTGATCGGCCACGATCTGGCCCTGCTGGATGCCGCCGCCCTGCTGCTGGAAAAACTCTGGTCCGATGGCAAGCGCCTGAAGCCCCGGGCCGTGGTGGCGGAGTTCGACAAATATCTCCATGACGAACTGGACCTGATGCGGGAGGCCGCCAATTGCTCCCAGTTGCGGCGCAACTTTGCCCATTCGCCCCTGCTGCTGGTGCCCGAGGTCCATTGGGACTGGTGCGACGAATCGGTGATGGTGATGGAGCGCATGGTGGGTACGCCGGTCTCCCAGGTGCAGGTGCTGCGCGAGCAGGGCGTGGATATCCCGGCCCTGGCCCGGGCCGGGGTGGAGATATTCTTCACTCAGGTGTTCCGGGATGGCTTTTTCCATGCCGACATGCATCCGGGCAATGTCTTCGTGGCCACCGAGGGCGCCGACAAGGGCAAGTACATCGCCCTGGATTTCGGCATCGTCGGCACCCTCACCGAGACGGACCAGCGCTATTTGGCCCATAATTTTCTGGCCTTCTTCCGCCGCGACTACAAGCGGGTGGCCGAGGCCCATGTGGAATCGGGCTGGGCGCCGCCCGATACTCGCATCGACGAATTCGAGGCGGCGATCCGGGCGGTCTGCGAGCCCATTTTCGATCGGCCCCTGAAGGACATTTCCTTCGGCCGGGTACTGCTGCGCCTGTTCCAGGCATCCCGCCGCTTCAATGTGGAAATTCAGCCCCAGTTGGTGCTGCTGCAGAAGACCCTGCTCAATATCGAGGGCCTGGGGCGGCAGTTGGACCCGGACCTGGATCTCTGGCAGACCGCCAAGCCTTTCCTGGAGCGCTGGATGCAACAGCAGATGGGCTGGCGCGGCCTGGTGCGCAACCTGAAGCGGGAGGCGCCCCAGTGGGCCTCGGTGCTGCCAGCCTTGCCGCGCCTGATGCACCAGGCCCTGGTGGAACAGGGAAACAGTCGTACCCATGAGGAACTGGCGGCCCTGCGCGCCGCCCAGGTTCGCCAGGGGCGCTGGCTGACGCTGCTGGCCCTGCTATTGGCCGTCGCTCTGGGGTTGCTGCTGTTGGGCTGAATCTTCCCCACCGCCCTCGCAGATACGCTGGGCCCAGGCCAGGGCCTCGTTCTGGGCGGTCATCACGTCCTCCTGGGTCAGCAGCAACTCGGCGGAGATGGCATCGACCTGATCGAAGTCAGCCTGCTCCAGGGCCTCGCACAACACGATCAGGCGGCCCAGAGGTCGGCGTCGGTCCACCAGGGCCTCCCGCAGTTCGTCGGCCAGGTTCAGGCGCTTGACTACCTTTTCCATGGGCCAGCTCATCAGCACATCGGCCAGGGACAGGAGACCCACCATGTAGGCCTCCTCCTGCAACAGGCTGGAAGAATGGTGGGTGCGGTAGGTCAGCACGTACTCCATGAAGCGGGCCCGGCGCAGGGCCAGTTCCATCAGGGGGGAGGCCTTGCCATCGCCGTTCAGTACGTACAGCAACACCTGTAGCCAGCGGGTCAGTTGCTTGCGGCCGAGAATGGAAAAGGCGTGCTTGAGGCTGCGGATCGAGGTGGGCAGGGCGAAGGCCGAGGAGTTAACCAGGCGCAGCAGATGGACCGACAGCACCGGGTCGGTCTTGAAGGTGTCCTCCAGTATCCGGTCGTCCTCGTCGGCCGCCAGCTTGGAGAGCAGGTCCAGTACCGCCAGCTTCTGGGGGTCGGCCCGTTCGCCGGTGATCTCGGTGCAGCGGGCGAAGTAATAGCCCTGGAACAGGTGAAAGCCCTTGCGTCGCAGGACCTCGAACTGCTCGGTTTTATCCACGCTCCGGGCATAGAGCTGGGCGCCCTGGCCCCAGGCCTCCATCACCAGGTCGTCGCATTCCCCGGCCACCACCGGGGCGGCGTCGAATTTGACCACGTCGGCCTGGGCAGCAGATTCTCCCAGGGAAGCCAGGTCCGTCACGGCCATGCCGGAGAGATCGATAACGATGCGGAAGCCCTGGGCGCGAAGTTCCTGGCAGCGCTCGGTGCAGGCTTGGACGGTGGACAGGTCCATCTCCAGGGCGAAACGGTCGGCAGGCAGAAGATTGAGCAGCTCGCTTTCGAGCAGGGCCGGGGAGGCCGGCACGAAGGCCCGGCGCAGCCGCAGCAGGTCGTCCAGGCCGGAGTGAATGAAGGCGCTCACCACCGCATCGGCGACCACCGCCGGCTCATGGTCGCCATTCTCACGTCGGTAGATCAGCTCCACGGCCACCGACGCCTGGGCGGCATTAAGGATGGGCTGATAGGCGAAACTGTATTTGGTGTTGTCCATAGAGGGCCGCCAGCCGGGGCTCCGCCCGGTATCCAGAATGACGGTAGCTATAATGCCGCATTTATCGGGGCGCTGCATATGATCAGTGTCCTGCCGCAGGAGTTGATCGATGCTGCTCTGGTTTGTCGCGCTATATCTGCTGGTCTCTGTGGGCATTGGTCTCTTCGCCGCGACCCGGGTCCATAACGCCAAGGATTTCGCCGTAGCGGGGCGCCACCTGCCCCTACCCGTGGTTACCGCCACGGTCTTTGCCACCTGGTTCGGCGCCGAAGCCGTGTTCGGCGCCTCGGCTACTTTCGTCAAGGAAGGCCTGGGAGGTGTGGTGGCCGATCCCTTCGGCTCCTCCATGTGCCTGGTGCTGGCCGGCCTGTTTTTTTCACGCTATCTTTACAAGCTCAACATCATCACCCTCGGCGATTTCTACCGCATGCGCTACAACCGCACGGTGGAGGTCATCACCACCCTGTGCATCGTCGCTTCCTACCTGGGCTGGGTGTCGGCCCAGATCAAGGCCCTGGGGCTGATTCTCAACGTCGTCACTCAGGGAGATCTGAGCCAGGAGGCCGGCATGATCCTGGGAACCCTCGTGGTGCTGACCTACACCACCTTCGGTGGCATGCTCTCGGTGGCGGTACTGGACTTTGTCCAGATGGCGGTGAGCATGGGCGGGCTGTTCTTCATCGCCTATGTGCTCGCCGGCAAGTTCGAGTTCTTCCCGCCGCCTGACCCCTTGCAGTGGGTGACCTTTATTGGCGCCTGGGTCACCATGATGCTGGGTTCCATTCCCCAGCAGGACGTGTTCCAGCGCATCACCTCGGCCAAGAGCGCACGCATCGCCATCTGGGGCTCGGTGCTGGGGGCCTCGATCTATTTCTGCTTCACCTTCGTGCCCATGTTCATTGCCTACTCGGCCACCCTGATCGATCCGGCCCAGTATCTGCCCCTGCTCGAATCCGATGCCCCCGCCGACTTCCAGCGAGTGCTGCCGATGCTGGTGATGGACCAGACGCCGCTATTTGCTCAGGTGATTTTCTTCGGCGCCGTGCTCTCGGCCATCATGAGCTGCTCTTCGGCAACGCTTCTGGCGCCTTCGGTGACCTTCGCCGAGAACATCGTCAAGGGTTTCTTTCCTGCCATGAGCGACTGGCAGTTCCTGCGGGTGATGCGTCTGTCCATCGTTGTTTTCGCCTGCGTGGTGTTGCTCTTCGCCCTCAATACCAATGCCTCGATTTTCAAGATGGTGGAGAACGCCTACAAGATCACCCTGGCCGGCGCCTTCGTGCCTCTGCTGGCGGGGGCCATCTGGCGCCGGGCCACCACCCAGGGCGCCCTGGCGGCAACCATGGGGGGGCTGGTCTCCTGGCTGCTACTGGAGGCCCTGGTGGGCGAGGCCATGCCGGTGCCGGCCCAGTTGATCGGCCTTGCCGTCAGCTTTGTTGGCATGGTGCTGGGTTCCTTGCTGCCTCAGTGGGTGGGTCATTCGACGCCTTACCCGGACCTGCATCCGGACCTGCATCATCACGCGGCCTCCAGTACCCACCACGTGACCGCCAAGACGCACCACCATAGCTAGGGAGCGTAAGAGCGTGGCGTTGCTTGAACTCAGGAACGTCACCCGCCGCTTCGGCAGTCTCGAAGCCGTGAAGGAGGTTTCCCTCGCCGTGGAGGCAGGGGAGTTCTTCACCCTGCTGGGCCCCTCGGGCTGCGGCAAGACCACCATCCTGCGCATGATCGCCGGCTTCGACGCGCCGGACCAGGGCGACATCCTGCTCGACGGCCTATCCCTGTCCGGAGTGCCGCCGGAGCAGCGGCCGCTGCATACGGTGTTCCAGAGCTACGCCCTGTTTCCCCACATGAGCGTGGCCGGCAATGTGGCCTTTCCCCTGGAGATGGCCGGCCGCTCCCGGGACGAGATCAAGCGTCGGGTGGCGGAGACCCTGGCCCTGGTGCATCTGGAGGACAAGGGCAGCGCCTACCCTCACGAGCTTTCCGGCGGCCAGAAGCAACGGGTGGCCCTGGCCCGGGGTCTGGTGAACAAACCCCGGCTGTTGCTGCTGGACGAACCCCTGGGCGCCCTGGATGCCAAGCTGCGGGAGGAAATGCAGATCGAGCTGATTGCCCTGCAACGGGAGGTGGGCGTCACCTTCATCTTTGTCACCCATTCCCAGCAGGAGGCCCTGGCCCTGTCCCATCGCATCGCGGTGATGCGGGAGAGCCGCATCGAACAGCTCGACGAGCCGGACCAGTTGTACACCCAGCCCGCCAATCGCTTCGTCGCCGACTTCATCGGCAAGATCAACCTGATCGAGGTGGAGATCATCGCCGCCAGCAAGCTGCGCCTGAGCCTGCGGGCCGCGGGCCTGGGAGAGATTGCCGCTACCGATCCCCGCCCCCTTCAGGCGGGGGAGCGTGGCGCCTTCGCCCTGCGCCCCGAGCTGATCCGGGTCTATGGCAGCAAGGAGGCGGCGGACCTGAAGAACCGTTTCGAAGGCCATGTGCGGGAACTGCTTTACCTGGGGGACGTGACCCTCTACAAAGTGGAATTGACCAACGGCGTGCGGATCGAGGCCCTGATGCCCAACGCCGCTCCGGGCCGGGCCAAGTTCCATGAAGTGGGGGACCCGGTCAGCGTCTGCTGGCGCCATGACGCCGGCGTCTACCTGAGGAATTGAAGCCATGGCCGGCAAGCGCGACCTGACCCGCTGGGTTGTTACCGCTCCGCCTACCCTGTTCCTGCTGGCTTTCTTCCTGGTCCCGGCCCTGATCGTCGTGCTCGCCTCCTTCCGGGAGCCCGGGGAATTCGGTGGCCTCGCCCCCCTGCGGGTGGATGGGCGCTCCACCCTGGGGCTGGAGGCTTACCACTTCCTGCTGGGGGACGTGATCTATCTGGAGATCCTGGCCCGCTCTTTCCTGGTGGCCCTCGTCACCACCCTGCTCTGCATCCTCCTGGCCTATCCCCTGGCCTGGCTGATTGCCCGCAGTCCGGCGAAGCGCCGCGACCTGCTGGTGCTGCTGGTGGTATTGCCCTTCGCCAGCAATTTCCTGGTGCGCATCTATGCCTGGATCATGCTGCTGGGGCCTATCAACCTGCTCTACACGCCCTTCGCGGTGATCGCCGGCATGGTCTATGTGCATCTGCCCTTCATGGTGCTGCCCCTCTACACCAACCTGGAAAAGCACGACCCGGCCCTGCTGGAGGCGGCCCAGGACCTGGGAGCCTCGGCCTGGACCCGCTTCTGGCGGGTGACCTTTCCACTGTCGCTGCCCGGCATCTTCTCCGGCGCGGCCCTGGTCTTCATTCCGGTGCTGGGCATGTTCGCGGTGCCGGAACTGCTGGGGGGCACCGGCGACATCCTGATCGGCAACCTGATCAAGGAGCAGTTCCTCGACAACCGGGACTGGCCCCTGGGCTCGGCCCTATCGATCATGCTCACCATTACGGTACTGCTCCTGGCCGGCGCCGCAGCATGGGCGGCCCGGCGCGGGCTGCACGGCACCGAGGCGGTGACATGAACGGCCCACCCCCCATCCCCCGCCCCAGGGGCGGAGGTGACTGCGGTTCGCGGACTGCGTCCGCTCCGTGGCGTGGCTGTCGCGCCTTGTCCCTCGGGGATTTCCTTCGGTCAAGGCGGCTCGGCGGCGCGGCCGGCTGCGCTCGAGTGCTGCGGGGGCGTCGCCACGGTTCGGGAGTCGTGACATGAAGGCACTCACCATGGCACACGGTCGCGCGCGGTTCTGGCTCTGGGGCGCTGCCTTGGCTGTGTATGGTTTTCTCTACCTTCCGCTGGCCGTGGTGGTGCTGTTCTCCTTCAACGACTCCCAGCTCAACGCCCAGTGGGTGGGCTTCACCACCCGCTGGTACAGCAAACTCCTGGGCGATGGCGAGATGCTGCGGGCGGCGGCCAACTCCCTTACCATCGCCCTGCTCTCATCCACCATTGCAACCGTGCTGGGGGCCATGGCCGGACTGGCCATGCACCGCTACCGCTTTCGCTTTCTGCCCTTCCTGGTGCTGACGCCGGTGGCCATGCCGGAGATCCTGCTGGGCGTTTCCCTGCTGCTGTTCTTCCGCCAGGTGCTGGACCTGACCCTGGGCTTCCTGTCCATCCTGGTGGCCCACATCACCTTTTCCATCGGCTTCGTCGCCGTCATTGTCCGGGCTCGATTGGCGGGCATGGACGAGAGCATCTTCGAGGCGGCCCGGGACCTGGGCGCCAGCCCCTGGGCCACTTTCCGCCGCATCACCCTGCCCCTGATTCTGCCGGCCCTGGTGGCGGGCTTCCTGATGAGTTTCACCCTGTCCATTGACGATTTCGTCATCACCTTTTTCGTCGCTGGCGTGGGCGTCAGCACCCTGCCCCTGCAAATCTATTCCATGATCAAAGTGGCGGTGACACCGGAGGTGAATGCCGTCTCCACCCTGCTGATGGCCTTGACCCTGAGCCTGATCTTCCTCGCCAGCCGCTTCGCGCCGGATGTGCTGAAGGGCAAGGAATGAGCTGCGCTCCGACACTGACTGCCATCTTCCTGGGTCTGCTGTTTTGGCTTGCTCCGGGTGCCCGCGCCGAAGAAGTGCTGTATCTCTACAACTGGAACAACTACATCAGCGATGAAACCCTGCACCGCTTCGAGGTCCGCTGCGGCTGCCGGGTGAAGCAGGACTACTACTCCGACAATGAGGAGATGCTGGCCAAGCTGGAGGCCGGCGCGGTGGGCTACGATCTGCTGGTGCCCACCGGCAACGCGGTGGAGTCCCTGATCCGGCGCGGCGCCCTGCGGCCCCTGGACAAGGCCCGGCTGCCCCATCTGGAGAACATCAAGCCCGAATTCCGCAATCCCTGGTACGACCCGGGCAACCGCTATGCGGTGCCCTATGCCACCTCCGTCACCTTGATCGGCTACAACGTCGAGAGGCTGCGGGCTCTGGGCCTGCCCACCGATACCTGGGCGCTGATCTTCGAGCCGAAGCATTTGGAGAAGATTCGCGGCAAGGTGACGGTGCTGAACAGCCAGCGGGAGCTGATGGCGGCGGCGATGAAATACCTGGGGCACTCGATCCAGTCCCGGGACATGGCCCAGTGGCAGGCGGCCAAGGCCCTGATCCTGCGGGCCAAGCCCTACTGGGCCACCTTTTCCAACAGCACCTACATCAAGGATCTGGCGGTGGGCAACATCTGGGTCGCCCATGGCTACTCCAACGACATGTTCCGGGCCCGGGAGGATGCCAAGGCGGCGGGCCGGCCCTTCACCATCGGCTTCACCACGCCCCGGGAGGGGGCGGTGCTGGCGGTGGACAACTGGGTGCTGCACCGTTCCGGCCGGCATCCCGAGCTGGCCCAACGTTTCATCGATTTCATGCTGGAGGGGGATAACGCGGCCGACGTTTCCAACCTGATCGGTGCCGGCAATCCCAATGCCGCTGCCATGGAACGGGTGCGTCCGGAGATAGCCGGGGATCCGGCTATCTTCCCAACCCGTGCGGATCTGCGCCGCCTGGAAATGCTGCGTGACTTCGAGCCCCGTCTGCGGCGCACCCTGTCCCGCCTGTGGACCGAGGTCAAGGTTCGATAAACCCATGATTTCGATCAAGTATTGACCGATGGCCGGGGGCTATAATCACCCCTTCAGCCATCCGTAGCAAAGTCCTGCCATGCCCGCCCCCCATCGCCCCGAACTGGTCTGCCCTGCCGGCGGCCTGCCTGCTCTCAAGGCCGCCATCGATAACGGCGCCAATTGCGTCTACGCCGGCTTCAAGGACGAGACCAATGCCCGCAACTTCAATGGCCTGAATTTCGACGACAAGAGCCTGAAGGAAGGCATCCGCTACGCCCACGACCGGGGTGCCAAGGTGTTGATCGCCCTCAACACCTATCCCCAGACGGACAACTGGTCCCGCTGGACCGCCGCTGTGGACCGGGCCGCCGCCTTTGGCGTGGATGCGGTGATCCTGGCCGATCCGGGCCTGATGGATTACGCCCACCGCACGCATCCGGATCTGCGCCTGCATCTGTCGGTGCAGGGCTCGGCCACCAGCTATGAGGCCATCAATTTCTATCGGGAGCGTTTCGGCATCCAGCGCGCCGTGCTGCCCCGGGTGCTTTCCCTGGCCCAGGTGGAACAGGTGGTGAAGAACACCCCGGTGGAGATCGAGCTTTTCGGTTTCGGCGGACTGTGCGTCATGGTGGAGGGCCGCTGCGCCCTGTCCGCCTATGCCACCGGCGTTTCCCCCAATTGCAACGGCGCCTGTTCCCCGGGCAAGTTGGTGCGCTGGGAGCAGACGCCTCAGGGCATGGAGACCCGACTCAATGGCATCCTGATCGACCGCTTCGGCGACGACGAACGGGCCGGCTATCCCACCCTGTGCAAGGGCCGTTTCGAGGTGGATGAGGCAACCTATTACGCCATCGAGGAACCCACCAGCCTCAACACCCTGGAACTGCTGCCGGAGATCACCGCCATGGGCATCTCCGCCATCAAGATCGAGGGCCGCCAGCGCAGCCCGGCCTACGTGGCCCAGGTGACCAAGGTCTGGCGCGAGGCCATCGACAGCGCCTGGCGCAACACTGACCAGTTCGTTGCCAAGCCGGCCTGGATGGCCGAGCTGAGCAAGGTTTCGGAAGGTCAGGCCACCACCCTCGGCGCCTATAACCGTCCCTGGAAATAATGGCCCCCATCCCCCAACCCCTTCCCGTGGGAAGGGGCGCTTGCAAGCTCGCTGCGCTCGATAACTCGGGGGCGCTGTCGTTTCGGCACTGTGCCCATGCCGCCTCCGGCGGCGCGCCGTCCGGCCTTGGGACGGCCCGGCGGCCGGACTATCTGGAGAAGTAATGAAACTCGCCCTCGGCCCCAATCTCTACTACTGGCCCCGCCAGCAGACCCTGGACTTCTACGCCGCCATGGCCAGCCAGCCGGTGGATATCATCTACGTCGGGGAGACCGTCTGCTCCCGCCGCCATGAGCTGCGTCTGCCCGACTGGCTGGACGTGGCGGGCCAGTTGGCCGATGCCGGCAAGGAAGTGGTGCTGTCCAGCCAGGCCCTGATCGAATCGGAATCGGACCTGAAGGCCCTGCGCCGGGAGGTGGGAAACGGCCGCTGTACCGTGGAAGCCAACGAAATGGGCGCGGTGCGGATGCTGGCGGAAAAGAAACTGCCCTTCGTCGCCGGTCCCACTCTCAACATCTTCAATGGCGAGACCCTGCGGCTGATGGCCGAGGCCGGCGCCACCCGCTGGGTGATGCCTCCCGAGTCCAGCCGCGAACTGCTGGCGGGCATCCATGCCAGCCGGCCGGCTGGCATGCAAACCGAGGTCTTTGCCCATGGCCGGCTGCCCCTGGCCTACTCGGCCCGCTGCTTCACGGCGCGCCGCTACAACCTGCAGAAGGACACCTGCGAGTTCAAGTGCATCGACTTCCCCGACGGCATGCTGCTGAAGACCCGGGAAGGGGAACCCTTCCTGACCCTGAACGGCATCCAGACCCAGTCGGCCAAGACCTACACCCTGCTGCGGGAAGTGCCCGAGCTGGCCGCGGCCGGGGTCGATGTGCTGCGCCTGAGCCCCCAGGCCGAGGGCATGGCGACCATCATCAACCTGTTCCGCCAGGCGGTGGATGGAACTCGTGCCGGTGCCGAGGCCCTGGCGACACTCAATGGCACTATGGCCGCCGGTGCCTGCAACGGTTTCTGGCACAATCGGCCCGGACTCGAACTCGTGGAGATTGCGTGATGCCCTTCAAGCTGCCAACCCAGATTCCCCAATTCACCCTGCCGGCCCCGGTGGCCCGCATCGGTGCCAAGCTGCCCCAGTTGCCCCCCACCCTGGCCCTGGTCACCGGCCTCAACCTGGCCCTGGGGCGGATGATTCCCCGGGAACCCCTGGAGCCCCTGATCGGCAAGCGCTTTGCGATCCGGGTGCTGGATGCGGGCCTGACCCTGCGCTTCGCCTATTCCATACGGGGATTCCGGCCCATTTTCGATGCCGGCAAGCCTGATCTCACCATTTCCGCCAAGAGCCGCGATTTCATCGCTCTGCTGGCGCGGGAGGAAGACCCCGACACCCTGTTCTTCAGCCGCCGCTTGCTCACCGAAGGGGATACCGATTTGGGCCTGCTGGTGAAGAACACCCTGGACGGTATCGAAATGCCCCGTTTCGATCCTTCCCGCTTCGCTCCCGGCGAGATGTTGCGTCGCCTGCGTCAGCGCCTGGCCCCGCCCCGCGGGGCCTGAGCGGTTCCAGGCACCGCCCGCAGGAATGGCGGTCGTCATGCACAGCCCCGATGCCCGCCCGCCCCGGCTGCGCCTCTACATTGCTGCCGCCTACACCCTGCTGGTGATCCATGCCAGCCTCTATCCCTTCACCGGTTGGCGGGATTCGGGTGCTCCCTTGTGGGACTACCTGTCGGCGCCCTGGCCCCGCTACTACACCTTGTTCGACCTGGCCACCAATGTGGCGGCCTACATTCCTCTGGGATTCTTCTGGGGGGCGGCCCTCCAGGCCCGTCTACCCCGCTGGCTCGCTGTCATCCTGGCCGCTCTGATCGGGGCGAGTCTCAGTCTGAGCCTGGAAACGGCCCAGCACTTCCTGCCCAGTCGGGTGCCGTCCAACCTGGATCTGGGCAGCAACATTCTGGGCGCCCTGGCCGGCGCCCTCGCCGCCGCTGCTCTGGGGCGGCGCCTGCTCGACAGCGACCATCTGCGTGAACTGCGGGATCGCTGGGTGGTGCCGGGTCATGGGGGCGATTATGGCCTGGTGCTGCTGGCCCTGTGGCTGCTGACCCAGCTCAATCCCGAAATCCTGCTCTTCGGCTGTGGCGATTTGCGCCAGTGGCTGGGCCTGGCGCCCAGCTTCGAGTTCGATGCAGAGCGTTTCAGCCGCATCGAAACCGGCATTGCCGCCGCCGGCAGCCTTGCCGTGGGAATGGTGGCTGCCGGGGTGTTGCTCCGACGCCGGGGTGCGGCCCTGGCCTTGCTGTTCGTTCTGGCGATCCTGGTGCATAGCCTGGCCTCCGCCTTGCTGGTGGCACCGGACCAGGCCTTGCATTGGCTCACGCCGGGCAATCGTAGGGGCCTGATCCTGGGCCTGCTGCTGCTGCTGCCCGGCCTGTGGCTGAATCCGGTTCTGGGCCGGGTGCTGGCAGCCAGCGCCCTGTTGTTCGCCACGGCCCTGGTCAACCTGGCCCCGGAAAATCCCTATCTGGCCCAGGCCACCCAGGTCTGGGCCCAGGGCCACTTTCTCAATTTCAACGGACTGACCCGGCTGACATCCATGCTCTGGCCCTTTCTGGCCCTGCCCTGGCTGCTGCTGGCGGAGCGCGACCCATGGAAAGCAAGCAAAGCCTGACCGACCTGCGGGATGCCCTGCGTCGCTTCGCCGCCGAACGCCGCTGGGAGGTCTTCCACACCCCCAAGAATCTGGCCATGGCGATGATCGTCGAGGCCGCCGAACTGGTGGAGCACTTCCAGTGGCTGACACCGGAGCAGAGCATGGCCCTGCCGGCGGAGGTCCATGCCGAAGTGAGGGACGAGATCGCCGACACCTTCATCTATCTGTTGCGCATGGCCGATGTGCTGGAGATCGACCTGATCGACGCAGCCCGGGACAAGATGGTCAAGAACGCCCTGAAATATCCGGCGCTCCCGGCGGATTTGCGATAATCGCGGTTTTCACTTTCAGGGCAAGGTCATGAGCTTTTACGAACGTCACATCTTCTTTTGCGTCAACGAGCGGGACGAAGGCCAGATGTGCTGCAATGCCAGCGGCGGCGGGAAAATGCTGAACTACGCCAAGGACAAGATCAAGGCCCTCCAGGCCGACGGTCCGGGCAAGGTCCGGGTCAACAAGGCCGGCTGCCTGGGTCGCTGCGACAAGGGGCCGGTGGCCGTGGTGTACCCGGAAGGCGTCTGGTATTCCTTCGTGGATGAAGAAGACATCGACGAAATCGTCGACTCCCACCTGATCAAGGGCGAAGTGGTGGAGCGGCTGAAAGTCTAACGCGCATGGTCACCAGCACCACCACCGAGGATGCCAATGCGTAAAGGCCAATTGAACGCCCCCCACCCCCGTTCCACGGCCGGCTTCGGCGGCGCGAAGCAGTGCTTCGCGCAACCCCGCCTACGCCCCCTTCCCAGGGCGGGGCTACCCATTAGCTCGCTGCGCTCGACGGTCACCCCCGGTTCTGTGGATGCTTTTTCACGTTTAAAAGCAAGCTCATGTCCCGCCACGAACGTATTCTGATCGACGGCCCCACGGGCCGTATCGAGGTCTTTGTCGAAGCCGTGGACGGGGCGCGGGGCATCGCCCTGATCTCCCATCCCCATCCCCTTTTCGGCGGCAGCGCCGACAACAAGGTGGTGACCACCCTGGCGCGGACTTTCCGGGATCTGGGCTATGTCACGTTGCGGCCCAATTTCCGCGGTGTCGGTGGCTCCGAGGGGGATCACGATCATGGTGCCCAGGAAACCGATGACCAGCTCGCGGTGCTGGCATACGCCCGGCAGCGCTTCGGCGATCTGCCGGTGTTCCTGGCCGGTTTTTCCTTCGGCGCCTACGTCAGTACCCGGGTCGCCAAGTCCCTGGCCGATGCCGGGCGACCGGCGACGCGGCTGGTGCTGGTAGGTACGGCTGCCGGCTTTGTCGAAGGTGCCCGGAGTTACCGGAGCGAAGCTGTGGCCGCCGACACCATTGTCATCCACGGCTCCGCCGACGAGACCGTGCCCCTGGCCAATGTGCTGGCTTGGGCCGAGCCCCTGGATCTGCCGGTGACGGTGATTCCCGGCGCCGACCATTTCTTCCACCGCCGCCTGCACATCATCCGCGACATTATCAGCCGGGCCTGGAGGCATCCCGCGTAATGTCGCGCTGTCGTTCGTCATCCCTTTTTCGAGTCGTCGGGCCATGCCTCTGAATTCAGTACTGCGGGTCGAAGAGCTGCGCAAGTCCTACGGCAACCATGAAGTGGTGGCCGGGATTTCCTTCGAATTGAGGCCCGGCGAGTGTTTCGGCCTGCTGGGGCCCAACGGGGCTGGCAAGACCACCACCCTGCGCTGCTGCCTGGGCTTGACCGCTCCTGGCGGCGGACGCATCGAACTGGTGGGAGAACCGGTGCCGGTGCGGGCCCGGCAGGCTCGCGCCCGGGTCGGCGTGGTGCCTCAACTGGACAACCTGGACCCGGACTTCACTTGTGCGGAGAACCTGCTGGTCTATGGCCGCTACTTCGGCTTCAGGGATGAGGATATCCGGGCGCAGATTCCCCGCCTGATGGAATTCGCCGGTCTGGCCGGCAAGGAAAACGCCGACATCAAGACCCTCTCCGGCGGCATGAAGCGTCGCCTGACCCTGGCCCGGGCCCTGGTGAACGACCCGGACCTGCTGATCCTGGACGAGCCCACTACCGGGCTGGACCCCCAGGCCCGGCACCTGATCTGGGAACGCCTGAAGCGCCTCTTGGCCGAGGGCAAGACCATCCTGCTCACCACTCATTTCATGGACGAGGCCGAGCGCCTCTGTCACCGCCTGGCGGTGATGGATGCCGGGCGCATCATCCGTCAGGGCACCCCCCAGGGCCTGATCGGTGAATTCATCGAGCCCCATGTGGTGGAGGTGTTCGGCGAGGACGCGCCGGGCTGGGCCGAGGCCGAGGCGGGGCAGTTTGCCCGCCGTTGCGAGGTGAGTGGCGAGACGGCCTTCTGCTATGTGGAGGACGCCCGTCCCCTGCTGGACCATCTGGCGGAGCGTCCCCAGTTGCGCACCCTGCATCGGCCGGCCAATCTGGAGGATGTGTTCCTCAAGTTGACGGGGCGGGAGTTGCGGGATTAAGGCTCGCCCCCCTTCGCCCCCCTCCGGGGGGTTCGATACAGCTCGCTCTGCTCGATATTACGGGGCACTTTGTAGGGGCACCGAGGGCTTGCGGCTGGCGTCGCGTGCCGTTTTTCCTTGGGCCGGCCCGGCGGAAAAACTGCTTTTCGATGGCCATGAAAAGGCTCGCCCCCCTTCGCCCCCCTCCGGGGGGTTCGATACGGCTCGCTCTGCTCGATATTACGGGGCACTTTGTAGGGGCACCGAGGGCTTGCGGCTGGCGCCGCGTGCCGTTTTTCCTTGGGCCGGCCCGGCGGAAAAACTGCTTTTCGATGGCCATGAAAAGGCTCGCCTCCCTTCGCCACCCTCCGGGGGAGGCGATACGGCTCGCTGCGCTCGATATTACGGGGCACTTCGTAGGGGCACCGAGGGCTTGCGGCTGGCGCCGCGTGCCGCTTTCCCTTGTCCCACAGGGATTTCCTTCGGTCAGGGCGGCCTTGCGGGAAAGCTCGCTTTTCACGTTATCACCTAGGCTCTTATTTCTCCCCCGCGCCAGCGAAGCAGACCAGGCCGTGGCCCTGGCTCTTTGCCCGGTACATGGCCTGGTCGGCCAGGGCCAGCAGACGGTCGGCATCCTCGCCCTGGTCCGGATAGAGGCTGATGCCAATACTGGCCGAGATGGGTTCCGGGATACCGAGTTCCTTCGTCGCCAGGGCGATTCGGGCCTGAATGGCATCGGTCACCCGTTCCACGTCCGGGGGGCCGTTGATGGCGGGCAGCAGAATGGCGAATTCGTCGCCCCCCAGCCGCGCTACCGTGTCGGACTCCCGCAGGCATGCACTCAACTGCCGAGCCACCTGGCACAGCACCTGGTCCCCCGAACCATGGCCATGGCAGTCGTTGATGGTCTTGAAGCCGTCCAGGTCCAGGAAGAGCACCGCGAACCGGCTGGCCTCCCGACGCGCTCGCCGGATCAACTGGTTCATTCGGTCGAAGAACAGCTTGCGGTTGGGCAGGCAGGTCAGGTCATCGTGCAGGGCCTGATAGTTGAGCTCCCGCTCCAGGGCCTTGCGTGCCGAGATGTCGATGATCACGCCGACGATGGTGGGTTGGCCGTCGATCTCCACCACCCGGCCATGGGCCTCCAGTTCCAGCAGTCCGCCATCGGGGCGCAGGCCGATGAATTCGTAACGGGCGTCGCTGATATCTCCAGTCAGGCGCCGGGTCATGTATTCCTGCATGGTGGCACGGGATTCCGGTGCTACCAGGTCAAAGACGCTGGTACCGATGAATGCCGCTGCCGAGGGAACGCCATAGAGTTGCGCCAGCATTTGATTGGCATAGACCAGTTGGCCATCGCGAATCATGTAGATGCCGGCCAGGGATTGGTCCACCAGGCCGCGAAAGCGGGCGGTTTCTGAGGCCAGTTGTCGCTTCAGGGTCTTGGTCGCCTTCAGGACCGCCTGTTCCTGTTTCTTGCGCCGACCGATTTCCTCGACAAGCCCCAGTACCGAGAATTCTGAACCGCCTGACTTTATGGGTTGCAGAACGTAGCGGCACTGGTGGATTTTGCCGCCCGGAATGAAGGCATGGCGGGTTTCGAAATCCACGGGTTCCCCCGCCAGTGCCCGACGCAGATGGGCGCCCAGGGTGGTGCGCCCCCGCGGCGAACCCAGCGGATTGAAACCGATCAGCTTTTCCCGGGGAAGGGCGGTGATGGAGAGAAAAATTGGGTTGCAATCGACCACGCTCCCGGTATGGTCGATGACGAAGATGCCGAAGGGCGAGGCATCAAACAGGAAGCGATCGCCTATCCCCTGAGGCTCCGGCGCCGGAGTCATGCCGGGATGGCCTGGGGCAACGCCTTTCGGATCCTGTTCGATGTCGTCCATGGACCGGGTCCCCTGCGACTCTGGTTCAGGAATCCTAGTTGTAGTGCTGGCTGATTGCCAATCTTGCAGCCGGAGCCGGCTAGCTATCGGGACTCGATGTCCGTAATTTTCCGAGGGCACTGGCGGCCCCGGGATAGTTCTTCCGGGAAGCCAGCTTGAGCCAGTATTCGGCCTGGCGTTCGCTTTTGCGGGTGCCCAGTCCTTCCGCATACATGATGCCCAGGCGGTAGTGCGCCTCCGGCACCCCCAGGACGGCGATGTTGCGGAATATGCGCAGGGCCTCGGTGTACTCCTTCCGTGCATAGGCGGCATTCCCGGCCTGGAGCTGGCGGGCTGGATCGATCTGTACGAGCGGGCCTGCATCGGCCACCCGCAGCGGTGTATCCAGGGTGTCAGGCTCCATGGCTGCCCCGGTCGGCCCGGCTGCCAGGGCGACGCATATTCCGATCCAAAGGCGGGGGCGGGAAGACTTTGCAATCTGTGTGAATTTCATGACGACACTCCTGGGTAGTGGACGAGTGCCGGCCATGCGGGTGACGTTTGCGGCTCTGTCGATGGCGACGGGACCGGCAGCTGGCTGGCGTGGGACACTGCCCCTTAGCCCCTGTAGCTTTGCGTCACCGGCTTTCGCCGGGTTTGCGGTGGAAGCGATTCCACACCGCGCAGTTAGCCAGCCTCGGGGCGCGGGGTCAATCGCCGATTGCGTCGGACCTGGGCGTAGTTCACGGTTGTGCCGCGAACGACCTGAGCCCCTTGCTTGCCTCCCGCTCTCCGCCTATAGTCCCGCCCGCGGTCTGCGTACCGCTTGGGCATTACTTTCGCGGTTCCCGCTGTCCGGGGCCGTTGTTAAGCCGTGACGACTTCCCCGTCGCGGCGGCTGATTGATTGGGAGACATCATGAACTACCGTTCCTTGCGCCGTCTGGCGCTGGGCGGCCTTTGCGCCCTGGCGCTGGGTCTGCCCTTTTCCGCCCTAGCGGCGGAAAACGTGCTGCGGGTTTCCGCGATTCCCGACGAGGCACCCACCGAGTTGCAACGCAAGTTCGTGCCCCTGGGACAATACCTGGAGCAACAGACCGGCATGAAGGTCAGCTTCGTTCCGGTCTCCGACTACGCGGCCGTGGTTGAATCCCTGGCCACCGGCAAGCTGGACCTGGCCTGGCTGGGAGGCTTCACCTTCATCCAGGCCAAGCGGCGCACCCAGGGTACAGCGATCCCCATCGCGCAGCGGGCCGAGGACGCCAAGTTCACCTCCCGTTTCATCACCGCCAGCGAGGGCATCAAGAGTTTCGCCGACCTGAAGGGCAAGACCTTCGTCTTCGGTTCACCTTCCTCCACCTCGGGTCATCTGATGCCCCGCTACTTCCTGGGCCGGGAGGGGATCAACGCGGACAAGGACTTCAAGAACCTGGCCTTCTCCGGGGCCCATGACGCCACGGTGGCCTTTGTCGCCGCCGGCCGCGCCGATGCCGGCGTACTCAACGCCTCGGTCTGGGACAAGCTGGTGGAGCAGGGCAAGGTGGATACGGCCAAGGTGCGGGTGTTCGCCACCACGCCGCCCTACTTCGATTACAACTGGACGGTGCGCGGCGACCTGGACCCGGCGCTGGTGAAAAAGCTGACCGAGGCCTTCCTCAAGCTGGACCCAGCCAATCCGGCCCACAAGGAGATCATGGCCCTGCAACGGGCCAGCAAGTTCATCCCGACCAAAAAGGAAAATTACGAAGGGATAGAACAGGCTGCCCAGGCTGCCGGTTTGTTGAAGTAGGTATGAAAACGCTCGCCCCCCTTCGCCCCCCTCCGGGGGGTTCGAGTCGGCTCGCGGCGCTCGAAGCTACGGGGAACTCCGTAGCAGGGGCTTGCCGTTTGCGCCTCCGGCGCGTGTCGCTTTCCCTTGGGGCGGCCCGGCGGGAAAGCTGTTTGGTCACATAAACCGTCATGAGTTTTCGCCTGGAGGGCGTGGGCCTGACCCACGCCAACGGCCATCGCGCCCTGGTCGATATCGACCTGACGGCCCGGCCGGGAGAGCAGGTCGCGGTGATCGGCCCCTCGGGGGCCGGCAAGACCACGCTGCTGGCCCTGCTGGGCAGTGCCCTCGCGCCCAGCACCGGGCGCCTTGCGCTGCTGGACCAGCATCCCTGGATGCTGACACCGGGTGCCTTGCGCCGGCTGCGTGCCCGCATCGGCACGGTGCATCAGTCTCCACCCATCCCGCCCCGGCAGCGGGTGGTCACTGCCGTGCTGGCTGGCCGCCTGGGCCGCTGGCCCCTGTGGAAGGGCTTGCTCTCCCTGCTCTATCCCCTGGATATTCCCGGCGCCCGTGGGGCCCTGGCCCGGCTGGACCTGGGGGAACGCCTCTTCGATCGTTGCGATGCCATCTCGGGCGGCCAGTTGCAGCGGGTGGGTGTGGCCCGGGTGTTGTATCAACAGCCGGACCTGATCCTGGCCGACGAGCCCGTCTCGGCCCTGGACCCGACCCTGGCGCGGCAGACGGTGGCGGTCCTGTGCGCCGACGCCACGGCGCGCCAGGCCACGCTGGTGGCCAGTCTCCATGCGGTGGATCTGGCCCTGGCCCATTTCCCCCGCATCGTAGGCCTGCGGGAGGGGCGCATCGTTTTCGACTGCCCCGCCGGCCAGGTGAGCGAGGCCATGCTCCATGCCCTGTATGCCGCCGAAGGGGAGGCCCTGCCGGTCCTGGCGCGAGAACCCCGTAGCGACCCCCGGCCTGCTGGGCTATCCGAAGGTCACGCGTGGGGCTAACGGCCATGGCGGTAGGCGCCCCCCCTGATGATGAAACCCGTCACCCCGGCGCAGGCCGGGGTCCAGATCGGCGTCCCCCTGGATTCCGGCCTACGCCGGAATGACGAGGCGGTGTTTGTGATGTTTCACAAGATTGTTCCTCGTTTCACGTTAAGTGTCGCTACTCTCCGCCGTGATCCCGCCGCGCCGGGTCGTGCGCTGGCCCTGACCCTGGGCATCCTGCTGTTCTGGCAACTGGGGCGGATCGGCGAGTTCCAGCCCGGCCGGTTGCTGGAGCCGGGCAACCTCCGGGTGATGGGCAACTTTCTCCAGGGCTTCTATCCACCGGCCACGGATCGGGACTTTCTGAGCCTGCTGGCCCGTGCCACCCTGGAAACCCTGGCCATCGCCACGGCCGGCATCGCCCTGGCCCTGCTGCTGGCCCTGCCCCTGTCCCTGCTCATCTCCCAGGCCCTGTCCCTGAGCCGCCTGCTGCCCGGTCCCCGCCGGCCCGGCGGCATTCTGCTGCGCCAGGTCCTGCGGGGCCTGACCATGGTGCTGCGGGGTATCCCCGAACTGGTCTGGGCCCTGGCCCTGGTGCGGGTCTTCGGCCTGGGGCCGGCGGCCGGGGTGCTGGCCCTGGCCCTGACCTATGGCGGCATGCTGGCCAAGGTCTATGCCGAGATTCTCGAATCGGGAGACCGGCGCGCCGCCCGGGCCATCGTCGCCAGCGGCGGCGGACGCCTGGCAGCCCTGGGCTACGGACTGTTGCCGGGGGTGGCCCAGGAGCTGGTGTCCTACACCGTCTATCGCTGGGAATGCGCCCTGCGGGCTGCAGTGGTGATGGGCTTCGTCGGTGCCGGCGGCCTGGGCCAGTTGATGGACCAGGCCATGAAAATGCTCAACGGCGGCGAGGCCGCCGCCATCCTGCTGGCCTTCCTGTTGCTGGTGCTGGCGGCGGACGGCTTCTCCGCCCTGTTGCGGCGGGGACTGGAAACCGTGGATCGACGCCGTCCGGCGGCCCTGGGGCCCCTGGCCTGGGGCCTGCTGCTGGGCCTGGCGCTGGCGGTGGCGGCCAGCTTCCGTTTTCTCGAGCTGGGCCTGTCGGCCCTGGCCAGCGTCGATACCCTGACCCAGGTGCTGCGCTTTGCCGCCGACTTCTTTCCCGTCGATTTTTCTTCCGAGTGGCGCCACAAAGTTTTTCAGGGATCCTTGCAGACCATCGCCATCTCGGCCCTGGGCACACTGCTGGCGATGGCCCTGGGTCTGCTCCTGGCCCTGCCTTCCTCCCGACTGTGGCGTGGCGTCACTCGCCTTGTGCTCAATACCCTGCGTTCGGTGCCGGAACTGGTCTGGGCCACCCTGATGGTGCTGGCGGCGGGCCTGGGGCCCTTTGCCGGCACCCTGGCCCTGGCCCTGCACACCACCGGCGTGCTGGGCCGTCTGTTCGCCGAGGCTCTGGAAAACACGCCGCGCCAGCCCCGGGATGCCCTGGCGGTGACGGGAAGCCGTTCATTCCTGGCCTTTCTCTATGGCACCTTGCCCGGGGTGCTGCCCCAGCTTGCAGCCTACAGTCTCTATCGTTGGGAAATGAATATCCGCATGGCGGCCATCCTGGGCTTCGTCGGCGCCGGCGGTCTGGGGCAATTGCTCTACGTGGAGTTGTCACTCTTCCACTATGCCCAGGCCAGCACGGTGATCGGCGCCATGCTGCTGCTTTCGCTGATGGTGGATGGTGCCAGCGCGGCCCTGCGCCGCCGACTCTGAGCCCATATCGCCCCCCAATTTTGCCTGTAGCTGTGACATAGAATGGGGACACGGCATGAGATGGTGCTGATCGGCGCCTGTCTCTGACGGCAAGTTTTGGATAAAGGCGCGAGGCCTGCTCTTGCAAAAGAATCGTTACCCACTTCTGGTTCTGATCTCCAGCGTCCTGCTGGCGGCCACGTTTTTGTCTATCGCCCTGGTCCGTCAGGGGAAGGACCAGCAGGAGTTCGAGCAGCATCTGGCGAACGATGGCCGACAGGCTCAGGCGGCTTTCCAGATTGCGGCAGCCAACCAGGAACTTCAGTTATTGACCCTGGCGGCTCTGGTGGCCAACTCACCGCGGGTGGCGGCGCTGTTCGCCCAGGGCCGGGAGGCGGTATTGGCCGAAGGGGGTGGCCCAGGCCAGTCCCGCAGTGCCGAGGCGAGGGCGGCCCTGATGCGGGAAGTGGAGCCTGCCTGGCGTGTCCTGCAACAGCAATTCGGTCTGCGCCAGTTGCATTTTTTTCTGGCCCCCGGTGCCTTGTCCTATCTGCGGGTGCACCATCCGGACAAGTTCGGGGATCGCATCGACGATGTGCGTCCGATTATTGTCGATGTCAATCGGGACCAGCGGCCCCGTTCCGGCTTCGAGACGGGACGGCTCTATTCCGCACTGCGAGGTGTGGTTCCCGTGCTGTTGTCCCGCCCCGGCGGGAACCCCATGACGGTGGGCGCGGTGGAAGCCGGCGGTTCCTTCGAGCCCATTCTGTCCCTGCTGGATCGGCAACTGGACGCGGGGCTGGCGGTGACGGTGGATAGCACTCATGTGGAGGGGACGGTCTGGAACACCAACCTGCCCAATGCGGGCGAAAAGTTTCCCGGCTGCGACTGCTATCTGGAAATCACCTCCCGTCCAGAAATTCGGGCTTGGCTGACCCAGGGCCTGCTGCCCGATCAAAAGACTGGCCTCAGCTCCCGCCTGCTGGAATGGAAGGACCATAGCTACCATATGTTGCGCTTCCCCCTGCGGGACTATCTGGGCACCCTGGACTTGAAGCGCCCCACGGTAGGATCGGTGCTGATCTGGTCCGACATCAGCCGGCAGGTTGCCAATGAGCGCAACAAGGCCTGGCGTAACTGGGGGTTCAATTTTCTGGCTTACCTGGTGGCCCAGGCCGTACTCCTGCTGCTGCTGCAATATTTCCGCAAGGAATGGCAGCGTCGGCTGGACGCGGCCAAGGAAGCCGTGTCGGTTAGGGAACAGAGCCTGGATCTGGCCTTGAAGGGAGCCGACCTGGGCACCTGGGACTGGCATGTGCCCAGCAGCCGCGTGGAATTCAACGAACGCTGGGCACGGATGCTGGGCTATCGCCCGGACGAGCTGGAGGGGAACCTGGAGACCTGGTCCCGCCTGGTGCACCCCGACGACTGGCTCGCGCTCAATGCCGTCCTGGAGCCCCATCTGCGGGGCGATACGCCGGCTTACGAATCGGAACACCGCATGCGCCACAAGGACGGCCACTGGGTCTGGGTGCTGGATCGGGGCCGGGTGGTGGAGCGGGACGCCGTCGGGCAACCCCTGCGGGCGGCGGGAACCCACCTGGACATCACTGCCCGCCGTGACGCATTGGCGGCGGCGGAAGCCAGTCGGCGCGAGGTGGAGCATCTCTCCCGGCGCAACGAGCTGCTGCTGATGTCGGCCGGGGAAGGCATCTTCGGTCTCGACGTGCGGGGGCGGATTACCTTCATCAATCCGGCAGCCCTTTCGATGCTGGGTTACGGCAGCGCCGAGGTTATTGGCCAGGACTCCCATGCCCTGCTGCATCCCCGGCGGCAGGATGGAACAGCCTACCCCGAAGCGGAGTGCCCCATCTTCCGTACCCTCCATGACGGCATGACCCGCCATACCGAGGACTGGCTGATTCGCAAGGACGGCCAGGGTTTCCCGGTGGAATTGACAACCACGGCCATGAAGGAACAGGGGACCATCGAAGGGGCGGTGACGGTGTTCCAGAACATCGAGGTGCGCCGCCAGGCCGAGGCGGAAATGATTCGCCTGGCCACCATCGATTCCCTGACCGGCTTGCTCAACCGCCGCTGTTTCCTGGAGCAGGCGGAAAAGGAAATGGCCCGGGTCAGGCGTTTCAACCAGGGCGCGGCCCTGCTGATGCTGGACCTGGATTTCTTCAAACGGGTCAATGATACTCATGGCCATGCCGCCGGAGATGGGGTCCTGCGGCATTTCGCCACCCTGTCCCGGGACAGCCTGCGTCAGGTGGATCTCTTCGGCCGCCTGGGGGGCGAGGAGTTCGGCATCCTGCTGCCCGCCACCGACGAGGTTGGTGCCCGGGAGACGGCCGAGCGCCTGCGGGGGCGGCTGGAGGGCCACCCTGCTGAATTCCAGGGAATCACCATTGCTGTCACCGTCAGTATCGGACTGACCCTGCTCAGTGCTGCCGATGCTTCCCTGGATATTGTCATCAATCGGGCCGATGCCGCCCTCTATCGGGCCAAGCATCAGGGTCGCAATCGGGTCGAGGCGGTGATTTAAGGCTCGCCCCCCTTCGCCCCCCTCCGGGGGGTTCGAGTCGGCTCGCTGCGCTCGATATCACGGGGCACTCCGTAGCGGCACCGAGAGGTTGCGGCTGGCGCCGCTTGCCGTTTTTCCTTGGGTCGGCCCGGCGGAAAAACTGCTTTTCGATGAGCATGGAAAGGCTCGCCCCCCTTCGCCCCCTCCGAGGGGTTCGAGTCGGCTCGCTGCGCTCGATATTACGGGGCACTCCGTAGCGGCACCGAGAGGTCGCGGCTAGCGCCGCTTGCCGTTTTTCCTTGTCCCACAGGGATTTCCTTCGGTCAGGGCGGCCCGGCGGGAAAACTCATTTTCCCCATTACGGTAACGCGTAGGGTCATGTGGGGTCGCTTACCCACGGCAGTTCGTCGGCTTCCAGGGGCTCGTGGCTGACCAACTGTCGTTCCAGTACTTCCAGGGTGGCCTCGGATGCGTCCCGTCCCTTGCGGGCGCGGGCAGCCACCCGCTGCCGCAGCACCTCTACCGGGGCCGACGGAGCCAGGATGGCGAAGGGCACTGTGCAGGTTTCGGACAGGGCATGGAACTCATCCCGCTCCCTGCGCTTAAGGAAGGCGGCGTCGACGATCACTGACCAGCCCTGGCCCAGCACCTGCCGCGCCAGTTCGGCCAGCCGTCGATAGGTGCGCTCATGGGCCTGAGCGTCGTAGAGCCCGCTGTCCAGGGCCGAGCCGCTCCGGTCCAGGGCTCCCAGGCCGAACAGGCGCTTGCGCTCCACGTCGGAGCGCAGGCGGACTGTGGCGGCCGCCGGGTCTGTCAGCAGGCGCTGGCGCGAGGCCCGGCTCTTGCCGCTGCCGGAGAGGCCGAAGGTGATGGTCAGGGTAGGCGCTGCGGGTGTGCTCAGGCGTGCGGCCAGTGCCAGGTAGCCTTGTGCTGCCGCCAGATTCCCGTCGCTTTGGGCGGCCCGCAGGGCGGCTACTTTGGCCCTTACCATGGACCGGTAGACGGCGTAGAAGCGCAGTACCGTCAGGGCGTCGAAATCACCGCTGTGGGCCAACCATTCATTGATGAACCAGCAGGCCAAACCCGGCTGGCCGTGATCGATCAGATCCACATAGGTGAAGGCGATTTCGCTGGCCACATCGATCCAGCGAAAGCCTTCGTTGAACTCGATGCAGTCGAAGGGCAGCACCTGCTCGCCGAGCAGCACCAGATTGCCCAGATGCAAGTCTCCGTGGCATTCACGCACCCGGCCCCGGGTCTTGCGCCGGGTAAAGTCGTCTTCACGGCGGTGGAGTTCGTCGTGGGTCCAGTGTTCCAGGGCCGACAGCATGGGCTCGTCATGGGGTGCCAGCAGGTGTCGCAGCTCATCGAAGTTTTCCAGTGAATCGGCGGCCACCCGTACCGGGGTGCCATGGGGCGAGTCCGGCGCCGCGGCCGCTGCCAAGTCATGGAAGCCTGCCATGGCGGAGGCCAGGCCGCTGATGTGCTGATACGTGAGTTCGCCCCGGTCACAGACGTGATCCAGGCGCCCTTCCTCGGCGAAACGGCGCATCACCACGGCATGTTCGATCACGGGGCCCGTGCCGTTCCAGACCGGGTCCGAGATACTGCCGGTGAGGCGGGCCACTTCCAGATAGAGGTCCGGAGCAAAGCGGCGGTTGAGGCGCAGCTCTGCTTCACAGCAGGCTTGGCGTTTTTCCAGATTGCCGTAGTCGAGGAAGGGCAGGGTGACCGGCTTCTTGATCTTGTAGGCCCGTTCCCCCGCCAGTAGCAGCCAGGAGGCATGGGTTTCCACCAGATCCACCCGCTCCACCGGGCCAGGATAGCGGGCCGGGTTCAGCAGGGCGGCGATCAGGGGTGGCAGGCTCATGATGGCTCCCATTATGCCCCCAGGGTTCCGGGCAATACTTTGCGGGCCATGGCCCGGCTCTTTTCCTGTTCCCTCCGGCTATCCCCGTTCGACCCGGAGTGGCGGGGGTAATTTGCTGAGGAATGGCGCAAGGGGCAATCTAATCGGTTCTTTAGAAACAACTTTAGTAATAAGGGCATAGGTAGAATATCCACCCAGCCCATTTTGAAAATTCACCTGGAGAGAATGGCGATGAAATCAAGACCCGTGAATTCGGGGGCGAGTGATCGTTCCTCTCCTCTCCAAGGGAAGGAAGTCATCCGTTCCCGCCCCCGCGTTCTTGCACTGCTGCTGGCCGCCGCAGGCCTGTGTTCCCTGCCGGCCTTCGCCCAGCTGGCAGCCAATGCCCTGCCCGGCGGCGGTGTGGTCACCGCCGGTAGCGCCGCCATCAGCCAGACTGGCAACGCCATGCGCATCGACCAGTCTTCAGGCCGTGCCATCATCGACTGGCAAAGTTTCAACATCGGTCGTGACGCCTCGGTCCACTTCCAGCAGCCAGGTGCTTCCTCCATTGCCTTGAACCGGGTTGGTACCGATGGAGGGAGGTCCTTCATCGAAGGGCGCCTTTCCGCCAACGGCCAGGTCTGGCTGCTCAATCCCGGGGGCGTGATGTTCGGCCCTGGCGCCCGGGTCGATGTGGGTGGCCTGGCGGCTTCCAGCCTGGGCTTGAGCAATGACGACTTCCTCAGCGGCCGCTACCTTTTTAGCAAGGATGGCGCCGGCAGCATCGTCAACCAGGGCAGTCTCGATACCGCCGATGGCGGCTACGTTGCACTGATGGCGCCAGAGATAAGAAACGAAGGGGTGATCAGCGCCCATCTGGGCAATGTCTCCCTGGCCAGCGGCGAAGATCTGCGTCTGGACTTTGCCGGCGACCGCCTGATAGAGATCAAGGTGGAAAGAGCTGCGGTCAATGGCCTGATCGACAATCGGCAACTGATTGCGGCCGACGGAGGCATGGTGCTGATGAGCACCAGCGCGGCTGGCAATTTGACGGCGGGCGCTATCAACAATCAAGGCGTGGTGCGGGCCACCACGGTCAGCGAGCAGGCGGGCACCATCAAGTTGCTGGCGGGTTCCGTGACTGTGGGCGGCACTCTCGACGCTTCGGCCCCCCATGGCGGTGATGGCGGTTTCATCGAGACGTCCGGCGCCCAGGTCAAAACAGAGTCCGGTGTCCACATCACCACTGTCGCTCCCCTGGGCAAGACCGGCACCTGGCTGATCGATCCCAACGACTATCTGATTGCCGCCAGCGGCGACATTTCCGGTACGGCTCTCTCCAGCCAGCTCAACAGCACCAATGTCACCATCCAGACCGCCACCCAGGGCACCCCGGGCAACGGCGATATCTGGGTCAGCGATCCCGTCTCCTGGAGTGCGAACACCACTCTTTCGCTGCAGGCCCAGCGGTATGTGCAAATCTTCGGCAATGTCACTGCCACCGGGAGCAGTTCCAAGCTGGAGGCCATTGCGCCTAACGATATTCTCGTGGATGGCAATGTTCAGGCGGGCGCTGTGGTTTATCAGAGCAATGATGTGGACCTGACGGGAAGCACCACCTCGGGTAGTTACGTGGCCATTGCACCCTACAGCACAACGGTGCCCATCCGTATCGAAACCACGCCCACCCTCAACACGCTCAGCATCACACCCACCGAACTGGCCACCCTGCATACGCCGACGGATCCTTCACTGGGCTACCTGGCCTCGGTTCGCATTGGTGGTCTGGATGCTGCTCACACCAATCCGGTGACCGTGGCAGCCACGGTGAACGCCAGCCAGTTTGACAGCGGAGTGCTGATGCTGTCGGGAGGCACCGTGACCATCAGTTCCGCGATCAATTTGAATGGTACCGGCAGCAAGGCCGTGCTGTTGGCCTCCGGTAGCGGAGGAACCGTTCTGAATGCCCCCATCGCGGCCAATTACGGCATGATTGTTGCGCTCGGCGGAGGCAATCTGTCCCAGAACAGCAGTGGCACGATCACCTCACCGGCCCTGATGGTCGGCGGACTCGATGCCAACTTCCAGCTGACCAACATGGGCAGCGGCAGCGTTGCCCTTACCTCTGCCGCCAATGCCGTGGGGAGCATTGCTGGCGGCGTGACCGGGGATTTCCGGTTTGCCAACGGCAGCAGTGCCCTTTCGGTCATTTCGAGCAGTAACCCCGATACTACCTACAACGGCATTACCGCCACCAACGTCACTCTCAATGCCACCAACCTGACGGTTGATGCTCCGATCACCGGCAGCAAGGCGGTGACCCTGGAGACTCCGGGTACGCTGTCGGTCAAGGCTGCGGTTTCCGGCTCCGGGGCGGGCAGTGCGACAGAGATTGGGGTGGACTACCGGGCCAACAGTATGGCGCTGACCGGGATAACCACTGCCACCGCTGGCTCCCTCATCGTAGAGCCCTACGATGCTAGCCGTGCCATTCGTATCGAGTCCTCCCCCACGGCGGGTGTGCTGAGCCTGAGTCCGACCCAGATTTCCACTCTGCACACCGCTATCGACTGGGACCTTTCGCTCTACACATCAGGCGGAAACATCAGCGTGGCAGCAGGGCTGTCCAGTGGTCAAATGACGACGGGCATTCTGGATCTCAGCACGAATAGCGGCAGCGTCAGCATTGATGCGCCGATCAGCTTCAGTGGTACCGGTATGCCCTGGCAGGGCATGAGCGCCAGCGGCACAGGCAGTACAGCCCTGTCCGTTCGTTCCGGTAGCGGGGGGATTAATTTCAATGCACCCGTATCCGTCAACAATGCGGTGTATTTACTACCTCGCGGCGGCACCGCCACCCAAACTTCGAGCGCATCGCTCACCGCGCAGATTCTGGTAGCCACCGCCCATGATGGTGGCAGCGTACTTCCAGGCAACATAGTCTTTGACGGCGCGGCGAATGCTGTAACTCGTGTGGCAGGCAAGGCAACTGGATCCTTCTGGGTCGTCAATGACTACACCCAGCCCCTGTCTGTCGTGTCGTCGTCATTGCCGAATGGAACGGTCAGTGGCATCACCGCATACAATATTGGACTCTACGCCGGCAACCTGACTCTCGATGCACCATTGGTGGCAACGGGGACTGGGGCGGTGACGGTCGGCAGCACCAGCACGACAGACCCTCTATGCAGCAGCAATTGTGTGCGCCCCCATGTGGAGCTGGGTATCAAGTCTGCGGCGACCAGTGGGCAATTAATCAATAATGTGGGTACCAATGCCATCACAGTACCGAGTGGCAAGCACTGGTTTCTGCAGGCTCAGAAGCCTTCCCTGGTCACCCTGAACGGCCTGACGCCGGATGCCGTGTCTTACGATGCGTCGATCATCCAGGGCAATATCCTGCTGTCGTCGAATCGGGTGTTCTACTTCGGCCAGGATGCCACACCGACACCGACACCGACACCGACACCGACACCGACACCGACACCAACACCAACACCAACACCAACACCAACACCAACACCAACACCAACACCAACGCCAACGCCAACGCCAACGCCAACGCCAACACCAGTGGTGGAGCCGACCAGTTCCAACAGTTCGGCCACGACGACCAACGCCACCGCGGTGGCCCAGCAGTCCACCACGACAACGGTGTCCACGGCATCGGCAGGCGATGCCGGTAGCGGCGGTGCCACGATGAGAAACTTCCCCGCATCCAGTGACGCGTCGACGGGGACGCCACCGCCCAAGCTCATTGTTGATGCCAGCAAGTCTGTGCCCACCCGGGCGGGAGTGCTTTCTCGTAGTGACCTGCAAGCCATGAGCCGACAGGCCCATGAGGCTCGCACCCAATTGTTCGGAGATGCCCTGGCAATGCTGGCCAGGGACCCATCTGCGGCAGATGTTCCGAACTGTGGGGAGGGGGAAAGCAGCGGCCTCTGCATTGCCGCCGCAAAAGGCAAGTCCAGCGAGATGATGATCGCAGTGGAGCAAAACTTTGCTCCGGTAGTGAAACGCAAAGTGGCGCTGCTGATTGGCAACAATCGTTACCGCTCACCGATTCCCAATCTGGATACTGCCATCAACGATGTTGTGGCCATCGGTGCCCAGCTCAGGGAAAAGCTCGGTTACGAAGTGAAGGTATTGGAGAATGCCAGCCGCAAGGACATCATTGATGCCATGAATGTCGTAATCCGTGGTGTCGAGGCGGAGGATAGCGTGTTGGTGATGTATGCCGGCCATGGCTACCTGAACGAAGGCGACAACATGGGTTACTGGATTCCGGTGGATGGCGACGCCAGCACACCGGACAAGTGGATATCCAACACCACGATTGCACGGGGATTGGCCAACATCCCGGCCAAGCAGGTGATGCTGGTGTCCGATAGTTGCTACTCAGGCACCCTCACCAGGGAAGGCAAGGTTGCCGAGATGGTGGGTGTCAATCGGGAGCAGGCGCTGACACGGAGATCGGTGATGGCTATGTCTTCCGGGGCAGAGGAACCTGTTTCCGATGAGGGCTATGAAGATCACTCGATCTTCGCCTGGAACATGATTCAGATGTTGGGGCAGATGAAGGGTGATCTTTCCGGTCAGCAACTCCACGCCAGGATCAGGGAAGCGGTGACCAAGGACTTTCCCCAGGAACCTCAATATGGCACCGTCGTTTCTGCCGGTCACCGCGAGGGTGGTGAGTATCTGTTGATGCCGAAGAACTGAGAGACCGCGATCATGACTACTCGCACCCGCCTTGTCTGTGTCCTGGCTCTTGCCTGCCTGGCTACTCCCGCATGGTCTGCTCCTCCCGATGCGGGGGCTTTTATACGTGAAGAAATGCTGCGTCGTCGTCAGAGTCAACTTGACGCTTATGAAGATGCTGGAGCCTCAGTGTCAGAGGAGGTACAACGCCCTGATGCCGCCCCCAAGTTGGCTTTTCGTGATTCCGGCTCCCTGATGCGGGATGAGACCCAGCGCGAGCGTCCCCCCGTCCCAGCCATGCCGCCGCCTCCGCCTGCCGTGGTCAAGGAAGCGCCTAAACCGGATACCAGTTCGGCTAAGCCGCCTGCTCAGGAAGCCCCGGCCAAAGAGAAGTCCAAGTCGGATGTCAGCCCGACTGTGCCGCGTCCGGTGGAGTCTCCAACCAAGGAGAAATCCACGCCAGGGGGCAGTTCGTCGACGTCACCCACTCCGGAGTCCCCGGCGAAAGAGAAGCAGATGCCCAAGCCGGATGCCAGTCCGGCTGCCCCCCGTTCACAAGAATCACCAGTACCGGAGAAACCCAAGTCCGATGCCGGGCAGGCCATTCCCGTGCGTGCCTTCCGCCTCAACGGACTGACTGCCCTGCCGGAGACGGAAGCCCAGGCCTTGCTTGCGGAACATGTCGGCCAGCCCACAAGTCTGGAGGGACTTCATCGGATTGCCGAGAAATTGGAGCAGTGGCTCAAGGCCCGGGGGCTGTTCCTGGCCCGAGCGTACGTGCCACCCCAGGAAATAAAGGACGGCGTGATTGAAGTTCGTGTCATGGAGGGCAAGCTGGAGGGGATCGACATCAAGCGTGCGCCCGGGACCCGTATTGACGAGGACACGCTGCGCCTCACCCTGGCCACCAGTCTGTCGGCCGGGATGGCTTTGGAGCAGGAGCGTCTGGAGCGTGGCCTGCTGCTGCTGAACGACCTTCCCGCCACCAGCGCCCGTGCCGTACTGGTTCCGGGCAAGGCGCCGGGAACCACCCGTGTGGTAGTGGAAGCGGCCCAGGGGGAGGTGTATACGGGCAGCGTGGAGTTGGACAACGGCGGCAATCGCTACACTGGCGCTGCCCGACTGACCGCGACATTGTTCATCAACGATCTTTCTGGCCGGGGCGACCTGGGAACGATTCGTGCAGTTGCCAGTGAGGGCAGCAGTTTCGCTCGGGTCGGCTGGAGCCTGCCCCTGGGCAACGCTGGCTGGCGCGCAGGGGCGGCTCTGATCGACTCTCGCTTCACGCTGTGTTGCGATCCGGCCGCCGAGACCCTGCAATCGAGCGGTCAGGCGAGGGCGGTCTCGGCCTATGTCAGCTATCCTCTGGTAAGGACCCGGCTCTCCAATCTGTCGCTGTCGGCCAATATGGCCCAGCGTCATTTTGTCGACCGCTCCCTGGGCGCCAACATCAGTGACAAGCAGAGCGACACCCTGACTCTGGCTCTCAATGGCGATCGTAGCGCGCTGAGCGGCCAGGGTGCCTACTCCACTTATGGCTTGCAGTGGGTGACGGGCCGTATGGATCTGGCCGATCTGGCGGCGGATCTTGCCCAGGATGCCCTGACCGCCAGAACCCACGGGGGATTCCTCAAGTGGACAGCCCAGGCTTCCCACTTGCAGCGCCTGAGTGGCAACTCGGCTCTGTATGGGGCGCTGTCCGGCCAATGGTCGGACAGGAATCTGGATTCCTCGGAGAAATTCGTACTCGGAGGCCTCCAGGGCGTTCGCGCCTATCCCAGCGGCGAAGCCACCGGAGATGAAGGCTGGTTGGCTACCGTCGAATGGCGCCGGGAACTCGACCGGGACTGGCGTCTCGCCCTGTTCGCCGACCATGGGGTGGTCAGTCTGCACAAGAGCCCCTGGACCAATTGGAACGCAGCGACACCGGGCCTGAGCAACCACTATGCCCTTTCCGGCATCGGCGCATCCCTGGCGTGGTCGGCCACACCCCGCAGCCAGATTGTCGCCACCCTGGCCTCGAAAATAGGCAGCAACCCGGCCCGGGACACCCAGGGACGGGACAGCGACAATCGCTCCGACAATTTGCGCCTCTGGTTGCAGGGCAATGTGATGTTCTGATCGGCCACCCTGCCCTTCGTTGGCAGACTGAGATAGAGTGTGCCTATGGATAGGCTGCATATCCTTGGCAGGCTTCTATGGCTGCCGCTATGCAGGGAGGCGGGGCTGATCGTGGTGGGGAAAGTTTTCCACGGTTTCGGTACCGAAATTGCCGTGAGCCGCCCCGCTGGACTTTCAATCGGATCTGCCTGAACTCATGACCCTCACTGAACTGCGTTACATCATCGCCCTCGCCCAGGAGCGCCATTTCGGCCGCGCCGCCGATAAGTGCTCGGTCTCCCAGCCTACCCTTTCGGTGGCAGTGAAGAAACTGGAGGAGGAACTGGGCGTGATCCTCTTCGAGCGGGCGCCCCAGGAGGTCCGGGTCACCGGTATCGGTACCCAGGTGGTGGCCCAGGCCGAGCGGGTGCTGGCGGAATGCGCCCGGGTGGCGGAGGTGGCTACCGCCGGCCGCGATCCCCTGGTTGGGCCTCTGCGCCTGGGCTGCATCTACACCATCGGCCCCTACCTGCTGCCCCGGCTGGTGCCCCTGCTGCGCGAATCGGCGCCGGCCATTCCCCTGATCATCGAAGAGAACTTCACTTATCGGTTGCTGGAAAAGCTCAAGAACGGGGAACTGGACGTGGCCATCCTGGCCCTGCCGGTGGAGGAGCCGGGGCTGGTGGCCCAGCCCGTTTACGACGAGATGTTCCGGGTGCTGCTGCCCGTGGGCCATCCTTTGGTCAAGTGCAAGAGCATAGTGCCGGCCCAGTTGCTGGATGCGGCTCTCCTGATGCTGGGGCCCGGCAACTGCTTCCGCGACCAGGTGCTGGATCTGTGTACTCCCGCCAATCTCCAGGCCGGCGCTTCACCCCATATTCTCGAGGGCAGCTCCCTGGAAACCATCCGCCATATGGTGGCCAGCGGCGTCGGCATCACGGTGATGCCGGCCTCGGCCGTGGATGGCATCTCCGTCAAGGACCCCCTGCTGCGGGTGCGCCCCTTCGCCGAACCCCAGCCCACGCGGCGGGTGGGCCTGGTCTGGCGCAACAGCTTTCCCCGTTACCAGGCCATCGACGTCATGCGTCGCGCCCTGCTGGCAGCCCGCCTGCCAGGCACCCGGCCGATCCGCTAGCGATAGTCATTGCCTATTCAAACAATGTAAACTATCCATTGGATTTATCGTTGGGCCGGCTCTAGCATGGCAAGCGTCAAGGTACTCAACCAATCGAGACAAGGAGACGCGCCATGGAAAGCAATTCAGTCACCATCAAGAACCTCGAATCCGCCTTCGCCGGCGAATCGATGGCCCACATCAAGTACCGCTACTTCGCCAAGCTCTCTCGGGCGGCGGGGGATGAGGCGACCGCGAGGATTTTCGAGGAAACCGCCGACCAGGAGGTGATGCATGCCTTCGGTCACCTGGACCTGCTCTATCCGGCGGATCGCATGAGTCCCGCCCGTTGCCTGGAAATGGCCATCGCCGGCGAGACCTACGAATACACCGAGATGTACCCTGGCTTCCGCCATGCCGCCGAAGTCGAGGGTCGCGCCGATGCGGTGCGGGAAATCGACGAGCAGATTGCCGAATCCCGGGAGCACGCTGAGCGTTTCGCCCAGACCCTGGTGCGTGCCGCCAAGCGCTTCGCGGCTCTGGCCAAGGTGGAAGAACGGCATGCGGGACATTACCGCGAGCAACTGAAAAAAATCGTCGGCTGACGCCGGCTCCCAACCCCCAACTCACAGGAGAGTGAACATGAAAGTCTGGCAATGTGTGGTTTGCGGTTATACCTACGATGAGGCGGCGGGCGATCCGGAACATGGCATCGCTCCCGGTACCCGCTGGGAAGATGTGCCCGCCGACTGGAGCTGCCCCGAATGCGGCGTGGCGAAGATGGATTTCGATATGGTGGAAATCTGAAGGAGGATGGGGCCGATGAATACTCCAGTGCTGATCCTGGGCGCCGGTCAGGCGGCCATAACCCTGGCGCGGGAGTTGCGCAAGCTTGATGCCGGACTCCCCCTCATGCTGGTGACAGCCGACGGCGGAGGCTTCTACAGCAAGCCCAGCCTTTCCAACGCCCTGCTCCTGAAGCGTGACCCCGAGCAACTGTTGCAAACGCCCCGGGAAGTCCTGGCGGGGCAGCTCAAGGCCGAAATCCACGCCGGGGTGAAGGTTCATGCCATCGATGCCGCGGCCCATCGGATCGACACCACGGCCGGCAGTCTCGACTACGGGCGCCTGGTCCTGGCCGTGGGGGCCCATCCGATCCGCCTGCCCCTGGCGGGGGATGGGGCGGACGATGTGCTGTCGGTGAACCATCTTGATGACTACACCGTGTTTCGCCAGCGCCTGGAGGGTGCCCGTCGTGTCGTTATCCTGGGGGCGGGCCTGATCGGCTGCGAATTCGCCAACGACATCGTCGCCACCGGGCGCCAGGTGACCGTCCTCGATCTGGCACCCCAGGCTCTGGGCCGGCTGCTGCCGCCCAAGAGCGCGGATTTTTTCCGCCGGCGGCTGGAGACGGCCGGCATCGTGTTCCATTTCGGCATCAGCGCGGCGCGGGTGGACAAGGTTCCCGGCAGCTATCGGATTACCGACAACACCGGCGCCGAAGTGGAGGCCGATCTGGTGGTCTCCGCCGTGGGCCTCAAGCCTGCCGTGGAGCTGGCACAGTCTGCGGGGCTGGCGGTGAATCGGGGCATTCAGGTGAACACCTTGCTGGCCAGCTCGGCGGCCGATATCTATGCCCTGGGGGATTGTGCCGAGGTCCAGGGACTGGTGCTGCCCTTCGTACTGCCCATCATGCAGCAGGCCCGTGCCCTGGCCAAGACCCTGGCGGGCAATCCGACAGCGGTGACCTATCCGGCCATGCCGGTGGTGGTGAAGACTCCCGCCTGTCCTACCGTGGTTTGCCCGCCGCCGGCGGGTGCCGAGGGGACATGGCAGGAAGAGGTCGGTGCCGAGGGCGTCACTGCCCGCTACCAGGATGCCCAGGGCCGTTTGCTGGGCTTCGCTCTGCTTGGCGACACGGTGAGCGCCCGCCAGACCTTGGCCGCCCAGGTGCCAGCCTGGATTTAGTGTGTAGAATTCGCCCCCGTCATTGGGGAGTAGCCTCTTTCCGCACAGGAAAGGAACGCATCAACAGACTTGGCTGAGGCCATGGTGCGCTCGACTCAGGTTTGGCGAGACCTTTGACGCGATGTCGACACCCGGGTTGGGCGGCGGCATCGCGTCATTGTGTTTACCGCCGCCCGACCCCGAGGTCTCACATGGAAGCTTTTCTCGTCTCCACCGGCATCGTCGCCCTGGCTGAAATCGGCGACAAGACCCAGTTGCTGGCCTTCATCCTGGCCGCCAAGTTCCGCAAGCCCCTGCCCATCGTCTTGGGGATACTGATCGCCACCCTGGCCAATCATGGTTTTGCTGGGGCACTGGGGGCCTGGGTGACTTCCCTCGTTAGTCCTCAAGCCCTGCGTTGGGTGCTGGGGCTTTCCTTCATTGGCATGGGGTTGTGGACCCTGATTCCCGACAAGTTCGAGGAAGATGAGGCCCGTTTCGTCCGTCTGGGGGTCTTCGGCACCACCCTGGTGGCTTTCTTCCTCGCCGAAATGGGCGATAAGACCCAAATCGCCACCGTGGCCCTGGCGGCCCAGTATCAGTCCTTCTACTGGGTGGTCGCCGGTACCACCCTGGGAATGATGATCGCCAATGTGCCCGCCGTGCTGCTGGGGGATCGCATCGCCCAGCGCATGCCGGTGCGCCTGATCCACGGCATTGCCGCGGCGATCTTCGTGGCGCTCGGTGCCGCCACCCTGCTGGGTGCCGGTGAGAGCCTGGGGTTTTGACGGGGTAAGATGGCACGTAATGGCCCAGATTTTCCAGAGGCCGTATCTCGCAAAAGATAATTCAAAGAGGAGAAACACAATGCAGTTTGCCTACCACGCCGGCATGTGCAACCCGGCCTTCTATCTGGAACTGGCCAAGGCCGCCGAGGCCGCCGGCTATGATTCCTTCACCCTGCCCGACAGCATCTTCTATCCCCAGCAGGCGGATACCAAGTATCCCTACAACGCCGATGGCTCCCGGGAGTTCCTTGACGGCGTACCCTTCCTGGAACCCTTCAGCGCCGTGCCCTGGATGGCTGGGGTGACCACCAAGTTGAAGTTTTCCACTTCGGTGATGAAGCTGCCGATACGCAATCCGGTGCTGGTGGCCAAGTCCCTGACCAGCATTGCGGTGATGACCAACAACCGCTTCATGCTCGGCGCCGGCATCAGTCCTTGGAAGGAGGATTTCGACATTTGTGGCCAACCCTGGGAAGGCCGGGGCAAGCGACTGGACGAGATGATCCACATCATCCGCGGCCTCATGGGGGGCGACTATTTCGGCTACCAGGGGGAGTTCTATCAGTTCGCGCCGGTGAAGATGTGTCCGGTGCCCACCCAGCCCATCCCCATTCTGGTCGGCGGTCATGCCGACGTCGCCCTCAAGCGGGCCGCCCGGCTGGGCGACGGCTGGATCAGTGCCGGCAGCACCCTGGAAGACCTGACCGCCATGATCGGCAAACTCAATGTCTTGCGCCAGGAGTGTGGCCGCAGCCATCTGCCCTTCCATATCCAGGCTGGTGGGGTGGATGCCTATACGCTGGATGGAATACGGCGCCTGGAGGACCTGGGGGTGACCGAGGTGGTGGTCGCGTTCCGCAATACCTATGCGGGCGGGCCGGACAACCGGACCCTGGAATCGATGCTCGCGGAACTGAATGGCTACGCGGAAAACGTGATCCACAAGTGCAGGGCGTGATTCACGAATCCAAATCCCCGTGAGCTCACGGGGTTCGACCTGATTACCCCCGCCGCGGCGGGGGTAGTTTCATCGACAGGGCCACCATCACCCAGGCAGTTGCAACGAGGGCGCCAAGGCCGAATACTCCTGCCGGCCCCTGATGCTGGGCAATCCAGCCGCCAGCGGCGCCCCCGATGAACAGGCCGATGGCCTGGCTGGTGTTGTATACCCCGAGGGCCGCGCCCTTGGCCCGGGCCGGTGCCACCCGGGAGATCAGCGAAGGCAGGCTGGCCTCCAGCACGTTGAAGGCAAAGAAAAACACCGTCATCATTGCCACCAGGGTGTTGAAGCTGGCCATGCCCAGGTAGCTGCCGGTTTCGGCCACCACCAGCAGTACCACAGCACCGACGAACACCCCCTTCATCCTGCCATGGCGTTCGGCCAGAATGATGGCCGGCACCATGGGCAGCAGGGAGAGCAGCATGGTGCCCAGATAGACCTTCCAATGCCCCCCCAGGGGCAGGCCGGCCTTGACCAGCAGTCCCGGCACCACGACGAACATGGCCATCTGCACCAGATGCAGGGCGAAGATGCCGAAGTTCAGCCGCATCAGTTGCGGGTCCCACAGCACTTCGCGGAAGGGCACCACCGGGCCGGGCTGGGGCGGTGGCGGGGTCGGCACCACCCGGGTGATCAGGAAGATGGCCCCCAGGGCCAGCACGGCGGTGAGCCAGAACAGGCCGCCCATGCCGATCACTGCGTAGAGGGCCGGGGCGCCGATCAGGGACAGGGCGAAGACCAGGCCGATGGAGGAGCCGATCATGGCCATCACCTTGGTGCGGTGCTGTTCCCGGGTCAGGTCGGCGGCCAGTGCCGTCACTGCGGCGGAAATCGCGCCCGCACCTTGCAGTACCCGGCCGGCGATCACCATGTAGATGTCTCCCGCCAGGGCCGCTACCGCGCTGCCCAGGGCGAACATCAGCAGGCCGACGACGATCACACGCTTGCGCCCCCAGCGGTCGGAAGCCATGCCGTAGGGAATCTGGAACATGGCCTGGGTCAGGCCGTAGGCGCCCATGGCCAGGCCCACCAGGGCCATGCTGTCGCCGCCAGGGATGTGCTTGGCGTGCTCGGCGAAGACCGGCAGGATCAGGAACAGGCCCAGCATGCGCAGCGCGAAGATCGCGGCCAGGCTGGCGCCGGCGCGCTTTTCATCGCGGCTCATGGGATCGTTGCTGGGGGAACGCATGTCGGACAGTGGCGGGAGTGGTGCTGCAATCGGGGGCCGCGTATATTAACAGGTTGCCCCAACCCCCTCGCCTACCCCCGAAGACATGGACGAAATCAAGATCCGCGGCGCCCGGACCCACAATCTCAAGAACATCAATCTGGACCTGCCGCGCAACAAGCTCACCGTGATCACCGGATTGTCCGGTTCCGGCAAGTCGTCGCTGGCCTTCGACACCCTCTATGCCGAGGGTCAGCGCCGCTATGTGGAATCCCTTTCTGCCTACGCACGCCAGTTTCTGCAGTTGATGGAAAAGCCGGATGTGGATTTGATCGAGGGCCTCTCGCCGGCGATCTCCATCGAGCAGAAGGCCACCAGCCACAATCCCCGCTCCACCGTGGGCACGGTGACCGAGATCCACGATTACCTGCGCCTGCTCTTCGCCCGGGCCGGCACGCCCCATTGCCCGGAGCACGACCTGCCCCTGGAGGCCATGAGCGTGTCCCAGATGGTGGACCACGTGCTGGCCCTGCCCGAGGACACCAAGCTGATGATCCTGGCGCCGGTGGTGGCCAACCGCAAGGGCGAGCAACTGGAGCTGTTCTCCGAGCTGCGGGCCCAGGGCTTCGTGCGCCTGCGGGTGGACGGTCAGGTTTATGACATCGATGCTCTGCCCAAGCTGGCCAAGACCACCAAGCACAGCGTGGACGTGGTGGTGGATCGACTCAAGGTACGGCCCGACGTGCGCCAGCGCCTGGCGGAAAGTTTCGAGACGGCCCTGGTCCATGCCGAGGGCCGAGCCCTGGCGGTGGAAATGGACAGTGGCACGGAGCACCTGTTCTCCTCCCGCTTCGCCTGTCCGGTCTGCTCCTATGCCTTGCAGGAGCTGGAGCCCCGGCTGTTTTCCTTCAACAACCCGATGGGGGCCTGCGGCAAGTGCGATGGTCTGGGCCAGATCCAATTCTTCGATCCGTCCCGGGTGGTGGCCTATCCCCACCTGTCCCTGTCCGGGGGAGCCATCAAAGGCTGGGACAAGCGCAACCAGTTCTACTTCCAGATGCTGGAATCCCTGGCGGCCCACTACCAGTTCGATATCACCACGCCCTTCGAGGAGCTGCCGGCCGCTGTGCAGCGGGTGGTCCTCCAGGGCTCGGGCAAGGAGCAGATCAAGTTCCGCTACTTGAGCGAGAAGGGCACCCGCTTCGATCGGGCCCACAGCTTCGAAGGCATCATTCCCAATCTGGAGCGCCGTTACCGGGAGACCGATTCCCAGATGGTGCGGGAAGAGTTGTCCAAATACCTCAATGCCCAGCTCTGCCCCGAATGCGACGGCACCCGCCTGAAGCGGGAGGCCCGCCACGTCTTCATCGGTGGCCGCACCATCGCCGAGATCGGCCGGGATGCCCTGGGGGCCTGCCGGAATTTTTTCAACGACTTGAAGCTCAGTGGTCACAAGGCCCAGGTGGCCGACAAGATCGTCAAGGAAATCCAGAGCCGCCTGGGTTTCCTGATCAACGTGGGCCTGGATTACCTTTCCCTGGACCGCTCCGCCGAGTCCCTCTCCGGTGGTGAGGCCCAGCGCATCCGCCTGGCCTCCCAGATCGGCTCCGGCCTCACCGGCGTGATGTATGTGCTGGACGAGCCCTCCATCGGTCTGCACCAGCGGGACAACAGTCGCTTGCTGGATACCCTGATCTACCTGCGGGATCTGGGCAACACGGTGATCGTGGTGGAGCACGACCAGGAAGCCATCGAAGCCGCCGACCATGTGGTGGATATGGGTCCTGGCGCCGGCGAGCACGGCGGTCGGATCGTCGCCCAGGGCACACCGGCCCAGGTGGAGGCTCATCCGGATTCCCTCACCGGCGCCTATCTTTCCGGCCGGCGCCGGATCGAAGTGCCGGCCCGGCGCACGGCTCCCGACCTGGAGCGGCAACTGCGCATCTGCAACGCCAGCGGCAACAATCTGAAGGGTGTGGACCTGGAACTGCCGGTGGGCCTGTTCACCTGCGTCACTGGCGTTTCCGGCTCGGGCAAGTCCACCCTGATCAACGACACCCTCTACGCCATTGCCGCCCGCCATCTCTATGGTTCGGCCATCGAGCCGGCGGCCTATGGGGAGATCGAGGGCCTGGAGTTCTTCGACAAGGTCATCAACGTGGACCAGTCGCCCATCGGCCGCACCCCTCGCTCCAACCCGGCTACCTACACCGGCTTGCTGACGCCGATCCGGGAACTTTTCTCCGGCGTGCCCGAGGCGCGCCAGCGGGGCTACGAGCCGGGCCGCTTCTCCTTCAACGTCAAAGGCGGCCGCTGCGAAGCCTGCCAGGGCGACGGCATGATCAAGGTGGAGATGCATTTCCTGCCCGACATCTTCGTGCCCTGCGATGTCTGCCACGGCAAGCGCTACAACCGGGAAACCCTGGAAGTACGCTACAAGGGCAAGACCATCCACGACGTGCTGCAGATGACCGTGGAGCAGGCCCGGGAATTCTTCGACGCGGTGCCCGTGGTGGCACGGAAGCTCCAGACCCTGATGGACGTGGGTCTCTCCTACGTGCAGCTGGGCCAGAGTGCCACCACCCTCTCCGGTGGCGAAGCCCAGCGGGTCAAGCTGGCCCTGGAACTCTCCAAGCGGGACACGGGGCGCACCTTGTACATCCTGGACGAGCCCACCACGGGCCTGCACTTCCAGGACATCGAGATGTTGCTGACGGTGCTGCACCGGCTGCGGGACCACGGCAACACCATCGTCGTCATCGAGCATAACCTCGACGTGATCAAGACGGCAGACTGGGTCGTGGATCTGGGCCCCGAAGGGGGCGACGGTGGCGGGCGTATCATCGCCACCGGCACCCCGGAACAGGCCGCAGCCGCCAAGGCCAGCCATACCGGCCACTATCTGGCCAAGCTGCTGACCCCCAAGCCGAGGAAAGGAAGGAAATAACCATGCCTGCCTTTGAAAACTATGGGGCCGAGGTGGCCCAGCTGGAAACCGAAATCGCCCGCAAGGGCGTGATCCTGGGCATCAACTGGGAGGACGAGGGTCAGTTGCGCAAGCTGGCCCGGCAGGCCCTGGCCTGCCACCAGGAAACCATCCAACTGGACTGCAATCCCGGCAGCCCGGAAGGCATTGCCAAGCTGGAGCTTTTCGGTCTCGCCCAGTTGATGTTGAAGGTCATGGAGCAGGCCGCCGGGGACAACATGGAGGTCCATGGCGGCCCGGTCTGGAAGGCCCTGGCCCGGGCGCTCTGGAAAGAGCGGGAAGCGGGTGGCTGAGTATCCGCTCAGGAAGCGGCGGCTTTCCGAGGTAATGGGCTGATCGCAGCCACCCGGGCCTGATGGATACGGTCGGGGATCTGCCCGGGTTCGGTGCAGGCCCGGGCAATGGCGCCGGCGTCTACGGCCTGTACCGCCATCAGGGCCCGTTGCCAACTTTGAGCAGGAGCGTAGGCCCGCGCTTCGAAGCCGCTGCGACCCCGATAGTCGGCCTCGCAGGCCAGCAGTAACTGTCCAAAGCGCTCCGGGCGACGCAGGGCGTCGCAACGCTCAAGCAGGCGTACCACGGTGTTGGGGCGGAGTTCGTCGTAACGATGGATTTCACCATGGTGGCGAGCCACCAGCCGGGCCAGGTCACGGCAATCGGCGGGTACCCGCAGACGTTCGCAGAGGGGGCCGAGCAGGGCCACGCTGCGGGCCTCGTGGCCGACGTGGCGCGGCAAGGCCTCGGCTGGCGTACCCCCCTTGCCCAGGTCATGGGTCAGAGCGGCGAAGCGGGCTGGCAGGGGGGCATCGAGCCGGGCGGTCATGTCCATCACCAGCATCATGTGCACCCCGGTATCCACTTCCGGGTGATAGTCGGGCCGCTGGGGCACACCCCACAGGGCATCCAGTTCCGGCAGGATTTTTTGCAGGGCGCCGCAACGGCGCAGCACCTCGAACATGCGGGAGGGCCGGACTTCCATCAGGCCCTTGGCCAGTTCCTGCCAGACCCGCTCGGGCACCAGGGCATCCACTTCGCCGTTGGCCACCATGGCGCCCATCAGGGCCAGGGTTTCCGGAGCCACGCTGAAGTCGGCGAAGCGGGCGGCAAAGCGGGCCACTCGCAGGATGCGCACCGGGTCCTCGGCAAAGGCGGCGGAAACATGGCGCAACACGCGCGCCTCCAGGTCGGCCCGGCCCCCATGGGGATCGATAAGGGTGCCATCCTCATCCTGGGCAATGGCGTTGATGGTGAGGTCGCGGCGGATCAGGTCTTCCTCCAGGCTCACTCCGGGGTCGGTATGGAAGACGAAGCCCTTGTAACCCGGCGCGGTCTTGCGCTCGGTGCGAGCCAGAGCGTATTCCTCCCGGCTCCTGGGGTGAAGAAAGACCGGAAAATCGCGGCCGACCGGCTTGTAACCCTGGGCCAGCATGTCGTCCGGGGTAGCGCCCACCACCACCCAATCCCTGTCCTGCACCGGCAGGCCCAGCAACTGGTCGCGCACCGCGCCGCCGACGACGTAGACTTTCATGCTAACGCGCATGGTTGCCAGCACCACCCTCGAGGATGCCAATGCGCCCAAGTAACGCATCCCATACCCCGCCCCAGGTCGGGGCTACTGACCGGCTCGCTGCGCTCGATGGTCACACCCGGCTCCGTTGATGCTTTTCCGTTAAAGGTTTGGTCTTGGCTAGGTATAAAGGGGCGATGGCTTCCAGTGGCGTGGGTTTCATGCCGAAGGGCAGGACGCAGGCGGAATCGCAAGTGCTGGGCAGTTCCATGGAACGGATGTTGTCGAGGCGGATCGGGGCGCCGGGGATGAAGTCCATCAGCCGCCCCTGGAGACGGGCGATGGCGTCCGGCAGGCCGATGATGGGACGGGGGTGGCCGCTCAGTTTTCCGGCATAGGCCACCAGTTCCCGCAGGGTGTATACACGGGGGCCGCACAGTTCATAGGTCTGGCCGTGGCTTTCTTCCCGCTCCAGGCTGGCGCAGATGACCTCGGCCACGTCCCCGACCCAGACCGGCTGGAACAGCGCCCGGGGACAGGCCAGGGGCAGCAGGGGCAGCAGGGCCTGAAGGGACGCGAAGAGGGTGAGGAAGGCATCGCCATCGCCGAACACCACGGAGGGTCGGAACAGGGTGAGATCGCCACCGGCCTGGGCCAGGGCGATCTCGCCGGCGGCCTTGGAGCGCAGGTAGCCGGACGGGGCGTCGGCAGCCGCGTTCAGGGCCGAAATGTGGAGCAGGCGGCGGACGCCGTTGCGGGTCGCGGCGGCGGCGATCTTTTGCGGCAACTCCACATGAGCGCGGGCGAAGCCCCGGCCATAGGGTTCGCCATTGCCGCCATGGAGAATGCCCACCAGATTGATCACCGCGTCCTGGCCCTCCATCAGCCGGGCCAGTTGCACGGGATCATGGACATTCGCCTCCAGCAGTTCCAGGGTGGGGAGCACCAGCAGGTGGCGAGCCCGTTCCCGATGGCGGGTCGGCACCCGCAGGCGATAGCCGCGCCGGGTCAGGCGCTGGGCCAGATAGCCGCCGATGAAACCGGAACCCCCGATGATCAGTACATTCTTCATGGCGTTCTCCTGAATTGTTGAAGCTCAGGGCAGTTCCTCGACCCCCGTGCCATTGCCGTTGCGGGGCTGGATGGTGCCCAGACGCTGCTTGAGGGATTGGGGCTTGTCCTGGAACATTGTGGCGTAATAGACCGAGTTGCTCATGACCTTCTTGACGTAATCCCGGGTTTCGTTGAAAGGGATGGTCTCGGCATAGATGGCGCCTTCCAGTGCATGATCGGCGCGCCAGCGCTGGGCCCGACCGGGACCGGCGTTGTAGGCGGCGCAGGCCAGCACGGGCTGGTTGTCGAGGCGGTCGAGGACCATTTTCAGGTAATGGGTGCCCAGCCTGACATTGGTCTCCGTCTCTCCCACCTTGGCGGGATGATAGTCGGTGAGGCCGATCTTGCGGGCCACCCATTTAGCCGTGGCCGGCATCAACTGCATCAGGCCCTTGGCGCCGACACCGGACCTGGCACTGGTGATGAAGCGGCTTTCCTGGCGCATCAGGCCATACACCCAGCCATCATCCAGGGCCAGCAGTCGGGCCTGGGGCGAGACATGTTCTCGGAAGGGGGCCAGGTAACGCAGCTCGAAATCGTGCTGGGCCAGGGTCCGTTCGGCGGCGTAGATGGCCCGGTCATAGACGTCGTTGCGGCGGGCCAGTTCGGCCGCCGCCAGGAGTTGGCGATCATCCATGCCGCGCAGGGTCCAGTTCCATTCCCGGATGCCCTCGATGCGCATGTCCAGCCGTAACAGGGCCAGGGCACGGCGCAGGCCCGGCAGGCTGGAGACATGGGCCAGTTCCTCGCTGCTGGCCGCGGCGGCCCGGGGCGGTACGGTGATGGTCTGCCCCAGTTCCTCTGCCGCCAGGTTGCCGTAGAAACTGGCCAGCCCGGCAATTCTCTGGAACTGGAGGCGGGCTGTCTCACCCTTGCCCTGGACGGCCAGGGCACGGCCCAGCCAATAGATCCAGTCGGGCTGGTCGGCCTGGGTGGCGGGCATGCGCTCGATGACCTGGCGTACCGTTGTCCAATCCTGCACTCGCAAGGCGGCCCGAACCCACCAGGCCAGTTGTTCCTCGGACAGTTTGGTGTCAGTCGCCAGACTGTACCAGCCTAGGGCCTCGGCCATGTGCCGCTTGGCCGCCTGATGGGCCAGTTGCCCCCAGGCATAGCTCCGCTCGCTGTCGGCAAGTCGGCTTTCGATGGGGCGCAACTGCTCGGCGGCCTCCCGGGGGTCCTGGCGTCCCAGGGCCTGCACCGCGTAGAGGGCCATCTCGCGCCCGGTACGTGTCTGGTCAAAATGGGTCGGCAGTTTTTTCAGAGCACGGGCTGGCGCCTTGGCGATGCCTTCCAGGGCCTTGAGGTCGGGCATATGGGCGTCGGACAGATAGCGTGCCGCCGCCAGGGCCGATCTGGGCCGGCCCGATTCCAGCAGACGCCGGATGCGCAGCCAGACATCATCGGCGGAGAGACGCTGTTCCACTGCCAGTTGATCCATCAGGGGTGTGCAGGACTCGGCCAGTTCCCCGGCGTTGAACCAGAGTGCCCGGGCCTCATCCAGAATATTCGGGTCACGGGTGGTTTCCCGAAGGGCCTGCCAGGCGTAGCACTGGATTTCCTGGTCCACCTGCACCAGGGGGGGGAATGCTTGCACGAAACTGTCCCAGCGTCGTTTCTTGCCCAGTTGCCGGAGCCAGTCGCCGCGCAGTCTTTCCGCAAGGTAGGAGCCCGACTCCCGCTGCAGGAAGGCAGCCACGGTGGCATCGTCGCTGTCCTCCAATCTTGATTTGAGGTTCCAGTATTCGGCCCAGGGCTCCAGATCATGGCCCCGCAGGTTCTCGATGGCCTGGGCCAGGCGCTTGCCATCCCCCACCCGGAAGGCTTCCCGGGCGGCCAGGAAGCCTTCATCCCCTTCCCGGGGGAGGGCGGCCAGGGGGAGCAGGAGCAGGGCGCCAAGCAGCAGCATCGTATAGTGTCGGATCATGGTCGAAATCTAGCATATGGACTCATGGCCACTCCTACTGAAAATTCCGGACAAAATGCTTCATTTCGCGCTCGGTTGCGGCGCGAACGCATCGCGTTGCGGGAAGGCATGGCGCCGGAGGCCCGAGCCCAGGCCAGCGCTGTCATTGAGGCACACTTGAAGGAATTGTTATTGCCGAGGTTGCCTGGGGTGATCGCTTTTTGCTGGCCGATCCGGTCGGAGTTCGATGCCCGCTCCCTGTTGCGACACTTCCTGCTGGACCGGGGCTGGACGGCCTGCATTCCTGTGGTGGAGCAGGTCGACAGGCCCATGGTGTTCCGTGTCTGGAGCCCCGACGGCGCCATGGCCAGAGATGTTCATGGCATTCCCATTCCCGCCGCTGGCCCTTGCTGTCACCCCGACGTGATTCTGCTGCCCCTGGTGGCCTTTGACGGACGAGGCTATCGTTTAGGCTACGGTGGTGGCTACTTTGACCGAACGCTGGCCGTTCTGAATCCCCGACCCTGGACCATCGGAGTCGGTTATGAGTTGGGCCGGGTGGATACAATCCGGCCTGAACCCCATGATGTACCCCTTGATTTTTGCGTCACCGAGGCAGGTGTGAGTACCCCGAATCGATAACATGCTTGATCACGACGATGACGTTTCGCGTTGCGCAGCCCTGTGCGCGGCCATTCTCGATGCGGGAGAAGAGGGGCTGGTCGGCGAGTTGTCGCGCGTTGCCGGGGATTTCATAGGAGCGCGGGAGGGGGGATATTTCCTCCTGGATAAGGAAATACCCGCCTATCTGACCCTGCGCGTCGAACTGCTCGGCGAGGTGGAACCGGCGGGAGTTTTTGCTTTTGCCGCGCCACCGAACGCGATTGTCCGTCTTAAGGCCCTGGTGGAACTGGTGCGGGTGTTGCTGCGCCGGCGTCAGACGGAACGGCGCCAGGCCCAGATTCTGGATCAGATTCACGATTCCGTGATCACCATGGATCTGACCGGTTTCATCACCGGCTGGAACAAAGGGGCTGAGCGCATTTTCGGTTATACGGCTGCGGAGGCCATCGGTCGCCATGTGCTGTTTTTGTATGCCGACGAGGACGAGAATGAGGACGACCTGCTCGGAGACGTTTTCCTGGAGCAGGGAGGGCACAAAATGGAAGTGCGCCGCCGCCGCAAGTCCGGGGAGGTGTTTTGGGCCAGCCTGTCCCTGTCCCTGGTACATGATCAGCGCGGTAATGCGGTGGGCCTAATTGGCTACTTGGTGGATATCACCGACCGGCTCGAATCGGAGCAGCGATTGCGACTTCATGCCCGTATTTTCGACCATAGCGAAGAGGCCATCCTGATCACCGATGCCCAGGAACGCATCGTTTCAGTCAATCCGGCTTTCTGCCGTATTACCGGCTATCTTGCGGAAGAGGTACTGGGCCAGACGCCCCGCGTTTTTCAGTCCGGACGCCACCCCTCGTCTTTCTACGAGACCATGTGGGGGGCCATCCATGCCACGGGGCGGTGGCAGGGGGAAATATGGGACAAACGCAAGTCTGGTGAGGAGTTCCCTCAGTGGTCTTCGATCAGCGCGGTGCGTAACAGCGCCGGGGAAGTGACTCATTATTTTTCTATCTTCACTGACATTACCGAACGCAAGCGCAGCGAGGAGCAGATCCACCATCTGGCCTATTTCGATTCCCTGACCGGCTTGCCCAATCGATCCCAGTTCTTCAACCTGCTCGACCGGGCACTGCTTGATGCCAAGCGGGATGGCAGCGAGGGGGCGGTTCTGTTCGTTGACCTCAACCGTTTCAAGCCCATCAACGACACCCTGGGTCATGACGTCGGCGATCTGCTGCTGAAGGAGGTGGGGCAGCGCTTCCGTAGCGCCTTGCGAGAGTCCGACCTAGTGGCCCGCATCGGCGGTGACGAGTTCGTGGTGAGCCTGTCCGATATGACCAACAGTGCCCATGCGGGGGGGGTCGCCTTGAAACTGCTTGATGCACTTGATGCCCCTTTCATACTGCAGGGGCAGGAATTGCGGGTGGGCGCCTCTATTGGTATCAGTCTCTACCCCGAGGATGCCATGGCGACCGAGACATTGCTGCGCTACGCCGATATTGCTATGTACCGGGCCAAACAGCGCGGCGACAATGGTTTCGCCTACTATTCCCACGAGATGAACCAGCGGTCATTGGATCGACTGAAGATCGAGGCGGGATTGCGCAAGGCTTTGGAGCAGGGCGAGCTGTTGTTGCATTACCAGCCCAAGTTGGAACTGGAATCCGGCCGAGTGGTTGGCGCCGAGGCCCTGGTGCGCTGGCAACATCCAGATCGGGGCATGGTGCCGCCCGGGGAGTTCATTCCAGTGGCGGAGGAGTCCGGCCTGATTGTCCGTATCGGCGACTGGGTACTGGAGGCAGCCTGCATCCAGGCTCGTTGCTGGCTTGATGCGGATATGCCGGTCATGCGGGTCGCTGTGAATCTGTCGGCCCGCCAATTCACCCCCGGCCTGGCTGGCAAGGTGAGAGACCTGCTGAACCGTCATCAACTACCGGCGGCCTGGCTGGAACTGGAGATCACCGAGAGCATGCTGATGCACAGTGCCGAGGAGGTGATCACCATGATGGATGAGCTGGTCGGCCTGGGGGTCTCCCTGTCCCTTGATGATTTCGGTACTGGCTATTCAAGCCTTTCCTATCTGAAGCGCTTTCCCATCGAAACCCTCAAGATCGATCGTTCCTTTATCGAGGGTACACCGGGGGATAGCGATGATTGCGCCATCACTAGCACCATCATCAGCATGGCCAAGCAGTTGAAGCATCGGGTGATCGCTGAGGGTGTGGAAACTGCCGATCAGGTGGCTTTCCTGAAAACCCTGGGTTGCGAGGAGATTCAAGGCTATATATTTTCGCCACCACTATCGGCGGGGAAATTCGAGGCCCTGATGCGGGAGTCGCCGACCTTTATGCTGTAAGCGCCTGCGCCATACGGGCCAGGGCGGTGTCCAAGGTATGGCGGGGACAACCGAAATTGAGCCGCACGAAGCCCGGTGCGCCAAAATCGGTGCCATCGGAAAGCCCTACCCCGGCTGCCTCAAAAAATTCCGCAGGCCGTTCCAGGCCCCGTTCCCGACAGTCGATCCAGGCCAGGTAGGTGGCTTCCACCGGAGTCATGCATAGACCAGGCATGCCTGCGACCGCGGCCTCGACCCGTTGCGCGTTGCCGCGCAGGTAGTCGAGCAGCGCCTGTCGCCAGGGGGCACCGTTGCGCAGGGCCGCCTCGCAAGCGACTAGACCCAGGGTATTGACATGGGGCATGATGCCTTGCATCGTGGCCTTGAACGCATGCCGCAGTTTTGCGCCGGGGATGATGGCGAAGGCGCAGCCCAGGCCAGGAATGTTGAAGGTCTTGGAGGGCGCCATCAGGGTGATGCTGCGCTCGGCTAGGGCGGGCGCCACGGTGACGAAGGGGTGATGGTCCAGGGTGGTGTCGAGGATCAGGTCGCAATGGATTTCGTCGGAACAGACGACCAGATCGTACCGTGTTGCCAGTTCGGCGATTCTCCCCAGTTCCTCGTCCCGCCAGACCCGCCCTGCCGGGTTGTGGGGGTGGCAGAGTAGCAGCAGCCGGACGCTACTGTCGCGCAGCATCATCTCCATTGCGTCGAAGTCCCAGTTCCAGCGGCTGCCTTCACGCACCAAGGGGACCTGTAAGGTGCGTCGCCCGGAGTGGGTGGGTGCGGTGAGGAAGGGTGGATAGATGGGGGCGGCGGTGCATACCGCGTCTCCCCCCCTGCCCACGGCCCGACAGGCCAGATTGAGCCCGGATACTAGTCCTGGCAGCCACACCAGCCAGTTTTCACGAATGGTCCAGCGGTAATTGCGTTCCAGGTATTCCAGCACCGCCTCGGTCAGGGAGGGCCAGGGCTGGCTGTAGCCCAGCACACCATGATTAATCCGGTCATGGAGGGCCGACAAGACGGCTGGTGGTGCCGCAAAGTCCATGTCTGCCACCCAGAGGGGCAGTATATCCCGGTTGTCATAACGGTTCCATTTGAGGGAGTCGCCGTGGCGTCGGTCGGGAGCGCTATCGAAATCGAAGGCTGGGGAATTCAAGGCGCAGGGGTTTCGAACAGGTATTCGCCACCGGCGGCATGGCCAGCCGTGACCACGGCTCCGTATTGGGGCTGCTGGGGATAATCCTTGGTCACGTCTTCATGGACCACTTGGTAGATGTCGTAGCCGGTGGTCAGACCTTTGGTTTTTTCCAGGGTCTTGATCAGGTTGTAGGCGAAGATGGAATGTCCCTCCTTGCCTTCGTCGGAGACCGGCTCCTCGTCCCCCGAGGAAAAGGCCAGTACCGAGCGCTGCTTGCGGATTTCCTCGGCATTGGCCTTGCCGGAGAATTTCGTCTTTTGCTCCTTGGTCAGGGAGCCGGAAAAACAACTGTCGGAGATCAGGATCAACTGCTGGGCCGGAATGGCCTTCAGCAGCTTGGAAATGTCCGTGTTGGAGATCCAGTTGGCAGGGGACTTGACCGAGGCGTCGATGGGAATCCAGAAGCCCATCTTGGTGTCGTCCATCAGATAGCCGTGGCCCGCATAGAGCAGTAAAACGCTGTCTGCGGGGCTCACTTCGATGGCGATGCGGTTGATGGCCTCGATGATCTGGGCCTTTCCGGCGTTGTGCAGTACTCGGGCGTCGAAGCCGAGGTGGGTGCGTAGTACCCGGGCCACTTCATTGACGTCCGCCATCGGGGTCTCCAGGGCCGGGATGGGCGTTTTGTAATCGTTGTTGCCGATCAAGAGAGCCAGGCGTCGCGGTGGTTGGGGCGTCGAGGTGGGTAGCTCTGCTTTTGGAGCAGCGGCTGCCGGTGCGGGGATAGCTATCGGTAGTTTTTCAGCCGTTGACGGCGTTGTCACCAGCAGCGTGGCTGGTACTTCCTGGGGACGCTGAAGGCAAACCAAGCCGAGCGGGCGGGGGCCATCGGGGCATTCGGGCACGTCGGCCGCCTGGGGGTTCTTGCGCAGGGCCTCCAGGGCTTCCCGGTACAGGGCGGTGCGGGATTGATGCCGTTGGTTGAAGGTCGCCTGCATCTGGGCCACACCGGGAATGCCGCCGATGAAGGCGGGAGGCCGCATGGGCATCTGGGCGTTAACAGTGTGCGCTGCCGCTAGGGCACAAAGTAAAAGAAATCGCTTGATGTTCATTGGGATGCATCCTTCAACAGGTGAGCCCATTGCTGAGCCCAGCAACAGACATGGTCGAAGTTTGGCATGACGCGCAGCGTACCGCCATGGCGTTCAATGAAACTTTGGCTGACCGTTAGAGGTACCACCCGGTCTTCCCCTCCGGCCCAGTGAAATCCTGGAGGTAGAGTATCCATCGGCAATCGTCCAGGATCCATGGACTTTGTCATGGGTGAGATACCTTGGTGGTTGGTCCAGGCCTCCAGATCAAGGGGAGCGGCGACAGTGGTCCATCGTGCCACGTCGGTACGGTGAGCGGCAAGGAGTGCGGCCACGACGCCACCGCCGGAATATCCAGTGATATGTAGTTTCAATGCGCCCGTTTGCCGCTTCAGGGTATCCAAGATATGGTCATACTCTGCGATGACCTCGGGGGCAAATCGCCCTTCGTCCCGGTAGCTCGGATCGCAGTTGGCCAGGGCCTGGACTCCCAGATACTGACAGGGCCTGCCCAGATAAACCGTATTCGGTTCAGGATCCATCATGGCCATGTTCAGCACCGTAGCGCTTGTCGGCGTCGGATCCCGGGGTGGATGGTAGGGTGAGGGCCAGGGAGCACCATCTCCCTCAATGTAAATGGAAATCGTGGTAACCGGTTTGTCGCCAAGACGCCCCAGCACCAGCAGGGGAAATTGCCGTGGCGCAATTTCCTGAACCAGAAGGCCGCCCCCCTGGGCTAACGCCAGGGTTTTCTGCCGCAGGGCGGCGCTGCCCCCGCATCCCGTCAGTAAAAATAAAAAGGCCGCACAGGAAAGCGCGGCCTTGAGGTCTGCCAAGCAGAAACCGTACATCAGAACCGGAAGTTGATGCTGGCGGTCCAGGTTTCGTTGTCCATGTTGTTGCGGGACTCATTGCTATACGACAAGCCGCCGTAGATGGTATTGCTGGCGTTGAAGAAGTTGATGCCGACCTGACCGACCCAGCCATCCTTCTCAAACTTGGTGCCGGCGGCGGGTTTGGGCGACTGATCCTGGTCACTGACGTAGGTCAGGCCCACGTAGGGCTGAACACCGTTACCCATCCAGTACGCACCTTGGATTCCGACGCGGATTTGGTCGAGCTTGTTGGTGACCCCAGAACCGGAGACGACGACACCGGCGTTCTTCGAATTCTCGTATTTTTCCTCGGCGTAGAGGTAGCTGCCCTTGCCGACGATCTGCCAGTTACCAACCCACTGGGAGTAGCTCAGGTTGAGACCGCCGAAGACGCGATCGGACTTTGCCGAGCCTACGCCCATCTTCAGCTCGCCTTCACCCCAGCCCAGGGAGGCGTCCAGGGCCAGGTTCTGGTTGATCTGCCAGCCCAGATAGGGGGCCACCGACATACCCTTATTGCTGAGCTTGGGACCAACACCCTTCAGCAGATTGCCGTCGGCGTCGTCATAGGAGCCGGTCAGGCCGAGCACCAGGTTGGGGGCCAGGGCGTAATCGAAACCGAGCACAGTGTTGTCGGCTTCCACTTTGGACTCCTGGCCAGTACGATCATCCTCCTGGGAAGAAGAACCAAAGCTGCCCCACGCACTGTACCCCTGCCCACCGCCGGCCGCCATACTGGTGCGCTGGATAGACGCGGTGGGGCGTGGACCACCGGTCATGGTCATGCGGGAGGTGACAGCATTGGAGATGGTCACCATGGTCTGGATGGTGGTGCCCTGGATCAGGGCATTGTTCAGACCGGGAGCTTCGGTGCCCGAGCCGCAGTAGCTGGTGCCCAGATAGCAGGTGGGGGTCGATGCGAAAGCGGAACTGCCCAGCATTGCCAAGGCTGCGGGGATTACTAAGTTGCGAATGGCTTTCATCGGTGATTCTCCTATGGAAAGATGCCCCGCGTACGCGGGTGAAATAATCTAGCGCGGTAGGATTAAACCCCCCTTTCCTAATGTGGGGAAGAGGTTTGCCGGGCGTTGCGAACTGCGCGTTGGTAAAGTGCAACAAGCAGTTTTGCCTGGCTGTCATTGGGCCGGTTGGCGCGGAGATCTTCTATCGCCTGCTCTACTCTATCCAGGGCGCGGACCTCGAACAGGCCGGCAAGCAGGTACATCTCAGGATTGAGGTCGGTCTGATCGGCTTCGGCACGAAGCTGCCGATAGGTATTGTCGATCTTGGCAAGGGCTTCCGGAGTGGCAATGGCCCGTAGTCGGGTCATACCCGCCCTACCTTGGCTATCCACGGAAGGCGTCTTGGCAATCTGTGCGACGAGCACTGCCGGTAACTGGGTTACATGGGGTGTCCCAAGGTCGGAGGATTTGCTTTCTCCCGAGCCAATCTCAAGTTTCCCCTTCCCTGTCCAGCCTTCCTGTCGGCCGTTGGTCAAGTATACCAGCTTGATCTTGGCTCCCGTCTCCATAGCAATCAGGTCACCTTCCTTGAGTCTTGTGAATGCTTGTAGAGGTTGGAACCCGCTGTTGGACGCACGAGTGGCGGCGCCTTCGACAGCAGTGATCAGAGCGCCGCTTTCGGCCGCCAGCGCAATAGACGCTATTAGTCCACCCAAGAACAGGCAGCAGCGTATAAGGATTTTGGGTAGTGATGTCATATGATTCGATCTATAAAGTTGATTATTCATCGCCAATATACCTCCGATGAGTTGTAATGATCCGGTACTGACGAGGGGCAATGGTTTGCCGCTGTCTTGTCTATTGGTTCTTTTTGTATATTTCGCACATTAGCATTAGGGTATAGACTTTGAATCTGTTTCAATTTGCCGTAAACCTAATCGGGTCATGGGCGTTCCTCCAAAGTATTCGGTCAATGCCCTAAAAACACTAAAAAGAGGTTCCGGAATGTTCAGCAAGAAAGCGTTGTATGGCTTCCTCCTGGCGGCGCCGTTGCTGCCGGCCGGTGTGGCCCAGGGAGGTGATGTGGCGGCTGAGGCGGCCGCATCCGCAGCCCCTAAGACTCCGGCGATCAAAACAGTCACCAATTTTTCCCAGGCCCTACGTTGTATGGACGACCTTTTCATGGCCTTTGGCAAGCAGGGAATAGTCATTACGTCTGCTGGTATTCCCGATGAAACGGGCAAGGTTCGGACTGGAACCAAGGAAATGGTGATTACTGCCATCGCGAAGATGACGGTAAAAAGTAACGCTCTGGAGTTCATCGATTTCCATGCTGGAGGTGACGATCTTGCCAACCTCTTTGCGGCCAAGGGGGATGCAGCCCGGAAGCTTCCGGATTACTACATTCGAGGTTCCATCACCCAGATGGACGATAACTCTGTTCGCAAAAACAAGGGCGCAGGCATTTCTCTCCCCTTCTTGGACTTCGGTTCATCAAAGGATGAGTCCTATGATCTTATTAGTATGGACATGAGCGTGGGCGATGCGGCAACACGAAAAATCTTGCCTATCACCAGCACCTCAAACACCATGGTATTGGTGAAAGGTGGGTCGGCCAAGGAGGGAGGGGGGCGCCTTGGCAAACTGGGATTGAGTTTCAACGTTGATCTGAGCCGCTCGGAAGGTGTCGGTGCCGCAACGCGGACTCTTATAGAACTGGGTTTGATCGAAACAGTGGGGAAGTTTACTCAAGTACCCTACTGGAAATGCCTGGATACCAGCATTACCAATCCGCTGATTCGTGATCAGGCTCGGGAGTGGTATGACAGTGCTAAGGACAAGGATCGGGTGCTGTTCATTCAACGCAAGTTGGCAGGGATGAACCGCTATCGCGGTCCCCTGGATGGCAGCATCAACGATGGGTTGCGCAACAGCGTAGCGGAATATCAGGCTTCGGCCGGATTAGTGGCTGATGGCGCCGTTAATTTCGACTTGTACGCCAGTCTGCTGGACGATACCCAGAATGTGCTGGCAGCTCTGCCGGCACCGGCAGTTGTGCCTTATGTGCCCGGCGTCTCGGCGGCAGTCAAGGCGCCTCCGGCAGTGGCGGCGGCTGCACAGTCGCAGATGACTGGGGCGTCCATGGCTCCCTTTAGGGTCAGCCTGGAGAGTGACCGGGGGGTTACGCCCTCCTATCGGGTAGGCGATTATCTGAACATGGTTCTGTCCCTCAACAGTCATGGCACTGCCTATTGCTACTATGAGGACGCGACACGAAATACCGCCCGTATCTTCCCCAATCAATTCCATCCGGATTCTTCCTTGAAGGCCGGTGCGATTACGCGCCTACCCTCAGGGGGGTTCAAAATCAGGTTTGATCGGGCTGGGCGGGAAAGGGTGGCATGTATCGGTGCTGACCGGGAACTCGTAGTGCCATCTTCTCTTCGAGGCGCGAGGGATCTCACTCCCCTGCCGGTCCGGTCCTTGGATGAGGTGGTCAGTCAGTTCAAACAGAGCAATCCTGCTGCTGTTGCCAGTTTTGTCGACATCTCGGTTGCTCCCTGAGTATTGACCATGGTCCGTTCCCTGTGGCTGGTTCTTGTGTTGGCTTCGGCAGGGGTGGCGTGGTCGGGCGAGATCATTCTGTTGCCCCAGAAGGCTGACGGGGTGGGTAGCGCGACCAGCGCAGGCGGGCAACGTGCCAGGGCAAAGGGTTATCGAAAGGAGCAGCCTGAAGCGGGGAGCGAAGTCGTCTTGGTGCCAGAGGACTTGGTCGAAGAGGATGGGATGCTGTCTCCCCGGGGTGGAGTGGAGTCTTCCGCCACGGAAAATCGCTTGCGGGCGAAGGTCTTGCGACAATCAGATGAAGGACATCAGGCGCCCACCGTCATTCTTCCAGGGATCGCAGGGGATGGGGACGTCGCCCAGGAAAGGGCAAGGAATAATCGACTAAAAGCCAGGGCGTACCGAGAGCACGGGCAGTCAGCCATGGATAGTGTTGGTTCTGATGGCATCCCTTTGGTGCTTTGCACAAACACGGAGAGTGTGGCTGGTCGGATTGGCGATGATGTTCAATCGGGGAGCCTGATCTACATTATTCGTGATGGAAAGTCAGTTAAGGCGCGTTGTCGCTAGTGAAAGCTGGAGCCGTGTCAACCAAATGCCCGAGCCTTACGTTGTTTTTACAAGCTATGGGTGTGACTGGGGCGGGATTATGAAATTTGGTCTGGCAATTTCCCTGTTATTCGCTGCAGGTGCAGTGGGCGCCCAGGTATCTGTTGATGTTTCCAGTTATGGAGTGAAGGTTCTGACTGGAAAGGACGGTGCCTCGAATTCCGTGAGTGTGCAGTCCGGAGTCGTGGAGTCCGACGTCCAAATAGACGGTGTGGCAGTCATCAATGACGATGTGTTTGTCGATGGTGAGAAGGTTCCAAGGGAGAAGGCTTCCTATACTTCTAAGAAGACAGGCAAGACCTACCTCATTAGACGGAGCAAGGGCGGTAATGTCAGTGTTTTTGAAAAATAAGCCGAGTTTGCTTGGGGCGATGTTGTTATTCCTGTGTGTGGGAGTCGCCTTGTCTTCAGCCAAGGCTGAGATCGTGCTGCAATATGGTGTTCCTGGCTATTCTTTCGGTTACAACCGGGATGGCCGGATCATGTCAACAATCGTCGTTGCTCCCCCGGTGGCAGGTTCTAATGCGGCTTATCTGGCTCAGCGTAGCCGGGCGTGGTATTCCTACGGACGTCAGGGGACTGGATCGGGACTCCCTTTGGTGATTGCACCTATGTCAGGTATGTCTGGTGATGTGTCCGAGCGCCAGATCCGAGCACGTAGCCATGTGTCGCAGGCCAATGCCTATCGCCTGCACTTCTACGACAGATAACTTTATGGGGGTGGGCGTGATGTTGGTGTCGGAGGTTAGAAAGTATTTGTGTTCTTTCTGGGTCGGAGTGTTCGCCCTATTGTTGGTAACACCGTCTTTTGCGCTGGACGTAGTCGATGGTGACTTCAAGACCATCCTTTATGGGCGTTCTGAAACACTGTCCGTTTGGCGCTATAGCGGGAATCCGAACATATTGGTCTTTGACTTCCCAGGCCTTACCCATCAGGGCTTGAGTTTCAATCGGGTAATGCAACTTACCGAGCAGCAGACCAGCGAGCCCTATCCGAGACCGTTGAGCACCGAAGAGTTGGCGAAGTACATCGAGGCATCCCGTAGAACACAGGCCGATTTTGCTTTCGGCCACGATATTCTTGTTTCGGAGTTCGTACAATTTTTCAATTGGGCTGATCGCGATAAGCTGGTCCTAAATCCTGAAGAATTGCTGATCCGAGATTTTCTCGTTCAACAAGGAATGATGCGTAGCTGGCGAGGCTTTTATCAAGCCCTCAGGCCCGATGTCGTTATTCTCTCAATTCCCCAGATGCAGGAGCGCAAGTCGAATGAGCCTCGTATTACCATAGCAGCACGCTATGCCATATTGATGCACGAGATGGCGCATGGAGAGTACTATACGAACCCCTACTACAAGGCCTATTGTCAGCGCTTTTGGGCTGAGTCTCTGAATGACGCCCAGCGGGATGCTTTCAAGAAATTTTTGTCCAATTACGGTTATTCCAGCTATGGTGACGAGTTGATAATTAACGAGATGCAGGCCTATTTGATGTTTACGCCTGATCCAGCCTCCTTCAGCGCGCGCAAGTTGGGGGTTAGCGATACCGAACTGGATGCCATGCGCGATGCCTTCCGTAAAGGTAAACCAGCAACCAAGCTTCCGCTCAATCTGCCACGAGGTGAGTTGCCATGAAAAAATGTTTGGTGCTTATTGGATTTTCTCTGGTTGCCTGCACCGGGATGGCACAGGTAAGCCAGCGTACCAAGATTCAGGGCAACACGGAAATCAACGTTTCTACGCAAAATACTGTTGCAGTGGCGACAGGTGAGAACACCGTTGCAAAGAACCGTGTTGGTGTGATCCAGGGTAGCAAGAAGGGCAACACCAAGATCAGTGTCAGCGCATCAAACGTTACTACTGTAGTGGGTGGGCGCGACAAGAAAGCTTGTACCAATATTGGAGGAATTGTCAGCGATGATTGCAAATAAATTTACTGTCAGGCATGGGGTCTTTGTGATGCTATGCGTTGCTGCCACTACGGTATGGGCAGTTCAGGGGCTTGAGTCAAGATCACAAACCAAAGTAAATAATGCAATGGCCAAGGCATGGCAAAAGGGTGGCACAAGTCAGAACGATCCCGCGTTGCAAAAGCAGGTTGTAAATATTGGAAGTAAACGTGGCGGTACTTGCAACGTTAATGTAGGTACTGCCAAGGCAGGTGAGAAGGCGCCGAAGGAAATCGTGGTTACAACCAAAGAAGTCATTAACGTTTGCAAGTGAGAGACCGATGAAAACGCGTACCCGTTTCCAGTTGTCGTTGCTTATGATGGCCCTGTTGGGAACAATAGGTGCTCAGCCAGCCTTTTCGGCCAATGACGATACAGTAAAACTCGAAGAACTGAAGCGTGCTATGACTACGCCGGGAAGTGAGAGTATTCCCGGCAAGAAGAAAGTTCGTACCCGGGCCATTGTGTTCGATAGTGAACCTCAGGTTGGTTCTGCACCCGAGGCCCCAGTGGCGCCACCGACAGATTGTTCGTCCCTCTCTCCGGATATAAAAGCGAATGCTGTGGATTTCGCCATTCAGTTCAAAGTGGGGAGTGCCGACCTGTCATCCACTTCTGAAGGGACGCTGATTGAAATTGGCAAGATTTTGTCTTTGTCTCCGGATCGTTGTGTTTTGGTCGAGGGCCATACCGACTCTACCGGCAATGCTGACAAGAACATGGCGCTGTCCCGTGATCGTGCCGGCTCTGTCGTCAAATTTATTTCCGAGCGGGGCGGCGTGGAGCGTAAGCGCCTGATCCCCATCGGCAAGGGATCCTCTGATCCTATCAAGAACCTAGATCCGCGCGACCCCAAGAATCGACGCGTGGTGTTCAAGGTTGTCGTCGGCTGATAGCCGAGGCATTTCATATCACTGTTAAGGAGATTGACTATGCGCGTTATCGCTATTCTCGTTGCATCTGCCGTTATTGCTGCCCCCGCTTTTGCTCAGCAGGCCCAGCGTTCCAGCAACCCGCAGGGCGTCCAGATTCAGGGCAACACCGAGATCAAGGCCAAGCAGGAAAACACCGCTGCTGTTGCCGTGGGTGAAGGCAACGTTGCCAAGAACACGGCTGGCGCCATCAAGGGCGGCACCCAGATTCAGGGCAACACCAAAATCACGGCCAGCCAGAAGAATACCGCAGCTGTGGCTGTGGGCAAGAACAATACCGCTGCCAATGAAGCCGGCGTGATCGGTGGCAAGTAAACCGTTCCGATTCCAACTAAGGAGCCAATAACTATGAACCGTATTCTCGTTCTCGCACTCGTTTCCGCTTTTGCTTCCACTGCTTTTGGTCAGGCTTCCCAGGCTGGTCCCCGTGGTGCGATGTCTTCTCCCAATGCTCAGGGTGTCCAGATTCAAGGAAACACCGAAATCAAGGCCAAGCAGGAAAATACAGCTGCCGTTTCGGTTGGTGAAGGCAACGTTGCCAAGAACACGGCCGGCGCCATCAAGGGTGGTACCCAGATTCAGGGCAACACCAAGATCAAAGCCAGCCAGAAGAACACTGCGGCTGTGGCGGTTGGCAAGAACAATACCGCTGCCAACGAGGCTGGTCAGATCGGCGGCAAGTAAACGTTCGTCGTCAAGACTCCCCCCAGAGGTCAGCCTCTGGGGGGTTTTCATTTGTGCGATGATCCAAGCGTGGACCTCCACTTGGGATGCGTTGATATGAAATTGATGTGCAATCTCTCGCTGGTTGTCGCTCTGCTGATTGTGTCGAACCTTGCACTGGCTGAACCCGATGTAGGATGGGTGGCTCAGATCAAGGTTGCCCGTGGAATAATCAACGTTGAGCGTACGGGGCAGCGTCACCCTGGTCTGGTCGGCATGCGCCTCAAACAGAATGACATCATCACGACGGCTGGCAATGGATCGGCTGGGTTGATGTTTCTGGATAATTCCATGCTGTCCCTGGGGCCGGATGCGGAAGTGTCTCTGCAACGCTTTTCCTATGATCCCGTAACCTACATGGGTGCCTTCGATGCTTTCGTCAAGCGCGGCACTGTGTCTGTTCAATCCGGTAACATCGCACGACAGTCCGCCGATGCGATGCGGGTCACCACACCCAAGGCCGAGATCAAGGGAGATGCCCGGTCCTATCTGGTTAGTGTGGAGAAATGACATGAAATGGTCGTTGCTTGTTTTGACCGCATGCGTATTGGCCGGGTGTGTACACCGTGAAACTGTCGCCCTGCTGCCGGGCGCGGACGGCAAGACGGGGAGCTTGAGTGTGAAAAGCAAGGAGGGTCTTGTCCGGCTCGACGAAGCCTACGCCGCCGCGGATGTCCGGGGGGAAAGTGTGCTGACGGTGCGCCTGACGCAAGCAGAGGTCTCGGAAAGATTCTCTGCCGCTCTGGATGCTCGTCCCCAGGAGCCCGTTCGCTTTCGGCTTTATTTCATAGAAGGCAGCGACCGACTGACATCCGAGTCGGAGCAGCAGATTCCCCGGGTTTTCAGTGAAATCAAAAATCGGTCGGCACCGGATGTTCAGGTGGTTGGACATACCGATCGGGTAGGTATCATTTTCGACAATGACCGACTTGCCTTGAAGCGGGCCGAGAAGATTCGAGGAGATCTGATTCAGCAAGGCCTCGATGCAGAGAATGTGGTCGCCAGCGGGCGGGGGGAGCGGGAACCCTTGGTGGTGACCGACGATGAAGTTCCGGAGCCCCGCAATCGGCGGGTAGAACTTTACGTACGTTGAACGAAATCCTGGCATTCGGAGGTTCCCATGTCCGGCATGAAGTCACGCAGCAGTTCTTCCTGGTGTATTTCTGCGGCCTGCCTGTTTCTGCTTGGCGGAGCCGTGGCAGCGCCCAAGCCGGCGCTACCTGCGCCAACCTCTGGTGAGCCCGTGCTGCGGATCGAGACCGGCGTCCATCTGGCGCTGATTACCAAAATTGGCACCGATGGTGCCGGCCGCTGGATCGTGACTGCCTCGGAAGACAAGACTGCCCGCATCTGGAATGCGGTGACAGGCAAACCGGTGTCCGTGCTTCGCCCCCCCATTGGCGAGGAAAGTGCCGGTACGCTCTATGCGGCAGCCATTTCTCCGGATGGACGCCAGGTGGCACTCGGGGGCAATGGGAATTTTGATGGCCGCAATACCCATGCCTTGTATCTGTTCGATCGGGCATCTGGTGCGCTGCCACCCAAGAGTACCCTGTCGGGCCTGGAAGCCCCCCTGACCCAGATTGCTTGGTCCAGGGACAGTCAGTTCATCGCTATCGGCCTGCGCCAGGAGGGGCTGCGCGTATTTCGCCGCAACCTGGGTTTTGTTGGCGCCGACCCGGAATATAACGAAGCCATCTATGGCGCCGACTTTTCCCGCGATGGACGCCTGATCACCGCCAGCCTCGATGGCGCCTTGCGCCTTTACATCATTGGCAAGGCCGGTCTGGAGCGCGTGGCTAGACGTCAGGCCCCAGGGGGGAAACCCTATTCTGTGGCTTTCTCGCCGGATGGAGCGCTGGTCGCCCTGGGCTATCAGGATGGACCGCGCGTCGATGTGCTCGACACCAATACCCTGGAACTTGCTTATACGGCCCAGGTCCGGGCGAATGGCAACCTGGGCCGCGTTGCCTGGTCCGATGATGGCCAGATTCTGTACGCGGGAGGGAGCGCCAACAGCGGTGGTCGTTTCCTGCTGTACGCTTTCGCCGATGCCGGTCGTGGCCAGAGCCGGGAGATTGGCAGCTTTGCCAACACCATCACCGGACTGGCAACCCTGGGCGCCGGCGTTGTCGCGGCCAGCGCCGAACCTTCCTGGGCCGCCTTTGACGGCAGCGGTATTTCCCGAATTGGGGCGCGCCCCCAGTCCGCTGATTTCCGTGATGCCGGAGAAAATTTTCGTGTGGCCGATGACGGTCATGGGCTGGTCTTCCCCATGATGGTCAAGGGACCGTCCCTAGTGTTCGATCTCAGTCAGGGTAGCCTCAAACAGGCCACTCCCGGTCCGGAACTGAAGTCGCCGCGCTTGCCCAAGCGGGGTAGCGGCCCGGCAGACTGGAAGAATTCCCTGACGCCGAAACTCGATGGCCGCGCCCTTCCGCTTCGCCCCGGGGAAGTCTCCCGTAGTGCGGCCCTGGCGGGAGACAATCGTTTCGTCCTCGGTACAGACTGGAATTTGCGTCTCTTTGACGCCAATGGCCGTGCCCTCTGGGAGCGTCGCATTCCGGCCGCCGCCTGGGCCGTCAACATCACCGGGGACAGCCGCTGGGCAATCGCTGGTTTGGGGGATGGTACCGTGCGCTGGTATCGACTGGCCGATGGACTGGAACAACTGGCCCTGTTTGTCCATGCCGATCAGGAACGCTGGATCATCTGGTCTCCCAAAGGTTATTACGACACTTCGATTGGTGGCGAGAATCTGGTGGGCTGGCATCTGAATCGTGCCTTCAATCAGAGTGCCGACTTCTTTTCCGTGGGGCGTTTCCGTGAGCGCTTTTACCAACCTGGCACTATTCAGAAGATTCTGGCGCTGGCGGATGAGGATGACGCGGAGCGGCAAACCCGACAGGAACTGGCGGCTATCGCCGCGATGAATGCGGAACCCGTGGCGCCAGTTCAACTCCAGGCGAAGGTCCCGCAGGAAGGCAAGGGACGCAAGTCGGCCTCAGTAGCCGGCCCGGCGTCCGCCGCTTCCGCAAGGCTGGTGGAAATCGTGCCGCCCATCATTGAGCTTCAGTCCGACAGTCAGGTGGAAGCTGTTGGTGATCTGGTCACCGTGCGCTATGCGGTGCGCACTCCCCAGGATGCTCCGGTCAAGGACATCAAGATTCGTGTCAATGGCCGTCTTGACCGCAGCATCAAACCGGTATCCCAGCGGGCCTTGCAGGGGGAGATACCAGTCCAGGAGGTACAGGTGCGAGTGCCTCCGGGCAAGGATGCCGAGATTCTGCTGATCGCCGAAAATCGCAATGCCAAGTCGGATCCGGTCAGTATCAAGGTGAGCCGTGGCGCCACCATGCCCAAGGCCGCAGCGGGCGACAAGGCCGACTTTGAGACCCTGTACATGCTGGTGGTTGCGGTCAACAAGTATCCGGGGGCGAATGAGCTGGTCAGCCCGGTCAAGGATGCCAATGCCTTCAAGGCCCAAATGGCCCGCATTGCCAATCCTCCTGCCGGGGTGCGCAAGATCTACAACCGCATTGAGTTCAAGATGCTCACCGACGACATGGCGACGCGGGAGAACATCCTCGAAGGCCTGAAGTGGCTCAAGACCAACATGAAGGAAAAGGATGCGGGCGTGCTTTTCCTGTCCGGCCATGGCATTGCCCAGGGTAAATCCTATTACTACATCCCCTTCAAGCCGGGCGGCATGGCAGGCAAGCCGGAGGAGTGGCTACCGGGCGACCAGATTGTTGGTACCCTGCAAAGCCTGCCCGGGCGCGCCATGTTCTTCCTCGATACCTGTTATGCCGGCGCCCTGACCAACCAGGCATCCAATGCCACAGACATCATCAACAAGATCGACGACGAGCGGGGCGTCATCGTGTTTGCATCGTCCACCGGTAAGGAAAAGTCTGGGGAGGACGACGAGAACGGTTTCTTCACCAAGGCCCTGATAGAGGGTTTGCGGGGCGAGGCTGTGGACAAGAAAGACAATCTGATCTATCCCACCTTACTCAAGCGCTATGTCACGCGCCGGGTCAAGGAGTTGTCCGACAATCAGCAGCGGCCCTTCATCAGCGATCATGGGATCGACGAACCGATCGCCATCGTTATAAAGTAACTATTCATCAAAGGGAGACTCCACATGAATGCCAAGCTCGTTCAACGCCCCATCGCTGCCGCAGTGGCCGCCGCCATATTGCTTTCTGCCTGTGCCACCAATCCGGATGGTTCCATCAAGATGGACGATCGGGCCAAGGGCGCCCTGATCGGGGCCGCCGCCGGCTGCGCCCTGGCCAGCGCCGCCGGCAGCGACTGCGTCAAGGGCGCCGTGGTGGGGGCCGCGGTGGGTTTCCTGGTGGGCTGGTATTTCGAGTCCAAGAAAGTGGCCGACGCCAAGCAGGTCAATGCCGAGTATCAAAAAAAGAAAGTGGCGATTCCCAAGAAGGAAATCACGCCGGTTGCCTTTTCCAGCAATGTCCAGCGGGCCGAACCAAACGCCCAGGGCGAACAGGAGGTGCAGATCACTTCCAGCACTGATTTGATCGGCTATGGCGACAAGGTTCCGGAAGTCAGTCAGAAGTATGCGATCTACGACGAGAACAACAAACTGGTGGAGGAAAAGACCGAGAAGCTGACGGCCGTGGATGGCGCCGGCCGCTACCAGACCACGTCCAAGTTCAAGAAACCCGCCAATGCCAAGGGCAAGAACTACACGGTGAAGACCACTTTGCTGGCCAACAACAAGACCTACAAGGAAAACAGTTACAAGGTTTCCTTCGAGGACAGCGGTCGCATCATCGTGGCTCTGGCTAACTGATACCCAGGATCTCGCAGGCCGCCACCAACTGGGCGCGGCCCTTCACCTTCAGCGCATGGTGGGCGCCGGTCACCACGACCGGCCCCGCCGCATCGACCGTCGCCTGGCTGGCCAGGATAGGCGCTCCCACTTCCTTGGTCATGCCTTCCAGCCGGGAGGCGGTATTCACCGTGTCGCCAATGGCCGTGTACTCCATGCGGCTGCTGGCGCCGATATTGCCCACCACCGCGTCGCCGGTATGAATGCCAATGCCGATGTCGAACTGGGATAGGCCCCGGCCGGCAAAGCGCACCTCCATCCAGGTGCGGAACTCCACCGCCACCTTACGTAGCGCCACGGCTGCCCGCAGGGCGCGGGCCGCATGGTCGTCCTGGCGCAGGGGGGCTCCGAATTCCGCCATGATGGCGTCACCGATGAACTTGTCGATGGTGGCGCCTTCTTTCAGCAGCACGGTGCAGGCCTGTTCCAGATAGGTGTTCAGCATCTCCACCACTTCCTTTGGGGTCAATTTCTCGGAAAGGGTGGTGAAGTTGCGGATGTCGGAGAACAGCACCGTCACCCGCATGGCCTGCCCGCCCAGTTCCGGGAGTTCGGGTGATGCCAGCAGCGCCGTCATCACCTGGGGTGATACGTAGCGGCCAAATAGGGCATTCAGATGGGAGCGCTCCCGCTCCTCACGGGTCAGACGCAACAGAAACAGGGTGCCGACCACCATGCCCAGGCCTAGATGCAGGTGGGCCAAGGGAAACAACACCATCCGGCCATGGAGCAGATAGGCGATGAAGGTGAAGCCCAGAGCCAGGGCCATGGCGAGCAGCAGGGTCCAGCTCATTGGCAGACGCATGCCCAGGAAGGCCAGGATGCCGAAGGCGGCGGCAAAGGTGGCCAGTCGCAGCCAGTTCGACAGGGGATCGACAAAACTTCCCGAGAGCAGGCTTTCAATGATGGAAGCCTGAATTTCCGGCCCGGACATCAGGGCATTGGCGCGGCCCAGGGTAGTGGAGTAGGGGGTCGGGTGTACGTCGTTCATGCCAGCGTAGCCGGCGCCGATGACTACCGCCTTGCCGGCCAGGGCACGCACTGCCGGGTCCCGTTCCGCGTTGGGGGCCAGCAGCCGCTGAAAGGACAGGGCGGCGATGCTTCCCGGCGGGCCGGCGAAGACGATGGGCCAGGCGTCCTGGGCGGCTACCGTGCGATTGCCAAAGCGCCAATGAGCGGCGGTCGGGTCCTGGCCCGTGTGGCGTATCGCGGCCAGCATGCCCAGGGTCAGATGGGGCATGCCCTCCAGGGTGCGCCGAGTTCCGTTGGCGGCGAAGCGGCGTACCACCCCGTCGGCATCTGCCTCCAGATTGGCCAGGCCCACATGGGGAACCAGCGCGAAGTCGGGCAGGGCCAGCAGATAGTCGGGGCTGGGCAAAATGTAATCCCCTTCCTTGTCCCCATCGCCGATACGAAAAGCCGCCAGCAGCACGTTGCCCCGATTGATCTGTTGGCGGAAGGGCTGGTCGTAGCTGCGGGTCGCTTCCTCGGGGGCAAGCTTCAGCTTTTCCAGCCAGCGTTCCGGGCTGCCGCTGAAGAGAAAGTCCAGGGCCACGGTCTTGGCACCCACGGCGTCGAGTACTCCCAGGGCGCGGGCGAAGTGGGGTGTCCAGAAAGCCAGGGGCTCATCGGGCTGGGAAGACAAAGTTGGATCATCGATCATCACCAGAGCCACATGAGAGGCTTCGTGATGTTTGCCGGCTAGGCGATGCCAGAGGTCGCTGTAGAGGGATTCGGCGCGATCGGCGAATCCGCTGCGGTAGAGGGATTCGGCAACCCCGACGCTGAGGAACGTGGCGCAAAGGGCCAGCAACCAAGCCTTGGTGGTTAACCGACGCATGGTGGTCATGGGTGGCCTAACGCACATGGAAGCCGATTTTCCGCCCTGATCCATGAAATACGCGAAAGGCAGGAAGGCCCACCCCCTCCCGACCTCCCCCTCTCCGGGGGAGGTGACGATATCGGCTCGCTACGCTCGACAGTTCGATCTGCCATCATTTCAATTCGCTGTTTCACGCTAAACAGGAAAGGCGATGCCGGTACTCATGTAACCGGCGATGCGTGGGGTGCGCTCGGCGTAGCCGGAGTGGCTTTCGCCGATACGAAATCCACCCTCCCGCAACAGCAGGGATACGTCACGGTTTACGTTGCAGCCGCCGAACACCTTGCGCCAGAGGGGATTCACCCGGTCCTGCCAGCGCTGCACTCCCGGGTCCGGGGCGCGGCCATGCTCGGCAAACAGCAGTCGGCCGTCGGGTTTGAGCACCCGCCGCATTTGCGCCAGGGAGGCGGCTACATCGGGAATGGTGCACAGGGCGAAGGTGACCACCACGGTATCCACACTGGCATCGGGCAGGGGAATGTCCTCCGCTCCTGCATTGATCAACTCCACCGCGAAGGGCAGGCCGCCCAGTCGTTGCCGGGCCAGCCTGAGCATGGGCTCGCCCGGGTCGATGCCAATCAGCTGTTCGACCTGGGCATGATCGTAGAAGGGCAGGTTATGGCCTGAGCCGACGCCGATTTCCAGGACCCGCCCCCGGGCCTGGGGCACCACCCCGGCCCGGCGCTCTCGGATCACCTCCTGGTTGCAGCCCCAGTCGATGAGGCGCGGCAGGATGTGGTTCTCGTAGAGCGACACGGCAGTTTCCTTTCAGCCCAGGAACAGCTTGTAGGCGGGATTGCGGCTCTCGTCCCAGTGCAGATAGCCCAGGGTCTTGAGGAAGTTTTTGAATGCCTTCATCTCGGCGCGGGGCACCTGCATGCCCACCAGGACCCTGCCGTAGTCGGCGCCATGGTTGCGGTAATGGAACAGGGAGATATTCCAACCCTGGCTCATGTGGTCGAGAAAATTCATCAGGGCGCCGGGGCGCTCGGGAAACTCGAATCGATAGAGCAGTTCGTCCTTGAGGGAAGGCGCATGGCCGCCGACCATGTGCCGCACATGGAGCTTGGCCATTTCGTCGTCGGTCAGGTCCAGGGCCGGCAGATCGTGACGGCGCAGGCTTTCCACCAGCTTCAGGGATTCAGCCCGGTGGGCCACCTGGACGCCGACGAAGACGTGGGCTTCCTTGACATCGGAGTAGCGATAGTTGAATTCGGTGATGGCGTGGCGGCCGATCAGGTTGCAGAAACGCTTGAAGCTGCCGGGTTTTTCCGGGATGGTCACGGCCAGCACGGCTTCCCGCTGTTCCCCCACCTCGGCCCGTTCGGCGACGAAGCGCAGCCGGTCGAAATTGGTGTTGGCTCCCGAGGCGATAGCCACCAGGGTTTTGCCCTTGAGCCGGTTCTTTTTGGCGTAGGCCTTGGCGCCGGCAATGGCCAGGGCGCCGGAGGGCTCCAGAATGGAACGGGTATCCTCGAACACGTCCTTGATGGCGGCGCAGATGGCGTCGGTGTCCACCAGGACGATGCCGTCGAGCAGTTCCCGGCAGAGACGGAAGGTTTCCTCGCCGACGAATTTCACTGCCGTACCATCGGCGAACAGCCCCACCTGGTCGAGTCGTATGCGCCGCCCCGCCTTGATGGAGCGGGCCATGGCATCGGCATCGATAGTCTCGACGCCGATCACCTTGATATCGGGCCGCAGGCGCTTGATATAGGCAGCAACGCCGGCGGCCAGGCCGCCGCCGCCGATGGGCACGAACACGGCATCGATGGTCTCCGGGTGCTGGCGCAGGATTTCCATGCCCACCGTGCCCTGGCCGGCGATCACGTCGGGATCGTCGTAGGGATGGACAAAGGTCAGGCCCTGTTTCTTTTCCAGGGCCTTGGCGTGGGTGTAGGCGTCGTCATAGGACTCGCCGGCCAGAACCACCTCGCCACCCCGTTTCCGCACCGCATCCACCTTGATCAGGGGGGTGGTGGTGGGCATCACGATCACCGCCCGGCAATTCATCCGTTGTCCTGCCAGGGCCACGCCCTGGGCATGATTGCCGGCGGAGGCGCAGATTACCCCGCGCTTGCGCTGGGCCGGCGTCAGATGGGCCATCTTGTTGTAGGCACCGCGCAGCTTGAAGGAAAAAACCGGCTGCATGTCCTCCCGCTTCAGCAGAATGCGGTTCTGGGCCCGGGAAGACAGATTGGAAGCCAGTTCCAGGGGCGACTCCACGGCCACATCGTAGACGCGGGCGTTGAGGATACGTTCGAGGTAATCGGGGTGCATGGGACAAGACGGGCAGGAAAGTGGGCAAAATGTAGCATAGGAGCCTGTGGCCCTATTGCCGGATTCAGATTTTCCCTTCGATACCATGGAAACACCCGAAATCAAACGACTTGCGCTGTGCCTCTTGCTACTTCTGTCCTTTCCGGTCTGGAGCCGGGCCGAAGCACCCAAGGATGCCCCGGCGCAGCTTGAAGCCCCGGCCCCTCGTCGGCCCCCCCTGGATGCGACCCCCCAGGCCCTGGAGCATCAATTGCAGTCCCTGCCCTGGGAACTGTTCCGTACCGTGGTGGAGTCCGAGCCCAAACTCAAGGCAGATGTGGATGCCTATGGCCCCCTGGGCTGGGCCTACATCCAGAAGAAATATCGTGCTCATCCCTGGTCTCGCAATCTCGAGCGTCTGGATCTGGAGCGGCGCCATCAGTTGGCGACGACGATCCAGACGTTGATGGAACGTGCCGGGAATGTCCCCCCCGAGGCAGCACCGGTCCAGTCAACAACGTCAGGCCGTCAGTGAATCTGGCCGATTTGATGGATTTTCTGTCTCGTCCCGAGTTGGGACTGACGGGCCTGTTCATTTCCAGCTTTCTGGCGGCCACACTGTTGCCGGGCGGATCCGAGCTGATTCTTTTCGCCCTGTTGCGTCTGCGTCCCGAAACCCTCGTGGTCGCTGTGATACTGGCCACTCTGGGTAACACCCTGGGAGGCATGAGTACCTGGTGGCTGGCCCGGCAACTGCCTGAACAGGCCCTGGCGCGGCTATCACCCCGTCACCTGCACTGGTTACGGCGCTGGGGTCCGGCTGCCCTGACCATGGCCTGGGCGCCCCTGGCGGGAGATGCTCTCTGTGCGGCGGCGGGCTGGCTGAGGTTGGCCGCCCTGCCCTGTGCCCTCTGGATGGGACTGGGTAAAGGACTGCGCTACAGCCTGGTGGCCGCAGGAGCGCTTGCCTACTGAGTGCTGTCCTTTGTTGCCTTGTTCGCGATGTGCCACCAGTAAGCGCCGACCCCAAACCCGGCCAGCCAGAGCCCGGCGATGGCTGCCCACCAGAAGCCGCTGGGTCCCCGGGCTGGTCCCAGGACGCCGCCCAAGCCCAGCATGACACCCCCGCCCAGGCCGACGCCCCACAGGGCCAGGGCATAAATCAGCATGGGTATGGCGGTCTTGCGGTAGCTGCGCAGTAAATAGACCGCCACGGCCTGGAGGGCGTCGGCCAGGTGGTAGAGCGCCACCAGCAACAGCAACTGACCCGTCAGGGTTTGCACGGCGCTATCTTGGGTGTAGAGGGAAGCGATCGTCTTGTTGCCGAAAGCAATCAGGGTGGCCAGGATCAGGGCACATCCCAGCCCCAGTTGCAGGCCCCGCAATCCAACCAACCGTGCTGCACCGGCTTCGCTCCGCCCCAGGGCCTGGCCAGCCAGCACTGCGGCGGCATGACCAATGGCCGTGGGCAGCATGAAGACCAGGGCTGCCAGGCTGGAGGCAATCTGATGGGCGCCCGACGCCACGGGACCGAAGCGGGCGATGAACAGAGCCATGAAGGTGAAGGCCGTGACATCCACCAGGAAGGTGGCGCCGATGGGCAGGCCCAGGCGGGCCAGGGCCGCCAGTCGCGTCCACTCAGGCCAGCTCCAGCGGGAAAACAGTCCATAGGGCCGATATGCCTCCTGACGGTAGCACCAAATCCAACTCAGAATGGCCAGTAACCAGGCAATGAGGCTCGACGCCACACCGCAACCAGCGGCTCCCAGGGGCGGCAGTCCGAGTTGCCCATGCATGAAGATCCAATTCAAGGGTAACTTCAGACCCAGGCCCAGCAGGTTCAGCACCATCACCGGGCGGGGCCGGCTTATGCCGGCGGAAAAGCCATAGAACACCCGGAAAAACAGGGCGGCAGGGGCACCCCAGGCCATGGCATCCAAGTAAGCCTGTACCTTGGATGCGACTTCCGGTGTCAGTTGGGCGATGGCCAGCAAGGGTTCGGGAAAAGTCAGCAAGGCTATGGTCAGTACTGCCAGTACCCCGGCCAGCCAAGCTGCCTGGCGTACCTGTTCCCCGATTTCTTCATACCGGCGGCCGCCCTGGAGGTGTGCCACTGTGGGCGAGAGGGCCAGCAGGATGCCGGTGACGGAGATGAACAGGGATGCGTAGATGGCGGCGCCAATGCCGACTGCGGCCAGATCGATGGAAGACAAATGGCCGGCCATCAAGGTGTCGATCAGGCCATTGGCCATGACCGCCACCTGGGCCACGAAAACCGGCCAGGCCAGGCGTATCAAGTCACGCATGGATTTGTCGTTCGTCAAATTAGGTCGATCCATTTTCGGGGGATGGCAGTTATTACGGGGCCGAGTGTGTGAAAAAGACAACGAAGGTAGGGAACTTTTTTCTTTTTATCGTGATGAGGCCCAGGGGAGAGAGTAGAAAACAAATTATGTGGGCTAGAATTCCCACAAAACTTATACGGTTATGAATCAACTTTAACGGAGATCCTCATGATTCATCACAGATTTGGTTCCTCGCTCATGTCCAGCATGATCGTCATGGTTGCAGCGCTGGCATTCGCCCCGGTTGCCCTGGCGGCGGATTTTGACGAGGCTGCCGCCAAGGCCCTGGCCAAGCGCAATGACTGCTTCAAGTGCCACGCGGTCGACAAGACCAAGAAGGGGCCCTCCTACAAAAAGATTGCTGCCAAGTACAAGGGCAAGCCCGACGGCGAGGAGAAGGCGATCAAGAACATCACCACGGGACCCAAGGTCAAGCTGGAGGACGGCACCGAGGAAGATCACAAGATCATTGACACCAAGGATTCGAAGGAACAGAAAAATCTGGTGCATTGGATTCTTGCGCAATAAATGAATCAGCAATGATGGGGTGTCATGGCGGCACCCCATATCGAGTTAACAGGCAAGAGGGAGAATGAAATGAAACTTCTACGACAGGCACTGACCTTGTGCGCATTTGCCGGCCTTCTGGGCGGGGTGTCTTCCGCGATGGCCGTGGAGAACCCCAAGGCAGCGGAAAAGAAGACGGTCAAGAAGGATCTGGTACTGAAGGATGATGCCCGTTGCACGGAGTGTCATGACGAGGCAGATTCTCCCGAAATACTGCGGGTAGGCAAGACCAAGCATGGTACGGTGGCCGATGGCCGTACCCCCACCTGTAGCAATTGTCATGGCGACAGTAACGCCCACGTGGATTACAAGGGCAGCGACAAGCCGCCCAAGCCGGATGTGACTTTCGGCAAGAAGAGCAAGACGCCGGTCGAGGCCAAGAACGAGGCCTGCTTGAGCTGCCATCAGGGCGGCAACCGGATCAGTTGGCAGTCCAGCAGCCACAGCATGCGTGGCGTTGCTTGCACCTCCTGCCATCAGGTTCATAACGGCCATGACAAGGTGCGGGACAAGACGGAACAAACCGAGGTCTGCTACACCTGTCACAAGGAACAGCGGGCACAGATGAATCGAGCCTCCCACCATCCGGTTCCGGAGGGCAAGATGGGCTGTTCCTCCTGCCACAATGTTCATGGCAGCAATCACAAGCAACTGGTCAAGGCCAGCACCAACGAGACCTGCTATACCTGCCACATGGAAAAGCGGGGCCCCTTCGTGCATAACCACGAACCGGTATCCGAGGATTGTGGCATCTGCCACCAGCCCCATGGCACTAATCTGGCCAACCTGTTGAAGTCCCGGCCGCCCATGTTGTGTATCCAGTGTCACGGTCCGGACAGCCACCCGTCCCAGCCACCGGCCCTGCTGGTGGGTGCGTCGACGCTGAGTTACAACACCAATGCACGCGCTGGTTTCGGTACGGATGCGCGGGGTTGCCTGAACTGCCATACCAATATCCATGGTGGCAACAGCACCCAGACCAACGCCACCGCTGAGCGTTTCCGCCGCTGATTAGGATAGAGGGAGAGAATCATGAACAAACACTTCACTTCCAGGCTGACAATCATTGCTGCCGCCTTGATGACGGTCTATGGCCAAGCCCAGGCTGAGGATGACGAGGTTCGTCAGTACTCCAAGCCCGACAGCTCCATTTCCATCGGCGTTGGTGGCACCCAGGGTGACCGCGAGCAGATGGGTAAATATGATGGGGTGACCGGGGATGACACCCATGCCCTGGTCGACGTGGATATCCGCAAGCGGGATGATACGACCGGTACTTGGCTCAAGTTCTCCACGCACAACCTGGATTACGAGAATCGTGAACTGAAGGCCGAATACGAGCAGCAGGGCAACTGGGGCGTCTCCCTGGAGTACAACCAGACTCCGAGTCGCAATCCCAATGCTATCAAGACAGGTGTCTGGGGTGTCGGTTCCAATACATTGACTTACGGCGGCATTGGCACCACCACGGCGACCGCTCAGGCGGCTCTGAACCCAGCCACGGGCGACGTGCATCTGAGCACTCGGCGGGATACCACAACCCTGAGTATCGTCAAGCATCTGATGCCCAACCTGTCCTTCAACTTCTCGTTCAAGAATGAGGACAAAACGGGTAGCCGGGCCTGGGGCCGGGGCGTTAACCCGGAATTTGCCGCCGAGCCCATCAACTGGAACATCCGGCAGATCGATGGCATCCTGAACTACGCGGACAAGGTCTTGCAATTGTCCGGTGGCTTCTCGGGTAGCTGGTTCTCCAATGCCAATTCCTTCGTGGACACCATTGGCGGCTCTCAGCTCAATCAGACAGCGTCCACTACAAACGCAGCAGGCCATACCTTCATCTCCCTGCCTCTGGACAACCAGGCCTACCAGCTCTTCCTGGATGGTGGCTACAACTTCAGCAAGACCACACGGGGGACCTTCAAGGCTTCCTACACCCATGGTACCCAGAATGCGTCTCTGAGCCCCATCACCAATGCCTTGCTGAATTCGGGGGCTAGGGGAACCAACGGCTTTATTCCCTTCTCCGGTGCCCAGGAAGGCCTGGATGGCGAGGTCAACACCAAACTGATGGAAATCGGTCTTTCGGCCCGCCCCATCAGCAAGCTGTCCCTGGTGGCCAACTTGCGCTACCAGGACCGGGAGGACAAAACCCCGATGCGCGCCTTTGGTCGTTACTGGACCTATCGGTGCAGCACCACCGGCACCACCACCTATTATCTGGGTTCGCTCCCGACCAGCGCCAACTGCGCCAGTGGAACTGCCAATACCATTTCTGCCAGCCCTACGGAGATCGACAACAATCCCCGGGACTTCAAGAACCTGGCAGGCAAGCTGGAGGCCACCTATCAGTTGCCCGAAGGCTACAACCTGACCGCGGGTTACAACTACGACAAGCGGGAGCGGGGTTTCGAGATCGATCCTACTGCGGGCGAGTATCTGGGCGTGGTCAAGATGCGTGGCAAGACCGAAGAGGATACCTGGCGCCTGCAACTGTCCAAGGCAGTCTCGGAGACGGTCAGTGGCAGTATTTCCTACCTGCACAGCAAGCGTGACGGCTCCACTTGGCACGTCGCTGAAGGCGCGGCCGATGCGGATCATCCCATCAACTTCGTCAATCCCGCACCCTATGCCGATCGCAAGCGCAACCAGTGGCGCGTGATGCTGGACTGGGCCCCGACGGATGCCCTGTCCCTGCAGCTGAACATGGAGCATGCCAAGGACGAATATGGCGCTGGCAAGTCCGGACTGCATGACGGCAAGACGCAACTGGTGTCCCTGGACGGCTTCTACAATATCAGTCCGGACTGGCAGCTGAACGGCTGGTTGTCCCACGATACTAACGAGTCCCACACCATCGGCTATACCTACGATACTCGTACCACTACGCCGATCAATTGGGCTTGTACCAGTGCACCGGGTGCGACCATCTCTGCCGGTTGCACGACGGACCTGATCTGGGACGCCAACCTGAAGGATGTTGGCAATTCCATCGGTCTGGGCCTTAAGGGCAATGCGACGGCCAAGCTGAAGCTGGGGGGCAACGTGCAATGGACTCGCAACAAGAGTGAATATCCCATTGCCTCCAATGTCCCAACTTACTACTCGGGTACCTTGGCTGTGCCGACATCACTGTCCAAGCAGGGGCTGCCTGATATCACCACCACCCTGACCCGTCTGGCCTTGTACGGCGAATATGCCCTGGACAAGAACTCGGACATCCGGGTGGATTTGGTGCATGAGCGCTGGAAGTCCGATGACTGGACCTTCATGGAATGGAACGCCGCCGGCACCAGCCTGGTTCCCTTCACCTACATGGATGGTACGACGGTGACGGCTAACCAAGATCAATCGGCGACCTTCCTGGGCGTTCGTTACATCTACAAGTTCCAGTAATCGGGTTATGCTGATGTTTGCATGAACAGCCAAAAGGGCGGCGGGAGCCGCCCTTTTGGTTATCTGGCTCCATCGATCTGAATTATGGGTAGTCATCAGGAATCCAAAATCATGGCAACGATAAATTATCTGGTGCGGCTCTCTGCACCTCTGATCCTGGCTCTTGGTCTGGCCTGGCTGGTGCCTGTCCAGGCTGCCACCAGCGAGGCTCCGTCCGGACTCGGCAATGCCACCTGTCTTTCTTGCCACGATGGAAAGAAGGGCAAGATCGAAGTTCCTGGCGGCGATGACACCCGGGCGCTTTATACCGTCGGCCATGATAAATATGGCAAGAGCGTCCATGGCAGGATGCAGTGCGTGGACTGCCACAGGGAAATCACCGATGCCAAGGCGTCCCACAAGAAGGCTGCAGGCGTGGCCGGGCCCAATTGCGTGGCTTGCCACCAGGGTCTGTGGGAAGCGCTACAGCAGGAAGGCAAGACCCAGGGAAAGGAGCGGATGGGGTTGGTGGTGAAGAATGTGGAGGCCTACAAGAAATCCTTCCACGCCCGTCCCGACAAGGATGACCCTTCCCGGCCCAAGGCGGTCTGCGACCAGTGTCACAACACCCATGAATTCGCTGTGCCGCCGCGGGGTTCCGTCGAGCGCACGGAATGGCACGCCACGGTACCCCAGGTCTGTGGCGAGACTTGCCATGAGGATGCCCTGGATGAGTACAGCGGGTCAGCCCATGGCAAGGCCCTTCAGGAAAAGCAGGACAAGAAGGTGGCTGTCTGTATCGATTGCCATACCGCCCATAACATTGTCAATACCTCGGGGGAGCCCTTCAAGGCCGCAGTCACCAAGAACTGCGGTGGTTGCCATGAAGAGAAGTTTGCGAGCTACAAGGACACCTATCATGGTCAGGTGAACACCCTGGGTTATGGGTATACCGCCAAGTGCTACAACTGTCACGGCAGCCACGAAATCCTCAAGGCCGATGATCCCGGGTCCAAGGTTCATCCGGATAATCTGCTGCGTACCTGCAAGCAGTGTCACAACGGCAAGAAAGATCTGCCGGAAGCCACGGCGGGCTTCGCCAGTTTCGGCGCCCATGCCACCACCCACGACTTCAAGCACTATCCCCAACTTTGGATCGCTTCCAAGTTCATGGTGGCCTTACTGATTGGCGTCTTCGCCTTCTTCTGGCTACATTCCGGACTCTGGTATTACCGGGAAGCCAAGGATCGCAAGGCGGGCAAGGCTGCGCCCCATATTCGTACAGAGGGCCTGGCCCTGGACGAGAAGAAGCACTTCCGTCGCTTCCATTGGGGCTGGCGCCTGGGCCACCTGAGTTTTGCCCTGGTGACCATGACCCTGGTCCTGACCGGAACCGCTGCCCTCTATGCGGAAAGCAGTTGGGCACCCGTGGTGGCCGGGATGTTCGGCAGTCCCCATGCCATGGGCTTGACGCATCGAGTCGCGGCGGCGCTCTTCGTCGGCATCTTCCTGATCCATTTCGTCTATGTGATGCAGAAGCTGTTGCGTGACAAGACCTTCCGCTGGTTCGGTCCCGATTCCCTGATTCCTCGCTGGAAGGATCTCAGTGACTGTGTGGGCATGTTCAAGTGGTTCGTTGGCAAGGGACCGCGGCCCCAATTCGACCGTTGGGCCTATTTCGAGAAATTCGACTACTGGGCGGTCTTCTGGGGGGTGAACATCATCGGCTGGAGTGGCTTGATGATGGCCTTCCCCCATGTGACGGCAAGCTATCTGCCGGGCTGGGTCTTCAACGTGATCATGCTGGTGCACGGTGAGGAAGCCTTCCTGGCGGCGGTCTTCCTCTTCACGGTGCACTTCTTCAACAACCACTTCCGGCCCGACAAGCTGCCGCCGCCGGACGTGGTGATGTTCACCGGTACCCAGTCCCTGGAGGAGTTCCGTCGTGATCATCCGGCCCAGTATCAGCGGCTGGTGGAGAGCGGTGAACTGGAGAAACATCTGGTGGATGCGCCGTCCTTGGTCATGACCCTGGGTTCCAAGATCCTGGGCCTGACCCTGATCACCATCGGTCTTGGCCTGCTGGTGTTGGTCGCTATCGGCTTCATGGGTCACTGAACCCTGCATGTTCCGCCTGCCAGCGGCCCGCCCTGTCAATCGATGGGGCGGGCCGTTGGCATTTGTGGGGCCCTGTTTTTCGTCCGCACGGGACGGTTGTTTCCCACTTGGCCGTGACTTTGGTTACTATGACTAAAGTAATAGGCATTGGGCGCAGGAAACGACACGCATGCAAACGCAGTGGAAACATTGGTCGGCGCTTTATCCGGCTTGTTGGCAAACCCTGTGGGACCGGGGAGGAGATTTTCTCTGGCTGCTGGAACCGGATGGTCGGGTGGTGGATGGCAATCCCGCAGCGGCGGGTCTGATGGCAGGGATGCCGGTTGCCGACGCCCTTTTCTGGACCCTGCCCTGCTGGCTGGGCGCCCGCTTTTCCGGCAGCCCTCATTACCGTTTGCAGCAGGCAAGCCAGGGGGAGGTGGGGGAACTGGAGGTCTTGTTCGGGAGCGATCCCGATGAACGCCGTATCCAGCTCAGTCTTCTGCCCGTTCCGGATGCAGCAGGCGCCATTCCGTTTCTGCTGGTGGTCGGACGGGAGCTGCCCCGCCACCGTGGCAAGGAGGAAGGTTCTTCCAGGCTGTCGCTCGATATCTGTCTGGAGAACACTGGCCCGGTAGTCCTGGCGGACAGCCTGTATCAGGCCATGACACGGGCCCGCTGTGATGCATCCCTGCTGGCGGTCTGTCATCTGGACATCGATGGCTTGCGGGCTGTCCGGGAAAGCCTGGGGAAGCGGGTTGGCACCCCACTGCTGCTGGCCGCGGCACAACGCCTGCGGGAGGTACTGCGGGGAGGGGACACCGTGGTTCGCCGAGGGGACGACGAGTTTGTTCTGCTGGTGGGGGACTTGTGCCAATTGGGGGAACTGGACCGGGTGATGGAGCGGGTGCTGGACATCCTGGCCCAGCCCTTCGATATCGACGGCCATTGCATACAACTCTCGGCCGCAGTTGGTGTCACGATATATCCTGATGATGACAACAGTGATGGTGAAACCCTGTTACGTCATGCCGGCGAGGCCATGGCGGCGGCCCGGGAAAGAGGCTACAACTCCTACCGCCTGTTCGACACGGCCCATACCAGGCAACCCCGTCGGCAAGCATCGGCCCGTTTGCGGGAAGCCTTGGCGGCGCAGGAATTCGAGCTGCACTATCAGCCCAAGGTTTGCCTGCGCAGCGGCCGGGTGGTGGGTACCGAGGCCCTGCTGCGTTGGCGCCATCCGGAACGGGGTCTGCTGTTGCCCGGCGAGTTCATGACTATCATCGAAGACGCGGGGCTGTGCGTCGAAGTGGGTAAATGGGTGATCGAGAATGCCCTGGCCCAAGCGGATGTTTGGCGCCGGGCGGGTACGGATCTGGCGGTCAGCGTCAATGTGTCGTCCCGACAGTTGCAGGACGCTCAGTTCATCCCCCATCTGACCGATGTCCTGAAGGCCTTTCCTCAATTGCCGAACGGGGTGCTGGAGCTGGAAATCGTCGAGTCCGCCGCCTTGCACGACATCCAGCGGGTCGGCGAGATCATCGAGCAGTGCAGGCAACTGGGGGTGAGCTTTGCCCTGGACGATTTTGGCACCGGCTATTCCTCCCTTGCCTACCTCAAGCGCCTGCCTGCGCGGACCTTGAAGATCGACCAGAGCTTCATCGTCGACCTGCTGCGCAACTCGGAAGATGTGGCGATTGTGGAAAGCATCATTGGCCTGACCCAGGCTTTCCGCCGGCAGGTGGTGGCCGAGGGCGTCGAGACCCGCGAATTGGGCGCCATGGTGTTGCGGCTGGGCTGCGATGTCGCCCAGGGCTACGGCATCGCCCGGCCCATGCGAGGGGAGTTGATGCCAGATTGGGTGCGCGCCTATCGCCCGGACCCATCCTGGGTGAGCGCCGGCACCGCGCACCGGGATAGCTGAGCGCGCCGCCTTACTTCCTGTCGGCCAGCAGGTCGTCCGGGCGTTGCGAAAAGTCCCGGCTGCTGCCATGGGCGCGGGTGAGGGTGGGAATCAGCGCAGGCTGGTAGGAATAGCAGGCGCCGCTGCGCGCCTTCATCTTTTCGTTGACTCCCGCAGGGAGGTTGTCCATGTCGAACAACAGAGAGATGGAAACGATCAGGGTGCGGCGGGCGATGGTGATCGCCTCGATCTCATCCAGGTCGCTGAGCGAGACGTCCACCCAACGCATCATGCTGCGCACGTTTTGACCGGCGCAAGGGCCCGCGGTGATCTCGTCGCCCTCCATGGGCCACTCCAGCGCCAGTTCGCCATCGCGCCGCAGCAGCAGCCGGCGCTGCCCGGAGAGAACGTGGCCGTGCGACCCCAGTTCGGTACGGAAACTGTCGTCAGTGTGAACTTCCATGTCATAAAGACGGCGAGTTGTGCCACGGGCGGCGTGGGCAATGGCCAGGCTGGCCAGATCGAACATGTGGGTGCATTGCTCGGCGCTCGGCGTATGCCGGTAGGCCGCCTGAGGGTGGGACGCCAGGGCCATGCCCACCAGCCGAGGTAGATTGCCGGCAGCTCCCGGGCATTGGGCCCAGGGGCTGCGGACGTGCGTAGTGTCTGCTTCCACGGCCAGTACCCGGCTGCCATCGTGGTGCACGATGATGCCGAAACGGTGCTGGTTGTCCTCGACGTCGGCGCGAACGCTGCGGTCGCCGGCGACAATCTGGATACGGCGACGGAGAATCTTGCTCATGGCTTGTCCTGGATCAGTTCGATGCGATAGCCATCCGGGTCCTCGACGAAGGCGATGATGGTACTGCCATGTTTCATCGGCCCCGCTTCCCTGACCACCTTGCCGCCCCGCTGACGGATAGTCGCGCAGGCGGCAGCGGCGTCCGGCACCGCCAGGGCGATATGGCCGAAGGCGTTGCCAAGTTCGTACTTTTCAACCCCGTAGTTGTAGGTCAGTTCGATCACCGCGCTGCTGCCCTCATCGGCGTAGCCGACGAAGGCAAGGGTGAACTTCCCTTCGGGATAGTCATGGCGGCGCAGCAGGCGCATGCCCAGCACCTGGGTGTAAAAGTCCAGGGACTTTTCCAGGTCACCGACCCGGAGCATGGTGTGCAAAATTCTCATGGTGTCATCGACCCCGTTGATGATGCTCGGAACGGCGAGATGGTATCCCATCGCCCCTGGCTTTGCCCCTTTTGGCCCGGGTGGCGGTTGCAGCAGGATGGGGGCAGTGTCGATATTCAGGCTACAATCCGGCCACTTTCCCATGAAGAGGAAAGGGTTTCTGGGGGGCCGATGTGTACGCCGAGGCTGGCGCAGCCATGATCAAGGGTCTGCGCATCCGTTACAAGATCATGCTCGTGGTCGGTCTGGCCGTGACCATCGGCCTGGTGGCTACCGCCTATTTCTATACCCAGCGGCAGGAGCAGGCGGTGCTGGCTCAGAACGAGCGCACCATGCAGAAGCTCACCGAGAGCGTCAGCCAGGGTTTGCAGAGCGTGATGCTGCATGGCTCGGCCGATATCGCCTCAGCCTATGCCGAGCGACTGAAAGGTGTTCCAGAAATCTCCGATTTCCGCATTCTACGGGCGAACGGCGATGAGGCTTTCCGCGACAACAAGACCATCAATGAGGTCAATGGACGACGGGGCGAGGAGGCCTTCATGCCCCGGGAAACGGAAGTCCGCATCCCTGTGCTGGCAGCGGACGACCCCCGGCTGGCCCGAGTGCTGCAAGAAAAGCAGCCCTTGCCGTTTTATACCTTCGATACCAAGGGCGTGAAGGAGCTGACCTTCCTGGCGCCGATCGAGAATCAGAGCAAGTGCTACAAGTGCCATGGCCGTGCCCGTCCGGTGCGGGGGGTGCTCAAGCTGACCACTTCCCTGTCCACCGTGGAGCGGGATGTGCTCAAGGTGCGGCACGATTCCTTGATCGTGCTGGGGCTGGCCCTGATGGGCACCATGCTGCTGACCGGCTACACGATGGGGCGTACCGTGGTGGCGCCCATCGAGGCGGTGACCGATGCCATGAGCCGCGTCTCCGGCGGCGCCCTGGAGCAGCGGGTACCCATTCATGGCAACGACGAGCTGGGCCACATGGCCATGAGCTTCAATCAGATGACTTCGGAATTGCAGGATACCTACCAGGGCTTGCAGGCCGAGCAGGACAAGCTGACCACCATCATTTTCGGCGCCGGGGAGGGCATCGTGGTCACCGACAGCGATGGTGCCATCGTGTTGGTGAATCCTGCCGCCGAGCGTCTGATACAAAAATCCCGGGAGCGGATCATCAAGGAGGGCTTCGACGATCTGCTCGACGACCCGGTCAGCATGCGCCGCTGGTTGGCAGATCGCGAGAACCGGGGGCCGATCAGCGTGTTGTACAAGGCGCAGGTGCTCAACGTCTATGTCTCCACGATCCATGTGGAGGACGGCCATGTGGTGGGGTCGGCCTGTCTGTTGCGTGACGTCACCGAGGAAAAACGCCTGGAGGAGGAACTCAGGCGCCTGTCCACCACCGACGGTCTGACCGGACTGTTCAATCGCCGCTACCTGGACGACACCCTGCGCCGGGAGTTCGAGCGTTCCCGGCGTACCGGTGCCCCCCTGTCAGTGGTCATGTTCGATGTGGATCACTTCAAGAAATTCAACGATACCCATGGCCATGACCAGGGAGACCGGGTGTTGCGGGCGGTGGCCACATGCCTGCGTGAGGCCTTGCGCAAGTACGACAGCCCCTGCCGTTACGGTGGCGAGGAGTTCGTTGGCATCCTGCCTGATACCACCATGGAAGCCGCCCTGGCCGTGGCTGAGCGCCTGCGCCAGGATGTGGAAACAATGCGTGTGGACGGCCTGCAGGTGACCATCAGCCTGGGGGTGGCGGGTCTTCCCCGGCTGGCAGCGGGTAGCGCCGAGGAACTGATCGAGCTGGCCGATGCCGCCCTGTATCAGTCCAAGCACCAGGGGCGCAATCGCACCACGTTGGCGACGCTTAGCAAGGGAGATGCCCCATGAGCGCCCCGCACGGCCGCCCGAAGGGGCGCAAGACGCAGCCCGGAGCCGCAACGCGGCGAACCGTCGTCCCCCACTCCCGCGGGGAGGGGGCCGGGGGGAGGGGCGGTTCCCGCGCCCCGTACGGCCGCCCGAAGGGGCGCAAGACACAGCCCGGAGCCACAACGCGGCGAACCGTCGTCACCCCCTCCCTTGGGGAGGGGGTTGGGGGGAGGGTAGTCCAGTGAGATTGCGGACCCTGCGCCACAAGCTTCTGCTGACGGTCGGCATCGCCCTGGCCCTGGCCTTTTCCGGTGTTGCCTACTTCTATACCAGTTACCAGGAAAAAATGATCCTGACCGACTACGAGCGCTCCCTGCAGCGGGTCACCAACTCGGTGACCAAGGGGTTGGAGTCGGTGATGCTGGAAGGTCACGCCGAGATCATGCGGGAGTATTCCAAGCGTCTACGGGCCTTGCGGGATGTCAGTGAGTTCGTCATTCTGCGCGCCGACGGCAGCGAAGCCTTTCGGGACAATGCCACGGTGTCCCGGGTCAATGAAAGGCTGGGAGCCGAGAACTTCCCCCTCTATCCTCAGCCCGTCATCCGGAAGAATCTGGATCCGGCCGATGCGGAATTCCAGCGGGCGCTGCTGACCCTGGAAGCCACCGCACGGGAAATCACGGACAGCAAGGGGCAACGCCAGTTCATCTTCTTCGATCCGATCCCCACCGGGCCGGGATGCCAGCGCTGCCATGGCAGTGATGAGCGGGTCCGGGGGGTGATCAAGGTGACATCGAGCCTGGCCGGCGTCGAAGCGGCGATCTTCCGGGTGCGTCTGCAATCGATGCTGATCATCACCCTGGCGATGGCTCTGACCATGGCGGTGACCGGCTATATGCTGGGGCGCTCGGTGGTGCATCCCATCGAGGCGATCACACGGGCCATGAAGCGGATTTTGTCGGGGGATATCGGCTCCACGGTGCCCTTGCAGGGGGGCGGCGAAATCCGCCAGATGGCGGAGAGTTTCAATCAGATGACTGCCAGCCTGAAGCTGGGCTATGACCTGCTGGTGCGGGAGCGGGAAAAACTGACCACCATCATTCATGCGGCCCGGGAAGCCATTGTGGTCACCGACGCGGCCGGATCGATCGTCCTCATCAACCCCGCCGCGGCCGAGCTGCTGGGCAAGACCGAGGCCAACATCCGCGACGAGGGCTTCCTGCACCTGCTCGACAACCCGGAACTGATGGAGCGCCTGCTGGCGGGCGCGGGCCAGGCTGGGCACACAGAGACTGTGGCCTACCGGGATCGGGTGGTGCTGGTTTCTGCCGCCTCCATCAAGGACGAAGGCGGGCGGCCCCTGGGTTCGGCGGCCCTGATCCGCGATGTCACTGACGAAAAACGCATGATCGAGGAACTGCGCCGCGTCTCCATCACCGATGCCCTGACCGGAGTTTTCAATCGCCGCCACATGGATACCACCCTGAGTACCGAGTTCGGCCGCGTCCAACGCTCCGGCAAGCCCCTCTCAGTGTTGCTGTTCGATATCGACCACTTCAAGAAATTCAACGACACCCATGGTCATGACCAGGGGGACCGGGTGCTTCAGGCCGTTGGGCAGGCGATGAAAGCGGTGGTGCGCAAGTACGACACGCCCTGCCGTTACGGTGGGGAGGAGTTTGTGATCATCCTGCCGGAAGCCGACCGGGCCGGTGCCCTCAGCGTCGGTGAGCGCCTGCGGCGGGATGTCGAGGCCATGCTGGTCGATGGCCTTCATGTCACCATCAGCCTGGGCGCCGCCACCTTTCCTGAGCTCGCGCTGAGCAAGGCGGAGCAGTTGGTCGAGGCGGCGGATGCCGCCCTCTATCAAGCCAAGGAGGAGGGGCGCAACCGGTTGGTGGTGGCCGAGGGGCCGGCTACCTGAGGGCGGAAAAATCGAAGGACAGGGGCTCGGACACGCTCTTGTTCTCGTCGTCGGCCCGATTGAATATGGCGATCTGGCCGAGAAGCCTCTGGCCGGGTTTGAACACCGCGTCATCACCATTGCCGGTGTTGAGCCGGCGCGAGAACTCCAGATTCCAGTAGCCTCCCTTCCAGGCGCCCCTGGCGGCCACGTCGGCGATACTGCCCGCAGCGCTGCCGGTCATCTCGAAGGAAGGCAGCCGACTCGCCCCCTGGGTCCTGGGCGGGCGCAGGGGACGGTAAATGGGGCTGCCCCCATCCCGGTTCTTCTTGATGTAGACGATGCCGCTGCCGGGTATTTCGAACTCGGCCGCGTCCTCAATGGGTTGGCCCGATATCTGGTGGGTCCAGTCCTCTGCCAACCCGGCCGGATTGGTGCGGGCGGCGGACCAGAGCCAGACATCCACCTTGTAGGTCTTGCCGGCCAGCATGCTGCGGTCGAAATCGCCCCCCAGGTGGAAGCGGATGGCGGCCATGTCATCGCGTTTGCTGGATTCGATGTACTTGCTGCCCTGCCATTCCCAGCCCTTGTACTCGGTATCTGCCGTCGGGTCCGGCCAGCGCAGGGCGAGGAACAGCCGATCCTGGTAGATCCCGGCCTTCAACTGCACCGTCAGGCTACCGGTGACATTCTTTTCCTCGGCATTGAGGCCGAAGCGGACCCGGTCAGCAGTTGCCACGGCGGGCTTCACCGGCACTTTGATCCAGCCGCCAGTGCCCCAGTCGGTCAGCTTGCCATCGACGACAGGCTCCGCGGCGAGAGGGATCACCGGAATCGATTGAGGCGCTTCCGACGCCAGGACGACAGCGCTGCTCAGGCCCAGCAGGATCGGCACAATCCGCATCAATCTCACTCGATGGTGATCCGGCCTTCCATACCCTGCTGCCGGTGGTCGTCGATGGTGCAATAGACCACGTAGCTGCCTTTGTTCACCGGGATCAGATAGAGGTCGAGCTGTCCCTTCTTCAGGATCTCCACGGCACTGAAGTAAGGTGCCTTGATCTCTGCCTGCTTGTTGACCATCACCTTGCGCCAGGCCACGTTCTGAAAGAACTCGGGCGCCGTGTAGTAATGATCCTTGTCGCCCTCATTCTTGAGTTCGATCTTGTAGGGCTTGCCGGCTTTGAGGGTGAGGTCCTGGGGCGTGTAATGGTGCTCGCCCATAACGACGGTGATGGTCTCCATGGCCTTCCAGTCGGCGGCCTTGACCAGCTCGGCGGCATTGGGTACCGGCGTGGCCTGGGCCAGGGCGACGACTGGTGTCAGCATCAGTACAAGAACTGCAGCAAGGGTGCGCATCAAGCTCTCCTCTCCAATAGTCATGTTACGGAAAGGGATTATCCATCAGTTGATCACGGGAGTGTCTAGACGATGGGAATTTCCGCACCGCGCCGCTTGAGTTCGGCCCGGCGTTCCCGCCATTCGGGGCAGCCTCGGGCCACCTCGGCCCAGAAGCGGGGGCTGTGATTCATCTCCCGCAGGTGGGCCAGCTCATGGACCGCCACGTAGTCCACCAGGTCCAGGGGCAGGTGGATCAAACGCCAGTTGAGGCGAATGCCCGTCAGCAGGCTGCAACTGCCCCAGCGGGCGCGGGCCGAGGAGAGGCTGAGGGGCGGCGGATGATCGTGGCCCATGGCGTGGGCGAAGAGGGTCAGGCGCTCGGCGAAGACTTCCAGGGCGCGGGCCTTGAGGGCGCGCCGGGCCAGTTCATCCAGGTCGGCGTCCTTCCTGGCGGCCAGTTCCAGCCACTCCTCGCGCCAGTGGAAGCGATTGGCGCCGGACGAGACCCGAACCTCCACCTCGCCCCCGAGCAGGGGCAGTCGCTGGCCGTCGCGGATGGCGAGCTGGCGCAGCCCCTGGCGGCTGGCGAATTCGTCGAGCTTGGCGATGACCCAATCGCCGTGGTCCAGGATGAAGGCCTCGATCTCCGTCAGGGGCATGGCACGGGGAGAACCGACCCGCAGGCCTCGTTCGTCGATGTGCATGGTCAGGCGCCGCCGTCCGCCCTGGCGCAGTTCATAGGCGATCGCCCGGCCGCACAGCAGCACGTGGCGCATGCGGGGGGCTGGCTTGGCGGGGGGGAGCTGCTGGAACAGCAGGAGTTGTTCGGGCAGGCTCACGCGAGGCTGAAGAGATCGGGGGTGGTCATGGGGTGCGCCAGGGTGGCGACGACCCGTGCAATGACCTGTTCGATGACTGCCGGCGCCTGTTCGATCAGGCGCCAATGACAACGGATACCTTTCGCTTCCGACTGGGCCCAACTACCCCGGGCGGCGAAGGACAGATGCAGGATCGGCAGGGGACAGCCCTGGCGTTCGGCCTGGCGGGCGATGGTCGCCGCCAGGATGCGTTTGGCTTCGCTGCGCAGCCAGGCCTCGGCGGCGTCGCGCACTTGGCGCGCGCTGGCCTCCGGCGGCAGGGGCAGGTGCAGCACCTGGCCTTCGAGGCGGGCCTGCTTGCGGTCGGTGGCCAGCTTCAGGGTGAGGGCGCTGCCCAGATAGGCCAGGACCGCGCCTTCGTGCCAGCGTTCGTCGGGATCCTGGGCTGCGGTGTCAAGACGCAGCGCGAACTGGGGATTACGCGTTTTCATGGGCATAGAGATGGGGGCTGATGTGGCGCATTTCGGCTTCGATCCAGGCTTCCGCCTGCTGGTTGATTTCATCGACTCGCCGGCCCGCCGGGTCGATGGCGGGGCCGATGCTGACGGTGACGGTGCCGGATTTCTTGAAAAAGGCGTTCTTGCCCCAGACCTCCCCCGAATTGAGGGCCACGGGGATCACCGGGGCGGCGGCGGCATGGGCCAGAAAGGCGCCTCCCGGTTGGTAGCGGTGCCTGTCACCGGGGTTGACCCGGGTGCCTTCCGGGAAAATTGCCACGGAATAGCCGTCATCAAGGCGCTGTTTGCCTACGGACAACAGTTGGCGCAGGGCTTTCTTGCCGGCGTTGCGGTCGATGCTGATCATCGGTGTCAGGGCCAGGGCCCAGCCGAAGAAAGGCAACCAGATGATTTCCTTCTTCCAGACAAAGACCAGATCCCGGAAGACGGCCTGGAGCACGATGGTCTCCCAGGCCGACTGATGCTTGGCCAGCACCACCACGGAGCGAGGCGGGATGTTCTCCCGTCCCAGCACTCGGCTGCGGATACCCAGCAGGTGCTCGATCAGCCAGATCGCGGTGTACACCCAGGGTTGCACCAGGCGCAGCCGGGTGCGGTGGGGCAACCAGAAGCACAGCAGCAGCAGCAGGGTGAAGGGTGGGGTCAGCAAGGCCAGGGCGGCCAGGAACAGGGTGGAACGCAGGGCGGTGATCATGAGGTGGTGATGTGGGCGACAGCGGCGGCCAGGTCGGGGAACACCAGGGTATTGTTCGGCAGGGCTGGATCGAGCCGGGTCTTGTGCCCCTTGCCGGTGAGCACCAGCATGGGTTGGGCGCCCACGCTGACCGCTGCCTGCAGGTCCCGCAGGGAATCACCCACTGCCGGTACGTCGGTGAGGTCGGCATTGTAGCGGGCCGCGATTTCTTCCAGCATGCCGGCCCTGGGTTTGCGGCAGTCGCACTGGTCGACGTTGGTGTGGGGGCAGAAAAAGATGGCGTCAATGCGCCCCCCCGCCTGGTGCACGGTGCGTATCATCTTTTCGTGGATGGCGTTGAGGGTGTCCATCTCGAACAGGCCACGGCCTACGCCGGACTGGTTGGTGGCCACCACCACCCGATAGCCCCACTGGTTGAGGCGGGCGATGGCCTCGGGGCTGCCGGGAATGGGAACCCATTCATCTGGAGACTTGATGAACTGGTCCGAGTCGAAATTGATGACGCCGTCGCGATCGAGAATGACGAGTTTCATTTTTCTGATCAATACCGGGTGATGCATGAGGGGCAAGGACCGGCCAGGACCTCAGGGGGCGTTGCCAATGGTGCTTGATGATTCAGGCAGTCGAGGGAGAAAGAAAGGTGGTTTTTAGTCCTCACTCCTGGCTCCCCCGATGGCTCCTCATAGTCTGGAAATATCCGCCACTTGATTCATCAGAGCCGCCAACTGGTGCAGCAGGGCCAGTCGGTTGGCGCGGATCAGAGGCTCCTCGGCATTCACCATTACATCGTCGAAGAAGTTATCTACCGCGCCTCTCAGGCCGGCCAGGACGGTCAGGGCGCCGCTGTAATCGCCATTGGTCACCTGGGAATGGACTTGGGGCCCAATGGCCGTAACTTGGGCGAAGAGGGCTTTTTCCGCAGCTTCCTGCAACAGGGCGACATCCACTTCCCGGGCCGAGCCTTCCGCCTTCTTCAGGATGTTGACGATGCGTTTGTTGGCAGCGGCCAGGGCTTCCGCCTCGGGCAGAGCGACGAAGGCCTTCACTGCCGCCAGCTTGGCCGGCACGGTATCGATGCGGGTGGGCATCAGGGCCAGCACTGCCTCCACCAGGCGCTGATCGTGGCCGGCATCCTTCAACAGGTTGCGCAGCCGTTCCAGCATGAAGTCCAGCAACTGGACCTCGAAGCTGGTGGCGAGGAGTCCGGCGGGAAAGGTGGCGGCGGCATCATTGATCAGTTCCGCCAGATCCAGGGGCAGGGGCGACTCCATCAGGATGCGCAGCACGCCCAGGGCGGCCCGGCGCAGACCGAAGGGGTCCTTGTCGCCGGTGGGAATCTGGCCGATGCCGAAGAAGGCCACCAGGGCGTCCAGCTTGTCGGCCAGGGCCACCGCGGCGGCGATGTTGCCGACGGGCAGCGTGTCGCCGTTGAAGCGGGGTTTGTAGTGGGCCTCGATGGCCTCGGCCACGGCGGGAGCTTCGCCATCATGGGCGGCGTAATAGCGGCCCATGATGCCTTGCAGCTCGGGAAATTCCCCCACCATGTCGCTGACCAGATCGGCCTTGGCCAGCAGGGCGGCCCGTTCGGCCTGGACGCTGTCCACATTGAGGCGCCGGGCGATGGTGCCGGAGAGCTTCACCAAGCGCTCTACCCGCTCCCCCTGGCTGCCCAGCTTGTTGTGATAGACCACTTTGGACAGCTTCTCGACCCGGTTGGCAAGCGGCGTCTTGCGGTCGGTCTCGAAGAAGAACTTGGCGTCGGCCAGACGGGGGCGCACCACCCGGGCGTTGCCCTCGACGATGTTGGTCGGGTCGGCCACGGCCATGTTGGACACCACCAGGAAGCGATTGGTCAGCTTGCCGGCGGCATCCATCAGGGGGAAGTATTTCTGGTTGGCCTTCATGGTCAGGATCAGGCATTCCTGGGGCACGGCGAGGAATTCGGCCTCGAAGCCGGCCTCGTAGACCGTGGGATGCTCCACCAGGGCGGTGACTTCATCGAGCAGGGCTTCGTCCTTGAGCCAGGTTAGATTGCGCTTCGCGGCGGCCTGGTCCAGTTGTTTCCGGATCATGGCGCGACGCTGGTCGAAGCCGGCTACCACCATGCCCTGCTCCAGCAGGGTCGGGGCATAGTCATCGGCGCTGCCGATCTCGATGGCGCCCCCTGGTCCCATGAAGCGGTGGCCCCGTGTGGCGCGGCCGCTGTCCAGCCCCAGCACGCTGCCGGGAACGATGGCGGAGCCATGCAGCATCACCAGGCCATGGACCGGGCGGACGAACTGTATTTCCGAGGCACCCCAGCGCATCAGCTTGGCGACGGGGAGTTTTTTCAGGGCGGCCTCGACAAAGCCGGCCAGGTGGACGGAGAGCGCTTCGCCGGTCTTGGCCTGACGGGCGACGAAATATTCGGCCTTGCCGTCGTTGAGTTTTTCCAATTGCTCAAAGCTCACGCCGGCGGAGCGCATGAAGCCTTCCAGGGCCTTGGTGGGTTTGCCTGCGGCATCCACGCCGGAAGTCACGGCGGGTCCTTTCTTCTCGATCACCCGGTCGGGCTGGGTGGTCAACACGTCGGCGAATTGCAGGGCCAGGCGACGCGGCGTGGCGAACCAGCGGCCTTCGGTGGCGGCCTCGATGAAGCCAGCTTCGAACAGGGACTTTTGTACCTGATCGTAAAAGGCCTGGGCCAGCCTGGCCAGGGATTTGGGGGGCAGTTCCTCGGTGAGGAGCTCGATCAGCAGCGTCTGTTTCATGTCACATCCAGTGTGAAATCAGCTTTCCCGCCGGGCTGCCCCAAGGGAAAGCGACACGCGGCGCCAGCCGCAGATTGTTCGGTGTTGCCACGAAGCGCCCCGTGACATTGAGCGCGGCGAGCCGGATCGAACCCCCCGGAGGGGGGCGAAGGGGGGCGAGCGTTTTCATGATGCGAAGTGTTGTTTCTCGCATCATGAAGCTTGGGCGCACATGGGGAAGCCGAGACGTTCCCGTGAATCGTAATAGGCCTGGGCCACTTCCCGGGCCAGGGCTCGGACGCGGCCGATGTAGGCGGCCCGTTCGGTGACGGATATGGCGCCTCGGGCATCCAGCAGGTTGAAGGTGTGGGAAGCCTTCATCACCATTTCGAAGCCGGGCAGGGGCAGGTTCAGGCCCATCAGGCGCTTGGCCTCGGACTCAAATTTGGAAAACTGGGAGAACAGCCAGGCCACGTCCGAGTGTTCGAAGTTGTAGGTGGATTGCTCCACCTCGTTCTGGTGATAGACATCGCCGTAGGTGACACCGGGCGCCCACACCAGGTCGTAGACGTTCTCCACGCCCTGGAGGTACATGGCCAGGCGCTCGATGCCGTAGGTGATTTCCCCCAGCACCGGCTTGCAGGGGAGCGACCCCACTTCCTGGAAGTAGGTGAACTGGGTTACCTCCATGCCGTTCAGCCACACTTCCCAGCCCAGGCCCCAGGCTCCCAGGGTCGGGCTTTCCCAGTCGTCCTCGACGAAGCGGATGTCATGCTCGGCGGTGTCGATACCCAGGGCACGCAGGGAGTCCAGGTACAGGTCCTGGATATTTGGCGGGTTCGGCTTCAGCACCACCTGATACTGGTAGTAGTGCTGGAGCCGGTTGGGGTTCTCGCCGTAACGTCCGTCCTTGGGCCGGCGCGAGGGCTGCACGTAGGCGGCGCGCCAGGGTTCGGGGCCGATGGCGCGGAGGAAGGTGGCGGTATGGAAGGTGCCGGCCCCCACTTCGATGTCGTAGGGCTGGAGCAGGACGCAGCCCTGCTGGTCCCAGTAATTCTGGAGACGGAGGATGACCTCCTGGAAGGTGGGTTTGACTGACATTTGGGATGGGATCAGCTGAGGCTGGAGAATTGCTCAAAGGCAGGATTTTACAGGGATTCGTCGGCAAGACCGACAGGCCCGGGGAAGCTCGCTCAGGAGAAGCGCGAGAAGTCCGCGGCCCGCTTCTCGAAAAAGGCCGCCACGGCCTCCTTCACCTCCGGGCCGCCGAGGCGGCTCATGAAGACATCGGCCTCGGCGGCCAGGGCATCGTGAATGGCTGCGGCATGGGCGCGGCGCATCAGGGCGCGGGTGTCACGAATGGCACCCGGCGGCAGGGCGGCCAGGCGCCGGGCGGCGTCGAGGGCGGCATCCCGCACCGCCGCCGCCGGCAGGGCGGCATTGGCCAGTCCCCAGTCCACCGCCTCTCGGCCGCTGTAAGTCTCTCCCAGCAGGAGCAGCCTGGCGGCGCGGACATGGCCGATGCGCTGGGGCAGCAGCAGGCTGGAGGCCAGCTCGGGCACCAGCCCCAGGCGGGTGAACGGCATGGAAAGCTTGGCATCCTCGGCCACATAAACCAGATCGCAGTGGAGCTGCAGGGTGACGCCGATGCCCACGGCGGTACCGGTGACGGCGGCCACCAGGGGTTTGCCGAAGGTTTCCACCAGATCGAGAAAGCGGGAGGTCGGCGGCACCACGCCCGGGGCGGGGGCGGAAGTGAATTCCGTCAAGTCGTTGCCTGCGCAGAAAATGCCGGGCTGGCCGGTAAACACCACCACCCGTACGGACGGGTCCACCGTGGCGGCCTCCAGGAAATCGGCCATGGCGGCATACATGGGCCCGTTGAGGGCGTTGCGCTGTTCGGGACGATTGAACTCGATGATGCCGACGCCGGCCTTGATGCTGGTCAGAATGTGCATGGTGAAAAGTCCGTGTAAGGGGGCGGGTGGTCGTGGCGGAACCTGGCGAGTGTGGAAGTCCCATTCATGACGGCACGTAGACTACAATGCCTCCGCGCCATGGATATCGTCAGCCTTACCCACCATTTCCTGATTGCCATGCCAGCCATGGCGGACCCGAACTTTTTTCGCACCCTGACCTACGTCTGCGAACACAACGCCGATGGCGCCCTGGGTGTGATCGTCAATCGCCCCACGGACATGAGCTTGGCTACGCTCTTCGAGCGGGTGGATATTCCGCTGGATGCGACGGACATCGGTGAGTTGCCGGTCTATTTCGGCGGCCCGGTGCAGACCGACCGGGGCTTCATCCTGCATCGTCCGCCGGGAGACTGGCAGTCCTCCCTGAACATTCGGGACGAGCTGGCCCTCACCAGTTCCCGGGACATCCTGTTGTCCATGGGTGCCACCGGCAAACCCGAGGATGTGCTGGTCACCCTGGGTTACGCCGGCTGGTCCGCCGGCCAACTGGAGTGGGAGCTGGCCCAGAATGCCTGGCTCACAGTCCAGGCCGACCCCCATGTGATTTTCGGCTTGCCGCCGGAGGAGCGACTCCCCGCCGCGATGCAACTCCTGGGCGTGGACTTTGCCAACCTCTCCGAGGTGGCGGGGCACGCTTGAATTGGCGGACGGCACCGTGCTTGCCTTCGACTTCGGCACCCGGCGCATCGGGGTGGCCCTGGGCGAGTCCCTGCTGGGCAGCGCCCGTCCCCTGACCACCATTGATGCCGAGGCCAATGAGGCCCGCTTCGCCGCCATCGACCGGTTGATCAAGGAATGGCAACCCACCCGGCTGGTGGTGGGTCTGCCCCTGAGTCTGGCGGGCGAGGAACATGAAATGTCCGCCCGCTGCCGCCGCTTCGCCCGGCAACTGGAAGGACGCTTCAATCTGCCCGTGACCCTGACCGACGAGCGTCTTTCCTCCGTCGAGGCGGAGGAGCGACTGAGCGCTCGCGGCCAGGACTGGAAAACCCGCAGGAAAACCCTGGACGCCGAGGCGGCCGCCATCATTTTGCAAAGTTACTTCGACGCCAAATGAACTCATCCAATCCCCAACTGAACAAGCATGGCGAGTTGCAGCACCTGCTCACCATCGAGGGCCTGCCCCGGGACGTGATTATCGGCATCCTGGATGCCGCCCGCCCCCTTACCGAACTGGCGGGCCAGGAGGAAAAGAAGCTCGCCACCCTGCGCGGCAAGAGCGTGTTCAATCTGTTCTTCGAGAACTCCACGCGCACCCGCACCACCTTCGAGATCGCCGCCAAGCGTCTGTCGGCGGATGTGATCAACCTCAATATCAACACCTCCTCCACGGCCAAGGGGGAAACCTTGCTGGACACGGTGGACAATCTGGCGGCGATGCAGGCCGACATGTTCGTGGTGCGCCATGCCACCAGCGGCGCCCCTCACCTGATGGCGCGCCATCTGGCGGCCACCCGGCAGGATCACATTCATGTGGTGAACGCCGGCGACGGCCGTCACGCCCATCCCACCCAGGCCCTGCTGGATATGTACACCATCCGCCACTTCAAGCGGGAGTTCCACAACCTGACGGTGGCCATCGTCGGCGACATCCTCCATTCCCGGGTGGCCCGCTCGCAGATCCATGCCCTGACCACCCTGGGCGTGCCGGAGATTCGTGCCATCGCTCCCAAGACCCTCTTGCCCACGGGCGTCGAGAAGATGGGGGTGCGGGTCTGCCACGACATGAAAGAAGGCCTGCGCGGTGTCGATGTGGTGATGATGCTGCGGCTCCAGAACGAACGCATGAGCGGGGCACTGTTGCCCAGCGCCCAGGAATTCTTCAAGTCCTACGGCCTCACTCCGGACAAGCTGGCCCAGGCCAAGCCCGACGCCATCGTGATGCATCCGGGGCCCATGAACCGGGGCGTGGAAATCGATTCGGCAGTGGCCGACGGGAGGCAGTCGGTGATCCTGCCCCAGGTGACATTCGGCATCGCCGTGCGCATGGCGGTGATGGGCATGCTGGCGGGGAACTGATATGAGCCCCCACGTTTGCGGCTGTGCCGCTGCTCTGTCCCCCAAGGGAGCCGCTGCCTCCCTCGTCCCACGGGGATTTCCTTCGGTCAGGGCAGCCCTTCGGGAGACACCATGAAGTTGCAAATCAAGAACGGCCGTTTCGTGGATCCGGCCAGCAAGATCGACCGCCAGGCCGACTTGTTCATCGCCGATGGCCGGGTGGTGGGCGTGGATAGCGAGCCAGCGGGCTTCGCGGAGAGCGGCACGGTGGGCACCATCGACGCCTCGGGCTGCGTGGTCTGCCCCGGTCTGGTGGATCTCTCGGCACGGCTGCGGGAGCCCGGCTTCGAGTACCGGGCCACCCTGGAGTCGGAAATGGCCGCCGCCGCCGCCGGAGGCGTCACCAGCCTGGCCTGTCCGCCGGATACCGATCCCCCCCTGGACGAGCCGGGGCTGGTGGAAATGCTCAAGCATCGTGCGCGGCTGCCGGAGTTCGCCAAGGTCTATCCCATCGGCGCCCTCACCGAGAAGCTGGGGGGCAAGCACCTGACCGAAATGGCCGAGCTGGCCGAAGCCGGTTGTGTCGCCTTTGGTCAGGCCAACATCGCCATCGTCGATACCCAGGTGCTGCTGCGGGCCATGCAGTACGCCGCCACCTTCGATTTCCCCGTCTGGCTCTCGGCCCAGGACCCCTATCTGGCCCGGGACGGCATCGCCCACGACGGCGAGGTGGCCGCGCGGCTGGGTCTGGTGGGTATCCCGGTGGCGGCCGAGACCATCGCTCTAGCCACCATCCTGGAGCTGGCACGGGTCACCGGCGCCCGGGTCCATGTGACACGGATTTCTTCCGGGGCGGCCTTGGAGATGATTACTGCGGCCCGGGACGAAGGCGTCGCCGTCACCTGCGACGTGGCGGTACATCACCTGCATTTGTGCGAGAACGATATCGGCTTCTTTGATCCCCATGCCCGCATCGATCCGCCCCTGCGGGCCCAGTCGGACCGGGATGCCTTGCGCCGGGGTCTGGCCAGCGGCGCCATTGATGCCCTCTGCTCCGATCACACCCCGGTGGACGACGATGGCAAACAACTGCCCTTCGGCGAGGCCGAACCCGGCGCCACGGGCCTGGAACTGCTGTTGCCCCTGTGTCTGAAGTGGGGACGGGAAATGAACCTACCCATTTCGACCATCCTGGCGCGGATCACTTCCGACCCGGCCCGACTGCTGGGCATCGAGGGAGGAAATCTGTCGCCGGGCGCTCCGGCCGACATCTGCATTTTCGATCCTGTCGCCTCCCTGCGGATCAGCCGCGAGTCCCTCAAGAGCCAGGGCAAGAACACGCCCTGCCTGGGTTGGGAACTCGAAGGCCGAGTGAGGTACACTCTTGTTGACGGACAGCTGTCCTACGATGGCTCGTGGGGCTGACATCAACATGCAGAGGAGAATTCGATGGGAAAGCTTGATGGCAAGGTCGCCCTGATCACCGGGGCCGGCGGCGGTATCGGCCAGGGCATGGCCCTGGCGATGGCCAAGGAAGGCGCCGACATCGCGGTGGTGGAACTCAACGCGGAGGCCGCGGCCAAGACGGTGGAACTGGTGCAGACCCTGGGCCGAAAGGCCGTTGCCATTCCGTGCAACGTCGGCATACGTGCCGAGGTGAACGCTGCTGTGGAAACCGCAGTCAGGGAACTCGGGGCGCTGGACATCCTGGTGAATAACGCCCATGCCTCCCGCCCCGGCATTCCGCTGGAAAAGGTTTCTGAGGATGACATGGCCCTATCCATGAACTCCGGCTTCTACGCCACTTGGTACATGATGCAGGCCGCCTTCCCTTATCTATCGAAAAAGGGTGGCAAGGTCATCAACTTTGGTTCAGGTGCCGGCGTTGTCGGTCAGTCCGGTCAGACCGCCTATGCGGCCGCCAAGGAAGCCATCCGGGGCATGAGCCGCGTAGCCGCAACGGAGTGGGGACGCTACAAGATCAACGTTAATGTGATCTGTCCTGCCGCCGAATCCCCCGGGGTTAGGAAGTGGAAAGAGGAAATGCCCAAGCACTATGAGGCCGTGCTGAAGACCATTCCCCTTGGCCGCTATGGCGATTGCGAGCGCGATATTGGTCGTGCTGCCGTGTTCCTGGCTTCGGAAGATTCCGACTACATCACCGGCCAGACCCTGATGGTGGACGGCGGCGCCTGTTTCGTGCGCTGACCCTCGAACCATCCGATCCATACAGAAAACATAAGGAGCAGTAAATGGGAAAGCTTGACGGCAAAGTCGCCCTGATCACGGGCGCAGGTGGTGGCATCGGCCAGGGCATCGCCCTGGCCATGGCCAAGGAAGGCGCTGATATCGCGGTGGTGGAACTCAACGCGGAGGCCGCGGCCAAGACCGTGGAACTGGTGCAGGCCCTGGGCTGCAAGGCCATTGCCATCCCCTGCAATGTCGGCGTCCGCGCCGAAGTGAATGCCGCCGTGGACGCCACGGTGAAGAGCCTAGGGGGCCTGGACATCCTGGTGAACAATGCCCATGCTTCCCGCCCCGGCATCACGCTGGAAGAGACTTCCGACGAAAACATGGCCCTGTCGATGAACTCCGGCTTCTACGCCACCTGGTTCATGATGCAGGCGGCCTTTCCCCATCTCTCGAAGCAGGGCGGCAAGGTCATCAACTTTGGCTCTGGCGCCGGCATCAACGGCATGTGGGGCCAGACCGCCTATGCCGCCGCCAAGGAAGCCATCCGCGGCATGAGCCGGGTGGCCGCCACCGAATGGGGGCGCTACAAGATTAATGTCAATGTGATCTGTCCTGCCGCCGAGTCCCCCGGTGTCAAGAAGTGGAAGGAAGAGCTGCCCGACCAGTACAAAGCCTCCCTGGCCCGCATCCCTCTTGGCCGTTACGGCGACTGCGAACGGGATATCGGCCGTGCGGCGGTCTTCCTGGCCTCCGAGGATTCCGACTACATCACCGGCCAGACCCTGATGGTGGACGGCGGTGGTACCTTCGTTCGCTAAACAATAAACCGGCCAAGACGGAATCAAACAGAGAAAGCGTTGCTAAAGACTGGTGCTGGTTGGCCGGAAAAGCAGCAGAAAGGCCCCCCTCCCGACCTCCCCCTCTCCGGGGGAGGCGGCGGTATCAGCTCGCTGCGCTCGAATATCTGACTTGCCGTTTCAATCGGGTTTTCCAAGATAAACAGCCTCCCCCAACAATCGCTGTTGTGCCGTGCCTGGGTCCATGCCGGCCACGGCGATTTTTTTTGTCCGTGAAGTCTGGCCGGCCACCAGGCTGACCCGGCTCTTGGCAACGCCCAGGGTCTCGGCGATGAACTCGATCAGGCAGGCATTGGCCTTGCCATCCACTGGCGGTGCGGCCAGGCGTATCTTCAGGGCCTCGCCATGGAGACCGGCCACTGCGGTGCGTTTGGCGCCAGGCTGCACATGCAACGCCAGCACCACGTCGTCCCCATGTTGTCGCAGCCAGGCGCTCACCGCATCGGCATCAGCATTGCGCCGAACAGGCCGGACAGCAACGCCAGAAAGACCTGGATCGCCAGCAGAGCCGCCATGGGCGACAGGTCCACGCCGCCGACAAGTGGAATCAGACGTTGGAAGGGCCGCAGCAGCGGCGCGGAGAGGGCCAGGAAGACCGGCGCCATGGGCGCATAGGGATTGATCCAGGAGATCAGGGCGGCGATGATGATCACCCCCTGGGCCAGCCAGGCGGCTAGCTTCAGGGTTTCCAGCAGGGCCAGCAGCGCCACCAGACCCATGGCCTGGGGTAGTGAGCCCACCATACCGCTCAGTCCGTGGGCCAGGCCCAGGTATACGCCCTGCACCAGCCAGGCCAGCACCAGGCTGGCCAGGTCGAGGCCCCAGGCGCTGGGGATCAGGCGCCGGGCTGGGCGCACCGCCCAGTCGGTAACCGCCACCAGGAAGTGGGCGATGGGATTGCGGTAGGCCGCCCGCACCCATTGCAGGGCGAAGCGGGCCAGCAGGGCCAGGCTGAGAAAGCCCGCCAGGGCCTCCAGCACCATGAGGAGCAGTCGGATCAACATGGCCGTTTAGTCGTCCGCGCCCAGCAACTCACAGAGCTCGCGGCCCCGTTGGTCAGCGGCGGCAGCACCGCGGCGGATCGCAGCCATCACGCCGTCGGCCTCGAAGCTGTTCAAGGCCGCTTCCGTGGTGCCTCCCTTGGAGGTTACCCGCTGGCGCAGCATCCCCACCGACTCGGGGCTTTGTTCGGCCAGACCGGCGGCGCCGAGAAAGGTCTCGACCGTCATCAGACGCGCTGTGGCAGCGTCGAAACCCAAGTCCAGGGCGGCGTTTTCCAGGGCTTCCATCAGATAGAAGACATAGCCCGGGCCGCTGCCGGAAATGGCGGTGACGGCGTCCATCTTGGCTTCATCGTCGATCCACAGGGTACGACCCACGGCACCGAGGATTTTTTCCGCCACCGCCTGTCCTTCTCGGTCTACGCTGGGGTCTGCATAGAGGCCGGTAAGGCCGGCGCCGATCAGGGCCGGGGTATTGGGCATGCAGCGTACCAGACGGGAATGATTGCCCAGCCAGCGGGAGATGTCGGCGAGCCTCAGGCCGGCGGCGATGCTGATCACCATCTGGTTGCCGAGCTTGCCCGCCAGGGGCTTCAAGGCCTCGCGCATCACCTGGGGTTTGACCGCCAGTACCAGCACCTCGCAGTTGAGGGCCGAGGCATCCACTATCGGAGTACAGCGCACACCGTAGGTCTCGGTCAGCCTGTCCCGACTTTCTTCCATCGGTTCCACTACCTGGATGCCGACCGCCGAGTAGCCCTGCTGGCGCAGGCCGCCGATCAAGGCATTGGCCATGTTGCCCCCGCCGATGAATGTTATTTTCATAATGACTCCTGGTTCCTGATTCCAAATATTGCCGTGCCTACTCGGACGATGGTGGCGCCTTCGGCGATGGCGGTTTCGAGATCGTCGGACATGCCCATGGACAGGGTATCCAGAGCCAGCCCGCTGTCGTTCAGTTCGTCGCGCAATTGTCGCAGCAGGGCGAAGCGGCTGCGCAATAGTGTTTCATCTTCGGTGGGTTCAGGGATGGTCATCAGGCCTCGTAGGCGCAGGCCCGGCAGGGTCGCCACTGCATGGGCAAGGGGCATGATCTCGGCAGGGGCGCAGCCGCTCTTGCTGGCCTCGCCGCTGACATTAACCTGAAGACAGACGTTCAGGGGTGGCCGGGTGGCGGGGCGCTGAGCTGAGAGTCGCTCGGCGATCTTCAGGCGTTCCACGGAATGGACCCAGTCGAAATGTTCCGCCACCGGCCGGGTCTTGTTGCTTTGCAAGGGGCCGATGAAGTGCCACTCCAGTCCGGCGTCGGCCAGGGCGTCGAGCTTGGGCAGGGCCTCCTGCAGATAGCTTTCGCCGAAGTCTCCCTGGCCGGCAGCTGCCGCGGCGAGTATCGATGCCTCGGGCCAGGACTTGCTCACCGCCAGCAGAGTGACCGTTCCCGGCGGCCGGCTGGCGGCCGCGCAGGCTGCGGCAATGCGGGCATTCACGGCTTGCAGGTTGGCGGCGATTGGTGTCATATACTGGTGGAAGTATACCTGCCACAACCTCCGGAAGGTTTTCATGGACATCACCGAACTGCTGGCCTTCGTGGTCAAGAACAAGGCCTCCGACCTGCACCTCTCCTCCGGCCTGCCCCCCATGATCCGCGTCCATGGAGACATCCGGCGCATCAACCTGCCGCCCCTGGAACACAAGGACGTGCATGCGATGGTCTACGACATCATGAACGATGGTCAGCGCAAGCACTACGAGGAAAACCTGGAGTGCGACTTCTCCTTCGCCATTCCCGGCCTGGCCCGCTTCCGGGTCAATGCCTATGTCCAGAACCGGGGGGCGGCGGCGGTGCTGCGGACCATTCCCTCCACGGTGTTGAGTCTGGAGCAGCTCAATGCCCCCAAAAGCTTCAAGGATATCGCCAATCAGCCCCGGGGCATCGTGCTGGTCACCGGCCCCACCGGCTCTGGCAAGTCCACCACGCTGGCGGCCATGGTGGACGACATCAACGAAAACGAATACGGCCACATTCTGACGGTGGAGGACCCGATCGAGTTCGTCCATGAATCGAAGAAATGCCTGATCAACCAGCGGGAGGTGGGACCCCACACCCTGTCCTTCAGCAACGCCTTGCGCTCGGCCTTGCGGGAAGATCCGGACGTGATCCTGGTGGGGGAAATGCGCGACCTGGAAACCATCCGCCTGGCCCTCTCGGCGGCGGAAACCGGCCACCTGGTCTTCGGCACCCTGCACACCTCCAGCGCCGCCAAGACGGTGGACCGGATTGTGGACGTCTTCCCCGCCGCAGAAAAGGAAATGGTGCGATCCATGTTGTCGGAATCCCTGCGGGCGGTGATTTCCCAGGCCCTGCTCAAGACCAAGGATGGCAGCGGCCGGGTGGCGGCCCACGAGATCATGATCGGCACGCCGGCCATCCGCAACCTGATCCGGGAAAACAAGATCGCCCAGATGTATTCGGCGATCCAGACCGGCGGCCAGTTCGGCATGCAGACCCTGGACCAGAACCTGCAGGATCTGGTCCGACGCAACATCGTTTCCCCTTCCGAGGCCCGCAACAAGGCGGCCAACAAGGATACGTTCCCGGGCTAGTCCGGGCGCATCCTTGTTAAATCTCGGCCCGCCCCTCCCATCCTTCCCTCTCGGGGAGGCTTCTAGCAAGAGCCGCAAGTGGCTAAGGACTTAGAAAATGGAACGCGACGAAGCACTCAAATTCATGTATCAGCTTCTTGCCATGATGGTCCAGAAGAAGGGCTCCGACCTGTTCATCACCGCCGGATTTCCGCCGGCCATCAAGATCGACGGCAAGATGACGCCGGCCACCACCCAGCCTTTGACCCCCCAACACACCATGGAACTGGCCCGTTCGGTGATGAACGACAAGCAGGCGGCGGAATTCGAGGCCACCAAGGAATGCAACTTTGCCATCTCTCCGGCCAATATCGGCCGCTTCCGGGTCAATGCCTTCGTCCAGCAGGGGCGTACGGGCCTGGTGCTGCGAACCATCAACACCTCGATTCCCGATTTTGATGAACTCAAGCTGCCGCTGGTGCTGAAGGACGTGGCCATGACCAAGCGGGGCTTGGTGCTGTTCGTCGGCGGCACCGGCTCGGGCAAGTCCACCTCACTGGCGGCCATGATCGGCTACCGCAACCAGAATTCCTACGGCCACATCATCACCATCGAAGACCCGGTGGAATATGTTCATGAGCATCGCAACTGCGTCATCACCCAGCGGGAGGTGGGCGTGGATACCGATTCCTGGGAGGCGGCCCTGAAGAACACCTTGCGCCAGGCGCCGGATGTGATCCTGATCGGCGAGATCCGCGACCGGGAGGTCATGGAGCACGCCATCGCCTTCGCCGAGACGGGCCACCTGGCCATGGGTACGCTCCATGCCAACAGCGCCAACCAGGCCTTGGACCGGATCATCAACTTCTTCCCCGAGGAGCGCCGCCCCCAGTTGCTGATGGACCTGTCCCTGAACCTGAAGGCCGTGGTGTCCCAGCGCCTGATCCCTCTCAAGGAAGGCAAGGGCCGCGCTGCCGCGGTGGAAATCCTGCTCAACTCCCCCCTGATTTCCGATCTGATGGGCAAGGGCGAAGTCCATGGCATCAAGGAAATTATGAAGAAGTCCCGGGAGCTGGGCATGCAGACCTTCGACCAGGCCCTGTTCGATCTTTATGAAGAGGGCAAGATCAGCTACGAGGATGCCCTGCGCTTCGCCGACTCCATGAACGAGGTGCGGCTGATGATCAAGCTCCATGGCAAGGAGGCCAAGGATAAGGATCCCAATGCCGGCATCCAGAATCTGGACATCGTTTGAGAGGCATGATCCGGCACCGTCCGGCCGGGCATGAAGGCAGGAAGAGAACCGTTACGCAATGACTGAAGCAAGCCTGAAAACCTACTGGATTCTTACCCCCCTTTCCTCGGACGGTGCTTGCTGGAACAGTGTCCTGGCCCGGCCGGCATTGACGGAAGTGGCCCTGCCGGAAATGCTGACCGCACTGTTTCCGCCCCACCTGCCCCTGACCCTGGATGGCGCGGCGCGGGAAGATTCCGTGACGCCCCGGCCGGCCTGCCACCCGGACAACGCCCGCCATCGCCTGCTCAGACTGCTGGATCTGGTCACCAACGAGGCCTCGGACAATCATGCCATCGAGACCGCCATCGGCATCGACCCCCTGCTCTCCGTCAGCCTGTTGCGCCTGGTGAATTCGGTCTCCATGGGCCTGGCGCGCAAGATCGCCAGCTTTCATCAGGCGATCGTGATTCTCGGCCGGCGCCAGCTCCGGCGCTGGCTGATGCTGCTGATCTACGCCCAGTCGGGGGAAGGCGGTGGCCTGTTGCTGTCCCTGGCGGCGCGGCGCGGCCATCTTCTGGCCGATCTGACCAGGATACTGGCGCCGGCCGATCACAACCTTCAGGACAGCGCCTTCATGACCGGCATTCTGTCCCTGGCAGATCAGGCCCTGGGGCTGCCTCTGGCGACCGTGTTGAACAGTCTTTCCCTGGACGACCACGTGAGCCTGGCCCTGCGGGAGCATCGGGGCACCCTGGGCCGGCTGGTGGCCCTGGTGGAACATCTGGACGATGGGCCACCGGATCAGGCGGCCCAGGCCTTCGCTGCCCTGGGAGTCGATCCACAGACGGCGGCCCGGCTCCAGGCCGAGGCCATCGTCTGGGCCGACGGCGCTACACGGGAAGCCTGACGCCGGAGGGGGTAACGCTCATGGAAGCCGATTTTCCGCCTCGATCCATGACCCACGCGAATGGCAGGAATCCAGCCCCCTCCCTGTCTCCCAGCCCCCCCTCTCCGGGGGAGGTGACGATGCTGGCTCACTACGCTCGATAGCTCGACCTGCCGTTTCAATTCGCGCTTTCACGGTACCGCGAAAGCGCTTCAACGGCGCCGAGTGTGACCGTCGAGCGCAGTGAGACGATGGGTAGCCTCGCTCTGGGGCGGGGATGGAGGTGGGGGGCAATTTGTCTTTGTGCATTTCATCCTAGGCGATGGCGCCGATGACCATGCGTGCTACCCGACGTTGAGTATCTGCTCGGCCTGGCTGATCAACCAGTCGATGGTGTCACGGTCGGCATCGGCGGGTATCTCCAGAGGGATGAACTCCAGGTCGATGGCGGCCCCCGGCAGGGGTATCAGAAAGCGGTCCCAGTTCGTGCCGTGGATCGCCACGGAACAGCGCACCCGGCATAGATAGAGAGGCACCCCGGCCCGCCGTGCCGCCACCACCGCACCGGCCTTGAGCACCCGGGCCGGTCCACGGGGACCATCGGGGGTGATCAGCACCCGATGCTGGCGCGCTGCCGCCACCAGCCCCGTCCAGGCTTCCTTGCTGCCCTTGGATGAGGAGCCTCTGATCACCGTATAGCCCCAGCGTTCCAGCAGGTCCGTCAGCAGGCCACCGTCCCGGCTGCGGCTCACCAAGGCATGGGGCTGATGGGGGGACAGGTATTTCCACACCGGCAGCATGTTGCCGTGCCAGAAGGCCACCACCGCCGGCTCAGGGGGCAGGGGGCCGGTCGCCCGGATGCGCCAGGTCCGCGCCAGCAGATGAAACAGGGCGGGACCCAGACGGGCAAGCTGGCGGCGCAGGGCTTTCAACATCGATCTGGACTAGGCAAGGTCGATGGCCAGCAGTTCCACCTCGAACACCAGAGTGGCGTTGGGGGGGATCACGCCACCGGCGCCCCGGGGGCCGTAGCCCAGGTGGGGCGGGATGGTGAGCTTGCGTACGCCACCCACCTTCATGCCCTGCACCCCTTGATCCCAACCGGCGATGACCTGACGGCCGCCGAGATGGAACTCGAAGGGTTCCTCGCGATCCTTGCTGGAATCGAACTTGAGGCCGTCGGTGAGCCAGCCGGTGTAATGGACCAGCACCCATTGGCCCGCGCTGGCCTCGGCGCCTTCGCCGATCTTGATATCCTCGATACCGAGGCTGCTTGGATTATTTTCTGCACTCATGGCGCCATCCTCTCCTGGGGAAAAGCGGGCCATTATGCCCGGCTCGCGCCCTGGCGTCAGAGCCTGTGAAAATTCTGCTGCGCTTGGCATCTTGGGGTTGCGCGGTGCTCGCAATCCTCATGTACTCCAGTACATTCCGGTTGCTGCGCTCCGGGCGCCCCCGACCTGCCTGCGCTCGCGACGAATTTTTCACAACCTCTCAGTCCCAGCCGCTGGGTTTTACATGGATCCGGCAAGGCAACTGGAACACGCGCCGGTCCTCCAGGCGTACTGCGGTCAGGGCTCCGCCCCACAGGCAACCGGTATCCAGGGTCAGTAGATTGGATTCGATCCGCAGTCCCAGGGCCGACCAGTGGCCGCAGATCAGGGTGTGGTCGGCGCTGGCCCGGCCCGGCACCGCGAACCAGGGCAGGAAGCCGGGAGGGGCGGAATCCACCGGCCCCTTGGCGTGGAAGTCCATTACACCGGCTTTGCTGCAAAAGCGCATCCGGGTCATGGCATTGACCACGACCCGCAGCCGTTCCCAACCGACCAGGTCTTCGCGCCAGGCAGCAGGTTCGGAACCCCACATGCGGGCCAGGAACTGGCGGTAATCGGTCGCCCTCAGGGCCTGGCTCACCTCCTCGGAAAGTTCGACCGCCTGGGCTACGGACCACTGGGGCAGCAGGCCGGCATGGACCATGGCGTAGTCACCTTCCAGGTGAAACAGCGGGCGGGCTCGCAGCCAGTCCAGCAGCACGTCACGGTCCGGTGCGTCGAGGATTTCCTGAATGGTGTCGTCCCGGTTGCGGCGGCCGTGGCCCTCAGCCTGCATGATAAGATGCAGATCGTGATTGCCCAGCACCACCACGGCCTGCTCCCCCAAGTCGCGCACGAAGCGCAGGGTCTCCAGGGACTGGGCACCCCGGTTCACCAGGTCGCCGACAAACCAGAGCCGGTCGTGTCCGGCATCGAAATTCAGTTCATCCAGCAGTTGGGTCAGGGCGTCGAAACAGCCCTGGATGTCACCGATCGCATACGTCGCCATAGTTCCCGCAGTCTACCGTGACTCCCCGACAAACACCCCGCATCCTGGTAATCCGCCGCGACAACATCGGTGACCTGGTGTGCACCACCCCCCTGATCCACGCCCTGCGCCAGCACTTTCCGGAAGGCTGGATCGGCGCCCTGGTCAATAGTTACAACGCCCCGGTGTTAGCGGGGAATGACGATCTGGACGAGGTTTTCGTATACACCAAGGCCAAGCATCGCAACGGGGGAGAAAGTCTGGCGGGCATCTTCTGGCGTCGCTTCCTGATGCTGTGGCGTCTGCGTCGAATGGGCCTGGATGACGTGATCATTGCCACCCCACTACCCCTGCCCCGCATGGTGCGTCTGGCCCGTTGGCTGAAGCCGAAGCGGGTGATTGCCTTCGGCGCCTGCGGCGCCGACGTGGAACTGCCACCGGCTGACGAAATCCTGCACGAGGTGGAAGACGTGTTCCGCATCGCCCGGCTCTACGGTATCGAAGGGCCACCGCCCTCCTGCCGGGTTCAGGCTCCGCTGCCGCGCCAGACCAATCGGCTGGCCATCCACATCAGTGCCCGCAAGCCTTCCCAACGCTGGCCGGCAGAACGTTTCGTGGCCCTGATACAGGCCCTGGGGGCGAGCCAGCCTGGCCTGAGTTTCCGCCTGCTCTGGGCGCCCGGTGGCGCCAGCGACCCACGTCATCCGGGGGATGACGACAAGGCCCGGACCATCCTGCAAGACCTGGGGCCAGCCTTTCCCGTGGATCCCGTGGCAACGCAAACCCTGCCCGAACTGATCAAGGCCCTGGCTGGCTGCGACGGAATGATCTGCGCCGATGGTGGTGCCATGCACCTGGGCGCGGGCCTGGGCCTGCCCATCGTCTGCCTTTTCGGGGATTCGGGAACCGAACGTTGGCGTCCCTGGGGGGTGCCCTGCCGGGTGCTGCAAGCGCCTTCCCGTCAGGTGCGGGACATCAGTGTCGAGGAAGTCGTCGAGGCCCTCAATGCTCTGCGGGCCGATACTCCGGCACCCAGCCCCTGAGTCCGGCCTTCACCTCGTATTCGGTGCGGGCCGGCGCCGCCAGCCATTGCTCCACGCCCCGTAGCCAGTCGGCGTCGGGAATGCCGTTCTCGCGACTGATGCGCAGCTTGTCGTGGTGGGTGGGCAGTGTGGTCTCCCAGTCCGCCAGCAGTTCCTCGTAGAGCTTCTCGCCGGGCCGCAGGCCGGTGAACTGGATGGGAATCTCCCGTTCGGAAAAGCCCGAGAGCCGGATCATGTCCCGGGCCAGATCGACGATGCGGATCGGTTCTCCCATGTCGAGCACGAAGGTCTCGCCGCCGCCGCCCATCAGGGCCGCCTGTAGCACCAGTTGGGCGGCCTCGGGGATCAGCATGAAATAGCGCACGATTTCCGGGTGGGTGACCGTGACCGGTCCGCCCCGGGCGATCTGCTCCCGGAACTTGGGAATGACGCTGCCGCTGGAGCCCAGCACATTGCCGAAACGCACGGTGACGAAGCGGGTGGTGTGGCCGCTCTGGTGTTGCAGGGCCTGGCAGACCCGTTCCGCCAGGCGCTTGCTGGCCCCCATGACGCTGGTGGGATTGACCGCCTTGTCGGTGGAGATCAGCACGAACTTGCCCACCCCCTGGCTCATGGCGGCCCGGGCCGCGCCCAGGGTGCCCAGCACATTGTTGCGCACGGCTGCCCAGGCGTTCTCGCCCTCCATCAGGGGCACATGCTTGTAGGCTGCGGCATGAAACACCACCTCGGGCCGGTGGCGGGCCATTACGTGGCGCAGGGCGACTTCCTCCTTGCAGTCTCCCACCATGCTGGCGATGGGCAGGGCCGGGTGATGGACCAGGAATTCCTGCTCGATCACGTAGAGGGCGAACTCGGAGAGTTCATGGAAAACTAGGGTCCCGGGCTCGAAGCGGGCCACCTGGCGGGCCAGTTCGGCGCCGATGGAACCGCCGGCGCCGGTGACCAGCACTGTCCGGTTGGACAGCAGGCCATGGAGGCCCTGGCCGTCCAGGCGCACCGGCGCCCGACCCAACACATCGGCCAGATCCACATGGCGTACTTCGGAGACCGACACTTTGCCCGCCAGAACATCTGCCAGAGCCGGGACGGTCATCACGTGGAGGTCGGCATTGACCGCCTGCTCGATGGCGCGGCGGCGGGTTTCGCTGCTGTCGCCGGGAATGGCGACGATGACATGGCCCACATTGAGGCGCCGGGCCTGTTCGGCCACCTCTTCCAGTCCGCCGAGTACCGTGGCACCGTGGATCTGCCGGCCGGTCTTGGAGGCGTCATCGCTGAGCAGCCCCATCACCTTCCAGCGGTTATCCTGGGCCAGGGCCCGCAACAGGCTCACCGCCACCTCGCCGGCTCCCATTACCAGCACTGGCTGGGCATCGGGGGGGCGGGGCGAGAGCAGGTCGCCATCTTTCCAGGCCCGGTAAAGAAAGCGGCTGCCGCCCATCATCATCACCAGCAGGACCGGATTGAGTACCGGGATGCCGGCGGGCAGGCTGCCCAGCCGGCCCTGGACCCAGAGCAGGGCCGGCACGGCCAGGGCGGCGCTGCCAGCGGCCAGGGCGATGCGGCGCAGGTCCGGCAGACTGGCGAAGCGCCAGATACCCCGGTAGAGACCGAAGTACATGAAGATGATGCCTTCCAGGGGAATCACCCAGGCCAACTCGATCAGCATGATCGAGACCTGCCGGGGGGGAATGGCGAAGTCGTAGGCCAGGGCGTAGGCGGCCAGCCAGGCCAGGGCGGCCGCCACGATATCGTGGGCTGTGGCCACCAGCATGCGCCAGTTCATTCGTTTCATGGGCGGGATTCCCCCTGGTTGCGCCAGCGCCGGTCGATGGATATCAGCAGGAGCGCCAGCGCGACGAGGCTGGCCGCCAGGACTGGCGGAGCCAGGGCCGGCGCTGCTCGCAGCATCAGGGCGATGGCGCCGCAAAGGGCCATCAGCCCGTAGGCCCGGAGGGCCAGACGCCGGTGGCTCCAGCCCATGCGTATCAGGCGCTGGTAATAGTGTTCCCGATGGGCCTGCCAGAACCGCTGGCCCGTCACGATGCGGCGTAGCAGGGTGATCGTGGCGTCGGCCAGGAAGGGCAGGAAGACCAGGGCCGGGAACCAGGCCGGCCAGAGATTCTCCACCATGCCCCAGCAACCCAGGGTCGCCGCCAGAAAGCCCAGGGGCACCGAGCCCGCGTCTCCCATGAAGCAGCGGGCCGGCGGGAAGTTGAACACCAGGAAGCCGGCGGCGGCGGCGGCGAGGGCGCCGCACAGGGCCGCCAGGGCCGGAACCTCGGGCCAGGCCGCCAGACTGTAGGCGGTGAAGCCGATCAGGGCCATGCCCCCGGCCAGACCATCGCTGCCGTCCATGAAGTTGAACAGGTTGGCGGACCAGGCGATAAGCAGGGTGAGCATCAAAAGCCAGGGCGCTGCATGGGTCGGTGCCAGCAGCCAGGCCGCTGCCGCCGCCGTAGCCAGGTGGATGCCCAGGCGCAGGGCGACCGGCAGACTGTGGCGGTCGTCGAGAAAAGACAGCAGCCAGAGCATCAGGGCCAGGGCCAGCAGCGGACGGGACGCCGGCATCAGCAGCACCCCGGTGCCGAGGGCGGCGGGGATCAGCACCAGGCCGCCGATGCGGGGCGTGGGGCGATGGTGGAGGGATCGGTCGTTGGGGATGTCGGCGGCGATGGACAGGGCGCGACCGCTGTGGATCAGCAGGGCCAGCAGGCCTATGGTAAGCGGGGCAGGGATCAGCATCAGCAGCACATCAGTAGGCGGCATGAATGCTCCCCCCCTTCGCCCCCCTCCGGGGGGTTCGATACGGCTCGCTACGCTCGAAGTTACAGGGAACCCTTGCGGTGGCGCGGCAGGAAAGTTGCTTTTTCACAGCAAAACGCCTGCCGTCAGCAACGGTGGTACTCCCGATACCAGGCCACGAAATTTGCGATGCCGCTGGCCAGGGGCGTGGCGGGGGCGAAGCCGGTGGCGCGGCGCAGGGCCTCGGTGTCGGCGTAGGTGGCGGGCACGTCGCCATCCTGCATGGGCAGGAAGTTCTTGGTGGCCTGCCGGCCCAGGGCCTGTTCCAGGGTGCCGATGAATTCCATCAGCTCCACCGGCTGATGGTTGCCGATGTTCATCACCCGATAGGGCGCCCAACTGCCGGCGGGATCGGGCTGGTCCTTGTCGAAAGCCGGATTGCTTGCCGGGGGCTGGTCGGCGATGCGCAGCACGCCTTCGACGATGTCGTCGATGTAGGTGAAGTCCCGCTGCATCTTGCCGTCGTTATATACGTCGATGGTGCGGCCTTCCAGAATGGCCTTGGTGAAGCCGAAATAGGCCATGTCCGGCCGGCCCCAGGGACCATAGACGGTGAAAAAGCGCAGGCCGGTGGTGGGCAGGGCGTAGAGGTGGCTGTAGGCGTGAGCCATCAGCTCGTTGGCCTTCTTGGTGGCGGCGTAGAGGCTCACCGGATGGTCCACGTTGTCGCTCTCGGCGAAGGGCATCCGGGTATTGCCGCCGTAAACGCTGGAACTGCTGGCATAGACCAGATGCTCCACCTGCTGGTGGCGGCAGCCTTCCAGCACATTGACGAAGCCGGTCAGATTGCTGTCGGCATAGGCCTGGGGGTTCTTCAGGGAGTAGCGCACGCCGGCCTGGGCTGCCAGATGGATGACGCGGGCAGGCTTTTCGCTGGCGAACAGCGCGGCCATGCCCTCCCGGTCGGCCAGGTCCAGGCGCTGGAAGCGGAAACCGGGCTGGGGCAGGAGCCGGGCCAGGCGGGCTTCCTTCAAGGCTACCGAGTAGTAGTCGTTGAGGTTGTCGATGCCGATCACCTCGTGACCCTGGGCGAGCAAGCGTTCGCAGACATGCATGCCGATGAATCCGGCGCTGCCGGTGACCAGAACTTTCATGGGTGGGTTAGCGTGAAACGCGGAACAATTTCATGGAACCTCACAAATACACTCCTCGTCATTCCGGCGCAGGCCGGAATCCAGTGGGCCGCCGATCTGGACCCCGGCCTGCGCCGGGGTGACGGATTTCATCATTCGGGGTGGCGCCTGCTGCCATAACCGTTAGGGGGATTTTCAATCCCTGTCTGCCTGAAAGGCCAGGATTTTCGCATACTTGAAAAAAGTGTTTGTGCAGCCGATCACAATGTGTACCAGCCCCGGCAGGCCGTCCAGGAAGCCCAGGCGCAGGAAGTAGAACTTGATGAAGCGCACCGGAGGCCCCAGCAGCAGGCGGCTCACGCTGGCCTTCTTGTCACGGGCGATGGCCTCCCGGGCGGCCAGGGTGGTGTAGCGGTTCTGCTTGGTCAGGTAACTCTCCAGGGTCTCGGCGGAATCGTGGAGCAGATCGCCCCGCAGCTCTCCCACGGGAGTCTCGGTGAGCACCTTCTCGTGGACCGCGTCGTCGGACCAGCGGGCCCGGCGGCGGTCGAAGAGGCGCAGGCTCCAGTCCGGATAGCCCTCGCCGTGACGCAGGTAGCGGCCCATGAAGCGGTTGCAACGGGGAAAGCGGTAGGCGCCGTGGGAGGGCGCCGCCAGGGCCGTGTCGATGCTCAGGGCCAGGGCCGGGCTGACCCGTTCGTCGGCGTCGATGCAGAGCACCCAGTCATGGGTCGCCTGCTCCACCGCGTATTGTTTCTGGGGGCCGAAGCCGCGCCAGTCCGAGGCGATCACCCGGGCACCGTGGCGTTGGGCCAGGTCCGCCGTGCCGTCATCGCTGCCCGAGTCCACGACCACGATCTCGTCGCAAAAGGCCAGGCTGTCCAGGCAGGCCGCCAGTTGGGAGGCGGCGTTATGGGTGATTAGGACGGCCGAGAGGGGCAGGCGGCGGGTGGACATGGATGGCTATAATCCGGCGATTGCATCGCACAACATTGCACAAGGCCGCCATTGTAGGCGGCTCCCCGGCCCCCCGCCCAGCCCATGCGCATCCTTCTGGTCAAAACCTCCTCTCTCGGCGACGTGGTCCATAACCTGCCCCTGGTCACCGACCTGGCCCGGCGCGTGCCCGGCGCCACCATCGACTGGCTGGTGGAAGAGGGCTTCGCCGACATTCCCCGGCTCCATCCGGCGGTGGGGCGCATTATTCCAGTGGCCGTGCGGCGCTGGCGCAGGCATCTGTTTTCCGCCGCCACCTGGCACGGGATCGCCGCCTTTCGCCGGGAACTGCGGCGGGAGGCCTACGATCGGGTGCTGGACAGCCAGGGCCTGATCAAGAGCGCTCTGTTGGGTGCCCAGGCCCGTCTTGCGCCGGGAGGCCAGCGCTGCGGCTACGGCAGGGAAGCGGCCCGGGAACCCCTGGCGGCGCGTTTCTACCATAGGGGTTACGGCATTCCCCGCAACGCCCATGCGGTGGAGCGCAACCGCTGGCTGGCCGCCGCCGCCTTTGACTACACCCCGGACCTGCCCCTGGACTACGGCATCGCCGCCCCACCCCTGGCGGCGGACTGGCTACCGACCGACAGGCCCTACGCCGTGCTGCTGACTGGCACCTCCCGGGCCGACAAGCTCTGGCCAGAAGACCACTGGCAGACCTTGATGCAGGCCCTGACCGGCGCTGGCCTGGGCCTGGTGCTGCCGGCGGGCAGCGCCGAGGAGCGGCAACGGGCGACCCGTCTGGCTGCCATGGTCCCTGGTGCTCTGGTGGCTCCACCCATGGCTGTGGCGCAACTGGCCGGCCTTTGCGCCGGCGCCGCCCTGGTCGTGGGCCTGGATACGGGCCTCACCCATCTGGCGGCGGCCCTGGGCCGACCCACCCTGGCCCTGTTTTCCGGTTCCGATCCATCCCTGACCGGAGTTCATGCCGGTCCCGGCGCCCTCAATCTGGGGGGGGCGGGCCAACCCCCCGCGCCGGCCGTGGTGATCGCCGCGGCCCTGGACTTGCTGGCATCGTGAGCCGCCGTCTCTACACCTGCGTTGTCTTCCTGCTGCTGCCTTGGGCGCTGCTGCATCTGCTGTTGCGCAGCCGGCGCCAGCCGGAATACCGCCGCCACTGGGCCGAGCGCTTCGGTTTCTACCGGCGGGTGCCGCGCCGCATGGCCGCCCAAAGGCGCGGCAGCGTTATCCGGCGAACCGCTGTCACCCCCTCCCTCGGGGAGGGGGCCGGGGGGCGGGCTCTCCAATTTCCCACGGGGTTCGCGGAGCGAACCCCCTCCCTCGGGGAGGGGGCTGGGGGGCAGGCACCATTGATTTGGCTCCATGCCGTTTCCGTAGGCGAGACCCGTGCCGCCCAGCCCCTGGTGGCTGCCCTTCGGCAACGCTATCCCGAACACCGCATTCTCATCAGCCACATGACCCCCACGGGGCGTCAGACCAGCATGGAGATTTTCGGCGAGACGGTGGAGCGTTGCTATCTGCCCTACGACACGCCCGGGGCCGTGGCCCGCTTCCTCGACCACTGGCAGCCGGACTTCGGCCTGGTGATGGAAACCGAGCTGTGGCCCAACCTGATCGCCACCTGCCGCCGCCGGGGCATCCCCCTGCTGCTGGCCAACGGCCGCCTCTCGGCCCGCTCCGCCCGCCGCTACGGCCGCTTTCCAGTCCTGGTGGCCGAGGCCCTGGCCGGGCTGGCGGGAATCGCGGCCCAGGCCAGCGCCGACGGTGAGCTTCTCGCTGATCTGGGGGCCAAGGACGTGGCGGTGCTGGGTAACGTCAAGTTCGACATTACCCCCCCGCCGGAACTGCTGGCCCTGGGGGCGGACTTCCGCACTCGTATCGGCCCCCGGCCGGTGTTCCTCTGCGCCAGCACCCGGGAAGGAGAAGAGGTGCTGATTCTCGATGCCTGGCGCGGCCGGCCGGACCGGGGCGATACCCTGCTGCTGCTGGTGCCGCGTCATCCCCAGCGCTTCGACGAAGTGGCGGCCCTGGTGCTGGATCGGAGTCTGCGAATGCAGCGCCGCTCCGACGAGGCGGCCGTGGCGGCCGATGCCGAAGTCTGGATCGGCGACAGCCTGGGGGAAATGTTCGCCTACTACGCTGCCTGCGATGTCGCCTTCATCGGCGGCAGCCTGCTGGACTACGGCTGCCAGAACCTGATCGAGGCCTGTGCCGTGGGCCGGTCGGTGCTGATCGGCCCCTCCACCTTCAATTTTGCCGAGGCCGCCGCCAAGGCTATCGAAGCCGGCGCCGCACGGCAGGTGCAGGATATGACGCAACTGCTGGATACGGCCCTGGCCCTGCTCGCAGACACTGATTGCCGTGAGGCCATGAGCCGTGCCGGTAGTCAGTTCGCCGCCACCCATCGGGGCGCCACGGCGCGGACGATGACGTGGCTGGAAGGGGTATTGGCGCGGGGGAAGTAGCGGGAGGTGAGCAGTTCCGGGGTGCCCAGGGACGTACTGCAGCGGCGCCTCCAGGGCTGAGGTAACTCTAACTCTCCGCCTAAAGACCGGACATCAATCGTCCATGCAGCGGAGCTGGTCCCCGAAGAAGGTGCAATTGGAGTAGTCCCGGGGCGGGTTCAGATCGTAGAGTCTGGCGGCGATTGCCCTTTCGTACTCCGCCACGCGCCGGGCGCCATTCTTGTTGTCTTTCAGGGCGGCGAAGAACAGATTGATCAGCTCGGTTTCCTTGGCCTCGAATTGGGCCGCCGAAACCAGGCCCTTGGCGTAGAAGCGCCAGCTTCGCGCCAGTTCGGCCAATACCGGTGGCAGGAAGGGGCGGCCACAATCACCCCAGCTGGTGTAACTGAGTACCCGGTAGTAGAAGTCCCGCGGGGTTTCCCCGGTTTCGGTACCAGGGAGGTAATCGCGGTTCCATTTGACGAGGTCCGGAGAACAGTTCCCGGCTTGCTCGATATAGGCGCCCAAGGTCCGCAGGGGCACGTCCGATACCTGGGCCAGCGTCGGCAGACTCCACAGGTGGAGCAGGATCGTCAGCAAGGCCCCAGCGGACCGAGAGGTCCGTTCGAGGCCGATACGGGAAGGCATGGGATGCCGTCAGTCGAACAGCCCGTTGATCGCCGTCAGATCGTCCTCGGCCAGGCTTCCGGCGGCGGCCTTCAGGCGCAGCAAGGCGAGCAGGGTGTCGAGGCGGGCGCGGGAGAGCCGCTGCCGGGTGTCAAAGTACTGGCTCTGGGCATTCAGAACTTCGATATTGGTGCGCACTCCCACCTCGAACCCCAGCTTGTTGGAATCCAGGGCCGACTGGGAGGAAATCAGGGCGGCCTCCAGGGCCTTGACCTGGGACAGGCCGGCGCTGACGCCCAGATAGGCCTGGCGGGCCTGGAGGGCCGCGCTGTGGCGGGCGTTGTCCAGGTCGGCCTGGGCCTTGTTCTTCAAGGCCACGGACTGGTCCACGGCGGAGGAGACGGCGCCGCCGGCGAATATGGGCAGGCTCAGTTGCACACCCACCGTGGTGGAGGTGAGGTCGTAGCCGGGACCACTGGCTCCCGCCAGGAAAGCCCCGGTCTGGGAACTGCGGCCCCGATTGGCTATCAGGTCCAGGGCGGGGAGGTGGCCGGCGCGCTGCTTGGAAATTTCCTGCTCGCTGACACCCAACTGGGCCAGGGCCGCCCGGACGCCGGCATAGGCCTGCTCGGCGGATGTACTCCACTGTTCCATGTTGTCCGGCTGGGGCGCGGGAATGGCGGCGCCCTTGCGCAGGGGTTTGAGGGCGTCGTATTCCTTGCCGGCCAGGAGGCGCAGTTGCTGATGCTTCACCAGCAGGTCGTTGCGGGCGACGATCTCCTGGGCCGTGGCCAGGTCGAAACGGGCCTGGGCGTCATGGACCTCGACCACGGTCTTGGTGCCCACCTCAAAGGCTCGCTTGGCCTCTTCCAGTTGCTCGGTGATGGCCTTGCGGCCGGCTTCCGCCGCCTCCAGGGCCTCGCCGGCCTGGAGTACATCGAAATAGGCCTGGGCGGCGCGCAATATCAGGTCCTGTCGGGCCAGGTCGAATTGGGCCTCGGCCTGGGCCACCCGGTACTGGGCCTGGTTGTAGCCGGCCCAGCGCTCCCAGCGGAACAGGGGCTGGGACAGGGAAACGTTCCAGCCGCTGGTGTGATAGCTGGTTCCCGCGTCCTGAGCTGGGGAGTGGCGGTGGTAATCCAGTTCCGTGCGGCCATTGCTGGCGCTGGCGGCGATGGTGGGCAGCAGGCCTGCCCGGCCCTGGGGCAGGGCTTCCCGACCGGCTTCGACGCCGGCCCGGGCCGCGGCGAACTGGGCATCGTAGGCCGCCGCGTCCCGATAGACCGCCAGCAGGTCCGCGCTCTGGGCGGTGCCGGCCGACAGGCCGAGGGCGAGCAGCAGGGGGCGGACTTTTATCTTCATGGGGACTCTCATCAATAGGTGGGCATGGCCGGATCGACGCTGCGTGCCCAGGCGGCGACGCCGCCGCTCAGGTTGTGCAGGTGGGGAAAGCCCCGCTGCTCCAGAAACATCGCCACTTGAAAACTGCGGGCGCCGTGATGGCAGATCACCACGATGTCCGCCTCCAGGTCCAGCTCGTCAAGCCGGTTTGGCACGGTGGCCATCGGCATGGGCTGGGACCCATCGATGCGGCATAAATCGAACTCCCAGGGTTCCCGCACGTCCAGCAGCGTGGGGCGGGGACGGCCGGAATCGGCCAGCCACTGGGCGAGTTGCTCGGGAGTGATCTGCTGCATGATGGGTGGTGTCAGAACTGGAAGGCCGGCGGGGCCGTGCCACCTGTCAGGGGTGCGGCTACGGTTTCCAGCAGGGTCTGGGTGGCATGGCCGCCTTCGCCGACGCGGGTGATCACCTGGGCCTGCATGGCGGGGCCGGGGCCGACGATGGCAAACAGCCGGCCACCGGGTTTCAACTGGTCCAGCAGGGCGCGGGGCACGGCGTTCACCGAGCCGGAGAGCATGATGGCGTCAAAGGGGCCGAAAGCGGGCAGGCCGGTCAGGCCATCCCCCTGTTCCACCGATACATTGGCAATGCCGGCCCGGCTGAGGTTGGCTCGGGCCGTGGCGGCCAGGGCCGGCACGGCTTCCACGCTCCACACCTGGTCGGCGATGGTTGCCAGCAGGGCGGCCATGTAGCCGCTGCCGGTGCCCACTTCCAGCACCTTGGCGTGCTTGTCCAGTTGCAGGGCCTGGAGGGCATGGGCCTCGATTTGAGGGATTAGCATGGTGGCCCCGTGGCCGAGGGGGATTTCCGTATCTGCGTAGGCGAAATTACGGTAGGCGGCGGGGACGAAATCCTCGCGCTTGAGTTTGAACATGGCGTCGAGCACGTCCGGGTTCGACACCCCCCAGGGGCGGACCTGTTGTTCGACCATGTTGTAACGGGCTTGTTCTAGATTCATCGCGGCTCCAGCTTTATATCAGTGAATTCTAATATTTAAACGAGGATAGCAGAAAAATACTGCGTGCATTCTAGCTCAGGCCTCCTTGCCCACCCGGAACCAGGCGGCGTAGAGGGCTGGCAGGAACAGGCAGGTGAGGGCCGTGGCGGCCAGCAGTCCGCCCATGATGGCGATCGCCATGGGGCCCCAGAACAATTGCCGGGTCAGGGGCACCATGGCCAGCATGGCGGCGACGGCGGTCAGCGTGATGGGCCGGAAACGTCGCACCGTGGCGCCGATGATGGCCTCCCGACGCCCCTTGCCGGCCTGCTCGTCGCGCTGAATCTGGTCCACCAGGATCAGGGAGTTGCGGATGATCATGCCGGTCAGGGCAATCACCCCCAGGTTGGCGACGAAGCCGTAGGGGGCCTGGAACAGCAGCAGGCTGGCGGTGACGCCTATCATGCCCAGGGGGGCGGACAGCATCACCAGGGTGGTCAGGCTGAAGCTCTGCATCTGCATCATCACCAGGGTGAGGATTACCGCAGTGGCGACGGGAAGCACGGCGAAGATGGATTTTTCCATCTTCGCAGATTCGTTGATGATGCCGCCGACCAGGATGCGATAGCCTGGGGGCAGTTGGGCCCTCAGTGCCTTGAGGCGGGGATCGAGCAATTGGGACACGGTGGGCGCTTCCATCCGTGGATCGGCCACATCGGCCCGCACGATGATTGTGGGCAGGCGGTCCCGGCGTCCGATTACTGCCTCCTCCAGCACGGGTATCAGATGTGCTACCTGGGCCAGAGGCACGTGACGGCCTTCCCGGGTGATGATGTCCAGGGCGGGCAGATGCTCCAGGGAACTGCGTTCCTCGGTTGGGGCTCGCCATACCACGTCGATCAGCCGGTCGTCCTCCCGCAGGCGGGTGATCACAGCCCCCTGAAGCCAACCCTGGAGGGTCTGCGCCACTTCCTGGGTGGACACGCCCAGGGCCTGGGCACGAGCCTGATCGATCTCGATCCGGAATGCCTTGGCCTTTTCGTTCCAGTCCAGATTCACGTCCCGCACCAGGCCGCTTGCCCGCATGATGTCCGCCATCTGTCCGGCGATGCGGCGCACGGTCTCCACATCCTCGCCGGAGATGCCGAACTGCACCGGATAGCCCACTGAGGGACCGGCGGCCAGTTGATTGACTCTTACCCGCAGATGGCCGAAGCCCCCGTCGGTGGCGTCGAAACGCTGTTGCAGCCTTTTCATCAGGGCATCCCGCTGGGCCAGGCTCTTGCTGGTTATCACCAGTTGGGCATAGGCGTCGCTGGGCAGTTGTTGCTCAATGGTGAGGATGAAGCGCGGCGCCCCGACACCCACGTAGGAAGCGACCCGGAGTACATCCGGATCGCCCTCCAGCAGTTTTTCGATTTTCGCTACCTCCTTTTCCGTCGCCTGGAGAGAGGACCCCTGGGGCAGATAGACATGGACCAGCAGTTCCAGTCGTGTGGAGATGGGAAAGAAATTGCGCTGCACCAGGCCGAAGGCGGCCAGGGACAAAGCGAAAATGATCAGGGTACCAATGATCACCCGCCAGCGATGATCCACGCACCAGGCAATGACGGAATTCAGCCGGCGGTAGAAGGGGGTGTCGTAGATGTCTTCACCATGGGTAGCGGCCCGAGTCTTGAGCTTTTCAGAATCCAGCAGGCGGTAACCCAGATAGGGAGTGAACACCACCGCCACAATCCATGACATCAATAGAGCCGATGTCACCACCACGAACATGGAGCCGGCGTATTCCGACACGTTGGAGTTGGCCAGGAAGATCGGCAGGAAGCCGCCAGCCGTTACCAGGGTGCCGGAGAGCATGGGGAAGGCGGTGGAGGTATAAGCAAAGGTGGCGGCCTGAAAGCGGTCCAGACCCTGCTCCATCTTCACCACCATCATTTCCACGGCGATGATGGCATCATCCACCAGCAAACCCAGGGCGATGATAAGGGAGCCGAAGGAGATGCGGTGCAGGGTCACGTCGAAATACTGCATCAGCATCAGGGTGCCTCCGAGCACCAGGGGGATGGACAGGGCCACCACCAGACCCGTGCGCCAGCCCAGACTGAAGAAGGAGACTGCCAGCACCACCAGGATGGCCTCCAGCAGGGAGGTGATGAACAGTCGGGTGGAGTTCCTCACCACCTCTGCCTGGTTGCTGACCTCCCGCACTTCGATGCCGCGGGGCAGCATCGCCTCCAGCTTCTTCAGTTCCCTGGCCACATCGGCGCCCAGGGTCACCACATTGGCCCCGTCGGCCATCACCACGGCGATGCCCACTGCGGGTTGGCCGCCGAGGCGCATCCGGGGTTCTCCGGGCTCTGCCAGGCCGCGCCGTACCGTGGCGATGTCACCCAGGCGGAACTGGCGTCCCTGGACTGCGATGAGGCTGTTCTGCACGTCTTCCACGCTGGACAGGGCGCCACTGACGCTCAGCTGAACCCGGTCCCGGGTCGTGTCGATGAAGCCCGCTGGGGTGACGGTGTTTTGCCGGCCCAGAGTCTGAAATATCTGGGCTGGCGCGATGCCCAGGGCTGCCAGACGACTGGCCGGGACCTCCACGTAGATTTTTTCCGAGCGCACTCCCAGCAGGTGCACTTTTTTTACCGCCGGCACCTGCTTCAGCTCCCGGGCCAGGCGGTCGGCGTGGTGGCGAAGCCGTGGCAGGTCGTGGTCTTCGCTGGTCAGGGCATAGATCAGCACGTCGGTGTTGTCGAACTCGTCGTTGGCGTAGGGGCCACTCACACCCTCCGGCAACAAGGGCCGGAGATCGTCCAGCTTGTGACGTACCGAGGACCACATCTCTGGCACATTCTTGGTTGCCACGGCGCCGGACAGCACCAGGATTACCTGGGACTCGCCGGGCCGGGACATGGAGCTGATTTCATCTACATGGGGCATCTCCTGCAAGGTCTGCTCGATGCGGTTGGTGACCTGCTGCTCCATCTCCCGTGCAGTCGCCCCCGGCCAGTAGGTCTGGATGGCGATGATCTTGAGGGAGAACACCGGGTCCTCGTCCCGGCCCATGGTGAGGTAGGAAAAAACACCCCCCAGCAGCAGGATTCCCATCAGGTAGAGCACCATCTGGGGATGGCGCAGGGCCCAGGCGGAGAGGTTTGGGGCCTTCATGGGCATCAGAACTTGCGATCGGTGTAGCGCAGTTTTTCCCCGGCATGGACCTTATGCACCCCTGCGGCCACGACCCGCTCACCCGGGGTGAGGTCCCCGCTGATCCAGGCAGCGTCATCGCCCCAGCGCAGCACCTGCACCGGGCGCAGGGTCGCCGTACCGTTGTTGGCAACGACCCAGACGGCCGCGCCGGTCTTGCCGGGTTCCTGCTGGAAAATGGCGCCATGGGGCAAGCGCAGTTGCTTGGAGGTCTCCCGGTGCAGGTCCACCGTTGCCGTCATGCCCAGGCCGATGGTGTCGTCGCCGTCCGTGAGGCTGACCCGGGCGTCGTAGCTGCGGGTGGCGGAATCCGCAGCGCCAGCGATTTCCCGTACACGGCCCCGGTATTCCCGACCAGGGATCGCCCAGAGCCTGACCAGAGCCAGGTCGCCAGACTGGACGAAGACCCGATCGGACTCGGGTATCTGGAAGGCGATTTCCCGCTCTCCAGCAGGTGCCAGACGCAACACTGGCTGGCCCGGGGCCAGCACTTGGCCGGGTTCCGCCATGATGGCCGACACGATGCCGGCGCGATCGGCCACCAAGGTGGTATAGGTCCGTTGATTGCGGGCAAGGGTCGCTTGGGCCTCGGCTGCCCGATAGGTGACTTCCCTGGCCTCCAGGGCTGCGGGGCTGACGAAATTCTGTTCCCTTAATTCGCGGAAGCGCCCCAGGTCTGCTGCTGCCAGATCCCGCTGGGCCGCCGCCTGGGCGTATTGCTGGGCGGCGTCGGCATCATCCAGTCGGGCCAGGGGTTGGCCGGCCCGAACCGTGGCACCGGGATCCACCAGTCTGGCCAGCAGTTTGCCTCCGACCCGAAAGGATAGCGTTGCCTCCTGGCGGGCGCGTACTTCACCGCTGTATTCCTGCCTGACCCGGGCCGCACCGGTGCCGACTACCAGAGTTTCCACCATGCGGTCTGCCGCCGGCGCTGCATTCTGCTCTCCACAGCCTGCCAGCGTCAGGCAACACAAGACAGAGATCAGCCAGGGCCGCATCATCTTGGGTTACGGCGGTTTCAGGGAGTGGGGGCGGCCAGCAGGCCGCCGTCGAAGAGCAGGGAGAGATAGGCTTTCAAGTAATTTTCCGGGTTCTGCTCCAGGGCGCTGAAACTGCCCAGGGAGTGCCCCCATATGGATAGCATCAGGATCGGCGCGACCAGTACATCGGTGGTGCTTTCCAGATCCACCGGGCGGAACTCCCCCTCCTCAATGCCTCGGGCCACGATGCCGCGCAGCAGTTCCCGGGCCCGAGCCGTTACCGTGTCATGGTAGTAGCGGGCTACTTCGGGGAAATTGCCGGCTTCTGCCACCATCAGCTTGAGTATGCCCACGGAGGCACCCTGGCTGGAGCGTTGCCACCAGATGGTCAGCAGCGCTTCCAGGGCGCCCCTGGCAGATCCAGAATGCCTTGCCACCAAGGCCTCCACATCCTCCATTTCACGCAGGGTGTCTTCCTGAATGACTGCCTTGAACAGGGCTTCCTTGTTATCGAAGTAGAGATACAGGGTGCCCTTGGATACTCCTGCCCGGGCGGCAACGTCGTCCAGGCGGGTGGCGGCATAGCCCTTTTCGACGAATAGGGCCAGGGCCGCGGCCACGAGTTCTCCCGGCCGAGCTTCCTTGCGGCGTTGGCGGGGTCGGGACGCGGGGGCGGGGCGGGTAACCATGCCGCTGATTATATCTAAGTAACCAATTGGTCAGTAATTGTTTCTGTCCTGGTTTTGTAGGGGAGTGGCCACTGCGAAGGTTACGAATTCCTCTGGAAGGGGGGCGTTTTCCAGGCTGCGTTGGGTGAAGAGGAAGCGGCCGTCGCAGACAAAGCCCAGCTCCGCCCAGTCCACCTGATTCAGTAACCGGGCCAGGTGTGCCACGTCCGCGTCGGCCCGGTGGGGAAACAGACCCAGCACGGCGCCATCGAAGTTGTTGCAGGGGTGGGTGAAAAAGGGCTGGGTGTTGCGGGTCTTGTGATTCACATAGACCCGGGGGGCGTCGGTTTGGGGATGGCGTCGCCCCCATTGCCACCAGTTGTTCTCGTCGAATTTGCGCACACGCCGGGCCAGCAGCTTCTCCTTGAAGGCATCCAGGTGGGGCAGGGGCAGGTCGTAGATCATGCGCCGGGTCTGGCCGGTCCGGGCGGTGTGGGAGCAGACGAAGTCGGTGTTGCCAAGCGTTTCGTTGGCGAAGATCTGATCGGCACCTGACACACCGCCCACCTTGACGTTGAACACGCTGGCCAGGGGCACGCTGTAGATGCCGCGGGTGAACAGCAACTGGCCTTCGGCCAGCACCATGCGCCGGCCGTTCCGGGTGCGGTGGCTGGCATTGCCCTTTTCGAAGCGCCAGATGGCGCAGTTGGGGGTGGCCCCGGCGAAGATGCGGGCGTCCCCCAGATCCTCGAAATCGGTGATGGTGCCCTGGTCGAAGAGCCAGGCATTGAGCCGCTTGGCGCCGGTGGCCTTGAGGAAGTCGCGGGGGGTGATGAAGATCAGCTCGCCGCCTGGCCTGAGCTGACGCACGCATTTCTCGATGAAGTACAGGTACAGGTTGGCGTGGCCGTCCAGCAGGTGGGAGTCCAGTCGCAGCCGGGTTTCCGGCAGGATGTCCCGGGCCTTCACATAGGGTGGGTTGCCGATGATGGTGTCGAAGCACTCGCCCACCGGATAACTGAAAAAATCCTGGTGCAGGGCGTGATCCGGGCAGATCGTCCCATCGTGTTCGATGGCCACGCAGTCAGGCAGTCGGGAGGAAAATGCGCCGTCGCCGCAGGCGGGTTCCAGCACCCGTCCCTGGTTGCGCATCAGGGCCAACATGCGCGTGACGATGGCATCGGGAGTGAACACCTGGCCACGGCGGCTTACATCAAGGGCTGGGGGCATGGAGCGGGCTGGTAGAATCGCGGGTTCTGCCGGCATCCGCCGGGGCAATTCTCAGGTAGGAAAACAAGATGCTGGTCGCGTCGAATATTACCATGCAGTTCGGGGCCAAGCCCCTCTTCGACAATGTCTCCGTCAAGTTTGGCGAGGGCAATCGCTATGGCCTGATCGGCGCCAATGGCGCCGGCAAATCCACCTTCATGAAGATCCTGGCCGGGGTGCTGGAGCCCTCCGCCGGCAATGTCTCCATGGACCCGGGCGAACGCATGTCCTTTCTGCGCCAGGACCAGTTCGGCTACGAGGACATGCGGGTGCTGGATGTGGTGCTGATGGGCCATGCCGAGATGTGGGCGGTGATGCAGGAAAAGGATGCCATCTACGCCAACCCGGAGGCCAGCGAAGACGACTACATGCACGCGGCGGAACTGGAGAGCAAGTTCGCCGAGTACGACGGTTATACGGCGGAATCCCGCGCTGGCGAGTTGCTGCTGGGCGTGGGCATTCCCACCGAACAGCACAACGGCCCCATGCGCGAAGTGGCCCCCGGCTGGAAGTTGCGGGTGCTGCTCTGTCAGGCCCTGTTCGCCAACCCGGATATCCTGCTGCTGGACGAACCCACCAACAACCTGGACATCAACACCATCCGCTGGCTGGAGGACGTGCTGAATCAGCGCGAGTCCACCATGATCATCATTTCCCACGACCGCCATTTCCTCAATCAGGTGTGCACCCACATGGCGGATCTGGACTACGGCACCATCAAGGTCTACGGCGGCAACTACGACGACTTCATGGAGGCCAGCAGCATGGCCCGGGAGCGCCAGCAGGCCGCCAACAGCCGGGCCAAGGAACGCATCGCCGACCTGCAGGATTTCGTGCGCCGCTTCTCCGCCAACAAGTCCAAGGCGCGCCAGGCCACCAGCCGTCTGAAGCTGATCGACAAGATCCGGCCCGAGGACGTGAAACCTTCCTCGCGCCAGTATCCCTGGATACGCTTCGAGTACGACGACAAGGAAAAACTGCATCGCCTGGCGGTGGAGCTGGACAACGTCAGCTTCGGCTACGATCCCAAGACTCCGGTGATCAAGGGTTTTTCCACGGCCATCGAGGCCGGCGACAAGGTGGCCATCATCGGCGAGAACGGCGTCGGCAAGACCACCCTGCTGCGTCTGCTGGCGGGAGAGTCCCTGGGCGGGCTGGTGCCCAACTTCGGCACGGTGAAATGGGCCGAGAAGGCCAAGCCCGGCTACTTCGGCCAGGACCATGCCGACGATTTCGCCTCGGGCGAGAGCCTCACCGAATGGATCGTGCAGTGGGTGCGGGAGGGGGGCTACGACGGCAACGACGTGGAAACCCTGATCCGCGGCACCCTGGGCCGGCTGCTGTTTTCCGGTGATGAAGTGAAAAAGTCGGTGAAGGTGATCTCCGGTGGCGAGCAGGGCCGCATGCTCTTCGGCAAACTGATGCTGCTGCGGCGTAACGTGCTGCTGATGGACGAGCCCACCAATCACCTGGACATGGAATCCATCGAGTCCCTCAACACCGGCCTGGACAAGTTCCCCGGCACCCTGATCTTCGTCTCCCACGATCGGGAGTTTGTCTCGTCGTTGGCCACCCGCATCATCGACATCAAGCAGGATCACCGCATCGTCGATTACCGGGGGACCTACGAGGAATACCTGGCCAGTCAGGGCATCGAGTAAGCTGGCTCCGATGGGATTGTTGCGTACCCCCGCCCGCCTCGCCTTGCGCCTGCTCGGCTGGCGCCTGCTGGATCTGCCGGCGCGGCCGGACAAGGCGGTGGTGTTGGGCTACCCCCACACGTCGAACTGGGACTTCCCTCTGTGCCTGCTGGCCCTCGCGGCCCTGGAGCTGGACGCCCATTGGGCCGGCAAGGACACCCTGTTCCGGCCGCCCTTCGGTGCCCTGATGCGGGGCCTGGGCGGTATTCCGGTGAATCGGCGGGAGCCCACCGGTTTTGTCACTCGCATCGCCGCAGCCTTCAGCCGTCAGCCCCGCTTCAATCTGGTGATTGCGCCGGAGGGCACCCGCAGCCTGCGGGAGGGCTGGAAATCCGGCTTCTATCGCATTGCCATGGAGGCAGAGGTGCCGGTGATCCTGGGCACCATCGACTACGGCCGGCGGGAACTGGGGCTGATGGCCTGCATTCACCTGACGGGTGATGAGGACGCCGACATGGCCCGCATCGCCGCCCACTACAGCGACCGCCGGGGCCTGCACCCGGAGCTGGCCTCGCCGGTAAGACTACTTTGATCCAGTTACGCAATCTTTGCTTTGGCCGTGGCAGTGAAGTTCTGGTGGATGGGGCTTCCCTGCAAATCCATCCGGGTTGGCACGTGGGCCTCACCGGCGCCAACGGCTGCGGCAAGTCTTCCTTTCTGGCCCTGTTGCGGGGCCAGCTTCATGCCGAGCGGGGCGACCTGGAAATGCCGCCGGGCTGGGTGGTGGGGCATGTGGCCCAGGACACCCCGGCCCTTGCGGAAGGCGCTCTGAATTTTGTCGTGGCCGGCGACGAGGAGTTCGCCGCCATCGAAGGCGAACTGGCCGCCGCCGAGGCCGCTCACAGTACGGACGGCGAACGCATTGCCCTGCTCCATGGCCGGCTCCAGGAAATCGATGGCTACGGCGCCCGCTCCCGGGCCGCGGCCCTGCTCCACGGCCTGGGTTTTTCCGACGCCGACTTCATCCGGCCCGTGGCGGAGTTCTCCGGCGGCTGGCGGGTGCGCCTCAATCTGGCCCGGGCTCTGATGTGTCGCTCCGACCTGTTGCTACTGGACGAGCCCACCAACCACCTGGACCTGGACGCGGTGCTCTGGCTGGAGGAGTGGCTCAAGCGCTACCCCGGCACCCTGCTGCTGATCTCCCACGACCGGGATTTCCTCGATGCGGTGGTGGAGCGGGTGCTGCATGTGGAGCAGCGGCGCATGACCCTTTACGCCGGCAACTACTCGGCCTTCGAGCGCACCCGGGCCGAGCGTCTGGCGGGTCAGCAGGCCAGCTATGAAAAGCAGCAGCGCCAGGTCGCCCATCTGCACAAGTACATCGACCGCTTCCGCGCTCAGGCCACCAAGGCCCGCCAGGCCCAGAGCCGCCTGAAGGCCCTGGACCGGATGGAGCTGATTGCCGCCGCCCATGCGGACACGCCCTTCAGCTTCACATTCATGGAGCCGGTCGGCATGTCCGATCCGTTGCTGCAACTGGAAAAGGTCAGTATCGGCTACAGCCCGGCACCCGAGGCGGCTCTGATCCGCCAGGTCAGCCTGAGTCTGCGCCCGGGTATGCGCCTGGGCCTCCTGGGGCGCAACGGTGCCGGCAAGTCCACCCTGGTCAAATGTCTCTCGGGGGTGCTGGCCCCTGTCGGTGGCAAGCGCATCGAGGGGCGCCATCTGCGCATCGGCTATTTCGCCCAGCACCAGTTGGAACAATTGCGGCCCGACGAGTCGCCTCTGCAACACCTGATGCGTCAGGAACCTCTGAGCCGGGAACAGGAGATGCGCGACTATCTGGGTGGATTCGATTTTCGCGGCGATATGGTGACGGAACCCTGTGGCCGCTTTTCCGGTGGCGAGAAGACACGCCTGGCCCTGGCCCTGCTGATCCGCCAGCGCCCCAACCTGCTGTTGCTGGACGAGCCCACCAACCACCTGGACCTGGAAATGCGCGAGGCCCTGACCCTGGCCCTCCAGGAAACCGAGGCGGCGGTGGTGCTGGTCTCCCACGATCGCCATTTGCTGCGCACCACCTGCGACGAGTTGTGGCGGGTCCATGACGGCGTGGCCGAACCCTTCGACGGCGACCTGGACGACTATGCCCGCTGGCTGGACAAGCTGCGGGGCGAATCCAACGAAGCGGGTAGCAGCGATGAGGGCAAGGCCTCCCGCAAGGAGGCCCGGGCAGAAACCGCCGCTCAGCGCCAGGCCCTGCTGGCCCAGCGTCGCCCTCTGCTGAAGGAAGTGGAGAAACTGGAAAAGCAGCTGGCGGGTTGGCAGGGAGAAAAGGCCTTGCTCGATACGCGGTTGGCAGACCCTGCCCTCTACACTGTATCGGACAGGACACTGATGGAAAGCCTGCTCAAGCGCCAGGCAGAATTGGCCAGTAATATCGAGGCGACGGAACTGCGCTGGTTGGAAGTGCAGGAGGCCCTGGAGGCCCTGATCGAACAGGACTGAATGTTTCCACGGCGCGGGTTTCCCTGTATTTTCCCGGGGAACCCAGCGGTATTGTCACGGAGTATCCATGCCAGCAAAGAAGCCCCTGTCCGGTCGGTCTATGGTGGATCCGGATTTCTATCAGGCCCAGCAAAAGATGCCCCTCGGTTTTCTGATGGGCATGATTGCCAATAAACTGAATCGCTGGGTGGATGCGGAGTTGGCGCCCTGGAAGATTACCGGCTCCCAGTGGGGGGTCTGCCGCATGATCAATAAAGGCCTGGGCAATACCGCTGCCGACCTGTCCCGCCGTTATGGCTACGATTCCGGCGCCCTCGCCCGTATTCTGCAGGCCCTGGAGAATAAGGGCCTGATACGGCGGGAACGCAGCTCCGATGACCAGCGCCGGGTAAATCTGCAAGTCACCGAGCGGGGCCGGACGCTGATCGAAGAATCACTGCCCCGCATCCGGCATATTGGCGACATAACCACCGAGGGTTTCAGTGCAGAGGAAGTGAAGTTGTTCAAGGACTTCCTGCTGCGCGCCCATTTGCATCTGGCGGGTGATGGGGCAAAGGCCGGAGAGCCGGCGCCCGCACCCGCCAGCGACGAGGTTCCGCCACTCAGCCCCTGGGATCGATTGAGTCGGCCCTGAATCACTTGTAGATCAGGTCGAAGAGTCGGGACTGGTCGTCCACACAGACCCCGCCTCCCTGGGTGCCGCTGCTGCTGGCCAGATCGCAACGCAGTCCCTTGCCGTCGGGGGAGTTCAACAAGGCCTTGTAGGTGGTACTGTCCCCGTACGCATGGATGGTGCCGAACTGGGGCAGGGAACGTCGGCCGCCGATGGAATGGGTTTCGATGAAGCCAAAGCTGTCGGCCGATGAGGTGCGGATCATGGGGCCGCTGTAGTTGATGCCTTCGATGGTGACGGACAGGATCGTCGTACCCTGGCCGTCACTTTGTACCAGGCCGCCGTATTGGGTGCCGCTGTCGCGGCCCATCAGCTGTACCCGGGACTGACTGGCGCAACCGGCCAGCAGGACCAACAGGGCAAATGGTATCAGTCTGTTCATGGCAGTCTCCTCGTTGCGGGAACACTGTTGACGTTCCTGGGCGCAAGCTTAGCCCAGGCGGCATGAATGTGGACTGCTACATCTCAGGTGAATTCAACGGATTTGCAACGCGATATTACCGAGCCGCTCTTCAGCCCTGTCGGGAGCCTGATCGCCCCATGATAAAATCCGCAGCCTCCTCCGTCCGCCTCCCCCATGGATCCCATCCTGCTGCTGCATGCTTTGATCCTCGGCGTCGTCGAGGGTCTGACCGAGTTCCTGCCTATCTCCAGTACCGGTCATCTGATTCTGGCCGGGGATTTGCTCGGCTTCAACGACGACAGGGCCAAACTATTCGAGATCGTCATCCAGTCCGGCGCCATCCTGGCGGTCTGCTGGGAGTATCGGGTCCGCATCGCACGGGTGCTGCTGGGCCTGCCTCGACAGCGGGAGGCCCAGCGCTTCGTGCTCAACCTGTTCATCGCCTTTCTGCCCCTGGCCCTGCTCGGTCTGGCTTTCGGGCAGGCCATCAAGGCCCATCTGTTCAAACCGCTGCCCGTGGCCCTGGCCTTCATCATCGGTGGCCTGGTGATCCTCTGGGCGGAAAAACGCCAGCACCGCATCCGGGTCGAGACGGTGGAGGAACTGGATGTGGTCGATGCCTTCACTCTGGGCCTGGCCCAGGCCCTGGCCCTGATCCCCGGCACTTCCCGCTCCGGCGCCACCATCATCGGCGGACTGTTGCTCGGTCTTTCCCGCAGGGCGGCCACGGAGTTCTCCTTTTTCCTGGCCATTCCCACCCTGCTGGTGGCCACCGCCTATCAGCTCTACAAGGAGCGCGCCCTGCTCAATGCCGACGATATCGGCATGTGGCTGGTGGGTTTCGTCGCCGCCTTCGCCTCCGCCTTCCTCTGTGTGCGCTGGTTGCTGCGTTACATTGCCAGCCACGATTTCACCCTGTTCGCCTGGTACCGCATCGTCTTCGGGCTGGTGGTACTGGCCACCTGGCAATTGAACTGGGTGGACTGGACCGGCCCATGATTCTCTATCTGCACGGTTTCGCTTCCTCGCCGCAATCCCTCAAGGCTCGGCAACTCCAGGCGCGGATGCATCAACGGGGCCTGGGGCGCCACTTCGCCGCCCCCCAGCTGCCGGTGTCGCCAGCCGCCGCCATCGCCCTGGCCGAGACCCTGATCGCCCGGGCCACAGCCCCCGTGACCCTGGTGGGTTCCTCCCTGGGCGGGCACTACGCCACCTGGCTGGCCGAACGCCATGACCTCCGCGCCGTGGTGGTGAATCCGGCGGTGCTGGCCCATTTGTCCCTGGATCGCTATCTGGGCACCAAGACCCACTACCACTCCGGGGAAAGTTTTGAATTCACCCGGGACCACATGGCCGAGATGGCGGCGCTGACCGTTCCCGCCATCAGCCACCCCAAGCGCTACTGGCTGCTGGCGGAGCAGGGCGACGAGGTACTCGACTACCGTCAGGCTGTGGACCTCTACCGCGGCGCCCGTCAGACCGTGCTGGCGGGCGGTGACCACAGTTTCACCCGCTGGGAAGATTATCTGGACGAAGTCATCGACTTCGCCGTACTGGAATCATGAATATCCTGTTTGAAGAAGAAGGCAGTTTCAAGGCCGGCAGTGTGCTGGCCGACAACACCACCTCCCTGCAGGTGGAACTACCCACGGGCAAGCGCTCCAAGGTCAAGGCGGCCAATGTACTGTTGCGCTTTGTCGCCCCCTCTGCCGCCGAGCTGCTGACCCAGGCCGAGAGCGAGGCTGGGTCCATTGATACCGATTTCCTCTGGGAAGCCTGCCCCGAGGGGGAGTTCGGCTTCGAGGACATGGCGACCGACTACTACGGCCAGAAGCCCACTGCCGTGGAAGCCGCCACCCTGCTGCTGGCCCTCCATGCCGCGCCCATGTATTTCCATCGCAAGGGCAAGGGACGCTTCCGCAAGGCGCCGCCGGAGATACTCCAGGCCGCCAAGGCCGGCCTGGAAAAGAAGCGCCTCCAGGCCGAGGCCCAGGAACGCATGGCCGGGGAACTCAAGGCGGGTCGCCTGCCCGCCGAATTCCCGCCCCTGCTGCGGGAGATGCTCTACAAGCCGGACCGCAACCGCATTGAGACCAAGGCCCTGGAGGCTGCCTGTGCCGAGACCGGCCTGTCGGTGCCCCGGCTGCTGGAAAAGTGCGGCGCCATCACCGATACCCACGAATATCACCTGGGAAGATTCCTGTTCGAGTTCTTTCCCAAGGGAACCGGGTTCCCGGCTCCTTGGGACAATAACGAGGCCCCCCCTCCCATCCTCCCCCGCCAAGCGGGGGAGGTGACTGATCACCCCCCTTCCCCGGGAAGGGGGGATGGGGGGGAAGGCCCACCCTTTGACGATGGAGAATGGCGTGGACTTCCGCTTGCGGAAGTCCACGCCTTCTCCATCGACGATGCCCACACCACGGAAATCGACGATGCCTTTTCCGTTGTCTTCCAACCTGACGGGGGCATGCGGGTAGGCATCCACATCGCCGCGCCAGGCCTGGGCATCAGCCCGGAGTCCGATCTGGGAAAGATCGCCCGGGAGCGACTGTCCACGGTCTATATGCCCGGCCGCAAGATCACCATGCTGCCCGAGCCCGTGGTGGAGCGCTTCACCCTTTCCGCAGGCAGCCATGCGCCGGCCCTGTCCCTCTATCTGGAGGTGGCGCCGGACCTGCGGGTGCTGGGCCACGAAAGCCGTATCGAACGGGTGCCGGTGGTGGCCAATCTGCGCCACCACGACATCGAGCCCCTGTTCAACGAGCAGACTCTCCAGTCCGGCCTGGGGGAGTTTGCCTTCCGCGACGAGCTGAAGCGTCTCTGGGAACTGGCCACGGTGCTGGAGGCGGGCCGGGGCAAGGCCGGCAAGCAGAACAACCGCAAGGATTACAACTTCCATGTGGACTGGGAGCGGACTTCGCCCCAGGGGCCGGGCTGGATCGAGATCGAGGAGCGGCCGAGAGGAAGCCCCCTGGATACCCTGGTGGCGGAATTGATGATCGTCGCCAATTCCACCTGGGGCGGTCTGCTGGCCCAGGCCAAGGTGGGTGCCCTGTATCGGGGTCAGACCAGCGGCAAGGTGCGGATGACCACCGTGCCCACGCCGCACGAGGGTCTGGGGGTGGATTGCTACGCCTGGACCACCTCGCCCCTGCGCCGCTATACGGACCTGTTGAACCAGTGGCAGTTGATCGCCCTGCTGGGGCAGGAGACGCCTCCTTTCCCGGCCAAGTCGGCGGAACTGCTGGCGGCGATGCGGGACTTCGATATCACCTATGCTGCCTACGCCGACTTTCAGCGGGGCATGGAGCGTTACTGGTGCCTGCGCTGGCTGTTGCAGCAGGAGCGGGACAACCTGAGTGCGCAAGTGATCCGGGAAAATCTGGTGCGCTGCGACGAGCTGCCCCTGGTGCTGCGGGTGCCTTCGCTGCCTGCCTGTAATCCGGGGCAGAAGGTGGCCCTGGCTCTGGAAGGGATCGATTTGCTGGACGCCGAGCTACGGCCCCGATTCACGGAATTGCTGGACTCCGCGACGGTTGATGGGGCTTTGGGGGAAGAGGAGGGTGGCGAGTAAAATCGCTCCATGATCCAGATTCTGGCCTGGCCCGGCCCCTTGGCCCGGATGGACCCGAACCAGCGCAACCTGACGCTGGCCATCGGCCTTTCCCTGCTGGTTCACGCTCTGCTGCTGTCGGTGCATTTCACCTTTCCCGGCGCCCTGGACAGGGTGACGGAGCGTGCTCTGGATGTGGTGCTGGTCAACAGCAAACATGCCCGAAAACCCAGCCAGGCCCAGGCCAGGGCCCAGGCCAATCTGGATGCCGGCGGCAACACGGAGCAGGCGCGGCGCGCCACCACGCCCCTGCCCCCTTCGGCCCAGGCTCGGATTGGCGACGATCTGGTGCAAGCCCAGCAGCGGGTGAACCAACTGGAATCCCAGACCCGTGAACTGGTGACCCGGTCCCGTGGTGAGCGGGTTTTCAATGTCGGTCGCAACTCCAGTGAACCCATGCCCGCCGTGGCCGCGCCGGGCATGGATCTCTATACCCGCTCCATGGCCATCGCCCGGTTGGAAGCCCAGATCGACAAGCAGATGGACGATTACAACAAGCGTCCCCGCAAGAAATTCATCGGCACCCGCACCGAGGAATATCTGCCGGCCCAGTACCTGGAGGATTGGCGCCAGAAGGTGGAGCGCATCGGCAATCTCAACTATCCCGAGGCAGCCCGGGGCAAGCTCTACGGCAGCCTGGTGGTCTATCTGGAAATCAACTCCGAGGGCAAGCTGGAGCGGGCCGAGATTCAGCGCTCCTCGGGCCACAAGCTGCTGGACGAGGCAGCCCTGCGCATCCTGCGCCTGGCCTCGCCCTTCGCCCGTTTTCCCGACAGCCTGAAATCCCAGTTCGACATTCTCGCCTTTGCCCGTACCTGGAGCTTCACCCAGGCGGACGTACTGAGGACCCAATGACCGATCGCTATGCCGTGGTGGGGCACCCCGTTGCCCATTCCAAGTCTCCCCGCATTCATGGGTTGTTTGCCGCCCAGACCCGCCAGGACATGCGCTATGAGGCGCTGCTGGCGCCCCTGGACGGCTTTGTCGCCACGGTGCGGGATTTCATGGCGGTCGGGGGGCGGGGCATGAATGTCACCGTGCCCTTCAAGGAAGAGGCCTTCCGCCTGGCCGATACCCTGACGCCCCGGGCTCGGGCGGCGGGGGCGGTGAACACCCTGGCCTTTCATGAAGGCCGGATCATAGGAGATAACACCGACGGTGCCGGATTGGTGGCGGACATCCGTGACAACCTGGGGCTTGCCCTGAAGGGGAAACGGCTGCTGTTGCTGGGGGCCGGTGGCGCGGTTCGCGGCTGTCTGCTGCCCCTGCTGGGCGAGGGACCGTCCCCTCTGTTGATCGCCAACCGCACGGCGGACAAGGCCCTGGTCCTGGCCCGGGAGTTCGGCGCCGGCGTGGCGGGATGCGGTTTCGGCGACCTGGCCGGGCTGTCCTTCGACATCATCATCAACGGCACCTCGGCGGGCCTCGCCGAGGTGGCCCTGCCTCTGCCTCCAGGTTTGTTTGCTCCCGGTGCCCTGGCCTATGACATGGTCTATGGCCGGCAGACGCCTTTCCTCACCCAGGCCGCCGCAGCTGGCGCCCGTTGCGCCGACGGTCTGGGCATGCTGGTGGAACAGGCGGCGGAGGCCTTCCTGGTGTGGCGTGGGCTGCGCCCGGAGACGGCGCCGGTGCTGAAGTTGCTGCGCCAGGAACTGGCTCGGCCCTGACGCAGCGTCAGCCGCAAGCCCTCGGTGCCCCCCGGAGGGGGGCGAAGGGGAACATGAGCAACGAGCTTTCCCGCAGGGCCGCCCCAAGGGAAAGCGGCACGCGGCGGCAGCCGCAAGCCTTCGGTGCTGCCACGGAGTGCCCCATGATATCGAGCGGCGAGCCATACCGAATCCCCCGGCGGTGGGGCGAAGGGGGCATGAGCAACGAGCTTTCCCGCAGGGCCGCCCCAAGGGAAAGCGGCACGCGGCGGCAGCCGCAAGCCTTCGGTGCTGCCACGGAGTGCCCCATGATATCGAGCGGAGCGAGCCGTATCGAACCCCCCGGAGGGGGGCGAAGGGGGGCGAGCCATTAATCCAGCTTCACCGGTACCGGCTGCACCTTCCAGATGTCTCGGCAATATTCGGCGATGGTGCGATCGGAGGAGAACTTGCCGATACGGGCCACGTTGAGGATGGACATCCGGGTCCAGCGCTGCGGATCCCGATAGGCAGCGCTCACCTGGTCCTGGCAGGCGATGTAGTCGGCGTAGTCGGCCAGCAGCAGGTAGCTGTCGTGCTGGAGCAGGTGATCCACCAGAGGTTGGAACAGGCTGCGGTCGCCGTGGGCGAAAAAGCCGCTGGCGATCAGGTCGATGACGTCCTTGAGTTCCTGGTTGGCGTTGTAGTAGTCCCAGGGACGGTAGCCGTTGGCCAGGGTGTGGCTGACTGCGTCGGCGTCCAGGCCGAACAGGAAGAAATTCTCGGCACCCACATCCTCGCGGATTTCCACGTTGGCGCCGTCCAGGGTGCCGATGGTCAAGGCACCGTTCATGGAGAACTTCATGTTGCCGGTCCCTGAGGCTTCCTTGCCGGCGGTGGATATCTGCTGGGAAATGTCGGCGGCCGGATAGACCCATTGTCCCAGCTTGACGCTGAAGTTGGGCAGAAACACTACCTTGAGCCGGCCGGCCACGTCCCGGTCCCGGTTGACCATCTCAGCTACGGCGTTGATCAGGCGGATGATCAGCTTGGCCATGGCGTAGCCCGGTGCCGATTTGCCGCCGAAGATAAAGGTGCGGGGCACGATATCCAGGGCCGGGTTGCGCTTGATGCGGTTGTAGAGGGTGATGATGTGCAGCAGGTTGAGATGCTGGCGCTTGTACTCGTGAATGCGCTTGACCTGAACGTCATAGAGGCTGGTGGGGGTGATGTCGATGCCGCAGAGTTTGTGGACCTCTCCCGCCAGGGCTTCCTTGCGCTGGCGCTTGACCTGGCGCCAGCGTTCCTGGAACGCAGGGTCGTCGGCGTGGGCCTCCAGGCCCCGTAGTTGTTCCAGGTCCGTTTCCCAACCGTGTCCCAGGGTTTCGTTCAGGAGGGAGCCCAGGCCCGGGTTGCTGAGCAGCATGAAGCGGCGGGGCGTGACGCCGTTGGTCTTGTTCTGAAATTTTTCCGGCCACAGTTCGTAGAAATCCCGCAGCACGGTTTCCTTCAGCAACTGGCTGTGCAGCTCCGCCACGCCGTTGATGGCAAAACTGCCGATGCACGCCAGGTGAGCCATGCGCACATGGCGTGGCAGGGTTTCATCGATGATGGACAGGCGTTGCGCCCGATCGGGATCGAAGGGGTAGCGCTGGCGAACCTCATCGAGAAAGCGGCTGTTGATCTCGTAGATGATTTCCAGGTGGCGGGGCAACAGGCTCTGGAACAGGGGGATGGGCCATTTTTCCAGGGCCTCGGGCAGCAGGGTGTGGTTGGTATAGGCGAAGGTGTGGCGGGTGACGTGCCAGGCCGTGTCCCAATCCAGGTGATGGTTGTCCAGTAACAGGCGCATCAGCTCCGCCACCGCGATGGCCGGATGGGTGTCGTTGAGCTGGACGGTGAATTTCTCGTGGAAGCGCTCGATGGGCATGCCAGTAGTGCGGTGTACACGCATCATGTCCTGGAGCGAACAGGTGACGAAGAAGTGCTGCTGCAATAGGCGCAGGCGCTTGCCGATCTCCGGCGCGTCGTTGGGATAGAGCACCTTGCTAATGGTCTCCGAACGTACCTCCCGCAGCACCGCGCCGTAGTAATCCCCCTCGTTGAAGGCGTGGAAGTCCAGGGCTTCTGCGGCCTCGGCCCGCCACAGGCGCATCAGGTTCACCGTATTGACGTCGTGGCCGAGGATGGGCGTGTCGATGGCCACGCCGCGGAAGGTCTCGTGGGGAACCCAGCGTACCCGGTGCAGCCCCTGCTCGTTGGTGTAGTGCTCGGTATGGCCGCCAATCTTGACGTCATAGCTGATCTGGGGGCGGCGCACCTCCCAGGGATTGCCATAGTGCAGCCAGTTGTCGGTGGTCTCCACCTGCTCACCATTGCGGATGTCTTGTTGGAAGATTCCGAACTCGTAGCGAATGCCGTAGCTGGTGGCGGGGATCTGGAGCGTCGCCAGGGAGTCCATGAAACAGGCCGCCAGCCGCCCCAGACCGCCGTTGCCCAGTCCGGGTTCCTGTTCGTAGGCGATCAGGGACTCCAGGTCGATGCCCAGGCTCTGCAAGGCCTTGCGGGTGGGTTCCTCGATGCCCATGTTGAGCAGGTTGAGGCCCATGAAGGGGCCCGGCAGGTACTCGGCCGAGAGATAGCAGACGGTGCGGGGATTGGCTTGCTGGTAGGTGCGTATCGTACTGACCCAGCGATGGAGCAGACGATCCCGGACGGTATAGGCCAGGGCCTTGTACTTGTCGTCCAGGGAGGCCACTTCCAGAAAGCGGCCCTGGACGTAGAACAGGTTGTCGAGAAAGGCCAGACGGATGGCCTCCTCGCTCATGCCGGTGCGGATGCTTTCGCCGTTGCCCCCCGGCTTGGTCGTGTTGTTGTGTTTGGTCATGATGCCCCCTTGTTATTGGGCGCATTCTGGAACATCCGTGGCGATAGGGAAAGCTGTCCCACAAAAAACAAAGGGCGACCCAGGGGCCGCCCTTGCCTGCTGTACCGCTTGGTCTCAGGTCTGGCTGACAAGCAGGGCCTTCATTTTCTGCATGGCCTTGACTTCGATCTGACGAATGCGCTCCGCCGAGACGCCAAATTCGGCGGCCAGTTCGTGGAGGGTGGCGGCTTCGCTGCCTTCCTCCACCAGCCAGCGCCGCTGCACGATGGCGCGGCTGCGCTCGTCCAGTCCCGCCAGGGCGCTCCGCAGGCCTTCGTCCTGGAGCCGGTCGTATTCCTTGCGCTCCAGTTGCATCGAGGGCTCGACGCTGCTGTCCGCTGCCAGATAGGCGATGGGGGCAAAATGTTCATCCTCGTCGTCGCTTCCTGATTCCAGGGCCACGTCGCCACCGGAAAAACGGGTTTCCATTTCCACCACTTCCTCGGGCTTCACGCCCAACTGGGCGGCCACGGCATTTACCTGCTCCTGGCCCAGCGTGGTGAGGCTCTGCTTGAGGCTTCGCAGGTTGAAGAACAGCTTGCGCTGGGCCTTGGTAGTGGCAATTTTCACCAGGCGCCAGTTCCTCAGGATGTATTCGTGAATCTCGGCCTTGATCCAGTGCATGGCGAAGGACACCAAACGCACACCTCGGGTGGGGTCGAAGCGCTTGACCGCCTTCATCAGCCCCACATTGCCTTCCTGAATCAGGTCTGCCTGAGGCAGGCCATAGCCCTGATAACCCCGGGCGATGGCAATCACCAGACGCAGGTGGGAAAGCACCAGCTTGCGGGCAGCTTCCAGGTCATTTTCCTGGCGAAAATTCCGGGCCAACTCCTGCTCCTCTGTTTCGGAGAGCATAGGCACCCGCTGGGCGGCCTGAATGTAGTCTTCCAGACTGCCGGCCGAGGAAGGGACGGAAAAATTGGCAAGGGTCAGAGCATGGGTCATGAGTACGGCCTCCTTCTCTGAGTAATGCTAGCACTCTCGCTCGCGGAGTGCTAACCCCCTGTAGGAAGTTCCCTGAAAAAGGCGTTTTGTGTCTTCTTGCCATAGGGATGGTGGCCTTTCGGCCCATTAATTAGAATGATGGGCATTGACACGGTTGCCAAAAGACCATATCAATTGAATTGCATTGGTATTGCGTCTGACCGATCTGCGATTCCCTGAGATTCCTCGCAGCGTTCCCAAGGCCCTGGTTTCGGGCCGCGCTGCTGCGTTGATCGTCGTCCTGCTGTACCCGAAGGGAGACAATGATGACCATCCGACCCGCCTGCCTGAGCCTGACACTGGCCGCTGTCTTGACCCTGCCGCCGACCCATGCTGCCGGCCCTGCCAAAGATCGGCCCGTTGTTCCTTCGCCTTACGAGAACAAGCCGGTGCCTGCGGGTTCCACGGTCTGGTATTGCGCCTATGGGGGCGGGGCTTCCATTTCCTGCCGCCTGGGGGATGCCGGTAGCCCCGATGCCCAGCGGTTTACCCAGGCCGTCAGCGCCAGACTGCCCCAGGCCGTCCATGAAATCCTCAATGCCCCGGCCGCCCTGGCCGATGATGTGGTGTGGATTCCGCTGCTCACGGTCCCCCTGGACATGGAACTGGTGGGCGAACTGGCAGAGGCCGTGATGTGTGGCGCCAAGCCGATGTGCGGTGTCATTTTTGGCGAGAGCCCAACACGACTGAGCGAACTGGTCATGCAGTACGAAACCACCCGCCTGTCCGGCATTGCCGCCGGGGCCTCCCTGTCGGTGGCCTCCCTGTACTATTGAGCGCCCCCCAGGAAACGGCTGTTGTTGTTTCCGTCCTATCCAGGGCGACAAGAAAACGCGGGGTGGCCCTTCGTTTTCTTGAGAGCTGAACGCTACACGTAATAGGCGGTGCTCGTCATCGCTTTGGACGACAGCTTCATCGCCAACTTCACCGGCCCGGGCAATTCACGGGCGCCGCAGCGAATTGCCGTTTCGGCATGTTTGATTTCATCTACCTTCATCTGCTCCAGAATTTCCCAGGAACGCCGGTCCTGAGCCGGTAGCCGGGCCAGATGGTCGTTGAGGTGAGCCTCCACCTGGCGCTCCGTTTCGGCCAGAAAACCCAGATTCCAGTCATCGCCCAGAAGACCGGCCAGGACTCCGACTCCCAGGGAACTGGCATACCAGACCGGGTTGAGCAGACTCTTGCGTCCCCCCAGTTCCCCAATTCGGCGCTCGGTCCAGTTGAGATGCTCCGTCTCCTCCCTCGCCGCCTGGCCCATGGCCCGCCGGGTGGATGGGTCCCGGGAGGTCAGGGCCTGGCCCTGGTACAGGGCCTGGGCGCAGATCTCGCCGCAGTGGTTGATGCGCATCAGTGCCGCCGCATGGCGACGTTCTGCTTCCGTCAGGTCGGCCTCCGGCAGGTCTTCTCCGGGCATAGGGCGCAGGGTGGGTGCCGATGCCCAGAGGGTGCGCAGGGCCTTGTCGAATTCGATGATCAGGTGGTCCAGCATGGTGTTCTCCAATCAGCCGGTCGGCGCATTGAGCTTGTATTCATCATGGCAGGCCTTGCAGGCCCTAGTCACATCCTGCAAGACACCCTTGGCGGCCCCCACATCCCCACTCTGGCTCGCATCCCGCAAGCGCAGGGCCGCGCCCTGGAATTTCTCCCCCAGGGACTTGAAGTTCTGCCACTCCTTCCAGATGTTCGCACTGGCCTTGGTATCCCCCTCGTGGGAGCCGGGCACGAAACCATCAAGGCTCACCCGGGACAACTGTTCCAGATACAGGGCATTGCGCTGCAACTCGTCCCGGGTGGTCGGGCGCGTGCCCTTGGCCATCTGGCTCAGGCGATCGTAATGCACCTTGATCATCACCATGGCGGCGCGCCGGTAACGGATGGGTTCCTCGAAGGGTGATGGGGCTGCCCACGATGGCAGCGCGATAACGGCCGCAATGGGCAAGGCCATGAGAATTCGGATGAACATGATCGTGCGTGAGGCCCGGGAATTGCCATCGATTATAGGATAATCCTCCGCTGCCAATTTCCGCGAACCCTCGTCGTCATGCCCATCCGCTTCTCCCTCATCATGATCTGTGCCCTTGGTCTGGCCACCGCCCATGCCGATTCCAGCGAGCCCGACGTACTGGTGAAGCCCTGCATCGAATGCCACGGTACTGCCGGCGTTGCCGTTGCCCGCGGCACCCCCCATCTCAATGGGCAACTGGCCCCCTATCTGGTGGAGGCCATGATCCAGTTCAGGCGCCATCGCCGCCCCAGCAGTGTTCCCGAACATATTCCGACAGCCTATACCGACGGCCAGTTGGCGACCATCGCCCAGTATTTCAGTAGTGCCAAGGCGGTACGCCCGAAACCGGAAGGCATCGACGGCCAGCGGATCGAAGCAGGTGCGGCGATCCACGCCAAGCGCTGCATGGAATGCCATCCGGACAATGGCCGGGAGTCGGACAAGGACGCGCCGTTGATGGCGGCCCAGGATCTGGACTACCTGCTGGCCCAGACCGAGGCATTTCGGGCCGGCAAAAGAAAATTCGCCTTTCTGATGGACGAGGCCTATCGAGACCTGGCCCAGGATGAACTTGCCTCCGTCGCCTATTTCTTTGCCAGCCAGGACCAACTGGCTCCGGTCACCGGCAAGAAGCGCCGCAAGAAACCCGCTGCGGATTGAGACGATTCAGGTCGCTTACCGGGACAGCAGGTAGGCGCCCCGGCGCAGGGCGGCGCGTCCTTCGTTGCCATCCGTGATCGACTGGCCCACGGAACAGAAATAGTCCCGATTGAGGGCGGCGTGATGGGAGTTGAGGGACTTGTTCTCGACCGGTTTCCAGGCCGTGTCCCGGGCCTTGCGCCAGTGCCCGTCCGCCCCCATGGCGTAGAGTTTCACTTCCCGGCTGGCACAACGAATGCCTTCGAAGGTGATATTGCCGGCGCCGCTTGGTGTGCGGATCACCAGTACATAGCGCACCACCCCGTCCTCGCCGACCCGGATGCTGGCGCCATCCACAAAGAAGTGGTTGCTGGCCAGGGGGCCCACGTAGAACTCGATCAAATCCTCGTCCCGGGGGAGGGCGGGTGGCTCCACCTTCATCTCCACCCAGTCGGGTTCTTCCTGAAGGCTCGGCTCCCAGGCATCGGATACCTGGGCCTGGACGCTCGTGCAGGCCAGCAGACAGGCCAGGGCCAGGCCGGCTGCCTGGGGACGGATCACTGCGCCACCCCACCCTCTGCGACGACTTGCGGCCAGGGCGGGCGGCGATCGGCGGGATGAAGGAACAGATGGCGGGCCAGTTCGACCAGGGCCTGCTCATAGACCCCGCGCTTGAACTCGATCACCGAATCCAGGGGAATCCAGTAGTCGTTCCAGCGCCATGCGTCGAACTCCGGGTGTTCCGTCGCCCGCAGGGAAACGTCCGAATCCCGACCCACCAGTCGCAGCAGATACCAGATCTGCTTTTGTCCACGGTAGGTGGTGCGCCACTCGCGCCTGACCCAGTGCTTGGGCACGTCGTAACGTAGCCAGTCCCGGGTGCGCCCCAGAATCTTGACATGTTCCGGCAGCAAGCCTACTTCCTCATGGAGCTCGCGATACATGGCCTGTTCGGGCGTTTCGCCCTTCTTGATCCCGCCTTGCGGAAATTGCCAGGAATGCTCGCGTATCCGTTTACCCCAGAAGACCTGATTGTGGCTATTGACCAAAACAATGCCGACGTTCGGGCGATAGCCTTCCCGATCGAGCATGATGCAACCTTCTTTTAATGTTTGACTGTGGCAAATTGTTCCACAATTACCCGATACTGGAAAGCTTGACGGCAGCGGTAAAATCGGCGTTTTTCCTCACCGGAACAGCCATGCGCGCATCCCAGTTTTTTATCGCCACCCTCAAGGAAGCCCCTTCCGACGCCGAAGTCATCTCCCACAAGCTGATGATGCGGGCCGGCCTGATCCGCCGCCTGGCCGGCGGCATCTACACCTGGACCCCCCTGGGCCTGCGGGTCCTGCGCAAGGTGGAAAACATCGTGCGGGAGGAGATGAACCGGGCCGGCGCCCTGGAGTTGCTGATGCCCGCCGTGCAGCCCTTCGAGCTCTGGGAGGAATCCGGGCGCGGCCCCAAGTACGGTCCCGAACTGCTGCGCTTCAAGGACCGCCACCAGCGGGACTTCGTCATCGGCCCGACCCACGAGGAGGTGATCACCGACTTCGTGCGCAAGGAGGTGAGGAGCTACCGTCAGTTGCCTCGCCACTTCTACCAGATCCAGACCAAGTTCCGGGACGAGATCCGCCCCCGCTTCGGGGTCATGCGGGGCCGCGAGTTCCTGATGAAGGACGGCTATTCCTTTCATGTCAATTACGCCGACCTGGAACGGGAATACCAGAACATGTACCAGACCTACGGCCGCATCTTCAGCCGCCTGGGACTCTCTTTCCGCGCCGTGGCCGCCGATACGGGCGCCATCGGCGGCACCGGCTCCCACGAGTTCCATGTGATCGCCGCCACCGGCGAGGACGCCATTGCCTACTGTCCTGACTCCGCCTACGCCGCCAATGTGGAACTGGCCGAGGCCCTGGCCCCCGCCGCTCCCAGGGGTGCCGCGGTCGAACCCATGGAAAAGAAGGAGACCCCGGGCAAGATCAAGTGCGAAGACGTGGCCGAATTCCTCGGCACCGCCCTTACCCGCACCGTCAAGGCCATCGCCGTGATCCGCACCGAACTGGCCGAGGACGCCCCCGGCCGTTTTGTCCTGCTGCTGCTCAGGGGCGATCATGATCTGAATGAAATCAAGGCCCAGAAAGTGATCGGTGAATTCCGCTTCGCCCGGGACGAGGAAGTGGAAGCCGCCCTGGGCTGCCGACCCGGCTACATTGGCCCGGTAGGGCGAAACAACATCTTCGTCGTGGCGGATCGCACTGCCGCCGCCATGGACAACTTCGTCTGCGGTGCCAACGAGGCCGGCTACCACCTGACCGGCGTGAACTGGGGCCGGGATTTGCTCGAGCCCGCCCAAACTGCCGACATCCGCAACGTGGTGGAGGGCGATCCCTCTCCCGATGGCCAGGGGCAACTGGCTCTGTGCCGGGGCATCGAGGTAGGTCACATCTTCCAGCTTCGCACCCAGTACGCCAAGGCTCTCAACTGCAAGTTCCTCGACGAGCAGGGCAAGGAGCAGGTGATGGAAATGGGTTGCTACGGCATCGGCGTGTCCCGCATCGTCGGCGCCGCCATCGAGCAGGGCCATGACGAGCGGGGCATCATTTTCCCGGCTACCATCGCCCCCTTCCAGGTGGCCATCGTGCCCATGGGCTATGCCAAGTCCGAGGCGGTGCGCGAAGCCGCCGACACCCTGCTGGCGGAATTGCTGGCGGCGGGCATCGACGCGATCCTGGACGACCGGGACGAGCGGGCCGGCTCCATGTTCGCCGACTGGGAGCTGGTGGGGGTTCCCCACCGCATCGTGGTGGGCGAGCGGGGCCTCAAGGAAGGCAAGCTGGAATACAAGGGTCGAGGTGACGCAGAAGCGCAGATGCTGGCGCGGGAAGATATCCTGGCCTTCATCCAGCAGCGCCTATGCGCCCAAGCCAGCATCTGATCGCCGTCCTGGCCCTGCTCCTTTGCTGGAGCGGAGTCGCCCGAGCCGGTGCCCAGCAATACGAGCCCCTGGCCGCCAGCGTCCGGGCGGCCCTGTCCCGTATCATCGCCGACCAGAAGCCGCCCCAAAGCTCCTTTCAGAACTCCCTGGAGGCGGTGAACTGGCTGTCCGAAATGTCCCGGCGCCTGGAAAAGCGGCTGCCCGACCGGGAATACCGCATCGACTTCCTGCGCTCGGTTCATTACGAGGCCACCCGGGCCGGTCTGGACCCGCAACTGGTGCTGGGCCTGATCCAGGTGGAAAGCGGTTTTCGCAAGTACGCGGTCTCCAGCGCCGGTGCCCGGGGCTACATGCAGGTGATGCCCTTCTGGGTCAAGCTGATCGGCGGGCCGGGGGACAGCCTGTTCGAAATGCGCACCAACCTGCGCTATGGCTGCACCATCCTGCGCCACTACCTGGACATCGAGAAGGGCGACCTGTTCCGCACCCTGGGCCGCTACAACGGCAGCCTGGGACGGGCCGAATACCCCGACATGGTCCGCGGCGCCTGGGAAAAACACTGGCACTGGGGTCCCCAGGTCATCGAACCCTCCCGCTGATGCGCATGGTCTCCAGGCATCCCTCCGAGGATGCCAATGCGCAAAGGCAAATTGAACGCCCCCCACCCCCATCCCCACCCCGGGGCGGGGCTACCCATCAGCTCGCTGCGCTCGATGATTACACTCGGCGCTGGCGCAGGTTTTTCACGTAAACGAAAACGGCCTCCACCAGGAGGCCGCCAATCAATCGCCCCTTTCCATGGGGAAGGGGTTGGGGGATGGGTAGTCCAGTTCCCCGCAGGGATGTTGCCTGGGATGCTCAGCGCATCCCAGGCAACATCCCTTTCATTCCCCGCATCATTTTCGCCATGCCGCCCTTGGAGAACTGTTTCATCACCTTCTGGGTTTGCTCGAACTGGTTCAGCAGGCGATTCACTTCCTGCACCTGAACCCCCGCCCCAGCGGCGATGCGGCGCTTGCGGCTGGCCTTGAGCAGTTCCGGCTTGGTTCGCTCCAGGGGGGTCATGGAGTTGATGATGCCCTCGATACGGCGGATGGACTTGTCCTCCACGGCGCCGCCAGCCTGCTGGGCCAGGGCGCCGAACTGGGCCGGCAGCTTGTCCAGCAGGGAGGACATGCCGCCCATCTTGCGCATCTGGGCGATCTGTTCCTTGAAATCGTTGAGATCGAAGCCCTTGCCGGACTTCATCTTCTGCACCAGGTCCTTGGCCTTTTCCTGGTCCACGTTGCGGTGGGCTTCTTCCACCAGGCCCAGGATGTCGCCCATGCCCAGGATGCGGGAAGCCATGCGTTCCGGGTGGAACTCTTCCAGGCCGGTCAGCTTCTCGCCGATACCGGCGAACTTGAGAGGCTTGCCGGTGACATGGCGCACCGAGAGCGCCGCCCCGCCCCGGGCGTCGCCGTCCAGCTTGGTCAGGATCACGCCGGTCAGAGGCAGGGCGTCGTTGAAGGCCTTGGCGGTATTCACCGCGTCCTGGCCCAGCATCGCATCCACCACGAACAGGCTTTCGATGGGGTTCAACTGGGCATGGAGGGCCTTGATCTCGGCCATCATGGCCTCGTCGATGGCCAGCCGGCCGGCGGTATCCACGAACAGCACGTCGTAGTAATGGCGTTTGGCGTGGTCCAGGGCGGCGGCGGCGATGTCCGCCGGCTTCTGTTCACCCGTGGAGGGGAAGAAATCGATTCCGGCCTGGGCGGCAACCGTCTTCAACTGCTCGATGGCAGCGGGGCGATAGACGTCGCAACTGACCGCCAGTACTTTTTTCTTCTGCCGCTCCTTCAACCACTTGCCCAACTTGGCGGTGGTGGTGGTCTTGCCCGCCCCCTGCAGGCCGGACATGAGGATGATGGCCGGCGGCTGGCTGGCAAGATTCAGGCCGCTGGCCTGGCCACCCATCAGTTCCGTCAGCTCCTTGTGTACCACCCCCACCAGGGCCTGGCCCGGGGACAGGGAACCGACCACTTCCTGGCCAACGGCCCTGTCCTTGACCCGAGCAATGAAGTCCTTGACCACCGGCAGGGCCACGTCGGCTTCCAGCAGGGCCATGCGTACTTCCCGCAGCATCTCGGCGATGTTGTCTTCGGTCAGGCGGGCCTGTCCCCGCAGATTTTTGACGACCTTGGCAAGGCGCTGGGTGAGGTTGTCGAGCATGGGGAATACCGGAGAAAAAGCGGGATCGGTTAGACTTGCACAATGCCCGCGATTCTACTGCATGTCCTTACCTCGACCCTGTACCTGAGCCTGGCCGCCCACTTCTGGCGCAGCCGGTGGCGAGGCCCGGCCCTGGATCAGCCCCAGCAGGGGCTGCTGGGGTGGGAGCGGATCACCCTTGCCCTTGCCCTGATTACCCATGCCGTGACGCTGAAGGTGGTGATTTTCGAGGGCGACACCATGCATTTCGGCTTTGCCATTGCCCTCTCGGTGATGTTCTGGCTGGCCCTGATGCTGTACTGGATCGAAAGCTTCTATGCCCGCATGGAAGGCCTCCAGGTGCTGGGGCTGCCCCTGGCGGCGGTATGCGTGTTGCTGCCGGCCCTGATCCCGGAGCAGCATGTGGTGGTCAATGCCCAGTCCGCCGCCTTCCGTTTCCACTTTCTCACGGCCATGCTTGCCTATAGCCTGTTCACCCTGGCCGCCCTCCATGCCCTGTTGATGGCGGCGGCGGAAAAGAACCTGCACCGGGGGCGGCTCTCCCCCCTGCTGGCGGGGCTGCCGCCCCTCTTGACCATGGAGTCCCTGCTGTTCCGGCTGATCCACGTCGCCTTCGCCCTGCTCACCCTGGCCCTGGCTTCCGGCGTGATCTTCTCCGAGACGCTCTTCGGCAAGGCCATTACCCTTAATCACAAGACGATCTTCGCCATCATTTCCTGGTTGATTTTTGGCGCTCTGCTGACAGGACGCCATCTGCGGGGCTGGCGCGGCCGCCTTGCCCTGCGCTGGACCCTGGCGGGATTTGCCGCTCTGCTTCTGGCCTATGTGGGAACCCGTTTCGTGCTCGAAATCCTGCTTGGCCGAACCGCATGAATGGGTGGCATTCCAGGAGGAAACCGTCACAGGTTCAGGCAGACCCATCTGTTACCATCCGATGTTCATACTAACGCGGGTGGTCGCCAGCACCACCACCGAGGATGAGAATGCGCAAAGGCCAATTGAACGCCCCCCACCCCCATCCCCGCCCCAGGGCGGGGCTACCCAGCGGCTCGCCGCGCTTACACTCGGCTCCGGCGTAGCTTTTTCACGTTAATGAACCGGGGCCGGGAAACTTCGGCCACCGCATTTCCAGTTAAGGGAGCCCTTCATGGCTACGGCGAAGGACGATAAAAAGAAGGAAATCAGTTTCGTCTGGGAAGGCAAGGACAAGGCTGGCCGCATCATGCGCGGCGAAATGCGCGCGGGGGGCGAGGCGGTGGTTCAGGCCACCCTGCGGCGCCAGGGCATCCTGGTCAGCAAGATCAAAAAGCAGGCCAGTGGCGGCGGCGGCAAGGTCACCGCCAAGGACATCACTCTGTTTACCCGGCAACTGGCCACCATGATGAAGGCTGGCGTGCCCCTGCTCCAGTCCTTCGATATTGTTGGCAAGGGTTCCTCCAACCCAGCAGTGGCCAAGCTTTTGTTCGACATCAAGACCGAGGTGGAAACCGGTTCCAGTCTGAATCAGGCCTTTCGCAAGTACCCCATGTACTTCGACCTGCTGTTCTGCAACCTGGTGGAGGCCGGCGAGCAGGCGGGCATCCTGGAAATGCTGCTGGACCGGCTGGCCAGCTACAAGGAAAAGATCCTGGCCATCCAGTCCAAGATCAAGAGCGCCCTGTTCTATCCCATCGCGGTGGTCATGGTGGCCTTTGTGGTGACCGCGATCCTGATGATCTTCGTGGTACCCCAGTTCAAGTCCGTGTTCTCCGGCTTCGGTGCCGACCTGCCGGCACCAACCCTGGTAGTGGTGGGAATTTCCGACTTTTTCGTCAAGTATTGGTATGTCATCTTTGGTGGTCTCGGTGGGGGTGTTTACGGTTTTCTCAACCTCTGGAAGCGATCCCGGAAGGTGCAGATATTCATGGATCGACTATCCCTCAAGTTGCCGGTCTTCGGCGATCTGCTGACGAAAGCCACCATTGCCCGCTGGGCACGTACCCTGTCCACCATGTTTGCTGCCGGCGTACCCCTGGTCGAGGCTCTGGACTCCGTGGGCGGCGCGGCGGGCAACTATGTCTACGCCACGGCCACCAAACAGATCCAGGCCGAGGTCTCCACCGGCAACAGCCTCACGGTGGCCATGCAGAACGCCAATGTCTTCCCCTCCATGGTCCTCCAGATGGTGGCCATTGGCGAGGAGTCCGGTCAACTGGATAGCATGCTGAGCAAGGTGGCGGACTTTTTCGAGGCGGAAGTGGATGACGCGGTCGAGGCCCTGTCCAGCCTGATGGAGCCCATCATCATGGCTTTCCTGGGCGTGGTGGTGGGGGGGATGGTGGTGGCCATGTATCTGCCGATCTTCAAGCTTGGCGCCGTGGTCTGATGGAGGAACTGCTGCATTACCCCGGCTACCTCGTTGGTATTTGTTCCCTGCTGGGCCTGATCATCGGCAGCTTTCTCAATGTCGTGATCCATCGACTGCCCAAGATGATGGAGAACGAATGGGCGCGGCAATGCGCCGAGTTGCGCGGTGAGGAAGCCCCGGCCATCGAGCCCCTGAGCCTTTCCCGGCCGGCCTCCCATTGTCCGGATTGTGGCCACGCCATTTCCGCCCTGGAAAACATTCCCCTGCTGAGCTGGCTGCTGCTGGGGGGGCGCTGCCGGGCCTGCCGGAAACCCATCAGTCCCCGCTATCCCCTGGTGGAGGCCCTGACTGGTGCCCTTTTCGCTCTGGCCGCCTGGAAGCTGGGGTCGGGCTGGCCCCTGGTTGGCGCCCTGTTTTTCCTGGCCGCTGCCGTCGCCCTCACTTTCATCGATTTCGACACCCAATTGCTGCCCGACGACATCACCCTGCCCCTGCTCTGGGCCGGACTGCTGTTCAATCTGGGTGGCGCATTCACCGATCTCTCCAGCGCCGTCATCGGCGCCGCCGCCGGTTACCTCTCCCTCTGGCTGGTCTATTGGGCCTTCAAGCTGGCTACCGGCAAGGAAGGCATGGGCCATGGTGACTTCAAGCTGCTGGCGGCCATCGGGGCCTGGCTGGGCTGGCAGATGCTGCCCCTGACCATCCTGTTCTCCTCCTTTGTCGGCGCCCTGGTGGGCATCCTGTTGATCGTGCTGGCCCGCCATGGTCGCCATGTTCCCATCCCCTTCGGTCCCTACCTGGCCACCGCCGGGGTCATCGCCCTGTTCTGGGGTCCGGCCCTGACCCGGGCCTGGCTGGGCCACTTGCAATAGCCCCAGACGACCCCATCTGGGCATTCGGATCCAGGTGAAATCCTTTGGTCTGAGGCCCTTACGCTATAATTCGCCCCTTTTTCGCGGAGCCACCCATGCCCATCTATGCCTATCGCTGCAACAGTTGCGGTCTGGAGAAGGATGTTCTGCAGAAGATGAGTGATGCTCCACTCACCACCTGCCCGGACTGCAAGCAGGAGAGTTTCAGCAAACAATTGACCGCCCCCGGCTTCCAGCTCAAGGGAAGCGGCTGGTACGCCACCGACTTCAAGGGCGGCGGTGCTCCCGCGCCCAAGAACGACAATCCGCCCCCCTGCCAGGGCGGCACCGGCACCTGCCCCTCCGCCAGTTGCGGCTGACTTGAAAAAGTACTTCATTACCGGCCTGTTGATCTGGGTACCCCTGGCGATCACCGCCTGGGTGCTGGCGGCCATCGTCCGCACCATGGATCAATCCCTGTTGCTGCTGCCGGCCGGCCTGCGGCCGGAACAACTGCTGGGTTTCTACGTGCCCGGCATTGGCGTCCTGCTGACCCTGCTGGTGGTGTTCCTGACCGGCCTGGTCACGGCCAACTTCATCGGCCAGCGCCTGATCCGCTTCTGGGAAGGCATCCTGGCCCGCATCCCGGTGGTGAAGTCGGTCTATTACAGCGTCAAGCAGGTTTCCGATACCCTGTTCTCTTCCAGCGGAGAGGCCTTCCGCAAGGCCCTTCTGGTGGAGTATCCGCGCAAGGGCTGCTGGACCGTCGCCTTCATGACCGGCCAGCCCGGCGGCGATGTGGTGAACTACCTGCAAGGGGAGTGGATCAGCGTCTATGTGCCCACCACCCCCAACCCCACCTCGGGCTTTTTCCTGATGATGCCCAAGGCCGATGTGATCGAGCTGGAAATGAGCGTGGACGAGGCTCTCAAGTACATCATCTCCATGGGCGTGGTGGCGCCGCCGCTGCCCAATCCCATGGGTCGGGCCCAGAACGAATAACCCCCTTTTATTTGAACGTCATCCCGCCGTCAGGCGGTTTTTTGGAATTGAAATGCGCACCCATTATTGCGGCCAGTTGAACGCCGGACTTACCGACCAGATCGTCACCCTTTGTGGCTGGGCCCATCGCCGCCGCGACCATGGCGGCGTGATTTTCATCGACCTCAGGGACCGGGAAGGCCTGGCCCAGGTGGTCTGCGACCCGGACCGGGCCGAGATGTTCAGCCGCGCCGAGACCGTGCGCAACGAATTCGTGCTGCGGGTCACCGGCAAGGTGCGCCGCCGCCCCGTTGGCACCGAGAATACCAATCTGGCCTCCGGCGAGATCGAGGTGCTGTGCCATGAGATCGAGATTCTCAACGCCGCCGTGACCCCGCCTTTCCAGTTGGACGAAGAGAACCTCTCCGAGAATGTGCGCCTGACCCACCGGGTCATCGACCTGCGCCGGCCCCAGATGCAGAAGAACCTGATGCTGCGCTACCAGGTAGCCCGAGCCTTCCGCCGTTTCCTCGACGACCAGGGCTTCATCGATGTGGAAACGCCGATGCTGACCAAGAGCACCCCCGAGGGTGCACGGGACTACCTAGTGCCCTCACGGGTCCATCCCGGCCAGTTCTTCGCCCTGCCCCAGTCGCCCCAGCTCTTCAAGCAGTTGCTGATGGTGGCTGGCTACGACCGCTATTACCAGATCACCAAGTGCTTCCGGGACGAGGACCTGCGGGCCGATCGTCAGCCCGAGTTCACCCAGGTGGATATCGAGACCTCCTTCATGAGCGAGCAGAAGATCACTGCCCTGATGGAGGAAATGATCCGCACAGTGTTCAAGGAGACCCTGGACACCGAGCTGCCCAATCCTTTCCCCCGCATCAGCCACGCCGAAGCCATGCGTCGCTTCGGCTCCGACAAGCCCGATCTGCGGGTCACCCTGGAGCTCACCGACGTCACCGACGCCGTGGCCGACGTGGCTTTCAAGGTCTTTTCCGGCCCCGCCACGACCGGCGGCCGTGTCGCGGCCATTCGCGTTCCCGGTGGCAGCAGTCTCTCCCGCAGCGAGATCGACGGCTACACCGAGTTCGTCAAGATCTACGGCGCCAAGGGCCTGGCCTACATCAAGATCAATGACGTCAGCCAGTTGAACGAAACCGGCCTCCAGTCCCCCATCGTCAAGAACCTCCACGAGCGGGCGCTGACGACCATCATGGAGCGCACCGGCGCCCAGAACGGCGACCTGATCTTCTTCGGCGCTGACAAGACCAAGGTGGTGAACGACGCCCTGGGCGCCCTGCGCTTCAAGCTGGGCCACGAGAAGGGCTATCTGAATGGCAAGGCCTGGGAGCCGGTCTGGGTGGTGGACTTCCCCATGTTCGAGTACGACGAGGAAGACAAGCGCTGGACCGCCTGCCACCATCCCTTCACCGCCCCCAAGGATGGCCACGAGGAATTCCTCAAGACCGATCCGGGCCAGTGCCTGGCCAAGGCCTACGACCTGGCCCTGAACGGCTGGGAAATCGGCGGCGGCTCGGTGCGTATCCACAAGGCCGACGTCCAGGCTCGGGTCTTCGAAGCTCTGGCCATCGGCCCCGAGGAACAGCAGGCCAAGTTCGGCTTCCTGCTGGATGCCCTGAAGTACGGCGCCCCGCCCCACGGCGGCCTGGCCTTCGGCCTGGATCGCATCGTCACCATGATGACCGGCGCCGAATCCATCCGCGACGTGATTGCCTTCCCCAAGACCCAGCGCGCCCAGTGCCTGCTCACCGACGCCCCCTCCAGCGTGGACGAGAAGCAGTTGCGGGAGCTTCATGTGCGTCTGCGTCAGAAGGTGGAAACCCAGGTGGAAGTGAGTAAATAGCAGAGAGCCCATCTGTAGGCATTTTCAGAGTTGCAACCTACGAACTAAAAAATCGACTCAGACTATTTCTCTGACGAATGATGCTCGATTCGATCACTATCACCGCTGCAGCAACCCGTGCCGCTTACGCAGCCAGCGGCGCGGCGCGGGTGCTGGTGTTCGGTTCCTATGCGAGAGGCGATGCTGGGGAGGATTCCGATCTGGACCTGATCGTCATCGAACCCCAATTCACAGACAAGGCTGCGGAATACCTGGCGATTCGTAGCGCCATTGGCCGTCTGGGTGTGGGGGTGGATGTGTTGTTGTTCTCGGAAGCAGAGTTCTCCCGCCGTAGTCAGGTACCGGGTACCGTGCCCTATTGGGCCAAGCGGGAAGGCAAGGTACTGTATGAGCGCAGCGCTTGAGGAAGCCATGCGCTTGTTGCGTATGGCAGAACGCGATCAGCGGGCTTTTCTGACCCTGTGCAATGCAGTCGCAGCGGAAGATTTTCCGGTGGCTGCTTTCCATGCCCAGCAGGCCGTGGAGAAATCCTTAAAAGCTGTGCTCTGCCGGCATCAAGTAAGTTTTCGGCGTACCCATGACCTGCTCGAACTGGCGGGGCGAGTTTTGGAAGCTGGCATTTCCCTGCCAGTCAGCGATGAAACCCTGCTACGTATGAGCCCCTATGCGGTGGAGTTTCGTTATGACGATCAGGCACTGCCTCTGATTACTGCGGATGCCGCAGAGAAGGCCGTTGCCAGCTGTGTGGAGTGGTGTCGCCAGCAACTCCGAGAGCAACAGTGAAACCCCTCAAACGTCACATCCTGCGGGCACTGGGGTTCCCGGTCCTTTTCCTTTGGCTGGCAGCAGCCTGCGGCATGTGTCTGGCAGGGGAAGTCTCCCCATTGCCCGGAAATGTCGCCGCTTCTGACCTCCCTCCGGAAGCCCGCCAGACCCTGCGTCTGATCGAGCAGGGCGGCCCCTTTCCCTACCGGCGCGACGGCATCGTCTTCGGCAACCGGGAACACCGTTTACCGGGACGCTCCAGGGGCCACTACCGGGAATACACCGTCCCCACCCCCGGCAGCCGAGACCGGGGTGCCCGGCGTATTGTCGCCGGCCGGGAAGGGGAGCGTTATTACAGTCCCGATCACTACCGCCATTTCCTGAGCATCCGCCCATGAACTACGACAAACTGCTGGGGCAGGTGGCCCGGGCCGGGGTCTATCACCTGCCCGCCGACGGCCGCGAGGCACTGATCCGGGGGGCCGAGGCCAACGGCTGTGTGGTGTTTGCGGTGGACCTGTCCGGCGCCCGGGACAAGGCGGGCCTGCTGGAAACCATCGGCAGGACCATGGCCTTCCCCGAATGGTTCGGCCACAATCTGGATGCCCTGCTGGACTGCCTGGCGGACCTGGGCTGGCGTCCGGGGGAGGGCTATCTGGTGCTGCTGGACCATTGCGACGGCATTCACGGCCGGGCCGAGGCGGACTTCGTCGCCACCCTTCAAGTATTCGAGGCCGCCGCCGCCGAATGGCGGGAGCAGGGCATCGCCTTCTGGTGTTTTGTGGACATGCAGGCCGATGGCCTGGCCTGGCTGCCCCGGGTGCCATGAGCGTCCCGCCTGGAACCGCGCCGCGCCGCATGGCCGCCCAAAGGCGCGGCAGCGTTGCCCACGGAGCCGGCTTTAGCCGGCGAACCACCGTCACCCCCTCCCGCGGGGAGGGGGCCGGGGGGAGGGTACTCCAATTCCCCACGGGGTTCGCCCCGCGAACCCCCTCCCGCGGGGAGGGGGCTGGGGGGAGGGTTCTCCAGTGAGTTTCAAGCGTCCGGTCTCGGTGCTGGTGGTGATCCACACCCCGGACCTGCAAGTGCTGCTGCTGGAACGGGCCGGCCATCCGGGTTTCTGGCAATCCGTCACCGGCAGCCAAGAGGAGGGCGAAGCCCTGCTGGCCACCGCCCGCCGGGAGGTGGTCGAGGAAACCGGAATTGTTGAGGGAGCGCTGCTGGACTGGCGCATCCGCAACCGTTACGAAATCTTCCCCCAGTGGCGCCATCGTTACGCTCCCGGCGTCAGCCACAACGAGGAACACGTATTCAGCCTCTGTGTGCCTGCCGCCGTCCCGGTGGTGATGGCCCCCAGCGAGCACCTGGCCCAGCGCTGGCTGCCCTGGCGGGAAGCCGCGGATGCCTGTTTTTCCTGGAGCAACCGGGACGCGATCCTGATGCTGCCCTTCCTCGCCTCTAATGCGCATGGTTGCCAACCCCCCCCCAGGGATGCTAATGCGCCAAAGTAACGCCGCCCATCCCCGCCCCGGGGCGGGGCTACTCATCGGCTCACTGCGCTCGATGGTCACACTCGGCTCCGGCACAGCTTTTTCACGTTAAGCCCGCGCCGTATAATTTCCTCCACCCCCAAGTTTTCCAGACGCCCATGACCAAGAAAGTGTTCATCCGTACCTTCGGGTGCCAGATGAACGAATACGATTCCGACAAGATGCTGGACGTGCTCGCGGCTGGCGAAGGCACGATCCGTACCGACAATCCCGAGGAAGCCGACATCATCCTGTTCAACACCTGCTCGGTGCGGGAGAAGGCCCAGGAGAAGGTGTTCCACGACCTGGGCCGGGTGCGTCACCTGAAGCAGCAGAAGCCGGATCTGGTGATCGGCGTCGGTGGTTGCGTGGCCAGCCAGGAAGGGGCGGCCATCGTCGCCCGGGCGCCCTATGTGGACCTGGTGTTCGGTCCCCAGACCCTGCACCGCCTGCCCCAGTTGATCGCCGCCCGGCGCGCGAGCGGCAAGTCCCAGGTGGACATTTCCTTCCCCGAGATCGAGAAGTTCGACCACCTGCCCGCCGCCCGGGTGGAGGGCACGTCCGCCTTCGTTTCCATCATGGAAGGCTGCTCCAAGTTCTGCACCTTCTGCATCGTGCCCTACACCCGGGGCGAGGAAGTCTCCCGTCCCATGGCGGACATCCTGGCCGAGGTGGCCAACCTGACCGGTCAGGGCGTTAAGGAAGTGACCCTGCTGGGACAGAACGTGAATGCCTACCGGGGTGCCATGGACGAGGAGGATGGCGACGAGACCGCCGACCTGGCCTTCCTGATCGAGACCATCGCCGAGATGCCGGGTATCGAGCGCATCCGCTACACCACCTCCCATCCCAGGGAAATGAGCCAGCGCCTGATCGACGTCTACGCCCGGGTGCCCAAGCTGGTGTCTCATCTGCATCTGCCGGTGCAGTCCGGTTCCGACCGCATCCTTGCCGCCATGAAGCGGGGCTACACGGCCCTGGAGTACAAGTCCGTCATCAGGAAGCTCAGGGCCGCCCGGCCCGACATTTCCCTCTCATCGGACTTCATCATCGGCTTCCCCGGCGAGACGGAGGAGGACTTCGAGAAAACCATGAAGCTGATCGAGGACGTGGGTTTCGACAGCAGTTTCTTTTTCATCTACAGCCCCCGTCCCGGCACACCGGCGGCGGAAATGGCCGACGAGACACCCGAAGCCGAAAAGACCCGGCGTCTGATTCGCCTGCAACAGCGCATCGAAGCCATGGCGCTGGAAATATCCAAATCCATGGTCGGCACTGTGCAGCGGGTACTGGTGGAAGGTCATGCCAAGAAGGATGCCAACGAACTGGCGGCCCGCACCGACAACAACCGGGTGGTGAATTTTCCCGGCCATCCGCGCCTGATCGGCCAGTTCATCGATCTGACCATCACTGGGGCACTGCCCCACAGTTTGCGGGGCGAACTGCGGACCCGGGAATCATGAGCGCCGCCAAGGCGGTGCAGGTGCTGCTTCAGCCCACGGACAACGCCCGGCTGGCCAATCTCTGCGGCCCCCTGGACGAGAACCTGCGCCAGATCGAAGCCGCCTTCGACGTCACCATCAGTCGTCGCGGCGAACACTTCCGCATTGCCGGCGATCCGGTCCAGGCCCGGCTGGCGGCCCATGCCCTGGAGCATTTCTACGAACTCTGCGCTGAGCCCATCGGTATCGAGGAAATCCAGTTGGGTCTGGTGGAGATCGCCAACCGGGGCCGTCCGCCCCTGCCTCCGGCGGGCCTGATCACCCGTCGCACCGACCTTCACGGCCGTACCCCCCATCAGGTGGATTACCTGCGCCAGATCCAGGAACACGACATCACCTTCGGCATCGGCCCCGCCGGCACCGGCAAGACCTATCTGGCGGTGGCCTGCGCGGTGGATGCCTTCGAACGGGACCTGGTGCAGCGCATCGTGCTGACCCGTCCCGCCGTGGAAGCGGGGGAGCGGCTGGGCTTTCTTCCCGGCGATCTGGCCCAGAAGGTGGACCCCTATCTGCGCCCCCTCTATGACGCCCTCTACGACCTGATGGGCTTCGACAAGGTGGGGCGGCTGTTCGAGAAGGGCCACATCGAGATCGCTCCCCTGGCCTACATGCGGGGGCGCACCCTGAATCATGCCTTCATCATTCTCGACGAGGCCCAGAACACCACGCCGGAGCAGATGAAGATGTTCCTTACCCGCATCGGCATCGGCGCCAAGGCGGTGATCACCGGCGACGTGACCCAGGTGGACCTGCCCCGGGGCCACAAGTCCGGCCTGGTGGAAGCCCGCCGCATCCTCAAGGACGTGCGGGGTCTGGCCTTCACCGACTTCGACGCCTCCGACGTGGTGCGCCATCCCCTGGTGGCGCGCATCGTCGCCGCCTACGAGAAGAGTGTGAGGAACGAGGGGTGATGGGCAAGGGCCCCGCGCTTTCCCTCGCCGTGCAATATGCCTGCGTCGGCGAAGCATTGCCGACCCGCCCCCGGATACGCCGCTGGGTCAAGGCCGCCTGCGAGGGCGCGGCCGAGGTGACCGTGCGTTTCGTCGATGCCGAAGAAGGCCAGAGCCTCAATCGTGACTATCGCGGCAAGGACTACGCCACCAATGTGCTGTCCTTTGTCTATGAGAGCGAGCCGCTCACCCTGGGTGATCTGGTGCTCTGCCTGCCTGTGGTGCTGAAGGAGGCCGCGGCTCAGGGCAAGCCCGTCGAGGCCCACTGCGCCCACCTGATCGTGCATGGTATGCTGCATTTGCAGGGTTATGACCACGAGGGCGATGACGCGCAAGCGCAACGGATGGAGCAGCGCGAACGCGAGATTCTTGCCCGACTGGGCTACCCCGATCCCTATGTTTGAACTCTTTTGTCATGGACCCTTCCAGTAGCCGCCCACGATTTATCGAGCGGCTTTCGGCCCTGCTGCTGCGGGAGCCGGAAGACCGCGAGCAACTCCTAGAAACGCTCCACCGCGCCTTCGAACGCAGCCTGGTCGATGCCGATGCCCTGTCCATGATGGAGGGCGCCTTGGCGGTTTCCGAAACTACCGTGCGCGACATCATGGTGCCCCGCTCCCAGATGGACGTGGTGGATATCAACGATTCCACCGAGAACATCGCCTCCTTCGTGATCGAGGCCACCCACTCCCGTTTTCCCGCCATCGGCGCCAACAAGGACGATGTGGTGGGCATCCTGTTGGCCAAGGACCTGCTGCGCTATTTCGCCGGCCGGGAATTCGACCTGCGCCAGACCCTGCGTCCGGCGGTGTTCATTCCCGAGTCCAAGCGCCTCAACGTGCTGCTGCGGGAATTCCGCGTCAATCACAATCACATGGCCATCGTCGTCGATGAGTATGGCGGCGTGGCCGGCCTGGTCACCATCGAGGACGTGCTGGAACAGATCGTCGGCGACATCGAGGACGAATACGACTTCGATGAGACCGCCGACAACATCGTGCTGGACAATGCCGGCCGCTACCGGGTCAAGGCCATCACCGAGATCGCCGATTTCAACCAGGCCTTCGGTACCACTTTCTCCGACGCCGACTGCGACACCGTCGGCGGCCTGATCATCCAGCACCTGGGACGTCTGCCCAAGCGCAGCGAAACGGTCCTGCTCGACGGCATCAAGTTTCAGGCCCTGCGGGTCGACAGCCGGCGGGTGTACACCCTGCTGGTGGACGCCCAGCGGGACCTGATCCTGGATGCGCCAGGCGATCCCTCAGCGTGAAGGGCCGGACACTGTTCGCCGCCCTCCTGGGCGCTATCACCGTAGCGGGCTTCGCCCCTCTGGAATGGTTTCCCCTGCCGCTCTTGACCCTGGCGGGCCTCTTCGTCCTGTGGCGCCAGGCAGGCTCCGGTCGCCAGGCTGCGCTGCTGGGCCTGGCCTGGGGCCTGGGTTGCTTCCTCACCGGCGTGTCCTGGGTCTATGTCAGCCTTCATGATGTGGGCGGCATGGCGGCGCCCCTGGCGGCCGTGGCCACCCTGGCCTTTTGCGCGGTGCTGGCCCTGTTTCCAGCCCTGGTTGGTTATGGGTACTTCCGGCTGCGGAGCAACCGGCCCCTGCCCGATGCCCTGTTGCTGGCGGGCCTGTGGGCGCTCGGCGAATGGCTGCGGGGCTGGATATTCACCGGCTTCCCCTGGCTTGCCCTGGGCTATTCCCAGACGCCGCCCAGCCCCCTGGCGGGCTTCGCGCCCATCCTCGGGGTCTATGGCATCGGCGGCATCCTGGCCCTGATGGCGGCCCTGCTTGCTGCCTGGTTCGGCCGGCGGGATATCTCGATTTCACCCCGCCCGGTCTTGCTCATACTCCTCGCCTTTCTCGTTGGCGGCAGCCTGCTGCGCCTGGTGTCCTGGAGCCATCCGGTGGGCTCGCCCCTGGAGGTGGCCCTGCTCCAGGGCAACGTGCCCCAGAGCCTCAAATGGAATCCGGAGCAGTTGCCTCTTTCCCTGAAACGTTACGGGGATCTGGCCATCGGCCATCCCGCTCAACTCACCGTGTTGCCGGAGACCGCCATCCCGCTGTTCTTCGATCAGATTCCCGCCGACTATCTGCGAGCCCTGGCAGGACAGGGCGAGCTGTTATTGGGCGCAGCTTTGCGTCAGGCCGACGGGGGCTATGTGAATGGGGCCGTGGCCCTGGGGCCGGACCGTGGCATCCAGACCTATGCCAAGCGCCATCTGGTGCCCTTTGGCGAATATGTGCCACCGGGCTTCGCCTGGTTTTTCCAACTGGTGCGGATTCCCCTCTCCGACTTCAGCGCCGGTCCGGAACGGCAGCCGCCCCTGTCCATCGCCGGCCAGAAAGTGGCGCCCAACATCTGCTACGAGGATCTGTTCGGCGAGGAAATCCTCAAGGCCCTGCCCGAGGCCACGCTGCTGATCAACCTGTCCAATACCGCCTGGTTCGGCGATTCCCTGGCCCAGCCCCAGCATTTGCAGATCGCCCGTCTGCGGGCCCTGGAGACCGCCCGTCCGATGCTGCGCGCCACCAACACCGGCATGACTGCCGCCGTGGCCCCCGATGGCCGGGTGACCCAGGCCTTGCCCGCTTTCCGCAGCGATGCCCTGAGGGTGTCGGTCCAGGGCCATGCCGGCATCACCCCCTACGTGCGCCATGGCAACAAGGCCGCCCTCGGCCTGGCGTTGCTGGCTTGCTGGCCGGCCTGGCGGCTGGGGCGGCGGAGCCGCAAGCCGAAAAGCCCGTGAGAGCCTCCCGGCAAGTGAATTTGCCTGCCGGGAAACGGTCCATCCGGTAGCACTGATAAAATTTGCGCTTCCGCAACGCCCGCACCCCGGAGACTTTCATGCCCCAATACCGTTCCCGCACCTCCACCCACGGCCGCAACATGGCCGGCGCCCGCGCCCTGTGGCGCGCTACCGGCATGAAGGATGGGGACTTCGGCAAGCCCATCATCGCCGTGGTCAATTCCTTCACCCAGTTCGTGCCGGGCCACGTGCATCTGAAGGACCTGGGCCAACTGGTGGCACGGGAGATCGAGGCGGCCGGCGGCATTGCCAAGGAATTCAACACCATCGCCATCGACGACGGTATCGCCATGGGCCACGGCGGCATGCTCTACAGCCTGCCTTCCCGGGACCTGATCGCCGATTCAGTGGAATACATGGCCAACGCCCATTGCGCCGACGCCCTGGTCTGCATTTCCAACTGCGACAAGATCACTCCGGGCATGCTGATGGCCGCCATGCGCCTCAACATCCCCGCCGTGTTCGTCTCCGGCGGCCCCATGGAAGCCGGCAAGGTGAAGTGGCACGGCCAGTACCGCAAGGTGGACCTGATCGACGCCATGATCGAGGCCGCCGACAGCCACAACACGGATGCCGAAGTGAACGACATGGAGCGCTCCGCCTGCCCCACCTGCGGGTCCTGCTCCGGCATGTTCACCGCCAATTCCATGAACTGCCTGACCGAGGCCCTGGGCCTGTCCCTGCCCGGCAACGGTTCCCTGCTGGCCACCCACGCCGACCGCAAGCTGTTGTTCCTCAAGGCGGGCCGCCTGATCGTCGAGCTGTGCAAACGCTGGTACGAACAGGACGACGCCTCGGTGCTGCCCCGCGCCATCGCCAGCTTCCAGGCCTTCGAGAACGCCATGACCCTGGACATTTCCATGGGGGGCTCCACCAACACCGTGCTGCACCTGCTGGCAGCGGCCCGGGAAGCCGGAGTGGACTTCACCATGAAGGACATCGACCGGCTCTCCCGCAAGGTGCCCTGCCTGGCCAAGGTGGCCCCCGCCACCCAGAAGTACCACATGGAGGACGTTCATCGCGCTGGCGGCATCATGGGCATCCTGGGGGAACTGGACCGGGCCGGGCTGATCCACCGGGACTGTCCCACCGTGCTCTATCCCTCCATGGGCGAGGCCCTGGCCTGCTGCGATGTGCAGCAGAATGCCCAGCAGCCGGTGCACGACTTCTACCGTGCCGCACCGGGCGGCGTGCCCACCCAGACCGCCTTCTCCCAGGACCGGCGCTATCCCAGTCTGGACCTGGACCGCAGCGCCGGCTGCATCCGCGACCAGGCCCACGCCTACTCCCAGGATGGTGGTCTGGCGGTGCTCTACGGCAACATCGCCGAGCGGGGCTGCATCGTCAAGACGGCGGGCGTGGATGATTCCATCCTCAAGTTCAGCGGCCGTGCCCGGGTCTTCGAGAGCCAGGACGATGCGGTGGAGGCCATTCTCGCCGACCAGGTGGTGGCCGGCGACGTGGTGGTGATCCGCTACGAGGGACCGAAGGGCGGCCCGGGCATGCAGGAGATGCTCTATCCCACCAGCTATCTGAAGTCCAAGGGCATGGGTAAGGAATGTGCTCTGCTCACCGATGGCCGTTTCTCCGGCGGTACCTCGGGTCTGTCCATCGGCCATGCCTCGCCAGAGGCCGCCGAGGGCGGCGCCATCGGCCTGGTGGAGGAGGGCGATACCATCGAGATCGACATCCCTGGCCGGCGCATCCATCTGGCCGTGGCAGAGGCCGAACTGGTCCGGCGCCGCACCGCCATGGAAGCCCTGGGCGAAAAGGCCTGGCAACCGGTGAACCGCCAGCGCCCGGTTTCGGCGGCTCTCCAGGCCTACGCCGCCATGGCCACCTCGGCCGATACCGGCGCCGTAAGAGACATCAGTCTGCTGAAGCGCTGATCCGGTCGCCCCCGGCATGCGCTCCCGCCCCGTCGCCCCCTTGCTGCGGCTCCTTGCCGCGGTCTGGCTGATCGGCGCGGCGCTGTCGGGCCGGGGCGCGGACGTGGTGCCGCCCCCAGCCGGATCTCGTATCTGCCTGGTCCTCTCCGGCGGCGGCGCCCGGGGCATCGCCCACATCGGCGTGCTCAAGGCCCTGGAGGAGCAGCGCATTCCCATTCATTGCATTGCCGGCACCAGCATGGGGGCAGTCATCGGCGGCCTCTACGGCGCCGGCTACAGCGCTGCGGATCTGGAACGGATTGTCGGGGGGCTGGACTGGGGGCCGTTGTTCGACGACCGTCCGCCCCGGCAGGAACTCTCCCAGCAGCGCAAGGAAGAGGATTTCGATTTCCCCTGGTCCTTTGAAGTGGGCTATGGCAAGGACGGTTTCCGCCTGCCCCGGGGCGCGGTGGGAGGCGTGGGTTTCGAGCGGCTGCTGTCGGACCTGACGGCCCGGGTCTCGGCAGCGCAGGATTTCTCCCAGCTGCCAATTCCATTCCGGGCCGTCGCCACCGACCTGGTGAGAGGCGGGAAGGTGGTGTTCGAGCGGGGCGACCTGGCCCGGGCTTTGCGCGCCAGTATGTCGGTACCGGGGGCCTTCGCCCCCATCGAGGTGGACGGGCGCCTGCTGGGAGACGGCGGCCTGGTGATGAACCTGCCGGTGGACGTGGCCCTGTCCATGGGGGCTGATGTGGTAGTGGCGGTGAACATCGGCACCCCCCTGGCCCCCCGGGAATCCCTTTCCAGCCTGGTGGGCGTCACCCACCAGATGATCAACATCCTCACCGAGCAGAATGTGCGCAACCAGTTGGCGCACCTGACCGAACGGGATGTGCTGATCGCGCCGGAACTCAACAGCATGAGCTTCCTCGACTTTTCCACCGCGCAGAAAGGTATCGCCGCAGGCTACGCCTCAGCCAGCAGTGCGGAGGTACGCCAGAAGCTGGCGACTCTGGCGCTGGACGATGCCGGCTGGCGGGACCATCTGGTCCGACGCAATTTCCCCCGCGCCCTGGAGGGGAAGCTGGCCTTCGTTCGCGTAGAAGGTGCCCGGCACAGCAATTCCGACACCCTGCTGGCCCAGACCAGTACCCGCAGCGGCGATCCGGCCGACCCCGGCCGGCTGGAGCGGGACGCGGCCAGCCTGATGGGGCGGGGTGATTTCGAGCGGGTGGACTATCGCCTGGAACAGGAAGGCGAAAAACTGGGAGCGGTATTCGGTGTCGAGGAAAAAACCTGGGGACCCCATTTCTTCCGCCTGGGCCTTTCCGCCTCCACGGATTTTGCCGGTGATGCCAGCTTCGATCTGCTCCTGGGCCATCGTCTGACCTGGGTCAACCCGTGGGGCGGCGAATGGCGCAACCGGCTCCAATTCGGCCGCACCCGGGGCGTGAGGAGCGAATTCCTGCAACCTCTGGGGCAGGGTGGGCGATTCTTCGTGGCGCCGAAAGTTGAAGTGGAGCGACGTACCCTGGATGTTTTCCAGGGAGAGCACCGGGTCGCCCAGTGGCAGGGGGGGTTCAACCGGGCCGGGGTGGATCTGGGCATGCCCTTCGGTCCCTATGGCGAGGCCCGCCTGGGCTATGCCGTTGGCCGCTTCGTTGCCGACCAGTCCATCGGCAGCCTGATTCCCAGCCATGTGGATTTCGGCGAACGGGGACTGACCGGCAGCGTGGTGCTGGATCAACTGGACAATGCCGCCCTGCCCCGTACCGGCTGGCGCCTGGCGGGAGACTTTTTCAGCGCCCGCCAGGCCCTGGTAGCCTACGACAACTACACCCGCTGGCAACTCAACGGCCTGGCCGTGACCAGCGAAGGCCGCAACACCTGGCAGTTCGGCGCCGAATTCGCCGGCTTCCTGGACCGCAGTCGCATCGGTTACGCCGATTTCCGCCTGGGGGGATTCCAGCGTCTTTCCGGCTATCGGACCGACCAGATCGAGGGCAACTACCTGGCCCTGGGCAAGGCCGTCTATCGGCGGCGCGTGGCGGAAATCACCCCCTTTGGCCGCGCCGCCTACCTGGGAGCATCCCTGGAACTGGGCAATGCCTGGGCCGAGCGCCACCAGATGCGCTGGGCTGGTCTGCGCCATGCCGCCAGCGTCTTCGCGGCCGCCGACACGCCTCTGGGGCCGGCCTATATTGGACTGGGCCTGGCCCAGGGAGGGCACTTCGCGCTCTACCTGTTCCTTGGCCGGCCCTGATCGCCATGCTACGGGAAGGCACCATGCACAGGGAGCCCGGTTCGACATGAGGCAGCCACTGATGCGCCTGATCGCCGGGATCGCCACGATGCTGGCGCTGTTCATGCCGCGGCCGGGATGGGCCGAGGAGTCGCCGCCGTCCGCGTCGATCCGGGTGGTGATGGACGACAATTACCCGCCCTATGCCTTCCGCGACGAGGAGGGCCGTCTTCAGGGCATCCTGCCGGACTTGTGGGCACTGTGGGAAACCCGCAGCCGGATCAAGGTGCGGATCCAGGCCATGGATTGGGCCAAGGCCCAGCAGGTGATGCGGGCGGGAAGGGCTGATGTCATCGACACCATGTTCGAGAACGAGCAGCGTCGGCAGTTCTACGACTTTTCCTCGCCCTACGCCACCATCGAGGTGCCGATCTTTTTCCATCACAGCATCAGCGGCATTGTGGGTCCCGATTCCCTGAAAGGCTTCACCATCGGCGTCAAGGACGGGGATGCCTGCATTGACCGCCTGCTGGAATACGGCATCGTCAATTTCAGACGCTTTCCCAATTACGACACCCTGATCCGTGCTGCCGCCGGCCATGAAGTGCGGGTCATGTGCATCGACAAGCCGCCGGCCCTCTATCTGCTCTACCGCTTCGGTCTGGAAAAGGAGTTTCGTTACTCCAACCCGCTCTACTCGGGGGCTTTTCATCGCGCCGTGCGCAAGGGTAACGGGGGGATGCTGCAACTGGTGGAAGAGGGCTTTGCCCGGATTTCAACGGCGGAGCGCAAGGCCGTGGAGGACAAATGGCTGGGGGCCGCCCTCAGCAGTCACAGCCGGCAGGCATTCACCCGCTATGCGACGGTATTCCTAACCGTGACGGGTCTGCTGGCCCTGATCCTGGTGCTCTGGAACTGGCAATTGCGACGCCGGGTCGCGGTCAAGACCCAGGAACTGACCTGCGCTCTGGCCTCCCTGGGAGAGGCCAAGTCCCAGACGGAACAGACCCGCGACCACCTGGAAGCCACCCTGGAAGCGATTCCCGACCTGCTGTTCGAACTGGATGGGGAAGGTCGCTACCTGGACTATCGTGCACGGGATCCGGGACTGCTGGCAGCGCCGGCGGAGCAGTTGCTGGGCCGTACCGTCAGTGAGATGCTGCCCGGGCCGGCTGCCCAGGTGGTACTCGATGCCTTGCGCGAGGCGGGGGAGACGGGCACCTCCCATGGCGCCCAGTTGTTGCTGCCCCTGGCGGGCGGTGATGCCTGGTTCGAGCTGTCGGTGGCGCGGAAGAAAAGCGCCCCTGGAGAGCGCGGGCGCTACATCGTCCTTTCTCGGGACATCACCGAGCGCAAGCAGGCCGAGGCAGACATCGAGCGCCTGGCCTTTTTCGATTCCCTGACCCAGTTGCCCAACCGCAACCAGCTCCACGAGCGTCTGCGTCAGGCCCTGGCGGCCAGCATGCGACGCGGTGGCCATGGGGCACTACTGTTCATCGATCTGGATGACTTCAAGACCCTCAACGACACACGAGGCCATCGGGCCGGCGACTTGCTGCTGCTGGAGGCGGCCCAGCGACTTCAGTCCTGCGTACGCACCGAGGATTTCGTCGCTCGCCTGGGGGGCGACGAGTTCGTCGTGATGCTGGAAAGTTTGAGTGCCGACGCGGAAGAGGCTGCCCTCCAGGCCGAGACCGTCGGCGAAAAAATCCTGGCCCTGACCCGACTGCCCTACTGGATCGAGCAGCACGAGCAGCACTCCACCGCCAGCCTTGGCATCACCCTGTTCTCTGGCCAGGGCCATACGGCGGACGAATTGCTCAAACGGGCCGACGCCGCCATGTACCGGGCGAAGACCGCGGGCCGCAACACCATGCGTTTTTTCGATCCGGGCCTCCAGGCCAGCTTGGAAGCCCGGACGCTGCTCGAAGCCGCTCTGCGCCGGGCCTTGCCCGAGGGACAGTTGCTGCTGCACTACCAGGCCCAGGTCAATGCGATGGGGCAGGTGGTGGGTGCCGAAGCCCTGCTGCGCTGGCAACATCCGACCCGGGGCATGGTCTCGCCGATGCAGTTCATTTCCCTGGCGGAGGAGAGTGGCCTGATCATTCCCATCGGCGGCTGGGTACTGGAGACCGCCTGTGCCCAGCTCAACCAATGGGAGAAGATGCCGGTCGCCCGGGGACTGAAGCTCTCGGTCAATGTCAGTGCCCGGCAATTCCGCCAGGCGGACTTCGTGCCCCAGGTGAGCGAGATACTCCAGCGCATGGGCACCAATCCGGCCCTGCTCAAGATCGAGCTGACCGAAAGCCTGGTACTGGACGACGTGACAGGCACCATCGAGAAAATGCATGCCCTCAAGGCCATGGGGGTGCGCTGCTCCATGGATGATTTCGGCACTGGCTATTCCTCTCTCTCCTATCTCAAGCGCCTGCCTCTGGACCAGCTCAAGATCGACCGCTCCTTCGTGCGGGACATCGCCACCGACGAGGGCGATGCCGTCATTGTTCAGACCATCATCGGCATGGCTCACAACCTGGGCCTTGACGTCATCGCCGAAGGTGTCGAGACCGAGGCCCAGCAGGAGTTTCTGGTGCGCCATGGCTGCACGGTGTTTCAGGGTTTTCTTTTCAGTCGTCCGCTGCCGGTGGCCGAATTCGAGAGCATGCTGGAGAACAGAACCTCTTCCCGCTGCGGATGACCTAAAAATTCCAGGGTCGTAGTAGGCTTACGGTCTCGACTCATCGCAAGGCCAGGCCCATGCACCAATCCATCCGACCTATATGCCGTATTTCGGCGCTGCTGCTTACCTTCACCGCCCTGTTTGCCATTGCGGCCCGGGCTGACGAGGTCGACAAGCCCCGGACTTTCCGGGTGGAGCGCTTTCAAGTGGAGGGCAACAGCCTCCTGCCCTCCGACGCCATCGCCAGTGTCGTGGCGCCCTTTGGTGGCGGGGCGCGCCAGTTGAGCGATCTGTATGGGGCGGCGGAAGCTCTGCAAACCCTCTATCGAGAGGCCGGCTATCCGGTGGTGCAGGTGGCCCTGCCGGAGCAGAAGCTGGATGATGGCGTGGTGCAGTTGAGGGTCATCGAGGGCCGTTTCAAGGAAATCCAGGTTAACGGTAACAAGGAGTACAGCAGCGAGCAGATTCGCACTTCCCTGCCCAGCCTGAAGGAGGGTACCAGTCCCCAGGTGCGGCAACTGGACCGGGATATTCGCCAGGCCAACGAGAATCCCGGCCGCCGCCTGGCGGTCAATCTCCAGCCTGGCGGTGCTCTGGGGGAGATCAAGGCCCGGGTGGACGTCAGTGACGAGAAGATCGAACGCTATCTCGCCACGCTGGACAATACGGGCACCCGCCAGACAGGTTTCTGGCGCCTGGGCCTGGGCTACCAGCATGCCAACGTGGCCCAGCGCCAGCATGTGTTCAGCTTCCAGTACGTCACTGCGCCGGAGCGCCTGAAGGACGTTCAGGTACTCAGTGCCGGTTACCGCATTCCCCTGCCGGCCCAGGCCAGCAGTCTGGACCTGATGATGGCCTATTCCAATGTCAAGGCGGGGGTGACGCCCACCGTGGTGGGTTCCCTGTTCTTCGCCGGGGAAGGCGCCATCTTCGGCATCAAGCTGACCCGGCGCCTGGAAAGCCTGCCGGAATGGGAACACAAGCTGAGCCTGGGCCTGGACATCAAGGATTTCCGCAACGAATGCGCTCTGGGCGTTTTTGGTGCTGCCGGCTGCGGGGAAGCAGGGGCCAGCATTGCCCTGCACCCGGTCACCGTCGGCTACAGCGGCGGCCTGGTCCAGCCGGCCATGCAAGCCCAGTGGAACCTCAGTTGGAGCCGCAATCTGCCTGGTGGCGGCCGGGGTGGCCGGGAGGATTTCATCACCGCCCGGGCACTTTCCAACCCCCATTTCAGCGTATTGAGGGCCGGTGCTTCCGCTCAGTGGCCACTGATGAGTCAATGGATGCTGCGTCTGGGCGGGCAGTTGCAGGACACACGGGATGCCCTGGTGATGGCGGAACAATTCGGCGTGGGCGGCGCCCAGAGCGTAAGGGGGTATGCCGAACGGGCTGCCAGCAATGACCGGGGCTACTCCATGAATCTGGAGTTCTACACGCCTGACCTGTCCAACTGGCTGAACGTGAGCAATGCCTCGCTACGGGGCCTGCTCTTCCTGGACAGCGGCACCCTGTTCCGCAACCGTCGACTGGCAACGGAAACTGGCGAGACGGCCGGCACCCGGCTCACCAGCGTCGGCATCGGCCTGCGCGCCAGCCTTGGGAAAAACTGGTCCATCGTCTCCGACCTGGGTCATGTGATGGAAACCACCTCCGGCCGAGCACAGGGAGCCCAGCATGTCCATTTCAGCCTCAATGGCACCTTCTGAGGATCGCCGGACCATGAGCTCATATCCATCTTCTCCTCGCTACCTTGCCGCCGTCCTGGCCCTGGCCCTGGCACCGCTGCCGGTCCTGGCCAATCCCACCCTGCCCACTGTGATCAGTGGCCAGGCCAGTTTCCAGAACGGAGGCAATACCCTGTCGGTCCGGACCGTCACTCCGGCCACGATCATCAACTGGCAAGGTTTTTCCATCAATGCCGGCGAGGTTACCCGCTTCGATCAGCCCAGTGCCGCCAGCGCGGTGCTGAACCGGGTGATGGGCCAGAACCCCAGCCAGATCCTGGGGGCACTGCAATCCAACGGCCGGGTTTTTGTGCTCAACCCAGCTGGCGTGGTTATTGGCAAGGATGCCCAGATCAATGTGGCGGGCCTGATGGTCTCGGCCCTTCCCCTGGCGGACGCGGACTTCCTGGCTGGCCGCTGGAATTTCAGTGGTCCGGGAGGAGCGGTAGGCAACGATGGCAGCATCAATGTCATGGAAGGCGGCGCCGTGCTGCTGATCGGCGACTCGGTCACCAATTCCGGCCTGATCCAGGCGCCCAATGGCCAGGTGGTGCTGGCTGCCGGCCATAGTGTCACCTTGGCCGAACTGGGCACCCCAAATCTGAGCGTCACCATCAGCGCGGCTACCCAGCAGGTTCTCAACCTGGGGCAGATATTCAGCCATGGCGGCAGCAGCCGACTCTATGGTGCCCTGGTGCGGGTGGAAGGGCTGGTGAATGCCAATACCGTGGACACCGCCGCCGATGGCACGGTAATCCTGAGCGCCATTCGCCAGGTGGAACTGGCGCCGGGCGGGCGCATCGAGGGCCGCAAGGTGGGCCTGCAGGGGGAAACCATCAACCTGCGCAGCGGACTGCTGGGTAGCGAAGGGGTGAAGGCCCAGGCCACCATGAATCTGGTGGTGGATGGGGGCCGCATCGAAGGCCCCAAGGTGGAACTGAACAGCCCGAATCTCAAGTATGCCGGCCCGGGACCTTTCCCCAATGCCGGTGTCCAGCCCGTCAATAATGTGGTCAATGGCGTGGTGCAGGCTACCCTGCCACCGCCTCCCATCAACCCGATGCCTGCGGGCATGCTGCCGGGGCAGAACACCCTGCCCATGATGCCGCCGCCCGGTGGCCTGCCTGTGCAACAGCCCGGCGGACTTTCCATTACCGGTATGCCCCCGCCCCCGTCTGGAATGACCATAGGTGGCATGCCCGGACCCAATATGGGTGGCACTCTTTCCGGATTGCCCCAGCAACCCGGGGGTACCCAGATCGGCATGCCCAGACCGCCAGGAAGTGGCGGCCCCATGCCGGGGCAGATGCCCTCTGGCGGTGGCGCCGACATTCAGCAAACTCGTCCCGATTCCATGAATTTGGTCCGGCTGGACAGCACGGGAGGCCAGCCCCCGCTGATCTCCGGTGCCAATCCGGCCCCGGCTCCCCAGCCGGGCGTTGCGACCAACCCGTCCCCGGTGGTGCAGCCTGCCCAGCCTGGACAACCCCTCCCGATCCCCCTGACTGAGCAGAACCCGGTGCCGGGCCAACCCGTGCAACCCGGGTCGGTGGCCCAGCAACCTGTCGGACAGCCCGGGCAGCAACAGCCTGGGCCAGCACAACCCAACCAGGCTAACCAACCCAATCAACCCAATCAACCCAATCGGCCTAACAACCAACAGAACCAGCCAGGAAAGCCGGGGGAAGCTGGACAACCTGGTGAACCGGGCAAGCCGGACCCGAGCAAGCCGGACCCGAGCAAGCCGGACCCGAGCAAGCCGGACCCGAGCAAGCTGCGGCCGGCAGGGGCGGCCAATCAGGGCAAGGGACGACCGGAAGGTGGTCCCGGATTCGGCCGCATCAATATCGCAGCCCTCAGCCCTGGCATGGCCAGGGCACTGGTGGCCGAACGCCATGCGCTCAAGGCGGAAGTTCTCAAGAGTGCCCTGTCCAGCCTCGAGATCAATCCCCAGGCCGCCGACATTCCTCCCTGTGGCGCGGGGGGCGGCGAAATCTGCATGGCTGCGGCCCGAACCCAGGCAGCCATGGTCACGACGCCTCGCAACAAGCCCACCGAATCCCATCTGCCCCGCATTTCGCGAAAAATCGCCGTGCTGGTGGGCAACGACAATTATCGTGACAAGGCCATCCCTGTCCTGGAGTCCGCCGGTCAGGATGCCGAGGCGGTGGGCAAGGTCCTGACGGAGCGTCTGGGCTATGAGGTTCGGGTTTTGCGCGACGCCACCAAGGGCGATATTGTCCGCGCCCTCAACCAACTCACCAGCGAAGTGGGGCCCAATGACAGTGTCACGCTCTACTATGCCGGCCACGGCTACCTGTCGGAAAAGAGCCAGGCCGGCTACTGGCTGCCGGTGGACGCTGAGGCTACCCGCCCGGACAACTGGATTTCCAACCAGGACATCGCCAAGTATCTGGCCAGCATTCCGGCCAAGCAGGTGATGCTGGTGTCCGACAGTTGCTTTTCCGGTGCCCTGACCCGGGAGCAGAAGGTCAGTACTGCCCTGACTTCCCGGGATCCCAATACCATCCTCGATCGCCGTTCGGTGGTGGTGCTGACTTCCGGCGGCGAGGAGCCCGTGTCGGACGAGGGCAAGGGTGGCCACTCGATCTTTGCCTGGCATTTCATGAAGGCTCTGGAAAAGATCACCAAGTGGAATCCCGGGGCCGGTCTCTATGAAAACGTGAAGAACGAGGTCAGCCGGGAGTTTCCCCAGGTGCCACAGTACGGCGCCTCCCTCTCCGCCGGCCATCAGTTGGGTGGCGACTATCTGCTGGAGCGTCGCCGCTATCGCTGATGCGGCAATGTCCTGCTTGCGGGCAGGGTGAGTTCCCGACTAAATTAGTCGGCCAATCATTCTGCCCGCCCGCCATGGCCAACCGACTCGCCGCCGAGACATCCCCCTACCTGCGCCAGCACGCCGACAACCCGGTGCACTGGCAACCCTGGGACGCTGCCGCCCTGGCCCAGGCCCGGGCCGAGGACAAGCCCATTTTGTTGTCCATCGGCTACTCCGCCTGTCACTGGTGCCACGTGATGGCCCACGAGTGTTTCGAGGACCCGGAAGTGGCGGCGTTGATGAACCGGCTGTTCATCAACATCAAGGTGGACCGGGAGGAGCGGCCGGACCTGGATCAGATCTACCAGCTCGCCCAGCAGATACTCACCGGCCAGAGTGGCGGCTGGCCCCTGACCATGTTCCTCACCCCGGAGGGGCAGCCTTTTTATGGCGGCACCTATTTTCCCAAGCAGCGACGCTACGGCCGGCCCGGACTGCCCGAGCTGTGCGAGAACATCGCCGCCACCTATCGCCAGCGGGACCCGGAAATCCGCCAGCAGAACGCCGCCCTGCGGGAGGCCCTGGAGAACACTCTGCCCAGCGCCGGAGCGGTGGCGAACCTGGTCGACGTGCCCATTGCCTGGCTGAGGAATCACCTGCTGAACATTCACGACTCCCGCGACGGCGGCTTTGGAGGCGCTCCGAAGTTTCCTCATGCGCCGGACCTGGCCCTGCTGCTGGATCGGCATGTCGCCCACGGCGACGGCGAGGCTGGCGCGGCGGCCCTGCTGACCCTGGGTCGGATGGCCCGGGGCGGGCTGTACGATCAACTGGGCGGTGGCTTTTTCCGCTACAGCGTGGATGAGCGCTGGGAGATTCCCCACTTTGAAAAAATGCTCTACGACAACGGCCTGCTGCTGGGGTTGTACGCGGATGCCTGGGCCGCCAGTGGCGATCCCCTGTTCGCGCGGGCGGCCGAGGGCATCGCCCGCTGGGTGATGACCGAGATGCAATCTCCAGATGGCGGCTATTACGCGGCCCTGGACGCGGACTCGGAAGGGGAGGAAGGCAAGTTCTACGTCTGGCAGCGGGAGGAGGTCCGCGCCCTGCTGGATGATGGGCAGTGGCGGGTGGCGGCAGCCCACTGGGGGCTGGATCAACCGCCCAATTTCGAGAATCGCCATTGGCACCTGAAAGTAGCCGAGCCCCTGGCGCCCGGCGAGGAAGAAGCCCTTGCCGCCGCCACCAGGATTCTGCTGACGGCGCGCGGCGAACGGGTGCCCCCCGGTCTTGACGACAAGATCCTGACCGGCTGGAACGCCCTGATGATCCGTGGCCTGGTCCGAGCTGCCCGGGTCTTCGATCGCTCGGACTGGCTGGCCTCGGCCCGCCGCGCCCTGGAGTTCATTCGACAAAGGCTGTGGCAGGGAGACCATCTGCTGGCGACCCTCAGACCGGGTTTGCCGCCCCTGGGCGCCTATCTGGACGACCATGCCTTTTTGCTGGAGGCCCTGCTGGAAATGTTCCAGGCGGATTTCCGCAGCGACGATCTCGACTTCGCCCGGCAACTGGCGGACGCCCTGCTGGAGCGCTTCGAGGATCGGGAAGCCGGCGGCCTGTTCTTCACCGCCCACGACCACGAGACCCTGATCCACCGCCCCAAGCCGGGCCACGACAATGCCACTCCCTCCGGCAACGGCGTGGCGGCCCGGGCGCTGCAACGGCTGGGCCACCTCTGCGGCGAAGACCGTTACCTGGAGTCCGCCCGGCGCATCCTGCATCTTTACCAGCCCCAGTTCGCCCAGCAGCCGGCCGGGATGGCAACGTTTCTCGATGCCCTGGAGGAAGCCCTGACACCGCCCCGGATAATCATTCTGGGCGGCCCGGAGGCCGAGCTGCGTCAATGGCAGCGGCGCCTGGCGGCCATGTTCCAGGCCCACACCCTGATCCTGGCACCCGGCACCCAGCCCGGTTTACCCGAGGCGCTGCAACGACCTGTTACACCCCGGGTCAACGCCTGGGTCTGTCAGGGCGTTAGCTGCCTGGCACCGATTGCCGATCTGGCTGAACTGATAACGCCTTGACACAAGACGGCATGATGCAAGCTTTTTGAACTGAAGTAGAATTCACAAGGTTTTTTCCCCCGCTTGATCCATTAGGAGATATGTCGCTATGAAATCCGTTGTTGTTTCCCTGATCGCCGCCGCCGGCCTGCTGGCCGCCGGTGCCGCACAAGCCGACCAGGCCCTGGCCTCCTCCAAGGGCTGCATGGCCTGCCACGCCGTCGACAAGAAACTGGTCGGTCCTGCCTTCAAGGACATCGCCAAGAAGTACGCCGGCGATGCTTCCGCCGCCGGCAAGCTGACCACCAAGGTTCTGGAAGGCGGCTCCGGCGTCTGGGGTCCCACCCCGATGCCCGCCAACAAGGCCATGGGCGTGAAGGAAGCCGAAGCCAAGAAGCTGGTGGCCTGGATTCTCAGCCAGAAGTAATCCGTTTCACCCCCACGACAAGGGCGCGCCCTCGGGCGCGCCCTTGTCGTGTCAGGGCCGCAGGCAGCCGGATGGGTCATATGATCTTCAATTACGGATGTGCACATGGCTGGCGGCTCTTCTTTATCCATAACATGTGTGCATCCCTTATGGAGCAACAGCATGCGTAATACCCTGATCCTGACCGCCCTCATCGCCCTGTTCGGTTCCGCCCAGGCGGCGGAAGACTGCGCCAAGTGGAAAGAGAAGCTGGTGGATGCCTTCCCCGGCAGTTCCGCCCCCCGCGGTTTGACCATTGGTGTGAAGGTGAATAAGGACGGCCAGGCAGAACTCAACATTCCCCGCGCCAATTTCAGCGATGTCTGGCTGCGGGTTACTTCCGAATCCTGTGGTATCGACGTGGCCTACGTGAAGCGTTGCCGCGTCAACTACAATGCCAGCAAGTGGACCGCCAGCTGCCAGTTGCCCGGACTGGCCGCCGACGTGGCTACTCTGCCGGTGGCCGGCTGGAAGCTCAGCAGCGAAAACAACCGCCTGGACTTCAACGCCGAGATGTAATTCATTCCAGGTTCCGGCCTTGTCAAGGCCGGAACCTGATTGCTTTTTCGCATTGACACACCCGTTGGCACGGGCAACAATCGGCCCGGTTTTTTGATCCCGAGAGAATGCCCAGATGACAACCGTTTTCCGCTTCCTTCCCCTCGCCCTGGCCCTTGCCTTCAGCTTGGCCTCCTGCGGCCGGCAGGACTCCGCCGCCGGCGACACCGTCAAGATCGGCATGGCCGCACCCCTGACCGGCTCCCAGTCCGACATCGGTCTGGACATACAGCGGGGCACCCAACTCGGCATCGATGACCTCAATGCCCAGGGGCTGGAGATCAATGGCCGCAAGCTGAAGTTCGAGTTGCTCTCCGAGGACGACGAGGCCAATCCGGCCAAGGCCACCACCGTGGCCCAGAAGCTGGTGGACGCCAAGGTCGTTGCCGTGGTGGGCCATTTCAATTCCGGCGCCTCCATCCCGGCCTCGAAGATCTACGCTGACGCCGGCATTCCCCAGGTTTCTCCCGGGTCCACCGCGCCCCGCTACACCCAGCAGGGCTATGCCACCACCTTCCGCGTCGTCGCCAACGATGACCAGCAGGGCCCGGCCGCCGCCAGCTTCCTGGTCCACAGCCTGAAGGCGAAGAAAGTGGCGATCATCGATGACAGCACCGCCTACGGCCAGGGCCTGGCCTCCACCTTCGAAGCCGCGGTGAAGGCGGCGGGGGTCGAGGTGGTGGCCCATGAGCACACCACCGACAAGGACACCGACTTCGCCGCCATCCTTACCAAGATCAAGGGCAAGCAGCCGGAATACCTGTTCTTTGGCGGTATCTATTCCCAAGGCGCCCCCATGGCCAAGCAGATGAAGGCCCTGGGTCTCGACGTGCCCCTGATCGGCGGCGATGGCATCCAGACCCCCAAGTTCATTGAAGTGGCAGGCGCTGCGGCGGAAGGCAGTTATGCCTCCATCCCCGGCCTGCCCAAGGACCAGATGCCCGGCGGCAAGGCCTTCCTGGAGAAGTTCCAGGCCCGTTACAACAAGCAGGTGGAACTCTTTGCGCCCATGGGCTACGACGCCGTATTCGTGTTGGCCGAGGCCATGAAACGGGCCGGCTCCACCGAGCCTGCCAAGGTCCTGCCGGAGCTGAAAAAGACTCGCTACAACGGCGTCATCGGGCCCATCGAGTTCGACGACAAGGGGGATCTGAAGAACGGCCCCATCACCATCAACGTGGTGAAGAATGGAAAGTGGGAGACCCGGGACGTCGTGATGCCCGGCGGCGCAAAGTAATCCCTCTCCGCTGACGGCCGCCGCCAGCCCTGCACACCCCATGGAAACCCTGATCCAGCAGATCGTGAACGGCCTGGTGCTGGGGGCCGTGTATGCCCTGGTGGCCCTGGGCTACACCATGGTCTATGGCATCCTGGGCCTGATCAACTTCGCTCATGGCGAGGTGGTGATGGTGGGCGCCCTGGTGACCCTGGCTGTGATCAAGCCCCTGGCCGCCGCCGGGGTGCCAGCGGTGGCTCTGCTGCCCCTGGGTCTGATCGTGGCCATGCTGGTCTGCATGGCCCTGGGCGCCACCGTGGAGCGGATCGCCTACCGGCCCCTGCGCAATGCGCCGCGCCTGGCGCCCCTGATCACCGCCATCGGCGTCTCCATCGTGCTCCAGTACGGCGCGGTGTTGATCTGGGGCCGGGGCTATCACGCCTATCCGGAACTGCTGCCCACCACGCCCCTGGAATTCTTCGGCGCCCGCATCAGTCCGACTCAGATCGCCATCGTCCTGGTCTCATCCCTGATCATGGCGGGCCTGCTCTGGCTGGTCCATCGCACCCGCCTGGGCCGGGCCATGCGCGCCACCGCCGAGAACCCTGCTGTGGCCCGGCTGATGGGCGTCAATGTGGATCAAGTGATTTCTCTTACCTTTGTCATCGGCTCGGCCCTGGGGGCAGTGGCCGGCGTGCTGGTCAGCATCAACTATTCCGTGGCCCATTATCAGATGGGCTTCACCCTGGGTCTGAAAGCCTTCACTGCCGCCGTACTGGGCGGCATCGGCAACCTGGGCGGCGCCATGGTGGGCGGCCTGCTGCTGGGATTGATCGAGGCCCTGGGAGCCGGCTACATCGGTGACCTCACCGGCGGCCTGTTCGGCTCCAACTATCGGGATGTCTTCGCCTTCCTGGTGCTGGTGGCGGTGCTGATCTTCCGTCCCTCGGGCTTGCTGGGTGAAAGAGTCGCGGAACGTGCCTGAACGAGTTCAGACACGTTCCGCCGGCGGCGGATTGACGCTCCCACCCCCCGACCCCCGCCCTGAGGGCGGGGGTGACGGCAGATGTGCCGCTGCGGGCGGCAACAAAGAGAATATCTGAGCTATGTCCACGCGCAAAAAAGCCTATTTCTCGACCGCCGGCCTGGGCCTGTTGCTGGCTCTGCTGCCTTTCCTGGTGGGGGCCGGCTTCGGGGCGGCCTGGGTGCGGGTGCTGGACTTTGTCCTGCTCTACGTGCTGCTGGCCCTGGGCCTGAACATCGTGGTCGGTTTCGCCGGCCTGCTGGACCTGGGTTACGTGGCCTTCTACGCGGTGGGGGCCTATCTCTATGCGCTGCTTTCCAGTCCCCATCTGACCGAGCATTTCCCCGCTCTGGCAGCCCATTTTCCTGGCGGGCTGCATTTCCCGGTCTGGCTGGTGCTGCCCGCCGGAGCGCTGCTGGCGGGGGCCTTCGGCGTCCTGCTGGGTTTTCCCACCCTGCGCCTGCGGGGGGATTACCTGGCCATCGTCACCCTGGGTTTCGGCGAGATCATTCGTATCTTCCTCAACAATCTCTACCAACCCGTCAATCTGACCAACGGCGCTCTGGGCCTGACCCAGATCGACGGAGTGCGGCTGGGCCCCCTGGCCCTGGACCGTAGCCAGCAGATTCTCGGCATCACCGTCCCCTCCCTGCATCTTTACTACTACCTTTTCCTGCTCCTGGCCCTGGCCATCATCCTGGTCTCGATCCGCCTGGAGGATTCCCGCATCGGCCGGGCCTGGGTGGCCATCCGTGAGGACGAGGTGGCTGCCAAGGCCTGCGGCATCAATACCCGCAACGTCAAGCTGCTGGCCTTCGCCATGGGCGCCAGCTTCGGCGGCGTGGCCGGGGGCCTGTTCGCCGGCTTTCAGCAGTTCGTCAGCCCAGAGAGCTTCCAGTTGATCGATTCCATCATGATCCTGTGCATGGTGGTGCTGGGGGGCATGGGCCATATTCCCGGGGTGATCTTCGGTGCGGTGCTGCTGACGGTGCTGCCCGAAGCCTTCCGTTATGGCGCCGGCCCGGTGCAGAAATTTCTCTTTGGCCAGGTGCTGGTGGACCCGGAAGCCCTGCGTATGCTGTTGTTCGGCCTGACCCTGGTGCTGGTGATGCTGTTCCGCCCCGCCGGCCTCTGGCCCGATCCGCGTCACCGTCGGGAGATGCGGCGATGACGGCTCCCCTGCTTGAAGCATTGGGCGTTTCCAAGCACTTCGGCGGCGTGCGTGCGCTGAAGGACGTGTCGCTCACCATTCATACCGGCGAGGTCTATGGTCTGATCGGTCCCAATGGTGCCGGCAAGACCACCTTTTTCAACGTGCTCACCGGCCTTTACGCCCGGGACCAAGGCCAGGTGCTGTTCGATGGCAGCCCCCTGCCCCTGGGCCAGCCTCATGCGGTGGTGGCTGCCGGTCTGGCTCGCACCTTCCAGAACATCCGTCTGTTCGGCAACATGAGCGCCCTGGAAAATGTCATGGTAGGCCGTCACGGCCGCAGTCGCAGCGGCGTGCTGGGGGCCGTGCTGCGCAGCCGAGCCGCCCGGGAGGAGGAGGCCGCGATTCGCCGCCGGGCTCTGGAGCTGCTGCATTACTTTGGCATAGCCGATCGGGCCGATGACCTGGCCCGGCATCTCTCCTACGGCGACCAGCGCCGTCTGGAGATCGCCCGGGCCCTGGCCACCGAGCCGCGCCTGCTGGCCCTGGACGAGCCCGCCGCCGGCATGAATGCCACCGAGACAGAAGAACTGCGCCGCCTGATCGAGGGCCTGCGCCGGGACGGCCTGACCGTGCTGCTGATCGAACACGACGTGAAGCTGGTGATGGGACTGTGCGACCGGGTGGCGGTGCTGGACTACGGCGAGAAGATCGCCGAGGACGTGCCGGAAGTCGTGCGCAAGAATCCCCGCGTGATCGAAGCCTATCTGGGGGTGGAGGCATGAGCACACCCCCGCCCAACCTCCCCCGCCAGGCGGGGGAGGTGACTGGTCACCCCCTTCCTCGGGAAGGGGGATGGGGGGATGGTCATCCACTGCTTGCCGTAACGGATTTGTCAGTCCGTTACGGCGGTATTGCGGCGGTGAAGGGCGTTTCCTTCGATGTCGCGGCCGGGGAGATGGTCTGCCTGATCGGCGCCAACGGCGCCGGCAAGACCTCCACCCTGAAGGCCCTGGCCCGGCTGCTGCCCGCTGGAGGCGAGATTCGCTATCAGGGGGAACGCATCGACGGCCTGCCTTCCCATGAGCTGATTTCCCGGGGTCTGGCCCTGGTGCCCGAGGGACGCGGTGTCTTCGCCCGCCTCTCCGTGGCCGAGAATCTGGTCATGGGCGCCTATCATCGTCGGGACAATGGGATCGACATCGACCTGGAACGCATCTACGAACTGTTGCCGCGCCTGAAGGAGCGACAGGGCCAACTGGCCGGCACCCTCTCCGGCGGTGAACAGCAGATGCTGGCCATCGGCCGCGCCCTGATGGGACGACCCCACCTGCTGTTGCTGGATGAGCCCTCCATGGGCCTGGCGCCCCTGATGGTGCAGAAGGTCTTCGAAGTGATCCGCAGTGTCGCCGCCCAGGGTGTCACCGTGCTGCTGGTGGAGCAGAACGCCCGCCTGGCGCTGCAAGTCTGTCAGCGCGGCTACGTGATGGAAAGCGGCTGCATCACCCTGGCCGGCCCGGCCACCGAACTGTCCGCTGATCCGAGGGTGCGGGCGGCCTATCTGGGGGAATGAGCAAGCACCTTCGACGAGCTGTGAGAAAAGCTTCACGGTACTATCGCCGCCGGTAAATCGCCTCGAACTGCACCACCCAGGTGCGCCCGCCATTGTCCGAGCTTTCCTGGGTCTGGCGCAAGGTCTTGTCGGGTAGCGCTTGTAGGACTACGCGCTGACGGCTACCTGGCGCAGGGGCGGCTTCCGCCTCCAGCACTAGCCGCCCCTGCTCCTCCGCCCCTGAGGAACGACTTACCTTGCCCCGAGTATCAGTCCAGAACTGCTGCCATTTGCCTTCCTGTGCCGAATAGGCCATTAGACCAATGCCGCGACTGCCGTCGCGGCCGGTCCATTCTTCAATCAGGCCGCAGCCATCGGCGGCGGCCGTGATGCGATTCTGGCCGATCGGCCCCAGTGTGGGAGAAGTTACATCCCATTCACCGAGCCAGACATCGTATTGCCGATATTCGGCGGCCTGGCATGGGGCGCCGATTGGTTCTGCGGTCGCGCCGGCTCCGATCAGCGCGCACAGTGCTGCCATCAGCACCCGGTGCATTTTTTCAGCCATGGTCATGCTCCGCCCTGTCACTTTCCATCGGGTGTGAATACCAGCAGGGCATTACCCGGCCGCAGCTGGGTTGCGGCGCCGGAGGTGACATAGAGCGCACCCTTCGCCAGCACTTGTGAATAACCGCTGACCGCCCCGCCCACGGCATCCACACCGTTCACCGCCGGGGTGTTGCCGGCGGTATCCATATTCCAGACGACGACGCCATCCTGGGTGCGATAAGCACGAATGTGTCCGTCCCAGGAACCCAGGAAGGCGATGCCCGGCATCAATGTGACGGAGGAAGACTGGGCCGCGCTGCAGCCCTGCTCGCCCCAACTGCATACCGGCGGCGGCGCATCGGCCCGCCAGAGGGTTTTGCCACTGGACAGATCCAGCTTGACCAGCGCCCCCTTGTTCCCGCCCTGGGGTGCATGAACATCCCCCACCGGCACATAGACGGTATCCTCGGCGGAGGCCATGCCATACATGATGCCGCCGACATCCCCGCCGAAGGCCACGCGCTTACGCCAGACCAGGCGGCCGCCGCGATCCGGGTCCATGGCATAGACCATCCCATACTTCTGCCCCGCCACCAGCAATTGACGGCCATTTTTCAGGGTGGCCAACAGCGGCGGCGAACCGAAGCCAAAAACGTTGCGGCAATCCGTGTAGCCATGCTTTTCGCAATAGGCGAAGCGCTCCTTGTCGCCGGGCAGGACGCTGCGCTGCCAGCGAACCGCCCCCGTCTTCTTGTCGAAGGCCATGATGGCGTAGGCCCCCGGTGGATTGTCCATGGTGTAGGACTCGCCGGTCGCGGCATAGATCAGCCCGCGCTTGTCATCCACCACCAGGGGCGTCCAGATTGCCGCACCGGCCGGACTGGACAAGGGTTTGCCGGAAGGCGTGAACTGGCCCGTGAGCCGCGACGGCTCGGCAATGGTATGAGTCTTCCACTGGAATCGCCCCGTGACGGCATCCAGCGCCACCACGCTGCCGCGGAAGGTACAGCAGGGGTAATCCGGGTCGTGGGTCAGAGGATCCTCGATGGAAGACACCGGCACGAACAATTGATCCCCGGAGAGGGTCGGCGCCGCCGTAATGCGTGTCAGCACATGATCCTCGACCTGAGTTTTCCAGAGCAGCTTGCCGCTGCTGGCATCCAGGGCATAAACGAATCCCTGATCATCGCCAAAGAAGACATGGGCCTGGTAAGGGGCTGTTGCGGGTGCTCCCACGGTAACGCGCCGAATCAAACGTTCGGTGGGATAGGACCAATAGGAACAGCCGGTCTGGGCATCCAGGGAATGCACTTCACCCGAACCACTGGCCAGGAACACCCGGCCGCCGGCCACCACGGGACCACCGGCCGCACTGCCGGGATAGGCGAAAGCCCATTTCAGTTTCAGTCGGGAAACGTCTGCTGGCGCTAGGCCCGCATCCGGCTGGTAACGCTCTCCCGCCCCGTTCTTTTCCAGCATGGGCCAGTCCTGGCTGCTGATGCGCACCGGCGCACCGGGTTGGGCGCAAAGATTGGCCGTCGGCTGCGGGCCCTTGCCCGGTTGCCGGCCGGTGAGGTGGGCCGCCAGGGCACGGAAATCCTCTGGGCCCAGGCCCGCCGCCATGGGCTTCATGGCGCCGTGGCTCAAGGTGCGGACCACGGAGTCTGGGCCACGATAGGCCAGGGCCGCAGTCGGGGGGATCCGTCCCTGGGGATGGTCGTGGCAGGTCGCACAGCGTTGCGCAAAAATTTCCGCCCCGCGCTTGCCGACAACCGCATCTTCCTCGCTGCCAGGAGCGAATGCGCTGCCGGCCCCTTGCGCAATCCCATAGCCAAGGCTCACACAGGCCATTACGGCCATGGGCAGCCGGCGCAAAGCTTTTGTCGTAATCATGTTTTGCATCATTTTCGTCATAAGGCTATTGAGTTGATACCGATTCAGGAATGCGGGCCCAGTGGCCCGCATTCCTATTGCAACGCTTGGTGCACGGAACTACCAACGATAGGAGAAGGAAGCCCCGTAAGTACGCGGCTCGTCCCAGTAGCCGAGGTTCATGCGTCCGATCTGGGGAATGACAATGCGGCCGGCAATGTGCTGCTTGTCGGTGATGTTGCGCACCCAGAGGGAGACTTCACCGAAGCTGTCATGCCCCATGGGAATACCCTTCAGCAGCAGCTTGCCGTTCCAGAAACCCGCTGCGGCGATATTGCCTTCTTCGTCGGTGGGCTGATCGGTCCGATACAGCGCATCCCCCGGACGGGCTTTCTGGCCGGCCATCGACTGCATTTCGCTCTGGTAGGTGTAGTCCAGCATGCCGCGCAGGGTGCCCCAGGCGGTCTTGGCAATGTGGGCATCCATGGCCAGGGTCATGTTGAACCTGGGAGACTGCCCCACCGGCCAGTTGCTGGCCTCATCAATGCCATTGATGATGTATGAGTCATATTTGCTGCGTAGAAACCCCAGGCTGCCCTGTAGCCGCATGGTGTCGCTGGGCGCGTAGGCCGCTTCTAGTTCCAGGCCCGATGAGGTCGCCTTGCCCGCATTGGAGATGGAGGGCAGTGGCACGCCCCCGGCGCCAGCATTGAACACCACCACCTGCTTGTCGGTCGTTTTGCTCATGAAGAGCGCACTGTTGATTTGCAAGCGGTTGTCTTCCGATGTCCATTTCAGGCCCAGTTCATAGGACTTGGCCTTTTCCGGCGCGTAGGGCCGCGAAGCCTCGGCAGGGGTTGAGGCCGTGCCATTGAAGCCCCCGGTGCGGAAGCCTTCTGCGTAGCGCGCGTAGCCATTGGTCTGGCTGTTGAATTTATAGGCAGCCGTCAGCATCGGCGTGGTGGCACTGAACTCTTTTGAGGAATCCGTTGGCGGCACACCTCCCGCCCAGCCCCCGGCGCCCATGCCCGCGTCATCGATGGTGTAACGTGACAACTGCTTGTGTTCCCGGTTGTAGCGAAGGCCGGCCGTCAGCGTCAGGGCCTCGGTCGTCTGATAATCGGCCTGTCCATACCAGGAGGAAGAGCGCGACTCAAAAGTGTACTTGTCGATTGCCGCCGGCACGCCCCACAGGGGAAAGGACTGGGAACGGTCATGGGTACTTCCCTGGTCCTGGAAGAAATACAGGCCGGTCACGTATTTCCAGCGGTCTGTATGCCCGACCCACTGGAACTCCTGGGATCGCTGGGCATAGCTCGAATGGAAGGGCGAATTGTCCAGCACGCTCAGATTCGTGCCGTCGATATCCAGAGCGCCCTGGCCCCGGGTGTGGCGATAGCTGACAATCGCCTTCAAGGTATTGTTCGGATCGATGTCCCAATTGAGGGTGGCTGAGTGGCCCTCGGTTCGATCCCGCTCGAACACGGCGATATTCGCCCCCGCCGTGGTCTGCCGCTCGGTACTGGCAAACTTTGAATAGCCACCTGCGCCGTAGTAATCAAGAAATCCGCCCAGGGCGTTGGGGGCTACATAGGTCAGCTGACCGAGGGGCGGCCTGTCGTTGCGGCTGTTGGTGTCATAGCGGTAATCGAATTGCAGAGTGCTGGAAATATCCAGATTCATCGCCAGACGACCGGACTGGGTATTCAGGCTGTCGAGGCTGGAAACCGGGCTCCCCGGCAAGGTTTTGACCAGGCCGTTGCGATGATTTTCCCGATACCCGAAAGAGACACTGGCAATGCCCATCCGCGGCAGATCCATGGACAGGCTGGTCGCCAGTTTTCCATAATTACCCACATCGACCCCCACCGCTCCGCCGAACTGGCCTGTGGGTTTGCGGGTGACAAAACTCAGGGCGCCGGCCATCGTGTTACGGCCATAAAGCGTTCCCTGGGGGCCCCGCAGCACTTCCACCCGCTCGACATCCAGCAGATCAAACTGCTGGCCGCTGGGCTTGCCGATAAAGACACCATCGATATACACACCGACCATGGACTCCTGGAATAGAGGTGTATTACCGAGAGATGAGCCCCGCATGGCAATCTTCACGCTGCCGTGTTCAGCCTGGGACTCCGAAATCTGCAGATTCGGCGCCAGGGCGGAAAGATCCTTGGTGGTCTGCACCCCTCGGGCCTCAAGTTGTTGCACCGAGTAAGCCGAGATGGCTAGGGGCACATCCTGCAGTTTTTCCGCCCGCTTCTGGGCCGTCACTACGATTTCCTCCAGGCCGGCCCCGACCGCATCGGCCGCCCATGCCTGTCCAGCAAACAAACCGGCTACCAGCAAAGGGATCCCACGCTGTGCGAAGCCTCTTGGCAATACTTGGCTTACCTTGTTCATGTACTCCTCCTATATTTTTCTGGTCTTCCATTCGAAGACATCTTCACGCGGCGACTTAGTAGGCTGTTCAGCCTTGCATTGGTCTCGATGAATTCTCTATGGCCTAAGATGCTAAGTCAACAGGAGTCTCTTTAATTTATTTTGGAGGGTGGGTTTCATGGTCGACGTACCTCCGATCAAGGTCCGCCGAGAATCATCGCCATAAGTCCTCAATCCTGTAAACTAAGGGCCCAGTACAGAGCATCTCTAGATCATGAAAAGCCCTGGTAACGCAGTTTCTGACGTCACTTCTAAGGCAGCCGCCAAGCGGCCCGCCGAACCGTCCGTGAATCAGCCCAGGGGAAGCATACGCACAGGAGGACGCACCGAGCGGGTGCGCCTGTTGGTTGCCAATGCTGTGCTGGATGCACTACGCAATGGCAACTATTTTTTCGATATCAAGGATATTGCCGACCTGACGGGCGTAAATAAATCCACCATCTACCGACGTTGGCCCACACGGGTAGCCCTGATCAGCGAAGCCATGAAGGAACACAATTCCCAGATTCAGATCGTCGATACAGGGAAATGGCGTAGCGATTTGTTGTGTCTCGGCCTGAATCTGCGCAGTTTTTTCTCCAACCCGACTGAACTGGCTTTCAATGCCACCCTGGCCATGAGCAACGATCCCGACCGGAGCGCCATGGCGGACCAAAACTGGGCTCCCGTCCAGGAGCGACTGGAGCAGGTGGTGGAGCGGGCAAAGGCCAGAGGCGAGATCCCCCAAGACACACCCGGACGGCTGATTATGTCGATGCTGACATCCCCCATTCTGTCGCAGATCCTCCTGGGGAAATCCCTCCCGACCGACGAGATGATCGCCCGGCTAGTAGACCTTCTGGTAAAAGCCACCGCCCACCCCGATTGAGATAAAAGTATCTACTAAGGCATCAGTAGTTGTCTTAGCGGGTGCTAGCTGCTATCTTGCTGTGCTCCCCCTGCTCCCGCAGCCCATCGACTCCGAGCTCTTTCCCATGATCTTATCGGCTCCTCCAAGCACCCGCCCCGCTCTTCTGCTTGCACTCCTGCTTATTGCTCACAGCCCTGGGGGGGGGGCCACGGAAGACACCATTCTCATCACCGCTACCCGCAGCGCCCGCTCAGCCTTCGAACTGCCGGTGGCCATCGGCGCAGTCTCCGGGCCGGTCATCACGGAGGGGCAATGGGGCGTCAATCTTTCCGAAGCCCTGTGGCGGGTGCCCGGCGCCGTAGTGTTGAACCGCCAGAACTACGCCCAGGACATTCAGGTGTCGCTAAGGGGGTTCGGCGCCCGGGCCGCCTTCGGGGTGCGGGGCGTGCGCCTGATCCAGGACGGCATCCCCCTCACCATGCCCGACGGCCAGGGCCAGGGAGCCAGCATCGATCTGCTCTCCGCAGGTCGCATCGAAGTATTGCGCGGACCGTTTTCCGCCCTCTACGGCAACCACTCTGGCGGCGTGATCCAGGTCTTCAGCGAGGATGGTCCCCAACCGGGGAAGGTCTCACTGCGCTACGGGGCAGGCAGCGCCGGCAGCCGCAATACCAGCCTCAAGCTGGCCGGCCAGCAGGGCGGGGTGAACTACCTGCTGAACACCTCATCCTTTGCCACCGACGGCGAACGCCAGCACAGCTCCGCCCGCCGCGACAGCATCAATGCCCGGCTGAAACTGACCCTGGACTCCGGCGCCACCCTGACCCTGCTGGGCAACGGGCTGGACCAACCCATGAGCCAGGACGCCCTGGGGCTTTCCCGGGCCCAGTTCGAGTCGGACCCCCATCAGGCCGACAGCAGCGCCCTGGACTACAACACTCGCAAGACCATCCGCCAGATGCAGGGGGGCGCCGTCTGGGAACAGCCCCTGGGTAACGACCTGCTGAGGATCAGCGCCCATGGTGGCACCCGCAGCGTCACCCAGTACCAGTCCATTCCCGCCTCGGCCCAGACTTCACCCCTGCACCCGGGGGGCGTGGCGGACTTCGATCGCCGCTTCGAGGGCCTGGGCCTGCGCTGGACCCGCAGTCGCAGCAACTGGGAACTGGTGGCCGGCGTCGATGCCGACCGGATGGCGGACGAGCGCAAGGGCTACCGCAACTTCCTGGGCAGCCCGTCGGCGCCCACCGCCCTCGGTGTCATGGGCGCCCTGCGCCGGGACGAGGACAATCAGGTGCGCAGCCTGAACACCTATCTCCAGGGACAATGGACCCCGCAACCGGACTGGACGGTCCATGCCGGCCTGCGCCACACCCGGGTTGCCTTCGTTTCCAAGGACCATTACCTGGCCGACGGCAACAACGGCTCTGGCGCCGCCGACTACCGGGATACAAGTCCGGTGGCGGGCCTGTTGTGGCGGCTCTCCCCCGACGTGCATCTCTATGCCAACCTGGGCTACGGCTTCGAGACCGCCACCTTCACCGAAATGTCCTACCGGCCTGGCAACCTGCCTGGTCTCAACTTCGACCTCAAACCCTCCCGCAGCCGCAGCCTGGAGACCGGCGTGAAGGCCCGTCCCTGGCCAGGGGCGGAACTGGAGGCGGCCCTGTTCCGGGTGGAGAGCGACGATGAGATCGTGGTGGACAGCTCCGCCGGAGGCCGCACCACCTACCGTAACGGCGGGCGCACCCTGCGCCAGGGCATCGAGCTTTCCTTTGCCACGCCCCTGGGCCGCAACGTCGGCTTCATGGCGGCCTGCTCGGTACTCGGCGCCGAATACCGGGATGCCTTCGGCAGCGTTCCCGCCGGCAACCATCTGCCCGCCGTGCCGGCCCGCAGCTGTCATGGTGAACTGGCCTGGCGCCCGGCAGGTGGTTTCGATGCCGGCCTGGAGGTCCATCACCTGTCCGGCATGTATGTGGACGACGCCAACAGCGCCACTACCCCGGCCTACACCATCGCCAGCCTGCGGGCCGGCTGGCGGCAGGGGATGGGGCGCTGGGAATTCCAGGAATTCCTGCGCGTCGATAACCTGGCTGACCGTCGCTATGTGGGTTCCCTGATCGTCAATGAGCGCAACGGCCGCTTTTATGAGCCGGCGCCGGGGCGGGCCTATCTGTTGGGGGCTTCGGTCGCCTATCGCTTCTGAGGCTCTTGGCCTGAGCCGCGCCAAGGGGGAGAATCGGGTTCCGTTGTCCCATTCTCCTTAGGAGGTTGTCATGCGCAAACTCTATCCCCTCGCGATTGCCGCCGGCATGGCCCTTGCTGTTCCCGCCCACGCCATGAAGCCCGGTCTGTGGGAAATCACCAGTCAGATGAGCGGCGGCGGCATGCCGGCAATGCCCGCCATGCCCGCCATGCCCGAGGCCCAGCGCAAGCAGATGGAGGCCATGGGCATCAAGATGCCCGGCGGGGCCGGCGGCGCCATGAGTGTGGTGGTGAAGCATTGCGTCACCAAGGAACAGGCCGAGAATCGTCTGCCGCCCCAGAGTCCGGAAGACCGTCGCCAGCGCTGCGAGCAGAAGGACGTGAAGATTTCCGGCAACACGGTGAGCTGGAAGATCGAATGCAGCGGCGATCGGAAGATGAGCGGCACCGGCACGATGACCTACCAGGGTGAGGAAAGCTACAAGGGCGAATCCACCTTCAACATGGAGGAAGGCAAGCGCGGCCCGGTGACCATGAAGCAGAGCTATTCAGGCAAGTGGCTGGCGGCGGCCTGCAAGTAGCGCCCATGGTCGCCAGCGCCACCGACGAGGATGCAAATACGCCAAAGTAACGCCGCCCATCCCCGCCCCGGGGCGGGGCTACTGATCGGCTCGCTACGCTCGACGGTTACGCTCGGCTCCGTTGATATTTTTCACGGCAACGTAAATAAACGAGCTTTCCCGCCGGGCCGACCCAAGGGAAAGCGGCACGCGGCGCCAGCCGCAACCCCTCGGTGCTGCTACGAAGTGCCCCGTAATATCGAGCGGAGCGAGCCGTATCGAACCCCCCGGAGGGGGGCGAAGGGGGGCGAGCCCATGGATCAGGACTCCAGCACCCGCAGTTCCGCGTTGGTGTAGCGCAGGCGGCTTGCCAGGACGCTGGCGATGCCTTCCATCAGGGCCAGGGCGGCCTTCTTGTGTTCCTCGGCGAACTTGTCGAAGGTCCGGCGCGACAGCACATAGAGTTCCGCGTCGCTGAAGGCCACGGCGTCCGCCGAGCGGGGGGCACCGTCGAGGAAGGCCATCTCGCCGAAGAAGGCGCCCCGGCCGAAGGTGCCCAGATGGTGGGCCTGCTTTCCCTCCAGGGGGAGCAGGATGCGCACCGCGCCGCGGCGGATCAGGAAGATTTCATCCCCGGTGTCGCCCTGGGCGAATATGTGTTCTCCCGCCTTGTAGCTGCGCTTTTCCAGACACTGTTCAAAGGCGGTCAGGGTCTGTTCCTTGCGTCCCCGGAACAGCTCGATCTCTCCCAGGGCCAGCTCGGATTCCTCCACCAGATCCAGGGCCGCCTCGGCGATGATGCGGTCCTCCACCCATTCCATGGCTTCGTCCAGCTCATCGAAAATGCGTACCGGGCTGTCGGGCTGCACCAGTCCCACCTGATCGAAGTATTGCTGGATGTCCTTGCCGCTGGGCAGGTTGTGGGGGATCTGGCTGAAGATCAGGTAGCCGTTACGCTCGGCCAGCATGGCCTTCACCTGATCCAGCATATGGGCCGCCGTCACGTCCACGGTCTGGACTCGGCGCATGTCGAGGATGAGGTAGGTCCGTGTCTTCAACTCGGGTTCCAGGGCGGTGTAGAGCTGATTGGCGGTGCCGAAGAAGAGGCTGCCCTGGAGTTCCACGATGGCGGCCCGGTCGCCTTGTTTCAGGAGGATTTCCATCTCCGCCTGGGTCCTCACCCGTTTGGAAAAACTCTGGTTGCCCAGCACCTTGCGCCGGACCACGGTGCCGCCGATCTGCTCGCGGATGAACAGCACCACGGCCAGCACGATACCCACGCCGGAAGCCGCGATCAGGCTCAGTGTCAGGGCCGTCGTCACCACGGCGGCGATTACCGCGAAATCCAGCATGGTGGTGCGCTGACGCAGGAAATGGAAACTGTGGCGGTCGATCATGCGCACACCAATGACGATCAGGATCGCCGCCAGGGCCGCCACCGGCACCCAGGCGATCAGGGAGCCCAGCACCAGGAAGGCCACCAGGGACAGCACCCCCTCCATGACGCCGGAAAAGCGGCTGGCCGCTCCGCTGGAGATATTCACCAGGGTGGCGCCCATGGTGCCGGCGCCGGGTATGCCCCCCACCAGGGCGGAGGCCACATTACCCAGGCCCTGGCCGATCAGTTCCCGGTTCGACTGGTGACGGGAGCGGGTCAGGGCGTCCAGCACCACGCAGGTCTTCAGGGTGTCGATGGACAGCAGCACGGCCAGGGTCAGGGCCGGTATGGCGATATGCCTGACCTGGTCAATGCCGATATCGCCCATGGCCGCCCAGCGGCCGGCGAGGGCATCGGCGAAGCTGCCCCCACCCTCGCCCAGAGGACCCACCACCAGGGCGTTGCCGGCCAGGGTGAGCAGGGTCGGATCGAACAGGCCCAGGCCGAAATAGCCCAGCACGCCGGCCAGCAGGCCGAGAATCGCCGCCGGCACGAGCTGGGTCACACGGGAGGCTCCCAGCATCACCCCCATGGTCAGGCCACCCACCAGCATGCCCTGCCATTGCCACTGGGCCGGTATCGCCAGGGATGCCCAGAAATGCACGCCCTTGGGCACCCCCAGCAGCTTGGGCAGTTGGGCGGCGATGATGATCAGGCCCACGCCGGACAGATAGCCGCTCACCACTGGATAGGGCATGTATTCGATCAGTCGCCCCAGGCGGGCGATGCCGAAGGACACCTGCAACAGGCCGGCAAGGAGGCCTAGCATGGACAGCATCAGCAACACGGCAGCGGGGCTGGCGCCGCCCTGCATGGACTCGATGGCGAAGGCCGAGAGCACCGCCGCCGCTGGCGCGCAGGGGGCCGTGATCAGCCGGTTGGTGCCCCCCAGGGCCGGAGCGATGAGCCCCAGGGCCGTGGCCCCGAGGATGCCGGCCAGGGCGCCCTGGGCCGCCGCCGAGGCACCCAGAGGGGAGTAGATGGTGACGCCGAAGGCGATGGCCGAGGGCAGGGCCACCAGCATGGCGGCCAGGCCGCCCCAGAAATCGCCGGCGGGATTTTCAAGCCTGGGCCGGCTGATTCTCATGCCTGCTGTTCCCTATGCTGTGTGGCGCTATTTTCGTGGAATTGAAGATAGGACATGGCAAACTCCATCGGCGGGAGACGAGCCCATTCTAGACGTCCCGTCGGAAGGCCGACTAAAGGCGGCTTTGGCGCAGCATTCCCAGCGCGCCTTCGTAATCGAAGATATCGAGTCGATGAGCGAAGTCGGCGTAGCCCTTACCCAGGCGCGCTTGTAGCTGGCGGGTGGATTCCGCTGCCATGGCACTGGCTCTGACATCGCCTTCGGCGAGCAGGGTTTCCAGTTCCAGCAGTCTGTGTTCGTCATGTTCCGCATCAACGTGGCTCGCCGGAGTGGGGGTGGGCGCCGGTTCCTCTGGCAGAGCGCGGATGACCTCGATCAATTGGGCCAGTTCGTCCCCGCATTGCCAGGCGAGGGCCTCGCATTCCGCCGGGGATTGATGCTGATGCAGCATCTGGTCCAGGGTCGAGGCCAGAGCAGCAATCCTTTGTGCACCCAGGGTGGCGGCCACGCCATGCAGGGTATGGCTTATCTGCGACGCTGCTTCCAGATCTCCCTTGGACAGATGCTCCAGTAAATGCTGTATGTCATTATTGTGAGTGTCGGCGAACATGCGCAGCAGCCGTTGATATTTTGCATTGTCGCCCTGGACCAGGGCGAGGCCCCGGTTTGCCTCCAGGCTAGGGACGGCCGACAGCGCGGATGGCATGCCTGGTATCACGGGTGATATCCGGAGCGGAGCATCCTCGGCCCCGGCCCGGGACCTGTGATCCGATGGCGAGAGCCAATGCAGCAGCGTGCTGTAGAGATGCTCGGGTACCACCGGCTTTGCGACGAAGTCGTTCATACCCGCTGCCAGACAGGCTTGCCGGTCGGCGCTGAAGACATTGGCGGTCAGAGCCAGAATCGGCAGGTTGGCGCAGGTGGATAGGGCGCGTATCGCCCGAGTGGCGGTCAGGCCGTCCATCTCCGGCATCTGCACGTCCATCAATACCAGTTCGTAGTTATTGGCGCGCACCCGTTCGACAGCGAGACGACCATTTTCCGCTGTGTCCACCGACAGGCCGACCCCATGCAGCAATTCCAGTGCCACTTCCCGGTTGACGGCGTCGTCCTCTACCAGCAGTAGCCGGGCACCGGCATGATCCCGGCGCAACAGGGCCTCCTCACTGATAGCGGTGCGGGCTGTGGTTCCCGTGGGCAGGATGCCATGGCCTCTCTGAAGCCGGCAGGTGAACCAGAAGGTGCTGCCCTGGCCCTGGCTACTCTCGACACCCACCTCTCCACCCATCAGTCGGGCCAGACGGCTGGTGATGACCAGCCCCAGGCCGGTCCCGCCATACTTGCGGGTGGTGGAAGCATCTGCCTGGGAGAAGGCTTCGAACAGCGATGCCTGTTTTTCAGAGGGGATACCTACGCCGGTATCCTGGACCTCGAAACGCAGCAGCAGGTCCCGGGGGGTTTCTTCCACTAGCCGGGTGCGTAGCCAGATGGTGCCGCGCTCGGTGAACTTGACCGCGTTGCTGGCATAGTTGAGCAAGGCTTGACGCAGGCGGGTGGGATCGCCCCGCAGCCATGGAGGCACACCATCACGGTCCACGAAGATGGACAGGTCCTTGGTCCGGGCCTGATCGGCGATCAGGGAGCGCACGTTGTCCATCACCGAGTCCAGAGCGAAATCGGCCTGTTCCAGCTCCAGGCGGCCGGCCTCAATCTTGGACAGGTCGAGGATGTCGCTAATGATGGCCAGCAGATGGCGTGCTGCCGTGTCAACCTTATCCAGGCGGTCGAGCTGCCCGACGTCCAGGTTGGTTTGGCGCAGGAGATAGGTTAGACCGAGAATGGCATTCATCGGTGTGCGGATCTCGTGGCTCATGTTGGCCAGGAAGCTGCTCTTGGCCTGGTTCGCCGAATCGGCCAGGGCTCGGGCCGCTTCCAGTTGCTCGGTACGGCTGGCCACCAGTTCTTCCAGGTGGTGACGGTGCTGGTCCAGCTCCCGGCCCAGCCGCTTCTTCTCGGTGATGTCCTCCTTCACGGCGACGTAGTGGGTGATGCGTCCATCGGAGCGACGGATGGGTGTGACGATGGCGAATTCCACATATTCCTGGCCGTCCCTGGTCTTGTTGTAGAACTCCCCCTTCCATACCCGGCCGTGGGTCAGGGCATCCCAGAGGCTTGCGTAGGTCTCCTGGGGCGTCTTGCCGGAATGCAGGATGCGCGGATTCTGTCCGATGACTTCCTCGCGACGATATCCGGTCTTGCGCAGGAACACCTCATTCACGTATTCGATCTCGGCCGCCAGATTGGTGATGACGATGCTTTCCGGGCTTTGCTCCACGGCCAGGGAGAGTTTGCGCAGCAGGGCTTCCTTTTCCCGCATCGGCCGCAGGTCGAGATAGCTGCTGACGATGCCGACCACCTTGTCCTGGGCATCGCGTATTTCGCCGACGCTGTTGGCGACGGGTATCGATGTACCGTCCCGGGCCAGGAGTTCCAGCTCGCCCGACCAGGTGCTGAATTCCCTGATATGACGATAGATTTCTTCTATGTGCGGGCCGTTGTTCTCTGGTGTTGGCAACAGACGGTCCGCCGGTTCGCCCAACAGCTCATGCAGTTGATAACCAAACAGGCGCGTGAAGGCGGAGTTGAGGTAGGTGATGCGAGATTGGTTGTCCACCAGCAGCAGGGGTTGCGCCAGTTGCTGCAAGGCCTCGCTGAAAATGTGGCGTTGGACTTCGGCCTGCTTGCGTTCGGTGATGTCCTCGCCAGAGCTGAGGGTGCCGATGATGTGCCCGGCGTCATCGGTCAGCCAGGTGTTGTGCCAGGCAATCAGCCGCTGGCTGCCGTCGCGGCAGAGCACCGGATTCTCGAAGTACTCGGCGGATTTGATGTCACCCGCGATGATGTGACGGAACACCGGAAATACCTGCTCCATGCCGTCGGGCTGGGGCAGGAAGAACTCGAACCAGGGGCGCCCCAGCATTTCCGCTTCCGTGTAGCCCAGCAGTTCGCAGCCGGCCCGGTTGATCATGGTGACGCGACCCCCGGCATCCAGCGCCACCATCACGGCCTGCACCGTGTCCAGGTAGCGCTGGTTGCGGTCTCGCTCCTGCCGCAGGGACAGCTCGGCTTCCTTGCGCTCGGTGATATCGCGGGAAATTCCGAAGATGCCGACGATCTTGCCGCCGGCATCGCGCAGGGGGCCCTTGAGGGTCAGGAAGGAGCGGACCCCGGTTGTCGTGGCGAATCCACTCTCGTCCGTCATCACGCAGGCCTCGTCGATCACCCGGCGGTCGGCTGCCATGATCGCCTCGGCCTGCTCCGCAGGCAGAAGGTCATGGGCGTTTCGGCCCAGCAAAGCCTCGGCCGGCTTGCCGGTGGAACGGCAGCCGGCCCGGTTGACCATGGTGTAGCGGCCCTCCATATCCTTGGCGAAGATGACGTCCTCCGAGCTGTCGGCAATGGTAGCGAGCAATTGCAGGGCGCCGATCCGCTCCGCCTGGGCCTGCTGTATGTCGGCGGCCAAGGCCAGTTGCTGGCGTTGGCGCAGCAGGTAGGCGCCAGCGGCGGCCGCAAACAAGGCTAGCAGCCCGGTCAGGAAGATCCAGAATGCATCGTGAACAGCTTTTTCATAAAGCTCTTGCTGGTCGAGCTTGGCGATCAGGAACCAGTCGGTGCCAGCGATAGCCTGGGCCACGGCCACGACAGCCACGCCGCGATAGTCCTCGCCTTCGAGCAGGCCGCCCGGCGTGGTTTCGCCCCGCAGCACCCGGCTGGTCAGTAGGCGTGGTGTCGCAAGGGACACTCGGGTCTGAGTCGTTCGGCCCTGACTCTCCAGGAACAGCACTTGGTTGCCGTCGCGACGGAACAGCAGGATTTCGCCGCTGGCGCTGGGGCCTGGCCAGGTTTTCAGGGTGCGGAAGAGCCCGTCGTCGGGGGCCGTGTGCAGTACCACCAGGGGCGGATCGGCTCCCGTCCCCAGAGGGGCGACGAAATCCAGGCGCGAGGCGCCGGCCGGACCGGGATAGGGGCCCGCCCAGTGCACCTGCAGGTCGGCGGAGGCCAGCCGGGCTGTATCCCGCAGGGCCGGATTGATCTCCTCTGGTGCGCCGATGCTGTTCCACAGGCGCCTCCCCTCACTGTCCAGCAGCAGGACGGCGGCGAGATCATGGCTCTGGCGCAGTTGCTCCAGCCCGGTCTGCAACTGACCGAGGCTGGCCCGGTCCCCCGTCTGGCGCCAGTGGAGATATTGAGCGGCGAAGGCCGGATTGGTCTGAACGAATCTGGCGTCATCGTGCCTTTCCTTGAGCCAGTCAGTGACCTGTTGCGCCTTGAGGTTGGCGATGGCCTGGAGTCTCGCGACTTCCTTGTCGCGCTGGTTACTGACGGTGTGGAGGACTATTGCTATCGTCAGGGCGACGATGGTGACGACAAGGATCATGACCGGCAGGGTTGGGCGCCAGGACCCTGGCAGGGCCGTGATGGGTGCCGTGGCCGGCGCCGTGCCGACCAGACGCTGCATCAGGCCGTAAAGCAGCATCGAGGTGACTCCCACGAACAACCAACCCTTGAGGGTACTGGCCAGGGTGATTGCCGCGGGGTCGGTGAACAGCCATTCCATCGCCTGGTCGGACACCAGTATCCAGAGGGCCGCAAAGACGGCATAGACCAGTACGATGGCCAGGATGCCGCGGCTGGCGTGGGCGGTGGAGGATGCTGCGTGGGCGGGATCGTCGGGCATGTCAGTCGCGATGGCGGTCGGCGATGTCGCGGAAGGCATGGAATTGGGCGAGGAAGGCATCGACGATGTCGGGGTCGAAATGCCCGCCGCGGCCGGCGGCGATGATGTCGCGCGCTTCGTCATAGGACAGGGGCGCCTTGTAGACCCGCGGCGTGACCAGGGCATCGAAGACGTCGGCGATGGCCATGATGCGCGCGGAAACGGGAATGGCCTCGCCGGCCAGACCGTCGGGATAGCCACTGCCGTCCCATTTCTCGTGGTGACGCAGGGCGATTTCCTTGGCCAGGGCGAGGAATTCCACGGACTCGGCGGCGTCCCGTTCCGCCAGGTCGATGGCGTCGCTGCCGAGTCGCGAGTGGGTCTTCATGACGACCCATTCCGCCGCGCTGAGGGGGCCGGGCTTGTGCAGGATGGCGTCGGGAATGCCAATCTTGCCAATGTCATGAAGGGGCGCCGAGCGGGCCAGTAGGCGGATTTGGCGCTCGCCCAGGAGCGGCGCGAATTTCGCGGACTTGCGTAGTTCCGTGGCCAGTTGCTGCACGTAGCCCTGGGTGCGCCGGATGTGGTTACCGGTTTCCGGGTCGCGGATTTCCGCCAGGTGGGCCAGTGCCCGGATGCTCACTTCCTGGATCAGCTCGTTCTCCGCCATGCGCTTCTCGATTTCGGCTTCCAGATAGCTGTTCTGATCCCGCAGCCAGTCCCGGGCCTGCTTCAGCTCCAGTTGGGTGTGGATGCGCGCAAGAACAAGAGGCGGCACGATGGGCTTGGTGATGTAATCCACCGCGCCGAGCTCCAGACCGTGCATCTCTCCTTCGATGCTGTTCATGGCCGTGATGAAGATGACAGGGATGTCTCGGGTGTCGGGATCGGCCCGCAGGTGTTCAAAGACCTGGTAGCCGTCCATGCCGGGCATCATCACATCGAGGAGGATCAGGTCGGGATACGGTGATGCGCCGGCAATCTGTAAGGCTCTGGCGCCGGAGGTGGCGACCCGCACCCGGTAGCGGGGGCAAAGCAAGTCGTTGAGTACGGCGAGATTCTCCGGGGAGTCGTCAACGATCAATATCGTGCGGGGACTTGCAGTTGACACGGTCACTCCCTGCTGGTTGATGGCAATGGACTTATTGTCCCGCAAAATCCGATGCGCTCGATATGAACGGTGTTCCTTTATAGATGTATTGCGTCACGTTTCCTTGGTGGACGTCGTCAGGCATGAATGCCATGACTTGAGCAAGGATATTTCCTCGGCTGAAAACGCGCCCCGGTCCGGTCCGACAGCCCCTCAGTGGGCGGCAAAGGTGAAGGAATCGGCAAAGAAGGATTCCTCGATCAGGCCCCGGGCGAGGAAATCGCTGTGGGCGGCCTCGATCATGGCCGGTGCGCCGCAGGCGTAGATATCGTGGCCGGAAAGGTCGGCGAAATCCTTCAGCACGGCCTGATGCACCAGGCCCTGGCGTCCCTGCCAGGCGTCGGCGACGGGGGCATCGGAGAGTACGGGAATGTAGTGGATGTGGGGGTGTTGCGTTGCCCAGCGCCGGGGTAGTTCGTCCAGATAGAGGCCGGCCTTGTCCCGCGCCCCCCAGTAAAGGTGGATGGGCCGGACGATGCCCTTGTGCAGAGCGTGCTCCACCAGGCTCTTGATGGGCGCGAAGCCGGTGCCACCGGCCAGGAGGATGATGGGCCGGTCGGAATCCTCCCGCAGGAAAAAGGAGCCCAGGGGCGCCTCGATGCGCAGGATGTCCTTTTCCTTCATGGTCCCGAATACCTGGGCGGTGAACTCACCGTCCGGGACGAGGCGGACATGGATCTCGACGAACTCGTTCTGGTGGGGCGCGTTGGCGATGGAAAAGGCCCGCCGGGAACCATCGGGACGGATGAATTCCAGATACTGGCCAGCCAGGAACTGGAGGGGTTCGCTGGCGGGCAGCTTGAGTTGCAGCACCATCACATCAGAGGCCACCCGTTCCATCTTCTGTACCCGGCAGGGCAGCTTCCTCACGGCAATGCTCCCCAGGGCGCCGACTTCGCGCACTTCCACGGTAAGGTCGGAGCGGGGGGTGGCACAGCACATCAGGGCCATGCCAGCGGCTTTTTCCTCGACCGAAAGGGCGTGGTCCTGGTAATCACCGTAGTCCACCTGGCCGGTCACCACCTTGGCCTTGCAGGCCCCGCAGGCTCCGGCGCTGCAACCGTAGGGCAGCTTGAAACCGGCCTGATCAGCGGACTTGAGCAGGGGCTCGTCGGCAGGGGCATCGAAGCTGTGACCGCTGGGCTTGAGGGTGATCTTGTAGGTCATGAGATAATTTCGTGATGAGAAGATTGTTGATCGTCGGCTGTGGCGACGTGGTGCGCCGTGCCTTGCCCTGTCTGCGCGGGCACTGGCGTCTCTACGCCCTCGTGCGGGAGCGGGATCCGGCCCTGGCCGCCCAGGGCGTGACCCAGTTGCGCGGTGACCTGGACCAGCCGGCCACCCTGCGTCGCCTGGCTGGACTGGCCGACGCGGTGCTGCACAGCGCGCCGCCCCCCGGCAGCGGTGAGGGCGATCCGCGCACAGCCAGGCTGATAGCGGCCCTGCGGTGCGGCGGGAGTCTACCACGGCGCCTGGTCTACATCGGTACCAGCGGGGTCTATGGCGACTGTCGGGGCGAGCGGGTGGCGGAGACCCGGCCCCCCCATCCCGACAGTGCACGAGGCCGGCGGCGGCTGGCGGCGGAGCGGGCATTGCGCCGCTTCGGCCGCGATTCCGGTTGCACGGTGAGCCTGTTGCGCTCGCCGGGCATCTATGCCGCCGACCGCCTGCCCACGGAACGCCTGCACAAGCGCCTGCCCCTGCTGCGACCCGAGGAGGATGTCCATACCAATCATATCCACGCCGAGGATCTGGCCCGTGCCTGCCTGGCGGCCCTGCGTTCCGGTCGGCCGGGCCGGGCCTACAACATCAGCGACGACAGTGAACTGCTGATGGGAGAGTGGTACGACCGTCTCAGCGATGCCTTCGGTCAGGCCCGTCTGCCCCGTCTGTCCTGGGACGAGGCACAACAGCGCTTGCCGGCCATGCAGCTCTCCTTCATGGCGGAGTCACGTCGCTTGGAAAACCGCCGCATGAAACAGGAACTGCATCTGCGCCTGACCTACCCTACCATCGAGGCGGGGCTACTGATCGGCTCGCTGCGCTCAATGGCCACACCCGGCTCCGTTGATACTTTTCCACGTTAAAACAACAGAGAGGACAAGCTGACATGCTCTGGGTCAAGGCCTTTCATATCGTCTTCGTGGTGAGCTGGTTCGCCGGCTTGTTCTACCTGCCCCGCATCTTCGTGAATCTGGCCATGGTACCCGCCGACAGCGCGGCCGAGCGGGAGCGCCTGCTGCTGATGGCCAGGAAGCTCTACCGTTTCGTCGGCCCCATCGCGGTTTTGGCCGTGGCCCTGGGACTGTGGCTCTGGTTTGGTTTCGGCATCAGCGGCGGCTGGCTCTACGCCAAGACGATCCTGGTGCTGGGCCTGCTGGCCTACCATGTCTGGTGCGGCATGCTGCTGGGGGAGTTCGCCACCCAAAGCTGCCAACGTAGCCATGTCTGGTTCCGTGTCTTCAATGAAATCCCTGTGCTGGCCCTGATCGCCATCGTGATCCTGGTCGTGGTGAAACCGTTTTGAACTCTTCCCACAAACCTCCCCAGCCCGGCCCCCGGGTCCGACACGTCCGCAAGGCGGACGCTCCCAACACCCATGCCGCCCCGGGCCAGCGCAGCCGCCCGGCATCACCGCCCCGCAGCGGGGCAGTGCCTGCAAGCAAGGGGGACATCGGCGATTTCCTGCGGGGCTGGTATTTCTTCGCACCCTGTCCCCGGGGCCTGGAACCCCTGCTGGTGGAGGACCTGGCGGCAGCCGGAGGCAAGCAGGTGACGGCAGTCCCCGGCGGCGTGCATTTTCGCGGCGACTGGGAAACCTGTTATCGGGCCAATCTGGAGTCCCGCATCGCCACCCGGGTGCTCTGGCGTGTGGCCCTGGGGGGCTACCAGGGTGAAGAGGATATCTACCGGCTGGCCAACGGCGTGCCCTGGCATCAGTTGTTCTCCCCGGAGAAAACCATCCGCGTCTATGTGACGGCCCAGCGCTCGCCGCTACGCAGCCTGGAATACATCACCCTCAAGGTGAAGGACGCGGTCTGCGACCGCTTCCGCGACGAAACCGGGCAGCGTCCCTATGTGGATACCCGGGAGCCGGACATCCGCATCCACCTGTTCCTCAACGACCGGGAAGCCACCCTTTATCTGGATACCTCCGGCACGCCCCTCTACCTGCGGGGCCACAAGATCGCCAAGGTGGAGGCCCCCATCAAGGAGAACCTGGCGGCGGGCATCCTGCGTCTGGCCGGCTGGAAACCGGGAACGCCGTTGCTGGACCCCATGTGCGGCAGCGGCACCTTCCTGATCGAGGCCGCCCAGATGAGCCTGGGGGATGCCCCGGGGCTTTCCCGAGGTGAGGGGGAATTCGGCTTCGAGAATTTCATCGACTTCGATGCCAACCTCTGGCGCCGCCTGCGCACGGAAGCCGCCCAGCGGCGGGTGGCGGCTGACAAGCTGTCCATCTGGGGCTCTGACGTTTCCGCCGATGCCGTGGCCCGTACTCGCCAGAACCTGGCCCATGCCGGCTTGGATGATCTGGTGGAAGTGCGTCAGGCAGACCTGCTGCAATTGCCGGCCCCGGCACCTGCGGGTTTACTCGTGACCAATCCCCCCTACGGCGAACGCCTGGGAGAGGACGAGGAGCTGGCTGCCTTCTATCCCCTGCTGGGCAATGCCCTGAAGCAGCACTTCGCCGGCTGGCACTGCTGGTTCCTCACCGCCGACCCGCAACTGGCCAAGTTGGTGCGGCTCAAGGTGACCCGGCGCATCCCCCTCTTCAACGGCCCCCTGGAATGCCGGCTGTTCGGCATCCCCATGGTGCAGGGACGTCTGGAAGATAAAACGTGATCCGTTTCGACAGCGTCGCCAAGCGCTATCCGCCGGGCATCGATGCCCTGGCCGAAATCAGCTTTCAAGTGGAGCCGGGCGAACTGGTCATCGTCAGCGGCCACTCGGGAGCCGGCAAGAGCACCCTGCTCAAGCTGATTGCCGCCATCGAGACGCCCACGGCGGGCACGGTGCTGGTCAATGGCCAGAACGTGGGCGCCCTGCGCTCCTCGGCGATTCCCTACCTGCGCCGCAATCTGGGGCTGGTGTTCCAGGACCAGAAACTGCTGTTCGATCGCAATGCCTTCGAGAACGTGATGCTGCCCCTGGCCATTGCCGGCTTTGCGCCCAAGGAGGCGGCCAGGCGCGTGCGGGCCGCCCTGGACAAGGTGGGCCTGCTGGCCCGGGAGAAGGCCATGCCCATCGCCCTGTCCGGCGGAGAGCAGCAGCGCCTGGCCATCGCACGGGCCGTGGTGGGACGCCCCAGCCTGCTGCTGGCCGACGAACCCACCGCCTACCTGGATCCGGAAACTGCCCGCACCGTGGCCGACATCTTCATCGACTTTTACCGAGTCGGCGTTACCGTCCTGCTGGCTACCTACGACGAGGCCCTGTTTCTGCCCCGGGGTGCCCGTCGCCTGGGGCTGGACCACGGGAGGATGACGTCATGAGGAACTGGTTAAGCCAGCATCGCAGCGCCCTGGGGCTGGCCCTGCGCCGCCTGGCTCAGGCGCCGGTGAACACCCTGCTTTCGGTAGTGGCCATCGGCGTTGCCCTGGCTCTGCCCGCTGGTGGGTTGCTGCTGCTGGGGAATGCGGCCCAACTGGCCCGCAATGCCGCGCCGACCCCGCAGATTTCGCTATTTCTGGCTCTGGATGCGGACGCTCGTGCCGTCACTGGGGTAGAGTCGGCCCTCAAGGCCCATGGTGGTGTGAGCGAATATCGCTACATACCCAGGGAACAGACCCGGCAGAGGATGCGGTCGGCCGAGGGGTTGGGGGACGTGATCGATGCCCTGCCAGAAAATCCCTTCCCCGATGCCTTCGTCGTCCAGCCCCGGGACGACAGCCCGGCGGCTATGGAGGCCCTGGCCCGGAACTTGGCGACCCTGCCCCGGGTGGAGCATGTGCAACTGGATTCGGCCTGGGTGCGTCGCCTGGATGCCCTCCTGCGCCTGGGCCGCAGTGGTGTCGCCCTGCTGGCCTTGCTGCTCGGGGTGGGGCTGGTGGCCATCACCTTCAACACCATCCGGCTCCAGGTGCTGACCCAGCGGGCTGAAATCGAGGTGAGCCGTCTCCTGGGGGCCACCGACGCCTTCATCCGCCGGCCCTTCCACTGGTTCGGCACCCTCCAGGGCCTGGCGGGAGGACTGCTGGCCTGGGCCATGGCGCAGGGCGCGGCCTTGATGCTGCGCAGCCCCATCGCCGAACTGGCCCAGCTTTACAGCCTGAATTTCATGCTGAGTCCCCTGGAGGTCAGGGAGTCCCTGGTCCTGCTGGCCCTGGCCGCCGTCCTCGGCTGGTTGGGTGCGGCCCTGTCCCTGCGCCAGTACCTGTTGCGTGGCGGTTGATGGGCTGGTGTGGTGCCGCTATCCCTCGACGATTTCCCAACTGTGGGTGATGGCGGCGGTCTTGCCCAGCATGATGGAGGCGGAGCAATACTTCTCGGCCGAGAGATGTACCGCCCGCTCGACCGCTTCCGGCTTGAGATTGCGGCCCTTCACCAGGAAGTGCATGTTGATCCGGGTGAACACTTTCGGATCGGTCTCCGCCCGCTCGGCGGAAAGTTTCACCTCGCAGCCACTGATGCCCTGGCGGCCGCGCTTGAGGATCATCACGATATCGAAAGCCGTGCACCCGCCGGTGCCGGCAAGCAGCATCTCCATGGGGCGGGGCGCCAGATTGCGCCCTCCCGCTTCCGGCGCGCCGTCCATCGCCACCAGATGACCGCTGCCGGTCTCGGCCACAAAACTCATACCGTCGTGCCAGCGAACCGTACATTCCATGCCTGTAGTCCTTGATGATTCAGCCAGGGAATATTGTAGTTTGCTCTGGCAGCGCCAGGGGAATGCCGGGCGCCAGGGCGGGTTGGAAAGTGTTTGGCGATGTGGTTTGACACTTTCGCTGGCTGTGGAATACAATGCGCGGCTTTTCCGCCGTAACAGCCCGGTCACGGGCGTTCAAAAATCAGAGGGAATCCTCATGAAAACCTTTTCCGCCAAGCCGCACGAGGTCACAAGGGATTGGTTCGTCGTTGATGCGACGGACAAGGTCCTGGGCCGGCTGGCTGCCGAAATCGCCAGCCGCTTGCGTGGCAAGCACAAGACCATCTACACGCCCCATGTGGACACGGGTGACTACATCGTCGTCGTCAATGTGGACAAGCTGCGTGTCACCGGCGCCAAGGCCGAAGACAAGAAGTACTATCGCCACACGGGCTACCCCGGCGGTATTTACGAGACCAACTTCACCAAGCTGCAACAGCGTTTTCCCGCCCGCGTGCTGGAAAAGGCCGTCAAGGGCATGCTGCCCAAGGGCCCCCTCGGCTATGCCATGCTGAAAAAGATGAAGTGTTACGCCGGTGTTGAGCATCCCCATGCCGCTCAGCAGCCCAAGGCGCTTGAGATCTAAGGACATATATATGGCCACTAACTATAACTACGGGACTGGTCGCCGCAAGACGGCGGTTGCCCGCGTGTTCATCAAGCCGGGCACAGGCAAGATCGTCGTGAACGACAAGCCCGTTGATGAATTCTTCTCCCGCGAGACCGGTCGTATGGTCGTGCGTCAGCCCCTGGAGCTGGTGCAGCATACGAACACCTTCGACATCATGGTGAACGTGACCGGTGGCGGCGAGTCCGGCCAGGCCGGCGCGGTTCGTCATGGCATCACCCGCGCCCTGATCGAATACGATGCGACCCTCAAGCCCGCTCTGTCCAGCGCCGGCTTCGTGACCCGCGATGCTCGTGAGGTCGAACGGAAAAAAGTCGGCTTCCACAAGGCGCGTCGCCGCAAGCAGTTCTCCAAGCGCTAACGCGTTTGGTGCAAAGCCAAAGCCGCCTGCGGGCGGCTTTGTTGTTTGTAACGTCCGTGCGTTACCATTGCGCGGCAATTGTTGATTCGGAGGTCGGATGATCAAGGTTGGCGTGGTTGGAGGTACAGGCTATACGGGCGTGGAGCTTCTGCGCCTGCTGGCCCAGCACTCCGGGGTTGAACTCAAGGCGATTACTTCCCGTGGTGAGGCGGGGACGGCAGTGGCCGATATGTTCCCCAGTCTGCGGGGGCGTGTCGGTCTTCAGTTCACCGACCCGGCCAAATCCTCTCTGAGCGACTGCGACGTGGTGTTTTTCGCCACCCCCAACGGGATTGCCATGCAACAGGCGGTGAGCTTGCTGGCGGCGGGGGTTAGGGTGATCGACCTGGCGGCCGATTTCCGCATCCAGGATGTGGCGGAATGGGAAAAGTGGTACGGCATGTCCCACGCCAGTCCGGCGCTGGTGGCCGAGGCGGTTTACGGCTTGCCGGAGATGAATCGGGACAAGATACGCAATGCCCGCCTGGTGGCGAATCCCGGCTGTTATCCGACCGCGACTCAATTGGGTTTCATACCGCTGCTCAAGGCGGGATGCGTGGATGCATCCACCTTGATCGCCGATGCGAAGTCGGGTGTTTCCGGCGCGGGGCGCAAGGCGGAAACCCATATCCTGTTCTCAGAAGCAGGGGACAATTTCAAGGCCTACGGGGTCGCCGGGCATCGCCACTTGCCTGAGATCCGCCAGGGCCTGTCCTTGGTGGCCGGTGGGCCGGTGGGCCTGACTTTCGTGCCCCATCTGACCCCGATGATCCGCGGCATTCACGCTACGCTATATGCGCGGGTTACTAAGGAAATCGATTTTCAGGCGCTGTTCGAGCGAGCCTATCGAGATGAGCCTTTCGTGGATGTGCTGCCTCCTGGTACTCATCCGGAAACCCGTTCGGTACGAGCCTCGAATGTCTGCCGTATCGCCGTTCATCGCCCTCAGGGCGGGGATACCCTGGTGATTCTGTCGGTCATCGACAATCTGGTAAAGGGTGCGGCGGGACAGGCGGTGCAGAACATGAATATCATGTTCGGGCTTGATGAATGCGCGGGCCTTTCGCAACTTCCGGTTTTGCCCTGATGTTTCGCTGGCTGCGGCGCCGTTTTGGTGTCGCCGCGCCGCGTGTCGCGGTGCGGGTGCAGCTTCCGTGGTACTGGCGGGCCTCAATGACAGCTCTGCTGCTGATTGCAGTGCTGGTTCTGGCGGGATGGATGTACGATGCCGGGAGTCGGCTGGCGGGCTACAACCGTCAGGAAACCGGGGAAGAGTTGGCCGCCCTTCGTCTGGAGAATGCCCGACAGATGTCAGAGCTGGAGCGTCTGCGTCGGGAAGTCGGCGCGGGCGAGGGTAATGTTCAAATGGCGCGGGCTGCCCAGGAGCGGCTGGTTCAGCAGGTGAAGGATCTAGAATCAGAAAACAATCGTTTACGCGAAGATCTGGCGGTGTTCGAAAATCTTGCCAAAGAAAGATCGCAGCCTGTGGTATCTGGGGTTCGCAAGTAAGTTTGTTGGATTTTTCTCGTTGATGCGCGTAAGTTGATAGGAGAATGGTGATGTTTTCAAAAAGACAGGCCAATGTCCGAATCGAAAGTCTGATCGGTGCGGGAACGAAAGTGGAGGGGAATATCCATTTCTCCGGGGGGCTACGGGTCGATGGCGAGGTATGTGGTAACGTGTTTGCTATCGGCGATACGCCAAGCACTCTGGTGATTAGTGAACGTGCCCGTATCGAAGGTGAGATACGGGTGTCCCATCTGGTGGTCAACGGGACCGTGGTTGGGCCCATCATGTGCGGCGATTTTCTGGAACTTCAGTCCCAGGCCCGGGTCACAGGGGATGTGGAATATGGCGCGATTGAAATGCGCCTGGGTGCAATTGTCGAAGGACGGCTTGTCCATCGGGGTTCCGCAGGCAAGGCGGTGGAGCTCAAACTGGCCAGTGCTAATTGACCCTGCGTGAGGATTACAAGGATAATTCACCCTATACCCCAACCCCCAGGAGAAAAACATGAATGCACCCACCGAAATGCCCTCACCTTTTGTTTTCACCGACAGCGCGGTGAGCAAGGTCAAGGAACTGATCGCGGAAGAAGGGAACCCCGACCTCAAGCTGCGCGTATTTGTCACCGGCGGTGGTTGCTCAGGCTTTCAGTACGGCTTTACCTTCGACGAGGTGGCGAACGAGGACGATACCTCCTTGGTGAAAGGCGGCGTCACTCTGCTGGTCGATCCCATGAGCTACCAGTACCTGGTCGGCGCCGAGATTGATTACACCGAGGGCCTCGAAGGCTCCCAGTTCGTGATCAAGAACCCCAACGCCAACAGCACCTGTGGCTGCGGTTCGTCCTTCTCGGCCTGAGGGCTTGTGAGGGATGATAGGAAAAAGAGCCCGCAAGGGCTCTTTTCATTGGGGTCAGGCGGGGTAGTAGGCCCCCAGCACCCGCGGCCCCTGGCTACCGGTTACTTTGGGTAGATTCCCGGGTAGACCGCTCACATGCTGACGCGCCAGCCAGGCGAAGGCGACGGCTTCGACCCAGTCTGCGGGTACGCCCAGTTGATCAGTGAGTCCGATTTCGATATCGGGTAGCGCGGCGGTGAGGGCAGTCATAAGTGCTCCATTTCTTGCCCCGCCCCCGCAGACGTAGAGTCTTTCGGGCTGGGCGCACCATCTGCGCACGGCGTCCGCTGCACTGCGCGCCGTGAGTTCCAGGAGGCAGCGTTGTACATCTGCTGCCTCCTCCGTTCCCGTCAGTATTCCATCCAGCCAGGGCAGGCCGAATTGTTCGCGGCCGCAGCTCTTGGGTGGGGTGAGATCCAGGAAAGGATGCGCCAGCATCTTTTCCAGTAAACCGGAAATTACATTGCCACTCTGGCCCCAGGCGCCGTTGGCGTCGTAGGGTAAACCCAGGTGACGGCTGGCCCAGCCATCGAGCAGCATGTTGCCGGGGCCACAATCGAAACCGGCGGTGTCGCCCTGGAGCGGCAGGTTGGTGATGTTCGCGATGCCGCCGATATTGAGAATGAGCCGATGGTAGTCGGTACTTTGGAACAGGGCGGCGTGGGCGGCCGGCACCAGCGGTGCTCCCTGGCCGCCAGCGGCCACGTCGCGGCTGCGGAAATCAGCCACCACGGCAATGCCGGTGAGCTCCGCCAGCAGGGCCGGGTTGCCTATTTGCAGGGTATAGCCCGATTCCGGACGGTGGCGCAGGGTCTGGCCATGGCAGCCCTGGGCGGTGATCCGATCCGGGCCGAGCTGGGCGGCAGCGAGCAGGGCCTTCACACCTTCGGCATGGAGATGCATCAAGCGGTTGGAGAGCAACGCGGTACGATGCAGTTCATCCGGCCCGCTTGACTGAAGAGCCAAGGCTTCCCGGCGGACATCCTCCGGATAGGGGATGTAGTGTGTCGCCAGGGTGCTCGCCTTGCCGTCGGAGAAACAAACCAGGGCCGCATCGATTCCGTCCAGACTGGTGCCGGACATCAAGCCGATGTAGAACTCCGTCTCAATCAAGTGCGGTGAGGTTGAAGTCGCGGATCATGTCCACCCGCGCAAGCTCACGACTGGCGGTCTGCCGGAAAGTTGCCAGTTGATCCGGCGTAAGGGCGGGCGCTTCGGGCAGTGCCACGGTCAATGGATTCTTGTGGATGCCGTCGACACGGAATTCGTAATGCAGATGGGGGCCACTGGCCAGTCCCGTTGCGCCGGTATAGGCGATGACCTCTCCCTGGGAAATGTGCCGGCCGACCTTCATTCCGGCGGCGAAGCCAGACAGATGCCCATAGAGCGTCGAATAATGGCCTTGATGCCGCAGGATCACCACCTTGCCGTAGCCGCCCCGGTTACCAACGAATTCGATGCTTCCGTTTGCAGTTGCCCTGACCCGAGTGCCTACCGGAGCGCCATAATCCACGCCCTTGTGCGCTCGCCATTTATTCAGGACGGGATGGAAACGGGCAGAGGTGAACCCGGAGGTGACGCGAGAAAATTCGAGGGGGGAGCGCAAAAAGGCCTTGCGCAGGCTGCGTCCATCAGGAGTGTAGTAACCGCCACCGTGCTGTCCGTCACCAAACCAGACCGCTTTGTATTGCCGGCCCTCGTTGATGAATTCGGCGGCCAGGATGCGGCCGGCGCGTATCTGCTTGCCCATGGAGCTAATGGACTCATAGACCACCGAGAAGCGGTCACCTCGTTGCAGGTCGCGGTGAAAGTCGATGTCGCCGCTGAAAATGTCTGCCAGTTGCGTCGCCACGGCATCCGGAATGCCCGCATCATCGGTGGCGCCGAACAGTGAGTGCCTGATTTCGCCCGACTTCATGATCACCTGGGTATCCAGGGGGATTGCCTTCTCGGTGATGCTGAAGGTATCGCCCATCCGCTGGACAAACAGGGCACGGGCCTGGTTGCCGGCAAGGGGGAAAACCAGTGACTGCAATACGCCATCCCGGTCGGCCAGGGCGGTGACCGTCTTTCCGGGAACGATCTGGCGAAACAGCATGTCCGCGCCCGGGAGTGCCCGGAGGGTGGAGAGTGTTGCCGTGTCGTCCACTCCCAGTCGGGAAAAGAGTGTGGTTGCCGTATCGCTGCGGCGAATCTGTTCTTCGCGAACAAACTCGCCGGCGCTGGCGCTATGGAGGGCGGTCACGGCGACCCCCAGCTCCTCCACGTAACTTTTCTGGATGATTGGGGTGGAAATGGTCTCCGATGCGGTGCCAAAGGCTGCAACCATGCCGAAAATAGCTACGGCCGCCACACCGGTCGAGGCCCAGAAGGGGCCAGGACGGGTCTCACGGTAGCGAAGGAGATCGGCTAAAATTGCCCGCTTTTGCTGCTTCATCTGGCGGTTGGTCCGGCAAAAAAACTCGCCGCAGTGTAACAAAAAGCCGACTACCGTCAAAACTGGACCGACTGAACCGATGAATGACATCGAATCCCAACTGGAACTGATCAAACGCGGTGCCGATGAGCTTCTTATCGAGGCCGATCTGCGGGAACGGCTCAAGACTGGGCGCCCCCTGCGTATCAAAGCGGGTTTCGACCCCACGGCGCCGGACCTGCATCTTGGTCATACGGTGCTGATCAACAAACTAAGGCATTTTCAGGATCTGGGCCATCAGGTCCTGTTCCTGATCGGTGATTTCACCGCAATGATCGGGGATCCCACGGGCAAGAATGCCACGCGCCCCCCGCTGTCGAAGGAACAGATCGTAGAGAATGCCAGGACTTACCAGCAGCAGGTGTTCAAGATCCTCGACCCTGCCAGAACTGAAATCTGTTTCAACTCGACTTGGTTCGAGCCCCTGGGGGCGGCGGGCATGATCAAGCTGGCGGCGCTGCATACCGTTGCCCGGATGCTGGAGCGGGATGACTTCTCCAAACGCTACGCAGGCAATCAGCCCATCGCCATCCATGAGTTCCTCTACCCCCTGTGCCAGGGCTACGATTCCGTGGCCATGAAGTCGGATGTGGAATTGGGGGGCACGGATCAGAAGTTCAATCTGCTAGTGGGCCGTGAGCTGCAAAAGCATTACGGGCAGGCGCCCCAGTGCGTGCTGATGATGCCACTGCTGGAGGGCCTCGACGGCGTCAACAAGATGTCCAAGTCCCTGGGTAATTATGTGGGGATCGCCGAATCCCCCAAGGAAATATTCGGCAAGCTGATGTCCGTCTCCGACGAACTGATGTGGCGCTATTACGAGCTTCTGTCGTTCCGGGATACCTCTGAGGTCTTGGGCTTCAAGCAGGAAATTGCCGAGGGTCGCAATCCGCGAGACATCAAGGTTCTGTTGGCCCAGGAAATCGTGGAGCGGTTCCACTCACGCAAAGCTGCCGTGGATGCCTTGGCAGACTTTGAAGCGCGGTTCCAGCGAGGGGCCATTCCGGATGAGATGCCGGAGCTCTCTCTTCCTATTGCGCCGGTTGCCCAGTTGTTGAAACAGGCCGGCCTAGTCTCCAGCACCTCGGAGGCGATGCGCATGATCGAGGCGGGTGGGGTGCGCGTCAATGGTGAAAAGATTTCCGACAAGACGCTGGTTTTCGCCGTCGGTGAAGTGGTTGTGCTGCAAGTAGGTAAACGCAAGTTTGCCCGGGTGACGGTGGCCTGACATTCCTGCCATGGCAGCACTTCGGCGAGGTTTTGAAAAAGTTTTCCCGAATCTCTTGACCGATAAGAAACGGTCCGTATAATGCGCCCCTCTTCAACGCGGTTTGCGGCGAGAAAAGCGGTAGAAATCTCTGCGAATTCTGAGTTGGAACGTTCTTTAAAAAGTTGGACAACCGATAGGTGTAGGTGCTTGCTAGGTTGAGACGGAGTTGGGTTCTGACCCGAGATCGAAGGGTTGGGATGTGGTGCGAGGTACTGAGAGGTGCTGAGTGCTACGGTCTGGAGGCGAAAGCTGAGAGACAACGGCTGCGTCGAGCGAAAATATTAGGTAGTAGCAAGTCACTTACACGAGAGTAAGGTTTGAAGAAATTTGAACTGGAAGATTCGTTGAGTGAGCGAAGAGATTGAACTGAAGAGTTTGATCCTGGCTCAGATTGAACGCTGGCGGAATGCTTTACACATGCAAGTCGAACGGCAGCACGGGGGCAACCCTGGTGGCGAGTGGCGAACGGGTGAGTAATACATCGGAACGTGCCCAGTAATGGGGGATAACCATCCGAAAGGATGGCTAATACCGCATACGCCCTGAGGGGGAAAGCGGGGGACCGCAAGGCCTCGCGTTATTGGAGCGGCCGATGTCGGATTAGCTAGTTGGTGGGGTAAAGGCCTACCAAGGCGACGATCCGTAGCTGGTCTGAGAGGATGATCAGCCACACTGGGACTGAGACACGGCCCAGACTCCTACGGGAGGCAGCAGTGGGGAATTTTGGACAATGGGGGCAACCCTGATCCAGCCATTCCGCGTGAGTGAAGAAGGCCTTCGGGTTGTAAAGCTCTTTCGGCAGGAACGAAAAGGTCATTATTAATACTAGTGACTAATGACGGTACCTGAAGAAGAAGCACCGGCTAACTACGTGCCAGCAGCCGCGGTAATACGTAGGGTGCGAGCGTTAATCGGAATTACTGGGCGTAAAGCGTGCGCAGGCGGTTTTGTAAGACAGCTGTGAAATCCCCGGGCTTAACCTGGGAACTGCGGTTGTGACTGCAAGACTGGAGTGTGGCAGAGGGGGGTGGAATTCCGCGTGTAGCAGTGAAATGCGTAGATATGCGGAGGAACACCGATGGCGAAGGCAGCCCCCTGGGTTAACACTGACGCTCATGCACGAAAGCGTGGGGAGCAAACAGGATTAGATACCCTGGTAGTCCACGCCCTAAACGATGCCAACTAGGTGTTGGAGAAGGAGACTTCTTTAGTACCGTAGCTAACGCGTGAAGTTGGCCGCCTGGGGAGTACGGTCGCAAGATTAAAACTCAAAGGAATTGACGGGGACCCGCACAAGCGGTGGATGATGTGGATTAATTCGATGCAACGCGAAAAACCTTACCTACCCTTGACATGCCAGGAATTCTGCTGAGAGGTGGAAGTGCCCGAAAGGGAGCCTGGACACAGGTGCTGCATGGCTGTCGTCAGCTCGTGTCGTGAGATGTTGGGTTAAGTCCCGCAACGAGCGCAACCCTTGCCATTAGTTGCCATCATTAAGTTGGGCACTCTAATGGGACTGCCGGTGACAAACCGGAGGAAGGTGGGGATGACGTCAAGTCCTCATGGCCCTTATGGGTAGGGCTTCACACGTCATACAATGGTCGGTACAGAGGGTTGCCAAGCCGCGAGGTGGAGCCAATCCCAGAAAGCCGATCGTAGTCCGGATTGAGTCTGCAACTCGACTCCATGAAGTCGGAATCGCTAGTAATCGCGGATCAGCATGCCGCGGTGAATACGTTCCTGGTCTTGTATACACCGCCCGTCACACCATGGGAGTGGGTTTCACCAGAAGTAGGTAGTCTAACCGCAAGGGGGGCGCTTACCACGGTGGGATTCATGACTGGGGTGAAGTCGTAACAAGGTAGCCGTATCGGAAGGTGCGGCTGGATCACCTCCTTTCTAGAGCGAAAGCCTAGTGGAGCACCTACAGCCTATCGGTTGTTCAGCGGTACAGACGTGGGTCTGTAGCTCAGCTGGTTAGAGCACCGTCTTGATAAGGCGGGGGTCGTTGGTTCGAACCCAACCAGACCCACCAAGTCAAGCAAGGTTCGAGAGCCGAGCAGATCGAGGCGCGAAAGCACGCCGCATAGTGGGTCTATGCAAGTGCTGGAGCAACGACGAGATGCGAAGGTTATCGGAACTTGAGGGGCATAGCTCAGCTGGGAGAGCACCTGCTTTGCAAGCAGGGGGTCGTCGGTTCGATCCCGTCTGCCTCCACCAAAGTCTTGAAGGGTTATCTGAGTGCGGCACATGGAGTGTGGGAGTGTGGCGTATTGAGATAGCGACTTTAAGAGTTGCTGGAAGCTTGATCTTTAAAAACATGGAGAAGTAAAGACATACGAAATATCCAGAAATGGATAGGCGTATGGGTTGTGTGATTGCATTCTCTCCATACCTGGCTTTGAACCAGCGTGGGTATGGAAAAAACAAGCGCGAGTTGTTGCCTGTAGGGTTGAGGGTCCGGGAACGGAGCTCAATGTTATAGGGTCAAGCGACTAAGTGCATGTGGTGGATGCCTTGGCGATCACAGGCGATGAAGGACGTTGTAGTCTGCGAAAAGCTTCGGGGAGCTGACAAACAAGCATTGATCCGGAGATGTCCGAATGGGGAAACCCGGCCCGAAAGGGTCATCCCGCACTGAATACATAGGTGCGAGGAGGCGAACCGAGCGAACTGAAACATCTAAGTAGCTCGAGGAAAAGAAATCAACCGAGATTCCCCAAGTAGTGGCGAGCGAACGGGGAAGAGCCTGTACGATTTAGCAGTTGCGTTAATAGAACAACCTGGAAAGGTTGGCCAGAGCGGGTGATAGCCCCGTATATGAAAGCCCGATTGTGGAACTGAGCGTACGAAAAGTAGGGCGGGACACGTGAAATCCTGTCTGAAGATGGGGACCATCCTCCAAGGCTAAATACTCGTGATCGACCGATAGTGAACTAGTACCGTGAGGGAAAGGCGAAAAGAACCCCGGGAGGGGAGTGAAATAGATCCTGAAACCGCATGCATACAAACAGTGGGAGCCCTGAAAGGGGTGACTGCGTACCTTTTGTATAATGGGTCAGCGACTTACGTTCTGTAGCGAGCTTAACCGAATAGGGGAGGCGTAGCGAAAGCGAGTCTGATAAGGGCGCTTTAGTTGCAGGGCGTAGACCCGAAACCAGATGATCTATCCATGGCCAGGATGAAGGTGCCGTAACAGGTACTGGAGGTCCGAACCCACTAGTGTTGAAAAACTAGGGGATGAGCTGTGGATAGGGGTGAAAGGCTAAACAAATCTGGAAATAGCTGGTTCTCCCCGAAAACTATTTAGGTAGTGCCTCGTGTGGACACTTCCGGGGGTAGAGCACTGTAATCGTTGAGGGGGTCATTGCGATCTACCTCGCGATAGCAAACTCCGAATACCGGAAAGTGATGCACGGGAGACAGACGGTGGGTGCTAACGTCCATCGTCAAGAGGGAAACAACCCAGACCGCCAGCTAAGGTCCCCAATGATTGGCTAAGTGGAAAACGAGGTGGGAAGGCATAGACAGTCAGGAGGTTGGCTTAGAAGCAGCCATCCTTTAAAGAAAGCGTAATAGCTCACTGATCGAGTCGTCCTGCGCGGAAGATGTAACGGGGCTCAAGCCAATAACCGAAGCTGCGGATGCACAGTAATGTGCGTGGTAGGGGAGCGTTCTGTAGGCCTGCGAAGGTGTTCCGGGAGGAATGCTGGAGGTATCAGAAGTGCGAATGCTGACATGAGTAGCGATAAAGGGTGTGAAAAGCACCCTCGCCGAAAGCCAAGGTTTCCTGCGCAACGTTCATCGGCGCAGGGTGAGTCGGTCCCTAAGGCGAGGCCGAAAGGCGTAGTCGATGGAAAACAGGTCAATATTCCTGTACCAGTCTTGAATGCGATGGGGACGGAGAAGGTTACCTCAGCCATCTGTTGGAATAGGTGGTTTAAGCGTGTAGGCGTGCCCGATAGGCAAATCCGTCGGGCTAAGCTGAGGCGTGATGACGAGTCTCCTCGTGAGACGAAGTGAGCGATACCCTGCTTCCAGGAAAAGCCTCTAAGCTTCAGTTCAAGATTGACCGTACCGCAAACCGACACAGGTGGGCAGGATGAAAATTCTAAGGCGCTTGAGAGAACTCAGGAGAAGGAACTCGGCAAATTGATACCGTAACTTCGGGAGAAGGTATGCCCCGGTAGCGTGTAGTGGCTTGCCCACGAAGCGTGATGGGGCCGCAGAGAATCGGTGGCTGCGACTGTTTAATAAAAACACAGCACTCTGCAAAGTCGAAAGACGACGTATAGGGTGTGACGCCTGCCCGGTGCTGGAAGGTTAAGTGATGGGGTGCAAGCTCTTGATCGAAGCCCCAGTAAACGGCGGCCGTAACTATAACGGTCCTAAGGTAGCGAAATTCCTTGTCGGGTAAGTTCCGACCTGCACGAATGGCGTAACGATGGCCACACTGTCTCCTCCTGAGACTCAGCGAAGTTGAAGTGTTTGTGAAGATGCAATCTACCCGCGGCTAGACGGAAAGACCCCATGAACCTTTACTGTAGCTTTGCATTGGACTTTGACGGGACTTGTGTAGGATAGGTGGGAGGCTGTGAGACGTGGTCGCCAGATCGCGTGGAGCCAACCTTGAAATACCACCCTGGTGTCGTTGAGGTTCTAACCTTGGTCCGTGAATCCGGATCGGGAACCGTGCATGGTAGGCAGTTTGACTGGGGCGGTCTCCTCCCAAAGAGTAACGGAGGAGTACGAAGGTCTTCTAGGTACGGTCGGACATCGTACTGATAGTGCAATGGCAAAAGAAGGCTTGACTGCGAGTCCAACAAGACGAGCAGGTGCGAAAGCAGGTCATAGTGATCCGGTGGTTCTGTATGGAAGGGCCATCGCTCAACGGATAAAAGGTACTCTGGGGATAACAGGCTGATTCCGCCCAAGAGTTCATATCGACGGCGGAGTTTGGCACCTCGATGTCGGCTCATCACATCCTGGGGCTGTAGCCGGTCCCAAGGGTATGGCTGTTCGCCATTTAAAGTGGTACGTGAGCTGGGTTTAAAACGTCGTGAGACAGTTTGGTCCCTATCTGCCGTGGGCGCTGGAAGTTTGAGGGAGCCTGCTCCTAGTACGAGAGGACCGGAGTGGACGTACCTCTGGTGTACCGGTTGTCACGCCAGTGGCATCGCCGGGTAGCTAAGTACGGAAGAGATAACCGCTGAAAGCATCTAAGCGGGAAACTCGTCTCAAGATAAGACTTCCCGGGGCCTTGAGCCCCCTGAAGGGTCGTCCAAGACCAGGACGTTGATAGGCTGGGTGTGGAAGCGCAGCAATGCGTTAAGCTAACCAGTACTAATTGCCCGTGCGGCTTGACCCTATAACATTGAGTGTCTCCCCTTGCCGGCGACACTCGCGCAAAATACAATCACTCACCCCAAAATCTTTACTTCCCCATTCAGGTGCTCAGATAACAGCTCCGCTGCTTCTCTCAGCACCCCCAGTTTCGTCTGGTGCACATAGCGTCTTGGAACCACCCCTTCCCTTCCCGAACAGGACCGTGAAACAGGATCGCGCCAATGATAGTGAGTTAACCTCTCGCGAAAGTAGGTCAGCGCCAGACTCCCCATCCCCAATTACCCCTCGTTCCCTCAAGAACGAGGGGTTTTTGCTTTTAAATGTCCTGAATGATGCCCCTGCGAGCTTTTGCGGAAAGGGGGCAAAATGCCGCACTGCTTGGGTTTTCTTGATTGAGGCGCCGCCCTATGATCCCCCGATGGGACTTTCTGTTTGAGTACTCCGCATGATGGAATTGTCGGGGCTTGGCTTGCGCGATGGAATATTGCTGACTGCGGGGCTGGCAGGGGTTTATTTCGTATTCCTGATGCTACGGCTGCTACAGGTCAAGAGCCGTAAACAGCACGCAGCCAGGAGATCGGTGGCGGTTGAGCCGGCAGTCAACCCAGGAGGGGGGCAGGGACAGGATATCGCCCAAGATTCCGCGGACGTACCGAGTGCTGCCCGGCCTGTGCCCGCTCCAAACTTTGGCGACCAATTGCAGCGTTTTGGATTGGAGTCCGATTTCCTGCGTCTTCAACAGGAACTTGCCATCCTGCGTGGCGAGGTGTCCGTTATGCGAGACGAGTTGGAGCGACTCAAGGCCGCAAGGAGCGTTTCGCCGCTGTATAGCGAAGCGATGAACATGGCCGAACGCGGGCATGATGCGGCGGGAATCGCGGGCCGGTGTGGTATTTCCATTGCAGAAGCCGAACTGGTGGCGGCCCTGGCGAAGAATCGCGGTGAATTCCGGGATATTGAAGAAGTCGAGGATGTCTATGACGGACAAGGATCAGCGGGCGGAAGTCGCCACGTCGCCTGAAGGCGGCAGTGAGGATGAGGAACTGAGGCGACGACTTGTCGCCCGTATTGCCATTGCCGGCGTGGCGATTGTGGCACTGCTGGGGGGCTTGGTCGTGATCGATGCGATCTATGCGCCCTCGGCACCAGCGCCCCAGGTGGCGAGCCTGTCACCGCCGCCGGAGCTGGCGAAAGTCGAGCCCCCCCCGGCCGAAGAGGCACCAGCGGCCGAACAGGCCGAACCGGAAAAGGAGGCTGAGACGGCTCAGGAGAGCAGTGCCGCCCCCAGCTCTTCCGCCCATCCGGTTCCAGACGATCTCAAGCCGCTCACCAAGCCGGCCGAGGCGAAGCAGGCGATGCTCAAGCCCTCGGCACCGCTGGCAGCTCTGCCCCGTCCTCAGCCGATGCAGGACCTGGGACAACGGCGTCTTCAACCCGCGCCCCTGGCCACCATGCGCCACGCGCCCCCATCCCGCCCCCTGAGCCAGCCCCAGGAGTCCCTGCGCCGTTTCGTGGTGCAGATGGGGGTGTTCAACAATCTGGCCAATGCCGAGGAGCTCCGCGCCAAGCTGGAACTGAATGGCATCCCGGCCCAGATTGAGGCCCGGGTCCAGGTGGGACCTTTCAACTCTCGACAGGAAGCTGACGAGGCGCGCCGCAAGCTCGTCGCTCTGGGAATCGAGCCCGGATTACTGATGGCCATAAGGAAATAAGGATCATGAAAATCGATAGTCCCCGCTACGGCACCCTGGAAGTCACACCGGAAAAAGTGATCGAGTTTCCCCATGGCCTGCCTGGGTTCGAAACCGCCCGCCGGTTTTCGCTGTTTCATCCTGAGGGGGCTGCGGTGCAGTATTTCATCCTGCAAAGCATCGACGATCCCCTGCTGGCCTTCAATATCGCCGATCCGGCCCTGTTCGGCTTTGATTATGAAATCAAGTTGTCCGACGAAGAAGCGGCCGCCATTGACCTGACCGATGCCGACGACGCCCTGGTGATGGTGATCCTGTCCAAGGAAGATGGGGAAGCCGAATTGCGGGCCAACTTCAGTGCGCCCCTGGTGCTCAACCCCAATTCGCGCAAGGCCTTGCAACAGGTATTCTCGCGCCTCAACTATCAGGTGACCCTCAAGTCTTCAGACCAATAATCGACTGGACCCGCCATGAGCAAGAAGATTATCTCCACTCCCAACGCGCCCGCCGCCATCGGCACCTACAATCAGGCGGTGCAGGCCGGCGACACGGTGTACCTTTCCGGTCAGATCGGCCTCGACCCCGTTTCCATGCACCTGGTGGAAGGCATCGACGCCCAGATCGTGCGGGTATTCGATAACCTCAAAGCCGTGGCCGAAGCCGCCGGCGCCTCCCTGAACGACGCGGTGAAGTTCAACATTTACCTCACCGACCTGGCCCACTTTGCCAAGGTCAACGAAGTCATGGTTCGTTACGTGGCGCAGCCCTATCCGGCCCGGGCCGCGGTGGGTGTCAAGGAACTACCCCGCGGCGCCCTGGTGGAGGCCGACGCCGTTCTCGTCATTGGCTGACGCCCGCTCCCGACCTCGGGGCAAACCCAAGTCCGCCGGGGCGGTCCCCGTTCCCGCGACGTTGCCCGCCAGACTGGCTCGGCTGGGACTGGCTGGGCCAGGGGACCTGCCCTTCCACCTGCCCCTGCGTTACGAGGACGAAACACGCATTACTCCCGTCGCCGAGGCCGTCGCCGGCCAGCCAGCGCAATTTCAGGTGGAGGTGCTGGACTGCGAGATCGCCTTTCGCCCCCGCCGTCAGCTGATCTGCCGGGTGGCGGATGGCAGCGGTGCCCTGGTGCTGCGCTTCCTGAACTTCTATCCCAGCCAGCAGAAAGTACTCAGCCCCGGTACGCGGCTGCGGGTGTTCGGAGAACCCCGTGGGGGCTTCTTCGGTGACGAACTGATCCATCCGCGTTTCCGCAGCATCCAGGACGACGAGCCCCTGCCCGACCGGCTGACGCCCATCTATCCCACCACCGCCGGCCTGGGGCAGAACACCCTGCGGCGCCTGATCCAGAAGGCCATGGATCAAGCCGACCTGAGCGACACCCTGCCCGAAGAATTGCGTCGCCGCTTCAGCCTGGAGGAACTCGCCCCCAGCCTTCAGGCCCTGCATCAGCCGCCGGCCGTGGTGGCGATGGACGAACTGGATCAGACCCTGGCCCCGGCCTGGCGCCGCATCCGCTTCGACGAACTGCTGGCCCAACAGCTTTCCCTGCGCCAGGCCTATGCCGCCCGCCGTGCCCGGAATGCCGTGGTTCTGCCGCCCAGCGGCGTACTGACCGATGGCCTGCTGCGCCATCTGCCCTTCACCCTCACCGCCGCCCAGCGCCGAGCCTGGCAGGAGATCGCCGCCGACCTGGTGCAACCCCATCCCATGCAGCGCCTGTTGCAGGGAGACGTGGGCAGCGGCAAGACCATCGTCGCCGCCCTGGCCATGCTCCAGGCGGCCGAGTCCGGCCACCAGGCGGCCCTGATGGCACCCACCGAAATCCTTGCCGAGCAGCACTACCGCAAGCTCGCCGCCTGGCTGGAACCCCTGGGGCTCACGGTGGCCTGGCTCACCGGCAGCCTGAAAAAATCCGAAAAGACCGCCATGGCCAAACGCATCGCCAGTGGTGAGGCTCTGTTGGCAGTGGGCACCCATGCCCTGATCGAGGATGAAATCAGCTTTGCCCGTCTCGGCCTGGCCATCGTGGACGAGCAACACCGCTTCGGCGTGCGTCAGCGCCTGGCCCTGAAGCAGAAAGCCGCCGCGCCCCATCAGCTCACCATGTCGGCCACCCCCATTCCCCGCACCTTGGCCATGAGCTATTACGCGGACATGGATGTCTCGGTGCTGGACGAACTGCCGCCCGGCCGCACGCCCGTGCTCACCAAACTGGTGGGGGAGGGGCGCCGTCATGAAGTGGTGGTCCGGGTTCGCGACGCCTGCCGCGAGGGGCGCCAGGTCTATTGGGTCTGTCCCCTGATCGAGGAATCGGAAACCCTCCAGCTCAAGACCGCCGAGGAGACCTACGCCCATCTATGCGCCGAACTGCCGGAACTGCGGGTGGGCCTGGTTCATGGCCGCTTGCGGTCGGACGACAAGGCTGCCGTGATGAACGCCTTCCTCGCCAACGAGGTCCAGGTACTGGTGGCCACCACGGTGATCGAGGTGGGCGTGGATGTGCCCAATGCCTCCCTGATGATCATCGAACATGCCGAACGCTTCGGACTGTCCCAGCTCCATCAATTGCGCGGCCGGGTGGGACGGGGTTCGGCGGAATCCGTCTGCATTCTGCTGTATGCCCAGCCCCTGTCCGAAACTGCGCGCCAGCGGCTTAAAATCATCTACGAAAATACCGACGGCTTCGAGATCGCCCGCCAGGACCTGGCCCTGCGGGGACCGGGGGAGTTCATCGGCAGTCGCCAGAGCGGCGTGCCCCTGCTGCGCTACGCCCAACTGGAGGACACGGCTCTGGTGGAGGCCGCCCGAGCCGTGGCTGAAATCATGTTGCGCGATCATCCCTTGCGGGGGGCGCAACACATGGCCCGATGGTTGAGAGGCGCCGAGGAATATCTGAAAGCATGAGAAACATGAATCGAAAAGCCGCCGCCCCCGATGGCGGTGGCTGGCTCACTGACCTGAATCCCGCCATGGACGGCTATCGGCCCTGGCTGGCCGAGACCGGCTCCCTGACCGCCCGCATCCAGCGCGCTTGCCCCGCCTACGCGCCTTTCGCCGTGCGGCGCCTGAGCCAGGGTTGGGGCCACCCCTGCGCTGATGAATACCCTGCCCTGTCCCTGCGTCCGGGACGGTTGGCCCAGGTTCGGGAGGTGCTGCTCCAGTCCGGCGCCAGTCCCGTGGTCTTTGCCCATACCGTCGTCCTGGGCTATAGCGGATGCGCTCTGGCCCGGGTGGGCGGTCGTTCCCTGGGCAGCGTGCTGTTCTCCGATCCCCAGGTGCTGGCCGGTCCCCTGCGCTATCGCTGTCTGGATGCCCGTCACGCTCTGTATCATCGCGCCCTGGCCTGGTGCGGCGCGGCCAGTCCCCGCCGGTTCTGGGCCCGGCGCGCCCTGTTCCGTCGCGGCCCCGGATGCCTGTTGGTCACCGAGGTGTTCCTGCCCGCCATCCTCGATCTGCATCCACGATGAATCTCGCCGCCCTGCGCGAACGCATTGACCTCTACGAGAAGCTGATGCGGCTGGACAAGCCCATCGGCACCCTGCTGTTGCTCTGGCCCACCCTCTGGGCTCTATGGATCGCCAGCGACGGCCAGCCGCCCCTGATGCTGCTCTGGATATTCGCCCTGGGCACCCTGCTGATGCGCTCCGCCGGCTGCGTCATCAACGACTACGCCGACCGGGACTTCGACCCCCATGTGGAACGCACCCGGGAGCGCCCCCTGGCGGCCCGCCGCGTCAGCACCCGGGAGGCCCTGGTGCTGGCCGCCGTGCTGGCCCTCTGCGCCTTTCTGCTGATCCTGCCCCTGCGCCCCCTGGTCTGGGCCATGTCGGTGCCGGCCCTGTTTCTTGCCATCAGCTATCCCTTCACCAAGCGCTTCCTTGCCATTCCCCAGGCCTACCTGGGCATCGCCTTCGGCTTCGGCATTCCCATGGGCTTCGCCGCCCTGCAGGACACCGTGCCGCCCCTGGCCTGGGCGCTGCTGGGCGCCAACATCCTGTGGACCATCGCCTACGACACCGAATACGCCATGGTGGATCGGGAGGACGACCTGAAGATCGGCATCCGCACCTCGGCCATCACCTTCGGCCGTTTCGACGTGGCAGCGGTGATGCTCTGCTACGCCCTGTCCCTGTGCCTGTTGGCGGCCATCGGCCACCATCTCGGCTATGGCCTGTTCTATGCCGGCGGCCTGCTGCTGGCCGCCCTGATCGCCCTCTACCATTACAGCCTGATCCGCCATCGGGACCGGGCCGCCTGCTTCCGCGCCTTTCTCCACAACAACTGGTTCGGTGCCGCGGTCTTCGCCGGCCTGACGGCCGAACTCAATCTGCGGCCCCTCTTGCGAATGTTGCTCCCGGCGGGCTGAGACCCCTTGAATTCCACCGGCATGGCGCCTTTAATGATCGTCTTGCATGACGAAATCAAAGGAGCCCGCCATGACCAAAGCCAGTGAACCGAAGTCGCTGCCCCGTCGCACCGTCGTTCCCGACAGCCTGGATCTGCGGGACCGCCCCTACCAGCCAGCCATCGCCGTCCATCCCGCCCCTGAGCTGCTTCCCGCTCTTGCCCTGCCTGTCCTGAACCAGCAACAGACCAGCGCCTGCACCGGCTTCGCCCTGGCCAACGTGGTCAACTTCCTTCAGCGGCGCCTGGTGCCGGCGGCGCCCCCGGCCTCCCCCTACATGCTCTATTCCATGGCTCGGCGCTACGATGAATTTCCCGGCGCCAGCGCCGACACCGGCTCCAGCCTGCGGGGGGCCATGAAGGGTTGGTACCGCCACGGCGTCTGCCGCGAGGCCCTCTGGCCCCGGCTGACCATGCCTGCCAGCGCCAGCAGCGCCGCCGCCGACTGGTGGCGAGATGCCGCCACCCGGCCCCTGGGGGCCTATTACCGGGTGGATACCCGCTCCATCACCGACATGCATGTGGCCCTCAACGAAGTGGGCATTCTCTACGCCAGCGCCGTCTGCCACGAAGGCTGGGACCAGGGCTTCGGCGTCCCCGGCGCCGCCGGTCATCATTGGTCGATTCCCTTTCGGGAGGCGGCCCCCGACGACGGCGGTCATGCTTTCGTCATTGTCGGCTACACCGCCGAGGGCTTCGTCATCCAGAACTCCTGGGGCGAGGGCTGGGGCAGCAAGGGCCTGGCCCTGCTGTCCTATGCCGACTGGAGCACCCACGCCATGGACTGCTGGGTGGCCCAGTTGGGCGTGGCCACCACCCAGCACCAGGCGATCGCCGCCGCCGTCTCCCTGCGCAGCAGCCAGGGCAAGATCGCCCTGGCCGGGGACACGGTGCTGCGGGACCGGGAAATCTCCCCCTTCATCATCGACATGGAGAACAACGGCGTGCTGTCCGGCAGCGGCCGTTTCCGTACCCAGCCCGGCGACGTGGCCGACCTCTTCAATGTGCACCTGGCCGAGGCCCGGCGGCTCTGGGGCCTGCAAGACCATGAGCCCGCCGACATCGTTCTCTATGCCCACGGCGGCCTGGTGGGCGAGGACGACGCGGCCGCCACCGCCGCCACCTGGATTCCCGCCCTTTACGAGGCCCGCATCTTCCCCGTCTTCCTGATGTGGGAGACCGACTTCTGGTCCACCGTGAAGAACCGGCTGGCCGACCTGGTCAGTGGACAGCCCCGGCCCACCGGCGGACTGGGGGACCAGTTGAAACGTTTCTGGAACCAGCGCCTGGAAAAACTTCTGGCCGGGCCGGGCACCCAGATGTGGGGCGAAATGAAGCAGAACGCCGATGCTCTCTCCGGCACCGCCAACAGCGGCGGCCGCCTGCTTTACCAGGCGGCCCAGGCCAGCAGTGCCTTCGATGCCAGGCGGGATCGTCTGCACCTGATCGGCCATTCCGCCGGCTCCATCGTCCATAGCCACGTGGTGGACCGGCTCTGCCAACGGGGCTGGACCTTCGACAGCCTCAACCTGATGGCCCCCGCCGTCACCGTGGACCTGTTCTCCCGCACCGTGGTCCCCCGGCTCAAGGACGGCGGTGTGCGGCGCATGCACCAGTTCCATCTGAGCGATCCGGTGGAGCGGGTCGATCCCACCTGCAAGGCCATCCTGGGCTACAGCCGCTCCCTGCTCTACCTGGTCTCCGAATCCTTCGAGCACGGCACCCGCACCCCTGTCCTGGGCATGGAAAAATATTTCTCCGGGGCGGTGGCCGGTCTGTCCAACGTACAGGCTTGGGCGGCTCCCGGCGCCGAGAGCCAGAGCAGCACCCATGGCGGCTTCGATGACGACCCGGCCACACGGGCCAGCGTCATCAAACTCATCAAATCGGCTTGAAGGACTCCATGGCCATGAAAAGCCTCCTGAAAAAACTCGCCATTGCCGCCGGCGTGGCCATCGTTCTGCTGACCGCCCTGATCTATCTGGCGGGTCCTACGGGCATGAGGGAAATGGCGCCTCCGCCCCCCGATGTGCCGCCGGCGTCCGAACCCGCCATGGCAGCGCCGTCCGTCGAGTCCGTGAAGGACGTGCGCACTCCGGTCAAGACCAAATCCGCCCGGGTGCCCCATCGCCGATTCGCCCCGGCCGCCGCCGATGGCGCGCCGGCAGCGGTCGTGCCACGGGCTAGCGAGATATCTCCCGAATACGCCGAGGACCGGCAGCGTCTCGCCCGGCGCGACGCCTACCTGAGCAGTCTTCAGCAGGGGGGCTATGCCTTCAACACTCCCAGCCCCGTTGATGTGGGCCGCGCCAGCTCCGTGCAGTTCTGGCTGGACCCCAGGGGCGATACCGAACAACTGGCACGGGATCTCAAGGCCGCGCTGCGTGGCCTTGGCGGCCCCGCAGAGCCTGGCGTGGAAAGCGGCGCCGTGGAATGGAGCCCGCGCATGCGGGCCGTTCTCAGCGGCGAGGACTTCGACATCGTTCCCGGCGAGGGCAAGGACTTCGACGGCATCAAGGATCTCTCCGCCAGCCTGCGCACCACCTGGGCCTGGGATGTGCGCGCCAGAAAGCCGGGAGAGGCCCTGCTCCTGCATCTACGGGTCTGGGCGGTGCTGCCCGAGCACCTGGGGGAGCCCAGGGAGATCATCAAGCTGGATCGCCCCATCCGGGTCCAGGCCACCGTCCCCTGGCTGATCGACACCTATTGGGAGAAATACTGGAAATGGCTGCTGGGGGGCCTGGGTTCCACCCTGACGGCCGTCATCGCCTGGTGGTGGCAACACCGGGGCAAGGGTGCCTGAAAGGATATGACATGGCCGCCGATCTCCAGCAACTCATCCCCGAATTCAGCCTGCAAGTAGAGGCACTGCTGCAACGCTGCAATACGGAGGGCCTGCCCATGCGGCCCTTCTTCACCCTGCGCAGCCCCTTCGAGCAGGCCCGGCTCTGGCGCCAGTCCCGGAGCCGGGAGCAGATTCAGGCCCAGCTCACCATGCTGCGGGCCCGGGGCGCCCCTTTTCTTGCCTACTGCATCGAGAGCGTCGGCCCCCAGCACGGCAACCCGGTCACCAACGCCCTGCCGGGGCTTTCCTGGCACCAGTGGGGCGAGGCGGTGGATTGCTTCTGGCTGCTCGATGGCAAGGCCGAATGGTCAGCCACGCGCAAGCTGGGCGGAGGCAACGGCTATCGAGCCTATGCCGCCGCCGCACAGGATCTGGGTCTCACCCCAGGCGGTCTTTGGCCCCGCCTCAAGGACTGGCCCCATGTGCAATGGCGCAGCGCGGGCAGCCCCCTGAAGCAGTATGGATGGAAGGAAATCGACGCCGAGATGGAAAGACGGTTCGGTTGATGTGACAGTTGCTCCAGAGATTCCCCTGCCTATTCCCCGATCTGGTCGGGCGGCCCCGCCAGGGGCAGCCGCAGGGTGAAGCAGGTGCCGCTGCCGGGCGCGCTCTCCACCTCCACCGTGCCGCCATGGGCGGTGACGATCTGGTAGGTGATGTGCAGCCCCAGCCCGGTTCCCTGGCCCACGGGCTTGGTGGTGAAGAAGGGCTCGAAAATATACCGCTGAATTTCCGGTGTCATGCCGCCGCCGGTATCTCGGATGGCGATGACCGCCCGGTCCTCCTCCTGGCGTACTGTAATGTCGATGCGTCCCCGCTCGGGTATGGCCTGCACTGCATTCACCAGCAGGTTCAGAACCACCTGCCCCAGCCGTCCGGGATAGCAGCGCAGTGGCGGCGTGGGCTCGTAGTGCGTATGCACCTCCGCCTTGTATTTCAGCTCGTGGTTGACCACCGTCAATACCTTGTTGATCAGGCTGGCGACATCCACGGACGCCACCTCCGCACGGTCGATATGGGCGAAATCCTTCAGGTCCGCCACGATGTGGGCGATGCGCCTCATGCCGTCCTGGCACTCATGGATCAGTTGCCGGGTGTCCTGGCGGATGAAGTCCACATCCAGACTGCTCCGCAGCCGCTGCATTTCCTGATGGATTGTCGGTATGTCGACGGTATCCGCAGCGCCGAGCCGCTCGCACAGGTTCAGGTAGTCCATCAGATTGGCGAGATACTCTTCGAGGGTACCGAGATTGCTGCTGACAAAACCCACCGGATTATTGATCTCGTGGGCGACTCCGGCGGCCAGATTGCCGATGGAAGCCATCTTTTCCGACTGGATCAATTGCGATTCCGTTTCCCTCAACTGGGTCAGCACCCGGTTCAATTCCTCGTTGCGTGTCTTGTAGGACTGCAAGGCGTCCTCCATCAGGCCGCGATATTTGGCGCGTTCCCGCTCGGCTTGCTCCATGCGCAGGGTGAGGGAAAGGATCAGCAGCAGGAAGGCCGCCATCACCGCCGCAGGAATCAGGGTGGCGATGACCACGACGCGGTCCAGCCGGGCGCGCCGCGCAGTGATGTCGAGATAGATTTCCAGGGCGCCGACGAAGTGTCCGTTGCGCATGATCGGAACATAGGTTTCGACCACGTCGCTACCGATGCGCTGGCCTTCCAGGGTCATCTGTTCCTTCTTCACCACCTTGGAGTAGGGCTGACCGCTGGCGACCAACCGATGGAAATAGCTGTTGCTGTTGACCTTTCCCATGTCTTCGGCATGAGTGGAAAAGCGGACCGTGCCCACCGGATCGAACAGCTTGAGCCGCCGGATGCCGAAGTCTTCCAGTATCTCCTGTACATTCGCAGCGAACCCAGAGTCGCCCAGGGGCTGCTGCTCCGGCAACAGCCGCGACAGGTGGCGACCGATCCGCAATGCCTCTTCCTCGGTGGCCTTTACCAGTTGATCCGTCAGTATGGGGTAGACCGCCAGGGACAGTACCGCCGGGAAAACAAGGGAGACGGCTAGCGAAAGTAGCAACAGTTGACGCAACCGGTAGTTGCGCAGGGTGTCTCTCAGTCTGGCCCCCAGCGCTTTTACGTCATTCACGGTCAAATGTTTCATCGTATTTCCCGCTCCCAAGGGCATGCCGACTCCAGGCATGCTAACAGCAAAACACCACACTCCCGGTAGGGAGAAGACCATGAAAAACGGCATCTCCGCCATGGCTTGGCGCGCCGGGCCGGACTTGCTGAATACCTGGCCCCTGGCCCATCCGGCCCAACCCTACGCCCCCACCGCCGGCCTGTTGCCCATGGACTGGCTGGCAAACCCTGCCTGCTACGAATTCTTATTCGTCAGCGCCAACCTGGCTGCGGGGTCTATGGGTGGGCGCCGAAGCCGACGGCTCCAATCTATTAGTCGGTAGTGCTGGAGTCGAGGGGGAACCGAACATCTGGAGATTGATCTCATTTGTAAGTCGACTGCTTCGTATGCGGCCTACGCCCTGCTTTCCTCGCGGACCCAATGTCACTGGCTTCGTCTTTGATATGGTCGAACCCTGCTTGGCATGGGTTCGAAATTTACTCTTCATCCTCGGAAAGGGGCTGACCTGCCAACGCCAGGTTGATATCGCTGATCAAAGCCGACATCTTTCTTTTCTGATCGCCGAAGTCGAGCTTTCCGTCATCCGTGACTCGAACCACGTTAGGTTCATTTCCGTATAGCGGAACCTGAATGTGCACGTTTTTACTGATGACAATCATGCCATCAACTTCCTTGTTGGGTTCCTTGATGCCACCCGTTTGGATACCCTCTTTCTGGAGAAGGGAAGCCAGTTCTTTTGCATTCCTGAATGTGAGCATCAGTGTTCGTTCGTTGTTATAAGTGGAATCCGACAATTGGGCGAGCTAATGGGGCTGAGTGAGCCCTGTCGGCATTATGACTCCGAGCCTTCAACTGCCATCTACGTTTGCGTGCGGCTTCGATACTCTTTTCAAGCTCGGCCTTGTCGGTCTCAGTGAGTCTTCGGGGCTCGATTTTAGGCGGAGAGGCCGTGGAAATGGGATTTCCGAAGCCGAGCAGCACAGCAACACCTCAATTTCGCGAGCCCCAATTATAAGGGGGCTCAGAAGAGGGACCGTGGTGAGGCAAGAATCAATCGAATCACCTGGCGCGACCAACCGTGTGCTAACGCGCATGGTCGCCAGGCCCCCCCAATGACAAACCTCCCTGCTCCCTTGCCCTGCCGGTCTTGAACCAGCAACAGACCAGCGCCTGCACTGGCTTCGCCCTGTCCAACGGGGTCAACTTCCTCCAGCGGCGCCCCCGGCCTGGCCCCATCTGCAATGGCACAGCGCAGGCCGCCCCCTGAAGCTGTGAGGACGGCAGGCCATTGATCGGGAGATGGCCCAGCGTTTCGATAGCGCCGAGAGCGGCGCGGCAGTGCAAGCATAAGGCTGTAACAGCGTGCCGGACCGCTGTCGGCAAAGGCTTGAACCCAGTGCGCCGGCATGGCTAGAATCGGCAGAGCAGGGGCTCCCCATTGCCTCTCTCATACCTCCATGTCATGAAAAAGAACCAACGCAAACGCGCCGCCGAATCTTCAGGCTTTGACTTTGAAGGTTTTCGCCTGACCATGGGCGTGGGCATCGTCTCCGCAGCCCTGGGCCTGCTGCTGGGTTGGGCCACCTGGACCGCGCCGCCCGGCGAGACTCACTCCATGGGCTACACCACCGCCCAGCGCCTGGCCCGCGCCTTGCCCCATTCCGTGCAGGAAAAACTGGCCCTGGGGCTGGCGCTGCTGTTCGTCCTGTTCGGACTCTTCTGCATCTTCATGGGCCTGCGCATCGTCGTGTCCTACTGGTGGGAGCGGATGGGCGGGGAAGATGAGTCCTGAGGAGAAGCAGGATGATCCGGTACTGAGGGTCTATTGGCAGGGTTCGGCCAGTTGCTGTCTGCCGCAATTTATATGTCATTGAGTTATGATTTCTGCTTTCGGGCCAGAACTGGACATTGCACATGGTTTGTCATCTGGCCGTGAATGGTGTGATTGCGAGGTTCTGGGAGGGCCGTTGATGACTAACGGGAAGCGTTTGCGTCTTGCTTTGCTAGTTAGTGGCATTCTGGTCGTGACCAGTGCGTTTGCACGAGAGCCGAGCGTGATATTCGCCGTGAGGGACTATACCCACTCGGGGATCACCACTTCGGCCTCTGGTCAGAATGTCAGGTTCCTTATGGAACCACTTGCGTATGTCCGTAACGGGAAGCCGACGAGCCTCCCCGATAGCCAAGACCAGAAGCAGTTTGAGAGTGACTACTATGCAAACCGCCCGCAATACACGCTTTATATCGGTGGTAAGGTAAGCGGCACGGCCAAGGTGGTTCAACCTGCTTTCGAGATTCAGTGCGATAGCTTGGCTGCCGTTGCCCAAGTGAATCCCCCCGGACTGGTTCACGGAATGCGTATGGGCTTGGCCTCTAACGGCGACTTTAAGGCCACCCAATACGCAAGGCGAGCGCCTACAGACGAAGAGCGAGGGGTTGCACTTCAGTTTGCGCGACGAATCTACTCAAAGAACCAAGTTCCAGGGTTCGCTGCGAGACGGATGCGTCTATCCAACTTGACCGTATTCGAGGGAGCAACCGAAAGCCTGCTGATAGGTAGCTTCGTTGCTTCCTATCCCAGGAGAGAGGCCGACTATGATTTATGGGTCACCCATGCTGCTTTTTTCGTTGCAGAAAAGGCCGTTGATGCTCTCTATAAGCCTACGCTGACTTGGTTTCATACCGGTGAAGAGGCCAGCGTTGAGACTCAGGATTTGGTGGATATTTTGGACATCGACGGTGATGGGGTGCCGGAAATTATCACGCAGTTCGGTTACTACGAGGCGGTCGAATATCATGTGTACCGAAAGGCCAAGGGTAAGTGGGGCGACTTCTACAAGCAGTTCGGAGCCGGGTGTTAAGCCCCGTGAGATGGCGTTTTGTTGTTGGTGATGTCCGCAGCGGGAAACAACCTGACGTAGTCCTCCCGAATGTCATCAGGCGACTAAGGGTCGGGAGCGCGAGTTCGCCAGATGAGGAAGCTGCCGTTCGGGACCATCAAAGGTTGAACGGCAGGTAACCAGCAGCACTGCTGACCAACTTGTTCATCCAGTCAGATGGCCGGTAAGGCCGAGGAGTACTTAGTTAGCTATCGCTCGGTGCGACTGCTGCGCTCAGAAACCCGCCCTTGGACCGCATGAACAGCGAATGTCTCTTCGGGGTCGGGAGCACGTATTCACCACCGACCGTTCAGCTGGAAGTGCCACTGAAAGGCAGCCTACCCTTCTGCTGGTGATCGATCTGGATTGTGCGTTATTTCTTCGTTGCCGAACCGTCGGGCCCGTCCAGATAAGTCAGACCCCAAGGTCCGATTCCGTTCAGCTGAACAACTGCTTCCTCGTCCGTTGTGTAGGCAAACATCGGTTTACCTTTCTCGATCGAAAAATAGCTGCCGGGACCAAACGGCTTGGCTGTCTTGGCATCGAATTTATCGCCCGCGGCAAAGTAAAGAGTGCCGGAAAGGACCGTAACGTTTTCATCGGCCGGGTGGGTATGTACTCCGATCTTGGACTTCGGTGCAAGTTTCAGACGCATCACAAACGGGCCCGACGACTTCGGATCGCCATTGATGACGGCAGTTTTTGCACCCGGACCAATGGACGGGGCATCTTTCCACGTTATGTTGGCCGGCATTACAGCGGTATATTCTTCCGCCCCGGCCGGAGCAACTACACCGGCGCCGAGACTAAGAACACCTAGTGCAAAGCCGGTTGCAGTAATCGCGACAGATTTCATGACGAACTCCTTTATGCGAGAGGCTCGAGCTACAGAAAAGGCTGCATGCGATCTCGCCTTCCGAATCAGTTGCAGCATGGTTATAAGTCAGAGCAACGTTTCGCTGATTAATTGCGGGTAAAAAGCGGGATCGTCATTCTTGTTAGAATAGCCGACTAAAATTGTCAACAATGGGCAAAGAATGGGTATTCATCTGAGAACAGCTAGATTCGGGCATCTCCGGCGTGGGCAGGTTGGCGGAAAAGATTGCGACGCTGTCCGTGGCCAATCGACCTGTAGTCGCAAGCCTGCGATAGGCGCCAGATGATCGTGGGTGTGAATCACCCCAGCTTTACTAGGCACTCTGCGCTCGGTTGAATGAGCGGCAGGTAACTGGCACATTGCTGCCTTACGTCAAATCCAGAATCAATGTCGGCATTGGCCGACGACTTGTCGGTGATCAGCCGTCACGAACGGCAGGTCCACTCAGTGACCAGCCATAGAACCTCGGATACTGCGTAGGACCGCAGAGGGTTGAAACTAGCCCTTCCCTTTGACCGTCCCCGGCCCAAGGTGCTGCCTTATCCTTGGGCTTTTTTTAGTGGCGGCCTCCCCCTTGTGTCAGAACGCCTTGGTCTGGCCGCCATCCACCATCATGGTGTGGCCGGTGATGTAGCCGGCCGCGTCACTGGACAGGAAAACCGTGGCTGCGCCGATATCGGTTTCGCAGTCCCCGATGCGGCGCAAGGGAACCTTGTTGATCTGGGTCTCATAGGCCTCCGGTGCGTACTGGGCCCAGGCCTGCACGCCCGGGGAGTTGGCAAAGGGGCAGACGATATTGACCCGGATGCCATCAACGCCCCATTCGTTGGCAGCCACTTTGGAGATGGTGCGGATCGCCTCCTTCGCGGCCGCATAAGCTCCCTGCGTCGGCAATGCATCGAAGGCCGCACCCGTGCCGAAATTGATGACGCAGCCCCGGGTCTTGCGCAGGTGGGGATAGGCCGCCCGCATGAGGATGAAAGTGGGCCAGAAACCCGTATCGAAGGGAATGCGCATCGCTGCGTTGGTGGTCTCGGCCAGGGGCAGCAGTTGGGCCGCCTGGGCCGCGTTGACCAGAATGTCGAGGCGACCGAAGCGCTCCACCGCCGTCTCCACGATTCGATCCAGGTGTTCATGCTGGCTCAGGTCGAATGGCAGGAAGGTCGCCTGGGGCTGGAAGGCCTGGAGTTCGGCCTCGGTGGCCCGTCCGAGATCCTCTTCCCGGTCCACGATCAGCACCTGCGCTCCCGCCTTGACGAAAGCGAGTGCTACGCCCTTGGCCACGCCCCGCGCAGCGCCCGTAATGATTGCCACCTTGCCATCCAAGCGCATCGGATTTCCTTTCCCAATGAGAGGTGATTTTGTGAAACAAGCCAGAAAGTGGCGTGCGTGACCTACTGAATAGGCGCTTAGGAAAATGCTGAACAAGTCCCAATGCGTCCCCGGATCGGGTCCGGGGCAGGCTATTACGGCGCATGCCGGAATCCAGGAAAACCAACAACCTGGACACCGGCATTCGCCGGCGTGACGGACTCCATCAGTGTTTCCTCAGTCCTCGATCTCGGGTCGCCAGGCGACACCGTTGACGTGGGAGCCGCCGTCCACAAAGAAGGTGTTGCCGTTAACGAAGCCGCTGGCCTCGCTGGCGAGGAATAGCGCCACCGGGCCGATGTCCTGCTCGGCACGTCCCATGCGCCCCACCGGAATCTGCTGCAGGAGGGTGCGAAACATCTCGGGGTTTTCTGCCATATAGGCCTCGGCATGGGGGCTGGCCGAGGCCGGGCAGATGATGTTGACGGTGATGCCGAAGGGACCCCACTCGACGGCCGCCGTGCGACTCAGGGCGCGCACGGCTTCCTTGCCGGCGTTGTAGGCGGCGGTGAACATGTGGGCATTGACTCCGTTGAGGGAGCCCAGGTTGATGATGCGACCGTACTGCTGCGCCTTCATGATGGGAAAGGCCGCCCGCATGGCGCGAAAAGCCGACCAGTAGTTGAGGTCGAAGGAGGCGGCCATGTCCTCGTCGCTGTGCTTTTCCAGTCGTTTGGGAAAGCTCCCACCGGCGTTGTTGACCAGGATGTCCAGTCGCCCGAAGTGGTCCTCCGTCGCTTTCACCATGGCGTCCACTTGATCGGCCTGGGTTACGTCGGTTGTCAGGGCGAGGGTCTTCACGCCGTAGGTTTCCCGCAGGTAGGCCGTCTCCCGTTCCGCTTCTTCGCCGCGGCGTTGGGCGATCACCACGCTTGCGCCGCCACTCGCCAGGGCACGGGCAATTCCCTGGCCGACGCCTTGCCCACCGCCCGTCACCAGGGCGACGCGATTCTTGAGATCCTGGGTCATCGATACTCTCCTCAATTTTTCTATGCTGGAAATCGGCGTCCGGAGCCACCAGCGCGGCTGGTGACGGCCTCCCGACTCGGCTTCGTAGAATTGCATCGAGTCCGGTCCCCTGAAATGGCAAAATGGCTCAATGATAGAGACGGAATGGATCATCATGAGCAAACCCCTGCGACCGCCGGCACCGAGTCGAATGCCCATCTCGACCGTCAGGGAACTGCTGCGCCATGTGGGCCGGGTCGGTGGATCTCCTCACGCCATCGTCGAACGCTCCGGCCTGCCCTATCGCCTGGAAGCCCTGCTCGACCCGGCGTCCCAGGCAACGCTGTCGCGGGAAGCCGCCGCCTGGCTCTATGCCGAATGCGCCTGGGCGCTGGATGCCCATGCCTGTCGCCAGGAGGAACGACTGCCGATCACCAAGAAGGAAGTGGACCTGCTGTGCTATTGCGTCATCACCTGCGCCACCCTGCAGGAGGTCGTCGCCCGCACCACCGCCTTTGCCGACATGCTGATCCCGCGCCTGGGCAGGCTCTCCCTGCAGATCGAAGGCGATACGGCGACCTTTCATATGACCTCGATCCGGAAGAAGCGCAATATCAGCGCCTTTGTCTCGGACCTGACCGGCCTGTCCATGCTCCACCGCCTTTTTGGCTGGCTGATTGGGGAGGACATCGATCTGCTCGATGTGCAGGTCTGTTATCGCCCCTATCTGAGCGAAGAGGTAACCGCCTGGTTGATGCCCCACACCATCACCTATCGGGCGCCGGACAACCTTTTGCGCTTTCCCGCCCGCTATCTGCAGAATCCTGTGGTGCGCAGCTATGCCGAGCTTGCGCACCTGCTGGAACGTTTTCCCTTTGATGTGGAAGAACCCTGTTCGATGCACACTCCGATTTCAGAACGCATCCGCGTGGTGTTCGGCGGCGCGCTTGCACGGCAGACTCCGCTGCCGGACGGCACCGTGTTGGCGGCGCAATTCGGCATCAGCCCGGCGACTCTGAAACGTCGCCTGGCCGACGAAGGAACCACTTTGACCCGTCTCAAGGAGATCACGCGTCGCGACCTCGCCTTGCGTCTGCTGAAGGATGAAACCCTGTCCGCCACGGACATCGCGGGCCGTCTCGGCTTTAGCGATGCCACCGCCTTCCGCCGCGCCTTCAAGCAATGGACCGGAAAATCGCCCATGCATGGGCGCTAGGGTCTGTTCTCATTCAGTCGATCTGTCGGTCCTTTTCCTTTTTCCCTCCTGTGCCCTGCCTTATCCTTGGGCTTCTATCGTTGAACGGATGTCCCCATGTTGCTCCCCCCTCTCGTCCCCGGCCATCTGCTGGCGCGGCGCCAGCGTTTTCTGGCGGATGTGGTGCTCGACAGCGGCGAGCAGGTCGTCGCCCATTGCCCCAACACCGGCTCCATGCTGGGCTGCAAGGAAACGGGCAGCCGGGTCTGGTTGTCGGCGGCCGACAATCCGGCGCGCAAGCTGGCCTGGACCTGGGAGCTGGTGGAGACTCGCCCCGGGGTGCCGGTGGGCATCCATACCGGGCGCTCCAATGCCCTGGTGGAAGAGGCGATCCGGGACGGCGTGATTCCCTCCTTGTCCGACTTTGCCAATCTGCGCCGAGAGGTGCGTTATGGTCGGGAGAAAAGCCGCATCGATCTGCTGCTGGAGGATGGCGAAGGCTCTGCCTGCTATGTGGAAGTGAAGAACGTCACCGCCGCTGTGGATGAGGGCATCGCCCTGTTTCCCGACGCGGTGAGCGAGCGGGGCAGCAAGCATCTGCGGGAGTTGATGGAAATGCGTGCCCAGGGGCAGCGGGCGGCCCTGGTGTTCTGCGTGCAACGGGACGATGTGCATGAGGTGCGGCCCGCCGATGCCATCGACCCGGTCTATGGGCAGACCCTGCGCCTGGCCATCGCCGCCGGGGTGGAGGTCCATGCCCTGGTGGCCCGGGTGTCGGCGACGGAGATCCGCCTGGCTCGTCGGGTGCCCGTGATGTGCCCCTAAGGAAACGCCGAACAAGTCCCAATCCGCCACACCGGCGAATGCCGGTGTGACGGACTTAATCCGTGTTTGCCCCTGAAGTATCATCCCCGCCATGAAATACGACGACCTCCGTGACTTCATTGCCCAATTGGAAAAATTGGGCGAACTCAAGCGCATCTTCGTGGAGGTGGATCCCCATCTGGAGATGACCGAGATCTGCGACCGGGTGCTGCGGGCCGGGGGGCCGGCCCTGCTGTTCGAGAAGCCCAAGGGCAGCAGTATCCCGGTGCTGGCCAATCTCTTCGGCACGCCCCGGCGCGTGGCCCTGGGCATGGGCGAGGAAGGCGACTGGCAGACGGCCCTGCGGGAGGTCGGCAAGCTGCTGGCCTATCTCAAGGAACCGGAGCCGCCCCGGGGCCTCAAGGATGCCTGGGACAAGCTGCCGGTGCTGAAGCAGGTGCTGAACATGGCCCCGAAGGTGGTGTCCTCGGCGCCCTGCCAGGACGTGGTGTGGGAGGGCCAGGACGTGGACCTCGCCCGCCTGCCGGTGCAGACCTGCTGGCCCGGCGATGCGGGGCCCCTGATCACCTGGGGCCTGGTGGTGACGAGGGGGCCGCATAAGCCGCGGCAGAATCTGGGTATCTATCGCCAGCAGGTGATCGCTCCCAACAAGGTGATCATGCGCTGGCTGGCCCACCGGGGCGGCGCCCTGGATTTCCTGGAAGAAGGCCCATCCCGGCCAGCCCTTCCCCGTGGCGGCCGTGATGCTCTGCTACGCCCTGTCCCTGGCCCTGCTGGCGGCCATCGGCCACCATCTCGGCTACAGCCTGTTTTATGGCGTTGGCCTGCTGCTGGCCGCCCTGATCGCCCTCTACCACTACAGCCTGATCCGTCATCGGGACCGGGCCGCCTGCTTCCGTGCCTTCCTCCACAACAACTGGTTCGGCGCTGCGGTCTTCGCCGGCCTCACCGCCGAACTCAACCTGCGGCCTCTTTTGCGGATGCTGTTCCCGGGTGGCTGAGGCTCTTGAATTCCAAAAGCATGGCGCCTTTAAACCATCATGGGAAATACCCCGGTGATGCCGGGGCTTTCCTGGCCCTCGTAGGACGAGGCGGTGATATTAGTGGAGCTGCCTGGTACCGGGAACGTGTATCTGGCATTCGGAACCCCGTGCCGCTTCGCGGAGATAGGCAATTAAATCTCGACGCTCGCCGTCATCCTTGATTCCGTCGTACCCCATTGATGTGCCGGGCACAATCGTCAGCGGGGATTTGAGGAATCGATTCAGGTTTGCCTCAGTCCAAACGATTTTCGACTTGCGCATAGCGGGCGAATAGGGGAAGCCCATAATGCTGCCGGCGCGCCGACCGACTAGGCCGCAATGGCGTGGACCGGTTCGATCCATTCCGAGCGCGTGACATGCTGCGCAGCGTTCGTAGATCCGTGCGCCGCGCTCATAGGCACCCTCGACCAGCAGCCCATTATCTCCGGCATCTGCCAGGTGGATGACGAGCGACAGCATCACGGCCAGTACCGTCTGCCGTCGCCCGCAAGACTTCATGGCCGATTTCTGCCGGATCAGGAAACGAACGCTTCGGGAACCGGCGCATCGCCCACGGCATTGCGTAGAACCGACCAGTGCATGGCCTCATCGCCGAGGATACTGCCCGCCGCTTTTGCCAGATCTCGGTTGCCGAATAACGGAATGGCGCCAAGATAGGCACTGACGGCACCTTTTTCGAGCGAGGCGGCAAAGCGCAAGACATCTGTTTGGTCCTTCAGCGTGTCGACCGGGAAAATGTACCTGTCCTTGGCCGTAACCGGCTTGCCACCCAGTTTCATGATGGTCTGCGATAGCAGTTCCGCATGCTGCTTATGGTGCCCCTGAAAGGTCACGGCAAGATCGAGCATCGGCCTTTGCAACAATCCGCTTTCTGCGCCGACCTGATAGGCCGCAATGGCCTCGAATTCGGCGCCCAGCGCCGTGTTGAGAATGCGCAAATCCGTCTCGGTGCCTTTGCCCGACTTCGCGGCCAGCACATCCCTGCCAGACAGCAGCGCAACCGCTGCGCCTGAGAGTAGTAGACCAGATCGGGTGAAAAAGGCGCGACGAGGAACAGCAACCGAATTTGCTTCAACGGCAATCAGTGATTTCATGATGCTTCTCCTGTGGATGAGTTTTGCTGCTCAATAGCGCTGTTGCGCAGGGCGTCGAGTACGCCCGCGACGATACGGTCGCAGCGATCACCAGCGAACGAGAACGCATCGTTGAGGGCGAAGTCGATGTCTTTGGCCAGGCCTTCGCGCAAGGTATGCCTGGCCCGGAAGAAGCGCGTGCGGACGGTGGCTTCGGGAATGCCAAGAACCTCTGCCGTCTCTTCGACGTTGAGTTCCTCAATACCGCGCAAGACGAAAACTTGGCGATACATGTCCGGTAGCCGGTCGATGTGGGCCTCCAGCATTTGCCGCAATTCATTGTTCGAAGCCGTCGCCTCTGGATTGCACCCATGAGTCTCGCCCATGTCCCGAGCCCCCTCGTCTGACGCGTCAGGAACATCCGTGAACACCTCGCCATCGCGGCGCTGGCGCTGCTTTCGGCGAATTGCCAAATTGACCACGATCCTGATCAGCCAGGTCGATAGCTTCGCATCACCGCGAAACCCTTGTATGGAACGATAGGCAAGCAGGTAGGCTTCCTGGACAACATCCTCCGCCTCGCCATCATTGCGCAGGATGCTCCGGGCCGTACGATAGAGCGTCTGGTTATGCCGCCGCATCAGAACCTTGAACGCATCGTGGTCGCCCGCAGCGATACTCCTTGCCAGCTCAATGTCCGAAGATTGCGGGTGCATAGACAGGCTGCTGCTCGAATTCATGACGTATCTCCCTCCGTGCCTTTGTTACCCCATTGGATACAGTGTCGGTCCGTTGCGTTTCAGTGTTCGAAAAAAATCCCCTATTGGAAGGGGAACCCTATCCAAGCAATCGGGTGAATCAGATGGGTGCGGCAGGGCGCGAGAGGTGGCGAAGCAGCCGGCCCCGTGCATTGTTATTTGACGGCGGCCTGCCGCAGGCCCGTGACCTCATGCAGCGTATAGACTCCTGCCTTGCCTGGCAGGATTACGTTTTCGTGCTGTTTGGTCAGGAAAAGATCCTTGACCTGATCATGAACTGCTTCGGAAATGAGGAAGCTAGTCCCAAGAAGCTTGTTGGCGTTTTCAATACGGCTGGCCAGATTGACGGCATCGCCGATGGCGGTTGTCCTTTTCATTGTGGTTGCGCCAATACTGCCTACGACGACTTCACCGCAATGGACTCCGATTCCTATCCTTAGCTCCTTGCCATAGTTATCATGAAAATAGGGCTGCAGTTTCCTGATTGCATCGAGCACCTCAAGTCCGGCCCTGACCGCTTGCGCGGCTGCTTCGCTGGCGTCTCTTACATCGAACAGTGCCATCAGGCCATCGCCTATGTAGTTGTCGATATGGCCGCCATGACGGGTGATCGCGGGTCCCATGCTGTGGAATATCCGGTTCAAGGAATGCACGACATCGTAGGCCGGCAAGTCCTCGGCAAAACTTGTAAAGCCACGCACATCGGCAAACATAATGGTTATTGTCTTTTCTTCGCCGGCTATGGCAGGGGTTGCGCCAGTTTCACGCTGATCGGTAATCAGGGCATCGTCGGGATCGAGAACTAGCCGCCTCAGGCTTACATCCCCAATGATTTTCGTCTGACAGGCCAAACGTATTTCCGGACCGAAATGCAGGCGCTCGGCCATGGCTTGTTCTTTCGCATTGCGCTCGCTGCAATGCGCGAGCCCGTCGAATATTGCGACCCGACAGGTCGAGCAACGGGCCTCGCCGCCACATTCGTGGGTGTGCGCAAGACCGCATCGAAGCGAAGCCCCAAGAATCGTCTCGGTGCTTGTTGCTTCAATCGTTTTATTCTCGGAAAGATATGAGATTCGGGGCACGGCCTTTTGTCCAATACAAGATGTACGGCAGAAGTATTCCCGGCTGAATTTCAGGTCATCCAGCGCGGCTAATTGCCCACTACATCGAGACCGCCAGGATTACGGCTGCCGGTGGTGGGCCGCTTGACGGTTCAATTTTCAACTTCCCGCGAGCTAGCTCTTAGAATAGTACGCTGTCGATAGCGGCTGCTTCGCGGAACATGCCACAGCGACCGAAGGTGGACAGCATTCATGTCGCCAAAAAGCTGCCACACCAGGGTGCATGTGCGGGCGTGTGATGGCTGCCAGATTCCAATACTGCCGTAAGTACAAACAGATGTCAGCGCTACGAATTGCATTGCTTACGCTTTTGACAATGATTGCTTTTGCCGGAAATTCGGTGCTGTGCCGTATCGCTCTCAAGCAGACCAGCATCGATGCCGCCACATTTACCTCCATTCGACTGGTTTCAGGTGCCGTGGTGCTTTTCTCAATTGCAACATTGCTTCGTACCGGGCGATCCGGACGAGGAAATTGGCCGTCGGCGTTTGCGCTGTTTGCTTACGCGGCGGGATTCTCGTTTGCCTACCTGAGCCTCAGTGCCGCGACCGGTGCGCTGCTACTGTTTGGTGCCGTCCAGGCGACCATGATTGGTCATGGCATCTGGAGCGGCGAGCGACTGCGTACGCAACAACTGACTGGCCTCGTATTTGCCCTCGGAGGGCTGGTTGGTCTGATGCTTCCCGGCCTTTCGGCTCCCCCGCTTTTCGGCGCAGTGTTGATGCTGGCAGCGGGTATCGCGTGGGGTATCTATTCTTTGCGAGGCAGAGAAAGTGGAGACCCCACTTTGGTTACGTCCGGCAACTTTATGCGGTCGACGGTGTTCGCATTGGTACTTAGCTTGTTGCTCAATTCGACTGCCAACTTCGATATGGTGGGCGCTGGATTTGCGATTGCATCTGGTGCCCTAGCTTCTGGCTTGGGTTACGCCATCTGGTATTCCGTCTTGCCCTCACTTAAGGCTACCAACGCCGCAACGATCCAGCTCAGTGTTCCTGTCATTGCTGCGCTTGGCGGGATCATCTTTCTCGGCGAAGTCGTCACGATGCGCTTTGCCTTAGCGTCGGTTGCAATTCTCGGGGGTATTGCATTGGTGATCTTGAGTAAGCGACAGGATGAGCGGTAACGATCAGATAGACTTCCGATTGCTGTCCTCCTTTTCCCTTCGCTGTTCCCCAATGTCCCCATGTTGCTCCCCCCTCTCGTCCCCGGCCATCTGCTGGCGCGGCGCCAGCGTTTTCTGGCGGATGTGGTGCTCGACAGCGGCGAGCAGGTCGTCGCCCATTGCCCCAACACCGGCTCCATGCTGGGCTGCAAGGAAGCGGGCAGCCGGGTCTGGTTGTCGGCGGCCGACAATCCGGCGCGCAAGCTGGCCTGGACCTGGGAGCTGGTGGAGACTCGCCCCGGGGTGCCGGTGGGCATCCATACCGGGCGCTCCAATGCCCTGGTGGAAGAGGCGATCCGGGACGGCGTGATTCCCTCCTTGTCCGGCTTTGCCAATCTGCGCCGAGAGGTGCGTTACGGTCGGGAGAAAAGCCGCATCGATCTGCTGCTGGAGGATGGCGAAGGCTCTGCCTGCTATGTGGAAGTGAAGAATGTCACCGCCGCCGTGGATGAGGGCATCGCCCTGTTTCCCGACGCGGTGAGCGAGCGGGGCAGCAAGCATCTGCGGGAGTTGATGGAAATGCGTGCCCAGGGGCAGCGGGCGGCCCTGGTGTTCTGCGTGCAACGGGACGATGTGCATGAGGTGCGGCCCGCCGATGCCATCGACCCGGTCTATGGGCAGACCCTGCGCCTGGCCATCGCTGCCGGGGTGGAGGCCCATGCCCTGGTGGCCCGGGTGTCGGCGACGGAGATCCGCCTGGCTCGTCGGGTGCCCGTGATGTGCCCCTAAGGAAACGCCGAACAAGTCCCAATCCGCCACACCGGCGAATGCCGGTGTGACGGACTTAATCCGTGTTTGCCCCTGAAGTATCATCCCCGCCATGAAATACGACGACCTCCGTGACTTCATTGCCCAATTGGAAAAATTGGGCGAACTCAAGCGCATCTTCGTGGAGGTGGATCCCCATCTGGAGATGACCGAGATCTGCGACCGGGTGCTGCGGGCCGGGGGGCCGGCCCTGCTGTTCGAGAAGCCCAAGGGCAGCAGTATCCCGGTGCTGGCCAATCTCTTCGGCACGCCCCGGCGCGTGGCCCTGGGCATGGGCGAGGAAGGCGACTGGCAGACGGCCCTGCGGGAGGTCGGCAAGCTGCTGGCCTATCTCAAGGAACCGGAGCCGCCCCGGGGCCTCAAGGATGCCTGGGACAAGCTGCCGGTGCTGAAGCAGGTGCTGAACATGGCCCCGAAGGTGGTGTCCTCGGCGCCCTGCCAGGACGTGGTGTGGGAGGGCCAGGACGTGGACCTCGCCCGCCTGCCGGTGCAGACCTGCTGGCCCGGCGATGCGGGGCCCCTGATCACCTGGGGCCTGGTGGTGACGAGGGGGCCGCATAAGCCGCGGCAGAATCTGGGTATCTATCGCCAGCAGGTGATCGGGCCCAACAAGGTGATCATGCGCTGGCTGGCCCACCGGGGCGGCGCCCTGGATTTCCTGGAATTCCAGAAGGCCCATCCCGGCCAGCCCTTCCCTGTGGCGGTGGTGCTGGGTTGCGATCCGGCCACCATCCTGGGGGCGGTGACGCCGGTGCCCGATACCCTTTCCGAGTACCAGTTCGCCGGCCTGTTGCGTGGCGGCAAGACCGAGCTGGTGAAGTGTCTTGGTAACGACCTGCAGGTGCCGGCCTCCAGCGAGATTGTGTTGGAAGGCGTGATCCATCCGGGTGAAATGGCCAAGGAAGGCCCCTTTGGCGACCACACCGGCTATTACAACGAGGTGGCGGAGTTCCCGGTATTCACCATCGACCGCATCACCCTGCGCAAGAACCCCATCTACCATTCCACCTTCACCGGCAAGCCGCCCGATGAGCCGGCGGTGCTGGGGGTGGCGCTGAACGAAGTCTTCGTGCCCCTGCTGCAGAAGCAGTTCCCCGAGATCACCGACTTCTATCTGCCCCCCGAGGGCTGCTCCTACCGGCTGGCCGTGGTCAGCATCAAGAAGCAGTATCCCGGCCACGCCAAACGGGTGATGTTCGGCATCTGGAGCTTCCTGCGCCAGTTCATGTACACCAAGTTCATCATCGTCACCGACGACGACGTGGACATCCGGGACTGGAAGGAAGTGATCTGGGCCCTCACCACCCGGGTGGACGCGGCCCGGGACACCCTGATCGCCGAGAACACGCCCATCGACTACCTGGACTTCGCTTCCCCGGTGGCGAGCCTGGGCAGCAAGATGGGGATCGATGCCACCAACAAGTGGCCCGGTGAGACCAGCCGCGAATGGGGCCGCGCCATCGAGATGGACCCGGCCGTGAAGCAGCGGGTGGATGCCCTCTGGGATAGTCTGGGGCTTTGAGCCGCCCCCCATTCCGTAGCCTTTGACGCCATGGCCCGTCCCGCCCTGCCTGATGATTTCGAACAACGCTTCGACCAGTCCTTCGCCCTGGTGGCTTTCGTCGCCAACCGTTTTCTGGTCAACCAGATGCGCCGGGTCATGGTGGAACTGGGCGTCGATCTGGAATGCGCCTTCATCTACGGCACCTTGGGCATGCTCAACGTGGCGACTGAAATGCCGCCGGGCAGCGCCCCCTCCCGCGTCCTGGACGAGAGCGGCATGCTGCCGGAAAACCGTATCCGCCCCGTGCGCCTTTCCGACCTGAGCCAGGTCGCCGGCCTGCCCCGGGAGACGATACGACGCAAGCTGGAAAAGCTGCGCGGCCTGGGCAAGGTGGAGCGCACTGCCGATGGTGCCTGGCAGGTCTGCCGCATCGAGGCAGATACCGCCGGCCGCGCATTTACCCGGGAAACGGTGGTGCGCCTGCTGACTGCTTCCCAGGAAGTGAATCGAGTCCTGGACGCCGCGCTGCCCTGAATTTCGCTCAGGTATCGAAGCGCTGGGCCGGGAAATGCCGGGTCATCGCCGACCCCTCGGGCCCCAGCAGCAACTGGGCGCGGCGGTTGCGACGATAGAACAGGGGCACCAGCGCCCGGTCGTATTGCCCGGTTCCGGCGTCGGCCAAAACGAAGCGCTCCAGTTCCTCCTCCCCCCCCTGCCAGTTGCTGGGCCGCTGGCCGAGCAGTGCTTCCAGATCATCCAGGTCCGCCGCTTCCAGGGCGGCGCCGATCTCCTCGTGGCGTTGCAGATGGCGGGCGAGACGGAAGGCGACATGAAGCTGGTGGTTCACATAGTCGTCGCCGGTCTTGATCTGGCGCAGGGACTGGATCAGGTGCTCGTGGCTGCGGGCCACGGGGCTGGGGCTCACGGCGGGTACCGCCACCTCGGCCAGTTCGATGCCGAGGATTTCCGCCAGGGCCTCGGTGGCGAACAGGTCGGTCTCGGAGCACCAGCGCAGATTGATCATCAGATCGGACTCGGGGGCCGGGTCCCGCAGGGCGGCCCCCAGGGCCAGATGATTGGTCAGGGTGAAGGCGAAGTAGTAGATGCGGATGGCATCCATGTCCACCGGCCGCCCCGTCAGTTCCTCATAGCGCCCATAGAGCCGTTTGAAGTCGCCGTAGCCGATCACCGTGTCGCGGATGCGCCAGCCGGCCAGATCCATCATCGGGTCCCCCAGGTGGCCCAGTTCCAGGTCCAGGGCGGCGACGATGCGTCCGCCGGCGTGATGGAACTGGCCCGTGTCCCAGAGCACGGGAGCTTCCCGACCCCGGGTGTCGGGCCAGTGGCGCTTCAACCAGCCCAGACAGAACTCCATGAAAGGCTCGGGGTTGCGCTTGCGGCTGCGGTAGATTTCCTCGTAGCGCTGAATGCCGATGCGTCCGGACTGGCCCGGCTCGGGTGCCCGTCGGATGCCGGCGGCAACGAAGGGTTCGAGGGGCAGTTGATGGATGCGCGCTAGCATTTGCAGATAGTCGTCCACCACCGCTTGCCGTTCCTCTTCCGTGGACTTGGAGAAATCCTCGCTGCCCGGCACCCGGTCCATCACATAGGCGCGGGGATCGTCGATCCAGCCATGGACCTTCGCCACCGGGATGCCGTGCTGTTGCAACAGCGCCTGGAAGCGCATCTCGTGGTCGAGGGGAAAGATCATCGGCATGTCGGTGCGCTCGCCCCGCACGCAGAGGGCCAGGGTCTCGCCATTCCGTTCCAGGTCGGCGAACCATACTGGCCGCCAGCGGGACTGACGGCTGATGCGCAGCACGCGGCCGCCGAGCTTGGCCTCCAGCCAGGCGGTGATCTTTTCGGCGGGGCTCTGGGGCGTGACGCTCATCGACTCTCTCCTGGAGGGGCTGCCGTATGCACACATCTGATCCATGATTCACCCCCGTCATTCCGGGGCCGCGTAGCGGAACCCGGAATCCAGAAAATCCATCCGTGCGCCGCTGGATTCCGGGTTCTGCCCTCGCGGGCAGCCCCGGAATGACGGGGAAATGTGTGCATACGCTAGCTTGGCGGGGGGCTCTTGGAGGCGCCATGTTACGGCGCGGATGTCTCCGGGTGTGCTACTCCTGCCGTTTGATGGGCGGCGGCGTATAGCGTCCCGAGACCACCGCCGGCCCACCGACAAAGACCCGCAGATTCAGCATGAAGTCCCCTTCTGCGGGTGCCGGTAGCCAGTTGGCGGCCAGCTTCGGATCGGCAGGAGCTTCTGGCTGGATGAGGAGGGTCAGGGAGCCGTCGTGGCCGAACACCAGGGGATCGGCGGAGCGCACCAGATACTTGTGGCGCGGGTTGTCCACGAACAGACCGTTGGTGCGGTCGTAGAGAGTGAGGGACCAGAAGCCGAACTTGTCCTTCAGCAGGGGCGGGATCTCGTCGGGCCGGAAGGTGAGGGTATAGCGCTGCCGGCCGTTCAGGGGCTGGCCGCCGCCGTCGGTATAGGCGGTGTAGTAGGTGGCTTCCTCGGCGTGGTTGATGCCGATGGAGCGCAACTGGACCATCGCCTGGGTGGCGATGCCCCCCGGCGCATTCCGGCGGCCGATGTCGGCGGGAGGAATCTGCCAGCCGTTCCTGACCGGGAAGCCGTCCAGCACCAGGGCGGTCATGGCGTGGTCCGCTGCCGTGGCGCCGGCCCGCAGCACTTCCAGCATTCGGGGGTCGTCCGGAATTTCCCGGCCGGGGCCGATGCCGATGGGGGCGATATGATCGAGGAAGCTGCGGTCCTCCACGGGGGGCGGGTTTTCCGCCATGTAGCGATTGGCGATGCGCAATACCTCCACCGGGTCCCGGGCCAACAGGGGGCTGTCCTTCAGGATCGGGCCCGGGTCGGGCAGCGCCACCCGGGCGGCGGGGTCAAGGAAAGTCGCCAGCGGCGTGAGCCGGATCTGGTCCTGGAGTTTCACGACATTGGGCACATCGTCCAGGTTGCGGAAATAGATGCGCTGATAGAGGTTGATTGAGGGCGTGGGCGCCTTGACCACCTCGCGGATACCCGCCGGTACCGAGCCCTGCCAGTCGGGTCCGACGATCAGGTAGTTCCCCGCCTTCTGGCCCATCGTGCGGGAGCCGATATAGGCGAAGGGGTAGAAATAGGCGTCGATCAGGGTGAAGCTGTAATAGCGGTCGGGAATGTCCGGCACGCTCAGCACCATCGGGCTGGCCTTCAGGTCCAGGAAGGCGGCGCCGTACAGGGTGTCGTTGTTGGGCATCGTGTCCGTGGTCTTGATCGAAGCCGGCGTGCGTACGCAGAGGAACTGGTCGAAGGGATTGCCCCGGTCCCCCATGTAGCGGGTGAAGTTGAAGAGGAACTCGTAGCGCTGCTTGGCGTGCAGGTAGGCCGGCAGGGCATAGAGATAGCCGGCCGTCGCGAGCTGGGTGTCGAACTCCCGCCGGTAGGCCCGGGCGGTTTCGGGAGAGACGTCCTTGTGCAGATGCAGGGGATTCCACTGGCCCGGTACCGCCACGTTCTGCTGGCTGCTCAGTGCCCGGCCCACGGTTTCGGCGGCTTGCAGGTTCATGGCACTCCCGACCAGACACCAGGCAGCGAGGCAGATATTCAGAACACAGGATTTCTTGTGGGAGCGCATGGCTTTCTCCGGAGCGGGTCGATGCGCAATATAGTCCGGCGCATGAACAGCGCTGATCTCGACTTGCCTATTTTGGGCAGGTCCCGCAGACAGGGGCGCGATCGACATGCCACTATCAAAGGCCAAGAAAGGGAGAACTCATGCCTATCCATAAGAATCTGTGTTGCTTGGCCTCCATTCTGGCCCTGCTCGCCCTGGCCACCCAGGCGACTGCCGCGCCCGCGCAGCCGGCCCTGGACCGCAGCGTGCTGCCTTTGCCCCAGGCCCGTTTCGTCGGTAAGGTGGGGCGCTATCCGGCCGAGTCCGACCGGCCCATGTTCCCGGCCCAGCCCGGTGCCCCCAAGGGCGCCCCCAATGTCGTGCTGGTGCTGCTGGACGACGTGGGTTTCGGTCAGACCTCGACCTTCGGCGGCGCCATCGAGACGCCTTCCCTGGACAGGCTCTCCCAACAGGGCCTGCGCTTCAACCAGTTCCACACCACCGGCCTGTGTTCTCCCACCCGGGCGGCCCTGCTCACCGGCCGCAACCACCACTCGGTGGGCAGCGGCAAGATCACCGAGATGGCCTCCGGCTACGATGGCTACAACTCCATGATGGGCCGGGATGCCGCTTCCATCGCCCAGGTGCTGCGCCACAACGGCTATGCCACGGCCATGTTCGGCAAGCACCACAACACGCCGGACTGGGAGACCACGGCCGCCGGCCCCTTCGACCGCTGGCCCACCGGCATGGGCTTCGAGTATTTCTACGGCTTCCTCGGCGGCGAGACCAGCCAGTTCGAACCCACTCTCTATGAAAATACCCGCCCCGTGGCCGAGCAGCCCCGGCCGGCGGACTACCATCTGAGCAGCGACCTGGCCAGCCGCGCCATCGATTGGGTGCAGCAACTGAAGTCCGTGGCGCCGGACAAGCCCTACTTCCTCTACCTGGCGCCGGGCGCCACCCATGCGCCCCACCATGCGCCCCGGGAATGGATAGATCGCTTCAAGGGCCGCTTCGACGCCGGTTGGGACGAATATCGCCGCCTGACCCTGGAGCGGCAGAAACAGATGGGCATGGTGCCCGCCGACACCCAGCTCACGCCCCGGCCCGAAGGCATTCCGGCCTGGGATTCCCTGAGCGCCGAGCAGAAGCGCGTCGCCGCCCGCATGATGGAAGTCTTCGCCGGCTTCACCGCCCACGTGGACCACGAGATGGGCCGGGTGGTCGAGGCCGTGCGGTCGCTGCCCGACGGCGACAACACGCTGGTGCTGTATGTGGTGGGCGACAACGGTGGCAGCGCCGAGGGCGGGCCCATGGGCACCCTCAATGCCTTCACGCTCTACAACGGCATGCGTGACGACAATGCCGAGCTGCTGGCCCACTTGGACGAGCTGGGTTCCGCACGCCACAACAATCACTTCCCCTATGGCTGGGCCTGGGCCATGAACACCCCCTTCCCCTGGTACAAGATGGTGCCCTCCCACCTGGGGGCCATCCGCAATGGCCTGGTGGTTTCCTGGCCCCAGCGTTTTTCCGGCCAGGGCCAGGTGCGCAGCCAGTTCCACCATGTGGTGGATATCGTGCCCACCATCCTGGAGGCCGCCGGCCTGCCAGCACCCAAGCGGGTGGACGGGGTGGAGCAGAAACCCATGGCGGGCGTAAGCATGGCCTATGCCTTCGATCAGGCCGATGCGCCGAGCCGGCACCGCACCCAGTATTTCGAGATCCAGGGCAACCGGGCCATCTATCACGACGGCTGGCTGGCTTCCGCCAAGTTCTACGCCATCTCGGATTTCTTCACCGGCCGTGAGCCCCTCACCGATCCCTCCCTGGTGAAGTGGGAACTCTACGACCTGAAGCGGGACTTTTCCCAGTCCCGGGATCTCGCCGCCAGGGAACCGGCCCGGCTGAAGGCCATGGAGTCCCGCTTCTGGGCCGAAATGAGGACGCATGGCGCCCTGCCCGTCACCGGCGTCAATACCGTGGAGGACATGACCGGGGTCTATCGTCCCAGCTACACACGGGGCAGGACCCGCTTCGCCTACCCGTCGGGCGCCCAATTGCCCGAGATCAACGGCCCCAGCATCAAGAACCGCTCCTTCCGTATCGATGCCGACGTGAAGCTGCAACCGGGCAGCGAGGGCGTGCTGGTGGCCGAGGGGGGAAGGACCGGGGGCTACAGCCTGTTCATCAAGGGCGGGCGGCTCCACTTCGTCTACAACTTCCTCGACAAGTCCCACTACCAGATCAGTTCCCTGGAAACCCTGCCGGCCCAGGTCCGCACCCTGTCTGCGGCCTTTGCCTACGATGGCGGCGGTGCCGGAAAAGGGGGCGTTCTGACCCTGCTGGCCGACGGCAAAAAACTGGCGGAAGGCCGCATTGACCACACCCTGCCCGCCCGTTTCGCCTTCACCGAGAGTTTCGACGTGGGCCTGGACAGCGGCAGCCCGGTAAGCGATGCCTATGCGGCCCCCTATCGCTTTTCCGGCAGGCTGGATCAGTTGCGGGTCGAGTTGATGCCCTGAAACCAGGGTCTTCCACCGCGCCTGGGCTGGCGCGTTCGTCTGGTGCCGTGCTAGGCTGAAGCACATCCTTACCGGGGTAGTTCGCCATGGATGTTTCCAGCCTGGTTTCCCTCGGCACCCTGAGCAGCAACAGCCGGGTTCAGTCGGCCCTGAGCGCGGCCGCCGACCCCGCGGGCGAAGCCCTGGGCCGCGCCCAGCGCCGGGTCGAACAGCAGCGGGACAGCACCCGGGTGCAAATCTCCGCCTATGGCAAGCTGAAGTCCGCCGTTGCCACGCTGCAAACGGCTGGTCAGGCCCTCACCGACAGCAAGAAGACCGCCGAGGTGGCGGACCTGAAAAAGGCCGCCAGCGAGTTCGTCAATGCCTATAACGCCGCGGGCACGGCGGCGGCCGGGGCCGGCGACCTCCGCGCCCAGTCCAGCGCCAACAACCTGCGCCGTGCTTTGGGTGGCGAGAATATCGATCTGGGCCGGTTGGGTATCAGCCAGGGCCAGGGGGGCACTCTGGTGCTGGACAGCAAGGCGCTGGACCAGGCCCTGGAGGCCGATGCCGGCCGGGTGCGGGAAACCCTGTCCCAGGTGGGCGGGCAAGTGGAGCAGGCTGCCGGCCGGGAGCTGAGCGGTGGCGGCAATGTCAGCACCGGGCTGAACTCCCTGGAGCGGCGCGGACGCAGTCTGGACGCCCAGCTGGCCGAGCAGAAGACCCGGGCCGAGGAGTCCCAGCGCAACGTGCGCCAGCAGACCGGCTACCTCAACAACGCCTTGCAGGCCCTGGCGGCCTACCAGCGCGCGGCCCTGTTCTGATTCGCCCCACCTCCCTCCGTCTTGCATCGCATCCCAAAGCCCAACGGCGCGGCGTGCGTGGCCCACTGAAATAGGCTCTAAGATGTCGCCCCCGCCGCCGGCGATTTCCTAACGACCCATGCGCGTCCTGTCCCTGATTCCCCCCATGACGCAACTCAATACGCCCTATCCTTCCACGGCGTATCTGACCGGCTTCCTGCGTTCCCGGGGCATCGATGCCCGACAGGAGGACCTGGCCCTGGCCCTGGTCCTGCGGCTGTTTTCGGTGGCGGGTCTGAAGGCTATCCACGAGCGGGTCGCGGCCATGCCCCCCGGACGGCATTCCCGGGCCGTGGCCTTTTTCGACCAGCAGATCCCGCGCTATCTGGCGACCATCGAGTCCACCGTGGCTTTCCTCCAGGGCCGTGACCCCAGCGTCGCCCATCGCATCTGCGGCCGTCAGTTCCTGCCCGAGGGGCCGCGCTTCGAATCCCTGGACGTCTACGTCGCCCCGGACGATGAGGACGGCGGCGACCCCATGGCCTGGGCCTTCGGTTCCCTGGGCATCCAGGACCGGGCGCGCCACTTCGCCACCCTGTATCTCAACGATCTGGCCGACGTGCTGCGGGATGCCGTCGATCCCCGCTTCGAATTCGTCCGCTATGCCGAATCCCTGGCCCAGAGCCAGCACAGCTTCGAGCCCCTGGCGGCCGCCCTGGCGGCGCCGCCCAATCTGCTGGACCAGATCCTGGGCGAGCTGACCCACGCCGCCCTGGCGCGGCACCAGCCCCGGCTGGTGCTGCTGTCCGTGCCCTTTCCCGGTTCGGTCTATGGGGCTTTCCGCATCGCCCAGGCGATCAAGGCCCATGACCCTTCCATCGTCACCGTGCTGGGCGGCGGATTCGTCAATACCGAACTGCGCGAACTCAAGGAAACGCGGGTCTTCGACTACTTCGACTACGTCACCCTGGATGCCGGGGAGCGCCCGGTGCTGGCCCTGATCGAACTGCTGGAGGGCAGGGGCACCCAGGAAAATCTGGTGCGCACCTTTGTCGCCGGGGAGGCTGGCAAGTCGGTGCGCTATGTGGATGGCGGGGCGGCGGACATCCCCTTTGCCGAGGTGGGCACGCCCACCTGGGAGGGTCTGCCCCTGGACCGCTATCTCTCGGTGCTGGATCAGTTGAACCCCATGAATCGCCTCTGGTCCGACGGCCGCTGGAACAAGCTGACGGTGGCTCATGGCTGCTACTGGAAGAAGTGCAGCTTCTGCGACGTGTCCCTGGACTACATCTCCCGCTACGATGCCCTGGCGGCCGGCACCCTGGTGGACCGGATCGAGACCATCATCGACGAGACCGGACAGACCGGCTTCCATTTCGTGGACGAGGCGGCCCCGCCCAAGGCCCTGAAGGCCCTGGCCGACGAACTGCAACGCCGCAACCGCGCCATCTCCTGGTGGGGCAACATCCGCTTCGAAAAATCCTTCACCCCGGCGCTGTGCGAACAGTTGGCCGACAGCGGCTGCATCGCCGTCTCCGGCGGTCTGGAGGTCGCCTCCGACCGCCTGCTCAAGCTGATGAACAAGGGCGTCTCGGTGGAACAGGTGGCCCGCGTCACCCGGGCCTTCAGTGACGCCGGCATTCTGGTCCATGCCTATCTGATGTACGGCTTCCCCACCCAGACGGTGCAGGACACCGTGGACGCCCTGGAATACGTGCGCCAGTTGTTCGCCGAGGGCTGTATCCAGTCGGGCTTTTTCCATCGCTTCGTGTGCACCGTGCACTCGCCGGTGGGCCTCGATCCGGCGGCCTACGGCATCAAGTTGCAGCCCCTGCCATCGGTGAGCTTCGCGAAAAACGACGTGGGCTTCATCGACCCCGCCGGCGTGGACCACGACACCCTGGGCAAGGCCCTGAACAAGGCCTTGTACAACTACATGCACGGCATCGGCCTGGACCAGGACGTGCGCTTCTGGTTCGAAGGCGGCCGCGTGCCCCGCAGCCGCGTGCCGCGCCATTACATCGCACGGGCCCTGGGGGATTGAGGGGCGGGTGGGGGCATGCTCTCTCCATTGACAGCCCCCGGCCCCGCACCTACGGTTCCATCATGACACCTACCCGCGCATCCGGCCTCGTCGCGCCATGGCTCAACCTCCGGCGCGAGATTCCATCCCCATGAAAAATCAGGACAGCCGCGACAAGGATGCGCCCCTGCGGGCCGATATCCGCCATCTGGGGCGGCTGCTGGGCGACACCCTGCGGGATCAGGAAGGGGAGGCCGCATTCTCGCTGGTGGAGCGGGTTCGTCAGCTTTCCCTGGCCTTTCATCGCAATCAGGATCAGGCGGCCTGCGCCGAGTTGCAGGGGCTGTTGGCGGGCCTGGCCCTGCCCCAGACCCTCCAGGTGATCCGGGCCTTCAGCTATTTTTCCCATCTGGCCAATCTGGCCGAGGATCAGCACCACATCCGCCGTTCCCGGGCCCATGCCATGGCCGGCTCGCCGCCCCGGCCGGGCAGTTTCGCCCATGCCCTGGAGCGGGCGCTGGCGCGGGACGTGGGCGCTCCCGAGCTGCTGGACTTCTTTCAGCGCTGCCAGATTTCCCCGGTGCTCACCGCCCATCCCACCGAGGTGCAGCGCAAGAGCATTCTCGACACCGAGCGCCGTATCGCCCGCCTGCTGGACAGCCTGGACCGCCAGGCCCTGACCCCGGAGGAACGGGATGAGGTGGACGAAGCCCTGCGCCGGGCCATGCTGGCCCTGTGGCAGACCCGCCTCCTGCGCCTGACCCGGCTCTCGGTGATGGACGAGGTGAATAACGCCCTCTCCTACTATCACAGCACCTTCCTGCACCGCATACCCCGGCTCCACATCGCCGTGGAGCGGCGTCTCGCCGCCACCACGGCGGCCTGGCCGGAGGGAACCGAGTTGCCGGCCTTCCTGCGGCCCGGCTCCTGGATCGGCGGCGACCGGGACGGCAATCCCTATGTCACCGCGCCCCTGCTGGGACAGACCCTGCGGGCCCAGAGCGCCGTGGCCCTGGGCCATTACCTGGAGCAACTCCATGAGCTGGGGGCCAGCCTGTCCACCACCACCCTGGTGCGCGACATTTCCGATGAACTGCGCGCCCTGGCCGCCGCCTCCCCCGACACCAATCCCCACCGGGACGACGAGCCCTACCGCCGTGCCGTGGCCGGCATCTACAGCCGCCTGGCGGCCACTTCGCGTCAGCTTGATCATGTGGAGGCTCCCCGTCAGGCCCTGGGGGTCGCGCCCCCTTATCGGCTGGCGGCGGAACTGCTGGCAGACCTGGACATCCTGCATCGCTCCCTGCAAGACCATGGTGGCGGGCTCCTGGCCCAGGGCCGGCTGATGCGCCTGCGGCGGGCGGTGGCCAGCTTCGGCTTCCATCTGGCGCCCCTGGACCTGCGCCAGAATTCCGCCGTCCATCAGCGCACCGTGGCCGAACTGCTGGCCGTGGCCCGCCCTGGCTGCGACTATCTGGCCCTGGACGAGGCGGCCCGGATCGGACTGCTGCTGGAGGAGCTGGCCACGCCCCGGCCCCTGGCCTCGTCCTTCATCGAATACAGCACGGAAACCCGGGACGAGCTGGCCGTCTTCGCCGCCGCCCGGGAGGCCCTGGAACGCTTCGGCGCCCAGGCCGTCGAGAACGTCATCATCGCCAAGACCGACGGCGTCTCCGACCTGCTGGAAGTGGCCCTGCTGTTGAAGGAGCAGGGCCTGCTGCGGCCCCGGGAGGGCGAGCTGGCGGTGAATATCGTGCCCCTCTTCGAGACCATCGACGACCTGGCCAACTGCGGCGAAATCATGGGCCGGCTGCTGGGCCTGGCGCCCTATCGGCACTGGTTGCGCAGCCGGGGCGACTTGCAGGAGGTGATGCTGGGCTATTCCGACAGCAACAAGGACGGCGGCTTCATCGCTTCCGGCTGGGCCCTCTACCAGGCCGAGCGCAGCCTGGTGGAACTGTTCCGCCGCGAAGGCGTGGCCCTGCGACTGTTCCATGGCCGGGGCGGCTCGGTGGGGCGGGGCGGCGGCCCCAGCTACGAGGCCATCCTGGCCCAGCCCGCCGGCGCCGTGGCGGGGCGCATCCGCATCACCGAACAGGGGGAGTCCATCGCCTCCAAATACGGCAATCCAGAACTGGGGCAGCGCAACCTAGAAGTACTGGTGGCCGCCACCCTGGAGGCCAGCCTGCTGCACCGGGAACACGACGATCCGGCGGAGGATTTCACCCAGGCCATGGCCGCCCTGGCCAACAGCGCCTATGGCGCCTATCGAGCCTTGGTCTACGAAACCCCCGGCTTCGAGGACTACTTCTGGGAATCCACGGTGATCACCGAAATCGCCCAGCTCAACCTGGGTAGCCGTCCCGCCTCCCGCCGTCAGACCCGGGCCATCGAGGACCTGCGGGCCATCCCCTGGGTTTTTTCCTGGGCCCAGTGCCGGCTCATGCTGCCCGGCTGGTTCGGCTTCGGCAGCGCCGTGGAGGAATTCCGTCGCCAGCGGGGCGAGGCGGGCATGGCCCTGTTGCAAGCCATGTACCGGGACTGGGGCTTCTTCCGCACCCTGCTGTCCAACATGGACATGGTGCTGGCCAAGACCGATCTGGGCATCGCCCGGCGCTATGCCCAACTGGTGGCGGACCCGGTCCTGCGGGAGACCATCTTCCAGCGCATCGAGACCGAATGGGGGCATGCCGTTCGCGCCCTGCTGGAGATCACCGGCAACCCGGAACTGCTGGCCGGCAACCCCCTGCTCAAGCGCTCCATCCGCAACCGCTTCCCCTACCTGGACCCCCTCAACCATTTGCAGATCGAACTGCTGCAACGCCACCGCGCCGGCGCCACCGACGAGCGCACCCGCCGCGCCATCCACCTCACCATCAACGGCATCGCGGCGGGCTTGAGGAACAGCGGCTGAGTGAGGGGTGGGCAGCCCTACTGCCCCGGCCTGACTGCGTCAGGCTTCCCTCCCTCCAGAAGCTCCGCCGAGCCGACGGCTATCAATGGGTTTGTAGCGGGCCATGAACAACTCCAAGATGAACTTCTGGTTGGAGCCTTGTTATTCCAATTGGTTCACAGCAGAATGCTGACCATGAAAGTACTTCTTCTACAGCTTCGTTGGGCGTCCTCATCACCGAGGCTAGCAAGTGAAAATTGAATTCAACATACTTGCCAATGCCACTGACTCCATAACTCAAGCCATCGCATTGATAGCGTGGCGGGACGAACCGGACGACGCTAGGCGGCTGAAGCAAGCTGTCGTTGCAATGGCGCATGGTGTTGAGCTACTGCTCAAGGAACGCTTGCGCCGAGTCCACCCGGTTTTGATCTGGGAAAACGTGGACAAATTTCCAAGTCTCAGTGCGCGAACCGTAACGGTGGATGCAGCGCTAAATCGTCTCGTCCGTATTGGTGGCCTGCAATTTCTTAAGGACGACACCGAACTCATTGCCTCCCTTCGGGATACACGGAATGCAATTGAACACTACGCTTGGACCACAACAAAAGCTGAGGCTGATCGAATCGTCGGACAAGCACTAGAGTTCGCTCTTCACTTCGCTAAGACCGAACTGAGTTATGACTTCTTTGGGTTCGGAACACACAAAGACGGGACTCTCGAAGATCTCCTGGACTCGAACTCTCACTTTGCTGATGCATTTCAAGATCGCGATAGGAAGTTCGTGCGCGAAACCGATGAATCAAAAATACTTTGCGACTACTGCCACTCTTTGGCAGTCCATCCGACTACAGGTGCATGCAAGCTGTGCGGTCACTGGAACGATGTTGGCGGCGACGACCTTCCTTTCTAACGTGATCAAAGGGTCCAGGGTCGGGACATTTTCCAGCGCCCCATGCTGCCGCCGTTATAACCCGCCCAACCCTGGCCCCGTTAACCTGCAATGCGGACAGCGCAATGAAAGCATCAGGATTTATGAGGATCATTGAGACGGAAGGTTTTCCGTCAATCGGGCAGGGCACACCACGTAGGGTTTATCGATGACCACGCGCACCAATTTCGTTCTTGTCGATTTCGAGAATGTCCAGCCCAAGGACATTGGCTTGCTCAAAGACGGGCCGTTCAAGGTCAAGGTTTTTCTTGGCCCTAACCAATCCAAGGTTCCCGTCTCGCTGGCCGCAGCGCTTCAGTCCCTGGGCGATAACGCCGAGTACATCGTTCTCGAAACTGCCGGGAACAATGCCCTTGATTTCCACATCGCCTATTACATCGGTGTGTTGTCAGCCGTCGAGCCAACTGCCTTCTTTCATATCATCTCCAAAGACTCCGGGTTCGATCCTCTGCTGAAGCATCTCAAGGGGAAGAAGGTCTTTGCCCAGCGCTCCATCTGTATTGGTGACATTCCCTATTTCAAGCCGGTACTTCCCTCCGCGCCAGAAACCCCGTTAGATGCTGTGGTTGCAGATCTCATCCGCCGCAAGGCAGCGAAGCCGCGGACCCAGAAGACTCTGCTGAGTACCATTCATGCGCTCTTCAATAAGGAATTGTCCGAGCAGCAGCTTGCCGATTTGTTTGCATCATTGTGCAAGCGCGGCATCGTCAAGATTGATGGAAGCAAGGTTTCATATGCCCTGCCCACCAAACTCTAACGATTCAAGAACGTGAGAAACATCCAGGAGCGCCAGCTTCGTCATGCGCCACAAGATGGCTGTGCTCACAACACTGCGCTTGACATACTATTTGTGATATATCCATAATGTGATATGTGGCAGATCGAAGAGCACCGTCGTGTCGACAAACAGCTTTCTGGCTCGGTCCCCATCGAGGTTCTGAAGCGTTACGAGAAATGGAAAGACATTGCCAGGCTTTCCGGGCCGCAGGGTTTGCGGGTCATCAAGGGGTTTCACGACGAAGCCTTGTCTGGTGAATGGAAGGGGCATCGTTCTTCACGACTCGGGCTTCAGTGGCGCGTGATCTACAGGGTTGTCGCCAACGTGTTGCAGATGCAGGTTGTTCATGTCGTTGCCCACGATTACAGGAGGCCATGAAATGAAAGAGTTTCGTCCCGCAAAAAAGCGGGCTGAGGTTTCGGTGGGGGAGTCCGTTCGTATCCTGCGGGAACTCCAGGAACTGAGCCAAAGCCAACTGTCCGTACTCACCGGCATCCCGCAAGCCACCATCTCCGCCATCGAGAATGGTCGAGTGAACCTGGGTGTCGAGCGCGCCAAGGTCCTGGCCCGTGCTCTCCAATGTCATCCTGCGGTACTCGTGTTTCCCGGCTGGGAAGTGCCACTTGAGCATGCTGCATAGATTGTTTCTGGCCTCTGAGTGAGGCTCTAAGGAAATGCTGAACAAGTCCCAATGCGTCATTCCGGCGAACGCCGGAATCCAGGAAAATCAACGCACTGGACACCGGCCTTCGCCGGTGTGACGGACTTAATCAGTGTTTCCCTAACGCTTTGCCACCCACGAGTTGCGATGCCGCAAGTGGAGTTGGGTGCCCGGCCTGCCCGCTTATTCCCCTGCCGTGAAGGTGTAGGCCTCCATGGCCAGGGCGGCCAGGGTGGTTTCCTGGAACAGGCAACGGCTGTGGGGGCGCTCTCCTGCGGCGCCCAGGGCCACGTAGAGGGGCAGTAGGTGTTCCTCACTGGGATGGGCACGGTGGGCGTGGGGGGCCTGGCGGCGGTAGTCGAAGAGGGCCGGCAGATCACCCCGGGTCAGGGCGGCGGCGAACCAGTCGCGGAATTCGGTGACGTAGGGCAGGGCGAGGCCATCGGCTGCATCCCATTGCACATCACCCAGGTTGTGGGTCAGGCTGCCCGAGGCCAGCACCAGGATGCCCCGGCCGGGCAGGTCGGCCAGGGCGCGGCCCAGATGGTAGTGATCCTCCGGCGTGGCTTGGGGCATCACCGAGAGCTGGATCACCGGCACGTCGGCCTCCGGGTAGAGGAAAGAGAGGGGCACCCAGGCGCCGTGGTCCAGGCCCCGCTCCGGTGCCAGGGTGGCGCCGGTCAGGCGTTGCGCCAGTTCTTCGGCCAGGGCCGGGGCGCCGGGGGCCGGATAGCGCAGGGCATGGAGTGCGTCGGGGAAGCCGTAAAAGTCGTGGAGGGTGGGCGGCGCGGGATGGCTGCTCAGGGCCGGCTGCCGGGTGGTCCAGTGGGCCGAAACGGCGACGATGGCCTGGGGCCGTGGCATTTCCTGCCCCAGCTTCGCCCAGGCCGGGCCGGTACGCCCCGGAGTCAGGGCCAGGGTGGGCGCCCCGTGGGAGACAAACAGGGGCGGCAGCCAGACGGAACCGGACGAAGTCATGGGGCGGTCTTTCAAAGAATCTGCGCGGCATCCTCGAAGTCCAGCCGGGGATTGCGGGGATGGACGCCGGCCGGGTCGCCGTTGCCCAGATTACAGAGGAAGATCGTCCGGTGCCGGCCGTCGGGGAAGAATTCGGCCTCCACTTTGGCGCCGTCGAAGCCGGCCATGGGGCCGCAGTCCAGGCCCAGGGCCCGGGCCGCCAGCATCAGGTAGGCCCCCTGGAGGGTGGCGTCGCGGCGGCCGGCAAACTCGGTCAGTGCCGGGTCCTTGTCGAACAGGGGCTTGGCGTCATAGGGCGGGTAGAGGCGCGGCAGGTGTTCGTGGAAGCGGCTGTCCCAGCCGACGATCACTGTGGCGGCGGCGGCCATGGTCTGGGCCACGTTGCCAGGGGACAGGGCCGGCTTGAGCCGCTCCTTGGCCTCGGGCGAACGGACGAAGACGAAGCGGGCGGGCTGGGCATTGAAGGCGGTGGGCCCCCACTTGAGCAGGTCGTAGAGCTGGCGCAGGGTGGCGTCGGAGACCGGCTCGGCAGTGAAGCCGTGATAGGTGTGGCCTTCACGGAACAGTTGATCCAGGGCGGTGGCGGACAGGGGGGCTTTCATGGTGGGCTCCTTTGTGCGTTAAGGAAATGCTGATTACGTCCGTCACACCGGCGAATGCCGGTGTCCAGGTTATCGATTTTCCTGGATTCCGGCATTCGCCGGAATGACGAATTCATCATCAGGGGTGGCACCTGCCACCGCGTGTGTTAAACCATCTTCACCACGATATCGTGCAGTGTATTGGCGCAATGGGCCATGCGCTCGGCGGCGTTGGTGAGGTGGCGGTAGATTTCGCGGCGCTTGAACATGCGGATGTAGTCGTCTCCCTGGAATAACTGGGCCAGGGCCTTGCGGTAGAGCTTTTCCACCTTGCGCTCGGCGCGCCGCGCCAGGTCCGCATCGGCGGCAGACTCGGCCGGGTTTTTGCCCAGCTTCTCGAAACCATCCCGCAGGGATACGGTGCCCTCGTGGAGATGCTGGGCCATTTGCAGGGTGAAGGCATCGGGCGTGATGCCCAGGGCGTCCATTTCCGAGACCGTGTCCTTGCAGTAATTGACGATCTCGTCCAGGTGGGTGATGGCCCGATAGAGATCTTCCCGATCGATGGGGGTGGAGAAGGCCTCGTTCAGGGTATGAATGTTATGAACCTTGACCTTGTCAGCGGCGTGCTCATCCTCGCGGATCTGCTCCCCCACCTCGGCCTCGCCGCATTCCATATAGCGCACCAGCAGTGCCACGGTGTGCTCCACCTGGCGGCTCTGTTCGTGGAGCAGGACGAAGAAGTCCGGCATGCTGGGGAAAAAGCGCTCAAAGAGACGAGCCAGCAGGCTCTTGTTTTCCGGGTTCTGAGGAATCATGGCGTGCTCCCGAACGGCGCCAGCGCGGCGCGCAAGATGAAGTAAAAAACGATGGAGGTGATGGCGGCGCCGGGGATGGTGACCACCCAGGTGGTGGCGATCTCGCCGGCCTTGGCCCAGCGCACGGCCCGGGGTCGTTCCGAGGCGCCGATGCCCATGATGGAGGTGGCCACCACGTGGGTGGTGGATACCGGCGCTCCCAGGGCCGAGGCGGAGAGGATCACTGCGGCGGAGGTGAGCTGGGAATCCAGGGCATGGAGGGGCCGCACCTTGTAGATGGCGAAGCCCAGGGTGCGCACGATGCGCCAGCCGCCGGAGAGGATGCCCAGGGTCAGGGCCGTGGCGCAGGCCAGCATGACCCAGAGGGGCACCTCGAACTTGTCGATGAAGCCGCCCAGCATCAGCACCAGGGTCAGCATGCCCATGCTCTTCTGGGCATCGTTGGCGCCGTGGGAGAAACCCAGGGCGGCGGCGGTGAGGAACTGGGCGTTGCGCAGGCCTCGGTTGAGAGTGGGCCGGGCCCGGCGCAACAGCCACTGCATCAGACGGTGGATGCCGAAGCCGACCCAGAAGCCGACCAGAGGCGAGAGCAGCAGGGCCAGCAACACCTTCATCACGCCGGTGACATGGCCCTGGCTTAGCTCGCTCAGCCCCCAGACCACATGATTCGCCCCCGCCGACACCACCACCGCGCCGGCCAGCCCCCCCACCAGGGCGTGGGAGGAGGAGGAGGGGATGCCGCGCCACCAGGTCAGCAGGTTCCAGGCGATGGCCCCGACCAGGCCGCACAGCAGTATGACCAGGGCATCCAGGCGCGGAAGGTCATCCAGATGCACGAACTTGCCGATGGTGTTGGCCACCGCCGTGCCTCCCAGCAGGGGACCAAGAAATTCGCAACAGGCCACGATCAGCACGGCCTGGACCGGGGTCATGGCCCGGGAGGCGATGACGCTGGCGACAATGTTGGCGGCGTCGTGGAAACCGTTGGTGTAATCGAAGATCAGGACGATGAATATCGTGGCGACAGCCAGGGCGAGAACGGGGTCCATCTATTTGGCGCTCATGGAAGCCAATTTTCTGCTTCGGTCCATGAAATACGCGAGAGGCAGGAAGGCCCACCCCCTCCCGGCCTCCCCCTCTCCGGGGGAGGTGACGATAATGGCCCCGCCCTGAGGCGGGGATGGGGATAGGGGTGGGGGGCGTTCAATTTGCCTTTGCGCATTTTCATTCTCGGGGATGGTGCTGGCGACCAAGCGCATCAGTCTACTTGGCCCGCGCCCTGATAGACCCATTGCAGCAGGGCGTCCTGGGCCTCCTGGCCCGCCTCGGCCCGGGGGTGATTGATCAGGAAGACCACGATCCACTCCTGTCCGTTCCGGTCCCGCACATAGCCTGCGATGGCCTTGACGCCGTCCAGGCTGCCGGTCTTGAGGTGGCCGTGGCCGGCGATACCCTGGCCATTCATGCGTTTCTTCAGGGTGCCATCCACCGCCACCAGGGGCAGGGAGGCGACGAATTCCGGCATCAGCGGGCTGGCGTGGGCGACCTGGAGCAGGCGCGCCAGATGGTCGGCGGAGATGCGTTCCCGCCGGGACAGGCCGGAGCCGTTTTCCATTACCAACTCGGGAAAGTCGAGGCGGTTGTCAGCCAGCCAGCGGCGAATGGCCTGCCCGGCGGTGTCGGCGTTGCCCTCCCCCAGGCTGAGGAAGAGCTGGCGCGCCATCACATTGTTGCTGTACTTGTTGATGTCCCGTACCACTTCGGCCAGGCTGGGCGAATCCAGATCGGCGGCGCGCCAGGCCGTATCCGGCACCGGCCCGGCCTTCAGGCCGCCCCGCAGCCGTCCCCCCAGTTCGCTCCACAACTGGCGGAACAGTCCCAGCAGATAGGCGTCGGAGGGCAGCGGGGCCAGTTGCCAGTTGCGTTCGCCGCAACTGGCCGGATAGACGCCGCTCAGGGTCAGGCGGTAGCCGTCGGGCGTCGGGTCCACGCTGCTGCGCAGACCTTCCTTCCAATCGCCGCAGCCATTGCGGCCCAGGCGCAGTTCATTGACCAGCTCCAGGCCCTCGATGATCGGTTCCGGCAGGGCCGCAACGGTGCCCTGGAGCGGGTTCGGCACCAGGGTCAGTTGCAGGGCCTTGAAGTTCACCAACAGGGCGTCGGGAGCCACGTTGTAGGGCCGCAGGGGCTTGTCGTCGATGGGGCCGGTGTCATGGCCGGCGAGATCGAAGCGGCTGCGATCCACCACCAGATCGCCTTGAATCTCCCGGATGCCCCGTGCCCGCAACTGCCGCAGCAGGCGCCAGAATTGCTCCAGGGTCAGCTTCGGGTCGCCGCTGCCCTTCAGGTAGAGATTGCCGATGGCGCCCCCCTGGGGCGGTGCGTCGCTGTAGAGCTCGGTCTTCCAGACATGAGCCGGCCCCAGCAGTCTGAGAGCGCCATAGGTGGTCAACAGCTTCATGGTGGAGGCCGGATTCATCGGGCGCTGGGCGTTGACGCTCAGGACCACCTTGCCGCTGCCGACTGCCTCCACCTGGAGGGCCACGGCGCCGGGAAGAATGCCGGCCTGCTGGAGGGCACGGGCCACGGCGGGGGGCAGAGGCTGGGCCTGGACGGGAAGGGCCAGCAGCAGGCTGATCAGCAACAGGTGCAGGACGGAGAGCTTCAGTTGGTCTCTCCCGCGTAGACCTCGATCCGGTCCCGCCCCGCTGCCTTGGCGGCATACAGGGCGGTATCGGCGGCCCGCATCAGCTCGGTCGCGTCCTGGCCCTGGTCCGGTGCCTGGGCGATGCCCACCGACACCGTGACCGGGGGCAGCATGCTGCGATGAAAATTGATCGCCATGCCACGGATCAACTGGCAGATCGTCTCCAGTCGATGGCGGGCGTCCTCGGTGTTGGAGGCGGGCATGATCACCGATAGCTCTTCGCCGCCATAGCGGCAGGCGATGTCGCTGCGGCGCAGGTTTTCCCGCAGCACCCGGCCGATCTCCCGCAGCACCTGGTCGCCGGCCTCGTGGCCGTAGGAGTCGTTGAAGCGCTTGAAGTGGTCGATGTCCAGCATGGCGACGGTCAGGGTCTGCTTTTCCCGCAGGGCGCGGTGCAGTTCCCGGGGCAGGGTTTCATCCTGGTAGCGGCGATTGAACAACCCGGTCAGTTGGTCGTGGGTGGCCTGCTCGCGCATGGCTTCCCGCATCCTCAGGTTGGACAGGGACAGCTTGATGGTCTCCCCCGCCGAGCGCAGCAACTCTCGCAGGTTTTCCCGGTCCTTCTGCTCCAGCTTTGGCGGATAGGCCAGGTGCATCAGACCGATCATGTCGCCGTGCACCACCAGGGGCAGGCACAGATAGCCATGGAGAGGGATGGTCTCGAAATGCTTGCAGACCAGATCATTGGCGGGATCGACTACCTCGATCATCTGGCCCTGGCGCAGGGCCCAGCAGTCGTCGGCCTGAAACAATGAGGCCAGGCCCGCTTCATCGCCCCAGACCACGGCAGATTCCAGTCCATGAGCACGGGGTAGGGCAAGTCCCCCCGAGATGCCGGGGAACAGCTCGCTCAGGGTGACGCGAACGATGACATGGGCCTCGTCTTCGTTGCTGCAACTCTGGATCAGGTCGTTCAAACGGTGCAGCAGGGTGTTCTGGCGATGGTGGGCCTCCAGTTCCGCCACCATTCGCGACATGTTGTCCAGAGTCTGCTGCTGGGCGGCCTCTGTTGCCATGCGCTCGGTGAAGTCGCGGCCGAAGACGGTGACGCCGGTAACGCGCCCGTGGCTGTTCCTGATGGGGCAGAAGGAGAAGTCCATCCAGCGGGGCTGGCCGGCCGGCCCGGCCAACTGCATCTCGATGACAAACTTTTCTCCCGCCAGCGCCCGCTCGTAATGCTTTCGCCATTCGGTTTCCCCCTCCATCACCGCGCTGTCGCCAGGCATCAGTTCGTAGCCGAAGAGGTCGATGGACAACTCGGCGAAGGCGCTGTTGCGGATCACCACGCGCAGCTCGGTATCCACCGACCAGACGATGCGGTCGGTGTTCTCGATCAGGGCCGACAGGTCCGCCTCGCTGCGACGCAGGCTCTCCACCTCCTGGTGTTCGGTGATGTCCAGCACGGTGCCCACGACCCGCTCGGACTTTCCATCCGGGCTGGCCACAATCTGCCCCCGTACCTGTACCTGACGGGACTCGCCGGTGGGCAGCAGGATGCGAAACTGGGTGGAGCAGACCCCATGCTGGCCTATGGTCTTCAGGTGGTCGGTGATTTCTCCGTGATGCTCCGGGGCGATCAGGGCCAGCACATTGTCCAGGTCCGGCTGGAAGGTCTCTGGGGCCTGGCCGCAAATGCGGAACACCTCCTCGGACCACTCGAAATGCCGACTTCCCGGATCGAAGGCCCAGCTACCCATCCGGGCCATCTGCTGGGCCTCCTTGAGCAGTCGTTCGCTGGCCCGCAGCCGAGAGTCGGAGCGCTTGCGCTGGATCAGCTTCCAGATGTCGATAGCATGAAGCTGAAGCAGCCTCACGTCATCATCGTCATAGGGCGCTTCCTTGTTGCCGACACCGGCGATGGCCCGGATCAATCCCCCCTCCAGGACCGGCACCCCCAGATGGCGGCGGATCGGCGCATGGCCTTCCGGCAGGCCGCGGCGGCCGGTGGCGTGGAGGTAATCGTTGTGCACCACCGGTTGGCGCAGGCGAGCGCAGTCGACCCAGATGCCGGCCTGCTCGATAGGGTAATGGCGTTCCTCCACGGCCCGGCAGTTCTCCAGAGTGGAGTGAGACCAGGCCACCAGCTCGATGCTGCGCTGATCCTCATTGATAAAATGAAAATAGGCGACCCGACTGTTGGTCAGGAGCTGGGCCTCTTCGATGCCCTCCTGGATGATTTCCCGCTCGCTCAGTTGCTCGATGCGTTCGCTGAGAGATAGGGCGGCGGCAATGCGGCGCTCGTTGCGGACCTGGGTGTCCTCGCTGCGGAGCAGGCTGGTCAGGCGCTGCCGGCTACGGCGGGACATCACCCCGATGGCAAAAACCCCCAGCAGCCAGATGCCGCCATGGGTCCAGGCCAGCAGTGTCATATGGTCCTCCATTTCCTCGCGGAAGGGAGCCATGGGTACCTGGACGCTGATGCCGCCGCGGACGCCGCCCACGGGAATGTCCATGTCCTCGTGACAGCTCATGCAGCTCTTCTCCATGTATACCGGGCGGATCAGGCGCAGGGTTTCGGCACCGTTGATGTTGGTCAGGGCTGCGACCTTCTTGTCGCCCTGTTCGAAGCGTTGCAGTGCCTGGCGTTCCCAGGGGTCCGGCGCATTGTTGGGATTTCTCAGCTTGAGGCTGGTCAGGTGGCCCCTGATGCCATTTGCGGCGGCGAACTCTTCCATCAACTGGCGGGTGGCGTAGGCTGGATTCATCAGAGTCAGGGCCATGCCCGAGGTGGTCACCACATCCCGTTGAGGTACCTTCAGATAGGGATTGGGCGTGGTGCGCTCGTTCGGTCGCACATAGACGCCGCCATGGCTGGCCAGCCAGCGCCGCACTGACAGGTCCTTGTCCAGGTAGGCATTGGCCACCAGGGTCGCATGCTCGACGCCTTCACCACGGATGGCATGAATGTCCGGCAGGGAGACGATGCTGATGAGGCCAGTCCAGGCCAGCAGTGCCAGCCAGACCATGGACTTGGGGGGCTTGCGGGGACTGGGGTCGGTGATCGGCTGTAGGGATGGCATCGGGCTTCAGTCGGCAAGTCATGGGGCGCATTTTCAGTCTACTCCCTGTGCCCGTGGGGAGGCCATAGTTGCACTGCATCTTCGGCGTGTCCTGCATCTGCGCCTATGCATGGACGTGCTCTGGCCTTGCCCCGGGTTTTTCGGGGGCGGTCGGGTTGGCGTTAACACAGAGGCATTCGGCTTTCAGGATGCAGATACGTGCGGCATTCATTGATTACTCATTCCTGGGAAATGTCCGCCAATACCGCGCTTATTTTCTGGCCTTGTGCAGTTCCTCAGACTTTGTCTTCAATTCGCAACGGCAGGAAAACGACGAAGGCCAGGGTGAGGATTGCGGCCAACACCAGAAAGGCCGTGGAATAGCTGCCGGTCTGATCGAACAGATAGCCTGTCATGGGCATCGCCAGCATCACCATGATGATGGTGACCGGTTGCATTCGTCCCATCACACGGCCGAATACCAGTGGGCCGTAGATGCGGGCAAGCAGGGCGCCCCAGGCTGGCAGAAAGGCGCCTGAGGCCAGGCCCACGGAAACCGCCGCCAGCACCATGACCCAGTAACCATGGAATTGGGCCAGAACGAGCAAAGGCAGGCCGACCATGAATAGCGCTCCGAGAATGGCCGCTTTCAGATTGATCCGATCGGCAAAGACGCTGAACAACAGTTTTCCGCTGATGCCGGCAACAGAAATCGCCGATATCAGAAAGGCCGCCTGCTGGCCTGCCACACCGTGACCTATGGCAAAAGGAACCAGATTCGCCAGGACTGCCGTAAAAGCTGCCATCAGGGCGCCTACCGCCAGAGCGATACGCCAAAATGGACTATGGGCCATCAGCTTGGGAAGCTCGGTTGCCGCAGAAAACGCGGCAGTACCCTGCCCCGGGGCGGGGGCGGGCAGGCCGTCAGGTTGCAACCCCATATCTCCGGGGCGATTCCGCACCACTAGCACTATCGGCGGCAGCAGAACCAGCATCAATATGCCTGCCATCCAGAGGCAGGCGACTCGCCATCCATGAGCCTCAATCAGCGCCTGCAATAGAAGGGGCACAATCAAACCGCCAAGAGAAGTGCCGACGGCTGCCAAGCCTAGTGCCCGCCCGCGCCGCCGGGAAAACCAGCGGGCTACGAGGGTGTTCGCCCCCAGCGGACCCAGCAGCGTACCTGCCACAGACATGAAGAATCCGAATACCAGAACGAATTCCCAGACATTGCGAGACAAGGAGATCAGAACCAGGGCGCTTCCAAGAAAGGCAGCGCCAATCGAGAACATCAGGCGGGCGGAACGTTTGTCCATCAAGGTGCCGGCCAGGGGCGATATCAGGACGGTGGCCAGGGACCCAGCGGTCAGGCCCCACATCATTTCCATCCGGCTGGCGCCGAACTCTGCGCTCATCGGCAATACCAGCAATCCATAGGAATAGCTGGAAACGCCGTTGCTCAGACCCAACGCCAGCATTGCGACAGCCACGATGCGCCATCCGTAGAACATTACAGTCCCCCTTCAATTGCTTGTTTTATTTTTGACTACCGACGAATCTCAGCCGGCTCAAGAGATAAGCAGATCATTGATGATATGTCGGACCATTCACCGGATGGTCTGGCATGAAGAAATATGAGCAATTTTATCGAAGGCTGTCGGATACTCCCTGGACATGTTCCGATCGGGGCAGATGAGGCTGTACCCTGGTTTCAAGAAGCTTCAATATCTTCCCCGCCTCGGTGATCGGGCAGCCGGATGGAGTTGTCGAACGGGGCCAGCAGAAGGTCGGGGCGCCTTCCCATCCTCATCGTGCGCCTGGCCACCGTCGCCCCAGGCACACATATCCAGCATGGCCGGGTAGATATTTCGATAATGGCACTGTACATCCTCCTGGCGCATGGCGATGGATTTCAGGCCCCGGTTTCGGTATGGAGGCGAATGTTTCGAACATTAATTTCCAAGCATGGTGCCGGGGTAAGCCCGGCACCATGGGCTGAAAAGTCCTCAGAGGGAATAGCCTGGCATCGGCCCGGCGCCGTCCAGGCCTTGAACTGCGACGCCCAACTCCCGCAGCAGCTCGAGGCTCAGGAGAATGCGGCCGGAAAGCTGGTCCTGGGGACGGGAGCAGAGTTGCAGAGTGGCTTCAGCCATGGCTTCCACTGGCTCCATGTGGGCGACGCTGTCGATGACGCCGAGTTCCACGGCGCCTTCGCTGGCCACGGCTTCCACCGGGGCCAAGGTATTGACGGCGATATTGAAGCGGGCCAGTTCGATGGCCATGCCGGCGGTCATGCGTTCCAGGGCTGCCTTGCTGGAGGCGTAGATGGTGGGGCCGTCCTTGAGATTGAATCGGGTGTAGCGCTCGTTGAAATCGTAAGGGGCCGGCTGGGGATGATTGACGGTGGCGCTGGAAAGATTGACCACCCAACCGCCGCCTCGGGCCTGCATGCTCTCCAGGCATTGTTGTGTCAGGTGCAGGGGGGCGACCATGTTGATCTCCAGGGTCTTGCGCACGTCTTCCAGTTTTTGTTCGTGGCAGGCCTGGTAACGGCACCAGGCGGCGTTGTTGATCAGGATGTCGACGCCGCCGAATTGGGCGAGGGTCTCCGACACGATGTGGCTGCGCTGGTCTTCCTTGGCCAGGTTGGCGCCGATGCAGATGCACTCCCCGCCCATGGTACGGATGCGGTCGGCCACCTCTTTCAGGGAGCCGGCAAGCTTGCTGGTGCCGGGCTCCACGGTACGTGCCACCAGGGCCACTTTTGCCCCTTCCGCTGCCAGCCTGACGGCAATTGCCGCACCGATGCCCCGGCTGGCGCCGGTGACGATGGCAACCTTGCCTGCGAGTTTTTTATGCATGGATGGGCCTCCTCCGAAGATTTATTTTGGATTGCGCGTTGCTTCAATGCTGACGGTAACGGCGCTGCACATGTTCCTGGCGGATGGCGATGGCGGCGCGGCGTTGTTCCGGTGTGACGGTCTTCGTCGTGGCCGGCAGGTGCTGCATCGCCTCGGCGATCTTGATCTTTTTCACCGTGGCCCAGGGCAGGTTCTCCTTCGGCCTTTCCGAATAGGCCCAGCGCACCGTCATGTAGCCTTCCGGCTGGCCGGTGGTGTCCACCCAGTTGGCGATGCCCGGGTCCTGATGGGCGATCAGGTAGCGGATCACGTTGTCCGGATCCCGGGCGGCCTGTACCCCGTTGAGGCTGCTCTGGAAATTGGCGAAGTCCAGGGATTCGCCCCACATGTTGCCCAGGCAGAAGCCGATGTAGTTGGGTTCCACGGGCTGGTGCAATTCGACGATCAGGGCCTCGTCCGCCGCCAGCTCGAAGATGCCGCCGCTGTAGATGTTGGTGACCATGCCGCCGCCGGTGGCGAGCGACGCGGCGTTGGGTTTGTTCAGGTCGTTCCTGGGCATGAAGACTTCGCCGTCCCCATTCACGTCGCCGTAGGCCTCCATGGTGATGCCGTAGAACTTATTCCAGAAATGCACCTGGTTGCGGGTGTAGGTGCCCGCATCGCGCAGTTGCCGGGCCGCCATCTCGGGGGTATAGGCCGGCATAGGTTGGCCGAGGCGATCGTTGCGGTAGATGAAGAGGTCCATCAGGTCCTCGTGTTCCCAGTCGCCGAAATACAGCCGCAGTCCCACCATCTGGGCCACATATTCGCGGGCGATTTCCTCGCCGTGTTCGTTCCGGCGTTTCTTGATCTTGCGCGTGCTCATGAAATTGCCGGAGTAACCCTCGGGCTTTTCCGGCGCCAGCAGGATCTCGAAACTGCCGTCGGGATTGACCTGCAACTGGCTGGAATCCAGGGTGGCGCAGTTGGCCCGGGTTCCCGGCTTCATTTCGTCCAGTTCGCCGGTGTCGCCGGAATGGCCGCTGGCGGTCTGGAAAAAGATGTAATGGGGGGCCTTGCGACCCGAGGTTATGGGCGGCTCACCGCGCCAATGGCGGCTGTCCCCGGCCCGGCCGCGAATGGTGTAGCTGTGGTTGCCGTCGATGGGCGCGTAGAGGTAGGTCGCGTCGCAGTTGTCGATGGTGGACCGGTTCAGGGGCTGGATCATCCGGATGAAATAGGGGAACTCCGGGGTCGGGCCGATGCTGCGGGCGATGGAACCGTAGAGGAAGCCCAGGATGTAGCGGTAGCCCTCGGCCAGGTTGCGGGGCGTCATCGGCGGCGGCCAGAGGGCGGGGTCGTCGATGGCTTCGCGGGCTTCGCCGATCCTGGCGAGCATCTCGTCCCAGGCCCGGCGCAATTCGGCGACGGCTTCCCGGGTCTCGGCATCGGGGGCGGGAAAGGGCAGGGTCGTCACGGATAGCTCCTCAGTGATGGCGATAGCGGCGCTGCACGTGTTCCTGGCGCATGGCGATCACGGCACGGCGTTCCTCTGGCGTGACGCGGCGGGTATGGGCCGGCAGGTGCTGGTCCAGTTCCGCCAGCTTCACCACCTTGGCCGTGGCCCAGGGCCAGTTCTCCTTGGGCTTTTCCGGATAGGCCCAGCGCACCGACATGTAGCCCTCGGGATGGCCGGTGGTGTCGATCCAGTTGGCGATGCCCGGGTCCTGGTGGGCGATCACGTAGCGCAGCACGCCATCCGGTTCCCGGTCGGCCTGGAAGGCATTGAGGCTGCTCTGGGCGTTGCCGAACTCGATGGATTCGCCCCACATGTTGCCCAGGTGAAAACCGATGTAATAGGGCTCCACGGGCTGGTGCAGTTCCATGATCAGGGCTTCGTCGGGAGCCAGCTCATAGATGCCGCCGCAGTAGATGTTGGTGCTCATGCCGCCGGCCGTGGCGAGCGATGCGGCGTTGGGCTTGTTGAAGTCGTTCCTCGGCATGAAGCATTGGCCGTCGCCGTTCATGTCGCCGTAGGCTTCGCAGGTGATGGCGTAGAACTCGTTCCAGAAATGCACCTGGTTGCGGGTGATCTTGCCGATCTGGCGCATCTGCGCGGCGGCCAGGGCCGGGGTATAGGGGGCCGAAGGCTGGCCCAGCTGGTCCACCCGGTGGATGAAAAGGTCCAGCAGGTCTTCGTTAGCCCAGTCGTAGAACAGTTCCCGCAGCATCACCATTTGCGTGACGTACTCACGGGTTTCCGTGCTGCCGTCCTTGTGGGTGCGGGTGCGGCTGGCCCGGGTGAGCATGAAGTTGCCCTTGTAGCCCTCGGGTTTTTCCGGGGCCAGCAGAATCTCGAAGCTGCCGTCGGCATTGACCTGGAGGTCGGTGCAATCCAGCATCGAACAGTTGATGCGGGAGCCGGCCTTCATTTCCTTGAGGCTGCCGCTGTCGCCGGAATAGCCGCTGGGGGCCTCGAAGATCACGTAATGGGGCGCCTTGCGGCCCGAGGTGATGGGGGCTTCGCCGCGCCAGTGGCGGCTGTCTCCGGCCCGGCCGCGGATGATGTAACTGAAGTTGCCGTCGATGGGCGCCGCCAGGTAGATGGCGTCGGCATTGTCGATGGTGGAACGGTTGAGCGGCTGGATCGCGCGCACGAAATAGGGATTCTCCGGCGTCGGCCCCAGGCCCCGGGCCAGGGAGCCGTAAAGGAAGCCCAGCACGTAGCGGTAGCCCTCGGCCAGATTGCGGGGCGAGGCCATCGGCGGCCACAGGGCCGGGTCGTCGATGGCATCCCGGGCCGAAGCCACCTGGGCCAGCATCTCGTCCCAGGCGCGGCGCAGTTCATCGGCGGCGTTCCGGGTGGCGGCATCGGGCGGAGGGAAGGGCAGCTTAGGCATGGGGGGTCTCCTGGGGCGTGGGGGATGCTGCGTCGGCATCCCAATGGAATTGCTCGAACAGGGGCGCCAGGCGCTGGCGGATTTCCTTGTCGTCGAGGCCGAACTCCGCCAGGCTGTAGCGGTGCTCGGTTTCATGGCGCTTGGCACGGGCTTCCTCGGCCTCCAGGAAAGCACGATAGGCCGGGGTCATCTCGATACCCAGATCGGCATAGACTTTTTCGATCGTCGCTTTGGGCTGGGTGGTCAGTTGCCGGTAATCGATGATCGCGCAAGGTACCGTGGGGTGACGGCGCAGGGCTTCCTCCGGGTACAGATAGGTCTCGTAGGAGAGATCGGTCATGACCCGGGTGGATTCCCGGATGCGTTCCGGTGCCATGTTGCCCTGGAGCTTCCAGCCCACGTTGAGCAGCTTCAACAGGCTGGGGATGGTCTCGTAGGGATTGCGGTAGAGCACCACGAAACGGGCATCGGGGAAGGCCTCGATCAGGGACTCGACGCGGCCGCACCAGGTGGGGTTCTTGCTCAGGTGGATGCGCTCGCTACCGTTGAGGTAGAGCTGGCGCCGCACGCATTCCTTGTAGAAACGCATCATCCGGCGTCGGCTGGCGGCGGGACGCTGATCGATGTGGAAGAAATCCAGTTCGCCCATGTAGGGCAGCTTGGTCATCCAGAAGCCGGAGGCGCAGGAGGCCTGGTAGATCAGGTCGTCCTCCTCGGGGATGGTGAGGCCCATCTTGTGGATGTGTTGAGTGGGGCCGAACTTGCGCTTCTCCCAAGCTTGCAGGCGCTGCTCGATGCGGCGACCGAAAAGATGGCGGTCGAGCCAGGCCACCAGTCGCACCAGTTTCTTTTGCAGCAGGGAGGGCAGCAGCAGTTCGTAGTACCTGAAGGCGGAAAATCGCTCGTCTCCGCACAGCAGCCGATGGGCCAGGGTGGTGCCGCTGCGGGCATGGCCGATGACGAAGACCGGCGCCTTGACCCGGGTGAACCACAGGCCGGGAAAGAGAATGCCGTCGAGGAAAAAGCACAGGGTATGGAAGGTGGCGCGCAGGGGCACGGTCCATAGCAACAGCTTGAGCAGGCCGCGCCGGGCATCGGGATTGGACTCTCGAGCGGCGAGCCGCACCAGCTTGAACCAGATGGCGAAGTCGAAGTAGTAGATCATTTTGGCGGTTGGCCTGAGGAAATCGGTGGCGGTAGCGGATGCTTCAGATAGCCCAGCACGAGGGCCAGCAGCTCTTCGCTGAAGGCCTCGTCGAGGATCTGTTCCGGGTTGTGGTCCAGGGTGGCGTGAATGGTGCCTTCGATGGCATTGACCACCATGGTCGCGGCCCGGGAGAAGTCGCGGGAGACCAGTTCCTGGCGGTAGCGTTTGAACACGATGCGCAGGAAATTGGCGGTGGTCATGCGCTGGGGGAAGCGCTCGAGCATGTAAGCCTCAAAGTCGTAGCGCCAGTGAATTTCCAGGTAGAAGTCCCGCAACTGCTGGTAGAGCTTGCGATGGCGGGCGATATGCTCCCGGATGAAAAACCTCAGGGTCTCATCCAGGGACTTCTGGGCCATGAACAGGCTTTGTTCGGTGTAGCGGTCGAGTTCGCCCAGGTCGGCCACCAGCAGACTGTTGCAGATGTCGGCGGCGATGGCGTGTTTGTCCGGGTAGTACTGATAGAGACTGCCGATGCTGATGCCGGCCACCTCGGCGATGCGGTTGGTGGTCAGACGACCCGGACCTTCCTGTTTGAGTATCCGCAGAGCGGCCTCGCGGATAGCTGCCAGCGTGGCTTCGGCCCGAGGTTGAACAGGCATGCGGCGGCGGCGGAGGGCTGGGTGGGATTTCATGGCGATAGTCATGGGTGTGTGAACATTTAAGCGGAGCACCGGACGCTTTGGCTACTCGCTTTCCCAGTGCTTGTGGCTGCTCAAAGCATTGATAAATTTCTTTTTAAAGTCAGGTATATAGGATTTTTGCTTTGTATTTTTATGGCATAAACGTGAGTTAGCTCAGTTTTATCCGGGATCTGGCTTCCCCCTGGGGGATTGGACGCTGCGGTTTTGGGTGTCCTGACCTGCCCCCCCATCTGCCAGGAATTGGCCCTGCCCAATATGGGTGAGGGGCTGCCCATCCCCTGCTGGAGGCGGCGGGAGGTATGGTAAGTTGCCTTCATAAGGTGAGTGCGAGGACTAGTGGTCCGCCTGGCATTGAGAATACAGAGACCGGGGACATCTGCTGGGACAACCGCCAACCTCCATCAATGGTCCGTGGCCTGGTGTGGGCTTGCCCCAGGCCCCGACAGAATCCACGACAGAAAACATGGGAGTATTGATGAAACAAGATGCCGCGACCCTGGGTGCGAAACTCGTTGATTGGCTGGGCAGGCGCTTTCCTGAAGCCAAAGATATCGTGATTTCCGATCTGCGCAGCCCTTCCGGTGGATTCTCCAACGAGACCTGGCTCTTGGACCTGGATTGGGTCCGGGACGGCCATGCCGAGCGGCAAGCCCTGGTGGCCCGGTTGCAGCCCCAGGTGGCGGGCACTTTCCCCGAGTACGACCTGAAACTCCAGTACCGCTGCATGGAGCTGCTGCAGGACAGCGGCGTGCCGGTGCCCCGCCTTTTCTGTTTCTGCGATCAGGACAGCCCCTTCGATGTGCCCTTCTACCTGATGGAACGGATCGACGGACTCGCACCCCTGGAGAACCCTCCCTATCACGGGGTGGGTTGGCTCCATGACATGACGCCGGTCCAGCAGGGCGAAGTATGGTTCCAGTGCGTTGACACCATCGCCGCCGTGCACCGGGTGGACTGGCAGGCGCAGGGCTTCGGCTTTCTCGATCGGCCCCACTTGGGGGCGACCCCCCTGGTCCAGATGATCGCCTACTACCGCAACTATCTGGCCTGGATAGAGGCGCGCCGCCGCCCTTACCCGATGCTGCACCGGGCCCTGGACTGGGTGGAGTCCCACCAGCCGCAACAGCCGGAGCCCATGACCCTGTGCTGGGGCGATGCCAAGATCGGCAACTGCCTGTTCCAGGGGACCCGCTGTGTGGCAGCCCTGGACTGGGAAATGCCCTACCTGGGCAATCCGGTGTCGGACCTGTCCTGGCTGCTGATGCTGGACCGGGCACTCTCGGAAGCCATCGGTATTCCGCGTCTGCCGGGCTTCGCCGATCGGGGGGCCACCGTGACTCGCTGGTCGGCAGCGTCTGGTTACGGTGCCGAGCATCTGCCCTACTACGAAGTGTTCTCCGCCCTGAAATTCTCAGCCATCATGGCGGCCATCACCACCGCCCTGGTATCCCATGGCCTGATGCCGGAGGACACCGACATGGACCTGCGCAATCCGGGGACTGCGGTGCTGGCACTCTATGCCAGTGAATACGGACTGGACCTCTGACCGGCCTCGAACCCTTGCTGGATTTTCCCCATGAATGAAGCTCCCCTGACGCCGATTCTGGATGCGGCACCCACTTTCCGTGATCTCGGCGGCGTAGCGACCATGGACGGCCGCCGGGTGCGCCGCGGCCAGTTGTTTCGTGCCGGCATCCTGGTGCATCCCTCTCCGGCGGCGTCGGCGGCGGTTCGCAGTCTGGGCCTGCGCTGGGTGATGGACCTGCGCAGTGATCACGAACGCAACCACAGCCCCGGTACCTGGGCCGATTACGGCGCGACCCGCACCCTGAACTCCGACGTCAGCACCGATGTGCGGGCCGGCAATGCCGCCCTGATGCACCTGCTGGAAAGCGATTTCAGCGTTGCCGGCGCCCAGCGCATGATGGTCGCCACCTACGAGCACCTGCCCCAGGGCTTCCGGCAGCAGTTGCCCCGCCTCTTCGATCTGCTGCTGGATGAGACCGGGCTGCCCCTGATGGTCCATTGCACGGCGGGCAAGGATCGCACCGGATTTGCCTGCGCCCTGGTGCTCCACGCCCTGGGCGCGGCGGAAGAGAGCATCTTCGAGGAATACCTGAAGTCCGGCGACCTGCTGGTGGGCACGCCGGTATCCGCGTCCATGGGCCGCCTGCTTGAAAAATCCCTGGGGCGCCCGCCGGAGCCGGAGGCCCTGGCGGTGATCATGGGGGTGCGCCGCGAGTTTCTGGAAACCGCACTGACGGCCGTACGCATCGAGTACGGTAGCGTGGACAATTACCTGGAACAGGTGGGCGGCTTGACCACCGAACGCCGGGCGCGGCTGCGCCAGCGCCTGCTGGAATAGGCGCTCAGTCGTCCGCGCAGACCGTGCAGCCCGGGTCCCGGGGCACGCGGATTTCCCGCCATTCCATGTAGAGACCGTCCAGCAACAGCAGCCGTCCGGCCAGACTGGTGCCGCAGCCGATCAGCAGTTTCAGGGCCTCGGCGGCCTGGACGGTGCCGACGATGCCGGTGAGGGGGGCGAAGATGCCCATCACGGCGCAGCGCACTTCCTCCACGTCCTCGGCCTCGGGGAACAGGCAGTGATAGCAGGGAGCCTTTTCCTGGCGCTGGTCGAAGACCGAGATCTGGCCGTCGAAGCGCACCGCGGCGCCGGATACCAGGGGGCGTTGCAGTTTTACGCAGGCCCGGTTGATGGCGTGGCGGGTGGCGAAGTTGTCGGAGCAGTCGAGTACCAGGTCCGCCGCCGCGACTTCCGCTTCCAGGCGCTCTCCCTCCAGACGTTCGGCCAGGGGGATGACCCGGCATTCCGGGTTCAGTTCCGCCAGGGTGCGGGCGCCGGAAGCTGCCTTGGGCTGGCCCACGGCCGCCTCCCGGTGGAGAATCTGTCGTTGCAGGTTGGTGAGGTCCACGGTGTCGCCGTCGGCCAGCACCAGGGTGCCGATACCGGCACTGGCCAGGTAGTAGGCGGCGGGAGAGCCCAGCCCGCCGGCCCCCACCACCAGCACCCGGGCGTCGAGCAGGCGCTGCTGACCCTCGATGCCGATCTCGGGCAGCAGGATGTGGCGGCTGTAGCGGAGCAGTTGCTGGTCGTTCAATTCAAGCTCAAAGCCGTGTAGCGGCTTCCGGAAACTCCCCTCTCACACTGGGAGAGGGGCAGGGGGTGAGGGACACGAAATAACCGTCACTTTTCGCTGCGTAGTTCCGGCGGCGTGTCGTCGTGGTCACCGTGGGGGTGATGTTCCCAGGCCTTGGAATAGATTTCGTGGGACTGCTTCAGCAGGCGCTCGGGCTGTTGCAGGTTGCGCAACTGGGTTTCTTCGCAGAAGTAGATCACCGCCCGGGACAACTGGGCATAGACCGAATGCTCCAGGTGGAAGCCCTGGCGTACCAGGGCGGTTTCCAGGCCCTGGAGGGTGTAGTCGTGGATTTCGTATTCCACCGTCAGTATATGGGGGGTGTGGCCTTCCCGCACCGTCAGTCGTTCCAGAACCGCCAGTAGCTCCCTTGCCTGGGCCACCTGCTCGGGCCGGGCATGGTCGAAACGGATTTCCCGCTGCTTGCGGCTGCCGGGATGGGGGTCGTCCAGGGGCATGCGCTGCTGCCCCCGCTCCTCGTCCCGCAGGCGGCGGGCCTTTTCGACCGTCATTTTCCCGGAATGGCTCATGGCTGGCCTATGGTTTGCGGATGATCTGCCAGGCCTTGAGCAGGTTCATGGCCTGCTTGAGCTGGTAATCGCTCTTGGACGCGAATTCGATGGGCTTGAACTGCGTCGTTTCGTCGCCCTCGTCCTTGGCGCCGCCCTTGTCCTTGCCACTCTTGGCTGGCGTCTTGGACTTGTCGGTGGTCTTGGCCGGTGCGCTCTTGTCCTTGTCGTTTTCCAGGTGGCGATCCAGGTCGGCCTCCCGCATCAGCGGATTATGGGCCTCGCCATTGGCGGTTTCCTCCACCACTACGTCGGGGACGATGCCCTTGGCCTGGATGGAGCGGCCGTTGGGGGTGTAGTAGCGGGCCGTGGTCAGCTTGATGGCCGAGTTGTTGGACAGGGGCAGCACGGTCTGCACCGAGCCCTTGCCGAAGGTCTGGGTGCCCATCACCACGGCTCGCTTGTGATCCTGCAAGGCGCCGGCGACGATCTCCGAGGCGGAGGCCGAGCCGCTATTCACCAGCACCACCAGGGGCACGTTACGGGTGCCGGCGGGCAGATCCTTCAGCATGTCCTGCTTGTAGCCCCGCAGGTAGTCCTCGGGGGCGGCGATGTACTTGCGCTTGGCGTCCTCGGTGCGGCCGTCGGTGGAAGTCACCAGGGTCTTGGCAGGCAGGAAGGCGGCGGAAACGCCCACTGCGGAATGGAGCAGGCCGCCGGGATCGTTGCGCAGGTCCAGCACCAGGCCGCGCAATTCCTCGCCCTTGTTTTCCGGGTCCTTGTAGAGCTTGTCCAGATGCTTCACCAGATCGGAGACCGTTTCTTCCTGGAACTGGGTCACCCGCACATAGCCGAAACCAGGCTCCAGCAGCTTGGACTTGACGCTCTGGACCTTGATCTTGTCCCGCTCGATGGTGATCACCAGGGGCTTGGATTCGCCCTTGCGGATGATGGTCAGGGTGATCGGGGTCTTGGGCTTGCCCCGCATGCGCTTGACTGCGTCATTGAGGGTCATGCCCCGCACCGGGGTTTCGTCCAGTTTGACGATCAGGTCGCCGGACTTGACCCCCGCCCGCCAGGCCGGCGTGTCCTCGATGGGCGCCACCACCTTGACGAAGCCGTCTTCCATGCCCACCTCGATGCCGAGGCCGCCGAACTCGCCCTGGGTGTTGACCTGGAGATCCTTGAAAGCGTCGGCATCCAGATAGGCCGAGTGGGGGTCCAGGTTGGAGAGCATGCCGCTGATGGCATGGGTGATCAGCTTCTTGTCATCGACGGGCTCCACATAGCCCTGCTTGATGGCGTTGTAAACATCGGCGAAGCTGCGCAGCTCTTCCACTGGCAGGCCGGAGACAGTCTCCTTGCCGGCATTGGCGGAGAAGTTGAGGCTGACGAGGACGCCGGCCACCATGCCGATGCCGATGAGGCCGAACTTTTGCAGCTTGCTACGCATTGGATTTCCTTGGATGGGCCGGGGCATCAGCGCAGGCTGGACCACTTGAGGGGGTCGAAGGGCAGGCCCCGATGCCGGAGTTCAAAGTATAAACCCGATTCCCCGCCGCCGCCGCTGGCGCCGGCCGTGGCGATGGGCTCCCCGGTCTTCACCTCGCGGCCGCTTTCCCGCAGCAGAGACTGGTTGAAACCATAGACGGAAAGAAAACCGTCGCCGTGGTCCAGGATCAGCAGGTTGCCGAAGCCTCGCAGCCAGTCGGCGAACACCACCCGGCCGGGGGCCACGGCCTTGACTTCGCTGCCTTCCGCAGCGCGGATGAACAGGCCCTTCCAGGTGCCGCCCTCGGGCCGCGCAGTACCGAAGCGGCCGGCGACTTCCCCCTTGAGAGGTAGCCGCAAGCGGCCCTTGAGGGCGGCGAAGGCGCCCGTTGCCGAGCCGGGTTCGGGGCTGCGTTCATTTCTCAGGGATGGACTGTCGGATTTTTCCCGGGAAGGACGTTTTCCGGAAGATCGGGGCGTGGCGGGCGCCGGCCGGGAAAGCCGGGCGATCAGTTGGGACAGACGCCGCTCGTTTTCCTTCAGGTTGCCAATCTCCTGGCGCTGGGCCTTGATCCGGCCGGCGAGACGCTCCAGCAGCGACTGGCGCTCCTTCTGTCGGGAAAGCAGGCTGGCACGGCTTTCCTGCTGGCGCTTTTCGATGCCCGCCAGTTGTTCGCCCTTTTCCTTGACGGTGGCGGAAAGCGCCTGCTTCTGTTTTAGGGCGTCCCGCAGTTCCCCCAGCATGCGAGCTTCGGCGACGGAGAGCAGACGCAGGAAATGCCGGTCCCGGGCCGCCTGGTTGGGGTCCGTTCCCATCAGCATCAGTTGCAGGGCGTCCGCTTCCCCGTGCAGGTACTGACGGTAGAGCAGCCGGGAGAGTTGGCGCTGCTGCCGGCCGATGCTGCCCGACAACTGGTCGGACTGCTGCCGGAGCTGCTCCAAGGCCGTCTCTACCTCGGCCCGTTCCCGGGCCAGCTCATGCAGGCGGCGGTTGATGGTGGAAATGGCGGCCTCGGTCTCCCGCAACTGGTCGCTGACGTTGTCCCGGGTGGCCTCGCTCCTGGCCAGATTCTTTTGCAGGGCGCCGATCCGCCCACGGATTTCCTTGAGTTCCTCCCGCTGGCCGCCGCCAGGGGCGGCAAGGGCTGGATCGTGCCCCCCCATTACCAATAGGAGCAGGCTCAGACCACAGAAGGAACACCAGAGACTGCGTGAAGTTCCAGTGCCAGGAAACTTCGCGGGAGGGCTCCCCTTCCTCGGGAAGGGGTGATGAGGGATGGTGATCGAATTTCCCAGGGGGGAACGAAGCGAAGCCCCGCCGCCGGGCCGCCCCAAGGCGGGGCAGTCAAGATATGGAGCGGGCATGGCCCGCGAACCGCCGTCACCCCCTTCCATGGGAAGGGGGCCGGGGGGCAGGCTCATTATTTTGCTTTACCCTGGGCCGCCACCGCCGCCATGGCGGCCTTGATGGCCTCCTGGTCGCCCAGGTAGTAGCTCTTGATCGGCTTCAGATTGGCATCCAGTTCATAGACCAGGGGCTGGGCGGTGGGGATGTTGAGGCCCACGATGTCGGCGTCGGAAACATTGTCCAGGTACTTGATCAGTGCCCTGAGACTGTTGCCATGGGCGGCGATGACCACCTGCCTGCCGCTCTTCACCATCGGTGCGATGGTCTCGTGCCAGTAAGGCAGGAAGCGATCCACCGTGTCCTTGAGGCATTCGGTGCGGGGGAACTGGGCCGGGGCCAGGTCTCCATAGCGGGGGTTGCCGATTTCCAGTCGCTCGTCGCCTTCCTCCAGGGCCGGGGGCGGGGTGTCGTAGGCACGGCGCCAGACCAGCACCTGCTCGTCGCCGTACTTGGCGGCGGTTTCGGACTTGTTGAGACCCTGCAGGGCACCGTAATGGCGTTCGTTCAGGCGCCAGGAGTGATGGATGGGAATCCACATCCGGTCCATTTCCTCCAGTACCGTCCATAGGGTCTTGATGGCACGCTTGAGCACCGAGGTATAGGCCACGTCGAAGGCGTAGCCTTCCTGTTTCAACAACTGGCCGGCAGCCTGGGCTTCGGCCAGGCCCTGGGCAGTGAGGTCCACATCGGTCCAGCCGGTGAAGCGGTTTTCCTTGTTCCAGACGGACTCGCCGTGGCGGAGCAGAACGATCTTGTACATGGGGTTTCCAGAGTGAGTGGGGATGAGTTGGGGCCGGAAAGCGTAAAACCCGGCGGTGGCCCGGTCAGGCAACGCAGCGTATTTTATAATACCCTCCCTTATTTCCCTCCACGGGGCCAGCATGGCCAGCATCGTTCAGGATCTCATCGGCAAGCAGGAGCAAATCGAGACGGCGGCTCGGGCCCTCAAGGCCATCGCCCATCCCCTGCGGCTGAAGATCATGTGCGTGGTGGGGGACCAGGAGGTTTGCGTACAGGACATCGTGGAAGCGGTGGGCACCTCCCAGAGCAATATTTCCCAGCATCTGGCCATTCTGCGCGACAAGGATGTGTTGCAAACCCGCAAGGACGCCAACCGGGTTTACTACCGGGTGGCCGATCAGCGCACCCTTCAGTTGATCAGCATGATGCGGGAAGTTTTTTGCGGCGAACCGCCGTCTACGAAAGGATGATGGATTTTCATGTGGGAATTTATTCAGCAGAACATTTTTCTGGTGGCCCTGGCCGCCGTCAGCGGCGGCATGCTGCTGTACCCCCTGTTGCGGGGGGGCGGCGCCGGCGGTCTCTCTGCCGCCGAGGCCACCCTCAAGATCAACCGGGAGGACGCGGTGGTGATCGACGTGCGGGAAGCGGACGAATGGGCCAAGGGCCGTATTCCGGGCGCCCGCCACATTCCCGCCGGGCAACTGGAAAAGCGACTGGGCGAAATCGAGAAACTCAAGGCGCGGCCGGTGATCGTCTGTTGTGCTGGCGGCGGCCGCTCGGCGACGGCCTGCGGCGTGCTGAAGAAAGCCGGCTTTACCCAGGTGTTCAATCTGGACGGTGGCATGGGGTCCTGGGCCGAGGCCAACCTGCCGATCACCGCCAAGTAGTCCTGTCATGCCCCGGGTCCTGATGTATTCCACTGCGGTGTGCCCCTATTGCGTGCGGGCCGAGCAGTTGCTGCGCCGCAAGGGAGTGAGCGAGATCGAAAAGGTCCGGGTGGACCTGGAGCCAGCCCGGCGCGAGGAAATGATGGAACGCACCGGTCGTCGCACCGTGCCCCAGATTTTTATCGACGATTTCCACGTGGGAGGCTGCGACGACCTCTACGAGCTGGACCATCAGGGCCGGCTCGACGCCCTGCTCAAGCCCTAGCGGGTACAATGCCCCACCCTTTTTGCAGTTCCACTTCAACCTGAGCCGATTCCATCATGAGTGAACAGCAGCAACCCAGCTTCAACATCGAGAAGATTTTCGTCAAGGACCTGTCCCTGGAAGTGCCCAACGCGCCCCAGATTTTCCTCGACAACCAGATGCCGGAAATCCAGATCCAGTTGCAGACCCGGGCCGCCGACATTGGCGACGGCTACTATGAGTCGGTACTGACGGTCACCGTCACCGCCAAGCACGAGGAAAAGACCTATTTCCTGGTGGAAGCGGGCCAGGCCGGCATCTTCCAGATCCGTAACATCCCGGCCCAGGACATGGACCCGTTGCTGGGCATCGCCTGCCCCAACATTCTGTTCCCCTATGTGCGCGAGACCATCTCCGACGCCGTGGGCCGTGCCGGCTTTCCGCCCGTGCTGCTGGCGCCGGTGAATTTCGAGGCCATGTATCAGCAGCGCATGATGGCCGAGGCCCAGCAGAAGGAGCAGGGGCCCCACGAGGTTCCGATTCAGTAAGGCTATGCATCCAGGTCGCTGTCTTGCGCTGCTGCTCGGGTTGATCACGCTGCCGGCCCTGGCCCTCGACTTCCGTTCCGTGGCCGAGCCGGCCGTGCTCTACGACGGGCCGGCCGCCACGAGCAAGCGCCTCCATGTGATCGCGCGCGCCACCCCTGTGGAAGTGGTGATCAGCAACGAGGGCTGGAGCAAGGTGCGGGATAGCAAGGGCGACCTGATCTGGATCGAGACCCGTTTCCTGTCCCCCCGCCGCACCGTGATGGTTCGGGCCGAGCGGGCCCAGATTCGGGAGCAGGCCGAGGACAAGGCGGCCCTGGTGTTCGAGGCCGAGAAGGACGTGGTGTTCGAGTTGCTGGAAACCGCGCCTCCAGGCTGGGCCAGGGTCAAGCACCGGAGCGGTCAGTCGGGCTATGTCCGCGCCCTTCAGGTCTGGGGCCTCTGAGCCTCTGCCTCCCACCATGAAAATTGCCGTATTGGGTGCCGGTGCCTGGGGCACGGCCCTGGCGATTTCCCTGGCCGCCCGGCACCGGGTCACCCTCTGGTCCCGAGATTCCGCTCAGGTGGCGGCCATGGCCGCCATCCGGGAGAACCGGCACTATCTGCCCGGCTGCCCCCTGCCCGAAGGGCTTGCCCCGAGCGCTGATTTCGAATCGGCCCTACAGGCCGATGTCGCTCTGGTGGTCACCCCTCTGGCAGGCCTGCGGGAGACCTTGGCGCGACTGGCCCGCGCCCCCGTTCCGCCGCCTTTTCTCTGGGCCTGCAAGGGCCTGGAAGCCGGGACCGGACTGCTGCCCCATCAGGTGGTGGCGGAAGTCGGGCCGGGCCTGCAAAGCGGGGTGCTGACCGGTCCCAGCTTCGCCGAGGAAGTGGCCCGAGGCCTGCCTGCCGCCGTCACCATCGCCGCCGCCGATGGCGCCTTTGCCCGGGATATCGCCCAGGCCCTCAACAGCGAGCGTCTGCGGCTCTATGCCAATGACGACCTGGTGGGCGCGGAAGTGGGCGGCGCGGTGAAGAACGTGCTTGCCATCGCCTGCGGCATCAGCGACGGTCTGGGCCTGGGCCTCAATGCACGGGCCGCCCTGGTAACCCGGGGCCTGGCGGAGATCACCCGTTTTGGACTGGCCCTGGGCGCCCGCCGTGAAACCTTCATGGGCCTGGCGGGCATGGGCGACCTGATCCTCACCTGCACCGGTGATCTGTCCCGCAACCGCCGGGTCGGCCTGGCCCTGGCCGGGGGCGATGCCCTGGAGGCGATCACCCGCAATCTGGGGCATGTGGCCGAAGGCGTATCCACGGCCCGGGAAGTGGCACGCCGGGCGCGGGCGCTGGAAGTGGATATGCCCATCACCGACGCTGTTTGCGCCGTGCTGGAGGGGCAACTCACGCCTGCCGCCGCCGTGGCCGCCCTGATGGCCCGGGAGCCGAAGGCGGAGTAGTCAGGCGCCCCCGGCGAAGTCGTTCTGGCGCCAGGCTTCGAAGACCAGGATGGCGACCGTGTTTGACAGGTTGATGCTGCGGTTGCCCGGCACCATGGGCAGACGCAGGCGCTGTGCGCTTGGTATTTCTGCCAGCACGGCTTCCGGCAGACCGCTGGTTTCCGGCCCGAAAAGGAAAACGTCTCCTGGTTGGTAGGCCACGCTGTCGTGGCGAATACGTCCCCGGGTGCTGAGGGCGAAAATGCGCCGGCCGGCCAGGGTGCTCAGGCAGTCCGTCCAGTTCTCATGAACCACAACCTCCGCCAGTTCCGCGTAATCCATGCCGGCACGGCGCACCGCTGCCTCCGTGATGCTGAAACCCAGGGGCTTGACCAGGTTCAGGCGGCAACCGCTATTGGCGGCGAGGCGCAGGATATTTCCGGTATTGGGGGGGATTTCCGGCTGATATAGAACAATGTCGAACATATTTCGGGAGTAGGCTCAGGCGGCAAACTGGACCCGGATATTAACTGGAGTGATGGCATGGCACGCCCGGAAAAAGTGCGCCTTGGTGATCTGCTGATTCAACAGGGCCTATTGACGGATGAGCAGCTCAAGCTGGCCCTGGAGGAGCAGAAACGCTCCGGCCGCAAGCTGGGCCGGATTTTCGTCGAAAGCGGCTATGTCACCGAGGAGGGCATCGCCCGGGCACTGGCGCGCCAGCTTCAGGTCGAGTTCGTGGATCTGCGCAGCTTCCATCTCAAGCCCGAGCTGATCAAGCTGCTGCCGGAGGCTCAGGCCCGCCGTTACCGGGCACTGGTGCTGGACGAGCGGGCCGGCCTGTTGCGGGTGGGCCTGTCGGACCCCACCGATCTGGCAGTGTTCGACGAGATTTCCCGGGTCCTGCGGCGCGACGTCGAACTGGCGGTGGTGACCGAGAGTCAGTTGATGCCGCTGCTGGATCGGGTGTACAAGCGCACCGAGGAAATCTCCGGCCTGGCCAAGGAACTGACCCAGGAAATGGGTGACATTCCGGTGGAGTTCGGCGCCGCACTGGGCATCACCCCGGGGTCCGAGGATGCGCCGGTGGTCAAGCTGTTGCAGACGGTGTTCGAAGAGGCCCTGCGCTCCCGCGCCTCCGACATTCACATCGAGCCCCAGGAAAAGTCGGTGGTGATCCGCTTCCGTATCGATGGCGTGCTCCATGTGCAGACCGAGGCCGACAGCAAGATATCCACGGCCCTGGTGCTGCGTCTCAAGCTGATGTCGGGCCTGGACATCTCGGAAAAGCGCCTGCCCCAGGACGGTCGTTTCAATATCAAGATTCGCGGCCAGAACGTGGATGTGCGGATTTCCACCATGCCCGTCCAGCATGGCGAGTCGGTGGTGATGCGGCTCCTGGCCCAGAACACCGGCTTGCTGGAACTGGACAGTCTGTACATGCCGCAGCGGGTGCGGGATCGTTTTCACCATGCCATCAGCCGGCCCTCGGGCATTGTGCTGGTGACCGGCCCCACCGGCTCCGGCAAGACCACCACCCTCTATGCGGCCCTGAACGAGCTCAACACGCCGGAGAAGAAGATCATCACTGTCGAGGATCCGGTGGAATACCGTCTGCCGGGACTCAATCAGGTGCAGGTCCACGAGAAGATCGACCTGACCTTCACCCGGGTGCTGCGCACCGCCCTGCGGCAGGATCCGGACATCATCCTGATTGGTGAAATGCGCGACCAGGAAACGGCGGAAATCGGTATGCGAGCCGCCATGACCGGCCATCTGGTGCTGTCTACCCTGCATACCAACGACGCCCTGTCTACGCCCATCCGCCTGCTGGACATGGGGGTGCCCCGCTACATGGTGGCCCTGTCCATTCAGATGGTGCTGGCCCAGCGCCTGGTGCGGGTGATCTGCGAAAATTGCGCCACGGATTATCAGCCCGAGCCCCATGAGCGCGAATGGTTACGCTACGAGCTGGGGGATCGGGTGGACAAGTTCAAGTACCGGATCGGCCTGGGCTGCGCCCATTGCGCCAACACCGGTTACCAAGGGCGCCAGGCCGTCTACGAGTTTCTGGAAATGACCAACGCCCTGGTGGAAGCTGCCAATCACGGCGACCCGAGCGAGTTCATGGCTGTGGGGCGGGAACAGATGGCAGGCCACACCCTGCGCCGCGATGCCGTGCGCCTGGTGGTCAATGGCCGCACTACCGTCGAGGAAGCGATGCGCATTGCAACGCAATTGGAGGAGTAGGGTGCCTGCCTTTGCTTATCGCGGAAGAGACGCCACCGGTGCGGTGGTCCAGGGTGTGCTGGAGGGCGCCACGGCGGCGGCGGTGGCCGATCTGCTGTTCGGCAGCGGGGTGACGCCCCTGGAGATCAAGCTGGCGCCGACGGGAGGATCAAAGCAGGCAACGGCCGTCAGGATCTTCGATCTCTTTGCTGACAAGATTCAGCATGTGGACATTCTGTTGTTCACCCGCCAGCTCTATACCCTCCTCAAGGCCGGAGTACCCATCATGCGGGCACTCACCGGCTTGCAGGAGTCGAGCCAGAACCAGGCCATGCGGGATACCCTGGGCCAGGTCCGTGAAAGCCTGGATACCGGGCGGGAACTGTCTGTTTCCCTGGCCCGCCACCCGAAGGTATTTACCCCCTTCTATCTCGCCATGGTGCGGGTGGGGGAAATGACCGGCCGGTTGGAGGAAATCTTCCTGCGCCTCTTCGATCACATGGAGTTCGAGCGCTTCATGCGGGAACAGGTGAAGTCGGCCCTGCGCTATCCCAGCTTCGTGGTGGCCGCCATGGTAATCGCCATGTTCGTGGTCAACATCTGGGTGATCCCGGCCTTCGCCAATGTGTTCAAGGGTTTCGGCGCCGAATTGCCTCTGATGACCCGCATCCTGATCGGTTTTTCCGATTTCATGGTGGCCTGGTGGCATGTCCTGATCGCCGCCCTGGTCGGCGCCGCCTTCGCCTTCCGGGCCTGGGTGGGCACGCCGGCGGGGCGCCATCAATGGGACAAGATCAAGATGCGCATTCCCATTGCCGGCAAGATCGTGCGCAAGGCCACCCTGGCCCGCTTCGCCCGCAGCTTTGCCCTGGCCTCCCGCTCCGGGGTGCCCATCATTCAGGCCCTGACCACTGTCTCCCAGACCGTGGATAACGCCTACATCGCCGACAAGATCGAGAGAATGCGCGACAACGTGGAACGGGGGGAGTCCATTCTCCGTTCCGCCATCGGTACAGGCGTGTTTACCCCGGTCGTGTTGCAGATGATCGCCGTGGGGGAGGAGTCCGGCTCCCTGGACGAGATGATGGAAGAAGTGGCGGGCATGTACCAGAGCGAGGTGGAATACGAGCTCAAGACCCTGTCCCAGCAGATCGAGCCCATCCTGATCGTGATGCTGGGTGCCATGGTGTTGGTGCTGGCCCTGGGCATCTTCCTGCCCCTGTGGGATCTGGGGCGGGTGGCGATGAAGCGGTGAACACCCTGGCCACCGCCGGGCGGCAGGCCGGCATCAGCAAGTTCGAGTTTGCGGTCATCGTCACCCTGGTGGGTTTGCTCTCCCTGTCACTGAACACTCGGCTGAAGGCCCTGGAAGAGGAAGGGGAACGGACAGAAGTGGAACTCACCGTCCGCAATATGCGGGTGGGCCTGCAACTGGCCATCGGCGAGCGCATCATGCGGGGGGAGGAGTCTCGTCTGGCGGAACTGGTGGGGGCCAATCCTGTCTCCTTTCTGGGCCACGTGCCGCGCCACTATATGGAAGGCGACGGCAGCGGTGCGGCGCCGGGGGTCTGGTGGTTCGATCCGGATAGCCGTGCCCTGGGCTATCGACCCCGTCAGCCCGAGGCTTTCGCGGGGATGGCGATGTTCCGTTGGCAGGTCCGGGCCAAAGGAGAGTTGGGCGGCAAGGTCGTGGGCCTGCGATTGGAGCGGATAGCGCCGAATTAAAGGTGAAATATGCCCAAGAGCAGGGCCTAAGCCCTGAAGGGCGCATGGTAACTTCTGCCGGATAAAGGGGGATTCCCCGGAGGGCAGCGCGGAATATGGGGCTTAACAGGCAGGCGGGCTTTACCTTGATCGAACTGGTGATCGTCATCACCATCATCGGCATCCTGGCCGCCGTGGCTCTGCCGCGGCTGATCGACGCCCAGCGCGATGCCCGCATCGCCAAGGCCAACGCCATCTACGGCTCCCTGCGCTCCGCCGCCGCTCTGGCCCGTTCCCGCTGTGAACTGGATGTCTCGGGTGTGGCGCCCAGCCTGACGGGAGTGAATTGCGCCTCCAATCCCCCCTTCGTCAATATGGATGGCGCCCAGGTCAAGATCGCCAACCGTTATCCGGCCGCCACTTCCGACGGCATCGAGTCGGCGGCCCAGCTCAACCTGCAGGCGGATGGCCTGACGGCCTCCTCCAGCGGCAGCGGCACCCCCACCCGCCATTTCGACGTGGCCGGCGGCACGGTACCGAACTGCCGCATCAGTTACCAGGAGGCCTCTTTGTCAGGAACGCTGATTGTGGCCCCCGTGATCAGTGTCATCATCAGCGGCTGTTAATCGGATTATCATTTTCATATATCTTTAGGCGTAAGGAGAAACACAATGCAAATTCCACGAAATGAAAAAGGTTTCACCCTGATCGAACTGGTCGTGGTGATCGTGATCCTGGGCATTCTGGCGGCAACGGCGTTGCCGATGTTTATTGATTTGCGGACGGATGCGGCTGATGCCGCGACGGATGGCGTGGCCGGTGCATTGAGCAGTGCCTCCGCTGTGAATTATGCGGGCAGATTGGCGAATGGAGCACTCGGAGTCGCCATTGATAATGCGACTAACGTCTGCACAAATGCCATTCTCACTACCTTGCTGAACGGAGGAATACCAACCGGTTACACAATTTCCGGCACGTTGGCCTGCGGTACCGCTGGGACCACTGGGCCTTGCACGGTAACTGGACCACAATCTCAGACTGCAACGGCGACCATAACCTGTACGGGTTGATCGGGAACGAAAGCTGGGAGGGGGCAGATCGGGTTCTGCCTCGGTATATTCGGCAAGGGGCACAACCCCAAGGGCGGCTCCGGTCGCCCTTGTCGTTTCTGGCATGGCTGTCGGAAGGCGGGCTGACTGCATGGCAACCCTTTCCACCACCGGAGCATGGCGTTGCGGTTAATCGCGGATAAACACACCAATGTGGCTTGGATGGAAGCTTGCCGCGGCTTTACCCTGGTGGAGCTGGTGGTGACCATGATCGTCATCGGCATCCTGGCGGTCTTCGCCACCGGGCGCCTGGACTTTGCCACCACCTTCGATCAACGCGGCGTCCGTGACAAGCTGGTGGCGGCGTTGCAATATGCCCGCATGTCGGCCGTGGCCCAGCGGCGCCATGTCTGCGTCAGGATCAATGCCGGTGAGTTGGCCCTTTTCGTCAATACCGCGCCGCCGGAAAGCGTTGCTCCGGTTTTCGGAGCTGACTGCAATTACGCTACCCCCCTGAATCTGCCCGCACCGGATCGGGACTGTGGCGCAGGCAACCTGGTTTGCTCCCGGGCCGGTGCCACTCTTGGGGGCGGCGGCAATTTTGTCTTCGATGCCCAGGGGCGGGCGCTGACCAATACCCTGACCTTCACCGTTACCGGCCAGCCCGACGTGACGGTGGAAGGGGAGACCGGCTATGTGCGCTAGCCGACCCGGCGGGCGTGGATCGAGGCGGTTCTGCTCCCACGCGAGAGGGGAGGGGCGCTGCCGCGGCATGACGCTGATCGAGCTGGTGGTGTTCATCGTCATCGTCAGCGTCGGTGTGGTCGGGATGCTTTCGGTGCTGAACATCGCCGTTTTTAACAGCGCCGACCCCATGGTGCGCAAGCAGTTGCTGTCCATCGCCGAGGCCCTGCTGGAGGAAGTGGAGATGCAGCCTTTCACCTATTGCGATCAGAGCGATGGCAACTGGGCCACGGCCACGGCGGCTACCACGGCGGGGGGCTGCGCTGTCTTCGAATCCCTGGGCGCGGAAGCTGGACAGCAACGGGTTCCGCCGGACCCCGCCAACCGTTTTAATCATGTCACCGACTATCACGACCTTTCCCTGGCACCGCCCATCAGCGACATCAACGGCAATGCGGCCACCGCGCCGGAGGGTTACTCGGCCAACATCACCGTGGTGCCGGAGGCCCTGGGGGGTATCGCTTCCGCCGATTGTGGCGCAGCCAACGACTGTTCGGCGATGAACGTCGTGCGGATTCGGGTGGAGGTTTGCCGGGCCACCGCCTGTCCCAGCGCCATTGGCGACAGTATCGTGCTGGAGGGGTACCGGGCACGGGCCTGGCCCAATGATTTGCCATGGTGAAACGACGTTCCGCCATTCACACCCAGGAGGGCTTCACCCTGATCGAGGCGGTGATGGTGATCGTCATCACCGGCATCATCGCCTCCATGGTGGCGATATTCATCAAGACCGCCGTGGACAGTTACTTCGATTCGGTGCGGCGGGCTGCCCTGACGGATGCCGCCGATATCGCCCTGCGCCGCCTCTCCAGGGAGGTGCGACTGGCCGTGCCCAACAGTCTGCGGGTCAGCCTTGCGGGCGGGGTCTATAGCATCACCCTGATCCCCACGCGGGACGGCGGCCGCTACCGCAACGAGAGCGATGGCTCCAGCGGGGGGCAGCCCCTGTGCAGCGGCGGAACGGTCAACGCCAGCTTCGATGCGCTGGGCCCCATGCCGGCGGTGGCCGTGGGGGATTCCGTGGTGGTGTTCAACGATGCCAGTCTCAACCCGGGGCCGGGCTGCGCCGCGCCCAGCGATGTGTATTGCGGCGGTAGCCGTGCCGCCGTGACGGCGGTAGGCGCTCATTCCCTCACCATCGGAGCACTGGCCAACAGTGCGGTGATCTGTAGCTACGAGAACAACCGCTTCCAGGTGGTGGATCAGAATATCCGGGCCGTGACCTACACTTGCCCTGCCGCCACAGCCGGTGCCATGCAGCGCTTCGCCAATTACGGGTTCTCCACCACGCCCGGCGGGACGTCGGCCACGGTGGTGAATGGCGCCACCTGTTTTGTGGACGATTCCAACGCCCACCGTCCCAACGGTTCCCTTTATGTCAATCTGACTTTGACCGACAATAGCGGCGAGCGGGTCGAAGTGTTCCGCCAGATCCACGTGGATAACACCCCATGAAACGCGCCACGCAACAAAGCGGCTTCACCATCGTCTCCGCCATTTTCATCCTGGTGGTGCTGGCGGCGCTGGGGGCCTTCATCCTGGTGGTCTCCACTACCCAGCAGATCGGCTCGGCCTACGACGTGCAGGGTGCACGGGCCTATCAGGCCGCACGGGCCGGCATCGAATGGGGTATCTATCAAACATGGAGCTCCAGCCCGGCAGGCCGGGCGGGCGCCGCGGCCTGCACCAGCACCACGCTGGCTTTCGCCGGCACCACCCTCCACGAGTTTCGCGTCACCGTTAGTTGCGTGGCGACGCCTGATCCTGCTGGCATGGGAGGTCCCACGGTATTCACCGTCATCGCGGTAGCCTGCAACAGGCCCAATCTTGATGGCAGTTGCTCCGATGCCAACGGCAATGCCAATTCCGCATCCGCCGGCAGTTTCGGCTACATCGAACGCCGTGTCACGGTGACGATTTAGACAGGGGCCGCCATGAAATCCATGGGCTGGGATGGGGTGAATCGATTGCGCAGGGCTGCTGTCCTGTTTCTTGGAATGTTTTTCCTGACGCTGCTCGGCATTGGCTCGGCCCAGGCCCAGATCGCCTTCCGGGCTGCCCAGAACGCCAGCATGGCATCCGCCGGCGCCAGCAGCATCACCTATGTGGGCAGCGGCGGGCTGGCCACGGCGAACAGCGGCAATGCCACCCCGACCCTGCCGGCCCATGCCGCCAATGACCTGCTGATCTGCCTGGTGGAGTCCCGGGACAATGTTGCCCACTCGGTCAGCGGATGGACCGCTTTCTTCAGCGCTACGCTGACCAACCACCGCGCCTCGATCTTTTACAAGATTGCCGGGGCCTCGGAGTCCAATCCCACGGTGGTCCACAGTGGCGGCTCCAGCATCATCGCCCGTTGTTCCGCCTTCCGCGGCGTCGACACCGTCACTCCCATCGACGTTGCCTACGGCGCCCAGACCACGGCGGGCGACGACAAGATCAATACCGGATCCATCACCACCGCGACCGCCGGCGACATGTTGCTGATCGCCGGCATGATCGACGACAACCGTAATCAGGGCGCGGGCATCGCGGGTTGGGCCAATGCGTTCTTTTCGACATACGACTCCGCCAACGACAACGCCATCGCCCTCTACTACCTGGGGCAGGCCAGCGCCGGCGCCACCGGGCCGTTCCAGGTGGATACCGATGGCAATGCCAACAGCCATGGCGTACTGCTGGCCCTGCGGCCGGCGACGGTCGGGATGCCGGGCCTGGCCATCAACCGGCCGGCGGGCACGGACACCGGGGATGTGATGATCGCGGCGCTGGTGGTGACGCCCAGCACCGTGGGCCTGACAGCGCCCGCGGGCTGGACCCTGGTGCGGGACACGGTGCACAACGCCAGCGGCGGCGATGCCCATCTGATCACCTATGTGAAGGCCGTGACGGCCATCGGCAGCGAACCGGCGAGCTACACCTGGACCTATTCCGCCGCCCATTCGGGGTCGTCGGGGGGCATTGCCGCCTTTTCCGGGGCCGATACGGCGAATCCCGTCGTGACTTCGGCCGAGTTGAAGGAAAACAACGCGATCCTCAATCAGACCGCGCCCAGCATCACGGCCAGCGCAACGGACATGCTGGTCACCGCGCATGAGTATCAGAGTTCAGGCACCTGGACGCCGCCGGCCGGCATGACGGAAATGGTGGACGAGTATTCCGCGGCATCCACGGGCGCTTCCGGCGTTTCCCTGTCGATGAACTCCCTGTTGCTGGCCGCCTCGGGCGCTACCGGCACCAAGATTGCCGTCGCCTCCGGCGACAGCGACGAAGGGGCCTCCCAGTCCATTGCCCTGCGTCAGAGTCTGGGAGTGAACTGCTTTACCGTTGCTGCTGGCAACTGGAACGATCCCGCCGTGTGGGACGACAGTTGCCATGGCAGCAGCGGCTTTCCCCTCAATGGCGACACGGTGACCATCAACAGCCACACCGTCACGTTGAATGTGTCCACTTCCCGGGTGGCCGGGATGGTCGTCAACAACGGTGGCACTCTCTCCAATACGGCAGGAAATACCCTGAATCTTGGGTCTACTCCCTCGGGTACCCTCTCGGGGAATGGCGTGCTGAGCAACAGCGGCACCCTGGCCCTGGGCACTGGTTCGGTAATCCTGTCCACCAACTACCAGTTCACCGGCAGCGCCGCCAGCACCTGGACCCTGAATCAGCTTGATCTGGGCGGCAGAAGTCTCACCTTCGGTGCCGCCGATGCCTACACCATCGGCTTCGCCGCTGCCACGCCGATTCAGAACGTGGGCAGCCTCAATACCACCGGCACCAACAGCACGGTCACTTTCCAGTTCGGTGGCGCCGCCCAGGCCCTGCCGGTGGCCAATGTGCGCTATCCCAAGGTGGTCCTGGCCGGCAGTGGCGCCAAGACCCTGTCCGGTGCGGGCACCTTCGACGTGCGCGGCAGCTTCACCCTCGACAGCGGTCCGACCTTCAATAGCGGCACCCACGGGGTGAGCCTGTATGGCGACTTCACCAATAACGGCGGCAGCAACTTCAATAGCGGCGGCAGCGACAGCAGCACCTGGAGCTTTCTCGGGGCCTCGATCCAGAACATCAACAGCTCGGGCACCGACACGGTATTTCCCAGCCTGACCCTGAACAACAGCAATGGCATCGCCATGAATGCCGGCACCACGGTGAAGACTCTGCTCACCCTGACCAATGGTTATATTTCCACCGGCAACAACATCCTGATCCTGACGGCCTACTGCAATACCCCCAGTTGGGCCAGGACCAACGGTTTTGTCAGCGGCAGGCTGCGCTTTACCTTCAATACGGGCACCACCACCTGCACCTATCCCATCGGCAGCAGCGCCACCTACGCCCCGGTGGGCGTCACCATGGTGGCCACGGCGGCCGGCGGCACCCTGACCGCCAGCACCACGGGCAGCGAGCATCCCCAGATTGCTTCTTCCGGCATCGACGCCACCAAGGATGCCAACCGCTACTGGACCCTGGGGGCCACCACCGACAGCACGGGTAATTTCACCAGTTACGGCGCCACCTTCAACGCCGATACCGGCGATATCGACATCGGCGCCACTACCGCCAATTTTGTCATCGGCAAGTACACCAGCAGCGCCTGGACCCTGCCCACGCCGGTAAGCGGGGCCAGTTGGGCCAGTGGTTGGGCAGTCGGCGTCTCCAATGTCTCGGTGGCGGGTGCGGGCTTCGGCGATTTCGTCATGGGCGAGGTGCCTGCCTCCTGCCTGCCGCCCACGGATATCAGCGGTCTGCCCGCGATGACCTGCGTTTGCGACAATTTCGGTCGTACTGCCTTGAATCCTTCGACGATCTATGGCCAGAACTGGATTGTCGACAACAAGAACCAGAGCAGCACCTTCGGCAATCCCCGCATCGTCAACTCCGGCTATCTGCGCCTCACCGACAATAGCAGCCAGGTGGCCACGGTGGCCAATGTGCCCGGCACCTTTCCGGCGGCCGGCAACATGATCATCACGGAGTTCCGCCACTACGCCTACAGCGGCAGCAATCCGGGGGCCGATGGAATCGCCCTGACGCTCTCCGATTCCGGGCTGACGCCGACGCCGGGCGCCTTCGGCGGCTCCCTGGGCTATGCGCAGAAATCCAATCCGGGATCGGACTGCACCACGGCGGGCGGCTGCCCCGGTTTCAACGGTGGCTGGATGGGAATCGGCATTGACGAGTGGGGCAATTTCGCCAACGCCACCGAGGGGCGTCAGGGCGGGGTGGGCCTCACGGCCCAGGCGGTGACCCTGCGGGGCTCCGGCGCCGGCCAGACCGGCTATCCTTACCTGTCCACCTCGGGCGCCCTGTCGCCGACGATAGACAATCCCACCTCCACCGTGGCTTCCCGGGGCCACAAGTATCGCATCGTGGTGGATGCCCGGAATTACACCTCGGGCAATCGCACGGCCCTGGTGCAGGTGCAGCGGGATACCGGCACGGGCTACGTCACCCTGCCCAATCTGAACTTCCCCAACATCTACAGCATCAACGCTTCCCAGGCCGATGTGCCCGCCAACTGGAAGCTGTCGTTTACCGGCTCCACGGGGGCCGCCATCAACATTCACGAGATCGCCGGACTCAAGGTCTGCGCCCAGAGCTACACGCCGCCGGCGGGCTTCCGCATCCAGGTGGACAATCTGTCCCCCAGCACCTGCGCCACCGCCGGCGGCAACCCGGCGGCCCCCATCGTCACGGTGACCGCCATCGATTCCAGCGGCAATACCGTTACCAACTATACCCAGACGGTGACCCTGTCGGCCACCCTGTTCGGCGGCGGGGCTTCGGCCGCGGCGTGGAGCGTGGTCAGCGGTCAGGCCCAGGGCTCCCTGGTCGGCAATGCCTATACCTTCGCCAGCGCCGATGCCGGGGTGGCCAAGTTCTATCTGGTGGATGCCAGTTCCCAGGATGTGTACATCACCGTGACCGAGAGCGGCGGCAGTCCCCTGACCTCCCTGGCCACGCCGGTGCAGTACCGGGGCGGATCCTTCAATGTGACGGTTCCGGATTCCCTCGGCAGCCAGGCGGTGGCCGCACGTCCCCATTTGATGCGCATCACCCGCACCACCTGCGGCGGCGGCGGCGCGACGACGGATACCAGCTACATCGGCGCCAAGACTCTGGATGGCTGGTTCAGTCCGGTGAGCGGCGTCCATCCCGCAGCGGCGGCAGCGCCCCTGATCTGCACCACCAACGGCAGCGGCACCTGCCTGCCCGCCGCGGGCAGCAGTTGTTCCCTGGCCCTGCCCAATACGGCGACGGGCCTGTCGGCCACCACCAATAATCTGCCGACCCTCAACTTCGCCAGCGGCGTGGCCGATGTCTGCCTGGTCACCAGCGACGTGGGCCAGTATCCCATCAGCGTGCGGGATGATTCCAACGTTTCCTCGCCGGTCACCGGGTCGTCGATCAACCTGACAGTGAGGCCCTTCGCCCTCTACTTCCATACCGCGAAAAAAGGCGGCATCGCCAACCCCCTGGGCGGCGCCAAGTTCCTGCCCGCCGGGGACAGCTTCGAAGCCACCGTCGCGGCGGTGCGCTGGTGGGCGGCCCTGGATGCCAACTACGACGGCGTCCCCGACGTCGACAAGTCGCCGACGGCGGAGCCGGCCAACTGGGCCACGGCCGCCACCAGCACCACCGCAGCTTTTGCCTGGCTCACCAGCCTGAGTCGGGACAGTATCGTTTCCCCCGTGGGAGGCATCGGCGATCTGGGGTACTCGGGCACCTCGATTGCCGTCGGAAGCTGGAGCGGTGGTCAGGCGGTGCTGGCCAGCAACAGCCTCAATTTCGATGAGCTGGGCAGTTTCACCGCCAAGCCCCTGGCATCGGCTTACCTGGGGGCGGGCGATGTGCCCTGGGCCTCCGATGTGGTGGGGCGTTTCTACCTGGATCATTTTTCCCTGGCGTCGGGAACGGTGACGGCCGCCTGCAACGGCTTCACCTATATGGACCAACCCGCCCTGGGGATTGCCTACCGCTTGGAGGCCCGCAACAAGAACGACATCAAGACCAGCAATTACGCCGCCAGCCTGGGCTATGCGGTGGCGACCCCGAGCCTGGTGGCTGAGAACGGCAATGACGGGGTGAACCTGATCGGCCGCATCAGCGGAATCGGCACGGCCTCCTGGACGGCGGGCGTCTACGAGGTGGCGAGTACCGGCAACGCCCAGTTCTCGCGTCCTGGCGGCGCCACCGCCACCTGGACCGTCGCCAATGGCGCGGGCGCCTTCGATATGCTGGCTTTGGGAATCAAGGCGATTGACAACGACGGCGCCAAGATCAGCGGTGTCGACATGCGGGCCGACAAGACCGATGCCCTGTGCACTGCGCCAGGCACCGACAGTGCCACCGATTGCGATGCCAAAAAGATCGGCGCGGCCACCCGGATTCGCTTCGGCCGCCTGCGCCTGCTGGACAGCTATGGTTCCGAACTGCTGGCCCAGCGGGTGCCGGTGCGGGCCGAATACATTGCCAGCCTGTCCGGGGCCGTGCCGGTGTTCCGGCTCAACGACCTGGATAACTGCACCAGCTTCAATCCCCACGATGTCATGGCCCTGGGGAACTATGCCGCGCCGGCGGGGGCGGCCACTCCCCTGGCCGCCGGCAATCTGGATATCAGCCACATCGCCACTTCCCTCTACGACAGGACCACGGGCCAGGCGACGGCAGGGTCCAAACTGGCGGGGGGCGAAGCAGTGATCCGGGTGACGGCGCCCACGCCTGCGGCGACGGGCAGCGTGGCCCTGGCGCTGAATCTGGGTGCCTCCACCAGCGGCGCCAGTTGCGTCAATCCGGCATTGCCCGGTTCCCTGGCCGGGGCCAGCCTGGGCTGGCTGCGCAGTGATTGGGGATGCAGTGGCGGCGCCTTCGGCAGCGATCCCAACGCACGGATCACCTTCGGTACGCCCAAGAGCCGTTTCATCTACCTGCGGGAACGGTACTGACGCTTGCCCCCCGGCTTGCTTGACGAATGGCAAGCTTTTCCCCACTACTTGCGCAGATTGCCCTTGACGTCCGCCACCGATAATCCCACGCGTGAAAAAGTGTTTCGGGCGAGGGCATGTGGCCTAGTCGGCGTCAACTGGTTTCCAGCGATGGGTGGACCTCCGTGGTCTTCCGCTCCCAGGGAGTGGAGGTGGCCCGGGTGCGTCGTCGCACCGACGGCTTGCCCCAGGTGCTGGCCTGGGATGCCTTCGGCGAGACGGGGTCGCGGCCGGATGTCCTGAAACGCTTGCGGAGCAGCCGCCGGCTGGGCGGGGGCGATCGTTGTACCACGCTGCTGGGGCATGGGCAGTACCAGTTGTTCCAGATGGAGGCCCCTTCCGTTCCCGCCGAGGAGCGGCGTGATGCCCTGCGCTGGCGTATCAAGGAAATGGTGTCTTTCCCGGTGGATCAGGCCGGCATCGATGTGCTGGACATTCCCGGCGCGCCGGATAGTGGCGGTCGGGCGGCCCAGGTCTATGTGGTGGCGGCCGGCAACGAGGTGTTGGCCCCCGTGGTTCAGGACTTCCAGCAGGCGCGGCTGCCCCTGGTGGCCATTGATATTCCCGAGCTGGCCCAGCGCAACATCGCCACCCTGTTCGAGGAACCCAACCGGGGGCTGGCCCTGCTGGTGTTCGACGCCACGGGTGGCTGTTTGACCTTTACCTACCAGGGCGAGTTGTATGTGACCCGGCGCATCGAGGCTACCGCCGACGAGTTGATGAGGGCCGGAAAGGGAAGCGAGAGCCTCCACGAGCGGGTGCTGCTGGATGTGCAGCGCTCCCTGGACAACTTCGACCGCAATTATTCCTTCATCACCCTGAGCCGCCTGCTGGTGGCGCCCCTGTCCGGCGCGGAGGCTTTCATCGAGTTCCTGCGGGAAAACCTGTTCCAGACCGTGGAGGTGATGGATCTGGCCCAGGGGCTGGATCTTGCCGCCGTGCCTGTCCTGGCCGAGCCGGGGCGCCAGTCCGAGGCCCTGCTGGCCATCGGTGCCGCCTTGCGGGAGGATGCATGAGCGCCCCGCACGGCCGCCCGAAGGGGCGCCAACCCAGCCCCGGAGCCGCGCAGCGGCGAACCGTTGTCACCTCATCTCCTGGGAAGGGGGGCGGGGGGAGGGCGCCGCGCCGCATGGCCGCCCAAAGGCGCGGCAGCCTTATCTATGGAGCCGGCGTTCGCCGGCGAACCACCGTCACCCCCTCCCTCGGGGAGGGGGTCGGGGGGAGGGTAGTCCATTGAGCCAGCAGATCAATCTTTACAACCCCGCTCTGCTGAAAAGGCGTGAACTGCTTTCGGCGGCAAATCTGGCCATGGTCACCGCCCTGCTGCTGCTGGCCATGGCCGGGGCGAGCGGGGTGGTCCGGGTCAAGACTTCTCGGCTGGAGACGGAGGTCACGGTTCTCTCGACCCGGCTCAAGGCTGAACAGGACCAGATGGCGGCTCTGGGCCGGGAAATTTCCGGCCGCAAGCCTGATGTCCGGCTGGAGTCGGAGTTGAAGACGGTCGGCGAACTGCTGATGACCCGGCAGAAGGCGATGGAACTGCTGGGCCACAGCCTGGGACCCAGCTCGGTGGGCTTTGCCGAGTATCTGAGCGGCCTTGCCCGCCAGACTCCGGCTGGCATCTGGCTGACCAGTTTTGCCGTGGCGGTGGACGGCTCGGGCATGGAGATTCGCGGTCGCACCAACGATCCGGCGCTGTTGCCGGACTACATTCAGCGCCTGAATGGCGAAAAGGCATTCAAGGGCCGCTCCTTCGCTGCCATGCAGTTGCAGGCGGGGAAGGCTGAAACGACAGGGACGCCGGGTGCCGCCGTTACGTCCCCGCCCTTTCACGAGTTCGCTCTGATTCCCCGGCAGAAGCTTGCCGAGGAAGGGAGAACGGCCTTGTCGAACGCCGGGGAGCCGCGGTCATGAAGGCCCGCTGGAATGCCCTGGCCGCTCGCTTCGCCGCCCTTGGCCTGCGGGAGCGGCGGATGACGGCGGGGGCCGTGGTCCTGGTGACGGGGCTGGGTGGTTACATGCTGGGTCTGGAACCCAGCCTGCTCAAGATGAGCGCCCTGGAAAAACAATTGATCCGGCAGCGGGGGGAACTGGCTGTCCTGGAGCCCCAGGTGGCGGAGATGAAGGCACGGCTGCGGGACCCGGACGCAGCCAATCGGGCGGCTCTGGCCGAGGCGCACAGCAAGTTGGCGGCCCTGGATGTCCGTCTGCGCGAATACGACAGCATCCTGGTGCCGCCGGACCAGGTGCCCCGCCTGCTCCAGGCGCTGCTGGCCCGTCATCGCGGCCTGGAACTGGTCAGCCTGCGTACCCTGGCGCCGGCGCCGCTGATCGCTCCGCCAGCCGGCGAAACCGTGTCCGCGTCGAAGGGCGAAGTCGCTACCGGCAACCTGTTCCGGCACGGTATCGAGCTGCGCATGGCCGGCCCCTATCCTGACCTGCAACGCTATCTGTCGGAACTGGAGGGTTCGCCCCAGAAGTTGCTCTGGGAACATATGTCCCTGGTGGCGGCTTACCCCAGGAGCGAATTGACCCTGAGACTCTATACCCTGAGTCTCGATTCCACATGGCTGGTGGTATGAAAATGCCCCGCGCCCTGCTCCTGCCCATCGCCTTCGGTGCTCTGTTGCCGGGACGGCTGGTTGCCCAGGGCGTGGCCGACCCGACCCGGCCACCGCTAGCCGCCACCCTTCCGTCAGCCGATGCCACGGCTGCGACGCCGGCCGCGACGGGATTACAGACCATTCTGCGGCGCAAGGGCACCCGGCCTGCCGCCATCATCAATGGCCAGTATGTGGACCTGGGGGGCAAGGTCGGCGATGCCCGCCTGGTTCAGATCAACGAGTCGGAAGTCATCCTGCAAGGCCCTGGGGGCCGCGAGGAGCTGCGGTTGACGCCCGCCGTGGAAAAAAGCGCGCCGGTGTTGCCTCATGCCGAGGATCGTCCGCTGTCGCTCCGTGCCGGGAGGAAGAAATGAGCCTGGGCCTGCGCGCCGTCGGCCTCCTGGCGAGCCTGCTGCTGGCCGGCTGCGCCGCACAGAACCCGCCCCGGTCCGATATGGTGCGGGACCAGATCGGCGCGGAACTGCGCCAGGCTCTGGCCGAGCGCAAGGCCAGCGATTCGGCGGACAAGGCCCTGATGCCGCCTCTGGCAGTGCAGATGCCCGGAAATGGGCTGGACAGCGAGGCTCGCTTCGACCTGTCCGTAGTCAGCGCGCCGGCAGCCCAGGTTTTCATGGCCATCGTTACCGGTACCCGTTACAACATGCTGGTGGGGCCGGAGGTAACCGGTCAGATCACAGTGAATCTGAAGGACGTGACGGTGCGGGAAGCCCTGGAGGCCATTCGTGAGCTTTACGGCTACGAATTCCAGATACGGGGCAGCCGCATCAATATTCAGCCCAATACCCTGCAAACCCGGATGTTCCAGGTCAATTATCTGGCTTCCCGACGCCAGGGCAATACCGAGCTGCGGGTGACCTCCAGCTCCATTGCCGGCACGGGTGCCGGCGCCGGCAGCACCTCCACGCAGAACCAGGGCGGTAACACCGGCAGCACCGGCCCGCAACCAGGTACCGGCAACTCGACCAGTGGTGGCGGTACCACCACCAGCCGGGTGCAGACCCAGACCGATTCGGACTTCTGGCGCGACCTGACCTCTGCCGTGACCACATTGATTGGCGGCGGCGATGGCCGCAACGTGGTGGTCAATTCCCTCTCCGGGGTGATCGTGGTGCGGGCCTTCCCCCAGGAGTTGCGCGCCGTGGAGAACTATCTGAAGGCCACTCAGATCGTGGTGGATCGGCAGGTAATGCTGGAAGCCAAGATCATCGAGGTTTCCCTCAATCACAACTTCCAGGCGGGCATCAACTGGGCTGCCTTCGGCAATGCGCCCACGGCCCGGGGCGGGGTACGCAGCGCCCTGGGCATCACCGCTCCCGGCACCACCTTGAATACCCTGGGTGCCGATGGTACTTCGGCCGTTTTTGGCAATGACGAAGTTTCAATATTGCCAGGCCGCTACGGTGCCCTGGCCACTGCCGCCACCGGCGCGGGCTTTTTCGGCCTGGCTTTCCAGACCGCCAGTTTTGCTGCCCTGTTGAATTTTCTCGAAGGCCAGGGTGACGTGCAGGTGCTGTCCAGTCCCCGCATCGCCACCATCAACAACCAGAAGGCCCTGCTCAAGGTGGGCACCGACGAATTGTTCATCACCAACGTCACCACCAACACCACCACCACCACCACGGGGTCGGTCAGCACCCCCAGCCTGACCCTGCAACCCTATTTCTCCGGCATCTCCCTGGATGTGACGCCCCAGATCGACGAGGACGACAACATCATCCTCCACGTGCATCCTGCCGTGAGCCAGGTGGTGGAAAAGGAAAAGATCATCAACCTGGGGACCGCCCTGGGCACCTACAAGCTGCCCCTGGCCTCCAGCAGCGTCAATGAGACCGACAGCATCGTCCGGGTCCAGGACGGCAACATTGTCGCCATCGGCGGCCTGATGAAGCAGTCCCAGTCTTCCGACCGCAGCGGCCTGCCGGGCACCACGGACTCCAGCCTGGGACTGCTGGCGGGGCAGCGCAAATCCAGTATGAGCAAGACCGAACTGGTGATTCTGATCAAGCCCACCATCATCCGCGACGACAAGTCCTGGGTGCGGGATCTGGAGCAGACCAGCCAGCGACTCCGGGGCTACGACACCAAGGGCGGCGGCGCGCCACGGGGTGAGTGAGGGAGGAATCATGTACCTGGCCCATTTCGGATTGCACGAACTGCCCTTCGGGATCACTCCCGATACCCAGTACGTCTGTTCCACACGTGCCCATCAGGAGGCCATGAACACCCTGCTGCTGACCCTCCAGAGTGGCGAGGGCTTCGTCAAGATCACCGGCGAGGTGGGGGTGGGCAAGACCCTGTTGTGCCGTCGTTTCCTTCATACCCTGGGTAGTTCCTTCATTGGCGCCTATGTGCCCAATCCCCAGATGGATGCCAAGGCCCTGCTGAATCTGGTGGCCGAGGAGCTGGAGGTGGGCGAGGGGCAGGGGGAGGCGGCCCATGTGATTCGCCGCATCAACCAGCGTCTGCTGCAACTGGCGGGCGAGGACCGTTCCGTGGTGTTGTGCATCGACGAGGCCCAGACCATGCCTATGCTGACTCTGGAAAGCCTGCGCCTGCTGTCCAACCTGGAGACGGAAAAGCGCAAGCTGATCCACATCGTGCTGTTCGGCCAGCCGGAGCTGGACGAAATGCTGGCCCAGCCCCGGGTACGCCAATTGCGCCAGCGCATTGCCTTCAGCTACAGGATGCCCAACCTGGCCCGGGACGAACTGGACAGCTATCTGGCTCATCGACTGGATGTGGCTGGTCATCGGGGCGAACCCCTGTTCACTCCACGGGCGCGCCAGGCCCTGCATCAAGGTTCCGGCGGTGCGCCGCGCCTGGTGAATATTCTGGCCCACAAGGCCCTCCTGGCCGCCTTCGGTCAGGGCCGCTATCGCGTTACGACAAAGCACGTTCGCCAGGCGGTGGCCGATACCGACGGCGCCAGCGCCATCTCCTGGTGGCTGCCCGCCTGACGACATGAGCCTGCTCAATCAGATGTTGCGGGACCTGGACCGTCGGGATGCCCCGGCCACGGATCGGGACGATCTTGCCTCCTACGTGCGGGTCTTGTCTGGAGGACCTGTGGCTTCGCGCTGGCGGGAGGTGGCCCTGCTGCTGGCGGGGCTCCTGGCGGGGGGCGTTGTGGTCTGGCTGGTGCTGCGGGGTCCGTCGTTCCGGTTCCCGGCCCCCGCTCCAGTGCGGTCAGCTCTACCCGTGCCTGCCGCGCCGCCACCGGTCGCGGCGATCCCCCACGCCGTCGAGCCGGCACCTGCGGTCGCGCCGGTGATCACGAAGGAGGCGCCGCCGCCAATCACCTCCCTCAAGATCGACCCGGACCTGGATGCCGGCGCCCTGCCGGTCCGGCCGGTCACTCCGCCACGCCCGGTGTCACCCGCTCCGGCCCCGCCTCAAGTCCGTGAAGGTACGCCGCCGCCGACCACCCGGCCGCCTCCGCCCGTCGCGGAGTCCCAGTCCCAGATCGACAAGACATCCCGCACGCCCAAGGTTTCCGAAGTGGCCGATGGTGAGTACCGCAAGGCCCTGGGCCTGGTACGGCGGGGATCCCTGTCCGAGGCGGTCGACGTCCTGCGCCGTGCCCTGAACCTGGACAGTCGCCACGCCCAGGCGCGCCAGGCGCTACTCAGCGTGCTGCTGGAACAAAAGCAATGGCGGGAAGCCCTGGGTGTGGCCAATGATGGTCTGGCCCTGGATCCGACTCAGAGCGGCTGGGCCATGATCGCTGCCCGCCTGCTGGTGGAGCAGGGTGATGTGCCGCGAGCAGTCGATCTGTTGGCGACCCACGGTCCCCACGCCGAACGCAATGCCGATTACCAGGCGTTTCATGGCCTGCTGCTGCAAAGGCTGCAACGTCCCAGGGAGGCCGCACAGCGTTACCAGGCTGCCCTGGCCCTGCATCCCGCCGAGGGTCGCTGGTGGTACGGCCTGGGTCTGGCCCTGGATGCCGACCGCCGCGAGACCGAGGCTCGGGATGCCTATCGTAAAGCCCGCGACAGCGGCACCCTGAGCCCTGACCTGGCGGCCCTGGTGGAACAGAAGCTGCGCTGAGATCGTTAACAATGGCCACGAGGAACCCTGGGGCGCAAGGCTTCCCCGTGTTCGCGTCCCCCTGGTTTCCATGGGGTCAAGCGCTCAATCCCTCAGCGTTCGCGCCACTACCCAGTTGCTGACGCTGGAGGCGCCGTGGTGTTTGAGGGTGTTGGCGAATTCATCCAGGGTGGCGCCGGTGGTCATCACGTCGTCCACCACCAGCACATGAACGCCACTCAGGTCTCCCCGGCATTCGAAGGCGTGGCGCACATTCTTCCGGCGCTCCTTCCAGGGCAGGCTGGCCTGGGAGGTGGTGGCGCCCCGGCGCTGACAGAGGGCGGTTTCCAGGGGCAGGCCGAGATGCCGGGCCAGGGGCCGGGCGATTTCCAGGGCCTGATTGAAGCCCCGTTCCCTCAGACGATCCGGGGCCAGGGGCAAGGGCAGCAGCAGATCTCCAGCGGGCCGGGGACCGGCCAGCAGCCGCTCGGCGAAGAAATCGGCCAGGGCCAGGCGATGGCCGTACTTGAGGGCCTGGACCAGTTGGTCCACGGGAAAGCCATAGACGTAGGCGGCCACGCTGGCATCGAAATGGGGTGGTTGGCGCAGGCAGGCGCCGCAGGGATGTCCGTCGGCCAGGGGCAGGGCGCAGCGGGGGCAGGCGGGGAGGGGCAGGGGCGCCAGATCGGTCTGGCAGCCGGCGCACAGCAGGTGGCCGCTGTCCCGGCCGCCGCAAAGCAGGCAGTCCCAGGACGGCAGCATGGCCCCGCCGATTCTGCGGATAAGTCCCTGATTGGACAGCTTCCTCTCCTTCCGGGATAATCCGGCCCCTTCCCGATTCTTCCCCGCAGGCTTCCCCATGAATGTTGCCCCCATCACGCTCGTCAAGCGCGCCGCGCCCGTCGACAATGCCAGCCAGCGCTGGAGCACCGCCGAGGTGGAAGCCCTGTTCGAGCTGCCCTTCGCCGATCTGATGTTCCGCGCCCAGCAGGTGCACCGCCAGCATCATGATCCCAATGTCATCCAATTGTCCACCCTGCTGTCGATCAAGACCGGGGGCTGCTCCGAGGACTGCGGCTACTGTTCCCAGTCGGCCCGCCACGAGCAGGTGGAGCGGGAACGCCTGGTGGATGTGGATACCGTGGTGACGGCGGCCAGCGCCGCCAAGGCGCGGGGTGCCAGCCGCTTCTGCATGGGCGCCGCCTGGCGCGGCCCCAAGGATGCGGACCTGGATGTGGTGATCGACATGGTCAAGGCGGTGAAGGCCCTGGACATGGAAACCTGCGTCACCCTGGGCATGCTCAAGGACGGCCAGGCCGAGCGCCTCAAGGAAGCCGGCCTCAACTACTACAACCACAACATCGACACGGCGCCGGAGCATTACAGCAGCGTGATCACCAGCCACAGCCAGGCCGATCGTTTCGACACCCTGGAAAAGGCCCGCGCCGCCGGCCTCAAGCTTTGCTGCGGCGGCATCGTCGGCATGGGCGAGTCCCGCCGCGGCCGCGCCGCCATGATCGCCACCCTGGCCTGCATGGCGCCGCCGCCGGATTCCGTGCCCATCAACAACCTGGTGCGCATCCCCGGCACCCCCCTGGCGGCCGTGCCTCCCATCGATCCCTTCGAGTTCGCCCGCACCATCGCCGCCGCCCGTATCACCATGCCGAGCAGCATGGTGCGTCTGTCCGCCGGCCGGGAGGACATGAGCGACGAGTTGCAGGCTCTGTGCTTCATGGCAGGCGCCAATTCGATTTTCTACGGCGACAAGCTGCTCACGGCGGAAAACGCCGAGGCAGCCCGGGACGAGGCCCTGTTCGCCCGCCTGGGGCTCAGCGCCGCAGTTTGAATCGGCCAAGCCGGAATCAAGCAGGGAAACTTCGATGAGGGGCGGTGCCGGTCGGCCGGAAAAACAGCAGGAAGGCCCTCCCCCTCCCAGCCGCCCACGGTCGGCTTTGCACAGCCGACCGGCTATGGCGGCGCAAAGCAGTGCTTTGCGAAACCCCGCCTCCGCCCCCCTCTCCGGGGGAGGTGACTGGTTTGCTCGCTACGCTCGACTATTTGACCTGCCGTTTCAATGGGGGATTCACGGTAAGGCATCGGACGCGGTGTTGCATGCGCGCTGATTTCGCCCGGGCGGCCGCCAGTTATGACTCGGCCGCCGTCCTGGCGGCCGAAGTGGGACGCCGCATGGCCGAGCGCCTCGATGTCATCCGGCTCCAGCCCCGACGCCTGGCCGACATCGGCTGCGCCACCGGCGATGGCCTGCGTGCCCTGCAACAGCGCTATCCCGCGGCCCTGTCCCTGGCCCTGGACTACGCCCTTCCCATGCTGGACCAGGTGGCCGGCCGCGTTCCCCTGATGCAGCGTCTGCGGGGCCGCGCTCCGCGTCTGGTCAATGGCGATGTCAATCATCTGCCCCTGGCGGCGGGCAGCCTGGACCTGATCTGGTCCAACCTGATGCTGCACTGGCTGGACGATCCCCTGCCGGCCTTCCGTGAATTGCACCGGACCCTGGCGGTGGATGGCCTGCTGATGTTCTCCCTGCTGGGCCCCGACACTCTCAAGGAGCTGCGGGCCGCCTGCGCCGCCTGCGGCATAGCGCCGCCCCTGCGCGCCTTCCACGACATGCACGACATCGGCGACATGCTGGTGGCCGCCGGCTTCGCCGATCCGGTGATGGACATGGAAATGATCACCCTCACCTATCCGGCCCCCCGGGGCATGCTGCGGGACCAGCGTCATCTGGGGGTGCGGGACGGTCTGCTGGGCCATCTGCCCTGGCGCCAGTGGCGGCGGGTGCTGGCGACCTGGGCGGAAAGCCGGTCACCCGTGCCCGCGACTTTCGAGGTGGTCTATGGCCATGCCTGGAAGGCGGCCCCCAGGCAGACCGCCGATGGCCGGTCGGTGATCCAGTTCCAGCGCCGGCCGTAAAACGCGGACGTTATTGAGTCGGCTGCAATCAACTTGAAACCGATCGCCCTGAGCTTGTCGAAGGGCGCTGGGCTTCGACAGGCTCAGCCCGAACGGCAATTTCAAGAACAGCCGACTCAATAATCCGGCGTCAGCGTCTGACGACGAGAGGAATGATCCGGCCGCGCCGGGGCGTTAGATACTTCCCCGCCTGCTGCCCCCGCCGCTCCTGATTGCGCCACCAGGCGCGGATACCCAGCAGCAGCGCGAGCAGGACGAAATAGATCAGGGGTAGGAACAGATCCTTTTTGATCAGCCAGGCGTAGTGCAGCACGCCGAGGATGGCGATGACGTAGATGCTGCGATGCAGGGCCTGCCAGCGCCGGCCCCCGAGTCGGCGGATGGCCCAGGCGTTGGAGGTGAGGGCCAGGGGCGTCATCAGCAGGAAGGCGCTCATGCCCACGGTGATGAAGGGCCGCTTCAGAATGTCCTTGGCGATGGCGCTCCAGTCGAAGAACTGATCCCACCAGAGATAGCTGGACAGATGCAGGCTGCCGTAGAAAAACGCGTACAGCCCCAGCATGCGGCGCAGCCGCAGCAGCCAGTGCCAGCCGGAGAGGCGGCGCAGGGGCGTTACCGTCAGGGTGATCAGCAGGAACTTGAGGGTCCAGGTGCCCAGGCTGCGGGTGACGAACTCGATGGGATTGGCCCCCAGCGCGTCCTGCCAGGCGCCCCAGGCCAGATGGGCCAGGGGCAGCAGGCAGAGCAGGAACAAAAAAACCTTGATGGCGGAAATTGCGGCGGGGGAGGGATTTTTCACGGTCAGAAATATTTTTTCAGGTCCATGCCGTTGTAGAGGCTGGCCACCTGGTCGCCGTAGCCGTTGAACATCAGGGTCTCGCGCTTGAAGAATTCACCGATGCGCCGCTCCCGGGCCTGGCTCCAGCGGGGGTGGTCCACCGTCGGGTTGACGTTGGAATAGAAACCGTACTCGCCGGGCCCGGCCTTGACCCAACTGGTGAGGGGCTCCTTTTCCACCAGACGGATGGCGACGAGGGACTTGGCGCTCTTGAAGCCGTATTTCCAGGGCACCGCCAGACGCAGGGGGGCGCCGTTCTGTTTCGGCAGCACCTCGCCGTAGAGGCCGAAGACCAGTAGGGAGAGGGGGTGGCGGGCCTCGTCCAGGCGCAGGCCCTCGGTATAGGGCCAGTCCAGCACACGGCGGCGCAGCTCGGGCATGGTGTCGGACTGGGTGGCGGAAATGAATTCCACATACCTGGCGTTGCCCAGGGGCTCCACCGTCTTCAGCAGGTGCTCGAGGGAATAGCCGATCCAGGGGATCACCATGCTCCAGCCCTCCACGCAGCGCAGGCGGTAGATGCGTTCCTCCAGGGGAGCGAGACGCAGCAGTTCCTCGATGCCGAATGTGCGGGGTCGCTGTACCAGGCCTTCCACCCGCAGCGTCCAGGGTTGGATGCGCAGACGCTGGGCGTGTTCAAACGGGTCGGTCTTGTCGGTGCCGAACTCGTAGAAATTGTTGTAACTGGCGATGGATTTGTAGGGGGTGGGGGTCTCCCCCGTCGAGTGGGGGCCGGGTCGGCTGGCCAGCCTTTCTCCCGCCAGGACCGGCAGGGCCAGACTCCCCAGGGTGGCGGCGGCGGCTCGCAGAAACTCGCGGCGGCGCTCGAAGACTTCGCGGGGGGTGATCTCGGAAGGGGGAATGGCGGGGCGGATCGACATGGCTGTTATCCTACTGTAGCGATAGGATATTGACACGCTCGGGATGGGGAGGTTCTATGGCCTTCCTGATAGGATGGGATTTTCCGCCGCGGTCCGGTGGAAATGGAGGAGCGGTGTGCCGGAGAAGACGTCGGAGATACGTCCAGGGCGCGGCGCAAAAGGTTTCTTGAAGATTTCGATCCTCGGGGGTCTGCGCCGGAGGCAGGCCCAGCCGTTTGCCGATCGGGACAATGGATTGAACAAGACAAGATTTCGACTGACGGCGGATTGCCGTCGGCAGTCGTGATGGTGGTCGGGACGCTTGTCGTTCCGGCCATCGGCATTGCCTGTAGCACCCACCTACATCCTATGGAGAACTGATCATGAACCACGCCTACATGAATCAAACCGCAGCCGGCCGTATCGTCGAAGAGCGTCTCCCCTTCACCATCCGCATCGCCACCAGCGATGCCGATATCCGCAAGGCGGTGGCGATTCGCCATGCTGCCTATGAGCGCCATGTGCCAGACTTCGCCAACCAGTTGAAGCAGCCCGAACCCGCCGACTACGCGCCGAGCACGACCCTGTTCCTGGCCGAATCCAAGTTTGATAGCTCGCCCATCGGATCCATGCGCATCCAGTCCAACGAAGGCCGGCCCCTGAGCGTGGAGCAGTCGGTGGAACTGCCCGACTGGCTCCAGGGCTGCTATCTGGTGGAGGCCACTCGCCTGGGCGTGACCCAGCGCGACCGGGGTAGCCTGGTCAAGACCCTGCTGTTCAAGGCGGTCCTGGCTCACTGCCGGAATGTCGGCATCGAGTGGATCGTGATCACCGCCCGTTCCCCCCTGGACCGGATGTACGAGACCTTCACCTTCGAGGACATCCTGCCCGAGGCAGGCTATGTACCCATGAAACATGTGGGCAATATTCCCCATCGGGTGATGGCCATCCATGTGGCCACGGTGGAGCCGAAATGGCGCAATGTCGCCCATCCCCTGCACACCCTGTTTTTCCGCACCGAGCATCCGGATATCAATATCGGCGGCGCCCCCGTTCTGCCCTCCCTGGATTTCCCCGTCACTCTGCCGACCCATGCCGTGGTTCCCGGCATTCGCGTCGTGGCCTGATGCAGTCCGGGTACCCCATATTCATCCGACGGAATACGGATGAATATGGGGCGTTTCTTATGGGAGTCGAGCAGCTTGTTTTTACCTGCGGAGGACACTCGGGAAGACAAATAAACTGTTAAATTCTGGCTGGGAACATTATTACTTTCGGAATAGTCATCAATGTCACGTCGTCGGTTTGCTACGGGTTTGCGTGAGCTGTTGACTCCGGGAGTCAATGGTTCGGGCGGAACCGTGATCGACGGCCTGCTTTTCAGGTTCTCGGTGTTCCTGGTGCCTGTGGCGATCGCTCTGATGACCCTGGCGGCCCTCGCGGTCTGGCCGGCGCGCTTTGCCAATGATGGCGGGCAGGGCCTGGATTTTGCCGTGGTCGCTGACCCGGGGGGGAGTTTCGAGCCCCACCAGGCAAGGGCTCGTCTCGCCGGGTTGCCCCGTATCGGGTATCTCGACACGCACCTGTCCGAAGCCCCCTTCTGGTTTGTTTTCGATGGGCCGTTGTCGCCAGCTGTCGGTGGACATGGAGCGCAGCTGATTGAATTTCCGTCCCGCCATGCACGGGAAGTCTCCTGCTGGGACGCCGCGACCCTTGATCCCCTGGGCCGCGGTAGCCGGGCCAGCGCCGAGGGCGGGGTCCGCCAGGCCAAGGCAGGTTTCTTCCTGATTCCCGCTGTCGCCGTTCCGGCGCAGGTGCTGTGCCGCTCCCAGTTTTCCGGCCCGGCCCGGCTGACGGTGCGGCAGTGGACGGAAGGCGATTTCGACCTGTCCATCGCCGAGTTTCATCGGGAACTGGGGCTGCTGGATGGGGGCCTGTTGATCCTGACCCTGTTCGTGCTGATCACGGCCCTGATCAACCGGGAATGGATCTATGTGTTGTTTGCCGCCTGGTTGATGGGCAATCTCCGCATTGCTGCCCTCTCGGCCGGTTTCGACACCCTCTGGTTCGGCCATGAAATCCCCGCCACCTGGATGTTCCTTGTGCGCAAGTTCTCCATGGCCGCCTATTGCGCCCTCACCATCATGCTGTTCAGCCGGCTCCTGGCCGCCGAGCTGCGCCAGGTGGGCTATGGCCGCTGGCTCAACTGGGTGAAGTGGTCCAACGCGCCCCTGATGCTGTGCGCCCTGGTTCTGTCCTATGGGCAGTTCCTGCCGGTATTCTGGCTGCTCTCGGTGTTCTCGGTGGGTTCCATCATTTTTCTGATGGTTCGTATCCTGATGGTGACCCGTTCGCCGGTAGCGATCTGGTATGCCATATCTATCGCCATCACGGTAGGGGCCAACTTCAATGAGGTGGTGGCAGCCTCCCTCGGCATCAAGGCGTTGATGGGGCTGTTCAACAGCGTTACCGCCGCCCTGATTTCCAGTCTGATGGCGGCCCTGGCCATCGCCGAGCAGATGCACCAGGAACGCTTGGGGCGACTGCGGGCCGAGGCCGAGCTGCGCAATACCTACGAGGCCATTCCCATCGGTCTATTCACCCTCGACACCAAGGGGTGTTTCCTTCGGGTGAATCCGGCGATGCGGACCATGGTTGGGGTGGCGGATTTCAGCGGCCGTCACTGGGGGGAATTCTTCGGTGCCGGCACCTGGGAAAATCTCGATGATGCCCTGCGTGGCCGGGCCAGCGGCGAGACCGAGATTTCCGTCATGGAAGGCGGGCAGCGCCGCTATTTCCTGGTCAAGGCGACGGCCACCGACGGTCATGTGGAAGGCTCCCTCCAGGACATCACCCAGCGCACCCTGGCTGCCAAGCAGTTGCAGTTGCTGGCAGATCATGATCCCCTCACCGGTATCCTCAACCGGCGTGGCCTGGAAGTGGCCTTCAATCGCATTTCCGACTCGACTCTCTGCTTGGCCTATCTGGACCTGGACCGCTTCAAGCTGATCAACGATCTCTATGGCCACGCTGCTGGCGACGAAATCCTGATCCAGATCTGCCGCCAGATCGAGGGAGCACTGGAGCCCGAGGGTTTTCATTTCGGACGGGTCGGCGGCGACGAATTCGTGATCGCCTTCAATACCAGCGACATGTCCGTCGCTGAGCGGCAATGCCGTGCCATCCTGCGGGCGGTATTCAGCGAGCCCTTCAAGATCAATGCCAAGGCTTTCATCGTCAATGCCTCCATCGGCCTGATCGAGGTGACGCCGGGAATCCTGCTTACGGAAGCGATTTCCGCCGCCGATCGGGCCTGCCGCACCGCCAAGGAAGGCGGCCCCAACGAACTGGTGGTCTACCGCAAGGACGCGCCGGTATTCGCCGAGCGGGCCGAGGAACTGCGCATCATCCAGCAGTTCGGCACCCACGCCGCGCCAGAAGGTCTGGTGCTTCACGGGCAGCCCATCATGTCCCTGCGGGCGCCCTTCGACTCCCTGAATTTCGAATTCCTGCTGCGCATGCGGGACCCGGACAGCGGGCTCATCAGCTCCGCCTACAAGGTGATCAAGACGGCGGAGACCAGCGGGCGCATTTCCCTGATCGACCGCTGGGTGTTCCAGCGAGCGCTGGAGTGGCTCGACGAGCATCATGCCGCCTTGGTGAATACACGGGTGGTCAATGTCAATCTGAGCGGCGCCTCCCTCAACGACATGCACTTCGTCGAGGACATCTTCGCCATGCTGGCCCAGCACCCCAGGGCCGCTGCCCTGCTTTGCATCGAGATCACGGAGAGCGTCGCGCTTCATGACATCGATACCTCCCTGCGTTTTGTGGACCGGGCCAAGCAGTACGGCGCCCGAGTTGCCCTGGACGATTTCGGCGCCGGCTACACTTCCTTTTCCTATCTCCGCCACCTGCCGGCAGATGCCCTCAAGATCGACGGGCAGTTCGTGCTCGGGGCCACTGCCCATCCAGCCAACATGGCCATCGTCGAGGCAATTTCCGACTTGGCCCACAACTTCGGCATGCAAAGCATCGCCGAATGGGCGGAGGATATTTCCACCGTCCAGGCGATGGTGGAGGCCGGCATCGATCATCTCCAGGGCTACATCATTGCCCTGCCTCAGCCCCTGGAAAACCTCCTGGCCGCCTGTTCGGGGGCTGATTTCATCCAGGACCCTGTGGTCGCCGCCTATGTGAAAACCCTTCAGGACATCGAACCCTGGGGCTTGCCGGAACTTGGCCGCCGGGATTTGCATTGACCATGACAAGGACGGCGTACGTGAATAGACCTCAGATCAAGCGCACCACAATGACCCTGGCCCTGACCCTGGCCGGCCTTTGGCACCCCCTGGCCCAGGCGGTGGACCTCAATCTCGGCGATGTCGCAGCCACGGTTCATGGCGCCGTTACCCTGGGCACCAGCCTGCGCACCGAGAGCCGCGACCCGGGACTGCTCCAGGCCGGCAACGGTGGGTTGGTGGGCACCGACGGCACGGCGGCGGGGGGGCGCAACAGTGATGACGGCGACCTCAACTTCGCTCGCGGTGAGCGCATCTCCACGGCGCTGAAAGCCGTGGGCAGCATCGAGCTCAAGCAGGACAACCTGGGCCTGATGCTGCGGGCCAAGGCCTGGCACGACTTCACCCTGGGGGAGGCGGATGCCCCCTTCGGCAACGCCCCCAACGGCTATCGGGCGGGCCAGCCCCTCAGTGACAAGGGCTTCTCGGCCCGGGCGAAATTTTCCGGTGCCGTGTTCCAGGAGGCTTATGTCTCGGCGAGCTTCAAGCCGGGGGCCATGCCCCTCAGCCTGCGTCTGGGGGATCAGATGATTCCCTGGGGAGGCGGCTGGTCCATCAGCGGCGGCCTCTCGGCCATCAACGCGATGGACCTGCCGGCCCTGCGCCGGCCGGGGGTGCTGCCTGAGGAAGTCGGCGTGCCCATTCCCGCCCTTTCCGCCCGGCTCGCCATCAGTGCCGACACCCGTGTCGAGGCCTTCCACCAGTTTCGTTTCCGTGCCACCGAGATCGACGGCTGCGGCACCTACTTTTCCACCTATGACTATCTGGCCCAGGGCTGCAATGTGGTCTTCGTGGCCGGCGCCACCGATGTGGTGGGAACCCGGTTCGGACTCTACGGCAAGCGCGCCCCGACCCCCGAGGTCTCCAATTCGGGGCAGTTCGGCCTGGGGCTGAACATCAAGGCGCCTTCCCTCGCCACGGACTTCGGCGTATATCTGGCCCAGTACCACAGCCGCCTGCCGGTGGCCAGCGCCATCAAGTCGCCCCGGGGGGCGGGGGGGCCCTTCCTGCCCGGCGATCCGGATGGTCTCAACGTCCAGTACCTCACCGAGTATCCCGAGGACATCCGCATGCTCGGGCTGACCTTCATGACCAAGGGCAACAATATGACCCTGGCCGGTGAACTCACCTATCGGCCCAATCAGCCCGTGGCCCTGAATGCCACGGACCTGATCCGGGCCTTTGCCTCCAATGTGGCGCCCTCCGCCCTGCGCGGCGACGCCATCGCCACCGCGCCGGGGGGCGTATTCCACGGTTATGACCGGCGCCATGTGCTCCAGGCTCAGCTATCCGCCAGCGGCCAGATCAAGGGCCTGTGGGGGGCCGAGAGCGTCAGTCTGGGAGGCGAGGTGGGCGCCAAGTACATGAATGACTTGCCCGATCCGGCTACCCGCCGCTATGGCCGTTCGGACATCTTCGACATCGGTCCGGTGGGCGGCGTCTGCGCCGGCTCCGCCATCCAGTGCAGCGATGACGGTTACGTATCGAAAATGGCTTGGGGCTATCGGTTGCGGGTCGGGTTGCGCTATCCCAATGTGGCCGACCAGCTCGACCTGATGCCCGCCCTCAGCTTCGCCCATGACGTGCGCGGCTGGTCCCACGACAATGCCTTCAACGAGGGACGGCGTACCCTGGGGCTGGCCCTGCGGGCCGCCTATCAGAAGATGTATCTGGCGGAAATTTCCTGGACCCCCACCTGGGGCGGCTACTACAACGCCAGCCGGGACCGCAGCGTCCTCTCGGCCACGGTGGGCCTGCGTTTCTGAGGACGGGAGAGACGGCGCCATGGACCGCATCAGCGACATCACCCACGCCATCCAGCTTGCCGTCGCGCCGGTCTTCCTGCTGACGGCCATCGCCACCCTGATCAGTGTCACCAACATGCGCCTGGGGCGCATCGTGGATCGGCGCCGGGTGCTCTACGGGCGTCAGGCCGAGGGTGCGACCACACCGGAGCATGAGCAGGAACTGGCCAGCCTGGACCGGCGCAGCCTGCTGATCTACCGGGCCATGCTGTGCGAGGTGCTGAGCGGCCTCCTGGTGTGCCTGGTGGTGGCCAGCGCCTTTGTCGGCCCCATGCTGGGCGTGGAAATGGCCCACACCGTGGCCCTGCTGTTCATCCTCGCCATGGGCACGATGATCCTGGGTCTGAGCCTGTTCCTGCGGGAGGTTTATCTGGCGGTGCAGTCCCAGGGGCATCGGCGGCTTTGAGGGGGATTACCCCGCCGGCCCGGGAGTGAAATCCAGCAGATCGCCGGGTTGTATCACAGTGCCGGGGGCCACGGCGGCCAAACCGTCGGCCCAGACGGCGGAGGAAAGCACGCCGGAGCTCTGGTCCGGGTAGCAGTCCAGTCCCCCCTGCTCGTTTTTCCGCACGCGGATGAATTCCAGGCGGTTGCCCTTCACCTTCCAGGAAAAGTCGGCCCGCAGCTTCTGGCTGGCCATGGCCGGCGCGGGCATGCCCGAGCGGATTGCGAGGAAGGGCTGAACCAGGAGCAGCAGGCCCACCCACACCGCCACCGGGTTGCCGGGCAGGCCGATGAAGGGAGTGGTGCCCACGCTGCCGAAGGCCAGGGGCTTGCCCGGTTTCATGGCGATCTTCCAGACATCCAGGCGGCCTTCGGCCCGAACTGCCGCAGCCACGTGGTCTTCCTCGCCCTCGGACATGCCGCCGCTGGCGAGGATCACGTCCGCTTCCGCTGCCTGGCGCAGGGCCGCACGGGTGCTTTCCCGGTCGTCGGCAACGATGCCCAGGTCCACCACTTCGAGTCCCAGGGACTGGAGGAAGCCCCGCATCACATAGCGGTTGGAGTTGTAGATCTGGCCCGGCCCCAGGGGCTGGCCGGGCATGCGCAGCTCGTCGCCGGTGCTGAAAATCGCCACCCGCAGGCGCCGTCGAACAGCCAGTTGGGCGACCCCCACCGAGGCGGCCAGGCCCAGGGCGGCGGCAGAGAGCCGGGTGCCGGCCTTCAGGATCACCGATCCGGCCTGGATGTCGGCTCCGGCCAGGCGCACATGGTCGCCCCGGTCTGGCTGGATAGTGATTGTCACCTCGCCTTCGCCGGCCTCGCATTGCTCCTGCATCACCACGGTGTCGGCACCAGCCGGCAGGGGCGCGCCGGTGAATATGCGGGCGGCGCTGCCCGGTGCCAGGGGGGCGCCGGAAGCGCCGGCAGTGATGCGCTGGCTCACCGGCAGCCGGGTGCCGGCGACAGGAACATCCGCCGCCCGCAGGGCATAGCCGTCCATGGCGGCATTGTCGAAGGGAGGCACGGTCAGGGGCGAGACCAGATCTTCGGCCAGGACGCGGCCCAGGGCGTCGGCCGGGTCCAGCAGTTCGATCTCGGGGATGGTCTGGGCCGAGGCCAGCAGGGCGGTTCGGGCCACGTCGAAGGAGAGCAGGGTCATGATATCTATAGGGGAGGTGGCTGCATGCTACGGAGAGGTCCTTACCCATGCCCATTAGGGCCGAAGGGTGAGGCGGTACTATAATCCAGGCCGTCTGTATTTCCCGGCTTGCCCATGCAGGTCTTCGCCCTCGGCCTCAACCATCACACTGCCCCCCTCGACGTGCGCGAGCGGCTGGTTATCGATCTGCCGCGCCTGCCCCAGGCCCTGCACGATCTGTTGCGGGCCAAGCCCATAGAAGAGGCGGCGATCCTGTCCACCTGCAACCGCACCGAAGTCTATTGCGCCACGGAGAATCCCGAGGCGGCGGCCCAATGGCTGGCGGAATATCACCGCCTGCCGACCCAGCAGGTGGAACCCTATCTCTATACCCATCCCCAGGGGGATGCGGTGCGTCACATGTTCCGCGTGGCCAGCGGCCTGGATTCCATGGTGCTGGGGGAACCCCAGATCCTGGGCCAGATGAAGCAGGCGGCGCGCACAGCGGAAGAGGCCGGCACCCTGGGTACCCTGCTCAACAAGCTGTTCCAGCGCACCTTCGCGGTGGCCAAGGAGGTGCGCTCCACCACCGCCATCGGCGCCAACATCGTCTCCATGGCCGCTGCCGCAGTGCATCTGTCGGAGCGGATTTTCGAGAGCATTTCCTCCCAGCGGGTGCTGTTCATCGGCGCCGGGGAAATGATCGAACTCTGCGCCGCTCACTTCGGCGCCGAAAAACCCCGGCGCCTCACCGTGGCCAACCGCACCCTCGATCGCGCCGAGGTCCTGGCACGGCGTTTCGGCGGTGATGCCATGCGCCTGGACGACCTGGGCGAGCGCCTTGCCGACTATGACATCGTGGTGTCCTGTACCGCCAGCCCCCTGCCCATCGTCGGCCTGGGCATGGTGGAACGGGCGCTGAAGGCCCGCCGCCATCGCCCCATGGTGATGGTGGATCTGGCCCTGCCTCGGGACATCGAGGCCGAGGTGGGCAAGCTGGACGACGTGTTCCTCTATACCCTGGACGACCTGGCCCAGATCGTCGAGCAGGGCCTGGAGTCCCGCCAGGCGGCGGTGATCGAGGCCGAGGCCATCATCGACGGCCAGGTGACCAGCTTCCTTGATTGGGTGGATTCCCGCGAGGTGGTGCCGGTGATCCGCGCCCTGCGGGACTCGGCGGAGCGCACCCGGCGTCACGAGCTGGAGCACGCCCTGAAGCTGCTGGCCCGGGGCGACGACCCCCTGCGGGTGATCGAGGCCCTGTCCCAGGGCCTGACCAACAAGCTGATCCACGGGCCCACCGAGGCACTGAATCAGGGCGGCGAGGAGCGGGGCGAAGTGGCCCGGCTCATTTCCCAGATCTACCGCCTCCACCAACACAAGTAGTGACTCAGGAGCCTGTCCGCGCCATCTTCGGGTGGGGCGGTTGCCATCAATGAAATCCAGCATTCTCGAAAAACTCGAAAACCTGAGCCTCCGTAAGGAAGAGATCGACGCCCTGCTGGCCAGCCAGGAGGCCACCCGGGACATGGATGCCTACCGCCGCCTGACTCGGGAGCATGCCGAGATCGAGCCGGTGGTGGCTCTTTATGCCGCCTGGCACAAGGCCGAGGCCGATCTGGCCGGCGCTGGGGAAATGCTTGCCGATCCGGAGATGAAGGAACTGGCCCAGGCCGAGATCGAGTCCGCCAGGGTCGAGATGGCGCGGCTCGAAGAGGAACTGCAAAAGGCCCTGCTGCCCCGGGACCCCAACGACGACAAGAACCTGTTCCTGGAGATCCGCGCCGGCACCGGCGGCGACGAGTCGGCCCTGTTCGCCGGGGACCTGTTCCGCATGTATTCCCGCTATGCCGAGCGGCAGCGCTGGAAGGTGGAAGTGGTGTCCCGCAACGAATCCGACCTGGGGGGCTTCCGGGAAATCATCTGCCGCATCGAGGGCCAGGGGGCCTACTCGAAACTCAAGTTCGAGTCCGGCGGCCATCGGGTGCAGCGGGTGCCGGAGACCGAGTCCCAGGGCCGCATCCACACCTCCGCCTGCACCGTGGCGGTGATGCCCGAGGCCGACGAACTGGCGGCGGTGGAGATCAACCCGGCCGACATCCGCATCGACACCTTCCGCGCCTCCGGCGCCGGGGGGCAGCACATCAACAAGACTGATTCGGCGGTGCGGATTACCCATCTGCCCACCGGCATCGTCGTCGAATGCCAGGACGACCGTTCCCAGCACCGCAACAAGGCCCAGGCCATGAGCGTGCTGGCGGCTCGCATCAATGACGCCCAGGCGCGGGCCCAGCAGCAGCAGATCGCCTCCACCCGCAAGAGCCTGGTGGGCAGCGGCGACCGCTCCGAGCGCATCCGCACCTACAACTTTCCCCAGGGCCGCATCACCGACCATCGCATCAACCTGACCCTCTACAAGATCGACGCCATCATGGACGGGGATCTGGACGAACTGGTGAATGCCCTCACCGCCGAGCATCAGGCGGAACTGCTGGCGGCCCTGGCCGGCGAACAATAGATGAGGCACCCCACCCCCCAGCCCCCGCCCCAGGGCGGGGGAGCCTGCTGGCTTGCTGCGCGCGGTTGTTACGGGGGACTCCGGACAGGCAGCCGATGGATGTTCGCTTCGCGAACGTGCCGTCTCGCCTTGGGGGCGGCCCAGCGGCGAGACTGCGGCGGATGGACGTCATGAACATCGCCGAGGCCCTGGCCCTGGCGCGGCAACTGATTTCTGCCGCCGAGGCCCGGCTGCTGCTGGGCCATGTGCTGGGGCGCAACAGTGCCTGGATCGAGGCCCATCGGGATGACGCGCTGGGCGAGACGGATGCCCGCGATTTCGCTGCCCTGGTGGCGCGGCGAGCGGCGGGGGAGCCGGTGGCCTATCTGCTGGGGAGCCGGGAATTCTACGGCCGGGACTTTAAGGTTTCCCCGGCGGTGCTGATTCCCCGGCCCGATACCGAACTGCTGGTGGAACTGGCCCTGGCGGCCCTGGCCGGTCAGCCATCGCCCCGGGTGCTGGACCTGGGTACCGGCAGCGGCTGCATCGCCATCACCCTGGCCCTGGAGCGGCCCGATGCCCGGCTGACAGCGGTGGATGCTGCGGCTGCGGCTTTGGCCGTGGCCAGTCAGAATGCTGCCGCCTTCCAGGCGTCGGTGCGATGCCTGGAGGGGGAATGGTTCGCGCCTGTGGGCGGGGAACGCTTCGATCTGATCGTTTCCAACCCGCCCTATGTGGCGGCCGGGGACCGACACCTGGGCGAGGGGGATCTGCGTTTCGAGCCTCTTTCAGCCCTGGCCAGCGGCGCCGACGGACTGGACGACATCCGCTGTATCGTGGCGGCGGCGCCGGCCCATCTGGAGTCCGGGGGCTGCCTGCTGCTGGAGCATGGCTACGATCAGGCGGCAGCGGTGGTTGCCATGCTTTCGGCATCCGGTTTCCGGGACGTCGCCTCCCATCCCGACCTGGCCGGCATTCCCCGCGTCACTGGCGGCCGCCTGGTCCGCTGATTGGCTGTCGCTGCCCCGGACCGGTGATGCGGGGCGATTACTTTCTCGGCACGTGCTTCATTGGGATGGGCTCTGCCAGCATCTTGCCGCCCGCCTTGAGCCAATCCACCGCCATTTTCGAGGCGTCGCGGAAAGGGTTATAAATATCTTCCTCCGAGGAAAAAAGACCGTTGCCGGCGTAGACCACGCGGCACCAGTTGGGAAATTGGAAGCGGTTGTCCTTGGGGTCGTCCATGGGGAAGGTGTTCAGGCAGCAGAAGACGATGGCATCGGTCTCCGTGTCGAAGACTTTCCAGCTCTGGGGGAAGCGCATGTGGGGGTAGGGCTTCATCACATCGCAGATCCATTTGCGGATTTCTTCCCGTCCATGCATTTCGCCGTAGGCGTGCTCGATGTAATGGGCATCCTCGGTGAAGATATTGGCCCAGATGTTCCAGTCGCCAGTCTCCTGCGAACGACGCCGGGCGTCGTTGTAAATGTCGAAGGCTGCGCGTAATTCGGCTTCGGTAAAGCGTCCCATGTTGTCTTCTCCTAGGGGGTGGCCGATTTGAGTCCGACCTGTATGAACTGCATCAGGGTGTCGATCATGGCTTTCGGCAGCGGCATGCCCTGCCCCATGCGCCGGGTGGTATAGGTGATCTGCAATTCATTCAGGAGATCGGCTGCCGAGGCAATGTCCAGATCCTGTCGTATTTCGCCTTTGGTTTGCCCTTGCCGCAGCAGATCGGCCAGTTGCTGTAACCAGCGCCGGTTGGCCTCCGTGATGGCGGTTTTGAGACGGGGTGTCGGGGCGCCCTCATGGCGCCTCAACGCCAGATAGAGCGGAGAGCGGGCCGCAAATTCGAACCCGGCCCGAAACAGCTTTTCCAGGGCGTCGATCACGCCGGGCGTCTCATCCAGGATGTTTTGGGTCATATCCCACCAGTGCGCCAGCACCTGTTCTACCGCTGCCTCGAACAAGGCTTCCTTGGAAGCGAAATGAGCAAACAAAAGGCCGTCGGAGACACCGGCCCGGCGGGCGATTTCGCGGGTCGTGGTGGCCTTGTAGCCCAATTCGCCAAAGCAGGCGGAGGCGACATCGAGCATGAGTTCCCGCTTGCGGGCGCTTTCATCCTGACGGGAAAGTTTTCTCTGGGGACGCATGGTGGCTGAAATATATATTGAGCAGAAAGTGTAATATGCTCATTAAGCAAAAACAATATTTTGTTCAAAATAATTGCAATTTGATTTGTTCGATAGGGGGCGGTGTGAAAAATCTGGTCATGCGTTTTGATATGCGGCGTCCGCCGGACTGTTCGGTGAGTGATCAGGTGCGGTATCAGGCGGCGCTGGAGATGGCGGTCTGGGCCGAGGGCAATGGCTTCGACACCATCGGGCTGTCCGAACATCATGTGACCGCCGATGGCTATCTTTCTTCGCCCTTGATGCTGGCCATGGCCATCGCCAGCCGCACCGAGCGCATTGCCATCAATGTGGGTGCGTTGCTGTTGCCCCTGCATGAGCCCTTGCGTATCGCCGAGGACATCGCCGTGCTGGACATGATCGCCAAGGGCCGGGCCGCCGTGACGGCGGGCATTGGTTATCGGCCCGAGGAATATGCGGCTCTGGGCCGGGACTGGGAGCGTCGCGGTGAATTGCTCGATGAGGGCATCGAGGTTCTGCTCAAGGCCTGGCGTGGCCAGCCTTTTGAGTATCGCGGGCGTTCGGCGCAGGTCCTGCCCCGCCCGGTATCACGGGTGCAGCAGTTGCTGTATGTGGGCGGCAACAGCAAGGCCGCTGCCCGCCGTGCGGCGCATTTCGGCCTGGTTTTCCTGCCCGCCATTGATGACCCGGAACTGGTGACGGCGTATCAAGCCGAGTGCGAGCGTCTTGGAGGGAAGCGCGGCTTCGTCGTGTTGCCCAATGCGCCCGCCACCACCTTCATTGCCGAAGACGTGGAGCAAGGCTGGCGCGACTATGGCCCGGCCATGCTGTTCGATGCGGTGGCCTATGGCGCGTGGCATCATCCCAATCGGCGGGCCTATGCCGAGTCCTTTGCCTCGGACATGGCGAGTTTGCGGGCCGAAGGCAAGTACCGCATCCTGACGCCGGCACAGGCAGTGGAAGTGATCCGCAGCACGGGCTCACTGCATATCGCGCCCCTGGTCGGGGGTGCCGATCCGGCGCTGGCCTGGCGCAGTCTGCAACTCTTTGCCGAGCACGTGCTGCCTCAGTTGTAAGCCCATTATCAAGGACCGGGAATGGCCTCAGCCTTTGCGTCAGCCTACCAAAAGCCCATCAGGAGGGAGAGGTCATGCGTTTCATACTTGAGCTCGGTTTCAGCCATTAAAGTGAATACGTTCCTCTGGCCCAGAGCGGATTCGCCGCCATCGGACAGCATCGTGACCTGGCCGGCATCATTCGGGTTTCAGGCGGAATCCGTCCTTGACCTGGCTTCCCTCGGGCCGGTACAATTTCCTGAGTAAGCAGCTCAACTATTACCCAAGGAATTCCCATGGATGTCCAGCAGCAAATCCGCGAAACCGTGACCCAAAACCCCGTCGTGCTGTTCATGAAGGGCACGGCCCAGTTTCCCCAGTGCGGTTTTTCCGCCCGGGTGGTGCAGATTCTCAAGGCCTGTGGCGTGACCAATCTGGTGACGGTGAATGTGCTGGCCGACGAGGCCATCCGCCAGGGCATCAAGGACTACGCCAACTGGCCCACCATTCCCCAGCTTTACATCAACGGCGAGTTCGTTGGCGGCTGCGACATCGTCAGCGAGATGTACGCTTCCGGTGAGATACAGAAACTGCTGGAGCCCATCGTTCAGGCTTCCTGAACTGTGAAGAGAAGGCGTCGAAGCGCCTTCTCCATTCACTCGGTGGGCAGTCCCGGTCCCGCGCCCTGGGGGCCGGTATTTCCCAGGTCGATGCCGCTGATCTGGGCTCCCTCGATCAACCGGGATACGTATTGCTGCTGGCCCAGTTGTTCCAGCCGGGCATTGAGATAGGCACGTATTCTTTCCTGTACTGCTTCCAGAGGCAGGGCTTCGCCCAGGGCGCAGCGGTCGATCCGGATGATGTGGCAGCCGAAGCGGGTTTCCACCGGCTGGGGCAGCAGTCCCGGTTTGCCGAAGGCCACCAGGGCCGACCAGAATTCGGGCACCACCGAGCCTTCGGTCAGTTGTCCCAATGACCCTCCCAGGCTGGCGCTGGTGCAGGTGGAGGCCTCCCGGGCAAACTGTTCGAAACGATCCGGATTGTTCTTGAGGGCCAAGAGCAGGGCATCGGCCCTCTTTGCCAGGGCGATCCGATCCTCCTGGGGGCCCGCCTCGAACAGGATGTGGCGGGCCTCGAACAGGTCACCGCTGCGAAATTTCTCCCGGTGACCCTCGAAGTAGCGATGCACCTCCTCGTCGGAAACGGACTGGGCAGGGACTTCCCGGACCAGCACTTGCTCCAGGGCACTCTCTTCATCAGCCGCCTCGATTTGCAGGGCCGCGGCCCGCTGGCGCAGCAGGGCCCTCACCACCAGGGCCCGGGCCGCAGCCTCCCGGGGTTTGTCGGCATCGGCGAACTGGGATGCCAGGGCGTCGATTTCCTCCAGACTGATGGTTTCCCCATTGACGCTAATGGGGGCGGGCTTGCGGTTGTGAAAGGTGATGACTTGATTCATGGGGCGGCTGCATGGTCTGTGGGAGAGGGGTTTATACATGAAAATTGTGGCCGCTTTCTTCAAGGTCTGCTCTCATTCAGGCGACGGGCGACTGACGGTGCCGGACGGGCTAGGATAAAAGCAGCCGCCGCCTTTTTGCGGCGCAGGAGTTGCCATGGAAGCCACTGCCGTTGTCCGCCTCCTCGCTGACCTGGGCGTTCCCTTGCCGCCGGCCGGCAAGCTGATCGTCCGCTCACCCATCGATGGCGGGCAGCTCACCTCCCTCGTCCCCCACACGCCGGCTGAGGTGGATGCCGCTGTTGCCGTCGCCCAGAGTGCTTTCCTGGCCTGGCGCCTGGTGCCCGCCCCGCGGCGGGGCGAACTGGTGCGTCGCCTGGGCGCAACCCTGCGCCGGCACAAGGCGGTGCTGGCCGAGCTGGTCATCCTGGAAAGCGGCAAGATACGCAGCGAGGCCCTGGGGGAAGTGCAGGAGATGATCGACATCTGCGACTTCGCCACTGGCCTCTCCCGCCAGCTCTATGGCCTGACCATCGCTTCCGAGCGACCCGGCCACCGCTTGATGGAAACCTGGCATCCCCTGGGGGTGTGCGGGGTCATCACCGCTTTCAATTTCCCGGTGGCGGTGTGGGCCTGGAACGCCGCCCTGGCCCTGGTCTGCGGCAATGGGGTGGTGTGGAAACCCTCGGAAAAAACTCCCCTCACGGCCCTGGCCTGCCAGGCGCTGCTGGCGGAGGTGGCTGCCGAGCTGGGTGACGTTCCACCGGGCCTGAGTACCCTGCTGCTGGGCGGGGCCGATGTCGGCGCGGTCCTGGCGGACCATCCCGCAGTGGCCCTGGTCTCCGCCACCGGCTCCTGTGCTATGGGCCGCGCCGTGGCGCCCCAGGTGGCGGCCCGTTTCGGCCGCAGTCTGCTCGAGCTGGGGGGCAACAACGCCATGATCGTTGCCCCCAGCGTCGACCTGGACCTGGCGCAGCGGGCCATAGTTTTCGCCGCCGCCGGCACGGCTGGACAGCGCTGCACCAGCCTGCGTCGGCTGTTCGTCCATGAGGCGATCGCCCCGGACCTGCTGCCCCGCCTGCGTCAGGCCTACGCCTCCCTCAGGGTCGGCGATCCCCGGGACGAGGGCATCCTGGTCGGCCCCCTCATCGACGCCGCTGCCTTTGCCGCCCAGCAGGGCGCCCTGGCCGAGGCCAAGGCCGACGGCGGGCACATCTTCGGGGGTGAGCGAGTGACGGTGGCCGGCGGCACAGGCGGCTACTACGTCCGTCCCGCCCTGGTGGACATGCCGGCCCAGACTGACCTGGTGACGCGGGAAACTTTTGCACCGATCCTCTACATCATGACCTACCGTGATTTCGCCGCCGCCATCGCGCTCCACAACGCCGTTCCCCAGGGTCTGGCCTCGGCCATCTTTACCAACGACCTGCGGGAAATGGAGGTATTTCTTTCCGCCGCCGGCAGCGACTGCGGCATTGCCAACGTCAATGTCGGTCCCTCCGGCGCCGAGATCGGCGGCGCCTTCGGCGGCGAAAAGGAGACCGGAGGTGGGCGGGAAGCCGGGTCGGATGCCTGGAAGGCCTACATGCGTCGCGCCACCAATACCATCAACTATTCCCGGGACCTGCCCCTGGCCCAGGGAGTGAAGTTCGTCTGATGCGGCAGGCTGGCTAGAAAAACGCGATCAGGCCGGCGACGGCCAGGGCGACGAGCAGGATCGTGGCGGCCAGCCATTTTTCCTGGGGGCTCAAGCCTGCCTCGATGACGGTCGCCGCTGCCAGCGGCGGGACGCCAACCGGAGGTGTGGTCGTTGCGGCTGACGCAGCAGGTGCCGGCGCGGTATGCGCTACCCGGACGGTGGCCGAGTACTCGTCGAATTCGCGGCCCATGCCGACCTCCTTGGCCAGCCGCTGGGTCGCCGAGAAGGAATCGATAACCGCTGAAAGACCCAGGGTGCCGCCTTCGGTCGCATCGACCGGCGGGTCGTTATGGCGCGATCGGGCTTCCGGGACCAGCACCACGGTCTGCTCCCCGGCCGCCAGCAGGCCCGGCGGCAGTTCATGCAGCCCGCTCGGTGCGGCGGCATCGGGTGTCAGCGTCAGGCTGTACTGTTGTTCACACTGCCGAAGGTCTTCGGCCAATTCTGCCGCGTCCTGGTAGCGTTCCTCGGGGCGCTTTTCCAGCATCTTGGCGAGAATCAGGTCGAGCATCTGCGGCACGTCCGGATTGATCCGGCTGGGTGGCGGGGGGGCGCCGTGCACAGTCTGGTACATCAAGGTCTCCAGGCTGTTGCCGCCGAACGGGGATTTGCCGGTTAGCATTTCGTAGAGCACCACGCCCAGCGAAAAAATATCCGTGCGATGGTCTACGCGCTGTCCCAGCACCTGTTCCGGCGACATGTACTTGGGCGAGCCGAGACGCATCCCGGTCTGGGTTTTAACTTCCGAGACGCGCATGCGGGCGATGCCGAAGTCGGTGATCTTAACCGCGCCATCCTTCAGCACCATGATGTTGGCCGGTTTGATGTCCCGGTGCACGATGCCGTGCTGGTGGGCATAGGCCAGTGCGGCCGCCACCTGGGCAGCGATGGCAATGGCCTGCCTGACCGGCAGGCGCTGTGCCATGCTGATCAGCTCGCGCAGTTCACGACCGTCAAGGAATTCCATTGCCATATAGGCGAGGGTGCCGCTCTGGCCGAGGTCGTAGATCGTGACGATGGCCGGATGACTGAGTGAGCCGGCGGCCTTGGCTTCCTGCTGGAAGCGTGCCTCGTAGTCGTCGCGCTCGTCAGGGTCCAGGGCCAGATTGATGGTCTTGATCGCGACGATGCGGTTCAGTACCGGATCGGCCGCCTTGTAGACCACGCCCATCGCGCCGCGGCCAAGCTCGGCGAGGATTTCATAGCGGCCGAGTTGTTGCGTCCCCATGCTTGGCGTCCGTCAGTCCTGCTGCGGCATTCTCATGGTCGGCACTGCGCTCATTTTTTCGCATCCGGCTTTTTTGCCTTGGCCGCACGGAACGCCGGCCCCCAAATCGGATGGCCGGCTTCTGCCGGCTCCAACTCCAGGTTCGGGTTGATCTCCAAGGCCTTCTTGAACTCGTCGCGACAGAGCCGCTCCTTGCCGCTGACGCAATGGGCGAAGGCCAGGTACTTGTGCGCCTTGACCTGGTCACTTACTCCCAGCCCCTGATCCAGCGCGCTTTGCAGGCCCTTCACCGCTTCCGGATAGCGGCCCTCGTTGTAGTTCTCGATACCTGCCGAAAGAGACTGATTGGCCTTGCTCTCGAACATTTTTCCCGGCCCGGCAGCGCAGGCCGCCAGCATGCCGAGCCACGCCAACAACAGGATGTTCCGCAGTGTCTTCATCTTGTTCCCCCGGATAAAGTCTCAAACCATGTGCCCCCCGGTCGCCGCAATGTACTGCCTAAAGGCTTGCTGCGCTCGCAGGTCACACCCGGCTCCGTTGATGCTTTTTCATAACGTTAAAACTTGTGCCTGATCTTGAGTTGCGCGCCGGGCTTGGCCTCGATCTTTTCCCTATGGACGGGGAAACCGGAATTCCTGATTTCTATCGTGTGGCTGCCGGGCGCTAGCGCAATCGATTTCAGCGGCGGGCTGACACCGCGCTTCTTCCCATCCACATAGACCTCGCCCCAAGGGATGATGACCAGCGCCAGTGTGGCTTTTGCCGGCGCAGCGGGCTTCACCGGCGGAAGCTTCGCCTCGGGTTGTACCTCAGACGGTGGGGTGGGCTGTAGCTGCGGTGCCTCCGCAGCCGGTGCGGGTGGGCTGGCCGGAGCGCTGTCGCTGCGGCCCAGGCGCAGCATCACCCCGCCGCCGATGATGGCCAGTGCCAGCAGTGACACTCCGGCCAGCAAGGGGCGACGGATACCCGGTACGCCGGTACTGGCCGCTGCGGCGGGAATGTCGGCATTACCTGTTATGACGGAGTCGTTGGTGCGCTGCTGTACTGTCGGTGCGCGAGAGGACGATGCCTGATCGGCGTATTTATGGGGGATGCTCGGGCCCACCGCATACACTTCGTGTTCACGCACATGCTTATCGGTACGGCTGCCCTCGTAGCTGAGTATCTGCGCGTAGTCGTCGGACAGCCGAGACACTACCTCGTAGAAAGAGCGGGAGACCAGAATCGTGTTCTCGTCGGCGAAGCTCATCACCCGCTGCGCAACATTGACGCCGTCGCCGATGATGTTGATCTGGCCATTGATGTCCTTGATCAGACGGATCGGCCCGAGATTGGTGCCCATCCGCACCAACAGCGGTGGTGTTTCGTTGGGACTTTCGCCGGAGATACTGTCGCGCAGATCCATCGCAACGAACATCGCCACTTCAGGGCTGCCGAGAAAGCATACAGCGGCACCGTCGCCGGTATCGAGCACGATCCGGTCGCTGGCGGCGACCTGTTGCAGTGCCCGGATAAGCAGCGCGTTGAAGCGCTGCTTGAGCTTCATCTGTTCGCTCACCGACTTCTTCGAATATTCCACGATATCGAGGAATAGCACGCTGCAAACGAAGGTACGGTTGGAAGTGTCGTCCATATCTGCTGACATCGTGGCGCGGTGTGGGTCTTGTTCTGTTCGAGGTCTGCTGCGCTGCCCAGAGAGTATAGCCGCTGGCTCCAGGCTTGCACGCGCTTGCCAGGTCAGCGTTTTTTGGGGGGATAACTTATGCTAAAAACCGCAAATCCAGCTACAGATATCACAGAGGACACAGAGCTGGCGCGGGTCCGCCATGGTTCATCGTTTATTTTCTGACCATGTCCAGCGCCACGGCCTCCGCCACCTTGATGCCGTCAACGCCCGCCGAGAGAATGCCGCCCGCGTAACCCGCGCCTTCGCCAGCGGGATAGAGGCCCCGGGTGTTCAGACTCTGGAAATCCTCGCCGCGCTTGATGCGGATCGGCGAGGAGGTGCGGGTCTCGACCCCGGTCATCACCGCGTCCGCCATGGCAAAGCCGTGGATCTGCCGGTCGAAGGCCGGGAGGGCTTCGCGCAGGGCGGTGACGACGAAGGGGGGCAGGCAGAGGGCGAGGTCAGTCCAGTGCACCCCGGGCTGGTAAGAAGGCTCTACTTCCCCCGGGGCGACGGAGGGGCGGCCGGCAAGGAAGTCGCCAACCCGCTGAGCCGGAGCGGCGTAGCTGCCACCACCGGCTTCGAATGCCCGGGATTCCCAATGGCGCTGAAACTCGATGCCGGCCAGGGGGGGGCCCGGATAGTCCTCTTCGGGGGTGATGCCGACGACGATGCCGCTGTTGGCATTGCGCTCGTTGCGGGAATACTGGCTCATGCCGTTGGTCACCACCCGCCCCGGTTCCGAGGTGGCGGCGACCACGGTGCCGCCGGGGCACATGCAGAAGCTGTAGGCGGAGCGGCCATTGGCGCAGTGGTGCACCAGCTTGTAGTCGGCGGCGCCGAGCAGGGGATGGCCGGCAAACTTGCCCCAGCGGGCCCGGTCGATCAGGGACTGGGGATGCTCGATGCGCACGCCGATGGAAAAGGGCTTGGCCTCGATATACACGCCCCGGTCGTGGAGCATCTGAAAGGTGTCGCGGGCACTGTGGCCCACGGCCAGCACCACATGGTCGGTGGCGATGCGCTCACCGCCCGCGAGGATCACGCCCCGCACCTGGCCCTGGCCCTGGGCGTCCCGCTCGATCTCGATTTCCTCCACCCTGCTGCCGAAGCGCACCTCGCCGCCCAGGGCGGTGATGGTGGCACGCATCTTCTCCACCATGCCCACCAGGCGGAAGGTGCCGATGTGGGGCTTGTTGATGTACAGGATCTCCTCCGGTGCCCCGGCCTTGACGAACTCCTCCAGCACCTTGCGGCCATGGTGTAGAGGGTCCTTGATCTGGCTGTAGAGCTTGCCGTCGGAAAAGGTGCCGGCGCCGCCTTCGCCGAACTGGACGTTGGATTCCGGATTGAGGGTGCTCTTGCGCCACAGGCCCCAGGTGTCCTGGGTGCGCTCCCGTACCGCCTTGCCCCGCTCCAGGATGATGGGGCGAAAGCCCATCTGGGCCAGCAAGAGGCCGGCAAAGAGGCCGCAGGGTCCGGTGCCGATGACTACCGGCCGGGTCGCAAGACTGCTTGGGGCCTGGGCGACGAAGCGGTAACTCGTGTCCGGCGTGGGCATCACGGTGCGGTCGCCCCGGTGGCGCTGGAGCAGGGCTGCTTCGTTGGCCACCTCGACATCCAGGGCATAGATCAGGGCGATGGCAGATTTTTTGCGAGCATCCACGCTGCGGCGGAACACGCGGCAAGCCAGCAGCTCGCTTTCCGCCACGCCCAGGCGGGCGCAGGCGGCCGCACGAAGCTCGGCTTCGGCATGATCCAGGGGCAGCTTGATTTCAGTCAGTCTCAGCATGGAGGGAAAGGAGCACAGGGGAAGTGGTACGGGGACGGCGCTAATACACTGATTAAGTCCGTTCGGGCTGAGCCTGTCGAAGCCCAGTGTTGGCGTGGCTTGCGCTTCGACAAGCCTGTCCTGAGCGAAGACGAAGGGCTCAGCGCGAACGGTTGGGGGCTTGTTTCCCTAGCCCCGTCGGGGAGCCCGGGATTTTACTGTCTGGGCGCCCGGCCTCCGTGGCTTTCCCGGACCGCCTGGCCGTCCCATGCTTCCCGGCGGCTTGGGGATCTTGGGTTTTTTCGGCTTCCGGATCAGCTCGGCGGCATTGCCGGTGAGGGGCACCCGGTGGTCCGGCTCGAAACCTTCCTCTTCGATCCGCTCCAGGGATTGCCGGGTCAGGGACTCGATGGCCCGCAACAGCTCCACCTCGTCGGCGCAGACCAGGGAAATCGCTTCACCACTGGCGCCGGCCCGGCCGGTGCGGCCGATGCGGTGGATGTAGTCCTCGGCCACGATGGGCAGATCGAAGTTCACCACTTGGGGCAGGTCGTCGATGTCCAGGCCCCGGGCCGCCACGTCGGTGGCCACCAGGATCTGTATCTCTCCCGCCTTGAAGCGGTCCAGGGCCCGCTGGCGGGCGGCCTGGGGCTTGTCGCCATGGATCGCGTCGGCGCGGATACCCTGGGCCAGCAGGGCGCCCACCAGTTGATCCACGCCCTTGCGGGTTTTCACGAACACCAGCACCTGGCCCCAGCGATGTTGCCGGAGCAGATGGGTGAACAGTTCCGGCTTGCGCTTCTTGTCCACCGGGACCACCCACTGTCGGACGCTCCTGGCCGCGGTGTTGCGGGGGCTGGCGTCGATGGTGACGGGCTGGTGCAGGATCAGGCCCGCCATCTTGCGGATGGCGTCGGAGAAGGTGGCCGAGAACAGCAGGGTCTGGCGCCGTTTGGGCAGGGCGGCGAAGACGGCATCCAGTTCACGGGAGAAGCCCAGGTCCAGCATGCGGTCGGCCTCGTCCAGCACCAGGGTCTGGACCTGGTTGAAGCGGATGGCGTTCTGCCGGTGCAGGTCCAGCAGGCGGCCGGGGGTGGCCACCACGATGTCGATGCCCCGGCGCAGTTTCATCATCTGAGGATTGATGCTGACCCCGCCGTAGATGGCGTAAGTGCGCAGGGGCAGATGGGCGCCGTAGGCGCGGAAGCTGGCGTGCACCTGCTCGGCCAGTTCCCGGGTGGGGGCCAGCACCAGGGCGCGCACCGAGTTGGCGGCCACCGGGGTTTCGTCCAGGGCCAGGCGTTGCAGCAGGGGCAGGGCGAAGCCCGCCGTCTTGCCGGTGCCGGTCTGGGCTGCCGCCATCAGGTCACGTCCTTGCAGAATGGCGGGGATCGCCTGGGCCTGTACCGGCGTGGGCGTCTTATAGCCCAGGGCGTCGAGGGCGGTGAGCAAGGGGTCGATCAGGCCCAGAGCGCTAAAGGTCGGGGTCGGAGTGGCTGCCGGCATGGGGAACAGGAATGGGTAGAGCGCTGAAGGCGCGAAGTTTACCGTCTTGACGGGCCGGCCAGAGGGGTTTGCCAGTGGCCTCCAGAAGGCTCAGGTAGGCCCGCAGGTCGAATTCCAACTGGTGGTAGTCCGGCTCCATGTGCTGGCAGAGCTGATAGAAGGCCTTGCCGTGCTCCCGCTCCTTGAGGTGGGCCAACTCGTGCACCACGATCATGCGCAGGAATTCTTCCGGCATCTCCCGGAACACATTGGCGATGCGGATTTCCCGCTTGGCCTTGAGCCTGACGCCCTGCACCCGCGCCACCGTGGTGTGCAGCCCGAGGGCCTTGTGCAGCACATGCAGCTTGCCGTCAAAGGCCACCTTGCTCAGGGCCTCGGCATTGCGCAGATGACGGCCCTTGAGTTCCTGCACATAGTCGTAGAGCGCCCGGTCGGTACGCACCTCATGGCACCGGGGATACTTGCGCAGCAAGCCCGGCCCCAGTTTGTCCGTGGCGATAAGCTGCTGTACCTGATCAATCAGGTGCGTCGGGTAGCCGGCGAGGTAGTTGGGAGACGGCCTGGGCTTCATGGGGTGGGGTGGTCCGTGAGGATCGAAATCCGAAAAGCGGAATTGTCTGCAACCGGGCCTGGTGCAAGTGTCGGCGCCTTAAGCGAGCCGGGCAGCCTGCTTCCGGTGCGCCCTGGCTGTATCCAATCTGCTGCTCTCAGAGCAGGACCAGATTGTCCCGGTGGATCAGTTCTTCCTCGTCCACATAGCCCAGCAGGGCTTCGATGTCCTGGCTGCCGTGGCGGGCGATGCGGCGGGCTTCGGAGCTGGAGTAGTTGATCAGGCCCCGGGCGATTTCCCGTCCCATGCTGTCACGACAGGCCACGGCGGCGCCCCGTTCGAATTCCCCTTCCACGGCGGTGACGCCGATGGGCAGCAGGCTGCGGCCGGAGCGCAGGGCCGTTTCGGCGCCGGCATCCAGGGCCAGACTGCCGGCCAGTTGCAGGTGGTCGGCCAGCCACTGCTTGCGGGCGGCCAGAGGTGTAGCTGTCGCGTAGAGCAGGGTGCCCAGGGTTTCCCCGGCCATCAGACGGGGCAGCACATCGGCCTCCCGACCGCTGGCGATCAGGGTGTGGGCGCCGCTGCGGGCGGCCCGCTGGGCGGCGCGAATCTTGGTGATCATGCCTCCCTTGCTGATGGCGCTGCCGCTGCCGCCGGCCATGGCCTCGAAACGGCGGTCGTCGGCCTCTCCTTCGTGGATCAGGGTGGCGGCGGGCTCCCGGCGCGGATCGGCGCTGTAGAGGCCCTGCTGGTCGGTGAGTATCACCAGGGCCTCGGCCTCCACCAGGTTGGCCACCAGGGCGCCCAGCGTGTCGTTGTCGCCAAACTTGATCTCGTCGGTGACCACGGTGTCGTTCTCGTTGATGATGGGCACCACGCCAAGCTCCAGCAGGGTCAGCAGGGTGGAGCGGGCATTCAGGTAGCGGGTGCGGTCGGACAGGTCCTCGTGGGTGAGCAGGATCTGGGCGGCCTTGAGGCCGTGGCCGGCGAAGCAGGTTTCGTAGGTCTGGCACAGGCCCATCTGGCCCACGGCGGCGGCGGCCTGGAGTTCATGGATGCCATGGGGGCGGGTGCTCCAGCCCAGGCGCTGCATGCCGGCCGCGATGGCGCCGGAGGAGACCAGCACCACCTGCCTCCCCTGGGCGTGCAGGGCGGCGATCTGCCGGGCGCATTCGGCGATGAAGTCCTGGGACAGGCCAGCGCCGTCGTTGGTGACCAGGGCGCTGCCGACCTTGACGATCAGGCGCTTAGTCTTCGAGATCCTCTGTCTCATCGGGACTGTCTTCCGTATCGGCAGCCGGCGCATCCCGGCGGCACTGTTCCAGATGCTCCATGATGGCGTAGGTCAGGGACTTGCAGCCGTCCCCGGTGAGGCCGGAGATGACGAAGTGGCGCTCGACGCCGCCGTAGCCCTCGATCAGGGCCGCGATGCGGTCCTCCCGCTCGTCCTCGGGCACCAGGTCGATCTTGTTGATGACCAGCCAGCGGGGTTTGGCGTGGAGGGCCTCGTCGTATTTTTTCAGTTCCTCGACGATGGCACGGGCGTCCCGCACCGGGTCCGCCTCCGGGTCGAAGGGGGAGATGTCCACCAGATGCAGCAGCAGGCCGGTGCGTTGCAGATGCTTGAGGAAGCGATGGCCCAGGCCGGCTCCCTCCGCCGCGCCCTCGATCAGGCCGGGAATGTCGGCGATGACGAAGCTGCGGTTGGTATCCACACGCACCACGCCCAGGTTGGGATGGAGGGTGGTGAAGGGGTAGTCCGCTACCTTGGGCTTGGCCGAGGAGACAGCGCGGATGAAGGTGGACTTGCCCGCATTGGGCAGGCCCAGCAGGCCCACGTCGGCCAGCACCTTGAGTTCCAGCTTGAGCAGGCGATGCTCGCCTTCGGTACCGGGAGTGCATTTGCGCGGCGCCCGGTTGGTGCTGGACTTGAAATGCAGGTTGCCCAGGCCGCCACGCCCTCCTTGGGCGATCAGGGTGCGCTTGCCGTCCTGGTCCAGGTCGGCGATCAGCTCGCCGGTCTCGGCGTCACAGATCACCGTGCCGACGGGCATGTGCAGCTCCAGGTCGTCGCCACCCTTGCCATAACAGTCCGCGCCGCGACCGTTCTCGCCGCGCTGGGCGCGGAACATGCGGGTGTAGCGGAAGTCGATCAGGGTATTGAGGTTGCGGTCGGCGATGGCGTAGATGCTGCCGCCCCGCCCGCCGTCGCCTCCATCCGGACCGCCCATGGGAATGAATTTCTCGCGGCGGAACGAAGCAGCACCGTTCCCGCCGTCACCGGCGACAACCTCGATTCTTGCTTCGTCGAAAAATTTCATTCGGGGAACTCCAGAAACGCAAAAGCCCTATCCCAGGGATAGGGCTTTTGCGGGGGGCCGGGGCCGTGTTACTCGGCCACGGGAACGATGTTCACCAGCTTGCGCTGCGCCGCACCCTTGACGGTGAATTGCACCGTGCCGTCCACCTTGGCGAACAGGGTGTGGTCCTTGCCGATGCCCACGTTGTCGCCGGCATGGAAGCGGGTGCCACGCTGACGCACGATGATGCTGCCGGCGGAAACCAGCTGACCACCGTAGCGCTTGACGCCCAGGCGTTTCGATTCCGAGTCGCGGCCGTTACGGGAACTGCCGCCTGCTTTTTTGTGTGCCATGTTTGAACTCCTTAGGCGGCAATGCCGCTGATTTCCAGTTCAGTGTAATTTTGGCGATGGCCCTGGTGCTTCTGGTAGTGCTTGCGCCGGCGCATCTTGAAAATCGTGATCTTGGCGTGACGACCGTGGCTCAACACCTTGGCCGTGACCTTGGCGCCGGAAACCAGGGGCGTGCCGACTTTCACCGACTCGCCCTCGCCGACCATAAGAACCTGGTCGAGAGTGATTTCAGCGCCCACGTCTGCCGGTATCTGTTCTACTTTGATCTTTTCGCCGGCAGCGACGCGATACTGCTTGCCGCCGGTTTTTATGACCGCATACATGATATGGACTCCATTGATGGATGGTACGAAAGGGGGCGGATTATACGCAGCAGTTTTTGGAAGGTCAAAGTAATGTTGAATTTGCAGGGGTTTTCCCCTACAATTCGCGGCCTTTCAACCTTGCCCTACCTGCCCGCATGCGGGAGGGCTTCAACCAAAAGGAGATTGCATGCGACACTACGAAATCGTTTTCATCGTCCATCCGGACCAGTCCGAGCAGGTTCCGGCCATGATCGAGCGTTACAAGACCCTGGTCACCGGCCGCAACGGCGCGATCCATCGCCTCGAAGACTGGGGCCGCCGCCAGATGGCCTACCCGATCCAGAAGGTGCATAAGGCTCACTATGTGCTCATGAACATCGAGTGCGACGGCGAGACCCTGACTGAACTGGAACACGCCTTCAAGTTCAACGACGCCGTGCTGCGCCACCTGACCATCAAGATGGACAAGCCCGTCACCGCGCCCTCGCCCATGATGAAGGAAGAGAAGTCCCGCTCCCTGACGCCCCAGGCCGAAGTGAAGGCGGAGGCGACCGAGGCGGAGGCACCGGCTGCCTGAATTGGCGTTCCCCACAGCTGCCGCCAACCTGATCCAACTGACCGGACAGGTGCTTGAGCGGGGGGCATTGCGCTACACGCCGGCCGGCGTTCCGGTCGTCGAATTCCGCTTGGCACACCAGTCCGAGCAGGAGGAGGCGGGAACGATGCGGCGCGTGGAATGCGAGATGTCCTGTGTGGCCGTGGGACCGTCAGCAAATCTGCTGACCGGTGCGCAAACGGGCGACGGGCTTCATGTCAGCGGCTTCATCGCCGCCAGGAGCCTGAAGAGCCGGACACCGGTGCTGCATGTGAAGACAATCGAATTTTTGGAAGGAAATCCAGATGGCATTCAAACCGAAGAGTGGCGCTAACAACAAGCGCAAGGACGACAAGGGCCGCAGCCTGTTCAAGCGCCGCAAATTCTGCCGCTTCAGTGCGGAGAAGATCGAATATATCGATTACAAGGACATCGAAATCCTCAAGGATTTCATCACCGAGACCGGCAAGATCATGCCGGCCCGCATCACCGGCACCAAGACCGGCTACCAGCGTCAGCTGTCCACGGCCATCAAGCGCGCCCGCTTCCTGGCCCTGATGCCCTACACCGATCTGCACAACGCCTGAACGAGGGATAGACCATGCAAATCATTCTGATGGAAAAAGTGGTGAACCTCGGCGGCCTCGGTGACGTGGTCAAGGTCAAGGATGGTTACGCCCGCAATTACCTGATCCCCAAGGGCATGGCCAAGCGCGCCACCGCCGCGAATCTCAAGGTGTTCGAGGAGCGTCGTGCCGATCTGGAGAAACTCCAGGCCGAGAAGCTGGCCGCCGCCCAGGGCGTGGCCGCCAAGATCGACGGTCTGATGGTGCAGATCACCCGCAAGGCTGGCGTCGATGGCCGCCTGTTCGGCTCCGTCGGCGGTGCCGACATCGTCGAGGCTCTCAAGGCCCAGGGAATCGAGATCGAAAAATCCGCCATCCGCATGCCCAACGGCCTGCTCAAGACGGTGGGCGACACTCAGCTCGAAGTGGCTCCCCATGCCGACGTGGTGGTCACCATCACGGTCTCGGTACTGGGCGAACACTGATCCTTTCGCGCCGCAAAAAAAGCCGCCTTCGGGCGGCTTTTTTTTCGAGTTGATGCGCGTTTGTGACTCACCGCATCAATTTCGACTTCAGTGCTCCATGACTGGCGGCGGAGCTCCTGGCTGAAGAGCGCTGGGGCGCGCCAGCCAGACAAGGCCGATCAGACCCAGGAACAGCAGGGAGGATAGCCAGCTGTAGTCGTTGGCTGCCAGGGTCTGGGCCTGCACCGTGAGTTGCCGCTCCACCACCGCCACGGCGCCCGAGATGTCCATGCCGAGCGAGGCGGCGCCATTCATGAACTGGCTGATGGTGCTGTCATAGGGGGTGATGTGAGCCACCAGCTCGCTGCGGTGGTGATAGGTGCGGGCATCCCACAGGGTGGCGGCGAAGGAGGTGCCCATGGCAGTGGCCATCAGGCGCACGAAGGCCGACAGCCCCGAGGCGCTGGCAATCTGCCACTGGCTCAGGCCATTGAATAGCAGCAGGCTGCTGGCCAGGGAAAAGCAGGTGGAGCCGATGCCATTAAAGATTTGTGCCGGCAGGATGCTTTCCGGCGCCACGCCGCTGGTGAATCCGGCGCGCAGGTAGGTGGCCGTGGCCAGCATTATCAGGCCGAAGGTGGCCAGGGTGCGGACGCCGGACAGGCCAAGCAGCCGGTTGGCAATGGGTTGCATGAGTACCGCGGCCAGGCCGCTGGGGGCCACCATCAGGCCGGCCCATGTGGCGGTAAATCCCAGGGATTGTTGCAGCCAGAGGGGCAGCAGCAGGATATTGCCCAGATAGACGAAGCTCCAGAGGCTGTTGAGGGTCGTGCCCACTGTGAAATTGCGGTTGGCAAAAAGACGCAGATCCACGATGGGATGGTCCTCATACCATTCCCAGGCCAGAAAGAAGCAGAAGGCCACCAGGGCCGTGGCCCCCAGGGCAAGGATTTCCCCCGACTCGAACCAGTTCTGCTCCCGGCCCTTGTCCAGCATGATCTGCAGGGCTCTGACCCAGATGGCCAACAGGACCATGCCCGTGATATCCACGGGTTTGCGCACACGCGGCGACTCCCGGTCCCGAAACAGACGCCAGCAGGCAAAGGCCACCAGGATTCCGATGGGAACGTTGATGTAGAAAATCCAGGGCCAGGACAGGTTCTCGGTAATCCAGCCGCCGATGACGGGACCGACCACCGGAGAGAACATCATGGTGAACATGGAGATGGACATGGCCAGGGCCGCCTTGCTGGGCGGGTAAGCCTGCAGTAGCAGGGCCATGGCAACCGGCATCAAGGGGGCCACCACGGCGCCCTGCAGGCAACGGGCAGCAATCAGCATTTCCAGGCTGGTGGCCAGGCCACAGAAGAGAGATGTCAGCGCGAACAGCAGCAGGGAATAGACGAACAGACGCACTTGGCCGATGCGGGCCGTGAGCCAGCCCGACAAGGGTGTGATGATGGCGCTGGTGACTGCGTAGGAGGTGATCACCCAGGTGGCCTGGGGGGGCGAGACACCCAGGTCGCCTGCAATCGCCGGCAGGGATAGGTTGGCGACCGCCATTTCCAGGGTGTACATGAAACAGGCCACAGAAATAGCCAGGGTGGCCATCAGGCGTTTCTTGCCCTCGATGGGGGGCAAGGGGGAGTAGGGCGTCACCATGTCAGTGCTCAAGTATCGGTGCCGGTGCCGTAGTGGCGGTGGGCTTTCCCGGTTTCACCAGGAGGATGAAGGCGATGCCAGCCAGCAAAAGCCCGATCGCGAAGACGTTGTAATCATTGACCGCCAGGGTCTGGGCCTGCACCGTGATGAGCCGCTCCATGGCGGTCAGCGCCCCCTCGTTGCCGACGGCTGTTCCCATTTCTTTGAGGGTCTGCACCGCCGTTTCGTTATAGGGGCTGATATGGGTGGAAAGTTGCGCGTGATGATGGCTGGTACGTTCATCCCACAGGCTGGTGGCCAGCGAGGTGCCAATGCCGATGGACAGCGTGCGGGTAAAGGAATAGATACCGTTGGCGCTGGCGATTTTTGCGGGGGGCATGGCAGAGATGTACAGCAGTGCGATGGGCATGAAGACGGCGCCGGCGCCAATCCCCTGCAGCGCCATGGGCAGGAAGATGTCGCCGCTGGTCAGGGAGGGCGTGAAGCCCGTGCGCAGATAGACCGACAGGATCAGGATGCAAAGCCCGGTCACCGCGAGCCGGCGGTTGCCGACATGGGGCAGTGCCCTGGCGACCAGGGGTTGGAAGAGGAACATGAACAGTCCGCTGACCATGGCCACCTGCCCCGCCTGGGTGGCGTTGTAGCCGAGGGAGCTTTGCAGCCAGAGGGGGGTCAGCACGATATTGCCGAAGAAGGGAAGACTGGTGAAGACGCCGATCGTGGCGCTGATGGAGAAGGTCGAAATCTTGAACAGCCGGAGTTCGACCATCGGGTGAGCCTCGTACCATTCCCAGACCAGGAAGAACAGGAAACCGATCAGGGTGGTGAGCCCCAGGAAGACAACCCATGGGGAGTCGAACCAGCCATGCTCCCGCCCCTGTTCCATCATGACCTGGAAGGCGCCGACCCAGATCATCAACAGCAGCAGGCCTACGTAGTCCACCGGCTGCTTGACGCAGACCGATTCGCGATTTCGGAAGATGCGCCAACTGACCCAGGCCGAGAACAGACCCACGGGAATGTTGATGTAGAAGATCCAGGGCCAGGAAAAGTTGTCCGTGATCCACCCGCCCAGCACCGGCCCCAGGGCGGGCGACATCATGGCCGTCATCATCGAGGCGCCCATCGCAAACGCGGCTTTTTGCGGTGGATAGGCGGCCAGCAGCAGGGCCATGGCCAGTGGGTTCATGGGCCCGGCCACGGCGCCCTGCAAGCAGCGGAAGAACACCAGCATTTCCAGGCTGGTGGATAGGCCGCAGAGGACAGAGGTCAGCGTGAATAGCAAGGTGGAGGCGACGAACAGCCTGACCTGGCCGAAGCGGGCAGTCAGCCAGCCGGTCAGGGGAATGACGATGGCGTTGGCGACGGCGTAGGAGGTGATCACCCAGGTGCCCTGGTTGATGGAAACCCCAAGGTTGCCGGTGATGGTCGGGATGGAGACATTGGCCACCGCCATGTCCAGGCCATACATGAAGATGGCCAGGGACACTGCGATGGTCCCCAGCAGCCGGTCGCTGCCCTCGATGGGGGGATGAGGGGTGTGAACCGCAGCCATGGTTCAGTGATCCAGGGCGTGAACCGCAGTGCCGGCAGGTTCTGCCTTGCCGGGTTTGACCAGCCAAAGGAAGCCCAGGCAGACCAGGAACATGGCGATGGAAAAAATATTGAAGTCGTTGACCGCCAGGGTCTGGGCCTGGGTGTTGATCAGGCGTTCCACGATGTTCAGGGCTGCCTCACCCCCGACGGTGTTGCCCAGGCCGGAAGTTGCCTGCATGGGCACGCTGTCATAGAGGGTGATGTGGGAGGTGAGCTGGGCATGATGATGGATGGTGCGCTGATCCCACAGGGTGGTGGCGATGGAGGTGCCGAAGCCCGTGGTGAGCGTGCGTACACAGGAATTGAGCCCGGTGGCGCCGGCCAGTTGCCATTGGGGGAGGCCGTGCACCGCCAGCAGCACCAGGGGCATGAACATGGCGGAGGTGCCGATGCCGTAAAGCAACTGGGGCAGGAGCAGGTCGCCGTGGCTGACGCCCGGCGTAAAACCGGCGCGCATATAGGCTGACAGCACCATGAAGCAAAGACCGATGGCGGCGAGTTGGCGAAAGCCCAGTTGTGGTACCCAGCGCGCCACCAGGGGCTGGATCATGAACATGGCGATGCCGCCCACCATCACGACGCTGCCGGAAAGGGTGGCGGTATACCCCAGGGTGTTCTGGAGCCAGAGGGGAGTCAGCACCACGTTGCCGAAGTAGGGGATGTTGGCGATGCCGATCAGGGCCACGGCAATGGAAAAATGGGGACGGGTGAATAGTTTCAGGTCCACCATCGGGTGGGGTTCGTACCACTCCCAGACGACAAAGAAGGCAAACCCCGTCAGGGCAAGGACGGCCAGGGCGATCACCAGACTGGATTCGAACCAGGCGTGCTCCCGGCCCAGGTCCAGCATGATTTGCAGGGCGCCGACCCAGGTCACCAGCAGGCCCAGTCCCACATAGTCCACCGGCTGTTTGACCTTTGGGGTTTCCCGGTGCTGGAACAGGCGCCAGCTGACCCAGGCGGAGAAGATGCCGACAGGGATGTTGACGTAGAAAATCCAGGGCCAGGAGAAATTGTCGGTGATCCAGCCGCCCATGATGGGGCCCAGGGCCGGCGACAACATGCCTGTCATCATCGTCGCTCCCATCGCCATGGCCGCCTTCTGGGGCGGGTAGGCCTGCATCAGCAGGGCCATGGCCAGCGGGTTCATGGGGCCGGACACGATACCCTGGATGCAGCGGAAGAACACCAGCATCTCCAGGCTCTGGGACAGGCCGCAAAGGGCGGAAGCGAGGGTGAATAACAGCACCGAGGCAATGAACAGCCGCACCTGTCCGACCCGCGCCGTCAGCCAGCCGGTCAGCGGGATCACGATGGCGTTGCCGACGGCATAGGCGGTGATGGCCCAGGTGCCCTGGCTGATGGAACTGCCCAGGTCCCCGGCGATGGCCGGGATGGATACGTTGGTGACCGCCAGGTCCAGGCCATACATGAAAATGGCCAGGGAGACTGCGACCGTGGCCAGCAGCCTTTCACCCGCCGGAAGGGGCGGAAAATGGAGCTGGCTTTCTGACATTGGTGCTGTGGATCAGTGGGGTGCGGCAGCCAGATTGGCAGCAATGATCGACTTGAGGCGGCTTTCCGCGGTTTTCAGGGGATCGCCATAGACTTCGCTGACCACCAGGGGCTGGTCGCGCCGGGCTTCGGTCACGGGCTTGCCATCCCGGTTCTGGGTGTCCACGTCGGCCAGCATCGAGAGCCCCACGCGCAGGGGATGCTCCGCCACCTGCTTGGGGTCCAGGGCGATGCGCACCGGCACCCGCTGTACCACCTTGATCCAGTTGCCGGTGGCGTTCTGGGCTGGCAGCAGGGCGAAGGCGGCACCGGTGCCGGCGCCCAGGCCGACGATCCGGCCCTGGTATTCCACGTTGCCGCCGTAGAGGTCGGCTTTGAGCAGCACCGGCTGTCCGATGCGCATGTGCTTCAATTGCACTTCCTTGAAGTTGGCGTCCACCCAGAGGGCATCCAGGGGCACCACAGCCATCAGGGGCGAGCCGGGAGCGATGCGCTGGCCGGCCTGTACAGCCCGCTTGGCGATATGACCGGTGACCGGAGCCAGGATGGTGGTGCGCGTCTGGGCCAGGAAGGCTTCCTTGAACTTGGAGGCGGCTCGGGCCACGGTGGGATGGCTTTCCACGCTGGTGCCGGTGGTTTGTGCCCGGTTGGCCGCCAATTGCTCCCGGGCCGTGGTGAGGGCGGCCTCGGCGACCTTGACGGCGGTGGCGGCGTGATCGACCTCTTCTTTTGATACCGCACCGCCAGCCAGCCCCTGGCGCCGGGCCAGGTCTTCCTTGAGTCGCCCCAGGTCGATTTCCCGCTGGTTCACCAGGGCGGCGTAGCCGGCATCGTTGGCGAAAAGGGCCCGGGCATCCCGCACCGCACGGCCCAGGTCGGCTTCTGCCTGTTCCAGGGCAAGCCGGGTGTCGGACTGGTCCAGCTTGACCAGGGGAGCGCCGGCCTGGACGAAATCCGTGTCCTCCACGTAGATGGCGCTGACGGCACCGGCCACCTGCGGGGTCACCTGTACCACGTTGCCGGCGACGTAGGCATCATCGGTGGTTTCGTGAAAACGGCTGTGCAAGGCCCAATAGATGCCGTAGGCGATACCGGCGCTGATGAACACCAGGGCCAGCAGTCTGAGGGCACGGGCGCGGCGTCCGTCGTTGCCGTTTTCGATGGGGGTGGTTTCGCTCATGGTGACTCCTGTGGAATTCGTCTTAATGCTGGGCCGTGACCGCGGAAGGGGCATAGCCGCCCCCGAGGGCGCGCGCCAGTTCGATGGCGGCGGCAAAACGCTGGGCGCGCAGATCGGCGGCCCGGCGCTGTTCGGCGATGGCGTCGGCTTGGGAGGTGATCACTGTCAGCCGGCTGTCGATGCCGGCCGTGTGGCGACGGCGGGAGGCCTCGAAGGCCTTGCCGGTTTCCGTGGCGGCGATGCCCTGGGCCTTTTCTCTTTCCTCCACCGTGCGCCAGGCGCCCACCGCATCGGCGATTTCGCGCAGGGCGGTACTCAAGGTGGCGTTGTACTGGGCCGCTGCGGCATCGTATTCCGCGTAGCGGCCGGCAACACGGGCGCGGGTGTTGCCGCCGGCGTAGATGGGCAGGCTGACGGCGGGGCCGAGGCCCGCGATGCGACTGCCGGACTTGAGCAGGGCATCGGCACCGATGGCCTGGAAACCGAGGAAGGCGCTCAGGTTGACGTTGGGATAGAAGTCGGCCTTGGTGGCCTCCGCATAGTGTTCGGCGGCCTGCACCCGCAGACGCTGGGCCACCACGTCGGGGCGCCGTCCCATCAGTTCGGCGGGCAGCACTGATGGCAGGGCCAGGGCGCCGGCTTGAGTGAGCCTGGGGCGGGCGATGCTCAGACCCCGGTCGGGGCCGGCACCCAGCAGGGCTGCCAACTGGTGGCGTACGCGCAGTACCTGCTCGCCAATGGCCGCCAGCTCGCTTTCCAGGGCGGCGGACTGGCTATGGGCCCGGTTGCGCGCCGGCTCGTTGTCGATGCCGGCGGCAACCCGCTGATCCACCAGGCTGGTGGCTTCGCGGCCCGCTTTCAGCAATTGCGCCGACAGCTCCTGCTGGCCCAGCAGGCGATCCAGTTCCACATAGCTGCGGGCGATACCCGTGGCCAGCATGAGGCGGGCGCTTTGCCGTTCCAGCTCCGCCGCCCGGGCTTCGGACTGGGCTCCCCTCAGGGTTTCACGGTGGCGTCCCCAGAAATCCAGTTCATAGGAAAAGTCCAGGGCCAGCCGATTCGTTGTGATCGTGGAGCCGCCGAAAGGGGGCGGATAGAGGAAATGCTCGCTCATGCGCTCCCGGTTGCCCTGGTAGTTGCCTGAGACCCGGGGCAGCGTGGTCGAGTCCGCCACTCCCGCCTGGGCCATGGCCAGGCGCAGGCGGGCTTCGGCCAGTTGCAGGCTGGGACTGGATTTGAGGGCGTCCTCGATCAGGGCATCCAGTTGGGGGTCGCCGAATTCGCGCCACCAGTCGGTCACCGGGGCCGCCGTGATGGGGGACCCCGCAAGGGATTGTCCGGCGGCCAGGGTCGAGCCGTCCGTCGGACGGGTGATGGGGGCCAGGTCGCTGTGGCTGGCACAGCCCGTGAGGGCGGCAACGAGCGCGACAGAAAACAGACGGGATTTCATTGGGGGCGGGTCTCCGGGCGGGGGCCGTTCATTCCATGTTGGCGATGATCCGCCGCAGGGCATTCTTGAAGGTATCCAGCTCTTCCTCGCTGAAATTGCGGACTGACTGATTGAGGGTCTTGACGGCTGCGGTGATGCCTTGTTCGCACAAGGCTCGGCCGGCATCGGTGAGGGCGATGCGGACGATGCGCCGGTCTTCGCTGCTGCGTTCACGCTGGATCAGACCCTTCTCGTCCAGCTTGTCCAGCATGCGGGCCATGGAACCTGGGTCCATGTTGTAGCGGCGGCACAGTTCGGCGGCAGTATCGTCGCTGCCATCCTGCACCAGCTTGAGGATGCCCAGCTGGGCGGTGGTCAGGCCCAACTCCGTCATGTTGGCGTCCAGGGCACAGAGACAGCGATTGCGGGCGACACTCATCAGATAGAGGACGCTTTCCCCCATCTGATAGTTTTCAGTTGCATAGTGCTCGATGCCCATTTCGTTCTCGCTAGTCGTCGCCATGGCGGTAGGCTGGTCAATGGTTGACTTGACAAGATTAAACTTGACCAGACAACGATTGTCAAGACAAGGCTTTCGGCCGTTCGCATTCGCGGGGAGAGGAATCGTGTTAGTCTTAAAACACTAAAAAGCGGGCCTCCGAGCCCGCGCTTTTACGTCTGAAACCAGGAGGAGCACCCGTGTCCAAGCCCTATTCCCCATCCCGTCCCTTGCGTTTGAGCGATGTCGAGCGTTGGGATATCGAAACCGACGTGGCCGTGATCGGCTTTGGGATTTCCGGCGCCTGTGCGGCCATCGAAGCGAAGAATGCCGGCGCCCAAGTGACGATTTTTGAAGTGGCGGCGGCCTCGGGGGGCAGTGCCGCCCTTTCCGGCGGCGACATCTACCTGGGCGGCAATGGCGGGACGCCGGCGCAGAAGGCGGCTGGCTTCGAAGACCAGACCGAGGACTTCGTCAAATACCTGATGATGGCCGGCGGGCCGGGGGCCGACGAGGCTCGGGTGCGCCTGTATGCGGAAAACGCGGTAGCCCATTACCATTGGCTGGTCGAGCAGGGGCTGCCTTTCAAGAACAGCTATCTGCCGGGCAAGTGGCTGGAACCCACTACCGACGATACCCTGATCTGGTCCGGCAGCGAGGCGGCCTGGCCTTTCGCCCAGCAGGCCAAGCCTGCGCCTCGGGGCCATACGCCCCAGATGAAGGGCTGGGGTGCCGGTAAGCTGATCATGGAAACCCTGACCGCCAAGGCGCACAGTTTGGGCATCGAGTCCCATTTCAGCAGCCGGGCGCTGGCCCTGATCGCCGATCAGGACAACCGGGTTCATGGCCTGGTGGTGCGTATTGACGGTGAGCCCCGCATGGTGCGGGCGCGCAAGGGGGTGATCCTCTGCTCGGGCGGCTTCATCTGCAACGAGGAGATGGTCAAGCGCTATGTGCCCGCCTCCCGGGTATGTCCCAATCCCACCAGCGGCGGCAACGACGATGGCTCGGGCATCCGCATGGGCATGTCGGTGGGGGGGGATGTGCTCAACATGGACCAGTTCTTCGCCACCCGCCCCTTCTATCCGCCGGAGAGCCTGGTCAAGGGCATTTTCGTTAACGAGCTGGGTCAGCGTTTCATCAACGAAGACGCCTACCATGGCCGGGTCACCCATTACATGCTGCGCCAGCCCAACGACCGTTGCTGGCTGCTGGTCGATAGCACCATGTTCGAGCGGCCCGTTACCTATCCGGACATCACTGTTGCCGCGGTGGGTGAAACCTGGGAAGAAGTGGAACAGGAACTGGGTATCCCCGCCGGAGAGTTGGTGCATACCGTAGAGAGGTTCAACCGGCATGCGGAGCAGGGCGAAGACCCGCTCTGGCACAAGGATGCCGAATATCTTCAGCCTTTGATCGAAGCGCCTTTCGCTGCCCTCGCCTACGGCGGCAAGGATTACATCGGGACTTCCTTTACGCTGGGCGGCCTGTCTACCCTGCCCAATGGACAAGTGCTGACGCCGGAAGGCGAGGCTATCCCTGGTCTTTATGCGGCGGGCCGCTGCGCCTGCGGCATCCCGCGTTGGGGTGAGGGCTACAGTTCGGGCATGTCTCTGGGGGACTCCAGTTTCTTTGGCCGCCAGGCCGGCCGCCAGGCCGCCGGTGCCTGACACCTGTAACACGAGGAGAAGACGATAATGGAAAAAGTCATTTACATGCTTTGGCGTGACCCCCGGGAAGATGCCGAGAAATGGTGCCAGCGCATCCGTGGCGAAGTGGCGGAAAAGCTTGCCGGCCTGGGCGCTCGTTTCGTCCAGGCCAACGTGCAGGACGGCCACGCGTTGCAAGGTGCCCAGTACATCCAGACCTCCCAGGCGCCTGCTGCGGAAGGGGTGCTCCAGCTCTGGCTGGACAGCGCCAATGACGCGCAGCGCAAGCCCTTCGACGAGGTGATCAGCGCGGCCACCTGGCGCATGGCGGCCTATCTGGTGAGCGAATCACAGCTATTGTTCAACGACCGTCATCCGCCCAAGGTCGGCCAGCGCACCGAGTGCTATGCCCAGATCGCCGCCTTCCAGTGCCCGCCACGGATCAGCAAGCAGCACTGGCTGGATACCTGGCGCAACTCCCACAGCCAGATTGCGATCGACACCCAGGACACCTTTCTGTATGTGCAGAATCTGGTGGTGCGCCCCCTGACCTTCGGCGCGCCACCCTACGACGCCATCGTCGAGGAAGGCTTCCCGGAGGCCGCACTGACCAGCGTGAACGCCTTCTACGACGCGGTGGGCGACGATGGGAAGCTGAAGCGCAACGTCGATGCGATGATGGAAAGCTGCGCCCGCTTCATCGACATGAACTCGATCGACGTGGTGGTTACCAGCCAGTACCTGGTGAAGCCCTTGGCCTGAGCTGCGGATTCCTCTGGGTAAGATGGGGGCAGCGGAGATGACCATGGAAAAGCATCATGGAAGCTGCCATTGTGGCGCCGTCGCCTTCGAGGTCGTGTCCGACTTCTCTTCCCCATACCGGTGCAATTGTTCGTTCTGCATCCGGCGCGGTGCCACCATGCAGAGAGTTCCCGCCAGCAACTTCCTTCTGCTCCGCGGGGAAGACGCCGTGGGTCTCTACGGTGGGCGGGATTTCGCCAAGCACTACTTCTGCAAGACATGCGGCATCCCGTGTTTCACCCGAATTTATCGCGGACAGGAAAGTGAAGTGGCGGTGAATGTGGGGTGTGTCGATGATGTCGATTGGCAGGCCTTGGTTCCCGACCTGTTTGATGGTGCCCATTTGCTATGAGCAATTCTCGGCGCAGGCCGTGAGTCGTTCCTGGCGGACGGCCGGAGAGACAGGGTTTTCCCGCCTCCCGACTGTTCAGTCCTCAACTGGCGGTGGTACGTCCCAGCACACTGATGTCGCCCAGAGTGGCGCGATTGAGCTTGGTGCGATGGCACATGAGCCAGCGCCCATCGACCTTGCGCCAGGTGTCGTGATAATCCCCCAGGGTGGAGAAGGTCAGATGGGCCTTTTCGCCCAGGCCTTTGTGCATGTCGCTGACGTAGCAGCGGCTCCGGGCTTCGTCACCCTTCACGTCGATCAACACGTTGCCCAGCAGATGCTGGGTAGGGCCGCAGTCGTCGAGGAAGGTCCGGATGAAGGTCACGATCCTGTCCCTCCCAGTGACCAGGCCCATGCCCAGGTCGGCCGTGGCATCGGCCAGCAGGATGTCGTCCAGTGCCGCCCAGTCGCGCTCGTCCATGGCCCGTGCCACGCGGACGATGGCCCGGTAGATTTCCCGTTCCGCCAGCAAGATTTCCAGGTTCATGGCGCCTCTTTCCATCACAGGCTGTTCACGATGTCGGCCGCGCCACGGATGGCGCCCTCGATGTAGCTGACGCCGGTGCAATCGCCAAAGGCATGGACATTGAAGCCTGCGGCCCGGAGCTGGTCGGCCACCACCGGGTTGCCCGTGGCGCCCTTGGCGACGATCACGTGGTCGGCGGGGATCGCCTGGGCGCCGCCTTCCTTGAGGGTGAAGCGCACGGCATCCTTGTCGATGCGGATGTCCTGGGCACTGGGGAACAGGCCCACGCCATGCTCCTTGAGTTCCTCCAGCATGCGCATGCGCCGTACCAGCAGCAAGCCGGCGCCGAAACGGGGGGCATCGTCCACCACCGTGACGGTGCGGCCCCGCTCCATCAGGAACTCGGCCAGTTCCAGGCCCACCAGCTCACCGCCGATGATGACGATATGCTTGCCCAGGGGCATCCACCAGTGGGTGGCTCGGCGCAGGAAATCGAGATTGGAAGTCATGCCCGTGACGGCGCCGAGCTTGGTGGCCATTCGCACGGGCAGGCTGACCTTGCGAGCCAGCTCCGGTGACGACATGCCCAGCACCAGGCGGCGCATGTCGTCACCGCTGAAGACGTGATTCTGCTCGCTGCCGGGGATCGGCGGCATGCTGCGCAGGGCGCCTGTCGCCACCAGCACCGCGTCGGGTTTCAGGCTTGCCACCAGTTCCGGCGTGGCGCGGGTGTTGAGACGCACCTCCACCTTGGAGGACTCGATGCCCCGGCGCAGCCAGTTCAGCAGGCGCTGGTTGGGCTCATAGGCTATGGAGGCGAATTGCAGGGTGCCCCCCAGGCGGTCGGTGCCTTCCAGCAGGGTTACCTGATGACCTTGTTCGTCCAGGCGGCGGGCGGCTTCCATACCGCCGGGGCCGCCGCCGACCACCACGTAGCGCTTGGGTGCCGGCTTGCCGTTCTTTCGCTGGTATTCGAAGGCGCATTCCGAATTGACGGCGCAGCGCACCGTGTCCTGCAGGTAGATGGCGCTGACGCAGGTGTAGCAGTAGATGCAGGGGCGGATGGTCTCGGGCTTGCCCTCTGCCAGCTTGCGGGGCAGATGGGGGTCGGCCAGGAGCTTGCGGCCCATGCCGAGGAAGTCGAAGGCCCCGGCGGCGATCTTGGCCTCGCCCACTTCCGGCTCCACCCGGCCCGAGGCGATCACCGGGATGGACACGGCCTGCTTGATGCGCTCGGCCGCCGGCAGGTTCCAGCCGGGGATGTGGGGGATGTTGGACTGGGAGTGGAGCTTGAGCTTGCCGGTGTCGTGATAGGACGAAACGGTGATCGCGTCGGCGCCGGCCTGCTCGGCCATCTGCGCGGCGCGCACCGCATCCTCGATCTTGATGCCCGTCTCCACGCCGTACTCCTGGGAGTCCAGCTTGACCATGATGGCGAACCCGGGGCCGGTGCGCTCCCGCACGGCGCGAATGATCTCCACGAGCAGGCGGGCGCGATTCTCCAGGGGGCCGCCGTAGTCGTCGGTGCGCTTGTTGGACTTGGGTGACAGGAAGCCTGAGATCAGGTAGCCGTGGCCGCCGTGAATTTCCACGCCGTCGGCGCCGGCGCGCTTGGCCCGGTCGGCGGCGTCGGCGAACTTGCCGATGATGGTCTGGATGTCCTCCAGGGTCATTTCCTTGAACTCGGGCTTGGGCCGGGGCTTGGCGTTGGCCATCATCAATTCGAGTTCGGCCGTGGTGAAGACATCGGTCACCATCTGTGTGCCCGCGCCGGGGAAGGGACCGGGCAGGGAGGGTACCCATACTGGTCGGCCAGCCGCCATGTCTTCCACGCTGACTACCCCGCCGTGGTGAATCTGGATGGTGAACTTGGCGCCGTGGGCGTGGATCGAATCGGCCACGGCCTTCAGGCCGGGGATGAATCGATCGTCGGAGATGGCGATCTGCCCCGGCTGGTTGCCGCCGTGGGGCCAGGCCACGCCCGAGACGCCCATGTTCACCAGACCGACGCCACCTTTCGCCTGCTCCTCGTGGTAGGCCCGGAGGCGCTCGGTGCAATAGCCGTCCTCTGCCAGGTTCACGCCCATGGCGGTGACGATCATGCGGTTCTTCAACTCCATCTGGCCGATGCGGCCCGGGGCCAGCAGGTGGGAATAGGCGTTGGCACTCATGGCGTCTCCTTTTGTGAATCGTTCGATGCGGCCGCCGCGGGGGGGCGCTTATTCTGGGAAGGGATTTTAGTGGTTATCCGACAGCCAACTTGACTCGATGCGCAAAGGCGAACAGCCGTCGCCCCTACTTCTTCAGGTCTTCCCGGGCCCGCTGCCGCAGGTAATGACGGATGGCATCCACGTCCTCGCGACTGAGGTCGGCAAAGGGCGGCATGCCGCGCTGGGCCAGCCCGCCTTGGCGCACGATGCCGTCCATCGCCTCCAGCGACAAGGGAATCGGCGAGGCGCGCAGATCCGGCGCGTAGCCGCCGGCGATGGCATTCATCCCATGGCAGGTCAGGCAATTCAGCGCGAATGCCATCGCGCCATGTTTGGCTTTGGCGGCATCGACGACGAAGGCGGGATCGTCGACGGGCGTCGGCCGGGTGTGCTGCGGCGGCCGCGGCAGGGCCCCATTGCCGTCGAGGACAAAGGTCAACAGCCGCCGCGGCTGCTCCCGCCCGACCCAGCCGGCCTCCGCCGAGCGCTTGCCATAGACGGTGCTGCCGCCCATCCAGCCGGCGAGGACGGAGACATACTGGCGGCCGTTCATCGTGTAGGTGATCGGCGGCGAGAGGGTGCCCACGCCGAGATCCGCCGCCCAGAGCCGCGTGCCGCGCTCAGCGTCGTAGGCGTTGAGCTTGCCGCCGGCATCGCCCTGGAAGACCAGCTTGCCCGCGGTGGTGAGTACGCCGCCGGAGTATTCGCCCGGGGTGGGAACGCGCCAGGCCTGTTGTTGCGTGCGCGGATTCCACGCCAGCAGCGCCGACGTCGGCTCCATCAGTGGGCCGTCGGCGGGCGCGGCGCCGGGAGCCAGCCCCGTGCTGAAAACCATGCCCGGCGGGTGTTTCCAGTGCTTGGTGTCCACGCCCTGGTCGCTGTAGAAGTCCTCCGACTCGCGCACCGGAATGTAGGCCAGGCCGGTGCCCGGATTGAAGGCCATCGGGTGCCAGCTATGGGCGCCCTGATTGGCGGGGGAGACGCGGGCGCCGCCCTTCGGATAGCGGGCCGCGAGGTTCTCCACCGGCCGGCCGCTGGCGATATCGATCTTCTCGGCCCAGGTGGCCTTGACGATCTTCTCGGCAGAGATCAGCTTGCCGTTCTCCCGGTCGATGACGTAGAAAAAGCCGTTCTTCGGCGCGTGCAGCATCACCTTCCTTTGCTTGCCCTCGATCGTCAGGTCCGCCAGCACCATGTCCATGGCGGAGTTGTAGTCCCAGGTCTCGCCGGGATTGGTCTGGTAGTGCCAGACGTACTCGCCGGTGTCGGCGTCCAGGGCGACGACGGAGCAGAGGAACAGGTTGTCGCCGCCGCCGGGGCTGCGGATCTTCTGGTTCCAGGGGGCGCCGTTGCCGGTGCCCAGGTAGATGCGGTTGAACTCCGGATCGTAGGTCATGGCGTTCCAGACGGTGCCGCCACCGCCGTGCTTCCACCACTCGCCGGTCCAGGTCTGGGCGGCCATTGCCATCGCCTTGTTCTCGAAGCCGTCGGCCGGATTGCCGGGGACGGTGTGAAAGCGCCAGCGCTGCTTGCCGGTCTCGGCGTCGTAGGCGGTGACGTAGCCGCGAATCGGGCCGTAGTCGGCGCCGCCGTGGCCGATGACCACCAGGCCGTTGAAGACCTTCGGTGCGCCGGTGATGTAGCGGTTGTCGTCCTTGGCGATGGTCATGGTGCTCCATGCCGGCTTGCCGGTCTTGGCGTCCAGAGCGACCAGCCGCCCGTCCTGGGTGCCGACATAGATCCGTCCTTTCCAGAAGGCCAGGCCGCGGCTGCCCCAGGCGGTCTTCAGCTTCTGGCCGCCGACTTTCGTGACCTCGGGGTCGTAGCGCCAGAGCAGCTTGCCGCGTCGCGCATCCACCGCATGGACGATGCTGTAGCCGGCGGCGAAATAGATCACCCCGTCCACTGCCAGCGGCACGGTGGTGACATTGGGCACGTCGTCCAGTTCCAGGGTCCAGGCCAGGCCCAGGCGCTGGATGTTGCCGGCATTGATCTGCTTGAGTGGGCTGAAACGCTGCTCGTCGAAGGTGCGGCCGTAGCCGGCCCAGTTGGCGCCGCTGGGCTCGCGTGTTAGCAGGGTGTTGTCGACGACGGTGGCGGCGAAGGCGCAGGCGCTGGCGAACGTTGCCAGCAGCCACGGCAGGAGTCTGGAAGAGGGGAATATGCGCATCGTTCTGGTGGTGCGGGAGAAAGGGGGTGGCAAGGGAACTGCGTTCAGCGCAGGAAACGGAACGAGGCATCCGTCGTGTCCCGCCGCGACTCGACGGATTTCTGGGGAGCCGGCAGGGCAATCTCCGACTGGGTGTCGATGACGTGCTCCCGCTCGACAATCAGCCAGCGGCCGTTCTGTTTCGACCAGCGATCCAGATAGCGGCCGCGGCACTGGATCTCCACGCCGTCCGATTGGCGCTGCTGCTGCAACACCACCGTGACGTAGGCTTCGCTGATGGCGCTTTCCCCATCGAGTTCGATCAATACGTTGGTGATCTGGTGGGAATGGGATTCCATGGCGCGGTGAGCCTCCCAGACCCAGTCGATGAAGCCATGGCCCGTACCCTGGAAGATGCCGTAATACTGGGCAGTGGCCTCGGCCGCGAATACGCCATAGGCCATTTCCTTGTCCATGCGGTCGAGGCTTCGGCAATAGCGGGAAAGCACATCGCGGATGGCGGATTTTTCGAACAGTTCAAGCGTGGATGCATCCATGGAATTTCCTCCGGAATGGCCCGTCACTCCTAACGGGATGGGCTCGAATGTTTTTTGTAAAGGCGCGGCATTCCTGGGATCAGCAGGCAGACCGGACTGCATCATCTGGAATGCGAACTTCAGCCGGGCCTATCCGGCCTTGGGCTTATAACGGGCCGCGAGTTCCTCGGGCGTGGTTTCGCAAACCTCCGTCAGCAAGGACAGCTCGAGCTTCATTCCCTTGGGGACGGCAGGCAGGACGATTGCATCGCCCCCATCCTTGAGCCACAGGCTCAGGATCGCGGCATAGGGGAAGCCGCCATAGCCGCTCACCTGCTGCTGGACCATGTCCAGACTGACGCGAGCGACGCGAGGCTGGGAAGCCAGATCGGCGCCCCAGGCCGTGACATCCTCTTGCAGGGTCGGCCCGGACGCCCCGAGCAGCAGCATTTGCCGACGCGTGCCGGGGGCGGCGACGCCGATCGGCGGCCCGCTGAGTACTTGTTCCTCGACACGGGCGGAGCGAATCCGGCCCTGGTTCATGAAGCGGCGCTCATCGACATCCAGGATCGCACGGACTTCACCGGAGTTCAGTGCCGCCACATCGACGCGATCGTCGATATAGCTCTCCATGACGACGTCAAAATCAATATCGGCCGACGAGGCCAAGATGTGATTTCGCAGATATTTCCGGAACGGGAAATAGGTCATGCCGAGAGGCGCATGGGAATTCTCGTAGTAGTCGCGGAAGTCCTGCCGCATCGTCCCTTCTCGGCGGGTCAAAAGAGTCAATCCCTTCATCTTGTTTCTCCTCAAATCGATCCGGGTGGGCCCGGTGTTGTTGTTCTAGAGTTCTAGACTGTCCTTGCGTCAGGCCGGGTTCTCGCCCGTTCGTCCCGCACCGGGCGTTCGCTGCGATGCTCCACCATATAGGCGTAGAGCTCGGGTGTCAGGGCCGTGTATTTGTCGCTCATGGCAAGCCTTGCAAGGCTGAGGGCCGCTTCAGATCGGCAGCACCCGGCAAATGTGGCCGCGCAGATTGGCATCTCCCGCAAAGCTCAGGCTCTCGGGGCTGTCGGGGATCAGCATGTTGAAGTTCGACTCCCACACCCCGGAAAGATTTGGCTCGTTGGCTTCCTGTTCCGGGTACCACCAGCAGCTGTCGGCATGAACCACTTGCGGGTGCAGGGCATCGTCGTATCGGGATATCTGGCGCACGCGGCCCATGGGTGTCTCCACATACACCGGCGCGCCATCGGCAATGCCCAGGTCTCGCGCCGTGTCCGGGTGGATCGACAGGAAGGCGTAGGGATGCTGCTTGCGCATCTGCTCCAGCTGGCGCTGCTGGGAGCGGTAGTACCACTTGGTGGCGGCACCGGCGGTCACTACCAGAGGGTATTCCTTGAACAGCTCTGGCTGGCTGATTGGGCTCCAGACGGGTTCTTCATACTGGGGCATGGCCGGGTAACCCAGGCGCTGCATCAGGCCGGAGGCCAGTTCCACCTTTCCGGAAAGGGTGGCAAAGCCGCGCTGCTCGTAGCGCTTCCCATCGCTGGGCGTCGGGAACAGGGCGGCCATCGGTCGGGCGGCCAGTTCGCTGAAGCTCAGGCGCGATGGCTCCAGCAGGCGGTCGAACCAGCCCTCCAGCGTGTCGGGCCAGTAGCCCTGCTGTCCCAGGCGGTTGCCCAGGTCCTTCCAGAGTTCGTAGTCGTCATGCCGTTCGTGGGTGGGTGGGATCGTGCGCTCGGCGGCGGTGAACCAGTTGCCGAAGCCCCACATGCCACCCGCGGCACCGAGGTTGGGCCGCTCCAGACCGTCGGTGGCGGGCAGCACATAGTCCGCCAGTTGGGCGCCGGGCGTCATCCAGTGGTCCATCACCACATGCAGATCCAGCTTGTCGCTGGCCAACGCCTCATGCACCCGCTTCGCATTCGCCAGTGCCACCAGGGAGTTGGTGCCCTGGGTGATCACCGCCTTGATCGGATAGGGGTCCTGCTCCAGGATGGCCGAGCAAAGGGTGGTGGACGAGGTGCACATCTGGTAGAAGGCGGCGCCCACGCCCAGCGGATGGACCTTGGCCATGGCTTCCCGGGAGGCCTGCATGCCCCGTACCGAGGCGATGGGCCAGAGATGGGCGTTGATGTTGTCCCGGGTGCGCAGGGGATGGGAGATCAGCTTGTCCCAGTACATTTCCTCGCGGAAACGGGCGTGCTCGGGCTGTTCTTCGAACAGGTCCCCGCCCGGGACATCCAGGTTGCCGGTGATGGCACGCAGATAGGCCTTGCCGAAGACAGTGGCGTTGGAGGCCCGGCCCTGATGGACGGTGCCCAATCCGAAAGTGATGATGCCCGGCTTGTGGGTGGCATAGGTGCGCGCCACTTCGAGGATCTGCTCCACCGACAGCCAGGTGATCTCCGCCACCTTCTCGGGGGTGAAGGGCGCCACCAGTTCCTTCAGTTCCTCGAAACCGAGACACCAGTCTTCGACGAATTCCTTGTCGTAGAGACCCTCGCTGATGATGATGTGGATCATGCCGTAGGCCAGGGCGCCGTCGGACCCGGGCCGTGGCTGCAACCAGAGGTCAGCCAGCTGTGCCGTCTCGGAACGGCGCGGGTCGATGACGATGATCTTGGTGCCAGAGGCACGGGCTTCCTTGATCAGTTTCGCCGCACCGACGCCCTGGGGAACCGGCGGGTTGTAGCCCCAGAAGATCGCGCACTTGGTGACACCAGGGGTCGGCCGGCCGGCAGGGGAGCCAATCTCGCCATAGGTGGCCCACTGGGCGTTGTACTCGGCGGAGCCGCAGGTCTTGCCCAGGTGCATGATGTTGGGCGTGCCGAACAGGCTGCTCCAGCGCCAGCAGGCGGCGTCCCCCGGACCCTTGTAGGAGCCGCCCAGGGTCTGCACCGCCTCGGGGCCGTACTGGTCGCGGATCGCGGCCAGCCTGGCGGCGATTTCGTCCATCGCCTGGTCCCAGCTGATGCGCTGCCATTGGCCTGCGCCGCGTTTGCCCACCCGCTTCATGGGGAAATTGATGCGGTCCGGATGATTGTGATAGGCCAGGGACTGGCCCGCCCGCGGGCAATCGGCGGGCATGCTGGACTTGTGGTCGGCCTTGACCTTGATGACCACGCCGTCCTTGACATGAGATTTCGTCAGACAGCCAATCCCGCAGACGGGGCAGGTACCGCGCTTGGCGGCGACATCTACTGGCTCATTCATTTGCATGGAGTTCTCCTTGAGATCAAATGTGCCACTGCTTTTGCTCAAAAAGCAGCCCGGTTTCTATTAAAATAGTATCATTAAAACCTTGAGATTGAGAGTTTGTGTTTTGCCAGCGGCGGGCTCCTCGCCTTACACGGCAGCGCCACGGCAACTGCACAGTCCGAACCTCACTATCCTTGCCACGAAGGAGAAGCACCTTGCCGCATGAAGACCTCATCCAGTTGCACCGTGATATTCGGCGCCTGCAGGACATCGAGGAAATCCAGCGACTTAAGCATGCCTATTTTCGTTGCGACGACACCGCCAATTTCGAGGAAATGGCCACCTTGCTGCATGAGGATTTCGAGGTCAACTTCGTCGGCGGCACCTACGAATGGAGACTGCAAGGCAAGGCGGCGTTCATGGAGATGACGAGGAAGAGCTTCACGGCCGACGTGGTGGCCCAGCACCACGGCCACACGCCCGAGATCACCGTACTGAGCGAGACCGAGGCAAGCGGCATCTGGTATCTCCACGACAATTTCTGGAATCTCAAGTCCAAGCGTTACACCCATGGCACTGCCCTATACCGGGATCGTTACGTCAAGGAAAACGGCCGCTGGTTGCTGCGGGCATCGGCCTATGAGCGCATTTATGAAATCGTCGAACCCCTCGTGACACCGCCCAATTTCACCGTCCGCTATCTGGCCAAGCGTTTCGGCTGAGTCATGGCGAAGAAGCAGAAACAGAGCCGAGTGAGAGGATCGAGCGCAGCGAGCCGATGAATAGCCCCGCCCCGGGATGGGGGTGGGGGGCGTTCAATTGGATTTTGCGCATTTTCATCCTCGTCCTCGGGGTGGTGCTGGCGGCCATGCGCGCTAGATCCGTTCCATCTCGTCCCACAGCGACCCGGCCAGCAGGCGGAACAGCGCCTCGTCCGCGTACATGCGCTCGCCGGCCAGGGCGTTGTCGCCGAAGACCAGCACGCCGAGGATGCGGTAGTCCCGTACCTGACCGTCGTCGCATTCCAGACTGATGGTGTATTCCTGGTACAGCCCGCCGATACCGACAGCCTCCCCATGGAACTCGACATTTTGAATACGCGGTTTGAAATGGCTGACGAAGCCTTCATAGAAGCGCCGCGTGTTGGCCATGCCGGTGAACTTGCGGCCCGCCGGATAGAAGGTGTAGGCCGGTTCCGCCTCCAGCGTGGCCAGGGTGCCTGCCACGTCGGCGTCACTCTCGGCCTGGGCGTGGCGGTGGGCCAGGGCGACGAACTGTTCCAGGGTCAGGGGCATGAGGGATTCCTCCGTGGCGTTGAAGAACGGGCTAGGGTCTGTTCTCATTCAGTCGGCGGATCGCGTTGCGCCCCAATCCGGATGGATGCAAGGCGGAGGGTGCAGGTAATGGTTGTTCCATTGCCAAGCCCGACAACGCCGCAGACGCCGGATTGGGGCGCAACCCGAAGGGAAGGGGGTGAATCGGGCGCATTGCGGCGTTACTCCCTCCTTGTTGGGGGCGGCCCAACGGTGTCGGTCGCGCCTTGCACTGCACCCGATTCACCCCCTTCGCGACCGTCGCCTGAATGAGAACAGACCCTAGGCCCCGGCTGCCGCGGCGATCTCCGCCAGCCGGGGATTGGTGCGCAGGGTCTGGCCGCCGCTGACCTGGATGTTCTGGCCGGTGACGAAGGAGGACTGGTCGCTGGCCAGCCACACTGCGGCATTGACTACGTCCGAGGCGACGCCGGGACGGCCGAGGGGGATCTGCTTGTTGTAGAGCGCCGCCACCGGCGGGAAGTGCAGCCCCCCGCCGGACATCGGCGTGTCGGCGATGCCGCCCGGCGACAACGAGTTGGCGCGGATGCCCTGATGGCCGAACTCGTGGGCGATGCAGCGGATCACGTGGTCGATGCCGGCCTTGGTGCCCATGTAGGCGGCATGGTGGTCGAACATGATGGTGGCGGTGACCGAGGAGATCTGGATGATGGAGCCACCCTGGGTCATCGCCTTGACCAGGGCCTGGAAGAAGCGGAAGGGACCGATGAACTGGACCTGGGCCATCTGCTCCAGGTCTTCCCGGCTGTGCTCGGTGAAGGGCTTGAGCAGCCCCCAGCCGGTGGCGTTGAGGCCCACGTCGAGGCGACCAAAGCGCTCCAGCGCGGTGGACACCAGGCGTTCCACGTCCGCGTCCCGGGTGATGTCGCAGGGCACAGCGACGGCGCCGATCTCCGCCGCCACCTCGGCCAGCGCTTCCCCGCGGCGACCGCCCACGACGACGCGGGCGCCTTCGGCAACGAAGCGGCGGGCGATGGCATGGCCCAGGTTATTCGGTGCGACGCCCAGCACCACGGCGACCTTGTCTGGTAATTGCATTGTGTTTGTCATGAATGTCGAGCCTCGGGGAGGGGGTGGGCGGGTGAGTTCAGCCCAGCAGGCGGTAGGGGTTGCTGCCGTCCCAGACGGCGGCTTCGGCCGCGCAGCGCTCGTAGTCGGCGACGAAGGCGGGATCGGCCTGCATCAGTTCCACCACCAGGCCCGCGAGGGCCGGGGAGTCCAGGTAGTAGTAGCGGGAATAGGCATTGCTCAGCATGCCGCGTTCCGCCAGGCCGGCAGCCTTGCCCTGAGCCACGGCGGCGTCCAGGTCGGGCACCATGTAGGCCACCTGATGCAGCATCTGGGCATGGGGCGTGTCGTAGAAGGCGCGGTAGGGGGAGATGGCGTCGTTCTTCTGCTGGATCAGTTCGATCTGTACGCCGTTCTGGTAGGACAGCGCCACGTCGATCACGATATCGGCGTCCACGCCCTCGAAGCGGGATTTCAGGGGCACGTTGCGGTAGCCCCACCAGGGGCCGACGCCCAGTTGCTCGACCCAGCATTGCATCGCGGCGTCGATGTCGCGGACGACGAAGCCCCATTGTTTGACGGGGCCGAAGAGTTGCGTGTGCATGGATGGATTCTCCTGTCATGAGTTTGATAGGACCGGCAGCACCTGCGTCTGCAGCAAGCGCAGGGTCTCCCGGCCGATCTCGGGATCGAGGCCCGCCAAGAGCGGGTGGATGTACATCTGGCCGGTGGGGCCGAGGCGGCGAGCCAGGTCGATGCACTGTGCCGGCGTCAGTACCTGGTAAAGGCCCGTGGCCCGCAGATCCTCGGTGCTGTCGAAGTGGCCATAGGGGCCGGGAATATTGCCTTCCCGGTACCAGCGGGCGTAGCAGTTGGTCTCGTGCAGTGCGTGGGGCGCGATGCGTTGCCAGTCGGCCTCCGGGTCTTCGCTGACGAAAATCGCCAGGGGGCCGAACACCGGCTCCGGCGCCACCGGCTTGCCCAGTTGCCGGCAGGTGGCCGCATAGATGTCGTAGAGCCCGCCGATGCCCGGCACGAAGCCGTCGCCCCACTCGGCCGCACGCCGCGCCGCCAGGGGGGTGGCGCCGCCCAGCAGCAGCGGCGGTCCGCCGGCCTGCCAGGGGCACGGCGTGACGCGCACCGTCCGGCCCTGGTAGGCGAAGGGCTCGCCGCACCAGGCCTGGCGCAGCACGGCGATACCTTCCTCGAGCAGGCGGCCCCGCGCGGCGTGGGAACGCCCGAACATCGAAAACTCGCTGGGAAGGAAGCCGGCGACCAGCACCAGTTCCAGGCGGCCCTGGGCGATACGGTCGAGCACCGCCGCATCCTCGGCCAGTCGCAGCGGGTCGTGCAGCGGCAGGATGATGGCCGAGATGCGCAGCCGCAGCCGTTCGGTGCGCGCCGCCACGGCGCCCCCATAGACCAGGGGCGAGGGCAGGTAGCCGTCCTCGGCGCCGTGGTGCTCCGACAGCATGCAATGGTCGAAGCCGAGCGCGTCGGCCATGGCCGCCATCTCCAGGCCGGTGCGGTAGAGCGCCGGATTCTCGCCGGCGAAGGCCGGCGAGCGCAGGTCCAGGCGCAGGATCCATTGAGCCATGTTTTACCCTTGAACGATGTTAACGCGCATGGTTGCCAGGACTACCCCCGGGGATGCCAATGCGCAAAGGCAAATTGAACGCCCCCCACCCCCGTTCCACGGCCGGCTTTGCACAGCCGGCCGGCTTCGGCGGCGCGAAGCCGTGCTTCGCGCAACCCCGCCTACGCCCCCTTCCCGGGGCGGGGCTATTGATCGGCTCGCTACGCTCGATCATTACACTCGGCTCCGTTGGTACTTTTTACGTGAATGCAAAAAAGCAGCTTTTCCGCCGCGCCGCCGCAAGGAAAAGCGGCACGCGGCGCCAGCCGCAAACGGAAGACTGCGGCTACGAAGTTCCCCCAAACATCCGAGCGGAGCGAGCAGATGAGAACCCCCCGCGAGGGGGGCGAAGGGGGGCGAGCATTGCTTCAGCATCAGGCGGCGACCGTGCCGCCGTCCACCGAGAGGAGGGCGCCGTTGACGAAGCGCGCCTCGTCCGAGGCGGCGAAGCAGATCATGTTGGCGATGTCCTCGGGCCGGGCCATGTCCGGCAGCAGCTGCATGTGGCCGATCAGGTCCATCTCGGCGCCCTCGGGAACGGCGAAGGTCTGCAGGAAGGGCGTCGCGGTGCCGCCGGGGCACACCGCATTGACCCGCAGGCCCTTGCGCCCGAATTCCACCGCCATGGACTTGGTGAGGCCGACGAGAGCGTGCTTGGAGGCGGTATAGGCCGGCATGTAGGCCTGCCCCTGCAAGCCGGCGGTGGAGGCGACATTGACGATGTTGCCGCGCCGTGCCAGCAGATGGGGCAGCGCCGCCTGGCTGAGATGGAAGGGGCCGTTGACGTTCACCGCGAAGGCCGCGTTCCAGCTCTCCACGGTTTCCTCGGTGAAGGCCCGGAGCCCGCCCCGGCCGGCGATGTTGCAGAGGACATCCAGGCCGCCGAAGCGGGCCACCGCCTGGTCCACCAGGGCGCGGCACTGGGCCGGCTCGCCGATGTCGCCGGCCGCCGCCTGGGCCTGGCCGCCGGCGGCGCGGATGGCCGCGGCCGTCTCTTCGGCGCCCGCGGCGTTGATGTCGGCGCAGAACACCTTGGCGCCCTCCCGGCCCATGCGCAGGGCCGTGGCCCGGGCCATGCCGGAGGCCGCGCCGGTGATCAGGACTACCTTGTTGTCGAAACGTTGGCTCATTTTGTTTTCTCCTCTTCCGCCGTTTTAAATTAGAGATACGCTGAACAAATCCCAATGCGTCATTCCGGCAAATGCCGGAATCCAGGAATCAACACACTGGACACCGGCTTTCGCCGGTGTGACGGACTTAGTGGTTCCAGGGGGTCACCATCACCTTGCAGTCGGCGCTGGCACCGCGCAGGGTCTCGAATTTCTCCGGCAGGGCATCCAGGTTGATGGTGCCGGTGATCATGGCGCGGGGGCGATGGTCGCCGGCAGCCATCACGTCTGCCGTGTATTGGAAATCCTGCTTGTCGTAGCACATGGAGAACAGCAGCCGCAGCTCCTTGGTCAGGGCGGCCACCGGCACGAAGCTGTCGGGCTCGCCCAGGAAACCCAGGGACACCACGGTACCCAGGGGCTTCACGTAGTCGATGGCCTGGGCAATGGCGCCGGGCAGGCCTACCGCCTCGAACACCACGTCGGGCGCACCGCCCAGGGCTTCCTGGATCGCGGCGCCGGGGTCGGCGACTTCCTTCTGAGCGATGAAATGGGTGGCGCCAACGGCCTGCGCGATGTCGCGACGGCGGCTGGATGCCGCCATCACCGCGACCTTGCTGGCCCCCAGGCGCTGGGCCCAGAAGGCGGTGGCGAGACCGATGGGGCCGGCGCCGGTGATCAGTACCCGGGCGCCGATGGGCAGCGTCGCCTTGCGCACACCCTGTAGCCCCACCGCCAGGGGTTCGATCAGGGCGCCTTCCTCGTCGCTCAAGCCGGCCGGCAACACCACGCAGTCCCGGACACCGACCCGGGAATATTCGGAAAAGCCGTGCACGATGTCGAAGCGGGCCTGGGGGCAGTGGTGGGGCTGGCCGGCGAAGCAGGCCGGGCATTTTCCGCAGCCCACGTAGGGCATCGGGGCGACCCGGTCGCCGAGCTTGATCGAGTCCACCCCGGCGCCCAGCGCCACCACCTCGCCGCAGAACTCGTGGCCGATGATGCTGTCCAGGGGCAGTTGCAGGCCGTGGCCGGAGGTCAGGTGCAGGTCACTGCCGCAGATGCCGGCGCGGCTCACTTTGATCAGCACTTCGCCGGCTTCCGGCACCGGATCGGGCCGGTTCTCGATGACCAGGGTCGGGCCGTTGCCTGCGCCCTTGAATACGGCTGCTTTCATGATCGTTTTCTCCTGACGGCTATGGCGACAGACGCTACTGAATCCCGTCATTCCGGCGCAGGCCGGAATCCAGTGGGCCGCCGACCTGGACCCCGGCCTGCGCCGGGGTGACGGGGGTGGTGTTTCGCGCTTTACGTTCAGACTTCAAGTTCATTGCTCGGAAAGATTGTGTCGCGCGATGTATTCGGCGAAGCGTGCGTGGATGCGGGCCTCGGAAAGTCCGAACTGTTCCGCATCGTATTCGTGGCGGCCGTGCTTGTGTTGGGGATTGCCGGCGATCCACTGGCGCATCCGCTGCGCGGCGTCCTCGCTCAAGGGCAGGCCGAAGTGCCGATAGATGGCTTCGACTACCGCCAGCGGGTCGCGCCGGAAATCGGCGAAGCGCACGTCGAAGAAGCGCTCCGGATGGGCTTCCCGTACCCGCTGGGCGCGCTCGGCGGACCAGGCCCAGAGCTCCAGCTCCCGGGGGCCGAGCAGCGTCGGGTCGGTTTCCCTCCCCTGAAAGAAGTTGCGCGCCGGCCAGATCAGGGCGCAGACGGAGGGGATGCACTTGGCCGGGTCCCGGTGGGTCTGGATGATGCAGGCGTCGGGGAACACCGCCAGCAGCGCGTCGAGATGGGTGATGTGGCCCGGGTTCTTCAGGAGCCAGCGCTGCTGCGGCGCATTGGCGCCGATCAGGCGCAGGTTGTCGGCGTAGCGCCGGTAGCTGGGGGTCTCGTCCTGGTCCCGCCACCAGCGGTCGTAATGAGGCAGGCCCAGGCCCGTGGATGGATAGTGGCTGACGAAGCTCTGGGCCAAGAGGTTCAGGCATTCGTCCACCTCGTCGGCGTTCACCTCGTGGGCCACGCGCAGGGCCGGCACCGCCTGCAGGAAAGCCTCCTGGTTGGCGACGGCGGTGCGGAACAACGGGTTGTCGTCCCAGGTCGCGCGCGGCGGGCGCGGCATCGGCGTGCCGATCAGCCACTGCTCCAGGCCCTGGAACTGGGGGTCCATGGACAGCAGCTTGTGCAGCGCGGTGGTGCCGGTGCGGGGAATGCCGGTGACCACCAGGGGTGCGTGGATGGGCGTCTTCAGGCAGTCGGGGCGTTGTTTCCAGCTGGCCTCGGAATAGGCGCGGCTGATCAGGAGGCTCAGGATCTGCGACGACATCTGCTGGACGTTGCCGGCGTCGATCGGCACGTTGGCGCGGATGGCCTCCACCAGCGCAGTCAGGCCCGGTTCGAAGCCGCTACCGAAGTCCGCGGCAACACCACTCGCACGGCAGGCGGCGGCCGCCTGCGCCAGCAGTTGATCGACACTCGGGTAAGCGATCATGGCGATTGATCCTCTCCCTGAAGCTGATACGCGTCACCCCGGCGTAGGCCGGGGTCCAGGAGTGCCATCGGACGAAGCCCTGGATTCCGGCTTTCGCCGGAATGACGATGGTGTTTCACGGTAACGGTTGGCGTCATGGCCGGCTCCTTACCAGCGCCGGCGCAGCTGGGCGCCGATGCGGCGGGTGCGCAGTTGCTCCGTGCGTTCTTCCGCGCTCACCCGCGGCGTGTCCGCCGGCAGATGCTGGCGCAGTTCGGCGAAGGGCACCGTTTTCAGAGTCGGGATCGGCAGCGCATCGGCCTGGTACCAGCGACCGATGATCATGCCCTGCAGGGTGCCCACCGGGTCCAGCCAATTGGGCACGCCCGGGTCTTCCAGGCTGATCACGGCGCGGAATTTTCCGTCGCCGTCGAGCCGGGCCTGGTGACCGTTGAGGCTGCTCTGGCGCTGCACGAACTCCACCGCGTTCCACAGTTCGTCGTTCAACTGTACGTTCCAGTAGCTGTGGCGGGCCGGCAGCTCGGTTTCCAGGATCAGCGCCTCGTCCGGCGCGAAGCGGAAGATGCCCTGCCAGTAGGACTGGGCCGGTACCGCACCGCCGAAATCGGCCAGCTCGATCTGGTTGATCACGCCCCGCTGTAGCACGGCGTTCTGGTAGTTGAGCCACATCTTCGACAGGCGCTGGGTGAAGCCCGAGAGCAGTGCCCGCATCTGGCAGTCGATGGTTTCCAGGGAGGGGCGGGGCTTCAGGGCCGGCGCGCCGAGGCGCTCGATGGCCAGGCTGGCCTCCCGCTCCACGCCCCAGGCGTAGGAGCGCTGGCGCACCATGACGAATTCCGCTTCCGGATGCAGGGGCCACCAGTTGCCCCGATGGTCGGCGGGGCGCTCGGCGCTGAGGATCACTTCCAGTTCGCCATTGGGACCGAGGGCCAGGTCGTCGGCGTCGAAGTAACCGAAGTTCTTTCCCGGCGCATCGGCCATGCCCATCATGTTGGCGCCGGTGGAGAAGGTCAGGAGTTTCACCGTGCCCCGGTTGCCGACGATGCGATAGGCGCCGTCGCCCCGCACCGGCGCCAGCTGGTAGGTGTCGTCGGGATTGGGCTGCAGCAGATAGACCGAGTTGAGGAAGGGCGCCCAGTCCGGGTGGTCGGCATCGGCCTGGAAGTAGAGGAAATAGCCCTGGGACAGGTTCATCAGCAGCTGCCGGTACAGCTCGGCCCGCAACTGCTCATTGTGCGGTTCGAAGGTCAGGCCGATCAGGTTCTCCGCCGGTTTCAGCAGATCGACATAGTCGGACCAGGGCAGCAGCTTCACGCTCATGAAACCTCCAGCAAGGGGCAGAGCGGATGAGTCTAATGGACAAACGACGCGGTATCGGTGCCGGGTCGGAACCGATTACAAAAGCACAGATGGTGTTACCGGATGGGTACAGCAGGTGAATCCGGGTCTGTCGGAGCGAGGAAGGACGGTGTGCGTACCTCGGAGATGTCCACCGGCTGGGTCGCCATCAGCACGCCGTGCCAGCGGCACTGATTTTCCGGCAGGTCTCGATCTTCCTGGGCCAGCGCATGGACGGCCCGGCTCCATTCTTCGAACATGCTCTCCAGGCGGCGCAAGGAGGCATCGGACAACTTGACCAGCCGGTAACGCCAGCGCACTTCCGGATCATCGAAATCCTTGTTGAAGTGTTGCTTCAGGTGGCGGTCGAAACTGCGCTTGAGGCGGGTGTTGCCGGACCAGTTGATGTGCCGCAGGGAGCGCAGCCGAACTTTGTTTCCGGGCATCAGGTCGATGAAACCCAGCCGGTCCATATAACCCAGGGCCGCCACCAGCTCGTGGTCCGCCAGATCGAACTCGGTCTGGATCTCACTGGGTGTCCAGCCGGCCATCAGCAGGTGCAACAGCACCGCCAGGCTGTGGTGTTCGGCCAGGGCGTTCTCCTGGGCCTCGGACAGTTGCTCATCGCGGGGTGGAGCGTATTGGACCGCCAACTCTGAGAGTTCGAGCAGAGTGACGCCGGCCAGGCGGCACAGCTGTTCGAGCACCGCAAGGTTCAGACCCTTGCCGGACAGATAGCGCTTGACCGTCATCCGGCTGATGTCCAGGGCAACGGCGATGTCTTCATAACGCAGGCCCTGGGCGCGGAACAGGCTTTTCAGGGCGGTGAGCAGCAGGGGGATATCACTATCGGACTTGATTGCTGGCATGGATGTGTGGCTCCCGAAACGGGCAGTATGGATGGCTGTTTCCGGTCAGCGCCAATCGTAATCCCTTTGCCCGGGCAGGGGGCATCGATCGGTTAGAATGGCCGCATCCTGTCGCGGTTCATCCATTTGCTCATGCCTCCCCCAGCTGCCGAACTTTCGCCGCCCCTGGTCCTGACCTTCGCCGCATCGGATCCCACCGGTGGCGCGGGCATTCAGGCCGATGTGCTGACCCTGGCCAGCATGGGCTGCCATCCGCTATCCGTGATAACGGCCCTGACGGTGCAGGATACCGCCGGTGTGGAGTCGGTGCTGGCCATCGACGCCGACTGGGTGGCGGACCAGGCCCGGGCCCTGCTGGAGGATGTGCCCGTGGCCGCCTTCAAGCTGGGCATGATGGGCAGCGTGGAAGTCATCGCTGCCATCGCCGAGATCGTCTCCGATTACCCTGACATTCCCCTGGTCCTGGACCCGGTGCTGGCGTCGGGCCGGGGCGATCAACTGGCCGACGAGGAAATGGTTTCGGCGATGATCGAGCTGCTGCTGCCCCAGGCCTCCATCATCACCCCCAACAGCCTGGAGGCCCGGCGTCTGGCCCTGGACGAGGACAACGAGGACGACCAGCCATCCCTTTCCGAATGTGCCCGGCGCCTGGTGATGGCCGGTTGCGAATACGTGCTGATCACCGGCACCCACGAACAGACGCTTCAGGTGGTGAATGTGCTCTACGGCCCCCGGGGCCAGTTGCGGGCCGACCGTTGGGATCGCCTGCCCGGTAGCTACCATGGCTCGGGCTGTACCCTGGCCTCGGCCATTGCCGCCAATCTGGCGCTGGGCGTGGATATCGAGGAGGCGGTACGGGAAGCTCAGGAATTCACCTGGCAGGCCCTGGCCGCCGGCTTCCGGCCTGGCATGGGGCAGTACATTCCGGACCGGCTGTTCTGGGCCAGGAGCGAGGACGATCCCATTGGGGAAGAAAAACCATGAGTGCCGTCCATCGCGAGGCCCTGCGTGGCCTGTACACCATCACGCCAGATGACATGCTGCTGCCCCGTTTGTCAGCCATGGTGAGCATGGCACTGCGGGGGGGCTGTCGCCTGATCCAGTACCGCAACAAGGTGGCGCCCGCTCCCCTGCAGCGGGCACAGGCGGCCGACCTGCTGCGCCTTTGTCGTGCGGTCGGTGCTCTGTTGATTGTCAATGACGACCTGCACCTGGCCCTGGAAATTGGCGCCGATGGCGTGCATCTGGGCGATGATGACGGAGATCTGGTGGCTGCTCGGAAGGCACTGGGCAGGGAGCGACTTCTTGGAGTGTCCTGTTATTCCAGCCTGGATCGGGTCGAAACTGCGGCCCGGGTTGGTGCCGACTATGTGGGTATCGGCAGTGTCTATGCTTCTGCCACCAAGCCTCAGGCGGTGCGAGCGTCCCTGGATCTGCTGGGGGAGGTTCGTCGCCGTTTCGGTCTACCCGTGGCGGCCATCGGCGGCATCACACTGGACAACGCCCCCGAAGCCATCGCGGCCGGTGCCGACATGGTGGCTGTGATCGGTGATCTCTTTGATGCCATGGACATTTCCGCCCGGGCGGAAGCGTTTCAGGGATTGTTCAACCACGGCATGCCTGTCAGCCCTTGAGGCCATGGTGTGTCGAATCAAGTAGCGGAGTTTTCGACGTGACCAAGAACCAAGAGCTTTTTGCTCGCGCCCAGCGCACCATTCCCGGTGGCGTCAATTCCCCGGTGCGGGCCTTCCGCGCTGTGGGCGGCACCCCCTGCTTCTTCAGTCGAGGTGAAGGGGCCTATGCCTGGGACGCGGACGGCAAGCGTTACATCGATTACGTGGGCTCCTGGGGCCCGTTGATCCTGGGGCATGCCGATCCCGAGGTGGTGGCCGCCGTGCAGCAGGCGGCGGCGCGAGGACTGTCCTTCGGCGCGCCCACCGAGGGTGAGATTGATCTGGCGGAACTGCTGATCAAGCTGGTGCCCAGCATGGACATGGTGCGTCTGGTGTCCTCCGGCACCGAGGCGACCATGAGCGCCATTCGCCTGGCCCGGGGCTATACGGAGCGGGATCTGATCATCAAGTTCGAGGGTTGCTACCATGGCCATGCCGACAGCCTGCTGGTGAAGGCCGGCTCCGGTGCCCTGACCTTCGGCAATCCTTCCTCCGGTGGGGTGCCGGCGGATCTGGCCCAGCATACCTTAGTGCTGCAATACAACGATCCGGCCCAACTGGCTGAAGCCTTTGATCATCACGGCGAGCGTATCGCCTGCGTCATCGTCGAGCCGGTGGCGGGCAACATGAACCTGATTGCGCCGACTCAGGAATTCCTCAAGGCCATGCGGGAGCTGACCCACAAGCATGGCGCCCTGCTGATTTTCGACGAGGTGATGACAGGCTTTCGCGTCGGCCTGGGGTCCGCCCAGGGCCTCTTCGGCATCACGCCGGACCTGTCCACCTTTGGCAAGATTGTGGGTGGCGGCATGCCCCTGGGAGCATTCGGTGGCCGGCGTGATGTGATGGAGAAAATCGCCCCCCTGGGGCCGGTCTATCAGGCCGGTACTCTCTCGGGCAATCCTCTGTCGGTGGCTGCGGGCCTGGTGACTCTGAGGAAAATCCAGGCCCCCGGCTTCTACGACACCCTGGGGGCACGCACTCGTGCACTCACCGAGGGGCTTACCGCCGCCGCGGCGAAGCATGGTGTGCAGTTCTGCGCCCAGGCGGTGGGAGGGATGTTCGGCCTGTATTTTGCCGCCACGCCGCCCCGTAGTTACGTCGAGATGATGGCCAGCGATCGGGAGGCCTTCAACCGTTTTTTCCACGCAATGCTGGAAGCCGGGGTGTATTTCGCCCCTGCGGCCTTCGAGGCGGGATTCGTTTCCATCACCCATTCGGATGCCGACATCGCTGCCACGGTGGCGGCGGCGGACGCCTGGTTCGCTCAGGGCTGATCGTTCTCGCATGACGCCCCTGTCCGCCTGGTTGGTGTTGTTTCTCGCCGGCCTGTGCGAGGTGGGTTGGGCGGTGGGTCTCAAATATGTGGAGGGATTCAGCCGGCCCCTGCCTTCCATCATCACTCTGGTGCTGATGGCGGCTTCGGTGCTGATGCTGGGGTGGTCCCTCCGGGTGCTGCCCCTGGGAACAGCCTATGCAGTGTGGACCGGTATCGGTGCCGTGGGTACGGCTCTGCTGGGAATGGTCCTGTTTGGCGAGTCCCGCGAGGTGGCCCGCCTGGTCTGCATCGGCCTGATCGTGGCGGGGATCGTGGGCCTGAAACTGGTGACCCGGGACTGATCAGTCGCCGAGGCGCGAGGCGTTACCCCGCGCCATTCCCGCTTATTTCCTGGCCGGAGGCTGTAGATGGGCAACGCCGCCGTAGCTGCCGATCCAGAGATCACCCGACGGGCCGGTGGCCATGGCGAAGATGTTGTCGGCGAACAAGCCGTCGGCAGTGGTCATGGCCTTGGTGAATTTGCCATCCTGCCACTGAGTCAGGCCGCTGTTGGTGCCGATCCAGAGGGTACCCTTGGGATCCCTCTGGAGCATGAAAACGTGATTGCCGGGCAGGCCGTCGGCCTTGGTGTAGCTGACCCATTTCGTGCCATCGAAGCGTGACAGCCCGCCGCCCCAGGTGCCGGCCCAGACGGTGCCCTGGGCATCCACTTCCAGGGACACCACGTAGTTCGGGTTGTAGGCCACGTCGACGCCCTGCAAGCCCATCTCCTGCTTCTGCTTGGCATGGTGCATGGACTGCTTGCTGGGGTCGTTCTTGAAGGCGATGTCGGACTTCACTTTGTCATAGTCGGCGCCCAGTCCGCGCTTGTGGTTCCAGTTCTCCCACTTGTTGTTGGCAAAGCGGGCCATGCCGCCTTCCGTCGCCAGCCAGATGTCGCCGTTCTTGCCCTCTGCCAGACCGTAGATCCAGTCATTGGGGACGCCACCCTTGGTGTTCTCCACCGTGTAGAGATCCCACTTGCTGCGATCGTCCAGAGCCCCTCCCCGCACCCGGTTGGCGCCCGACCAGGTGGCGATCCAGATGTCGCCGTTCTTGGCGGTCATCACTTCATAGACGAAGGCATCGCCCAGGCCCTCGGGGATGTTGTAGGTTTTCCACTTGCCGGTTTTCTCGTCCAGCAGGGAGAGACCTCCACCATAGGTGCCGGCGGCGATCTGGCCCTTGATCCGGCCCACATAGAAGACACCGTTGGAGAGCAGGCCGTTGCGGGCGTCGTAGAGCTTGAAGCTGTCGTCCCGGGTGTCATAACGCACCAGGCCGCCCGAGGTGCCGACCCACAGCACCTTGTCCTCCAGATACATGGACTTGACGTTCTTGTTGCCAACCCGGAAGTGGGTAAATTTGGCATTGGGATCCACCACCACCTTGCCTTCCCGCTGGGGCGGCGGAACCTCGGGGTGCTGTCCCATGCCCGACATCATCGGATGCTTGGATTCTGAGAGGCCGAGGGGCTTGTTAGGTGCGGCCGGGCTGTCGCCGGCACTGGCGGAGACGAAGCTCAGTGCGCACAGCAGGGCCAGTAGTCCGTGGGCGAGAAGAAGGGGGCGCTTGGTCACGTTGTGATTCCTATCAGGCATGGCAGCGGTTATTGGGGGGCGATGCGAACGACGCCGCGCTTGGTGCCGGCCCAGATATCCCCGCCGGGTGCCACGGCCAGGGCGTAGACGTTGGAGTCGAGGAGACCGTCCCGAACGCCCAGGTTGGTCCAGGATTTTCCGTCGTAACGGGAGACTCCCTTGTCGGTGCCGAACCAGAGCACGCCCTTGTCATCCCGGACCATGGAGTAAACGATATTGCCAGCCAGGCCGTCGGTGGCGGTCAGATTGTTCCAGCGCTTGCCGTCGTAGCGGCTGACCCCCCCACCCCAGGTGCCGGCCCAGATGGAGCCGTCCGGTGCGGACAGAATGGAAAAAACATAATTGGGGTTGTAGGAAGGCAGACCATCCACCTGAATGTTCAGGTCGTGGCGGGAGCGGGTGCCCAGGCCGGTATTGGGGCTGGCCTTGAGTTTGTCAGGGTTCTCGCCGCCCAGGCCGTCCTTGTGACTCCAGGATTTCCAGTGTTTGCCGTCGTACATGGATACCCCGCCCTCGGTGCCGAACCAGATCCGGCCAGCCGGGTCTACGGCCAGGCCATAGACCCACTCGTTGATCAGTTCCTTGACGTAGGTCTTGAACTTTCCCGTCTTGACGTTGAAGTGGTTGACGCCGGCCCAGGTGCCTATCCACAGGTTGCCGTCCTTGTCATTGACGAAGGAGTAGATCCAGTAGTCGGCCAGTCCGTGCATGGGGAAATAGGTCTTCCACTTGCCATCCCTGTAGCGGGAAGCGCCGCCGGCGTTGGTGCCGAACCATTTGTAACCCTGGCTATCGATCCCGACGGCAAATACATATTCGTTGGCTAGACCATCCTGACGGGTGAAGGTATTGCGGGGTCTTGAGGTTTTGAGGTCCACTTCGATGGCGCCCACGGAGGTGCCAACCCAGAGGGTGCCGGTAGACTTCTCCACAGTCAGGGCGCGCACGTAGACGTTGCTGCCGACATCGAAGGTGTCCGCTACATGGACTCCCTTGGGTGGGTCCGAAGCCAGGGCCAGTGTGGACAGGAACAGGGCGGTGGTCAGCAGAGTCGTCGGCAGGCCGCAGAGGGAATGGGGTTTCATCATTATCTTAAGGTGCGAATGTAGGCGATGGCATCCAGGAGTTCCTCGTCGGAGACCATGCCGATGAAGGGAGGCTGGCCGTTGCCACCCATTTTCACGTTTTGCAGCAACATCAGGTCGGGGCGGTCCAAACGTTCTCCCATGTTGAATTTCGGAGTTTGGGGCATGATGCCCTCGCCCCTGGGGCCGTGACAGGCGATGCAGCGCATCTGATAGACCTGCCGGCCACGCTCGAAGTTGGCAGCCTCCACCGTGATCGTCGCCAATAAGAGTATCAGTGAGACGGCTATGGTTCCTGTATGCCTCATGTTCGTATCCTTGTCTAAGGGGTTAGCGCTTTTTCTTCTTGCCCTTGGTGTCTTTCACGTTGCGTAATTTCTTAGCCTTGGCTTCCAGTTCAGTGGCTTGGGCGGGATCCGGGGAGAGGCCCAGCGCACCTTCCCGATAGGCACGGGCCAGTGCGTCGATGGCCGGGAGACTGTCCTGCTCCGCGGCGAGACGCACCCAGCGCAGGGTCTCATCATTGTTGCGCTCGGCCTCAGTTAGACCTAGCTGTCCACCCAAGTAGGCCTGGGCCATGACGCCAATGGCCATTTTGTGGCCCTGCTCTGCCGCCAGCTTGATCCAGCGCCGTCCTTCGATGGGGTCCTTTTTGGGGACGCCATCCCCGTTGGCAATCATGACTCCCAAGCCAAACTGACCATCGGCATTGCCTTTTTCGGCAGCCTTCCGGTAATAGGCCATGGCGTCCTCGTCAAACTCCGAATAGTCAAGGATATAGGCCAGCAATACCTGAGCCTCGACATGATCTGCATCGGCGGCACGTTTCAGCGGGTTCATGGCCCCGACCAGATCGCCAGCATCGAAAGCCTTCTTGCCGGCTTCGAAATCCTCCGTAGTACCCGCGTGGGCAGGGGATGCAAAACACAGCACCAGCACGGCGGCGATGGACAGTAATTTTCTCATTGTCTTCGTACCCTCTTCCACTATCCGTTTTCAAATTTTCCCGAGCCCATGATCTCCAATTCCTCGAGTTTGCGATAGAGGCTGGAGAGTCCGATCTCAAGTTTTTGGGCCGCAGTCTTGCGGTCACCGTCACATTCACGCAGGGTACGGACGATGATATCAGCCTCCACCCGCCGCAATTGTTCGCGCAAACCGCTTCCGTTCGCAAGGTTTGTGCCAGGAATATCGGAGGAGGCGGGCTGCCTGGCAATGTCCGGCGGCAGGTCCGCCAGGGTGATGCGGCCCCCATCGGCCAGAATGTGGGCGCGATTGATGACGTTCTCCAATTCCCGCACATTTCCCGGCCAACCATAACCCATCAGGACTTCCTCCGCCATGGGGTCCAGTTCCAGTAGTTTGCGTGAGTGCACACCGGCAAACGACTGCAACAGGAAATGGATCAGCCGGCTGATATCTTCCTTGCGCTCCCGTAGGGGCGGGATGTGGATCTGAAACATTGAGAGGCGGAAATACAGGTCTTCGCGGAAGCTGCCGTCCTTGACCATTTCGACCAGATTACGGTTGGTTGCCGCGATGATTCGGGTATCGACCCGGCGGGCCTGTTCCCCCCCTAGTGGCCGCACTTCCTTGTCTTCGATCACATGGAGCAGTTTGGTCTGCATGTGCAGAGGCAGTTCGCCGATTTCATCCAGAAACAGCGTACCCCGGTCGGCTTGGGAAAAGAGGCCCTTGCGTGCTCGATCGGCGCCAGTGAATGCCCCCTTGGAGTGCCCGAAGAACTCGCTCTCCATCAGATTTTCCGGAATCGCGCTGCAATTGACTGGAATGAAAGGCAGATCGCCCCGGGGGCTCATCTCGTGAATGCACCGGGCGGTGATCCCCTTGCCGGTGCCGCTCTCCCCGGTGATTAACACGGTGCTGTCGGTTACCGCCACCTTGGAGACCAGTCGATCCATTTCAACCATGGAGGGCGATGTGAAATGGAAGACGCCCTTGTCGCCTACCATCAACTGGCGCAGGGCTTGATTTTCCGCTTTCAGGCCGCACAGGGAGTTGATCTGGGCCAGTCGGTGCATCAGCTCCTCGTTGCGCACCGGTTTGACAATGTAATCGGTTGCCCCAGCCCGCAGGGCTTCGACGGCGGTCTCCACCGAGGCGAACGCCGTGACCATGATGAATTGGGTTTCAATGCCGGAACCCTTGATGCTCCTGACCAGGTCGACCCCATTGCCATCGGGCATCATGATGTCGCACAAGGCGACATCCACGTCGCCACGGACCAGCTTGGCGGTGGCTTCCCGCACGTTCTCCGCAGTATCGCAGGAGTATCCCGCCCGACTTACCATTGCGGTGAGAATCTGGCGGATGGCCAGTTCGTCGTCAATCACCAATACATGCATAGGCCGCTTTCGTTATGTGCCTGCAGCGGAACCGCCGAGGCTGGGGATGGGCAAGGTCACGGTCACTGTGGTGCCGACCCCGGGGGTTGAGTCGATGGAAATATCGCCTCCGGCATCACGAATTAATGATCGGCTCAGGGCCAAGCCCAGGCCGCTGCCCCGGCCCGGCCCCTTGGTGGTGAAGTGTTCGTTGAACACCAGGGGCAGGTCGGATGGCGCTATTCCGCAGCCATTGTCGCTGATCTCGATCAGCACCCGGCCGTTCTGTAGAGATGTCATGACTTCGATCCGGGGGCTGTCGCCCGCTTTGCCCTGCATGGCATCGGCGGCATTGATGAGCAGATTAAGGATGGACTGGACCAGATGGTCGGCGGTCACGAATATGGCTGGCAGGTTGTCTCCCAGGGCAAGCCGCAGGTCGATCAGACGGACGCGCCGGTCGAATTTGACAAAGTTGCATGTGCTGCGCACCAGTCCGTTGATGTCCAGCAGTTCCGGATCCTGGGACTGGGGTACGGAAAACTCGCTGATCTGCCGGGTAATCTGCATGACGCGTCGGGTCTGGTCCAGAATCATTTCCGGATGGCAGACGCTGCCGTAGTTGTCGCATTCCTGGGCCTTGCACTCCGCGTCCATGGTTTCCGCGATGCCGACGATGGCGGACAGGGGGTTGTTGATTTCGTGAGCCACCGCCGCCGCCAGGGAACCGATGGCCGCCATCTTTTCCTTGTGGAACTGTTGCTGCCGAACGATTTCCATTCGGGACTCGTGTTGCCGCAGTTCCTGCTGCATCTGATTGAGTGCATCCATCAAGGCTCCCAGTTCATCGGCGCGGGTGTGCTCCAGAGGATCTCCCCGATAACCGCGCACGATTTCCACAGCCCGGTGGTGAATACGCTCAATGTCGCGGGTCAGGGCGCGAAAGAAAAACAGGATTACGCCACTCAGAATCGCGATGAATACGATACCGAAGGCCGACCATTCCAGGGTGACCCGATTGAATGTGGTTTGGTATCGTTCCAGGGTCTCCTGTTTCTGGGTATGGGCGTCCGTGGTGATGGTGTCGAGGTTGATGACCAGATGGTGCATTGTGGTGCGCAGGTCGGCAATGGCGGCGCGAGTTCCTTCATTGGAAAAATCGTTCAGGGACTGTGTGAGCGCTTCGATATCATCCCGCAGGATGGGATAACTTGGGGCCAGACGCCGGACACCGGGAAGTATGGCTTCCACCTCCAGAGTCAGCACCTTGAAGGCCTCGGCTGTGCTCGGGTTGAAATAGTTTTCGTTGACCGAGAGTACGGTTCTCGATACCGCCATGTTGAGGGCGACCAGCCTTTCATCGGTCTCATGGACCTGTTGCAGGCGGTTCACCAACTGGATCATGATGCCGCGTTCATAGGCGATAACCGCAGTGACCAGAATGAAGTAGGCCACCAGGACGGCAATGGTCCATACGCCCTTGCGGCTTAATGGGGCGGGGGGATGCCTGTTGTCCTGGGTGGGGCTTCCCCCGGTGAGCTCTGCCGATTCTCCCAAGCTTCATCCCTTGTCAATTGGTTGCAGTACTGCCCGAACTGATTTCGGAGCCGGGCGCGAATCATCCCATAACTGATAGTTAACGCCCATAGGCCTGTCGATACCCAATAATTGTCGCCAAGCGACTGACGTGGGTCGCAACCCGCAAGCGAACTATGTGCCTGGCCATTCCCAACGACGTGTGGCAGGGGGGCACGGTATACTCCGTCATTGGAAATGTGTGACCGTCCTCCGGAAAGCATTGACCGCTGGTGTTTCTCGGAAAGTTAAGGGGGGCATAAAACATGGCAAGTTTTTCATCACTATTAGCCATTATTTAAAAATGGTTGTTACGGTTAAATACTCGTTCATGCCAGATTCGGGAGAAGGAATATGCTGCGCCTAGTATTGCTCTTGGCAGTCATTCTGGCCACAGGCGCCACCCAAGCCGGAGATCCGCTGAGCGATGCCTTGCGTGCCATGGAAGCAGGACGTCATGCACAGGCTGCGCAAATGCTGCTCCCCTTAGCCAATGCAGGGAATACCCTGGCCCAGTATCGTCTTGGGATGCTTTATTACCAGGGCGATGGTGTGCCCGAGGATGAAAAGCAGGCGGTATTCTGGTGGAAGAAGGCAGCAGTTCAAGGTCATGTCGAATCAATGTTTCAACTGGGTTCCGCCTATCTGTTCGGTGTGCAGGCGGCGCGTACTGTGGTCGATCCGGACCGGGAAGCCGCCTCCTGGTATTTCCAGGCCGCCAGCGCTGGACATGCCGAGGCCCAATATCACCTGGGCCTGTTGTTTCTGGCTGGCAAAGGCGTCATCGAAAGCCACTCGGAGGCGGCCCGTTGGATGAAAAAAGCCGCTACCCAAGGGCATGTGGGTGCCCAGCGGGCACTATCTTCCATCGGCAAATAGTTTTCCGATAGGGGGTCAGGGGCCCTGTAGGCTCCTTTTCACGGAAATGGCACCCCGAATTTGCCCCAATTGATAGTCGGTCCCCCGGTCAAAGGGATATTCGTTTGCCAACTGGATCTTGACACCTTCGGATAGATCGCTGGTTGATCCGTGACAGCCCATGCAGGGCTTGCCGATTATCAAGGCTTTCATGTAACGAAATGTTTTCCCTACTGGCTCATCCATGATTTCCGAGATTTCCAGGGTCTCTGGGTTCTCTCCTTTGGCAAGTCTCTTCTCAAAATCAAGAAGAATCCTTTGTTCCCACGGGTCAGCCTCTCCCAGGGCGCGGTTGCGGGGCCGGAGGCTGACCCGGGTAACCCGCATGCCAGTCTGACGGGAAATGCTGGAAGCCAGTTCGGGCACACTGAACTTGCACACCGTCACCGCACGGGCGGGGCCTGAGCGCTCCAGCTCTCTCGTCAATTCGGTACGGGTCTGCTCGATCAGCCGCTTGGCAGCAGTGCGAGCATCGTCAGTCAGTTTACGCAGGTCTTCGGCGGCGGTGGCCCCTTGCATCAGGAACAGCAGGGTGACGGGCAACAGAAGCCAGAACCCCGTGGAGTTTATCCGTGCCATTGCCGTCTCCATTCAGCCACCACGACCATGCCGCCTGTTAGCTACTGTCGTACTGTACTGATGGCAAATTTGACGCCTTTGGCGCCGGGGGCCACAGGCATTGAAAGTCCTTCGAGGTCACCGGGTTTAGGGGTGGCATCGCCACTTCTTGATACACGGGCACCAATCACCACCTGGGGATAGGCAGACAGCCGATTATTGGAAGTCATGGCCATGCTGTCATCCAGAGTGAATTCCAGGGGCAGATCGGCGACCTTCTTGCGCAGGATGGCCAGGGGCATCTTGGGACCATTGGCGGCTCGGGCAAAAATGAACACAACGTCGTCCAATTTTACCTGCCCCTTTAACGACGAATCGATGGAGACCGAGCCAGAAACGCTTTGCGCAAGGATAGGCTTGACCTCCTGCTTTGTCATTTCCATTGCGCCTGGGCTTTGACTGGCTCCCATCGCCATGCGATTTTCGGCATCGCGGATGCTGCCTTCGATACTATTGGCCACGCTGGAGCCTTCGGGAACCACTTCCAGAATTTTGCGCCACTGCGCGATCGCAGAGTTGTAGTTCTGTTTCTCAAAGGCTATGGTGCCTGCCAGAGCGAGAGCCTTGACGTTGCGTGGGTCGACTTCCAGGGCCTTCTGGACGATTTTTTCCGGCGCTCCCTGCAGACTGCGTCCTTGTGCCATGGCGACTGTGTCGGCATAGTCCGCCAGGGTCTGGGCATTGGGAGGTAACAGCGTCGTGGCTCGTCCATAGGCCGCGACGGCTTCGGGAAATTTACCCAGGACAGCGTAGGAGCGTGCCAGCATCAGCCAGCCTTCGCCATCATTGGGGTTTTCCTGCAAACGCTCGGCCAGACGCTCCACCATGGCGACGATTTGCTGGGAGGTCAGGGCATGGGAACCCCCTTCTCCGCCCTTGCTTTCCCGGAATGCCTCAGGTGACCCAAGCACGACATACAGAGCTATGACGGCCACCGGAATCAATAGGCCCAGAGTTACGGCTATAAAAGGCCGTTGCCTGGTTGTAGTGGGTGGAGGCAACGTCTGGGTCGCATCCTCCAGGGCCCGGCGTTCCAACTCCTCTTTGGCGGCAGAGTAGTTGGCCTCGTCAACAATGCCATTTTCACGATCGTGACCAAGTTCGGCCAATTGGTCCTTCAGTACAGCCAGACTCAAATCGATTGAACTGGCGACAGTTGAAGTACCTTTCCTTGCGAGCATCAGTGGAACGATGAGTGCGGCGGTAACCGCCAGCAGCAGCACACCGGCAATGAGTGCAAACAGAGTCATGCGGATTCCTTCCGGTCACTATCCAGGAGTTGAGTGGCAGCGTTTTTCTCGTCTTGGGAAAGCGGCTTGGGAAGCTGGCTACGGCGATTCCGTAACTTGACGAATAGCACCCCGAGTCCGCCGGCGAAGAGCAGGAAGGGGCCGAACCAGAGCAGCCAGGTGGTCTGCTTCACCGGGGGGCGGTAGAGGACGAAATCACCATAGCGCTGCACCATGAACTCCACGACTTGTTTTTCCGACATGCCCCGCTGGAACATCTCGCGGACTTGATTCTTCAAGTCGATCGCCAGTTCGGCGTGGGAGTCGGCAAGATTCTGGTTCTGACAGACCAGGCAGCGCAACTCCTCCGCCACTGCCTGAACTCGGGCTTCCAGTACAGGATCCTCCGCGGTAGGCTGAGCCTCGCGTCCCTGCGCCAGACCCAGACAGAGCGCAAACCAGGCAAATACAATCAATTTACGCACCGTTGAGCTCCTTGATCAGAGGGATGATTTTCTCTTCCAGCACGGTTTCGTTGAGGGGGCCAATATGCTTATGGCGTATGACGCCCGTTTTGTCGATGACGAAGGTTTCCGGTACGCCATAGACCCCGTAATCGATGCCCACCCGGCCATCTCGGTCCCAGACCGACAGAGCGTAGGGATTTCCGTGCTGTAGCAGCCATTCCTTGCCGGCCTCCCGATCGTCCTTGTAGTCCAGTCCGATGATGGGCACCAGGTTGCGCCGTGCCAGATCGAGCAGTACTGGATGCTCCTCGCGGCAGGAGACGCACCAGGAGGCCCACACATTGAGCAGCCAGACCTTGCCTTTCATGTCCTCCGGGGCGAGGGCCTGATCTGCCGCATGGAGTTGTGTCAGGCGAAACGTAGGTGCGGGCTTGCCGATGAAGGGGGAGGGTACTTCCCGTGGATTGAGGCGCAAGCCCACGGCGAGGAAACCAACGAGTACCAGAAAAATGCCCAGGGGCAATATGAATCGACGCATGGGAGCTCCGTCAGACGGTTGCGGTGGCGGATGTAGTGCCGGGGCTGAGCTTTTGCATCCGGGCAATGCGATAACGTCGGTCGCTGGCGGCAAGGATTCCACCAAAGGCCATCAGCAGGCAGCCCCACCAGATCCAGTTGATCAGGGGTTTGTGCTGGATGCGCACTACCCAGGTCTGCGCATCGATTGCTTCGCCAAGGGAAACGTAGAGATCGCGGAACAAGCCGGCATCAATGTCTGCTTCGGTCATCGGCATGCGCTGGACGTTGTAGATGCGCTTCTCCGGCTCCATGATCTTGAGCTTCTGACCATCGCGGCTGACTTCGACATGGGCGCGGGCGGCTACGTAATTGGGGCCGTTCAGTTCCTCGATATGCTGGAAGGTGAAGGTATAGCCGCCAATGGTGGTGGTATCGCCTGCGGCCATGCGTACGTCCGCCGTGCTTTCGTAACCTTTGACCATGGTCACTCCAAGAACGAAAACCCCGATTCCGATGTGAGCCATGATCATGCCCCAGTAGGCACGGGGAAGGGTGCCCAGGCGAATGCGCCAGTTATCTTTGCCCAGACGATGCGCCAACTGCAGCAGACTGGCACCGATGGACCAAAATCCCAGCAGCAGGCCCAGGGATACCAGCGCCGAACCATGGCCCAGTGCAAAGGGCAACAAAATGGCTACCGGCAGCAGCAGTATGAACAGCCAGCGCAGGCCCTTGGGCAGATCGCTCAAGTGGGCCGTCTTCCAGCGGGCAAAGGGACCGATCCCGATCAGTACCACCAGCGGAACCATCAGGGGTACGAAGACGGCTTCGAAGTAGGGGGGGCCGACGGAAATTTTCCCCAGGTTCAAAGCATCCAGGAACAAGGGGTAGAGAGTACCCAGCAGAACAGCGCTGGCTGCTACCGTCAGGAGTACATTGTTGACCAGTAACAGGGACTCCCGGGATAGCAGTTCGAAGCTGCCGCCCAGGCCAACGGTGGGTGCGCGCCAGGCAAACAGGATCAGGGAGCAGCCGACCACCAGGGCCAGAAAAGTCAGAACGAAGACGCCTCGTGCGGGATCGGTGGCGAAAGCATGGACCGAGGTCAGCACACCGGAGCGGACCAGGAAGGTGCCCAGCAGGGAGAGGGAAAATGCCATGATCGCCAGCAGTACAGTCCAGTTCTTGAAACTGCCCCGCTTTTCCGTGACTGCGAGAGAGTGGATCAGGGCGGTGCCCACCAGCCAGGGCATGAAGGAGGCATTTTCTACCGGGTCCCAGAACCACCAGCCGCCCCACCCCAGTTCGTAATAGGCCCAATAGGAGCCCAGGGCGATGCCCAGGGTCAGGAATATCCAGGCCACGGTGGTCCAGGGCCGAGACCACCGTGCCCAGGCCGCGTCCAGCCTGCCGGAGATCAGTGCCGCGATGGCGAAGGCAAAGGCCACGGAGAAGCCCACATAACCCATGTAGAGCAGGGGCGGATGGAATGCCATGCCCGGATCCTGTAGCAGCGGATTCAGATCGTTGCCGTCGGGCGCCGGTGGCAACAGCCGGGTGAAGGGGTTCGAAGTAAACAGCAGAAAGGCGAGAAAACCGACGCTGATGATGCCCATCACGGAAAGCACAGTGGTCACCATGGTCGTTGGAAGCCGGCTACTGAACAATGCCACGGCCAGGGTCCACAGAGCCAGGATCAGCACCCAGAGCAACATGGAACCCTCATGACCGCCCCAGACCGCGGCTACCTTGTAGAACATGGGCAGCAGGGAATTGGAATGCTGGGCCACGTATTCGACCGAGAAGTCATTGGAGATGAAGGCTTTGAGCAGGCAGCCATAGGCGACGGCTACGCAGCCGAACTGGGCCACGGCCGCCGGGCGGGCCAGGGCCATCAGCCGGTCGTCGTGGCGAATGGCTCCCGCCAGGGGTAGCACACCTAGCACGAGGGCAACTGCCAGCGCGGATATCAGGGCGAATTGCCCAATCTCAGGAATCATCTAATTTCTCCAGAACGACTTTTGTAGACGGTATTGCATGGGGAGCGCCGGTACAAGACGGCATGAATATTCAAGGTAATGGGTCAGAATCGGAAACGTCCCACCAATCCATTCAAATCAGTGGAAATCCGCGTCATTTCCGCAGCGGTGACCGCAATGTGTTGAAGGGCTGCATTATTGCCCTCCACCAAGCTGGAAATGTGATGCATGGACTGCGCCGCGTGGGCGGTCCCCTCTGATTGCTGTTGGGTCGCGGCGGCGATACCCTGCGTCAGATCGCTTACCTTGCTGGATGCGGCAAGAATCTTGTCAAGGATAGTGCCTATCGAACGAATCTGGACGGCGCCTTGTTCAACCTCGGTCATGGCTTCTCGCATGGTGGCGACAGCCTGTTCCGAGCGGTTGCCGACGCCACTCAGGAGTTGTCCGATATCTGAGGAACTGCTGGCGGTGCGTTCTGCCAGCTTTCGCACTTCGTCGGCGACTACGGCGAATCCGCGTCCCTGTTCGCCGGCCCGTGCCGCTTCAATGGCGGCGTTCAGGGCCAGGAGATTGGTTTGTCCCGCGATGTCGTGAATCACGATGGCCAAGTTTCCGATGTGATTGACGGCATCACAGAGTTCACGAATAGCGGTGCTGGAATCCTGTACCGTAGTGACGATTTTTTCCACTGAAGTGAGACCGCTCTGCATGCTGGAGGTTCCTTCCCTGGCCCACTGATGTGCATCCTGCCCGGCATGGTCGACGCCCGAGGCGCCTTCTGAAACATCCCCGATGGCGCGGCTCATCTGCTCCAGGGAGGCCGACATGTCACTGATCCGGTCACCTTGCTCCTGAGAACTACGCGCTGCTTGATCGAGCTTTTCCGATAGTACTGCAGCATTCGAGTAAACTACATTGGAGGTTGTTTGGACCTCGGCCATTAGTTTGCGCAAATCCGTTTGCATGGCCGCGACAGCCCGCAACAGTTCGTCGAACTCGGTATGCCCCTTGGACGTTATGTTGTGGCTGAAGTCCCCCTCTGCCATGCGGCTGACTGCCTCTTTGACCCGGCGCAAGGGCAGTGTGATGGTGCGGGACAAGAAGAAATACATGCCCCAGGTGCACAGGATGGCAAGGGCCGCGCCGATCCAGACGATCATCGACACCCGTGTGCGCAGACGTCCGCTGTCGATGTTCTGCTGCTTGGCCCGCTTCAACAGTAACAGTTCCAGTTGCTTGAGTTGGTGATGCATGCCGGTCAGCGCCGGATTGAGTTTTTTCAGGATCAATGTGTTGGCCTGGCGATAGTCCCCTCCCTTGAAGGCTTCTGCCACTTCCTTGCCCGCGCTGGTGAAGGCGCTCAGATTTTCACCGAGTGCGCCGAGAAGGTTGCGTTCGTCGGCCTGTAGGCCCTTGATGCGGGCAAATGCTTCGTAGGCATCCTGAATGTCCGTGATGGAGTCCTCATAGGCGTTCAGGTGCTTGTCGATGGGATGGTCATGCAGGGCCACCCATTCGCTTTGGGGATCATGCTGGAGGCCGAGCAGCAACTGTGCTCGGGCATCGTGCATGTTGCTCTCCATGTCGCCGGCTTCCTGGATGGGAACCAGGGCGGTATCGAAGATGTTGATGGCGTCATTGTGCATCATGGCCGACATGCGGTCGCCCATGGCACTGCCTGCGATGAACCCCGTCGTGACCAGGGCGAAGATGACGATAAGGTGCTGCCTTACTGTCAGGCTACTGAAAACGCTCATGGGTCACGACGGGAAATCGGTATATCAATATTGCACAATGACATTGGCACCAGCGGCCTGGCGGCTGACGTAACCGATGGCGCCAGGTGTTCGTTTGACAAAATCCAGTACTTCCGCGTCCCCCGACTTGATCGGCGGCGGAGTTAACCCTTCACGGAAGGACTTCTTGGCCCAGGTGTTGGCGTAGCGATCCGGGTCCATCTTGAGCATTTTGGAGAGGAAGTCGCCCTGAACGGCACCGTTATCCACAGGCACCAGCTTGATCGAGCCAGCGAACTGCATATTGCCGACGAATACCTCCTTGATGTCGCTGGCACCGAGCCGTACCGAGCTGTGGGCCACGACATAACCCTCGGCCAGCGCATAGCTCGGTGTGACGGCCAGGATGGCGATGAGTCCGGCGATTGCCTTGATGTAGTTCATGGAAGTCCCTTTCATCAGAAGCGCACCGAATATTGGATACGGGCTTCGTTGTAGTCATTGTTCAAATCAGGACCAAGGTCTCCCTGCTGTGTGCGTAGCAGTTCGAATTTGAGGGCAGCCTTAGGATCCAGGTCGTAGCGTATGCCGGCAGCGAGGCGACTATAGGAACGTCCACTGGACTGGACACCAAAATAATTGTCGGTCTGGTCCAGGATGGCCCGCTCGGTTCGTACGAAGGGGGTTAACAGGCCAATATTGTAACCAGCCTGCATGTAGCCAGCCCATGAGCTGTGGGTGCCGGTACTGCCGGAAATGTCCTGGTTGCGGAAGCCATAGTACTCACCCAGCACTTCCCAATTGTTGTCCTGGTAGGTCAGGTACCCCCCCAGCATGCGAAGCTGGGTCTGGTTCATATCCACACTGTCATCCTCGATCTTGGCGCGCAGGCCATGGAGGCCGAGACGCAGGCCGTCCAGGACGCGGGGTTCGACCCAGGCAGTGAAGCCCGAGGAATAGGCGTGGCTGGTGCGACCGCCCTGGCGCATGTCCAATACGCCCGTGCCGGCATAGCCACCGAGGGCAACGGTCGGGCTGAAGGCGGTGGGATTGGTCACGGCCACGGCGCCAGAGGGGGCGGAAAGGTCGACCCCGATGGTCGGTGCGTTGCCGAAATACAGGTCGTAGCCCAGTCTGGTCGAGTCACCGCTGAAGGCGCCGGTCAGCCAGGCTCCCGTGGTGTGGGCGGGAACGATGCCGCCCCGGTCCTCGAATTCCAGGAAGCGGGGCCGCAGGATGGAGGTCTGGATCTGGGCGCCATGGTGGAATGCGGTATTCCAACTGCCGTAGGGCGTGTGGAAGCGGCCGACCCAGGCGGTGGCGGCATCGCTGAACAGATAGCCCATCTGCACACGTTCCAGGTCGGTGGCCACCGAACCGTCCCGATCCACCTCGAACACCAGTTCGATCAGGCTGCGCACCCGATCGCCGAACTTGGGCGTCAGGTAGAGATCCAGGTTGCCGACGGTAAACCCTTTGGTGCCCTTGCCATACACCGCATTGTTCTCGCGGCCATGGACCAGACCCACGTCGGCAAAGCCATGTACCGGCAGGCTCTCGTCATTGGACCGGTTGGACAGCCCGCTACCCAGTTGGGCGACCTGACTTTCCAGGGCTTCGACCCGCTTTTGCTGCTCGATCACGACCGGGGGGGGCGCGACGGCGGCCGTCTTGGCCTGTTCCAGTTGCTGAACCTTGGCGGACAGCGCCTCGATCATTTGCAGGCTGCGCTCCAGCTTGCGCTCCAGTTCCTCCACGCGGGCGGCGTCGGCCTTGCCTGGCTTGGCGGCACTGGCGGGGGTGGCGGCAAGGGCGCAGGCGATACCCGCGCTTGCCAGCAATACACGATTTTTCGAAATCATAGAACTCCTCCCAAAAGGACCATCAGAAGCAATACTCATTCCAGAGGAAGTGGAGTTTGACCGATGTCAATGTTTCCAGCAAAGACAAGACCCTTGCCCTCCCGATCATTCCAGCGCAATCCGCAATGCCGAAGCCGCCGCCCAGGGGGCGAAGCCCACGGCGGCCAGGGTAATGGCCGCCAGCAGGGAAAGGTGGGCCTGAGGATCCAGTCCGGTCAGGGTCGCGTCCACGGCGCCGGCGCCGAAGATCAGCACTGGAATATATAGAGGCAGTACCAGCAGGGCAAGCAACACCCCGCCGCCGCGCAGTCCCAGGGTGAGGGCGGCGCCTATGCTGCCGATGGCGGAGAGAGCCGGGGTACCCAGCAGAACGGAGATCGTGAGGGTGATCAGACCTTCGGCGGGCAGGTCGAATTGCAGGCCCACGATCGGGACCATCAGGGCCAGGGGAAGGCCGGAGAGCATCCAGTGGGCGATGATTTTTCCCAATACCAGGAATGGCAGGGGATGGGGGGTCAGGGCCAGTTGCTCCAGGGTGCCGTCGTGGAAATCATCGGCGAACAGGCGCGGCAGGGACAGCATGGTGGCCAGCAGGGCTGCAACCCAGACCACGCCGGGCGCGAGCTTTCTCAGCAGGTCAGGGTCCGGCCCCACGCCCAGAGGAAACAGACTGACCACGATGATGAAAAAGAATAGCGTGGAGGCCAGATCCGATTGGCGGCGCATGGCCAGACGAATGTCCCGCGCTGCCAGACAGTATATGGCGTTCAGCATGGCGGTGCTCCGGTTGGGACGGGGGGCAGGCCTGTCATCATCCGGCGCCTATACGGAGTTCCTTGACGGCGCCGGCGCTGATTGCCACGGGCTGGTGGGTCGTCATCACGCACAATCCGCCTCGTTGCAGGTGTCCGCCTATGAGTTCCGCCAGCCAGCCGACTGCTGTGCTATCCAGGGCGACAAAAGGTTCGTCCAGAATCCACAGGGCGCAACGCTTTTTCACTAGCCGAGCCAGGGCCACGCGCCGTTTCTGTCCCTGGGACAGGTATTTGCAGGCGATATCCTCCCGCCCCGCCAGCCCGACCTGTTCCAGGGCGTCCACCGCATCATCCTCCGCTAGGTGTTCTCCGTGCAATCGGGCCGAGGTCAGCAGGTTTTCCAGGGGCGTCAGGTCCTCCTTGGTTCCGTTGTGATGTCCCAGGTAGCACAGTTCGGCTCGGTAATTTTCGGCCTGACGTTTGATGGAACTACCCTTCCAGAGAATCTCGCCAGCGACCGGCGGCAGCAGGCCCACCAGCATGCGCAGCAGGCTGGTTTTGCCTGCTCCGTTCCTGCCCTGCAAATACAGCAGTTCCCCAGCATCGAGGGTAAAGCCGAGATGGGAAAACAATTGGCGCTCGCCACGTACACACTGGAGATTCTGGGCTTGCAGCATGAATTCGGATGGACAGGATGGGTCGACTGGGTGGCGCTGGACGCCTGGGAGCGGGGCAGTCTACCCGCAGATGGGAAAATTCAGAAATTGGACATGCAGAAGTCCCTTCCATCGGGAAATCTATTGTCCCGACGGGGCGCTGCCGCTCGCGGAACCCTGTTGGGGCACGCTGTGGCAGCGCTGGCAAGAGAAAAAGGTGATGAAGGCGACCCGGTCATGGCATTTGCCGCAGTACTGTCCCCGGAAAATGTCGGCCATGCGGATGGCTGTGCTGCCGGCCACGGGCTGGAAGGGATCTGGATGGCAATTGGTGCAGGCCAGCCACAGGGTATGGGACTTGTGGGGAAAGCGCACATGGGGCATTTCCTTGGTGTTGCGCATGATGATGTCCAGGTCCAGCACTTCCATTTTACCCTTGCCCCCCAGGCTTTCCCGGGGGGTGATGCTGCCCTCCCGCAGGGCGCGCATCCAGTCTGGGAAGCCGTTGCTGTCGTGGGGCAGGATGGCGGTGGCCTCCTCGATCCTTTGCAGGCGGCCCAGGTCCGGATTGCCGGGATCGTAATAGCTTTCCCGCTCAAGAGTCCGGCGCGCCGGCGAGTCGATGGTTTTCACGGGTGGCAGCGGGAGGGAAGGCTCCACTGCCGCAGGGGCTTCCATGCCGGGGGCAGGCTTGAACTGTGCCCACCGTTCCTGGTCCCGGGCCTGGAGCAGACCAGGCAGCAGCCCCAGGCCGAGCAGGGCGGCCAGCCAGGGACCGTAACTGGAGTGGTGTTTCATGGACGCTCCTCGGGCGCTTCAGACGTTGCTCGGGAACAGGCTGCGGACAAGTCGCCCCACCCGCTGGCCCAGGCTTTCGTCCCGTGTCCCGCCAGTGGCGTCGGCCAGGGTCACGGAGGAGAGCCGTGCGTCGTCAAGGTGTGATGACTGAGCCGTCAGGGGTTCCGTCCGGTAACGTTCCTGCAAGCCAGGGTCCTGAGTCAGTTGCCGGTTCAGCTTCAGGGCCTGGATCAGGGTTTCGCCCAGCTGTCCATCGTCGATCGGTTTGGACAGGAAACGAAAAATCTGGCCCTGGTTGATCAGGGCCGATATGGAATCGGTACTGATGGTCCGGGACAGCAGGACGGCGACGACCTGGGGGTGGCGTTGCCGAATCAGGCACAGGGGCGGGATCAAGTCCGCGGTTCCCAGGGCTGTTTCCGAGATCAGTACGCTGACGGCCTGATGCCTCATCACATGCACAGCGTCGGCCACGGTGGAGACCTGGATGACCTCGGCCAGTTTCTGGACGGCGGCCTGAACCGCGCACAAGGTGGTCGGGCAGTTGTCCAGCACGAGTATGGGGGCCGCGCCGGTAGTACCTTCGGAAACCATTGCCTCCTGTCTCGTGGTGCTGGGCAGTTCGGCGGCGCGTGCGATATCGGCGGCCTGGGCGATCATTCTTGGCAAGTCGTCCACGTCCCAGGGCTTGGTGATGTAGCGATAAACCTCGGCTTCGTTGATCGAGCTGAGCAGCGCCGGCAAGTCGGCATAGCCGGTGAGCAGGAAGCGCATCGAGCGCGGCGTCAGGGTCTTCACCATGGTGAGGAATTCGACGCCACCCATCTCCGGCATGCGCTGGTCACTGATGACGACGTCGAACGCCTGCTGCTGGATGCGCGCAATTCCCTCCTGGCCACTGGTGGCGGTGATGACCTCAAAGTCCTTCTGTAGCAGCCAGTACAGGGCTCTCAGGATATGGGGTTCGTCATCAACGCACAGCACGCGGCCCTTCTTCAGGGAAAGGCTTGTGGGCATGGTCATGGAAATATCGGCGTTCTGCATGAAGTGGGGCCGGATCAGGGTCGGGGGCGGGATGAGGTGAGGTCGGGGTTCCGGACGGGCAGTGTAACCGTGAAGCGGGTGCCGCTTCCTTCCTTGGTCTCGACATGGATTTCGCCGCAGTGGCTCTTCACGATATCCGCGACGATGGGCAGGCCCAGCCCTGTTCCCTGGTCTCCGGGCTTGGTGGTGTAGTAACTCTCGAAAATATGGGGCAGCACGTCGGCGGGTATGCCTGTGCCGTCATCGATCACCTCCACATGGACCCGACCGTCCTGGGCATAGCTGCGGACCCGAATTTCTCCCGCAGCGGTGATGGCGTCCGCGGCGTTGTTGATCAGATTGATGAACATCTGGTTGAGTTGTGACGGATTGCATTCCACTTCAGGCAGGGGAGAAAAATCCTCCGTGATACGGATGCGGGTGGGCAAGGTGCTACGGGCGATATAGACCACCGTATGCAGTGTTGTGTTGAGGTCCGCCGCAATGATGGTGGCACGGTCGATTCGGGTGAAGTTTCGCAGTTGCGTGACCATGTCCCGCATCTGGTCCAGTCCTTCCAGAACATCCTCCAGCATGGGCACCACGGGTACGCTCGGTATTGCCACGGCATCAACCTCGGCATCGCTGGGCGAATCGTTGTGAAGCACATCCAGGGCCAGGATGATGTTGTTGCGTGAAAAGGCGATGGGGGTGTTGAGCTGGTGCGCCACACCGGCTACCAGTTGTCCCATGGAGGACATCTTTTCCGACTGGGCCAGTTGCTGCTGAAAGCGCTGCTGGTCGCGTGCCTGTTGCTGGATGATGCGATCGGCCCGGCGCACGATCAGCAGCAGGGCGAAATACAGGGTGCCAAACGCGATGATCAGGGCCAGAGTCAGCAGGTGCTCAGCCTTATTGATCCGGGCCAGCAGGGGGGTGGCATCGGAATAGATTTCAAAGACGCCGATAATTTGTCGGGTGCCAGGATCCCGCTGGGGAATATAGCTCTGGATCAGGTCGCGGTTTTCGACTACCTGCTCGAAGGCGCTGAATTTGTCCTTATGAACCAGCTCGGTGCGGGTTTCACCCGCCAGAGCGCCCATGAATCCGGCGTTGCCACGTTTGTCTTCGCCGATCTGGTTCAGCTCGGACGAATAGATTGTGCGTCCGAGGGCATCGTACACCTTGATCTTGTATACCGAGCTGCCCCGAATCTGGTCCGCAACCCGGCGATGAATTTCCTGAATCCGAACATGCCGGGCCAGTTCTCTGGATGGCATCGAGGCGGATTCCCGCAACAGGGGAATAAAATGTTCCTGCCACAGTTGGTTGGCCAGTACCCGAGTCAGGTCTGCATTGTTCGACTCCTGCATCAGCAGCATGTTGTCCTGGGCCGACTTGCGATAGATGTAGCCCAGGCCACTGCTGGCAATGGCAAAAAACACCAGGCTGGTCAGGGTGAAGTATCGGGTGAGTCGGAATGACATGGAAATGTTGGCTGCTGGGTGTAGTCTATGACCCTGTTTATTAGAATGCCATTCTACGGAGTGAATGCGTCGGTGGGGAAACTCAGAGATGTCTGAACGCGAGGTAACGGGGCAGTTAGGTATCCCTCTCCGGGTGGGCCTGGGTGCGGTGTTCGTTCTGGCCTTTCTGTTCGTTGTTTTCGGTGGCTGGATGTGGCATTCGTCGATGGAAGAATCCCATCGGGGATTGGCCCGGGATATGGCCATGGCCCACGGTCAGCGGATGGGCCTGCGCGTCCAGGAGGCGATGGGCGCCGCCTATATGCTGGCTTCGCTCCTGCCCCAGGAAAATTGGGAGATCGCCAATTTTGACGCCATTGGCGCCGAACTGCTTTATCTGTTCCCGATGGTGAGTTCCGTGCAACTGGCCCCCAAGGGCGTGGTGAGTCAGATATATCCTCTGCGAGGTAACGAAGCGGCGATCGGCCATGACCTACTGAAGGACAAAGATCGCAGTCAGGAAGCATTTCGCGCCCTATCCAGGCAAAAGCTGATCCTGGCCGGGCCATTCAACCTGATCCAGGGAGGCACAGGCCTGGCTGGACGTTTTCCCGTTTTTCGCAACGACGGCGGCCGCAAGCAGGAGTTCTGGGGTTTCACCATCGCTCTGATCCGTATCGAAGGACTTCTGGCGGTGGCGGGATTTTCCGAATTTTCCCGCCTGGGCTACCGTTACACCCTCTGCCGCGAGATGGAGGGTGGCGAATGCAGACTCTTCGCACCGATCCAGGGAAACCGCCTGGAGAAACCCGTCACCATTCCCATCGAAGTGCCCAGCGGGCGCTGGCAGCTTTCAGTGGCACCGGTCAATGGCTGGGATCCCCCTTGGTACGGCTGGCCGTTACTGGCCCTTGCGGTTCTGGTGGCGACCCTGGCGGCCAGCGCTAGTTACTTGCTCGTGAGCCGCCTGCGCCGGATTTGACTTCTGGTCAGGTAGAGGTTTTTCGCGTGGTGGCCAGTTGTAATGATGGATGGCTGCTGATCGGCAGAGAAAAAAACGGCGTTGCGGTGATGAGTTGCAGGAATGCATGTGCCTCCAGTGGCTTGGAGAAGTAGTAGCCTTGGAGAATGTCCGCAGCGCATTCCCGCAGGAATTCGATCTGGGCCGGCCGCTCCACCCCCTCGGCGATGATGTCGAACTTGAGGGTATGGGCCATGGCGATGATGGCGCGAATGATCGAGGCCGCCTCCGGATTGTCGGGCGCGTCGGTCACGAAGGATCGATCGATTTTCAGGGTATCGAGGGGAAGTTGCTTCAGATAGCTGAGGCTGGAATAGCCGGTGCCGAAGTCGTCGATCGACAGACTGAAGCCCAGGGACTTCAGCTTGCGCAGGGTGGCGATGCCATGATCCGCATCCTGCATCATGGCGCTCTCGGTCAGCTCAATCTCCAGGTATTTCGGATCGAAGTCTATGTCGCAGAGCAGCCGGGATATCTTGCCGATCAGCTCCTCGTCGGCGAGCTGGTGGGCGGACATGTTGACGGCCACGAAATAATCCCTGCCCGTGGCCTCGCGCCAGCGCTTGTTTTCTTCACAGGCGGTGCGCAGTACCCATTCCCCCACCGGCACGATGAGGCCCGTGGCCTCCAGCAGGGGCACAAATACCGAGGGGCTGATGAAGGACTGGGTTTCGGCCTGATACCAGCGCAACAGGGCTTCCGCGCCGCGGATCTGGCCGGTGCGGGAGCAGACCAGGGGTTGGTAATGGACCGAGAACTCGCCCCTTTCCAGAGCGTGATGGAGCTTGCTTTCGATTCGCATGCGCTCCGATGAGCGGCTGTTCATGTCCTGATGGAAGAACTGATAGGTGTTGCCGCCCCGTTCGCAGGCCGAATACATAGCGGAATCGGCGCTGCTGACCAGCCCCTCCAGGGTGTCGGAATCCTCCGGGAACAGACTGATGCCTATGCTGCTGGAGAGGTGCACTTCGTGACCGCTGATGCGCATGGTCTGTCGCAAGGCCGACTGGATGGCATCGCAAACAGCGGCGGCACGGGTGGGCCGGTCGATGCCGGAAAGCACCACGGCGAACTGGTCGCCGCCCAGGCGCGAGACATGGCCGTCGTCGCCCACCACCTCGACCAGACGCTGAGACACCTCCCGCAGCAAATAATCGCCGGCGGTGTGGCCGATGGTGTCGTTGATGACCTTGAACCGGTCGATGTCGAGGAACATCACCGCCAGCCGTCCGACGGCGCGCTTGGCCTGATCCAGATTCTGCTGCAGCAGGGCGTTGAACAGGGTGCGGTTGGGCAGGGCGGTCAGGGTATCGTGGTGGGCCAGGAATTCCACCCGGTTCTCGATTTCCCTGCGCTTGGTGAGGTCCGAGAATACCGCCACGTAGTTGGCCACTGTGCCATCCGGATTGCGCACCACGCTCAGGTTGAGCCATTCGGGATAGATTTCCCCATTCTTGCGCCGATTCTCGATCTCGCCATGCCATTCGCCATCCCGGTGCAGGGCTTTCCACAGTTCTTCGTAGAAGGCTCGATCCTGGCGCCCGGAGTTGAGCACGCTGGGTTTCTTCCCGATGACTTCTTCCGGCCCATAGCCGGTGACTGTGCTGAAGGCCTGATTGACCATCAGGATGCTGTTGTTGCTGTCGGTGACGATAATGCCTTCGGCGCTGTTCTCGAATACCCGGGCCGCCAAGTGCAATTTCCCCTCGGCTTCCCTGCGCCCCCTTTCCATGTCCATGGTTTCCAGGGCGAAGGAAACGTTGTCGGCCAGGTCGGTCAGCATCTGCCGCTCGTCGTTGCTGAAATTGTCCAGGGCCACGTCGAGGATGCCGATACCCCCGATGATGCCGTCTCGGGTTCGGAATGGAAGGTGCACGAAGGAAGACAGGCCCAACTGATCCAGTTCCCGGGCAATCTCCTGGTTGCAACAGTCGAAGGTCTTGCAATAGCTGGCGTCCGCCGTGTAGCAGTGGATCTTCTGCTCCATGGCTTCCAGGATGCGTTCGGGCAGACCGGCGGTCTTGTCGGTCTCCATCATGATGTGTCGGCCATCGGCTGTGTTCAGGTAGGTCCAGGCTACCGGGAAACCACCGTGCTGATGCAGCAGGACGGCAATGGCCTGGAGTAGTTCTTCCCGATCATGGATGCGGACAATGGCCTGGTTGGCGCCACTGAAGACCGACAGGGTACGATTCAGTCGGCGGCCATGTTCTTCCGCACGCTTGCGTTCAGTGATGTCCAGCATGATGCCGACAATGCCGGCCACTTCGCCGCTGGCAGCGGCGAACACCGCCTTGTGGACCATGACATCCCGCTGATCGCCGCGATCATCGACGAGCAGGGCCTCGTGGACGGTGCTTCTGCCGCTATCCAGCAATTCGGTATCGGAGTTGCGGAATTCGATGTCCCGTTGCGATTGACCCGCCTCGAAGGCCGTCTTGCCGATCAGCGCTTCCCGGGCGATGCCGAACTGTTGCTCGAAGGCGGTGTTGACGCCGATGTAGCGTCCCTGGCGGTCCTTGAAGTAGAGGGGGCCGGGAATGGCATCCACCAGCTGTTCGAGGAACAGCAGGTGTTCCCGCAGGCGGGCGTCCAGCAGCGCCTGCTCGGTGATGTCCTCGCCGAACTCGATAATGTATTCGGGGCGGCCCGCCTGGTCGGCCAGTGCCACCTTGCGAAAACGCACCGAGCGGGGCTCCTGTCCGGGCAGGTGAATGCGCTCGGTGGGTAGTTCGATCAGGCCATCCTCGATCAGCGTCTGATAGTCGCTGCGCGACAGGCGGCCGGCCAGATCGGCATCGTAAAGTTCTTCGTTGCTGCGACCGATCAGGGCGCCCCGGGGCCGCCCCAACACTTTTTCCGTGGAACGATTGACCCGGGCGATGCGCAGGTCGCTGGCCCGCTTGACCAGGATCATGCCGGGCAGATGCTCGAAAATGCTGTCCAGCAGGCGGTGGGACCGATACAGGGATTCCTCCGCCTTCCTGCGCTGGGCGGCTTCCTGTTGCAGGGCCTGCTTTTCCGTATCCAGCTCACGGGTACGCTCATTGACCTTGCGTTCGAGCTCGATGGGCCGACGCAGCAGGCGCAGGACCAGCAGGTAGAGCAGGGCGCAACTCACCGCCAGGGGCAGCCAATTCACGGTGGCAAGCTGCGTCAGTACATGATTTTTCGGTTGCAGCACCACCTGGAGCCGTCCGCCGCCCTCCAGGCGGATGGATTGACTCGTGCCCTCCGTCAGCGGGGAGGGACTGCTGGTGAATAGCAGCACCTCGGGCGACATGCTGTCGCGGATATAGCTCAGGCGAACATCGAAGCCCTCTTGGGACAAGCGTGGCAGCCCGCTGGCGGCGAGTATTTCCGAGATCGGCATGACCGCGTTGACATAGCCCCAGAAACCGCCCGGCACACCATGGCGGGAGATGGATAGAGCTTGGCTGACAACCAGTCGGTCGGCGTAGATATTGTTTCGGGGCGTGCCCGTTCGCGTCAGCAGCAGACCATCGGCCTGGCGTGAACTGTCGTGCATGGATGCCGGCCCCCGATCCGGGCCGGTATGGATGATTCGCGGAGTGGTATCGCCCTTGATGACCTCCAGGTGGGCGCTGTTCCCATGGGCCTTGAGCAGTGCGCCGCCAACGGCCCTGTTGCGCTCCTGGTCGCTGGTCGAGAGATTGTCGGCCATGGCTTCTGTCAATGCGCCCAGTCGTTTCAGGGTATCGGCCAGCATCTGGCCGTGGAGCTGGACATGGAACTCGGTATGGGTCGCCAGTTCCCGTTCCAGACGCATCTGCTGAAAGCCCAGATAGAGCCCGATGGGAAGGGCGATCAGCAAGGTGATGCTGGCGGCGGCGATGTGGGGAAGTTCCCGTGCGCGACGGGACATCTGTTGCATCAAGTTCAAGGGGCCGACTTGCATGGTGGTCTGGACAGGTGGGAACGCCAATACCGGAACGCAAGAAAGGTGCCTGTCGCTAGGCCAAAAGTAATACCGGTAATCCTGGTCTGGCAGCGGTTGTGGACAGTTTTCCAGGATTGTCGGTCCGATGGATTTTCTCAATTGCGAGAATGGGTTATTGAGATTCAGTCTGCAACTTTCGTTCTATTTCCTGGTTTAAAATCGCCAGCCGAATATCTGGGTATCCCTGATTCCGATCAGGTCGGTTGGCAGTGGGATGTCGGGGCTTCGGTCGGATCAAACGTGCGTAGCGGGGTACTCATGTACAGAAAAATGGTGATGTTGATGGTCGGTATGGTTGGGTTCTCGGCCGCCTGGGCCTTGGATGAGGCCGCTGCCGAGGCCCTGGCCCGCAAGAGCGGCTGCCTGAAATGCCATGCCATGGACAAGAAGAAGGATGGTCCGGCCCTGAAGGAGATCGCCGGCAAGTGGAAGAACAAGCCTGATGCCATCGCCAAGCTATCGACCCATATCACGACGGCACCCAAGGTCAAGATTGACGGAAAAGAAGAAGACCACGAGGTCCTCAAGTCCAAGGACCCGGCTGACGTGAAGAATGTGGTGGAGTGGGTGCTCAGTCGCTGAGCTGCCAGTTTCGAGGGAGCCTCCCTCGTAGGGGAAGTCAAAATCAGGGAAGGGGAGAAAATGAAGCTCAATCAGTTAGGCTGGACGGCTCTGTTGGTGGCCGGCCTGTTTGTTGGTGGCCTGGCTCAGGCTGCGGAAAAGAAGGATCTGGTACTCACGGGGGATGCCAAGTGCACCCGTTGCCATGACGAGACCGAGTCCTATCCGGTGCTGGCCATCGGCAAGACCCGCCATGGCGTCAAGACCGATGCCCGCTTGCCGGGTTGCACCGGCTGTCACGGCGAGAGCGAGACCCACATCAACAAGCCCGAGGGGCAGGTGGAACGGCCCAAGCCCGAGTTGCCCTTCGGCAAGGGCACGGCCCGGAACGTGGAAGGCCACAACGCTGTCTGCGCCAGTTGCCACAAGGGTGGCAAGTTCATCCACTGGCAGGACAGCATCCACTCGGCCCGGGATGTGCCCTGCACCTCCTGCCATCAACTGCACACTGTCCATGACAAGGTGAGGGACCGGTCTACCCAGCCCCAGGTCTGTTTTACCTGCCACAAGGAACAGCGCAACCTGGTGACCAAACCATCCCATCACCCCATTCTGGAAGGCAAGGTGGTCTGTTCCGACTGCCACGCCAGCCATGGCTCGGCCGGTCCCCGGCTGATGGTGAGAGACAGCGTGGCCGATACCTGTTTCACCTGCCATATGGAAAAGCGCGGCGCCTTCCTGCGCAAGCATGAACCGGCCGATGATTGCACGGCCTGCCACAACCCCCATGGCTCCACGGTGGAGAACCTGCTCAAGATGCGGGCGCCCCTGCTCTGTCAGGAGTGCCATGAGCCCAGCTCTCATCAGGGCGGCATTCCCGGGTTCGCGAATAGTACCGGCACCACAAGCATGGGGCGTGGCATCACCAATGCCCGATCCTGTCTGAATTGCCACACCAGCATCCATGGCTCGAACAATCCGGCCAACGTCAGCAACGAACGGACGTTCCGTCGCTAATCGGGGGAGACAAGAATGAAAACATTGCATCGCGACCGTCAGACCTTTCGCCATAGCCTTGTTTATGGCGCTCTGACCCTGGCCTTTTCCTCCGTGCAGGCAGCAGAGCTGGACGAGGTGGGGGTTTTGGTGACGCCGGAAAGTCATATCAGTGCCGGCATCGGTTATCTGAACGCGGACAGCCGCCGGTTCGGCGCCTATAACGGCTTGCGGGACAAGGGCGATATTGGCTTGGTGGATTTCTCCCTGGTGAAGCGGGACGAGGAAGGCTTCTGGCTGTGGGCCAACGGCCAGCGTGTGGGGCTACCGGATCAGCAGTTCGGTTTTGGGGCCGAGCGGCAGGGGGACTGGCGGGTGTCCATTGAATATGACCAGACGCCGCGCTATACGCCTTACGATCTTCATACCAATCTGCGGGGCATAGGCAGCAACAGTCAGTCCTACCCGGCCACCTACACCGCCAACCAGACCCGCTCCACGGCCGGGGGTATCCAGTTGCACACCGAGCGGGAGACTTCCCGGTTGGGGCTCAGCAAGATTTTGGGTCCCTATGAGTTGAAGGTGCTGTTCCAGAACCAGGAGAAGGATGGCAATCGGCCCTTCGGTCGGGGTACGCCGTCCTTCCAGGAATTCCTGGCGGAACCCATCCATTCCACCACGCGCCAACTGGATGTGAGCCTGGACTACACCGGAGACCGGCTGCAACTGAGCGGGGGCTACTACGGTTCCTGGTTCTACAATCGCAATGCAGGCTCCTCCCTGGCGGTATCGAGTGGGGCGAGCGCGCTGAGTACCTTCAATCTCATTTCCCTGCCGCCGGACAATCAGGCTCACCGTCTGCAATTGAGCGGGGCCTATCGTTTCACCGACAAGACCCGGGGTACCTTCAAGCTGGCCTATGGCCGGATCACCCAGGACGAGTCCTACATGGATGTGGGGCCGACCTATCGCAACGAGTCGGGCCGCAGCAGCCTGGGCGGACGGCTCAATACCACCCTGGCACAGTTGGGACTCTCCTCCCGGCCTATGGCCGGTCTGACCCTCACCGGCAGTTATCGCTACGAGGAACGGGACGACAAGACGCCGGTCTCCCAATACATCTACGGTGGAACGGTGGCCGTGCCGACGGCGCTTCCTGGCAGCTCCACCACCGATGGACGCAACGAGCATCGCTCCCTGAAGAACCACACCCTGAAACTGGAGGCGGGCTATCTGCTGCCCCGGGGCTATCGCCTGAATGCGGGCTTTGAACAGGACATCAAGGAACGCAATGCGGATGGGGTCCGGGTCGTGGGATACCGGGCAGAGATCGATGAACAGAGCTACCGGCTGGAACTGCGTCGGGCCATGGCAGAAACCTTGAGTGGGAGCGTGGCCCTGGTGCATGGCAAGCGTACCGGTGATGCTTATCGGCGCCTGGTGAAGCTGGACGGTGTGACGGACTATGGGTCAAACCTGCTTCAGCCCATCTATATTGGCAACCGGGATCGGGACAAGCTCAAGCTATCCCTGGACTGGACGCCTCTGGAGGCCCTGAGCCTGCAACTGGTGGCCGAGAAATCCAAGGATGACTACGGCCCTGGCCGCAGCACGCCCGATATCGGTATGCGCAAGGGTGAGGCCAGCCTGGTGTCCCTGGATGGGGCCTATGCCCTGACGGATGCCTGGAACCTGACGGCCTGGGTAACCCGCAACGATACCCGGATGAATCAGGCCGACTGTTCCAAGCGGACCGCTGCTGGCGCCAGCGCTACCTGTGATCTGAGCGTCTGGAGTGCTGCCGTTTCCAACCGCAGCGACTCCTGGGGCCTGGGATTCCGGGGCAAAATCAGGAAGACCCTGGAAGTGGGGGGGGACCTGTCCCTGGCCCATGATCTCAGCCGTTACCAACTGACGGGTGCTGGTGCCGCGAATCTGCCGGACATTTCCAGCCAGATGCATACCCTCAAGCTCTTCGCCAAGTACGCTCTGAACCCGTCCACCACGATCAAGGCGGACTACCTGGTGGATAAGCGCAGGACCAACGACTGGACCTGGACCAACTGGACCTATAGCGACGGCACCTGGTTCGATGTGCGGCCCAGCGAGACTGTCCGCTTCATCGCCTTCACGATCAATTACACTTTCCAGTGAGCGATCCCGGAACCACTTCCTCCCACTAATCGACGGAAACGCCCGTGCTTGAACGTATTGCCAACTTGAAAATTTGGATGCGCCTGGTGGGTGCCATTGGCGCCATCCTGGTTTTCGCCTGGGCGGTCACCGTGGTGTGGACGGTGCGGGAGGAGGCGGCTCTGGCCCGAAGCCAGGCCCGGGCGCTGGCCATGAGCGTGAATCAGCTCACCATGGCCAACCTGCTGTTCATGAAGGTGACCAAGACCATCAAGAAGCGGTCCATTTATTACGATCAGGTGCGGCAGTCGGAGGCAGTCAAGGATCTGCGGGTGATTCGGGGCGAGAAGGTTATCCACGAAATGGGTGACGGCGACGAGACCGCCATGAACCCGGATGATGTCGAGCAGCGGGCCTTGACCGAGGGCAAACCGATTTTCGAGGAAACCACGGACCCGAATTACGGTCATGTGATGCGGGTCGTATTTCCGGCCATTGCATCGAAGAACTACCTGGGCAAGGACTGCCTGGAGTGCCATGAGGAGGTCAAGGAAGGGGACATCATGGGTGCCGTATCCATGAAGATATCCCTGACATCCATGGACGAAATCATCCGGGCCGCCATGGGCAAGCTGGTGGCGGCTGCCGTGGTTCTGTCCGCGGCCATGCTGGCCTTCATCTATGTTTTCGTCCGGCGCGTGGTGACACGCCCCATGAACGCCATGGCTTCCGGCTTGAAGGACATTGCCCAGGGCGAAGGGGATCTCACCCGGCGCCTGCCGGTCAAGGGACGGGACGAGATCGGCATGGCGTCCGAGTCCTTCAATGCCATGATGGAAAAGCTGCGCTCCCTGATCATCAGCGTCCACGGTACGGTGGAGAAGGTCGTGGCCTCTTCCCGGGATCTGGGGGAGATGAGCCATCAGGTCGCCCGGAGTTCCCAGTCCCAGACCGACAAGTCCCAGGGGGCCGCCCAGGCCCTGGAACAGATATCCCAGAGCATCGCCAGCGTGGCCGGGGCCACCGGCGAGGTGGATGGGCTGGCTCGCGTCAGCCAGGAGCGGACCAGCGCCGGCATGGCCACCCTGACCGACTTCAAGCACAGCGTTGCCCAACTGGAGTCTGCCGTGTCCCAGATTGCCGCCACGGTGGAAAGCTTCGTGCACAAGACAGCGACCATTTCCACCATGACCCAGGAGGTCAAGGACATCGCCGACCAGACCAATCTCCTGGCGCTGAACGCCGCCATCGAGGCGGCCCGGGCCGGTGAGCATGGCCGGGGCTTTGCCGTGGTGGCCGACGAGGTACGCAAGTTGGCCGAGAAATCAGCCAGATCGGCCAATGAAATCGACGGCATCACTCATTCCCTCAATCAAGAATCCGATCAGGTCAGTCAGGCCATTGGCCGTGGGCAGAAGGCCCTGGCCGGCAGTCACGATGGTTTGCTCGAACTGGCTGGCATCCTGGAGGAAGTGACTGCTTCAGTGGATCAGGTGGCCCAGGGCATGAGCGGCATTCGCGGCGCCACCGAGGAGCAGCGACTCGGTTCGGCCCATGCGACCGATATGGTGTCCGGCATCGCTGATCTGGCGGAGGAAAACGATCGGATGGTGGATTCCATGAATGATTCCGTCAGGAATCTGACCCAATTGGCCCAGGCGCTGGACGTGGAATTGCAGCGTTTCAAGGTATGACGGGCTCACCCCTGCCACGAGTCTGCGCATAGTTGAAATCCATGTCGCTGTTTCAGGAAAACAAGGAGCGCCGTAGCCGTCAGGAACCCCTGGTCAAGGTCTGGGACCGGGTGGTGAGGTTGGGCCACTGGTTGCTGGTGATCAGCTTTTTTGTCATCTATCTGCGCAGTCGCAAGTTTCCCATTCATGCCTACGCCGGCTATCTGATGACCCTGCTGCTGCTGCTGCGCATTGTCTGGGGCTTTTTCGGCTCGAAGGCAGCCCGCTTCCGCAGCTTCCTGTTCGGCCCCCGGGAAATGATCGCCTATACCCGGGATACCCTGAGCGGGCATGCTCGCTACTACGCCAGCCACAATCCCCTGGGAGCGGCCATGGTGTTCACCTTGCTGCCCCTGTTACTGGCCAATTGCCTGATCGGTCTCCTGATCTACAGTTCGGGCCAGCAACTGGGGCCGTTCGGCTCCCTGGTCCCTTCTGACTGGGAGGATGTGTTGATACCGGTTCACCATGTGCTCGGGGACGGCCTGGCGGTTTTGGCGCTGGTTCATATCATTGGCACCCTGTGGGCCGGCTGGCTGCACCGGGAGAATTACATTCTGGCCATGATGACCGGCCTGAAGCGGGTGCCGCGGGACTCCCATGAGGCACTGGCCGGAAACCCCGTAGCCACGCCCTGGCAACCCTGGCGCCGGAAGGCATTCACCTTCCTGGACCACGACCATCCCTTCTGGGGATCCCTGGCCCTGCTGGCGGTGATCCTCCTGTTGCTGATTTATCCGGTCATCGACTTTCTGACCTGGCTTAATCGCTATCTCGTGGCCTATTGAGCTCGAAGTGGATGAAAGGCCCGGTTGATGTAGGCCAGGATCGCCTCGACGTCCCTTTTCTTCAGCACGGATTTCCAGGCCGGCATGGAACTGCCGGGTAGCCCTTCCCGGATGGAACGGGTCAGATGCTCCCGGTCGACATTGGCCATGAAGGCTGGATCCTGCAGATTGCGTGGATGGGGTTCGAGAAACTGGCCGATCCAGTTCTTGCCGGTGCCGTCGGCTCCATGACAGAAGGCGCAGTTGGCCTGGAATAGGCTCTCCCCCCGTTTTTCCTGAGCGGTCATCCCGGAAATCTTGGGCGGGAGGTCGTGCAGGGCATAGGGACTGGCGCTGGCCATGGCGTCCAGCTTTGGCGGAGGGGCGGCCAGGGAAAAATTGTTGCGCGGATAGGAGAGAGGCCGGGCGTCCCAGGCCACGTCTTCCGGCGTGGGAGCACCCCGGTCATGGCAGCTTACGCAACTGGACAGATACAGGCGCTTGCCCTCGGCCTGGGCCGGGGTCAGAGTTTCCCAGGGTTGGGAAAGGGAAATCTGCTTCAGGGCGAAAGGATAGGCGGCCGCGTATCGTTCATGCTTGTCCCAGCCATTTTCGGGAGTGTGGTAGCGGGTGTTCCCGGCCTTGCGGAGAATGAACTCGTCCATCACAAAGCGGGCGACCGCGTCCATTTCCTCCGGACTCAGCACATTGGCAAAGGACTTCATGGCCGTCCCCGGCCGTCCCTGGCGCAGGGTGGAGAGTATTGAATCTTTGTTGATTCGCTCGGGACTGGCGGCCTGGAAATCGGCGGGTGGTGGGCTCAGGTAGGTTGCGGCCAGGGTTTTCGCATCGCCGGAATAGCCGTGGCAGAAATAGCAGCGGAAATTGTAGATGGCTCGACCCTGAGCCAGAGAATTCTCTGTTGCACTACTGCTCAGGGCGGCGAGGAGAGCAATCCCCCCCGCCACCCCGTGGAACCACTTCAACGTTTACCTCCTGCCGCCTTGGTGCCGGGCCGAATAAAGCGCTGGAAGACGAATTCACTGACATCGGCGATTTCCTGCTCGGTCAATACCTTGCTCCATGCAGGCATTTCGGTGCCCAGTCGTCCCTCAGCCACCGCCAGGAACACGGCCGGGCGGTTGAAGTTGGCGCGGAAGGCCAGGTCGAGGAAATTTCTAGGTTTCGGATTGATGAAATAGGCCCGGGGTCCTTTGCCATCGCCCTTGGCGCCGTGGCAGGTGGCGCAGGTGGTCATGTAGAGTTTTCCGCCCTTGGCCGGGTCACCTTTCAGTCCATTTACGAAGGTCTGGGCCATTCCGTTTTCCGCTTCTCCGCTACGGCCTCTGGAGTGGGCGCTTGTACCGGAAATATCACCGGCCTCCGGCATCATCAGGCCAGTACGGATGTAGTCCACTACTGCTTCGATATCCTTGGTCGGGAGCCGCTTGGCGAAGGGCGCCATGGCGGTATTGGGGCGACCGTTGGTCACCGAATAGATCATCCTTTCCCGGGTCAGTTCTGCCCTGGCCTGGGGGGTGGCGAAGTTGCGCGGGGGTACCAAGCCTACTGAAGACATCGCGCCCTGGCCCTTGTCTCCATGACATACCATGCAGTTATGAATGTACACCGCTTGCCCTTGCTGTAGTCGGGGGTCCAGGACCACTCGCATGAAGGTGCTGCGGATGTAATCCACAACTGCCTCGATTTCCTTTTGGGTCAACTGGGTCTGCCAGCCGGTCATGGCAGTACTCGGCTTGCCGTGAGTCACGATCGTGATCATGGTTTGGCGCCCCAGTTCCCCAGCTTTGGTGAAGTCGCGCGGTGGCGGCACCAGACTGCCTTTGGCCCGGCTGTTGCCGTCACCCTTGTCGCCGTGACAGACAGAACAATAGTTGTGATACAGAATCTCTGGCTTGATGGGGCCGCCCTTCAGAGGCCGCTGACCGGCCCAGGTGGCGGAACTCGCCATTAATACGAACACGAGAACGCACCGGGTCATGAGGCTGCCCCATACGCTCCCGCGGGACGTGAAAGTCATCCACTGCATAGTTTTTCCTCTTGGCAATTACGGCCGACCGATGCAAAAAGAGCGCCATGTTCCCATATTTTGCTGTGTAAGACATGGCTTGAGTCTTGCGTGTCGCTGATAGAGCCGGGCGTGAATGAGGTTTTATGTTCGGCGCTTTCCTCTCTGACTGCTTCATCTTTGGATCATGAAAGGCATATTGCCCACCGCTGTGGTCGCGCTGATGATTGCTGGACTTCCCATAGCTGCCCGATCCGCTCCGGCAAGCCAGGATGAAGGAAGGGATGTCTACGCGCAAAATTGTGCAATGTGCCATAGTACCGGCGTCGGAGGCGCCCCGAAGGTTGGGAGTTTCGATGACTGGCGGCCGCGCCTAGCCAGCGGTCCCTCAGGCCTGCTGGTTTCCGTGCTGAGGGGTAAGGGGGGCATGCCGCCAAAAGGGGGGAATGCTTCCCTGTCGAAAACGGATGCTCATGCGGCCCTGGAGTACATGTTGTCCCTGGCGAAATAAAGTGTTGCGGGATTCACGGTAAAGGTGTCCGGCCCCTCGCCGGTACTTGATGGGTAATTTTCTGTAGGGGAAGCGGCTGCATGCAGCCCGGGACTTCATGGATTTGCGGCGGCGGTACTTAGTGGCTATCGGGGTGTTACTTGGAGCATGGAGCGGCCTGACTCCCATGGGCCAGGCTGATATCCGAACCACTCCCCATGGCAAGATTGCCGGGGAAGCCGTCAAGGATACCAAGGAAATTTGCGTGTTCTGCCACACGCCGGCCATCAGCACCCAGGCAACCGCCGTAGCCGCACCACGATGGCAAAAGTCCTTGGGAGACGGTTACGTCTTTGTGATGTACGACGATATCGGACGCTTGCAATACGGAGACAAGCCGGCGGTGGGTTCCCAGTCCCTGGCCTGCCTCTCCTGTCATGATGCGACCCAGGCATATTCGGTTACCAGCAATTTTTTGATGGATCATCCGTATGGAGTGCCTTATCGGGGCTATCTGCGTGAACACAAAAACGTGGAAAAGACTCTCAAAGTTGGGACCGATGATGACGAGGGTTCAGTGAAGGCGAAACACATCAAGTCATCGGACGATTTTCGCCGCCCCTCCAATGGCATCGTGGATAATCGTACCGTGTGGTGGGTGTCCCGTTCGGAGGGTAGCATGGTCCGGCAACGGGGCGATCTGCCGCTGTACGTTCGTAAGGGTGAAGGCAGTGACGAGGGCGTGCCCTACATGGAGTGCAGCAGTTGTCACGATCCTCATAGTGCCAACGGCCAGTTCTTGAGGATCACCAATACCGGTAGCAGGCTTTGCCTGACTTGCCATGACAAGTAGGAGGGAGTGTCAATGATGTTGATCAATAACCACCAGGGAGTGGTTGTACGTGTTCTGATCGTGCTGTGGGGTTTGCTGGGGCTTACGGCCTGCGCCCCTGTGCAGCAGGCAACCAAGTCCGGGGATGCTCGGCCCCTAGTCTATCCTGCCCCACCCGACGAGCCGCGCTATGCTTTCGAGCGGATCATAATGAGTAGCGCCGATGTTGTGAGCCAAAAAGAGGATGCGGCCCTCAAGCGGCTCTTGACGGGGTCCGCAGAAGCGGGAGAGGGGATGAGCAAGCCCTATGCGATTGCTGTGCATAAGGGGCGGGTGTTCGTTTCTGACTCCGCCGACCGGTTAGTCAAGGTTTTTGATTTCCCCGGCAAGCGTTTCTACAAAATTGGCGACGATGAGAACGGGTCGCTGATGAAGCCCCTGGGCCTGGATGTGGATCAGTCGGGTACGGTCTATGTGGCCGACGCGACGGCCAAGGCCATCATGGTGTATTCCGAGGAAGGGAAGTTCTTAAGGAAAATCGGTGGACCCAAGGTCTTCGATCGCCTTTCCAGCGTGAGTGTCGACGGTACTGGAGTCCGCCTCTATGTGGTCGATATTGGGGGTGTTTCGTCGGAACACCACCGGGTGAGGGTCTTTGATGCCCAGAATGGCGATCACCTTTTCGATATCGGCAAGCGCGGCAGTGGCCCGGGTGAGTTCAATCTGCCTCGTGATCTGGCCATTGGCAAGGAGGGGCGGCTATATGTGACTGATGGCGGAAATTTCCGGGTTTCAGTGTTCGATGCCCAGGGCAAGTTCCTGAAGAACTTCGGATCAGTTGGCAAGCAGCCAGGCAACTTTGCCCGTCCCAAGGAAATTGCTACCGACAACGATGGAAATGTCCTTGTGGCTGATACGGCGTTCGGCAATTTCCAGATATTCAGCCCTGAGGGAGAACTTCTCATGTTCATCGGTGATCGGTCCGAGAAGGGAGGGCCGGCCCAGTACATGCTGCCTTCCGGTATCACGGTGGATGAGGATGGTCGTATCTACATGGTTGATCAATGGTTTAAGAAAATCGATGTTTTCCGCCCCTATGGTTTGAAGGAGGATGAGGGATTTTTGGGGCTTAAGTCGAAAATAGGAGTGGCCCCTTGAGTATTTGTTCCCATCAATGAGAATTCCTTATCCGGGAATTGAGAAGCAAAAAGGGGGCGTCGGGTATGACACTCTCCGATAGGCGGTAAAACGTGACTATTGTCACGATTGGAGGGGAGGGGGCTCTTCAAGGTAATGGATATGGGCACCGTCACTGGAATTTGTTACATGGCATGGGGTTTGCGTAGGCTTGGGTGCGAGTGTTGGGTTTCTGCGGCATTCCTAAAATCCTGACGAATGGGGAATATCATGAGCAAACAAAAAAGCACACTGACCGGTCACCTGGCGAAATTTTTCGCGGTGTCTGTGGTCGTGATTGGTGCGGTGGGGGTAAGCCATCAGGCTATCGCTGGTATCTCCACCACCAAGCACAATCTTGGTACGGGTGGGACCGGGACAAACCATGTAACGGCGGGCACGGATGAAATTTGCGTGTTCTGTCATACGCCTCACGCTTCGAATACTGCAGTGAGTGCCCCTTTGTGGAACAAGAAGGCGTCTGGCGCGACTTACACGACCTATAGCACCGCGAATTCCTCGACTATTGATGGTGCGGTGGCAAGCGTGGGCTCCATCTCCCTGGCCTGTCTGTCCTGCCATGATGGTACCCAGGCCATGGACAACATCGTGAATGCCCCCGGTTCCGGTGGCTATGACGCCACGGGTGGCGGTGCGAATGGCCTGGGTTACACTTGGACCGGTGCCAGGGTGGACGCCAACGGCAAGCTTACTGGGATCGCGAATCTGGGCTCCGATCTGAGCAACGACCATCCCATTGGTATTCGTTATTGCGGTGGTGGTCAGGATTCATCTTCACCCACTGGTGCTTGTACGGATACCGACTTCACTGCACCGCAGAACGCGACCATCAATAGTGCCAAGGTCTGGTGGGTGGATACTTCTGGTGGGTCGGCTGGAACGCGTGAGAAAACCGACATGATTCTCTACACCCGTGCCGGTGCCGATTTCAGCATCGCCAACGCAGCGCCTTCCGTCGAGTGCGGTAGCTGCCATGACCCACACTCGAACAACACGACCTTCCTGCGTATCGCGAATAGCGGAAGTGCTGTGTGTCTGGCCTGTCATACCAAGTAGTCCAGTGATTGGAATAGACTGCGCCCTCCAACGGGGCGCAGTTTTTAAGTGGGCCTGGCGGCGAACGTCCGGCCCATTTTCTTTTGGTGAAAGGAAATCGTATGGTGAACAACTTCAAGCAGACGATGAGCGCAATTTCTTACAGGGCCTGCCTGTGGCTGGCGGCGCTTGGTCTGGCGGGCAACCTTCCGTGCCACGCCGCCGAGGAGGGCGCGGCTCAAAGGGCCAGCGATGCGTCGCTAGCCGTGGTGGCAGCCAAGCCTGTGGCTGCAGAACCGAAAATCTACGCCACGGTCAATGGAAAGGCCATCACCGTGCGCGAATATGAATCCGCCTTTGCTTCGGCCCTGCGGCAGAAGTTCTATCACGGTCAGATTCCTGAAGGCCAACTGCCTGCCGTTCGTGAAGAGGTGAAGACCCGTCTGGTGCAGCGTGTCCTGTTATTGGAGGAAGCCAAGCGGCGGGGCATAGAGGGTGCCGACAAGAGCGTGGACGATGCCATCGCCGGTTACGACGAACGCTATGCCTCCAGTGCCACCTGGCAACAAAGTCGCGAGCGTATGTTGCCGGGGCTCCGTGCCCAACTCGTGGAACAGAATGCCCTGAAGCTTGTCGAATCGGCCGTCAAGGCGGTTCCAGAACCCTCCGATCGAGAGGTTCGAGCCTACTACGAGGGACACAAGGAGCTATTTACCGAGCCGGAAAAGACGCGCCTTTCCGTCATTCTTCTGGGCGTTGATCCGTCCTCTCCCAAGGAAAAATGGCAGTCAGCGCGAGAAGAGGCAAAAGCGCTTCACGAGCGCCTGTTGAAAGGGGCTGACTTCCAGGAGGCGGCACGCATGCATTCCAGTGGTAAAGAAGCGGAGCAGGGCGGGGACCTTGGCTATTTGCACCGAGGCATGTTGCCCGAGGCCTTGCAACAGCGTATCGATAAATTCGAAATCGGTGCGGTTGCCGAACCCGTGGATGTGCTGGAGGGGGTGGCGATCTTTCGCCTAGAGGAGCGTGTTCCCGCCCGCTTGCGCGAATTCAAGGATGTCATCCTGCGTGCGCGTGAATTGACGCTACGGGATCGCCAGAGCACGGCGTGGACAATGTTTCTGGATGGGTTGGTTGCCAAGGCTGATGTCCGCATGGTCTACCAACACGCAGTTGAGCAGAAAGGACCGGAGCGTCCCTAGCGCCTAATGCCTCCCGCGCTCCTACCGGAAATTTTGGGCCATGATGCCTCTCTCTCCGCGAACAAATGCCGCCGCTCCGGTCTTGGAGCGGCGGGTTTGCTGGGAGGATTTTTCGTTGGGGGATTGATCCTCCCTGTTGTTGTGCTGGGCGCGTCTGCTGCCTCTCTTGCGCCAGAAGTCGGACTTCGACTCAGTGTCGCGCTAGTTTCCCGCACGCCAAAGAAATCATCAGCGAAGCTACGGTTCCGCGAAAGGGATGCACCACCCCTTCGATTGGCGCTCACTTATCGATTGACAGAGACTCCTCGGGTACAAAATCTTGACGTGCGGGAGCCGGAGCTTCGTCTCAGCGCTATTCTCGGCCTAGACAAACCGAAAAAACGCGCCCCGGGCCGTGGTGGTCAGGATGATCTTCCCACCATACGCTTGGCCATGGAGTATCGGCTGGACGAACGCCGTAGTTCCTACGCAGGCGTTACGGTGCTGGCGCCTTCGAGGCCCCTGCCGCCCGCATCCCCTCGGCAGGGCAACAATGCGCCCGCCAATGGCCCCCCCGGTGTGCCTGTTATTGCGAGTGTTGCCAACATTGTTCCGCCGCAGCGGAGGCAGCCACCGACTGATGGACGGCCTGATTCATTTGCAGCCAACACGGATCGAACATCCGGCGATAACGCTCAAGGGGGTGGCTTGATCTCGGGCTGGGAGATTCCGCCCATCCGTTGGGGCGGGGCGCATTCCTATGGCTATACCACTACCCGATCCGGCGATGGCGCTCGCTCTACTGGGCAGTCCCTGATGACTACGGTGAGCGTATCCAGTTTCATCTACCAACCCTGGTATGCCTTGGTAAGCGGTAGTCTGGGAATCGCTAGGAATGTTCAGGCTTCCACTGCCCCCGGCACCGACGGGATCAGTGGTACGGATAATCGGTCGGTGGGGACTTCGGTGACGGGCGGTGGTGTGCTGCAAATGTTTCCCGCGAGCCGCTTCCCCTTTGTGGCGACCCTGGACCGATCGGATAGCACCACTGCCGGTGGCGAGGTTCAGAGCGGTAATGTGTCCACTCGCCTGGGGTTGCGCCAGAGCTATCGTCCGGTGGAGGGCACCTATAACCTGTCCGGAGGCTTTGATCACAGCACAGTCGTATCGATACCCCAAGGCGGGGATACAGTAAACGCCTTTTCTGGAACCTATTCTTCGAGCCGTGAAGGAGAGGGGCTCAATGTGGATGGCCGTGTTTCCCAGAGTGAGCAACAGACGGGCAACAGTTCACAGTTGATCAATCTGTCGGCCCGGCGCAACTTCATTATTGGGGATACCGTGCGGTTGGATGCGAACTCCTATTACAACGACAATACCCTCAACTATGGTTCCGACTCCGGACCCAATTCGGTCCATGGGCGTTTCCTGCAACTGGGCGCCACCGGCACCTGGCGTCCTCAGGATGAAGATGGTGAGGACCTGCCCCTGTCGGTCAATGGCACCCTGATGATGTTCGACTCACAAACCCAATTGGGCTCGACTACGGTTCAGTCCCGTAGTTTGATGGGCAACGCATCGACCTATTACACCTACAGTCCCCATCTCACCTTTACCGGTGGCGGCGGTTTCGTTCAGCAAAGTACCAGTGGTACCAGTGTGCTGATCACCACCATGAATGGTGGTGCGAGCTACACAGGGAGCCCTCTTACTTTTGGGAAGTTTTCTTATTTTTGGGGGGGTGGGGCAAACCTGAACTATCAGGGGGGAGGTGCTAACGGGGCCAATCATGCTCAGAGTGGTAGTTTCAATCACTCCTTGTCCCGGGGCCTCCCCCTTTGGGAGGGGCACAATCTGTTCTTGACCGCTGCCCAGACGGCATCGCTGAATCAGGATCAGCGCCGGGGCAGCACACAAAACCTTTCCCACTCGGCGGGAGGGACCTGGTCCATGCAACTGGGGGAGCGGGCGAGCGGCAACGTCAACCTGAACCTCACTGATTCGGTCAGTCAGGGTGCTACGGAAAGTCATTCCAGATTTCTTAACCTGTCGTTGATGGGTAATGCTCAAGCCAGCCACCAATCGGCGCTTTCGGCCAACCTGGGGTTTATGTGGTCCACGACTGAGCAGGGGCCTGGGCGCCAGTCGGAATCGTCAGGGGCTGAGGTGATGGATAAAGCGCCGGTTGTGACCAAGAACTTCAACACTACGGGCTCGGCTACCTACCGGCATAACCGGGCCTTTGGTATTTCCGGCCTGCGCTATGGCCTGACCTTCACGGCCAGTGGTTCCAAACAGGAGCAGGCGCGGCTGCTTGGCGATACGAGCGCCAGGCCGGATAATTCGACTCGCTCTCTCGAGAATCGCTTTGATTACCGTATCGGATTGCTGACGCTAAGGACGACGGGGACCATCAACAATTCGGGTGGCAGAAAAAATGCTTTACTGTTCTTTCAGGCGATTCGGCAGTTCGGTGGTTATTAGGTAATCACGGCTGAAAAATACCAAGTACCAAGCCTGTCCGTTTTTACAAAATCTAGGAAGTCTAAGGAAGTGCAATGATCAAATTCATGACCAGGAAGGGTGGACTCCTCTGGGGGTTAATCCTTGCGCTCTTTGTCGCGATGTTGGTGGATCTGCCCGAGGCGCGGGCGGAGTACGGCGACGTGGTGATCAACAATTACTCTGACGGCGCTGGCATGCGGCCGGCGATTTTCCCCCACTGGTTTCACCGGATGCGTTTCCGCTGCAAGGTCTGCCATGCCGACCTCGGTTTCAAGTTCAAGGCCGGCGGCAACGAGATCAACATGGTCAAGATCATCGATGGTCAATTCTGTGGCGCCTGCCATAACGGCGAAATCGCCTGGTCGGTGGAAAACTGCAACCTGTGCCATTCAGGCAAGCCGGGCACCCCGACCCAGGTGCACGAAAGCACGATCCAGAAGTTGGTGCAGCCGACTGGCGCACCTCAGAAGAAATAAGGTGCATCCATGAATAAGCTACGCACAATGATGTTGCTGCTGGCCGGCCTTGTCGGCGTGAGCTCGGCCTGGGCTGCCCAGAGCGGCAAGGAAGTTTTTGGCAAGGTTTGCGGGGTTTGCCACAACACTGGCGTTGCCGGCGCCCCTCGCTACGGCAATGCCGGGGATTGGTCGCCTCGTGTCGCCAAGGGTACTGCAGCCCTCTACAAGAGTGCCCTGGCTGGTACGCCCAAGGGCATGCCGCCCAAAGGGGGCAACATGACCCTGACCGATGGCGAAGTGAAGGCCACCGTGGATTACATGCTGGCATCCATCAAGGACGCCGCCAAGCCTGATGCTGCGAAAGCGGCACCAGCCGCTGCGGTCGAACAGAAACCCTTGGCCCCTGTGGCGGCGCCTGCTGCTCCTGTCGCCACTGCGGGATCACCCGTTGCACCAGCAGTCTCCACGGCCGAGGTCAATGCCTTCAATCGGCTACTGAAGCCCGCCAGCAAGCGTAATCTGCCTCCTCCCGAGGACGGCATCCATGACCCGGCCAATGATGGCACCCATGCTCTGCAACCGCCCCTGGCCGCTTTTGGTACCCTGCCCAAGAGCTTTGCGGGCAATCGTGTCAATTGGGTCGAGGCCCTGTCCAGCAACAAGATCAATCCCCGCTACGATCGGCTGGATCCCAATGCGGTGCCGGTGGTCATGGATCTGAACATCGTGCGTGAGGTCAAGGGCTCCATGCCTGATGTGGTTTATCCCCACAAACAGCACACCGAATGGCTGGATTGTTCCAACTGCCACCCGGCGATCTTCGTACCCCAGAAGGGCGCCAACTCCATCAGCATGGCGGCGATCCTGTTGGGGCAGAAATGCGGTGTTTGTCATGGCAAGGTTGCCTTTCCTGTCTCCGAGTGTCGTATCTGCCACTCCAAGAAAAAGCCCATGCCCGTCGCTGCGCAGGCTGCGCCCAACTAATGTATCGATGCTCCTCCCTGTTGTTGGCGGGGAGGGCTAAGGAAAAGGAAATCATGAAACAAATCGGAATGGCCTCTCTCCTGATGGTCTTGAGCGTGGGGGCTGTGGCCCAGGTTGTGGCGTCCCCGGTCCCGGAGAGTGCGGCATCGCGTCTTGCCGCGAGCGGTACGATGGATAAGGAGCAAATGGCAGCCCGGATGGCCTCCGTGGAGAAATTGCTGACCACCTCGTCGGCGGCGAAGCAGATCGAGGCTAGTGGAGACCAGGGCGCTCTGGCCAAACGTGATCAGGCCCTGGGCGTATTCCATACCGCCAAGTCCGCCTTCGACGCAGGAGACATCGCCAAGGCCGCTGCGGTGCTGCCCCAGGCTACGGTACTGATGTTTGAAGCGGCCCGTCTGGCGGCTCCTGCGGATGTGTTGAGCAAAAAGCAGGAAGCCGATTTCAACGCCCGGCACGAGAGCGTCAAGGCGCTGCTGGATGCTTACAAGCGGGTCGCCAAGGAGAAGTCGGCGGTAAAGGGTGTCAGTGAAACCGTCTCGTCGGTGGAAAAGTCCGTTGCTGCGGGCGAGAAACTGGCAGCCGCCCAGAAGTACACCGAAGGCCGAGCTGAATTGGACAAGGCTTACCTAGTGGCCAAGGCAGCCATCAGTTCCCTGCGCAGCGGTGACACCCTGGTGCGTTCCCTCAATTTCGCCTCTAAGGAAGAGGAATATCACTACGAGATTGATCGCAACGAAACGCACCTGATGCTGGTCAAAGTGCTGGTAGAGGAAAAGCAGGTGACCAATCCGGCGCTGAATGAGCAGGTACGCTCCTTCCTTGCAAAATCCAAGGAATTGCGTGATGCTGCGGAGGCGGCGGCTGGCCGCAAGGAATACGAGAAAGCCATCAAGTTGATGGAAGATTCCACTCTGGAGTTGGTGCGCGCCATTCGCAATGCGGGAATCTATATACCGGGCTAAATCAATCAATCTCTTACGGACGGCGGCGGCGGTCTTCTGGTCCGTCGCCGCCGTTTGCGTTTGGGCTGGGGACTGGCTGCCCTTGGCCAAGGATGGGGTTCATGACCCCAAATCGCCCGCCGTGAAGCTGTTGCAGCAGCCTCGTGATGCCTTGTCGGTGCTTACCCCGGACACGGCGGGCAATCAGGTGCGCTGGGTGGAGTCCCTGGAAAAAGGTGAAATCAAGCCCCGGTCCAGATTGCGCAAGGAAACCCAGGTGCGCACCCTGGACCAGGACATCCTGCTCGACATCAAGGGCAGCATGCCGATCGTCCGTTTCCCCCACAAGGCACACACGGAATGGCTGGACTGTTCCAACTGTCACGAATATCCATTCAAATCCCTGATCGGCGGCACCAAGATTTCCATGTTCAGCATTCTCCAGGGGGAGCAGTGCGGCGTCTGCCATGGTGCCGTTTCCTTTCCCCTGACGGAATGCCTCCGCTGCCATAGTGTGCCTCGCCCAAAATCCGAGCAGACGGCGCCACCGAATCTTGATCCTTCCTACCACCTACCCAGGAAGGAGGGGCCTTGATGGTGCGGCTCCTGACTCTGATGTTTTGCGGCCTGTGCCTGCTGGTCGCAGTTCCTGAGGTCCGGGCGGAATACGCCGATGTAGTGCTCAATCGCAACGCGGAAAAGGAGGGCATGCGTCCGGTGGTCTTTCCTCACTGGTTCCACCGCATTCGCTTCCGCTGCAAGGTCTGCCACGCCGAACTCGGCTTCAAGATGCGGGTCGGATCCAATCTTGTCACCATGGCGGACATCGTCGATGGCAAGTTCTGCGGCGCCTGCCACAACAACGATATCGCCTGGGGTCCCGATCGTTGTGATCTTTGCCATTCCGGCAAGAAGGGCTTGCCTCCGGGAATATACGGAGGTCACGAAACCTCCGGACCGGGACGTTGGTAGCGTGCCGGCGTGCCATTTTTGGGTGGCGGTCTTATGGCTCGCCCTATCCTGCAGTCTCACCTGGGCGGAGGAGTATTCCGCCACTCAGGCTGCCGGAAAGGGGCTCTTGCTGGTGCGTTCCATCCACGGCGCCAGGCTTTTGCCAAGAACGGCTGTCACCGGTCTGGAGGGTATCCAGCCCGGCCTTCCGGGAACTCTGGGTGGGCTGGTCGATCTGAATTTTCCGGTGGCCGTTGCCGTCACCCCCCAGGATATCTACATCGCCGACTTCGGCACCAACAAACTCTATCGTTATGACCGGGCACTGGATGCCATCGCGATCATGCCCGATGTCGTGGTCAGTTCCCAGACCCGTCTGGCGGCGGGGCCTGATGGCTCGGTTGTGGTGGTCACCCCGGATCGAGGAGTGGCCCGGCGCTACTACCGGGGCGGACGGCTGATGATGAACATCGATCCCCGGCTGGGGGCAGCCCGTTACGATGATGTGGCGCTGGACCCGGGCACCGGACGGTATTACGGCCTGGACCGGGCCTTTGGCCGATTGGAGGAGATTCATCCCTTGGGGACTGTCGGTACCCTGTTGCAGGGGCTGTTGCCTGACCTGCCCCTGGCCATCGCCTGGGATCGGCGGGTTCTCTATGTGGTGGGGAGCGCCTGCCGTTGCCTGATGGCTGTGTCCATGGATACCAGAAGCCGCGGCCTGGTGGCCGACGGTCTGAAAGGCTTTGCCGGTCTGGCGGCAGGTGACGGATGGGTGGTGATCGCTGAAAACGGTGCTCGCCGCCTCAGAATATTGCGGGAGGGCGCTCTGGCGCGGGAAGTCTCCTACGAGTCCCTGGGGCTTTTTGATCCACGGGGCATGGCTCTGGAGCGGGATATGCTTTATGTTGCTGATCCTGGTACCCGGCGTATCGCCGTTTTCAGATTGCAAAAACCGTGAAATCTCTGCTTGTTCTCCTCGTCCTGTTGCTTGTCGGCTGCGCCGGCACGACCGAAAAGGCCGTGCTGCGCATCAACCTGGATGAGGCGCCTCAAACTGTTCCCCGGATGTTCCCGCCCCAGTCCAACGACGACATTCCGCGCTATATCTATGCGGGCCAGTTGCTGGGAGAAAGCAACTTTGTCTATCCGGAACGCCACGACAGCGCCTTGGTCAGCGCTCTGCGCTGGCTGGTGGGCCTGGGCCAGGCCGACGATGAGCCGAATGTTCTGCAACGCCCCCTGGCGGGCGTCGTGGATGACAGCGGCCGCATCCTGGTGACCGATGTCAGCCGCCAGGCCGTGCTTGTCTTCGATCCGGGCAAGGGGGAACTGATGGCGTGGGACAAGGCGGTGGGCATGCAGAGCTTTGTCAGTCCGGTGGGCATTGCCCTGGGCCGTGACGGTGTGGTCTATGTGGCCGATGCGGAACTGGGCTTGATCGCCCGTCTCGACCGGGAGGGCAGGAGCCTGGGCGCCTTGGGCAAGGGCATGCTGCAGCGCCCTACCGGCCTGGTCTATGACCTGGTTCGGCACCGCCTTTATGTGGCGGATACCTACGCCCATCACATCAAGATTTTCGAGGAAGACGGCAGCTTGGTGGGTGAGATTGGCGAACGGGGTGATCATCCCCTGGAATTCAACTATCCCACCTACCTGGCCCTGCACAATGATGCCCTCTATGTCTCCGACACCATGAACGCGCGGGTGCAGGTGATTTCCCTGGCCACCGGCGACTACATCCGCTCCATCGGCCAGCGGGGCATGAGCGTGGGGGATCTGGTGCGGCCCAAGGGCGTTGCGGTGGACAATGAGGGCAATGTCTACATTGTCGAGTCCTACTGGGACCACCTGCTGGTCTTCAATCAAAAAGGGGATTTCCTGATGCCCATTGGCGGCGGCGCGGGCCAGCAGGTAGGGCAGTATTATTTGCCCTCCGGTGTCTGGGTCGATGCCCGCAACCGGGTGTTCCTGTCCGATACCTTCAATGGAAGAGTCGCGGTGTTTCAGTATCTTGGCGGTGGAGGCGAACATGAATAAGGGACGCTGGTTGGTGGCAGCCCTGGCGGGGCTGGTACTGATCATTTCAACCAGCGCCTGGTCGGCCCGTACCTCCAATGTCCGGCAGACCAAGCACAATCTGTCGTCCAGCGGCAGCAACGCTGTCAAGGCCAGTTCCCAGACCCAGGTCTGTGTGTTCTGCCACACGCCCCATGCGGCCACGCCCAATGCCACGCCCCTGTGGAACCGCAAGCTCTCCACCGCCAGTTATTCGGTTTACACCTCATCCTCCCTGGACGCCGAGGCCATTGCCGGCGCCCAGCTCAGCGCGCCGGGGGGAAGCTCCAAGCTCTGTCTGTCCTGCCATGACGGCACCCTGGCCATCGGCCAGGTGAACGTGCTCAACGGCGCCGGTTCGGACACCACCCAGGGCACCCAGTCCATCTCCATGACGGGGACTGGTACTGGTGGCGTGATGCCTGATAGCGCCAAGACCACAGGCTTTACCCGCTATCTGGGGAACGACCTGACCAACGATCATCCCATTTCGGTGACCTACAACAAGACCCTGACCGACAGGGATGGCGAATTGCGGGCCGCAACCCAGAATGCCATTGACGGCACCTGGGAAATCGTTGACGGCAGCACCCGTCTGCTGGGTAAACGCAATTTCGGTTCCCAGGGCGGAGCTGGCCAGGCCAAGAAGCCCCTGATGCCCCTGGAAACCGCGGACAGCCAGATTCAGTGTGCCACCTGCCATGACCCCCATACCTATGAAACCGACGCCACCAAGGGCAACCAGAAGTTCCTGCGCCTGAACCGCTTCCAGGAGGCCGCTCCCTCGGGTACCTATAGTCAGACCAACGACATCATCTGTCTTTCCTGTCACGACAAGAACCAGGGCAACTCCAGTTGGGCCTTCTCGGCTCATGCCCATCCGGACGTGGCCAACGAGACCTACGTATCGGCCGCCGCGACCACACGGGAATTCCCCTCCGCACTGCCTGTCTGGAAGGCGGCCTGCCTCAACTGCCACGACACCCATACCGTCCAGGGAGCCCGTCGTTTACTGCGGGAAGGCACCGACAGCGTCGCCAGCCCCAAGACCGGGGGCAGTCCGGCCCTGGAGGAAACCTGTTACCAATGCCATTCCTCTGCTTCCACCACCATCACCGCCCTGACCAATGTGCCGGCCATCAAGGAGGACTTCGCCCTGGGCAAGAGCATGCCCATCACCTCTACCAACCAGCCGGGCGCCAGCGAGAAACACGACATCGGCAGCAAGAGCGTGGACTCGGGAGGAGTGGATTGCAGCACCACCACCAACAAATGCGGCGCCGACTTCGTCGAGGAACGAGGCAAGCTGGGGGTGGCGAATCTCAACAACCGCCACGCCGAATGCACCGACTGCCACAATCCCCATCGGGTGATCCGGGCCCAGAACGGTCTGCCGGGAGCCTTGAGCAGCACCAACACCAAGGACACGGTATCGGGACGCAATACGGGCTGGGGCACACATCCGCACACGGATGCCACGGGTTATACCCATACCAATGTGATTTCCGGAGTGCTACGGGGTGCCTGGGGTGTGGAGCCCACCTATCCTGATGCGTCTTTTCACAGCAAGCCCAGCGGCTACACCGTCAAGCGGGGCGACCCGGGCAGCAACACCAACACGGCCGCCTCGGCCAGCTACGTGACACGGGAATACCAGATATGTTTCAAGTGCCATTCCGACTACGGCTATAGCGACAACAACACCCACCCCACCGGAGACCGGCCCACCCTGGGCAGTTTCACCGGCGGCACCGCCTCGGGAACCAATAATCTGACCCAGTACACCAATCAGGCCAAGGAATTTCAGGCCCCCGCCGGGCACAAAGGACAAGTGAGCGCGGGGACGGCAGCCGGTGCCGCAGTGGATACCAACAACCATCGTTCCTGGCATCCGGTAATGGACAGCACCGGGCGCACCACCGCGATTCGCAATGCCAATGCCAACAACTGGAATGCGCCCTGGAACAACGCGGTGGGCACCCAGACCATGTATTGCAGTGACTGCCACGGGTCCGGGATCGCCTCGGGCACCTATAGCGTGATACCCGCCAGCGGCAAGCCCTGGGGACCTCATGGCTCCGCCAATGACTTCCTCCTCAAGGGCGTCTGGAACAACGCCACCGGCAGCGGCCAGGAAACCACGGGCCTGTGCTTCAAGTGCCATAGCTATTCGCTCTATGCCACCCGCGGCGGCGGGTCCAGCGGTTTCGGCGGTTCCAAGGACAGCAACCTGCATTCCTACCATGCCGACAAGCTCGGCAAGATGCGCTGCAACTGGTGCCATGTGGCGGTGCCCCACGGCTGGAAGAACAAGGCCCTGCTGGTCAATCTCAACGACGTGGGCGCCGAGGGCGGTCTGGCGTCAGGTACCCAGGTCAGGAACGGCACCACGGCCGCCTACAACCGGCAACCCTACTACATGAATGCCATCAACAAGATCAAGACCTTTGCCACCAGTGGCAATTGGGCGGACTCCAACTGTGGGTCAAAGGGCGCGCCGGGGAACAACACGACCGGCAGAAGCTGGATGCGCGACAGCAACGAGAACTGCACCAATCCGCCTTGATGGGAGTCCTGCAACTGCTGGCCTCCCTCAAGCTGACCCTGGTCATTCTGCTGCTGCTCGGGGTCAGCGTCACCCTGGCCTATTTCAGCGCAGTGCGCACCAGCCCCGGGCTGGTGTTGTCCCTGGGCCTGCTGGCTGTCAACCTGCTGGCCTCCATCGCCACCAATGCCAAGTTCCGTCGCCAGACCCCGCTGCTGGTGTTTCATCTGGCCCTGCTGGTCATCGTGCTGCTGGTGGCCCTGGGACGGATGACCTATCTCAAGGGACAGACCGAGGTGGTGGCGGGAGAGGAGTTCGCTGGCCAGCTCTCTCTGATGGAGGCCGGCCCCTGGCACGATGGAGGCATTGAACGAGTGCGCTTCACCAACCTGGGATTCCGCATTCCTTACGGCCCCGACCTGCGGCGGCTCTCCACGGAAAACCGGGTGCGCTGGGTGGCGCCGGACGGGCGGGTACAGGAACAGACCATTGGCGATCATCGGCCCCTGGTGATCAGTCACTATCGGTTCTATGCCAATTGGAACAAGGGCTTTACCCTGCTGTTCCGTTGGCATCCTGTGGGTGGTGCGCCCGTTGCCGGCGCGGTGAACCTGCCGGGCTATCCAGCCAACAGTCGCCAGGCCCAGCGCTGGAGCCTGCCTGGCACGGATCGGTCAGTCTGGGCACTGCTGCAATTCGACGAGGAGCTGATCCCCGAGAGCGGCGGGGAATTCCGTCTGCCGAGCCGGCATGAAGTGATTTTGCGTACCGAGGATCAGCGTTGGGTGTTGATGCCGGGGGGGCATATCGACCTGCCCCAGGGGCGCCTGGAATACCTCGGCCTATCCACCTGGATGGGTTATTCGGTGAGCTACGACCGCACCCTCCCCTGGCTCCTGGCCGCCGCCGTGCTGGCGGTACTGGCGCTGGCCTGGCACTTTCAAGCAAAATTCGCCGCCCGGCCCTGGAACCCCTGAAGAACCATGGCGACCATGACTTATCCATCTTTCTTGCAACCCAAGTCTGAATCCGATGCCAAATTTCAGTGAAATGCCCGACCTGAATTATCTCTGGGCCGCCGTGGTGGCCTACGTGCTGGCGGGCAGCCTCGCCATCATCGGCGTGTTGCTGAGAAAACGCCCCGAACGTACCGTACTGACTCTCATGGCTCTAGGGGTGGCGCTCCATACCGTGGCCATCGCCATGCGCTGGGAGCGACTGGGCCACGGCCCCTTCGTCACCATGTTCGAGATTCTTTCCAGCAATGTCTGGAGCCTGATGCTGGCCTTCACCCTGGCCTACTGGCGCCTGCCTTCCGTGCGGCCCATCGCGGCGGTGGTGATGCCTATCCTGTTCACCATGATGGGCTGGCTGATGACCACCAGCCCGGGCGAGACCCATCTGCCGCCCACTTATCACACGGTCTGGCTGTTCATCCACATCGGTTTCGGCAAGGTCTTCCTTGGCGCGGTGCTGGTGGCGGTGGGGCTCTCCGGCGTGATCCTGCTGCGCCCGACTGCCTTTGGACAGTCCCGTTTCCAGCGGCTGCCGGACAATGAGCGTCTGTCGGAGCTGGCCTTCCGTTGCATGGCCATCGGCCTGGTGTTCGAGACCCTGATGCTGATCGCCGGCTCCATCTGGGCACAGGATGCCTGGGGCCGCTATTGGGACTGGGATCCGCTGGAAACCTGGTCCTTCATCACCTGGCTGATGGTGGCCTCCTCACTTCATACCCGGGTGACCTTCCGCCTCAGCCCGCGGATCTGGTCTCTGCTGGTCTTGACGGTATTCGTGCTGGCCTTCCTGACCTTCTTCGGCGTGCCCTTCATTTCCACCTCCCCCCATAAGGGGGCGGTATGAGCGCCCCGCACGGCCGCCCGAAAGGGTGCATTACACAATTCGGAGCCGCAAAGCGGCGAACCGCCGTCACCCCCTCACTCGGGGAGGGGGCGGCTGGGGGGAGGGCGCCGCGCCGCATGGCCGCCCAAAGGCGCGGCAGCGTTATGCATGGAGCTGGCGTTAGCCGGCGAACTACCGTCACCCCCTCACTCGGGGAGGGGGCGGCTGGGGGGAGGGCGCCGCGCCGCATGGCCGCCCAAAGGCGCGGCAGCGTTATGCATGGAGCTGGCGTTAGCCGGCGAACTACCGTCACCCCCTCATTCGGGGAGGGGGCGGCTGGGGGGAGGGCGCCGCGCCGCATGGCCGCCCAAAGGCGCGGCAGCGTTATGCATGGAGCTGGTGTTAGCCGGCGAACTACCGTCACCCCCTCATTCGGGGAGGGGGCGGCTGGGGGGAGGGCGCCGCGCCGCATGGCCGCCCAAAGGCGCGGCAGCGTTATGCATGGAGCTGGCGTTAGCCGGCGAACTACCGTCACCCCCTCACTCGGGGAGGGGGCTGGGGGGAGGGCAGTCCAATGATCCAGGTAGCACAGTTTGCCGGCCCGACCCGCCGGCTGGCTCTGGGCTGGCTGCTGCTGGCCCTGGGCAGCCTGGGCCTCTCGGCGCTCTTCGCCATCGCCCTGGTGGTGGCCCGCACCCCCCTCTTCGGCCTGGGCGGCGGCACCTTCCGCACGGCTCTGGTGCTTCATGTGGATCTGGCCGTGGTGGTGTGGTTCCTGTCCATGGCGGCCGGCATCTGGGTGCTGGCCGTCGGCCGGGCCGGGCTGATCGGCTGGGCCGGCCTGGGCCTGGCGGCCCTGGGGGTGACCACCATGGTGGTGTCGCCGCCCCTGATCGGCGGCATCCCGGTACTGGCGAACTATGTGCCTTTGCTGGACAGCGCCGCCTACTTCGGCGCCATGGCGGCCTTTGCCCTTGGTGTGATCCTGATGGCGGGGCGGGCAGTCATCGTGAAGCCTGATGCAGAACCCTGGCGCCTGGCGGCGTGGCTGGCGGCCCTGGTGGCGCTGATCGCCGCTGTCCAATTGCTCTGGGCCTTCGGTTCGGCCAGTGGCGCCAAGTCCCTGCTGACCCTGGACGATCGCCTCTGGCCTGTCGGCCACACTTTGCAATATGTCCATGTGCTGTTGCTGATGGCGGCCTGGAGCGTGCTGGCCGAAGGGCAGTCCGTCTCACGGGGTCTGTTGCCGGCCCTGATGATCGTCACGGCTCTGCCGGCCCTGGCCAGCCTGGGAGCAACCTTCCTCCATCCCATGGGCAGCGTCGAGCAGCGGGTGGCCTTCACCACCCTGATGCGCTGGACCTCCTGGCCCCCGGCGGTGGTCTATGGCCTGGTGCTGCTCAAGGGTCTTCTGGGACGCCGAGCCTTCTGGCGCGAGCCGGAATCAGCGGCCCTGCTGCTGTCCATTCTATTGTTCTTCGCTGGCTGCCTGCTGGGGGCCACCATCCGGGGCGAATCCACCGCCGTGCCGGCCCACTATCACGGCACCGTGGGCGCCGTGACCCTGGCCTATCTGGTCTGGGGACAGCGTCTGCTGTCGGCCCTGGGGCTTCCTGCCGCCGACCGGCCCCGGCTTGCCTGGCTACCCCTGATCTACGGCCTGGGTATTGCCCTGCTGGTGGCCGGCCTGGGCTGGTGGGGTGGCCAGGATGTGCCTCGCAAGGTGGCCCACGCCGAACTGCTGGGGCAGGGCGTCCCCTACTTTCTGGCCATGGGCCTGGCCGGCCTGGGGGGGCTGCTGGCCCTGGGGGCCGTGCTGGTTCATGTGGGGCTGTTGTTTCGCCGCCTGGCCCAGGGTCCTCGGGTCGATGTGCGGCCCTTCGCCCTGGGTCTGACCCTGTTGCTGCTGGTGGGCGGCGGTTGGCTGCTGGGGGGGGTGGATGGCAATCTCTACCGTGGCGGCTCCCTGGCCGGCCATGTGGCGGAGCGCAAGGGGGCCGAGATCGAAGCTCGCTTCCAGCAGGGGGTGATCATGCTCCACGCCCGCCAGTACGAACATGCCCTGGCAGCCTTCCACCGGGTGCTGGAGCTGGCGCCGGAAATGCCCGAGGCTCACGTGAATATCGGTTATGCCCTGCTGGGCATGAGAAAATACGCCGCCGCCCGTGATTTCTTCGACGCCGCCACCGAATTGCGCAATGATCAGATCAATGCCTATTACGGTCTGGCCGTGGCCCTGGAGGGTACGGGAGATGTGGCCGGCGCCCTGGGGGCCATGCGCACCTATCTGCATCGCACCGCGTCTGACGATCCCTATCGGCGCAAGGCGGAAGCGGCGGTGTGGGAATGGGAAGAAAAGCTGAGACTTCAGCGGGAGAAAAAATGATTTTCGTGGCAGGTGAATATTCGAGATGAACAACCGACTGATCAACTTGTACCGGTTTGCCGCTCCTTCCACCTTCTATCCCCTGGCGGGAAAGATGATTCCCTGGTTCGCCGCTCTTGCCGTGGCCTTCGGCCTGGCGGGCCTGTGGCTGGGGCTGCTGGTGGCCCCGACCGACTTTCAGCAGGGGGAGGGCTATCGCATCATCTTCGTTCATGTGCCCGCCTCCTGGATGTCCATGTTCATCTATCTGGTGATGGCCTTCTGGGCCGCTCTGGGCCTGGCTTTCAATACCCGCCTGTCGGGCATGATGGCCACCGCCCTGGCGCCTACCGGCGCCCTGATGGCCTTCCTCTCCCTGTGGACTGGCGCCCTCTGGGGCAAGCCCATGTGGGGCACCTGGTGGGTGTGGGATGCCCGGCTGACCTCGGAACTGATCCTGCTGTTCCTGTACATCGGCTTCATCGCCCTCCAGGCCGCCATTGATGATCCGCGCCGGGCCGACAAGGCCGGCGGGCTCCTGTTGCTGGTGGGCGTGGTCAATGTGCCCATCATCTATTTCTCGGTGAAGTGGTGGAATACCCTGCACCAGGGCTCTTCGGTGAGCCTGACCAAATCCCCCTCCATGGCGGCAATCATGCTCTGGGGCATGCTGCTGATGGCCCTGTGCTTCTGGATGTATTCCATCGCCGTGGCCCTGGCCCGGGTGCGCATCATCATGCTGGAGCGGGAACGCCATACCGAATGGGTGAAGGAACTCCTGGCGGGAGACAAGACATGATTTTCTGGAACAGTTTTGCCGATTTCATCGCCATGGGCGGCTATGGCGGCTATGTCTGGGGCTCCTTCGGCATGGCGGCCCTGATCATGGTCATGGAACCCATCCTCGTCGTTCGCCGTCGAACCCAGACCATTGCGCGCCTGAAGCGTCAGGCCCGCGCCGAAGCAAGGAACTCCTCCGAATGAAAATCCGACACAAGAAACTCGCCATCATCGCTGGCGCCCTGGCCCTGGTGGGCGTCATCGCCGCTCTGGTGCTGAATGCCCTCAACAGCAACATCGCCCTGTATGTTTCCCCCACCGATGTGCTGGCGGGCAAGGCGCCTCAGGGCAAGGCCTTCCGCATTGGCGGTCTGGTCAAGACAGGCAGCGTGACCCGGGCCGCCGATGGCCTCACCATCAGTTTCGTGGTGACCGACACCGAGGCCGATCTGCCCGTCAGCTACAGGGGCATCCTTCCCGACCTGTTCAAGGAGGGCAAGGGCGTGGTGGCCCAGGGCCGTATGGAGGGCACTAGCCGCTTTGTCGCCAGCGAGGTGCTGGCCAAGCACGACGAGAACTACATGCCTCCCGAGGCTGCCCAGGCCGTGGGCGACGCCCATAACCGGGCGGCCCAGAAGAAGGCCGCGGTGGAGGCGGCCGGGGCTGCGGTCGCACCGGCTCCCGCGCCCGCCCAGTATTGAGCGGACGCCCTGGCTGAACCCCTGATGCCGGGGCATACCCCCTCTTCTGCGCCAGGCATCAAGGGGGCCGTGCCAGCCCTGGTGCTTGGCCTGATCCTGGCCTTCGCCGTCGTCCTGGCCTACTGGCAGGCGCCGTTGAATGGCTTCCACTTCGACGACGAAGCCAACATCGTCGACCGGGCGGCGATCCACCTCACCGAACTCAGTCTGGCGGGGCTCTGGCGCGCCGCAAGGGAAGGCCTGCTGCCCAGCCGGCCCCTGTCCAATGTCAGCCTGGCCATCGATTGGTGGCGGGGCGGCGGCAGCGCCGCCACCTTCATCCGCAGCAATATCGTCCTGCATCTGCTGATGGCTTTGGCGGTCTGGTCCTGCGTTCGGCGTCTGCTGCTGCTCCAGGGCCAGCCCCGAGCTCCGGCTCTGGGTCTAGCCTGGGGCGCCGCTCTGCTCTGGGCACTGCATCCCATCCAGGTTCAGGCCGTCACCTACGTGGTGCAGCGCATGGCGGAACTCTCGGCCCTGTTCAGCCTGCTCTCGGTGCTGGCCTATGTGCGGGGGCGTACCGAAAGACGACTGGCTTGGCTGGTGCTGTCCCTGGTGACTTTCCTGTTGTCCGTGGCCGCCAAGGAAAATGGCTGGATCACCCCGGCTCTTTGGTGGCTGGCCGAATTCGGCTGCTGTCGCGGGCAGGCATCAAAACTCCTGGAGCACCCCGCTTCCCGCCTGCTGTTTGCCCTGCCGTTTTTGCTGCTGCTGTATGTGGTAGTGGATATCGCCAGTGGCCAGGGCCCCCTGGCCCAGTCGGGAATGCTGAGCTACCGGGGGCGCGACTTCACCATGGCTGAGCGCTTGCTGACCCAGCCCCGGGTGATTGTCTTTCATCTGTCCCAGATGCTCTGGCCCCTGCCTGATCGCTTCAGCGTGGAGCACGATTTCCTGAAGTCCACCGGACTTTTTTCTCCTGCCACCACACTGGCGGCCTTGCTGGGGCTGCTGGCCTGGTGCGGGACCGGGCTGGTGGCTTTGCTGCATCAGCGTTGGCGGCTGGCGGGATTCTGGCTCCTGTGGGTGCCCGTCACCCTGGTGGTGGAAAGCAGCGTCGTGCCCCTGGAAATGGTGTTCGAACACCGCATGTACCTGCCCAGCGTCGGTCTCTTCGGCCTGGCAGCTACATTGCCGACAGTCTGGCTCCCGGGTACCGGACACAGGAAAGTAGCGCTGCCCCTGGTGCTGTTGGTTGCGATTGGCCTCATCCTGGCCACCCGTGAACGGGTGGAGGTCTGGCGCGACAACGCCAGCCTCTATGCCGATGCGGTGCGCCATGCCCCCAATTCCGGGCGGGCCTGGAATGGACTGGGAGCCGCCCAGTTGCAGGCCGGCGACATCGAGGCCGCGGAACGCTCCCTGACCCGGGCCATGGCCCTCGATCCGACTCTATCCGCCCCGCCGGAAAAGCTCGGCGTGATCGTTCTGGACCGGGGTGAACGGCAAAAAGCCGGGGAACTGCTCTGGCGGGCGGTACGCCTGGAACGCAGTCACTCTGCCCTGAATCATCTGGGGGAATGGATGCTGCAAGGCGATGACGTGGACGGTGCGGTGCGGGCCTTTTCCCAGGCCGTGGTCCTGGCCCCCTGGTTGCCGGCCTATCGCTGGAATCTGGCTCTGGCCCTGGAACGTCAGGGAAACTGCGCTGAAGCGCGGGAACAGTGGCAGGCCTATCTGGAGCGGGAGACCGACCCCGCTGGCCTGGAGGAAGTGCGCCGCCATCTGGAAGAGACCGGCGCCAGCAGCCACTGCAACTGACGCTTTGCCTCCGAACCTCAGAGCAGGAAAAAGGTCGCCATGCCGAGGAAGATGAAAAAGCCGCCGGAATCGGTGACGGCGGTGATCAGCACCGAGGCGCCCATGGCCGGGTCCCGGCCCAGGCGTTGCATGGTCATGGGGATGGCCACGCCGACGGTGGCGGCCAGCAGCAGATTCAGGGTCATGGCGCCGGTCATCACCAGGCCCAGGCGCACGTCCTTGTAGAGCCAGAAGGCCAAGAGGCCCAGGAGGCCGCCCCAGACCAGGCCGTTGAACAGGGCCACCGCCATTTCCTTGCGGTAGAGACGTCGCGCCGCGTCGGGCTGGACCTGGCCCAGGGCGATGGCGCGGACGATCATGGTGATGGTCTGGTTGCCGGAGTTGCCGCCGATGCCGGCGACGATGGGCATCAGGGCGGCCAGGGCCACCAGTTTTTCGATGGAGCCCTCGAAGGCGCCGATCACCCGGGAGGCGATGAAGGCGGTGACCAGGTTGATGGCTAGCCAGCGCCAGCGGTTCTTCACCGAGTCCAGCACCGGGGCGAAGATATCCTCCTCCTCGGACAGACCGGCCTGGGCCAGTTGGTCGGCTTCGGCCTCCTCCCGCACGTAGTCCAGTACTTCGTTCACCGTCACCCGGCCCACCAGCCGCCCCTCTTCGTCCACCACCGGCGCCGACACCAGGTCGTAGCGGTCGAAGGCCTGAGCGGCGGTCTCTGCCTTGTCCAGGGGCTTGAGAGTAAGGGTCTCGGTCTGCATCAGGGCGCCGACTTCCACGTCCAGGTCGTTCACCAGCAGCACATTGAGGGGCAGCACGCCCTGTAGGCGCTCCTCCCTATCCACCACGAAGAGCTGATCGGTATGGTCGGGCAGTTCCTCGTAGCGGCGCAGGTAGCGCAGGGCCACCTCCAGGGTGATGTCCTCCCGCACCGAAACCAGTTCGAAGTCCATCAGGTGGCCTACCGAGTCCTCCGGGTAGGACATGGCTTCCCGCAGGTGTTCCCGCTCCTCGATGGGCAGGGCGCGGAACACGTCGTCCATCACGGCCCTGGGCAGATCCGGCGCCAGGTCCGCCAGCTCATCGGCATCCAGTTGCTCGGCGGCGGCCACCAGCTCCGAGGGGGCCATGGTCTCGATCAGGGATTCCCGTACCGCGTCCGAGACTTCCAGCAGGATGTCGCCTTCCTGCTCGGTCTCGATCAGGTCCCAGACCAGCAGGCGGTCGGCCAGAGGCAGGGCCTCCAGCACATAGGCCACGTCCGCCGGGTGCAACTCGTCGAGTTTCCTGCGCAACTGGCCCAGGTGCTGCTGCTGAGGCAGTTCCTCAACACCTGCCCCTTCGGCGCCTTCCGGCGCCGGGATCATCTCCTCCGCCCGCTTGAGCCGGGACAGCAGGGCCTGAATCTCGCGCAGAGCGTCCTGGACATCGTCCTGGTGACGCGGCTCTTCGCGGATTTCCGGGTTGTCTGCTGTCATCGGGGGCCTCGCTGCGGGAGGCCGAATTGTAGGCGAATCGTCCAGTCGGGGCGAGGCTTTTCAGGGCACCTCGGCGCTGCCCATGCGTCCCAGAATCAACTGGGTGCGGCCATTGACGTAGGGGGAATAGGGGTTCTTCTCGAAGCGGCGCGGTGCCGGCAGCATCACCGCCAGCCGGGCCGCCTGCTCCGGGCCCAGGGCGGTGGCGGAGCCGCGATAGTAGCGGCGGGCGGCGGCCTCGGCGCCGAAGATGCCCTCGCCCCATTCCACCGAGTTGAGATAGACCTCCAGGATGCGGCGCTTGCCCCAGCAGGTTTCGATCATCACCGTGATCACCGCCTCCTGGGCCTTGCGCCAGGGGGTCTTGGCGGCGGAGAGGAACAGGTTCTTGGCCAGTTGCTGGGAAATGGTGGAGCCACCGGCCACCACACGGCCCTTCTTCTGGTTCTTCTCCAGGGCCTTTTGCATGCCCTCCCAGTCGAAGCCCTCGTGATCCACGAAGCGGTCATCCTCCGCCGCCACCACGGCCCGCTTCAGATGGTTGGAAATCCGACTGTAGGGTACCCAGAAGTGGCGGATTTCCGCCTTGGGGTTCTTTTCCTGCATTTCCCCCAGGCGCCGGGCCATGAAGGAAGTGCTGCCCGGGTCCATGAACTTCCACCACAGCACCCAGCCCAGATACCAGCCCTGCCACAGCAGACCGGCCAGCAGCAACAGGGCCAGGCCCTGGCGGAGACGGTGGAGAAGTGTTCTTGTCATGACGGAGTGAATGCGGCGACGAAAGATCGATCCCGCATTTTATTGCGCCGGCTCCGGGATTCTGAACGTGAAAAAGCACTAACGGAGCCGAATGTGACCGTCGAGCGTAGCGAGCCGATCAGAAGCCCCGCCCCGGGGCGGGGTATGGGGGCGGTGTTGGCAACCATGCGCGTCAGATATCCTCGCAGCGATTGACCTCCACCGATACATGAACCAGTTCCTGGTGCTCGGCCAGCTGCTGCTTGACCATCACCGGGGTGAGGGTCGGATCGTGGGTCACCAGGCTGATGATGACGCTGTACTGGGTATGGCCGACGCGCCAGACATGGAGGTCAGCGATGCGGGTGGTCTCCTGCCAGGACGGATGGCCGGTGATGACGGCGCGGATCTCATCCACCACTGGATGATGCATTTCCCGATCCAGCAGCACCTGGCCGGTTTCCCGAATCAGACCCAGGGCCCAGATTGCCACCAGGACCGCGCCGACGATGCCCATCAGGGGGTCCAGCCAGCTCCAGCCCAGTAGCAGCCCCCCCAGCAGGGCTGCGATGGCCAGTACGGAGGTGGCGGCATCGGCGATCACGTGCAGGTAGGCCGAACGCAGATTCAGATCGTGGCCATGGTGGTGGTGATCATCGTGATGGTGATCATGAGCATTACCCAGGATCAGGGCGCAGACTACATTCACGCCCAGGCCCAGCATCGCCACAGCGATGGCCTCGACGAAATGGATCTCGGTCGGTGTGATCAGGCGCTCCAACGATCCGACCACCATGGCAGCGGCAACGCCCAGCAGCAGCATGGCACTGACGAAGCCGGCCAGCACCTCGATCTTCCAGGTGCCGAAAGCGAAGCGGGGATCATGGGCGTAACGGCGGGCGGCCCAGTAGGCCAGGGCCGCGAGGCCGATGGCCAGGGCATGGGAACTCATGTGCCAGCCGTCGGCCAGCAGGGCCATGGAGTTGAACCACCAGCCGGCGATAATTTCCAGCACCATCATCAGGGCGGTGATCGCCATCACCCGGCGGGTGCCGCGCTCGGCGGCGCGGTTGCCCCGATCGAAGATGTGGTGGTGGGTCCAGGGCGTCAGGTCGTGGGTATGCATGATGGGCGTTACCCTACACGAGCGACCCTGTGATTACCAAGTGTGGTCCTCATATACGGTGTCGCTACCGTCTTGCAGGTGCCGGGATTGTCGGATGCTCGGTGCGTGCGGTAGGCTCCCGGGCCGTTGATATGCAACGCCCCTATCTTCCTTCGCATATGTACCATGAGAAAAAATAACCTCCCCGGTTGCACCGTGATGCTTCTTTCCGCCCTTTGTCTTGGCGGCGCCATGGCCCAGGAGGACGATGCCATCCCCGACTATCGGGAAGAAACCCTGAGCGGAGACTGGGGCGGCCTGCGTCGGGACTGGTATCGGCAAGGCCTGGCTGTGGAGGCTGGCTACAAGTGGGACATGTTGAAGGTGACATCCGGAGGGCAGGCTCGGGGTGGGCGTCCCATGGAGCACCTGGATTTGAAGGCCAAGCTGGATCTGGAAAGCATGTTGGGATGGGAAGCCACCACTGCCTATTTCAACTATATCCATGATGCCGGCGGCAAGCTCAATCGGGATTATCTGGGCAGCCAGTTGGCGTCGTCCAATATCGAGGTGACCGTCAGCACGGGCCGCCTGTTTCATGCCTGGGTGGAGAAAGGTTTTTGGGGCAACCGGCTTTCCCTGCTGGCGGGCCTGTACCCCATCGATTCAGAGTTCCAGGTCCTGGATTCGGCCGGAGTCTTCGTGCAGCCCCCCTATGGGGCGATGGCCGACATCGCCCTGACCCGGGGGCCTTCGATTTTCAACAACTCGGCCTTTGGCCTGCGGGCCAAGTGGCGCTCCGCCGATGCCACAGTGTATTTCCAGGGGGCAGTGCTCGATGGCATTCCGGGGGATCCCCGGCATCCGAAGGCGACCCATGTGCGTTTCGACAAGGGGGACGGCGCCATGCAGATTGTGGAGTTGGGCTACGCCCCCCGGGAAAAGGGCCACCTGTTCGAACCTGCCAGTCCGGAGAAGGGTGTGCCGACCACGCCGGAGCTGAAGGCCCATGAGGCCAGGGAGGCTTACGAGAAATACGCCTTCGGCCTGTGGCGCTACACGACCCGGGTGGACGACCTGATGGACATTGATGATGCCGGTGTCCCGATGCAGCGGCGCAGCCAGGGCTGGTATGCCCTGCTGGAGCGCTCCCTGTGGCAATGGGCGGGAGGCGACCTGTCGGCCTTTTTCCGCACCGGCGTCACCGATGGAAATTCCATCGCAATCCGGCGGGCGACCAATCTGGGCCTGGTCATGCGCGGCCCCTTGCCCAATCGGGAGAAGGACCAGTTCGGTGCGGCCCATACGCGGGGGACCCTGGGCGGGAAATTCCGTGAGAGCCAGGAACTGGCCGGCATCGGCACCGTGAAAGCGGAATCGGCGGTCGAGATCACCTATCTGGTCCAGGTGAACAAGTGGCTGGCGGTACAGCCGGTATGGCAGCGTTACCGCGATCCAGGCGCCACCAGTGGGGTGTCCTCGGCCACGGTACTGGGCCTGAGGCTGGGCGTGGCCCTGTGAATATGAAAAAGCATCAACGGAGCCGAGTGTAGCCGTCGAGCGTAGCGAGCCGATGGGTAGCCCCGCTCCGGGAAGGGGGCGTAGACAGGGTTGCGCGAAGCATGGCTTCGCGCCGCCGAAGCCGGCCGTGGAACGGGGGTGGGGGCGTCCAATTGGCCTTTCGCATGTTCATCCTCAGGGGGGGGCCTGGACGACCATGCGCGTCAGATCAGCGCACCACGATCGAGGGGCTGACGCCCAGGGTGGTGCGGATGCGTTCGGCCGCGCTCTCGGCAGCCAGGCGATCCCGGTAGGGACCGATCTGGACCCGTTGGACATTACCCGCCGACTGGATCGATACGGTCTCGCCCATCCAGTCCAGTTGACGGCTGATATGGGCCTTGAAGCTCTCGGCGTTGTCGGGATTGCCAAAGGCCCCCAGCTGCAGGAACACACCCTTCGCCTCGGTGTTGGTTGGGACGGGGAGTGCCCGCTCCAGTCGTAGCGCTTCCGATCTTTCTTCCGCTAGTCGGGCGAGGGGGTCGTCCGTCACCGGCACCTGGGCTGGCAGGGTCCCGGCCCCTGTCAGCAGGCTTTCCACTTCCACGATGCCGCTGCCATTGCCGGTGAGCCCCAGCTTCCATGCCGCCGTATAGGAAAGGTCGATGATGCGGTCGGCGTGGAATGGACCCCGGTCGTTGACCCGCAACACCACCATATTGCCGTTGGCCGGGTTGCTGACACGGACATAGGAGGGGATGGGCAGGATGGGATGAGCCGCCGTCATGCCGTACATGTCGTAGGGTTCGCCGGAGGATGTCTTCTGCCCATGAAACTTGCGCCCGTACCAACTCGCCACCCCCCGAGCCTTATAGGTCCCGATCTCCAGCAGAGGCACGAAGTCCCGCCCCAGCACCGAATAGGGCCTGTTGGCGAAACGATGCAGGGGCTCCGGCCGGGGCACTGCGTCGGGAATGACGGCCAGGTCCTCCGGGGGATTGTCGCCGGGACCATCATCCTTGTAGAACCCGCCGCCTTTTTTCAGGGTGTAAGCGGAAGGGCGCTGGGCGGGCTTTTTCGCGGGTGGGGCAGGTGTCGCCACCTGTGGCGCGACTTCCCCTGATGTCTGGGCCGGCCGGGGCGGAACGCCGCCGCAGGCGGCAAGCACTAAGGGGAGCGGAAGCCACCAGCGCCAAGCGAAGCCGCCAGAGGATGGAGCGGGCGCAGCCCGCGAACCGCAGTCACCCCCTTCCTCGGGGCGGCTGGAGAAGGGGCAGAGCAAGCGCCAAACGAAGCCGGCCGAGCCGCCGAGCCGCCTCAAGGCGCGGCAGCCCTGGGATGGAGCGGGCGCAGCCCGCGAACCGCAGTCACCCCCTTCCTCGGGGCGGCTGGAGAAGGGGCAGAGCAAGCGCCAAACGAAGCCGGCCGAGCCGCCGAGCCGCCTCAAGGCGCGGCAGCCCTGGGATGGAGCGGGCGCAGCCCGCGAACCGCAGTCACCCCCTTCCTCGGGAAGGGGGGTGGGGGGATGGTTGTTCACTTCTGTACAAGCATTCGATTCTTGTGAATGCTCATCAGGATACCGACCCCCAGGAACAGCGTCACCAGGGCGGTACCGCCGTAGCTGATGAAGGGCAGGGGTACCCCCACCACGGGCAGGATGCCGCTGACCATGCCCATGTTCACGAAGGCGTAGGTGAAAAAGATCATGGTGATGGCGCCAGCCATCAGGCGGGTGAACAGGGTCGGCGCGTTGGCGGCGATCATCAGGCCCCGTCCGATCAGCAGGAAGTACACCACCAGCAACGCCAGGTTGCCCAGCAGACCGAACTCCTCGGACATGACGGCGAAGATGAAGTCGGTGTGACGTTCCGGGATGAATTCGAGCTGGGCTTGGGTGCCCTGGCCCCAGCCCTTGCCCAGGATGCCGCCGGAGCCGATGGCGATGGTGGACTGAATGATGTGGAAACCCTTGCCCAGGGGATCGGATTCCGGATCGAAGAGGGTGAGGATGCGGTGGCGCTGATAGTCATGGAGATGGGTCCAGGCCAGGGGAGTAGCCGCTATTGCGGCGGTCCCCAGTGCAATCATGATCTTCCAGGGCAGGCCGGCGAAAAAGATCACGTAGCAGCCTGCCGCAAGGACCAGGATGGCGGTGCCCAGGTCCGGCTGCTTGGCGATCAGGGCCACCGGTGCCAGCAGCAGAATCGCCGCCAATAGATAGTCCTTCAATCGTATGGTGGCCTCCCGTTTCTGAAAGTACCAGGCCAGCATCAGGGGCATGGCGATCTTCATCAGTTCCGAGGGCTGGATGCGCATCACGCCCAGGTTAAGCCAGCGTCGGGCACCTTTGGAAACGTCGCCCACCAGGGCCACCGCCACCAGCAACAAAAGACCCAGAACATAGATCGGTACCGCCATGTGCATCAGGCGCTGGGGTTGCATTTGGGCCACCAGGCGCATGATGCACAGGGCGGCGACAATATTGATGCACTGGGCACCCATGCGCTCCGGTGACGCACTGCCCAGGGCCAGCAGGGCGATACCCACCAGGATGGCGCAGGACGTCATCAAGGGCGGGTCGATGGGGTCCAGCAGGCGTCGCCAGAGTGTTTGTAGATATTCCATCAGTCGCCTCCCGTCGCACTCTCGTCCGCCGGAGCGGGCTCCTTGGGCAGCTTGCCCAGCAGATAGTAGTCGAGCACCTGGCGGGCGATGGGGGCTGCAGCCTGGGCGCCGAAGCCGCCGTTTTCCACCAGGACGGCCAGGGCAATGGTGGGCTTGTCGGCGGGGGCGAAGGCGATGAACAGGGCGTGGTCCCGCAGGTGCTCCTTGGTACTGTGCTCGGAATACTTGGCTCCCTTGAGAGAGAACACCTGGGCCGTGCCGGTCTTGCCGGCCGACACATATTCGGCGCCGGCAAAGGCCCGTGCGCCGGTGCCCTCATTGTTTACGCCCACCATGGCGTTCTTGATCACAGCGAGGTGCTCCGGCTTGAGGGGAATGGTCTTGAGGGGCTTGGGTTCGATCGGAGTCTGCTTGCCGGTTTTGCTGTCGGTGATGTACTTCACCAGATGGGGTCGAAACATGACGCCATCGTTGGCCAGGGTGGCCATGGCCTGGGCCAACTGGATCGGTGTGTAGCTGTTATAGCCCTGCCCGATGCCGATGGAGATGGTCTCCCCCGCATACCATTTCTGTTGCTCGGGCCGCTTGAAGCGTTTCTTCTTCCATTCCTGGGAAGGCAGCACTCCTTCCGATTCACCCTCGATGTCGACGCCACTCTTCTGGCCGAAGCCGAACTTGCGCATGAAGTTGGAGATATTGTCTATGCCCAGGTCGTTGGCCAGCATGTAGTAATAGGTATCGCAGGAATGAACGATGGAGGCGTACATATCCACATAACCATGGCCTCCCTTCTTGTCGTCCCGGAACTGGTGGCCGCCAAAGTTGAAAAAACCCGGATCGTGGATCGCGCTCTCAGCCTTGCGCTTGCCCAGTTCCAGGGCTGCCAGGGCCATGTAGGGCTTGAAGGTGGAGCCGGGAGGGTAGGCGCCATTCAGCGCCCGGTTGACCATGGGCTTGTCGGTGGAGTCGTTGAGCATCTCCCAGTTTTGGGGATCGATACCGTCCACGAACAGATTGGGGTCGTAGTTGGGCATGGACACCAGGGCCAGGATGCCACCGCTGGAGGGCTCGATGGCCACCAGAGCGCCGCGACGGTCACCGAAGGCTTTTTCCGCCACCTGCTGGAGTTTGGCGTCCACCGTCAGGGTCAGATTGTTGCCGGCCGTCGGCGCCGTGCGAGCCAGGGTGCGCACCGCGTGGCCACCTGCATCTACTTCCATCTGCTCGAAGCCGGTAACGCCGTGCAGTTCGAACTCGTAGTGCTGCTCCAGACCGGTCTTGCCGAAATGCTCGGTGCCCCGGTAGTTGTCTTCCTGTTCCCTGTTCTCGATCTTTTCCAGGTCCCGATCATTGACACGGCCGATATAACCCAGCAGGTGGGAGGCGAAGTCCTTTGTGGGGTACTGGCGGAACAGCCGGGCCTTGATATCGACACCGGGGAAACGGTAGCGATGGGCGATGAAACGGGCCACCTCCTCGTCGCTGAGACGGTTGCGAATTGGCAGTGACTCAAAGTTCTTGGACTCATCAAGCAGGCGTCGGAAGCGTTTTCGATCCTTGGGCTGGATGTCCACGATGGCCGAAAGTGCGTCAATTATCTGGTCCAGATTGGATACGCGGGCGGGCGTGATTTCCAGGGTATAGGCCGAATAGTTGCGGGCCAACACCATGCCGTTGCGGTCCAGGATCAGCCCCCGATTGGGCACGATGGGTACCAGGGAAATCCGGTTCTCCTCGGCCCGGGTCTTGTAGTAGTTGTACTGGACCACCTGAAGCCAGAAAAATCGACCCAGCAACAGGCAGAAACAGATCAGCACGAAGCTTCCGGCAATACCCAGCCGGCTACGGAACAGCTCCAGATCGTCCTGAGGGTTCTTGAATTCCACCGTGCCGCCTCAACAACCCTGCGCCGGAAACACCGGCGCACTGATCAGTTGCCCCCGCCCTCGGGGCGGGGGACAGGGGGTGGGCAGTTCTTTCCCCAAGGGGTTGCGCCAGCGCAACCCCCGCCCTCGGGGCGGGGGACAGGGGGTGGGCAGTTCTTTCCCCAAGGGGTTGCGCCAGCGCAACCCCCGCCCTCGGGGCGGGGGACAGGGGGTGGGCAGTATTTCAGGCCAGAACAGGCCCATATGAGCTGCGCTCATATGGGCCTGTTCTCGTCCCGTTCCACTGGCCGATATTGGGGCAGTAGCAGCAGATAGGTCATGGGATACCAGAGGATGGTCCCCACTACGATGGACAGGAACCAGGCAAGTCCGGGGAAAGCACCACCGGCCAGCATGCGGGCCACAAGCATGATCAGTTGGGCACCCAGCAGCATGGGCAGAACGTGAAGGGCCTGTTCCATCAGGGGAAACCAGAGGATGCGCCGGGACAGGCCTCCAGCAACATAGGCCAGGGGCACATAGGCCAGAGCGTGCTGGCCCATGACACTACCGTCCACCACGTCCATGATCAGCCCGAGAAAAAAAGCCCAGCCCATGCCGACCTTGAAGGGTTGGTGGATGCACCAGAAGGTCAGCACCAGCATCACCCAGTCGGGAATGCCCGGCATCCTGCCGAAAGGAATCATGTTGATGAAAATCGCCAAGGCCAGGGTCAGCACAATGAACCAAGGCCGAACCGGCAGGAGGATGCGGTTTGAGGTATGAGTGGGCTGCATGGTCCGCTCCTTAGACTCCCGCCCGTCCGGGCAGGATTGGTAAAGCGCGTCGCTTCATGGCTTCCTGCCCCGGCCCTTGATGCCAGACTCTTTGACCGGCTCAAGTTCATCCGGCCGTGGCGGCAGGGTTTCCCGGTGGTCAAGCACCAGCACCAGGCCGTGCCGTTCCACACCGGCCAGGGGTTCGCAGAAAATTCTGGCGAAGGAGAAGGCCTGGTCCCGGTCAATCTTGATCACTCTGGCCACGGGCAGGCCGGGCAGGTAGATGCCGTCCAGACCCGAGGTGACCAGGGTGTCGCCCACCTGCACGTCTGCGTTGGCAGCCAGGAAGCGCAGTTCCATGGACCCCGCGCCGGCACCAGCGAGCACCGCCCGCAGGCCGTTGCGCTCCACCTGAATGGGAATGGCCTGTTCCTTGTCGGTGAGCAGGGTGACTTCGGCGGTCAGGGGAAAGACCCGGGTCACCTGACCGATCACCCCCAGGTCGTCAATCACCGCCTCACCGCCGCTGATGTTGGCCTGGAGGCCCTTGTTGATGATGATTCGGCGGGCGAACGGATCCCGGGCCGCATAGAGTATGTCGGCGACCTGCCCCCCCACGGGCTGGCGGCTGCGCATGTCCAGCAGGGCCCGCAACTGCCTGTTTTCGTCTTCCAGGTGGCGCTGGCGCAGCAGCATGTTGGCGGTGCTCAACTGCCGGGTGTGCAGTTCCTGGTTTTCCGTTTGCAAGGTGGATACACGAGTCAGGTATTGGCCCAGGTCGCCTCCCGCCTCCAGGGGGAGTTGGGCCAGGCGCTGAAGGGGCCAGGCTACGGTGTTGAGCCCGATCCGCAGCCATTCCAGGGTATGGAAGCGCAAATCGGCCACCATCAGCATTACCGCCAGGGCCAGATAGAAGGTCAGCCGGGCAAGGGGAGCCGGACCCCGTTTGAAAAACGGTGGCGGCGAGTGACCGACGACATTCATCAAGGCTCAGATACTCCCATCCGGCTGACGGCTGAAAATGAAAAAGCGGCGCATGCTTCGCGCCGCTTTACACCCTACCGGGGAACCGCTTACTCGTTGGCGAAAATACTGCCCAGTTTGTCCATCTTTTCCAGGGCCAGTCCGGAACCTCGCACCACGCAGGTCAGGGGATCGTCGGCCACCAGCACCGGCAGTCCGGTCTCCTCCATCAGCAGTCGGTCCAAGTCCCGCAGCAGGGCGCCTCCGCCGGTCAGGACCATGCCCTTCTCGGCAATGTCCGCGCCCAGTTCCGGCGGCGTTTGCTCCAGGGCTACCTTCACGGCGCCGACGATCTGGTTCAGGGGGTCGGTCAGGGCCTCGAGGATTTCATTGGAGGAAATGGTGAAGGAACGGGGAATGCCCTCGGCCAGATTTCGCCCCTTTACTTCCAGTTCCTTCACTTCGGAGCCGGGGAAGGCGGAGCCGATCCCTTTCTTGATCTGCTCGGCGGTGGTCTCGCCGATCAGCATGCCGTAGTTGCGTCGGATGTAGGCGATGATGGCCTCGTCGAACTTGTCGCCGCCGACTCGCACCGAACCGGCATAGACCATGCCGCCCAGGGAAATGACGCCTACTTCGGTGGTGCCGCCGCCGATATCCACCACCATGGAGCCGGTGGCGTCCGAAACCGGCAGGCCGGCGCCGATGGCGGCCGCCATGGGTTCCTCGATCAGATATACCTGACTGGCGCCGGCGCCCAGGGCCGATTCTCGGATGGCGCGGCGTTCCACCTGGGTGGAGCCGCAGGGCACGCAGATGATGATGCGGGGGCTGGGAGAGAAGAGGCGCGAGTCATGCACCTTCTTGATGAACTGTTTCAACATCTGCTCGGTGACGGTGAAGTCGGCGATCACGCCATCCTTCATGGGTCGGATGGCGGTGATGTTGCCCGGCGTCTTGCCCAGCATCTGCTTGGCGGCGGCGCCCACGGCCTGGATGGTCTTCTTGGCGTTGGGGCCGCCTTCGGTACGAATGGCCACCACGGAGGGCTCGTCCAGGACGATGCCGCTGCCGCGGACGTAGATCAGGGTGTTGGCGGTACCCAGGTCAATGGCCAGGTCGTTGGAAAAATAGGAACGGAGGAATCCGAACATCGTGCTCTCTTGGGGAAGTTGGCGCAGCGGGCAGGTTGGAAAGCTGCGGGGGAAACGGTGCTTATGATACCCTAACGCGCCTGCAATTCACGTCCAATTTCCCCCATGTCCCTGACCCTTGAAGAGGTCGGCCGCATTGCCCGGCTGGCCCATATTGAGCTGTCTCCGGCCCGGCTCGAGGCTGCTCGCGATCAATTGAATGGCATCTTTTCCTTCATCGAACAGCTTCAGTCTGTCGATACGACAGGGATAGAACCCATGGCCCATGCCATGGACGTGGTCCAGCGCCTGCGCCCCGATGTCGTGACCGAGACCGATCGTCGTGCCGCCTTCCAGACGGTGGCTCCCGAGACCGAAGCGGGCTTGTATCTCGTCCCCAAGGTGATTGAATGAATCTGGCGATTCATTCAACGGGCCTGGTACTTCCCCACCCCCTATCCCCCGCCCCCAGGGCGGGGGCAACTGATTGGCACCTCCGCTCTGCGGAGGTGAGGTGACATGATCAACGCTTCACTCAGACAACTTTCTGCCGCCCTGGCGGCGAAGCAGGTTTCCGCCGTGGAGCTGGCGGGCCTGTTCCTCGATCGCATCGAGCGGCTCAATCCGACGCTGAACGCCTTCGTCACCGTGGACCGGGATCGGACTCTGGCCCAGGCGGCGGAGGCCGATGCCCGCCGCGCCGCCGGGGAGGGTGGCCCCCTGCTGGGCATCCCTCTGGCTCACAAGGATATCTTCTGTACCGAAGGCTGGCTCACCACCTGCGGCTCGAAGATGCTGCACAACTTCATCAGCCCCTACGACGCCACCGTGGTGGCCAGGCTCAAGCAAGCCGGCATGGTGACCTTGGGTAAACTCAATATGGACGAGTTCGCCATGGGCTCCTCCAACGAGACCTCCTACTTCGGTCCGGTGAAAAACCCCTGGGACGTGAATCGCGTGCCCGGCGGCTCCTCCGGCGGCTCGGCCGCGGCCATTGCCGCCCGTCTCTCCCCCGTGGTCACCGGCACCGACACCGGCGGCTCGATCCGTCAGCCCGCCAGCCTCTGCGGGCTGACCGGGCTCAAGCCCACCTATGGCGTGGTCAGCCGCTACGGCATGATCGCCTTTGCTTCCTCCCTGGACCAGGCCGGGCCCATGGCCAAGAGCGCCGAGGACTGCGCCTGGCTGCTCAACGCCATGGCCGGTTTCGACGAGCGGGACTCCACGTCCCTGCAAAGGGAAACCGAGGATTACCTCCGGGAACTGAATCAGCCCCTGGCCGGCCTGCGCATCGGCCTGCCCCGGGAGTTCTTCGGTGCCGGCATGGACGACGATGTGCGCACCGCCGTGGAGGCCGCTCTGGAGCAGTACCGCCAACTGGGCGCCAGCACGGTGGAGATCAGCCTGCCCAACTCCGGTCTGTCGGTGCCCGCCTATTACGTGATCGCCCCGGCCGAGGCCAGTTCCAATCTGTCCCGCTTCGACGGTGTGCGCTACGGCCACCGGGCGGCCGAGTACGCCGACCTGGCGGACATGTACAGCAAGACACGGGCGGAAGGCTTCGGCACCGAGGTCCAGCGCCGCATCCTGATCGGCACCTATGTGCTGTCCCATGGCTACTACGACGCCTACTATCTCCAGGCCCAGAAGATCAGGCGCCTGATCGCCAACGATTTTGTCGAGGCCTTCAAGGTCTGCGACGTGATCGCCAGCCCAGCCTCTCCTTCAGTGGCCTTCCGTTTCGGCGAGAAGAGCGCCGACCCGGTGCAGATGTACCTCTCCGACATCTACACCATCTCCACCAATCTGGCCGGCCTGCCCGGCATGTCCCTGCCCTGCGGCTTCGGCCAGGGCGGCATGCCGGTGGGCCTGCAATTGATAGGCAACTGGTTCGGCGAGGCGAGGATGCTCAATGTCGCCCACCAATACCAGCAACACACCGACTGGCATCTGCGCATGCCCAGCGGGGTTTAAGGAATCCGACCATGCAGTGGGAAGTCGTCATCGGGCTGGAAACCCATGCCCAGCTCAGGACCCAGTCCAAGATATTTTCAGGCGCGGCTACCGCCTTCGGCGCCGAGCCCAATGCCCAGGCCTGCGCCGTGGATATCGCCCTGCCCGGCGTGCTGCCGGTGCTGAACCGGGAGGCCGTGGTCTGCGCCATCAAGTTCGGGCTTTCGGTGGGGGCGGAAATCGCTCCCCGTTCCATCTTCGCCCGCAAGAATTATTTCTATCCCGATCTGCCCAAGGGCTACCAGATCAGCCAGTTCGAGATCCCCGTGGTTTCCGGTGGCGGCCTGACCATCCGGGTGGGCCCTTCGACAGGCTCAGGACAGGCGGAAGAAAAGTTCGTGCACCTGACACGGGCCCATCTGGAGGAGGATGCCGGCAAGTCCCTCCACGAGGACTTCCATGGCAAGACCGGCATCGACCTCAATCGGGCCGGCACGCCACTGCTGGAAATCGTCACCGAGCCGGATATGCGCTCCGCCATCGAGGCCGTGGCCTATGCCAAGGCCCTTCATGCCCTGGTGCAGTGGATCGGCATCTGCGACGGCAACATGCAGGAAGGCAGTTTTCGCTGCGACGCCAATGTCTCCGTGCGTCGGCCCGGCGCCCCCCTGGGCACCCGGCGCGAGATCAAGAACCTGAACTCCTTCCGTTTCCTGGAGCAGGCCATCAACTACGAGATCCAGTGGCAGATCAACGAGATCGAGGAAGGCCGCAGGATCCAGCAGGCCACGGTGCTGTTCGATCCCGATACCGGGGAGACCCGCTCCATGCGCAGCAAGGAGGATGCCCAGGATTACCGCTACTTCCCCGATCCCGACCTGCTACCCCTGGAGATCACGCCGGAGTGGGTCACAGAGGTGAAGTCCGGCCTGCCGGAACTGCCCCAGGCCATGAAGGCCCGCTTCGAGGCAGATTACGGCTTGTCCGCCTATGACGCGGCGGGGCTTACCGCCAGTCTGGATACCGCCCGCTACTATGAAGCGGTGGTGGCCGTGGTGGGCAAGATCAGCGCCAAACCCGCCGCCAACTGGGTCATGGGCGAAGTGGCCGCCCGACTCAACAAGGAGGGCCTGGATATCGGCGCTTCACCGGTATCCGCCACCCAACTGGCCGGGGTGGTGCTGCGCATCGCCGACAACACCATTTCCAACAAGATCGCCAAGGATGTCTTCGAGGCCCTGTGGAACCGGGAAGGCGCCGACGCCGATGTCATCATCGAAGCCAAGGGCCTGAAGCAGATCACAGACACGGGAGCCATCGAGGCCATCATCGACGAGGTGCTGACGGCGAACCAGAAGTCGGTGGAGGAATTCAGGGCCGGCAAGGAAAAGGCTTTCAACGCCCTGGTGGGGCAGGCCATGAAGGCCACCAAGGGCAAGGCCAATCCACAGCAGGTGAATGACCTGCTGCGGAAGAAACTTGGCGCCTGAGCGCTCTTCCACAAAAGACAAGGGCCGCGAATGCGGCCCTTGTCTTTGCAGTGGTCCAGGATGAGTTCAGGGCTGGGCCGGGGCGCCGCCGCGTAGTTCCTGAAGTCGCTTGCGGTCGGCCTCGAAGCGGGCGGTCACCTGTTCGATTTCCTTCTTCTTGGCCTGGATGCTTTGCTGTTCGGCTTCGATGGCCATCTGGTTGCGGCGCATGGAACTCGTCAGCGTGTTCGGCAGCTTGCCCTTATAAAATTCGCCATCCTTGGCCAGTTTTGTCTTTTCCTTGTTAGCCGCCGCCAGCTTGCCTTCGGTATTCTTGATACTGCGTTCCAGTTCGGCAATCAGCCGATCCCGGGTTCGATCCAGTTCCTTGTCCGTCGCATAGGTGGCGAGCAGGGCCGTGTCACGCCGTTTCTGATCCAGGGCCTGCAGGTCGGCTTCCTTCTGCTTCTTCAACTGCGCATCGCGGGCCGCCTGCTGAGATGCGTTCAGGGGAGCTTCCACGCTGCGCACCCGGACACCTCGTTCGTTGAGTTCTACGTAGGCCCGGTTGCGGCAGGCTTCCGGCAGTACGTCGCCGCAACTGCGGTTGCCGTCGTCCAGGGAGCAGCAAAAGCTGCGGGATGCCTGGACCGGGGCGGCCAGGGCCAGACCCAGGGTCAGCAGGGAAAAGGTGGTGCGCAGCTTCATGATTTCAGCCCTCCCGAATTCCGTATTGGTTGCGATAGCGGATTACTGCGTCCAGATTGCGTTCCAGCTCCGGGTTGCCCTGGAGGTAGTCGATCAGATTGTCCAGGGTGGCCACAGGGACCACGGGCATGCCGTAGTTCTGTTCCACTTCCTGCACGGCAGAGAGCGTACCGCTGCCCCGCTCCTGTCGGTCCAGGGCGATCACCACGCCGGCGGGAATAGCCCCGGCGGCCCGGATCAATTCCACCGATTCCCGCACCGAGGTGCCGGCGGAAATCACGTCATCGGCGATCAGCACCCGGCCCGCCAGGGGCGCGCCCACCAGGGTACCGCCTTCCCCGTGGTCCTTGGCTTCTTTTCGATTGTAGGCGTAGGGTACATTGCGGCCCAGGCGCGAGAGGCTGATGGCGATGCCGGTGGCCAGGGGAATGCCCTTGTAGGCGGGGCCGAAGAGGGTGTCGAAGGGGATGCCGGAGGCAAGGATGGTCCGGGCGTAGAAATCGCACAGGCGGGCCATGGCGTCGCCGTCATTGAACAGCCCGGCATTGAAGAAATAGGGCGAGAGCCGCCCGGCCTTGGTGGTGAATTCGCCGAAGCGCAAAACTCCTTTGGCGCAGGCGAAGGCGATGAACTCGCGGCTAAAATCCTGATTTTTCATGGTGGTCGATTCTACATGCTCCGCATCGTCTCGCTGAATCTCAACGGCATCCGTTCCGCCGCTTCCAAGGGGGTCTTCGACTGGCTGGCCGGCCTGGACGCCGATGTGGTCTGTCTCCAGGAACTCAAGGCCCAGCCGGCTGACCTGACGCCGCAAATGCAGGCGCCGGCCGGTTATCAGGGGTTGTTCCACTGTGCGGAAAAGAAGGGCTATTCCGGTGTCGGCATCTATTCCCGCCGCGATCCCGACCGCGTCATCGAAGGCATCGGCCATCCCGGGTTCGACGCCGAGGGGCGTTATATCCGCGCCGACTGGGGCAATCTGTCGGTGATATCCCTTTACCTACCTTCTGGCTCCAGTTCTCCTGAGCGCCAGGAGGCCAAGTTCCGTTTCATGGACGAGTTCTTTCCGGTACTGGCGGCCCTCGCGGCCGAGGGCCGGGAGATCGTCGTCTGCGGCGACTGGAACATCGCTCACCGGGAAATCGACCTGAAGAACTGGAAGAGCAACCAGAAGAACTCGGGATTCCTGCCCGAGGAACGAGCCTGGCTGTCCCGGGTATTTGATGAACTGGGCTGGGTGGATGTCTATCGGCGTCTCCATCCCGATGCTACCAGCGAGGCCTACACCTGGTGGTCCAACCGGGGCCAGGCCTGGGCCAAGAACGTGGGTTGGCGCATCGACTATCAGATCGCCACCCCGGGCCTGGCGGCCAAGGCGCTGGCAGCCAGCGTGTACAAGGATCAGCGATTTTCCGATCATGCGCCCCTGATAATTGACTACCAGTGTGAATATTGATATTGCCGGGCAACCGCAAAGTCGGTAGCCTCCCCCTGTCACATTTCATTTGCTTACTCAGGAGTTCGTCATGACCGATATCGTCACCAAGGAAAAACTCGTCGCTGACTTCAAGCTTGTGGTCGCCGACGCCGAGGAACTGCTGAAAGCCACGGCCGGTCAGGCCGGAGACAAGGTGGCCGAACTGCGGGGGCGGATCCAGGACAACCTGGCCCATGCCAAGGACAGCCTGGCCGAGGCTCAGGAAGTCGTGGTGGCCAAGGCCAAGGCCGCCGGCCGGGCCACCGATGATTATGTCCATGACAATCCCTGGCGGGCCGTTGGCATCGCCGCCGGTGTTGGCCTCTTGGTTGGTCTTCTGATCGGGCGGCGTTAATTGTCCGCCCCATCCTCCACCGGCCTGATGGGCTCGGTTCGGCGTCTGCTGGCCCACGGTCTGGAACTGCTCCAGACTCGGGTCGAGCTGTTGGTGGTCGAGGTGGAGGAGGAGCGGAATCGTCTGCTGCACCTGCTGGCCCTGGGCCTGGCGGGCATCTGCTTTCTTGCGATCGGCCTGGCCTTCCTGGCGGCATTCCTCACCGTGTTGCTGTGGGACAGCCATCGTCTGCTGGCGCTAGGCGTCTTCAGCGGGTTGTTCCTCGCTCTGGCGGGAGGCCTGCTGTGGCTGGTGGTGAACCAGGCCGGAAGCGCCAGTCGCCCGTTTTCTGCCAGTCTGTCCGAACTGAGCCGGGACCGGGCCGCTCTGGAACCCCGTGAATGAATGCACGGGCCATCGAGCTGGCACTGAAAAAGCAGCGTCTGCAATTGCGCAGCGCTGCCCTGCGGGGTGAGATTGCGGCGGCGGCAGCAGGGATGAAGCCGCTGTTCGCCACGGTGGATCGCATAGGTGACGGTCTGCGCTGGCTGCGCGAACATCATCAATGGGCGGTGGCCGGCCTGGTGGCCCTGTTGGCGGCCCGTCCCCGGGCTGCCCTGCGCTGGGGGCGGCGAGGCTGGTTTGTCTGGCAGGCCCTGCGGCGCCTGCGGGGCAGCGTCCAGGATATTGTATGAAACGCCTTGGCACCCGTCCTGGCCGGCGTCTGCCCCTGGGGCTGGTGGACCGGTTGCTTGCGGCCCAGCAGCGCGAGCGGCAGCAACTGCTGGTTGAGATGGGGCAGATCCGGGGCTTGATGCCCCTGCTGATGCGACGTCGCAACGGAGGGCGCTGGAGTCCGGCAGAACGGGCCGCCCTACAGGAGCAGATGCGGGCGCTGGCCCATCTTTCCCCCTACCTGGTGGTGATGGTGCTGCCCGGTTCCTTCATGGTGGTTCCCCTCCTGGCCTGGTGGCTGGACCGCCGGCGTGGTCAGCGCGGCAGCAGGCTTTACGGCTGATCCCCGGTTTTCAATTCCAGGGGAAGGCCTGCGGCGACGAGGGTCACCCGTCGGCAGGCGGCGGCGATGCGCTGATTGAGGCGTCCCTGTTCGTCGGCGAAGAGTCGGCTCACCGCGCCCAGGGGCACGATGCCCCAGCCCACCTCATTGCTGACCAGGATCACACGCCCCGGCAACACCGGTAGCAGGCGTTCGAGGGCCTCGATTTCTCCACGCAGCAGGGGGCAGTCCACTTCCACCCACTCCATTCCCGGGCCTGCCTCGACCTGGTCGGCAGCGCGGCCGCCGAAGATCAGATTGGAGAGCCACAGGGTCAGGCAGTCCACCAGCAGCAGGGTATCCGGCCGGGCATGGGCTTCCAGGGCCGCCGCCAGATACAGGGGTTCCTCCACCAGGCCCCAGGAGGCCGGCCGACGCTCCCGGTGATGGGTGATGCGCCGGGCCATTTCCCCATCCCGTGCCTCGCCGGTGGCAACATAGATCACGTTCATGTCCGCAGCCTGACGGGCGCGCTGTTCGGCCAGGGCGCTCTTGCCGCTGCGGGCGCCCCCCAGGATCAGCTCGGCATGGCCGGGTTGCATCTTCATGGTTCGCTGGCTGGAAAAGGATGGGAGCGGGAGCATAGCATCGGGTCGCGGGTGTTTCGATCCCCGGCCGAATCGATGGCCACTGCTCGAATTGGCTCCATAATTCGGTTCCGTCCTCCCTGGACCGATGCCTCATGCGCTTTCGAGAACCCGAGTATTTCTTTGCCGCCCTGCGTTTTTTCACCCGTCTGCCGGTGCCGGCCTGGGTGGGCCATTCCCAGGATCAACTGGATCAGGCAGCTCGCTATTTTCCCCTGGTGGGGGTGATCGTCGGCGCCATCGGCGCGGGAGTGACCGAGGCGGCGGCCCTGTTGTTGCCCGTCTCCCTGGCAGTGTTGCTGGGTATGGTCGCCACCCTGCTGGCCACCGGCGCCTTTCATGAGGATGGGCTGGCCGATGCCATCGACGGCTTCGGCGGCGGCTGGGAGAAGGCCCAGGTGCTGACCATCATGAAGGATTCTCGCATCGGCAGTTATGGCGCCATCGGTATCGGCACGGCGCTGCTGATCAAGTACACGGCCCTGACCGAAATCGACGCCGCCTTCGAGCCTCCCTTCCTGGCTCTTGCCCTGGTGGCGGGGCATGCTGTTTCCCGCCTTGCCTCCACCGCCCTGATCTTCGCCCTGGATTACGTGCGGGAGGACGAAACCGCCAAGTCCAAGCCTCTGGCCCGGCGCCTGACGGGCGGCGAACTGCTGGTGGCCGCCCTCTTCGGTCTGGCGCCGTCCCTGCTGCTGGGCTGGAGCGCCCTGCCCTCCCTGGCGCTGGTGGGCCTGGTCACTCTGGTGGCGGCCCGTTACCTGGTGTGCCGCATCGGCGGCTATACCGGCGACTGCCTGGGGGCGGTACAGCAGTTGACCGAACTGGCCTTCTACCTGGGGCTGTTGTGCGTGTTTTTCTGATTCGCCATCCCCGGCCGGCCGTGGCTGCCGGCATCTGTTACGGCCAGACGGACCTGGCCCTGGCCGAGGGGGTTGCCGCCTGCGCGGCGCGCCTGAAGGGGCAGCTACCGCCGGATGCGACCATCTACACCAGTCCTCTGCGACGATGCCTGGAGCTGGCCAAGGCCCTGTGTCCGACGCCACGGGCAGACCCACGCCTGGGAGAGATGCATTTCGGCGATTGGGAAATGCGGTCCTGGGACAACATCGGGCGCCAGGCCCTGGATGACTGGGCCGCCGATCCCCTGGACCATGTGCCTCCCGGTGGAGAGTCCGTGGCGATGCTGCGGCAGCGGGTGGTGGATTTCATGGCCGAACGCCAGGCCGAAGGCCACCAGACACTCGTCCTGGTCACCCATGCCGGGGTGATGAAGGTGCTGTCGGGCCTCGCCCTGGGCTTGGCCGAGGCGGATTGGCTACGCTTGCAGTTCGATTACGGGGAGCTGGTACAGATAGGTTAGCGTGAAGGCCGCGTAGCGACTCAGGAAGCCCATCTTTCCCCCGCTCGCCGGCCTGGACGGTCTGGATCATCGCCTACCGGATACGCCGCCAGCGAATGCAAACCCGGCCCGATCACCATCCTGCGTGGTCTGCAAGCATTCGCAGCGATCCAGCAAGGCTGGCTGCTGGCGGTTCGGCGCCGATAACCATGTGTGCATACGTTAGCCCCTCGCGGGAGAGGGTAACGACAGAGTCAGTCCGCGCCGATCTCCGCCATCACCGGGGCATGGTCCGAGGGGCGTTCCAGCCGGCGCGGCTCCTTGTCGATGGCACAGGCCCGGCAATCCGCCGCCAGGGCGGGGGAGAGCAAAATATGGTCGATGCGCAGGCCCAGGTTGCGGCGAAAGCCCATCATTCGGTAGTCCCACCAACTGAAGCTGCGCTCGGGCTGCTCGAAGCGCCGGAAGGCATCCGCAAGACCCAGTTGTGTCAGGCGGGTGAAGGCCTCCCGCTCCGGGGTGGAGCAGAGTATCTGCTCCTTCCAGGCCACCGGGTCATGGACATCCCGGTCCTCGGGGGCGATGTTGAAATCCCCCAGCAGGGCCAGGCGCGGGTGGCGCACCAGTTCCTGGCCCAGCCAGTGGGTCAGGGCTGCCAGCCAGCGCAGTTTGTATTCGTATTTGTCGCTGCCCACGGCCTGTCCATTGGGAAAATAGGCGCAGACCAGGCGCACGCCGGCCACGGTGGCGGCGATGACGCGCTTCTGGGGATCGTCGAATTCCGGGATGTCCCGCTGCACGTCGGTGGCCTCGTTCCGGCTCAGGATGGCCACGCCGTTGTAGGTCTTCTGGCCGTTGTGAAGGGCGCGATAGCCGGCGGCCTCCAGTTCGGCGAAGGGGAAACCTTTGTCCTCGGTCTTGGTTTCCTGGAGGCAGAGGGCATCGGGCTGATGCAGGGCCAGCCAGTCCAGCACTTGGGGCAGGCGGACCTTGAGGGAGTTGACGTTCCAGGTGGCGATTTTCATAGTGTGCCTATAATCGATCCGTCGTCATTCGTTACACTGGAAATGCCATGACCGCTGCTGACAGGCGCCATTTCTGGCGCGCCACCTTCAAGTCTCCGGCCCACCTGATCGATGCCCAGGGACCGGCCCAGGTCCTGGTGGCGGACCTTTCCCTCAAGGGCGCCCTGGTGGAGGCCGGCGCGGACTGGCATGGCAAGTCGGGTGACCACTGCCGGCTGCGCATTCCGCTGGCGGAAGGCATCGAGATCAACATGTGGGTCACGGTGGCCCATGTGTCAGGGCGCAGCATCGGCCTGCGCTGCGAGGATATCGATCTGGACAGCATCACCCACCTGCGGCGCCTGGTGGAACTGAACGCAGGGGACGCCGGGCTGCTGGAGCGGGAACTGGGAGCGCTGGTCTGCAAGGACTGACTGGCTTGCCCCCCTTCGCCCCCCTCCGTGACGGCACCGAGGGCTTGCGGCTGGCGCCGAGTGTGACCGCCGAGCGCAGCAAGCCAATACAGTCGCCTTCCCCGAGAGGGGGAGGACGGGAGGGGGCGGGCCTCAATTCGCTTTTCCGGCCAGGCAGCATGGCTCTCCATCGAAGCTTCCCTTGTTTGGTTCCGGCTTGGCCGGCTTATGGCGTCATGCCGTTGTGGCGCAGCAGGGCGTCGGGCCTGGGTTCCCTGCCGCGGAAGGCCTTGAAGGATTCCAGGGCCGGACGGGAGCCGCCCACCGCCAGGATTTCCTGCCAGAAGTGCCGGCCCGTGGCGGCATCGAGCACACTCCCCGTGGTTTTGGCCGCTTCCTCGAAAGCCTCGAAGGCGTCGGCCGAGAGCACCTCCGCCCACTTGTAGCTGAAGTAACCGGCGCCGTAACCCCCGGCGAAGATGTGGGAAAAACTCTGGGGGAAACGGTTCCATTCGGGAGGGACCACCACCGCCACTTCCCGTCGCACCTGGGCCAGCAGGTCCATGAAGGATGCATCCCCGCCGGGCGTGAATTCGCTGTGGAGCAGCAGGTCGAAGAGGCTGAACTCGATCTGGCGCAGCATCTGCATGCCGCTCTGGAAATTCTTCGCCGCGATCATCTTGTCGTAGAGCGCCCGGGGCAGGGGTTCGCCGCTGGCGGCATGGGCCGTCATGCCCTGGAGCACATCCCACTCCCAGCAGAAGTTCTCCATGAACTGGCTGGGCAGTTCCACCGCGTCCCACTCCACGCCATTGATGCCGGACACCGGCAGTTCCTCCACCTGGGTCAGCAGGTGGTGCAGGCCGTGGCCGCATTCGTGGAAAAGGGTGATCACGTCGTCGTGGCTGAAGGTGGCGGCCTTGCCATTCACCGGCGCCGGGAAATTGCAGTTCAGATAGGTTACTGGCGTCTGGATGCCGGCCGCCAGCCGGCGCCGGTCGATGGCTCCGTCCATCCAGGCGCCGCCCCGCTTGGTTTCCCGTGCGTAGAGGTCCAGATAGCACTGGCCCACCAGCTGTCCATCCCGCAGGATGCGGAAGAAGCGCACATCCGGATGCCATACCGGCGCAGTATCCGGGGCCAGGGTCACGCCAAAGAGACTCTCGATGACCCGGAACAGGCCTGCCAGCACCTTGGGTTCCGGGAAGTACTGCTTCACCTCCTCGTCGGAAAAGGCGTAGCGGGCCTGCTTGAGCTTTTCCGAGGCCCAGGCCAGGTCCCAGCTTTCCAGGGTGTCCAGGCCCAGTTGCTCCCGGGCGAACTGGCGCAGCTCGGCCATGTCCCTTTCGGCGAAGGGCCGGGCCTTCTGTGCCAGATCCCGCAGGAAGGCCGCCACCTGGGCCGGCGACTCGGCCATCTTGGGCACCAGGGAGACCTCGGCGAAGTTGGCGTAGCCCAGCAGCCGGGATTCCTCGGCCCGCAGGGCCAGGATCTGTTCGATCAGGGGGGTGTTGTTCCATTCGGCCGGGCCGAACTCGGCGGCCCGGGTGGTGTAGGCTCGGTAGATCCGCGCCCGCAGATTCCGGTCCTCGGCGTATTGCATCACCGGGATGTAGGCGGGCGCCTGGAGGCTGAACTTCCAGCCGGGCTTGCCTTCCTTCTCGGCGGCGGCCCGGGCTGCCTCCTTCACGTCCTCGGGCAGGCCGGCCAGGCCCGCTGCATCATCCACCCATTCGGCATGGGCGTTGGTAGCGTCCAGAAGGTTCTCGGAAAACTTGACGGAGAGGGCCGAGAGTTCCTCCTGGATTTCCTTGAAACGGGGTTTCTGCGCTTCATCCAGTTCGGCGCCGGAGAGGCGGAAGTCCCGCAGGTCGTTGTCTACGATGCGGCGGCGCACCGGCGCCAAAGCGTCGTACTCGGGGCTCGCGGCCAGGGCCTTCAGCTTGGCGAAGAGGGCCAGATTCTGTCCCAGGTCGGCGTAGAAGCCGGAAATCTCGGGCAGCATGCCGTTGTAGGCCTCGCGCCATGCCGGCACGTCATTGACCGAGTGCAAATGGCCGACGATGCCCCAGGCCCGGGACAGACGTTCTCCCGCATCGGTCATGGGGGCCATGAAGTCCGTCCAGGTGGCGGGGGTTTCAGACCGGGTCAGGGTTTCGATCAGGCTGCGGTTCTCGGCGATCAACTGGCGGATGGCGGGGGCCACATGCTCGGGTTGCACGGTGTCGAAGCGGGGCAGGCCAGTGAAATCGAGTAGGGGATTGGTCATGGTGAGGTATCCGGGAAAAACATGCGCCACGGCAGGCGTGGCGCGGCAGGTGTGACGGAGAGTGGATGTGCTTCAGTCCTGAAAGGCCTTGCGCAGACCATCGCAGGCGAATTCCAGGGCCTGCTGGGCATCGTCGAGGATGCCGAACATGGCGGCGAAACCATGGATCTGGCCATTCCAGCGGCGCAGATTCACGGCAATGCCGGCCTGGCCCAGGCGCTCGGCATAGGCCTCGCCTTCGTCCCGCAGCGGGTCGTATTCGGCCGTGATGACAGTGGCGCCGGGCAGGCCCGTCAGATCGGGCGCCAGCAGCGGGCTTGCCCGGGGATCGTCCACCTGGTTGGGGCTGGTCAGATATTGATCGATGAACCAGCGCATCACATCCCCGGACAGCAGGTAGTTCTTGGGGCCGTTTTCCTTGAAGGAAGGGGTTTCACAGCGCAGGTCCGTGACCGGATAGAACAGCAACTGATGGCATAGCCGTGGACCGCAGGCCCGCGCCAATAGGGCCGTTACCGCTGCCAGATTGCCCCCGGCGCTGTCACCCGCCACGGCAATGCGCTGGGGGTCGCCGCTGAAGGAGGGGGCATGCTCATGGACCCAGCGCAGGGCCGCCAGGGCGTCGTCGATACCGCCGGGAAAGCGGGTCTCCGGGGCCAGCCGGTAGTCCACCGAGACCACGATGGAACCCGTCCGGTTGGCGATGCGGGTGCAGGTTGCGTCGTACATGTCCAGGGTGCCGAAGACGAAACCGCCGCCGTGGTAATACACCGTGATCGGGAAGGGGCCTGATCCCGCCGGGGTATAGATCCGGGCCGATATCTCGCCGGCTCCGCCAGAAATCTGGCGATTCTCGATGCGGGCGACGGGTTCGGCCTCGATCGCGAATGGAGAGGGCGGTTCCTGGCCGCTGCTCTGCCGCACCGCCAGGCTGGCCTGGACCATATCCATGAGGGGCATGGCGGCGGTGGCGTCCACTAGAGCTTGTGTTTGCGGATGCAAAGGCATCTTGGTTCCTTGCGGGTAAGGCCAGCCTTCAAGAAGACACGCCCACCAGGCGCGACAGGGCCTCCCGGTACTTGGCAGCGGTCTTTTCGAGAATGTCGGCGGGCAGCTTCGGGCCCGGCGCCTGCTTGTTCCAGTCCAGGGTTTCCAGGTAGTCGCGGACAAATTGCTTGTCGAAGCTGGGGGGGCTGGTTCCCACCTGATACTGGTCGGCGGGCCAGAAGCGGGAGGAATCCGGCGTCAGGATCTCGTCGATCAGATAGAGGCGCCCCGTCTCGTCCTGGCCAAACTCGAACTTGGTGTCGGCGATGATGATGCCCCGCACCCGGGCGTAGAGGGCGGCTTCCCTGTAGAGGCGCAGGGTCACGTCCCTGACCTTGGCCGCCAGTTCGGCGCCGATCAGCTTCTCTACCGTGGCGTAATCGATGTTCTCGTCGTGATCGCCCATCTCGGCCTTGGTGGCCGGGGTGAAGATGGGCTGGGGCAGTTGCTGGGCCAGCTTCAGGCCCGCCGGCAGATCGATGCCGCAGACCTGGCCATTGACCTGGTAATCCTTCCAGCCCGAACCGATCAGGTAGCCCCGGGCCACCGCCTCGATGGGCAGGGGCTTCAGCCGCCGCACCACGATGGCCCGACCCCGCACCTGGGCCTTCTCTTCCTCTCCACTGACCACGGTCTCCGGGTCGATCCCGGTCAGATGGTTGGGGATCACATGGGCCAGCTTGCCGAACCAGAAATCGGCCACGGCAGTCAGCACCCGGCCCTTGTCGGGGATGGGGTCCGGCAGGATCACGTCGAAGGCAGAAAGCCGGTCGGTGGTGACCACCAGCAGCTTGTCCTCGCCCACGGCGTAAATATCGCGGACCTTGCCGCGCCCCAGCAGGGGCAGGCTCTTGATGGTGGATTCGAAAAGAGGAGCGGTCACGGGATGCCTCGCGGGGCTGGGTTGGAACGGGAGGCGAATTATAGTCCTCCGGCGGAGGGAGGAATGTTGCCGGGGCGAGTCCCGACAAGTTCCCTTAGTCATCCGTCCTTCGACAGGCTCAGGACGAACGGTTTGTTTTTTTACGCGTCCCTGACCTGCAAAAGTATCTTCCCCATATGTCCGCTGCTCTCCATCAGTCGATGGGCCTTGGCCGCCTTGGCCAGGGGGAAGGTCGCGTGAATGCGGGTGCGTACCTTGCCCGCCGCGACGGCAGGCCAGACCTGTTGCAGCAGGGCGTCGCGGATGGCGGTTTTTTCCGCGAGGCTGCGGGGCCGCATGGTGGAGCCGGTGATGGTCAGGCGCCGCATCATCACGTTCATGAAATCGAATTCGGTGCGGCTGCCCTGGAGGAAGGCGATCAGCACCAGGCGGCCGTCCTGGCGCAGTAGCGACAGATTCTTTTGCAGGTAGGGGCCGCCCACCATGTCCAGGACCACATCCACGCCGCTCTTGGCAGTGATCTCCTTGACCCGGGCGACGAAGTCTTCCTGCCGGTAGTCGATGGCCCAGTCGGCGCCGAATTCCCGGCATACCGCCAGCTTCTCGGGGCTGCCGGCGGTGGCGAAGACTTCGGCCCCCAGCAGCTTGCCCAACTGGATCGCGGCCAGGCCGATGCCGCCGGAGCCGCCATGGACCAGCAGGCGTTCCCCGGCCTTGAGCCGGCCCAGGTCCACCAGGTTGTGCCAGACGGTGAACCCGTTTTCCGGCAGGCCCGCCGCTTCCGCCATGCCCAGGCCGTTCGGGATCGGCAGCACCTGGCCTGCGGGGGCGGTGCAGTATTCGGCATAACCGCCGCCGGGGGTGAGGGCGGTGACCCGGTCGCCGATGTGCCAGTCGGTTACGCCCTGGCCCAGGGCGGCGATGGTGCCGGCCACTTCCAGGCCCAGGATGGGAGAGCTGCCGGGGGGCGGGGGATAGTTGCCGGCCCGCTGAACCACGTCGGGGCGATTCACGCCGGCGTAATGAACTTCGATCAGGACCTCACCCGCGGCCGGTTCGGGGCGGGGACCCTCGGCCATCCGCATTACCTCCGGGCCGCCGGGGGCGTCGTAATGGATGTGCTTCATTGGGCCACCGGTGCCTTGTCCAGGCCGCGTATGGCCGTGCCGGCAGCGAAGCCTCGGGCCTTGAACCAGCCGCTGTTCATTTCCAGGGCATAGCGGGCCGGGGCGGTGGCGCAGTGGTTTTCCTCGCTGCCGGGCGTCATTTCCGCCACGTTGAGGATGCGGCCCTGTTCGTCCAGGAAGGCCACGGCCAGGGGCAAGAGGGTGTTCTTCATCCACATGCAATGCCGCTCCTGGGCGGTGAAGACGAACAGCATGCCGTGATTGGGGGCCATGGTTCGGCGCTGCATCAGGCCCTTCATGCGCTGGGCCTGGGTGGCGGCCACCTCGGCCTCGATGCGATGGATGCCGGCGGAAAGCTCCAGCAGGGGCAGACTCTGCTGGCCCCAGGCGGGGAAGGTGCTGGTCAGGAAGGCGGCCAGGCAAAGGAGTCGATTCATAGGAGGGGCGGGTCAGGGTGAAACAGCATCAACGGAGCCGAGTGTAACCATCGAGCGCAGCGAGCCGATCAGTAGCCCCGCCCTGGGGCGGGGATGGGGGTGGGGGGCGTTCAATTGGCCTTTACGCATTGACATCCTCGGTGGTGGGGCGGCGACCATGCGCGTTATAGAAATCTGTCCAGCAGCTTGCGGCTGTGGCGGTCCAGGGACTGGAGGTCCCGGATCAGGAAGGGAATGCCGTGGCTGTCGGCGATCAGCAGGGTGTGGTGGCCCAGGCGGCGGATGTCTTCCTCGCCCTTGAGCACGAAACTGGTGTCGCCCCGATGGGTCTCCACCTGCCAGGTGCTGGGCGTGGCGAAGCTGGAGACCGACCGCAGGCGGCGAATTTCCGGCATGAATTCGCGGCCCGCCAGTTCCTCTTCGAGCAGGTTGCGCTGCGCGTCCGGCAGGTCCGCCAGGCGTTCGATCCAGGCCACCTCGTGGCCTTCGCCATTGACCAGGGCCAGGCCCTCGTCCGGGGCCGCGATGGGAAAGGCACGCACCGGCACCACGCCGCTGTGGGTCTCGCCGTCGGCGCCGGTGAACACCAGGCGGCCGAAGGCATTGCGGCTCAGTTGGAACTCAGGCATCGCTCATCTCCTCGGCATCCACATCCACATTGCGCGCCTGGGCCTGGTAGAGCCGGTAATAGGCGCCCTGGCGGGCCATCAATTCCTCGTGATTGCCCACCTCGACGATCTGGCCCCGGTCCATTACCACCAGGCGGTCGGCCTTGCGCAGGGTGGACAGGCGGTGGGCGATGGCGATGGTGGTGCGGCCCTGGACCAGGTTGTCCAGGGCCTTCTGGATTTCCTTTTCGGTCTCGGTGTCCACCGAGGAAGTGGCCTCGTCCATGATCAGGATGCGGGGATCGATCAGCAGGGCCCGGGCGATGGACAGGCGCTGGCGTTCCCCCCCCGAGAGGCCCTGGCCCCGTTCCCCCACCAGGGAGTCGTAACCCAGGGGCAGGCGCAGGATGAATTCGTGGGCGTGGGCGGCCCGGGCCGCGGCGATGATCTCGGCCCGGCTGGCGCCGGGCTTGCCGTAGGCGATGTTGTCGGCGATGGTGCCGAAGAACAGGAACGGCTCCTGCAACACCAGGCCGATATGGCGTCGGTATTCGGCCAGGGGCAGGGAGCGGATGTCCACGCCGTCCACGTGGATCGCCCCTTCGCTGACATCGTAGAAGCGGCAGATCAGGTTCACCAGGGTGCTCTTGCCCGAGCCGCTGTGGCCCACCAGGCCGATCATCTCGCCGGGGTGGATCTGGAAATCCAGGTTGCGGATCACCGAGCGGTTGCCGTAACGGAAGCCGATGTCGCGCAGATCGATGGCGCCGCTGACGCTTTCCAGATGCACCGGCTGTTGGGGTTCGGGCACGCTGGAGACATGGTCCAGGATGTCGAAGATGCGTTTGGCCCCGGCCGCTGCCTTCTGGGTTACGGAGACGATGCGGCTCATGGAGTCGAGCCGGGTATAGAAGCGGCCGATGTAGGCGATGAAGGCGGTCAGCACCCCCACGGTGATCTGGTCCTTCGACACCTGCCAGATGCCGAAGGCCCACACCACCAGCAGCCCGGCCTCGGTGAGCAGGGTCACGGTGGGGGAGAACAGGGACCAGACCCGGTTCACCCGGTCGTTGATGGCCAGGTTGTGCTGGTTGGCCTCGCGGAAGCGCGCCACTTCCCGTCGCTCCTGGGCGAAGGCCTTGACCACACGGATGCCCGGTATGGTGTCCGCCAGCACGTTGGTGACCTCGGACCAGATCCGGTCCACCTTCTCGAAGCCGGTGCGCAGCCGGTCCCGTACCAGATGGATCATCCAGGCGATCAGGGGCAGGGGCAGCAGGGTCACCAGGGCCAGCCAGGGATTGATGGAGATCAGGATCGTCGCGGTCATGACGATCATCAGCACATCGGTGGCGAAGTCCAGCAGGTGCAGGGAGAGGAAGACGCAGATGCGGTCGCTCTCCGAGCCGATGCGGGCCATCAGGTCGCCGGTGCGTTTGCCGCCGAAGTATTCCAGGGAGAGCTTGAGCAGGTGCTCGTAGGTGGTGGTGCGCAGGTCGGCGCCGATGCGCTCGCTGACCAGGGCCAGGATGTAGGTGCGGGCCCAGCCCAGGCCCCAGGCCAGCAGCGCCGCCCCGAGCAGGCCACTCAGGTAGAGGGTCACCAGATCCACGTCGATGGGCTTGCCGTTCTGGTAGGGAATCAGCACGTTGTCCATCAGGGGCATGGACAGGTAGGGGGGCACCAGGGTGGCGGCGGTGGCCGCCAGGGTCAGCAGGAAGCCCGATAGCAGCTGGCCCCGGTAGGGCCGGGCGAAACGCCACAGGCGTAGCAGGGTCCAGGTGGAGGGGGGGGAATGGATTTCCCGGGTGCAGATCGGGCAGTCCTCCTGGCCCGGCTCCAGGGGGGCCTTGCAACTGGGGCAGACCGGACCGCTCTCAAGGGGCGGCGGTGTGCCATGCAGCTGGCTTTCCCTTTGCAGGTCGAACTGATCCATGAGGCGCTGGGCCGCCAGGTTGTGGCCCAGGGTGTAGCGCCAGTGGGCCAGGCGGGCGGTCTCGTCCTGGAGTTCCAGGATGCCGACGCCGGCATGGTCGTGATGGCAAAGCCGTAGTCCTTCCCGGTAGGACCATTCCTTCCAGCCCGTGTCATCGGGAGCCCGTGCCAGCAGGCGCCGATCGGTGACCAGCAGCAGGCCCTGGCCGAAGTGCAACCGGTTGTCGAGATCCGGCTCCAGCCAGGCCAGCAGCCGCTCGCCGGCATCCAGCCGGGACATCGCTTCGTCACGCCAGGATTCCGGCAGGGTGTCGCCGGCGCAGGAGAGGGGATCGGGATAGTTTTTTGTCATAGGGTCTGTTGGGGGCCGGCGGGACCGGCCCGGACAGACAGGCCACTTTCGCCCCGGATTTTGCCGCGCCGCTACTCCACCGTTTCCGCCAGTATACTCAAGGCCTTCGGTCCAACCCTTCGGGGCCGGACGTTTTCCGGTAAACCATTTTTCCCGGGCCACGTTGACCGTGGCCACAACAATAATTCCCTCCGCCCCCTGGTCCGGGGGCCGCTGCCCACCCCCACTCCATGGCTAATAGAACCATAGAAATTCTGCGGATCACTCCCTTGCGGGGCCCCAACATCTGGACTTACCGCCCGGCCCTGGAGGCCCTGGTGGACATCGGGGACCTGGAGGATTTTCCCTCCAACACCCTCCCTGGCCTGTACGAAAGACTCACCGCCTGGCTGCCGACCCTGGCCGAACACCGTTGCAGCGTCGGCGCACCGGGCGGCTTCCTGCAACGCTTGCGGGAGGGCACCTGGCCCGCCCACATCATGGAGCACGTGACCCTGGAGTTGCAGAACCTGATCGGCCAGCGCACCGGTTTCGGCAAGGCACGGGAAACCTCGACCCGGGGCGTGTACAAGGTGGTGGTGCGTTCCCGCCAGGAGGATGTCACCCGGGCCTGCCTCCATGCCGCCCGGGACCTGTTGATGGCGGCCATCGACGACACCCCTTTCGATGTGCCCGCCACCGTGGCGCGGCTCCATGAGCTGGCCGATGCCCGCTGTCTCGGCCCCAGCACCGCGAGCATCGTCGATGCCGCCACCGAACGGGGCATTCCCTCGATCCGTCTCAATGACGGCAATCTGGTGCAACTGGGCCATGGTGCCCGTCAACGTCGGGTCTGGACCGCCGAGACCGACCGCACCAGCGCCATTGCCGAGGGCATCTCCCGGGACAAGGATCTGACCAAGCGCCTGCTGCAATCCTGCGGCGTGCCGGTGCCCGAGGGCCAGGTGGTCGCCAGTCCCGAGGAGGCCTGGGAAGCCGCCCAGGACATCGGCCTGCCGGTGGTGGTGAAGCCCAGCGATGGCAACCACGGTCGTGGCGTGTCGATCGAACTCAGCGATGCCGATGAAATCCGTGCGGCATTCGCGGTGGCCGATGCGGAGGGCAGCGAGGTCATCGTCGAGCGCCATATCCAGGGCGATGAACACCGTCTGCTGGTGGTGGGCGGCAAGCTGGTGGCCGCCACCCGGGGCGACAGCCTGTGGATCGAGGGCGATGGCGAGTCCACGGTCGCCCAACTGATCGACACCCAGATCAACTGCGATCCGCGCCGGGGCGAGGCCGAGGAATTTCCCCTGGAACCCATCGTCCTGGAGCGGGAGCCCACCACCCGCCTGCTGCTGTCCCGTCAGGGCCTGGACGGGGACGCCGTGCCGGCCACGGGACAGATGGTGCTGATCCAGCGCAACGGCAACATGGCCAACGATGTCACGGACCGGGTTCACCCCGAGGTGGCTGCCGCCGTGGCCCTGGCGGCCCGGGTGGTGGGTCTGGATATCGCCGGCATCGACCTGGTGGCCGAGGACATTTCCCGTCCCCTGGATGTTCAGCGGGGGGCCATTGTCGAGGTCAATGCCGGCCCCAGCCTGCTGATGCACCTGAAGCCGGTTACCGGCGAGCCCCGCCCGGTGGGCCAGGCCATCGTCGAGCATCTGTTCCCGGAGGAGGATTCGGGGCGTATTCCCATCGTCGGCATCTCCGGCACCCGGGGCACCACCATGGTGGCCCGGCTGGTGGGGCGCCTGATCAAGCTCAGCGGCAAGAAGCTGGGCATGGCTTGCCGCGACGGCCTGTATTTCGAGCACCGCCGTGTGGAGGCGGGCAATTGCAGCCGCTGGTCGTGGGCGCGACGGGTGTTGCTGAACCGCTCGGTGGAGGCCGCGGTGTTTGAAAACGATGGGGCGGACATCCTCGCCGAGGGGCTCAGCTACGACCGTTGCCAGGTGGGCGTGGTGACCCGTCTGGACCAGGCGGAGAGCCTGGCGGACTTCGACGTGAGGGAACCGGAGCAGGTCTATAACGTGTTCCGCACCCAGGTCGATATCGTGCTGCCGGAAGGCGCCGCCGTGCTCAATGCCGAGGATCCTCTGGTGGCGCGGATGGCCAGTCTGTGCGATGGCGAGGTGATTTTCTATGCGTCCCGGGACGGCAATCCGGTGGTCGAGGAGCATCTGGCCCAGGGCGGTCGGGCGGTGGTGCTGCGGGAGGGGCAGATGGCCCTGCTGCGGGGCGATACTGCGGAATCCATGGTGCCGGCAAGCTGCGGATCGGTCGATGTGTCCAGCGAGGACATGCTGGCCGCCGTGGCCGCCGCCTGGGCACTGGACCTGCCGTCCTATCTGATCGGGATCGGCATAGTCACTTTTGAAACCGATGCGCTTCCGGCTGATGCGGATCGCGCCTTGAATACACGGGCCGACTGAACTGCCGGCACCCCAAGGAATCCATCCATCATGGAAGTCTCACGTATCCGGGCCTTGCGCGGCCCCAATCTGTGGAGCCGTCACACCGCCATCGAGGCGATCGTGTCCTGCACGCCCGAGGAGTGCAGTCTCGATGCCCTGCCTGGCTTCGAGGAGCGTTTGCGTCGGCGCTTTCCGGAAATCGGCGTGTTGCAGGCGACGCGCCACGGCGATGCCATTTCCATGGCCCATGCCCTGGAGTTCGCTGCCCTGGGTCTGCAAGCCCATGCCGGTTGCCCCGTCACCTTCAGTCGCACGGCCCAGACCGTGGAACCGGGGGTGTTCCAGGTGGTGGTCGAATACAGCGAGGAGCCGGTGGGCCGGCTGGCCATGGATCTGGCCCAGGCCTTGTGCCGTGCCGCCCTGGAGGGCAGCGCCTTCGATCTGGAGGACGCCCTGACCCGGCTCAAGGAGCTGGACGAGGATGTGCGCCTGGGGCCCAGCACCGGTTCCATCGTCCAGGCCGCCATGTTGCGAGGGGTGCCGTTCCGGCGCCTGACCGAGGGCAGCCTGGTGCAGTTCGGCTGGGGCTGCAAGCAGCGCCGCATCCAGGCGGCGGAGACCGATTGCTCCAGCGCCATCGCCGAGTCCATTGCCCAGGACAAGGATCTCACCAAGATGCTGCTGGATGCCGCTGGCGTACCGGTGCCCCGGGGGCGTCCGGTATCCGGCCTGGAGGACGGCTGGAACGCCGCCATGGAGATCGGCCTGCCGGTGGTGGTGAAGCCCCTGGATGGCAATCAGGGCAAGGGCGTCACGGTGAATATCACCGGCCGGGAAAGTTTCGAGGCGGCCTATGCCGCCGCCACGGAAATCAGCGAGGACATCCTGGTGGAGCGCTACCTGCCCGGTCACGACTACCGCCTGCTGGTGGTGGGGGATCAGGTGGTGGCCGCGGCCCGGCGCGATCCGCCTCATGTCACCGGTGATGGCGTTCATACTGTGCGGGCGCTGGTGGACCAGGTCAATAGCGACCCGCGCCGGGGCGTGGGCCATGCCACTTCCCTGACCAAGATCCGCTTTGACGACATCGCCCTGACCTGCCTTGCGGCCCAGCATCTGAATGCCGAGTCGGTGCCCGCCAAGGGCATCCGGGTGGTGTTGCGCAACAACGCCAATCTGAGCACCGGCGGTTCGGCCACGGACGTCACCGACGATGTTCATGTGGAGGTGGCGGCCCGGGCCGTGGCGGCGGCCAGGATGGTGGGGTTGGACATTGCTGGCGTGGATCTGGTCTGTGACAGCGTGCTGCGTCCCATCGAGGAGCAGGGCGGCGGCATTGTCGAGGTCAATGCGGCGCCCGGCCTGCGCATGCACCTGACGCCTTCTTTCGGCAAGGGCCGGGCGGTGGGCGATGCCATCGTATCCACCCTGTTTCCCGACGGCGCGGATGGGCGCATTCCGGTGGTGGCGGTGGCCGGCACCAACGGCAAGACCACCACGGTGCGCCTGATCGCTCATCTGCTGGCCAGCAAGGGTCTCTGCGTCGGCATGACCAGCACCGACGGGGTGTATGTGAATGGCCGTCGTACCGACACCGGGGATTGCAGCGGTCCCCGCAGCGCCCGCAATGTGCTGCTGCATCCCGACGTGGAGGCTGCCGTGTTCGAGACCGCCCGGGGCGGCGTGCTGCGGGAAGGCCTGGCCTTCGACCGTTGCGACGTGGCGGTGGTCACCAATATCGGCCTGGGAGATCACCTGGGCCTGTCCTACATCAGCACCGTGGAAGATCTGGCGGTGGTGAAGCGGGTTATCGTGCAGAACGTTGCGCCCAAGGGTGTTGCCGTGCTCAATGCCGCCGATCCCATGGTGGTGCGGATGGCCAAGGTCTGCCAGGGCGGCGTGACCTTCTTTGCTCGGGACCCCCACCATCCGGTGATGGCAACCCACCGCGCCCAGGGGCTGCGAGTCGTCTATGTGGAGGGGGGCGACATCGTCGCGGCGGAGGGATGGGATGAGCATCGCCTGCCCCTGGCCGGTGTTCCCATCACCGGCGGTGGCACCATCGGCTTCCAGGTGGAAAACGCCATGGCGGCCACGGCCGCAGCCTGGGCCTTGGGGCTGGACTGGGAGGTGATTCGCGCCGGCCTGGGCACCTTTGTCAGCGATGCCCGGACCACGCCGGGACGTTTCAATCTGTTCCAGCACCGGGGGGCCACGGTGATTGCCGATTATGGCCACAATCCGGACGCCATCCAGGCCCTGGTGAATGCGGTGGACACCATGCCGGCCCGGCGTCGCACCGTGGTCATCAGTGGTGCCGGAGATCGGCGCGACGAGGACATCCGCCAGCAGACGCAGATACTCGGCGATGCCTTCGATCAGGTCATCCTCTACCAGGACCAATGCCAGCGCGGCCGGGCTGACGGCGAGGTGCTGGGGCTGCTGCGGGAGGGCCTGAGCCAGGCCAGTCGAGCACGGCAGGTGGAGGAGGTGCGCGGGGAGTTCCTTGCCATCGACACTGCCCTGGATCGCCTGGAAGCGGGCGACCTGTGCCTGATTCTGATTGACCAGGTGGAGGAAGCCCTGGCTCACCTGACTGCCCGCTGCGGTGGCTGAACGGCCGGGCTATCGAGTCGGCGGGGGCAAGTCCGCCGCCTCGATCACCCGCCATTCCCCTGGCGCCAGTCCCTCCAGGTTCCAGGGGCCGACGGCCCAGCGGATCAGGCGCAGGGTGGGGAAGCCCACCTTGGCGGTCATGCGCCGCACCTGCCGGTTCTTGCCTTCCTTCAGCACCAGTTCCAGCCAGGCGGTGGGAATCGCTGCCCGGTAGCGTATCGGCGGGTTGCGGGGCCACAGGTCCGCAGGTTCTTCCATCAACTGTGCCTGGCAGGGGCGGGTGACGAAATCCCCCAGGTCCACGCCGCGTCGCAGCCGGGCCAGGGCCTCCTCGTCGGGTATCCGTTCCACCTGGGCCCAGTAGGTCTTGGCCAGCTTGTGGCGGGGATCGGCAATGCGCGCCTGGAGCGGGCCGTTGTCGGTCAGCACCAGCAGGCCCTCGCTGTCCGTATCCAGGCGGCCGGCGGGATAGACCCCCGGCAGGGGAATGTAGTCCTTCAGGGTGGGGCGTCCATCCGTGTCGGTGAATTGGGTCATCACCCCGTAGGGCTTGTTGAACAACACGAACTTGGCCAAAGATCAGGCTCCCGTCGCAGTGTCCGGATAGGCATGGCAAAAGCGCAATGCCTCCGGATAGGGAAAGAAGTCCCGCAGCTTGCCGTCGCGGATATCGGCCTGGGCCTGTTTCCAGAACTCCGCGTCCAGCAGGTCGGCGTGATACTTCATGAACATGCTGCGTATGCGGGGCGAAGTCAGCAGGAAGGTGGCGAACTCCTCGGGGAAGATGTCGTTCCTGCCCACGGAATACCAGGCTTCGCCGGATAGCTCCATTTCCGGATAGGGGGCCGGCGGGATGCGGCGGAAGTTGCAGTCGGTCATGTACTCGATTTCGTCGTAGTCGTAGAACACCACTCGGCCGTAACGGGTGACGCCGAAGTTTTTCCAGAGCATGTCGCCGGGGAAGATGTTGGCGCTGGCCAGTTCCCGGATGGCGTCGCCGTATTCTTTGACGCCCTGTTCGATCAGGTCTTCCCGGCCGCTGCGCTCGGCCCGGTCCAGGAAAAGGTTGAGGGGCTCCATGCGCCGTTCGATGTAGAGGTGCCGGATGATCAGATCCTCGCCGTCTTCCTCCAGCAGGGACGGCACCTCCCGCTGCAATTCCTCGATCAGTTCCGGGGAAAAGCGGGCGCGGGGAAAGGCGGCATTGGAGAATTCCAGGGTGTCGGCCATGCGCCCCACCCGGTCCACCTGCTTGACCAGCTGGTACTTGCGCCGCACCGTTGCGTGGTCCACTTCCTTGATGAAGCCGAACTTGTCCTTGATGATCTTGAACACATAGGGATAGGACGGCAGGGTGAATACCATCATTACCAGGCCGCGGATGCCGGGGGCCACGACGAACTGGTCCTGGGAGTGGCCCAGGTGATGTATCAGGTCCCGGAAGAACATGGTCTTGCCCTGCTTGCCCAGGCCCAGCATGGTGTACAACTCGGAACGGGGCTTGCCGGGCATGATGGAGCGGAGGAACTGCACATAGGCCGAGGGCACCTCCATATCCACCAGGAAGTAGGCCCGGGACAGGGAAAACAGGATGCTGATCAGCCCCGGATCGAGCAGGATGGTGTCGAGATAGAGCCCCCCTGCTGGGGAATGCAGCACCGGTATCGCGAAGGGATACTCCATGCTCCCATTGACGGCCTTGCCGATCACGTAGGCCCCCTTGTTGCGGTAGAAGGGAGAATGCAGCACCTGGATTTGCAAGTTCGCTTCCTTCCTGGGCCATTCGCCAAGAAGGGTCAGTGCCGTCTGATAGATGTGCTCCACGTCCCGCGTCAGGTTGTCAAAGGGGCGTTCCCAGCCGAAATCCTGGAATATTCGGACCATGGTCTCTCGCAGTCCCTGCCCACCGGGGTAATAGCTGCGATAGGCCGGAGGAATGGATTCGATGTATTCGGTGGAAATGGCCGGCCGGACGAAAATGAAGTCGTTGTGAAAATAGGTCCGGTGCATGATGCGGCAGAACACCGAGTTGAAGAAGGTTTCGGCCAGCTCCGGTTGCTTGTGATTGATCAGCAGGCCGATATAAAGCAGCTTTGCCTGCTGCCAGGTATCGTCGTCGATGGGCTTGGGGCCGAAGATTTCCCGCAGATAGGCGCTGGTTTCTCCCACCCGGTCGTCGTAGAACTGGATGCGGTTCCTTACCGCTTGCTGGATGCCATGCCAGTCGGCCACCTCGTAACGCCCCTTGGCTACCATGGAGCATTCACGAAACAGGCGGTAGTGATTGTTGAAGCCTTCGATCAGGATGATGGCGATACGCTTGGCGATCGGGTTGCTGCCGCTCACTTGGGTCATGCAGCGTCCTTCCTGTTTGAATCCGTGAAAATTCTAGCACTGGAGTTCGATTTACATTCCGCAATGTGAAATAGATTTTCGCCATCCGGTTTTGAATAAAAGATAAAATATACAAGAGTTGTTTCAGCGGGCGTCTGGGGACCTCCCGGCGTCTGAGCTTGCAGGCCGCGGCTTACCCGTTGCGGCCGATTTCAACGTGGAATCTTGGAGGAAACATGGCCGCAGGAAAGTCAAAAATCATCTATACGCTGACCGACGAGGCGCCCTTTCTGGCGACTTGCGCGTTTCTGCCTGTCGTTCGCACCTTTACGGAGCCGGCGGGGATCGAAGTCGAGACGGCGGACATCTCGGTGGCGGCACGGGTGCTGGCCGAGTTTCCCGAGTGCCTGAAGGAAGAGCAGCGGGTGCCGAACACCCTGGCCCAGCTCGGCAAGATGACTCTCGAGCCGGACGCCAACATCATCAAGCTGCCCAACATCAGTGCCTCCGTGGCCCAGTTGATCGCCTGCGTCAAGGAGCTCCAAGGCAAGGGCTATGCCATTCCCGACTATCCGGAAAATCCGACCACCGAGGAGCAAAAGGCCCTCAAGACACGCTATGCGAAGTGCCTGGGTTCCGCCGTCAATCCGGTGCTGCGCGAGGGCAACTCCGACCGCCGCGCACCGGCCGCCGTCAAGAACTACGCCAAGAAGCACCCCCATTCCATGGGCGAATGGAAGCAGTGGTCGCAGACCCATGTCTCCCACATGCATGCGGGTGACTTCTACCACGGCGAGAAGTCCATGACCCTGGACAAGGCTCGCGACGTGCGCATGGATCTGGTCGGCAAGAGCGGCAAGACCACGGTGCTGAAGCCGAAGACCTCCCTGCTTGAAGGCGAGATCATCGACTCCATGTTCATGAGCAAGAAGGCTCTCTGCGACTTCTACGAAAAGGAACTCGACGATTGCCGCGAGTCCGGCATCCTGTTCTCGCTGCACGTCAAGGCGACGATGATGAAGGTCTCCCACCCCATCGTCTTCGGCCACTGCGTGAAGATCTACTACAAGGAAGCCTTCGAGAAGCACGGCAAGCTGTTCGACGAGTTGGGCATCAACGTCAACAACGGCATGGCGACTCTCTACGAAAAGATCAAGACGTTGCCGGAGTCCAAGCACGACGAGATCATCCGCGACCTGCACGCCTGCCAGGAGCATCGTCCGCGGCTGGCCATGGTCGATTCGGCCAAGGGCATCACCAACTTCCATTCGCCCAACGACATCATCGTCGATGCGTCGATGCCAGCCATGATCCGCCAGGGTGGCAAGATGTGGGGGGCCGACGGCAAGCAGTACGACAGCAAGTGCGTGATGCCGGAATCGACTTTCGCTCGCATCTACCAGGAGATGATCAACTTCTGCAAATGGCACGGCAACTTCGATCCGAAGACCATGGGCACGGTGCCCAACGTTGGTCTGATGGCGCAGCAGGCCGAGGAGTACGGCTCCCACGACAAGACCTTCGAGATTCCCGAAGCCGGCATCGCCAACATCGTCGACATCGCCACCGGTGAAGTGCTGCTCACCCAGAATGTGGAAGCCGGTGATATCTGGCGCATGTGCCAGGTCAAGGATGCGCCGATTCGCGACTGGGTCAAACTGGCCGTGACGCGTGCCAGGAACTCCGGCATGCCGGCCATCTTCTGGCTGGATCCGTACCGTCCTCACGAGAACGAGCTGATCAAGAAGGTTCAGACGTACCTGAAGGATCACGATACGACCGGCCTCGACATCCAGATCATGTCCCAGGTCCGTGCCATGCGCTTCACGCTGGAGCGCGTTGCGCGCGGCCTGGACACCATCTCGGTGACCGGCAATATCCTGCGCGACTACCTGACCGACCTGTTCCCGATCATGGAGCTGGGCACCTCGGCCAAGATGCTGTCGATCGTTCCGCTGATGAATGGCGGTGGCATGTACGAGACCGGTGCCGGCGGCTCGGCGCCCAAGCATGTCCAGCAACTGACCCAGGAAAACCACCTGCGCTGGGATTCCCTGGGCGAATACCTTGCCTTGGCGGTGTCCCTGGAGGATCTCGGCATCAAGGAAAACAACCCTCGTGCCAAGCTGCTGGCCAGGACCCTCGACGCAGCGACTGGCAAGCTCCTTGATAACAACAAGTCGCCTTCGCCGAAAACCGGCGAACTCGACAACCGGGGCTCCCAATTCTATTTGGCCATGTTCTGGGCCCAGGAACTGGCTGCGCAAACCGAGGACAAGGACTTGGCGGTGCGCTTCGCGGCCCTCGCCAAGACCCTGGCCAACAGCGAAGAGCAGATCGTCGCCGAGCTCAAGGCAGTGCAGGGCAAGCCGGCCGATATCGGCGGCTACTACATGGCCGATGGAGCGAAGTGCGAGGCGGTGATGCGTCCCAGCCCGACCTTCAACGCCGTGCTGACGGCGGCGAACGCCTAAGCCATCGCGCCTTTCACGCGCCCACGATCACGGCCCGCCAGTATTGGCGGGCCGTTTTGCTTTCAGGCCCGACCGTCCCCGGGAATGGTCAGTCCGTCGTCTTTGTCGCATAATCGGCGAGTGCGCCAGTCGACCAATGTGTCTCCCGGCGCTGCACCTCTCAAGGTCCTTAACTCACGAGGGAGTACATATGACTTCACTGATCAAGATTCCCGCCGAAGGCACGAAAATCATCCCCGGCCAACCCACCCCCGACAATCCCATCATTCCCTTCATCGAAGGCGATGGCATCGGTGTCGACATCACTCCGGTAATGAAAAAAGTTGTCGATGCGGCCGTGGCCAAGGCCTATGGCGGCAAGAAGAAGATTTCCTGGATGGAGGTCTATGCCGGTGAAAAATCCACCCAGCTTTATGGCCCCGATGTCTGGCTGCCCAAGGACACCCTGGATGCCTGCAAGGAATACTCGGTTTCCATCAAGGGCCCGATGACCACCCCAGTGGGCGGCGGCATCCGCTCCCTGAATGTGGCCCTGCGTCAGGAACTGGATCTGTATCAGTGCGTGCGTCCGGTGCGCTACTTCAAGGGCGTGCCTTCTCCCCTGAAGAACCCCGAACTGACCGACATGGTGATCTACCGCGAAAACACGGAAGACATCTATGCTGGCATCGAATGGGCCAATGGCACCGACCCATGCAGGAAGGTCATCAAGTTCCTGCAGGAGGAGATGGGCGTCACCAAGATCCGCTTCCCCGAGACCTCCGGCATCGGTATCAAGCCTGTCTCGGTTGAAGGCACCGAGCGCCTGGTGCGCGCCGCCATCAGGTACGCCATCGACAACAAGCGCAAGTCGGTGACCATCGTGCACAAGGGCAACATCATGAAGTTCACCGAAGGCAACTTCCGTGACTCTGCCTATGCCCTGGCCAAGCGCGAGTTTGGTGGCGTCGAGATCGACGGCGGCCCCTGGCTCAAGCTACCGGCGGACAAGGGGGGCATCGTCATCAAGGACGCCATCGCCGACGCCTTCCTTCAGCAAATCCTGCTGCGTCCCGCCGAATACGACGTGATCGCCACCACCAATCTGAATGGGGACTACATCTCCGATGCCCTGGCGGCCCAGGTGGGTGGTATCGGCATCGCTCCCGGCGCCAACATCTCGGACAAGTACGCCTGTTTCGAGGCCACCCACGGTACCGCTCCCAAGTACGCCGGCCAGGACAAGGTGAACCCCGGTTCCCTGATCCTTTCCGCCGAAATGATGCTGCGTCACCTGGGCTGGCGCGAAGCGGCCGACCTGATCGTCAAGTCCATGGAAGCCGCCATCGGCGACAAGATCGTGACCTACGATTTCGCCCGCCTGATGGACGGCGCCAAGGAGGTGTCCTGTTCTGCCTTCGGCGACGCCATGATCGCCCGCATGTAAGCCATATGTTCGCTGCTCATTGACCCGCTACGCTCGACGGTCACCCTCGACTCTGTTGATAACGCGGCGGGCAAAAAAGAAGCCCGCCATTTGGCGGGCTTCTTTTTTGGTGTCGGTGCTGTCGCCGACGCCTTCTTAGGCCTTCTGGATATTAGAGGCCTGCTTGCCTTTGGGGCCCTGGGTGACGTCGAAGGAAACGCGTTCCCCTTCCTTTAGCGTCTTGAAACCGGGCATGTTGATGGCGGAGAAATGCGCGAACAAGTCTTCACTACCATCTTCCGGCGTAATGAAGCCGAAACCCTTGGCGTCGTTAAACCACTTGACAGTACCAGTTGCCATAAACCCTCTTCCTTAATATTGGTCCAAACGATCCGGCATCGAGGTGACACGCACCCGGCGCCGGGACATGCCTGAACAAGATCACCACTGAGGAAGGGGCCATGCGGTGTTTCAGAAGCCTGAAGAACTGCGGGGCATTCGACATTGCGGTGTGACACTTGAATCAAACACGGTTCGCCTTTTACGCACTTTGTTTTTTGGCGTCAACAATTTTTTTTTGCTGCGTGACAACATTCCAACAGTCAGTCACCGTGCGGATTTGGCGCTGAATCGTGCCCCTATTCGAAGCCGTTGGGGACGTTGCAGTGCCACCGATTCGAATTAGAATCGAAACATGCCCTCCAGGAAGGAAAACCGTGAGCACGGGAACAGTGTGGCGCTTGCCCCCAAGAAGAGCAGGGTTAAGCCCCCGCCGCTCTATCGGGTGTTCCTGCTCAACGACGATTTCACCCCGATGGATTTCGTTATCGTCGTGCTGGAGAATTTTTTTGCCATGAACCGGGAAATGGCTACGTTGGTCATGCTCAAGGTGCACCATGAGGGCAAGGGCCTCTGCGGTGAGTATCCCCATGATGTCGCCGCCACCAAGGTGGAACGAGTCACGACATTTGCCCGTCAACATCAACATCCGCTGGCCTGCGTGATGGAGGAAGTACGATGATTGCCCAGGAACTTGAAGTCAGTCTGCACATGGCTTTTGTCGAAGCTCGGCAAAAGAGGCATGAATTCATCACTGTCGAGCACCTCCTGCTGGCATTGCTGGACAACCCCTCGGCGGCCCATGTATTGCGGGCCTGCGCTGCCAATCTGGAGGATCTGCGGCGGGAACTCGCCACCTTCATTACCGAGCACACGCCCACCCTGTCGGGTACCGAAGAGATCGATACCCAGCCCACTCTGGGATTCCAGCGGGTGATCCAGCGGGCCATCCTGCATGTGCAGTCCTCGGGCAAGAAGGAAGTGACTGGCGCCAACGTGCTGGTGGCCATCTTTGGGGAGAAGGAGTCCCACGCGGTGTATTTCCTGCAAAAGCAGGAAATCTCCCGGCTCGATGTGGTGAACTTCATTTCCCATGGTATTTCCAAGGCTCCCCAGGCCGCCGCCGGCAAGGGCGAGGAGCCTCATGAGACCGAGGCCGAGACCCAGGAGAAGGGCGGCGCCCTTGAAAGCTATACCCAGAATCTCAATCTGATGGCCTTGGCCGGCAAGATTGATCCCCTGGTCGGCCGCGAAAAGGAACTGGAACGGGTGATCCAGACCTTGTGCCGGCGCAGGAAGAACAATCCCTTGCTGGTGGGGGAGGCCGGGGTGGGCAAGACCGCCATTGCCGAAGGTCTTGCCCATCGGATTGTCGAAGGCAAGATTCCCGAGATATTGTCAGACGCCACGGTGTACGCTCTGGACATGGGCGCCCTGCTGGCAGGGACCAAGTACCGGGGGGATTTTGAGCAGCGGCTCAAGGCGGTACTCAAACAGTTGCTGGACAACCCCAGGTCGATCCTGTTCATTGATGAAATTCACACCCTGATTGGTGCCGGTGCTGCTTCGGGAGGTACCTTGGACGCCTCGAACCTACTCAAGCCGGCGTTGTCATCGGGTAATATGAAATGCATCGGCGCCACCACCTTCACCGAGTTCCGGGGTGTTTTCGAGAAGGATCACGCCCTTTCCCGGCGCTTCCAAAAGGTGGATGTGAACGAACCCTCGGTAGAGGAGACCATCGCCATCCTGCGCGGTCTCAAGAGCCGCTTCGAGGATCACCACGGTGTCAAGTATTCTGCGGCGGCCATCACCTCGGCAGCGGAGTTGGCGGCCAAGTACATCAACGACCGCCACCTGCCCGACAAGGCCATCGACGTTATCGACGAGGCGGGAGCCGCCCAGCGCATCCTGCCCAAGTCCCGGCAGAAGAAGCTGATCGGCAAGCCGGAGATCGAGGACATCGTCGCCAAGATCGCCCGCATTCCGCCTCAGCATGTGTCCTCCGATGACCGCTCGGCCCTGAAAAACCTGGAGCGGGATCTGCGCAATGTGGTGTTCGGCCAGGATGCGGCTATTGCCGCCCTGGCCAAGGCCATCAAGATGTCCCGTTCGGGACTGGGGAATCCTCAGAAGCCCATTGGCTCCTTCCTGTTTTCCGGCCCCACCGGGGTCGGCAAGACGGAAGTGGCCCGCCAGCTCGCCTACTGCATGGGCATCGAACTGATCCGCTTCGACATGTCGGAATACATGGAACGCCATGCGGTGTCCCGCCTGATCGGCGCCCCGCCGGGCTATGTGGGATTCGACCAGGGTGGTCTGCTGACCGAGGCGGTGACCAAGAAACCCCACGCGGTACTGTTGCTGGACGAGATCGAAAAGGCCCACCCGGATGTTTTCAACATCCTGCTGCAGGTCATGGATCACGGCACTCTGACTGACAACAACGGCCGCAAGGCGGACTTCCGCAATGTGGTGATCGTGATGACCACCAATGCCGGCGCCGAGGCCCTGCAGCGCGCCACCATTGGCTTCACCTCGGGCAAGCAGGCTGGCGACGAGATGGGCGAGATCAAGCGCCTGTTCAGCCCGGAGTTTCGCAACCGCCTGGATGCGGTGATCTCCTTCCGCGCCCTGGATACCGAGATCATCCTGCGGGTGGTGGACAAGTTCCTGATGCAGCTGGAAGGCCAGTTGCACGAGAAAAAGGTGGAAGCCATCTTCACCGACAGCCTGCGGGCCTGGCTGGCCGAGCAGGGCTTCGATCCGCTGATGGGGGCCAGACCCATGGCCCGGTTGATTCAGGACACCATTCGTTCTGCCCTGGCCGACGAGTTGCTGTTCGGCCGCCTGGTGAACGGCGGCAAGGTGGTCATCGATCTGGACGAGGATGCAACCGATGGCCACAAGGTCAAGCTCAACATCGAGCAAGAGCTTGCTGAGACGCCAAGACCTACCCCAATTGGCTCCTGAAACAACAACGGCCCCAAGGGCCGTTGTCTTAACGCAGTAGATCAGCGATGCCGGCTACCCGAATGGTGGTTGGCGCCGCTTCGTGGTTTGGGCGGGCTTCTGCGGGCGGCGTCGGAACGGCCGGGGCCTGCCGGGCCACGGCTTGAAAAACCACCGGGCCGTGCGACGCGGGGTTTTTGCAGCGGTTCCGGCCGGATGCTGGGGTCCGGTTCGAATCCCGGTTCCATGCGTTTTTCGATGCCACGCTTGAGCACTTTCTCGATATCCCGCAACAGCTTCTGCTCGTCGATGCAGACCAGGGATATCGCCGCGCCATCGGCACCGGCCCGGCCGGTGCGGCCGATGCGGTGTACATAGTCTTCCGGCACATTGGGTAACTCGTAGTTCACCACCTGGGGCAGTTGGTCGATGTCGATGCCCCGGGCAGCGATATCGGTGGCCACCAGCACATTCACCTTGAGGCGCTTGAAGTCATCCAGAGCCCGTTGCCGGGCGCCCTGAGTCTTGTTGCCGTGCAGGGCGGCGGAACTGATGCCGTTCTGCTCCAGGTGCCGCGCAAGGGCATCGGCGCCGTGCTTGGTGCGGGTGAATACCAACACCTGGTGCCAGCTATGATCCTTGATCAGCTTCACCAGCAGATCTTTCTTGCGCACCCGGTCCACCGGATACACGGCCTGGGCAACCGCTTCCGCTGGCGCATTGCGGCGCGCCACCTCGACACTGATTGGGTCTACCAGCAGGCCCTGAGCCAGACCGCGAATCTCGTCGGAGAAGGTGGCGGAGAAGAGCAGGCTTTGCTTTTTCTTCGGCAGCAGGGAAATGATGCGCCGAATGTCGCGGATGAAGCCCATGTCCAGCATCCGGTCGGCCTCGTCCAGCACCAGGATCTCGATGCCCGACAGGTCGGCATTGCGTTCGTTGATATGGTCCAGCAGGCGCCCGGGAGTGGCCACCACGATGTCGGTGCCGGACTTCAGTGCACGGGTCTGGGGACCCATGCTGACGCCGCCATAAATGGCGGTGGCCCGCAGGGGCAGGTGGGCACCATAGGTGCGTACACTGTCATGGACCTGGACCGCCAGTTCCCGGGTAGGGGTCAGAATCAGCGCACGGGGCTTGAAGCGCTTGACGGAAAGGGCGCTGTCCGCTGACAGAAGGTGCAGGATGGGCAGGGTGAAACCGGCCGTCTTGCCGGTGCCGGTCTGGGCCGCGGCCATCAGGTCGCGGCCTTGCAGGGCGATGGGAATCGCCTGGGATTGAATCGGGGTCGGGGTATCGTAACCCTGGCCGGCAATGGACTTGAGAATCTCGGCGCGCAGGCCGAGGCTGGAAAAACTCATGGAGGTACTCCTGGATTCAGCCCCGCGCGCACTTGGACACGAGCCAGTCTGGGCCGAAACACTCAAGGGAGAAAGATGCGCGCAAGTAGCGCGACGCCCTGGCAAACAGACTGAAGGAAGACCAGGGAAGGGGCGCGGAGTGTACCACCGTCAGCGCCGGACCGCCGGACAATATTTCATTTAATGAAATGTATTTCATATCTCGAAATATAAAGACTAACCCAATGATTTTTGTAATAAATATTTTTATCTTAAGTCTTATATAAGACATAAGATAAATCTCTATACTGCGGACCTGTCGGCGTTACTTCAATACGCGCCGTCATCCAACCCCAAATGTATTAGGAGAATCCGCCATGACCACCCGCCAACAAGCCATCGCGCAACTGAAAAAGGATTGGGCCGAGAACCCCCGCTGGAAAGGCGTCAAGCGCGGTTACTCCGCCGAGGACGTGGTGCGTCTGCGCGGTTCCGTCCAGATCGAGTACTCCCTGGCCAAGAGCGGTGCCGAGAAGCTGTGGGAAAAGATCAACGGTGGTGCCAAGAAAGGCTATGTGAATGCCTTCGGCGCCATCACCGCCGGCCAGGCCATGCAGCAGGCCAAGGCGGGTCTGGAGGCTGTCTATCTGTCAGGCTGGCAGGTGGCCGCCGATGGCAACACCTCCGAGACCATGTACCCCGACCAGTCCCTGTATGCCTATGACTCGGTGCCGACCATGGTCCGCCGCATCAACAATACCTTCAAGCGCGCCGACGAGATCCAGTGGTCCCGGGACATCAATCCCGGCGACAAGGATTTCGTCGACTATTTCCTGCCCATCGTGGCGGATGCCGAAGCCGGTTTCGGCGGTGTGCTCAACGCCTTCGAACTGATGAAGAACATGATCGTCGCCGGCGCCGCCGGGGTGCACTTCGAGGATCAGCTTGCCGCCGTCAAGAAGTGCGGCCACATGGGGGGCAAGGTGCTGGTGCCGACCCAGGAAGCCATCGAGAAGCTGGTGGCTGCCCGTTTTGCTGCCGATGTGATGGGCGTGCCCACCATTGTGCTGGCCCGCACTGACGCCGAGGCCGCCAATCTGCTGACTTCCGATTACGACGCCAACGACAAGCCCTTCCTCACCGGCGAACGCACCCCGGAAGGTTTCTACCGGGTCAAGAACGGTCTGGAGCAGGCCATCAGCCGCGGCGTGGCCTACGCGCCCTATGCCGATCTGGTGTGGTGCGAGACCGGCACGCCGGACCTGGGCTTCGCCCGGGAGTTCGCCCAGGCGGTGCAGGCCAAGTGCCCCGGCAAGCTGCTGTCCTACAATTGCTCGCCCTCCTTCAACTGGAAGAAGAATCTGGATGACAAGACCATCGCCAAGTTCCAGGACGAACTGGCGGCCCTGGGCTACAAGTATCAGTTCATCACCCTGGCCGGCATCCACATCAACTGGTTCAACACCTTCCAGTTCGCTCATGCCTACGCACGGGGCGAAGGCATGAAGCACTATGTGGATATGGTGCAGGAGCAGGAATTCGCTGCCCGCGAGAAGGGCTACACCTTCGTTTCCCACCAGCAGGAAGTGGGGGCCGGCTATTTCGACGACGTGACCACGGTGATCCAGGGCGGCCAGTCCAGCGTCAAAGCACTGACCGGTTCCACCGAGGAAGAGCAGTTCCACTGAGCATCACGAGTGCCCTGGAATATCCGGGGAGGAAATCAGAAGCCGACTCCGTGAGGGGTCGGCTTTTTTACTGGATTTGGCTTCAGAACCCGAAGATTCCCTTCAGCACACCCTTGACAGCCCCCGCCGCACCGCCGCCGGGCAGGATGTCCGTGGGGCTGGGTCGTGCTTCCTGGGGCTGGGGCATGGCTTCCATCAAGGGGGTGAAGGCTGTTGATTTGAACCGGGCTTTGGCGAACCACTCCGGTTCCCAGCGGGCCTTGGGATCCTTGGGACGGGGCGGATGGGCGAAGTTGGCTTCGTCGCCATAGGCGATGAAGCGGAGCAGGGCCTGGGGCGCGGCGGCCACTACCTGGGCCGGCACGGCGCATTCGGTGGTGGCGGGGGGCAGCAGCACTTTTTCCTTGATCAGCCGGGCCACCTCGGCGTTGGGCAGGTAGTCGAAGAACTGCTCGCCAAATTCCTTGCTGTTGCTGGAGGTCCACCAGACCATGTCCTCGCCGCCCTCCTTGCTGCCCATGACGCTGGCGAAATAGCCGGTGGCGTTGGCGATGCTGTTCCAGCTCACGTTCATGGCGGCGGCCTCGGTCTTTTTCACCGTCAGTTCCACCGGGGCGAGAAAGTCGTGGTGTTCGTCCAGGGCGAAACGGATTTCCGGAGCGTAGCTGGCCTGGATCAGGTGATCTCCCTGGAGTGAGCCTTCGTTGGGCACCCGGGTGGCGTCACGGTCGTTGGGCCAGTCGCCATAGCCGCGGGAGCGGCCGGGGGCGGGCGGGGTGGGCAGGGACAGGCGGCGGGAAAAGAGGCCGCCGGGCCACTGGCTGCTGGCCATTTTGGCGAAGTCGATCACCAGGGGCTGGCCGGCGCGGGCCTGTTCGCCGCAGCCCCAGAAGATCAAGAGTCGTCCCTTGGGTCGTTCGAAGCCGCCGGGGGCCTCGGTTTCGCTGGCGGGTGGTGGCGCGGGGGCTTTCTGGGGAGTCACCAGGGGCAGCGCCCGTCCCATGTTGAGTCCGGCGGGAATCTGGTGTTCCGCCGTGGGGTCGGCACCGGCATTTTTCTGGGAGCCCAGTTGCAACAGCATGCGACGGGACGAGGTGGACATGCCGCCACCCAGGGCCATCCGCGCCATGTCGCCCATGGAGGGCGCACCTCCTCCCATGGGCAGACCAGAGGAGGTTTCGGCACTCAGCCAGTAGGTGGCGACGGGAGGCTTGCTGGCGCCCTGGGCGAATGCCGGGGATGCGCCGAGAAGCAGCAGCGGAAGGCAATTACGGATGTTCATGACAGTCTCCATGATGAATGGCTGCCGTGAATGGTAATCCTGTTGCCGGGAAACATCAGGTTCTTAGCGTGACCCCTTGCGGTTCAGAAATTCCGACATCCTCCGCTGGGCCTCGGCATCGGTCTGGATCAGGCTCACCGCCAGGGATTCGGCAAAGAGTCCGTCGGCGGCGGCCATGTTGTCGATGCGGGGCAGGGCGTTGGTGATGAACCAGTTGGCGGTGGTCGTGTTGGCGGCGATGGTGGCGGCCAGTTCACGGGCCTTGGACAGGCCGGCGTCCGCTGCCACACCGTAGTGGGCGAGGCCCAGGCCGAGGGCTTCTTCGGTACGGTAGATGCGGCGCGTCAACATCATTTCCGCCATGCGATCCGGCCCCAGGATGCGGCCCAGACGCACCGTGGAGCCGCAGCCCATGAACAGGCCGTGCGCCGCCTCAGGCAGCTGGAACCAGGCTGTGGCCTCGGCGACGCGGACATGGGCGGTCAGCGCCAGTTCCAGGCCGCCGCCGATCACGGCGCCCTTCAGCACCGCCACCAGCGGAATGCCGCTGAACTGCATGCGGTCGAAAATGGCCTGCCGGCGCCGGGAGGTATGCAACACGTCGATGGCATCCAGCGTCTGATGTTCGCCCAGATCGCCGCCGGCGCAGAAATGCTCCCCTTCCGCCGTCAGGATGGCGACCCGTACCGACGGCGGCGGCGCAGCGAAGTATTTGCCGAGGCGCTCATACATGGCGTGGGTCAGCGCATTGCGCTTGGCCGGGCGGTTCAGGGTCAGGGTGGCGATGCCGTCCTGTTCTTCGATGCGGATCAGGTCTTCAGACATGGGGAATCAGCAAAAAAACGGCCCTGCCGAAAGGGCAGGGCCGAGGGTTGCAGGAGCGGCGCACCTCAGCCCTGCTTATAGAGCTGGGCACCGCTTTTGACGAATTCAATCGACTTGGTCTCCATGCCCCGGGTCAGAGCCTCCTGTTCGGAAACCCCCTGGCTGGCAGCGAACTCCCGCACGTCCTGGGTGATCTTCATGGAGCAGAAATGGGGGCCGCACATGGAGCAAAAGTGGGCTAGCTTGGCGCCATGGGCGGGCATGGTCTCATCGTGGAATTCACGGGCCTTGTCCGGGTCCAGGCCCAGGTTGAACTGGTCTTCCCAGCGGAACTCGAAGCGTGCCTTGGACAGCGCGTTGTCGCGGATCTGGGCGCCGGGGTGGCCCTTGGCCAGGTCCGCGGCGTGGGCCGCCAGCTTGTAGGTGATGATGCCTTCCTTGACGTCCTGCTTGTTGGGCAGGCCCAGGTGCTCCTTGGGCGTCACGTAGCAGAGCATGGCGGTGCCGTACCAGCCGATCTGCGCCGCGCCGATGGCGCTGGTGATGTGGTCGTAGCCAGGGGCGATGTCGGTGGTGAGCGGCCCCAGGGTGTAGAAGGGGGCCTCGTCGCACCAGTCCAGTTGCAGGTCCATGTTCTCCTTGATCAACTGCATCGGCACGTGGCCGGGGCCTTCGATCATCACTTGCACGTCGTGCTTCCAGGCGATCTGGGTCAGTTCGCCCAGGGTCTTCAGCTCGCCCAGTTGGGCCTCGTCGTTGGCATCGTAGATGGAGCCGGGACGCAGGCCGTCGCCGAGGCTGAAGGCCACGTCGTAGGCCTTCATGATTTCGCAGATTTCCTCGAAGTGGGTGTAGAGGAAATTCTCCTGGTGGTGAGCCAGGCACCACTTGGCCAGGATGGATCCACCCCGGCTGACGATGCCGGTCATGCGCTCGGCGGTCATGGGGATGTAGCGCAGCAGCACGCCGGCGTGGATGGTGAAGTAATCCACCCCCTGCTCGGCCTGTTCGATCAGGGTGTCGCGCATGATCTCCCAGGTCAGGTCCTCGGCCTTGCCGTCCACCTTCTCCAGGGCCTGGTAGATGGGCACGGTGCCGATGGGCACCGGGCTGTTGCGGATGATCCATTCCCGGGTTTCGTGGATGTTCTTGCCGGTGGACAAGTCCATCACCGTGTCGCCACCCCAGCGGGTGGACCAGGTCATCTTGTCCACCTCTTCGCCGATGCTGGAGGACACCGCCGAGTTGCCGATGTTGGCGTTGATCTTCACCAGGAAGTTGCGGCCGATGATCATCGGCTCCGATTCCGGGTGGTTGATGTTGTTGGGGATGATGGCCCGGCCCCGGGCGATCTCGCTGCGGACGAATTCCGGCGTGATCTCATCGGGGATGGCGGCACCGAAGCGCTCGCCGATGTGCTGGCGGCCCAGCAGGCGGGCCATCTTCTCCCCGGTGGGGCCGGAGGTCCGCAGGGACTCGATGTATTCCCGGCGCCGCAGGTTCTCGCGGATGGCGACGAACTCCATCTCCGGGGTGATGATGCCCCGGCGGGCGTAGTGCATCTGACTCACGTTCATGCCGTCCTTGGCGCGGCGCGGTGTGCGATGCAGACCGGGGAAGCGCAGGGCGGCCAGGGCCGGATCGGCCGCCCGTTCCCGGCCATAGGCGGAGGAAAGACCGGGAAGCTGTTCCGTGTCTTGGCGTTCCTCGATCCAGCCTTGGCGCAGGGCCGCCAGGCCGGAGCGGATATCAATGGGGGTCTCCGGGTCCGTATAGGGGCCCGAACAGTCGTATACAAAAATGGGCGGATTCTTTTCCGCGCCCTGGGCGGAGGGGGTGTCCGCCTGGGTGATCTCGCGCATCGGCACACGGATGTCCGGCCGGGTGCCGGCAACGTAGATTTTGCGGGAATTGGGGAGGGGCTGAACCGCTGCCGCATCCACGTGGGCGCTGGCAGCGATGAATTTATCGTTGGCATTCATGGCGGTATTTCCAGGAGACCGGGCCGGGCGCCCGGCGCGGGGGAGGCCCAAACTACCGGAAACCCCCCTGCATTGCAACACTGTGGCCAATGCGGTTTCAGGCGCCGCGCCAGGCCAGAGGGGGCAAGCTGGAAGTCCGTTGAGATATCCACGCTAAAGTATTGAAAATAGCGGCCGTTATCCCGGGAACGTCTGAAAAGAAGGGGTAACCCCATGCAAGTGAATAAAACCGTGGCGGCGGCTGCGCTGTTTTGCCTGTTGGCAACCGTCAATGCCCCGGCCCGGGCCTGGGAGAAGGTGGTCCAGGGGAAACAGGAACGGGTGGATATGGATACCAGCCGCATTGGTCGCAGCGAGGATGGCCGCGCTCTGGCCTGGACCCGGCTGACCCTGTCCAGGGCCATGGCCGACGCCGAAACCGGGACCCCCTACACCACGGTGGAAGCCCTGAACAGCTACGATTGCGCCGGGGGGCGCTTTGCCACTCTCAAGCGTATTTACCTGCGCGGTGAGACCGTGCTGCGTGTCGAGCCTCTGCTGGCACCGAGGGAAATGGCCGTCGGCGCTGGCGGCATCGATGCCGCTCTGCTGGCCGAGGCCTGCAAGCCGCGCTCTGTGGCCGATCTGAAAAAAGCCGCCGAGACCAGCGCCCGGCTGGCGGCGGAAGCTTTGGGCGCCAAGCCTCCGTCCTTCGGCGTGATGCATGCCGAAATGGTGACGGAGGGAGGCAAGGCGGCCAGGACCACCAAGGTGGCCGACCCGGGTCCCGCCCGGGCGGAAGGCAAGGTGGCCGAGGCGCCAGCGGAGAGCCAGGGTCCGAAGCGTTTCATCGAACTGCCCAAGATCGACAAGTCCCAGGTGGAACGGCCTTCCGACGAACTCAAGCCTGCCATAGAGGATCGCCATGCGCGGGAGCGGATACTTGCCACATCCGGCCCGCGCCGCGTCGCCACGGCCAGGAAGAAGGTGGAACCGTCGCCAGCGGTGGAACAGCATCGTAATATTCACTGGAGCTATGGCGGCGAGGGCGGGCCGGCCAACTGGAGCAAGCTGCGCCCGGATTTCTCGACCTGTGCCACCGGCAACCGCCAGTCGCCCATCGACATCCGGGAAAGCATCAAGGTGAACCATGATGCGATCCGCTTTGAATACAAACCTACCCTGTTCCGTATCACCGACAACGGCCACTCCATCGAGGTCGGTGTTTCCGAGGGCAACAACATCACCGTGATGGGGCGCACCTACGAGTTGCAGCAGATGCACTTCCATCGGCCGTCGGAAGAACGGATAGGCGGCCGTGCCTTCGACATGGTGGCCCATCTGGTGCATAAGGATTACGACGGCAATCTGGCTGTGGTGGCGGTCCTGCTGGAAAAGGGCGGCGAACATCCCCTGATCCAGACCTTGTGGAACAACATGCCTCTGGAAGTGGGCCAGGAACTGCTGCCCTCGGACGCCATCGATCTCAACAATCTGCTGCCCCAGGACCAGAAGTACTTCAGCTACATGGGTTCCCTGACCACGCCGCCCTGTTCGGAGGGCGTGCTGTGGCTGGTGTTGCGGCAGCCGGTGCAGATATCGGCGGAGCAGATCGCCATCTTCTCCCGGCTCTACCGCAACAACGCCAGGCCGATCCAGCCCGCCAACGGGCGCCTGGTCAAGGAGTCGCGTTAAGGTGAAAAAGCATCGACAACGGCGCCGAGTGTAACCGTCGAGCGCAGCGAGCCGATGGGTAGCCCCGCTCCAGGATGGGGTTGGGGCTGGCGACCATGCGCGAAACACCGATCAAGTCCGTCACACCGGCGAACGCCGGTGTCCAGTGCGTTGTTTTCCTGGATTCCGGCGTTCGCCGGAATGACGCATTGGGCCTTGTTCTGTGCTTCCTAGTCGAAGCGGGTGTCCAGCCCCGCTTCGGCCACCTCGGCGGCCCGCAGCAGGGCGCGGGCCTTGTTGCGGGTCTCTTCCCATTCGGCATCTGGATTGGAGTCGTAGACGATGCCGGCACCGGCCTGGACGTAGAGGATCTGATCCTTGATCACGGCGGTGCGGATGGCGATCGCCAGGTCCATGTCGCCGTTGAAGCTCACATAGCCCACGGCTCCGGCATAGATGCCACGCTTGCTGGGCTCCAGTTCGTCGATGATCTCCATGGCGCGCACCTTGGGGGCGCCGGAGACGGTGCCGGCGGGAAAGGTGGCCTTGAGCACGGACAGGGCGTTCTCGCCTTCCCGCAGTTCCCCTTCCACGTTGGAGACAATGTGCATCACGTGGGAGTAGCGCTCGATGACAAAGCGCTCGGTGACCTTGATCGTGCCGGTCCTGGCCACCCGGCCGGCGTCGTTGCGGCCCAGGTCCAGCAGTTGCAGATGCTCGGAGCGTTCCTTCTCGTCGGCCAGCAGGTCGTCGGCCAGGGCGGCGTCCTCCTCCGGGGTGGCGCCCCGTTTTCGGGTGCCGGCGATGGGGCGTACCGTGACCTTGCCGTCCTCCAGTCGCACCAGGATTTCCGGCGAGGCGCCCACCACATGGAAATCGCCGAAGTTGAAATAGAACATGTAGGGCGAGGGGTTGAGGGTGCGCAGGGAGCGGTAGAGGGCCAGGGGTGAGGCGGAGAAAGGCTTGCTCATGCGCTGGGACAGCACCACCTGCATCAGGTCGCCATCCACAATGTACTGCTTGGCCTTCAGCACTGCGGCCTTGAACGCTTCCTCGCCGAATTCCGAGACGGCGGGAGCGCTGGTTGTCGCCTGATCGGCCGGGATCGCTACCGGCTCCCGCAACTGGGCCACCAGGCTGCGCAGTCGGGCCTGGGCCCGGGCGTGGGCGGCGGGTTCCCGGGGATCGGCATAGACCACCAGGGTCAGCTTGCCCGAGAGATTGTCCACCACCGCGATCTCCTCGGAGAGCAGCAGCAGGATGTCCGGGATACCGTCGGCATCGGCCTTGCGGCCCGCTTCAAGGCGCGGCTCGATATAGCGGATGGTGTCGTAGCCGAAGGCGCCCACCAGGCCGCCGTAGAGGCGGGGCAACTGGGGCAGGTCGGGCACCTTGTAACGGTCCATGAACTCGCCGACGAAATCCAGCGGGTTCACGTCGTTGCGCAGTTCCTCTACGGTCCCGTTGCTGATCACCGTCACCCGGCGTCCATGGATCTCGATGCGGGTGCTGGCGGCCAGGCCGATGAAGGAGTAGCGGCCGAAGCGCTCGCCCCCCTGGACCGATTCCAGCAGATAGGAATAGGGCGCGTCGGCCAGCTTCAGGTAGATGGACAGGGGGGTGTCGAGATCGGCGAAGGTCTCGATGCTGACCGGGATGCGGTTGTAGCCCGCCGCGGCGAGCCGGTTGAATTCGGATTCGTTCATGATGACTCCACGGGAAATTCTGCAAGAGGCCGCACGCAACAGGCATCGCGCGCGGACGCGAAGGCTTACTGGAAGGGCCGGGGGCGCCAGGGCCAGGCCTCCGCCCCCAGGGCGTGTTTCCTCGTGATGTGCAGATTTCTGTGAAGCATTTTGCGCGGGGTTCCAGTAATTCAGGCGGTAGTGACCAGTTCGGCCGCGTGGACCAGCGAGGCGACTATAGCATCGCACTCCAGGAGGCGCACATCCTCCCCTTCGTTGTAACCGTAGGGCACCAGGAACACCGGGCAGCCGGCGGCCCGGGCCGCATGAAAGTCGTTCTGGGAATCGCCGATATGCAGGTTGAATTTTGTCGGCACGCCCATGCGCTGGCAGGCATGCTGAAGCGGCAAGGGGTCGGGCTTCTTCCGGGGCAGGGTGTCACCGGCGATGGTGAACTCCACATAGGAGGCCAACCCCGACACGGCCACCAGGGGCTCGGTGAAGGCGCCCGCCTTGTTGGTGATGATGGCCAGCTTCAGCCCCAGGGAACGGAAGCGCTCCAGGCCCTCGATCACGCCGGGGTAGGGCTGGCTGAGTCGGCCGTTGCACTCGGCGTAATGGCGCCGGAATGCCGCATCGGCCCGGGCCAGGGCCTCGGCGTCGGGTTCCTGGTCGAAGGTGATGGATCGTTTCACCAGATTGGGGATGCCCTTGCCGATGAAGTCGCGGATCTGGGCTTCACTGCGCTGGGGCAGTCCCAGTTCGGCCAGCATGGCATTGGCGGCCTTTGCCAGATCGGGCGCGGTATCCAGCAGGGTGCCATCCAGATCCAGGGTGACGGAGTGGATGGGCAGGGGGAAATTCATGACCGTTACTGTGAAAAAGCAGCTTTTCCGCTGGGCCGCCCTAAGGAAAAGCGGCACGCGCCGCCAGGCGCAAACGGTATGCTCTTGTCACGGAGTTCCCCGTCACTTCGAGCGTAGCGAGCCAGAGAGAGCCCCCCGCGAGGGGGGCGAAGGGGGGCGAGCGTTTTCATGCGATGGACAGTTCGGCGCGCAGGGTACCGATCACCGAATCGTAGCGGTGGGGGTCGCTGTCCCGGGCGGCGCCGAATACGGCGGAGCCGGCGACGAAGGTGTCGGCCCCGGCCCGGGCGATCTCGGCGATGTTGTCGGCTTTGACCCCACCGTCGATCTCCAGCAGGATCTTGCGGCCGCTCTGCTTCTCGTAGGCGTCTATCCGTGCCCGGGCCTGACGCAGCTTGTCCAGGGTGCCGGGGATGAATTTCTGGCCGCCGAAGCCCGGGTTCACGCTCATCAGCAGCACCAGGTCCAGCTTGTCCATCACATGATCCATGTAGTGGAGCGGCGTGGCCGGGTTGAATACCAGGCCCGCCTGGCAACCGGAATCCCGGATCAGGCCCAGGCTGCGGTCGATGTGCTCCGAGGCTTCCGGGTGGAAAGTGATGATGTTGGCACCGGCCTTGGCGAAGTCCGGCACGATGCGATCCACGGGCTTGACCATCAGGTGCACGTCGATGGGGGCCTGGGTCAAGGGACGGATGGCTTCGCAGACCAGGGGGCCGATGGTCAGGTTGGGGACGTAGTGGTTGTCCATCACGTCGAAGTGGATCCAGTCGGCGCCGGCGGCGACGACGTTCTGCACTTCCTCGCCCAGTTTGGCGAAGTTGGCGGAGAGCAGGCTGGGAGCGATGCGGTACATGAAGGGACCCTCATTGACGAAGCCAGGATTTTACCGGCTCCCGTCCATTGCGGTCGGCGCGGTTTTCGTGTGCAATTGCGGACTATGGCCGAATCCAAAAAATACGAAATCCAGGTGTCCGTCGCGACCCAGTACCTTCCGGATCAATCTGAACCGGAGAGTGGCCATTTCACCTTCGCCTACACCATCACCATCGCCAATACAGGCAGCGTGGCCGCCCAGCTCGTCTCCCGTCACTGGATCATCACCGATGCCGATGGTGATGTGGAGGAAGTGCGCGGTCTGGGAGTGGTGGGCCATCAGCCCCTGTTGCAACCGGGCCAGCGCTTCGAGTACAGCAGCGGCTGTGTCCTCGAAACCCCGGTGGGGACCATGCGCGGCAGCTATCAGATGACCGCCGAGGACGGCACCCAGTTCGAGGCCACCATCGCCGAATTCGTGCTGTCCATGCCCCGCATGCTGCATTGATGGCATCCCTGTCTGGGACCGCATAATTGCTTCAAAACTTGATATTTCCTTTCGTTCGGCGCAGCATTTCCATCTAGACCAAATGGTTTTATAGGTGGCGATATGGGCCTCTTCAGTATTTTCAGCCGACGGGCGAAGCATGGGATGCCTGGCAGGGGGCGGGTCACCGTCATGTATGTCATGGCCAGCGAGCCACTGGCTCCGGACCATGCCCGGGAGCTTCATGATCGCATTGCCGCTGCCGCCCCCGAAAGTTTCGAGGTTTATAGCCCCAGTTCTTTTTTCGCTTATTTTACGGGTACAGCCGAGGGCGAACACCTTGCGCAGGACCTGGCGCAACAACTGCGGCAATATGCGCTGGAGCGCTCCATACACCCTTTTGGCATAGGTATCAGGCCGGGCCAGTGCATGGGGTCTTTTGCCAGCCATGGCCGCCTGAGCGCCCGCCTCACCAACGAAACCCTGGATGATGTGATCAACGCCGCAATCAAGGACGCGGCCGTCCAGAGGCCCTGAATCGCCCCCCGGGGGGGTGAAAGGTGCGAGCCTTTCCATGGCCATCGAAAAGCAGTTTTTCCACCGGGCCGCCCTGACCGAAGGAAATCCCCGTGGGACAAGGAAAAGCGGCACGCGGCGCCAGCCGCAACCCCTCGGTGACCACCACGGAGCGCCCCGTAATATCGAGCAAAGCGAACCATATCGAACCCCCCGGAGGGGGGCGAAGGGGGGCGCTTTACCCCGTGCCGCCCACCGTGAGTCCGTCCAGGCGCAGCGTGGGCTGCCCCACGCCCACCGGCACGCTCTGCCCATCCTTGCCGCAGGTGCCCACACCCGGGTCCAGGGCCAGATCGTTGCCGATCATGGAGACCCGGGTCAGGGCGTCGGGGCCGTTGCCGATCAGGGTGGCGCCCTTGACCGGATAGGTGATCCGGCCATCCTCGATCATGTAGGCCTCGGCGGTGGAAAAGACGAACTTGCCGCTGGTGATATCCACCTGTCCGCCGCCGAAATTGACCGCATAGAGGCCATGCTTCACCGAGGCGATGATCTCTTCCGGCGACTTGTCGCCGGCCAGCATGATGGTGTTGGTCATCCGGGGCAGGGGCAGGTGGGCGAAGGATTCCCGGCGACCATTGCCGGTGGGGGCCACGCCCATCAGGCGGGCATTGAGGCTGTCCTGGAGATAACCCTGGAGGATGCCGTCCTCGATCAGCACCGTGCGCCGGGTGGGATTGCCCTCGTCATCCACCGAGAGGGAACCCCGGCGATCGGCCAGGGTGCCGTCGTCCACCACGGTGACGCCTTTTGCCGCCACCTGCTGGCCGACGCGGCCGGCAAAGGCCGAACTGCCCTTGCGATTGAAGTCCCCTTCCAGTCCGTGGCCAATGGCCTCGTGAAGCAGGATGCCGGGCCAGCCGCTGCCCAGCACCACGGTCATGGTGCCGGCCGGGGCGGGACGGGCGGACAGATTCACACTGGCCTGATGGACGGCGCGGCGGGCGTAATCACGCAGCACCTCGTCGCTGAAATAGGTGTAATCGAAGCGGCCGCCGCCGCCGGAGGAGCCCTGCTCCCGCTTGCCTTTCTCTTCCATGATGACGCTGATGGACACCCGGACCAGGGGCCGCACGTCGGCCGCCAGATGGCCATCGGATCGGGCCACCAGGATCACCTCCCAACTGGCGGCCAGATGGGCCATCACCTGCTTGACCCGGGAATCCTCGGCCCGGGCGAAACCTTCCAGCCGCTCCAGCAGGCGAACCTTTTCGATATCGGAGAGGGACGCAATGGGGTCGTCGGCCAGATATAGGGCCGGGGTTTGCCGATGGCTCAGCAGGGGCGCCAGCTTCTCCGCGCCCGAGGCAGCGATGGCACGGGTGGCCCCGGCCGCCGCGTTGAGGGCCGGCAGACTGATTTCATCGGAATAGGCGAAGGCGGTTTTCTCCCCAGCCACGGCCCGCACTCCCACCCCCTGGTCGATGTTGAAGCTGCCGGACTTGACGATGCCTTCCTCCAGACTCCAGCCCTCGGAGCGGGCGTACTGAAAATAAAGGTCGGCGTAATCGACCTTGTGACCGAAGAGTTGGCCGAAAACGGTCTCCAGCTTGCGGGGGCTCAGGTCGTAAGGCGCCAGCAGGCAGCGTTCAGCGGTAGCGTAGGGGGTGGCGGTCATATCAACAGTCGTTTAGCAGGGTCTTGGAGCAGCGTTCATCCACGGGAAACATGCGGGTACGGCTGCGGTCGAGAAAGTTTTCCTCGTCGGCCGCCAGTTCGGCAAACACATGGGGATCTTCAAAGCGGGCAAGGCCGGCTTCATAGGCCGCCCGGTCGGCGAACCAGAACTCGGTCAACGAATCGTACCCCAGAAGATCGGACTCCTCTTGGGGCAGGAAGTTGCGTCGGTAATCCAGCACTTCCGGCATCAACCGCAGAACCAGGGGGGCGTGCTGATTTTCGTAGTAGCTGATGAAGTCCTGGCGGGAGATTCCGGACTTGCGTTTGAGTAAGCCAATGGCCTTGAACATTGTTAAGCCTCTTAATCGAGTTTGCGATGGGTCAGGGCCGGCAGGCTGGCGCGCACTTCTGCGATGCGGTTTGGGTCCAGTTCGGCCGTGATCACGCCTTCGCCCTTGTCCAGGCGGGCCAGCACTTCGCCCCAGGGATCCACAATCATACTGTTGCCGTGGGTCATGCGCCCATTGGGGTGGCGTCCTCCCTGGGCAGCGGCCAGGACGTAGCACTGGTTTTCCACGGCCCGGGCCCGCAACAACAGTTCCCAGTGAGCGCGGCCGGTGGTTTCGGTAAAGGCCGCCGGCACCACGATCAGGTCCAGCATGCCGAGGCGGCGATAGAGTTCCGGGAAGCGCAGGTCGTAGCAGATGGAAAGACCCATCCGCCCCAGCGGCGTGTCCACCGCCACCGGCTGACTGCCTGGCTCGATGGTGGCGGCTTCGTCATAAATCTCCTGGCCCTTGCGGAAACCGAACAGGTGGATCTTGTCGTAGCGGGCGACGCAATGGCCCAGGTCGTCATAGACCAGACTGCTGTTGCGCAGCTTGGCGGGGTCGTCGGCCATCAGGGGAATGGAGCCCGCCACCAGCCACAGGCCCAGGTCCCGTGCCGTGGTGGCGATGAATTCCTGGATTGGCCCCGCCCCTTGCCTTTCCCGGGCCGCCAGCCGGTCGGCATCGCTGGCGCCGATCAGCGGGAAATACTCCGGCAGCACCGCCAGCCGGGCGCCCTGGGTCGCCGCCTGTTCCAGCAGACGCCGGGCCGTCTGCAAATTCGGCCCCACCTCCGGCCCGGAAATCATCTGGATGGCCGCTATTTTCATGAACCCGCCCCCCGCCCCCCTTCCCGAGGAAGGGGGTGACGATGGTTCGCCGCTATGCGGCTCCATGTTGTTGGTTGCGCGGGCCTTGGGGCGGCCCGGCGGCCCGCGCCGGCTCCGCTCGATAGGGGCGGGGCTTTTCGTGGAAGCCAAGTATGGTTCATTGCCCTTCTTTCAACTTTGGTTCACCCACTTTTTCCACCTTGGGATCGGCCCAGGAGCCGGTGATGGCGTATTCGAAGGCGAAGACCTTGTCCAGGGGGCCGCCGAAGAGCTTGTTGGCGAGCCAGTAGGCGGCGCCGGTGGCCGGGTTGGCCAGGAGCACGCCGGTGGTGATGGTTTCTCCCAGGGCCGGTTGCACCCGCACCAGCAGATTCTGGGTCTCCTGGACCAGATTCACCCGGCCCTGCATGGCGACCCGGGCCGAGGGACCGCGGATTTCCAGATCCTGGGTTTCCATCACCCCCTGGCTGACGCCGGCCTGGCCCTCGATGGCGTCGAAGGCGAAACCATCGCTGAAGACGTCGCGGAAGTCCAGGGTGATGCGCCGGGGCAGGGATTGCAGGCTGAGGATGCCCAGCAGGCGTCCGGCGCCGGGCTCCAGCTTGTTGAACTGGCCGTCCTGGGCCTTGACTCTGAGACCGCCTGAGAGGGAGGGGTAATCGATCGCGAAGGGGGGGCCGCTCCAGCTCAGGTTGCCCTCCAGATTGGCGCTGCCCCGGCGTACCGCATCGGGATAGCCGATGCGGTTGAGCAACTTTTCGACGCTCCTGGCCTTGAGCTTGAAGTCGAAGCGGGTGCTGGGCGCTTCGGCGCTGGTCCGCCAGCGGCCCTGGCCGCTCAGGTCGCCGTCTTCGCTGTGCAGGGACAGCCTGGTGTGCCAGTCGCCCCCCTTGTTTTCCGCATTGATCCGTACCTCGCCCAGGTCCCGTTCGTGATGGACGAAATGGTCGAAACTCAGGTCCAGGTCCGGCAGCTCCCTGAGGCTGTCGGCCAGTTTGGCGGCGTCGTCCGTGGCGACCTTGCCGCTCATGGCCGCTGGCAGGCTGAAGTGGGCCAGGCGTCCGGAGAGCCGGCCGGCGCCTCCTTCCCGCCATTCCAGTCGGCCCTGCATTTCGCTGCTCTTCAGGTCGGCGCTCCATTGCCCGGCATGACGCTGACCGGTCAGGCGCAGTCCATGCACGATGCGCCCGAAGGCTACCAGTTCATCCACCCGCAGGTCGGCGCTGGTCAGATTCAGGCCGTTGCTGTCGCTCTTGCCCTGTGCGTTGGCGCTGGATGCTGGGCGCCAGAAATCCAGGTCGAAGCGGGGTAGCCCCACAGCCAGCAGGGTGCCGTGGTCGGGAAGCCGGGCGGGGATATCTCCGATCCTGATCAGGCCCCGTTCCACGGTGCTTATCCCGCCCTCGGTCCGGCGCTGCAATTGCATCTGCAAGGTCTTGCCCAGGCTCAGTTCGATCTGGTCCCTGCCCGGTGCCGGATGGTCGGAGGGAGAGACGGTCGATGCGGGTATCGGCTTGCGCTCGAACACCAGGGATCGGGCCTCGGTGGCCGGCTTGTTGAAGGGTTCCGGCAGGCTGGAGGTGAGGCCTTTCAGATCCGAGACCAGGCGTAGTTCCGCGCCCCGGCCCTTGATGCGTACCGTGCCCGTCCAGCGGGCGCCACCGGAGAGATGGTCCAGCAGGGGTTGGCCGGGGAACTGCTGGCGCAACTGGACGCCATTGACATCGCCCCGGGCATCCACCGCCACCTGGCCGTCGTTGCCCGTAGCGATGTCGATGGTGGCGGGGCCACCCAGAATGCGGGCACGCAGGGCGCGGGCGGCAATGCCGTGGTGTGTGAATTCGAGTCGTCCCCGGACATCCTCCAGGGCCGGCATGGCCGGGTCGGGAAGCAGACGGTTGGCATCGAAACGATAACCTCCCTGGACCTGGCTGGTGCTCAATTGACGCAAGGGCAGGGTGAGGTTCAGGTCCAGCTCTCCAGTGCCGGTGGCGGCCATATCGGCGGTGGCATGCTCGATCCAGCCCGCCACGGGGCTGGACTCGATGAACTGGAGGAACTGGGAGGTGGCGCCCCTGGCCTGGCCCTTGATCACGAGCCGTTCCTCCGGGGCTGACAGATCGGCAATCTCGGCTTTCACGGACCCCAGGGCGGCACCCAGACTGCGGCCCTGGCTGGCCTCTATGTTCATCCGGACACCCTCGAACAGCAGGTTGCCGGTGATGTCGTCGATCTGGGGCCAGTCGGGGGCGTACTTCAGGCTGCCGCCATGGAACTTGCCCTGAATACGGAAGATGCCCCCGCCCTTGGCGAAGGGGAAATGATTCAGATCGCCCTTGAGCTTGAGGGTCGCCTCGCTGGCCCGGCCGCCGCGGAGCGCCTCCTTCAGCCACAGGGCCACGTCGGTGCTGACTACCCGGGGCATGTAGCGCCATACCGCAGTGGCTTCGGCCCGGCTGAAACGGGCATCCAGGTCAATCTCCCCCAACTGCCCCGGTTTGTGCAGATAGCGCCCCGACACCTGGCCTTCCGCATCCCGGTTGCGCAGCTTGATCTGGCTGAGCTGAATCTCGGTATTGACCCCCTCGGCGCGCCAGCCGCCCCGGGCCTCAAGGGACTCCAGGGGGATGCGGGATTCGGCGAACACGCTCGGGAAGTCCAGGGCACCACCCTGGCTTCCCAGTTCGAAAATGCCGCTCTTCTCGTTGCCCTCGATGCGGCCCGAAATACCTTCCATGCCCGGTATGACTTCCTGGGCGGCCAGGGCCACGTTGGTGAAGCGGCCCTTGATGTTGAACTGCTCGAAGGCCTGCTGCCGACCATGCCAGTCCAGCTTGATCCCGCTGAAGTGCCCCCGGGGGGCGTAGGCGGTCAGGGAGGTTCTAAGCTTCGGCGGCAGTGGGAGGTAATCGGCCAGCCGTCCCAGTAGCCCCAGGTTCAACTCATTGGCGGTGAATGCCCCCTCCCTGGCTTGCCAGTCGAGGCGCAGGTCCGTGGCCGGCAGCTCAATGCCGTTGCGGGTCCGCAGAGCCAGCGCCCTGGTGCTCAGTTCGAAGCCATCGGCCAGCCGCCGGGCCGTGAACCGGCCGCTCAGTCTTTCCAATTCCAGCATCGGCAGGTTCGGCGCCAGCCGGGCCTCCACATCGGCCAGGGACACATCGGCGGTCAGGCCCACTGGCTGCGACTGCTCCCGATCCAGCCAGAGCCGCAAACCACCCCGACCCCGGGGCAGTTCCAGGGGGTAATCCACCCAGGCCCGCCACGCCGCCAGATCGGTGTAGTCCAGTTCGGCATAAAGCTGGCCTTCCCAGTCCTCAAGCTGGCTCAGGCGTCGCCCTCGCAGATCGCCGCGGATATCCAGCCGGGCCGCCATGGCGCGGGGCGGTTCGGCGGTAAAGCCGAAACGGTGATGGCCCAGGTCGTTTTGCAGGTTCAGGTTCAGATTGTCCAGGGTCAGCAGGGGGGCACGGCGTTGTTCGTCATTCCAACTGACCCAGGCATGGCGCACCACGATATGGTTCTGGGACAGCAGCCAGTCGCCCACGCCGCGCTCTTCGCGCTGGGTGGATACCGCCAGGCCAGCCACGAACAGCCGGCCGGTGGCATCCCGCCGCACATCCAGCCGGGGCGCCTCCAGTTCCAGGCGATGAAAGCGGGGCTCCAGCAACAGCAGGGAGGTCCAGCCCACCACGGCGTCCACCTGATCCAGTTCCAGCACCGGCCGGCCGGCTGGGTTCAGTATCCGCACCCCGTCCACATGGAAACGGGGGCGCAGCCATTCCCAGTCGGCGGCGAGGTGGGCGATGGTGACGGGTTGCCCCAGGGCGGCCGAGGCTTGTCGTTCCACCTCGCCCCGGTAGTCGGCGATCCGGGGCAGCACCAAAAAGTGCAGGGTCAGATAGATCAGGCTCCAGCCCAGGCAGAGCAGGCCCGCCAGCCAGAGGGCGATCCGCCTGCCGAGGCGCGGCCAGGGGGAGGGGTGCGGCAGGACAGCGGCGGCGCGGGGAGCGGCAGGGGGCATGAAGGGTTGGGCAGGACGGGCGCCCGTTAGAATGGGTGGGAATTGAAAGCTTCCGGATTTTAACCGACCGATCATGACCGCCCTCGACAATGTGTTGCCCTACTCCCGCTATCTCGCCCGCCTGGTCGAGGCCCGCCCCGCGTTGGAAGCGGACATTTCCCGGCGCCTGGGGCAGGCGCCTGACCGGGTTGCCCTGGCGGATCACCTGGCGGCCCAGTCCCTGACTGAGGACAGCCTGAAGCCGGCCCTGCGCCACTTCAAGCAATGGGCCTATGCCTGGGTGGGCCTGCGGGATCTGGCGGGCCTGGCACCCCTGGAGGAAGTCACCGAGACCATGACGCTGATCGCAGATCTGGCAGTGGCCAAGGCCCTGGAAGTCATCGGCACCGGTCTGGAGGCCCGCTATGGCGCGCCTCGCAACGCACGGGGCGAGCACCAGCAACTGATCGTGATCGGCATGGGCAAGCTGGGAGGGCGGGAGCTCAATGTCTCCTCCGACATCGATCTGATCTTCGTCTATCCCGACGATGGCGAGACCGACGGGGAACGTGTCATTTCCAATTTCGAGTTCTTTTCCCGCCTGGGACGCCAGTTGATCAGCGCCATCGCCGAAGTCACCGGGGACGGCCAGGTATTCCGGGTGGACATGCGGCTGCGGCCCAATGGCGATTCCGGGCCCCTGGTCTGCTCCTTCGAGATGCTGGAGAACTACTTCATCACCCAGGGCCGGGAATGGGAGCGCTACGCCTGGATCAAGGCCCGCCCCATGACCGGGCAGCGCTGGGAGGAATTGGAAGCCATCCGGCGCCCCTTCGTCTTCCGCAAGTATCTGGACTTCGGCGCCATCAACGCCATGCGCGATCTTCACGCCCAGATCCGGCGCGAGGTGGCCAAGAAGGACATGGCCAACCATATCAAGCTGGGGCCGGGCGGCATCCGCGAGATCGAGTTCATCGCCCAGGTATTCCAGTTGATCCGGGGCGGGCGGGACCGGCCGCTCCAGATCAAACCCACCCTGCATGTGTTGCCCTTGCTGGCCGAGCGGGGCATCCTGAGCCTGGCCGGTGCCCAGGAACTGGCCGCCGCCTACCGATTTCTGCGCCGCCTGGAGCATCGCCTGCAATATCTGGACGACGCCCAGACCCATCGCCTGCCCGACAAGTCCGAGGACCAGGACCTCGTCGCCCGGGCCAAGGGTTATGTCTGCTACCAGGCCCTGCTGGCGGAACTGGATGCCCACCGGGAAACCGTCTCCCAGCATTTCGAGGCCGTCTTCGCCGATCCCAACCGGGACGGCCATGACCTGGACCGGCTCTGGCAGGGGGCTGGCGAGCGGGCCGTGGAGGCGTTCGCCAGCCTGGGTTTTCGCGAGCCGGAAGCGGCCGCCGAGCGGCTGGCCGCCCTCCATGCCGGGGGCCGTTATCGGCAGATGGCCCAGGGCATCCGGGAGCGCTTCGATGCCCTGGTGCCCCGTGCGCTGGCGGCGGCGGCCGCGCTGCCCAACCCGGACGAAACCCTGACCCGGCTGCTGGACCTGCTGGAGGCAGTTTCCCGCCGGGCCGCCTATCTGGCCCTGTTGCAACAGTATCCCCAGGCCCTTGGCAAGGTGGCACAGTTGATGGGCAGCTCCAGTTGGGCGGCCCAGTACCTGCAGCAACATCCCATCCTGCTCGACGAACTGCTCGATGCCCGGCTGCTGGATACGCCCCAGGACTGGGTTGGTTTCCGCGCCGAACTGGAACAGCGCCTGGAGGAGGTGGAGCCGGATACCGAACGGCAGATGGACCTGCTGCGGGAGGCCCACCACGCCCAGGTCTTCCGCCTGCTGACCCAGGACATCTCGGGCCTCTTGCAACTGGAAAAACTCTCGGACCATCTTTCCGAGCTGGCCGACATCATGGTGGACAAGGCCCTGCGCTTCGCCTGGAAAAAACTCGCCACCCGCCACCGGGACGCGCCGAAGTTCGCCGTCATCAGTTACGGCAAGCTGGGGGGCAAGGAACTGGGGTATGCCTCCGACCTGGACATGGTCTATCTCTTCGAGGACGAGGACCCCGATGCCGGCCGCATCTATTCCCGCCTGGCCACCCGCTTGTCCACCTGGCTCTCGGCCCAGACCCCGGCCGGCATGCTGTTCGAGACCGACCTGCGGCTGCGCCCCAACGGTGATTCCGGTCTGCCGGTGGTGAGCCTGGATTCCTTCCGCCAATATCAACTGGAGAATGCCTGGCCCTGGGAGCATCAGGCCCTGACCCGTGCGCGCTTTTCCGCCGGCGACAAGGCCGTGGGCGAGAAGTTCGAGCAGATCCGCATCGAGATCCTGCGCCAGAAGCGGGACCCGGAAAAGCTGCGGGAAGACGTGCTGGCCATGCGCCAGCGCATGTACGACGCCCACGCCACCAAGGGCGATGAGGTGGAGCATCTGTTCAATCTGAAGCAGGACCCCGGTGGCCTGATCGACGTGGAGTTCCTGGTCCAGTATCTGGTGCTGGGCCACGCCCATGTGCATCCCGAACTGTGCGGCAACCTGGGCAACATCGCCCTGTTGCGCATTGCCGCCGGCCTGGGCCTGATCCCGGCGGAGCGGGCCGAGACCGTGCGCGACGCCTACCGGGAATACCGCCGCCTGCAACACGCCCTGCGCCTCAACAACCAGAAGAGCCGGGTGGAGCGGATCAGCGTGCTTCCTCAGATCGAGGCGGTATGCGGATTGTGGCGTGTAGTATTCGATCGATAGGGAAACACAGGTTTATTCGTCGCCCCGGCAAAAGCCGGGGTCCAGTTCGTTGATTTTCCTGGATTCCGGCTTTCGCCGGAATGACGGAATTGAATTAATCAGCGTCTCCCGCATCGTTCCGATTACTCATTGCCTACTGCCATGCCCGTCAATTACTCCACTCCCGCCGCTTCCCAACTCCACCCCGTGGCAGGTGTCCGTCTCGGCGTCGCCGAGGCGGGTATCCGCAAGAAGGACCGCCGCGACCTGACCCTGATCGCCCTCGACGAAGGCGCCCGGGCTGCCGGCGTGTTCACCAAGAACCGCTTCTGCGCCGCGCCGGTGACCCTGTGCCGTCAGCATCTGGCCGCCGGCAGCGACATCCGCGCCCTGGTGATCAACACCGGCATCGCCAATGCCGGCACCGGCGCGCCGGGCATGGCCGCCGCCGAGGCCACCTGCCATGGCGTGGCCGAGACCCTGGGCATCGCACCGCGCCAGGTGCTGCCCTTTTCCACTGGCGTGATCCTCGAACTGCTGCCCGCCGAACGGGTGCTGGCGGGCCTTGCCGCCTGCCAGGCGGACCTGAAGGCCGATGGCTGGCATGCCGCCGCCCACGCCATCATGACCACCGACACCGTGGCCAAGGCCGCCTCGCGCCGGGTCCAGATCGGCGGTCAGCGCGTCACCATCACCGGCATCTCCAAGGGCGCCGGCATGATCCGCCCCAACATGGCCACCATGCTGGGCTTCGTCGCCACCGACGCCGGTATCGCTCCGGCCCTGCTGAACAGCCTGGTGAAGGAAGCGGCCGACCACTCCTTCAACGCCATCACCGTGGATGGCGACACCTCCACCAACGACTCCTTCATCCTCATCGCCACCGGCAAGTCCGGCGTGGAGGTGAGCGATGCCGGCGACGCCCGCTGGCCGGCGCTGAAGGCCGCCGTCATCGAGGTGGCCCGGGAGCTGGCCCAGGCCATCGTCCGCGACGGCGAGGGCGCCACCAAGTTCATCACCATCGCCGTGGAAGGAGGCAGGACCATCGAGGAATGCCGCCAGGTGGCCTATGCCATCGGCCACTCGCCCCTGGTGAAGACCGCCTTCTTCGCCTCGGACCCCAACCTGGGCCGCATCCAGGCCGCCGTGGGCTATGCCGGCATCGAGGACCTGGACGTGGCCGGCAGCCGCATCTGGCTGGCCAGTAACGGCGAGGAAGCGCTGGTCTCCGAACATGGCGGCCGCGCCGCCGGCTACACGGAGGAAACCGGCTCCCGCATCATGCAGGCGGCCGAGATCACCGTGCGGGTACACCTGGGCCGGGGCGAGGCACAGGCCACTGTGTGGACCTGCGACCTGTCCTACGACTACGTGAAGATCAACGCCGACTACCGCAGCTGACGCTCCCGTGTCCCGCCTGATCCTGGCCCCCATGGAAGGGCTGGCGGACGACATCCTGCGGGACGTGCTGACTCGGGCGGGAGGCTACGACTGGTGCGTTACCGAGTTCGTCCGCGTCAGCACCACGGTGCTGCCCCCCTCCGCCTTCACCCGGGTCAGCCCGGAACTGACCCGGGCATCCCGCACCCGGGCCGGAACGCCGGTGCGGGTTCAACTGCTTGGCTCCGATCCTGATCTGCTGGCGGCCAACGCCGCCCAGGTGGCGCGCCTGAAGCCCGCCGGCATCGATCTCAACTTCGGCTGTCCCGCCCCCCTGGTCAACCGCAAGGGCGGCGGCGCGGCGCTGCTGGAAGAGCCCGGACTGTTGCACCAGATCGCGATGGCAGTGCGAGCTGCCGTGCCCGAGGAGATTCCGGTGACGGCCAAGATGCGTCTCGGCATCCGCGATACCCACCGGGCCCTGGATTGCGCCCGGGCCCTGGAGCAAGGCGGTGTTCAGGAACTGGTGGTGCATGCCCGAACCAAGGCCGACGGCTACCGGCCGCCGGCCCGTTGGGAATGGGTAGCCGCGATCCGGGGGGCGGTCCGGTTGCCGGTCATCGCCAACGGCGAGGTATGGACTCTGGCCGACTATCGGGCGATCCGCGCCGCCACGGGCTGCGACGACGTGATGCTGGGGCGCGGCGCGGTGGCCGACCCGCTGCTGGCAAGACGTATCCGCGCCGGGGGCGCCGCCGATCCCGCCGCCGACTGGCCGATCCTCAAGGAAATGATCGCCGACTTCTGGACCCAGGTGCAGCAGAAAGTCCTGCCGACCCAGTCCCCGGGGCGACTCAAGCAATGGCTGGGCATGATGCGCCGGGCCCATCCCCAGGCCGAGCAACTGTTCAAGGCCCTGCGCCCCTTACGCACCGCCCAGGAAGTTTCGCCGGTGCTTACGCGCCACTTCGCGACCTCAGGAGGTTGAGGTCGCACCCCGCTACCGTCACATCCACGCGCTCGGGTTGGTGGAATCAGCCCAACTGCTCCCCTCCCCCTCGCGGGGGAGGGGCCGGGGGAGAGGGGGCCTCTCAGCTCAAGTTTCCGCTGGCGTCCAGATTGGTGAAGCTGATGTTCCCGATGCTGTGCAGCTTGTTCACCATGCCCACCAGTTCAACCGGCTCCATGTCGGATTGAATGTTCACTGTCCAGGTTGAAGGCTGGTTCAGGGTGCCGTCGGCCCGGGGCATGATGGACAGGTCGTTGAGGATGGCGTTAAGCAGGCCGCGGACCCTGATCGTGCTGGCATCCAGTTTGGACTGGTAATAGTCATGGAGGGCCAATGAAGGAAGGTCGCCCGTGAGCCGCAGGTACATCTCATCCACGATCTGGCTGTTGCTCTTACCTGCCGTCAGGCTGGCGAATTCACTACTGGTGGCCAGATAGGCTACCAGACTACCTGTGGTGCCGGTCTGACCATTGGCATCCAGCCAAACGCTGCCGTTCTGACTCGCCAGCAAGGAGGTGTATTGGCTTAATTCCGCAGTCGTGGCGGCCCGGCCCAGGGTGCCGATGAAATAGGTCTGAACCTTGGCGTTGTAGCTTTGAGCATCGGATGTGTCGATCCTGGGCGAGGGGAGCAGGCTCATGATGGAAACATCAGCCGCGCTGTCGCTGAAATGTATATTCTCGATGTCTCGGAGAACGATGGTGCCACTGCTGTTCGTGGCGACTACATCACCATTGGCCTGCAAGCTGATGGAATACTGACTGCGCATTCCCTGGAATGTAATAAGGTCCTCGCCTGCCCCACCGTCATATGATGCATTGCCATTGCTTGCCTGGAGATTGTCATTGCCAGAACTACCGCTTGTCATTTCTCCTTGGGTCGTGAAATTGTAGCTACTGGTTCCTGCATAGCTGTTGCCGGCGAGATCCTTGATATTACCTGCGGAAAATTCAAGCCTGTATCCAGTGTTGTGCGAAAGATTGTTGGTTGGATTAACTGTAATGGTGCTGCCAGAAATGCTGAGGTTGCTGCTGGTCGTGGCATCATAGGTGGCAATGGTTGCTCCGGCAGACGTCTTCAGAACAATGTTGCCGCTGCCACGCTGAATGGCCTCGCTGAAGGTAACGACGATATTGCTGCCGATGGCAACGGCGGTTGCCTCATCGGCAGGGCTGAATGAGGAAACTGTCGGGGCTGATGTGTCGAAATTCGTGGTGGTCGTGATGCCAATGAAATCTCCGAGACCCAATGCGCTTGTTCTGCCTGCAAGTTTGATCAGGCTGCCATTGAAACTTGTGCCGGTACCGGAGCCCTTGATGTACAAGTAGCCGTCGACTCCATCGGTGAACTGTACGGCTACGTTATTGATCGAACTATTGGCCGTGATTGCAGACAGAGTGGCGTTGATCGTGACTTGGTAGCTGTAAAGCGTTTGAGCAAGGGAAACTCCAGAAATTCCCGAGAACTCTATGCGGTCCCCCGAAGAGAAATCGGTGATGGTATCCAGGCCTGATACCGTCGATTCATTGCTGGCCTGATAGGCGAACACATCGTCACCGATTCCGCCGGTCAGGGAGTCGGCCCCCTCATTGCCAATGAGCCGGTCATTACCGGCGCCACCATCCAGTGTGTCGTTACCAGCAAGACCCGAGATCGTGTCATTGCCACGCATTCCATTCAGGGAGTTTGCTGCCGAGTTGCCGCTGATCTGATCGGCGCCATCACCCCCGTAGGCATTTTCTATGATCGTGCTGCTGGAAATCGTCAGGCTTCTTCCATCGATGGTGCAAGTGCTACCGGATACCAAGTTCAGGATGGAATTCGTGGAGCAGGCGGCGGCGTTCAGGGTGTCTATGCCGCTGGAGTCGGACAAGGTTGCCCTGTTGGCCTGATCGCTACAGGCTTCCGCGAACTCGTCCGTGTAGATGTAACAATCATCGGAGGAGGCGGGCTTGCCGATAAGGTTCAGGGTCCAGGAATCAAAGGTTCCAACATCGCCCGCCACACGATCAGAAACCCAGATATTCCAGGTTCCCGTTGATGACTCTCCCCAATTCAGCACCGTGTCGAAAGTGAAGTGAATGTCGTTTTGGTCGGTACCGTAGGCACTCAGAGGGTTTTGTTGTGGTCGCCAAAGCAACCAGCTTCCGGTGCCAGATGGCGACTCAAGATAGATGGCCAGGTCGCCCACAAAGTTGTGAGTCACGTTCAGGGTGACTTCAACCCGCTCTACGTCGATGCTCTGGCCCACGTAAATGGAGTCATAGGCGCCATTCGAGTTGTTGTCTGGAATGGCAAGAGCAGGGCTATGGCTGGATGTCACTTGTTGGCGATTGGGTGCGGTATGGGATGCACCCCAGGTCTCGGCCAGTCTTACCGCAGCCCTTGCGTCTACCAAGCCAAACCCGAGGTCATGGTAGACGGCGTCGTAGTGGAGCCCTCCGCCATTCCAGTTGCCGGCGCCGTTGTAGCGCCAGTCATTGGATGGGGAACCGATCTCGCGGGCTGAGTAGGCCAGAATTTCCTGGACATCTCGATAGCCGAGTTCAGGATTCGCTTCCAGCATCAGCGCGACAATGCCAGAGACAATGGGCGCGGAAAAAGATGTTCCCAAAGTACTTGCGTAATTGGATGAATCGTCGCCGGCGCTGCCAACCCTGTCGGTTGTAATGATGTCGCTCAGACTGTCACTACCCCCGCCCCCAGGCGCCGCGACAAGTACCGAGGCACCCGGGGAGCTGTAACTGGTCACATTGCCGGCGTAGTCAGTGGCGGCGACGGTGATGATGTATTGACTGTTCTGGAAGTTGTGGAGATTGGTGTCATCACCAAAATCAAAACTATTGCCTGCGGATTGGACGACAATCGTCCCTAGACCGTCGCGTCCTGTTGCTGCCAAATTCGCCAAAGCCTCCCCAGCCGAAGAAAATTCCGGCGATTGGAAATTGTCTAAGAACGCCCAATGCTCCCACGAGTATGTATAGTCCTGCTGGGCGAATCCCCAGCTGTTGTTTAGTACATCGAAATTCTTGGCATATTGAAAAGCATTGGGTATTTCGGAACTTGTCATTCCGTTATATATCGAAACCAAGCTTGCCTCATACGCCACTCCGACAATACCTGCCCCATCTCTTTCTGCTGCAATCGTGCCAGCAACGGCGGTACCGTGATTGTCATCAGTAAGAATCGGCGCCCCTCCGGCACTCAGGTTCGAAGCATTGCGACCAAGATTGGTAAGCAGATTGCCGTTGAGGTCTGGGTGGTTGGGGTCAATCCCTTGATCAAAGACCGCAACCCGAACACCGGCACCTGTGTAGTCAGACCATACCGGGAAGGCATTGATGCCGGTTGTTGGGTACAAGTACCACTGGTAGGTGAGCCCGTCATCCGAGGGAAGAGCATAGGGGCTGTCGTTGTCGGCAATAATCCCAAAGGCTGCCCAGCTTGAAGCGTCTAGAACAGCTCCCTGTGGTGAATATAGAAATCCATAGACATTTTCTGTCGGTTCAAAAACGGTGTCTCCCTTGACCTGTACTGTGAAGGTCGCCGATGTCTGGCCTGGTGCAAAGGTTACCGTTGATGTCGTGGAGTTGAAATCTGTTCCTGCCGTTGCGGTGCTTAATCCGAGAGTGCTAGCCGTTACGCTGACGGCTGTTGGGCTGGCAGCGGAAAGACTCAGGGTGAAAACGAGATTCGTGGTGCCACTGTCACCTTCTGTTGCTGCGGAGCTATCGATGGAGACGGTCGGCAACTGCCAGGCCCGGACGCTATAACTGCCTGTGGCGTTGTTTCCGGACTCCCTTGCCGCCAGGTAATAGGTGCCACTCGATGAAGGAGTGAACGCCAGATATGCATTGAGACCTGATCCATTGTCATCATCGAAATCGAGGGTGGCTCCATCGCTATTAAGCAGTTCCAGGTAAGGATCGGTAAGCGTGCTGCCATCGATCGTAAAAGCGTAGGTGGTTCCTGCGGTCAGGGAGATGCTATAGAGGTCGACATCGCTGGAAAAGTTGAGAGTGCCGCTCTGACTGCTACCAAGGGTAAGCGCCGCAGTGACCGGGTTGGCTTTGACTGTCAGGCGATAAATACCTGCCCCATCATTGCCTGCCTCCTGAACGTCCAGGTAGTAGGTCCCCGAGGTCGTTGGCGTATAGAAAATTCGTGAATTTAGTCCGAGGCCTGAGTCGTCGTCATACGCGACAAGTATCCCTGTATTGCTTCTAAGTGATAGCCATGGGTCTACCAGGGTTAGGCCGGCGCTGCCCCCATCGCCCCAGACTCCGGTTAGATCAAACTGATAATTGACGCCCGCTGTCAGCGTGACAGCATACCAATCTGAATAGTCCGACTGTACCCCGATACTGTCAGTAGTACTGCTATTGACACTAATCGTCGCGGCGGTGGCTGTTGTTGCCAGTTGGTCTCGGTATAGGGATATTGTGTATGTGCCGGTGGCATTGTTTCCATATTCCTCTGCACTCAGGAAGTATGTGCCACTGCTGGTTGGTGTGACGTACAGATAGGAATCTCTTGTGTATAGGCTGTAATCGTTATTCGATAGCTGGGCTACTCCTGCTGAGTTATAGATGGCGAGGTAGGGATCGCCCAAAGTGCCATATCCGTACTGGCTACCCTCAATGGCGATTTGATAGCCGTAGCCAGCCTGTAAACTTACTCGCCACCAGTCTTTGTCACCGGCATAGTCAATTGCACTCGTTGATGATGAGTTGGCCGAAAGCGTTGTCGATGACGAGGTATTACTAGGTATGGTGTCCGCCATGGTTCCCTCTATGTGGATTGCCCCCATCCTTTCTTGATAATTCTGGATTTCGCTGGTTCAGCGAGGACATTCAAAGCAACCCATAGTCTCAGATTGCCCCTTGCCGTGACAATATGACGAAAGTCATAGTGGCCTTGGGTTTTGGCTCTGGTTCCATGGCTGTCAAGTGACGGGGCTCTAAAACTAGCCGCCAGAAGGCCGCCGGGGCAGGGTGTGGCGAGCCCTTTCAGGCTTCAGCGTCTGACTGCCTTCAATATGCCCCGCAAGATCTCGATGGGAGCCGGCGGGCAGCCTGGCACCGTCACATCCACCGGAATGACATTGGCGACTGCCCCCCGGCAGGCGTAGTTCTCGCCGAAGATGCCGCCGTCGCAGCCGCAGTCGCCGACGGCCACCACCAGCCGGGGTTCCGGGGTGGCATCAAAGGTGCGGCGCAGGGCCATTTCCATGCTGCTGGTGACCGGGCCGGTCACCAGCAGCAGGTCGGCGTGGCGGGGGCTGGCGACGAATTTGATGCCCAGTCCCTCGATGTTGTAGTAGGGGTTGTTGAGGGCGTGGATTTCCAGTTCGCAGCCGTTGCAGGAGCCCGCATCCACCTGGCGGATGGTCAGGGCCTGGCCCAGGATTTCCAGTATCTCCCGCTGAATGCGCTCGGCCTCTTCCCCCTCGTCTTCCTCGGAGAGGGGCGCCGCTTCGGTGGGTATGCCGGCGTGCAGGATCTGTTTGAGGATCTTCCACATCAGAGGTCGTGTCCCGAATAGCTGAGGTTGAAGGACTTGTTGATCAGGGGGAAGTCCGGAACGATGTTGCCCATCACCGCGTGTTCCAGCACCGGCCAGTTCTGCCAGGAAGGGTCGTGGCAGTGGCAGCGGCCCAGGCGGCCGGTCTCGCCCTTCAGTTCCAGGGCCACCAGGATTTCGCCGCGCCAGCCTTCCACCCAGCCGGCGCCCACCGCGTCGTGGGCGGGCAGGCTCACGACGGCCCGGGTCTCGCCGGCGGGCAGCCGGGCCAGTATCAGACGCATCAGGCGCAGGGACTCCAGTACTTCCTCGAAACGCACCGTCACCCGGGCGGCCACATCGCCGTTGCGGTGGGTCGCCATCCTGACTTCCAGGCTGTCGTAGGGCGCCCAGGGCTGGTCGCAGCGCAGGTCCGCGGACTGGGCGCTGGCTCGGCCCGCCAAACCGGTGAGGCCGAGGCGGGCGGCCAGTTCCGGCTTGACCCGGCCGGTGCCGATGAAGCGGTCCTGGAGTCCGGAATGTTCGTCATAGACGATGCGCAGGGCCAGCACTTCCCCTTCGATACCGTCGCATTGACGCAGCAGCGCCTGGAGGGCGCCTGGACTCGGGTCCAGAGCGACGCCGCCGGGCACGACGCAGTCCATCATCAGGCGATGGCCGAAGGCTATTCGGGAGAGGCGCAGCCAGTCCTCCCGCAGCCGGGAAAACTGGGCCAGACCGAAGGCCAGGGCGGCGTCGTTGCCCAGGGCGCCCAGGTCCCCCAGGTGGTTGGCGACCCGCTCCCGCTCCAGCAGCAGCGCCCGCAACCACTGGGCACGTTCCGGTATTTCGCAGCCGCAGGCGGATTCCAGGGCCATGCAGTAGGCCCAGGCGTGGGCCACCGTGCTGTCGCCGGAAACCCGCCCCGCCAGGCGGTGGGCCTCCAGGGGCGGCAGTTGGGTGAAGCGCTGCTCGATGCCCTTGTGGGTGTAGCCCAGGCGTTCCTCCAGGCGCAGCACCTTCTCGCCCACCACGGAAAAACGGAAATGGCCCGGCTCGATGATGCCGGCATGCACCGGACCCACGGGAATTTCATGGACGCCTTCGCCCTCGACGCGGACGAAGGGATAGTCGGTCGCTTCCCGGGCGGGGCCGGCCGCCGTGGACAGGGTGCTGGCCCGCAGAGGCAGATAGTGTTCCGGCCAGGCGCCGTGGGCCAGCCAGGGACGGCGATCGGCGGCATCTTCCGGGGCGATGCCGAGCAGGTCGGCCGCGGCCCGCTGCATGCGGCTGGCAAAGGGGTAGAGGGGTGTCAGGTCGGGGAAGGCGCCGCCCTGGTCCAGGGACAGATCGAGCCAGAGCAGACCGCCCTGGGTGCCGTAGGCGGCGGAGACCGCCAAGTCGGGGGCTGACGCCGATCCCCGGTCGCTGCCCCACAGGGCCACCAGCCGACCACCCGCCGCCGCCACGTTCCGGGCGGCGGCCAGCCAGGTGTCGCGATCCACCGTGCTGCGCCAGATGGGCAGGGGCGCGGTCAGACGCAGGGGATCGAGTTCCAGTTCGTCGATACGCATGGTCTTAACGTGGAAAAAGCGGGGCCGGAGCCGATGGGTAGCCCCGCCCCGGAGCGGGGGGCGGTCGATTTGCCTTCAGGGATACGCTGAACAAGTCCCCATGCGTCATTCCGGCGAACGCCGGAATCCAGGAACTGGACACCGGCCTTCGCCGGTGTGACGGACTTATAAATGTTTCCTTAGCGTATTTCATGGACAGGGGGGAATTGACTTCCATGAGCGCTAGCTCCCGAGCATGCGGGCCGCCTGGCGGTACCAGGTGTCCAGGTAGGGCGGTATGTACAGGCCCAGCATCAGGCCCAGGGCCAGGTGGACAAAGACGGGCAGCAGGGCGGGCGGGTGGGCCAGGGGCTTGACCGAGGTCTCGCCGAAGACCATGGGCTGGACCCGGCCGAAGACGGCGGCGAAGGCCACGCCCAGGGCCAGCAGAAGGAAGGGCGTGGCCCAGGGTTGCTCGCGCATGGCGGTGGTGAGGATCAGGAACTCGCTGGCGAAGACGCCGAAGGGGGGCATGCCGAGAATGGCCAGGGAGCCCAGCATCAGGCCCCAGCCCACGGTGGGATTGACCTTGATCAGGCCCCGGATCTCGTCCATCAACTGGGTGCCGGCCTTCTGGGTGGCATGGCCGACGGCGAAAAAGATCGACGATTTGATCAGGGAATGCACCGTCATGTGCAGCAGGCCGGCGAAGTTGGCGACGGGGCCGCCCATGCCGAAGGCGAAGGTCATCAGCCCCATGTGCTCGATGGAGGAGTAGGCGAACATGCGCTTGACATCCTTCTGCCGGGAGAGGAAGAAGGCGGCGGTTACCACCGAGAGCAGGCCGAAGGCCATCATCAACTGGCCGGCCAGGGGCGTGCCGAGGGCGCCGTCGGTCAGCACCTTGCAGCGCAGGACGGCGTAGAGAGCCACGTTCAGCAGCAGGCCCGAGAGCACCGCCGAGACCGGGGTCGGCCCCTCGGCGTGGGCGTCGGGCAGCCAGTTGTGCAGGGGCACCAGGCCCACCTTGGTGCCGTAGCCGATGAACAGGAAGGCAAAGGCCAGGGTGATGATGTTGGGATCGAGCTGCTCCTTGACCGCGTCCAGATTGGACCACAGCAGGGCGCCGCCCTCGGCGCCGAGCACCTTTTCCGCCGCCATGTAGAGCAGCACGGTGCCGAACAGGGCCTGGGCGATGCCGACGCCGCAGAGGATGAAGTATTTCCAGGCCGCCTCCAGGCTGGCGGCGGTGCGATAGACGCTCACCAGCAGCACCGTGGTGAGGGTCGCCGCTTCCATGGAAACCCACAGCACACCCATGTTGTTGGTCATCAGAGCCACCAGCATGGTGAAGCTGAACAACTGGTACATGCTGTGATAGAGCCGCAGGCGGCGCGGCGTCATCTTGCCGTGGTCGCGCTCCACCCGCATGTAGGGCCGCGAGAAAATGGCGGTGGTGAGACCGACGAAGGCGGTCAGGCTGACCAGGAAGGCGTTCAGCGGATCGATGAAGAATTCCTTGTTCCAGGCGAAGAGGTGCCCCGCCGAGATGACCTGGACGGTCAGGGCGCAGGCGGCCAGGAAGGTGCCCAGGCTGAAGCCGACATTGATGTCCCGTGCCACGTCTCGATGCCCGGTGAAGGCCAGCACCGCGCTGCCGAGGAGGGGAATGCCGAGGACGAGAAGCAGTGTCTCCAATTCAGTCTTCCTTGAGCTTTTCCAGGTGGCGAATGTCGAGGCTGTCGAACTGCTCGCGGATCTGGAACATGAACACGCCGAGGATCAGGATGCCCACCAGCACGTCCAGGGCGATGCCCAGTTCCACCACCATGGGCATGCCGTAGGTGGCGGAAGTGGCGGCGAAGAACAGGCCGTTCTCCATGGAGAGGAAGCCGATCACCTGGGGCACCGCCTTGGAGCGGGTGATCATCATCATGAAGGAGAGCAGCACGCAAGCCAGGGCGATGCCCAGGGTGCCGTGGGCGATGGTGGTGGAGAGCTGGGAGATGGGGCGGGCCAGGTGGAAGGCGAACATCACCAGCACGATGCCGATCAGCATGGTGGTGGGGATGTTGACCAGGGTCTCCACGTCCCAGCGCACATTCAGCCGGGTGATGACCCGGTGCAGCAGCAGGGGGATCAGGATCACCTTGAGGGCCAGGGTGATGGCGGCGGAGACGTACAGATGGGGCTGGTGGGTCAGGTAGCCGACGATGACGGTCGCCGCCACCAGGGTAACGCCCTGGGCGGTGAACAGGTGGATCAGGGAAAGTATCCGCCGCTGGGAGATCATGGCGAAGGCCAGCATCAGCAGAATCGCCGCCAGGAGGTTGATGAACTGGGCCATCAGGCCGCTGATCTGTCCGCTCATCATCCTACGCCGGACCAGCCGGAACCAAACAAGAGAAGCTTCGATGGAGAGTCATGCTGCCTGGCCAAAAAAGCGAATTGAGGCCCGCCCCCTCCCGACCTCCCCCTCGCGGGGGAGGCGACTGTATTGGCGCGCTTCGCTCGAAATTCTTCTCACGATTTGTCATGACTTGACCGATTAGTGACTAGACACCTAGCAGGATGTTGACCAGCATGCCGATCACCGCCAGCAGGAAGGCGGTGGCGAGAAATTCCGGGACGCGGAAGATGCGCATCTTGGCGCTCATGGCCTCCAGGCCGGCCAGCAGGGCGCCGCCGATGGCCAGCTTGAAGACCAGGGCCGGCAAGGCCAGGAGCAGGGCCAGGGGCGCCTGGGCCTCGGCCACGCCCCAGGGAAAGAACAGGGCCAGGCCGATGCAGGAATAGGCGAAGAGCTTCAGGCTCGCGGCCCACTCGAGCAGGGCCAGGTGGCGGCCGGAATATTCCAGGATCAGGGCCTCGTGGATCATGGTCAGTTCCAGATGGGTGGCCGGGTTGTCCACCGGCACCCGGGCGTTCTCCGCCAGGGACACCATGGTGAAGGCCACGCCGGCGAAGGCCAGACTGGGATAGATCGCCAGGTTGCGGTGGGCCAGGGTCTCGACGATGGTGGTGAGGGACGTGGACTTGGAAATCAGGGAGGCGGAGAACAGCACCATCAGCAGGGCCGGCTCGGCCAGGAAGCCGATCAGCATTTCGCGTCGGGCGCCCAGGCTGCCGAAGGCGGTGCCGATGTCCATGGCGGCGAGAGAGATGAACACCCGGGCCAGGGCAAACAGGCCCACCAGGGCGATGGCGTCCGCCGCCGGCGCCAGGGGCAGGTCGGTGGATAGGGTGGGAATGATGGCGCTGGCCAGGGCCATGCAGCCGAACACCACATAGGGGGCCAGACGGAACAGGGGCGAGGCGTGTTCGGCCAGCACCGACTCCTTGTGGAACAGCTTGTGCAGCATCCGGTAGGGCTGAAGCAGCCCCGGGGCCGACCTGTTCTGGGTCCAGGCCCGGCACTGGTTGATCCAGCCGGTGAGCAGGGGCGCCAGCAGGAGGGCGGCGAGAATCGCCAGCAGTTGGGAGACGAGGCCTAGGAGATTCATTGGACTACCCTCCCCCCGGCCCCCTCCCCGGGGGAAGTGGTGATAGCGGTTCGCCGCGTTGCGGCTCCATGTTGTGGCTTGCGCCCCTTCGGGCGGCCGTGCGGGTCGCTCATCGCTGCACCACCATCAGCACGCCGATCAGGGTCAGGAAGCTGTAGAGCAGGTAGAGGGCGATGCGTCCCTGTTGCAGCAGGCCGATCAGCCGGGCCAGGCGTTCCACGCCGACCGCCACCGGCAGGTAGAGCCAGTGCCAGAAATGGTCGCCGGTGCTGACCCGGTAACGGGGATGTTCGTCGAAGGGGGTCGGCAGTTCCCGCTCCAGGCGGAAGAATGGCTCGAATATCTGCCGGATCGGCTGGCCGAAACCCTCCGCCGTGTCCTGCATGCGGGCGGTCTGCCAGGGAAAGCCGCAGTCCCAGGGGACCGCCCGGCGCAGCCGGCCGTGATAGAGGCGGCGCACCAGCAGCCAGGCCAGGGCGCAGCTCGCCGCCACGCCCAGCAGGAACACCACCGGCCCATAGCTGGCCCGCTCCACGGTGACCGGCACCAGCAGCCAGCCGCTGGCCGCCACCCGGTCTCCCAGGCCCGTGGCGACCAGTTGCTGGGTTACCGGATCAATCAACTGGATGAACTGGACCGGCAGCAGGCCCAGGGCCAGGCAGCCGGCCACCAGCCAGAGCATGCCGATGCGCTCCCAGGTGCCGGCGTCGTGGGCCTCGGACAGCTTGGCTTCCCGGGGCTGGCCCAGGAAGATCACGCCGAAGAACTTGACCATGGTGTAGCCGGCCAGGGCCGCCAGCAGGGCGATCATGGCCGCCACCACGGGGATCAGCATGTTGAGGAAGGAATTGGGCAGGCCCGGGGTGAACAGGAAGCTTTGCAGCAGCAGCCATTCCGAGACGAAGCCGCCCAGGGGGGGCAGGCCGGCGCTGGCCAGCACGCCGATCAGGCTCACCCAGGCCACCCAGGGCATGTAGCGGATCAGGCCGCCCAGCTTGCCCAGGCTGCGCTCCCGGGTGGCATGGAGCACCGCGCCGGTACTGAGGAACAGCAGGCTCTTGAACAAGGCATGGCTGGCCACGTGGTAGAGCACCGCCGTCAGGGCCAGGGCCGCCACCGGTTTCATGCCGTAGGCGGAAAACAGCACCGCCAGGCCGATGCCGGTGAACAGGAGGCCGATGTTCTCGATGGAGGAGTAGGCCAGCAGCCGCTTCATGTCCACCTGGACCGCGGCGAAGACCACGCCGAACAGGGCCGTGGCCAGGCCGATGGCCAGCAGCACCACGCCCCACCACCAGAGCTGGGCCTGGAGCAGGTCGAAGGAAATTCGCAGCACACCATAGACGGCGGTCTTCAGCATCACCCCGCTCATCAGGGCCGAGACCGGCGAAGGGGCGGCGGGATGGGCCTCGGGCAGCCATATATGCAGGGGCAGGATGCCGGCCTTGGCGCCGAAACCGAACAGGGCCAGCAGAAAGGCGGCCGAGCCCCAGAAGGGCGTGAGCTGCTGGAGCCGCATGTTGGCGAAGGTGTAGTCGCCGGTGTTGGCCTGCAGGACGCCGAAGCAGAGCAGGATGCCGATGGCGCCGATGTGGGCCACCAGCAGGTAGAGATAGCCGGCGCGGCGGATTTCCGGAATGCGGTGGTTGGCGATGACCAGGAAGTAGGATGACAGAGCCATGGTCTCCCACATCACCATGAAGGCGTAGGCGTCGTCGGCCAGCACCACCAGGGCCATGCTGGCGAGGAATACGTGGTATTCGAAGCAGAGCAGGCCCGGCGGCGTGCCTTCTCCCTTGCGGAAGTAGCCGGCGGCGAAGGCAGAGACGCCTGCCGAGGCGGCGCCGATCACCAGCAGGAAAAAGGCGGACAGGGCATCCAGGCGGAAATGGAAGGGCAGGCCGGGCAGGCCGATGGGCAGCACGGCGGTCTCGGGGATGCCCAGCACGGCGCTCAGGGCGATGCCGGTCAGGACCAGACCGAACAGGCCACCGGCGGGGAACAGCAGCCGCGCCACCAGCGTCAGTCGCCGCAGGGCGAACAGACCCGCCACGCCGATCAGCAGCCAGGCGACCACGACGACCAGTGCCCAATCCAGATGCACCCAGTGGCCGAGATTCTGGAGCACGGTCATGACCATGGCCCGGATTGTCGCACCCAACATTGCCGTTTTATCGCTCCCATTTGTTGGGCATCATATCAGTTTCTGATTACATTTAAATGTTAATGTTATTAACATTAACATCGGGCGCTTCAGGATCGGAAATCAGCTACCAATCTAGGTGATGGGAGCAAAGCCGCCATGTTCTGGGAACATGCCACGGGCACGGGCCATCAAGGGGCGGCACCGTCGCGTAAAATCACCCGCTTTTACGCAGGTCAGACTCCCATGACGGTACGCACCCGCTTCGCGCCCAGCCCCACCGGCTATCTCCACATCGGCGGCGCCCGCACGGCCCTGTTCGCCTGGGCCTACGCCCGCCGCCACGGCGGCAAGTTCATCCTGCGGATCGAAGACACGGACCTGGAGCGTTCCACGCCGGAAGCGGTGCAGGCCATTCTCGACGGCATGCGCTGGCTAGGCCTGGAGCATGACGAAGGCCCCTACTACCAGATGCAGCGCATGGACCGCTACAAGGCCGTGATCGCCCAGATGCTGGCCGCGGGCAGCGCCTACCACTGCTATATGTCGAAGGACGAGCTGGAGGCCCTGCGGGCCGAGCAGGAGGCCAGGAAGGAAAAGCCCCGCTACGATGGCCGCTGGCGGCCCGAGCCGGGCAAGACCCTGCCGCCGCCACCGCCCGGCGTGGAGCCGGTGGTGCGCTTTCGCAACCCCCAGGAGGGCGTGGTGGCCTGGGACGACCTGGTCAAGGGCCGCATCGAATTCGCCAATACGGAACTGGACGATTTCATCATTGCCCGGGCCGACGGCACGCCCACTTACAACTTCTGCGTGGTGGTGGACGATTGGGACATGGGCATCACCCAGGTCATTCGCGGCGACGACCATGTGAACAACACGCCGCGCCAGATCAACGTGCTCCAGGCCCTGGGCGCCGCCGTGCCCCAGTACGCCCACCTGTCGATGATCCTGGGGGACGACGGCCAGAAGCTTTCCAAGCGCCGCAACGCGGTGGCGGTGACGGATTTCGACGATGCCGGCTACCTGCCGGACGCCATCATCAACTATCTGGCGCGTCTGGGCTGGTCCCATGGCGACGACGAGTTCTTCTCCCGGGAGCAGTTCGTGCAGTGGTTCGACCTGGACCACATCACGCCTTCCGCCGCCCAGTTCAACACCGAGAAGCTCAACTGGCTCAACCAGCAATACATCAAGCAGGCCGCCGACAGCCATCTCGCCGCCGAAGCGGCCCGCCGCCTGGCGCCCCGGGGCATCGACCCGGAGGCCGGCCCCCCACTCGAGCGGCTGGTGGCCCTCTACAAGGACCGGGTGGGCAACCTCAACGAACTGGCCGACGCGGTGGAGCCCCTGCTGGTGGAAGTCCACCCCTCCGCCGAGATGATCGAGACCCACCTGACCGCCGCCGCCCGGGCGGCCCTGGCTGATCTAGGGGGGCGGTTGGCGACGGCGGAATGGCAGAAGGCTGTCCTGAGTCAGGCCATCAAGGAAACCTGCGCCGTCCTGGGCCTGAAAATGCCTCAGGTGGCGATTCCCCTGCGGGTCGCCCTGCTGGGCCAGCCCCAGTCCCCGGCCATCGACGCCGTGCTCGAAGTGCTGGGCCGGGAAACGGTGCTGGCGCGGCTGAAGCGCTGGCTCTGAGTTTGCCGCGTCAGATGAAATAAAAAAGCCGAGGCTCTCGCCTCGGCTTTTTCTTGTCACCCCCTTGTTCAGCGGGGCACGATGGCACCATTGACCACCTTGACTCGGTCGCCAGCACGCCAGGAGGGCTGGCTGTCGCTGCCGATGATGCTGGAGGTGCCATCCTCGAAGCGAACAGTGGTTTCCCAGCGGCTGCTGGATTTCTGGGATTTCTCGATCTTGTTGCCCAGCACGGCGCCACCCACGGCCCCGGCCACGGTGGCAATGTCCTGACCCCGGCCCCGGCCGACGTTATGGCCCAGGGCGCCGCCGATCACGCCACCGGCGATGGCGCCCAGACCCGAGCCTTCGCCTTCCTTCGTCACCTGGCGGACGGAATCGATGGCGCCGCAGTTACTGCAGTATGCGGGGCCGGCGGGAGGGGCGCTGACGGCTGTGGCGGGGGCGCCGGACTGGGATGCCGGCTTGGGGGAAGCCGGCGGCTTGCGCACGACCTTCTGGGCCGGTGCCGGCGCAGCGGAAGCTGCAACCGGTGCGGCGGGCGCGGGAGGTGTTGCCGTCGATGGAGCGGTGGCCGGCACTGCTTCCGTTGCCGGCTGTGGTTCGGTCTTGCCGGGCAGCAGCCCGAGGAAATGGGCCGTGCCAACCCCGGCGAAGAGAATGACGGCTACGGCTGCAATCCAGAGCAAGGGATGCAGGGGCGGGCGAGAGGTGCTTTCCATGAGGGTCTCCGTGGTGGACTTACGGACACTCTAACGTGAGACCTTGGGACGCGGCTGACGCCGGCAACATGCTGTTACCTGCCGGCGTCGAATAAGTCACGCTGCTTCCAACACTACGTCCGCATCTGGGGAAACAGGATCACGTCGCGGATTGCCGGGCTGTCGGTGAGCAGCATCACCAGACGGTCGATGCCGATGCCGCAGCCGCCGGTGGGAGGCAGGCCGTACTCCAGGGCGCGCACGTAGTCGGCGTCGTAGAACATGGCCTCCTCGTCGCCGGCTTCCTTGGCCTGGGCCTGTTGCTGGAAACGGGCGGCCTGGTCTTCCGGGTCGTTCAGCTCGGAGAAACCGTTGGCGATTTCCCGGCCGACGATGAACAGCTCGAAGCGCTCGGTGATGTCCGGGCTGCTGTCGGAGGCCCGGGCCAGGGGGCTGACCTCGGTGGGATAGTCGATGATGAAAGTGGGCTCCCACAGTTCGGCTTCGGTGGTTTCCTCGAAGAGCTGCATCTGCAGGGTGCCCAGACCGGCGGCGGGCTTGACGTTAACACGGAGTTCCTCAAGCTTGTGGCGCAGCCAGGCTGCATCGTTGAGCTGCTCGAAGCTGTAGCCCGGGTGATATTGATGGATGGCCTCCACCATGGTGAGGCGGGCGAAGGGCCTGGACAGGTCCAGCTCCCGGCCTTGATATTGGAAGGTCTCCCGGCCCAGGGCTTCCCGGGAGGAATGGCGCAGCAGGCCCTCGGTAAAGTCCATCAGGGTCTGGTAGTCGGCGTAGGCCTCGTAGAACTCCATCATGGTGAACTCGGGGTTGTGGCGCGGCGACAGCCCCTCGTTGCGGAAGTTGCGGTTGATCTCGAAGACCTTCTCGAACCCCCCCACCACCAGGCGCTTCAGGTACAGCTCCGGGGCGATGCGCAGGAACATCTGCTGATCCAGGGCATTGTGGTGGGTGACGAAGGGTTTGGCCGCCGCGCCGCCGGGGATGGGGTGCATCATCGGCGTTTCCACTTCCAGGAAGTTGTGATGGGTCATGTAGTTGCGGATGGAGCTGATCATCCGGCTGCGGGCGACGAAGGTGAAGCGGGACTCCTCGCTGGTGATCAGGTCCAGGTAGCGCTGGCGGTACTTGGTCTCCACGTCGGAGAGGCCGTGGAACTTCTCCGGCAGGGGGCGCAGGCACTTGGAGAGCAGGCGGATGGTCTGGGCCTGGACCGTCAGCTCGCCGGTCTTGGTCTTCATCATGGTGCCGGTGACGCCGACGATGTCGCCCAGGTCCCAGTGCTTGAATTCGGTATAGACCTCCTCGCCGACGCCATCCTTGCTGACGAAGATCTGGATGCGACCGGACAGGTCCTGGATGGTGATGAAGCTGGCCTTGCCCATCACCCGTTTCAACATGACCCGGCCTGCCACCTTCACCTCGATGGAGGCGGCTTCCAGTTCCTCCCGGGTCTTCTCGCCGTAAAGCTCGTCAAGCCGGCCGGCGGTGTTCTCGCGGCGGAAATCGTTGGGATAGGCGCGGCCGCTTTCCCGCCATTGGCGCAGCTTCTCGCGGCGCTCGGCGATGATGTGGTTCTCGTCCTGGGCGGGAGAAGCGGCAGTTTGTTCCGGCTGGTTCATGGGGAATCTTTCAGCTAAGGAGGCTTGAAAACCCGGCATTGTCGCCGATCCGGGATGCTTTGAACAAGATCGGCGAGGCTCCGGCGGGCCGAGATGAAGGCCAGGCCAGGGCTGGAATGCCCGGCTATCCGGCCAGGAATTCCTCGTGAAACGCATCGCTCGGGATGGGGCGGCTGATCAGATAGCCTTGCAGGTAGTCGCAACCCAGGCGCCTGAGTTCCCGCCGCTGGGCCTCGGTTTCGACCCCTTCGGCGACAACATTGAGACGCAGGCTGTGGGCCAGGGCGATGATGCCCGTGACCAAGGCCGTGGCGTCGGGATCGCGCTGCATGTCCTGGATGAAGGAACGGTCGATCTTGATGGTGTCGGTGGGAAAGCGCTTGAGGTAACTGAGGGACGAATAGCCGGTGCCGAAGTCGTCGATGGACAGCCTTACCCCCATCTTGCGCAGGGTTTGCAGGGTACCGATGGTCTCCCGTGCGTTTTCCATCAATACGCTTTCGGTGATCTCCAGAACCAGGGCGGAGGCCGGCAGCCCGCTGCGTTCCAGGGCCGTTTGCACCAGTTCGGCCACCAGGCCCTGCTCCATTTGCCGCGCCGAGAGGTTGACCGCCACATAGATGTCGCTGCCGCTGGCGTCGCGCCAGGCCTTGGCCTGAGTGCAGGCCATGTGCAGTACCTGTTCGCCGATGGCGATGATGAGTCCGGTTTCCTCCGCCAGGGGGATGAAATCCGCCGGGGAGACCAGTCCCCGTTCCGGGTGCTGCCAGCGCACCAGGGCTTCCATGCCCTTGAGCGCGCCATCCCGGGCGTCAACCACCGGCTGGTAGTGGACGATCAGTTCTTCGCGCTCTATGGCGTGGCGCAGTTCGGTTTCCATCTTCAGATGTTCGGAGAGGGTGCTTTCCATGTCGGGCGTATAGAAACAGATGCGGCTGCGGCCCCGCTTGGCCTGGTACATGGCCGTGTCGGCGTGGCGCATCAGAGCGCTGACATCCAGGCCGTCGTCCGGGTAGATGGAAATGCCGATGCTGACGGAAACGAAAATATCTTGATTGTTGATGCCGAAGGGCAGGGCCAGTGCCCGGCTGACCTTCTGGGCCACGCTCTTGGCGGCGGCCGGTTCGGCGATGTCTTCCAGCAGGATGGTGAATTCGTCGCCGCCCTGGCGCGCCACGCAATCGTTGGTCCGTACGCAACGACTGATGCGGGTGGCAACCTCGGTGAGCAGGTAGTCGCCGGCTTCGTGGCCCATGGAATCATTGACCACCTTGAAACGGTCCAGGTCCAGGAAGAGGATGGCGAAGCGCTCCTGCTTGATGGTCGAGCGCTCCAGCACCTGCTGCACCTGGCTGCCGAAAGCCAGGCGGTTGGCCAGACCGGTCAGCACGTCGCTGTAGGCGAGATGGCGCACGTGACGCTCGGCCTGGGTGGCCTCCACCGTGCGACGCACTCGCTGGGTGACCACGGACAGATGGATGGGCTTGGGAATGTAGTCGATGGCCCCGGCGGCGAAGGCCCGGTCCACCGAGTGCTTGTCCTCCAGGGCGGTAATCATCAGCACCGGGATGTCGGCCAGGCGGGGTGATTGCTTGATGGTGATGCAGGCGGTGAATCCATCCATCACAGGCATCAGCGCATCCATCAGGATCACATCGGGAATCGTGTGTTCAAGCCAGGCCAGGGCCTCCGCCCCATCCGTGGTTTCGGCCACGCGGAATCCGGCTCGCGCCAGGGCGTGGTAGAGGGTGATGCGGGTGCTGCGGTCGTCATCCACGATCAGCACCAGGGGCATGGCCTGGTTGGGGGCCAGGGCCGATGCCGGCAGGCCGGCCGTCAGCTCCGCCCGCAACAAGGGTAGTACCCGGGTGTATTCGACGCGCAGCCGGTCCACCTGGTGGCCGGCTTCAGCGCTGATGCCCAGATCGGCGGCTTCCTCGATTTCCCGGGCGACGGCGGCCAGGGCGTCGGCGCCCAGATTGCCCGCCGCGCCCTTGATGACATGGGCGGTGCGCCGCAGGCCCTCGTTGTCGGATTCCGCCGCAGCCTGCTCTATGGTCTCAAGGTAATTCGGCATGTCCTCGATGAAGGGACGAATCGCTTCGGGAATCGCATCGCCGAGGACCTCCCGCAGTTTCCCCATGGTGCTGTAATTGAGCGCCGATGCGGCATCGTCCGCCACTTCCCGGGGGCGCAGGGGCTGGGCGGCTTCCCAGGCCAGCCAGTGCTTCAGCTTGGCCGCCAGCATCTCCAGGGTGAGAGGCTTGGCCAGGTGGTCATCCATGCCGGCGGCCAGGCATTTCGACAGGTCGGCCGGTTGGGTATTGGCGGTCATCGCGATGATCGGGGTGCGCCGCTCGGAGGCCTGTTCCATGCTGCGGATGGCTGCGGTGGCCTCGTAGCCGTCCATGACCGGCATGTTGCAGTCCATCAGGACGATGTCCCATTTCTCGGACTGGAAGGCGGTGATGCTCGCCAGCCCGTTTTCCGCCAGGCCGGCCTCCGCCCCGAGCATTTCCAGCATGCTCTGGGCAATCACCTGATTGGTGCGGTTGTCTTCCACCACCAGCACCCGGCAAGGCTGAGCCGGGTCCCGTCCATGCTGGGTATCCGGCGCGGCGCTGAGCGGTTCCGGCGCGTCGGCGGCCTCCAGCGGCAGATCGAACCAGAAGCAACTGCCCTGGCCGGGCTGGCTGACCACGCCGATGGAGCCTCCCAGAAGGGTCACCAGTTGCTTGCAGATGGACAGGCCGAGGCCGCTGCCACCGAAGCGCCGCGTGGTGGAAGTGTCGGCCTGGGTGAAGGAATCGAAAATCGTGGATTGATGTTCCGCCGCGATGCCGATGCCGGTATCGCTCACCTGGAACCGTATCAGGTTGCGTTCCGCCGGCCCGACGTTGATGCTGACGCTGCCGCGCTCGGTGAATTTGATGGCGTTCCCCAGCAGGTTCACCAGGATCTGGCGAATGCTCGTCATGTCGCCCCGCAGCCGCGCCGGCAAGGCCGGATCGATCCGCCAGTCCATGGCGAGATGCTTGTCCCTGGCCTGGAGGGAGAGCATGTCCACGATGCGTGCAACAAGGTGAGGCAGGTCGAAATCGATCTGCTCCGGTTCCAGTTTGCCGGCCTCCAGTCGTGAAAAGTCGAGGATGTTGTTGATGAGTTCCAGCAGGTATTGGGATGATTCCCAGGCCAGATCCAGCAGTTGCGCCTGGCGGGGCGGCATGGCGCTGGCCTTGAGCATGTCCAGGGTGCCGATCACGCCGTTGAGCGGTGTTCGAATCTCATGACTGACCGTGGTGGCGAATTCCGCCTTGAGGCGCGCGTAGCGCATGGCATCGTCCCGGGACTGGCGCAATTCCTGTTCGCGCTCCTGCAACACCTGCATCATGCTGTTGAAGGCATGGGCCATGGCGGCCACATCCCTGGGCCCGGAAAGCTCGGCGGGACCGACGGGTTCCCCCCGCTCGGCCTTGCCCATGGACAGTGCCAGGGCCTCCAGGGGCTGGCTGATCCGGCCGGCCAGGCGGCGCACCACCAGCAACAGCAGCAGGGCAAAGGTCAGGGAAAGGCCCAGGTTCACCACGAAAAAATCGCGGCTCATGCGCTGCAACGTCGCCTTGCTCTGGGCCAGGCGCACATAGCCCAGCAACAGGGCGGGGCGTTCGTTCATGTCAAAGGGGGAACCCGCTTCCTCCGCATCCCGGACGATGGGGGCGATGAAATACCAGTGCTGTCCGTCCTCGCCATCAAGAAGTGCCTTGTTGGCCAGCAAGCGGGATTCGTCCGGGGCGCCGGGTGGGATGGCAATGGCTTCTCCCCGCGACACCAGGGCCTGATGATTGAGGGTGCGGATTTCCAGGCCGGCGATGTCGGGAAAGGCCAGGGTGGTTTTGACTGCCTCGGCAGCGTTGTCCTCCGACATGAAAACGACGGCCAGGCGGCTTTGCTGGGCGAGGTTGGCGGCCACCCGCTGTCCTTGCAGGATGAAGTTTTCCTGTAGGCGGCGATCGGATTGCCAGGAAAGCATCAACGAGGAAATCAGCGCCAGACTGAACAGGCCCGTCGCAATGACGATGCTCAGTTGGCGCCGAAACGAACTTCGCTGGGAGAGCAGGGCGCGGATCGAGATCATGGGAGATCAGGGTTCGGGAAAGGTCAGATGGAAGGTCTGCTGCTGCCGCTCACTGAACTTCAAGCCCAGATGGCTGGCGGTGCGCATATTGACGGCCAGCAACAGATTCCGCAGCGGAAATTGACCCCGAACAACGGTGCCGGACAGGCTGTCCATGGCGGTCAGGGCCAGGTTGCGCCCCATTTCAGTGGTGTCGGGGTAGAGGGAAAACAAGGCGCCACGCCGCGCATGGGCCAGATTGCTGGAAAAAACCGCCAGGTTGCGGCTCCAGGATTCCTGCAACACCAGGGGCAATATGGTGGACTCGTCCACCGTGGTGGAATCCTGGGGTAGCCACAGGGCATCGCGTTTGGGATCCGCCGTGGCGAGCAAGGACTGGTAACGGCCCAGCGCCGTCCCCAGGTCGCCCGCCTCCTGGGCCACCAGTTCCAGCCCTGTCGCGCGGGCGGCATCCCGTGCCAGACGGATCAGCCAGCCGCTGTTGTTGGGGTCGAAGACCACATGGACCCGGTGCACCTCGGGCATCAGGCTCTTGAGGCGCTCGAACAGCAGGCCGGGGTCTGGCGCCAGGCTGAGCAGGGTGACCTTGCGACTCTCGGCTTCCGGTAGGGATAGCAGGCCGCCGGCGACGATTTTCAATTCGCCATTGACGGCCATGGCTGTCCTCAGGCCGTTGCGGCCGAGGGCGATCACCACCCGTACATCCTGTCGCCGCAATTCGTTGGCGATATCCTGGTTGCTGGAATTCCTGCCGACGAGGAGGCGCGTGACCCGGTTGCGGGCCTTGTCCTCGATGCCTTCGATGATCTGGGTGAAGATGCTGCGATAGGGTTCGGCCGATTCCGGATAGATCACGGCAATCATCGCCCCCGTCGCGATGGCCTCGGTGCCGGCGCGCATGGAAGGCGAATGCCCGGTGGTCGTGTCGAGGGCCAGCAACATCGGGGTGCCCCGTGCTGCTGGCATTTCAGGCCCGGCCGCCCAGGCTGCTGGTACCAGCAGCAGTGACAGCAACAGGGTGGCCGCAGGTCTTGATCTGCTCACTGGACTACCCCCCATCACCATGTGAGGGAATGACGGCGGTTCGTCGCCCCGCGGCTCCGGGCTGTGTAACGAGGCCCTTCGGACAGCCGTACGGGACGCTCATACAGGGAGCCCGTGTCCGGAGGGGGCGACGGGAACCTCCCTGGATGCCCCGAGGGTGTGCGGGTCGCAACGCCCGGATTGCCGACGCAAAAAGGTTATCGATAAGGGGGCTCACGACTCGTGTTCGGGAAGAGGCCGGTCGATGTTACCGCATTCTGTCGCCATGTCCATGCTGCTGTCTCGGGGATTTCGATTACCCTGATAACCCGATTCGATAAGCTCCCCGATGGGCGGGGTCGCAATGGCTCAGGTTTTTCTGGATGCTGCTGCCAATGCGGGATCACTATCATTTATCTCATGACGAAGGCTTGCGCGTAACTATGTCTTTCGGCATAGTTCGTCAGTTTCCCGGCCGATATAAGGGTTCGGATTGAGCTTCTAAAAAATAACAGGAGAGGAAGGATGTCTGTGGTGCCCCTGCGCAATAACCCCATGACTGCCGAGGTGCCGCAGGTCGAGGCCGCGGATTTGGTTGTCGCCTATCTGGAGCAACTGGGCATCGAATATGTGTTCGGCGTGCCCGGGGGCGCCATCGAACCGCTTTACAACGCCCTGGCGCGCAGCGCCCGGCGTGGCGGACCCCGGCCAGTCGTCGCGCGGCACGAAGCCGGCGCCGCTTTCATGGCCGACGGTTATGCACGGGAAACCGGCAGGATCGGCGTCTGCTGCGCCACTTCGGGACCGGGCGCCACCAACCTGATCACGGGCGTCGCCTGCGCCAAGGACAACGGCATTCCCATGCTGGTGATCACCGGTCAGCCCATCATGTCCGCCTTCGGCCGGCACGCCCTGCAGGAGTCGGCCTGTACCGGGATCGACACGCTGAGCATGTTCAGCCACTGCACCCGCTATAACTCCCTGGTTTCCCATCCCGACCAGATGGAGCACAAGCTGGTGGCAGCCCTGATGCGTGCCGCCCGTCCGCCGCGGGGACCGGCCCACCTTTCCGTGCCCCTGGACATCATGCGCAGCCCCATCGTCAGTGCCGAGCCCAGTTATGATTTGCGGCACAAGCTCATGCCGCGCGCCATGTTCGACCACGAGGCCTTTCAGCGCCTGGGCGAACTGCTCGACGCCGCTCGGCACCCGATCATGCTGATCGGCGGCTGGTGCGGCGAGGCCGCCCCTTCCATGCTTCAGTTCGCCCAGCGCCAGGGCGTGCCTTTCGTCACCACGCCAGACGGCAAGGGCCTGGTCAATCCGCGCCACCCTTACAATCGCGGCGTATTCGGTTTCGCCGGTCACGTTTCGGCCGATGCTCTGTTGAGCGACCCCCGTATCGATCTGGTGCTGGCGGTGGGCACCAGCATGAATGAATGGACCAGCAGTGGCTGGAGTGACAGCCTGCTCAATAGCAAGATGGTTCATATCGATTCCAATGAGGAGCACCTGATGCGCTCACCCATGGCCCAACTGCATGTGTGCGGCCATATTCGCAGCATTTTCGACCGCCTGCTGGCACGCATCGAAAGTGAGAAACCATCGTCGCGCCCGCGCCGTCCGGCCGTCGACCCCGAGACCTTCCTGTCTGAGTTCGACCGGGCCCAGATGCGCAGTTCGGCGACGCCCATCACCCCGCAGCGCCTGATGCACGAGTTCAGCACCCGCTTCCCGCCCTCCGTCCGTTACCTGGCCGATGCCGGCAACAGTCTGGCCTGGAGCATCCATTACCTGACACCCCAGGACCAGCGCGTTGGCGAACGGCGGGATGCCCGCAAGACCCATCGCCGCGGCCAGGGGCGCCGCCAGAGCGATGGCGGCTGGCTGCGCCTGACCATGGACTTCGCTCCCATGGGCTGGGCCATCGGCGGCGCGGTCGGCACCGCCGCCGGCAATCCCGACGTGCCCGTGGTCTGTTTCACCGGCGACGGCAGCATGCTCATGAATGGTCAGGAAATCTCGGTGGCGGTGGCCGAGAAACTTAAAGTCATCTACGTGGTGCTCAACGATCAGGCACTGGGCATGGTGAAGCATGGCCAGCGGCTGGCCGACGCCGAACCCATAGGTTTCGAGTTACCCCTTACCGACTTTGCCGCCATGGCCCGAGCCATGGGCGCCGAGGCCCACACCATCCGCAGCCCCGCCGACTTCGCAGTCCTGGATGTCGCCGTTATCTGCAGTCGCCGGGGCCCCACCCTGCTCGATGTGCATATCGACCCGGAGCAGGTGCCGCCCATGAGCCTGCGCATGCGCGCCCTGGGTACGGCGCCATGAGCCAGGAACTGAATGCGGAAACCATCAGTACCCATATCTGGGAAGAAGAGGCGGAAGCGGACAACCCCTACGCCGCCGCCCGTTGCTTCTGCCGGGGCTACGATGTCTTCGGCGATCTGCTGGAACGCGCCGACTACATCGACTATCTCTACCTCCTGTTCAGGGGCGAACGGCCCGCTGCCGCTGCGGCCCGCGCCTTGCGCATGCTGGCGATCGCCCTGGCCAATCCGGGGCCTCGCGATCCCTCGGTCCATGCTGCGATGGCGGCCGGGGTGGGCGACTCTACCGCCGCATCGGCCCTGATGGCGGCTCTGGCGGTCGGTGCCGGTGCCGGGGGCGGCGCCCGGGAGTTGTACGAAGCCATGGTGGCCTGGCAAGCGTCTGGCGCCGATCCGGCAACCCGGCTTGCCCGCCTCGGCACCCGCGCCGCGCCATCCCGGCTCGAAGTCTGGCCGTCGCCGTCCCGCCCCCCCGGTTTCGCGGCCTATGGCAGCACTTGCGTTGCACCGGTGGTGCAGACCCTGACGAGCCTGTCCGCCGTCCTGACTGGCGGCGCCCTGACATGGCTGTGCCAGGAACGGGCGGCACTGGAAGCCGTGGCCGGCCACCCCCTGTCCATGATAGGCGTGGCCGCCGCCGCATTGACCGATCTGGGGTTTGCCCCCCACCATGGGGAAATGCTGTTCCTGCTGCTACGTCTGCCTGGTGCTGCCGCCCACGCGCTTGAACAGCAGGATCTGGGTTTTCGTCACTTTCCCTTTTTTGCCCTGGAACTGGAAGATGATCCGGGCGCCAGCGGAGAATCGACATGACCGACCCCGCCATCCTGGAAGCCCATGCCGGACCACTGCGCTCCCGCGTCGGAGGAGCCTTTCCCGGCCAGCGGGCGGTGTTTCGCGGCCATGATCTGCATCGGGATCTGAAAGATACAAGTTGGCTCGGACTGTATATCTTCGGCATTACCGGGCGGCAGCTCAGTGCTGCGCAATTGCGTTTGCTCGACGCGATCTGGGCCTATACCAGCTACCCGGATGCAAGGCTCTGGAACAACCGCGTCACGGCTCTGGCCGGTAGTGCCCGGAGTACTGGCGCATTGGGAGTGGCCGCTGCCATGGCAGTGTCGGAAGCCGGAATTTATGGTGGCCAGATCATCGCCGCGATTGCCGGGTTTCTGGAGCAAGCCAGACAACGTTGCGAAGCCGGAGAAGCTCTGGAGAAAGTCGTCAAGGATTACCTGCGGATCAATCGTGGCATCCCCGGCTATGGCCGCCCGATACGGCGCATGGACGTTGACGAGCGGAACGGCCCCATCATGGCGATGGCTCGGGCCGAGGGATTGGCCGACGGTCCCTTTGTGTGCCTCGCGCAGCAGATAGAGGACATTCTGCTTGCCGGCCGCTGGCGCATGCGTATGAACTACGCAGTCGTTTCCGCCGCCCTTGCGCTCGACTTAGGACTTTCCTCCCAAGAAAATTACTTATTTACCTTGCCTGCTTTTCTGGCAGGAATGCCCCCCTGTTATCTTGATGCCCTTGACCGTCCGGAAGGCGCGACCCTGCATTTCAAATGCAGACAAATCCACTACACAGGCCCTGCGCGGCGCACCTGGGGCGAGTCTTGAGCAGAAAAAACAGGGCGGGTTGGGAAATAATGGGGCGGATAAACCGTTGCAACAAGAAGGGAGGCGTGTCCATGATCGCAATATCGTCAGTAGTTCCGAAGAGATGGCCATTGAGGTCCCTTGCTGCCTGGATGGCGCTGCTTTTGGGCACCCAGCCGGCGCTGGCCCAATTCGAGGACGAGACGGAGCTCAGTCTGTCCTTCGGCGAAAAGTCCACGGTCAGCATCGCCACCGGCGGGCAGCAATTGCTGTCCCGTGCGCCCGCGGTGGCCAGCGTCATCACGGCGGAGGAGATCCGCAACATGGGGGCCAGGGATATCGACGAAGTCCTGGCCCATGTGCCCGGTCTCCATGTTTCCAAGTCCGAGTCCATCTCCACCTCCCAGTACCTGATACGGGGCATGACCAGCACCTACAATCCCCAGGTGCTGATGCTGATGAATGGCGTGCCCATGACCAGCGTCTATCTGGGCAATCGCACCGATTTCGGTACCAGCCTGCCGGTGGAGAATATTTCCCGGATCGAGGTCATTCGGGGCCCGGGCTCGGCCCTCTATGGCGCCGATGCGTTTTCCGGCGTCATCAACATCACCACCAAGAGCGCCAGGGAAATCGGCGGCACCCGCTATGGCATCGGCCTGGGTTCTTTCCGGACCCACGATCTGTGGGCCCAGTATGGAGGCGAATTGGGCGGCATCGAAGTGGCCTCCTATCTGCGCGTGGGCAGGACCAACGGCCAGCGCCGCAGTATCGACGCCGACGCCCAGACCGCCCTGGATGCCGCCCTCGGGACCCGCGCCTCCCTGGCGCCCGGGGAGATACACGAGGGCTACGGCGCCATCGACGGCCAACTGGACATGAATTATGCCAATTGGCGCCTGCGCCTCGGCTATCGCCTGCGAGATGATGTCGAGACAGGGCCGGGCACCGCCGATGCCCTGGACCCGGTGGGTCGAGGAAAATCGGAGCGCTATACCGCCGATCTGATCTGGCGCGATATCCAGTTCCGCCCGGACTGGGACGTGACGGCCCAGATCAATTTCATGGATCAGGCCAACACCGTTCCGACACCGCTACGGTTGTTTCCCGCTGGGGCGTTTGGCGCGGCCTGCGGCTTCCCCTGTTATCCGGAAGGCATGATCGGCGCCCCCAGCAAATGGGAACGTGCGCTGCGGACCTCGGCCAATGCCAGCTATTCCGGCTGGCAGGACCATCGGCTGCGTTTCGGTCTTGGCCATGATGTGCAGCAGATCTATCGGGTAAAGGAGTTCAAGAATTTCACTTTTGTCACGACCCCCGGGGGGGCTTTTCCCCTTTCCGTTGGGTGCGATCACGGATGTGTCGTCCACCGCGCCCTTCCTGAAAACCGGGTCGCGCAAGGTTGATTACGTCTTCCTTCAGGATGAGTGGAATTTCACCCGGGACTGGACCCTGACTGCTGGCCTGCGCCATGACAAGTACTCCGATTTTGGCGGTACCACCAACCCGCGCCTGGCCCTGGTCTGGGACACGGCCCAGAATCTGACCACCAAGTTCATGTTCGGCCGGGCTTTCCGGGCGCCTTCCTGGATCGAGCTGTACAGCATCAACAATCCCGTGGTCCAGGGCAATCCGGAGCTGAAGCCGGAAACGGTCAGCACCTTCGAGGCGGCCGTCTCCTGGCAGGTGGGCAGCGATCTCCAGGTGAATGCCAATGTGTTCCGCTATCAGTGGGATGACATCATCCGTTTCGTTCCCAACGCGGTTCCCACCACCGGCTCCACCGCCCAGAACTCCGGCAAGCAGCATGGACAGGGCATGGAGCTTGAGGCGACCTGGGACCTGAGCCGGGATCTGCGCCTGACCGGGAGTGTTTCCGCGCAGCATTCCGTCGACGAAACCTCGGGACTGGACGCTGGTCTTGCCCCCCATCGCCGCTACTTTGGTCAGGCCACCTGGCGACCCCTCCCTATGTGGACTCTTGATGCCAGCCTCAATCATGTCGCCGACCGCAAGCGCCAGCCAGGGGACAGCCGCGGCCAGATCGACGATTACACCAGCGTCAATCTGGCCCTGCGCCGGGAGCGGATGTTCGGCAACTGGGAATTCCGTGGGACGGTGACCAATCTCTTCGATGCGGATGTGCGGGAGCCTTCTCTGGCCCCCGCCACCAATCTTCCCTTCGACCTGCCCATGCCCGGCCGTGGCTGGTATGTGCAACTTGTTCATAGCCTCTGAAAGAAAAATCGATGGAACAGAAATTGTTGGGCAAGACTGCCCTGATCACCGGCGGCAACAGCGGTATCGGCCTGGCGACGGCGCGCCTGTTTCGTGATCACGGCGCCCAGGTGGTCATTACCGGACGGGAGGCGGCTACCCTGCAACAGTCCCGGGAGCTGCTCGGCGGCGAAGCGCTGGTACTCCAGCGGGACATGGGCAGGCTGGACGATATCGAGTTGACCATGGCCGACATCAAGCAGCGCTTCGGCAAGCTGGACATTGTGTTTGCCAATGCCGCCATTGCTCGTCCCGCGCCCTTCGCGTTGATTGATGAAGCCCATTTCGACGACATCGCCGGGGTGGATTTCAAGGGAGTGTTCTTTACCCTGCAAAAGGCACTGCCCCTGCTTCAGGAAGGTGCTTCCCTGATGGTGACGACATCGATTTCCAACCAGAAGGGGTCGCCGAACTTCAGCGTCTATGCAGCCTGCAAGGCTGCCCTGCGTTCCCTGGTGCAAACCCTGTCACTGGAACTGGCGGACCGGGGCATCCGCGTCAATGCCATCAGCCCCGGTCCCATCGACACGCCGGGGTTTGGCCGTTGGGAAGTGCCGGACGATGTTGTCCAGGCCGCCCGCCTGGAATTCGAGCGCAAGTCGCCGTTCAAGCGCTTCGGCACGGCCGAGGAGGTGGCCCGGGTGGCGCTGTTCCTGGCCTGCGCGGATTCGAGCTATGTGGCGGGCACGGAAATCGTGGTGGACGGGGCCATCAGCACGGCGCTTCTCTGACGCGCAGGGTCGCCCCCTCTCCCCGCAAGGGGGCGAGGGAAGCGACCCATTCAGGCGTGCCCGTGCGCCCCGGCCTTGGGGCGCGCCGGTTTTTGCCGGATAATGCGCACCCTTTGCCGTTGCCCGGAGTTACGCCGTGTCTGCCCTGGATGTTGAAATCGCCCGTCGCCGCACCTTTGCCATCATTTCCCACCCGGACGCGGGCAAGACCACGCTGACCGAGAAGCTGCTCTGGTTCGGTGGCGCGATCCAGGTGGCCGGCGAGGTGCGGGCGCGCAAGGCCAGCCGTCACGCCACCTCGGACTGGATGGAACTGGAAAAGCAGCGGGGCATTTCCGTGACCTCCTCGGTGATGCAGTTCCCCTACCGGGATTACATCGTCAATCTGCTGGACACCCCAGGCCACGAGGATTTTTCCGAGGACACCTACCGTACCCTGACGGCGGTGGATTCGGCGGTGATGGTAATCGATTCGGTCAAGGGCGTGGAAGAGCGCACCATCAAGCTGCTGGATGTGTGCCGGCTGCGGGATACGCCCATCCTCACCTTCATCAACAAACTGGACCGGGAGGGCCGTGCGCCCATCGACCTGCTGGACGAGATCGAGTCGGTGCTGAATATCCAGTGCGCGCCGATGACCTGGCCCATCGGCATGGGCAAGAGCTTCCGCGGTGTCTATCATCTGCACAACGACATCATCCAGTTCTTCGATCCCCAGGCCGAGAAGGGTACCTCGGAGATCATCGACGGTCTGGACAATCCCCGTCTGGACGAACTGATCGGCACCCAGGCCGAGGAACTGCGTAACGACATCGAGCTGGTGCGGGGCGCGTCCCATGTCTTCGATCAGGCGGCCTATCTGGAGGGGCGGCAGACGCCGGTGTTCTTCGGCTCCGGTGTCAATAACTTCGGCGTGCAGAGCGTGCTCGATGCCATCGTGGACCTGTCCCCGGAGCCCCTGGCCCGTTCCGCCCAGACCCGCGCCGTGCAGCCCCACGAGTCGAAGTTCGCGGCCTTCGTGTTCAAGATACAGGCCAACATGGACCCCAAACACCGGGATCGCATCGCCTTCCTGCGCATCTGCTCCGGCCGTTTCGAGCGGGGCATGAAGATCAAACAGGTGGCCGGTGGCAAGATGCTGGCGGTGAACAACGCCATCACCTTCATGGCGCGGGACCGCACCACCATGGATGAGGCCTACGCCGGTGACATCATCGGTATTCCCAACCACGGTACCATCCGCCTGGGCGAGACCTTCACCGAGGGCGAGGATCTGCGCTTCACCGGTATTCCCTCCTTTGCACCGGAACTGTTCCAGCGGGCCGTATTGAAGAATCCCCTGAAGCTCAAGCAATTGCAGAAGGGACTGCAGCAGCTGGCGGAAGAAGGGGCTACCCAGCTGTTCCGTCCGCTGGGGACCAACGACCTGATCCTGGGCGCCGTCGGCGCCCTCCAGTTCGATGTGGTGGCCCACCGCCTGGAGAACGAGTACGGCGTGGATGCAATCTTCGAGTCCTACAACGTGTCCACGGCGCGCTGGCTCAAGGGCAGTCCCGATCAGCTCAAGGCCATCGCCGACAAGTACCCGATGAACGTTGCACTGGATGGGGGCGATGATTATGTCTATCTGGCATCGAGCCGGGTCAATCTGCAACTGACCCAGGAGCGCTACCCGGATATCGAATTTCTGGAGACCCGGGAAGTCCATTGAACAAGGGCCGCGATATGCGGCCCTTGTTTTTTATACGCCCTGCTTGAGGCTGGCCTCGATGAAGGGGTCCAGGTCTCCGTCCAGCACCTTCTGGGTGTTGGAGATTTCCACGTTGGTGCGCAGGTCCTTGATGCGGGAGTTGTCCAGCACGTAGCTGCGGATCTGGTGGCCCCAGCCCACGTCGGTTTTGCTGGCTTCCAGTTTGTCGGCGTCGGCCTGGCGCTTGCGCAGTTCCAGTTCATAGAGCCGAGACTTCAGCATCGCCATGGCCTCCGCCTTGTTGCGGTGCTGGGAGCGGTCGTTCTGGCACTGGACGACAATCCCGGTGGGTGCATGGGTGATGCGGATCGCCGAGTCGGTCTTGTTGATGTGCTGGCCGCCGGCGCCGGAGGCGCGGAAGGTGTCGATGCGCAGGTCTGCCGGATTGATGTCCACTTCGATGGAATCATCCACTTCGGGGGAGACAAAGAGGCTGGCAAAGCTGGTGTGGCGCCCGCCGGAGGAATCGAAGGGGCTTTTCCGGACCAGCCGGTGCACGCCAGTTTCGGTCCGTAGGTAACCGTAGGCGTAGTCCCCCTCCACCTTGATGGAGGCGCTGCGGATGCCGGCCACGTCGCCGTCGGTCTGTTCCAGTATCTCGGCCTTGAAACCCTTGCGCTCACAGTATTTCAGATACTGGCGCAGCAGCATGCTGGCCCAGTCGCAGGCCTCGGTGCCGCCGGCGCCGGCCTGGATGTCGATGAAGCAGTTGTTGGGGTCCGCCGGGTTGTTGAACATGCGGCGAAACTCCAGGCCCGCCACCACCTGCTCCACCTCGTTCAGGTCCGCCTCCACGGCGGCGACGGTGTCCTCGTCCCCTTCTTCCCGGGCCATTTCAAACAGCTCGTCGCCGTCCTTGAGCCGCTGGGTCACGGATTCGAGGACCAGCACCACATTTTCCAGGGATTTCTTTTCCCGTCCCAGGGCCTGGGCCCGGTCCGCGTCGTTCCAGATCGCCGGGTCTTCCAGTTCCCGGTTCAGCTCGGTGAGTTTTTCCGCTTTGACATCGAAGTCAAAGATACCTCCGAAGTTCATTGCCACGCTGGGTAAGGTCGGCAATGCGGTTGGCGATCTGGTTCAGGCGTTCGGCGTCCATGGCGAGTTTTCCGTAAAAACCGCGATTATAGCGGCCCAGGAAGAGGTACTCGCTGCATCCATGACATGCCCACGATCTGGTGCTCAACCAGCAATGGGCTGCGGCGTGAAGTGTCACGGAGGCAGGCAGAAGCAGGTAAGTCGTTGCGGGAACTGACCGGCGACGCAGGTTCAGGACCGAAGGGGGAGGCGGGAAGAAAGGTCAGGGTAGAGCCTGACAGCTTTCTTTTCGGCTCCGGGAGGCGAACTGGGCCTCATTGGATTTTCTGGCCGGAACCTAAACGCCTGTTCCAGGCAAGGACTGCCGTCCTCGGAAAATCGAGGGCACCGTTCGGCAAGATTGCCGATACGGTACCCGGAGGCACTTCGGATCAGCGGTAGCCGCCAACTGCCATGTTGCGGATCACAACAGACAGATGCGCTACAAGTCCGATAACGATCAGTGTGATGTTGGTGGCAACGAGTTCCATGATGCATCTCCGAAATTTCAGGGGTCGCCAGATTTATTAACTACGCTCTGACGATTCGAATTTTACACACTTTGTTGCAATGCGCAATTTATTTTTTCGCATTGCAACAATATTCGTGAAATAGTTCTCTTTAGTTAGTTTTTTAAATAAAAACATTGAATTATGCTTTTATTGGCTAATAAATAAATATTTCATTAGCTTCTATAATATTTGAATATATTGCGATGCAAATTCGTTGCAAATTGCGATCGCACAATATTTATTTCATGCAAACTGGGGTTGCCGGTTGCGGTGTCCTTGGCAACAGCATGGCTCCATCGTGAGTGGCAGCGCCTCAGCACGTCTGGGCCATTTGAGCAGAACTCGGGCGCTGGTCCGCAGAATTTCTGCTTCCGGCCCGAGGGCGATCCGTTATGGCTTCTTCTGCGCCGTCACAAACGGATGTCCGCCGCCGATATTCCTACCAGTTCAATGGCCCCAGCGATACTGGTAGCCGTTACCGCAGCAGCGATGGTGACACCATGGGTGTAGGCATCAGTGTTGTAGTTCAGGCCCCAATCGCCGGCTATGGTGTTTGCGGCAGCGATTTTGTTATCCAGCAGATCGGCGACAAATCCCCATGTTGCATCGCCCTTGAAGGTATGCGCCGACGCGAGAATGTCCTGGGCCAGCGAACTGCGGGTAGAACTACCGTCTGCCAGTTTGCTGTTCCAGTAGGCTAGTCCGTCCGAATCGGCGCCGTCAGGCCTTCCCAGGACGTTTTTGTAAAAGACATTGATGAAGTCGACATTACTCATGCTGGTAGAAAATCCAGTCAGGCCGGAATACTGAGCCGAAGTACCGGCGGCATAGAAGGACTCCGAGATCTGGCTGATGCTTTGTCCCCCACTCCTTTGTCCAATCCAGTAGGACAGGCCATCGGCGTCCGGTATCCGGTTGAAGAAGGCGACGTAGAGTTCCATGATGTGCTGGACATCGACTTGTGAAGCCGTCGCTATGACATCCTGTACCGTCAGATTAACTGTGAAGTCCGCAAATCGAAGCGATTCGACGTTGGTCGCGGTGTCCGTTCCATCTGCTGCCGTTTTGTCGGTGACCGTATAAGTGCCGCCATTCCTCATCACCGTATAACCGGCAAGATTGTTGCTGAAAACAGCGATATCGCTTCCTCCCTTGCCATCGAGAGTGTCATTGCCGGCTCCACCCGTTAGCGTGTCATTACCGGCGCCACCATTTAGTGTGTCGTCGCCACTGCTCCCGGTCAGGCTTCCGGATACCAGGCTGGTAGCGGTGCTGCTCGCGGATTCCGCTGTGCCATGACCATCGGTGTAGCTGGCGGTGACAGTGATTGCGGTGCCTAATTGGACCTCGGTCAGCAGCAAGGTGGTACTGGTGGCGCCGATGATGGTGTTGCCGTCCGCTTTCCACTGATAGCTGATGGCGCCCAGTCCATCGGCATCGGCCAAGGTATTGGTGGCGGTCAAAGTCTGGCCCAGGGCCGGAGTACCGGAGATGCTGACGCCCCCGGTGGGGGCGTTATTGGTTGGGGTCGGTGTCACTGTTCCCGTCGTGCCGGAAAAGTTCGTCGGCGAGTTGACGCCGGAACTGCCATCGGCATCTAGCGAGAGGGAACCGTCGGTGGGCAGTGATGCGTAGCTGACGCTGCTGACGCCGGCGAAGTTGACGCTGCCGCTGCCGGTGAATAGGAACTGGGCCGGAATGATGAAATCTGGCGTCACCAGCCCCAGATCGGCGAAGCCCTGGGTTGCCAGCAGTACCTTGTGGTTGGCGGTGGCTGTACTGGTCAGGTTGCTCGGGAAAGTGTAGCTATGCGTCGTCCCTCCCTGAGTGGCGGTGATTGACTGTCCCAGCCAGAAGGACTCGCCATTGAAGGGACCCACGGTCAACTCGACGAATTGGATGGAACCGTCGGTGTTGGAGTAGAGCTCGTTGAGTTGATAGAGATGAAAACTCATGGGAGGCACCTCCAAGCTCAGCCTAGTCTTGGCGCCCCCGACTATCAAATATGTTTTGAGTAGGGCTTTATCAGTCGTCCAGCGCCGCTCCCTGATCCAGCGAAAATTGGACAAACAGGCCGAACAGGCGTTCCGACAGCTTCCCCGGTCCGGCGTCGAGAAATACTCCGGCCCCATTGGCGAATACCACGGGCAGGCCGTCGTAGTGCCAATCCTGAATTCGGGTACGGCCATAGCGATGGTAGAAGCGCAATTTCGTGCTCCTGCTGATGGCAAGCCTGAGGCTGGTCTCCAGGCTCTGCTGACGGTAACGCATGTCGGGCATGCCGTCTCCCGCTGTGTTGGCGGCGGTGCCGCTGATCAGGGCGCCCCCGGAGGCGAAGTCATAGCGGGTCCGGTAGCGCGAAACCTGATGGATGAAATTGCTCTCCAGGGTTGCATGGGCAAAGGCGTAGCGGAATCCCAGGCCCAAATGGTGGGCATCGTCCCGGGACGATTCATGCCACAGGTTGTCCAGGGGGTAAGCGGTGCCGCCGGCATTGGGATCTCCGCTCGTCAGCCCGCCGGGGTTCTCGTTGATCTGGGCCATGCGGTTGCGCAGGCGCTCGAAGCCGTAATGGCCATAGGCCGAAGCACCAGGGCTGGCCTGCCAGTTCCATTCGATGTTGAGGGCTGTCGTCGAGTCGTTGAGCCGCCCGTAGGCGGCGTCGTATTCGTTGCGCCGCCACCGGCCGGACAGCGCCAGATCCATGTCGGCCTGGAGCATGAAATTGATGCGGCCATTGAGGGACTGCTGACGACGATTGGCGATGTCGAACTTGCGCAACTGGGCCAGGCCGGGCGGCGCGGTGAGGAGAGCCTGGCTGGAATAGGCGCCGGCATTGGGATCGAATCGGTAGCCCTCGCCGATACGGCGCGCCTCCTCGTAGGACAGGCGGATGGTGGCCCAGGGAAGATCGCGGTTATTCACGGCCAGCCGGATCGTGTCCTCGTGGATGCGTTCGAATTCCCGGTACTGGCCCCGGGTGGCTTCACGTTCATAGGCTGCGGTGATGTTGGTGCGGCCCAGGAGCCGGTAGTCGCCTTCGAGCCGGGTGTTGTCGCGACGATAGCCGTAGGGAACATTCTGGGTCTGCACCCGCAGGAAGCCGGGTACGATGGTGCCAATGCCCCCGTCAAGTCCGAGATAGCCGCTCTGCCCGGTGAGGGGGTTGAGCGCGGTGTAGCGGGTCCGGTTGTTTTCCTCGTAGTGGCGGAAACTGGCGTTGAGTGTCAGGTCTCGAAACAGGGGCAGGGTAGCGCCGAGGTGGGCCAGCCGGGTGTCGATGCGGGCCTGGGCGCTTTTCTGGCTCAGGGCCTCCGTGGTGTTCCAGTTCGTCAGATCCACATTGCCCAGGACCCCGGTGTTGAGGGTCGGGGCAATCAATGCGTCGTTCTGGGTCATGCGACCCCAGGCCAGCCCGCCGGTGAGGCGGGCGCCCATGGGCAAGGCCGCGCCCAGATCGAGCTTGACGTGGTGCTGCTCGTTGTCCGGATAGAGGTCGATGCGGCCCCGGCGCAGGGCGGGGGCCACCGCCAGGGGATAGTCCCAGCTCAGGGTGTCGACCCCGTTGCGGAACAGGGAGCCGCTGTAGCCCAGGTTGGCCTGCACCCGCTCCTCCGTCCATTGCAGCCCCGTCGCCAGTTTGTGGGTCTTGTAGTCGATGGGTTCCATCAGCTCCACCGTGGGTGCTCCGGGATAGGAGGAGGCCGTGCCCAGGGGACGCATGCCGCTTTTTCGTTCCTGCTGATAGTCGAAGTAAAGCCGCAGCTTGCGCCCCGGCGTGGCCTCCAGGTCCAGGCCGGCATTGCGGCGCGTGAAGCCGAGGGAGAAGGTCGGCGCTGCCGTCAGGGCCGTCGCCAGTTGGGCCGGCGTGCCTGCCTGGAGCGGGTTGGGCAGGGTCAGGTTGCCTGTGCCAGCCCCCTGAAAGACGCTGCGCGCCTGGCTGGAAAACAACTGGGGAATCCTGTCGATGTAGAGCCTCAACTGGTAGGCGCCGTAGCGTCCGAAGCGCGCCTGCCAGGACGCATCCTCGCGCCCCAGGGCTGTCGCCGTGAAGGTTCCGTAGTGTCCCGAACCGGTCTGCTGCGCCGAGATGCCGAGAAAACTGATCACCGGGCCGCCGCTGAAATCCCCATGGTCATGGCGGGAACTGTTCCCTTGCGGGCGGCGGGCGGACAGGGTGCCGAACTCGGTGGAGAGGTGGAAAGCCCAGTCGGGCAACAGGGGTAGGCCCGATGGAATGTCATCGGGCCAGGCGTAGAGCAGCCCGCTGGGGGAGCGGGATGGGGTGGTCTTGAGCAAGGACAGGCCGGTGGCGCTGGGTGCCAGGGTCGGGTCCCGACCGCCGGGGTTCAGCGCACTGCCCTGGATGCCGTTGCCGCCGGGCAGAGTCTCGGCCCGTGAGCCCGCCACCAGTGCCAGTAGCATCAGCAGGATGAGTGGGCTGCGGGGTAGCGTGATTGCCACGGCCGAATCCCCTCGTGCGCCTGAATGTGAAAAGGCATCAACGGAGCCGAGTGTGACCGTCGAGCGTAGCGAGCCGATAAGTAGCCCCGCCCCGGGGCGGGGATGGGCGGCGTTACTTTGGCGCATTTTCATCCTCGGGGATTGTGCTGGCGACCATGCGCGTTACCGATGGAGCCGCGGGCCGGAGGGATGGTTGGAGCCGTGAATCTGGGCGTGGCAGTTGCTGCAACTGCGATTGGCGGCCCGCTCGTCGGGCATGGCGCCGAGGGGCAGGTTGGCCGCCGTGACCAGATTGGCCGGGTGGGACACATTGGCGTGGCACTGCTGGCAGAGGAATGGACGGGCCACCATGAGCAGGCTTTCATGACTGGAGCCATGGGGCAGGTGGCAACTCAGGCAGTCCCGGCGCACCGGCGCATGCTCCCAGAGGAAGGGGCCGCGCTTTTCGGCGTGGCAGTCGTAGCAAAGCGTATTGACGCTGTCCGTCCGCAACAGGGCGCGGGTGAGGGAGCCATGGGGATTGTGGCAATCCGAGCAGGACATTTTCCCTTCCGGCAGCGGCATGTGGGAACGCTTGCGGAACTCCGTGCGCTGCTGTCCATGGCAATTGAAGCAGGTCTCGCTGACGCTGGCTTTCGCCAGCAGCCCCGCTGACGAAAACTTCGCCATCGGATTGTGGCAATCGCTACAGGCCAGATCCCGTGTCTGGTGCGTCGAGCCAGCCCAGAACATGCGTTGCCGGCCCTGGTGGCACTGAAGGCATTGCCGGTTCTGGACCTCGCTGGAGAGGCCGCGGCCATGGGTGAAGGCAATGATCGCGCTCTTGTCGGCGGGGTCCTGGCTATGGCGGGCACCGGGGCCGTGACAGGCCTCGCAGCCCCGGGCCGCCAGTTCGTCGGCCGGGTTCAGATGAAATATCCCGGCATGCACCGTATGGGCCCAGTTGCCTTGCTCGGCCCGGTGGCAGCCGGCGCAGCGGGCCTCACCCACATAATCACCGGTATCCCCGGCCAGTGCCGCCGCCGAGGTGGAGAGCGGCAGCGCCCAGAAGATGAGCAGCACCATTATTCTCCATGCCTTGTGCATGCTTGCGTTGGTCATGGTTTCCCAGGCTCGAAAGGCCTTCGGAGGGAGGCGATGCCTGCTGTCGATGCGCAGGACTCCGCCGTCGGGTTGGAGGAGACTCCCACCCTTGGTAGCACAGCCCGATCAGGATGTCAGTGGCGAGCCCAGTCGTCGAAGAGCTTGACCAGGGTCGGTAGGCCCTCGCGGATGGCGGCGGGGCCGGGGGTGAGGATCAGGGGAGATTTGATTTCGTGCACCTGCCCCTGGCGGATGGCGGGGATATCGCTCCAGCCGGGACGGGCCTGCACCCGTTCGGGTCGGAAGTGCTTGCCACACCAGGAGCCGATGATGATGTCAGGCTGGCGCACCGCTACTTCCAGAGGATCGGCCAGGATTCGCTCCCGGGCGCCGGGGGCGTGGGCGCGTTCTGCAAAGATGTCCTCGCCGCCGGCGATCTCGATCAGTTCGGAAACCCAGCGGATGCCGCAGATGGGAGGCTCGTCCCATTCCTCGAAATAGACCCGGGGCCGCCGGCCGCCCCGTGCCTGGGCCGCCCGGCGTGCCGCAGCGAGGGTGGATTCCAGAGTATCAATCAGCGCCGCCGCTCGGTCTTGGGCGCCCACCAGACGGCCCAGGGTATCCACCATGTCCAGGATGCCCTCCACGCTGCGCTGGTTGAAAACATGCACTGTCAACCCGGCCTCGATCAGGTTCCGGCACATGTCGGCCTGAAGGTCGGAAAAGGCCAGCACCAGATCCGGGTGCACGGCCAGGACGCGCTCCACCTGCATGGAAGAGAAACCACTGATCTTGGGTTTCTCCTTGCGCGCACGGGTCGGACGCATGGTGAAGCCGGAAATGCCGGCGATGCGATCGGCCTGCCCTAGGTCGTAGAGCACCTCCACCGTCTCGCTACTGAGGCAGGCGATGCGTTGAGGCAGCCGGTCGGAGCCGCTCATGGCTTGGCCGCCGGACGCCGGCTGCGGGCCTGTTCCAGTTGGCCGCAGACCTGCTCGGCTCCATCCAGCAGGCGCGGGGTGTGGCGCTGGATCAGTTCCGGCGGTACGTGGAACAGATTGCCCCGGGCCACAGCGGTCATGGTTGGCCAGCGGCGCCAGTCGTCCACCCATTCTGGCCGGGCCTGGTCCATGCCCGAGGCGATGATGACTTCCGGATCGGCCGCCAGCACGGCCTCCTCGTTGACCGTGGGGGCCAGGGCGGTCAGGTCGGCGAAGACATTGCGGCCGCCGCAGAGGGTCAACACATCGCTGATGATCTGGCGTCCGCCCACGGTCATCAGGGGCGTTTTCCAGACCTGATAGAACACCCGCACCGGCGGCCGCGCCGAATAGCGGGCGGCCAGGGCTTTGTGGCGGGCCCGGTAATGGGCGGCGGCGGCCCGAGCTGTGGCCTCGGTGCCGGCCAGGGTGCCGATCTGCTCCAGGTTGCGGGCCACGTCGTCGATGCGATCCGGCTGGGTGAGGAACAGGGGTAGCCCGAGGCTCTGCATGCGGGCGATCTGCTCTGCCGGGTTGCCGCTTTGCCAGCCGATCACCAGGTCCGGCTTCAGGGCCAGGATGGCCTCCAGATCGAAGCGGGAATAGCCCCCCACCTGGGGCAGGCGCCGGGCAGCCTCCGGATAGGTGCTGAATTGCACCGTGCCCACCAGGCGGTCCCCGGCACCGGCGGCGTAGATCAGCTCGGCGACGTGGGGGGCCAGGCTGACGATGCGCCGGGCCGGCGTTGCCAGGCGCACCGTGCGGCCGCTGTCGTCGGCGACGGAAATCTCGGCCTGGGCCGGCAGAGCCAGCACCAGCGCAAGCAGTAGCGGCGCCAAGCGCAGCCGTTGCTGGGCGCTCACTGGAACTACCCTCCCCCCAACCCCCTCCCCAGGGGAGGGGGTGACGGTGGTTCGCCGGCTAACGCCGGCTCCATGGATAACGCAGCCGCGCCTTTGGGCGGCCATGCGGCACGGCGCCCTCCCCCCAACCCCCTCCCCGAGAGAGGGGGTGACGACGGTTCGCCGCTGCGCGGCTCCGGGGCTGGGTTGGCGTCCCTTCGGGCGGCCGTGCGGGGCGCTCATGTCTTTTCCGCCACGCCGGCCGATTCGAAGCTGGCCATCTGCTCCAGAAAATTGGCGGCCGCCTGGATCAGGGGCAGGGCCAGGGCCGCGCCGGTGCCTTCCCCCAGGCGCAGGCCCAGGTCGAGCAGGGGGCGGGCGCCCAGGGCATCCAGTTGCAACTGGTGCCCCGGCTCGCCGGAACGGTGGGCGAACACGCAATAGTCGGGCAGGGCCGGTTGCAGCCGGGCGGCCACCAGTAGGGCGGCGGTGACGATGAAGCCATCGGCCACGATCAACATTTTCGCTTCGGCCGCGGCGAGCATGGCGCCCACCATCATGGTGATCTCGAAACCGCCGAAATGGGCCAGGATCGAGAGGGGATCGGTGGCGCCCGGGTAGCGGGCCACGGCGGCGCCCAGCAGATCCTTCTTGCGCATCAGGCCGTTGTCGTCGAGACCGGTGCCCCGGCCGATGCACAGTTCCAGGGGCGCGGGGGCCAGATAGTGGGTGAGCAGGGAGGCCGAGGCCGTGTTGCCGATACCCATTTCGCCGCAGGCCAGCAGATTGCTGCCTGCCGCAGCGGCTTGCCGTGCCAGGGCTGCGCCCCGGGCCAAGGCGGCCTGGCACTGGTCCGGACGCATGGCCGGACCTTCCAGGTAATTGGCAGTGCCCGCGGCGATCTTGGCATCCACCAGGCCCGGGCGGGGACCAAAATCGTGGGCCACGCCGGCATCCACCACCTGGAGGGTCCAGCCCAACTGGCGGGCGAAGACATTGATGGCGGCGCCGCCGGCGAGAAAGTTTTCCACCATCTGCCAGGTGACTTCCTGGGGATAGGCGGAAACGCCGGCTCGGGCCGCGCCGTGATCGCCGGCAAAGACCAGCATATGCGGTGCGCTTACCTGGGGACTGAGGGTGTTCTGGAGGCGACCCAGTTGCAGGGCCAGAGCTTCCAGGCGGCCGAGGGCACCCGGAGGCTTGGTCTTGTTGTCGATCTTGTGTTGCAGGGCGGCGTCGAGGCCGGTGTCCAGACGTGCCAGATCGGCACGCGGCAAAGCGGGCGAATGCATCCGATTCTCCATGTTCCGGTTCGTCCGGTGGCGCGCCTGCCATGGGCGCCATCGAGCGAAGATTGAAAGGAACCCTCGGCAGCAGGTTTTCTGGCTTCCGGATCATCCGCTCGCCTCGCGCCTTCCCGGGGGAGTGGTCTTCCCCAGTGGCTGGTCATGAACCTTGCGAAGCGGCGTCCCCGGTTACAGCGGCGGGCCCGTCACGGAATTGCACCGTGTTCCCTTGTCTGCCGAACGATTAAAGCGCTGCGGATTATCGAGGCTGATACGCCGGCTGTCAAAACGACCTCAGGTTTTCGATACCCGGCCGGGCCGCACCGAGGAAGGCAGAACCATTGTCTATGCCGGTGGTCGAATAAACACCAAAGTTGGCAGGACAGAGGAGGTGAGATTGCCATGAAGACGCAACAACACTATTGGCAGGAAACTGGAACCCTGATTGTTGGCATATGGTTGTTCCTGTCCCCGTGGGTCTTCCGTTTTTTCCACTGGGCCGACATGGACACGATGAATTTCCTCGTCATGGGGGTGGCCATCGCCGTGGTTGCCGTCCTGGCGAAGTACATGCACGCCCTCTGGGAAGACTGGGTGACCCTGGCCCTCGGCGCGTGGATGATTCTTTCACCGTGGATACTGGGCTTCACCGATAACCCGGTGGCCTTCGTGGATGCGGTGATTGCAGGGCTGTTTGTGGTCGGTATTGCGCTGTCCGCGACCTATCGGGACATGCACTTGGAGGACAAGGGCGCCGTCCAGTAAGTCGATCGTGCAGTGAGAACGTGTGCCCTGCAAATACAGGGCACACGCCAGAACTGGCTGATTACTATCGCGCCAGGGTTGCGGCTTGGCGAGGCTGGTCGCGTGGATGCCGGTGTATTCCCTGACGCGCTTAATGGCGAGCTCCACGCCGATGCCCGGCTGCTTGACTCCATTGAAGGGTAGTGCCAGTGCTCGGCTGGCTATAATCGGCCGATGACTGCCCCTGCCGATTCCCCCATGGAGCGCGCCTACGCGCTGATCGATGCCACCAATGCCGAAGACCCTCATCGGGATCAGGGGGTGCCCAAGGAGCTGCTTTACGGTCGCCGTATGACGGAAATGCTGACGCGCTATCGCCCCGACGCTGCCGAGACAGTGTGGCTGGCGGTGCGCGCCCAGCATGTGCGACGCTGGGAGGTTCCTCGCTCGGCATATCCGATGGACAAGGTGGGCTATCACCAATGGCGCAGCGGACTGTATCGTTTCCATGCCGAGCTGGCGGGGCGCCTGGTGCGGGAGGCGGGCTACGATGAAGAGACTGCGGCGCGGGTGATGCTGGCTGTGGGAAAGAAGCAGTTGCGGGAGAATCCCGAGAGCCAGTTGGTGGAAGACGTGGCCAGCCTGGTTTTCCTGGAGCACTACATGGCCGATTTCGCCACCGGCAAGCCGGACTACACGGAAGAAAAATGGCTGGGCATCATCGCCAAGACATGGAAGAAGATGTCGTCCCAGGCTCGGGCCTTCGCCCTGTCCGGGAACATGGTCCTGCCGGAGCATCTGTTGCCCCTGATCCGCAAGGCGCTGGCTGACGTTCCCTGATGACGGGTGATATGATGCCCGCCTCATTGAAGCGGGTATGTTGACTGCGGTCTGACCCCGATGTTCGTGTGGGTCGAGGTCGTCAGTAAATTGATTTGTCATCCATGAATATCGGGTTCATTGGCCTCGGACTGATGGGTAAGCCCATGGCGCTGCATCTGGCGCGGGCCGGCCACGCCCTGCATGTCTGGGCGCGCCGCGCCGAAACCCTGGCGCCCTTTCGTGCCGACGCTGATGTCATGATCCACGATTCTCCCTCTGCCCTGGCGGCACGGGCAGAGGTGGTAATCACCATGGTGGCCGATGCTCCCGATGTGGTCGAGGTGCTGTTCGGTACCGGGGGCGTGGTGGAAGGCGCGGCGCCAGGAAGCCTCGTGGTGGATATGAGCACCATCGCGCCGGCTGCGGCCCGGGGCATTGCTGCCCGGCTGGCAGGACATGATCTCAGCTTTCTCGATGCACCGGTCTCCGGCGGGGAGAGGGGAGCCATTGAGGCCAGCCTGACGGTGATGGCGGGGGGGCCGGCCGAGGTGTTCGCCCGGGCGGAACCCCTGTTGCGCCTGCTGGGGCGCTCCGTCATCCACGTGGGCGAGGTCGGTGCCGGCCAGGTGGCCAAGGCCTGCAACCAGATTCTGACCGGCGTCACCGTCATGGCCGTGGCCGAGGCCCTGAACTTTGCCCGATGCAGTGGTGTCGATCCGTGCAGGGTGCGGGAGGCCCTGTTGGGGGGCTTCGCCTACAGCCGCATCCTGGAAAACCACGGTCAGCGGATGCTCGATCGCAATTTCCAGCCGGGCTTCAAGGCCTGGATGCACCAGAAAGACATGGGCATCGTCATGGACGAGGCCCATCGTCTGGGCTTGCCCCTGCCCACAGCGGCGGCCACGGCACAGGTGTTCAACGCCCTGGTGGGTAGCGGCCTGGGCGAGGAGGATTCCGTTGCGGTGCTGAAGCTGCTGGAGGCTTTCGGCGGTGGCCGCCCGGTGATTCCATGAGCATCCCGCACACGACACAGCCCGGAGCCGCGAGGCGGCGAACCGTCGTCACCTCCTCCCTTGGGGAGGGGGCCGGGGGGAGGGGAGTCCCGAGTGTTCCGCACGGCCGTCCGAAGGGGCGCCAGCTCAGACCCGGAGCCGCGAGGCGGCGAACCGTCGTCACCTCCTCCCTTGGGGAGGGGGCCGGGGGGAGGGGAGTCCAGTGATCGAGCGCGATCCCCACGGACTACCCAGGAGCCAGGGCGGATTCCTGGATGCGTCCCTGTCGGTCGGTGGTCATAATCTGGGGCAGACCCTGCTGGAGTTGCGGGCGATTCTGGAAAACGCCACCATCGGCATCATGTTTACCCGCAACCGGGTGGTGTCCCGCGCCAATCCCCTCTGCGCCAGCATGTGGGGTTACGAACCGGACGAACTGATCGGCCTGCCGAGCGCGGCCCTGCATCCCTCCGACGAAGCCTTTGCGGAGTTGGGTCGGGAGGCCATGCCGGTGCTGGCGGCCGGTCGCACCTATCGCACCGAGCGGCCGATGATGCGCAAGGATGGCAGTCTGTTCTTCTGCCGCATTTCCGCCAAGGCCGTCGATCCCCGCTACCCGCGCCAGGGCACCATCTGGATCATGGAGGACGTGTCCGAGGACCGGCTGATTCAGGATGCCCTGGATAAGTCCGCTCGAGAACTGGCAGGCATCTTCGAGACCAGTCCGATCGGCATTACGGTGGTGCGAAATGCCCGTGTAGTGCGCTGCAACCGTCGTTTTGAGCAATTGCTTGGCCTGCCGCCGGGTGCGGCCATGGGCCTGTCGGTGGAGCGGCTCTTCGCCCGGGGCGACGAGGCGGCGGCCTTGATCAGCAATACCTATGACGAATTACTGGCCCAGGGCTACCAGCGGGGTGAATTCCTGCTGTTGCGGTCGGATGGTTCCGAATTCTGGGCCAATTGCTCCGGGCATGTCCTGGACCCCGCCGACCCGGCGGTGGGCACGGTCTGGCTGGTGGAGGACATCTCTCGCCAGAAGGCGGCCGAGGCTCAGCTCAAGCGTGCCCTGGAGCAGCAGGAAACCATTTTCGACAACGCCGCGGTGGGGATCATGCTGACCCACAACCGCACCATTGTCCGCGCCAATCGTCGCCTGGAGGAAATCTTCGGCTACGGCCCGGACGATCTGATGGGGCGTCTGGCCTCCGTCCTTCACCCCAGCGAGGAAGCCTTCGGCCGCGTGCGCGAGCGGGCATTGGGCGCCATTCGCCAGGGCGAGACCTTCATCATCGAGATTCCGGGTCAATGCAAGGATGGCCGCCACATCTGGCTGCGGGTGACGGGGCGGCGCACCGATCAGGAGCGTTCCAGCCTCGACGTGATCTGGATTTTCGAGGATATCACCGAGCGTCACCTGGCCGAGCGTGCCCTGGTGCAGGCTCGGGACGAACTGGAACAGCGGGTGACGGAGCGCACCGCCGAGCTGGCCACGGCCAATGCCCAGTTGCAGGGGGAAATCTTCGAGCGCATGCAGACCGAGCAGCGCATCTGGCATCTGGCCCACCACGATGCCCTGACCGGCCTGCCCAACCGGGCGCTGCTCCACGATCGCCTGGGGCAGGCCCTGGCCCAGGCGGAGCGCAAGGGCCGCCGGGCCGCTGTGCTATTTCTGGACCTGGATCGGTTCAAGAGCATCAACGACAGTCTGGGCCACGCCGTGGGCGACGAGCTGCTGAAACAGGTGGCGCAGCGTCTCGGTGGCGCGGTACGGTCGGTGGATACGGTTTCCCGGCTGGGGGGCGACGAGTTCGTGGTGGTGCTCAATGACATGATCTGCGTCGACGACGTGGTGTTGGTTGCGGAAAAGATCATCGCCGCACTGGGGCCGCCGGTTCGTGTCGATGCCCATGATCTGCGGGTTACGCCTTCCATTGGCATCAGCATCTATCCGGATGATGGCAGTGATGCCATGCAGTTGATGAAGAACGCCGACACGGCCATGTATCATGCCAAATCCCTGGGGCGCAATAATTTCCAGTTTTTCACTGCTTCCATGAATGATGAGGCGATCCGCTTCTTCAACCTGGAAAATCGCCTGCGGGCGGCCCTGGATCAGGGTGAGCTGGTGTTGCACTATCAACCCCTGGTGGATCTGCGGCAACGGGCCGTGGTGGGTATGGAGGCCCTGGTGCGCTGGAACGATCCGGAGCAGGGCATGATCGCTCCCGGCGAATTCATTCCGGTGGCGGAGGAAACCGGCCTGATCCTGCCCCTGGGCGAATGGGTGTTGCGGGAAGCCATGCGCCAGAACCGTGTCTGGCAGGAGCAGGGCTATCCGCTACTGCCAATTTCGGTGAATCTTTCGCCGCGCCAGTTTCGCCAGCGAGGGTTGGTGGAGACCATCCGTGCCATCCTGGCCGAAACCGGTCAGCCGGCCCGGCTGCTGGAGCTGGAGATCACGGAAGGCGCCCTGATGCAGGAGGTGGGTGAAACGCTGTCCAAGCTGGAGGAACTGGCGGCCATGGGGGTGCGCCTGACCATCGACGATTTTGGCACCGGCTACTCCAGCCTGTCCTACCTCAAGCGGTTTCCGGTGCATAAGCTCAAGGTGGACCAGAGCTTCACGCGGGATCTCTGCGAGGACCGGGAGGATGCCGCGATCGCCGCGGCCATCATCGGCCTGGCCCATAGCCTGGAGCTGGACATCCTGGCCGAGGGGGTGGAAACGGCCGAGCAGCTTTCCATGCTGATGGGCTATGGCTGCCACAAGTTCCAGGGTTATTATTTTTCCCGTCCTCTGGCACCTAGTCAAACGGACACCCTGTTCCATCCTTCGTCCATACTGGAAGGGGCGACGGACTGGGGACTTGTCGCATCTCCCTGACCTGACTCAAGGCAGGATCAGGGAGAAAATGGCGCCCTGGTTGTTGGCGAGTGCGAGCCGGCCCCGACGGCCCTGGGGGGTGCAATGCCTCTCCGCGATCAGGGCCGCGAAACGCAGGCCCAGACCGCTCGATCCCTTCGCCATCGCCAGGTTGGACTCCCCAGCCAGGATTTCCGCCGGATAGCCCGGGCCGTCATCGGCCACGGACAGGCGTATCCCGCCGCCGGGCTCCGCGGTCACGCTGAGGCTGACGCGATGTCGGGCGTGGCGTAAAGCATTGCGCAGGGCGTCGAGCAGGGCCACCTTGACCAGATACGCATCGAAGGCCCAGGCACCGATGGCCTGGGCGCCAGCGATATCCCATTCCAGCGTGATAGGCAGATCGGGTTCGGCCGCCAGCTCTTGTTGCAGATCGTCGATGAAATCCGTCAGGTTCTGATCTTCCACCGCCATACGCAGGGTGCCCTGATCGGCCCGATAGAAGGCCAGCAGTTCCACCAGTCGGGTGGAGAGATTGGCCACGATGGCTGTGGCCTGTTCCAGAGGGGGCGAGGGCGCCAGTTGCCGCGCCTGGTCCAGGCGCACATTGAGGGTGTTCAGGGCATTCTTGGCGTCGTGGATGACGGCGGCCACCAGGGAGTCCATGTCAGTACGCGCCGGGCCGCCCCAAGCGTGCTGACACCCCCTTGGGGGGCAGCGAGCAAAGCGAGCGTGGGGATGGTTTCATCCTAGTCTTCCAGGACAGGGGCTTCCGGAGGTGCCAGCCTGCGATAGAAGCCGACCACATCGTCAAGCTTGGGGTGATCCGGATTGGCCCGACGCGCCTGACTGAGGTAGCGATGGGCCTGGGTGACGCGATCGAGGTCCGCGCCATGGGCCTGAACGTGCATCAGCAGGGCCAATCCGGCGTTGATTGCCACCTGGGCGTTGTTGGCGAGCCGGTCGGCGGCTTCCGTCAACATGCCGATGGCCTGATCCAGATCTCCCGCCTTGGCCAGGGCCACCGCGTCGTTGTTGAGCTTGATCATGCGCTTGCGGGTGGCTTCCAGCAGCACCTGGCCTTCGTCCTCCAGCCCGGCGGCGGTGAATACCGACTGGGCGAGGGCAAAGACATGATCGTCCTCGTGGTACTCCTCGGCCACGGTCTGGATGATCTGCTTGCCCCGCTCCTCCTCACCATTGGCGAAGCAGGCCTGGGCGATTTCCAGACTGGTCTGGGGATCCAGGGTATTGCCCTCTCCTGTCTTGAGCGCTTTTTTCAGGGCGGCCTCGGCCGCCTCCTTGTTGCCGGCCTTGATCTGCACCTGGCTTTCCAGGGCGGCCTGGCGTGCTTCCAGTTCCGGCGTGCGCTGGAAGTGCTGGGCCATGTCCTTGACCGCTGTCAGGGCTTCCTGGGTCTTGCCCTGTTCGGCACAACTCTTGGCCAGACCAGCGTAGTCATCGTGGCTCTTGAAAAAGCCGCTGCGATCCCTGACCACCGTCTGGCGATAGGCGTTCTCGGCCCGGCCGAAATCCTTGTTCTCCAGGGCCAGGGCACCTAGTTGGCGCTGGCGTCGGGTGGAGGCGGAGACCTTGAGGGCCTGCTCCACCACCTGCTGAGCTGCCTGCTTGTCGGTTGTTTCCAGCAACTGAGCCAGGGAATCATAGGCCGCCAGATAGTTGGGATAGGCTGCCACGGCGCCCTCCAGATGTTCCCGAGCCTGATCGGTGTTGCCCATGGCCGCCAGGGCACGGGCCCTGCCCACGGCGCCCCAGGGGGTCTCCCGTTGTTGCAACACGCTTTCGTAGAGCGCCAGGGCCTCGGTATGGCGGCCCTGGCTCAGCAGCAGGTCGCCCTTGATGCGCAGAACATCCAGGCTGTAGCGGGATTTTTCGGCCAGCAACTGGTCGCAGGCTTCCACCGCCAGGGCCGGATCACCCTTGTCGGTCATGTGCCGGTAGATGGGGGCCAGGGCAGCCTTCTTTTCCATGGCGCGGATCAGGCGCCCCCCCAGGGTCTCGGCGGTGAAAGGCTTGATCAGATAATCATCGGGGGAAAACTCGGCGGCGGTGGAAACCTGCTCGTAGCCGGTCTCGCCGGTGATCATCAGGAAGACTGTGGAGAGAGGCAGCAGCTTCCTGCGCCGCACCAGTTCCAGCAACTGCTGGCCATCGGCGCCCTGGCCCAGGTTGTAGTCGCAGATCACCAGGTCGTAGCGATTCAGGGTCAGCTTGTCGACAGCCTCCTTGACATTGCGTACTGGGTCGCAGTTTTCCAGACCGACATTGGACAACTGGACGCGCACCGAGGCGCGCATCTCCGGGATGTCGTCGATCAGCAGACCACGCTTGTCACGCAGGTCCAGGGCCATGGCTCAGGGGCGGCGCTCCGTGAGCGTTCCCGGAGCTTGCGGGCGGTGCATCGACATGTCGGTCATCATTTCAGATGATAAGCGGTGACCCGCTCCACCTCGTTTTTGGAGCCGAGGATCACCGGCACCCGCTGGTGCAGGGATTCCGGCTGTATTTCCAGAAGAGGCCGTCGGCCGTCGGTGGCCCGGCCGCCGGCCTGTTCGACGATCATGGACATGGGGTTTGCCTCGTACATCAGGCGCAGCTTGCCTCCCTTGGCGAGGGTCTTGCTGTCGAGGGGGTACATGAAAATGCCGCCGCGGCAGAGGATGCGATGCACGTCGGCCACCATGGAGGCTACCCAACGCATGTTGAAATCCTGCTGCCGGGGCCCCTCCTTTCCTGCCAGCAGTTCGTTGATGTAGCGCTGCACCGGCGGTTCCCAGAAGCGCATGTTGGACGCATTGATGGCGAACTCCCTGGTGTCCTCGGGAATCCGTACATTCTCCTGGGTGAGGACAAAGCGGCCCATCTCCCGGTCCAGGGTGAATACATTGACGCCATCGCCCAGAGTCAGCACCAGCAGGGTAGTGGGGCCATAGACCGCATAGCCGGCGCAGACCTGTTGGGTGCCAGGCTGGAGGAATGCCTTTTCATCGGGCTCCATCCCTTCCGGGCAGCGCAGCACCGAGAAAATGGTGCCGACCGACACATTCACATCGATGTTGGAGGAGCCGTCGAGGGGATCGAACAGCAGCAGGTATTCCCCCTTTGGGTAGCGATTGGGGATGGCGTGGGGCAGTTCCATTTCCTCCGAGGCCATGCCGGCCAGGTGGCCGCCCCATTCATTGGCCTCCAGCAGTATCTCGTTGGAGATCACGTCCAGCTTCTTCTGTACCTCGCCCTGGACGTTGTCGGAGCCGGCGGAACCCAGCACGTCAGCCATGCCGCCCTTGCCGATGGCGATGGAAATGGCCTTGCAGGCGCGGGAAACCACTTCGATCAGCAGTCGCAAGTCGCCGCAGATGACGTTCTTGCTGCGTTGTTCCTCGATCAGGAAGCGGGACAGGGTGATGTGGCGCATGGCTCTTGCAGTTCCAGGAACGATGGGAGGCTGGATTATAGAACTGCTCCGCCGCTGATCAGTCTTCCACCATGCGCCGTATGACCTTGTTGAAATGGCCGATCCATACCGGGTCGAACTGCCGGTCGCAGGCGTTGACTTCGGCGATGGCCCTTAGCAGGGATCGGCCCCGTCCCCGGTCCCGGTGCTTGAGGGTGACCGCTTCGAAGGCGTCGATGATGGCCAGGATCTTGGCGCCGGGGTGGATGTCGCCATCCTTGAGGCCCAGCGGATAGCCGGCGCCGTCGGGCATTTCGTGGTGCTGGGCCACCATGGTGGATGCCTCGGCCCAGCCCGGCATGCGCTCCAGCAGTCCGGCGGCGAAGCCGGGGTGGTCCTTCAGCGCCTTGGTCTCCGCTACGGAGAGTTTTCCACTCTTGGGCCATAAGGTCTGGGACAGGAACATCATTCCGGCATCATGCATATAAACGGCGGCGTCCAGTTGGGCCTGATTCACTGGCGATCCGGCCTCGATGTTGGTGTCCCGGGCCAGTCGCAGCAGGCGTCCGCTGCGGCCCTGGAACAGTGGAGAATGGGTCTCCAGTTGCAGGGCCAACTGATGAAAGAATGTCAGATCCCGATCGGCTTCCTCCGGGCTGGGGTGGGTCCCGGCGGCCGGCGCCCGGGTTTTAAGGGCAGCTTGGCTGGGCCGGAATCCGGTGACCTTTTCGATCAGGGCGATGCCCAGTGACTGAATATCGCTTTCCACGGTCTGGCTCATGCCTTCCAGGCCGCTGACCAGTTCCGGCAAGGCCAGGTTGGTGATCGGGCGATGACTGACCATGGCCTCAATGGCCAGTTCCAGGCGATCCAGGGCCAGCAGGATGACCTCAGCCTGAAGTTCGGAAAACCCGATCTCTCCCTGGCGTACCCGCGCCAGCAGGGTCTCGATGGGGTGGGCGATCAGCACCCCCACATCCACCTTGCAGATCGCCGCGTCTCCCTTGATGTTGTGCAGGGCGCGAAACAGGTCGGCAATGACTCCAGTATCGCCGGGATTGCGCCGCAAGCGGGCGATATCGCGCTCTATTATGGGCGTTTTGTCCACCAGGGACTCGTTGAACTCCTGCAAGGCATCCCGGTCGTGGATCACGGGAGTGATCAGGGCGCTGTAGTCGGGCATGGGCAAGCTCCAAGTTTCCATCCGGGATTGGCCCCATGTTAATGGGCCGGGCGGGCAATCTCAACCAAACCGTGCTTTGCTACCATAGTGGCATGTCCGCCATTCTGCATGTGAAATTGCCCGCCTTCATTGCCGAGATCAATGATTCCGGCATCGTACTGTCCACCCTGGAGGCGCGGATGGAATTCGTGATTGATCTGGCGCGCCGGAATATTGCCGGCGGCGGCGGACCTTTTGGCGCCGCCGTTTTCGAGCGCGACTCGGGGCGCCTGGTAGCCGCCGGGGTCAACCGGGTGATCGCCAGCCGCTGCTCCTCGGCCCATGCCGAGATCATGGCTCTGAGCCTGGCCCAGCAGCGGGTGGGCGGCTTTGACCTGGGGGCGGTCAGCCAGCCAGCCCACCAACTGGTCAGCAGTTCGGAACCCTGCGTAATGTGCTTCGGGGCTGCGATCTGGTCCGGGGTCCGGCATCTGGTCTGCGGCGCCCGGGACGAGGATGCCAGGGCGGTGGGGTTCGATGAGGGGCCCAAGCCGTCGGCCTGGGCCGAGGAACTGCGGCAGCGGGGCATCCAGGTAACCCTGGACGTGTTGCGGAGCCAGGCGGTGGCCGTGCTCAAGGACTACACCGCCGGCGGCGGCCTGGTCTATAACGCCCGCTGCTGACACTTTTGGTTCGCCCCCCTTCGGGGGGCGATACGGCTCGCTCCGCTCGATATTACGGGACACCCCGTCGCAGCACCGAAAGGTTGCGGCTGGCACCGTGTGCGGTTTTCCCTTGTCCCACAGGGATTCCCTTCGGTCAGGTCGGCCCGGCGGGAAGGCAGGACCCTCCCCCCAGCCCCCTTCCCGGGGAAGGGGGCGACAATGGTTCGCGGGCTGCGCCCGCTCCGTGTTGTGGCTGCTTTCCCTGAGGACGGCCCTGCGGGAAAGCTCGTTTGCTACTGATTGGGCTGTGCCTTGAACGGCGGTCAGACCCAGCCGGCGCTGGCGAGTTCGTCCTTCAGATAGGCGTAGTAGATGGGGGCGGCGATCAATCCCGGAATACCGAAGGCCGCTTCCAGCAGCAGCATGGCCAGCAGCAGTTCCCAGGCCCGGGCGGCGATACGGTTGCCGATGATATGGGCGTTGAGGAAGTATTCCAGCTTGTGGATGATGACCAGAAAGGCCAGGGAGGCCAGGCCCAGTTCCGGCGAATGGGACAGGCTGACCACCACGATGACGGTATTGGAGATCAGATTGCCCACCACCGGCAGCAGGCCGGCGATGAAGGTGATTGCCACCAGGGTCTTGGTCAGGGGTAGGTGGATGCCCATCAGGGGTAGGGCCAGAGCCAGATAGAGGGCGGTCAGGCAGGTATTGATGGCGGAAATCCGCACCTGGGCGAAGACGACGCGGCGAAAGGCGTCGCCCACCCGCCGCGCCCGTTCCAGCAGGGCTGCGGCCAGAGGGCGGTGGGGCTTGTCGGGGCAGGCTTCCCGCAGGGCGACCATGGCGCCAATGATCATGCCCAGCAGCACATGGGCGGTGCCCCGCAACATGCCCTGTCCCGCCAGTTGCAGGTCGGCGCTGTGCTCCCGCAGCCAGTGCAGTACCGCGTCCCTCATGGCGTCAGCGCCGTTGGGCAGGGAAGCCACCAGCCACTCGGGCAGGGTGGCCCGGGCCCGTTCGATGATGCCCGCCATCTTGTAGGCCAGTTCCGGCAGGCTGCCGGTGTCGCTCTTCAGAAAGGCCAGGGCGAACATGGTCAACAGGGTAATGGCGGCAATCACCAGGACGCTCAGCAGGGCGACGGCCACCAGGCGGGCCCGGCTGTCGGAAAGCCGGCCGCCGAGCATCGGCGCCAGCAGATGCACCAGCTCATAGACCAGCAGCCCTGCCAGCAGGGCTGGCAGCAGGCGCAGATGCAATATCAGGGGAAGGGCCAGGCCGGTGAGTAGCCAGGCAATGGCGCGGGCGCGTTCGGGGTTGGGGGTCATGGATGCATCGGTGGATGGATACGAGCCGCCAGTCTAGCCAATTTCATCGGCCTAACGCGCATGGTCCCAGCATCACCATCGAGAATGAAAATGCGTAAAGGCAAATTGAACGCCCCCCACCCCCGTTCCACGGCCGGCTTTGCACAGCCGGCCGGCTTCGGCGGCGCGAAGCCGTGCTTCGCGCAACCCCGCCTACGCCCCCTTCCCGGGGCGGGGCTACTCATCGGCTCGCTGTGCTCGATTGGTCGCACTCGGCTCCGGCGCTGCTTTTCCACGTTATCCACGGGGTAAACTCCCGGGGTGAAAGCGTGGATCGATTTCCCTTGTGAGGATGGCAGCCGTTTGCGCCGTGCCTTTTCCCGACCGCAACAGGTATTGCTTGCCTATCGTAGCGACGAGGTGGCGGCGGTGTTGGCAGCGGCCGAGGATCATGGCCGACGCGGAGGCTGGGCCGTGGGCTATCTGGCCTACGAGGCGGCGCCGGCCTTCGATCGGGCACTGCGGACGCATCAGCCCCGCTCAGGCCAGCCCCTGGCCCGCTTCGCTCTCTATGACAGCCCCGATGAACCCCGGGAGCCTGCGCCTGCATCGGCGGGCGGTTTCCGTTGCGGCCCCTGGCGCCTGGAATCCTCCCGTGCGGCCGTCGAAGCCCAGGTGGCGTCCATCGTCCGGGCCATCGGCGACGGCCGTTACTATCAGGTGAATCTCAGCGCCCGTCTGGAGGCGGCCTTCGAGGGGGAGCCCGGTGTCCTGTTCCAGGCCCTGCGCCAGACACAGCCGGAGGCCTATTGCGCCTGCCTCGACGGCGGCGACTGGCAACTGCTCTCGGTCTCCCCGGAGCTGTTTTTCGACTGGACACCCTCGGGAGAACTGACGACCCGTCCCATGAAGGGCACCGCCCCGCGCCATGCCGATCCGGTCCGGGATGCCGCTGCCCGGCAGGGCTTGCGGGAATCCGACAAGGAGCGGGCGGAAAACCTGATGATCGTGGACCTGCTGCGCAACGACCTGTCCCGGCTGGCTCGGCCCGGTTCGGTAACGGTGCCGCGCCTGTTCGAGATCGAGGCTCTGCCCACAGCCTGGCAGATGACCTCCACGGTGCGCTGCCAAACTCGGCCGGGGCTGGGACTGGCCGACGTTTTCGGTGCCCTGTTTCCCTGCGGTTCGGTGACGGGAGCGCCCAAGGTGGCTGCCATGGCCGCCATCGCTGAACGGGAAGTCTCGCCCCGGGGCGCCTATTGCGGCGCCATCGGCCTGGTGGCGCCTGGCGGCCATGCCCGGTTCAGTGTCGGTATCCGCACCGTGAGCCTGGATCGGGGTCTGGCCCGCTGCGGCATCGGCAGCGGTGTGACCTGGGATTCCAGGCCCGCAGACGAATACGAGGAATGGCTGGTGAAGCGCCGCTTCCTGCTGCGGGCCAGCGCCCATTTTGAACTGCTGGAAACCCTGCGCCTGGAGAACGGCGCCTACTGGCTGTTGCCGGGGCATCTGGCCCGGCTCGGGGCCAGCGCCGAACACTTCGGCTTTGCCTGGGATGAAGGAGCGGTCCGTCAAGCACTTGAGACCATGGCGGCCAACCATGGTGCGGGTACATGGAGGGTCCGTCTGCTGCTGGACCGACAGGGCCGCCCCCGGCTGGAAATCTTCGCCCTGGAACCGACTCCGCCGGAAATCGTCATCGCCCTGGCATACGGCCCCGTGGATAGCGGCGACGAGTTCCTCCGCCACAAGACCACCGAACGTGGAGCCTATGGGAGCCACGAACCGCAGCAGGGAACTTTCGATACCCTGCTGTGGAACGAGCGGAGCGAGATCACCGAATTCACCCGGGGCAATGTGGTGGTGGAACTGGAGGGGCGTCGGGTGACGCCGTTCCTGATTGGTGGCCTGCTGCCGGGCGTGCTGCGGGCGGACATGCTGGCTCGGGGCGAAATCGTAGAAGCCGTGATTCGTCGTGAGGACCTGGCCCGGGCCACGGGGCTTTGGTTCATCAACAGCGTGCGCGGCATGTTGCCCGCCAGGCTGGAGTCCCATGCTCCGGTGCGCATTTTGGGAGATGACTCATGCTGAAGCCTTTCTACCTGGCGCTCGCACTGGCGACGGCCAGCCTGCGTGTCCTGGCGGCTGAAGTGGAGATCGGCATCGCCGACTATCGTTTCGATCATCCCATCGTGAAGATCGCTCCGGGCGATACTGTGCGCTGGGTCAACAAGGAAAAGCGCACCAGTCATTCGGTGTTCTTTTTCGCCGAGAGCCTGGAGTCGGAGCGGCTGTTCCCCGGGGAAACCTGGAGCCGCCGCTTCGATGTGCCCGGTATCTACCCCTACCGTTGCGGTCCTCACCCCGAGATGCAGGGAGAAGTGATGGTGGCGCCTGTCGAGTCTTCAGAGCAGGCCCAGCCCGCCCAGTAATCCGCCCGCCGCCAGCAGCCAGAGCGGGTTGATCCGGGTGTGCCAGGCCAGGGCCATGACCCCTGCTGTGAGTATCCACGCCGCTGGACTGTGGTCCGCGGTGCGGGCCAGAAGCCAGGCGGTGGAGACCACCAGGCCCACGGTCATGGCCAGGAGGCCGTCCTGGACGCGTACCCGCCAGGGGCTGGCACGGAAGCGATCCCAGAGCCGGGCCACGGCATAGGCCAGGAGGCTGCTGGGCAGGCAGAAGGCCAGGGTGGCCAGCAACGCGCCGGGGAGTCCCGCCACATGCCAACCCACCAGGGTGACGATCAGCAGATTGGGGCCGGGGGCGCCCTGGGCGATGGCGAACAGATCGTTGAATTCCCGGGCGCTCATCCACTGGCCCTGTTCCACCACGATGCGCTGCATTTCCGGCACCACGGCGCTGGCGCCGCCGAAGGTGAGCAGGGACAGGGTCGCCAGTTGCAGGGCCAGGCCGAGCAGAGGATCAGCCTTCATCGGGGTCGTGCCGCCAGGATGGAAAGGGGCGCCAGCACCAGCATCACCGGTCCCAGGGGCAGGCGCAGCAAGCCCACGGCGACGAAGGTGGCAAGCAGGAACAGCAGGCCGGCCCGGGCGCCCCGGCGTTCCAGGGGGCGGGCCATTTTCAGGGCCATGTCGGCGATCAGCCCGGCCGCCGCCGCAGCCACGCCGTTGAGCACCCGGCCCATGAGTTCCATTTGCCCGTAGCGATCGTAGATCATCCCCAGCAGGATGACGATGGCTACCGGCGCCGCCAGCAAGCCCAGCAGGGCCGCCAGGGCGCCGGGGATGCCCCGGTAGCGGCTGCCCACCAGAACGGCGAGATTACCGATATTGGGGCCGGGGAGGAACTGGCACAGGGCCAGCAGATTGGCAAACTCCGTTGGTTCCAGCCAGCGGCGCTGGTCCACCAGTTCCCGTCGCGCCCAGGGCAGGGCGCCGCCGAAGGCCCTTAGGGAAATTCCCTGGAAGGCCAGGAACAACTGGACCAGTCCCGGCGTGGGGCCGGCTGGCCTCATTTGCGCAGACGCTTGCGGTGGCGTCGGCTCGGGGCGCCATAGACCTGGCGCAGGGCCGACAGCTCGGCGATCTGGGAGGCCACCGCATGGTTGATGCTGCCTATGGGTACATTGCCCTGGGCATCGGGGGCGCCGGCGGCAATGCCGGTCAGCAGTTCAATGGCCTGGTCCACGTCAGTCACGCCATGAATCTGGAAGCGCCCGGCGGCGCAGGCGGCCACCACGTCCTCCCGCAGCATCAGGTGCTTGATGTTGGCCTTAGGGATCAGTACCCCCTGGTCGCCGCTGAGGCCCCGGGCGGCGCAGAGGTCGAAGAAGCCCTCGATCTTTTCATTGACGCCGCCGATGGCCTGGACCTGGCCGTGCTGGTTCACCGAGCCGGTCATGGCCAGGGACTGGCGAATGGGGGCGCCGGCCAGGGCCGAGAGCAGGGCGCAGAGTTCCGCCAGGGAGGCCGAGTCTCCCTCCACGGGACCGTAGGACTGCTCGAAGACCAGACTGGCCGAGAGGGACAGGGGTAGTTCCCGGGCGAAGCGGGAGGCCAGGAAGGAGGAAAGGATCATTACCCCCTTGGAATGAATGGCGCCCCCCATTTCCGATTCCCGCTCGATGTCCAGCACGTCCCCTTCTCCCAGGCGAACCGTGGCGCTGATGCGTACCGGATGGCCGAAGGCCGCGTCCCCCAGCTCCCCCACGGCCAGGCCATTGACCTGGCCGACCCGGGTGCCGCTGGTGTCGATCAGCAGGATCTCGCGCTTCATCGCATCCAGGATACGTTCCGGAATTCGGCTGTTGCGGCGCCGCTGGGCCTCCAGGGCTGCCACCACATCGTCGCGCTCGATCCGTTCGTGGCCGGCCCGGGCTGCCTGATGATCGGCCTGTTGGAGCAGATCGGATACATGGCGGCTGGCGGTGGACAGTCGCTCCGCATCCTCGGCGAGGCGGGCCGCATGCTCGATCACCCGGGCCACCGCCTCCCGGTGCAGGGGTCGCAGCCTGTTCTGGCGGGCCAGGGTGGCCACCAGCCGGGCATAGAGTCGGGTCTGCTCGGGGCAGCGCTCCACGCTGTCGTCGAAATCTGCCGCCACCTTGAACAGGAAGGGGAATTCCGGGTCGTATTCCCGCAGCAGGTAGTAGATCAATCTCTCGCCGAACAGCACCACCTTTACGTCCAGGGGCATGGGTTCCGGCTCCAGGGACTGGGTGCTGACCAGGCCATAGACCTGGCCCAGGGATTCGATGCGCACCTGGCCCGACTTCAGCGCCCGCTTCAGGCCTTCCCAGGCATAGGGCTGGGCCAGCACCTTTTCCACGTCCAGCAGCAGATAGCCCCCGTTGGCCCGGTGCAGGGCGCCACCGCGGATCATGGTGAAGTTGGTGACCAGGGCGCCGAAATGGGCGATCTGGTCCACTCGGCCCACCAGGTTCGGATAAGTGGGGTGGTCCTCGCAGACCAGGGGCAGGCCGGTATTGCCGTCCTGGTCCACCACCAGGTTGACCAGGTAGCGCTGGGCCGTGATGCGCCCGGTCAATTCCGTGGTGCCGGATTCCCCCTCGCTCTTGGACTCGTCCTTGAGTTCGCTGCCCACCTCCATGACGTCGGTCATGGCGCCGTCGAGAAAGGCCAGCACCTCGGGCAGGTCGACGTAGCCGGCCTTGATGTCCTCGATCAGGTGGCCCACCGCCAGGCTCATGGTGTCCCGGGACAACTGCTTGATCCGAGTCTGAACCTCCCGCCGCCAGCGCGGGAAGAGCCGCATCAACTGTTGCAGTTCCTCGCCGAAGCGGCTGATCAGGGCGCCGAAACGCTCCCTTTCCGCGTCGGGCAGCTTGGCGAACTCCTCGGGACCCAGGGCCTCGTGGTCCTTGACCGGAGCGAAGATGAAGCCATGGGGCGTGCGCAGCAGGGCCAGGCCCTCCTCCCCCGCCTGTTGCCCGAGTTGTTGCAGGGCGGCTTCCTCCCGTTGCTTCAGTTCTTCCTGTACCGCTTCCACGTTGTTGCGGAAATCCTCGCTCTCGAAGGCGGTGGCAATGGCGGTGGGCAGCTCCCGGGCGAATTCCTGCATGTCCCTCCGCAGCCCGGCGCCCCGTCCGGGGGGCAGGCGCAGCAGACGGGGTTTTTCCGGGGTGTCGAAATTATTGACGTAGCACCAGTCCGGCGGCGCCGACTGGTCCAGGGTGCCGCCTGCGATCAGGCGCTTGACCAAGGCATGGCGCCCGCTGCCTGGTTCCCCCAGCACGAACACGTTGTAGCCCGGCTGCTTCATGGCGATGCCCAGTTCCACCGCCTCCGTGGCCCGGGGCTGGTCCAGGGATTCGATGCCGGCCTCCAGTTGATCCGTGGTCTCGAAGTCCAACAGCGCCGGATCGCAGCGCCGGTAGAGCTGTTCGGGAGGGAGAAGCGAGGTCGGTGCGTTCATGTTGGTCAGGAGCCCCGGAAATTTCATGCAGGTTCTATTCTAGGGTCTGTTCTCATTCAGTCGGCGCCCGTCGCCTGAATGAGAACAGACCCTAGTCCCCGGATTTTTTGGCAAGCCAGGTGGCCGATGGGGTGCCCTGCCGTGAATGTCATGTAGTCCGGTATGCTGCGCATGGTTCGCCGCCTGGCCTGATATGAGCGCCCCCTCTGACATACCCGCAGCCACTGTCCGGGCGGCATCATCAACGAAAGGAAAAATTAATGCGTCTGGTATGGAATGAGTCCCTGCGGACAGGAATACACGACATCGATCTGCAGCACCAGGAACTGATCGAAATCATCAACGAACTGGAGGCCGTCAACGAAGAAAATCAGGCGGCAGCCGATATCGACAAGGGCATCGCCCGGCTGTTCGCCTATGTCTTTTTTCATTTCGAGACGGAGGAAACCATCATCCGCTCCCGGATCGAAGGCACTCCCCATGCCGACCGTCATGCTCAGGAGCACCTCCAGTTCGTCGGCCACCTGGAGGCATTCAAGAAGCTTTCAGCGGAACGCCAGCGTCAGGCCCTTGTTCCCTTGCTGGATTATCTGAAGCATTGGCTGCTTGCCCATGTGATGGGGACGGATCAGGAGCTTGCCCGGAGTATCGACCCGGGGCAGGGAAACGCGCCGCCGTCGGCCTGAGGCGGCGTCTGATCGGGCGGGTTGAGGGGCCGGGGCGCCCCTACTACCATAATTCTCGTGGCTTGGTGGTCCTATCCGGGCTAAAATAGCGACCCATCTCCTGGCAGCGTACCGCTTCCGTACGCCCTCCGCGGGTTTTTCGCGCGTTTTTCGCGCTATGGCCCCCGCCCCCCGGCGCTGCCCATTTCGCTGTATTTCCCGGTATTTCCCCATGTCCGCCATCGAACGCTTTGACCAGTTGGGTCTTTCTCCTTCCCTATTGCAGGGCCTTGAAGCCCTCGGCTACGAGACGCCCTCGCCGATCCAGGCGGCCTGCATTCCCCGACTGCTGGCCGGCCATGACATTCTGGGCGAGGCCCAGACTGGCACCGGCAAGACCGCGGCTTTCGCCCTGCCTCTGCTGGCGCAGCTCGACCTGGCCCAGCGGCGGCCCCAGGCACTGATCCTCACCCCCACCCGTGAACTGGCGATCCAGGTGGCGGAAGCCCTGCAAAGCTACGCCCACTTCATGCCCGGCTTCCATGTGCTGCCGGTGTATGGCGGCCAGAGCATGGTGGTGCAGTTGCGTGCTCTGGACCGGGGCGCCCATGTGATCGTCGGCACCCCGGGACGGGTGATGGATCACCTGGAGCGCAAGAGCCTCAACCTGGAAGGCTTGAAGACCCTGGTGCTGGACGAGGCCGACGAGATGCTGCGGATGGGCTTCATCGATGATGTGGAATGGATACTCGAACACACGCCCAGCACCCGCCAGACCGCCCTGTTCTCCGCCACCATGCCCGAGGCCATCCGGCGCGTGGCCCGCACTCATCTGCGGGAGCCCCAGGAGGTGAAGATCAAGTCGGCCACTTCCACGGTCACCGCCATCCGCCAGCGTTACTGGCAGGTGGCGGGCAACAAGCTCGATGCCCTGACCCGCATTCTGGAAGTGGAGGAGAATTTCGACGCCGCTCTCATCTTCGTGCGCACCAAGCTCGCCACCGTGGAGCTGGCGGAGAAGCTGGAAGCACGGGGCTATGCCGCCGCGGCCCTGAGCGGCGACCTGCAGCAGGCTCAGCGTGAGCGGGTGATCGAACAATTGAAGAACAAGACCCTGGACATCGTGGTGGCCACCGACGTGGCCGCGCGAGGCATCGACGTGCCCCGCGTCAGTCATGTGATCAACTACGACATTCCCTACGACACCGAGGCCTACGTGCATCGCATCGGCCGCACCGGCCGGGCCGGCCGCGCCGGCACCGCCATCCTGTTCATCGCCCCCCGGGAAAAGCGCATGTTGCGGGTGATCGAACAGGCCACCCGCCAGCCCATCGAGCCCATGCAGTTGCCCAGCATGGAGGACGTGGTGGACCGCCGCGTGTCCCAGTTCAAGCGTCAGGTGGTGGAGGTGCTGGGGGCAGGGAACCTGGGCTTTTTCGAGGATGTGGTGCATCAGATCGAGCGGGAGCAGAACCTGGACACCATGGAGATCGCCGCCGCCCTGGCCTGGCTGGTGCAGAAGGACCGGCCCCTGCAAATGGTGCCCGCGCACGCTGCGGAGCCCGGCCGGCGCGAGTCGGAAGCCCGTTCCACAAGGGAGGAACGTCCCGCATTTCAACAGGAACGTCCCGCATTTCAAAAGGAGCGTCCGGCCTACCGGGATGCGTCGCCGGCGCCCCGTGCCGAACGTCCCGCCCGGCCGTCTTCCGGGGCACGGAACGGCCTGGCACGCTATCGCATCGAGGTGGGCCGCAACCACGGCGTCACGCCCAAGAACATCGTCGGCGCCATCGCCAACGAAGCCAATATCGAAAGCCGCTACATCGGCCAGATCGACCTGTTCGACGAGTTCAGCACCGTGGAACTGCCGGACACGCTCTCCGCGGATGTCCTGGGGGTGCTGAAGCGGGTGCGGGTTCAGGGGCGGCCCCTGGAGATCGTTCTGGATCATGGCGACCAGGCCGCCAGCCGTCCGCCCCGCAAACCCTGGGCAGGAGACGAGCGCCCGGCTCGTCCTTCCTTCTCCAAGGGGGACCATGACCAGCCCCGCCGCGAAGGCGGCTTTGGCAAACCGCCCCGTAGCGGGGGCTTTGATCAGCCCCGACGTGAGGGAGGCTTCGCCAAACCGTCCAAGGAGGGCGGTTTCGGCAAGCCCTTCAAGGACGGTGCGCACAAGCCCCACAAGGATGGCGCTCCCGCCAAACCCTTCAAGGAAGGCGGCTTTTCCAAGCCCCGCCGCGAAGCCGGTGCCGACGCCCCACGCAAGCCCGGGGTGGTGCATAAGGGCAAGCGCCACAGTTAAGGGCGCTGATTTATTCGTCATCCCGGCGAAAGAACGTCACCCCGGACCTGATCCGGGGTCCTGTTCGTTGATTTTCCTGGATTCCGGCTTTCGCCGGAATGACGGAATTGCATCAATTCGCGTCTCCTTGACCTGAAAAACGAGCTTTCCCGCGGGGCCGGCCTGACCGAAGGAAATCCCTTTGGGACAAGGGAAAGCGGCGCGCGGCGCCAGCCGCAACCTCTCGGTGCCGCCACGGAGTGCCCCGTAATATTGAGCGGAGCGAACCGTATCGAACCCCCCGGAGGGGGGCGAGCCTTTCTGGTGCCCGTGGCATACTCGTCTCCCAGAACGGGAGGCGAGCATGCGTATCGGAGTACTCAAGGAAATCAAGATTCAGGAATACCGGGTCGGTTTGGCGCCGGCCTCGGTGCGGGAGTTGGTGGCGCGGGGCCATGAGGTCTGGGTGGAGGCGGGGACCGGCACCGCCATCGATTTCACCGACGCCGCCTATGCCGCCGCCGGCGCACGGGTGGCGCCCAGCGCCGCCGAGGTCTGGGCCGGCGCCGAGCTGATCGTCAAGGTCAAGGAGCCCCAGCCGGTCGAATATCCTCTGCTGCGTCCCGGTCAGATTTTGTTCACCTATCTGCATCTGGCGCCGGACCCGGCCCAGGCGGCGGCCCTGTTGCAGTCCGGCTGCGTCGCCATCGCTTACGAAACCGTCACCGATGCCCACGGCGGCCTGCCCCTGCTGGCGCCCATGTCCGCCGTGGCCGGGCGCATGGCGCCCCAGGTGGGGGCCTATCACCTGACCGAACCCCAGGGGGGGCGCGGTGTGCTGCTCTGCGGCGTGCCGGGCGTGGCGCCGGGCAAGGTGACGGTGCTGGGAGCCGGGGTGGTGGGCAGTCACGCCGCCCATATCGCCGTCGGCCTGGGGGCCGACGTGATGGTGCTGGACCGCAATGTGGAACGCCTGGATATCCTGGATCGGGAACTCTCCGGCCGGGTCAAGACCCAGATCGCCAATGCCGAAACCGTGGAGCAGTCCGTGACCGAAGCCGATCTGGTGATCGGCGCCGTGCTGCTGCCCGGGGGCTCCGCGCCCCGGCTGATTCCCCGGTCCATGCTGGGGGCCATGAAGCGGGGCGCGGTGATCGTGGACGTGGCCATCGACCAGGGGGGCTGCTGCGAGACCTCCCATCCCACCACCCATGCCGATCCGGTGTTCGTGGTGGATGGCGTGGTTCATTACTGCGTCGCCAACATGCCCGGGGCCGTGCCCCGCACCTCGGCCCTGGCTCTCAACAACGCTACCCTTCCCTTCGTCGGCGCCCTGGCGGACAAGGGCTGGCGCCGCGCCCTGACGGACGACGCTCATCTGCGCCAGGGGCTCAATGTCTGCGCCGGGCAGCTTACCCATGGCGCCGTGGCGGCGGCCCTGGGCCAATCCCATGTACCGGCGGAACGCCTGCTGTGACGCCGCCCCCCGAGCCCACGGCTGAATTGCGCCGCCGGGTCGAACGGGTCGCCGCCAGTTTCCGCCGCCTGCTGGGTCGGCCCCTGCTGCCGGGGGCCGGTGCCGATACCTGGTCGGCCCTGTGGCATGCGCCAGCGGTCATCGTGGCTCATGGCACGGAGGGCGATCCGGTGTTCTTCTACGGCAACCGATTGGCTCTGGAATTGTTTGAAATGGATTTCGCTGCCTTCACCCGCCTGCCCTCCCGCTGCTCTGCCGAGCCCATGGCGCGGGCGGAGCGGGAACGGCTGCTGCAACGGGTGAGTCGGGACGGCTATATCGACGATTACGCCGGGGTGCGTATCTCGGCCTCGGGTCGGCGTTTTCGCATCGAGCAGGCCGTGGTATGGAACCTGCTCGATGCCGACGGCACCCAGCACGGCCAGGCCGCCACCTTCGGGCGCTGGATGCCGCTGGGGTAGGCATTGATCAAGGTTCATTCATCGTGGCGATACTGATTCCCGGCATCGGCAGTTGCACCTTCGCCAGTGGCGGTGAGCGGCGTTTCGCCGAGCGCCTGGAGGCCAAGTTGGAGGATGACTATTACTGCTGGTATGACGTGCCGGTGGGTCTGAGCAACGGCCATCCCGACTTTATCGTCCTGCACCCCCGCCGTGGTCTTCTGATCCTGGAGGTCAAGGATTGGAAGCGTGACACGATCATCAACATCGACAAGCATCATGCGCTGATCCACGTCAATGGCCAGCAGCAGGAAATCCGCAATCCCCTCGAACAGGCCCGAGGCTATGCCGAGAGCCTGGTCAATGTCCTGCAGAAGGACGCGCAACTGACCATCAACAGCGGGCGGGAAACCGGGCGTCTCCGCTTTCCCTGGAGCTATGGCGTGGTCCTGACCAACATCACCCGCAAGCAGTTCGACGACGGCGGTCTGGAAGCGGTGATTCCATCCCAGCGGGTGATTTGCCGGGACGAGATGGGCGAGAGCGTTGAGCCCGAGGAGTTTCAGCGCCGTCTCTGGGAAATGTTCAATTTCCGTTTCAAGAGTACGCTGACCTTGCCCGAGATCGACCGGATACGCTGGCACATCTTTCCCGAAGTACGTATTCCCCAGCGACAGGTTGACCTCTTTGCCGATACGCCGCCGGACCTGATGCAGGTGATGGACATGCAGCAGGAACAACTGGCGCGCAGCCTGGGCGAAGGCCATCGGGTCATCCACGGCGTGGCGGGGTCGGGCAAGACCCTGATCCTGGGCTGTCGGGCCGAGCGTCTGGCACATGGAGCGAACAAGCCCATTCTGGTGCTCTGCTACAACGAATCCCTGGCGCGCCGGCTGGCGCGGACCATGGCCGACCGGGGCCTGGAGGGCAAGGTGCATACCCGCCATTTTCACCAGTGGTGCCGCACCCAACTGGTGGCCTACAACGCTGGCCTGCCGGCCCTGGCCGGCGAGGGTGCGAACCCGTCGGTGTTTTTCGATGCCATGGTGGATCGGGTCATACGCAACGTGGATAGCGGCATCATTCCCCGCGCCCAGTACGACGCCATTCTGATCGACGAGGGCCACGACTTCCGTCCCGAATGGCTGAAGCTCGTGGTGCAGATGTTGGACACCAGGACCAACAGCCTGCTGGTGCTCTACGACGACGCCCAGTCCATTTACGGCGGCGAGAGAAAAAAGAAGTTCAGCTTCAAGAGCGTGGGCATCCAGGCGGCTGGCCGTACCACCATCCTCAAGGTCAATTACCGCAATACCGATGAAATCCTGCGCTTTGCTCGGGACGTGGCCCAGGGCATTCTCAAACCCCAGGAGGCCGATGACGACGGTGTGCCCCTGCTGTCCCCTCAGTCGGCCGGCCGTGTCGGCCCGGCGCCTCAGGTGATCAAGTTGCCGACCTTGCGGAACGAAGCCGAATTCATCGTCCGGCGGTTGCAGGAGGCCCACCGCAACGGTACCCCCTGGCACGACATGGCGGTCATCTACCGTCACTACCACCCGGTAGGCAAGGCCGTGCTGGGGGCGCTGCGCGGCTTCGGTGTGCCCGTGATCTATTTCCGGGATGCGACCTTCGCACCGAACGAGGATGCAGTGCTTGCCGTCACCATGCACTCGTGCAAGGGGCTGGAGTTTCCCCTGGTTGCCGTTGCTGGCGTGGAAACCCTCGCCGAAGGCAAGGAGCGGCCGCCGGAGGAGGCCAGGCTGCTTTATGTGGCGATGACACGGGCGACACGAGAGCTGCTGGTGAGCGGAGTAGCGGTAGCCGGTTAAGGCGGGACGCTTGTCAAAATCGGATGGACCATGGATGATCCGCCCTGGCGTCCGCGCGGCAAGGGCGGGCGCTCCCGAGAACACGTGATGGACTCGGCGGAAACCAGAAGCCTGCACGGGCGTCCCGCGGGACGTTACCGAAGCCGGCCCAGAATCCTGATGGTTCCCTGATGCAGGCCCTTATCGACTTCAGCGAAGTCGCGCCCGCAGTGGCTGTTGGATTTTGCCGCCCATGGTCCGCTGACGACTGGAGGCGAGGATGGGCAGGGTTAGGCTGGAGCCGGGACGCATCAGACACGGGCAGGCATTGGCTTTCGATCTGTATGACGGACAGGGGCGCACCCTGCTGCGCCGGGGGTTCGTGGTCCAGCGGCCGGACCAGCTCGATCGCCTGATCGAGCGGGGCGCCTATTTCGACGCGGAATTCGAGGAGACGTCGTCGCCGTCGGGCAAACTGGAGCTGGTCAGTGTGCATGGACTGGTCGCGGATGTCATCCGCGACTACGAGCCGGTGCTGGGGCAGCCGGTGGAATCCCTCAGTCCCGCCGATGTGCTGGACATCGCCAGGCGCATTCAGGATGCCTGTCTGCTGGACGCCGATCCTGCCCTGGCCTGCGTCCAGTTGCAGCGGGCAAGCCGCTACTCCCTGCGTCACTCCTTCCACACGGCGGTGCTGACCGAAGTGCTGCTGGCCCGGATGGGGCGCGACGATGCCTCCCGGCTCCAGGCCGTGGCCGGCGCCCTGACCATGAACGTGGCCATGCTGGGCCTCCAGGACGCGCTCTACCATCAGAACGGCGCCCTGACCCCCGAGCAGAAACGGCAGATTGTCACTCACCCCCAGGCCGGCGCTCGCGCCCTGGCGGCCCTGGGGGTAGACAACCCGATATGGCTGGACGTGGTCGAACATCACCATGAGCTGCCCGACGGCTCGGGTTATGCGAAGCGACTGAAGGAAGAATCCCTCAGTCTGGAATCCCAGGTGGTGTCCCTGGCCGACCGCTACAGCGCCATGGTCTCGGAACGGGCCTATCGCGCCGGCAGCCATCCCCACATCGCCGCCAAGGAACTGCTGAGCCGCCAGGCCGCGACCATCGCGCCCGGCATCGCGGCGACCTTTGTCCAGGAAGTGGGCCTGTATCCGCCGGGAACGGTGGTCCTGCTGGCCAATGGCGAGATGGCCGTGGTGGTGAGGCGCACCCTCAATCCGTCCCAGCCCGTCGCGCGCGCCCTGCGGGCGCCCAGCGGCGTGCGGCACCCGCAACCGCTCAAACGACTCACCAGCAAGCCCGCCTACGCCATCCGCGACGTGCTGGGGCCCGAAAAGATACGGGACTTCGATCTTGCCACCCTCTGGCCGCCCACCGAAACCGGGGACGATGGGGAATAGCGCAGGTGATGCCCATGGGCCGCAGGAATTCTTCCCGCAGGACTTCATCGGGGTGGATGTCGGGCAGTTTTTTCATGACGATCCTCCGTCAGTGGTAATCGACAATTTCAACCGCTGTCGCGCCGCTGGCGTTCCAGATGAAGCAGATGCGTCATTCTGCCTGGACTTCCTCGATCTCCGAATCGCAACCTTGGCCCGCCGCGATCCAGCGCCGGAACAGTCGTTCGGCTGCGCCTTGCCAGGTTCGGGGTAGCCATCGCAGGTAACGGCCCGGATTGGTGACCAGGCCGCAGCGGTAGTGCCCCGCTCCATCCTGCCAGTCCAGGGCGGGGCAGGGGCCTCGGGCTTGCCGGAAAAGTAGCCGGCCTGCCGGGCAGGTCTCGGCGGCGCAGCAGACGCCGCAGCCGTTGCAGGGAGCGCCGGGGCTTGGTTTGGCGGGAGCGCTGCGGTGCAGGCTGACGGTTCGGGTTACCGTCATCCGTGTTCAACGCCAGCGGTTGATGGCGTCCCGGGTTTCCAGGGCCGCCTGGCGGGCCGCCTGGGCGTAGTCTTCGCCCTTGCCCGCATACAGGATGGCGCGGGAGGAATTGATCATCAGGCCGGTGCCGGCGGCCGTTTTCCCGGCCTTCAGGGTGGCCTCGATGTCGCCCCCCTGGGCGCCGATGCCCGGCACCAGCAGGGGCATGTCACCGACGATCTCGCGCACCCGTGCGATCTCGGCGGGGAAGGTGGCGCCCACCACCAGAGCGCACTGGCCATTGCTGTTCCATTCGCTGACCACCAGCCGGGCCACCCGCTCGTAGAGTTTTTCACCGCCCACGTCGAGGAATTGCAGATCGCTGCCGCCGGGGTTGGAGGTGCGGCAGAGCAGGATCACGCCCTTGTCCGGGTAGGCCAGGTAAGGCTCCACCGAGTCCTTGCCCATGTAGGGATTGATGGTCACGGCGTCGGCCCGGTAGCGCTCGAAGGCTTCCACGGCGTACTGCTCGGCGGTGCTGCCGATGTCGCCCCGCTTGGCGTCCAGGATCACCGGGATGCCGGGATGCTTTTCATGGATGTGGGCGATCAGGGCTTCCAGTTGGTCCTCGGCGCGGCGGGCGGCGAAGTAGGCGATCTGGGGCTTGAAGCAGCAGACCAGGTCCGCGGTGGCGTCCGCGATGCCGGCGCAGAACTCGAAGATGCCCTGGGGCTGGCCTTGCAGGTGGGCCGGGAACTTGGCCGGATCCGGGTCCAGGCCGACGCAGAGCAGGCTGTTGTTGTTCCGCCAGGCGGCAGCGAGGGTGGTGCTGAAGGTCATGGGGGCTTCCTTGGGATTTTGCGTTCCGGCCTGGGCTTCCCGGGCCTGCTTCTGGCGCAGCCGGATGTTCTTGTCCTCGTTGGCGAAGACGTAGCGGCCCGCCAGCACGCAGCCCTTCATGCCCGGATCGCAGGGCAGGTTGTTCACCCTGGAACAGGTGTCGTTGATTTCGTGAGGACAACCCCAGCCGCCAGCCATACCTATTTCCCCTTGCTCCAGGAGTCCTTCAGGGTCACGGCCCGGTTGAATACCGGGGCGCCGTGACGGGAGGCCACCCGATCGGCGACGAAATAGCCGTGACGCTCGAACTGGAAGCGGTCTTCCGGCAGGGCATCCTTCAGGGCGGGTTCCAGTTGGACGGCGATGGTCTGCATCGAGTCCGGATTCAGGTCATCAAGAAAATCCCGCTCCAGATCTTCCGGATCGCCCTCGCGCCGGGCGCCGGGGGCCGGCACGGCGAACAGCCGGTCGTAGAGTCGTACTTCGCTGGGGTAGGCGTGGCGGGCGGAGAGCCAGTGGATGTTGCCCTTGACCTTGTAGGTGTCGGCGCCGGGGGTGCCGGACTTGGAGTCGGGCAGCAGCTCGGCCAGCACCGCCGTGACGTTGCCGGCGGCATCCTTTTCGCAGCCGGTGCATTCGATGACAAAGCCATAGCGCAGTCGCACCCGGTTGCCGGGAAAGAGCCGGAAGTAGCCCTTGGGGGGCGTCTCGGTGAAGTCCTCCCGTTCGATCCACAGTTCACGGGAGAAGGGGACGCTGCGCTTGCCCCATTCCGATTTTTGCGGGTGGTTGGGGGCCTCGCAGAGCTCCTCGTGGTCCGGGGCGACATTGGTGAGGATCAGCTTCAACGGGTCCAGCACGGCGATGCGCCGCGGTGCGATGTCGTTGAGATGCTCCCGCTGGCATTCCTCCAGCACGCTCATGTCGATCATGGAGTCGGACTTGGTGACGCCGATGCGCTCGGCGAACATCTGGAAACCCTCGGGGGTGAAGCCCCGGCGGCGGGCGCCTACCAGGGTGGGCATGCGCGGGTCGTCCCATCCGGCCACATGTTTTTCCTCCACCAACTGGATCAGCTTGCGCTTGGACAGCACCACATAGGTCAGGTTGAGGCGGGAGAATTCGTACTGGCGGGGCAGGGGCCGGGCCAACAGGCTGCCCTCGGCCAGCCGCTCCAGCAGCCAGTCGTAGAAGGGACGCTGGTCCTCGAATTCCAGGGTGCAGATGGAATGGGTGATGTTCTCCAGGGCATCCTCGATGGGATGGGCGAAGGTGTACATGGGGTACACGCAGAAGCGGTCGCCGGTGCGGTGATGGGTGGCGTGGCGGATGCGGTAGATGGCCGGGTCGCGCAGATTGATGTTGGGGGAGGCCATGTCGATCCTGGCCCGCAGCACATGGCTGCCGTCGGGAAATTCGCCGGCCTTCATCCGATGGAACAGGTCCAGGCTTTCCGCCGCACTGCGGTTGCGGTAAGGGCTGTCCTTGCCGGCTGCGGTGAGGGTGCCCCGGTTGGTCCGCATGTCGGAGGCAGACTGGCTATCCACATAGGCGTGGCCGGCCTGAATCAGATATTCCGCCGCCTGGTACATGAAATCGAAGTAGTCGGAGGCGTGGTAAAGATTGTCGCCCCAGTCGCAACCCAGCCAGTGCACCGCGTCGATGATGGCCTCCACGTATTCCAGCTCTTCCTTCTCCGGATTGGTGTCGTCGAAGCGCAGGTGGCAGGCGCCGCCGTAGTCCCGCGCCAGGCCGAAGTTGAGCAGGATGGACTTGGCGTGGCCGAAATGCAGATAGCCGTTGGGCTCCGGCGGAAAGCGGGTGCGGATCTTGGCCGGGTCCGGGGCGCCGGCCTGCTGCTGGGGGCCGGAACCGGGCTTGCCGCACCAGTGGCGGCTGGCATGGGTGCCTGCCGCCAGGTCCGCTTCGACGATGTGGCGCAGGAAATTGGAAGTTTTGACTTCAGGAGACTCGGAATGGGCCATGGCGGCTGCTGGCGGAATATTGCAAAGCGACAATTCTACCGGGGCGGAGCCTTCCCCAGAAGGGCGGAGCAGGCATAATCCTGCCATGGCGCAATGTTTCCCTTCCGTTTATCCATGAAGTTCGAGCACCTGGTCGAAATCAACGATTTCCGCATTCCCTTGTTGTTCCGGCTCAACCGCGCCCAGGTCTGGGCCGGTCTGATGCATCGGGTCGAGGACGCCCGCCCCTTTCTGCCCGGCCTGGACGAATGCCGCATTCTCGCCAGGAGTGAGGGGTTCGTGGAACGCCTGCTGCGCTTTGGTCAGACCGAGATGCGGGATCGGGTGAGCTTCGCCGAGGCGGAATGGGTGCGCTTCGAGACTGTTCCTTCCGAACATCACGGCGGCGGCGTACTCACCATCAGCATCGAGGAGCCGGAGCCAGGCTGCTTGTTCCTGCGTTTCCGCTATGAAACCCTGTTCGCCTCGGGCCATGAGGCCGAGGACGCCGCCTACGGTGAATTCCTGCGTCAGGCTTACGAGGCAGCCGACATCGACACCGTGCAGTGGATCAGGTCGTTAGCGGAGGCGGTCGCCCGCCATTAGCGCCTGGTTCAGCGCCCCAGGCTCTCCCAGCGGCCATCGGCACCGGCGCAGGCCGCCATGCGCTGGGCCTTGCCGCCACCCTGACGCAGGGCGTATTCCCGGCAGCGCCGCCCATCCTGGGCAAAGTCCCGCTGGGGCATGACTTCATAGCGCATGCCGCTTGTGGGGTTGGTCCACAATACCCGCTGGTTGATGCGGGCCAGCTCCAGGCTATGCCCAACACAGGCCCGGTCCAGGTCGCCAAAGGCTTCGGCCCCCAGCACGGCGCCGGTGACGGTACCTAACAGAATGGCGATCTCCCGCCCCGCGCCCTGGCCCACCTGGGCACCGATGGCGCCGCCCAGGACTCCACCCAACACGGCGCCCGCCGCACGGGTATCGCAACGGCCAGAGCGTATGCCATAGTCACTTTCCCATTTCTTGCCGGTGTAGCCCTGGTAGTAGGGGTCGTGCTTCTTGCGCCAGCCATGGGCCGGAGCGTGGGCGGGCGGGTCGGCCCAGGCCGAGGTGATGCTGCCCAGGGTGGCGGACAGAGTCAGGACACACAGCAAGGCGGGCAGTTGCCTGGTCATGGCGATTTCCTTGGAATCAAAGGGACGGTCGCCAGCATTGCTCAAGGATAGCGGGCCGTCAATGGGGAAACTTCCTCTGGCGTGATCCATTGCCACTGGCCCGGCGCAAGGCCGGGAGGCAGGGTGAAAGCCCCCACCGCCGAGCGATGCAGGGCCTCCACCCGGTTGCCGGCGGCGGCCACCATGCGCTTGACCTGGTGATAACGGCCGCCTGTGAGGGTGAGCCGCAGCCGGTGGCTGTCCAGGGCTTCACAGGCGGCGGCCTTGATGGTTTCCGGATCGTCGTGGAGGACGACACCCGTCAGCAGGGCCTTGATCTGGGCCTCGTCCGCCGGGTGGCGCAAGGTCACCTCATAGACCTTGGGCACCTCCCGGCGCGGCGAGGTGAGGGCATGGATGAACTGGCCGTCATCGGTAAGCAGCAAGAGGCCCGTGGTGTCCTCGTCCAGCCGGCCCACAGGCTGGACGCCCCGGTTGATCAGAGGCTGGGGCAACAGGGAGAGCACGCCGGAATGGTGGATCGGGTTGCGGGAACACTCGTAGCCTGCCGGCTTGTGCAGGGCCAGGTAGGCGCTCGGACGCCAGAGCCACTCTTCCCCATGGACCCGGAAGCGGAAGCCCTCGGCCTCCACTTCGACAAAAGGGTCGTCCCAGGTCTCGTCGCCCACCGTCACATGTCCATGACGAATCAGGGAACGGCATTCCTTGCGGGAACCAAAACCTTGTTGCTGGATCAGGCGTTCGAAGACGAGACGGGGCATGGCGGGCAACGGGGAAAATCGGGGAGGGCGGATGATCCCATACCCGATAGGGTTAATTGGGACTGTTGTCTGAAAAATACACTTCTGGGTCAGTAAGGGCGCCGTGCACCGGGAGGGACCATGGGGCTGTAGTACCATCCGGCCCACTTTGAGTTGCCCCGATCCGCTCCCGATGGGCTGCATGAACATGCTGAGGTCGGCAAGTGGCGGACGCAGGGATGGTTCAACGTATACATATAACAAGCAAACACCATGGAGATCGAACTTATGGGCCACAAAACCCGACAGCAATTCATGATCCGCGCCATTCCCGCGCTGATCGCCGCCGCCTTTGCCGGCACCGCCGCCACGGCCCATGCTGCTGGCGAAGCGCTGGAAGAGGTCATCATCACCGCCCAGAAGCGCTCGGAAAATCTTCAGGACGTGCCCATCTCGGTCATGTCCTTCGATGCCAAGGCCCTGGAGAAGAAAGGCGTCATCACGCTTTCCGACATCAACGATGGTTCCGTGCCCGGCCTGAGCCTTGCCCCCTATCCCGGCAGCAGCGAAATCTTCTTCCCCACCTTCCGGGGGGTGACGACCAATTCGTCCTTCATCGCCAACCCGAACCCCATCGCCGTGCATGTGAACGGCGTGTATCAATCCCAGCTTGTCGGCCTGAACAATCCGGCCGCCGACCTGGAGCGGATCGAAGTGCTGAAGGGGCCCCAGGGCGTGATGTCCGGCCGCAACGCCACCGGCGGCGCCCTCAATATCTACACCGCCAAGCCCGACCTCTCTGCCTTCGGCTTCAAGCAGCAGATCACCCTGGCCCAGCGGGAGCAGTTTATCTCCAAGACCACGGTCAATGTGCCGGTGACCGAAAATCTGGCTGTCAAGATCGCCTATGTGCATAGCTCCCGCGATAACGAAGGCATCAGGAATTCCGCACCCAACGGCGTCAAATTCGGCGAGCGGGAAGCGGATGCCTGGCGTTTCGATCTGCGCTGGAAGCCCGCCAACAATGTGACGGTGGATTACGGCTACGACTACTCCAAGTCCGAAGGCTATGACACGCCTCCCCAGTGTCTGCGGGCCGCGCCGAGCTATCTTGCACTGGCGACCTACGATGCTCGTTCCGCCACCTTCGTGAACGGCTGCCGTACCGATCGTCAGGATAGCCTCTATGGCCCCAGCGGCATCCAGAAAAACCGCAACCAGGCCGAAGGCCACGCCCTGAACATCGAGTGGGAAGCCAGCCCGACCCTGACGGTGCGTTCCATCACCGGCTATCGCAAGGTCGACACTTCCAACCAGTACAACTATGGCGCCTATGTGGGCGGCCTGGATGCCCGCGCCGACAGCTACCCGCTGACCATCACCGATCCGCTGAATGTGAACGGTGGCGCCAGCATCCAGCTGGGCAGCCCCGCCAAGCTCTACAACGAGGCCTGGTCCCAGGAGTTCCAGTTCCTCGGCGATGTGAGCAAGACCTTCAAGTACACCGCCGGCGTCTTCTTCGCTTCCGAAAAGGGCAACCAGCATTCTGGTCCCAACCTCGGCATGAACCTGACCGGTGGCGGTGGTGCGTCAAATGTCGACTTCATCATGGTGGACAACAAGGGCATCCACTCTTCCAAGCTCGACTCCTGGGCGGTCTTTGGCCAGTTGAACTGGACCCCGGACATCCTGGAGCAGAAGCTGGAAATCGTCCCCGGCATCCGCTTCACCAAGGACCATCGCCGTGTCGTCGGCTATAACACCGGCTGGACCACGGGCTACATCACCATGCCTACTGGCGCCAGCAGTGCCATGCTGCTCGCTGCGCCCTTCTCCATCGCCGCACCGGGCGTAGGCTTCGCCAGCGCTGCTGCTGAGCGCCGCTATTCCCAGACCACCCCGGCCCTGTCCCTAAATTACCACGTCAACAAGGGCGTGATGACCTACCTGAAGCTCTCCAAGGGCTTCACCGCAGGTGGCTTTGACCAGGTATCCGGTGGGGCGAGCGCGGCCGGTTTCGTCAAGGGCTTCGACCCCGAAACCATCAAGTCCGTCGAACTGGGCATGAAGGGCGAGTTCATGGATCGCCGTCTGCGGACCAACATGGCCCTGTTCCAGAGCAAGTTCGACAACGAGCAGAAGTCCGTGTTCAACGGCATTGCGGGCTGGGCGACCCAGAACGTCGGCGGCTCCACCTACAAGGGCTTCGAGTTCGACCTGACGGCCCGGGTGACGGATGATTTGCGCGCCTCCTTCAGCTACGCCACCCTGAGTCATCACTACGACAAGTGGATCGATCCCTCCACCCAGACGGATGTGACCAACCGGCGCAAGCTGATCGTGCCGAAGAACGACGCCACCCTGACCCTGGATTATCGCTTCCCCAACCTTGGCCTGCCCGGCAAGCTGGATGGTTCGCTCACCTTCTCCCATCGTGGCGCGACCTCCACGCCGATCAATTTTGACGCCAGCCCCAACATCGAGCAGGAGTCCACGGTGCCGTCCTTCAGCGTCGTCAACGCCCGTCTGGCCCTGTCCCGCATCAAGGTGGGTCCTGGCGCCAATGGCGACCTGACGGTGGCCCTGTGGGGCAAGAACCTGGCCGACAAGAAGTACCTGGTCATGTCCAACCCCGGCTGGACCTCCGCCTGGTCCGGCAACTGGGGCGAGCCCCGCACCTACGGCCTGGACCTGATCTACCAGTACTGATCGTCGCGTAGTTCCCGCACCATCAAGGGCGGCCCGGAAACGGGCCGCCCTTTTTCGTGGAGCGGCAGCCACGTCAGGGCAATCGCATGAATGATGAGTAGATCAAAGCAACGTTTTATAGGTCCATCCCCCCAACCGTCGTACCGGCGCAGGCCGGGACCCAGTTTCTGCACCAAAAACCTGGATTCCGGCTTGCGCCGGAATGACGATGCAGGCCTTGCTCGATATATTGAATGACGAAAGTATTTGTGCGATTGCCCTGCAGCCACGTCATCCATCAGCGGCCGGCGCCGGTTGTCGATAAAATCCGGGCTTCCCCTTCCTGGCCGTGCCCGCCCCCGACATGAACTGGACCGCCCTTGCCGCCATCTCCCTCGGTGCCACCCTTGGCGCCTGGTTGCGCTGGGGCCTGGGCCTCTGGCTCAACCCCCTGTTCGCCACCGTGCCCCTGGGCACCCTGGCCGCCAACCTCCTGGGGGGCTATCTGGTAGGGGCTGCCGTCACGATATTCCACATCAACGTGGATCTGTCGCCGGAAGTGCGGCTGCTCGTGGTGACCGGCTTTCTCGGCGGCCTGACCACCTTTTCCACCTTCTCTGCCGAAGTGGTGGGTCTGATCCGCACCGCCGACTACGGCTGGGCAGTGGCTACCGCCGGCATGCACCTCTTCGGTTCCCTGCTGATGACGGCCCTGGGCATCTGGACCATCCACCGACTGGCCGGGTAGTGGGCAACAGGCTTGCCCCCTCCCGGGGATTCGATACGGCTCGCTCTGCTCGATATGACGGGGTACTCCAGGGCGGCACCGAGGGCTGGCGCCGCGTGCCGCTTTCCCTTGTTCCACAGGGATTTCCTGCGGTCAGGACGGCCCGGCGGGAAAGCTCGCTTTTTACGTGTAAAACCTGACGGGAGCCGTGAGGCTCCCAGGCTGGGTCTGGCTACCCTCGGTCAGGCCCGGATGACGTGAATACCGCACTCCTTGGACTCGGGATTTTCCCACCACCAGCGTCCGGCCCGCACATGTTCGCCGACTTCCACGGCCCGGGTGCAGGGGGCGCAGCCAATGCTGGGATAGCCCTTGTCGTGGAGCCGGTTGTAGGGAACGTCGTTGCTGCGGATATAGGCCCAGACTTCCCGTTCCGTCCAGTCCGCCAGGGGGCTGAATTTCTCCAGGCCATTGGCCGTGTCGAACTGCTGCAAGGGCAGGCCGCTGCGGGTTTCCGACTGTTCGGCCCGTAGCCCGGTGATCCAGGCCTTCTTGCCGGCCAGCGCCCGTTGCAGGGGCTCCACCTTGCGGGCATGGCAGCAGGCCTTGCGCAGGTCTACGGACTCGTAGAAACCGTTGATGCCGTGCTCCCGGGTGAAGGCTTCCACCAGTTCGTGGCGGGGGTAGTAGAGGGTCAGCGTGAGGCCGTAGTGGCGACGCAGACGCTGCATCAGATCGTAGGTCTCGCTGGGCAGGCGGCCCGTGTCGAGGGAGAAAATCTCGATGGGCAGCTTGTCCTTCATGATCAGGTCGGTCAGCACCATGTCCTCGGCCCCCAGGCTGTTGGCCAGGGTGGCCGGCGCGAACTCGTCGGCGATCCGCCGCAGCAGTTGATGGGCGGCTTCGGTCTTGGCCTGGAGGGAGGCGATCAGGGCGGGATCGTTGAGGTCGGGGGTCTGATTCGGGTTCATGGTGATTAACGTGAAACAGCGAATTGAAACGGCCGGTCAAACTGTCGAGCGTAGCGAGCCAGCATTGTCACCGCCCCCGGAGAGGGGGAGGCCGGGAGGGGGTGGGCCTTCCTGCCTTTCGCGTACTTCATGGACCGAGGCGGAAAATTGGCTTCCATGAGCCTTACCTTGCGTCAGGACGGCGGCGGAACAGGGGTTGGGGGTCCCGGAAGGCGCCCTGGTAGGCGACGCTGAAATCGTCGAAGCCACTCAGGAGTTCTTCCGCCGGGAGTTCGGTGCGAATGGCAAAGGTGTCGAAGCCAACCCGGTGCAGGTAATGGAGTTGATCCCGCAGGATGTCGCCCATGGCCCGCAACTCGCCCCGGTAGCCATAGCGGGCACGCAGCAGGGTCGCGGTGGAGTAGCCCCGGCCATCCCGGAACACCGGGAAATGGACGCCGACCACCGGAAAGCGGGCCAGGTCGTCGGCGATGTCGCCCGGCTCATCTTCCGGGCTCAGCCAGACACCCAGGGTGGGCTGACGCTGGGCCAGGGTCTCGCGCTGGGCCAGCCAGACGGCCAGGGGCACGATGACCGGCTCGGCGGGCACGGCGACGGATTCGGGCGTCTCTTCCTCGGCCAGGAACAGGGTCTGCCAGGTGTCCTCGATGATCCGGCGGTCTTTGATCAGCTTAGCCATTCACTACCTCACGGGTATCAGTCTGCTCCGCCTCCTTGGCGTAGGCGTAGGGTTTGAACTCTTCCATGCCCAGGCGGCGGAAGGTGTCGATGAAACGTTCGCCGGGACGGCGCACGGCTTTGTAATGGGTGACGATGCGCTCCACGGCGACGGGCACTTCCTCGGCGGAGAAGGAGGGGCCGACCACCTTGCCCAGGGCGGCCTCGATGCCCCAGGCGCCGCCCAGGGTTACCTGGTAGAACTCCTTGCCGGCCTTGTCCACCCCCAGGATGCCGATATGGCCCACATGGTGGTGGCCGCAGGCATTCATGCAGCCCGAGACATTCAGCTTGAGTTCGCCGATGTTCTCCTGCTCCGCCAGACTGGCGAAGCGCTGCTGGATGGCGTTGGCCACCGGGGTGGAACGGGCATTGGCCAGGGAGCACAGGTCGCCGCCGGGGCAGGTGGTCACGTCGGAGATCAGGCCGATGGTGGGCGTGGCCAGACCGCTGGCGGCGATGGTCTGCCACAGGGTGTAAAGATCGCTCTGGCGCACATCGGGCAACAGCAGGTTCTGGGCCTGGGACACCCGGACTTCGCCGAAGCCGAAGCGCTCGCACAGGTCTGCCACCTGTTCCATCTGTTCGCTGCTGATGTCGCCCGGACGCTCTCCCGGCTTCTTGAGGGAGAGGGTGGCAGCGGCATAGCCGGGCACCTGATGGGCATGGACATTGTGGGTAGCCCACTGGGCGAAACCAGGGTCGTTGCGTTTGGTGATCTCGAACAGGGCATCCACATTGCCCAGAACCTCGTAGGGGGGGCGCTGGAAGCTCGCACTGACCCGCGCCACCTCGGCTTCCGTCAGGGTGGAGGGGCCATCCTTCAGATGCTGCCACTCTTCGTTCACCTGATGAGCGAATTCCTCGACACCCAGGGCCTTCACCAGGATCTTGATGCGGGCCTTGAAGGGGTTGTCGCGCCGGCCGAAACGGTTGTAGACCCGCAAGATGGCCTCGGAATAGGTCAATAGGTGCTGCCAGGGCAAAAAGCCGCAAATCACCTGGCCCAGGATCGGGGTGCGACCCAGCCCGCCGCCGACCCAGACACGGAAGCCCAGTTCCTCGCCGCGCTTGACCAGCTGGAAGCCCAGGTCGTGGATGCGCACATTGGCATGGTCGTCGGGACCGCCGCTGACCGCGATCTTGAACTTGCGGGGCAGGTAGGCGAATTCCGGGTGGAAGGTGGACCATTGGCGCAGGATTTCGCACCAGGGCCTGGGGTCATCCACCTCCCGCCGTGCCACGCCGGCCAGGGGGTCGGTGGTGACGTTGCGGATGCAATTGCCACTGGTCTGGATGGCGTGCATGTCCACCTCGGCCAGATCGGCCAGGATTGCGGGCACGTCCTCCAGCTTGGGCCAGTTGAACTGCATGTTGTGGCGGGTGGTGAAGTGGCCCACGCCCTTGTCGTAGCGGCGGGCCACCTGGGCCAGGCCCCGCAACTGAGCGCTGGAGAGGATGCCGTAGGGCACGGCGATGCGCAGCATGGGCGCATGGCGCTGGATGTAGAGGCCGTTTTGCAGGCGCAGGGGGCGAAACTCGTCTTCGCTCAGTTGCCCGGCCAGGTAACGGCGGGTCTGGTCGCGGAACTGGCTGACGCGTTCGCGTACCAGTTGGCGGTCATAATCGTCGTAGCGATACATGGTGTTTCTCCGTCAGAAAGCGATCAACTTGCCACCCACCAGAACCAGCATGCCTGCCAGGGTGGGGCGCAGTATACGTTCGGGGATGCGGGAAGCCAGGTGGCTGCCAATGTAGATGCCGGGCAGGGAACCCAGCAGCAGGGAGCCCAGCAGGGACCAGTTCACACTGCCCAGCCACCAGTGGCCAATACCCGCCACCAGGGTCAGGGGCACGGCATGGGCCAGGTCGGAGCCGACGATGCGGATCGCTGGCAGTTTGGGGTAGAGGAAGAACAGGGCGGTGACGCCCAGGGCGCCGGCGCCCACCGAGGAAATGGATACCAGTACACCCAGGGTGGCGCCCACGGCCACGGTTTTCCAGGGGTGATGCTCCGTGTCCGGATCATGGCGCCGGGCCCAGGCCAGCAGGCGCTGACGGAAGATCAGGGCGGCGGCGGTCAGCACCAGGGCGACGCCCAGGGCAGTGGTCATTACCTTGGAGGCACCGCCCAGGCCGCCCGGAGCGAATTGATGGGTCAGTACCAGGGTCAGGGCGGCGGCAGGCATGCTGCCCAGAGCCAGGTAGCGCACGATGCGCCAGTCCACCGTGCCCTTGCGGCCATGGACCCAGGTGCCACCGGACTTGGTGATCGCGGCGTAGAGCAGATCGGTCCCCACGGCGGTGGCCGGCGTGATGCCGAAGAACAGTACCAGGATGGGGGTCATCAGAGAGCCGCCACCGACGCCGGTGACGCCGACGATGGCGCCGACAACGAATCCGGACAGGGTTTGGGCTAGATCGATCATGATGCGCTCCATGGGGGGAGATCGCATCTTATCGGTTCTTTATATTTCCAAGAAATACTTTATCGTTAGTTTTTTATAACTAAAGGAAATATGAGGCCTGTGTCGTCTCAAGGGATGCGGACTATCAGTCCTCCAGAAGTCTCACTCTTACCGACTTACCCTTGACCTTGCCCGCTGACAGCCGGTGCACCGCTTCCCGGGCGATGTCCCTGGCTACAGCGACGTAGGTGGTCTGATCCGTGACAGTGATCTTGCCCACCTGCTCCTTGGTGAATCCTGCTTCACCGGTAAGGGCACCCAGCACGTCGCCGGGGCGGATTTTTTCCTTGCGCCCGCCGAGGATTTGCAACGTCGCCATGGGCGGCACCAGGGGTTCGGTATTGCCATCTTGCAGGGAGCCCAGGCCATGCCACTCCGGTTCGCTGCCCATCATCTGGGTGATGGCGGCGATGCGGCGACGATCGGACGGGCTGCACAGACTCAGGGCCCAACCCGCCTGATCGGCACGGCCGGTGCGACCGATGCGATGGATGTGGATTTCCGGATCGGGGGTGACGTCTACATTGATGACGGCCTCAAGCTGGCTGATGTCCAGGCCCCGGGCCGCCACGTCGGTGGCCACCAGTACCGAGCAACTGCGGTTGGCGAACTGGATCAGCACCTGGTCCCGTTCCCGCTGTTCCAGATCGCCGTTCAGGGTCAGGGCATGAAAGCCCTGGGCACGCAGCAGGTCCAGCAGGTCGCGGCATTGCTGCTTGGTATTGCAGAAGGCCAGGGTGCTGACGGGGCGGTAGTGCTTGAGCAGGGTGGCCACGGCCTGCAAGCGTTCCTCATGCTTGATCTCGTAGAAGCGCTGGCGGATCTTGTCGCCTTCATGCTGCCCGGCCAGCTTTACCTCCTTCGGCTCCCGCAGAAACTGCTGGGCCAGCCGGGCGATACCCTCCGGATAGGTAGCCGAGAACAGCAGGGTCTGGCGACTGCCGGGGCAGCGCCTCACCACATGCACGATGTCGTCGTGGAAACCCATGTCCAGCATCCGGTCGGCCTCGTCGAGGACCAGGGTGTTTACGGCTTCCAGCTTGAGGCTGCCCCGTTCCAGGTGATCCATGAGGCGCCCCGGCGTGCCGACGACGACATGGGCGCCATGTTCCAGGCTGGTCATCTGGGGCCGCAGGGTGGACCCGCCGCAGAGGGTGAGGACCTTGATGTTGTCCTCGAAGCGGGCCAGGCGACGGATTTCCTGGCTCACCTGATCGGCCAGTTCCCGGGTGGGGCACAGCACTAGGGCCTGCACGGCGAAATAGCGCGGGTTCAGCTTGCCCAGCAGGGTCAGGGCGAAGGCCGCCGTCTTGCCGCTGCCGGTCCTGGCCTGGGCGATCAGGTCATGGCCGGCCAGGGTGAGGGGCAGGCTGGCCGCCTGGATCGGCGTCATGGTCAGATAGCCGAGCTGCTGGAGCGCCGCCTGCTGGGCGGGAGACAGGGGGAGTGCGGTGAAGGCCGTATCCATGGGGGCGACTGTGGACAGGGCTTGATCCGCTTCGGGTGAGACGCTCACGGCTTCCGGCCGCGGCTGGCCGAGGCCCGGCGCCAGCGTCCTTCCACCTTGAAGTGACGGTCGGGCTTGGGTTTTGGCATCAGCAGGTTTTTGCCGGGTTCTTTCTTGGCGCCTCGGTGGGCCAGCACGGCAGCACTGAGTTCCACCATCTTGAGTTCGATGACCGGGTGTTCAGCCCTGGGGTTGTAGGCCAGGAGGATTTCCCTCAGGTGGGCAATGCGTTCCGGCATTTCGCCCTTGCGTGGCAGATCCGCCAAGAGATCCTGTGCCGCCGGGGTCAGGGTGTAGCCGCCTTCCACCGCCTGGATCAGGCCATGGTAGGAGAGCCGGGTCATGGCGTCCCCCAGCTTGTCCGGAAAAGGAATGAAGCCCTGGATCAGGTCGGCACCGGCCACGATTTCGGCAAGCTCCGCCGGCCGTCGCTTGGAAGACAGCATGGTGGCCATCAGGATGACTACATCAACATCATGGATCGGGTGCATCGTGGGGCCTTTGAGTGACGACGGGGGACGCGTCCACGGCAAGATACGCCAAACTTGGGCGGGCCGTGGGAAAAGGGCGCTGATTCTACAGAGGGCAGGGGGTGGTTTCCCTCATTTCTCTTCCGCCTGGCGCTGCAAGGCCCACATCTGGGTGTAAAGGCCGTTCTGCTCCAGCAGATCTCGGTGGTTGCCGCGTTCCACTACCTTCCCTTTGTCCAGCACCAGTATCTGGTCCGCGTTCATCACGGTAGACAGCCGATGGGCGATGATCAGGGTGGTGCGTCCACGGGCCGCCTGTTCCAGTTCGGCCTGTATGGCCTGCTCGGTCTTGGAGTCCAGGGCCGAGGTGGCTTCGTCGAAAATCAGTATGGGTGGATTCTTCAATAGTGCCCGGGCGATGGCCACCCGCTGCTTTTCCCCGCCGGAGAGCTTGAGGCCCCGTTCCCCCACCGTGGTGTCGTAGCCATCCGGCAGGCTCTCGATGAAGTCGTGGAGGTGGGCGGCCCGGGCAGCGGCGATCACTTCTTCCCGGTCGGCAGTGGGGCGGCCGTACTGGATGTTGTAGAGGATGCTGTCGTTGAACAGCACCGTGTCCTGGGGCACGATGCCGATGGCGGCCCGCAGGCTGGCCTGGGTCAGTTGCCGGCTGTCCGTGTCGTTGATCCTGATCGCCCCTCCGGTCACGTCGTAGAAGCGGAACAGCAGCCGCGCCAGGGTGCTCTTGCCGGCGCCGCTGTGGCCTACTACGGCCAGGGAGCGGCCGGCGGGAATCTCGAAGTCCACCCCATGAAGGATGGGGCGGCGGGGTTCGTAGGCGAAGCGCACGTCCTCGAAGTGCACGGTGCAAGGGCCGGCAGCCAGGGGGCGGGCGTCCGCTGCGTCCTGAACTTCCCGGTGCTCCCGCAGCAGGGTGAACATGCGTTCGATGTCGGTCAGGGACTGGCGCACTTCCCGGTAGAGCACCCCCAGGAAGCTCAGGGGCGCATAGAGCTGGATCAGGAAGGCATTCACCAGCACGATGTCTCCCAGGGTCATGGTGCCCGCCACCACGCCGCTGGTGGCCCGCCACATCATCAGGGTCACGCCGACGGCGATGATGGCGGACTGGCCCAGGTTCAGGTAGGCCAGGGATACCTGGCTCTTCACCTGGGCCCGTTCCCATCGCTGCAACTGGTGGTCGTAGCGGTCCCGTTCCCAGCCTTCGTTGTTGAAATATTTCACCGTCTCGTAATTCAGCAGGCTGTCCACCGCCTGGGTGTTGGCGGCAGAGTCCAGCTCATTGACCTCCCGCCGCAGGTGAGTGCGCCAGTTGGTCACCAGAATGGTGTAGCCCACATAGGCAGCCATGGTGGTGGCGGTGATCAGGGCGAAGCTGGCCTCGTAACGGCTGATCAGTATTCCTAGCACGATGCTGACCTCGATCAGGGTGGGCAGGATGGAGTAGAGGGAGTAGCTGATCAGGCTGCTGATGGCCCGGGTGCCCCGCTCGATGTCCCGGGTCAGGCCGCCGGTCTGGCGTTCCAGGTGGAAGCGCAGGGATAGCGCATGGAGGTGTTCGAAAACCTGCAGCGCGATGGCCCGCACCGCCCGCTGGGTCACCCGGGCGAACAGGATCTCCCGCAGCTCGGTGAAGGTGGCGGTGGCAAAACGCAGGGCACCGTAAGCCCCCAGCAATCCCAGAGGTACGACCAGCCAGGCTTGCTCCCGGGGCAGGGACAGCGCGTCGATGAGCTGCTTGAATATCAGGGGCACCGCGACATTGGTGACCTTGGCGGCGACCAGGCAGACGATGGCCGCGAGGACGCGCCATTTCCAGGCCAGCAGGTAGGGCAGCAGGGACTTGATGGTGCGCCAGGTATGGCGTTCCGTTAGAGCAGGCCCAGGCAAGGGCAGGTTTTTTTGGCGGCGCATCGTCCCATTCTACTTGGGTGCCGCAGGGTATCATCGACCGGCAAAGTCCAGGAGATCCCCATGAACGATGAACTTCAACTCCCCTCTCGTCAGCCCACCCTGCGGGTCATGCCCCAGGTGAAGGACACCAATCCCAATGGCGATATTTTCGGCGGCTGGGTCATGTCCCAGGTGGACTTGGCTGCTGGCGCTTGTGCCGCCCGAGTTGCCCGGGGACGCGCTGTGACGGTGGCGGTCAACTCCTTCCAGTTCAAGCAACCCATCGCTGTAGGGGATGTGGTGAGCTTCTATGCCGACGTGGTGAAGGTGGGGCGCACTTCCGTCACCGTGGACGTGCAGGTTTACGCCGAGCGCTTCTCCGCCAGATCGATCTGCCGGGTGGTAAAGGTGACGGAAGCGGTACTGACCTTCGTCGCCGTCAATGAGGACGGCAGCAAGCGGGAGATCCCCGCCGAGTTCAGGTCCGGGTCTAATGGTTTGGCCTGATCCGGCCCAGGGCGCCAGGATCGGAATTCTGGCGGAGGGGCCTGGCGGATACTCTGATAAAATCGACTCAATTATAAAAACGAGTTCTTAGCCGTGTCTTCCGACCCCCTGGTCAGCCTGCGCAACGTCAATTTCGCCTACGATCGCCGCCCCATCCTGACCGGAATCAATATGGAGATTCCCCGGGGCAAGGTCGTGGCCATCATGGGCATCAGTGGCGGCGGCAAGACCACCACCCTGCGCCTGATCGGCGGACAGGTGCGGCCCACCAGCGGCGAGGTGCGGGTCAATGGGCAACTGGTGCACGAACTGGATGATGAGGGACTCTATGCCCTGCGGCGGCGCATGGGTATGCTGTTCCAGTTCGGGGCGCTATTCACGGACATGTCCGTTTTCAACAATGTGGCCTTTCCCATGCGGGAGCACACCAATCTGCCCGAGAGCGTGATCCGCGATCTGGTGATACTCAAGCTCAATGCCGTGGGCCTGCGGGGTGTGCATCGCATGATGCCCTCCGAGCTGTCCGGCGGCATGGCGCGGCGGGTGGCCCTGGCCCGTGCCATCGCTCTGGATCCGATGCTGATGATGTACGACGAGCCCTTCGCCGGCCTCGATCCGATTTCCCTGTCCATCGTAGGGGAACTGATCCGCACTCTGAACGATGCCCTGGAGGCCAGTTCCATTGTGGTCACCCATGATGTGCAGGAGTCCCTGAAAATCGTCGATTACGTCTATTTCGTGTCGGAGGGCAAGATCGTGGCCGAGGGTACGCCGGATCAGATACGGAATTCCAGTGCTCCCTATGTGCATCAATTCATCTGGGGCGAGGCGGACGGCCCGGTGCCGTTCCACTATCCGTCCCGTTCCTATGAGGAGCAGATCTTGCGGGAGAGGACGCGTGTTCAATAGCAATTTTGGCGATCGGGTGCGTTGGCTCGGTGCCAGCCTGACCAATCGTCTGTGGCGCCTGGGCTTCGCCAGCCGCTTCCTGCTAGCCATCCTGATGCACTCGGGCATGGCGATTCGCCGCTTTCCGCTCACCATCCGGGAAATCTATTTCACCGGCGTCCTCTCCCTGATCATCATTCTGGTCTCGGGCCTGTTCGTCGGCATGGTGCTGGGTCTTCAGGGCTACGATACCCTGCAGCGTTTCGGTTCCGCCTCCGCCCTGGGCACTCTGGTGGCCCTGACCCTGGTGCGGGAGCTGGGGCCGGTGGTGGGCGCCCTGCTGTTCGCCAGCCGGGCCGGCTCGGCGATCACCGCGGAGATCGGCCTGATGAAGGCAACCGAGCAATTGTCGGCCATGGAAATGATGGCGGTCAATCCCATCGCCCGGGTCGTGGCGCCCCGCTTCTGGGCCGGGGTAATCTCCATGCCTCTGCTGGCCGCCCTGTTTTCGGCCATGGGAATCTTCGGCGGTTACCTGATCGGGGTCCAATTGATCGGCGTGGACGAGGGCATCTTCTGGTCCCAGATGCAGGCCTCGGTGGATTTCCGCGAGGATATCGTCAATGGCATCATCAAGAGCGTGGTGTTCGGCATCATCGTGACCTGGATCGCAGTGTTCGAAGGCTATGACGCCGATCCCACCGCTGAAGGGGTATCCGGTGCCACCACGCGCACCGTTGTCACATCGTCGCTGGCCATTCTTGCCGCCGACTTCATTCTCACCGCATTCATGTTCCGGGGTGCCTAAATGAACAAAACCGTGCTCGACCTGTGGGTCGGATTCTTCGTTGCCATCGGGCTGGTCGCCATGGGATTCCTCGCCCTCAAGGTGGGGAATCTGAGTGCAATGGAATCCGGGGAAACATATTTGCTCCAGGCCAAATTTGATAACATCGGCGCCCTGAAGGTGCGGGCGCCGGTGAAAAGTGCCGGCGTGGTGGTGGGGCGGGTTTCTGAGATCAAATTCGATGCGGAGAACTATGTGGCCGTGGTTTCTCTTCAAATGGACAAGCGCTACCAGTTTCCTCGGGACACCTTCGCCACCATCAACACCCAGGGCCTGCTGGGAGAGCAGTATGTCGGTTTCGATGTGGGAGGCGACCCCGAGGTGATGAAGCCTGGCGAGATGATCAGGAAGACCCAGTCCGCAGTGGTGCTGGAAAAGCTGATCAGTCAGTTCCTGTTCAACAAGGCCTCGGAAGGACCTGCTAATCCGTGATGCTGGAAAGAGATTGACGTGAATATCCACACCTTGAAGCAACTTACCGTAACCCTGGCTCTGGTTTCCCTGCTGGGGGGCTGCGCCACGTCGGGAAATCCCAAGGATCCGATCGAGGGCTTCAACCGTGCCGTGTTCGCTTTCAACGACGGCCTGGACAAGGTGGTGATCAAGCCGGTGGCCCAGGGCTATGAGGCGACGCTGCCCCAGACCGCCCGTAACGGCGTGGCGAATTTCTTCGGCAATGTCGCGGATGTCTTCATTGGTGTGAATAACGTGCTTCAGGGCAAGATGCCCGAGGCGATCAACGATTTTGGCCGGGTCATGGTCAATACCACCCTGGGCATCCTGGGCTTCATGGACATCGCCTCCGATCTGGGGGTGGAAAAGCATGAGGAAGATTTTGGCCAGACCTTCGGCCACTGGGGCGTCGGCAGTGGCGCCTATGTGGTGCTCCCTGTCTTCGGTCCCCGCACGGTGCGCGATACGGTGGGTCTGGTGGCTGACGTCAATGTGGATCCGGTGGGCAATCTCAGCGATGTATCGTCCCGCAACACCCTGCTGGTGACCCGGCTGGTGAGCGATCGGACGGCCCTGCTGCCGGCCGACAAGGTGATCGAGGAGGCCGCCCTGGACAAGTATTCTTACATCCGGGACGGATATCTCCAACGTCGCCGCAGTCAGATATACGACGGGGCGCCGCCTCGTCTGGATGATGAAGAAGAATGACTGATAAAGGAAAAATCATGAAGTGGCTGTTGGGTTTGTGCGCGGGTCTGTTGCTTGCCGGATCGGTGTTGGCCGATGAAATGGCTGCGGATCTGCTGGTGCGTAACGTGACCACCGAGGTGCTGGACATTCTGCGCAAGGACAAGGAGATTCAGAGCGGCAGCACAAAAAAGGCCATGGAATTGGTCGAGAACAAGGTGCTGCCCCATTTCAATTTCCAGCGCATGACCGCCCAGGCGGTGGGCAAGGCCTGGCGCCAGGCCAGCCCGGCCCAGCAGAAATCCCTGATCGAGGAGTTCAAGACCCTGCTGGTGCGTACCTATTCCAATGCCCTGACGGCCTACAAGAGCCAGGTGGTGGACTTCAAGCCTCTCAAGGCGGCGCCCTCCGATACCGAGGTGACGGTGCGCACCGAGATCAAACAGGCCGGCGGCAAGCCTATCTCCCTCAATTACGTGCTGGAAAAGACCGGTAACCACTGGATGGTGATCGACATGGTGATCGCCGATATCAGTCAGGTCACCAATTATCGGGACCAGTTCCGCCAGGAGCTGGCCAACGGGGGCCTGGATGGCCTGATCCATTCCCTGGAAGCCAAGAACAAGTCCGCCGAGGCCCCCGCGAAAAAATGATACGGGCGGCGGATGATCGTTTGCTGGTCGATGGCGCCATGACCCTGCCCCGGGCCTCCGCACTGCTGGCGGAGGGGCTGGAGGCATTGACCCGGGACTCGGCGGTATTCGATCTGGCCGCCGTGTCGGAGGTGGATTCCTCATCCATCGCCGTGGTCTTCGGCTGGATGCGGGAGGCCCGCCGGCTGGGCAAGAACCTGCGCATCGTCAATCCGCCCCAGGACATGCTGAGCCTCGCCACCGTCTATGGCGTAAGCGAACTGCTGCCCCTGGCCTGAGCGGCAACGGGTAGTCCCCATCCATGGCAACCGCGATTCTGGTCCGGGGACTGACCAAGCGTTATGGCGTGGTCCAGGCCGTGGATGGCGTGGACCTGGAAGTGGCGGAGGGAGAGTTCTTCGGCTTGCTGGGCCCCAATGGTGCTGGCAAGACCACCCTGATCTCCGCCCTGGCAGGCCTGGTGCGGCCCGATGCCGGCCGGATCGAGGTCCTGGGCAAGGATGTCCAGAACCAGTACCGCGAAGCCCGCCGTCTGCTCGGCGTGGTGCCCCAGGAACTGGTGTTCGATCCCTTCTTTACGGTACGGGAAACCCTGCGCATCCAGTCCGGCTATTTCGGCATACGCCACAACGACGACTGGATCGACGAAATCCTTTCCAGTCTGGATCTGACCGGCAAGGCCGATACCTCCACCCGTGCCCTTTCCGGTGGCATGAAGCGGCGGGTGCTGGTGGCCCAGGCCCTGGTTCATCGTCCCCCGGTGATCGTGCTCGACGAACCTACGGCCGGTGTCGATGTGGAACTGCGGCAGACCCTGTGGCGCTTCATTCAGCGCCTCAACCGGGAGGGCCACACCATTGTGCTCACCACCCACTACCTGGAAGAGGCGGAAAGCTATTGCGGCCGCATCGCCATGCTCAAGGCCGGGCGGGTGGTGGCTCTGGACACCACTTCCAATCTGCTGCGGCGTTTTTCCCAGCACAGCCTGCGCCTGCGCCTCGCGGAAGGCGATGCGCTGCCGGCCGAGATCGCTGCCATTGCCGGGCAGCGAGGCAATCAATGGGTTCTGTCCCTGGACCGCTTCGAGCAGGTGGAGGCGGTGCTGGCGACGGTGCGGGCCGCCGGCTGCACCATAGAGGATATGGAACTGGGCAAGCCGGATCTGGAGGAGGTCTTCGTCAAGCTCATGGGCCGGGAGGAGTTGCCCCTGTGACTGCCTTTCTGACCCTGCTCAACAAAGAACTGCTGCGCTTCTGGAAAGTGGGTTTCCAGACCCTGGCCGCCCCGGTGATCACGGCCATGCTCTACCTGCTGATCTTCTCCCATGTGCTGGAGGATCACGTCCGGGTCTATGGCACCCTGCGCTACACCACCTTCCTGGTGCCGGGGCTGGTGATGATGTCCATCCTTCAGAATTCCTTCGCCAATGCCTCCTCCTCCCTGATTCAGTCCAAGGTGATGGGCAGCATCGTCTTCATCCTCCTTTCCCCCGTTTCCTACGGGGCCTTCTTCGCGGCCTATGTCATCGCCGCCGCCCTGCGTGGTGCGATGGTGGGGATCGGCGTGCTGCTGGTGACCCTCTGGTTCGCCCCGATGCAATTCACTCATCCCCTCTGGATTCTCGTCTTCGCCCTGCTGGGTGGGGCGCTGTTGGGAACCCTGGGCGTTCTGGCCGGCCTGTGGGCGGACAAGTTCGATCAACTGGCCGCCTTCCAGAATTTTCTGATCATGCCCCTCACCTTCCTGTCCGGGGTGTTCTATTCCATTCATTCCCTGCCGCCCTTCTGGCAGGGTGTCTCCCATTACAATCCGGTCTTCTACTTGATCGACGGGTTTCGCTACGGCTTCTTCGGGCTTTCCGACGTGTCGCCCTGGCAAAGCCTGGCCGTGGCCTCATCGGGCTTCGTCCTGATGACGGCCCTTTCCCTGGAACTGCTGCGACGCGGCTACAAACTGAGAACCTGAACCATGCTGGATCCCCATCAAATCGAAACCTGGATCGCCGCCGGCCTGCCTTGTCAGCACCTGCGGGTGGACGGGGACGGCCAACATTTCGAGGCTGTCATCGTCAGCGTCGAGTTCGCCGGCATGAACCGCGTCAAGCGTCAGCAGCGGGTCTACCAGACCATCAAGGACCGGCTCGATTCCGGTGAACTGCACGCCATCTCCATGCAGACCCTGACCCCCGAAGAATGGGAGTCACGGGGTGGATAAGCTGCTGATCGAGGGCGGCGCCGCCCTCTCCGGCGAGGTGGCGATGTCCGGCGCCAAGAATGCTGCTCTGCCCCTGCTCTGCGCCGCCCTGCTGACCCGTGAGCCGCTGACCTTCACCAATGTGCCGGCCCTGAATGACATCGACACCATGTTGCGCCTCCTGGCCCAGATGGGGGTGGTGGTGGAGCGCCAGGGCAGCCAGGTCACCCTGGATGCCGCCGGTCTGAGCAACCCGGTGGCTCCCTATGAACTGGTGAAGACCATGCGGGCCTCGATCCTGGTGCTGGGCCCCCTGGTGGCCCGCTTTGGCGAGGCTCGGGTATCCCTTCCCGGCGGTTGCGCCATTGGTGCCCGTCCGGTGGATCAGCACATCAAGGGCCTCCAGGCCATGGGTGCCGAGGTCGGGGTGGAGCACGGCTATGTCCATGCCCGTGGCCCCCGACTCAAGGGTGCCCGGCTGTTCACCGACATGGTGACCGTGACCGGCACCGAGAATCTGATGATGGCGGCTTGCCTGGCCGATGGCGAGACAGTGATCGAGAACGCCGCACGGGAGCCGGAAGTGGTGGATCTGGCCAATTGTCTGGTGGCCATGGGGGCGCGCATCTCCGGCGCCGGCACCGACGTGATCCGCATCCAGGGGGTGGAACGGCTCAGAGGTGTCACTCATCGCATCATGCCGGACCGCATCGAAACCGGAACCTATCTCTGCGCGGCGGCGGCCACCGGGGGCGAGGTGCGCCTGACGGGCACTTCCGGTGCCTACCTGGACGCGGTGATCGACAAGTTGATGGACGCAGGTTGCGAGATCACCACCCAGCGGGATGCGATCCATCTCAAGGCGCCCCGGCGCCTGACTGCCGTATCCATCCGCACCGCGCCCTATCCGGCCTTTCCCACCGACATGCAGGCCCAGTTCATGGCCATCAATACCGTGGCCGAAGGCACCGCAGTGATCCGGGAAACCATTTTCGAGAATCGTTTCATGCACGCGGTGGAACTGATCCGCCTGGGCGCCAGGATTCGCATCGATGGCAACACGGCCGTGGTGACCGGGATGGAACGTCTGGAGGGAGCCACCGTGATGGCCACCGACCTGCGCGCCTCGGCGGGCCTGGTGATCGCCGGCCTGGTGGCAGGGGGAGAGACCCTGATCGAACGCATCTACCATCTGGACCGGGGCTATGAAGGGCTGGAGCAGAAGCTCTCCGCCCTGGGTGCCCGGGTACGACGGGTGAAGTAAAATCAGTCCTCTCCTGAAAGGCACACCGTGAACGGCATTACCATCGCCCTCTCCAAGGGCCGTATCTTCGACGAGACCCTGCCCTTGCTGGCGGCGGCGGGTATTGTTCCCGCCGAGAACCCGGAAAAATCCCGCAAGCTGATCATCGGCACCAACCGCGACGATGTGCGGGTGGTGATCGTGCGGGCCTCCGATGTGCCCACCTACGTCCAGTACGGCGCCGCCGATCTGGGCATCGCCGGCAAGGACGTGCTGATCGAGCATGGTGGTGCCGGGCTCTACCAGCCCCTGGATCTGAATATCGCCAAATGTCGGATGTGCGTCGCCGTCCCCGCCGGCTTCGACTACGCCTCGGCGGTGCGCCAGGGCGCGCGGCTGAAGGTGGCCACCAAATATCTCAATACGGCTCGAGCGCATTTCGCCGCCAAGGGCGTTCATGTGGACTTGATCAAACTCTACGGCTCCATGGAACTGGCGCCCCTGGTGGGGCTGGCTGACGCCATCGTGGACCTGGTATCCAGCGGCAGCACCCTCAAGGCCAATAATCTGGTTGAGGTGGAGGAAATCATGGACATTTCTTCCCGATTGGTGGTCAATCAGGCATCCCTCAAGGTGAAGCGCGAATTGCTGCAACCAGTGATAGAACGCTTTGCCCAGGCGATTCCGGCATGAGTGTCCAACTGAGTCTGCGGCGCCTCTCCAGCCGTGACCCGGAATTCCTGTCCGCCCTGGATGGGCTGCTGGCCTTCGACAATTCCACCGACGAGGCCATCGAGCGCACGGTGGCCGAGATCCTGATCCAGGTGCGCACCCTGGGGGATGGGGCAGTGCTGGAATACACCCGTCGCTTCGACTGCCTCCAGGTGGCGTCCATGGTGGAGCTGGAACTGGCGCCGGCCGTATTGGCCGCCGCTTTCGCCGGCTTGCCGAAAGATCAAAAACAGGCGCTGGAGATCGCCGCCCATCGCATCCGCATCTACCACGAGCGGCAGAAGGCCGATTCCTGGGAGTACACCGAGGCCGATGGCACTCGTCTGGGCCAGAAGGTGACCCCCCTGGATCGGGCAGGGCTCTATGTGCCCGGTGGCAAGGCCGCCTACCCCTCGTCGGTGCTGATGAACGCCATTCCCGCCAAGGTGGCGGGGGTTGGCGAGTTGATCATGGTGGTGCCCACCCCCGCTGGCGAGCGCAATGCCCTGGTGTTGGCGGCCGCCCATCTGGCCGGAGTGGACCGGGTATTCACCATCGGGGGTGCCCAGGCGGTGGCGGCCCTGGCCTACGGTACTCAGACCATTCCCCAGGTGGACAAGATCGTCGGCCCCGGCAATGCCTACGTGGCCGCCGCCAAGCGCCGGGTCTTCGGTACCGTGGGCATCGACATGGTGGCCGGTCCCTCCGAGGTGCTGATCATCGCCGACGGGTCCGTCGATCCGGACTGGATTGCCATGGACCTCTTCGCCCAGGCCGAGCACGACGAGATGGCCCAGTCCATCCTGCTTTGCCCCGACGCCGCCTATATCGAGCGGGTCGCTGCCAGCATCGCCCGGCTGCTGCCGGAAATGCCGCGCAGGGAGGTGATCGCGGCCTCCCTCGCCGGGCGCGGGGCGCTGATCCAGGTCAGCGATCTGGCCGAGGCCTGCGTGATCGCCAACCGCATTGCCCCCGAGCACCTGGAGCTGGCGGTGGCCGACCCCGAACCCCTGGTGGGCCGGATTCGTCATGCCGGGGCGATCTTTATTGGCCCCTATGCCTCAGAGTCCCTCGGCGACTATTGCGCCGGGCCGGACCATGTGTTGCCCACCTCCCGCAGCGCCCGTTTTTCCAGTCCCCTGGGCGTCTATGACTTCCAGAAGCGCACCAGCCTGATCCAAGTGTCCGCTGCCGGCGCCCGCAGCCTCGGCGCTGTGGCCTCGGTGATCGCCCGGGGCGAGGGCCTGGTCGCCCATGCCCGGGCGGCCGAACTGCGGATGGAGAAGTAGCCTCCTGTCCATGTCCAGCCCCTCCATGGTCCCGGATGCAAGCCTGCATCTGTCGCTGTCATTGCGGGATGAGGGAAATCACGGATATCAGGGCGATGCACTGCATGCTTCCGGGCTGGATCACCAGGCCGCCCTGGAAATGCTCAAGGAAAGCGAGGATCGCTTTCGCGCCCTGGCCAGCAATCTGCCGGGGATGGTGTTCCAGTTGGCCCGGATGGGTGATGGCGGCCTGCGCTTCCTGTACGTCAGCGAAGGGGGGCAGAAGCTGCTGGGGGTGAAACCCCATGAGGTGCTGGGTTCCTTCCTGTGCTTTCTCGATGCCATCGATCCCGCGGAACGACCTTCCCTGCTCCAGGCGATCGATGCCTCGGCCCGAGGTCTGACGATACTCAACTGGGAAGGTCGTACCCGGGGACGGGGCCAGCCGCGCCAGAAATGGATCAATCTGCGTTCCTCGCCCCGGCTCCAGGAAGACGGCAGCATTCACTGGCACGGCATCGCCACGGACATTTCCCGCAGCAAGGAAGCCGAGGCGGCCCTGCGTCGTTCCCGGGAGCAACTGGCCGAGCTGTCCTCCTATCTGGAGGCGGCCAAGGAGGAGGAACGGGAACGCATCGCCCGGGATATCCATGACGAGCTGGGCAGTCTGCTGGTGGCGATCAAGATCGAGGTGGCTCTGTTGTCCGCCAAGTTGCCGGCTGCCGCGGAAAAGCTCAAGGCCAAGGCCCAGGCCGTCGAGAGCCTGCTGGATCAAGCCATGGGCACGGCGAGCCGGGTGGCCCGGGAACTGCGTCCGGGCATCCTCAAGGAGTTTGGCCTCCATGCGGCCATCGAGTGCCAGGCCGAGGACTTCACTCAGCGTACCGGCATTGCCTGCCGGGTGCAGTGCGCGGGGGATGTCGCCGAACTGGGAGAAGCTGTTTCCCTGGCCATCTTCCGGGTGGTGCAGGAGGCCCTGACCAATGTGGCCAAGCATGCCCACGCCTCCCTGGTGGCGTTACGCCTGGAGCAGGATGGCAGCCACATCGTGCTGGAAGTGCGAGACAATGGCCGGGGTATTGCCGAGGATGACGTGGGCAAGCCGAAATCCTTCGGTCTGCGCGGCATTCGCGAACGCTGCCGCAGCCTGGCCGGGGAGTTTCGCATCGCGGCGGGCGAGCAGGGCGGCACCCATCTCTTCCTGCGCCTGCCTCTGGATGGACAGGCTCCGATCACGGTCGAGGAAGAACGCCAGAAGAACCTTTTTTAACGTGAAAAAGCATTAACGGAGCCGAGTGTGACCATCGAGCGTAGCGAGCCGATAAGCAGCCCCGCCCCGGGGCGGGGTATGGGGATGGGGGGCGTTCAATTTGTCTTTGCGCATTTTCATCCTCTGAGGGGTGGGTGTGCGGGCGGTCATGCGCGTTAGATTGTGTCCATGCCCGACAAGATCCATGTCCTGATTGCCGATGACCATGCCATTGTGCGGCAGGGCTTGAAGCAGATTCTTTCCGAAACCGAGGACATGGTGGTGACCGGCGAGGCCGAGGACGGCGCGGATGCCCTGCGTCTGGCCCGCCAGCAGAGTTGGGATGTCTTTCTGCTGGATGTGACCATGCCCAATCGTAACGGCATCGATACCCTGAAACAATTGAAGAAGGAGTTCCCCCGTCTGCCGGTACTGATCCTCAGCATGCATCCCGAGGAGCAATACGCCGTGCGGGCCATCAAGTCCGGGGCAGCGGGTTATCTGACCAAACAGAGCGCGCCGGAACTGCTGGTCACCGCCATTCGGCAGGTGGCGGCCGGCAAACGTTTCATCAGCCCCAGTCTGGCGGAGCAGCTCGCCAATGCACTAGCCGATGACAGTGACAAATTGCCACACGAACGGGTATCGGATCGGGAATATCAGGTGCTTTCCCGCATCGCTGCCGGCAAGACTCTGACCCAGATCGCCGAGGAACTGAACCTGAGCGTCAAGACCGTCAGCGAATATCGCAAACGACTGATGGAAAAAATGCGTCTGGAGACCACGGCGGATCTGATTCGTTATGGCCTGGAACATGGTCTGGTGCAATGATGCAACTCATCCACCACCCATCGGTTTGAACCATGCCGGAATTTACCCAGCCATCCGAAATTGCCCGTGAGGTGTTGCGCCGTCTGGCGCAACAGCGCATTCCGCCCACCCCGGACAACTATCTGCGGCTCTACCACGAGATAGCCGGGACCCAGGTCGTGGAGACCTTTCCCGAGCGTTCATTGAAAACGATGGTGGCCGGGCTGCCCAGGAACACGCCGGAACAGTCGAAGATGGTGCGGCAACTGGAGAATGCCATTGCCGCCAGGCAGTGGGGGGGGCTGGCCGCCGCCATGAAGGAGCTGATGTCCAAGGCCGGAGAAGCGCACCCTGATTGGGCCGGTGTGATCCGGGAAATATTGATCCAGTCGGAAACCCCTGCCGTGGGATTGACCGTGGCAAAGAAGCGGGAGGCCCTGGATCATGTGTTGACCTCCTCGGCAAATCCGGAAATGCTGTTGCAGCGGCTGAATTCCTTGATGCGCAGTTGGTCCCAGAGTCATGTCAGCGAGGGGGTGCAACTGGTGGATGGAGTGGCGGAGCCCCCCCTGCCCCGGGGGACGCCGCCGACAGCGGCGGCACCGGCATCCGGGGCCGCCGGCAAGGTCTTGAATCCGGAGTTGCGGGATCTGGTGGGGCAGTTGCTCGAAAACGGCATCGCCACCCTGGTGGCCGACAGTGCCGACCTGGGTGAGGAGGCCCTGGCTCTGGCGGCGTCCATACGGGCAGTGGTCAGCGCGGAGGAACTGACAGCCTTTCATGGACGCCTGAAAAAATTCACCTATCGCCTGCAGTTCGTCGCCGAAGATCAGGCGGAAATGCGGGGTTCCCTGCTGCATCTGCTGAAGCTGCTGGTGGAGAACATCTCCGAGATCGTGGTGGATGATCAGTGGCTACAGGGGCAGATCGCGATAGTGGCCGATCTGGTCAGTCAGCCCCCCGATCTACGGCGCCTGGACGATGTGGAGCGCAAGCTCAAGGACCTGATCTACAAGCAGGGTGCCCTGAAGAAAAGCCTGAGCGATGCTCAGGACCGGCTCAAGTCCATGCTGGCCACATTTGTGGATCGCCTGGCGGATTTCAGCGCCAGCACCGGCGACTATCACGACAAGATCGAACATTGCGCCCAGCGCATCAGCCGGGCCGGTGATATCACCGAACTGACCGATGTGCTGGATGAGGTCATGCGGGAAACCCGGGTGATCCAGATCTCGGCCCGGAACTCCCGGGATGAACTGATGGAAATGCGGCACCGGGCCGACGAAGCGGAAAAGGAAATCTTCCGCCTGCAAAAGGAACTGGCCGAGGCCAGCGACATGGTTCGCCATGATGCCCTGACCGGTGCCCTGAATCGGCGCGGCATGGACGAGGCCCTGGAGCGGGAAGTGGCTCGGGCGCGCCGCCATGGGGGGGGTGTGTGCATGGCCCTGCTGGACGTGGATAACTTCAAACGCATTAACGACAGTCTGGGGCATGAGGCGGGAGATGCGGCCCTGGTGCATCTGGTCCGGGTGGTCAAGGACACCATCCGTCCCCAGGACACCCTGGCCCGCTATGGCGGCGAGGAATTCGTCATTCTTCTGCCGGACACTTCCCTTGACGACAGCGTGAATGCCATGACTCGGGTGCAGCGGGAACTGACTCGGAGGTTCTTCATGCACAAGAACGAAAAACTCCTGATAACCTTCAGTTGCGGTGTTGCCGAACTGGGGGGCGAGGAGCCTCCCGCCGATGGCCTGAAGCGCGCCGATGCAGCCATGTACCTGGCCAAGCGGGGCGGCAAGAACCGGGTCGTGGCGGCTTGTTAAGGTGAATAGCATTCGAAACCGAGTGTGGTCATCGAGCGTAGCGAGCCGTTCATGGGGGTGGGGGGCGTTCATTTGCCTTTGCGCATTGGCATCCTCGGGGGCGGTCCTGGCGACCATGCGCGTTAGAAACTCTGTTGGAAAATCATGCAAACATTGTTCGTAACCGGCGGCGCCGGCTTTATTGGCTCCGCTCTCGTCCGCTTGCTGCTGGCTGAAAGCGACTGGCAAGTCGTCAATATCGACAAGCTGACCTATGCGGGGAACCTGGAGTCCCTGGCGGAACTGAAAGATGACGGCCGCCATGTGTTCGTTCAGGCCGATATCGCCGACCGGGCCGCGATGGATGCGCTGTTCGCCCGCTACCAGCCCCGGGGGGTGATTCATCTGGCTGCCGAGTCCCATGTGGATCGCTCCATCCTGGGGCCGGCGGAGTTCGTCCAGACAAACATCGTCGGCACCTATGTGTTGCTGGAAGCGGCCCGATCCTACTGGGCTAGTCTCGGTGAGGAGGCGCGGGGTGGCTTTCGCTTTCATCATGTCTCCACCGACGAGGTCTTCGGCAGCCTGGGGCGCGAGGGTTTCTTTGCGGAGACCACTGCCTATGATCCCCGTTCGCCCTATTCCTCCTCCAAGGCGGCTTCCGACCATCTGGTGCGGGCCTGGCACCATACCTACGGACTGCCGGTGGTGGTGACCAACTGTTCCAACAACTACGGTCCCTATCAGTTTCCCGAGAAGCTGATTCCTCTGATGGTGCTCAATGCCCTGGCCGGCAAGCCCCTGCCCATCTATGGCCGGGGCGACAATGTGCGGGACTGGCTGTATGTGGACGATCATGCCCAGGCCTTGCGCCTGGTCTTCGAGCGAGGACAGGCGGGTGCCACCTATTGCATCGGCGGCAACGCGGAGCGGACCAATTTGGACGTGGTGGACAGGCTCTGTGCCCTGCTCGATGAGTTGCGTCCCCGTGCTGTCGGCAGCTATGCCGAACTGAAAACCTTCGTGGCCGACCGGCCCGGCCACGATCAGCGCTATGCCATCGACGCCGGCTACATTCGCCGTGAGCTGGGCTGGACGCCCCGGGAAAGCTTCGATAGCGGCTTGCGGAGGACCGTGGCCTGGTATCTGGACAACCCCCTGTGGGTGGACCATGTCCAGAGCGGAGAGTATCGCCGCTGGGTACAACAAAACTATTCCGAGAGACAACAATGACTTCACGCAAGGGCATCATCCTGGCGGGAGGGGCGGGTACCCGCCTGCATCCGGCCACCCTGTCCATTTCCAAACAGTTGTTGCCGGTCTATGACAAGCCGATGATCTACTATCCCCTGTGCACCCTGATGCTGGCGGGAATACGGGACATTCTGCTGATTTCCACGCCCCAGGATACGCCGCGCTTTACCCAGTTGCTGGGGGACGGCAGCCAGTGGGGCCTGAACCTGAGTTATGCCGTGCAACCCAGCCCCGAGGGCCTGGCCCAGGCCTTCATCATCGGCCGGGAATTCCTCGCCGGCGGCCCATCGGCCCTGGTGTTGGGGGACAACATTTTCTACGGCCACGAGTTCGCCCATCAGTTAAGGGTGGCCAACGAAAGGGAGCTGGGCGCCACTGTATTCGCTTACCCGGTGCAAGACCCGGAGCGCTACGGCGTGGTGGAGTTCGATGCCCAGCGCCGGGCAGTCAGCATCGAGGAAAAGCCGGCCCACCCCAAGTCTCGCTATGCCGTGACCGGGCTCTATTTCTACGACAGTCATGTGGTGGATATCGCCGCATCCCTGAAGCCCTCGCCCCGGGGGGAACTGGAGATCACCGACGTCAATCGCTGTTATCTGGAGCAGTCCCGCCTTCATGTGGAGATCATGGGGCGAGGCATGGCCTGGCTGGATACCGGGACCCATGATTCCCTGCTGGAGGCCGCTCATTACATTGCCACCCTGGAGAAGCGCCAGGGCCTGAAAGTGGCCAGCCCCGAGGAAATCTCTTGGCGTCAGGGCTGGATCGACGACGACGGATTGGCAGCACTGGCGGCACCCCTGGCCAAGAGCGGTTATGGCGACTACCTGCTGGGTCTGCTGCGGGATCGGGTGTTCTGATGAGGTTGGTGGCAACGGATCTGCCCGAGGTTCTGCTGATCGAACCCAAGGTTTTCGGCGATGAGCGGGGTTTCTTTTTCGAAAGCTGGAACCGGAACACTCTGGCCGGCCTGGGGCTGGAACTGGACTTCGTTCAGGACAATCATTCCCGCTCTGCCCGCAATGTGCTGCGGGGCCTGCATTACCAGATTCAGCATCCCCAGGGCAAGCTGGTGCGGGTGATCCAGGGCGAGGTCTTCGATGTGGCCGTGGATCTGCGCCGTTCCTCGCCTACCTTCGGGCGCTGGTCCGGCTTCATGCTCTCGGCGGAAAACAAGCGCATGGCTTGGATACCCCCTGGTTTCGCCCATGGTTTTTGCGTCACTTCGAACTACGCCGAGTTTCTCTACAAGACCACGGACTACTGGCATCCGGAACATGAGCGCAGCCTGCGCTGGGATGATCCGCAATTGGCCATTCCCTGGCCTCTGACGGGAGAGCCGGTGCTGGCGGCTAAGGATCAGGCCGGCCAGTTCCTGGCCGATGCCGAGGTCTATGCATGAAAAAAATCCTTCTGACCGGTGCCCAGGGCCAGGTGGGCTGGGAACTGGCCCGGACTCTGGCCTCCCTGGGGGAGATTCATGCCTTCGGGCGTGGTGAACTCGATCTGACCCAGCCTGACAGTATCCGGACGGCGATGGCGCGCGTACAGCCAGATATTGTCGTCAATGCCGCCGCCTACACAGCGGTGGATAAGGCCGAAGCCGAGCCGGAAGCGGCCTTTGCCGTCAATGCCACGGCACCGGGCATCCTGGCGGAGGAGGTGCGCCGGCTTGGGGCCCTGCTGGTGCACTATTCCACCGACTATGTCTTCGACGGCAGCAAGGCGGGCGCCTACACGGAGGATGATCCGCCCTGTCCGATCAACGTCTATGGCCGCAGCAAGCTGGCGGGGGAAGAGGCAATTCGCCAGAGGGGCTGTCGCCATTTGATTTTTCGCATCAGCTGGATCTACGGCTTGCGGGGAGGGAACTTCCTGCTGACCATGCTCAGGCTGGCCCGGGAGAGGCCTGAGTTGCGGGTGGTCATGGACCAGGTCGGTGCGCCCACCTGGAGCCGTCTGGTGGCCGAGATCACCGCCCTGGCCCTGGCCCGGGAGCAACCGCCCGAAGGGCTGTATCACCTGGGCAGCGAAGATGCGGTTTCCTGGGCCGGCTTTGCCCGGGAAATCTTTCGCCTGAGCGGAATCCCGGTGCTGGTCCGGGATATTCCTTCCAGCGAATATCCCTTGCCGGCCCGACGGCCCCTGAACTCAAGGCTCTGCGGCCGGCGCTTGCGGGATGCAATCGGCTTGGCCCTGCCTTCCTGGCAACAGGGTCTGGCCCTGTGCCTGGCGGACGAGTCGCAGGATGTCGTGTAAAATCTCCTCCTCGCCCTTGTAGCTCAGCTGGTAGAGCAACGGTTTTGTAAACCGAAGGTCGGCGGTTCGATTCCGTCCGGGGGCACCATTGATGTTTTCGGCCCATGGGAGTGGTTTTGACGGGACAAGTCCGTTTCTCGTAACATTTCCCTTCTTGTGAGCACGGCGGCGCAGGCCGCCGTGTGCTTTTGGAGTTGCCGGTTTTCGGTACGCGCATGCCCCCATGGGGCGTGGAGATTTCCATGTCGCACCTGATGAATACTTATGCCCGCCTGCCTGTGGCCTTCACCCACGGTCAGGGTTGCCGCCTGTTTGACGAGAAGGGGAAGTCCTACCTGGATGCCCTGTCCGGCATTGCCGTCAATACTCTGGGACACAATCATCCGCGCCTGGTGAAGGCACTGACCGAGCAGGTGGGGCGCCTGATCCATACTTCCAACCTGTATCGGGTGCCTGAGCAGGAGGCACTCTCCGATCGCCTGGCGACCATCGCCGGCATGGACGAGGTGTTTTTCTGCAATTCCGGTTGCGAGGCCAACGAAGCCGCCATCAAGCTGGCGCGGCTCTACGGCCATCAGCAGGGTATCGATGCGCCGGCCATCGTGGTGATGGAACAGGCCTTCCATGGACGCACCCTGGCGACCCTGTCGGCCACCGGCAGCCGCAAGGTACAGGCCGGCTTCGAGCCCCTGGTCTCCGGTTTCGTGCGGGTACCCTTCGACGATCTGGCGGCTATCGAGCAGGTGGCGGCCCACAATCCCAATGTCGTGGCAGTGTTGTTCGAACCGATCCAGGGTGAGGGTGGCATCAATGTGGCCCATGTCGAATACATGCAGGCCCTGCGCCGCATCTGCGACCAGAAGAACTGGCTGCTGATGGTGGATGAAGTGCAGTGTGGCATCGGCCGTACCGGTGTCTGGTTCGCCCATCAGCGGGCTGCCCTCCGTCCCGACGTGATGACCCTGGCCAAGGGCCTGGGTTCCGGCGTGCCCATCGGCGCCTGTCTGGCGGCCGGCAAGGCGGCCGGGGTGTTCAAGCCGGGCAACCATGGCTCCACCTTCGGCGGCAACCCCCTGGCCTGCACGGCGGCTCTGACCACCCTGGAGGTGATCGAGCAGGACGGCCTGATGGTCCGTGCCGGGCAAGTGGGAGGCGCCATCCGCGAGGGCCTCCAGGCCGCCTTGACGGGCACCAACGGTGTCGTGGAGGTGCGCGGCGATGGTCTGATGATTGGCATTGAGCTGGATCGTCCCTGCGGCGCCCTGGTGCTGCAGGGCCTGGATACCGGGCTGGTGATCAATGTGACCGCCGACCAAGTGGTGCGACTGTTGCCTGCCCTGGTGTTCAGCGATCAGGATGCCACCGAACTGGTGAGCCGCCTGTCGGCCCTGATCCGCGACTTCCTGGGAGCCTGATCATGACGGCACCCCGGCATTTTCTCCAGTTCAAGGATTTCTCTCGGGAGGAGTTCGACTACCTGTTCGAGCGCACCCGCTGGATCAAGCAGCAATTCAAGTCCTACCACCAGTATTGGCCCCTGGTGGATCGCTCCCTGGTAATGATTTTCGAGAAGGCCAGCACCCGCACCCGCCTTTCCTTCGAGGCGGGTATGCAGCAACTGGGTGGTTCCGCCATTTATCTCAATACCCGGGATTCCCAGCTGGGCCGGGGCGAGCCTGTGGAGGACGCGGCCCAGGTGATTTCCCGGATGAGCGATATCGTCATGATCCGCACCTTCGAGCAGGAAATCATCGAACGCTTCGCCGGCCATTCCCGGGTGCCGGTGATCAATGGCCTAACCAACGAATACCACCCCTGTCAGATCCTGGCCGACATCTATACCTTCATCGAGCATCGAGGTTCCATCCAGGGCAAGACCGTGGCCTGGATCGGCGATTCCAACAACGTCTGCAATACCTGGCTGCAGGCGGCCGAGGTCTTCGGCTTCAATGTCCATGTATCCACACCTCCCGGTTACGAGGTGGAGGCGGAACGGGCGGGCCTCTACGGCAACGACCATTTCGAGCAGTTCGCCGATCCCATGGATGCGGCCAGAGGCGCGGATCTGGTGACCACCGATGTGTGGACCTCCATGGGTTTCGAGGCCGAGAACGAGGAGCGCCTGCGGGACTTTGCCGACTGGCAGGTGGATGAGGAAATGATGAAGGTGGCCCGGCCCGATGCCGTATTCATGCACTGCCTGCCGGCCCACCGGGGTGAGGAAGTGGCGGCCGAGGTGATTGACGGGCCCCAGAGCGTGGTCTGGGACGAGGCGGAAAACCGCCTGCATACCCAGAAGGCCCTGATGGAATTCCTGCTCCTGGGCAGGGTGTAGTCTGATTCGGAAAACGGAAACAACAATGAGCGAAGTCAAAAAAGCGGTACTGGCCTATTCGGGCGGTCTCGACACCTCGGTGATCCTGAAGTGGTTGCAAGACACCTATCAATGCGAGGTGGTGACCTTCACCGCCGATCTGGGGCAGGGAGAGGAACTGGAGCCGGCGCGGCAGAAGGCTCTGCAATTCGGCATCAAGCCGGAGAATATTTTCATCGATGATCTGCGCGAGGAATTCGTGCGGGACTTCGTCTTTCCCATGTTCCGCTGCAACACCGTCTATGAGGGCGAGTACCTGCTGGGTACCTCCATTGCCCGCCCCCTGATCGCCAAGCGCCTGATCGAGATCACCAATCAGACCGGGGCCGAGGCCATTTCCCACGGCGCCACCGGCAAGGGCAACGACCAGGTGCGTTTCGAGCTGGGCGCCTATGCGCTGAAGCCGGGCATCAGGATCATTGCTCCCTGGCGCGAATGGGACTTGCTGTCCCGTGAAAAGCTGCTGGCTTATGCCGAGAAGCATGGCATCCCGGTCGAGATGAAGCACAAGCAGGGCGGCTCTCCCTATTCCATGGATGCCAACCTGTTGCATATCTCCTACGAAGGCCGCCATCTGGAGAATCCCGCCGCCGAGGCGGAAGAGGATATGTGGCGCTGGACCGTGTCGCCGGAAAAGGCGCCCGATGCCGCCGAATACCTGGACCTGGAGTTCGAGAAGGGCGATCTGGTTTCCATCAACGGCAAGCCCATGGCCGCCCACGACCTGCTGGCCACCTTGAACCAACTGGGGGGCAAGCATGGTATCGGCCGCCTGGATCTGGTGGAAAACCGTTACGTGGGCATGAAGTCACGGGGCTGCTATGAAACTCCCGGCGGCACCATCCTGTTGCGGGCCCACCGCGCCATCGAGTCCATCACGCTGGATCGGGAAGTGGCTCATCTCAAGGACGATCTGATGCCCCGCTATGCCAGCCTGATCTACAACGGCTACTGGTGGAGTCCGGAGCGTCGCGCCCTGCAAGTGCTGATCGACCATACCCAGCAGTGCGTCAATGGCTGGGTTCGCCTGAAGCTCTACAAGGGCAACGTGATCGTCGTGGGCCGGGATTCCAAGACCGATTCCCTGTTCGACCCCACCATCGCCACCTTCGAGGACGATGCGGGGGCCTACGACCAGAAGGATGCCGGCGGTTTCATCAAGCTCAATGCCCTGCGCATGCGCATCGCCGCCAATCTGGCGGGTCGCAAGAAGTAGGTGGAGAGGAGCGACGGCATGTTCGGTCTGACGGAAGAGCAAGTGAGCCATTTCGGGATGACTTTCGTCCTGGGGGCCTTCATGCTCTACATGTTGTTCATCATCGGCGAACTGGCCTACAAGTCCAGGGCAGGCAAGACCGGCACCTTTGTGCTGTTCTTTGTGCTTTCCTTCGGCATGGTGGGTTTTGTTGCCAAGTTCATCATCGAAAAAGTCTGGGGAATCTGAAGTGTCTCAATTCGACAATGTTTCAGTGGTCAAGCAGGCCAATGTCTATTTCGACGGCAAGTGCGTCAGCCATACCGTCCAGTTCGCCGATGGCACCAAGAAGAGCGTGGGCGTTGTGCTGCCTTCCAGCCTGACCTTCAACACCGGCGCCCCCGAGATCATGGAAACTGTGGCCGGCTCCGTCCGCTATCGCCTCAAGGGTGAGACGGAATGGAAGGCCTGTCCCGCGGGTGAGCGTTTTTCCATTCCGGGCAACTCCAGCTTCGACATCGAGGTGGTGGGCGAGCCCTATCACTATGTCTGTCATTTTGGCTGATCACGTTCCTGGAGAGTAGGCATGCCTTCCTTCGACATCACTTCCGAAGCCGACATGGTGGCCCTGAAGAACGCCGTGGATGTGGCGGGCCGCCATATCGGCAACCGCTATGACTTCAAGGGCACCTCGGCACGGGTGGAACTGAACGAGAAGGACAAGACGATCACCCTCCACGGCGATTCGGAGTTCCAGCTCGATCAGATCAAGGACATCCTGTTCCCCGAGATGGAAAAGAAGGAACGGGAAAGCACCAAGCGCCTGGATGCCGGACCCGTGCAGTCCGTGTCCGGCAACAAGGCCAAGCAGGAACTCAAGATCAAGGTCGGCATCGAGTCCGAACTGGCCAAGCAACTGGTCAAGCTGATCAAGGACAGCAAACTCAAGGTTCAGGCCAGCATCCAAGGGGATGCGGTACGGGTCACCGGCGCCAAGCGCGACCTCCTCCAGGAAACCATCGCCCTGGTGCGGAAGTCGATCACCGATTTTCCACTCCAGTACGGCAACTTCCGAGACTGAAGCGAAGGCTTATTCAGCTTTCAACCCGGCGATCCAGCGGCGGTAGAGTCGATCGGCGACCTGGCGCATGGCGTTGATGCGGGCCTCCATCCCCGGGTACATTTCCTCCGGCGTCTGTACCGATGGACCGGGCGCTGCTTTCTCCGCCGCCCAGACGTGGTTCCAGTCACGGATCATGGCTTCCGTCATTTCCACATGGCACTGCATCGCCAGGTGTGGCCCTAGGGCGAAGGCCTGGTTTTCGCAGTAGGCGCTCTTCAGCAGACGGGTCGCACCCGGCGGCAGACTGAAGGTTTCACCATGCCAGTGAAAGGCATCGAAGGCTGCGATGTCGCCCAGCCAGTCCGCCGCCAGCGGGCTGGTGACTTCCACCCGGCCCCAACCCAGTTCCTTGACCGCATTGCGGCTGACGCTGCCGCCCAGGGCCTTGGCCATCATCTGCCCGCCCAGACAGTGACCGATGACGGGCACGCCGCGGGCGACGGCAAAACGAATAAGCGCGAAGGATGGAGCGAGCCAGGGCAGGTCGTCATTGACACTCATGGGGCCCCCCATGAAACACAAGCCTGAAAAATCATCGACATCCCTGGGAACCGACGCCCCCGCATCAATGGGGATCAGGACGTGGGGAAGCCGGTGGGCATCAAGGAATGTGGCAAAATAACCGGCCCCTTCTCCAGGGCTGTGGCGGAAAATTGCGACAGGCTTGGTCGTCATTTCAGTCCCTGAACGAATCACAGTAACGAGATGCTCCATTCTAGCGTTGTCCCCGAGGTGATCTGATGACTCAGCCATGGTCGGCGCCCTGGTTGCGCGAACGCCTGTCGAGGCCATGGGATCGAACCCTGCTGCCCGAGTCAGACGGCTTCAAGCTAGCGCCGGGCGGGGGCACGCCGGCGGCCGTGCTGGTGCCGCTGGTGCTGCGGGAGAGTGGTATCACCATACTGCTGACCCAGCGGACTGCCCATCTGAACGATCATGCCGGGCAGGTGAGCTTTCCGGGTGGCCGCGCCGAGCCGAGCGACAGGGATGTCGTGCACACGGCCCTGCGGGAGGCGGAGGAGGAGGTGGGCCTCATGCCAGGCCAGGTGGAGGTGATCGGTACTCTGCCAGAGTTCTGTACCGGCACCGGTTTTCGTGTGACCCCCGTGATCGGGCTGGTGACGCCGCCCCTCAATCTGCGCCTGGATGATTTCGAGGTGGCGGAGGTCTTCGAGCCCCCTATGCAGGTATTGCTGGATAAGGATAACTGGCAATGGCAGCGCCTCGAACATGAAGGGCGAACCTTCAGTTTCTGGGCCATGCCTTGGCAAGGCTATTTCATATGGGGGGCGACGGCTGGAATGCTGGTCAATCTGCGTCGCCACCTCCTAGGAGAATGAACATCGTGACCCTGCTTTCCGCCCTCATCGCCTTGTTCATTGAGCAGTTCCGCCCGCTGGCGGTGGCCCGCTGGGTGACCGGCCCTCTGACGGCCTGGACCGACTTTCTCGAAGGCAAACTGAATGCCGGCCAATATCGTCAAGGCGTGGTTGCCTGGATGATCGGCGTAATGGTCCCGGTGGTGGCTGTGGAGATTCTCTATCTTTCAGCCCTTTGGTTCGAGCCCCTGGGGGCGCTGCTGCTCTCGGTGCTGGTGCTTTACCTGACCATGGGGCTGCGCCAGTTCAGCCATTTCTTCACCGATATCCATCTGGCCTTGCGCATGGGGGAACTGGATCGGGCGCGCCGGCTTTTGTCCGAGTGGCGCCAGCAAAGTGGTGACCGCCTCGGTTCCACGGAAGTGGCAAGGATTGCCATCGAACAGGCTCTGCTGTCTTCCCATCGGCATGTCTATGCCCCCCTGTTCTGGTTTGCCCTGCTGGGGCCGGCCGGGGCACTGCTCTATCGCTTGACGCTGTTTTTCTCTACCCGGTGGGGGGGGGGCGATGAAGCCCTGTTCGGACGCTTTGGCGAATTTTCCCGCCGCGCCTTCGCATGGGTGGATTGGTTACCGGCCCGGATTTCTGCAGCCGGCTTCGCGGTGGTGGGGGATTTCGAGGATGCCCTTTACTGCTGGCGGACCCAGGCCGACCGGTGGCCGGAGCGTAATTCAGGGGTATTGTTGGCCAGCGGTGCAGGTGCATTGGGGGTACGCTTGGGGCTGCCGGTGGATGAGGGTCCTGAGTCGGGGGATCGGCCACAGCTCGGGCTGGGTGAAGAAGCCGACGTGGATTTCTTGCAGAGCACCATCGGTCTGGTCTGGCGCACCCTGGTACTGGGCATTCTGTTGCTGGTTCTGCTCAGTGTGGCCAGTTGGGTGGGGAGCTGAGCCCAGTCCTTCCCGGATTGTGCATAGCAGCAATTTGCGTGCTACCATTGCAAGGTTCTTGACCGTCACTTTTATTGGAGCCTGCTTCCATGTCGCAAAAGAGAGAAGTCGTCGTCGTCGGCGGTGCCCGTACCGCTATTGGTTCCTTCGGGGGGGGGCTGAAGGATATTGCGCCCTGTGAACTGGGCGCCCACGTAGTCAAGGAGGCCATTGCCCGGGCCCAGGTGGATCCGGCCAGGATTGGCCATCTTGTGATGGGTAATGTGGTTCAGGGCGAGCGCCGCGACATGTATGTTTCTCGGGTAGCGGCCCTCAATGCTGGCCTGGTCCCTGAGTCCTGTGCCCTGACGCTGAACCGCCTGTGCGGCTCCGGCTTCCAGGCCATCGTCAGCGCGGCCCAGTCGATCCTGCTGGGCGACACCGATGTGGCTGTGGGCGCCGGTGTCGAGTCCATGAGTCGTGGCGGCTATCTGATGCCCGGTGCCCGCTGGGGTGCCCGCATGGGAGATGCTCAACTGGTGGACATGATGGTCGGCGCCCTGACCGACCCCTTCAGCCCCAATCACATGGGCATCACCGCCGAGAACCTTGCTACCAAGTGGAACATCAGCAGGGCAGAGCAGGACCAATTCGCTCTGGAGAGCCAGCAGAAGGCGGTGGCTGCCATCGCCGCTGGCCACTTCAAGTCCCAGATCGTGCCGGTGGAGATCAAAACTCGCAAGGGTATGGTGCAGTTCGATACCGACGAATATCCCAAGGCGGATGCCTCTCTGGAGGGCATGGCCAAGCTCAAACCCGCCTTTAAGAAGGACGGCTCGGTTACCGCAGGTAATGCTTCCGGTATCAACGACGGTGCTGCCGCTGTGGTGTTGATGGAAGCCCAGGCTGCCGCTGCCGCTGGGTTGAAGCCCCTGGCGCGCATGGTTTCCTATGGCATCGCCGGTGTCGATCCCAATTACATGGGTGAAGGCCCGATTCCTGCCGTCAAGCTTGCACTGCAGCGGGCCGGTCTGGGTGTCAATGATATTGATGTGATCGAGTCCAACGAAGCCTTTGCCGTGCAGTCTCTCTGTGTCAGCAAGGCCCTCGGCTTCGACCCGGCCAAGGTGAACCCCAATGGTGGCGCGGTGGCTCTGGGCCATCCCATCGGTGCCACCGGGGTGATTCTTACCATTAAGTGCATCTACGAACTCCAGCGTACCGGCAAGCGTTATGGCCTGGTGACCATGTGCATCGGTGGTGGGCAGGGCATCGCCGGCGTGTTTGAGCGGCTCTGATTCGCTTTCATTCGCCCAAGGGCGGTCAAAGAAAGCGCGGGTTATTCCCGCGCTTTTTTCATGGACGCGAGAGTGCTGGTGGTGGTTTTCTCAGCGGTGTTGGCTGATGCGCAGAAAGCTGCCCATGCGCCGTGTCGCGATAGCCCCCGCTGTCACTGCATTCTTGAGCGCGCAATCCGGTTCGGCCTGGTGGTGGCAGTCTCGGAATCGGCACAGACCCAGGTAGGGACGGAACTCCCGGAAGCCGGTCTCAATTTCATGCTGACCCAGGTGGGCGAGACCGAATTCCTGGAGTCCAGGGCTGTCGATCAGGCGACTGTCTGTGTCTAGGCGATAGAGCCGGGCGTGGGTGGTGGTGTGCTTGCCCGAGTCCAACGCCTCGGAAATTTCCCGGGTCGCGGCCGCAGCCCCCGGCACCAGGGCGTTGATCAGGGTGGACTTGCCCATGCCCGATTGGCCCATCAGTATGCTCAGATGGCCTGCCAGGTGGGGGCGCAGAGCGCTGGCATCATCAAGGGCGCAGAGTTCCACCACCGGATAGCCCAGGGCCGCATAGGGTGCCAGGACGGCACGGGCTGCCGGTAGCCTGTCCTTGAGGTCGCACTTGTTGAGCACGAACACCACGCTAAGTTCGTCGTGCTCGGCCGCTACCAGGGCGCGGTCCAGCAGTTCTTCGGAAAAGGCCGGTTCGGTGGCCACTACCAACACTAGTTGGGTCGCGTTGGCGGCGATCAGTTTCTGCCGGTATTCGTCGCTGCGATAGAGCAGGGAACTGCGCGGCAGGTGGGCCATGATCTGGGCCTGATCATCACCGGGGGCCAGTTCTACCCGGTCGCCGCAGGCATAGGGGCTTTTCTTGCCCCGGGGGAATCCGGTCAGCCGGCCGCCCCGGTCCAGTTCAATCTCGTAATGCCGACCGAAGGCGGCGACGATGGTGCCGACCACCTTCACTCGGCTGCACTCAGCCGCGCGATGCGCAGACTGGCCGGTGGGTGGGAGTCGTAAAACAGGGAGTGGATCGGGTCCGGGGTCAGAGTGGAGGCGTTGTCCCGGTAGAGCTTGACCAGGGCGGTGCTCAGGTCGGCACCGCTGGCATGGGCGACGGCATAGGCATCGGCCTGGTATTCGTGGCGGCGGGAGAGGGCGGAAAATAGAGGCGAGAGGGGAAAGGAAAACACCGGCAGCACCAGGGAAAACAACAGCAGGGCCATGGCGGTGTCCTGCTGGCTGACGCCGAGTCCGGCGAAGAACCAGTCCCGGCTCATCAACTGACCCAGCAGCCAGAGAAATCCCAGGCCCAGGACAGCCATGGCGCCCAGGCGCTTCCAGAGATGGCGATGTTTGAAATGGCCCAGTTCGTGGGCCAGCACGGCCTCCACTTCCGCAGGGGTCAGATGCTCCAGCAGGGTGTCGAAAAAAACGATGCGCTTGGCGGCGCCAAACCCGGTGAAATAGGCATTGCCGTGGGCGGAGCGTTTCGACCCGTCCATCACGAACAGGCCCCGGGCGCGGAATCCGCAGCGCTGCAACAGGGCCTCGATGCGGGCCTTCAGGGCCTCGTCGGTCAGGGGAGTAAACCGGTTGAACAGCGGCGCGATCAGGGTGGGATAGAGGGCCAGCATCAGCAGGTTGAAGCCCAGCCAGAACAGCCAGACCCAGAACCACCAGTGGGCACCCATGCGTTCCATCAGCCAGAGTACCGCCAGCAGTAGCGGCCCTCCCAGCAGGACAGCCAGCAGCACCTGTTTGATCAGGTCGGAAACAAACAGGCCGGGCGTAGTCTTGTTGAAACCGAAACGGGCTTCCAGCACAAAGGTCCGGTACAAGGCGAAGGGCAGGTCCACCACCAGTCCGATCAGACCGACCAGGGCGAACAGACCCAGACCGCGGACATGACCACCACCAGGAAACAGGCCGTTCATCTGGTCGGCGCAATATTGAAGCAGGCCTCCCTGAGTAAAGGCCAGCACCATGAACATGCCAAGGAGGACCTCCAACAGGCTCAGGTGGGCCTTGGTCATTGTGTAATCGGCGGCCTTGTGGTGCTCTTCGAGACTGATTCCGTCGGCGAATCTGGGCGGAACCTGTCCTCGGTGGGCGCACACATGGCGTATCTGGCGCAGGCCGAGCCAGATGCGCAGCAGGGTGGTGAGGACGAGGGTGGCGAGAAAAATCTGGGTGAAGGCGGCGGTGGCGGACATGTAAGCTATGACAGAATTGCCTCTTTGATTGCAGCGGAAAAATTATGGCACAAGATCAGAACGGCCTTGTCTGGCTGGACATGGAAATGACGGGCCTGAATCCCGAGGGAGACCGGATTCTGGAACTCGCCATGGTCATCACCAACAGCAACCTGGAGACCATTGCCGAGAGTGCCGTCTGGGTGGTGCACCAGACCGAGGAAACCCTCAAGGCCATGGATGAATGGAACCAGAAAACCCATGGCCGATCCGGACTGATCGACAAGGTGAAGAACTCTGCCCTGTCGGAAACCGAGGTGGAAGCCCAGGCCATGGAATTTCTCAAGCGCCATGTACCCCAGGGCAAGTCACCCATGTGTGGTAACTCCATCTGTCAGGACCGTCGCTTCATGGCGCGCTACATGCCCAAGCTGGAAGCCCATTTTCACTACCGCAACCTGGATGTGTCCACGCTCAAGGAATTGTGTAAACGCTGGAAACCCGAGATCGCCAAGGGACTTACCAAGCATGGCAAGCACGAGGCCCTGGCCGATATCTACGAGTCCATCGAGGAACTCAAATACTACCGGGAACATTTTCTGAAGCTGTAGTCAGTCGCGTCGATAGAGACGCAACTTTTCCAGCCTGTCCCCCGGGCGGTGGCCCGTCCATACAAGGTGCCAGCCTTCGGGGGCTGGCTCTTTGCGTTCCGTGCTCTGGGTCAGCAACCAGGGGCAGTCTGGCCTCCCGATCGGGGCCAGACCGATGAAGTAGCGCAGGGACGCCTTCTGGCTGTCGCCCAGGTTGCGGGCGTTGATGCACTTACGGTTACCCGTAAGCGCCTGCTCCAGGGACAAGGCGACTGGTCGATAGGTTTTGCCGTAGTCGATCCAGGGCATCCAGAGACAGGCGAGGAGACCCCAGGTCAGGGTCATTCCGATCGCCCAGTGGGTGACGGCGCGCCAGGGAGACTTGGGCAGCCGGAACAGGGACCATAGCCAGAGCCCGGTCAGCAGCAATGCGGCCAGCAGGGGCAGCAGTTTGAATTGGCCGACGAAACCCGGCTCGGCCTTGAGGAAATTCTTTGCCACCCGCGCCGGTTCGCCGGTGATCATGGCAATACCGCCCAGCCAGATCAGGCCACCGACCAGGGTGAAGGTCATCATGCCGAACCAGTCGAACGCGTTGGCGGCACCGCGCCGCAGGCGAGGAACGCCGGCCACGGCCAGCAGGGCCAGGGGCACGTAGATGGGCAGGTGCTGCAAGGGGCGTGGCACTTCCCAGAGGATTATGGTGATCAGTGCTGCCAGGGTAGCGGCCAGAGGCAGCAGCAGGCCCGGTGCGGACAATTGGCGACGGTTGATCCAAAGGCTCCAGCCGGCCAGAGGCAGCAGAGGCCAGGCCGCCCAGCCCAATAGCGCCACATGGTCTAAGGTTCTTGCGGCACCGAAGCGCAGGGTCAGCCGGGCCTCTTCCGCCTTCCAGAGCAGGGGCAACAGTTCCGGTTGCTGCCAGGCCAGCAGGATGGGCCAGAGGGCCGCCAGTGCCAGGCCACCGAGAACGCCCAGGATCAGGAACAGCAAACTGATCCGGCTGCGCCAGGGAGCCAGGGCAAGACTGATGGCCAGGACGGGGAGGGTCAGGAACAGAGCCAGGGTGCCAGCGCTGAGCAGTGCGGCTGCCAGACTCAGGGCCATGATTGGGGCAGCGGACCGGGGTACCGATGGTATTCGGGCCAGGCCGTGAAGGAAAAAAGCCTGGGCCGCCAAGAGCAGGATGGCAGGTTGGGCGTCGTGGATGGGCGTGAGTAGGCCCAGGGTGCCCAACAACAATAGCGGCGCGCCACGATGGCTGTCCGCGTCGCCATGGAGGGCCAGGGCGGCCTGGCCCAGACCCCAGAGCAGCAGGGCGCCGAACAGGGCCGTGGCCAGTCGTGCCGCGTCGGCAAAGGCCAGCCAGTCCTTGCCCAGGCTTCCCAACAGGCCAGCGATCCAGTGGTAAAGGGGTGGGGTGACAAACCAGGGGTCATGGCCGATGCGGGGCCGCAGCCAGTCGCCCTGAGTGGCAAATTCGTAGGCCACCCCCAGATGCATGGCATCGTCGACCTTCCAGGGGTCGTGGCCGATCAGCCCTGCTAGAAGAAACACGCCACAGAGCAGCAGCAGGGACCCGCCGGTGGGGGGGAGACGGAGTTTGGGCACGAGGAAAATGGGCTCAAAAACAAAAAAAGGCAGCCGTGGCTGCCTTTTTAGTCTGCAAGACGCTATCAGGCGCCAGCACGCTTGCCATATTTCTGGCGGAAACGCTCGACGCGGCCAGCGGTGTCCATGATCTTCTGCTTGCCGGTCCAGAAGGGATGGCAGGATGAGCAGACTTCGACGTGCAGGGGCTTGCCACTGGTGGATTTGGTCTTGAACTGGCTGCCACAACTGCAAGTCACGTCGATTTCGACGTAGTTCGGGTGTATGCCTTCTCTCATGATGATGTCCTTGTATGTCAGCGGCCCGTGAATTTGGCGAGCCAGGGAAGCGCGCGATTATTCCGGAAATTTCGTTTTAGATCAAGTTGCACGGGAGCGTGACTGCTCAGCCCCGCCGCATGGCGTCGAAGAATTCCCCGTTGTTCTTGGTGGCCTTGATCTTGTCCAGGAGGAATTCCATCGCATCAAGATCGTCCATGTTGTAAAGCAATTTGCGCAAAATCCACATTTTTTGCAGCACGTCGGGCTTGAGCAGTAACTCCTCTCTGCGGGTGCCGGAACGATTGACGTTGATGGCCGGATAGACCCGTTTCTCCGCCATGCGCCGGTCCAGGTGGATTTCCATGTTGCCGGTGCCCTTGAATTCTTCATAGATCACGTCGTCCATGCGGGAACCGGTGTCGATCAGGGCGGTGGCAATGATGGTGAGACTGCCACCTTCCTCCAGGTTGCGGGCTGCGCCAAAAAAACGCTTGGGTTTTTGCAAGGCGTTGGCGTCCACGCCACCGGTCAGCACCTTGCCGGAGGCCGGCTGCACGGTGTTGTAGGCCCGGGCCAGGCGGGTGATGGAGTCCAGCAGGATCACTACGTCTTTCTTGTGCTCGGTGAGACGCTTGGCCTTCTCGATCACCATCTCGGCGACCTGAACGTGGCGGGTGGCGGGTTCGTCGAAGGTGGAGGCGACCACTTCACCACGCACGGTACGGGTCATTTCCGTCACTTCCTCGGGACGCTCGTCGATCAGCAGTACGATCAGAGAGACATCGGGGTGATTGGCAGTGATGGCGTGGGCGATGTGCTGCATCATGACCGTCTTGCCCGACTTTGGGGAGGCCACCAGCAGACCCCGTTGTCCCTTGCCAATGGGGGCGATGATATCCACCACCCGGCTGGTGGTGTTCTCTTCGGCCTTGATGTCCCGCTCCAGCTTGAGGTGCTCGGTGGGGTGGAGCGGAGTCAGGTTTTCAAACAGGATCTTGTTCTTGCACGCTTCCGGGGGTTGGCCGTTGATGGTGTCCAACTTGACCATGGCGAAGTAGCGTTCGCCATCTTTCGGAGTGCGAACCTCCCCTTCGATGGTATCGCCGGTATGCAGGTTGAAGCGGCGAATCTGGGAGGGAGAGACGTAGATGTCGTCGGTGTTGGCCAGGTAGGAGGTGTCCGGCGAGCGCAGGAAGCCGAAGCCGTCAGGCAGGATTTCAAGCACACCGTCGCCGTGAATGCATTCGCCCTGCTTGGCTTGGTTCTTGAGAATAGCGAAAATCAGTTCGTGCTTGCGCAGACGGTTTGCGGCCTCGATCTGGTTGGCATTGGCCATCTCCAGCAATTGGCTGACGTGGAGGGCTTTGAGCTCCGAAAGATGCATGATGGGTAGAACCTGTGGGAAGGGAACGGCTGCGAACGCTGCCGTGGGAGGTACTAAGTGGGATGGGGCGGGAAAGCCGGATGTCTTGGGAAAGACAAGCCCGGAAACGCAGGACGGCTTTAGAGGTGGGGCTGGGTGCCGTGCGTGTCCGGGCGGACTGTAGCGGTATTACAGATTGCTGTCAATGAAGGCAACGAGCTGAGATTTGGAGAGGGCCCCTACCTTGGTGGCGTCGGCATTGCCGCCCTTGAATAGGATCAGCGTTGGAATGCCGCGGATGCCGAATTCGCCCGGGGTCTTGGGGTTGTCATCGATGTTGAGCTTGGCGACCTTGATACGGCCGGCGTATTCCCGTGCCACTTCATCGAGAATCGGGGCGATCATCTTGCAGGGACCGCACCATTCGGCCCAGTAATCCACCAGGACCGGAATCGGGGAGTCAAGAACCTCGCTCTTGAAAGTTGCGTCAGTGACGTGATGAATATGTTCGCTCATGAAATCCTCTTGTTTGATCTGCGGACCTGGCATCGACCCGGTAGGTCGCATCCCGAGGGCTGGTCTGCATGCATTGGTGCCGTTGGACGACCTCTTCTTACGGCAGTAGATTAGCAAAAAACCGGCGGGCGGTGGCAAGGCTTGAATAGGCGGCAGTAGAATCGGGATTCCAACAGAACTGGGGTGGCCCATCATGACCTATGTGGTGACCGAGTCCTGCATTCGCTGCAAATACACCGACTGCGTGGATGTTTGTCCCGTGGATTGCTTTCGAGAGGGGCCCAATTTCCTGGTGATCGATCCTGATGAATGTATCGATTGCACCCTCTGTGTGGCCGAGTGCCCGGCGGAGGCGATTTTCGCAGAGGATGATGTGGTAGCAAGCCAGCACCACTTCATCGCGCTGAACGCAGAGTTGGCCAAGCAGTGGAAGCCCATTATCGAGAGCAAGGCCCCGCCGGTAGATGCGGACGAATGGCGCGACGTCAAGGACAAGCTCCAACATCTGGAACGCTGAGCGTCTTCGATCGTCGCAGGACTAGGCTTATCATGGGCCGCGCCTTCGGCTAACATGAAACCAGCGTAGCTCAATATAACGAGGAGGGACGGATATGCAAGTCAGGGAAATTCTGGCCATCAAAGGTGCAGTGCTCTATACCATTTCTCCCGGAAAGACACTGGCCGAGGCCATCGCCGTCATGACGGAACAAGACGTGGGGTCCTTAGTGTGCTTCGAGGGGGGGCGCATGGTTGGCATGCTGACCTTCCGTGAAGTGCTCAAGGCCATTCGTGCCCATGGTGCCGCCTGGGAGAACCTCGGGGTCGACAAGGTGATGGTGCGTGAACCCCTGGTGGCTAATCCGGATGTGGAGGTGGATGAGCTGCGCCGCATCATGGTGGATCATCACATGCGTTATCTTCCAGTGATGGAGGAAGGGACCTTGCTGGGGGTAATCTCCTTTCATGATGTGGCCAGGGCGGTGCTTGAGGAACAGAGCTTCGAAAATCGCATGCTCAAGGCCTACATCAGGGACTGGCCCGAGGAAGAGCAACCCGCTCGCAGTTAGTCAGGCCTTCTCCATGGAGAAAATCTGGCTTCAGAGCTATCCCTCGGGCATCAGTGCCGAGGTGGATGTCTCGACTTATACGTCGCTGGCCGATTTGTTTTCGGCCAGCGTCTCCCGTTTTTCCGCAAGGACCGCATTTATCAGTATGGGGCGGTCCATGAGCTATGGAGAACTGGATCGCCGCTCCGCGGACTTCGCCGCCTGGCTGAAAAACGTGGCGAAGGTCGGCAAGGGCGCCCGGGTGGCGCTGATGATGCCCAACCTGTTGCAGTATCCGGTCTGTCTGTTCGGCGCCCTGCGCGCCGGCTGTGTGGTAGTGAATTGCAATCCCCTGTATACCGCGCCAGAGCTGGAACACCAGTTGGCAGATTCGGGGGCCGAGGTGATTGTTGTTCTGGAAAACTTCGCTCATGTGGTGCAGCGCGTGTTGCCCAGGACCCAGGTCAGGCATGTGGTGGTGACCCGAATGGGGGACTTCCTCGGAACCCTCAAGGGCGGGCTGGTTAACTTTGTTGTCTGCCATGTCAAGAAGATGGTTCCTGCTTGGTCACTGCCCCATGTCCCTTTGACACAAGCCCTGGAGCAGGGGGCTGCAGCCGGTTTCTCACCAGTGCAACTGGAGGCGGACGATCTGGCTTTCCTGCAGTACACCGGGGGTACCACAGGGGTCTCGAAGGGCGCCATGCTGAGTCACGGCAACATGGTGGCCAATCTGCAACAGGCCCATGCCTGGATCGGTCCCTTTCTGCGGGAAGGCGGTGAGCTGGTGGTGACGGCCCTGCCGCTCTACCATGTATTTGCCCTGACCGCGAACTGTCTGACGTTCTTTAAGATTGGCGCAGCCAACCTGCTGATCGTCAATCCCCGTGATATTCCGGGATTCGTCAAGGAGTTGGGGCGTTACCGATTTACCGCGATCACCGGTGTCAATACGCTATTCAATGCTTTGCTGGCGGCCCCGGGGTTCGATCGTATCGACTTTAGCGCCCTCACCATCTCCCTGGGGGGGGGCATGGCGGTCCAGAAGCCGGTGGCCGAGCGCTGGAAGGCCGTGACCGGCCGGCCCCTGATCGAGGCCTATGGCCTGACCGAGGCATCGCCGGCAGTAACCATCAATCCCCTGGATCTGGAGGCATTCAACGGTGCCATCGGCCTGCCCCTGCCCTCCACCGAGATCTCGGTCAGGGATGGCAATGGAGTGGAGCTTCCCATCGGCGAGCCGGGGGAGCTCTGTGTGCGCGGGCCCCAGGTGATGAAGGGCTACTGGAACCGTCCGGATGAGACGGTCGCCGTGATGACCTCCGATGGTTTTCTGCGTACCGGCGATATGGTGGTCATGGACGAGAAGGGTTTTGTCCGTCTGGTGGATCGGATGAAGGACGTGATCCTGGTTTCCGGCTTCAAGGTTTTCCCCAACGAGGTGGAGGCGGTGGTCTCCTCCCATCCCGGTGTGCTGGAAGTGGCCGCGGTGGGCGTGCCGGACGAGCATTCCGGCGAGGCCGTGAAAATCTTTGTGGTACGTCGCTCCCCTGATCTCACTGCCGAAGCGCTGATCGCCCATTGCCGGGAGAGCCTGACGGGCTACAAGGTGCCTCGCCTTGTGGAGTTTCGTAATGATCTGCCCAAGACCAATGTGGGCAAGATTTTGCGGCGGGCGCTGAAGACCACGGTTTGAGTCTCCACGGGGAGACCGGGGCGGGGGCCGAGGCTGGTGTAAAATCGAGGCCCTTCTGTTCCCTTTCCAGAAATCATGTCCGGCAGCAGCTTCGGCACGCTTTTCCGCGTGTCCTCTTTTGGTGAATCCCATGGGCCGGCCATTGGTTGTGTGGTGGACGGCTGTCCGCCAGGTCTGGAACTGAGCGAGGCCGATATCCAGAACGAACTGGACCGGCGCAAGCCTGGCACATCCCGCCACGTCACCCAGCGGCGGGAGCCGGATACGGTGGAAATTCTCTCCGGCGTGTTCGAAGGCCAGACCACCGGAACCCCGATCGCGCTGTTGATCCGCAATCAGGACCAGCGTAGCAAAGACTACGGCAATATCGCCCAATCCTTCCGTCCTGGTCATGCCGACTATACCTACTGGCAGAAATACGGTATCCGCGACTATCGTGGCGGCGGGCGTTCCAGCGCACGGGAAACCGCGACCCGTGTTGCGGCCGGTGCCATCGCCAAGAAATGGCTGCGCCAACGCTATGGCGTGCTGGTGCGGGGCTATATGAGCCAGTTGGGACCGATCGAGATTCCCTTTGTGAGTTGGGACATGGTGGCGACCAATCCCTTTTTCTCCCCCAACGCCGAAATCCTGCCGCAACTGGAATCCTTCATGGATCAGTTGCGCAAGGCGGGGGATTCCATCGGCGCCCGGATCAATGTGGTGGCTGAACACGTGCCGGTGGGCTGGGGCGATCCGGTGTTCGATCGGCTCGATGCATCCATCGCCTACGCCATGATGGGCATCAATGCGGTCAAGGGTGTGGAGGTCGGGGCCGGCTTCGCAGCGGTTACCCAGCGAGGGTCGGAACATGGGGATGAGCTGACGCCAGAGGGTTTTGTCGGCAATAACGCGGGGGGCGTGCTGGGAGGGATTTCCTCAGGCCAGGACATTACCGTCAGCATTGCCATCAAGCCTACTTCCAGCATCCGGTTGCCGCGCCGATCCATCGATCTGCAAGGGCATCCGTCTCCGATGGAGACTCACGGGCGCCACGATCCCTGCGTGGGCATCCGTGCCACGCCCATTGCCGAGGCCATGCTGGCCCTGGTGCTGATTGACGCCGCCCTGCGACATCGTGCCCAGTGCGCCGATGTGGTTTGTAGCACGCCAAAAATTTCAGGTTGATTCAAGGAGTACCCATGACAATTGAACATCATGATCTGCATCATGAATTCCCGGAATTCAAGGACAGCATTCACCTGCTGAAGACCGGTAATCATCACTTTGCCCGCATTTTCGACGAATACCATGGGGCCACTTCTAAAGTGGAGCAACTCGAAGGTAAGGGTATTCCTATAGATGACTCCTCGTTTGAGGAGCTCAAGAAAAAGCGTTTGAAGCTGAAGGATGAGTTGTACGCGATGCTGCGCGAACATCGGGTTCCTTGAATTTTTGTCGGTGCGGGCATTGTCCGTACGGGCTCTGCATAAGGGGGCTCTGTCCCCCTCTCTCCCATCTCTTTCGGCCTGTGTCTTGAACGCTTTCTTCTGGCCGCTTTCCGCCTGGTACTTCTGCTACTTCGCGTTTCTGGGCGCCTTCAATACCTATTTCGGGTTGTATCTCAAGTCCATCGGGATATCGGCCTGGCACATCGGTGTACTACTTTCCCTGTTCCCGGTGATGCGCATGGTGGCACCCAATTTTTGGGGTTGGCTGGCCGATCGATGGGGCACCAAGGCCTTGGTGGTCAAGTGCGCGACAGGGGCTACCCTGGTGGCCTTTGCCGGTGCGCTATGGACCTCCGATTTCTGGGGAATCTTCGTTGTCATAACCGTCTTCGCCTTCTTTGGCAGCGCCTCCCTGCCCCTGGTGGAGGCGTTGACCCTAGCCCATCTGCAGCACCGGGTGGAGCGTTACGGGCGCATCCGCCTCTGGGGTTCCATCGGCTTTATCCTGGCGGTTCAGGGGGTGGGCCTGCTGCTGGACTGGATTGCTCTTTCCAGCCTGGTCTGGATTTGCCTTGCGATTCTGGGGGCGACTCTGATCAGTTCATTTCGGCTCACCGAGGCGCCGATACTCTCTGGTCATGTTCCCGCTGGCGGCCTGACGGGCGGGTTCCTCAATCGGGGAATGCTGGCTCTGCTGGCTGCTTGCTTCATGATGTCGGCAGCCCATTCGCCGCTTTACGTGTTCTATTCCATCCACCTGGTAGACCATGGCTACACCAAGAGCGCCGTGGGAGCCCTCTGGGCCTTGGGCGTGGTAGCGGAAATCCTGGTTTTCCTGTGGATGCCCCGCCTGATGCGCAGGGTTTCGGTGCGGATGATCCTGGCGGTCAGCTTTGCTATTGCGGTGATACGTTTCCTGCTGATCGGCTGGGCCATTGACTTCCTGCTGGCGACGGTCATGGCCCAAGTGATGCATGGTGCCACTTTCGGTGCCAGTCATGCGGCAGCCGTGGCGGCCCTCAATCATTGGTACCCGGATCGGCAGCAGGCCCGTGCCCAGGCCCTCTACAGCAGTGCTTCCTTCGGTGCTGGTGGTCTGGTGGGAGGGCTGTTTTCCGGCTATGCCTGGGGTGCCTTGGGCGCCGGTCCTACCTACACCATTGCGTCTTTGTTCGCTCTGGGTGGCCTGATCCTGGTCCTGCGGGGGCTGCGGAGCGGGTGAACATGCTGCGCTGCAATGGCGAGCTGTGACATAATCAGCCACTTCCCCTGATTCGAGCGCATTCCCATGTCGAAGACGCTATACGACAAGCTTTGGGAGAGTCATGTCGTCCATACGGAAGAGGACGGCACGGCACTCCTATACATTGATCGTCATCTTATCCACGAGGTGACCAGTCCCCAGGCCTTCGAGGGCCTCAAGCTGGCTGGCCGCAAGCCCTGGAGGGTCTCCTCCATCGTCGCCACGGCCGACCACAATACGCCCACGAAGGACTGGGACAAGGGGATCGAGGATCCGGTCTCTCGCCAGCAGGTGGAAACCCTGGATGCCAATATCCGCGAGGTGGGGGCGCTGGCCTTTTTCCCCTTCCGGGATCCCCGCCAGGGTATCGTACATGTGGTGGGGCCGGAGCATGGTGCCACCCTACCCGGCATGACCGTGGTTTGTGGCGATTCCCACACCAGTACCCACGGCGCCTTCGCCTGTCTGGCACATGGCATCGGTACTTCCGAAGTGGAGCATGTGCTGGCCACCCAGTGCCTGCTGCAAAAGAAATCCAGAACCATGCTGGTCAGGGTGGACGGTAATCCTGGACCGGGGGTGACGGCCAAGGACATCGTGCTGGCCCTGATCGGCAGGATCGGTACCGCCGGTGGTACCGGCTATGCGATCGAGTTCGCCGGTTCTGCCATACGCGGCTTGTCCATGGAGGGACGCATGACCGTTTGCAACATGGCTATCGAGGCCGGCGCGCGGGTGGGCTTCGTGGCCGTGGATCAGGTAACCATCGACTACCTGAAGGACCGTCCCCTGTCGCCCAAGGGTGAGGTCTGGGACAGGGCGGTGGCCTATTGGCGCACCCTGGTGTCCGATCCGGATGCGGCCTTCGATGCGGTGGTGGAACTGGACGCGAGCCGGATCAAGCCCCAGGTTACCTGGGGCACTTCCCCCGAGATGGTGGCGGACATCGACGGTGCCGTGCCGGCTCCCGAGGACTTCACTGATCCGGTCAAGCGCGAAGGTGTGGCCCGGGCCTTGCAGTACATGGGGCTTTCGCCACGGACGCCGATTTGCCAGATCGCCATCGACAAGGTCTTCATCGGTTCCTGCACCAACTCCCGCATCGAGGATCTGCGGCAGGCCGCCGTGGTGGTGCGAGGTCGGCATGTGGCCGCAAACGTGAAACAGGCCCTAGTGGTGCCCGGCTCCGGCGTGGTGAAACGCCAGGCCGAGGCCGAAGGTCTGGACCAGATATTTATCGCTGCCGGCTTTGAATGGCGGGAACCCGGTTGCTCCATGTGCCTGGCCATGAATGCGGATCGACTGGAGCCGGGGGAGCGCTGCGCTTCCACCTCCAATCGCAATTTTGAGGGGCGCCAGGGCAATGGCGGCCGCACGCACCTGGTGAGTCCTGCCATGGCGGCTGCGGCGGCGATCGCCGGCCATTTCGCCGATGTGCGGGATTTGGCCTGACGAAAGGAAGAATCATGAAGAATCTGTCTGTGGTCCTTTTGACAATACTTCTCCTGACAGCTTGCAGTACTCTGGAAGGCATCGGGAAAGATATCAAGGAAACCGGAAAGGCCATGCAGGAGGCGGCGGAATGATAAGGAGTATGTTCATGACACTGTTGGCGGCGGCAATGCTCCTGGTCGGTTGCAACACCGTGCAGGGCATTGGCCGTGATATCGAAAAAGGTGGCGAGGCCATTCAGAAGGCGGTGAAATGATGCGTGCCTTTACCGTGCATGAAGGCTTGGTGGCTCCCCTGGATCGTGCCAATGTAGATACCGACGCGATCATCCCCAAGCAGTTTCTCAAGTCGATCAAGCGCAGTGGCTTCGGTCCCAATGCCTTCGACGAATGGCGCTATCTGGATCATGGAGAGCCGGGCATGGATAATTCCAACCGTCCGCTGAATTCCCAGTTCGTGCTGAATCAGCCACGCTACCGGGGAGCCTCGGTATTGCTGACGCGGGAAAACTTCGGCTGCGGTTCTTCCCGGGAGCATGCGCCCTGGGCGCTGGAAGACTACGGTTTCCGGGCCTTGATAGGTCCGAGCTTTGCCGATATTTTCTTTAATAACTGCTTCAAAAACGGTTTGCTGCCGGTGCGACTGTCGGCAACTGAAGTGGATGAATTGTTCGCCCAGGTGGAAGCTACCCCCGGCTACCGGCTCACCATTGATCTGGCGGCCCAACAGGTGATTCGGCCCGACGGCAAGACCCTCGGTTTCGACGTTGATCCCTTCCGCAAGGAATGTCTGTTCAACGGTTGGGACGATATCGGCCTGACCCTGCGCCGGGCTGAAAAAATCCGCGAATTCGAGGCCCGGCGCCGCATTGAGCAGCCCTGGCTGTTTGCCTGAACCCTGTAAGGATGATCATGAAGATTGCTGTATTGGCTGGTGACGGCATCGGCCCTGAAATTACTGCCGAAGCAGTACGCGTGCTGAAGGCCCTGACCAGCGATGGCTTACATTTCGAACTGGAAGAGGCCCCCGTGGGTGGTGCCGGCTATCGGGCTTCCGGCCATCCGCTCCCCGAGGCGACGTTGAAGCTGGTTAAGGGGGCCGATGCCATTCTGTTCGGCGCCGTCGGTGATTTCAGCCTGGACACCCTGCCTCGGGAGCTGCGTCCGGAGCAGGCGATCCTAGGGCTGCGCAAGGAACTGAACCTCTTCGCCAACTTCCGTCCGGCGCTGGTCTATCCAGAACTGGTTCATGCCTCCACGCTAAAACCGGAGGTGGTGACCGGGCTCGATATCATGATCGTCCGCGAACTGACTGGAGACATCTATTTTGGCCAGCCCCGGGGTATTCACACCCTGCCCAATGGCGAGCGAGAGGGCTTTGACACCATGCGCTATTCGGAGTCCGAGATTCGCCGCGTGGCCTGTGTGGCCTTCGACGCGGCGCGCAAGCGCAACCGCCGCCTGTGTTCGGTGGATAAGGCCAATGTGCTTGACACCATGCAGCTCTGGCGCGAAGTGGTGATCGAGGTGGCGAAGGACTATCCGGATGTGGAGTTGTCCCATCAGTATGTGGACAATGCCGCTATGCAGCTGCTGAAGAACCCCAAACAGTTCGATGTGATCGTCACTGGCAACATGTTCGGCGATATCCTTTCCGACGAGGCTTCGATGTTGACCGGTTCCATCGGCATGCTGCCCTCCGCTTCCCTGAATGAGCGGAACTTCGGGCTGTACGAGCCCATCCATGGCTCGGCCCCGGATATTGCGGGCAAGGGTGTCGCCAATCCCCTGGCGACCATCCTTTCCGTCGCGATGATGCTGCGTTATACGTTCAATCAGGGGGAGGCTGCTGACCGCATCGAGTCCGCAGTGAAGAAGGTGCTGGCTCAGGGCTTCCGTACCGGCGATATCGCCGAAACGGGCAAGCTCACCGTGGGAACCCGGGAGATGGGCGATGCCGTGATGGCAGCCTTGTGATCATTGAAGAGAGCTGAATCATGAAAAAAGTGGGTCTGGTGGGATGGCGCGGTATGGTGGGGTCGGTCCTCATGCAGCGCATGCGCGAGGAAAACGATTTTTCCTTGATCGAGCCGCTGTTCTTCACCACCTCCAATGTGGGTGGGCAAGGTCCGACGGAAGGAGGCAGCGCGCCTCTCAAGGGGGCCAAGGACATCGAGCAGTTGAAGATGATGGACATCATCATCTCCTGCCAGGGGGGCGACTACACCACCGAGATTTTCCCCAGGTTGAGGGAATCGGGCTGGACCGGCCACTGGATTGACGCGGCGTCCTCCCTGCGTATGAAGGATGATGCAGTCATCATCCTGGATCCGGTGAATCAGCATGTCATCAAGGATGCCCTGACCAAGGGCGGCAGGAACTGGATCGGCGGCAATTGCACCGTCAGCCTGATGCTGATGGGTCTGGGCGGTCTGTTCAAGGCAGACCTGATCGAGTGGATGACTTCCATGACCTATCAGGCGGCTTCCGGTGCCGGCGCTCAGAACATGCGCGAGCTGCTGCAGCAGATGGGCGAGGCCCATCGTGTGGCCCAGTCCCTGTTGAACGATCCGGCCTCCGCCATCCTGGATATCGATCGGGACGTGGCCGGCATCCTGAGGGATGAAAAATTTCCCACTGCCAACTTTGGTGTTCCCCTGGCGGGTTCTCTGATTCCCTGGATCGACAAGGACCTGGGCAATGGCCAGAGCCGTGAGGAATGGAAGGGCGGCGCGGAAACCAACAAGATCCTTGGCCTGGGAGCGCGGCCGATTCCTGTGGATGGCCTATGCGTACGGATCGGTGCCATGCGTTGCCATTCCCAGGCGCTGACCATCAAGCTGAAAAGGGATGTACCTCTGGACGAGATCGAGGGGCTGCTGGCCAGCCACAATGAGTGGGCCAAGGTGGTTCCCAATCAGCGCGAGATCACCATGAAGGAACTGACACCCACCGCCGTCACCGGTACTCTGTCGGTTCCGGTGGGCAGGTTGCGAAAACTGTCCATGGGGAACGAGTACCTATCAGCATTTACCGTTGGCGACCAGTTGTTGTGGGGGGCTGCCGAACCCTTGCGCCGGATGCTGCGTATCCTGCTGGACTAAAGTTATATCCTAGCCCGATGGGGGAAGCTCAGGAGTCGGATTAGCTTGCATCGCTAACATCATGATGTTATTTTGAATGCTGCCAAGAGTATCCCCATGGGGGGCGCCGTGCCAAAAAAACATAAGCGAACAAATCTGAAACTGTCCATTCTCGCCGTTACTGTCATGGCGTTGCCTTTGGGCACCCAGGCAGCGGGATTGGGCAAGTTGTCCGTCCTTTCTGCCCTGGGTCAGCCCCTGCGGGCTGAACTCGATGTCACAGCGGGGGCAGATGAACTGAACTCTCTGTCCGCCCGTGTTGCCCCGGCCGATGTGTTCCGGCAGGCCAATATCGAGTACGCTAGTTCCCTGGGCAGCCTGCGCTTCACTCTGGAAAAACGCCCCGGAGGGCAGCCCTATTTCCGTATTACCAGTGATCGTCCGATTGGTGATCCCTTCCTCGATTTCCTGGTGGAACTGAACTGGTCGGCGGGCCGACTGGTACGCGAATACACCTTCCTGCTGGATCCCCCTGAACTGAAACCCGCAGTTCAGGAAGCCGCAGTGGCACCGGTTACTGTACCCGAGACGGTCAAACCGGCAGAGGTCGTGCAACGCCTGGTGCGAGAGGCAGTCCCCGAGGCCAGGCCTCCCCGCCGCGAGCCCCGGCCGGTTCCTGGGATGGCGCCTAGTGGTGAGGGCCGTCTGGTTAAACGTGGCGACACTCTGGGTAAGATTGCCGCTGAACACAAGCCGGACGGCGTGAGCCTGGATCAGATGTTGGTTGCGCTGTTCCGCAGCAATCCCGATGCCTTCGACGGTGGCAACATGAACCGCTTGAAAGCCGGCAAGATTCTGAGCCTGCCGGGGTCTGATGCGGTGGCTGCAACCCCGGCCAGCGAGGCTCGGGGGATCGTACTTGCCCAATCAGCGGATTTCGACGCCTACCGCAGGAAACTGGCCGCTTCGGTGGCTACCTCGCCGGCGGTTCGGGACGGCGAGCCACAACAGGCGGCTGCCGGAAAAATAACTCCCAGAATTGAGGACAGAGCTGCCCAGGTTCCTGGCCAGGACAAGTTGCAGGTATCACGTACCGAGGCTGGCAAGAGTGCTGGGGTGGCCGCCAAGGGCACTGGCCGGGACGAGGATACGGTCACCCGTGACAAGGCACTCAAGGAGGCCAAGAGCCGTATTGCCGAGTTGGAAAAAAATCTGGCGGACCTGAAAAAGCTGGCGGAAATGAAGAGCCAGGCAGGTGCTGCCATGCAGCAGCAGGCTCAGGTCGACAAGGCGGCTCCGCTGGTGGAAGCAAAAAAAGAAGAGGCAGTGGCGGCCATCAGACCATCCGAACCGGTGCCGTCTTCCGTACCGGCCAAGGCGCCGGAAGTTTCCAAGGGGGGCGAGTCTGCTTCCGCTCCCGGTCCGGCTCCCCAGACCACTACGGTGCCACCCAAAAAACCGGTCACTCCACCACCGCCTTCACCCAGTTTCATTGCGGAAAACGGGCCTCTGGTCTTTGGCGGTGGCGGTCTGCTTGCCTTGCTAGCGGGCTATTTCGGCTTCCGGACCTGGCAGCGCAAGCGTTCTGATGCTGCGGCGAGGCCAGCTTCTGTCACCGACAGTTCGCTCTATGCCAGTTCGGTGTTCAGTGCTAGTGGCGGCAAGCATGTTGATACTGGCGCTGCGGCGGCGGCCACCGATTTCGGTCTGGGGACCGCAGATGACTCGGATGGGCACGAGGCAGTAGATCCTGTGCAGGAAGCGGATGTGTATCTTGCCTATGGGCGGGATGCCCAGGCGGAGGAAATCCTGCTGGATGCTTTGAAACAGGATCCCACCCGCCTGACGGTCCATCTGAAATTGCTGGAAGTCTATGCTGATCGTCGGGCCGTTCCCCAGTTCAATACGGTGGCGACCGATCTCCATGCCCAGACCGGCGGGGCCGGCGCGGAATGGGAAAAGGCGCTGCTCCTTGGTCGTACTCTCGACCCGTCGAACCCCCTGTATGGCGAGACATCGGCAACTTCGGCGGAAACGCTGGAATCCTACGAGCCCGCTGCTGCCACCGTGATCATGCCGGTGGTGGAACCTGAGTCCGAGGTCGCGCCCCAGGAAGAACTCCCGGCTTCCCTGGATTTCGATCTTGACCTGAGTGGGCCGGTAGAAGTGGCTGCTCCTGAAGTTGCTGCGGAGCAGGCAGAAGCCCCTCCGGCCATGGAGGCTGAGACTGTCTCCAGCCTGGATTTCGATCTGGGACTGGATACTAAACTGGCTCAGTCTGCGGTGGTCGAGCCGGCGGTAGCCATGGCCGATGAAGAAGTCGCGAGCCTGGACTTTGAACTTGGGGAACCCGAGAGCTCCGAGGCTCCGACTGTGACGTCGACGGCGGAGGCAGGGACCGTCTCCGCTATCGATTCGAACGTACTCGATTTCGACTTCGATCTGGGAGCCCCCGCCGAAACACCAGTCTCCGAGCCGGTCGCCGAAGTGGCAGCTCTGGAGATTCCTGTCTCCATCGAGCCCCCCGCCGTCGAGGTCGCCGACGATCGGACGATAGATTTTGATCTGGATACGGAGCCATCCGGTGTGGAGCAAGAGGCCGTAACGGAGGAGCCGGTCCTGGCTGAGGTTTCGGCCGTAACGGCTGCCCCATCGGTGGATTTCGACTTCGATCTGGATTTGGCCGAATCGGTGCCGGAAACCCCGGCTGCCGAGGCCGCGTCCACAGACCGCTCCGATCAGGTGCCGCCCTTGCCCGATCTCTCTGGTATCAGTCTGGAACTGGACACCCCTGCTGACATTTCCTTTGACGAGCCGTCGGCGTCCTTGCCCGATCTGGGCGGGGCAGAGGCGGTGGAGGATAACCCGGAGGCAGCCACCAAGCTGGAACTGGCCCAGGCCTACGAGGAAATGGGCGACAAGGAAGGTGCCCGGGAGCTGTTCCAGGAAGTGATTAGTGAGGGTAGCCCGGCTCAGCAGGCCCTGGCCCGTGACAAGCTGGCCCGGCTGGGCTGATTGAGAAAGGCGGGGTGGGTCGTTCCGCTTTTTCATTTTCATGTTTCATCCAGCCAGCCTGCTTCTCGCATGGGGAGCAGGAGTCTTCGCCCTGCAACAACTCGATCTGCGCGGCATCGCCGGAATGGCGGCCCTGGCGCTGGTTGCTGCTGTCTGGGTCAATGCCGGGATGCTGCTCATCATGGTACGGCGTGTGCGCTGGTTATTGGCCTCCGTGGTGATTCTGTTCCTCTGGATGACGCCGGGCGTGTTCGTGTCCGGTGTCTTGGGAAAGCTTGGCATTACGGTTGAAGGGGCATGGGCTGCCCTCGAACATCTGCTGCGCCTGCTGGCAATCATCGCTCTGCTGGCCCTGTTGCTGGCCCGTCTCTCCGCTGACAGCATCGTGGCCGGCCTCTACACCCTGCTTGCGCCCTGGGTGCCGTTCGGGCTGGAACGCCGTTCCTTGGCGGTACGGCTGATGCTGACCCTGGAGTATGTGGCCGAGGAGGGTCATCGGGGATGGCGGGAACTGTTTCTGGCGAACAAGACGGAGGAGAGTGGCTGTGTACGTCTGCCGCGCTCTGCCTGGAGGCTGGGTGATGGACTGTTTTTGGGGGTAGTGATATTGCTGGTGCTCTCCCTGGGGTGGCCATGAGGTTCGCGATCTGTGTCGAGTATGATGGGGCAGCCTTCCATGGCTGGCAGTCGCAGCCCCATGGCCAGACCGTGCAGGACCATTTGCAGCGGGCACTGGGTGCCATTGCCTGCGCTCCTGTCGCGGCCCATGCTGCCGGTCGTACCGATGCCGGCGTCCATGCCCTGGCCCAGGTGGTGCATTTCGATGTGGAGGTGGACCGCCCCCTCCAGGCCTGGGTGCGCGGGGTCAATGCTCACCTGCCCGCCGCCATCGCGGTGCGTTGGGCCCAGCCGGTGGCCCAGGACTTCCATGCCCGTTTTTCTGCCCAAGGCAGAAGTTACTGCTACCTGTTGCACAACCATCCGGTGCGGCCGGCGCTACAGCATGGGCGGGCCGGCTGGTATCACCGGCCCCTGGATGCCCAGGCCATGGACGAAGGCGCGGCATGCCTGTTGGGGGAGCATGACTTCAGTTCATTCCGTGCCGCGGAATGTCAGGCCCGCTCGCCGGTCAAGACCCTGCACCGGGCACAGGTGCGCCGTCATGGAGAGTATTTGCTGTTTGACTTCTCCGCCAGCGGCTTTCTCCATCACATGGTTCGCAATATCGTCGGTGCCCTGCTCTGGGTGGGGTATGCCAAGGAGTCTCCGGCCTGGATCGGAGAATTGTTGGCGTTGCGGGACCGGACCCGGGCCGCACCCACCTTCATGCCCGATGGGCTTTACTTCACCGGAGTGGACTACGGGCCTGGCTGGAGCCTGCCCAACGAGGGGCGTATCATCGCTCCCCTGCCATTCTTCCATGCCTGATTGTGCCGAGAACCCGAATCAAAATTTGTGGCCTGACGCGGGCCGAGGATATGGATGCCGCGCTGGCGGCCGGTGCCGATGCGGTCGGCCTGGTATTCTATTCGCCCAGTCCGCGGGCGGTGACGTCGGACCTGGCCCGCTCCCTGGTCCAGCGGATTCCCCCCTTTGTCACCCGTGTGGGACTTTTCGTTAATGAAACCCCTCTGCGGATTAATGCGATTTTGGATGAAGTTGAGCTGGATTTGCTGCAATTTCACGGGGATGAGACCGATGCCTACTGCCGTCAGTTCGGCCGCCCCTTCATCAAGGCAGCACGGGTAAGGCCGGAACTCGATCTGGTAGAATTCGCCCGGTCGTTTCCCGCCGCCCGGGCCTTGTTGCTCGATGCCTACGTAGAAGGCTATGGCGGGGGAGGCAAAACTTTCGACTGGACGCTGATTCCCCCCGGACTGCCTCTGCCCCTGATTCTTTCGGGTGGTTTGCAGCCTGAGAATGTCGCCGATGCGGTTCGTGGCCTGAGGCCCTGGGCCGTGGATGTGAGCAGTGGCGTCGAGTCGGCCAAAGGCATCAAAGATGCCGCCAGGATCGCAGCCTTCGTGGCTGCCGTGAAAGATGCAGATGCCTGAAAAATCGTACCAACTCCCCGATGATCGCGGTCATTTTGGTCCTTACGGGGGCGTTTTTGTCGCCGAGACCCTGATCCCCGCTCTGGCCGAGCTGCGTAGTGCCTATGCTGCGGCCCAAGCCGACCCGGACTTCCATGCCGAGTTCGAGTACGAACTCAAGCATTACGTCGGTCGTCCCAGTCCGATCTACCACGCCAGGCGCTGGTCGGAATTGCTCGGGGGAGCGCAGATTTACCTCAAGCGGGAAGACCTCAACCACACTGGCGCCCACAAGGTGAATAACTGTATCGGTCAGGCCATGTTGGCCCGGCGCATGGGCAAACCCCGGGTCATCGCCGAGACCGGCGCCGGCCAGCATGGCGTGGCCACCGCTACGGTAGCGGCGCGCTATGGCATGGAGTGCGTGGTCTATATGGGCAGCGAGGATGTCCGGCGCCAGGCCGCCAACGTCTATCGCATGAAGCTGCTGGGGGCCACGGTGGTGCCGGTGGAATCCGGCTCCAAGACCCTGAAGGACGCCCTTAACGAGGCCATGCGCGATTGGGTGACCAATGTGGCCAATACTTTCTACATCATCGGCACCGTGGCGGGCCCCCATCCCTACCCGATGATGGTGCGGGATTTCCAGGCGGTGATCGGCGACGAGTGCAAGGTCCAGATGCCTGATCTGACCGGTCGCCAACCCGATGCGGTGATTGCCTGCGTGGGTGGCGGTTCCAACGCGATGGGGATTTTCTATCCTTACATCTCGGTAGATGGCGTGCGCCTGATCGGGGTCGAGGCCTCTGGCCTGGGGCTGGAGAGCGGCAAGCATTCGGCCTCCTTGACCGCTGGTCGTCCCGGGGTGCTCCACGGCAATCGCACCTATCTGTTGCAGGACGCCAACGGCCAGATCACCGAGACCCATTCGGTTTCCGCCGGTCTCGATTATCCGGGGGTCGGCCCCGAGCATGCCTGGCTCAAGGACAGCGGCCGGGCCGAATATGTGACCATCACCGACGACGAGGCCCTGGCGGCCTTTCACGATCTGTGCCGGTTCGAGGGCATCATCCCGGCCCTGGAGTCCTCCCATGCCCTGGCCTACGCGGCCAAGTTGGCGCCGACCCTGCCCAGGGACAAGGTGCTGCTGGTCAATCTTTCCGGTCGCGGTGACAAGGACATGCATACCGTCGCCGAAAAATCCGGTATCCAGTTCTGAAATGAAAAAACTCCAACGCTCTCTTCGTTCGCTGTTCCCCGAGGGGGTGTCGGCCTCCTTTGTCCCACAGGGATTTCCTGCGGTCAGGGCGGCCCGGCGGGAGGCCTGATATGTCCCGAATCCAAGCCACTTTCGAACGTCTGCGCGGCCAAGGCCGCAAGGCCTTGATTCCTTTCATTACCGCTGGCTTCCCCGAGCCTGGGCAGACCTTGCCCCTGATGCAGGCCCTGGTGACTGGAGGGGCCGACATCATCGAACTGGGGGTGCCCTTTTCCGACCCCATGGCGGATGGTCCCACCATCCAGCGTGCTTCCGAGGCGGCCCTGTCCTACGGTGTTTCCCTGCGCATCGTGCTGGGCATGGTGCGGGAGTTCCGCAAGAGTAACGGGGAGACTCCGGTGGTATTGATGGGCTATGCCAATCCCATCGAAGCCTACGGGAGCGAGTCCTTTGCCCGGGATGCCAAGGAAGCCGGTGTCGATGGGGTGCTGGTGGTGGACTACCCACCGGAGGAGTGCGGCGATTTCACCCGGCAACTGAAGGCCGAGGGGCTGGACCCTATCTTCCTTCTGGCTCCTACCTCCACCGAAGCCCGTTGTGCCGAAGTGGCCGTGGCGGGTAGCGGCTATATCTATTACGTCTCCCTCAAGGGGGTTACTGGCTCGGGTAGCCTGGACCTGGATGCCGTGGCCCGGCGCATTCCTGAAATCCGCGAGCGGGTGGGCATGCCCGTTGGCGTGGGATTTGGCATTCGGGACGGTGCCAGTGCGGCGCGAATCGCCGAAGTGGCCGACGCGGTGGTGATCGGCAGTCGCATCATTGAGGAAATTGAACATTCTCCCCGCGACGAGGCGGCCCGCCGCGTCACGGCTTTTCTGCAAGGCATCCGGAATGCCATGGACAAGAAGGGAGCAACACCATGAGCTGGCTTCAGAAACTGCTGCCCCCCAAAATCAAGCGCAATACCGAGAGTTCCCGCAAGCCCATCCCGGAAGGCCTGTGGTGCAAATGCCCGGCCTGTGAGGCGGTGCTCTACAGTACCGATCTTGAGGACAACCAGAGCGTTTGCCCCAAGTGTGGCTTTCATCACCGACTGCGGGCGCGAGCTCGACTGGACCAGTTGCTGGACACGGAGGGGCGTTTCGAGATTGGCAGCGAAGTATTGCCGGTGGACTCCCTCAAGTTCAAGGACAGCAAGCGCTACCCTGACAGACTGGTCGCTGCGGTGGAGGATACCGGGGAGTCCGATTCCATGGTGGTGATGCAAGGTTCCATCAAGAGCCTGCCGGTGGTGGTGGCCTGCTTCGAGTTTGAATTCCTCGGCGGCTCGATGGGCTCGGTGCTGGGAGAGCGCTTCGTCCGTGGTGTCAAGGCGGCCATTGAACAGCAGGCAGCTTTCATCTGTATTACCGCTTCAGGAGGTGCCCGCATGCAGGAGGGGCTGTTCTCCCTGATGCAGATGGCCAAGACCACGGCGGCGGTGACCCAGTTGGCCCATTACCAACTGCCCTTCATTACCGTACTGACCGATCCCACCATGGGGGGCGTTTCCGCCTCCTTTGCCTTCATGGGGGATGTGGTGATCGCCGAGCCGGGCGCCCTGATCGGTTTTGCCGGCCCCCGGGTGATCGAGCAGACCGTGCGACAGGTGCTGCCTGAAGGTTTTCAACGGGCCGAATTCCTGCTCGAAAAAGGCGCCCTCGACATGATCGTGGATCGTCGCGAACTGCGGGATCGCCTGGTCTCACTGATCAGCCTGCTGCAACGCCAGCCCGCCGCTGCCTGATGCTCCGGACGCTGGAGGACTGGCTGACCCACATCGAGTGTCAGCACGGTCAGACCATCGCCCTGGGCCTGGATCGGGTACGGAGGGTCAAGGAGACACTGGGCCAGACGCCGATCTGTCCGGTGATCCTGGTTGGGGGCACCAACGGCAAGGGATCCACCTGCGCCATGCTGGAGCGCATCCTGCTCTGTGCCGGCTATCGTGTGGGACTCTATACCTCCCCCCATTTGCTGCGTTACAACGAGCGAGTGCGGGTGAATGGCCGGTCGGTGGTGGACGAGTCCTTGTGCGAGGCTTTCATCAAGGTGGAGGCTGCACGGGGTGAGACGCCCCTGACCTATTTTGAGTTTGGCACTCTGGCGGCCTGGGAAGTATTTTCCACCGCGGATGTGGAGGTGGTGATCCTGGAGGTAGGTCTGGGTGGGCGACTCGATGCGGTCAATATCTACGAGCCGGATTGCGCCATCGTGACCACAGTCGATCTGGATCATATGGATTATTTGGGACCGACTCGGGAGCATATCGGTTTCGAGAAAGCCGGCATCTTCCGACCGGGTAAGGTTGCCATCTGCGGCGATACCCCGCCGCCCCAGACCCTTCTGGATCACTCTGCCGCCCTGGGGGTGGATCTGCAATTGATCGGGCGGGATTTCGGTTATCAGCGACTGGAGCAGCAGTGGCAATACTGGGGGCGGGCCGGCAAGCGTAGCGGCCTGGCCTACCCGGCCTTGCGGGGGGGGCGTCAGTTAAGCAACGCCAGCGTAGCCTTGGCCGGTCTTGATGCCCTGCATGAACTCCTGCCGGTGGCGATGCAGGATATCCGGCGTGGATTGGCCGAAGTGGAGCTGACGGGGCGTTTCCAGGTCTTGCCGGGGCGTCCCACCATCGTGCTGGACGTGGCCCACAATCCCCAGGCCGCCCGGGTGCTGGCGGAAAATCTTGGCGATATGGCCTTCCATCCAGAGACCTGGGGTGTCTTCGGCATGCTGCGGGATAAGGACATTTCCGGGGTGATCGGGCCCCTGAGGGGACGGATCACCCGCTGGTTGCCGTGCAGTCTTGACGGTCCCCGAGCGGCAACGGCCGAAGGCGTCGCCCATGCCTTGCTGGCTATGGGTGTCCAAGGGCCCCTGCCGACTTTTCCCAGCACTGCCGCAGCCCTTACCTATGCACAAGAGCACGCGGGTGAAGGTGATAGAATTGTAGCCTTCGGTTCCTTCCTTACGGTAGCCGACGCGCTGCGCGCCCTCCAACGCGACGCCCTGTAGCCATGGCCAACAACGACGCGTCTTCCGACGCCAACATTGATATCAAGAAACGTGCCCGGCGCCGCCTGGTGGGGGCTTCTGCCCTTGCCTTGCTGGGCGTGGTGGTGCTTTCCGTGACCATGGAACATAGCCCCAGTCCTCGCCAGGGTGGCAGGGATGGACCGGAAATCCTGATTCCATCCCAAAGTGGACGTGGAGTGCTGAGCGCTCGGCCGGCGCCGGCACCTCTACCATCTCTTCCCGTTGAGTCTCAGGGACCGGCTGAAGGAATGGGGCCGGTTGCGGTGCCAAAATCGGCCGATCCGGTGAAGCCCGCGGCTGTCGTCGCAAAGACGGGGCTGGAAAAGCCAGCCATTCCAGGAGTCAGCCCCATGCCTGAGCCGGATAAAGGCAGTCAGATCAAGAAGGCGGAGGAAGCCAAGGCTACGGCGGCCCTGGAGGACAAGATGGGTGGGCAATGGGTGGTGCAGTTGGGCGCCTACCAGTCAGCAGGCAATGTGAAGTTACTGCTGGCCAAGCTCAAGGAAATGGGTATTCCCGCCTATACGGAAAAGTTCGACTCTCCCCAGGGGCACAGGACCCGGGTACGTGCGGGCCCCTTTGCCTCCCGGGAAGAGGCTGACAAGGCCCAAGTCAGAATTCGTATCATCCGTGTCACCGGCACCGTTGCCCAGAAACAGTGACCCCGTTTGATTATGGCGTACTGATCGTTTTGGCGGTCTCCGTGCTGCTGGGGCTGTGGCGGGGCCTGGTAAGCGAACTGCTGTCACTGGTAGCTTGGGTGCTCGCCTTCATTGCCGCACGGGCCTGGGCCGAGATGGTTTCGGGCCTGTTGTCGGGTTCCATTGCTGATCCGGCCTTGCGCCATGGCGCCGCATTCGTGCTGGTGTTCGTGCTGGTGCTGGTGCTCATGGCGCTGGCGCGGTTTCTGGTGCGAGAACTGCTGCGGGCCATCGGCCTGGGTTTCGTGGACCGGATACTGGGTGCGGCTTTCGGGATTGCCCGTGGCATGCTGCTGGTGACGATTGGTGTTTTATTGGCGGGACTGACGGCTCTGCCAAGGCAGTCATGGTGGCGGGAAGCCTCATTTTCCCCGCCCCTGGAAACTGCGGTATTGGCATCCAGGCCCTGGTTGCCGCCCGAGTTGGCGAAGCGGATTCATTATCGATAGGGGACGGTATGTGCGGCATTATGGGCGTGGTGGCTACCACGCCGGTTAATCAGTTGCTGTATGACGGCTTGCAGGTATTGCAGCACCGGGGTCAGGATGCGGCGGGGATTGCCACCGCCGAGGGCGGCCGGTTTCATATGCACAAGGGGCCTGGCCTGGTGCGGGACGTGTTCCGTACCCGCAACATGCGCAACCTGATCGGCAATTGGGGTATCGCCCATTGCCGCTACCCGACTGCGGGTTCCGCCTATAACGCAGCGGAGGCCCAGCCCTTCTACGTCAACTCTCCCTTTGGATTGATGTTGGCCCATAACGGCAACCTGACCAATGCCGAGCAACTGCGGCAGGACATGTTTCTTCAGGATCTGCGCCACATGAACACCAACTCCGATTCGGAGGTGCTGCTCAACGTGCTGGCCCACGAGCTTCAGGCTGCTTCCCAGAATCGCTATCAGGTGGATCCGGAAACCATTTTTCAGGCGGTCAAGGGTGTCCAGCGCCGGGTGCGGGGTGCTTATGCCGTGGTGGCCATGATTGCCGGCTATGGCCTGCTGGCCTTCCGCGATCCCTATGGCATCCGTCCGCTGATCATCGGCCGTAACGATACTGCCCATGGTCCTGAATACTTGGTGGCCTCCGAGAGTGTGGCCATCGACACCCTCGGCTTCAAGGTGCTGCGGGATGTGGAGCCGGGGGAAGCAATCCTGATCGACACCCAGGGCCATTTCGTCAGCCGCCAGTGCGCCGAGAAAACACTGCATGCTCCTTGCATGTTCGAGTATGTCTATCTGGCCCGCCCCGACTCCCTGATGGATGGCGTATCGGTCTACGAGACGCGGGTCAAGATGGGAGAATTCCTGGCCGACAAGGTTCGCCATACCATGCCGCATCTGGATATCGACGCGGTGATTCCAATCCCCGATTCATCCCGCCCGGCGGCCATGGAACTGGCACGGTGCCTGGATATTCCCTATCGGGAAGGCTTTGTCAAAAACCGCTACATCGGTCGCACCTTCATCATGCCCGGCCAGGCCAGCCGCAGGAAGTCGGTGCGACAGAAACTCAACGCCATCGCCCAGGAATTCCGGGGCAAGAATGTCATGCTGGTGGATGATTCCATCGTGCGAGGCACCACCAGCCGAGAAATCATCATGATGGCGCGGGAGGCCGGTGCCAAGAAGGTTTACTTTGCCTCCGCGTCTCCTCCCGTGCGGCATGCCAATGTCTATGGCATTGACATGCCGACCCGGAGCGAACTGATCGCCGCCTTCCGCAACGATGAGGAAATTTGCAACGAAATCGGTGCCGACGGCCTGATCTATCAGGACATTGATGCCTTGAAGGCTGCGGTGCGGGAACTCAATCCGGCCCTGGTTCATTTCGAGACCTCCTGCTTCGATGGGCACTATGTGACGGGCGACGTTTCCAACGAGTATCTGGAGCATGTCGAGGCAGCCAGGGCCAAGACTGGCAGGAGCGAGGATGATGCGGATAGCGCACAGCTCGACCTGAACCTCGTGCAATCGGATTGAAATCCCATGGACAAGAGTTACGATTTTGACACCCTGGCGATCCGCACCGGCCAGGAGCGCAGCCAGTTCAACGAACATGGTGAAGCCCTCTACCTGACGTCGAGCTTCGTCTTCGACAACGCAGCTCAGGCTGCAGCCCGTTTCTCGGGTGCGGAGGCGGGTTATGTCTATGGCCGTTTTTCCAACCCCACGGTCACCATGATGCAGGATCGCCTGGCGGCACTGGAGGTGGCGGAGGCCTGTATTGCTACCGCCAGCGGCATGGCGGCGATCATGGCCACCACCATGGCCTTGCTGAAGGCGGGCGATCATATCGTATCGTCCCGGGGCATCTTCGGCGCCACCCAGCAGCTTTTCGACAACATCCTGGGTCGATTCGGTGTCGAGACGACCTATGTGCCGACTACGGATATCGAGGCCTATCGGGAGGCCATCCGGCCCAACACCCGACTGATCTTTGCCGAGACGCCCTCCAACCCCCTGACCGAGGTGGTGGATATCGGTGCGCTGGCGGCTGTGGCCCGGGACAAAGGGGTGCTGCTGGCAATCGACAATTGCTTCTGCACCCCAGCATTACAGCGTCCCCTGGTCCTGGGGGCCGATATCGTCATCCATTCCGCCACCAAGTACCTGGATGGGCAGGGGCGGGTGATCGGCGGTGCCGTCTGCGGCCGCAAGGCCGAGATGGACGAGGTATTCAAGTTCCTGCGTACCGCAGGCCCCTCGCTTTCTCCCTTCAATGCCTGGGTCATTCTCAAGGGCCTGGAAACACTGAATTTACGCATGCAGGCCCAGTCGGCCCATGCGCTGGAACTGGCACGGCGTCTGGAGGCTCATCCTGGCGTGGCGCGAGTGTTCTATCCCGGTCTGGCCTCCCACCCCCAGCATGAACTGGCCATGCGCCAGCAAAAAACCGGCGGTGCCATTGTTTCCTTCGAGGTGAAAGGGGCGCGCACCGAGGCCTGGCGGGTGATTGATGCCTGCCGCATGCTGTCGGTCACGGCCAATCTGGGGGATGTGAAGACCACGATCACCCATCCGGCCACGACCACCCACGGCCGTATCTCCGCAGAAGCGCGGGCTGCGGCGGGAATCAGCGAAGGCCTGATTCGCGTGGCAGTGGGGCTGGAGTCGGTGGACGATATCTATTCGGACCTCGTTGCCGGTCTGGCCTGACCATTTCCTGTTGGCGCCATGGACCGAACCGAGCGCTTCTACAAGATCGATCAACTGCTCAGTGAGCGCCGGGTCGTCCCCTTTACGGTACTGGAGGAGACGCTGGGCGTCTCCCGGGCGACCATCAAGCGCGATCTGGAGTACCTGCGCAATCGTCTCCATGCCCCCATTGTCTGGGACCGGGAGTTGCGCGGATACTGCTTCGAGGCGGCTCCCCAGAGCGGCAATGCCCAATACGAGTTGCCGGGCCTGTGGTTCAACGCGTCGGAAATTCATGCCCTGCTGACCATGCAGCACCTGTTGGCAGGCATTGACAGCGGAGGTTTGCTGGCACCCCATATTGAGCCCCTGAAAATCCGTCTGAGGGCCTTGCTGGATACCGAGGAAGGGGCCAGCGATGAAATCCAGAAACGGATCAAGGTCATCGGCATGGCCTCCCGTCCGCCCGGATTGGAGCATTTTGCGGTGGTCGGTTCCGCCCTGTTGAGACGCAAGCGTCTGCTGATGAGCTACTTCACCCGGGGGCGGGGACAAATGACCGAACGGGAAGTATCCCCCCAGCGCCTGGTGCATTACCGGGAGAACTGGTATCTGGATGCCTGGTGTCACCTGCGCAACGAACTGCGCAGTTTCGCTGTCGACGCCATCCAGCGGGTGGAACTGGTGGATGTTCCTGCCAAGAACATTGGACAGAAAACCCTGGATGCCGTGCTTGGTGCCGGGTACGGAATTTTTTCCGGGCGCAAGGTTTCCTGGGCTCGGCTGCGCTTCACCGCCGAAAGGGCCCGCTGGGTTTCCATGGAGCGCTGGCATCCGCGGCAAAAAGGGCGCTTCCTGGAGGATGGCAGCTATGTGCTGGATATTCCCTACAGCGACATGCGTGAGCTGACCTCCGACATACTGCGCTATGGCACCGATGTGGTGGTGGAGGCACCCGAAGAGCTACGGCAGGTTGTGCGATCAAAACTTGAGGGGGCCTTGCAGAGCTATCGCTGAAAAAGCACCTTTCGGCATTTATGGTGAATTCTTCACCTTAGATCCCTTTTCTTTGCTGGCCCCCCTTTTGTATATCGACGATAAGTTATCGCGTAGCCACTGGTTAGCCGGGTCGTTATCCTGGGACTCATGCCAGTAGATGTATACCTCTTGCTCCATCATTTTCAACTCGTTGGGTACTGCTAACAGCTGGTTTTCTGGGAAATGCTCCAAGACTTTACCTATGGCTGTGCCTGAGGCTGTCAGCAGGCAATCTGTTGTGGCAACGATCTTGCAGGCAGTCCATTGGTCATGACAACGTACCTGCACTTGCCGGTTCAGGCGAAATTGTTGAAATGCCAAATCAATCATGTCCGACCAGAGGTTGCCTGGAGCCAGCACGATATGGCGTTGCGACATATAGTCTTCCAAGGTCAGCTTGCCAGCTTTCACCGCCGGATGGCCGCAACGGGCAACGACAGCAACACCTTCTCGCGTCAATACTTGACGATGGATATGCTCTGAATGGGGCGCCAAGGGCTGAATGGCCAGATCAAACTTGCCTGCGGCAAGCCGTGCCTCGAACTTTCCGGATTCATAACTGGAAACGATAAAGTCATATCCAAGGTTCTGGTCCAGACGGGCAACCAATTGAGGCAGGAAACCCGCCTCGTCCACTGAGACCATGCCGATATTGAGCTTGCGCCGCATGCGGCTGGGCTGGGATGGCACGATCTGACGCACTGAATTTTCCAGCATGCCCAGCCCCGCCTGGATCGGTCCGATCAGGCTGCGGGCCATCGCCGTCGGTGCCATGACATTTCCCTGACGTTCGAACAGCGGATCACCGAAAAGCTCCCGGAGCCGGCGCAAAGCGTGGCTGAGGGTGGACTGGGTGATATGCAGCTTTTCGCTTGCCCGGGTGACAGTGCCCTCCCGGTAAATGGCTTCAAAGGCCACCAGAAGATGAATATCTCCGCGACGTATATCGATTTTATTCATGGCTTATCAATGAAAACAATCCATTTGATCGATTGTACTCGTCCCCAGTAAATTCTCGCCACTGCTTCATGACCGGCGCTAGCGAAGGCTGGTCGACCCATAGCCAACTAAAGGAGACAGCAATGAGAATGCCCTGGGAACTCGAATGGGATGTGGAGCCCCCTTGCACCGAACTGGCCAAACCCCTGGTGATCAATGTAGCGCCGGGACAGATGATGACCATGCGCGGACAGAATCCTCATCTGGCCTACTCGCCCCGGGAAATCGCCGATCAGGTGATCGCCGCCCATAAGGAAGGCGCCACCATGTGGCACGTCCATCCGCGCCATCCCGAGGAAGGGCATATGTTCTTCTCCCTGGCGGAGCGGGCTCGGTTGCACATCGAGATGTGCGACTACGTCTTCGCCGAATGTCCGGACATCATCACCGACCCCGGTGAGGGCGACATGCCGCCGCCGGACTGGGAAGGCATGATCCCGAAATTCGAGACCATCAATGCCGAGCGTCGTCACGCGCCGTCCTTCAAGGATCTGCTGGCTGCCGACAAGGGTGGCAGCCGCTACTGCGAAGTCAGCGTGGTGAATTGCCACACATTTGTGTCCGGCGACGTGGTGGTGGTGGAGACCCCCCGCAGCTGGGCCTCGGCCGTCGAGTATTTCCAGAAGAACGGCATCAAGCCGGAACTGGCCGCCTACAACGACGTCTCCCTGCACGAGATCAAGAAATATCTCATCGAGCCGGGCCTGGTGCAAAAGCCCTACCTGATCGATTTATGCATGGGCGTCCATAACACCGTGGACATCCACAACACCATGGAAGGCATGGAGCATCTGATGCGCTATGTGCGCGCCCTGCCCCAGGACAGCGTCTGGCAGTGCATTGCCGGTGGCCGCAACTTGCTGCCGATCACCGCCGCCGCCGTGATGCTGGGCGCCGACGTAGTGCGCGTGGGCATGGAAGAAGGCATCTACCGCTACCCCCATCAGGACAACATCATCACCAATTGCGCCGAAATGGTCCGCGCCGTGGCGGACATCGCCCGCGCCGTCGGACGCCCCATCGCCACCCCGGCCCAGGCCCGGGAAATCCTCGGCCTCAAGGCCCGCTAAGCCCGTCACATCATCAGAACCGCCGGTGTCGGGTCCAGCAGACACGGCACTGGCACGATAGGAGAAATAGAACATGCGTATACAAAACAAAGTCGCCATCGTCACCGGTGCCGGCGGCGACATTGGTCGTGAAATCGCCCTGCGACTGGCGGAAGAGGGCGCCCGCATCGTCGCCAGCGATGTGACGGAAGCAGGCCTCGCCGCCACCGTGGCTGCGGTCAAGGCGGCGGGCTTCGAGGCCATCGCCCTCAAGGCCGATGTGACGCAGGCCGCCTCGGTCGCCGACTTGATGGCCGGCGCCATCAAACACTACGGCCGGATCGACATTCTGGTGAATTGCCATGGCATCGCCATCCCTGGCGCCCTCACCGAAGCCAGCGACGAGGACTTCGACCAGACCATTGCCATCAACCTGAAGGGCGTGTATCTGACCTGCAAGGCCGCGGTACAGGAAATGCTCAAGAGCGGCGGCGGCGCCATCGTCAATCTGTCCTCCATCTCGGGCCTGCGCGGAACCGGCCCGATGACCGCCTACAACGCCTCCAAGGGCGGCGTGAATCTGCTCACCTACAACATCGCCTCCGGCTACAAGGACAAGGGCATCCGCTGCAACGCCATCTGCCCGGTGAATGTGGAAACCCGCATGGCTGACAAGGTTACCGATTACTACGCCAAGCAGTACGGCATGCCGGCCGAGGCCATGCAGGAAATGATGCTGCAGAACCACCCGTTGAAGCGCTATGTGAAACCCCGGGAAATCGCCCACGCGGTGCTGTTCCTGGCCTCCGACGAGGCCCTGTGCATCAACGGTGTGGCCCTCAACATCGACCAGGGCATGGGCCCCTACGTGATGTAGCCCCTCCCGACCACTCCCATACCCCAGCTGCCATGCGCGCCCCCATCCTCTGGTCCCCTACGCCCCACTTCCAGTCCGCGAGCACCCTGGGGCGCTACCTGGACTGGTTGGCCGATACCCGGGGACTGCGCTTCGACGGCTACGAGCCCCTGTGGCAGTGGTCCGTCAGCCATGGTGAGGACTTCTGGCAGTCCCTCTGGGATTTCTTCGAGGTCCGCTCCTCCCGGCCGGCCCAGGCCGTGCTGACCGGGAAGATGCCCGAGTGCCGGTGGTTTCCGGGAGCGCAGCTCAACTATGCGGAAAATGTTTTCCGCCAGGGCAATGCCGCACAGCCCGCCCTGATCTTCTGCCGCGAAGGCGAACCGGCCAGGGAGGTCTCCTGGCGGGAACTCCAGGATCAGATGGCCGCGGTGGCCGGCCATCTGAAGCGCCTGGGGGTGAAGCCCGGCGACCGGGTGGCAGCCTATCTGGCCAACACGCCGGAAGCCGTGGTGGCCTTCCTCGCCACGGCCTCCATCGGCGCCGTGTGGTCCTGCTGCTCGCCGGACTTCGGCGCCGACAGCGTGATCGACCGCTTTCGCCAGATCGAGCCCAAGGTGCTGTTCGCGGTGGAGGGCTATCAGTACGGCGGCAAGTCCTTCGACTGCCGTCCGGTGGTGCAGACCCTGCGCGCCACCCTGGATGCCCTGGTGGCCACCATCCTGATTCCCCACGGGCCAGTCGGCGTTGGCGGTCCCGGCACGCTAACCTGGGCCGAGGTGCTGGAAGGAGACGCTGTCCTGGAATTCGAGCAGGTGGCCTTCGATCATCCCCTCTGGATCGTCTATTCCTCCGGCACCACGGGCCTGCCCAAGGCCCTGGTCCATGGCCATGGCGGCATCGTCCTGGAGGAGCTGAAGTGGCTCGGTCTGCATCTGGATGTGCGGGCCGGGGAGCGCTTCTTCTGGTTCTCCACCACCGGCTGGGTGATGTGGAACGTGGTGGTGAGCGGCCTGCTGCTGGGGGCCACCATCGTGCTCTACGACGGCAATCCGGGCTATCCGGATCTGGACACCCTGTGGCGCATGGCCGAGGAGCAGCACGTCTCCGTCATGGGCGCGGGGGCCCCCTTCCTCACGGCCTGCATGAAGGCCGGCCTGAAACCCGGCGCGACCCATGACCTCTCCCGACTGCGGGTGCTCGGCTCCACCGGCGCGCCCCTGCCGCCGGAAGCCTTCGACTGGGTCTATGGCGCGGTCAAGGCCGACCTGATGCTGGCGTCCTCCAGCGGCGGCACCGAGGTGTGCACCGCCTTCCTCGGTTCCTCGCCCCTGCTGCCGGTGCGCGCCGGCGAACTGCAATGCCGCCTGCTGGGGGTCAAGGCCGCGGCCTTCGACGAGGCCGGCCAGCCCCTGATCGGCGAACTGGGGGAACTGGTGCTCACCGCGCCCATCCCCTCCATGCCGATCTGCTTCTGGAACGATCCCGGAATGGAGCGCTACCGGCAGACCTATTTCGACGTTTATCCCGAGGTCTGGCGCCACGGCGACTGGGTCACGATCCATGAGGACGGCAGCGCGGTGATCCATGGCCGTTCCGATTCCACCCTCAAGCGCATGGGGGTGCGCATGGGCACCAGCGATCTCTACCGGGCGGTGGAAGAGGTGCCGGAAGTGGCCGACAGCCTGGTGGTGGGCGTGGAGCCCCCCGGCCGGGACTATCTGATCCTGCTCTTCGTGGTCCTGAAGCCCGGTCTGCAACTGGATGCCCCCCTGCGCCAGCGCATCCTCGACGCCATTCGTTTGCGCCTGACCCCGCGCCATGTGCCGGACCAGATTCACCAGATCGACGAGGTGCCGATGACCCTCACCGGCAAGAAACTGGAAGTGCCGGTCAAGCGCCTGCTGGCGGGGGAGGTTTTCGCCCGAGCGGTCAACCTCGGCGCGGTGCGCAATCCCGAATCCCTGAACTATTTCCTGAGCCTGGCCGCGCAGTTGCGAGCCGCGGCCTGATACGACGACATCAACACGGAGAGTCTGCATGAACGAGTTCCTCAGCTACGAAAAACAGGAGGGTGTGGCCACCATCACCAAGACCAGCACCGAACACAACCAAGGCATGACCCGGGGCGTGCTGGTGGGCCTGAAGCGGGCGCTGGAGGGTGCCCGCGACGACGACGAGGTGCGGGTGGTGGTGATCACCGCCGCCGGCAACGGCATTCATGACGGGGCAAGGGTGTTCCCCGAGCTGCGCCAGGACGTGAGCTTCACGCCGATGGAGTTCCGCGAGATTCTCCAGTTCGGCCATGCCCTGATGCGCCAGATCGAGACCCTGGAGAAGCCGGTGATCGGCGTGGCCAAGGGGGGCGCCCTGGGGGGTGGCCTGGAGATGCTCCACGCCTGCGACTTCGTGATTACCGCCGACACCGCCACCTTCAGCCAGCCCGAGGTGGCCGTGGGCCTGATGTGCGGCTGGGGCGGCACCCAGCGCCTGCCGCGCCTGATGGGCTGGCGGCGGGCCAAGGAGCTGCTGCTCTGCGGCAGCGAGATCACGGGCAAGGAAGCCGCCGAACTGGGCCTGGTCACCCGGGCGGTGCCGTTGGACCAGGTGGACGCCGAGGTGGCGACCCTGATCGGGCGGCTGAAGGCGGCATCCCCCCTGGCCCAGGCTTATACCAAGCTGGCCATGAACAAGGTCTGGGAAACCAACCTGGGGGCCGGCCTGGACTATGAGGTGGATGCCGAGACCGTGCTGGCCGCCCACCAGGAATTCCCCGCCTTCATGAAATCGCTGTACGCCGGCGAGGCCCCCAGCTTCACCCAGCTGAAGCGGCTCACCGGCGGTTCAGACTGGAAATAGGCAAGCAAACTGAAAGGAAAATACAGATGCCGTTTTTCATGAATCCGGACCGGCAGCAGGTGGTGGACACCGCCCGCCGCTTCGCCCAGAACGAATTGCGCCCCCGCGCCCGGGAAATCGACCGCAGCGATGAGTTTCCGGTGGACCTCTTCAAGAAGATGGGGGCGCTGGGTTTCCTCGGCATCACCCTGCCCGAGCAATACAACGGCAGTGGCGGCGACCTGACCACCCTGGCCCTGGTGATCGAGGAACTCTCCAAGGAATGCGTCGGCATCGCCCAGAACGTCATCGCCCATACCTGCCTGGTGAGCCAGTGCCTCAACACGCCCGCCACGCCGGAACAGCGGGAAAAGTGGCTGAGCAAGCTCACCACCGGCGAGAAGATCGGCGTCTATTGCTTCACCGAGCCCTGCGGCAACAGCAACCTGGCCGGCTGGAAAACCCGCGCGGTGCGGGACGGCGGCGACTGGGTGATCAACGGCGGCAAGATGTTCTGCACCAACGTCGGGGTCGCCGACTACTACTACGTCTGCGCCCTCACCGAGGGCGCGATGGACCCCGCCACCATGGTGGGCGCCACCACCTTCCTGGTGGAGCGGGGAACGCCGGGGCTGCGCGTCGGCCGCATCGAGGACAAGGTGGGCTGGCGCGGCAGCAGCACCGGCCAGGTCTTCTTCGACGAGGTCCGGGTGCCGGAGAGCCATCGCATCAGCCCCCTCGGCATGGGCCTGCTGTGCTGCCTGGAGTCGCCCCCCTTCGAAATGATCTGCGAGGGCGCCAGCGCACTGGGTCTGGCCCAGCATGCCTACGAAAAGACCCTGGCCTACGCCAAGGAACGCACCGATGCCAATGGCGTCCCCTTCTATCAGAAGTTCGAGACCATGCGCACCCGCATCGCCGAGATGAAGATGAAGATCGAGGCCATGCGCGCCTTTGTGTACTCCCTCACCGACATGGTGGACAAGGGTGAAAACGTCTATCCCACAGTATTCACCGTCAAGCCTTACGCCTTTGCCCTGGCGGAAGAGATTTGCAGCACGGCCGTGAATCTCCACGGCGGCAACGGGGTGGTGGCTGATACCGGCATCGAGCAGCTGTGGCGCGACGCCAAGGTCGGCATGATCGGTGGCGGCCAGTACGACATGATGCTGGACATGGCCTCCGCCATGCTCTGAACCCTCAACCATCGACATGGAAAACGACATGAACGAACTGCGATTCGACGGCCAGGTGGCCCTCATCACCGGCGCCGGACGGGGCCTGGGCAAGACCTACGCCACCTTGCTCGCGGCACGGGGCGCCAAAGTCATCGTCAATGACATCGGCGTTGCCGCCAACGGCGATGCCCTGGCGGAAACTCCCGCCGACGAGACCGTCGCCGAGATCATCGCCGCCGGCGGCACGGCTGTGGCGGATCGCCATAGTGTCGTCGATGGCGCCGCCGCCATGGTCAAAACGGCCATCGAACACTATGGCCGCCTGGACATCCTGATCAACAACGCCGGTATTTCCGGTGGCGGCGCTCTGGCCGACATCCCGCCGGAGAGCTACGACCGCATGGTGGATACCCACTTCCGGGGCACGGTGGCGGTCACCCGGGCGGCATGGCAGCACCTAGTGGCAGCAGGCCAGGGCCGCATCGTCAACACCTCGTCGGTCTCGGTCTTTGGCGCCCCCTTCACCACCCATTACGCCTCGGCCAAGGGCGCCATCTACGCCCTGACCCGAGGGCTGGCCGGCGAAGGCAAGGCGGTTGGCATCCAGGTCAATTGCATCATGCCGGACGCATGGACCCGGCTGACGGCCCAGATCCCGGACGAAGGCTTCCAGGCCCTGGTGCAGCACTATTTCAAGCCTGAGGCCATCGCCGCCTTTGTGACCTGGCTCTGTCACCGCAGCAACAGCCTCACGGGCGAGACCTTCCATGTCGGCGGCGGCCGCGCCGGGCGGGTGTTGCTGCTGGAGGCCAGCGGCGTCACCGCCAGCGACTGGAGCCCCGAAGCCTGGGTCGGCAAGGAGGCGGAACTTCTTGATGCGACCGACTTCGGAACGCCCGCATCCATGCTGGAGTCATTCATCTTCGGCATGCAGCACTTGAATGATGAAACCCGCGCCATCCTGGCCAGCGCCAATCTCAGTACTGAAAAAATGGAAAAACTCGAATCCTAAAAAATTCTGACCGCCCTTTCGTCGGAATGATCCCAGCAGCATCAATTACAGCCAGTGAGGAGATAACATGAATCAGAAGTCGTCTCGTAAAGGTACTCGCAGCGCCCTTCGCAAAACGCACCTGCATCTGGCGATTGCCAGCATTCTGGCCGCCGGCGCCGGCTTCTCGGTTCATGCTGCCGAAGGCACGCAACTGGAAGAGATCATCATCACCGCCCAGAAGCGTTCCGAGAATCTGCAGGACGTGCCCATCTCGGTCCAGGCCCTGGGCGCGACGGCTCTGGAAAAAGCCAATATCGTCAGCCTCTCCGACATCAAGGCCGCCGTGCCAGGCCTCAACATGGCCCAGTATCCAGGCCAGTCGGACATGATCTATCCCTCGATCCGGGGCATCGTGCCCAACCAGGCTCTGATCACCCTGCCCATCCCCATGGCGATCCACATGGACGGTGTCTATGTCGGCATCCTCAACGGCTTGAATACCGCCGCCGCCGACCTGCAACGCATTGAAATCCTGAAAGGCCCCCAGGGCGTGATGTCGGGACGTAACGCCACAGGCGGCGCGATCAACCTCTATTCGGTCCGGCCGGATCTGGGCGAGTTCTGGTTCAAGCAACAGCTCACCTTCGCCCAGCGTGAGCAATTCACCGCCAAGACCGTGGTCAATGTTCCCCTGGGAGAAACCGTCGCGGCCAAGCTCGCCTACGTCACCAGTTCCCGGGATAACGACGGTGTGCGCAATACCGCGCCGAATGGCTTCAAGTTCGGCGAACGGTATGCGGAATCCTGGCGTTTCGATCTGCGCTGGAAGGCTGCCGCCAATGTCACACTGGATTACGCCTTCGACACGGCCCACACCAAGTCCCTGGAGACACCCTTCCAGTGCCTGGTTCCCATGCCGATTGGCGTGCCTGTGCCCGGCTGCACCAAGGATTACACCAGAATCCTGTACGCCCCCTACAACCAGGCCAAGAGCGACAACAAGGTGGAAGGCCACACCCTCAACATCGAATGGGATGCCACCCCCACCCTCACCCTGCGCTCCATCACCGGCTACCGCAAGGTGGATACGGCGGAAAACAGTGTGCTCCAGGCCCAGAGCACCCCCAGCCTCTCCGCCACCGGCTGGATGGCCGGCACCATGCCCCTGGTGATCAATGGGGGGAATACCGGCTTCGACGGCCACTACGGCCAGACCCGGACCTACTTGGAATCCTGGTCCCAGGAATTCCAGTTTCTCGGCGAATTCGCCCCCAGCTTGAAGTACACCGCCGGTCTTTACTTCTCCGAAGACAAGGGGCACCAGAACATCGGACCACGGCTCGGCGGCTACTATGACTTGGGACTATTCAGTCCCCTCGGGCAATACGGATTATCCGCCGGTATAGTCACCACCACCGGCTCCAACAGCGACCCGGTGAGCAACACCTCCAAGGCGATTTTCGGCCAGTTGAACTGGCAGCCGGACATGCTGGATCGCAAGCTGGAAGTCGTGCCCGGCATCCGCTATACCCGCGACCACCGGAAAGCCATCTCCAGCAATTTCACGGGCGCCCAGTATCTCGTGATGCCCACCACCACGCCGCTGGTGGTCAATTACGCCCAAACCCTGAACCCCGCTACCAATGTCACAGGCATGGTGGGCGACAAGGAGTACTCCAACGTATCTCCCAGCCTCTCCTTCAACTATCACTTCGAGCCGGGCGTGATGGGCTATGCCAAGTACAGCACCGCCTACACCACCGGCGGCTTCGACCCCACCAACCCGGCGCCCGCCAGTTATGCCCAGGGTTTCGAGCCGGAAAAAATCAAGTCGGTGGAACTGGGCATGAAGGGGGAATTCCTGGATCGGCGCCTGCGCACCAATCTCGCGGTGTTCCAGAGCAAATACACCAATGAGCAAAAGACCGTGGCCACCACCATTCCCGGCACCTCGGCGCCAGTCTGGGTGGTGCAGAACGCCGGGGGCTCCACTTACCGTGGCGCGGAACTGGACATCACCGCGGCGCTGAGCCAGAACCTGCGTCTGTCCTTCAACGCGGCCTGGCTGCACCACGAGTACACCGCCTACATGGTGCAGGGCGTGGATTACGCAAGCGAAACCGAGTTGGTGGTGCCCAAACTCTCATATTCCATTGCCATGGATTATCGTTTCCCCAGCTTTGGCCTGCCGGGCAAGCTGGATGGCACCTTGAGCGTGGCCCACAAGGACTCGTCCTCCACGCCCTTCACCCCGACCATCCTGCGCAACATGTTGGGCACCTTTGACAAGGACTGGTTCGTCACGCCCGCCTACACGGTATGGAATGGCCGCCTGGCCCTGTCCCGCATTCCGGTGGGCCCGGGAGACAAGGGCGATCTGACCGTGGCCCTGTGGGCGAGGAATCTGACGGATCGCAAGTACCTGACCATGGTCACCTTCACCCCCGCCGCCGCCAGTGCGGGCCTCTGGGGCGAGCGCCGCACCCTGGGAGTGGATCTGATCTACCGTTACTAACGCGCATGGTCGCCAGCATCACCTCCGATGATGCTTTTTCACGTTAAGCAGCACGATTACCGCGGGCCGTCGGCATTTGACCTCCTCGAATGTGGACATGACCCGCGGTTTTCCGCCCGCCTCCTACCGGGCGGGGTTTTCCCCGGTTCCTCCTGATCAGTGAGCCCTGCGATGCAATGGATGATCTATGGCGCCAACGGCTATACCGGGAGCATGGTGGCCGAGGAGGCCTGCCGTCGCGGCCTGCGTCCGCTACTGGGAGGCAGGGATGCACACCGACTTGCCCCTCTGGCGCAAAAGCTCGGTCTGGAAACCCGCATCTTCAATCTAGATTCCCCCGCTCAATGCCAACAGGCACTGGCCGGCGTCAACGCCGTGGCCCATTGTGCCGGCCCCTTCGTCAGTACGGCGGTGCCCATGGCCCGCGCCTGCCTTGAGGCTGGTGCCCACTACCTGGACATCAGCGGCGAGTTGCCTGCCATCGAAGCCGTTGCCCGCCTGGAGAACGAAGCCCGCAGGAAGAATGTAGTGCTCTGTCCCAGCGTCGGTTGGGACGTGCTGCCCACGGATTGTTTCGCCGCCCAACTGGCCCGGGCCCTGCCCGATGCGGAGGAATTCTCCCTGGCGCTCCACAGCACCATGGCAGTCAGTTCCGGTACCGCCAAGAGCAGCCTGGGTCTCCTGGCCCAGCCCACCCTGCTGCGGCGGGACGGCAGGCTCCAGCCCGTGGCGCGGCGGCGCCATCTGCGCCAAATCGATTTTGGTCGGAACCTGAACCTGCTCTGCGCGCCCGCCACCTGGGGCGACCTGGCCAGCGCCGGCCGCAGCACCGGCATCGCCAACATCAGCGTCTATCTGCCCCTGGGTGGCGGCCGCCTCGAAGCCTGGGCGGAGCCCCTGATCCGTGCCTTGTTGGGGCGGGAATGGGTGCGGCGGAAGCTCAGCCGGCTGATCGAACGCAATCTGCCCGGCCCCGATGCCCAGGCGCTGGCCCATACCACCGTCCATGTCTGGGGCGAAGTCAAAAACCGCCGCGGCGAGGGCCGCATCGGCCGCATGACGACCGGCAATCCCTATCTCATCACCATGCACGGGGTGCTTGCGACGATCGAGCATCTCGACCGCTACGCCGGGCCGGGGGGGTATTTCACCCCCTCGCAACTCCTGGGGGCCGATGTCATCACCCGCATTCCCGGCTGCGGCCCCATCGTCATTGAACCAGCCCGCTCCGAGCGGGCGTCACATCAGGAGTCGCGATGAATTCCCTGACCGCCTTCTGGGCCGTCATGGCCGAAGGACTGCCGGCCTTGAGCCGCTTTGCCCTGAACAGCGTCGGCCAGGGCCGCCGCCATGCCGCCCGGGTGGACGGTATCGACCGCCAGGCCCTGGAAATCGCCCTGGCGCGCCAGCGACCGGGACTGATGCTCGATGGGGTCAAGGCGCTGCATCGCCATGACGGCACCTCGGGCCGGATCTATGCCGCCGTGGACCATCACGGCGCCAGCGGCCAGCCACCCCTGCCGCAAGACCTGTTCATCAAACAGCTGCCCATCCATCGGGCCGGGCAGCTGATGGCCTGTACCTTGGGCATCGGCCTCAACGAAGCCCGCATCTATGATCAGATCACTCCCTCGCTGCCCCTCAGGACACCCCGCTGCTACGGCTGCTGGTATGACGAGAGGGATGGTGATTTCCTGATCGTGCTGGAGGTCCTGCCCAAGGACAGCACGCGCTTTCCCGACATTCTCAGCAGTTGCAGCCTGGAAGAGGCGCGCCATGTGGTCACCGGACTGGCCCACATGCACGCTGCCTTTTGGCAGCACCCGCGCTTCAATGGCGATCTGTCCTGGGTGCTGCCCCAGGGCACCGGTTCCCGGGGTCGGCTGATGCAGGCCGTGCCCTACTTCGGCATCGGCGCGGCCTTGAAGAAATTCCCCGACATGTTTGCTCCGGAGGTGCACCGACTGGGCCATCGCATCCGCCATTCCATGGAGGCCATCTACCGGGAATGGCGCAGGGGCCCTCTCACCCTGGTTCACGGCGACACCCATCTGGGCAACATGTATTTCGACCCGGCCACGGCTGCGGCGGGCCTGCTCGACTGGCAGGTGGCCCATCGCGGCCAGGGTATGCGGGATATCGCCTACTTTCTGATCACTTCCCTGGATACCGAATTCCGCCGCGCCCATCAGGTGGAATTGCTGACGCTCTATCACCAGACACTGGCGGCCCAATTGCCCCAGGCGCCGACCCGGACCGAACTGGAGCGGCAATATCGCTTCCACAGCATCTATGCCTGGCTTGGCGCCGTCATCACCCGGGCGGCCCAGACCATGCAAAGCGACCGCATCACCGAAGTTTCCATCGCCCGGGTCAATGCCGCATTGCTGGAAATGCAGGTTGAAGACCTGCTTCCCCACTAACGGTCATGTCGGCAGGCGCCACTCCTAATGATGAAACCCGTCACCCCGGCGCAGGCCGGGGTCCAGATCGGCGGCGCACTGGATTCCGGCCTGCGCCGGAATGACGAGGGTGGTGCTTGTAATGCTTCACGAAATTGTTTCCCATTCCACGTTAAACATGGACAACAGCGATGAGCATCGAACTACTACAGGAAGGCTGTCGGCACATCGAGATGGTGGTTCACGACGTATCGGCCGCCTGCGGCTTCATGGAACGCACCCTTGGCGCCAGACAGGTCGAGCAAGCACTGGTCAATGCAATCCCGGCGTGGTGCTGGACATCGACCACATGGGCTGCGGCGGCGCCGTCTTCCAGTTTTGCAGCCTCATCACCGACGATCAGCCCCACCAACGCTACATTGATGAAATCGGCCCCAGCCTGACCAACCTCAACTTCGCCGTCGACAATGTGCCCCATGCCGAGGCCCAGTTGGCCTCCGAGGGTGGGTGCACGCTGACGAAATTCCATCTCTCCCTGATGCCCTGGGACGAGCTGCTCGGGTCTGGCAATGCCAAGCCGGCGGAGGAAATGAGCGATAGTATTTTCGCCGACACCCACGACCAGATCGGTTTCGACCTGGAATACAGCGAAACCCCCTTGAAGGCCGCGTCCTGGCAAGAGGGCCTGGGGACCCACGCCGCTCGCCGGCCGGACGACCGTATCCAGCGGCTGCTCCGACTGCGGGTCATGGTCCATGATCTCGATGGCTGCCTGGACCGGGTACAGCGCCTGTTTTCCCCCGCCAGCCGCAGCGGTGTCTACCACGCCTGGTCCAGCGCGACGGCCAAAAGCGCCCGCATCCGGCTGGCGGATCTGGAACTGGAGTATTGCCAGCCCCTGACCACCGAAGGCCCCTGGCATGACTATCTGGAGCAGTTCGAACAAGGCATCAGCGCCGCCGTTTTCCTGGTCAAGGATCTGAAGGCGGCGGTGGCCGCGATGGACCCGGAGGCGCTTGCCCAAGCCCGGGGCGAATACATCGCCGACCAGGATCCACAAGCATCCGCCGCCACGGCCTACCGGCTCAACGCCAAGGACATCCTGGGTTTCGACATAGAACTGGTGACCGCCCTCTGCTTCAATCTGGACCAGATTGTGGAAACCGAGGCTCGAATGCAGGGCGCTCCCCAACACCTCTCTCCCAAGGAAACCTGACCCATGCGCAGAAACAAGATCCTACGCACGCTCTCCCTTTGCTTTCTGGCTGTCACACTCGCGGCCTGCCAGCAGGCTGATTTCCGCCACGACCTCGTTACATCCGCCCCTAAGCCCTGGACCAGCGAACGCTTCAACAGCGCACCCGGCGACTTCCGTTTCGCAGTGTTCGGCGACCGCACCGGCCTCGCCCGACCCGGTGTGTTCGAGAACGCCATGACCCGCATCAATCTGTTGCAACCTGAGTTTGCCATCAACTGTGGCGACATGATCGAGGGCTATACCGACGACCGCCAGGAACTCAAACTGGAATGGGACGAGCAGGATGCGCGCATCAATGCACTCCAGATGCCCTTTTTCCGCGTCGTCGGCAACCACGACATGGGCAGCAATGTCATGCGGGAATTCTGGCGCGATCGCTACGGTCCCGACTACTACAGCTTCGTCTATAAGGATGTGCTTTTCATCGCCCTCAACAGCGAAGATCCGCCTATCCCAATGTCCGAGGACATGCGTAAGAGCTTCGAGAAGATCAAACAACTGATGCGGACCGATCCGGAAAAAGGCAAAGCCGTGCTGGCCCAGAGCATGGCGGCCATGAGCGGTAGGGAACGGGGGGCGATGAGGGCGAATGCTTCCCCCGCCAATTTTTCCGATACCCAGGTGACCTGGGTAGACACTGTGCTGAAGAAAAACCCCAAGGTACGCTGGACATTCGTCTTCATGCACAAGCCGGCTTGGGAAATGGAATCCTCCGGCTTCAAACGTATCGAGACGCTACTGAAAGACCGCCCATACACCATGTTCGGCGGCCACGAGCACAATTACGAACACACCGTTCGCAACGGCCGCGACTACATTCGCCTTGGCACCGTGGGGGGCGCTACGCACCATGCACCACCCGGTAACCTAGACCACGTCACCCTGGTTAACTTCCTGGCCGGCAAACCGCAGATCGCCAACTTCCCCCTTGATGGCGTGCTCGACATCGATGCCCCCCAGCACCGTTAGGGATGCGCTGAACAAGTTCGTTCGTACATCGTAGAAAACCGGATTTCCCAGCGCCGAAGGGGGCTGGATTTTTTATGTCTCAATAGGTATATGACATTCATTGCGGAGGATATTGCATGCTGCCATTGCGTGAGGTATTGACGGCGCTCCTTTGTTGCTTTCTGTGCCCGCTCCCCGGCGCCTGGGCCGGGGCCGTGCCGCCGCAGACCATCAATGCCGGAGCTGGCCCGGTGCCGAGCAGCGGCAATCCCTGGGCGCAGTCCCAGCCGCAGCTGCCGAGGGCGCCCAATGTGGTGCTGATTCTGCTCGACGATGTGGGCTTCGGCGCCGCCAGCAGTTTCGGCGGCCCGGCCCGCACCGTTGCCATGGACCGCCTGGCGGCGGAGGGTCTGCGTTACAACCAGTTCCACACCACGGGCATTTGTTCGCCGACGCGGGCTGCCTTGCTCACCGGGCGTAACCACCATCGGGTGGGCTTCGGTACCGTCTCCGGTTTTGAGCGGCCCGCGCCGGGCTATCACGGCCTGTGGAATCCGGCTACGGCCACTGTGGCCCGGGTGCTGCACAAGGCAGGTTATGCCACGGCGGCCTTTGGCAAATGGCATAACACGCCCAATTGGGAACTGGGGCCAGCAGGGCCCTTCGATCGCTGGCCGACGGGCCTGGGCTTCGATTATTTCTATGGCTTCCAGGGTGGCCAGGCCAGTCAGTTCGAGACGCCGCTGTACCGCAATACCACGCCGATCGAGGCGCCCCGCACGGCCCAGGCAGGCTATCACTTCACCACCGATATCGTCGATGACGCCATCGGCTGGATCCACACCCAGCAGGCCTATGCGCCGGACCGACCCTACTTTCTCTACATGGCGCCGGGGGCCACCCATGCGCCGCTGCAGGTACCCAAGGAATGGGTGGATAAATACCGGGGCCGCTTCGATCAGGGCTGGGACCGTTTGCGCGAGGAAACTTTCGCCCGCCAGAAGAAGCTCGGCATTATTCCGGCCAATGCCCGTTTGACGCCCCGACCGGAAGGCTTGCCGGCCTGGGATTCCCTGAGCCCGGAGGCGCGCCGCTTGCATGCCCGGGAGGCGGAGGTCTATGCCGCCTTTCTCGCCCATACCGATTATGAGATGGGTCGCCTGATCCAGCAGGTGCGCGCCGCGCCGGGGGGAGAGAACACCCTGGTGATGTATATCGTCGGCGACAACGGTGCCAGCGCCGAAGGCGGCCTGACTGGCTCCGACAACGACATGGCGGAATTCTTCCTCATGGCGCCGCCGGCCGCCCTGGAAACCCGCCTGGCGCGGATGGACGATCTGGGTAGCGTGGCGCGGGACAACCACGTTCCTGTGGCCTGGGCCTGGGCCTTCAACACGCCCTTCCAGTGGACCAAGCAGGTCGCCTCCCACCTGGGCGGCACCCGCAATCCCATAGTCATTTCCTGGCCGGCCCGGATCAAGGATCGGGGTGGCCTGCGCAGCCAGTTTGTTCACGTCAATGACGTGGTGCCGACGCTCTACGAATTACTCGGCCTGGCGGCGCCGGCCCAGGTGGATGGCGTGGCCCAGGAGCCCATGGACGGCGTCAGTTTTGCCTACAGCTTCGTGGACCCCAAGGCAAAGTCCGCCCCGCGCCGACAGTATTTCGAGACCCTGGGCAACCGGGCCATCTATGCCGATGGCTGGATGGCGTCGGCCCGCCACGGCCTGCCCTGGGCCTTGTTTTCGCGCAAGGAGGATTTCGATCGGGATGCATGGGAACTCTACAACCTGAACCAGGACTTCAGTCAGTCCCACGATCTTGCCGCTCAATATCCGGAAAAGCTACAGCAGATGAAAGCCCTGTTCGAGCAGGAGGCCGCCGCCAATCAGGTGCTGCCCCTGGGCCTGGGCACCGGTCAAAGCAATCAGGCACCGTATTGGTTCAGGAACAGCAAACACTTCAGTTTTCATCCGGATCTGCCGCGCATGCCTTCTCTCGCCGCGCCGAGCCTGTTGCGGAGCCACCGCATCAGCGCTGCCGTGGATATGCCGGTCCAGGGCGGCGATGGTGTATTGCTGGCCAATGGGGGGCGCTTTGGCGGCTATGTGCTTTATGTGCAGGACCGCCATCTGGTCTATGAAAACAACTTCATGGGGACACGTAGTGAGCGGCTGGTTTCCGCGACCGCAATTCCCGCCGGCCCGGTGCGCCTGGACTATCGCTACCAGCGCAGCAATCCGGGCCTGTGGGGCGGTGGCCAGGGGCAACTCAGCATCAATGGCGAGGTGGTGGCCGAACTACCCCTGCCCCGGGTGGGGCCGCCCGCCATGGATGGCAGCTTCGACATCGGCCAAGATAGAGGCTCCACCGTGAGCGCAGCCTATCCGGGCAGCTTTCCTTTCGGCGGCAGACTGCTGGAGGTGAACATTGATCTGGAATGAAATGACGGGATGCCGCTGCGCCACGAAACAAAAGCGGTTATGACTTTTCCCTGATGTACCGACCCTGGCCAAGTAACGATTGGCTGGATTTTTAATATCCCAATCGAGAACAGGATCATGCTGACCAAAGGCGACGACTATCCCCTGCATCAAACCCCCGAACCCGTGATGTACGCGGGCCATGACCGGCGCTTCTACGAGCGGTATTTCTTCAACGGTTATTCCAGGGAGTTCGACCTGTTCTTTGCCATGGGGATGGGCATCTATCCCTGCGCCAACCTGATCGACGCCTCCTTCTGCGTCACTTGGCAGGGGGTGCAGCACAATCTCCATGCCAGTCGCGTGCTGGGTTTCGAGCGGATGGATCTCTGGACCGGGCCGATCCGCCTGGAAATCGTCGAACCCCTGAAGACCCTGCGCATCCTGATCGAGGATAACGAGCACGGCATCCGTGGTGACCTGAGCTTCCATGCCCGTATCGAGGCCATCGAGGAACCTCGCCAAAGCATGCGCCACGGGGCGAGGGTCATCATGGATTGCACCCGACTGACCCAGCTCGGTTCCTACAGCGGCTGGCTGGAGATCAAGGGCCGGCGCATCGAGGTGACGCCTGACCGTTTTCTGGGCACCCGCGATCGTTCCTGGGGGGTGCGCGGCGTCGGCGCCCACGACACCCAACTCATCATTCCTCCCGTGGATTTCCAGACCTGTTTCCTCTGGGCGCAGCTCAACTTTGAAGATCTCGGCATTTGCTACGGCACCTTCGAGGATGCTCAGGGCAAGGTCTGGCACAGCCACGGGGTGATCGCGCCAGTGGGCGGCGGCGAGGCAGTCACGGTCGCCTCCGGTAAGGTCACTCCTCGATTCAAACCAGGCACTCGGCATGCTTCAGATGCGGTGCTCGACATGGTTCGGGAGGATGGAACGAAGGTGGAGATCACCATGGAATTCCAGCCCATGCAGTTCTACATGCGGGGTCTGGGCTATTTCCATCAGGAGTGGGGCCACGGCATGTACCACGGACCTTCGGCGGTCCACTATGAAACCTTCGACCACCGGGAGGTCAACGAGGCTGTCTTCGATTTCAACCATGTCGAAACCTGCTGCAAGGCGCGCATGGTCGACGACGATGGCAGGATCAGGGAAGGCGTTGGCGTCATGGAGCAACTCATCGTCGGCCCCCATGGGCCGTCGGGCTTCAAGGACTTCATGGATGTCGCAGTTTGATGCCCGGTGGCACCGGTCTTAATTCACAGGAAATCGAAATGACTGCAAGATCCCTATCCGCAACCGAGCAAGCCAGGATCACGGAAGGACTGGAGGCCTTTCTGAAAACCCGGTTGCCGGATGCCGGCAATCTCCACATCTCGGCCTTCAGCAGTCCCGGCGGCGGGCTGGGATTTTCCAACGTGACCTGTTTTTTCGATCTTGACTGGCAGGCGCCCGACGGCCAGCCGCGCAAACGTCGCCTGGTCTTGCGCTGCCCGCCCCGGTCGGAACCCCTGTTTCCGGATTACTGCCTGGCCAAGCAGTTCAGGATTCCGGTGGAACTCAAGGCCCACAGTATTCCCGTGCCCGAGCCCTTGTGGCTGGAAGAGGACCCCGCGATCATCGGCACCCCCTTCTTCCTGATGGAGCGGCTGGATGGGGCTGTGTTGCCAGACATGCCTTCGTATCACACGGCAGGTCCCTATTACGACGCCTCGCCGGATATCCGGGAAAAAATGTGGTTCGGCCTGGTGGATGTAATGGCCAGGATTCACAATATCGACTGGAAGTCCCTGGACATGGATGTCCTGGTCACGGCCCGGGACGGACGACATGGCACCGAACTCCAGCTCGACTACTGGGAAAATTACCTGGCCTGGCTGAAGGCGGCGGCGGGATATCCCTTCCCTGTTCTGGAGTCGGCCCTGGCATGGCTGCGCGGGAACCTGTATGTGCCGGAATATCTGGCCTTGTGCTGGGGCGACGCCCGGGTGGGCAATGTGCTGTATGGCGCCGACTGCTCGGTGGCCGGGGTGCTGGACTGGGAGATGGCCTTTTTCGGCGATCCGGAGGCGGATCTGGCCTGGTGTCTTTTCCTCGACTGGGAAACCTGGGGCGGAGCGGGCATCGATCCCCTGCCGGGCCATCCCGGCAAGGAGGCCACGATCCGGCGCTATGAGGCGCAAACCGGAAGAAAGGTGAAAAACCTGTTCTTCAACGAGGTGCTGGCCGGCTTCAAACACGGCTTGATCATGGCGACGATCTTCCGCCGACCGGAAATGACCAGGCTGCTCCCGACCGGTGTAGATCCCAATGAACTCGCCCTGAACAACATCGCCAGCCTTCGCCTGAAGTCGCTACTGAATCTCTGAAGGCGTCTGACCCCGTCATTCCCCTTGGGGAACAGAAACTTCAATGTACATCACCTATATGTGTGATGCGCCGCTGGTGTCGATCACGTAGATTTGGGCTCTCAAGTATTCAGGAAGCGCCATGGTGGTCCGGGGCGGCCTCTGCCGATGCCTGCAATACCCCTGCCAGGTGGCCGGGTAGGGATGGAAAGGGAGTTCATGGAACCGAAAATCGAACAGGGGCTGCTTTCCGGAGAACTTTGGGAGGAGTACTGCGACATCCTGAAACGGGCCGGTCATCAGCTGCTGCGGCCGGAAACGCCCCGCACGGCCTTCGACCAGGCGGAAGGCATGCGCTACCTGTCGCGGCTGATCCGGGGCGGTCTGGAAATGATGGTGGAGGCCGCCGATCCGGACCTGCCGGTATTCATCGTCCCCTCCCACGAGACCCTCAAGATCGGCGGCGACAACCCGGACAACCTGTACATGACCGCCCGCATCAACGGCCAGCATCGTTATCGTCTGCGGGGCAGCCGGGGAACCGTGCCCACCCTGAATTTCGCTACCAAGAAAGGAGGCTTCGAGCGGGCGGGATCAAACCTCCTGGGCACCGGCTTCCTGGATGGCAAGGACCTGCAGGTCATGGCCGATGGCAGTTTCGAGATCGTCATCGGGCCGCAACAGCCCGCCAGCGGCAACTGGCTTCCCACCGAAGCGGAAAGCCACATGCTCCTGGTGCGCCAGACCTTTCACGACCGCCGCAGCGAGAAGCCCGCCGTGCTGAGCATCGAGCGTCTGGACCGGGTGGGAGAGGCACCTCCCCTGGACCCTGCACAATTTTCTGCCAACCTGCGGTCTGCCGCCCTTTACGTCGAGCGGGTGGCATCCCTGTTCTGTGACTGGACGCGGGACTTCAAGACAGGGCACTTCAACACGCTGCCCTTGGGGGACCAGGCCGTCTTTCAGGCAGCCGGCGGCGATCCCAATATCGTCTATTACCAGGGCTACTGGAAACTGGCCGATGACGAGGCCATGATCGTCGATGCCCGGGTGCCGGAGTGCGACTTCTGGAATTTCCAGGTCAACAACTACTGGCAGGAGTCCCTGGACTACCGCTATCACCGCATCCATTTGAATTGCAAAGGTGCCCAATACCAGCCCGATGGCAGCGTGCGTATCGTCGTCGCTCACCGCGACCCCGGTACGCCCAACTGGCTGACTACCGCAGGCCACCACGAAGGCACCTGTTTGTTCCGCTTGATTGGGGCCCAAGGGCGCTTGGCCGAGTTGACGACCCGGGTCGTCAAGGTCGATGCAGTTCCACAATCCTGAGCTTAACGATTGAGGAAGCCGTTCAATGGCTTCGTTGTATGAATCTACGCCATTTTCCCTATGGCTTTTTTGGATGGGGCGATTTTCCTGCCTTTAAGTAACGGACCCAAGCCGCCAATAATTTGTTGGAAGCCATAGTTAAGAAGGTCTTCCCGATTGGTTGGCGATGGGAATTGCCGGACTTCGAGTAACAGATCCTGTTCATCGGATGTCAGAGACCCGAGCGCAGCATAGGATGCGGAGTTACGAAAGTCCGGCGCTATGCCCTCTATCAGCATGAGTCCTGTCGCGCTGGACAGAAACCAGTTCACTGCGAACTTCAAGTCCTCGCCTTGAAGACCCAAAGCTTTTAATTCCCTTATTACAGGAACCGTAACACGCATCCACGCAGCGGGAATTCTTTTATCCCATCCCATCATTTTCGTGACGACCGGGAACTGATCGAAATGGTTTTGAACAGCCCATAGCCAGGCGAGCAGATTGTCCTGCCATTGCTTTCCGGGCTTCGGCAATACCAATTGTGAAAACGCTTGGTTGGCGACTGCCTCTAGTAGCGCATCTCGATTGGGGAAATAGTTGTAGAGCGACATGACAGAGGTGCCAAGACTCTGAGCAAGACGTGAGAGTGTCAGTTCCTCCACTGTTCCATTGACCAGTAGCGCGAGCGCGCCGTTGATGATGATCTGTTCAGAAAGTTTTGAAGGCCGTCCTCGGCCCCTTTTGCCTTCGGATTCATTCGAGATTTGAATTTTCTTTGTAGCCACCATCAGTTGACCCCTTGACCCAGGCGCTATTTATTTATAGCATTTATTTTAATTGCTACTTATTTTACCAGGGTAGCCACATCCAACCCTGGATTCGATCGTGACAATAAGTGAAATGTGGCCGTAGGTAACTGACAAATTGGGAGAGCGGGATGAAAGCTGCGATATTTTCCGATCCTGGCAAGATTGCAATGCAAGGCGATATACCCATGCCAAAGGCCGGCCCGGGCGAGGTGATCATCAAGGTCGAGGCCTGCGGCATTTGCGGTAGCGATCTGGCCATGTACCGGACCAACGCCCATCGTGCAGGACTGAACAGGGTAGTCAACGGCTTGGAGATTCCCGGGCATGAGTTCGCCGGCACCATCATGGCGGTGGGCGATGGCGTCACCGATTTCCAGGTGGGCCAAAAGGCGGTGGGCGTGGGCATGGGTGGCATGGCCCAGTATGTGCCGGTGCCGGTCAATCCCTACCAGCTCGTGGCCATGCCCGATGGCGTTTCCTTCGTTGAGGCGGCTACCACCGAACCCCTGGCAGACGCCTTGCAAATGGTGCGTCTGGCCGAGGTCCAGGCCGGCGAGAACGTGGTGGTGTTCGGCGTCGGCATCATCGGCCTGGGGGTGATCCAGGCCCTCAAGGCGCGCACGGCGCCAGCCGGGCGGATCATCGCCATCGACGTCTCGGACTCGCGCCTGGCCATGGCGAAGGAAGTCGGTGCCACCCACACCATCAACCCGGCGCGGGAAGACGTGCTGAAAACGGTTGCGGCGATCTGCGGCACCCAGACCGCCCACATGCTGGTTCCTCCGACTGACTTTCCCGACGTGGCGGTGGTCATCGACTGCGCCGGCTACATCAAGCACATGAAGGGCGATCCTCCTCTGCAACTCGCCCTGGACATGCTCCGCCCGGCCGGCGGTCGCATCGTTTGTTTCGGCGCTTACGAAGGCAAGTTCCCCATCGATTTCATGCCGGTCATCAACAAGCAGCCGACCATCCGTGGCTCCATGGGCTATGCCGCCGAGGAACTGGCGGAAGCGTTGCAGTTGATGGCCTCGGGCAAGGTGGATCGCCGCAAGCTCATCTCCAACGAATTCCCCCTGGAACAGGTACAGCAGGCCTTCGAAACCCAGGCTAACGGGGTTGCGATCAAGGTCATGCTGAAACCCAACGCCGACTGAACATAGCCTGGGCAGCGTCGTGATGGTGCTGCCCAATGTCCCGTAAACAGCTCATGCAAAGGAACAAACATGACCAGGAAAACCCTAGGCGAACATATCGCCGACCTGCTCGTCGCTGAAGGTGTCGACAAATTCTTTTCCCTGCCGGAGGTCACCTTCGGCAAACTCCATGACGCCCTGGACAAGCAGGGGGTGCCGCTGATCGCACCCCACCACGAGACGGTGGCTGGCTACATGGCAGAGGCCTATTCCCAGCTCACCGGCCAGATCGGCGTGGTCGGCGGCTCGGTGGGTCCCGGTTCCATGAATCTCTACACCGCGATCGCCAACTCCTGGGAAGAGCACCTGCCCATTCTTTACCTCGGCTCCGAGCGCACCCTGATGGGCCGCAACTCGCCGCGCCAGTCGCGCTTTCAGGCGCCGCCCAACCTGGACGTGGTGAAGCCGATCACCAAATACGCCGCCATCGTCGAGGACGCGAGCCAGGCCGACGATATCTTCCACGAGGCTTTCCGTCAGATGCGCAGCGGCACACCAGGGCCGGTCTACATCGGTCTGCCCTTCGACATGCTGCTGGAGGAGCATGAGTTCCGCGACGTGCTGCCCCCGCAGAAATACCGGCCAGCGAATTTCGTCGACACCTTCCCCGACAGTGAGCTGGACAAGGCCCTGGCATTGTTGACCCAGGCCAAGCGGCCGCTGATCATTGGTGGCGCCGGTGTGCGCAACGCCCGCGCCCAGGCAGCTTTCTCCGCCTTTGCCGAAGCTGCCGGCTGCCCGGTGATCCTCAGCATCAGTGGACGCGGCGTGCTGCCCCATACCCATCCCCAGTTGTTCGAGCATGGCTGCGGCCCCGCCATCGACATCGCCCGGGAGGCCGACGTGATCTTCGTCGTCGGCTCCTCCATCGGCGAAAAGCTGGCCTTCGGCGGCCATGCCTTTGCCCCCACCCAGAAGGGCTTCCCCAACTATTTCGGCGCACCCGGCAGCCAGACTTGGATCCATCTGGACCAGGATCCCCTGACCATTGGTCGCAATCGTCCCATCGACCTGGCCCTGCTCGGCGACATGCGCTTCGCCCTGCCGCGCCTGACCGGGAAGCTCCAGCGGCATGGCAAGCTGGCCAACGCCAGCCAGGTGGCCGGCATGCAGGCCCAGCGGGCCAAGTACTATGCCGAACTGTACGAGACCGTAACCGACTCCTCCCCCGTGCATCCCGGCAAGATGATGGTCGAGGTGCAGAAAGCGCTGCCGGATGATGTGATCATGGTGCGCGATGGCGGTGCCAACAGCATCTGGCAGATGCATTTCCTGAATCACAACCTGAGCGAGAACCTGATGTCCATGAAGCAGGGCATGCTCGGCACCGGCCTGCCCTATGCCAACGCAGCGGCCCTCAAGGCCAAGGAAGACGGACGCCGTGTCTGCCTGATTACCGGTGACGGCGCCTTCGGTTTCTTCGCCATGGAACTGGAGACCGCAGTGCGCTATCAATTGCCCGTGGTTATCATCGTCGCCTACGATGCCGGCTGGTCCCTGGAAGTGCCTTACTACATGCATGTCTGCGGCCGCACCTTCGAGGTGGACCATGAGTTCATCCGACTCGACGAAATGGCCAAAACCATTGGAGCCCATGGCGAATTCTGCGATCGGCCCGAGCAGATCGAGCCCGCCGTCCGGCGTGCCTTCGAATCGGGCAAGCCGGCCCTGGTCCAGGTGGTGATCGACCGTCAGGTCAATGCCTACCAGATGCCCCATACCCATTTGTGGACCCGCTGGCATGCCGACAAATCCGTCTATGTCGATTGAGGCGCAGGTACGCGCTGTTCTATTCGGGCCTTGCCGAACCACGGCATAAGGCGTACATGGACATCCACTTCCCTCCCCATCTACAAGCACAGATCGACCGTATGCGGCGCAACGGACTGGGCGATCTCCTGTGGCGCAGCGCGGCGCGCACGCCGCATAAAACCGCCATCGTCTACAAGGAATTGCGCCAGTCCTTCGCCGAACTAGACGAAACGGTGAACCGTGTCGCCAACGCACTCGCCCTGCGCGGCGTGTGCAAGGACGAGCGGGTCGCGTTGCTGTCCCACAACAATCCTTCGTGGTGTTGCATCTCGCCCTGGCGCGGCTGGGCGCGATCCTGGTGCCGGTCAACTTCATGCTCACCGCAGTCGAAGTCAGCTACATCCTGGGTCACGCCGAGGCGAAAGGATTGATCGTCGAAGACGTGCTGCTGCCAGTGGCCGAGGAAGCGCTTCGAATGAGTGACCGGCCGGTGCCAGTACGCGGCGTGATCGTCGAGCAGGGGGTGGCCATTCCTGCCGGCTGGGAAGACACGGCCGGTTGGCTGCGACACAATGACAACTGCCGTCCCGAGGTACCCGTTGGTGACGACGAGCCGATCCAGATCCTCTACACGAGCGGCACCGAGTCGCGTCCAAAGGGGGCCACGTTGTCCTCGCGCAACCTGCTGGCCCAGTACAGCAGCTGCATTGCTGACGGCGACATGGACAGCGATGATATCGAGGTGCATGCGCTGCCCCTGTTCCACTGCGCCCAGATGCACTGCTTCCTGATGCCCGATCTCTATCTGGGCGCGACCAGCATCCTGCTGCCCGGGGCCAATCCCGCCGCCATCCTGGAAGCGGTCGAGCGGGAAGGGGCCACCAAGCTCTTCTGTCCGCCCACGGTATGGATCTCGCTGTTGCGGCACCCGGATTTCGACCGATGCAACCTGTCGACACTGCGCAAGGGTTACTTCGGCGCCTCGATCATGCCGATGGAGATCATCAAGGAATTGGCCGAGCGCCTGCCCGGCATGGCCCTGTACAACTTCTACGGCCAGACCGAGATGTCGCCGGTTGCCACCGTACTCAAGCCGGACGACCAGCTGCGCAAGCTGGGGTCGGCGGGGCGGCCTTGCCTGAACGTGGAGACGCAGATCATGGACGATGACGACCGGATGCTACCGCCGGGCCAGGTGGGTGAAATCGTCCATCGTGGCCCCCATGTCATGCTGGGCTACTGGAACGATCCGGAGAAAACCGCCGAGGCATTCCGCAACGGCTGGTTCCACAGCGGCGATCTGGGCACGATGGATGCGGAGGGCTATCTTCGGGTAGTGGACCGCAAGAAAGACATGATCAAGAGCGGCGGCGAGAATGTGGCTAGCCGCGAGGTGGAAGAAACAATCTACCAACACCCCGCGGTCGCAGAGGTGGCCGTCTTCGGTATTGCCGATCCTCGCTGGATCGAGGTTGTTACTGCTGCGGTCGTTCTGCGGGAAGGCGCGGCCTTGACAGCGGAAGAACTCACCGGGTTCTGCCGAAAGCACCTCGCTGGTTTTAAAACACCCAAGCACATTATCTTTGTCGATTCCCTGCCCAGGAATGCCAGTGGAAAAATATTAAAGCGTGAATTGAGGGCACTGTACGGAAATTCGTGAAAGTGCTGAGCAGTCCCCAATGCGTCATTCCGGCGAACGCCGGAATCCAGGAAAATGACCAAGCGGGTACCGATCCTGGATCAGTTCCGGGGTGAACTTCATTTCCCGGTGAAACGGACTTAATCAGTGTTAAGCGATTTATTGACATTCATGAATTGAAAAAACGTGAATGTATCTGACTGGTGGCTTTTCAAGATCGTCCCAGATGGTTAGCGGCACGGTATCCAAATACCAAGCTGGGCCCTATGGTGCCGCCGGCTCCCGCATAGGCTCGCCCCAGGGCAGCAGATGAATTATTGCCAATGCAGTAAAGGCCTGAAATTGGCTCTCCGGTGATACTGATTACCTGAGCATCATCCGTAATGGATGGCCCGCCTTTTGTCCCAGTATCGCTGGGCATTACCTTGATGGCGTAAAACGGTCCTTTTTCAATTGGAATCAGGCAAGGATTGGGCTTAACACGCTTATTGGACCAGTAGCGATCATGGAGATTGTTTCCCCGACCAAAATCAGGGTCTACTCCGCTCCTGGCATATTCGTTATTCCTGCGTATGGAGTCTGCCAAGCCCAAGGGATCAATTCCTATCTGAGCAGCCAGGCCCTCAAGGGTATCGCTCTTGAAGAAAATGTCTCCGCGCCATGCATTGGGTACCTTGGCATCCGGAAATACTATTGCAGGTAAGAACGGTCCCATGGGAGAGTCCATGCGAAACCGGGCGTCAAAAATAATCCATGCAGGGATGCAGCCACCGGTATCCCGATGGTTTTCACACATGGCGGCCTGGAATCGATCATAAGAAATCGCCTCATCAACAAAACGCTTTCCCTGCTTGTTAACTGCAATGAAGCCGCCCAAACCACGTTCGCAAAAAATTGGCTGCTGGCCTTGGGGCACATGGGGATTGGGTACCGAAGGCGTACCCCACACCTGATCCATGTTTTCCAGCTTTGCGCCAATCATCGCGGCGGCCTTGATGGTATCTCCGGTGTTGAGATCAGGAGGAGTCGATGACCATTCCATCCGGCTTGGTTGCGGTAGATACTGATCACGCATGCCTTGATTGCGATCAAATCCGCCTGCAGCAAGCACGACTCCCTTGTGAGTATGGATTGTGATTTGCTTTCCTTCGCGACTTGCAACGACTCCTTTGACCTGACCATCTTCTTGAACAAGGGACACCATTGGACAATTGAGCCAAAGGGGGATGTCACGCATCAGCATGGAATGGCGAAGCGAGCCGATCAGGGCATTACCTAAACATAGCCGTCGATCCCGACGAGTCTTCAGGCGCCAGGGGAAATCAAGATAGTAGCGCCCCAGGGTTTTGAGTGTTACCCATAACCAGCCAGACCCTTTGGTGGCCAATGTTACGGATTCGGAGACTGTCATGCTCTTGCCCATCAGGGTCAGGCAGGGATGAGGATCCCGCAAATGGCTTAACTCGTTGCCTAGTCGCTCTGCATCAAAGGGAAGTGGTTCCATGCTTCTCCCGCCGGGGGCCGCACCGGGCATCTCTTGGTAATAGTCCGGATACATCAGACAGGCCTGATAACGAGTAGAGGTTTTGTTGTTAAGGTAACGGACCATTTCTCCTGCGCTTTCAAGATAGGCGCGAACCTTGCCGTCTGACGTGGTTTCTCCCACTGCGGCCTTAAGGTATGCATAGGCCGAATCGTAGTCGTCATGAATCTGATCGTTCAGCGGTACGCGTATAACGACATCCTCATCGTGATAGACATCCTGGTAAAGCATATGGATCACGTCTATGGGCTGCAAGTACTTCTTATAGAGTGGAGTCTGTCTGAAAATCAGTCCCCGACGGTAAGGCCCAATTCCGGTCTTTGGCTTGCTGAAGAGAAAAAACTCCCAAATCAGTCCCAAGGCCACCAGGATGCCCATAACAAGGAATACTCCATGGATGCCTACGATATAACGGATCGGAGCGACCACCACGGGGTTGAGGAAGTCACCCAGATAGACGGCGGAATAAAACAAGCCCCCGGCCCGTGCCCGCATTTTCTCCGGAGCATGATCGAGCAAGAGATACAACAAATGGGGCAGGAGTACACCGCTACCCACGCCGGCGATTGCCGAGCCGACTGCGGTAAAGGGTGCACCGCTGGTGCAGCTAATGAAAATGTATCCAACCGCCATCAGGAACAAGCCCGTCCTGAACGTCCACTTGGCGCCGATCACTGATCGCACCCATCCATAGGCCCAGGAACTGCTCGCATTGGCAACAGCACTGGCCGGCCACTCCTGGTGCCGTCCATCCCTGAGGACAAGGGCGAAGGTGACATCGGGCCCACCCTGACCCCCGAGGAAGGCGCAGCGATGGGGCGGCCCTTCATGCAGCCCACTTCCAGGCTTCATTACAAGGAAGCCACCGAGGAGGATCTGGCCTGGGTCTGTGAGCAGTTCGCGGATGCCACCGAGCGGGCCAGGAAGGCTGGCATCGACGCAGTGGAACTGCATGCGGCCCATGGCTACCTGATTTCCAATTTTCTGTCTCCATCCACCAATCACCGCACCGACCGCTATGGCGGTAGCCTGGAAAACCGTGCCCGCTTGCTGGTGGAGGTGATACAGGCGATCCGGGCGCGGGTGGGCCGTGACTATCCGGTCTGGATTCGTCTCGACGGCGTTGAGTTCCTCAAGAACGAGGGCATCACCAGCCTCGATGCTTGCGCTGCTGCCCGGCTGGCCGAAGCGGCCGGGGTCGATGCCATCAATGTCAGCTCCTACGCCGATCCCAACCGGGGAGTGGGATTCTCGGAAGCTCATGCCACCCATATCCCCTGCAAGTTCGTGCCCTATGCGGCGGCGATCAAGCAGGCGGTGAACATTCCCGTGATCACCGCCGGCCGTATCGAACCGGAGATTGCCAATGAGTTGCTACTGGAAGGGAAGGTGGATTTCATCAACATGGGGCGCAAGCTGCTGGCTGACCCTGACCTGCCCAACAAGCTGATGCATGGGCGGCCGGAGACCATCCGCCCATGCATCTACTGCTATACCTGCATCAGCCAGATTTTTGTGGGCAGCCATGTCCGTTGCGCGGTGAATGCGACGACGGCCTTCGAACGCGAATGCGCCGTGATAGCCACCGACAAGCCCCGGCGGGTGCTGGTCGTCGGTGGTGGCCCGGGGGGCATGGAGACGGCTCGGGTGGCGGCCCTGCGGGGCCATGACGTGACTCTCTGTGAGCAGGGCTCCAGCCTGGGCGGCACCGTGCTGTTCTCCGCCATCAGTTATCCCCCCAACGGGCGGCTGGTTTCCTATCTGGAGCAGTCATTGCGTGACCTGCCGGTCAAGGTGCATCTCAATACCCGCGCCGACGAGGCCTGGATACGCCGGCACAATCCGGATGTGGTGGTGGTTGCCACCGGGGCGCGGCGGGATTCCCTGCCCATCCAGGGGGCCGACCTGCCCCATGTGCTGACCGGTGATTCCATGCGGGCGATGATGGGGGCCGGCAGCGGCCCCGCTCCGGGAGGCCTGTCGCCCCTGGCCAAGGTACTCGTCGGCATCGGCCGGATGCTGGGCGTGACCCGCTCACCCAAGCTGGTGGAGAAAGCCAGCCACTATTGGCTGCCCTTCGGCAGGAACATCGTCATCTACGGTGGCGGACTGGTCGGCATCGAGCTGGCCGAGTTCCTGGCCGAGCGCGGGCGCAATGTCACAGTGCTGGAGGAGAGCGGCTTGTTTGGCACCCAGTTGATGCTGGTTCGGCGCTGGCGTGCCTTTTACGAATGCGACCGGCTCGGGGTTGCCCGGATCGCCAACGTCAAGGACGTCGTCATCGAACCGGATCGCGTCCGCTATGTCGGCAAGGGAGGACAGGAACGCTCCATTCCCGCTGATCACATCATTCTGGCCGCCGGCGCGGAAGCAGACATGAGCTTCGCCGACAGCATCCGCAAGGCCGGGTTCAACGTCAAGACCGTCGGCGACTGCCAGTCCATTGGATACATCGAGGGCGCCATCCGCAACGGCCATGCCGTGGCCCGTGAAATCTAGGATTTCACAGATCAATTCATCATTCCGGCATTGGCCGGAATGACGACGGACAGGAGTGCGTCAGCAGTTTTCCAAGCCCGGTAAAGCCTATGTTCCACTGCCATTCATCAGCGCGTTGCCTGAAATGGATCCTTGCCATTGTCGTCATTGTTGCCCTGGGGGCCTTGGGGCTGTTTCGGATGCCATCCCTGGGTCAATGGAAGGGAACGGCGCCGGTCGCGGCGGATGGGAGCTCCCCTGACTGGAGCGCCTACGGTGGTGATCTGTCTGGGCGTCGTTATTCCCCCCTGACGCAGATTCATGGCGGGAATGTCGGTGAACTCCAGGCGGTCTGGCAGTACCGCACCGGCGACGGTCCCGCACAGAAGCGGGAACCCAGCAATCTTCCAGCCTTCGAGGCGACCCCTCTCAAGATCGACGATTCCCTGTATTTCTGCACCCCCACCAATGTGGTGATTTCCCTGGATGCGGAGACCGGCAGGGAGCGCTGGCGCTTCAATCCCGAGACCGATACCCGGGGCCACTATCTGGTCACCTGTCGTGGTGTTTCCTATCATCGCCAGGAAGTACAGGCAGGGCATTGCACCCGGCGGATACTGGCGGGCACCATCGATGGCCGATTGCTGGCTCTCGACGCCGATGACGGCAAGCCCTGCGCCGACTTCGGCCGTAATGGACAGGTCTCGTTGAGGGGAGGCCAGGAGCCGATCAAGCCCGGTTTCTTCAGCATCACCTCGCCGCCCAACGTGGTCGGCGGCGTCGCCATCGTCGGGGGTCTGGTGCTGGACAATCAGTCCGTCGATGTGCCCTCGGGAGTGGTTCGGGCCTACGATGTCATTACTGGTCAACTGCGCTGGGCCTGGGATTCCGCCCGGGAGCAGAATCCCGTTCCGGCCGGGCAGCCCTACGGTCGGGGCTCTCCCAACGCCTGGGGCGTGTTCTCAGCCGATCCCGCTCTGGGCCTGGTTTTCGTGCCGACGGGCAACCGCTCCCCGGACTATTTTGGCGGCCATCGCACCCCGGCCGAGGACAGTCACGCCAGCGCCGTGGTGGCCATCGAGGTTGCCACCGGCAAGACTCGCTGGGTGTTCCAGACGGTGCACCACGATATCTGGGACTACGACGTGGCGTCCCAGCCGGTGCTGGTGGACATGAATGTTGCCGGTAGCCCGGTACCCGCCCTGGTTCAGGCCACCAAGCAAGGACAGGTTTTCGTCCTCGACCGGCGTGACGGCAAGCCCATCTACCGGGTCGAGGAACGGCCCGTGCCCCGGGGCACGGTGCCCGGTGACCGTGCCTCCGCGACCCAGCCCTTCTCGGTGGAAATGCCGGCCCTGCACCCGCTACGCCTCAGCGAAGACGACATGTGGGGCCTGACGCCCTTCGATCGGGCCTGGTGCCGTACTGAATTCAAGAAGCACCGCCATGAAGGATTGTTCACGCCGCCTTCCTTGCAAGGAACAGTGAATTACCCCAGTAACCTGGGTGCGAGCAACTGGGGCAGCGTGGCCATTGATCCCCGGCGCGGAATACTCATCGCCAACACCAATCGCATTGCCTCGGTAGTAACCATGATTCCCCGGGAGGAAATGAATCGCCGCATTGCGGCGGGAGAGTTCGCCCACTCACCATCGGAAGGCACGCCTTACATGGCCGACGCCAGACCCTTTCTTTCGCCTCTCGGCATACCTTGTACCCGCCCCCCCTGGGGTGTCCTGACAGCCATTGACCTGGACAAGAGGACCGTACTCTGGGAGCGCCCCCTGGGAACTACAAGAGATTTGGCGCCTCTGCCAATTCCCTTGAATTGGGGGGTGCCCAATGCTGGAGGATCGCTCATAACGGGAGGGGGGCTGGTATTCATTGGCGCAGCCGCTGACGATTACCTCAGAGCGTTTTCCGTGGAAAGCGGTGACGAGATATGGCGTGCTCGCCTACCCGCAGGCGGGCAGGCGACACCAATGACATATTTGGACAGGAATGGCAGGCAATACGTGGTCATTGCTGCTGGTGGCCATGCGCATCTGGGTTCAACCCTGGGCGATTACATAGTTGCATTCGCCATTGCCCCCAAACACAAGAGAAATGCCGCCAAGTAGGTCAACGTCGGGGAGCCCGCTGAGGATGATCAGCGTTCCGCATCCCCGTCTTTCTGAACGCAACATTCCTTTACCGCTTGTGGAGATATAAATGAAATTCGCACTGGCAGCTTCCGGGATGGACAACTACCCGCCCGCAATGGCGCCTTGGGAGCCGAAATCCGGCAGCGCCGAGATTTTGCGCTTTGCCCAGAAGGCCGATAGCCTGACCTGGGACTGGCTGACCATTCCCGAGCACGTGATGATGCCCAACGACATGGTTCAGCACATGGGCACCCGCTTCGTCGAGGGGATTTCGGCGGCGGCCGTGCTGATGGGCGCCACCCAGCGCATCCACATGATGACCTACATCCTGGCGCTGCCCTATCGCCATCCCCTGCTGCTGGCCAAGCAGATCGCCACCATGGAATTCATTGCCGGCGGCCGCTTCACCCTGGGGACGGCCGTGGGCCACCTGGAGAAGGAATTCGAGGCGCTGAACGTGCCTTTCGAGCAGCGGGGCAAGATCACCGACGAATACATCCAGGTGTTGAAGCAGGCCTGGACTTCGGATACGCCGGCCTTCGACGGCGAGTTCGTCAAGTTCAAGGACGTGGTGATCGAGCCCAAGCCGGTGCAGAAGCCCCATCCCCCGATCTTCATCGGCGGCAATTCCAAGCCCGCGATGCGGCGCGCTGCCCAACTGGGCGACGGCTGGATCCCCTGGCTGGTGACGGCGGAGAACCTGCCCGAGTGCATCCAGTACATGAAGAGCCTGCCTGAATATCAGGAGAAGGCGGATCGCTTCGAGATCCTGGTGACCACCACGGCCTATGCCCAGGACGATCATCATGTCGCCTATGGCGAGACCAATATTGCGGGTGATCGGGACGGCGTGCTGCGGGAGATCGAGGGACTGAAAAAGGCCGGTGCCACCTCCGTTCAGGTGCGTCCGCCCAAGGTGGAGACCTTCGAGCAGTGCCTGGAATGGATCGAGTGGTTTGATAGGGAAATCATTCCACAATTTCGCTAACAATCATATTCACCACTACTGAAGCATCAACGTATTCCGTTGAGGCTGAAGGGGGGTGGCAAGTAGAGGGCGCCAGTAACGCATGCCCGGCGGTCGGATACTATGCCAAAAGCCGCGCAAAACGATGCCAAAATGGGCGCACACTTACAATTTGGCTCGCATAATGTCCACAGACCCTAATGTTTTGACGGGGGAGGGCTTGCTAGCTTGTTGATTTTATTGGTCCGCCCGAAGGGAATCGAACCCCTAACCCCCGGCTTAGAAGGCCGGTGCTCTATCCGGTTGAGCTACGGGCGGTTCGTGATGGGGATGAGCGCAGTGTCCTGGTCGGGGTGGAGGGATTCGAACCCCCGACATCTTGCTCCCAAAGCAAGCGCGCTACCGGACTGCGCTACACCCCGAAGCGGACGGATTCTATAGGTCAGCTGTCCGCTGGTCAAATTTGCCTTGCTGCCATACCCGATCAGTGTGGGTCAGCCTTTTTCCGCTCCCCATGCTTCCAGAAAGGCTGGCTTCTCGCCGCCACCGTGAATCAGCAGATCCACTCCGCTGACATATTGGGCCAGAGGGGAAGCGACAAACAGGCAGGCATTGGCGATGTCTTCCGGATTGGCCATGCGCCCCATGGGGATCGTGGCATTGACCGCCGCGACACCCGCTTCGTCACCGCTGTAAAGACGATCTGTTTCCTCGGTGCGTACCAGTCCCGGGCTGATGGAGACCGTCCGGACTTTTGGGGCCCATTCGAATGCCAGTGTCTTCACCAGATGCACGATGCCGGCCTTGGCGGCACTGTAGGCCGCCACTCCGGGGGAGGGGCGATGGGCAGCAATGCTGCCGATGAAGACGATGACGCCGCCGCTGTCCTGTTGCTGCATGATCGTATTGGCTTTTTGTGCAATATGCAGGGGGGCGATCAGATTGAGGCGGATGATGCTTTCATGGAAACGGGGCGAGGCCGTAGCGGCGTCGGTGGGCGGGGCGCCACCCGCATTGTTGACGACCACGTCTAACCGCCCATGGCGTTCCACGATTTTCGCAAAAAGGTCGTTGACGGCATCGACGTCACGGACGTCGAGGGAAAGAAATTCAGCGTTGTTGTTGTCGTGGCAGGGGAGTGTTTCCGGCGCATTTCGGCCACATATCACCACGGTGGCACCGGCCTTGAGAAAACTTTCCGCAAAGGTTCGGCCAATGCCCTTGGTGCCGCCGGTGACGAGCACCACCTTGCCGCGATAGTCGAATGTATCGGTCATGTTCAATTGTTGGGGTTGCGCCGCCAGGCGCAATGGGGCGCCAGCGGCATGAAATAGTTCATTTCAGGGCTTGCTTGGCGTGATGTATCCATAGCCGCGCCAGATCGCCGCTGCCATCGGTGCCTTGTACGGTGCTAAAGGTCGCGATGGCCTTGTCCTTCTGGTTGGCCTGAAGATAGGCGATGCCGAGGTGGAGCCTGGCGTGATCTGGGGACTTCACGCCACCCATTTGCAGGCCCTGTTCCATCATGGCAATTCCCTTCTCCGTATTGCCGTGGGTGACATAATTGAAGCCGACATTGACGAGAATGGTGCCGTCCTTGGCCTTCGCTGCCTTCTTTTCATCCGTGGCAAGTGTCTTCTGATCGGCGGCTGTGGCCTTGGTAGCCTTGTCGCGCAGGGCCAAGTGGCTCTTGGCGTCGGTGCCCGTGCCCAGAACATTCTGGGCAAAGCCCTCTTCGATGATCTTGCGGGCCTCGGCTGGGAAATAGTCCAGCGCTGACTGGGCCAGATTCATGTAGTCACCGGGCCCCCGCACATTGCCGGTAGCCAGGCGTAGCCGACCGGCATCCAGCCCGAGGCTGCTGGTGAAGTTGGGCTTGCTGGCAATTTGATTGATCAGGTCGGCCCAGCGCTCCTTGGTTGGGTAGTAAACAACCAGTTTTTCCAGAGCGTTGGCGTAGCCGGGGAAATCCTTTTGCTTCAGATAGCAGTTGGCCAGGATGTTGAGTTGAGTTTCCGCCGGTGTCTTACCTGCAGATTCGTCAGCAGCAATCACAGTGAGAATTTTTTGGGCACTGGCGGGATAGTCTCCCGCCAGAAAAAGGGCTTGCCCGTGAATGGTATGCATATCCTGGTCGGTACCGCCTTCTTTGAAATAGGTATCAAACCATTTGGCGGAAGCGGGAAAATTCTGTGCCTTGTAATGAAGAATCGCTGTCTGTTGGATGAATTTTCCCCGCTCTGCTGGAGCTACACGTCCTGAATTCAGAACTGTTTCGAAGGACCTGGCCGCGATTGGGTAGTCCCCCACACCACTGGCGGCAACTCCACGTAATTGCGCCAGCAAAAAACTTTCGAAATCATTTGGCTCCGGGATGGCCTCCGCTTCCTTGAGCTTGCTCAGAGCTTCCTCGTATTTTTGCGTTTTGATCAGTTCTTGAGCGGCAAGGAGGGGTTTCTGAATTTCAGGGCGCAGGGTATCGGCACTATGACTTGGGATGCTCAATCCCAGGGTGGCGCAGACCAGGAGTACTTGAAGGAGACGGGAAATTTTCATTTCGTGAGTCCTGTTAATCAGTGAAAAAAGCGAGTGCATAAAGAGCATAAACGTTGGCGGACAATAAAGGTTTCGTTTCCGCCTGGCCTACAAGCACTTTCCAAACCGTGGTCGCGTTATTCCACGCCAAGGTAGAACGGCCCGGCGGCGCAGAAGACGCCGACGGGCCGCTGGTGACATCCAAAGCAGCGATGTCGTGACTACATGAACTGTTCGCCGCCGACGATACCGATCTTGGTGACGCCGAGACGCTGGGCGGTGGCCATGATCATGGCGACGACCTTGTACTGGGCGGCGCGATCGGGCCGGAGGTGGATCTCGGGGATTTCCGGTTCGGTGAGCATCTGGCGGAAGGTTACCTCCAGGGTCGAGCGATCCGGGATCACCGTGTCGTTCCAGTGGATGGTTCCATCCGCATCCACGTTCAGCTTGACGATGATCGGCGGCTTGTCCACCTTCGGCGGCGTATTCACCGGCATGTTGATCTTCACCGCGTGGGTCTGGATCGGGATGGTGATGATCAGCATGATGAGGAGCACCAGCATCACGTCGATCAGCGGGGTGGTGTTGATATCCACCACCACATCCAGGTCCTTCCCGCTACTGGAGCCTACGTTCATTCCCATGTCTGCAAATTCCTTTCGGGGCGCATCAGCCGCCCTGATTGACCGGCTCGGTAATGAAGCCAATCTTCACGATGCCGGCTCGCTGACAGGCCACCACCACCTTGCCCACCCCTTCGTAGTCACCAAACTGGTCGCCACGGATGTGCACCTCCGGCTGCGGTACCTGGACCGCCACTTCCTTCAGCCGGGTCAGCAACTCGGTGGTATTCACCGGGGAGGTGTTCCAGTAGATGTTGGCATTGCGGTCGACGGCAATCACCACATTCTCCGGCTTGGTCTGCGTCGCGATATTGCGTTCGTTCGGCAGTTGCACCTGAATGGACTGGGTCACCACCGGAATGGTGATCAGGAAGATGATCAGCAGCACCAGCATCACATCCACCAACGGGGTGGTGTTGATTGCCGACACCACCTCGTCTTCGTCACTCCCCTCCGCGGGACCGACGTTCATGGACATTGTCAGGCACCCTTCTTGGTCTTGTTGCCGCCGCTGATCAGCACCATGTGCAGGTCGGCGCCAAAGGCCTTGACCATGTCCATGCCGATCTTGTTGCGGCGCACCAGCCAGTTGTAGCCGAGCACGGCGGGCACGGCGACGGCCAGGCCGATGGCGGTCATGATCAGCGCTTCACCCACGGGGCCAGCCACCTTGTCGATGGAGGCCTGGCCGGCGATACCGATGGCGGTCAGGGCGTGATAGATGCCCCAGACGGTACCGAACAGGCCGACGAAGGGGGCGGTGGAGCCGACGGTGGCCAGGAAGGCCAGGCCACCCTGCATGCGGTTGGCCACGCCTTCCACGGCGCGCTGGATCGACATCGTTACCCATTCGTTGAGGTCGATCTGTTCGACCATGGTGCCTTCGTGGTGCGTCGCCGCCTTGACGCCGTTTTCCGCAATGAAGCGGAACGCGGAGTCATCGGCCATTTCACTGAGACCCGACTGGACCGAACCGGCCCGCCAGAAGGCTTCGTTGGCGGCCTTGCCCTGCTTCAGCAGCTTGGCCTGCTCAATGTACTTGGCGATGCCAATGTACCAGGTCCCCATGGACATGATGACCAGGGTGATCAGCACGGTCTTGGCCACGAAGTCACCCTGCATCCAGAGGGCTTCCAGGCCATAGGGGTTATCCACGGTGGCCTTTTCCGTCACGGCGGCGGGTGCGGCCGGTTCGGCAGCAGCGGCCGGGGTGGTGGCTGCGGGTGTCTCCTCGGCATGGGCCGTGGACATCAACAGGGGAACAGTGGCTGTGCTGGCGATCAGCACGGCCGCGATGAATGCAGTAAACCGGTTAGTCATGGACACGTCTCCTCCGACTGAATTAACAAACTACTTGATGTGATGAACGAAGCTATCTGATGGGCGCCGCTAGTTCTGGAGCCTGAAGGTGTATTTCATTTTTGCCCAGGCCTGCTCGGGCTTGCCATCCGTGGTGCCTGGCTTGAACTGGCAGCGCCCCAATGCATCCAGCGCGGCCTTGTCCAGGCGATCGAAACCGCTTGATCCGTCAACCTTGCCTTGAATGACACGACCATCCAGGCCAATCAGGAAGTTCAGCACCACCGTGCCTTCCTCCTCCAGTCGCTTGGAAGCGGCCGGGTAATCAGGCTTGGTACAGGAACTGGCGCTGACCACCGGCGGCACATGCACAGCCGGAGCCGGCGGCGCTTCCGTCTTGGGTTGCGCTACGGTGATGGTCGGTCCCGTGGACACGGTGGCCGGCGGCAATGCCACTTCAGGCATCGGCACTTCCGGCGGCGGTGGCGGCGGGGGAGCGTTCTTCGGCGGTGGGGGCGGCGGCTTGTCCGGTGGCGGCTTCTTCGGATCGTCAATGACGTTCACGTCAAAGGGATCCCGGATCACATCAACCACCGCCCGGTGCAGGCCAGTGACCAACGCATATCCAACACCCATGTGAAGCAATACCACCAGACCGATGCTCGTCATCCTTCTTGACGCGTTTTTCTGGGGCTGAAAATACATCCCTTCTCCTCGGAAAATTTTTTCTGGCGCTTGTTTGTGGTCTGAGTGCAGCGTCTTGTGTTCCCTGATGCATTTCTCAGCACCCGGGCTGCGCCTTGACTGGCGTCAATTCTGAGACTTGACGCTAGATATCCGACTACCAACATCGTTGGCGATTATATAGTGGAACAGCTTGTTTGTTATCGCCTATCGTCTAACCATTAGGGTGCAGTCACAACCGACGTGGGCATGTTCTGCGCTGAATCTGCCCACGTTGGTCCGGTAGTCTATCTGGACCTTTGGGCTGACTCATGGCAACGAACATGCCTTCGAGGTCATCGGGCAAAGTCTAACGGCTATACTAGCTGGCAGTGGATCATATCCGGCCGATTGGGTCTCATTTTTGGACGGGGATGATCATCCAGGCAACTCGTGGTGGAGGGATTAATCGCCGAGGCCCAATCATGGATGTCCGGCCTGTCTAGTCAACATGGCCCGGATGCGACCAACGTCAGTGATGGTGACGTGTTTATGCTGGACGCTGATTATTCCCAACTCCTGGAAGTGGGAGAATGTGCGACTGACAGTTTCAAGCTTGAGCCCCAGATAGGAGCCAATCTCCTCCCTAGTCATGCGCAGATGAAAGTCCAGGGGGGAGTACCCACGGGCCAGAAATCGCTGGGACAGATTAAGCAGGAACGCCGCCAGACGCTCCTCGGCGCGCATGGTGCCCAGTAGCAGCATTACCCCATGATCCCGCACGATTTCCCGGCTCATGATCCGATGCAGATGCCTTTGCAACGTCGGAATTTCACTAGTGAGCTGTTCCAGTTGGGTAAAGGGGACGGCGCAGACCTCGCTATCTTCTAGGGCGATGGAGTTGCATGTATGGATCCCACTACCGATGCCATCCAGACCGATCAACTCGCCGGCCATCTGGAATCCGGTCACCTGATATCTGCCGTCCTCCAGGAGCGCATCATTCTTGAAAAAGCCGGTTTTGACCGCATATATCATCGCGAAAGGCGCCCCAGCTCTATACAGGTATTGCCCCCGCTTGATTTTTCGACGTGTCTCGATCAATGCGTCAAGGCGTGTTATCTCGATTTCCGATAATTCGACCGGCAGGCATAACTCCCTCAGATTGCACTGGGAGCAGACGGTACCGAGGTGTAGTAGATCGGAAGGAGTGGTTCTTGCTGGTATGCTGGAAGGCATGGCAATCAGGAATTGATTTGCGTCAATACGATTATCAGCATTTCACGGCATCCTGCATCATTCGTCGGACTCTGACCATGCAATTCCAAGAATTCATTTTTGACCCGCAACTTATCAAGCGGTTTGATGTAAACGGCCCCCGTTACACGTCCTATCCTACCGCCGACCGATTCGTCGAGGCATTCAACGCGGACAGCTACAAATCCTGGCTTGGGCGCAGAACGGTGGAGGGCGCCTGCCGACCTTTGTCATTATACGTTCACCTTCCCTTCTGCAATACCATCTGTTATTACTGCGCCTGCAACAAGATCATAACCAAGGATCATGGTCGTTCTGCCAAGTACATCAAGTACCTGGGGCGTGAGTTGGCGATGCAGGCCGAGGCCCTTGAGGGCGGGCGGGATGTGGTGCAACTTCATTGGGGTGGTGGGACACCCACCTTTCTCTCCAATGAGGAAATGACCCGGCTGATGGAGTTGATCCGTAGTCATTTCCATCTATTGCCCAACGGTGAGTATTCGATTGAGGTCGATCCTCGCAAGGTGGATCGGGAGACGGTTAAGCTGCTGGCAGAACTGGGCTTTAATCGCATGAGTATCGGGGTACAGGATTTCGAGCCGGCAGTGCAGAAGGCGGTCAATCGTATCCAGTCCCTGGACGAGACCCGTCTGGTCATGGACTCGGCTCGGGAATTCGGTTTCCACTCGATTTCGATGGACCTGATCTATGGTCTGCCCAAGCAAAACGTGATCAGCTTCAACCATACTTTGGATGAAGTGCTCAAACTCTCGCCGGATCGTCTGTCCATCTACAACTACGCGCACCTGCCCGGATTGATGAAACCCCAGCGGCGGATACAAGAGTCGGATCTGCCTTCGCCGGACGCCAAGTTACAGATCTTGCAACTGGCGATCCGCCGCCTGACCGAGGCGGGTTACGTCTTCATCGGCATGGACCACTTCGCCAAGCCCGAGGATGAACTGGCAGTAGCCCAGCGTGGTGGCCGCTTGCATCGCAACTTTCAGGGCTACTCGACCCACGCTGAGGCCGACCTTTTGGCCTTCGGGGTTTCCGCCATCGGCAAGGTCGGCCCGACCTACTGCCAGAATGTGCGAACCTTGGACGAGTACTACGACAGCCTGGATCGGGGTGTGCTGCCCGTGATGCGTGGCATCGAGCTGACGGCGGATGATCTGCTGCGCCGTTCCATCATCCAGGCCCTGATGTGTCAGTTCCAGATACCCATCGAATCCATTGAGATCGCCCACCTGATCGACTTCAAGTCCTATTTCGCCGACGAACTCGCCGATCTGCGGGAGATGGAGCAGGCCGAACTGCTCGAAATCAGCGACCAATGGATCACGGTGCTGCCCAAGGGGCGCATGCTGGCGCGCAACATCGCCATGGTGTTCGATCGCTACCTGCGGTCGGGGCGCGAAAAAACCCGGTACTCCAAGGTTATCTGAGTTCTGTCGGCGGCGGTATGGCTCCTGCTATGCTCGCTGCTCCTACTCGGATGAGACCTCGCCGTGCCTGATACAGGTTATATCGCCGTCCTCCTGATCGGCCTCATGGGCGGTGCCCATTGTGCCGGCATGTGTGGCGGCATCGTTTCCGCCCTGACGATCCAGCTTCCTGGCCAGCGTCCGGCCTGGTCCTTGCACCTGGCCTACAACCTGGGGCGGATCACCAGTTATGGGGTGGCGGGGGCGATCATGGGCGCCATCGGCAGTATCGGCCTGTTGATGAATGACCTGCTGCCGGTCCAGATGGCTCTCTACGTGGTGGCCAATCTGATGTTGATTGCCATGGGACTTTACCTCACCGGATTGACGGCGGCGCTGTCCTTCACCGAGCGGGCCGGTCAGCATCTGTGGCGTCACCTGCAACCTCTGACTCGCCGCTTCCTGCCGGCGCGTTCCGTCGCCCAGGCCTATCCCTTGGGCCTGCTCTGGGGCTGGCTGCCCTGCGGCCTGGTCTATAGCGTATTGACCGCAGCCCTGCTCTCGGGCTCATCCCCGCGGGGGGCGGCCATCATGCTGATATTCGGCCTGGGCACCCTGCCCAACCTGCTGTTGGCGGGGTTGCTGCTGGCCCGGTTCCGCCGCCTCGCGCAATCGCGCCGGGTACGGATGGGTTCGGGGATGCTGGTGCTGGCCTTTGGCGCCTACGGCCTGCTCAATGCCTCGACCTTGGGGGGGCGGCTGTGGCAGGGCATCGTCTGCCACGTGTGAAACAGGAGCTGTCCATGCAAACCGCTACCCTGGAACTGGCCCTGACCGGCATGACCTGCGCCAACTGTGCGGCCCGGGTGGAAAAGACGCTGAATGACCTGCCAGGGGTCGAGGCCGTGGTCAATTTCGCCAGTGAAAAGGCCCACGTCCGCTACCGGCCGGAGCTGGTGGCTCTGGCGGACCTGATCGCCGCTGTGGAAAGCCTTGGGCGTTATCACGCCAGCCTGTCCGATGCGAACAGTAGGGAAGACGAGAAGACGCGGCGACTCGCCCTCTACCGTGAAGAGCTGCGGCGTTTCTGGATTTCCGCCTTACTGACCCTGCCCCTGGTGGCCCAGATGTTTTTCATGTTTGCTGCGGGCGCCGACCATGGGGACTGGCTGCCCCGCTGGCTACAACTGCTGCTGGCCACGCCGGTGCAGTTCTGGATCGGTGGCCGCTTTTATCTGGGGGCCTATCATGCACTGCGGGGCGGGGGCGGCAACATGGATGTGCTGGTGGCTCTGGGTACCTCCATGGCCTGGGTCTACAGCGCGGTGGTCACCCTGGCCGGTCTGGATCATCAGCATGTCTATTTCGAGGCATCCGCAGTCATCATTACCCTGGTGCTGCTGGGCAAGATTCTGGAGGCCCGGGCCAAGGCGCGAAGTTCCTCGGCCATCGAGGCCCTGATCAAACTCCAGCCCCAGACCGCTCAGGTGGAGCGGGGTGGGCAGTGGGTGGAAACCCCGGTTACTCAGATGATTCCCGGCGACATCTTCCTGGTGCGTCCCGGGGACAGGGTGCCGGTGGATGGCGAGGTGCTGGAGGGTGATTCCCACCTGGACGAGGCCATGCTGACCGGGGAGAGCCATCCCGTTGCCAAGGGAGCGGGGGATCGAGTCTATGCGGCCACGGTCAATGGTGCCGGCTTGCTGCGTTGCCGGGCTACCGGTGTCGGGGCACAGACCCTGCTGGCCGGCATCATCCGTCTGGTGGAAGCAGCCCAGGGCTCCAAGGCACCCATCCAGCGTCTGGCCGACAGGGTCGCGGGTATCTTCGTACCCGTGGTCTGCTTGATCGCTCTGGTCACCTTCCTTGGCTGGTGGCTGGGCGCCGGTGATTTTTCCGCCGCCCTGATCAACGCGGTGGCGGTGCTGGTGATTGCCTGCCCCTGTGCCCTGGGGCTGGCAACGCCCACCGCCATCATGGTGGGAACCGGCCTGGGCGCCCAGGCCGGCATCCTGATTCGCAATGCGGAAGCCCTGGAACTGGCTGGCCGCCTTAAGACCCTGGCGGTGGACAAGACCGGTACCCTGACCCAGGGCCAGCCGGCAGTAACCGAAGTTTTGCCCTTTACCGAGCTGAGCGCCGATCAAGTGCTCACCCTTGGCGCCAGTCTGGAACAGGCATCCAGTCATCCGCTGGCCAGTGCTATCGTTGCCCATGGGAAGCAGGCGGGTCTGGTTTTTGCCATGCCGGCTCAGGTGGAGAATCTGCCAGGACGGGGTCTGCGCGGCGAAGTGGAAGGTATGCCACTGATGGCCGGCTCCCCGGCCTGGCTGGTGGAACAGGGTATCGCCGTGGACGAAGCTCAGGTGGCGGCCCTGTCGATGACGGGATGTTCGGTCGTGGTGGTGGTCCGGGCGGGAATCGCCATTGGCCTGATCGGTATCGCCGATCCCCTGCGCTCAGGTTCATCCCGGGCCGTTGAGCGTCTTAATTCCCTGGGCCTGGAGGTGGTGATGCTGACCGGCGACAATGCCGCCACGGCGGCAGCCGTCGCCCGCCAGGCGGGGATAGCCCACTATCAGGCCGGAATCCTGCCGGGAGACAAGGCGGCGGCTGTGGACCGGCTCAAGGAAGCGGACGCTGTCGTCGGTATGGTGGGAGACGGCATCAATGATGCGCCGGCCCTGGCCAGCGCCGATGTCAGCTTCGCCATGGGCGCTGGCTCGGATGTGGCCCTGGAGGCGGCCGACGTGACCCTGATGCGGAACGACCTGAACAGCGTGGTGGATGCCATTGTGCTGTCCCGGGCGACCCTGGCGAAGATCCGCCAGAACCTGTTCTTCGCTTTCATCTACAACATTCTGGGATTGCCCCTGGCGGCACTGGGCCTGCTCAACCCGGTGATCGCCGGGGCTGCAATGGCCATGAGTTCCGTCTCGGTGGTCAGCAATTCCCTGCTGCTGCGGCGCTGGCGCCCCGGCAAGAGCTGAGCGCTTCAGTTGTTTTCGGCGGGGACGATGCCGTGCTCCACGGCATACACTGCTGCCTGTACTCGGCTGGTCAGATTGAGCTTGCGCAGGATGCTTTGCACATGGATCTTGACCGTGCTTTCGGCCACGTCCAGGAGCCGGGCGATTTCCTTGTTGCTTTCCCCCCGCGCCAGACAGCCCAGAATCTCCTTTTCCCGGGGGGAGAGGCGTTCGCTATCCGGTTTGCCAATGGGTTCTGAGGGGGATCCCTGTTCCCGGGTCTTGATGGACTGGCGCACGCCGTGGATCAGCTTGCTCATCATCTGCTGAGCCACCACCGATTCACCCTCGGCGGCGCGACGAATGGCATCCACCAGAAATTCGGTTTCCACGTTCTTGAGTAAATAGCCGGAAGCCCCGGCCCGCAGGGTCTGCAACAAATCTTCCTCGTCCTCGGACACGGTGAGCATCAGCACCCGTGCTTCCGGCACGTCCTCGCTGATGATGCGTACTGCCTCCAGGCCCGACATACCCGGCATGTGCAGGTCCAGCAGCACCACTTCGGGCTTGAGGGTCTTGGCCCGCTTGACTCCCTCCAGGCCGTCTCCCGCCTCGCCGATGACTTCGAATTCCTCGTGGCGCTGGAGCAGGGATTTCAATCCGCTGCGAAAAAGCGTGTGGTCGTCGACGATCAGGACACGAATGGGATGCATGGTTTCTCGATTTAGCGTGAAAAAGCATCAACGGAGCCGAGTGTGACTGTCGAGCGCAGTGAGCCGATGGGTAGCCCCGCCCCGGGGTGGGGATGGGCGGCGTTATTTTGGCGTATTTTCATCCTCGGGGGTGGTGCTGGCGACCATGCGCGTCAGGTGGGCCTGGCGGTGATGGGCGGCAGGCTGAGAGTCACCGTGGTGCCCTGGCCCGGGGCCGAATGCACTTGGCAGGTGCCACCGATGCGCTGGGCACGTTCCTGCATGATTTTCAGGCCCACATGCTGATGTTCCGTCAAGGTGTCGGTCTCGCCTTCCGGCGAGAAGCCTTGGCCATCATCCTGAATGATGACGGTGAGTTTTTCCGGCTGACGTTCCAGGCGGACCCACAGTTTTTTCGCGCCCGAATGCTTGCGGGCATTGGACAGGGCTTCCTGGATGATGTGCAGGGCCTGGGACTCCTCGTCGTGGGGCAGGGACAGGCCCTTGCCGCTGATCACCAGGCTGGTGGCGATACCGCTCTGGGCCTCCAGTTTCTTCAGGGCCTTGGTGATGGCACTTTCCAGGCCCTCGTGCTCCACACGAGTGCGAAAATGCACCAGCAGTTCCCGTACATCGTCGTAACTCTCCTGTACGCCTTCACGAATCCGTTCCAGGGCTTCCTGGGCTTCTTCCTGCTTGCCCTGCCGTAAGGACTCGTCCATCAACTGGATCTGGATATTGAGGAAAGCCAGGCCCTGAGCAATGGAATCATGCAGTTCCTGGGCCAACAGGTTGCGCTCCCCGGCCACTGCCAGTTCCTTTTCACTGGCCTGGAGACGCTGGTTCTCCACGGCCACGGCCAGGTTCTGGCCCAGGGTTTCGAGCAGATGGCGCTCGGAGGGCGCCAAGGACCGAAGGGTGCGGAACATCAGGGTATAGACGCCGATGACCCGTCGGTCGTAGACGATGGAAAAGGCCGCCACTGTCTGAATGCCTTCCTGCTTGCAATTGGTCAGGGGCTGCCTGGCGGACGCCTCGCCGATGGTCGCCTCGATACTGCCGTCGATGGTGACGGCTTCCCCGCAGATGCATTCGCCGCATTGCAAAGTAGCCTCCTGCTGGATGAATTCGCTGGAGACTCCCTCATGGGCGAGGAGGTAGAGCTCCTGGTCCTTCTCGGCATAGAGCCTGAGGGTGCCGCCATCGGCGGCGATGGCCCGCATGGTTCGATGCAGGAAACCGTTGCAGAGAGCCTCGGTGGACATGGGCTCATTGAGGAAAGCCGTGATCTCGTAGAGGGTCGATAGCTCCTGGTTCTTTTCCGCCAGACTCTGGGTCTTGCTTTCAACCCGCTCTTCCAGTGTCTGATAGAGATCCTGCAAGTGATTAGCCATCAGATTGAAGCCCTCGGCCAGTTGCCCGAACTCATCATTGGAGTTTACCTGGAGACGAACGGAAAAATCCTCGGCCGTCATGCGTCGGATGCCTTCCTGGAGCTCCCGCATCGGCCTGACGATGAGCGTAAAGGAATAGGCGATCAATATACAGGTACCAACGATGGCCAGCAGCACCAGCATGATCTGATAAGCCCGCAGCAGGTTGGTGCTGTCGGAATAATTGCGCTCCATCAGATCGATAAGCTGGTTGATTTCCCTGATGAAAGATTCGGCCCGCAGGGCATATTCCTGGACGATGGCATGGCGCCGGCTGGTGTCCTTGATGGTCAGGAATTCCCTTACCAGGGGGCGGACCTGGCTGCGCCAACGATCATGGAGGTCTACGGCAGCATGGTGGATGCCCAGTTGTTCGGGCAGGAACATTGGGCGATTCGAATCTCCGGCCTCCAGGGCTTTTTGCACCCGTTCCAGGCGTTCGATCTCGGTGGCGGCTTCCACCTCGGTGACGGCGGGCAGACGCTGATCGATGGCTGACAGTAGGTAGGCCAGACGCTGAGTGCGCATGCGCTGGCTGCCCATGTCGTTGATGGCAGCGGCGACACCCTCCAAGCGCCAGGAGACGTGAAGGGTGAGGCCGATTCCCACCAGTGCGATCAGGAAAAAAATCCCGAGGATGCCGAAAATCTTGGTCGATAGACTTAATTTATTCGCCATCATCATATTCAGTCCCGGGATGAGGCCACGCCTTCCGGGTGTGGCCCCGGAGAGGTTAGAGACTGCGCTTGGTACGGACGATCTGGTAGGCGCGGCCCAGGTAATTAAAGGGCGCGGTCCAGATGTGCACCAGGCGGGAGACCGGGAAAATCAGGAACACGGTCATGCCGAACACCAAGTGTATCCGATACACCGTATCCACCGATTCCAGCAATTCCGGCTGGGCATTCAGGGTCAGTACGCTCTGCACCCAGGCGGTCAGCAGCAGCATCATGGCGGGGTCGCCGTGATTGGCATGGCCGATGGAGGTGGGAATGGTAGACAGACCCAGCAGCAGCGTTGCCAGCAGCCAGAACAGCACAAAGATGTCCATGAAGCGGGAGGCGGCGCGGACCCGGCGGTTGAACAGGCGACGCAGGGCCAGAATGCCGCCGCCGATCAGACACATCAGGCCGAATACCGACCCGGCAACGATGGCGATCCACTGGTGCTGGAGATCGCTGACGCCGAGGCCCGACCACAGGGCGTGGGGCAGAACCATGCCGGCGAAGTGGCCGAGGAAGATGGACAGGATGCCGATGTGGAACAGGTTGTTGGCCAGCAATGTATAGGCCTTGGACAGCAGCATCGAGGAGTCCGTCTTCCAGGTGTACTGCTCATGGTCGTAGCGGATCCAGCTGCCCACCAGGAATACGGTCAGCACGATGTAGGGATAGATGCCGAAGAAAAACTTGTGCAGGTTCATGATTGGTTTCTCCTAACCAGGGTCTCAGGCGGCAAGCCGAGCCAGGGATCCGTGTTTCTCGACGATCCGGATCAGGGATGCGTAGGGACTCGCGGCTTGTTCAAGATTGGTGGCCAGCACCCCGAGCACCTTGCCCATGTCGGCCAGGAACACCCGGCCTTCTTCCTCCTCCAGGCCGGAGACGAACTCCAGGATCAGGGGCAGAAAGTCCGGTAGTTCCTTGGGGTCGTGGGCAAGGCCGTAGCTGCGGTAGATTTCGCCCAGATCGATCAGCGCCGGTCCCCGGGTCTTTTCCTCCCCGAAGATGTGGTGAGTCAGATGCAGGCTGTGCTCCGGCGTCATGTCGAAGGTCTGGACATAGTCGGCGCGCAACTGGGTGGGCTCGGAAACCAGCAGGTGGTTGATGAAGTTCGCCACCGTTTTTGTTTCCTCGTCACTCAGCCGATTGCCGCTGTCCAGTCGTGCTACCAGGGTACGGGCCAAGCCCGAGCCTTCCGCCCAGACTGCCTGTTCCAGGGCGGCGAGATCCGCGTCGGCCGGATAGTTGAGCAACAGGGAAATCAGTTTGAAGATTTGCATGGTGCTCTCCTTAGTCGCGGGGATCTGCCAGGGGCGCCGGCTCACGGGATTCCACGGTGTCCTTGCGGCGCTCCGGGAACAGGGAATTGGGCGAGACCCCGGCGGAGGAATCATTGCCGAAGGTGAAGCCGTTCTGGCCCTGGAAGCCGTAGTAATCGTCAAGCCGAATCTCCTCGTGGGAGGTGGGGATGACGAAGCGGTCCTCGTAGTTGGCAATGGCCAGGTAGCGGTACATTTCCTTGGCCATGTCCTCGCTCATGCCCACGGTCTCCAGGGCCCGGGTATCGGCCTTGCCTTCCACATGGATCGAGCGTTGGTAGGAACGCATCGCAATCAGCCGGCTGAGGGCATCGACAATGGGCTGCTCCTTGCCGGCAGTCAGCAGGTTGGCCAGATACTGCACCGGCAGGCGCATGGCCGATGCCTTGGGAATCACGCCATCGGCTTCGGTGGGCAGATTCTTCTGGTCGATCTGGGACTGCACCGGCGACAGGGGCGGCACATACCAGATCATCGGCAGGGTGCGGAACTCCGGATGTAGCGGGAAGGCGATCTTCCATTGCACCGCCATCTTGTAGATGGGCGACTTCTGGGCAGCAATGATCCAGTCCTCGCTGATGCCGTCCTTCTTGGCTTGCTCGATGATGGCCGGGTCGTAGGGGTCCACGAACAGGTCCAGGTGGGCCTGGTAGAGATCCTGGGAGCTGTCCTCGCTGGCGGCATCCAGCAGCTTGTCGGCATCGTAGAGAATGATGCCGTTGTAGCGGATGCGGCCCACGCAGGACTCGGAGCACACGGTCGGCAGGCCGGACTCCACCCGGGGATAGCAGCCGATGCACTTCTCCGCCTTGGAGGATTCCCAGTTGAAGAAGACCTTCTTGTAGGGGCAGCCCGAGATGCACATGCGCCAGCCCCGGCAGCGGTCCTGGTCGGCCAGCACGATCCCGTCTTCCTCGCGCTTGTACATGGCGCCGGAGGGGCAGGAGGCGACGCAGGCCGGGTTGATGCAGTGGTTGCAGATTCGCGGCAGGTACATGTGGAAGGTGTTCTCGAACTGCTTGTACATCTCCTTCTGCATGTCCTTGAAGTTCGCGTCCCGGGAACGGGAGGCGAATTCACCGGCCAGATCGTCTTCCCAGTTGGGACCCCAGGTGACCTTGTCCATCTGTTCACCGGTGATCTGGGAAACCGGACGGGCCGTGGGGGTCGCCTCCGACAGGGGGGCATTCTGCAAGCGGGCGTAGTTGTAGCTGAAAGGCTCGTAGTAGTCGTCGATCTGGGGCAGGTTGGGGTTGGCGAAGATCTGGATCATCTTCTTCACCCGCCCGCCGGCCTTGAGCTCCAGTTTGCCGTTGATCTTTTCCCAACCACCCTTCCACTTCTCCTGGTTCTCCCATTCCTTGGGATAACCGATGCCGGGCTTGGATTCGACGTTGTTGAACCAGGCGTACTCCACCCCCTTGCGGTTGGTCCAGACGTTCTTGCACGTCACGGAACAGGTGTGGCAGCCGATGCACTTGTCGAGGTTGAACACCATTGCAAATTGTGCGCGGATTTTCATAGCAATCTCCTAAATATCCTTATCGACCTGATCAGCGCTTGCCGATGCCCGGGGGGTTCTGGGCGGCTTCACGCTCGGGCGTCAGCGGACGTTCCAGCCAGTCGATGTCCTGGTCCTCGATCTTGTGGATGACCACCACCTCATCCCGGTTGCAACCCACGGTCCCGTAGTAATTGAACGCATAGGAAAGCTGGGCGTAGCCACCGACCATGTTGGTGGGCTTGACCACCACCCGGGTCAGGGAGTTGAGGATGCCGCCGCGCTTGCCGGTGGAGTTGGAGCCGGGCATGTTCACGTTCTTTTCCTGGGCGTGGTACATGATCGCCATGCCCCGGGGTACCCGCTGGGAGACCACGGCACGGACCACGGTGGCGCCATTGGCGTTGATCACCTCGACCCAGTCGTTGTCGCGGATGCCGATACCCGCAGCCTCTTCTTCCGACAGCCAGACATAGGGGCCGCCCCGGAACAGGTTGAGCATGCGCAGGTTGTCCTGGTAGGAGGAGTGGATGCCCCACTTGGAGTGGGGGGTGATCCAGCTCAGCACCAGATGGGGCTTCTTCTTCACGTTGGCGGGCACGATCTCGTGGGCATTCATATCCACCGGCGGCTTGAAGGTGCAGAAACCCTCGCCGAAGTCCAGGAACCACTCGTGATCCTGGTAGAAGTGAGCCCGGCCGGTCAGGGTCCGGAACGGGATGTGCTCATGGATGTTGGTGTAACCGGCGGTGTAGGACACTTTCTCCGATTCGATGCCGGACCAGGTGGGCGCGGTGATGATCTTGCGCGGTTGGGCGACGATATCGCGGAAGGTGATCTTGTCCTCGTGACGGCCGGCGTAGAGATGGTGATGGTCGATGCCGGTCTTCTTGGACAGGGCGCTCCAGGACTTGTGGGCCACCTCGCCGTTGGTTTCCGGCGCCATGCGCATGATGGCGTCGCAGACGTAGATGTCTTCCTCCAGGGAGGGCATACCCTTGGAGACGCCTTCATCCTTGACCGTGTAGTTGCACTTCTTCAACTCTTCGTACTCGGCCTCGGTGTTCCAGTCGATGCCCTTGACGTTGTTGCCCAGCTTCACCATCAGGGGGCCGAGAGCGATGTACTTGTTGTAGGTGCTGCCGTAGTCCCGCTCGATCACCTTGAGGATGGGCATGGTCTTGCCAGGGATGGGCTCGCACTCGCCCAGCTTCCAGTCCTTGACCTCGCCGAAGGGCTGGGCCAGTTCCATGGCGGAGTCGTGCTGCATGGGCAGGGCGACCAGATCCTTCCTGACGCCCAGGTGCTTGGCGGCCAGGCCGGAGAAGGTCTTGGCCAGGGTCTTGAAGATCTGCCAGTCGGACTTGGATTCCCAGCCCGGGGTGACCGCTTCGCCCAGGGGATGGATGAAGGGGTGCATGTCCGTGGTGTTGAGGTCGTTCTTCTCGTACCAGGTGGCCGTGGGCAGGATGATGTCCGAATAGGCGCCGGTGGAGTTGAGGCGGAAGTTGATATCCACCATCAGGTCCAGCTTGCCCGTCGGGCCTTCCTCATGCCATTTCACTTCCTTGCACTGGTTGCCGGCGCCGCCTTCCTGCATCACGCCGTTCTGGGCCCCCAGCAGGTGCTTGAGGAAGTACTCGTGGCCCTTGGCCGAGGTGCCGATCAGGTTGGCGCGCCAGACGAAGAGGTTGCGGGGCCAGTTCACCGGGTTGTCCGGGTCGGCGTAAGCCACGTCCAGATCACCGGACTTCAACTGATCCACCACGTACTTGGCCACGCCGGCCTCGTCTGTGGCGCCAGACTTCTCTGCGGAGGCTACCAGTTCCAGGGGGTTGCGGTTGAAGTGGGGGGCCGAGGGCAGCCAGCCCATGCGGGTGGCCTTGACGTTGTAGTCGGCCAGGGTCAGGCCCTTGTTGCGGTTCTTGCCGGCGGGGGAAAGCAGGCCATCGGCGATCAGGGTCTCGTAACGCCACTGGTCGGTGTGGAAATACCAGTAGGACGTGGAGTTCTGGTGCCGGGGCGGACGCTGCCAGTCCAGGGCGAAGGCGATGGGCGCCCAGCCGGCCTGGGGCCGCAGTTTTTCCTGACCCACGTAATGAGCCCAGCCGCCGCCGGACTGACCCACGCAGCCGCACATGTGCAGCAGGTTCATGATGGCCCGGTAGGCCAGGTCGTTGTGGTACCAGTGGTTGATGGCGGCGCCCATGATGACCATGGACTTGCCCTTGGTCTTCGATGCGTTGTCGGCGAACTCGCGGCCGGTGCGCTCCAGATCGGCAGCCTTGACGCCGGTGACCTTGGCGGCCCAGGCCGGGGTGTAGGCCACGTTGGCGTCGTCGTAGGTGGAGGCTACATTGCCGCCGCCCAGGCCCCGGTCGATGCCGTAGTTGGCGACTTGCAGGTCGAATACACTGGCGACGAGAACTTCCTCGCCAGAGGCCAGCTTCAGCTTGCGTGCCGGCACGTTGCGGTAGAGCAGTTCCTTCTCGCCCGGGGTGAAGTGGGGGAATCCCACCGACACCACGTCGTCCCGGGAGTCGATGCAGGAGAGTTCGGCCTCAATGCCGGTCTGGTCGATACCCGCCTTTTCCAGCAGGTTCCATTTGCCCTCTTCACCCCAGCGGAAGCCGATGGAACCGTTGGGCGCCACGTAGCTCTTGCTCTTGGCGTCATAGACCACGGTCTTCCACTCGGGATTGTTGGTCTGGCCCATGGCGCCGTCGAAGTCCGAGGCCCGCAGGTTGCGGTCTGTGACATAGCCCTCGCCGAACTTGCGCAACATCACCTGCATCGGCAGGTCGGTGTACTTGCGGGCGTATTCCTGGAAGTAGGGGTCCTGCTTCTCGATATAGAACTCCTTCAGGGCCACATGGGCCATGGCCAGGAAGGCGGCGGAGTCGGTGCCCTGCTTGACCGGCATCCAGAGGTCGGCGAACTTCACGTATTCCGCATAGTCCGGGGCCATGGAGACGACCTTGGTGCCCTTGTAGCGCACCTCGGTGGCGAAGTGGGCGTCGGGGGTCCGGGTCATCGGCAGGTTGGCGCCGGTGATGATCAGGTAGGTGGAGTTGTACCAGTCGGCGGCCTCGGGCACGTCGGTCTGCTCGCCCCAGGTCTGGGGAGAGGCGGCGGGCAGATCGCAGTACCAGTCATAAAAAGAGCCGCAGGCGCCACCAATCAGGGACAGGTAGCGGGATCCCGCGGCGTAGGAAATCATGGACATGGCGGGGATCGGCGAAAAACCGTAGATCCGGTCCGGGCCCCACTTCTTGATGGTGTAGACGTTGGCGGCGGCGATGATTTCGTTCACCTCGTCCCAGTCGGTGCGGATGAAACCGCCCAGGCCCCGGACGCGCACGTACTTGTCACGTTTCTTGGAGTCGGACTGAATGGCTTCCCAGGCTTCCACCGGGTCCTTGCCCGACTTGCGCTCGGCGCGATAGAGGTCCAGCAGCCGGCCCCGGATCAGGGGGTACTTGATGCGGTGGGGGCTGTAGAGATACCAGGAGAAGGAGGCGCCGCGCTGGCAGCCCCGGGGCTCGTGGTTGGGCAGGTCCTCCCGGGTGCGCGGGTAGTCGGTCTGCTGCATCTCGAAGGACACCAGGCCGTTCTTGACGAAGATCTTCCAGGAACAGCCACCGGTGCAGTTCACGCCGTGGGTGGAACGAACCACCTTGTCATGACGCCAGCGGTTGCGGTAGGCATCCTCCCATTTGCGGTCTTCGTTGGTGACGATGCCATGATCGCCGGCAAAGGTATCCTTGATCTTGTCGAAAAATTTCAGTCGATCGAGTAGGTGACTCATTTTTATCTCCTGTCAGGGCGGACTTGCGCCCGCCGGATTGATGCTTGATTCGTATCAGGGGTTTTGGATGTAGGCGTTCTTGCGCAGGTAGAACCACCAGTTGATGACGACGCAGACCGCATAGAAGATCGCGAAGCCATACATGGCGTATTCGGGGGTGCCGGCCTTGATCTGATCGCCGATCACCACCGGGGCGATGAAGGAACCGTAGGCAGCCACGGCGGAGGTCCAGCCCAGCACCGGGCCGGCCTGGTCGCGATCAAAGATCACGCCCACGGAGCGGAAGGTGGAGCCGTTGCCGATGCCGCTGGCGGCGAAGAGGACGATGAACAGCGCCATGAAAAGGAAGAAGTACTGTTCCGGGGTCTGGGAGTGGTAGGCCTGGAGCATGACGTAGCCGGTGGCTACGGAAGCGATCACCATGGCGATGGAAATCACCTGGGTAACGATGGCGCCGCCTACCTTGTCCGAAACCCAGCCCCCTACGGGACGGATCAGGGCGCCGACAAAGGGACCGATCCAGGCGTAGGTCAGGGCCGAGGGGGCGCTGGGGTTCTTCAGGGCATGGCTCCATGCGCCGGTAGCCGGGTCCAGAACGTGCTGGAAGCCGAAGATGACGGTGATCGCCAGGGGCAGCGCCATTGAGAAACCGATGAAGGAGCCGAAGGTGACCATGTACAACGCCGTCATGGACCAGGTGTGCTTGTTGTTGAATATCTTGAACTGCTTTTCCAGGTTGGCCCGCATGTCACCGAAGGCCGAGAGCTTCATCACCAGCAGCATGGCGACGATGATCAGGGGCATGGCCAGCCACATGTTCAGGGTCCCCAGGCCGAAGGGCTTGGGCAGGTAGAGGTAGAGGCCGACAGCGGAAACCACCAGGCCCAGCAGGTAGAGCCAGGTCACCTTGACGAAGGCGCCCAGGGTGGAGCCAATGTTGGGGGAGACGCTCTTCAGGTTGTTCATGCCGAAGAACCCCAGGAAGGCCAAGGGTACCAGCAGCAGCAGCCAGACGAAGCCGGCGTTCTGGATGAAGGTGGGGGTGCCCGCCGTGATCTTGCCCAGGATCCAGCCCGAGTCCTTCACCAGGGTCATGGGTTCGCCGCCCATGGTGCCGAAGAGTCCTGCGGTCATCACCAGGGGGATCAGGATTTGCATGGTGGTGACGCCGAAATTGCCCAGGCCGGCATTGAGGCCCAGTCCGGTGCCCTGCAGTCGCTTGGGGAAAAAGCTGCTGATGTTGGACATGGAACAGGCGAAGTTGCCGCCGCCGAAGCCGGAGAGCAGGGCACAGAGCTGGAACACGATCAGGGGCGTGTTCTTGTCCTGGAGCGCCATGCCGGTGAGCACGGCGGGGATCATCAGGAAGGCTGTGGTCAGGAACACCGTGTTGCGGCCCCCGGCGATGCGGATCATGAAGGACGACGGGATGCGCAGGGTGGCGCCGGAAAGGCCGGCGATGGCGGTCAGGGTGAACAGCTGCTTGGGCTCGAAGGGAAAGCCCAGGTTGAGCATCTGCACGGTGATGATGCCCCACATCAGCCAGACAGCGAAGCCGCAGAGCAGGCTGGGAATGGAAATCCAGAGATTGCGGTTGGCGATGCGCTTGCCGGTGGATTCCCAGAATGTATTGTCTTCCGGGCGCCAGTCGTCGATATCAATACTGCTGCCGACGCTGCTGCGGGCGGGTAGGGAGGTGGAGGTCATGACCATTCCTTTGTTGAGATGGGCGAGGGATTCATTCGAGGACGTCGATGGCGTGGCGGCGGTGCAGGATGCTGGTGGCACGGACCTCGGTCCAGTACATCCAGATCAGGGAGACCCAGACCACGCCGTACATCAGCATGAAGCAACTGGAGCGGACGCCGGTCAGGTCCACCAGGGCGCCGAACATCACGGGCAGCAGGAAGCCCCCTAGGCCGCCGGCCAGACCGACGATGCCGGAAATGACCCCGATGTTCTTCGGGTAGTCGTCGGAGATGTACTTGAACACCGAGGCCTTGCCGATGGCCCAGGCGATGCCCATGGTGAACATCAGGGCGGTGAAGGTATAGACATTGAGACCGAGGTGGTAGGTCTGGGGGCCGCTCACTGTCTTGATTGTGAGTTCGGTCTGGGGGTAGGACAGAATGAACAGGCAGATCCAGGACAGCCACAGTACCCACCAGGTCACCTTGTGGGCACCCCACTTGTCGGACATCCAGCCGCCCATGGCCCGCAATACCCCGCCGGGTAGTGAAAAACAGGCGGCCAGCAGGGCGGCTGACTTCAGGTCGAAGCCGTATTCGGTGACGTAGTACTTGGTCATCCACAGGGACAGGCCTACGTAGCCGCCGAAGACGATGGAGTAGTACTGGCAGTATTTCCAGACCTTGGGGTCCTTCAGGGCGGCCAGTTGCTCCTTGATGGAGACCGTGGCACTGACCTTGTGCTTTGGGTCGTCGTAGGTGAAGAACCAGAAAGCCAGGGCGGTCACCAGCATGGCGATGGAGAACATCTGGGGCACCATGTCCCAGCCATAGGCCACCACGATGCTCGGCGCCACCAGCTTGGTGACAGCGGCGCCGGAGTTGCCGGCCCCGAAGATGCCCATGGCGAACCCCTGGTTCTTTTTCTCGAACCAGCGGGCGCAGTAGGCGATGCCCACGGAGAAGGAACCACCAGCTACGCCGACGAAGAGGCCGGCCACCAGGAACTGCCAGTACTGGGTGGCCTGGGAAATCATGTAGATGGGGATGACGGCGGAGACCATCAGCACGAAGAAGACGATGCGGCCGCCGAATCGATCAGTCAGCATGCCCAGGGGCAGGCGGATCAGGGAGCCGGTGAGTACCGGCATGGCCGTGAGCAGGCCAAACTGGGTTTCATTGAGCTGCAGCAGGGCCTTGATCGGAATGCCGATTACCGCGAACATCATCCAGACCATGAAACACACGGTGAAGGCCAGTGTGCTCATGGTCAGAACGGATACCTGCTTGGTCTTGTGTGATGCCATTGCCGATCTCCCAAAAACTTGCTCTTATGGACTGCCTGGAGCTTCTTTCTTGGGTGGCGGGAGGATCTTCGAGCACTGCCGGACCTCTGCCACCGTGAGCGCAGCATAAGGGAGGGGCGAGGGCGCGACCATTCTCCTGAAGCAGGGGGGGGTATTGGCCTGACTGGCCGAAAGAACTAGTTCTTTCGGGCGGGGCGCCGTGGGCGCGGCGTCAACAAAAAAGGCCCGCCATGGGGCGGGCCTTCAGGGAGCAACCGGGCAATAGCTCGGTGCGTCCTAAGCTCAGGCGGCAGCCTGGGCGGGAATCTTGTGCTTCTGGTTGATGATGCGATTCTTGGCGTCCACATAGACGAGATCGGGTTCGAACTTCTGCAACTCGATTTCGTTGTAGGTGGCGTAGGTGGCGATGATCAGAAGGTCGCCGGGAGCGGCCAGACGGGCCGCAGCACCGTTGACCGAGATGGTGCCGGCACCGCGCTCGGCGCGGATGGCATAGGTGGTGAAACGCTCACCGTTGGTGACGTTGTAGATGTCGATCTGCTGGTATTCCTTGATGTCGGCGGCATCCAGCAGGTTTTCATCAATGGCGCAGGAACCCTCGTAATGCAGCTCGGACTGGGTCACCGTGACGCGGTGCAGCTTGGACTTCAACATGGTGCGTTGCATGTTCGTTCCTTCTCAGGCAAAGGATGCGACCAATAATCAGGAAATCCGTCCGTGAACGAATTCCCATCCCGTTTCGCTGCTGGTCCACCGCCGGCCTGAGCGCATCGCGGTGTCCTAAACTTCCAGGTTGTCGATGAGGCGCGTGCTACCTAGACGCGCCGCAGCCAACACCACCAACCCGGATTCGTGAGCGGCCGGCAATTGTAAATCAATTTTTTTGCGTACTGCAACATAGTCCGGCAACCAATTGTTCGCTTTTAGTAAATCCATGGCGTCCCGCTCCAGCAGCGGGAGATCGCGATTTCCGGAGCGAAGTTCGACTACTACTTTAGTTAGTAGTTCAAATAATCGGGGGGCTTCCCGGCGCTCCGCCTCGGTCAAATAGCCGTTGCGGGAGGACAGAGCCAGTCCATCGGCGGCCCGGATGGTCTCGCCGCCGACGATCTCGATGGGCAGGTTCAGGTCCCGCACCATGTTGCGGATGATCATCAACTGCTGGTAGTCCTTCTTGCCGAAGAGGGCCACCTGGGGCTGGGCGATCTGGAACAGTTTCATCACCACCGTGGCCATGCCGCGGAAGTGGCCGGGGCGGAACTCGCCATCCAGGATATTGGCCTGCTCGGCAGGGGGATCGATGTGATAACCCTGGGGCTGGGGATACATCTCGGCCTCATCGGGGGCGAACAGGTGGTCCACGCCGGCCGCCGCCAGGCGGGCACAGTCGGCCTCGAAGGTACGGGGGTACTTCTCGAAATCCTCCCCCGGGCGGAATTGCAGGCGGTTGACGAAGATGGTGGCCACCACGCTGTCGCCGTGGTTCCGGGCCTGGTCCATCAGGGCGATGTGGCCGTCGTGAAGGTTGCCCATGGTGGGCACCAAGGCGACCCGGCCGGCTGTCTTCAGGGTGCCGCGTAGCCCGGCGATGGTGGAATGGATTTGCATGGCGGAAACTCAGTAGCAGTGTTCGGGACCGGGGAAGCTGCCGTCCTTGACGGCCTGCACGTAGGCCGTGACGGCGCCTTCGATGCTCTGGGCCTCGGCCATGAAATCCTTGACGAAGCGGCCCTTCTTGCCCGGGTATACGCCCAGCATGTCGTGGAGCACCAGTACCTGGCCGTCGCAATCCTTGCCGGCGCCGATGCCGATGGTGGCGCAGGCGGTGAGCAACTGGGTGATTTCCTTGGCAAGCGCCGAGGGCACCATCTCCAGCACCATCAGCGCCGCTCCGGCCTGCTCCAGGGCCAGGGCATCGTTCTTCATGCGCGCGGCGCCGGCTTCGTCGCGCCCCTGGACGCGGTAGCCGCCCAGGGCGTGCACCGACTGGGGCGTCAGGCCGATATGGGCGCAGACCGGCACGCCCCGCTCGACCATGAAGTGCACCGTCTCCGCCATCACTTCGCCGCCTTCGAGTTTGACCATCTCCGCACCGGCGGCCAGCAGCATGCCCGCGTTGCGGATGGCCTGCTCCTTGGACTCGTGGTAGGCGCCGAAGGGAAGATCGCCGACCACCATGGGGCGCAAGGCCTGATGGGCGACGCATTCGGTGTGATACACCATGTGCGCCATGGTCACGGGCAGGGTCGAGGTCTTGCCCTGGATCACGTTGCCCAGGGAGTCCCCCACCAGGATCATATCCACGCCGCAGCGGTCCTCCAGGGCGGCGAAACTGGCGTCGTAGCCGGTGAGCATGGCGATCTTGTCGCCTTCCCGCTTCATGCGGGACAGTTCCGGCAGGGTCACTGGTTTGTTGCTGGCGAGATAAGTCATGAGTGTGCTCCGGACGATTCAGCGGAAAATGAAATATACCGCTCCCAGCAGGCAAAGGCCCGCCCAGAGGTAATCCAGTTTCAGGGGCTGCTGCATGTAAACGACCACGAAGGGCACGAACACCGCCAAGGTGACAACTTCCTGGACGATCTTGAGCTGGGCCAGGGAAAGTTCGGTGTTGCCGATGCGATTGGCCGGCACCTGCACCAGATATTCGAACAGGGCGATGCCCCAGGACAGCAGGGCCGCGATCCACCAGGGCCGTTCGTTCAGATGCTTGAGGTGGGCATACCAGGCGAAAGTCATGAAGACGTTGGATATCGCCAGCAGCAGGCCGGTTTGCAGAATCACCGGCAGGCTGGAGAAGAACTGGATCATGCCGCCAGGGCGGTGGCGGGCAGGCGCTCGATACCCTGGTCGGCGCAAGCGTCGAGCAGGCCGGTAATGGGCCCGTGGCCGGGAAGGATGAACGCTGGTGCGATTTCGGCCAGGGGCGCCAGGACGAAGGCACGCTCATGCATGCGGGGGTGGGGCAGGGTCAGGCGGGGATCGTCCGAGTGACTATCCCCATGGAACAGCAGGTCCAGGTCCAGGGTGCGGGGCGCATTGCGGATGCCCCTCTGACGGCCGAAACGGGCCTCGATGGCGAACAGCTCCGCCAGCAGGGACTCGGGAAGCAGGGGAGTCTCCAGGGCGACCACGGCGTTGATGAAGTCCGGCTGCCCCAGGAGTCCCACGGGAGCGGTGCGGTAGAGGCTGGAAACGGCCTTCAGGCGATGGCCTGGCAGGGCGGCAAGGGCCTCGATGGCGGCGCGCACGGTGGCGATGGGATCCCCCAGGTTGGCGCCCAGGGCCACGTAGGCCAGCTTCACGACGTCTGCTCCCCTCCCGCATCCTGGGCCTTGGGGCCGCGGCTACGGCGGCGGCGGGGCTTGCGGGGTGAGGTGTCGGCCATCTGCATGGCTTCGCGCCGTTCCGGATCCGCGTCCTGGAACTCGGTCCACCAGTCGGCCAGTTCCTGGGGCACCTCGCCGCTGCCGGCCCGCAGCAGCAGGAAATCGTAGGCGGCACGAAAGCGGGGCTGCTCCAGCAGGCGGTAGGGGAATTTGCCGGAGCGCTTCTCGAAGCGGGGCTGGAGGGCCCAGATTTCCTTGATGTCTCCGGCGATGCGGCGGGTGATCGCGAGCTTCTCGGCCTGAATGTCGAGCACTTCGTCCATGGCCTCGTAGAGGGCCGGCATGGACACCTGTTTCCGGGCCTTGCGGGCATCCCAGTTGGCCAGCACCTCATGCCAGAGCAGGGTGGCGAAGAGGAAGCCGGGGGAGGTGGGCTTGCCGGCCTTTACCCGGTCGTCGGTACTGGTCAGGGCCAGGAGAACGAATTTTTCCCCCATGGGCTGCTCCAGGATCACGTCCAGCAGGGGCAGCAGTCCATGATGCAGGCCGTCGTCGCGCAGGCGCTTCAGGCATTCCACGGCATGGCCGGAGAACAGCAGCTTCAGCATCTCGTCGAAGAGCCGGGCTGCCGGCACGTTTTCCATCAGTTCCGCCATTTCGCGGATCGGATTCCGCACCGCCGGGTCCAGGGCCAGACCCAGCTTGGCCGAGAGGCGCACGGCCCGCAGCATGCGCACCGGGTCTTCCCGGTAGCGGGCGCGGGGCTCGCCGATCATGCGCAGCACCTTTTGCTGAAGGTCGGCCACGCCGTGGTGATAGTCCAGCACGGTCTGGGTCGCGGGGTCGTAGTACAGGGCGTTGACGGTGAAGTCCCGCCGCGCCGCGTCCTCCTCGATGCTGCCCCAGACGTTGTCCCGCAGTACCCGGCCATGCTCGTCCTTGATGGTGTCCGCGTCATGGGCGGCGCGGAAGGTGGAGACCTCGATAGTCTCCGGACCGGACATGACATGGACGATCTGGAAGCGGCGGCCGATGATGCGGGAGCGGCGGAACAGGGCCCGGACCTGGTCCGGCGTGGCGTCGGTGGCCACGTCGAAGTCCTTGGGTTCGATGCCGGCGATCAGGTCCCGCACCGCGCCGCCCACCACATAGGCCCGGTGGCCGGCTTCCTGCAAGGTGTCGCAGACTCGCAGGGCGACCCGGGAAACCTGGTCGCGGCGTATGCGATGGCGCTCCGCCGGTACGATGGCCAGTGCCACGGCAGGCGGAGTCCCGTTGCGCCGGAACACGCGGCGCAGCAGTTTTCGGATCATGAAAACCTTGCCAGTAAGGAGTTGGAAAAGCCGTCGATCATACCGAATACATCAAATCCAACGAGGGAATTCGAGACTCCGAGCGTAGAATGCCAAGCATGAGTCAGCCCATGGAGTGCATCATCCGGCGTGGTTGCAAAGCTCGGGATGAAAAAAAACAGAAGGCCGGAAAAGCAAAAGGCCCTGATCAAAACCAGGGCCCCTCGCGTCTTCAATTCGGTGGTGCCCAGGAGAGGACTCGAACCTCCACGCCTCGCAGCGCTAGTACCTGAAACTAGTGCGTCTACCAATTCCGCCACCTGGGCACAGGGCGAATCAAAGAGGCGCGAATTCTAAAGGAAAAAGAACAATTGTCAAACAAGAAAACAGATAAATCTCTCAAGCTTTCCGCCGTGCGTCGCGGGGATCCCGAACTGGCTCGGGAAATTGCCAAGTACGACTATCCCCTGCCCAGCCGGGAGTACATTCTCCAGATTCTGGGGGACCAGGAAGGCGTGCCGCTCTCCTTCGACGATCTGTGCGATCGCCTCGATATCAAGGACTTCGAACGGGAGGATTTTCAGCGCCGCCTCGGCGCCATGGCCCGGGATGGGCAGTTGATGCAGAACCGCCGGGGCGACTGGCTGATTCCGGACAAGGCCGACCTGCTCGGCGGTCGCATCCAGGGCCATCCGGACGGTTACGGTTTCCTGGTGCCGGACGACAAGGCCAAGGGCAATGATGTGTTCCTCTCCGCCAAGGAAATGGCCAAGGTGCTCCATGGCGACCGGGCCATTGTGCGCCTGGTGGGAGTGGATCGCCGGGGGCGGCCCGAGGGCAAGATCGTCGAGGTTACCGACCGGGTCAACACCCGGGTGGTGGGCCGGGTCATCAACGAACACGGGGTCTGCTTCGTCTCCGCGGAGAACCGCCGCATCAGCCAGGACATTCTCCTGCCACCGCCTGCCAAAGGCGACAAGAAGGCCCTGCGGCCCACGGCCGGCCAGGTGGTGATGGTGGAAATCATCGAACAGCCCAACGTCCGTTCCCAGCCCATCGGCCGGGTGGTGGAAATCCTGGGCAATTACGCCGATCCAGGCATGGAAATCGAGATCGCCCTGCGCAAGCATGATCTGCCCTTCGAGTTTTCCAAGGAAGCCCTGCAACAGACCAAGAAGCTTCCGGACACCGTGCGCAAGTCGGACTGGAAGGGGCGGGAGGATCTGACCGGCCTGCCCCTGGTGACCATCGACGGCGAGACCGCTCGGGACTTCGACGATGCCGTGTATTGCGAACGCCAGGGCAAGGGCTTCCGTCTGGTGGTGGCCATCGCCGATGTCTCCCATTATGTGGAGTCGGGGTCGGTGCTGGACCAGGAAGCCTATGACCGGGGCAACTCGGTGTATTTCCCCCGGCGGGTGATTCCCATGCTGCCGGAGAAACTCTCCAATGGCCTGTGTTCCCTGAATCCCCAGGTGGAACGCCTGTGCATGGTTTGCGACATGTCGCTCTCCGTCACGGGTGCCATCAAGCGCTATCGCTTCTATCCGGCGGTGATGTTCTCCCAGGCGCGGCTTACCTATACCGAGGTGGCCGCTGCCCTCTACGATCTTGATCCCGCCACCCGCAAGAAACTGGAGCCCCTGCTGCCTCACCTGGAGGCTCTGGACGATGTGTTTCGGCTCCTGGCCAAGGCCAGGGAAAAGCGGGGCGCCATCGATTTCGATACCGTCGAGACCCGCATGATCTTCGACGACAACGGCAAGATATCCCGCATCGAGCCCTACGAGCGCAACGATGCCCACCGCCTGATCGAAGAGTGCATGCTGGCAGCCAACGTCTGCGCCTCCGAGTATCTGCACGAGCAGGAGCATCCCACCCTCTATCGAATTCACGAGGGGCCGACGCCGGAAAAACTCACCAAGCTGCGGGAGTTCTTCGCCACCTTCGGCATGCAGTTGGGGGGCGGCGACAAGCCCAGCGCCAAGGACTATGCCAAGCTGCTGGAAAAGATCCAGGGCCGGCCCGACAAGTTGCTGCTCCAGACCGTGATGTTGCGTTCCCTCAGTCAGGCGGTCTACAGCCCCGACAACGTGGGCCACTTCGGTCTGGCCTACGAGAGCTACACCCACTTCACTTCCCCCATCCGCCGCTATCCGGACCTGCTGGTGCATCGGGCCATCAAAGCGGCCTTGAATCGGGAAAAATACCGTCCGGGCAACTGGGACGAGATCGGCATCCACTGCTCCGCCACTGAGCGCCGGGCCGACGAGGCCACCCGTGACGTGGAGTCCTGGCTCAAGTGCTTCTACATGAAGGACCGGGTCGGCGAAGAGTTCACCGGCAGCATTTCCGCCGTGGTGCCCTTCGGTATTTTCGTCGCCCTGGACGATGTCTTCGTCGAGGGCCTGGTCCATGTCTCGGACCTGGGTCGGGACTACTTCCATTTCGACGAAGCCGCCCACACCATGGTGGGCGAGCGCAGCGGCGCCCGTTACCGACTGTCCGACCGGGTGAAAATCCAGGTGGCGCGGGTGGATATGGAGCAGAACAAGATCGACTTCCGTCTGGTGGATGAGGCCTCGGGAACGTCCCAAGAAGCTGTCAAAAGCAATCGAAAGCGGCGTTAGGCAATGGAGCGGTTAGCACGGTAGCCCTGCTGACGCCCTTGTCTGGGTGTGTGTAATTGATGCAGATCAATGGCAGTTAGTTCTAATCATCCTGAATCATGGGGTGCGTAGGACAATATGCGGTCCGTTCTTGTCGGTGTTGGGGATGCATAAAGTCGGATGGTAGGTGACTTGGTCTTGATGGGTGGTATGGTCGTATCCAGACTTGAGATGGCAAGTGGAGTGAACTCATGAGGGGGAAAAGCGTGAAGCGTAATCATCGCAGTGTGCTGCTGGGCACCGTGGTACAGGTATTGACGGGGCTGGCCTGGGCGCAGCCGGTGGCGTTCGACATCTCCGGGTTTAAGGTGGAAGGTGGGTCTCTTTTGACCGAGGAGGTGGTGCAGCGGGCATTGGTACCCCATGCTGGCGCCGGTCGTACCATGGACGATGTCAAGCGGGCTGCTGGCGCATTGAAGGATGCCTACGCGCAAGCGGGCTATCCGGTGGTCCAGGTTTTCCCCCCGGAGCAGACGGCGGCGGGAGGCGTGATCACCCTCCGCGTCATTGAGGGGAGGGTCGCCAAGGTCACCGTAGCCGGCAACAAGGTCTACGACGAAGCCAATATCCGGGCCAGTCTGCCGGCCCTCAAGGAAGGCAAGGCTCCCCATTCGGGTGAGATCGTTGCCGATATCGTCCTGGCCAACGAGAATCCGGCCAAGCAGGTCGCGGTGAATTTCCAGGCCAGTGGGGCACCGGGCGATATCGATGCCCGGGTCGATGTCGTCGAGGACCGTACTGAAAAATATACGGTCACGGTCGATAACGCGGGTTCCCGTTCCACGGGCATGGAGCGCATCGGCATCGCCTATCAGAATGCGAACCTGATGAATCGGGATCACATGCTGACCCTGCAGTACATGACGACTTACCAGAATCCGGACAAGGTGGGCAATCTCACCGTCGGTTATCGCATACCCTTCTATGCCCAGGGTCTGTCCCTGGACCTGATCGCGGCCTACTCGGATACCAAGAGCACCTCCAGTTCCCCCGCTGGAGCGCTGTTCTTCTCCGGTAAGGGTTCCTATTTTGGCACCCGCCTCAATCAGGCTCTTCCCAGCCAGGGTGAATACCGGCATAAGCTGGTCTATGGCCTGGACTACAAAGACTTCAACAACGATTGCAGTCTGGGTGGTACCGCGCTGAATGCCTGTGGCACCATCACCAGCATGCCGGCGAGCCTCAGCTATGTTGCCCAACTCGCCACGCCGGCCTTCCAGGCGGGCGGCAACATCGGTTATTACGTCAATATCGTGGGCGGTCCCCATGGCAGCAGCACTGCTTATGGCACCCGTTCCCGGCAATGGGATGCCTGGCGCGCCAGCGGTTTTGTGGCCGTTCCCCTCAAGGACTGGCAAGCCCGGGCCACGCTGAATTTCCAGGAATCCTCCAAGGCCCTGATTGCCAGCGAACAGTTCGGCATTGGTGGTGCATCCTCGGTGCGGGGTTATGACGAGCGTACTGCCTCCGGCGACTACGGCGCCTCGGCCAACCTGGAGATATATACCCCGGACCTGGCCTCATCCCTGGGCCTGTCTGCGGAGACCAAGCTGAGAGCCTTGGCTTTCCATGATTTGGGCTACGTACACAACATCACTCCGGGCATGATCGGCGAGACCAAGCTCTCCAGCATTGGCCTGGGCATGCGGCTGAACTACGGCAAGGATCTGGCGGTACGTCTGGATGTCGGTTTTGTCCAGTCGCCCACCCATCCCACGGTGCCCGTGCAGCGCGACCGCAACAAGAGTTTTGGCCACCTGGCCGTGTCCTACTCGTTCTGAACTTACGTATTCCCGGAGACAACGCCATGCGTTCCCTCAATACCTCCACCCACCAGCGCTTCCGCAAGACGGCGCTCAGTCTGGCTATTTCTCTTGCCATTTCCCCCATCGCTCTGGCCAATCCCATTGGTCCCACGGTGGCCAATGGCGCGGCAAGCTTCGCGACCAATGGCAATACCTTCACGGTAACCAACAGCCCCGGCGCCATCATCAACTGGCAGCAGTTCAACATCGGCCAGAATGAGATCACGAAGTTCGTCCAGCAGAATGCCCAGTCCGCGGTGCTGAACCGCATCGGCGGCCAGGACCCGAGCCAGATTCTGGGTACCTTGCAATCCAATGGCCGGGTTTTCCTGGTCAACCCCAACGGCGTAATGTTCGGTTCTGGTGCCATCATTGACGTGGCCGGGCTTATCGCCTCCTCCCTCAATATCTCCAATGCCGATTTCCTGGCCGACAAGCTGAGCTTTGCCGGCCATGGCGGCAGCGTCAGTAACCTGGGCAAGATCACCACACCGGTGGGCGGCAGCGTCTATCTGATTGGTGGCAACGTCAGCAACGAAGGCATCGTCACCACGCCTCAGGGCCAGGTGCTGCTGGCTGCCGGCAATAGCGTCAGCCTCACCGATACCGGCACTCCGAACATGACGGTGACCCTCAACGCTACCGATAACCGGGCCGTCAACCTGGGTCAGATTACGGCCCAGGGCGGGCGTATCGATATCTACGGTGCCCTGATCGATCAGCAGGGCAGTCTTGTGGCCGATGCTGCCGCCCTGGATGCCCAGGGGCGAATCGTTCTCAAGGCCAGCGGAACTACCAATGTTTCCGGCAGCATCAGCGCCACTCATGCCAATAGCCAGGGTGGTTCGGTCCAGGTACTCGGCGATGAGGTGACGCTGGCGGCCATGGCTAGCATCGATGCATCGGGCGCCACGGGCGGTGGGACGGTACTGGTCGGCGGCGATCGGCAGGGAAACAACCCGGCAGTACAGAATGCAACCAAAACCAATATTGCCGCCGGCGCCAACATCAAGGCCGATGCCACCCAAGCGGGCAATGGTGGCAAGGTGATTGTCTGGTCCAACGACAAGACCTTTTACGATGGCTTCATTTCGGTGAGGGGTGGTGCCCAGGGCGGCGACGGCGGTTTTGCCGAGACTTCCGGACACACTTTGATGGCTAATGGTCTCGTCGATGCCAGGGCCCCCCTCGGCAAGAACGGCACCTGGCTGCTGGATCCAGCCCTGGCCTGTATCTCCGATGGTTCATCCTGTACGGTGCCCGGCTTGTCTGCCCCCATTCCAGCGACCTATTCCGTTTCTTCCCTGGGCCAGGCCCTAGCCCTGGCCGACGTGATCGTTGATGTGACCGATGTGGCGGCCTATCAGACCAGTAGCACCTATGTGTTGCCTGCGATTTCCGGTCTGGGTAGTGGAGGGCGCCTGCTGAGCCTGACCTCGCCTTATATCTATCTCAACGGCTCTCTGGATGCCCTGACCAACAACGTCACGCTCAATGCCAAGTTCGATGCCTGGGGAAGCTCTGCCAGTCTGCCCAGCAAGTCCGGTGTCATCGACATCGCCAGTGGTGGTCACAGTCTGCGTACTGTCGGAGGCGTTTACTTCGATGCCGACAGGACCGTCAATATCGCCCCTGATGCGGACTTTCGGGCCAACTACATTTCCATCTATGCCAAAGACTATTTCAGTTACTCCCCTGCGGGCGGTGCCGCAGGTTTCTGGGGGGCAACCAGCAGTACGGTTTATGGTTCGATTCACGCCCCCTACGTTGCCCTGGGCGGAACCTACAATCTTCCTGCCAGCCAGATATCGGGAACCGGCACCTATATGATCGGCATTTCCGCCTACGGCGGGGGTAGCACCGGAATCACCTCCGCTACCTATCCCACCAAGTCGGGTGTGCTGGAACTGCTTCCGGGCATGGCCTGGACCCTGCCCAACGCTTCCGGCTGGAAGGGCGAACTGATGCTCCAGGGATCGCAAAGCCTGGTATTGGGGGCAGGAGCCAAGGTCATCAATGGCTCTCCGTCTACGCCTACCGTCATAGAGTTGGATCAACAAGAATCCATCATCGAACTGGATGCCCCGCTGATCGTCAATAACGGGGCTTCCTTCGAGGGGCAGGTGGTCGATGTATCGCTGAATAGCCTGAGTGGTTCGCCTATAAGCGTCAATGCCTACGCTGTCGGGCTCAATCCCTCCTTCTATTCCAGCAGCAAGAATGTTCTCCTGGGTACCGACTCCTGTCCGGGAGACTGGTGTCTCAGTGATGCGGGAACATATCTCTCCGGAAGCTGGACAACTCTGGGCGTTTTTTCCTATCTGACATACGCCGCGAATGCCAGTGCCACGGCAAGCAACCTGGAGGTTGTGGGCTCGTTCAATTCACGTTCCACCAATCTGTGGCTTGGTGCGGGAGGCAATGTAAAGATTTCCAGCCCGATTACGCAGACTGGAGCCATTGCCCTGCTGGGGGGCGATGAATGGGGGTCCGCTTACACATCGAGCCTACAGCGCGGGATCACCATCAATCAACCAATCAAGAGCGACACCGGGGTTCTGCTGGCGACTTCCGGCGGCACCATCCAGCTCAATAGCACCGTTACAGCACCTGGCGTTTCGATCTATCTGGAACCCAATTGCAGCGACGGCAGTGTGAACTGCGCTTCGCCGGTTCAGGCGAGCTTTGTGAATAATGGCGGCGCCCAGGCGCTGCAAACCACCAAGGGATGGTTCATCGAGAACGTCGCGGGCGCGGGCACTGTCAGTTTGGGTGGCTTGGGGGGGCAGGGCCCTGTTTCCCGGGCCGAGACAGAGGCCCAGGGGATTACACCGCAAACCGAAGCCATAACCGCTTCCGACACCTATTACTTCGCCAAGGGAACCGGGACCACATCCACACCTTCGACCCCTACTGAAACCTCTGGAACTTCGACGGCGGATACGGTGACGACGGATGTCTGCGTGAACAACCCCGCCCTGTGCTCCACCACCAGCAGCCAGATGACATCCCAGTCCGCCCAGGTGGTGGAGGCTGCTGTTGCGGAGGGTACGGAAACCAAAGGGGTGGTGACCTACGATAGCAAGGCGGCCAAGGAGGACAAGAAGACAGCCAAGGCTGAAGAAGCCAAGAAGGACGACAAGGGAAGTGCCGCCAAGTCTGCGACCCGCCCGAAAGACGAGACCAAGGAGGCCGATCAGCGCAAATCATCTGCGGAACTGAAGCAGGAATCCAAACAGGCGACTGTGGCTGCCAAGAAGGTGGAGGCCGAGGCGAAGAAGACCGAAGCTGAAGCGAAGAGGATGGAGGCTGAAGCCAAGAAGGCGGAAGGAGAAGCCAAGAAGGTGGAAGGTGAGGCCAGGAAGGCCGAGGTGGTCGCCCGGAAGGCCGAGGACGATGGCAAGAAGGCCGCCACTGAAGCCAAACAGGCGGAGACGGAAGCCAAGGGGGCCAAGAATCCCGAGCACAAGGCGGTCGCCGAGAGCAAGAAGGCCGAGGCCGAGTCCCGCAAGGCGGAAGCAGATGCCAAGCAGGCCGAAGCCGGAGCGAAGAAGTCCGAGGTGAGCGCCAAGCGGGCCGAGGCGGATGCCAAGCATGCCGAAGCCGAAGGGAAACGAGTCGAGGCCAGTGCCAAGAAGTCGGAGGCGGATGCCAGAAAGGCCGAGGCCGAATACAAGCAGGCGGCTGCCGAAGCCAAGGAGGCCAAGACTCCGGAACAGAAGATCGCGGCTCAGAAGCGTGCCGAGGAAAAACGTATCGAGTCGGTGCAGAAGCAGGCCGAAGCCAAGGTCAAGCTGGCCAAGGCCGAAGAGCGCAAGTCCGAGTCCGAGCAGAAGAAGGTCGAGGCCTCCGCCCACAAGGTTGAAGCCGAGGCCAAACAGACCGAAGCCGAGGCTAAACGCGACGAGTCCAGTGCCCACAAGGCCGAGGCTGCCGCCAAGCAAGACGAGTCCCGGGAGGTAAGAGCCAAGACCGAAGGCAAGGCCGAGGATGCCAAGCGGGCCGAGAATCGCAAGGTCGAGTCCGAGCAGAAGCGGTCCACGGAAGAGAAGAAGGCCGAGACCAAGCATGCCGAAGCTGAAGGGCGCAAAGCCGAGGCCAGCAAGCTGAAGGCCGAGGCCGAGACCAAGCGGGCCGAGCACGCCAAAAAGGCGGACGCTCAGCGGGTCGAGACCCTGAAGGCGTTCCAGAAGGCGGCAATTGCCTCCATGACGCCGGAGCGGCTGGCTGAAATGTCCGCCCTGCGCCACGAATTCAAGACCGAGCTGCTCAAGCCGGCCTTGACTATCCTCCAGGCCAACCCGAACGTCGCCAACCTACCGGCTTGCGGTGGTGGTTCCGATGTCTGTATGCCGGCAAGGCAGGAAATTGCTGCCCAGTCCGCCGCGCAGATGCCGCTGCCGGTACCGACGCTTTCTTTCCTTCCTCAGATCCAGCGCAAGGTGGCCGTGATGGTGGGCATCAACAGCTATCAAGACAACAGGATTCCGGCACTGGAGTCCGCCGTTCCCGATGTGGAGGCTGTGGGCAAGGTGTTGCAGGAGAAGATGGGCTACGACGTGCGCGTGATCCGCAACGGTACCCGGGCAGAGATCGTCAAGACCCTGAATACCCTGGGCAAGGAAATGGGGGCCAACGACAGCGTCACCGTCTATTACGCGGGTCATGGCTACCAGATGGAAACTGCCAAGGGGGGTAACCAGGGCTACTGGCTGCCGGCGGATGCCTCTGTTTCCGATCCGTCCAACTGGGTTTCCAATAGCGACGTTGCCAAGCTGTTGGGCAACATTCCTGCGAAGCAGGTGATGCTGGTTTCGGACAGCTGTTACTCCGGAGCCTTCACCAAGGAGCAGAAGGTTGCTCCCAGCGCCGATGCCCAGCAGATCCTGTCCAAGCGTTCGGTGGTTGTGATGTCTTCGGGTGGCGAGGAACCGGTCTCGGATGAAGGAAATGATGGCCATTCCATCTTTGCCTGGAGCCTGATGAACTCTCTCAAGAACGTGGGCAAGTTCGATTCGGGTACCAAGGTCTTCGAGGACACCAAGGCCAGCGTCATTGAGACCTTCCCCCAGGTGCCCCAATATGGGGCCGCCACCTCGGCGGGTCATACCAGCGGCGGCGACTACCTCTTCGAGGTGCGCAGCTTCAAGTAAGAATCTGTTTGGTTGAAGATGCGAAGGCCCCCTTGCGGGGCCTTCGCTTTTTCAGGGCCGGGTCGGGTCCATGCCGTGGAGTCGTACCGGAATGCGGCGGGAACCGAAAGGGGTGCCCAGGGGACCGAAGCGGCCGGCGATGGCGCTACCGCAGCGTTGGCAACGGCCCTCATCCGTCAGGTCGTAGCCCAGGATCTCGTACCAGTCGCGACGGATCACCGCCGCGCCGCAGGCCGGGCAGTGGGTGGCGTCGCCCTCCGTGTCGTGCACGTTGCCTGTATAGACATAGCGCAGCCCGGCTTCCCGGGCGATGCGACGGGCCTGGCGCAGGGTGGCCGGGGGCGTGGGGGGCAGGTCGGTCATCTTCCAGTCGGGATGGAAGGCGGAAAAGTGCAGGGGAACATCCGGTCCCAGCTCCTTCGCCACCCATTGGGACAGGGCGGCGAGCTCCTCGTCGCTGTCGTTCCTGCCGGGAATCAGCAGGGTGGTGATTTCCAGCCAGCAGTCGGTCTCGTGAGCGATGTAGCTGAGGGTGTCCAGCACCGGTTGCAAATGGGCGCCGCAGAGTTTGACGTAGAAATCGTCGGTGAAAGCCTTCAGGTCCACATTGGCGGCATCCATTTTGGCGTAGAAGGCCCGGGCTGGTTCCGGATGCATGTAGCCGGCGGTGACCGCCACGGTCTTGATGCCCAGGTCATGGCAGGCATCCGCCGTGTCCATGGCGTATTCGGCGAAGATCACCGGGTCGTTGTAGGTGAAGGCCACGCTCTTCGCGCCATAGCGGGCAGCCGCCCGTGCGATGGCTGCCGGCGTGGCGTCGTCCATCAGGGTGTCCATTTCCCGGGACTTGGATATATCCCAGTTCTGGCAGAACTTGCAGGCCAGATTGCAGCCGGCGGTGCCGAAGGACAGAATGCTGGAGCCCGGGTAAAAATGGTTGAGGGGCTTCTTTTCCACCGGGTCGATGCAGAAGCCCGAACTGCGGCCATAGGTGGTCAGCACCATCTGTCCGCCGCTCATGGCCCGCACAAAACAGGCTCCACGCTGACCTTCGTGCAGCTTGCAGTCCCGGGGACAGAGGTCGCACTGGATGCGGCCGTCTTCCAGTTTGTGCCACCAGCGGGCGGGATAGGAGTTGCCTATCCCGCCTGCGGGCGGGGACTCAGGGCACCCCCTCCCAACCTCCTCCGCCGGGCGAGGGAGGTGACTGGTCACCCCCTCCCCTGGGGAGGGGGCTGGGGGGAGGGTTCTGTCTCTTTCCATTTTTGCACCTCATAGTGGTAAAGCCGGATTTCCGGCGACCAGAAGTCGGCGGGCAGCCCCGCCTTCTGCTTCAGGTGGGCGAGGAAAAGTCGAGGGTTCGGCAGGTCTTCCCATACCTGAGGCAGGAAGGTGGCGCGATGGTTCCGGAATGCGAGGATCACGCCATCGATGCCGGGGCGCAGCCGGCCCAGGGCATCGGCTTCGTCCTCGAAGTCCATGGGGCTGGCCGGCGAGAGCAGGGAGACCTCCACCCGGGTCGTGGGCAGTTCGGCGAGGGCGAGGGGCGGAAAACGCGGATCACGAAAGGCCGCAGCCTGGGCATTGGCCTCCACGTCGGTTCCCAGGGGGCGATGGGCCTCCAGGGAGCCGATACAGCCTCGCAGGCGTCCGTCCCGGGTCAGGGTGACAAAACAGGCGCCGGGCTGGTGCAGGGTCGGATGATCGGGGGCAGGCGCGCTGATCTGCCCCAGCTCTGTGGCGATGGCGTTTCTTGCCCGGATCAGGAGCGTGGAGCCGAGTTCGTCCATCATCAGGCCTCGAAGGCGAAGGCGCCGTAGCCCACCACACGGGACTTGTCCCCGGCGGTGTCACCGGAATTGCGCAGGTCCAGCAAAGTGGGTCGCAACCCCCGCAGCCGGGCGGCTTCCAGCAGACCGTTGATCGGCGTGGCGCCGCAGGCCTGCTCATGACTGGAAAGGGGATGCAGATGCAGGATGTCGTCGGCGGTCTGGCGGTCCAGGCGCTGGGCTTCCTGGTAGCCGTGGTAGTGGGAAAGGTCGGAACTCACCACGATCAGAGTTTCCTCCCCGCCCCAGAGCAGGTCCAGCACCTGGGCCACCTCGGTGGCCGAGGCCATGCCCACGGCGAAGGGCACCAGGCTGAAATCGTCGAGGACGGTTTGCAGAAAAGGCAGATGCACTTCCAGGGAATGCTCCGGACCATGGGCGCCATCGTGAATGGCCACCTGGGGCAGCTTGCAGGCTTCCATCACGGCCCGGCCGTCGATGGGTACATCCCCCAGGGGGGTGCGGAAATAGTCCGCTCCCGTGGTGGCCAGACCATGGATCGGTACCCGATGCACCGGCCCCAGCAACAACACCCGCTGCACGATGGCACGCAGCGGGGTGAGCAGGGCATAGGCCTGGGCCGCTACCGGACCCGAATAGATATAGCCTGCATGGGGGGCGATCAGGGCTTTGGGATGCAGCAACGGCGGATGGCATTCCGCCAGCAGGGCGGAGACCTCCACCGCCAGTTGCTGGCTGTCGCCGGGATAGAACAGGCCGGCCACGGCGGGGGGGCGGAAGTGGGTGGAGACGGACATGATCGACTCCTTGGCAAAAGATTGTCAGACAGTGAACAGCAAGGCTCCGCCGATGCCGGCGCCGATGGCGGCCAGGCCGGGCAGGGCACGGGCCGCCAGGGGGCGGCCGCCGATGGTGAGCACCAGCCCGGTCTTGAAAGCCAGGTTGGCCAGGACGGCCAGGGCCACGGCGATCACGGCCTGACCCGTTCCCAGCTTGTCCAGGTTGAAGAGCTTGAGGCTGGAGAGCGCGATGGCATCCACGTCGGTCAGGCCCGAGGCCAGACTGACGGCATAGAGTCCCTGGTTGCCGGCGATCTCCTGGATCCAGGCCGCCAGCAGCAGTATCACGGCATAGAGGGCGCCGAAGGAGAGGGCGGCGCGTAGTTCGGTGGGGTTGGCGATCTCCGGCATGGGCATGATCTCCTGGTGGCCCAGACGCAGCCAGGTGCCCAGGGCGAACACCAGGCCGGCGCCCAGGCCGCAGCCCAGCACCAGCAGCAGGGGAACGAACAGGGGCGGGGCCACCACTAGGGCCACCAGGGCCAGACGCACCAGCACCGTCAGGTTGGCCAGCAGTATCACCAGGGCTGCCATGGCGGTAAGTTCGGCCCGAGCCCGTGCGTGGCGGGCATAGATCATGGTGGTGGCGGTGCTGGAGGCCAGGCCGCCGAAGATGCCGATCACCGCCGCGCCGTGGCGGGCGCCGATCAGTCGCAGGGCCACGTAGCCGGCCAGGGACAGGCCCGAAATCAGCACCACCAGCCACCAGATCTGGTGGGGATTGAAGGCGGCGAAGGGGCCGAAGTCCTGGTTGGGCAGGATGGGCAGGATGATGAAGGAGAGCACCCCGAATTGCAGCACCGAGATCAGGTCCTTGGGAGTGATCCGGCTGCTGAAACCGTGAAGCTCGCTCTTGAAGTAGAGCAGGATGGTGGTGGCGATACCCAGCATCACCGCCAGGGTGTCGTGGCCCAGCCAGACGGCGGCTCCCAGGCCGTAGGCGATCATCAGGGCCACCACCGAGGTGGTGCCGGGATCACCGTCGTCGTGGGGGTCCTGGGCGATGGCCGCCATCATCATGCCCCCCACGGCCACCAAACCCAGGGCCACCACCCAGCCACTGCCCACTTCCCGGGCCAGCAGGGCGCTAAGGGTGCCGAGCAGGGCGGTCAGGGCGTAGGTGCGCACCCCGGCCTTGGCATCGGGCTTGCGTTCCCGCTCCAGACCGATCAGCAGACCGATGGCTAGACTGGTGGCAAAAAGCTGCACCTGGGCGGCGGTATTTTCCATGGGGGTTCCGGGCAATTATGAAAAAGCTGCGTCGAAGCCGAGTGTAATCATCAAGCGTAATGAGCCGATAAGTAGCCCCGCCCCGGGGCGGGGATGGGCGGCGTTACTTTGGCGCATTTTTATCCTCGGGGGTGGTGTTGGCGACCATGCGCGTTAACTGAATCCGATTGTAGTCTCTTACAATTCGATTCATGAGCTACTACGCACTCGTTCCCGCTGCCGGCAGCGGTGCCCGCATGGGGGGCGAAGTCCCCAAGCAGTACCTGCCTTTGCTGGGGCGCCCGCTGATCCATCACACCCTCGCCACCCTCTGCGCCGTGCCGGCCATCGCCCATGTGTTCGTGGTGATCGCCGCCGATGACGGTGAATGGGATCGTCATGACTGGTCCGCCCTGGCGCCGCGCCTGACGGTGCTGCGCCAGGGCGGCGCGACCCGGGCCGGCAGCGTCGCCAATGGCTTGCGGGCCGTGGCCGGCCGGGTGGCGGCGGAGGACTGGATGCTGGTCCACGACGCGGCCCGGGCCTGCCTCGCCGTGTCTCAGGTGGAAGCGCTGATCCGTGAGCTGGCCGACGATCCGGTGGGAGGGCTGCTGGCCGTGCCTGTGGCCGACACCCTGAAGCGGGTCGGTGATGGCAAGCGCGTCGTGGCCACCGTTCCCCGGGACCAGCTCTGGCAGGCCCAGACGCCCCAGATGTTCCGCCATGGCCCCTTGCTCCAGGCCCTGGAGCAGTGTCCAGATGCCGTGACCGACGAGGCCGGCGCCATGGAGGCCCTGGGCTTGGCGCCGAAACTGGTGGCAGCCGATGCCACCAATTTCAAGGTGACCTATCCTTTCGATCTGCAACTGGCGGAGTGGATACTCCGCAGCCGGAGCGTCCCATGACATTCGATATCCGCATCGGCCAGGGCTTCGACGTCCATGCCCTGGTGCCCGACCGCCCCCTGATCATCGGTGGCGTCACCATCCCCTTCGAGCGGGGCCTGCTGGGCCATTCCGACGCCGACGTGCTGCTCCACGCCATCACTGATGCCCTGCTGGGGGCCGCCGGCCTCGGGGACATCGGCCGCCATTTCCCCGACACCGATCCCCGCTGGCACGGCGCCGACAGCCGCATGTTGCTGCGGGGGGCCGTGGCCCAGGTGCAGGCGGCGGGCTGGCGGGTGGGTAACGTGGATTGCACCGTGATCTGCCAGGCGCCGAAAATCCTGCCCCATGCCCCGGCCATGGCCGCCAATATCGCCGCCGACCTGGGCATCGTCCCGGCGGCGGTGAACATCAAGGGCAAGACCACCGAAAAACTGGGCTTCACCGGCCGGGGCGAGGGCATCGCCGCCCAGGCCGTGGCCCTGCTGCTGCGCGATGGGACCGGCGGCCAGGCCTGACTCCCGGCGCCTGTTCTTCGCCCTCTGGCCGTCCACCGCACTGGCCGGAGAGTTGCACCGCCTGGCGGCCGAGGCGCGGCCTGCCTGCGGCGGCCGCCTGATGGCCCGGGACACCCTGCACCTGACCCTGGCCTTCCTCGGCCAGGTGGAGGAAACCCGCCTGCTGGAACTCCATGACATCGCTGCCGCCATCCGCGTTCCCGCCTTTACCCTGACTCTGGATCGGCTCGGCTACTGGCGTCACAACCGCATACTCTGGGCCGGCTGCGCCACGCTGCCGCCAGAACTGGAGGCCCTGGCGGCAGCTCTGCACCAAGCCTTGCGCCACGCGGGGTTTGCCATGGAGGAACGGCCCTTCGCTGCCCATGTGACCCTGCTGCGCAATGCCCGCTGCGAGGTGGTGCCAGGGCTTGCGCTGAGCCAGTCCTGGTCGGTGGCTGGGTTCGGGCTGGTGGAGTCCCGACCATCCCCGGCTGGAGCGGACTATCGGATGCTGGCGTCCTGGCCCCTGGTACCCGGTTGAGGGCTTTTCCAGGGGCTGGCGTTTACTTATCGTTTACATCGGAGGTGGTTACCGGAGCACCGTTTTTACGGGCGGCGGGCTAAGCTGGTCCCATGCTTGAACAAACTCCGTCAGATTCCGGCAATTCCTTCCCCAGGCCGCGCCTGGCCTATCTCAAGGCGGTGCTGGCCTGCCTGCTGACGGCCTTGCTGGCGGCATTACTGCGGTCCTACGTGGATCTGGCCAACATCGTCATGCTGTTCTTGCTGACGGTGTTTCTCTGCGCCGTGCGTCTGGGGCGGGGACCGGCCGTGGTGTCGGCCTTCCTGAGTGTGGGCCTGTTCGATTTCTTTTTCGTGCCGCCCCATCTGTCCTTTGCCGTGGCCGACGTGCAGTACCTGATCACCTTTGCCGTGATGCTGGCGGTGGGCCTGATCTCGGCCCATCTGACCGCCGGCATGGCGGAGCAGGCCGAACTGGCGCGGCGGCGGGAGCGGGAAACCCGGGCGCTCTACGAGATGGCCCGGGAACTGGGGGCAGCCCTGGGCACCGAGCAGGTGGCGGAAATCACCCAGCGCTTCCTGGCCCAGGCCCGGCGTCTGCATTCGGCCCTGTTTTTCGTTGACGAAGCGGGGCAGCTCGTCGCCGGACCCGCCATCGGACACCCTCCCGGCCGCATCGAATTCGGCTTCGCCCGGGCTGCCTTCGTCCAGGGCGAGGTGCTGGAAATGGACACTCTGGCCGGCAGTGGCATGGCGGCCATTTATCTGCCCCTGCGCACGCCGCTGCAAGTGCGCGGCGTCCTCGCCGTATCGCCCCTGGATGTGGGCGAGGAGGCCCTGCGCGCTCAGCGTCCCCTGCTGAATACGGTGGCCTCCCTGATCGCCATTGCCGTGGAACGCCTGCACTACGTGGAAATTGCCCAGGCCCACAGCCTCCAGATCGAATCGGAAAAGCTGCGTAACTCCATTCTCTCGGCCCTTTCCCACGATCTGCGCACACCCCTCACGGCCATGGTGGGCCTGGCCGATTCCCTGGTTTTGTCCCGGGCACCCCTGCCGCCGTCGGCCCGTGAGACCGCCCAGACCCTGGCTGATCTGGCCCGGGCCATGAGCCGCATGCTGGGCAATCTGCTGGACATGGCCCGGCTCCAGGCTGGCCGGGTGAGCTTGCGCAAAGAATGGCAACCTTTGGAGGAGGTGGTGGGTTCCGCCCTGCGATTGCTGGAGTCGGCCCTGGCACATCATCGGGTGGAGATACGGCTGGCGCCGGATCTGCCCCTGGTCTGTTTCGATGCGGTGCTGGTGGAACGGGTGCTGTGCAATCTGCTGGAAAATGCGGCCAAGTTCGCGCCAGCGGAAAGCGCCATCGAACTGGAGGCCACTGTGGCCCAGGGAATGCTGGTGGTGGCGGTAAACGATCGGGGGCCGGGTTTCCCGCCGGGCATGGAGCAGAAAGTGTTCGAGATGTTCGCACGGGGCATGCCGGAATCTGCCACCCCCGGCGTTGGTCTTGGTCTTGCCATTTGCAAGTCCATCGTTACCGTTCATGGCGGCTGCATGCAAGTGGAGCTGCGACCCGGCGGCGGCGCTCGGGTCAGTTTCACCCTGCCCCTGGGTACACCGCCAGCGGTGGAGGAGGAAACTGAATGAAACACGCCCCGCACGGCCGCCCGAAGCGGCGAACCATCATCGTCACCCCCTCCCTCGGGGAGGGGGCCGGGGGGAGGGCTTTCCAGTTCCCCACGGGGTTCGCCCCGCGAACCCCCTCCCTCGGGGAGGGGGCCGGGGGGAGGGTAGTCCAATGAGCCTATCTCATCCGTCCCAATCCGGCGCCGCGGTGATACTGATCGTCGAGGACGAGCCCCAGATCCGCCGCTTTGTGCGTGGCGCCCTGGAAGGGGAGGGCTGGCAGGTGGCAGAGGCCGCCAGCGGTGGCTCGGGCCTCCTGGAGTCGGGGACCCGCCTGCCCGATCTGGTGATCCTGGACCTGGGCCTGCCCGACATGGACGGCATCGATTTCATCCGCGATTTCCGGGGCTGGTCGGCGGTGCCGGTGCTGGTGCTGTCGGCCCGGGATGGGGAGAGCGACAAGATCGGCGCCCTGGATGCCGGCGCCGACGACTATCTGAGCAAGCCTTTCGGCGTGGGTGAACTGCTGGCCCGCGCCCGGGCACTGCTGCGCCGCCGCCCGGCGGGAAGCGATGGCAGTCCGCAACTGGCCTTCGGCGAGGTGGAGGTGGATTTTGTCCGGCGTCGGGTGTTGCGACAGGGGAATGAGGTGCATCTGACCCCCCTCGAATATCGCCTCCTGGTCCAGCTCGTGAGCCATGCCGGCAAGGTGCTGACCCACCGTCATCTGCTGCGGGAAGTCTGGGGTCCGGGCTATGCCGAGAGCAGCCACTATCTGCGCATCTACGTCGGCCGCCTGCGCCAGAAGCTCGAAACCGACCCGGCCCGGCCCCGCCACCTGCTGACCGAGACCGGCGTCGGCTACCGTTTTCAACCCTGATCAGAGTTCATCATCATGTCTGCAAGCAAAGCCCGTGACGGCACCCTGGCCCTGGCGGCCCTCGGCGTCGTGTATGGCGACATCGGCACCAGCCCCCTCTACACCATGAAGGAAATCTTCGCCGGTGCCCATCATCCCGTGCCCATCACGCCGGACAACGTGCTGGGCATCCTGTCCCTGATCGTCTGGTCCCTGATCCTGGTGGTGACGGTGAAGTACGTGTACTTCATCATGAAGGCGGACAACAAGGGCGAGGGCGGCATCATGGCCCTGATGGCCCTGGCCCTGCGCCCCATGGCGGAAGGCGGGCGGCGCCAGGCCCTGGTGCTGGTGCTGGGCCTGTTCGGCGCGGCGCTGTTCTACGGCGACGGCGTGATCACCCCGGCCATCTCGGTGCTTTCCGCCGTGGAGGGACTGGAAGTGGCCACGCCGGCTTTCAAGCCCTATGTCCTGCCCATCGCCTTGGCGGTGCTGACCAGTTTGTTCCTGATCCAGCGCAAGGGCACGGGCAGCGTCGGCGCCCTGTTCGGCCCCATCACCGCCCTCTGGTTCCTGGTCCTGGCCCTGCTGGGGGGCGTCAATATCGCCGCCCATCCGGGCGTGCTGCTGGCCTTCGATCCGCGCCACAGCCTGGACTTCTTCCTGGCCCAGCCCTCCCTGGCCTTCCTTGCCCTGGGGGCGGTGGTGCTGGCGGTGACCGGAACCGAGGCGCTCTACGCCGACATGGGCCACTTCGGCCGCAGGCCGGTGCGACTGGCCTGGCTGGGCCTGGCGCTGCCGGCCCTGGTGCTCAACTATTTCGGCCAGGGCGCCCTGCTGCTTGGCGATGCCAGCGCCATCGAGAATCCCTTCTATCGCCTGGCCCCGACCTGGGCGCTCTACCCCATGGTGGCCCTGGCCACCATGGCCACGGTGATCGCTTCCCAGGCAGTGATCTCGGGGGCCTTCTCCATCACTCAGCAGGCCATCCAACTGGGTTACTGCCCCCGGCTGGAAATTCTTCACACCTCGCCCCACGAGATCGGTCAGATCTATCTGCCCGCAGTTAACTGGGTCCTGTTGTTTTCTGTGGTGGCCCTGGTGCTGGGCTTTGGTTCCTCCACCAAGCTGGCGGCGGCCTACGGCATCGCCGTCACCGGCACCATGGTCATCACCAGCCTGCTGGCCTTTGTCGTGGCGCGCTGGCTCTGGGGCTGGCCCCTGTGGCGGGCGGCCCTGGGCGCCGCGCCCTTCCTGCTGATCGATCTGGCCTTTTTCTCCGCCAATGCCGTCAAGATTGCCGATGGGGGCTGGTTCCCCCTGGCCTTCGGCGCTCTGGTGTTCATGCTGCTGATGACATGGAAGCAGGGACGCAGACTGTTGCAGCAACGTCTTGCCGCGGATGCCATGGACCTGCTGCCCTTCATCGATGGTCTGGAGCTGAATCCGGGCGAATTGGCCCGGGTGCCGGGCACCGCGGTGTTCCTCACCCCCAACCCCGACGGCGTACCTCACGCCATGCTGCACAGCCTCAAGCACTACAAGACGCTGCACGAGCGGGTGGTGATGACCACGGTCAAGGTACTGGACATTCCCCGGGTGACGGATAGCCAGCGGGTGGTGGTGGAGCGGTTGTCCGGCGGCTTCTGGCGGGTGCGGGTGTTCTTTGGCTTCATGGACGAGCCGGACCTGCCCCTGGCGCTGGAATGGTGCGCCGAGCAAGGCCTGCAACTGGACATGATGGACACCTCGTTCTTCCTCGGCCGGGAGACCCTGATTCCCAAGCTCCGCTCGGAGATGCCTTTCTGGCGCGAAAAAATCTTCATAGCCCTGTTCCGCAACGCCGGCAGCGCCGCCGCCTATTTCCGCCTGCCTCCCAATCGGGTGGTGGAACTGGGGGCTCAGGTGGTGTTGTAGGCGGGGAGCACGCGGCGTATGACATCGCGGGAAGGTCAGCGTTCCCGGGGGCCAATGGCTGCAAGGAATTCCCGGCGCAGGGATTCCGATTGTTCGAAGGCGCCGGCATAGGCCTGGGTAACCACCCGCTCGTCGCCGCGCCGGTCCTCGCCCAGCAGCAGGCAAAGCTGTTCCGCTTCCACCAGACAGGCGGCGCCCCGGGCCATACCGTGGCTGACCAGGGCATCGGCGATATCCCGGGTCATCCATTCCTGGTAGGTGAAACGATGGCCGATGGCATCCACCATGCGGGCGATGCGGCCGAAGCCGTGCAGCCGGCCGCCGGGCAGGTAGGCCACGTGGGCGACCCCCCGGAAGGGCACCAGATGATGGGGGCAGATCCCATGGACGGCGATGCCGCGGATTACCACCATGTCGCTGCGGCTGTCGGCGAAGCCCTCGCCCAGGGCTTCGGCCGGGTTCAGATCGTAGCCGCCCAGCAGCCGTTTTTGCCAGAGCTCCCGGACCCGCTGGGCGGTACGGCCCATGTGGGGGGCTTCTGGCTCGATGCCGCAGGCGTCGAGCAGGGCGATGACCGCCTGTTCAAAGGCGACCGGGTCGAAGTTTCCGGTACGGGGAATGCCGATGCTGGCAGCGCTCGGTATGGGATGGTCGGAATCCATGGCGATGGCACTGTGAAGGGGGATTTTTCATCATACACGGGGCTGGATAGGGCGCGTCGGGCCGGCCGGCAAGGCTGTTATTACCTGTGGGGGTAACTCCCTGGGTTCCCTTGGGGCTAAAATAGCTCCGATCCCACAAGCCAATAAGCCAATAAATTCGCCATGGATGAACAGATTCGCGCTGCCGCCCTCGAATATCACCTGAAGCCCAAGCCCGGCAAGATTTCCGTAACCCCCATCAAGCCCCTGGCGACCCAGGGCGACCTTTCCCTGGCCTATTCTCCCGGCGTGGCGGCGGCCTGCGACGAGATCGTCGCGGACCCGGCCAATTCCTACAAGTACACCTCCCGGGGCAATCTGGTGGCGGTGATCACCAATGGCACCGCGGTGCTGGGCCTGGGCAACATCGGCGCCCTGGCGGGCAAGCCGGTGATGGAAGGCAAGGGAGTGCTGTTCAAGAAGTTTGCGGGCGTCGATGTGTTCGACATCGAGGTCAATGAGCTGGATCCGGACAAGCTGGTGGATATCATCGCCTCCCTGGAGCCCACCTTCGGCGGCATCAATCTGGAGGACATCAAGGCGCCGGAATGCTTCTACATCGAGAAGAAGCTCAAGGAGCGGCTCAAGATTCCCGTCTTCCACGACGATCAGCATGGCACCGCCATCATTGCCAGTGCCGCGGTGATCAACGGTCTGCGTCTGGTGGGCAAGGACATCAGTCAAGTGAAACTGGTCTGCTCCGGTGCCGGCGCGGCGGCCATCGCCTGCCTGGACCTGATGGTGACCCTGGGGCTCGATCCCCGCAATGTCTATATCGCCGACAGCAAGGGCGTGGTCTATGTGGGCCGGGACGACAAGCTGGACCCCTCCAAGGCCCGTTATGCCCAGAAGACCGAGGCCCGTACCCTGGTGGATGTCATGCCCGGCGCCGATGTCTTCCTGGGCCTGTCCGCGGCCGGGGTGCTGAAGCCTGAGATGATCAAGGATATGGCGGCCCATCCCATCATCCTGGCCATGGCCAACCCGGTGCCGGAGATTCTGCCCGACGTGGCCAAGGCGGTGCGTCCCGACGTGATCATCGGCACGGGCCGGTCCGACTATCCCAATCAGGTCAATAACGTCCTCTGCTTCCCCTTCATCTTCCGGGGCGCCCTGGATGTGGGCGCCACCTCCATCACGGACGAAATGAAGGCCGCCTGCGTGCGCGCCATTGCCGAACTGGCCCACGCCGAGCAGTCGGACATCGTGAGCGCCGCCTATGGCACCGAGGAACTGAAGTTCGGTCCCGAGTACCTCATTCCCAAGCCCTTCGATCCGCGCCTGATCGTCAAGATCGCCCCTGCGGTGGCCGAGGCGGCCATGGCGTCCGGTGTCGCCACCCGGCCCATCGCCGACATGGACGCCTATCGTCAGCAGTTGAACGAGTTCGTCTACCACTCGGGCCTGGTGATGAAGCCGGTGTTCGCCTCCGCCAAGAAAAATCCCGCCCGCATCGTCTATTGCGAAGGCGAGGACGAGCGGGTGCTGCGGGCGGTGCAGACCGTGGTGGATGAGGGCCTGGCCACGCCCATCCTGATCGGTCGTCCCGATGTGGTGGACATGCGTATCGCCAAGGCTGGCCTGCGCATTCGCCCGGGCCAGCATTTCGGCCTGGTGAATCCCGACTCCGACTCCCGCTACAAGGAGTTGTGGCAGGACTATTACGAGATCATGCAGCGCAAGGGCGTCGGCCTGGAATACGCCAAGCGCGAGATGCGGCGTCGTACCACCCTGATTGGCTCCATGCTGGTCAAGCACGGCTACGCCGATGGCCTGATCTGCGGCACCTTCGGCAAGCATTCCCAGCACCTGCGCTACATCGACAGCGTGATCGGCCAGCAACCCGGCGTGGGCAGCTACTACACATTGAACATGCTGATCATGCCCAATCGCACCCTGTTCATCGGCGACACCTACGTCAATTACGATCCCACGGCCGAGCAACTGGCGGAAATGACCCTGCTGGCTGCCGAGGAAGTGCGCCGCTTCGGCATCGTGCCCCGAGTGGCCCTGCTGTCCCATTCCAGCTTCGGCACCGAGGACACGCCCACTGCGGTGAAAATGCGCCGTGCCCTGGAAATCGTCCAGCAAAGCGCTCCGCAACTGGAGGTGGAAGGGGAAATGCATGGCGACGCGGCTCTGTCCGAGACCATCCGGAATCAGGTTTTCCCCAATTCCCGCCTCAAAGGGCCGGCCAATCTGTTGATCATGCCCACCCTGGACGCCGCCAACATTGCCTTCAACCTGCTCAAGACCGTGGCGGGCGATGGCCTGACGGTGGGTCCCATGCTGTTGGGCACGGCCCTGCCGGCCCATGTGTTGACACCAACCGCCACGGTGCGGCGCATCGTCAATATGTCGGCCCTGATCTCGGTCGAGGCAGCCCACAAGCGCGGCTGAAGGGATGGGGACATCCGCCAGAATCGCGTTGGTCCTGGGCGGCGGTGGCGCCCGCGCAGCCTATCAGGCAGGGGTGCTCAAGGCCTTGCGGGAATTGCTGCCTACCGCTGGACCGAGTCCCTTTTCCATCATCTGCGCCGTATCTGGCGGGGCCGTCAACGGGGCGCTGCTGGCTGCCGGAGCGGCCGATTTCGGCTCGGCGGTGGAGCGCCTGCTGGCCTTCTGGGATGGCATTGTTCCCGCGCAGGTCTGGCGTTCCCACAGCCTCTGGCGTCGTTGGCTGTCAGGAGACGGCGCCTTGCTCGACACTGCGCCCCTGGCCCGGAATCTGGCGGAAAGAATCGATTTCGATGCCATTGCCGCTGCCATCGAACAACGTCATCTGATTGCCCTCAGCCTGGACTGCTTTGGTCACGCCTCCGGACAGACGGTCAGTTTCTTCCAAGGCCGGGGCGACATGGACCCCTGGCAGGCTGGCGGCAATGCCGGCGCCCATGTTCGGCTTGGGCTGGAGCATGTCCTGGCTTCCTCTGCACTGCCCCTGTTTTTCCCGCCCCAACGCCTGCATCGGGAATTCTTCGGCGATGGCGTCCTGGGCGGTGGAGGATCACCCATCCGGACGGCCCAGCATCTGGGAGCTGCTCGCATTCTGCGCATCGAGACGGATTTTCCTGTGCCTGCATCGGGGCGCACGGGGGAGGCCAATTCCCCCGGCTTTCCCTGCATGGCAGGCCACGTCCTGAATCGGCTCTACCGGGGTAGCGGAGCCGGGGCCTGTCCGCTGCCACTCCTGACCCTCGCGCCTTCCCAGGACCCCGCCTATCTGGCAGCCCAGCATCTCGCCGCCATGCCTTCCTTTTCTGGCTGGAGCATGGGCAATAATCCGGCCACAGGGGCGCTGCTGGCGAGTTACCTGCTGTTCGACAAGGGCTATGGAAAGGCCCTGACGGATCTGGGCTACCGGGATGCCATGGAGCGAGGAACTGAATTGACCGGTCTTTTTGGTTATTCTTCAGCTTTGGCTTTAGGTTGAAATGCTATCTACCTAATTTACCGCTGAATTTTGCCGTTACTCTGTTTGTGATTCAGGAGCGGGGCTGATAGACTTGGCCCCGATGCGTTGAGGAGTTGGTGGATGAAAAAAGCCGTGATTTCCTTGGTGGTCATTGTGGGCCTGATCATGGGTCTGGCCCACAGTGATGCCCAGGCCGCTACCCAGAAGAAAAAAACGGTGGCGGCAAAGAAACATGTGCGCGCCCTGGCTGTGAAAAAGGGGACCCGCGTCCATCGGGCCTATAGTGCCGTGTCACCTGAGGATGCTCGGAATCTGGTGCTGGACTCTGCCTCGGCCCTGGTCCAGGATCAGACCACCGGCGCGGTGCTGTTCGAGAAGAATGCCGGCGCCGTGCTGCCCATCGCCTCCATCACCAAGTTGATGACTGCCATGGTGGCTCTGGATGTCAAGCCCAGCCTGGAAGAAACCCTATCCATCGGCGAGGATGACGTGGATATCCTGAAGGGCACTCATTCCCGCCTGCGGGTCGGCACCCAGTTGAGCCGGGAAAACATGCTGCGTCTGGCCCTGATGTCCTCCGAGAACCGGGCGGCCTCGGCCTTGTCACGGCATTATCCGGGGGGGCGCCCGGCCTTCATCGCCGCCATGAATCGCAAGGCCCAGTCCCTGGGACTGACGGACACCCACTTCGAGGATCCCACGGGCCTGACCGCAGCCAATGTCTCCAGTGCACGGGATCTCACGCGGATGGTGGCGGCGGCCCATCAATATCCTCTGATCCGGGAGTTCTCCACCACCGCCGAATATGAAGTGCCCCTGGCTCGTCGCAACGAGATCTTCCGCAATACCAACCTGCTGGTGCGCACGGGCAACTGGGAGATCGGCCTGTCCAAGACCGGCTTCATCAGCGAAGCGGGGCGCTGCCTGGTGATGCAGGCCTGGCTCAACAACAAGCCCACCATCATCGTACTGCTCGATTCCTGGGGCAAGCTGACCCGGATCGGCGACGCCAACCGTATCAAGCGCTGGATCGAGAGCGCTTCTCTGAACAGTCGGCCGACGGCGGGTTGAGGGGTTTTTCGCAGGGAGGAAGAGCCGGCGTCATGCCGGTTTTTTATTTGTCCGGCGCAACGTAGCCGATGGCGTTGGAGAGGGCATCGGCGGTTTCCCTCACGATGGGAATCCAGTCGTCGCTGTAGCGATCCGCCGGGGCGGAGACGGACAGGCCTGCCACCAGATGTCCGGCGTCGTCCCGCACCGGGGCCGCCACGCAGCGCAGGCCCAGCTCGATTTCCTCATTGTCGAAGGCCACCCCGTGGCGGCGCACCCGGGCCAGTTCTTTTTCCAGGGCCACGATGTTGGTGATGGAACCGGGCGTGCGGCCGGGCAGGCCGGTGCGGCGGGCGTAGTCCCGCACCGATTCGGCATTGCCCTCGGCCAGATAGAGCTTGCCCACCGCCGTGACATGGAGGGGCGCGCGCGCGCCCACCAGATGCACCACCCGCACCGAGGAGCGGCCGCTGGAGGTGCGCTCCACATAGACGATCTCGTCCCCCTGGCGTACCCCCAGATTGATGCTCTCCCCCAGGCGTTGGTGCAACTGCTGCATCAGGGGCATGGCGGAATCCCGGATGTTGATGCGGGACTTGACGATATTGCCCAGCTCCAGCAGGCGTATGCCCAGCCGGTAGGTGCCGGGTTCGGCCCGTTCCACGAAGTCGGCGCTGGCCATGGCGGCCAGGATACGGTGGGCCGTCGACGGGTGGAGCCCGGTTTCCAGGGCAAGCTGCTTCAGACTGATGGGATCGTGATGGTAGGACAAAGTATCGAGCAGTTTCATCATGCGCTCGATGACTTGAATCCCGCCCCTGGGTTCTGCTTCGACTGACTTGGGTGACATATTCGTCCCTGGCCTCTGGAGCGAGGATAGTACTACAGGCCCTGGCGGGGTTTGACCGGACGGGCCGAGGTGATGAAGACCACGGCGCGGGAACTGCGGATATCCGCGTGCAGGGCCTCGATCAGGGGCGGGTTGACCAGCGTTTCCGCGCTCCAGGCAATGACGAAACTGGCCCCCGAGCCCCCGGCCGTGTCCTCGTGGGGCACGAACAGCTCGTGGCTGCCCAGGGGTGGGATGGTCTGGGGGCTGGTCAGGTATTCCTTCAGTAGACGGCCCCGGGTGTCGAAGTAACGGGCCGAATGGATGCGGATGGCGCTGGCGCCATCGGTGTTGCGGATGCTGATATGGGCAGAGGTCAGCGCACGGGAGGGTTGCCCCTGGCTGTCCCGGCTGCCGTGGTAGATATGGGAATAGATCGGCAGGTAGAGCGTCTGCCCGCTGGAAAGGGGGAGCGTTTCCTGAGCCTGCGCGGATACCGCGAGGAGAAGCAGGAAGGGGAGCAGAAGGGCAACGATGCCTGATCGGTGCAGCGCAGGGTGTCTCATGGCTGGGGCTCCTGGGGTGCGGGGGCGGCGGGCTGGGTCTTGCCATAGTAGCCCCGCAGGGAAGCATAGCGTCCGGCCCTCACTGCACGGACACGGGTGATCGTCTGTTCCATGGGCACTCCCAGTTGGGACAGGATTTCCGTCGCCAGCATCAGGCTGCCTTCCAGCACCTCCGGTATGGCTTCGGTGGCCCCGGCATGCTTCAGTCGTATCACCCCCGGCTCGTCCAGGGCACGCACCACTACCGGCATATCGGGCCGGCTGCGCCTGACCAGGCGCAGCACTCGCTCTGCCGAGCCCAGGTCCGGGTAGGTGATCACCAGTCCCCGTGCCCGCTCCAGACCTGCGGCCTTGAGTACTTCCGGCCGGTCGGCGTTGCCGAAGGCGGTACGTCCCAAGGCTGGTAGATGGCGCTTGTTCACGCACTGGAGATCCAGATCCAGTGCCAGGAAGGGAATATTCTCGGCGGAGAGGAATTCGCCGATATTTTTTCCTGTGCGGCCGTAACCGCAAAGAATGACATGGCCCGAAAGCTCACTGCCTTCGGTGGCGACGGCCTCCACGACTTTTTCGCCCCGGGCGCGGTTGCTTGCGATATGGGCTCCCAGGCGGGCCGTTCGTTCGATCAGGAAGGGGGCGATGAACATGGACGCCAGCATGGCCGATATGGTGAGCTGGAACACATCTCCTTCCACCAGGCCGAGACTATGGGCCAGTTCGATCAATACCAGGCCGAACTCTCCTCCCTGGGCCAGTTGCGCCGCAGTACGCAGGCTGACCTCCAATGGCGCACGGGTACTCAGCGCTGCCAGCAGAGCCACCAGCCCCTTGCCCCCTACCAGCAGCAGTACCGCCAGCAGCAGCAGCCCCAGATTCGACAGAACGTAGCCGATGTCCAGCATCATGCCCACAGTGACGAAGAACAGGCCCAGCAGGATGTCCCGGAAGGGGCGGATGTCCGCTTCCACCTGGTGACGATAGGCGGTTTCGGAGATCAGCATGCCGCCTACAAAAGCGCCCAGGGCCAGAGACAGCCCGGCCTGCTCGGTGGCGTAGGACAGACCCACGACGATCCACAGGGTAGTCAGCACGAACAGTTCGCTGGATCGATGGTGAGCCACCCGCTCGAAGATGGGGGGCATCAGCCGCTTGCCGATGTTGATCAGCAGGATCAGCACCAGCGCCGCCTCGACCATGGCCAGACCCATGGCCTGGGTGAGATTCTCGCCGGGGGCAGCCAGGGCCGGGAACAGGATCAGAGCCGGCACCACCGCCAGATCCTGGAACAGCAGCACCCCCATGGTCTGGCGTCCGGAGCGGGAGTGAAGCTCCAGTCGTTCGGAGAGCATTTTCGCCACAATGGCGGTGGATGACATGGCGACCGCCAGGCCCACGACCAGCGAGGTGCGCCAGCCCTGGTCATAGATGAGACCGGTGAGCAGTGCGGTTCCCGCCACCGTCAGCAGTACCTGGCTCAAACCCAGGCCGAATACCAGGGAGCGCATTGCCATCAGGCGCGCCAGACTGAATTCCAGACCGATGGAAAACATCAGGAATACCACGCCGAACTCGGCGAAGGCATCCACCTGTTTGCTTTCTGCCATCAGGGCCAGACCATGGGGCCCCAGGGCAATGCCGATGGACAGATAGCCCAGCATCGCCGGCAGCCGGAAGCGGCGGGTGATGGCCAGGGCGGTGACTGCGGCGGTCAGCAGGAGCAAGAGATAGGGCAGGGTGGAATGCATGGGTCAGTAATGGAATCGGGGGCAATGACGCCCTTGATAGAATGGCCCGGAATGCCGACCCGCAAGTCTACCAAGAGACCTTCGTATAACCATGACGATTATTGGAATCCCCCTGGAATTCGTACTGTTTGCCGCCACGCTGCTGGGTGTGGCGCTGTTTCACCACCATACCCTGTACGTGGGGCTGGGTGGGCTGGCGGCGGTTTCCCTCTACAAGATACTGGTTGCAGGTTTTGCCACCGGCGTCGGCTTCGTCGGTTTTGCCGCGCATCTGGATCACGAGTTGGTTACCCTGGCCAACCTGCTTTGCCTGCTGCTGGGGTTCGCCCTGCTGTCCCGGCATTTCGAAAAAAGCCACATCCCGGTCATCCTTCCCCGTTACCTGCCCGATGACTGGAAAGGAGGCTTTCTGCTGTTGGTCATGGTCTTCATCCTCTCGGCCTTTCTCGACAATATCGCGGCGGCCCTGATCGGCGGTGCCATGGCCCACCAGTTGTTTCGCGCACGGGTTCATATCGGCTACCTGGCGGCCCTTGTGGCGGCTTCCAATGGCGGCGGCGCCGGCTCCGTGGTGGGGGACACCACCACCACCATGCTCTGGATCGCCGGTGCCGCGCCATTGCAAGTGATGGAGGCATTCGTCGGCAGCAGCGTCGCCCTGGTGGTGTTCGGCATTCCGGCCGCCCTGGCCCAGCATCGCTATTCGCCCATACTCAAACATAGTCATGAGCACACCCATGTGGACTGGGTACGGGTGGGCATTGTCGCCACCATCCTGGTCTGCGCGGTCGCCACCAATATCTTCGTGAACTTTCACTATCCGGCGGAGGCTGGCCATTTCCCCTTCATCGGCGTGGCAGTCTGGGTGGCGATCCTGTTGACCGCCAATGTGCGCCGCCATGACTGGGAGGTTTTGCCGGAGAGCCTCAAGGGTTCGGTCTTCCTGTTGTCCCTGGTGCTTTGCGCCTCCATGATGCCAGTGGAGCAACTGCCCGTGGCCTCCTGGGCCACCACTCTGGGGCTGGGCTTTGTCTCCGCTGTGTTCGACAACATTCCTCTGACCGCCCTGGCCATCAAGCAGGGGGGCTACGACTGGGGCTTCCTGGCCTACGCAGTGGGCTTCGGCGGTTCCATGGTCTGGTTCGGTTCCTCCGCCGGGGTGGCCCTGTCCAACATGTATCCGGAAGCCAAGTCCGTTGGGCTGTGGCTGCGCCATGGCTGGTTCGTGGCGGTGGGCTATGTGGTCGGTTTCATGGTGTTGTTGGCGGTGGTGGGCTGGCATCCCGAGGTCTTGGGCGGAGGGCGCTAGATGCGATATCTCGGTCTGCTCCCGCTGCTTTCGCCACTCCCCGCCCTGGCAGCGGGCGGCAGCGTGGTGGGGGAGAACCTGCTCTGGCTGGCCCTGATCCTGATAGCGGCGCGCCTCTTCGTGCCCCTGGCCCGGCGTATCGGTTTTCCCGCCGTGCTGGGGGAATTGTTGTTGGGTGTGGTGCTGGGCAATCTCTCACTCTTCGGGCTGCACTATTTCGACAGCATTCCCCGGGACCCCATCATCGCCTTCATCGCCGAACTGGGGGTGATCGTGCTGCTGTTGCAGATCGGCCTGGAAACCCGGCTGCGGGATCTGATCGACGTGGGTCCCCGGGCCTCCCTGGTGGGCAGTGTCGGCATTGCCGCCCCTTTCGCCCTGGGTGCCTGGCTGGTGGGGCCGCTGTTGTTGCCGGGCATGGATTCCAATACCTATCTGTTCCTGGGAGCCACTCTGGCCGCCACCTCGGTGGGCATCACGGGACGGGTGTTCCGCGACCTGGGCAAGCTCGACACGCCCGCAGCCCGCATCGTGCTGGGGGCGGCGGTGATCGACGACGTGCTGGGCCTGGTGATCCTGGCCGTGGTTTCCAGCCTGGTTACGGCGGGCTCGGTGAGCGGCGGCGAAGTCCTGCTGATCATTGCCAAGGCGGCCCTGTTCCTGGCGGGCAGCATCGGCATCGGGCGCCTGGTCGCGCCCCATTCCAGTCGCTGGCTGGCCCGGCTCGACGCCGGGCCCAGCATGCTCTTCGCCCAGGTGCTGGCGGCCGGTCTGTTTTTCGCCTGGCTGGCCCATGCAATGGGTCTGGCGCCCATCATCGGCGCCTTTGCGGCCGGTCTGCTGTTCGAACCCATCTTCCTCAAGGATTTCGAGACCCCCGCCATCGTGCGGGAGATCGAACCCCTGCTGCCTGCTGGCGACGGGGCACGGGCCGCCCGGTTACGGGCGATCCTGCTGCGCCATACCGGCCATCAGCATGAGCACATGATCGAGCCCATCGGCTATTTCTTCGTCCCGGTGTTCTTCGTCCTCACCGGCATGCAGGTGGACCTGAGGGCCTTCGCCGACCCGACGGTGACCGGCATCGCCCTGGGCATCACCGTTGCGGCCATCGCCGGCAAGCTGCTGGCGGGCTTGTGCGCCGGCAATGCGGGGCGCTGGCTGGTGGGCTGGGGCATGGTGCCCCGGGGCGAAGTGGGCCTGATCTTCGCCATGGCCGGGCGTCAGCTGGGGGTGATGGGGGATGCCCTGTTCTCGGCAGTGGTGGTGATGGTGATCCTCACCACCCTGGTGACGCCGCCCATGCTGTCTTGGCTGCTGAAGTCCCCCGGGCGTTGATGTCTGGTGCTCCCATAGCCTGTTTTTCTTGACTTCGGCATCGCAAGGCTACTTCCCGTCGGAACATGCGTTGCTGGGCATCATAAGTGGTGACTGAGCAGGATAAACAGCCGGCGGTAGAAGTCGCCGTCGGAAACCGTCTCCTCGCCGACTTTGATCATGTTCTCGCTGCTGGCGACCCAGGGCAGGGAAATGGAGCCCATGCCTGTCACGCTTAGGCCGGCACTGGTGTTGCTGGCCTTAAGCTCGAAATAGGTCTGCTTGGCGTTGGCATAAACCACCGCTCCTGGTTCCGCCGCCAGGCAGACCAGGTTGATCTCCAGCCGGGTATGGTGTTCTTTCGAAGGCTGGAAGGCCTTTTGACCCTGGATCAGGGCCTTGGCCTTCTGCTCCACTTGGTACCCCTGACTGAGCAAGGCCCGGCGTCCGGCTTCGCAGGCGCTTTCGTTGTCGGCCTCCAGGCGATATTCAAAGGGGGTTTCGACGCCGAAACTCTCCTTGGGATAGACGGAAAGCGCCGACAAGGGGGGCGAGGGGGCGGCGCAGCCCGCCGCGAGGCAGCCGAGGATCAGGGAGAGACAACGTTGGGTGGGCATCAGGCGGGAATATATATTGATTGCAATATAATTGGTGACAATGCATTGTCTGGATTCTACTAGACTGCTAACCCACCCCAGCGGAAGGCTGCGATGACAAGGAACCCCGATACCCAATTGCCGATGGATGTGCTGCGGAAATTCCGCATGATTTTCGGGTCCGTGCGCCAGCACTTCCGGGAGGTCGAACAAAGCTGCGGCGTATCCGGTTCACAGCTTTGGATCCTGCAGGAAGTGGCCAGTATGCCGGGCCTCGGGGTTTCCGAGTTGGCGGCTCGCCTGGCCATCCACCAGTCCACCTGTAGCCAACTGGTCGAGAAGCTCGTTGCGCGGGGCTTGTTGCTCAAGCGGCGTAGCGCCCAGGATCAGCGGCGGGTGGACCTGAGCCTGTCCGCAGAGGCCGAAGGTATCCTGGGCCGGGCGGCGGGCCCCGCTGCCGGGCTACTGCCCGTCGCCCTGATGGCGCTGTCGGCGGATACCTTGGCGGTGCTCAATGACTCCCTGGCCCGGGTGATCGAGCACTTGCCTAGCCGTGACGAGCGCTGGGCCGATCGGCCCCTGGCCGACCTATGATGAGAGGAGCGTTTCCCTTGGCTGTGCTGGCCCTGCTGGTGGCCGGATGTGCGGCGTCTTTGCTACCAACCAACCCCGTCGCTATGGAGCCGAAGGAGCAGGTTCCCTCTGCTGCTGCAGGCCTTGGGGGTGTCAATCCTGTTCCTCCGGCTCCAGCGGCAATCCCCGCTGCCCCGCTCGGCGTTTCTGACAAGATACCGGCGGATGAGGCTGACGCGCCGCCCAGCGTGATGTTTCCCATGGGTTCGGCCCAGTTGTCTGCCGAAAGCGGGGCCGTGATCCGGACGGTGGTGGAGGCGCTCAAGGCGGAACGGTCTCGTACGGTGCTGCTGGTGGGCTATTCCGGCCATCGGGGAAGCCGGGAAATCTCGCTGGCCCTGGCTGTGCGGCGTATTGCCGTGGTGGAAAAGGAACTTTTGCGCCAGGGCGCGCACCGGGGACAGATCCGGAAAGTGGCCCGGGGATACCTGAAGTCTGTTTTGGAGCAATGCCGGGGCTCGGCCTGCGACCAGCGACTGCAACGGGTCGAATTGCGCCTGGTGGACAAGACCGGCCGGGAACTGGAGCAATCGTCATGATCCCTGACTATCTGTCTTCCATGATCGTACCCCTGGCCTGGCCCTTGGCCTTGCTGGTGGCCTGGCTGGCGGGGGAGGCGGGCCAACGCTGGCTGGCCTTGCCCAGGGTCAGCAGTTACGGTCTGGTGGGCTTCCTGATGGCCGAACATCAGGTGGGTATCCTGGGAAAGATCGGTGGTGACCTGCTGTCCCTTGTGGCAGATGTGGCCTTCGGACTGATCCTCTTCGAATTGGGCTACCGCATCAACCTGCGCTGGCTGCGGAGCAATCCCTGGCTGGGGGTCAGCAGTCTGGCGGAGTCTTTCGGCAGTTTCGTGGTGGTCTTTGTCTTGGCCCAGGGGTTCGGCCTGGCCCTGGTCCCCTCTCTGCTGCTCGCGGCCCTGGCCATGTCCACGTCGCCGGCCTCCGTGCTTCGGGTGGTCAATGATTTGCGGGCGTCGGGCCAGGTGACGGAACGGGTGCTGCATCTCTCGGCCTTCAATTGCGTCCTGGCCGTCGTTGCTTTCAAGGCTGTGGTTGGATACTGGGTTCTGGCCACCGCAGGCAGCATATTTCACGCCCTCTGGAACAGCCTGGCAGTAGTGGTGGTCTCGGCGGGGCTCGGGGTGATGTTTGGTGTCATGGTGCCCGCCCTGTTGCGGCTGACCAGGACAGGTACCAGGGATGCCACGGTGCTTTTCGCCCTGGCGGTACTGTTGCTGGTAGTCCTGACCCATGGCCTCAGATTCTCGCCGCTGCTGGCGACCCTGGCGTTCGGACTCGTGTCGCGACATCGACGGGTAGTTTTTTCCCAGGCCCAGCGAAACTTCGGCACTCTCGGCAATCTGCTTACCCTGTTTCTTTTCGTCTTTGCCGGTGCCACTCTTGACTGGCGGGATGCCGTGGCTGGGTTTTGGTTGGCTATGGCCCTGGTGGCTGGCCGCCTGGCGGTCAAGGTGACGGCGGTTGCCATGTTTGCCCGGCTGGCCGGCCTTTCCTGGCGTAAAGGGGTGCTGACCGGCTTTGCCCTGACGCCCCTTTCAGTATTCGCCATCCTGTTGCTGGAACAGACCAAACACTTGGGGGTCGGTCTGGTGGACGATCTGGCGCCCCTGGCGGCACTGGTATTGCTGCTGGACCTGATTGGTCCCATCGTGACCCAGCGGGCATTGATCTGGGCCGGCGAGGCTCCATTCGGCAAGGAGTCCTGACCATGCCTCTGGAATCCTTCAAGGTTTCAAAGTCCCTGACCCTGGGCGTCGAACTGGAACTGCAACTGGTGAATACCACCGATTTCGACCTCTCCGCCTCGGCGTCCGACATGCTGCACCTGCTGGAGCGACAGCCTTTCCCGGGCGATGTGAAACCTGAAATTACCGAAAGCATGATCGAGGTTGCCACCGACGTGCAGCATTGTCATGCGGACCTGCTGGTCCAATTGCGCCAGATGCGCGATGTCCTGATAAAGGCGGGGGATAGCCTCAATGTGGCCCTTTGCGGTGGCGGTACCCACCCCTTCCAGCAATGGTTCCACCAGCGAATCTTCGCCAAGCCTCGTTTTCAGGAAGTTTCGGCCCTGTACGGCTACCTGGCCAAGCAATTCACCGTCTTCGGCCAACATGTGCATGTTGGTTGCAGCTCGGCCGACGAAGCGCTGTTCCTGCTCCATGCCCTGAACCGGTATCTGCCCCACTTCATCGCCCTTTCCGCCTCATCGCCCTATTCCCAGGGAGTTGACACCCTGTTCGACTCGGCGCGCCTGAATTCCGTGTTTGCCTTTCCCTTGAGCGGCCGGGCGCCCTTTATCCTGTCCTGGGATGAGTTCGCCAGTGCGTATTTCGCCAAGATGGAGCAAACCGGCGTGGTGCGGAGCATGAAGGACTTCTACTGGGACATACGCCCCAAGCCGGAGTACGGCACCATCGAGCTGAGGGTCTGCGATACGCCGCTTTCCGTGGAACGTGCCGCAGCCCTGGCGGGCTATCTTCAGGTCCTGTGCGCCTATCTGCTGGAAAGGCAGGAGCCGCCTCCAGTGGAGGATGACTACCTGGTGTACAACTACAACCGCTTCCAGGCCTGCCGCTTCGGCCTGGACGGTGTGATCGTACATCCCCGGACCCATCAGAGCCTGCCCCTGCGCGAGGATATTCTGACTACTTTGCGCCGTCTTGAGCCAATGGCGTTGGACCTGCAAGGTCAGGAGGCACTTGATGAGCTTTATGGAGTGATTGCGGCGGGTAACCATTCCAGCTTTCTGCGTCATCGCTACGATAGTGAAAGGACTCTTCCTGCTGTTGTCGATGCTGCGGTAGCCCGCTTCCGTCAATGATTGTCTGGAGCCTTGTCGAGAAAGGCCTGCTTCAGAGTCCAGGACGATGGTCATCCGCTAGAATCGCCCCCCATGACTTCGTCCCAACGCCCGTCCCGCGCCAGACGTTCCCTGGGCAAGATTCGCCACAACCAACTGCCGCGCATTCTGGTTCGCATCAATGTCGCCATCGGGATACTGGCTTTTTTGATCCTGACGGCGACCCTGGGTTTCCGCTATCTGACGGAGCCCGTGGCCGATTGGTCCGACGCGTTGTACATGACCCTGATCACCATCACCACCGTGGGTTACGGCGAGATGGTGAAGATCGACAGTTTCGGCGAGCGCATCTTCGCCGGTCTGGTGGCCCTGGGTGGCTTCGGCATCCTCACCTTCCTGTTCACCAGTCTCTCGGTCTTCTTCCTAGAAGGGGACCTGGACTACACCCTGCGGAGACGTCGCATGGAAAAACAGATTCGCAAGCTCCATCACCATTACATCGTCTGCGGCTTCGGCCGAGTCGGGCGCAATGTGGCCCACGAACTCTCCCAGACCAACCGTCACTTCGTCGCCATCGACATTGAGGAAGCCCGGATGGAAGAGAACCTGGACAAGTTTCCCGGGCTGCTCTACCTGAACGGCGACGCCAGCGACGAGGACAAGCTCGATGCTGCCTATATCGAGGAAGCCCGGGGCCTGTTGCCGTGACCGGCGACGACAGCCGCAACCTGATGATCACCATCACCGCCAAGCAGCTCAATCCCGAGCTCCGGGTGGTGGCCCGCAGCAACGATGTGCGCAATGTGGAAAAAATGCGCAAGGCCGGCGCCGACGCGGTGGTGTCGCCGGATTTCACCGGCGGCATGCGTATCGCCTCGGCCATGATCCGGCCCCATGTGGTTTCCTTCCTTGACGAGATGCTGCGCACTGAGCACAAGTTGCGGGTGGAGGAAATTCCCGTACCGGCGGATTTCATCGAGCGGCCCCTGGAGTCCCTGCGCCTGCGCAGCCCCCACTACATCATGCTGGCGGTGCGCACCCGTGGCGACTGGCAGTTCAACCCGCCGGGAAACTTCATGCTCAAGGCCGGCTTCACCCTGATCGCCATGGCCTCGCCCCAGGGCCGTCAGGAGATCGAGACCGCCTTGCTGCCGGTGGTGGACGAGGAACCCCGGGAGTAGGGCGTTCCACCATGAGTCGGTTGGTGGAGGTGCCCATGCCCAGATATCCCGAGTGCTGGGATTCCTGTGGCAATTGTGCCAACGGCGACGTATTCGTGATCGAGGTCCATGTCAGTCCGGGAGACGTAATTCGTTTCGACGACAATCTGATCACCCTGGAGACCGGCAAGGTCTCCCTGGACATTCCCAGCCCCCATGCCGGGCGCATCGTCGAGGTGCGTGTGACGGAGGGGGAGGAACTGGCCGAAGGCCAGATCATTGTGGTGATGGAGCCCGGCTAGAGTTGCAGGTCCCGCCAGATATATGGAACAGCCGCTGATATTTTGGTCAGGCGCGTTGCCTCCGGCTCTGGGCGCAAATGGAAAGGTCATCCATATTTATGCTGCATTTCTCGAACGATCTGGCCCTTGTGGTGGTGGCGATTGTCTTGGCTACCCTGGGTGGGGAATTCTTCCTGAAGGGCGTGCTACGTGCAGCGGATGGATTGCGGGTGCCCAAGCTCCTTGTGGCCACCACCCTGGCGGCCTGCGCCACGTCTGCACCAGAATTGACGGTGTCCACGGTGGCGGCCCTGGCGGGACAGCCAGAGATCGGCCTGGGGGATGCCTTGGGCAGTAATGTGGTCAACATTGGGCTGATCTTCGGGCTGGCCTTGCTGTTCGGGCCCATCAAGGTGGCTCGGGGGGAACTCGGGCGAGATTTTCCCCTGGCGCTGTTCGCCCCCCTACTGACCCTTGGGCTGGCGGCCGATGGCGTTCTGTCCCGCGGCGAGGGTGGTCTCCTGCTCGTAATTTTCGCGGCATGGGTGACAGCTTCGATTCGCGCTGGACTGCATCATCGTGAGGTAATTGGCAACAGCACGGCACCGAGCCGCCTCGGCTGGACCTTGGTTCTGACCATGGGCGGCCTGATCGCCCTGGTGACCGCCGGCAGGCTCTTTGTGATGGGCGCGACCGGCATTGCGATGAATCTGGGCGTTGATACTTATGTGATCGGCGCGACCATTGTTGCGGTAGGTACCTCCCTGCCTGAACTGGTGACTGTTGTGCTGGCCCGTCGGCGCGGCCACGACGAGGTGGGTGTCGGAACCCTGATCGGTAGCAACCTGTTCAATGGACTGGCCATAGTCGGTACAGCGGCAAGCATCCATCCGGTCCATGTCTCCCTCGCGGAAATTTCCGTGGCGCTGGTCATGGGCATGACCGCACTGTCGTTATTGATGCCAAACCATGCCGGAACGATTGGCCGCCTTCGCGGTCTCGTGTTACTTGTGGCCTATTCTGTTTTTGTAATGGTGACATTGGCGGTAGGTGGCTATACCGGCCCATAAACCGTGTGGTCATGAGAAATTCAACCCGAAGGTACCGTTATGAGACTTTCCTTGCGCTTCGTCCTGCCCTTGATCCTGATCCTGGCGGCCTTTGCTTATGGGATTGTGCCCCTGGTCGATCAACTGACCTTTCGCTGGTTCGTGCGCGACCTCGACATGCGCTCGGCCCTGATCGTGAACACCATCCAGGAGCCCTTGCAGGAGCAACTGGCGGCCGGATCGAAGGCGAAGACCGCAGCGCTTTTTACCAAGATCACCCAGGACGAGCGTATTTTTGCGATCGGCTATTGCGCCACGCCCCAGAGCATGCCGCTGGCAACCCGTACATTGCCTGCTGAGATCCGCTGTGTTGACCTGACGCGCTGGAGTGTTGGTGTGGATCATGTCCTGGAGAGTGCCCAGGGACCGCTGCATGTGGCGGTGAGCCCGCTGGTGACCGAAGCAGCGCCCGAAGGAAAACTCGTGCTGGTGCATGACATGAGCTTCATCGTCCGGCGCAGCGACGAGACCAAGCGTTATGTCATCTACTTTTTCATGGGACTGGCAGCGGTGATATCGCTGATCACTGTGGTGATCGCCCAGTTGTCCTGGCGCGGTTGGGTGGCGGGTATGCGGGCGCTGCTGCGCGGCGAGGGCCTGCTGCGCCAGCCGGTGGCGATGCCACCAGCGGCGGAGTTCCGTCCCATCGCCCGCGACCTGCAACGCCTGATCCGGGAGATGGAGTCTGATGTTCGCTCTCGCGACGAGAGCCAGCTCAACTGGTCGCCGGACACGCTGCGCACCATTCTTCACGCAGAACTTTCCGGCGAGGACGTGATCGTCGTATCGAACCGGGAACCCTACATTCATCAGCGCCGTGGCGAGCGCATTGAAGTGCAACGGCCGGCTTCCGGCTTGGTGACTGCGCTGGAACCGATTATGCGGGCCTGCTCGGGGGTCTGGATCGCCCACGGCAGTGGCAGCGCCGACCGCGAGGTGGTGGACAAGCACGACCGTATCGCGGTGCCGCCGGAGAAGACCGCCTACCAGTTGCGCCGCGTCTGGCTCAGCGCCGAGGAGGAGGCCGGCTACTATTACGGCCTTGCCAATGAGGGCCTCTGGCCTCTGTGTCATATCGCCCACGTGCGGCCTACCTTCCGTTCCGGGGACTGGGCCCATTACGTGGCGGTTAACCGCAAGTTCGCCGGAGCTGTGATTGCCGAAGCCAAGACCAAAAATCCTATCGTCCTGGTCCAGGACTACCATTTCGCGCTGCTGCCGCGCATGATCCGCGACGAACTTCCCGACGCGACAGTAATTACCTTCTGGCACATCCCATGGCCGAATCCGGAGTCCTTCGCCATCTGTCCCTGGGCCGAGGAGATCGTTGCCGGGCTGCTCGGCAGTAGCATCCTGGGCTTCCATACCCAGTTCCACTGCAACAACTTTGTCGATACGGTGGACCGCTTGCTGGAGGCTCGGGTGGACCGGGAGGCTTTCACGGTATCACTGGCGGGCAAGCTCACCGCCGTGCGCCGTTACCCAATCTCCATCGACTGGCCGCCCGCTGCGGAGATGGTCGGCAAGCCGATCGAGCAATGCCGGGCGGAAATACGGCAGCTCAACAGTTTGCCTGCTGCCCATGCCATCGGTGTCGGGGTGGACCGCCTCGACTACACCAAGGGCATCATGGAACGCTTCCGCGCCGTGGAGCGATTGCTGGAGATGAAGCCGGAGTGGATCGGTCGCTTCAGCTTTGTCCAGATCGCGGCACCCACCCGGGCCGGCATTGACGAGTACCAGAACCACGAGGCCCAAGTGCGTGCTCTGGCCACCCGCATCAACCAACGCTTCAGTCGAACCGGGCCTCCTCCCATTGTGCTCAAGGTCGAGCATCACGAGCCGCAGCAGGTCTATGAGTATTACCGGGCCGCCGAATTCTGCTTCGTCAGCAGCCTCCACGATGGCATGAATCTGGTGGCCAAGGAGTTTGTCGCCGCTCGCGACGACGAGCGCGGCGTATTGATCCTGTCGCAATTCACCGGCGCGGCCCGGGAACTGCCCGAGGCGCTGATAGTCAATCCTTACGATGCCGACCAGTGCGCCGCAGCGCTGCATCTGGCACTGACGATGGAGCCGTCCGAGCAGCGCGACCGCATGCGCCTGATGCGAGGGCTGGTGGCTGAATTCAATGTCTATCGCTGGGCCGGGCGAATGCTGCTGGACGCTGCGGTGATGCGCCGCCGTGGCCGGCTGCTCGGAAAATCGGCTGCGACCGGCCTGGATGGATGATTCAAGGATCATGTACCGGAAGATTCATATTCCCCCGCCTCCCCGAATGGACTGGGCCTATTTTCTGGACGTCGATGGCACGCTGATCGAATTGGCGATGACACCGGATGCCATTGAGGTCGACCATGCCTTGCCTGTGTTGCTGGAAACCTTGCATCGTCAAACCGGCGGCGCTTTGGCTCTGATCAGTGGCCGCGCCGTGGCCGATCTGGATCGTCACATCGGTATCTTGCAGGTGCCACGGGCCGGACAGCACGGTCTGGAACGGCGCGATGCCGCCGGCCGTCTCTGGCGGCATGAGACGCCGGAGCCGGTAAAACGGGCACTGCTCGAAGCTCTGGCACCTCTATTGGCGAGACATGGCGGCTTGCTCCTGGAGGACAAGGGATCGACCCTGGCGATTCACTACCGCCGCGCCCCCATGCTGGGGGCTTATGTTCATCGCTTCCTGGGCCGGCTGGTGTCCGATATTGGTCAGGGCCTTCAACTCCAGGCCGGTAAACGGGTGGTCGAAGTCAAGCCGGCCGGCGTCGACAAGGGCATGGCCGTGGCCGAGTATCTGACCGAGGCGCCCTTCCTCGGCCGCCTTCCGGTGTTCATTGGCGACGACATTACCGATGAAACAGCTTTCGCCCTCGTCAATGAGCGCGGCGGGATTTCCGTCAAGGTCGGGCCTGGCCGCTCCTGTGCCCGTTACCGCTTGCCCGGGGTAGCCGCAGTGCGCGCCTGGCTGGCTTACCAACCCATGAGCCCCCACCATGAACACCCTTGATCTCGCACTGATCGGCAATTGCAGCATTGGCGCGCTGGTGGACGCCCAGGCGCGCATCGTCTGGGGCTGTTTCCCGCGCTTTGATGGTGACCCAATATTCTGTTCTTTGCTCAAACCGAACGAGGAGGCCGGTTTTTTCTCCATCGAATTGGTCGACCACGAGCGTGTGGAGCAGCACTACCTGGAGAACACCGCCATCCTTGTCACGCGACTCCACGACCACCATGGCGGCGTGGTGGAGATCAACGACTTTGCACCACGCTTCGGTCAGTATGGCCGCATGTTCCGGCCGACCATGCTGGTACGTCGCATCCAGCGCATCACCGGAAATCCACGGATTATCGTGCGTCTGCGCCCGGCCTGCGACGACGGCAATGGCCGGCCGACGATCACTTGGGGCAGTCATCATGTCCGCTACGCGACCCCATCCCAGGCCTTGCGGCTCACCACCGATGTTTCGATAACGGCCATCCTCCAGGAAACGCCATTCTTCCTTGAAGACACGGCAACCTTGCTGCTTGGGCCCGATGAAACCGTGCACGAGTCCACGGCCGAAGTGGGTCGCCGCTTTTTCGAAGAGACGGCCCTGTACTGGCGCGAGTGGGTGCGTTTCCTCGGCATCCCCTTCGAATGGCAGGAGGCGGTGATCCGCGCCGCCATTACCATCAAACTCAATGCCTTCGACGATACCGGCGCCGTCATTGCGGCCATGACCACATCGATTCCGGAGGCAGCCGGTAGTGCGCGCAACTGGGATTACCGCTACTGCTGGCTGCGGGACGGCTACTTTGTCGTCAATGCCCTGAACCGCCTGAGTGCAACCCGTACCATGGAGCGCTATCTTTCCTACATCGTCAATATCGCCGCCGATGCTGCCGGCGGGCCGCTCCAGCCGGTGTATGGCATCGATGGCCGGGCGAAGCTGGAGGAACGAATTGTGCCGGGGCTGGCCGGGTACCGGGGCATGGGGCCGGTGCGCGTCGGCAATGAGGCCTATCGCCAAGTGCAGCATGATGTTTATGGATCGACGATCCTGGCGGCTACCCACATTTTTTTCGATAATCGGCTTACCCGGCACGGCGACAAGACCCTGTTCCAGCGCCTGGAAGCCCTGGGGGAGCAGGCCGTCCGCTGTTATGACCAGCCGGATGCCGGCCTCTGGGAACTGCGTGGCAGCGCCCGAGTGCACACCTTTTCTGCCGTCATGTGCTGGGTTGCCTGCGACCGACTGGCACGCATCGCGGAACGGCTCGGCCTGGCCGGGCGTATGGTCTATTGGCGCAGCCATGCGGAACATATCCACAAGACTGTCATCGAGCGCGCCTGGAGCGAGTCACGGGGTGCCTTCGTCTCTACCTTCGATGGCGATGCAATGGACGCCAGTCTGCTGTTGCTCACCGATGTCGGCTTTCTTGATGCTGCCGATCCTCGCTTCGCCGCTACTGTCACCGCAGTCGAAAGGGACCTGAAGCGAGGCGATTTCATTTTCCGCTACGTCGAGAAGGACGACTTCGGCACCCCCGAGAACGCCTTCATCATCTGCACCTTCTGGTACATCAATGCCCTGTCGACCCTCGGCCGCCGCGACGAGGCGCGGGCACTTTTCGAAAAGTTGCTGGCGTGCCGCAATCGCCATGGCCTTCTGGCCGAACACATCGACACGAACAGCGGCGAGCAGTGGGGCAACTTCGTCCAGACCTACAGCATGGTGGGCCTCATCAACTCGGCCATCCGCCTGTCGATTCGCTGGGATCAGGCGTTTTGAGTGGTAACCGAGTAGCAGGATTGTGCATGGCCTGACTGGAGAGTCCCAATGATCTAGGGCATGCCGTGTTCGATGTGGCTGGTTGACTCCGATCGACCAGGCCAATGTCTTGTACAAGCCAGTTGCCCGATCAATAAGTTCAGTTGCTAGCTGCTGCGCAGCAGGGACAGTAGGTCTTTTGGGCAGGCCGTGAAATACAGCGAGCTCTGGGTTTTAGCGACTCAAGCTGTCCATTTCAGAAGAACAAGGCGGCTTCTGATGGGGAACTGTGAAAAACAGGTTCTTAGTGCATTTGCATCATGCCACCCTGTACCAATCCCGACATACTTTTCCGAGAAATAAGAAATCCCGACTGTGGTGGATGATTTTCGTCAGTCAAAAGGTATCGCTTCCCTATGGGTATCCCACCTATAGGGAAATTCTCGGAGGAGGAAATCGATGTTCAAGAAAAAAATGATACACACGATGATTTGCGCTTCGTTCATGACCTGTGCGCCTGCCTGGGCAAGCGGTGGGGCAGCGCTTGAAGAGGTCATCGTGACCGCCCAGAAAAGGGCGGAGAACGTACAGGATGTGCCGATTTCCATCCATACCCTGGATGCGGCTGCCTTGGAAAAAAATGTCATCGTGAGCCTGACGGACATGCGGGCCCAGGCCCCTGGCGTCACCATCAACAACTTTCCCCTTGCCCAGGAGTCAACGCTGCTTGTGAACATCCGGGGTAGTCAGCCATTTAGCGCAGCTGTCACATTGGATCAACCCGTGGCCATACATCTGAATGGCGTTTACTTGGCTCGATCCGATGGCCTCAACTCCGTGACTGCTGCTGACCTGGACCGGGTGGAAATTCTCAAAGGTCCTCAAGGCACCCTGGTCGGCAGAAATGCTGCCTCCGGCGCCCTCAATATTGTCACTACCAAGCCTAGCTTTGATGGATTTCACTTCAAGCAACAAGTGACTGTCGCCACTCGCGATCAGTTGACGACCAAGACAGCCGTCAATCTCCCGATTACCGATGCCCTGGCTGCGCGGATCTCGTACCTGCACAAGTCCATTGATGAGCCCGCCAATGGCATCAAGAATTCCGGCCCCGGGCCGGAATTGGGAACCTCACAAACTGATGCCTGGCGCCTGGATTTCCGCTGGAAGCCCGTAGATACGGTGACTGTCGACTATGGTTACGATCACACCAAGATGAAGCTGCAGGACCAGCCCTTCGTCTGCCTGGGTGCTACCTCGATCCTGGCCAACAAGGCGGATTGTTCTGCCGATTACCGGTCCTCCCTGACGGGGGCATCAGGACAGCCGGACAGCGAAGTCGAGGTGGAAGGGCATACCCTCAATGTGGACTGGGTGGCCAGCGATACCCTGACGGTGCGCTCCATTACGGGCTATCGGAAACTGACCGAGACCTATTACAAGAACATGATTTACTCGCCAGGGAATTACGGGTATATCGCCGGGCCGGTTACCAGCCTGCCTCCGGCCAGTTCCGTCACGATGCCAATGCCCGGCTCAAGTGTGCCGAGTATCGTGAATCAGGATCAGATCTCCCAGGAATTCCAGTTGGTGGGGCAGCCGTCCCAATTCTTCAACTACACCACCGGCATTTATTATTTCGAAGAGAAAGGCTACGAAGCCCCAACGCAATATTCATATCGACCTTCAGCAAATTCGGCGACCCTTATCCGGCAAAAGCAGGCATGGGCTCGTAACGAGTCATGGGCGGTCTTTGGGCAGTTCAGCTGGCGGCCGGATGTGCTGTCGAGAAAGTTGGAGATCGTTCCCGGCATCCGCTATACCCGAGATACTCGCGATGTGCGCGTGATTGATAACGGGCTTGTTTCCTACGCCATTGGCGCCAGTAGCTATACCCAAACCTTCGCTACGGCTGTGCAAAGCGGCAATGGCCATCTGGAGGGAAGCAAGGTCACTCCAGGGCTTTCGGTGCTGTATCACTTCGACGATCAGATGATGGGCTATGGAAAGATCGTCAGGGGGTACCGCACGGGAGGATTCAACATGTCCGATGGGAACCTGACCCGTGCGCTTTCAGGGTTTTCGCCTGAAACACTGACGTCCCAGGAACTCGGTTTCAAGGGACAGTTCTTTGAGAGTCGCTTGCGGACCAATCTTGCTTACTTTGTGATGGACTACAAGGATCAGCAGATGCAGATCGCAGATCCATCAATCGTCGGCCGCTATTCCGCGATTATCGCCAACGCCGGAAAGTCCCAGATCAAAGGCTTTGAATTGGATGTGGCCTATGCGTTAACCAAGAATCTGCGCCTGGGACTCAATTGGACACGCCTGGACCTGGAATACAAGAAAGTCGTCGCTCCCGGGACCTCCACCAACGTGGCTTCCCGCTTCTACCGGAAACTGCCCAAGAACAACTACACGGTCAATGTCGATTACCGGTTTCCGGACCTGGGGCTCCCCGGGAAGCTTGAAGCCCACTTGGACTATACCCACATGGATGCCCAGTCGGGATCGACGACCGATGGCATCACCCAGGGGGGCGTCTTCGCCGGCTATACGCCGACCCAGTTTGCCGAACTGGACATGACGCCGGCCTACAGCGTTTGGAACGGTCGTCTGGCTCTGAATGGGATAAGCACTGCCCCCAACAGGCAGGGCGATGTTTCTGTGGGGCTCTGGACCAAGAACCTAACCGACAAGAAGTATCTCTCCTATGTCATGGCAGGCGCTCCGTTTGGAGGCATCACGGGAACAAGTCTGGGCCTTTGGGCGCCTCGCCGTACCGTTGGTCTTGATGTGATTTATCGCTTTTGAACCGCATTCCGGTCCGCAACGGATAGGGTTTATGAAATAGGCCCCTGTTATGCGGTATCGATCTCCTCTCGGCTAAATTTCTGCTGTCCCGCTGAGTTGGCCCGCCCGAGAGGGCGGGATTTTTTTGATGTGCCCGGCAGGGAGCACTTACTTGTGGCTCGATCGGCACCAAGAACTTCGATCGCGACGGAGCCATAGTCCAAGGCTTCCAGTGTGTAGATCGAATTCATCACCATTGCTGGACTTAGTGCGTTTGCATCATGTGTCGCCATGCCGATATCCGCATACTTCATCCATGGTCAATACATGACGTTTGGCGACTTGTTGATTGTTGGTGATGATTTCGAGCGACTGTAATGAAACCCAGCGTAATGGTTAAAGCGTCTATCAAGTCTTATAGCTGCTACTTTCCCGGCGGAAAGCTAACCAACGAGCAGCTTGAGCAGGAGTTGGGGGTATGGAGTGCGGCGAAGATTTTTGATCGTACCGGAATCGCGGTACGACCGATTGCGGCACCCGATGAATGCGCTTCGGACTTGGGGTTTGCGGCGGCACAGCAGTTATTTGCAGGCGGAGCATGTGTGTCGTCAGATATCGACTTTCTGCTTTTCTGCTCCCAGAGCCCCGATTACTTTCTGCCCGCGACCGCCTGCCTCCTGCAACATCGCCTCGGATTGCGGACGGACTGCGGTGCCTTTGATCTCAATCAGGGATGTTCCGGCTTTGTGTACGGTCTGGCAGTGGCCAAGGGCCTGATAGAGGCTGGTGCGGCGAAAAACGTACTGCTGATTACTGCGGATACGTACACAAAATACATAAACGCCAAGGATAGTGGCGTGCGTACCCTGTTTGGCGACGCGGCTGCGGCCACCCTTATAAGCGCGGAGGATGCTGATGAGGGTCTTATCGGGCCCTTCGTCTTCGGCACTGACGGTAGTGGTGCTCCCAATCTGATCGTTCCCGCGGGCGGAGCCAGACATCTAATATCACCCGAGACAGTGGTGGAACGCAAAGACCCGGATGGAAGTTGTCGCTCACTCCAGAATCTTTACATGAATGGGCGGGAGGTTCTGGACTTCGTTCTGAGGGAGGTTCCTAAAGCCGTGGACCAGCTCCTCCTTAGATGGGGGCATTCGATCGAGAACGTGGATCACTTCATCTTCCATCAGGCCAACAAGTTCCTGCTGGAGCAACTGCGCGAAAAACTCAATATCCCCGCAAGCAAGTTCTGGATGCAGTTGGAGACATGCGGCAATACCGTCTCCGCAACCATTCCGATCGCGTTACAGAATGCATCGAAGCAAGGCGTTATCCGCAGCGGGGACAACGTCATGGTCATCGGGTTCGGCGTTGGCTATTCGTGGGCCGGCGCCATGATCAGGATTCAATGATGAATGGGCACATACACATAGAAAAATGAGTCATTTGCGATCCGCAACATTGCGGTGAGCTGCCACTGCTTGTACCTCAAAGGAGCAATGCCAATGTCTGAAAACATGAAAACACCCCGCATTCCGCTGCTTTCCGCAGAAGAGATTGCAAAAATCGGTGTCGAAGCCGGTATTCCGCCAGAGCTGCACGATCGCAATATTTTTCGCATCCTCTTTCAGAGCCCCCGTGTAGCCAAGGCACTTCAGGGGCTGCTCTACGCACAGCTTTTTGATTCCGCCTTCGATGGCAGGCTACGCGAGCTGGTCATCATGCGTATCGGTTGGAAAACCAACTGTGAATACGAGTGGGTTCAGCACTGGTACACCGCATTGAAAGCCTTCGGCTGTACGGAGCAGGATCTGCTGGAGGTTCGGGATTGGCAAGCCTCGACGCATCTCGGCGCTGCCGAAAAAGCCGTCCTTGCGGCAACGGACGAGGTCATATCCACCGGGACAATTTCCGACGAAACGTGGGCACGTTGTGAGCAGAATCTCGAGGGAACAGAGGCGCGCCTGGAGCTTGTATTTGCAATCGCCACCTGGCACGCTGTTTCTTTGATGCTGCGCTGCATTAAGGTTCCCGTCGAAGCGGATACGGTTTCCTGGCCACCTGATGGATGCTCTCCGGAAGACTTTGCGCGCGGAGTATCGCGATGATAAACAAAGTTGTCGCTAGCGCTGCTGAGGCCGTAGCTGACATCGAGGATGGTGCGACGCTTGTCGCCGGCGGCTTCGGTTTGTGCGGGATTCCTGAAAATCTGATCCGCGCTTTGGTGGACAAAGGTCCAAAGAACCTCACGGTGGTCTCCAACAACTGTGGGGTGGATGACTTCGGCTTGGGGCTCATGCTCGCGGCTCGACAGATCAAAAAGATGGTCGCGTCCTACGTTGGAGAGAACAAGAACTTCGAAAAACAGTTCATGAGTGGCGAGCTCGAGGTCGAGCTCAATCCCCAAGGGACATTGGCGGAGAGGCTTCGAGCCGGAGGGGTCGGTGTCCCGGCCTTCTACACGCCGACAGCCTACGGCACGCAGCTTGCGGAAGGTAAGGAGACTCGAGAATTCAACGGGCGTCCTATGGTGATGGAACACGCCATCGTTGGCGACTTCGCGCTGGTGAAAGCCTACAAGGCCGATCGCCATGGCAACCTCATCTATCGCAAGGCGGCTCGCAACTTCAATCCGCTCTGTGCGATGGCGGGCAGGATTTGCATTGCCGAGGTGGAGGAACTGGTCGATTTTGGCGAGCTTGATCCCGATCTCGTGCATACACCTGGGATCTTCGTTGATCGTGTCGTCGTCGGAGACCGATTCGAGAAACGTATCGAACAGCGTACGACACGTCCGCGCCCTTAAAAACCAATACGGAGATTCTCAATGCCCCTGAATCGTCAAGAAATTGCCATGCGCGCGGCCCAAGAGTTGCGCGACGGCTACTACGCAAACCTTGGGATCGGCATTCCAACGCTGGTAGCCAACTACATCCCGAAGGAGATGGAGGTCGTCTTTCACTCGGAGAACGGCATTCTTGCCTACGGGGCATTTCCCTTCGAAGGTGAGGAAGATGCCGATCTCATCAACGCCGGCAAACAAACGGTGACCGAGTTGCCGGGAACGGCCTACTTCGACTCGTCGCTGTCATTCGGCATGATTCGCGGAGGACACATCGATCTGACCATACTCGGGGCCATGCAGGTGGACGCCCGAGGCAGCATCGCCAATTACATGATCCCAGGCAAGATGGTCAAAGGGCCGGGCGGAGGGATGGATCTGGTGGCCGGTGTCAAGCGGGTCATCGTCACCATGGAGCACGTCGCCAAGAACGGAGAGAAAAAAATTCTCAAGAAATGCAACCTGCCGCTCACAGGGGTTGGCGTGGTCACCCGCATCATCACGGACTATGGGGTGATCGATGTTGCCCGTGATGGTCTGGTTCTGGTAGAGAAGGCGGCAGACCTCACCGTCGAAGAAATTCAGCGCGCCACCGAGGCACCGCTCATCATATCTCCCTGCCTGCGCGACATCACAGTATGAGGGTGGCCAGCGAGTAAAGGTGGGGAAGCCGGGCCGGGTCGCGAAGGAGTGGGATAGCTGGGAGAAATGCGGGGTCTGCTGTCCTCACCATGCAGTCGCCAATGAGTTCGCCGCACGGCAAGGAATCAATGTGTCCGGATTACAGTTTTTCTTCAATCCTTTCGATAAATCAAAGACGTTGATCCTTGCTCATCGGATGTACTAGGATTTCTCGTCAACCGTCACCGTATTCGGATGGGGCCATCCATGGCGCGTACTCTCGAACAACTGCTTGGCTCGCTCTATGGGAGCATCCTCGACGATTTGCCATGGCTTGCCTTTCTGGAAGCGTTGGAGCGGCATCTCCCCTGCCATCACGGCACCATGGTGTTGCGCCGTCCCCGTGACGGGGATGCGGGGATTTTGGTCGCGAGCCCCAGCAACAATCCGGCACTGGCTGCGTTGCAGCGGGAACACTACCGAGACTCTCCGTTCCTGGATCTGCCGGAAGGCAAGATATGTGTTCTCACCGAAAGTGAGCTGAAGAGGCAGCACACCACCTACTATCAGCACTACATCAGGCACTTCAGCTTGGTCACCGAGCTGATCGGCGTGAATATGATCGAGCCCCGTACCGGTATGATTTTCAGGTTGCGCGCCGCACGCATCGACGGTGAGCCCGGCTTTGGCGAGCGCGAACGAAAGATCATCGAATCCTTGCTGCCGCACCTTCGAACTGCAATCGCGCTCTATGCGCGCAATGCGCTGCAGGAGTACCGTTTGAATGTGCTCGACGAGACCGCAGGGCAGGCCGCCATCGGTTCCGGTGTGCTCGATGATAACGGCCGCATACTGATCAAGAACATGGTATTGGACCGGGTGCTTCTGGCCCAGGATGGATTCTATGCCCGAGACGGTGTGCTCCACTGTAGCGACCCCAAGGACGATCGTGCGTTGCGTATGTTGTTGAGCCGCTTTGGCGCTGGCGTGCCGCAACCGGCGGGAGACCTGACCATGAAGGTCCGTCGAGCCGGCGGCGATCGCTTCTGGAGTCTGCTGGCGCATCCTTCGCCGCTCCGGCCCGGCGTGGACGAGAAGACCCGGTCCCCCGTGATTGTGCTATTGCGTGACGCGAGCCGTACCCCCGATGTGACCGAAAGCGCACTGATCGAACTGCTGGGGCTGACGCGTGCCGAGGCAGCGCTTGCGGTGCGACTCGTAAAAGGGCAAAGCCTCATAGATTCGGCAGCGGCACTTGGCATTTCGCGCTTCACCGCGCGTACGCAGCTCTACTCGATCTTCGATCGCACCGGAGTGCATCGGCAGGCGCAACTGGTAAGCCATATTCTGAGCATGATGAAAACAGTCTGGGGTTGAGTGGCGCACGCAGGGGAATCGCATGAACGGCTGCAAGAATGGCGCATTCAAACGTGTACCTTCATCCCCCAAACCCATCCCCACCCCGCCCCTCCCCTCCCCTTGAAGGGGAGGGAGCTGAGTTTCATGCAATATGCGCCGCTGAATCAAAGATGATCGGATTGAAGTTGAAATCGGTCTGGGTATTTTCGGCCGTTAACACTCTTGCAACCATGTCGTCGAGGTAGTCGGCCAGGTTTCGAAGACCGTTGTCCGGAATCGATGTGATGGTCAGCGGAATGTTCCCATTTTCCCGTTGCAACGAATGGGACAGGTAGTAGCCGGCGATTGGCTTCAGCTGTGCGTCCCGGATGAGGATCATCCGGTCGTGTAGTTCATCGGGGGGGAGGCCCATGACCTGCAGTCGTGCACCATGGGCGGTATCCGCCCAGCTTCGGCATGCGGATTTCAGATTGTCGATGCGCGATGGTGGCAGCGATTTCGGTTCCGGTCCCATGCCCCAATCGTGAAGCAGCCGTTCGGGCCAGTCCGAAAGAGGCGCCTCCGGCGTGTGCTCGGTAAGCACCAGGTAGGTGCTGTCAGGCACACCGTATTGGTTGATCAAATTGATTCCAACATCGTCCATGTATGGATCCACCCAGGTGATTTGTGCGGATCGATGGTGGGCAAACAACCTCCGGAGCCATTCCACGAACTCCGACTGCGGTAGCCAGAGAGGTCGTGCGCGGGGTTTATCGTGCTCGCCAATCAGTTGGCCCATCCGGATGTCGGAGGGCACCCCGTCAAGAGTCTGCGCCATTGCTCTTCCTTTCTTAAAAACATCACTTCAGCTGCCGAAATGGATGTAGTGAAGTCGCCATGCCTTTCAGACGGTCCGTGGCTGTACCCCCTGCCATGCTTGCTTCCGGCTGTGGCGGAACACTCACCCGCGTATGAAGTATGCAGAGGTCGTCGTAATACGACATGATGCAAATGCACCAAGTGTGCCGGGCTATATTTCGCTACACTTCAACGTCTAAACCTTGCGGGAATCGCCGTCAGTACATGTGCAGGCCACCGTTGATATTGAGGGTGGCGCCGGTCATGTAGCCGGCGATATCCGAGGCCAGGTAGGCGCAAAGCCCACCGATTTCCTCTGGTGTGCCCATGCGACCGGCGGGGATGGTGGCGATGATGGAATCGCGCACTTCCTGCTTGATGGCCATGACCATCTCGGTGGCGATGTAGCCGGGGGCGATGGCATTGACGGTCACGCCCTTCTTCGCCACTTCCTGGGCGATGGCCTTGGTGAAGCCAAGGATGCCGGCCTTGGCCGCAGAATAGTTGGCCTGACCGAACTGGCCCTTGATGCCATTGAGGGAGGAGATGTTGATCACCCGGCCCCAACCCCGCTCCGCCATGGCTTCCAGCACCTGGCGGGTGACGTTGAACACGGAATCCAGGTTGATGGTCAGCACCGCATCCCACTGGGCCTTGTCCATCTTGCGGAACACGCCATCCCGAGTGATGCCTGCGTTATTCACCAGCACATCGACCGGACCGATCTCGGCCTCGATCTTGCGAACCATGGCAATGCATGAGTCGAAATCCGACACATCGCCCTCGGCAATATGGAAGTCAAAACCCTCCGCCCTGATTTTTGCCAGCCATTCGTCCTTGGGTGGGAAATTGGGCAGGCAGTTTGCCACCACGGTATGGCCGCTCTGGGCAAGGGCCTTGCAGATCGCGGTACCAAGCCCCCCCATGCTTCCTGTCACCAATGCGACTCTCTTTGTCATTTCTCGTTCCTCATTCCCATAAATAAGTCATTACTTTGCCCAGGGAAGTGGGCTGTCTCAGTCGATCAGTACATGTGCTGACCGCCGTTGATGGAAATATTGGCCCCGGTCACAAAGGCAGCCTCTTCGGACGCCAGATAGGCACTGAAGCCATAGCCCATGTGGTTCATGGTTTGCAGCCAGTCCCTGGCCTTGGCATTGGTCGGGCTATGGCTGGTGACTACCCTTGTAGCCCAAGGCTGCCAGCTTGACGCATATCGCCTCACCCAGACCTCCCATGCCACCGGTAACCAATGCAACTCTACGCATCATCGATTCCTTCGAATTTCAAGATTTCTTTGTGCTCCGGGAGTAGTCCCAGAGATTCATCCCAATCCTTTCGGGACAGTGCCGATGACCTCTTTGGTGGCAAGCAAAGCAATCTCATCGTCCGAGAGCCCCAAATCGTCGCGCAGAATTTCATGGTTATGTTCGCCCAGGGTCGGAGCCCTAAATCGGTGCTCTCCATTCGGCCCCATGGACTGGAGCCAAGGCCATCGGGGATAGCGCCGCACGCCTGTCAGCGGATGGTCGAGTTCCTGAAAGAACTTGCGAGAAATTAGGTGAGGTTCACTGGGGATGTTCGGCTGGGTAAGCACGATCGCTGCCGGAATCTCAACCTCGCGGAGGGCGGTAATGACCGAGCTTGCCGTAATCCGGCTTGTCCACTGGGAAATCAGTGCATCGACTTCATCGTGGTGCGCCAGCCGCCCCTTCAGGGAGTCGAAGCGACCATCCAGTGCCCAGGTGTTCACAGGGGACATCTTCCGGAATCGATTCCAGTCGTCGTCGTTTCTGATGGAAAGAGCCACCGATTGCCCACATGAGCAACGATAGACGCCTTGAGGGGCCATCGTATCGCTACGGTTTCCCATCCTCCCCACAATCTTGCCCGTTACGGAATAGGTGATTACCTGTTCTGCCGTCAGGCATGCGCCGACTTCCAACTGCGGTACCTCAACCAACTGGCCTTGACCCGTGCGCTCGCGGTGAATCAATGCCGCCTGTAACGCCACCACAGCATGCATGCCGACGAATACATCTGCATAACCACCCAGATTGACTGGCGGACCATCGGGGTTTCCGGTCACCCAGGACATCGCACTAACTTGTTCCAATGGCATGCCAAAGCTAGTGAAATCTCGCCATGGTCCTTCAAGACCAAACCCTGGGACGCGAACAGTAATCAGGTTCGGATTGATCTCTTTGAGGCGCTCGGCGGTGAGTCCGAAGTTGTCCATTACCCGGGCCGTAAAATTCTCGATCACGACGTCGGCCTTTGCCAACAATTTCTCGAAGAGTCGCATTCCCTCAGGAGCATCAAGATTGAGTGTGAGATTGCGTTTACTCAGGTTGGTATGCTGGTAAATGCTGCTTCGTTCGTACCAGTCTGGACCTTCTTCCGGGTAGGCGCATTGAAACCGGAAAGCGTCTGCGCGCTGGATGGATTCCACCTTGATGACGTCTGCGCCGTAGGCGCCCAGATAGCAGCTGATATAGGGCCCGGCCCAAAATATTCCCAGATCTATCACGCGCAATCCTTCGAATGGGAATTCGCCATTACCTAGTCCCTTTGATTGGTACGTGGAGTCCCTTGGGCTCCAGGTCGTCGATCCAGTCACCGGGTTGTCTGCTCCCAATCGGGGAGCCCCTTTGCGCAAGCTTGGGGGTGTGTGTTCGAGTCGATAAGGGAAGCTGGGGCGGATGAAGTCCTCGTCGGGATCGCGGATGAAGAATGACCTGGCTTTTAGCTGCGGTAGCTCCAGAATGGTTTTTCCATTGGAAATGGGCACACTGGGAATTCGCATCGCCTGGCAGATATCCACGACATCCTCAACGGTCCGCTCCATGAGCCAGGGTTCGATATCGCGGAAGAATCCATCAAAGTCCGGTCCGCCATAGGTGATTTCCATCTGCTTGGGAATGTACTGAGGCACATCGAGCAGGTGACAGCAATCGATGAAATGCTGGCCGGTCAACGCATTGATGCTGACCAGACCATCCTTGCAACGGACTACCCCAGGGAATGGGAAATGTCGTTCTGCAGGAATTCCCCAACCCAGGGAGGTCAGTGTCTCTATATGCAGCCAAACTGCGCCTAGGCAGCACACCAAGCTCTCTTGTTTGGATACATCAAAGTAAACTGCCTTTCCTGCTACGGACGCCATGGAATAGGCTGTGAGGGCAGCAGCGGCCGCATAGATGCCGACGTTGTAGTCCGGAATCCGGCCACCGGCCTGTAGCAACGGGAGCTCCGGAACATGGTGATTATTCACCCATTGCGCACTGGCCTGCACCGTCAGGTCGCTAGCGGGTTGACCAGAATAGGGGCCTGTTTGGCCAAAGTCTGAAATTCTGATCAAAGCAATCTTTGAGTTGGCCTTCTCGAATTCATCGAATCCCAGGTTGAACCCTTCGAGTACGCCAGCCCCCAGATTTTCAATGACCAGATCGGCAGCTTCCACCAGGTCGAGAAGTGTTCTTTTCCCTTCTGCGGAGTTGAGATCACATTCGATGCTTCGCTTGTTGGCGTTCAGGTAGCGAAACAGCGTGCCCTTGCTCGGGTCATCCTCATCATTGGGAAAGGCGCCTGCCTGGCGCAGTGGATCACCGGTCAGCGGAGGTTCCACCTTGATCACATCCGCGCCCAGATCGGCAAGCAACTTGCTGCAATACGGGCCCGAGATGCCTTGTCCGATCTCTACAACCCGAAGATGCGCCAGGGCGTTGGGCATTTGTGTGTTCTCCATGTGCGAATATCAACCTGCGGGGCCGCCGGCCAAAGGCGACCCCGCATCGAGGAAAGGATTTGCCGGGATGGGCCGAAGGCCCAGTGGTCAATCGTAGGTGGTGGGGGTCTGCGAGAAGCCGAGTATTTCCCGGGCCTGCTCGGGGGTGGCGATTTCGCGGCCAAGCTCCCGGGCCAGCCGCACCACCTTCTCCACGAGCTGGGCATTGCTCTGAACCTGTTGTCCCTTGCCCATATACAGGTTGTCTTCCATCCCGGTCCGCACATTCATGCCCATCAGGATGCCCATGGTCATGACCGAGGGTTGCCATGGTCCTACGCCCAGCACGGTCAGGCTGCAAGGCTTGGGTGCCGTTTCCACCAGATGGATGATCTGCTTGGGTGTCGGATAGCTGCCGCTCTGGAAGCCGAAGACGAGTTGGGTCAGATAGGGGGGCTTGAGAAGCCCCTTGTCGATGAGATTGTGCACAAGTGACCAGCAGCCCGGATGGAAGACTTCGACTTCGGGACGCACGCCCTTATCCATCATGGCCTTGGCGTAGGTTTCCGTCATTTCATAGCCAAACGGTGCCACGGCTTCGAAGTTCACATCCTCCATGCGCCCGGCTTCCGGACGCTTCTTCATGATGAAACGGGTTGCCAGGGGGCCGATGTCGAGGCTCGCCGCTTCGGGGTTGGCGTCCAATGGTGCCAGGGCCTGGCTCAGGTCGGCGCCATAGCCGCCGCCGCAGGTGTTGTTGATGATGATCTTGGGGCACTTTTCCCGGACCTTGCGGTTCATGTTCCGGTAAACCGCAGAGTCCGTGCTCGTCTGCCAGGGTTGGCTGGGGACTCGGGCATGGAGGTGAACATAGGTGGCCCCGGCGTTGTAGCAGTCGTAGGCTTGCTGGGCCTGCTCCTCCGCGGTTTCCGGCAGGTTGGGATTGCTCTCCTTGCCATGCACGCCGCCTGTCATGGCAACGGAAATGACCAAAGGCGGCAGTTTGCTCTGCGCCACCGCGTTTACCCATTGCTTCTCATTGCTCGGGTCCCAAATGTCCTGGCTATATGTCATAACTCGTGCTCCTCTAATGGAAATCAAAAATGTCCCGGGGACTCGTAACGCCCGTAGGGAAAGTATGAAGAGGCGGGGAGGGCGTGACATGATGCAAACGCACTAAGAATCCGGAACCCGCACATCCTGGCTTCCAGCACGGTACTGGTCCTCGCCAATCGATCCAATGGGGAAGTCCCTGGAGCACTCCCGGTATGATGCATATCCATTGATTTCAACTGGCTCGCCCGCCATATGTCCTCCGCATCATCCATCCCGTCCCGCTGGCAATCAGTCGGTCTGGTTCTGGCCGTAGCGGCCTATGTGCTGTCCTTCTTCCACCGGGCGGCGCCGGCGGCCATCGCCGCCGATCTTCAGGGGGCCTTTCAGATCAGTGCGGCCCAGTTGGGCAACCTCGCCGCCACCTACTTCTACGTCTACACGGTGATGCAACTGCCCACCGGGGTGCTGGTGGATACCCTGGGCTGTCGCCGGGTGCTGGTCTGGGGCGGTGTGACGGCGGGGCTGGGTTCTCTCCTGCTGGGGCTGGCCCCCAGCTTCGAGTGGGCCCTGGCGGGCCGCACCCTGGTCGGGCTGGGCGTATCGGTGGCCTTCATCGCCATGTTGAAACTGATTGCCACCGACTATGACGAGTCCCGTTTTGCCTCCATGGTGGGCCTGGGCATCCTGCTGGCCAACCTGGGCTCCGTGGCGGCTGGAGCCCCCCTGGCCTGGTTGGCCCAGGCCATCGGTTGGCGCACGGTGTTCCTGGCCGTGGGGGGCCTTTCCCTGGCACTGGCGCTGCTGAGCCGATTCGGCATCCGTGAAGTACCGAGGGTCCGTGGCGATCGAACCGTCTGGCTGGGGGGGCTGTGGCGAGTGATGAGCAATCGGGCCACCTGGCCAGGCTTCTTCGCCAACCTGGGTCTGGCAGGGGCTTTCTTTGCGTTTGCAGGACTCTGGGCCGTGCCCTATCTGACCCAGGTGCATGGCATGGGCCGGGGGCTGGCATCGACCCATGTCAGTGTCTATTTCATCGGCTACGCCTGCGGCGCCGCGCTTTGGGGGCAGGTCTCCGACCGCCTGGGCAGGCGCCGGCCAGTGATGATCGGGGTTTCCGGCGCCCATGCCCTGCTCTGGTGGGTCTGGCTGATGGGATCGCTGCCCCTGTGGGGCAGTCTCCTGTTGTGCTGTGCCCTGGGGCTGTGCTCGGCGGGCTTCACCCTGTCCTGGGCCTGCGCCAAGGAAGTCAATCCGGTGGCCCTCTCGGGCATGGCCACGGGCCTGGTAAATGTGGGATGCTTCCTGGGGGCCAGTATCCTGCAACCCCTGTTCGGCTGGGTGATGGACCTGGGCTGGCAGGGGGCCATTCTGAACGGCGCCCGGCTTTACAGCGCCGCCGACTACGCCAACGGCATCCGCCTGCTGGCCTTGGCGGCTCTGATGGGTTGGTGCGCCACTTTTTTCATCCGCGAGACCCGCTGTCGCAACATTTCCGGAGAACTGAAATGAAACCACCCCCACGCTCGCTTCGCTCGCTGCCTCCCGAGGGGGTGTCAGTACGCTTGGGGCGGCCCGGCGCGTACTATGAAACCACCCCCACGCTCGCTCCGCCCGCTGCCCCCCGAGGGGGCGCCAGTACGCTTGGGACGGCCCGGCGCGTACTGGCATGAAAGGCATCGTCCTGTTTGGTCACGGCGCCCGTAACGCGGAGTGGGTGGAACCCTTCCATCGCATCCGTGCCGCCATCCTAGCCCGAGTCCCGGAGGTGCCGGTGGAAATGGGTTTTCTGGAATTGATGCGCCCCACCTTCGCCGAGGCGGTGGATGGTCTGGTGGCACGGGGTGTGACGGAGATCGTGGTGGTGCCGGTGTTCATGGCGGCAGGTAGCCATGTGAAAAAGGATCTGCCCCTGATGGCAGCAGAAATCATGGAACGGCATCCGCAACTGGAAATCGCTATCGCTGCCGCCGTGGGGGAGTCGCCCCAGGTGATCGACGCCATGGCGACCTACATCCTCGGTGCGGCGGGGTGACAGTCCCCTAGAACAACTCGACGCTGTTGCCTTTGGCCGGTCTGGCTTCCGAGGGATTGTCCGAGAAGACTTCGAGGGCATGGAAGACTTCCTGACTGGCCTTGTCCATGGCGTCCAGGATCGAGCTTGCCTGACCGATGTCCCGGTTTTTCAGGGCCGCGAAGAGGCGGCTGCCGCATTCATGAAAGCGGGTGTGGGGTGCTTCGATGGCGCGGAAAGCCGAAGAGTGGCCCAGTTCGGCAGTATTGGCGTAGTACCACTGGCCCATTCGGCATTCCGTATGGCTGACGCAGTGTTTGTTCCCGTCTGCGCTCAGCAACTGGCGATAAATGCCGAGACGGAACATCGCGTGGTCCAGCTTGATCAGCAGGATCCAGGCCTTGTGGGCCGAGCCGGTGATTACGTTGCTGGTCTTGTCGAGGGATTGCTCCAGGGTGGTCAGGGACTGGCTGACATTGCCGCCGAAGCCGGCCAGTTCCTGGCCGCTCTCCGACATTTGTTGGACGTTGCTGTTGGCGCTGTCGATGCCGCCGCGGATCTCGTTCAGGATGTTGCCGATGTCCTTGGCTGCGATGGCGGACTTTTCCGCCAGTTTGCGCACTTCGTCGGCCACGACGGCGAAGCCCCGTCCCGCTTCCCCGGCCCGGGCCGCCTCGATGGCGGCGTTGAGGGCCAGCAGATTGGTCTGGTTGGCGATGTCCTTGATCACGGTCAGGATGCCATCCACCGCTCCGGTTTGCTGGCCCAGGCGGGTGATGTCCGCGCCTATGCTTTCCGAGTTCCGGGTCATGGTTTTCACGCCGCTGGCGAAGGCTGCGGTGGATTCCTCGCCATAACCCGAGGCCATGGTGTCTTCCTGCAATGCGCGTTTTTCCGTCTGCAAGTGTTCGGAAATGTCGCTGGAGCAGCGCTGGATGACGGTCAGCATGTCCTCCAGACCGCCCAGGTGATCCGCCACGGTGCGATACCAGGCGCAAGCCGTCCTTTCCTTTTCCAGGGTGGCCTGGGTGCTGGCCTGTCCGGCCCGGGCCTCGGCCAGGTCGGCCTCCAGGCGGGCAATACGCTCCTGGAGCATTGCGATATCTATATCCTGGTGTTTGGGCTGGTGTGCGGAAAACAGGCCGAACATGGAACACTCCTATGTATTTCGCCGGGAACCCGGGGTGGCGAATTATCCCAGAGTCCCACCGCGAAGACTATGACCATATAAACATGACGGGAAATTGTGGAATGGACGGAGGTTTCCTTGAAAAATCACCGTATATAAGAATATACTGATTTACCATTGAATCATGGAGAGTATGTCGATGCGCTGGCTAGTCTTGTCGTTGTCGCTGCTGTGCGCCTTCCCGGCGGGGGCCGCACTCGTGTCGCCGCCTGTCACGGCTCTGGCCGAATTGCGGGAAGTGGATGCCGGCTATGCCGCCGAGGGCACCGTGGAAGCCGTGCGCCAGGCCATCGTAGCGGCCCAGGTGGCGGGGCGGGTAGTGGATCTGCCGGTGGATGCGGGGCAACGGGTGCGCCAGGGCCAGGTGCTGGCGCGGCTGGACAGCCGGGAGGCGGCCGAGGGCGTGGCCGCGGCCCAGGCCCAGTTCAAGCAGGCCCAGGCCCAGTACGAACGGACCCGGGATCTCCATGCCCGCCAGTTCGTCAGCCAGGCGGCCCTGGATCGGGCCGAGGCCGATTTCCGGGCGGCACGGGCCCAGGCCGGTGCCGCCGGGGCCGGTCTTTCCCACGGCACGGTGACATCTCCCCTGGCGGGCCTGGTGGGCCTGCGCCATGTGGAACTGGGGGAGATGGCCCAGCCCGGCCGCCCCCTGTTGACGGTGTTCGATCCCCGCAGCCTGCGGGTGGTGGCCAGCCTGCCCCAGCAGCATCTGGCGGAGGTGACCAAGGCGACCCGAGCGCGGGTGGAATTTCCCGAGACGGGGCGCTGGATCGACGGTGTCCGCTTTGAAGTGCTGCCCATGGCCGACCCCCAGACCCATGCCGCCACCGCCCGGGTGCTGTTGCCGGAAGGCGTCGAGGGCCTGGTGCCGGGACTGTTCGCCCGGGTTCATTTCGTTTCGGGGCGGGTCAGGAAACTCACCGTGCCACCCAGCGCGGTGGTGCGGCGGGGAGAGGTGACGGGCCTCTACGTGGTGGACGAGAAGGGCGGCCAGCGCCTGCGCCAGGTGCGCCTGGGAGAGCCTCTGGCCAATGGGGAAAGGGAAGTCCTGGCCGGCCTGCGGCCGGGGGAACGCTATGCCGTGGATGGCGCCCGGGCGACCCTGAATCGTGACGTGGTCCGCTGAATCGAATGCCATGAGCGACGCCAATACCCCTCGCGCCATGGGTATTTCCGGCCGCATCGCCGGTTACTTCCTGGGCAATTCCCTGACCCCGCTGATCGCCCTGATCGCGCTGCTGCTGGGCCTCTTCGCCGTCCTGGTGACGCCCCGGGAGGAAGAGCCCCAGATCAACGTCACCATGGCCAACGTCTTCATTCCCTTTCCCGGCGCCTCGGCCAAGGATGTGGAAAGCCTCGTGGCGCGGCCGGCGGAGCAGGTGCTGTCGCGCATCTCCGGCATCGAGCATGTGTATTCCGTATCCCGTCCGGGCATGGCGGTGATCACCGTGCAGTACGAAGTGGGGCAGGACCCCACCCAGGCCCTGGTGCGCCTCTACGACACCATCCACTCCCACCGGGACTGGGTGTCTCCGAATCTTGGCGTCGGCGAGCCCATCATCAAGCCCAAGGGCATCGACGACGTGCCCATCGTCAGCCTCACCTTCTGGAGCCGCAATCCGGATCAGTCGGGCTTTGACCTGCAACAGGTGGCCCGGGCGGCCGAGATCGAGTTCAAGCGCATCTCCGGCACCCGGGATGTCTACACCATCGGCGGCCCCGGCCACATGATCCGGGTGGTGATGGACGCCGACCGCATGAACGCCCACGGGGTGACCGCCCAGGATCTGAAGGCGGCCCTGCAACTGGCCAACGCCTCCCAGCCCGCCGGGCAACTGGTGGCCGGCAACCGGGAGGTGCTGGTGCAGACCGGCAGCTACATCGAATCCGCCGAGGACGTGAAACGCCTGGTGGTGGGGGTGAGCCGGAACCGGCCGGTGTTCATGGCCGACGTGGCCCAGGTGGTCGATGGTCCCAATCAGCCCTTCCAGTATGTCTGGCACGGCCTGGGCGGCGAGGAATATCCGGCGGTGACCCTGGCCGTCTCCAAGAAGCCCGGGGTCAATGCCGCCGACGTGGCCGCGGCGGTGATCGCCCGTGCCCACAGCCTGGGAGACACGGTGATCCCGCAAGGGGTCGAGTTCACCGTCACCCGGAATTACGGTGCGACGGCCACCGACAAGGCGCAAAAACTGATCGGCAAGCTGGTCTTCGCCACCACCTTCGTGGTGCTGCTGGTGTTCTTCGCCCTGGGCCGGCGGGAGGCGCTGATCGTCGGCGCCGCCGTGACCCTGACCCTGGCCGCGACGCTCTTTGCTTCCTGGGCCTGGGGCTTCACCCTGAACCGGGTGTCCCTGTTCGCCCTGATCTTTTCCATCGGCATCCTGGTGGACGATGCCATCGTGGTGGTGGAGAACATCCACCGCTGGCAGGGCCTGGAGTCGGGCACGCCGCTGGTGAAACTGATCCCCCGGGCGGTGGACGAGGTGGGCGGCCCCACCATCCTGGCCACCTTCACGGTGATCGCGGCCCTGCTGCCCATGGCCTTCGTCACCGGCCTGATGGGGCCCTACATGAGCCCGATCCCGATCAATGCCTCCATGGGCATGTTCATCTCCCTGGCCATCGCCTTCGTGATCACGCCCTGGCTGGCGCTGCGGCTGATGAAACCCGCCCACGCTCCCCTCCCACCCGGCGGGGGAGAGGGAAAAAATTCTCCGGCCCGCCTGGAAGCCTTCTTCCGCCGCACCCTGACACCTTTCCTGTGGGGCGCCGCTGCCCGGGCCGCCCGCCGCAGGCTCTGGATGGGGGTCGCCTTCGCCATCCTGGTTTCGGTAAGCCTCGGCCTGGTCAAGCTGGTGGTGCTGAAGATGCTGCCCTTCGACAACAAGAGCGAGTTCCAGGTGGTGCTGGACATGCCCGTGGGCACGCCCCTGGAGCAGACCGCCGGGGTGCTGCGGGAAATCTCTGCTCATTTGGCCACGGTGAAGGAGGTGCGTGACACCCAGAGCTACTCGGGCGCCGCCAGTCCCATCAACTTCAACGGTCTGGTGCGCCAGTACTATCTGCGGGCTGGGCCGGAGATGGGGGACATCCAGGTGAATCTGGTGGACAAGAGCCAGCGCTCCCGCAAGAGCCACGACATCGCGGTTGGGGTGCGGGAAACGGTGGTAGCCATCGCCGCCCGCCACGGCGGCAATGCCAAGGTGGTGGAGGTGCCCCCCGGCCCGCCGGTGCTCTCGCCCATCGTGGCCGAGGTCTACGGCCCGGATTACGAAGGCCAGCTGGCGGTGGCAAAGGCCGTGCGCCAGGTCTTTGAGGGCACCGCCGACATCGTCGGCGTGGACGATACTGCCGACGAGGATGCGAAGAAGGTGCTGCTGCGGGTGGACCAGGCCAAGGCGGCCCTGATGGGCGTGGCCCAGCAGGACATCGTCGAGGTGGTGCGCCTGGGGCTCTCCGGCGAGGACGTGACGCCGGTCCATGACGGCGAATCCAAGTACGAGGTGCCGGTGCGGGTGGTGCTGCCGGCGGAACGCCAGGACTCCCTGGACCCGTTGCTCAAGCTGAGGGTGCGGGCCGATGCTGCCCATGGCGGCAGGCTGGTGCCGGTCTCCGAACTGGTGACGGCCCAGCCCACTTTGCGCGACAAGACCCGCTTCCACAAGGATTTGCTGCCGGTGGTCTATGTCACCGCCGACATGGGGGGCCGTCTCGACTCGCCGCTGTACGGCATGTTCGACGCCCGCGGCAAGCTGAAGGATCTGGCCCTGCCCCAGGGCGGCCGCCTGGGCGAGTATTTCATCCGCCAGCCCGCCGACCCCTACGCCAGTTATGCCATCAAGTGGGACGGCGAATGGCAGGTCACCTTTGAAACCTTCCGCGACATGGGCACTGCCTACGGCGTCGGCCTGATCCTGATCTATCTGCTGGTGGTAGCCCACTTCAGGAGCTATCTGGTGCCCCTGATCATCATGGCGCCGATCCCCCTCACCCTCATTGGCGTGATGCCGGGCCATGCCCTGTTCGGCGCCCAGTTCACCGCCACTTCCATGATCGGCATGATCGCCCTGGCCGGCATCATCGTGCGCAACTCCATCCTGCTGGTGGATTTCATCCGCCAGCAGGTGGCTGGCGGCATGGAGCTGGCCGAGGCGGTGGTGCAGTCCGCCGCGATCCGGGCCAAGCCCATCGTCCTGACGGGCCTGGCGGCCATGCTGGGGGCCCTGTTCATCCTTGACGATCCGATCTTCAATGGGCTGGCCATCAGCCTGATCTTCGGCATTCTGGTCTCCACACTCTTGACCCTGGTGGTGATCCCGGTGCTGTACTACGCGGCCATGCAGGGCCGTCCAACGACTTGAACCGGCCAAGCCGGAGCCCAACAAGGGAGGTTTCGATGAAGGGTGATGCCGCTCGGCCGGAAAAGCGCAAGAAGACCCCCCCCCACCCCCTTCGACGGGCTCAGGACAGGCCAAGCTCCCCCACTCCGGGGGCGGTGACGGTATTGGCTCGCTACGCTCGTAGGTTTGACTTGTCTTTCCGATCCACCATTTCACATTAAGGAGCAATCATGAACACCGAACGCCTGATCCGCATCTTTGCCGGCGCCTTCATCCTGATTTCCCTGACCCTGGCCCATCTCTACGGCCAGGCCGACCTGTCAAAACTGTCCTGGCTCTGGTTCACCGTCTTCGTCGGCGCCAACCTGTTCCAGAGCGGCTTCACCTGCTTCTGCCCCCTGGAGATGATCCTGCTCAAGCTGGGGGTGCCCAGGGGTTCCTCCGGCCAGTGCAAGTGATGGCCTGATCTTTACCCTCGAGTAGCGGCATGGTCCTTGCTGAAGCAAGGCCATGTTGCGTGTTCTGGTCATAGACGAATCCCAGGAGCGAGCCGGCGAGCTATGCGCGGGCCTGGCTCTCTCCGGCTATCAGGTGGTGGCCCTGTTGCCTTCATCGGCCGATCTCCACGACCGGGTGGAGGCCATCTCTCCCGACGTGATTCTGATCCAGACCGACTCCCCCTCCCGGGACACCCTGGAGCATCTGGCCATGCTCAACGCGGACCTGCCCCGGCCCGTGGTGATGTTTGCCAAGGATCACAACAGTCGTCAGATTCGCCGGGCCATCAAGGCCGGGGTCTCCGCCTATGTGGTGGATGGCCTGGCCACCCATCGTCTGCAGCCGGTGATCGAAGTGGCCATTGCCCGTTTCGAGGAGCACCTGCAACTGCGTACGGAACGGGACCGAGCTACCCGCAAGCTGGCTGACCGGGTGGTGATCGACCGGGCCAAGGGCGTGCTGATGAAGGCCCGTGGCTTCGACGAGGAGGGCGCCTACCAGGCCCTGCGCAAGATGGCCATGGACCGGGGCCAGCCCCTGCGCGACGTGGCCGCCAATGTGCTGGAGATGGCGCAACTGCTGCTCTGACGCGCCAGGCCGCACTCTTCGCATCTTCGCAGCGTCCTGTTTTCACAGCGCATGTCGCTCCTCCGCCACCTAGAGGGATGAGGCAGGCGGGACCACCCTGGATGGTGCGGTCCATAAGGTTTTTGCACCGGCTCTGTGCATGATTGCCCCTCGATCCAGTCTTGTTCCCGCTATTTAGCCGGAAACAGAACTTGGCACAGGCTTTGCTGAATGGATATCGAGTCCCGGTCAATGGCGATGGGGACAGCAGGTGGACAACGGCGTCCACGCCTCCGGGTCAGACTCTGGCCAGGTGTGCGTGTGACGCCGTTTTTGTTTGAAATCTGGGCAATGAAAGGGAAAGCAAAATGGATCATGATCATGACGTCTACAACACGACCCGCCGTGAATTCCTGCGCCTGGCCGGCGGCCTGGCCCTGGGGGGCGGCATGAGCGGCCTGCTGCCGGGCGGGGCCTGGGCGGCGGGCTCGGACGCGCCGGAAAAGAAGGAAGTCCGCATCGGCTTCATTCCCCTCACCGATTGCGCCTCGGTGGTGATGGCGGCGGTGAACAAGTTCGACGAGAAGTACGGCATCAGGATCATTCCCACCAAGGAGGCTTCCTGGGCCTCGGTGCGGGACAAGCTGGTGAATGGCGAACTGGACGCGGCTCACGTGCTCTACGGCCTGGTCTATGGCGTGCAGATGGGTGTCGGCGGCCCCAAGAAGGACATGAACGTGCTGATGACCCTGAACAACAACGGCCAGGCCATCACCCTTTCCAACCAGTTGCGGGACAAGGGCGCCATCGACGGCGCCAGCCTGGCCAAGCTGGTGGCGAAAAGGGAGCGGGAATACACCTTCGCCCAGACCTTCCCCACCGGCACCCACGCCATGTGGCTCTATTACTGGCTGGCGGCCCAGGGCATCAATCCCATGAAGGACGTCAAGACCATCACCGTGCCGCCCCCCCAGATGGTGGCCAACATGCGGGTCGGCAACATGGACGGCTACTGCGTGGGCGAACCCTGGAACAACCGGGCCATCGTGGACAACATCGGCTTCACGGCGGTGACCACCCAGGACATCTGGACCGACCATCCGGAGAAGGTGCTGGGCACCACCGCCGAGTGGGTGGCCAAGTATCCCAACACCGCCCGGGCCATGACGGCCGCCATCATCGAGGCCGGGCGCTGGATCGACGCTTCGCTTTCCAACAAGCAGAAGACCGCCGACACCATCGCCAGCAAGGCCTACGTGAACACCGACAGCGAGGTCATCGTCGCCCGCATGCTGGGCCGCTACAACAATGGCCTGCCCGGCGCCCAGAACCGGACCTGGGATGACAGGAACGCCATGAAGTTCTTCAACGACGGCATGGCGCCCTTCCCCTACCTGTCGGATGGCATGTGGTTCATGACCCAGCACAAGCGCTGGGGCCTCTTGAAGGATGAGCCGGACTACCTGGCGGTGGCAAAGAAGGTGAATCGCATCGACATCTACCGGCAGGCCGCCGCTGCTGCGGGCGCCGCTGTGCCCAAGAGCGACATGCGCAGTTCCAAACTGATCGACGGCACGGTCTGGGATGGCAAGGATCCGAAGAAGTACGCGGCGTCCTTCAAGGTTCGAGCCTGATCCGATGTCGCAAAAGGAGAATGAGATGAGCACAGTACTGGCGTTCAAGCCGCCGGAGGAGGAGGTCTCCTCCATCGCCGTGCCGGTGGCAGAAGTCGAAGCCGTGGCCGAGCCAGTGAGCGAACTGGCGGAATTCCCTCAGCTCAGCGCCGGTCACCGTCTGCGGGAGGGGCTGGCCCGGGTGGCGGGCCGCATGTTGCCGCCCCTGATCGGCTTTGGTCTGTTGATCGGGCTTTGGGGCCTGGCGACGATGAAGGGAGGCGCCATTCCCAGTCCGGCCCAGGTCTGGGCGGCGGCGGTGCAGCTCTTCTCGGACCCCTTCTATCGCAACGGACCCAACGACCAGGGCATCGGCTGGAACGTGCTGTCCTCCCTGCAACGGGTCGGCATCGGCTTCGGCTTCGCGGCCCTGGTGGGCATTCCCCTGGGCTTCCTGCTGGGGCGCTTCGAGACCCTGAACCGCATGTTCGACCCAGTGATCTCCCTGTTGCGTCCGGTCTCGCCCCTGGCCTGGCTACCCATCGGCCTGCTGGTGTTCCAGAAGGCCGACCCGGCCGCCACCTGGACCATCTTCATCTGCTCCATCTGGCCCATGATCATCAACACCGCCGTGGGCGTGCAGCGGGTGCCCCAGGACTACCTGAACGTGGCCCGGGTGCTGAACCTGCCCGAGTCCAAGGTCATCACCAAGATTCTCTTCCCCGCCGTGCTGCCCTACATGTTGACCGGCATCCGCCTGTCCATCGGCACCGCCTGGCTGGTGATCGTGGCGGCGGAGATGCTCACCGGCGGCGTCGGCATCGGCTTCTGGGTCTGGGACGAGTGGAACAACCTCAAGGTGGAGCACATCGTCATCGCCATCTTCGTCATCGGCATCGTCGGGCTGATCCTGGAACAGGCGCTGTTGCTGCTGGCCAGCCGCTTCCAGTACGAATCCCGCTAACGCGCATGGTCGCCAGCACCACCCCCGAGGATGAAATGCGTAAAGTCAAATTGAACGCCCCCCACCCCCATCCCCGCCCCGGGGCGGGGCTACCCATCGGTTCGCTGCGCTCAACGGTCACACCCGGCTCCGTTGATGCTTTTTTACGTTAAAGGAGAGTGGATCATGAAACCCCTGGTGAAAATCGAGAGCGTGGCCCAGGTCTTCAACACCAAGCAGGGCCGCTTCACTGCCCTGCGCAACATCGACCTATCCATCCGCGAGCATGAGGTGGTGTCCCTGATCGGCCACTCGGGCTGCGGCAAGAGCACCCTGCTGAACCTGATCGCCGGACTCGCCCTGCCCAGCGAGGGCGCCCTGATCTGCGACGGCCGCGAGATCAGCGGGCCGGGGCCGGAGCGGGCGGTGGTGTTCCAGAACCATTCCCTGCTGCCCTGGCTCACCTGCTTCGAGAACGTCCATCTGGCGGTGGAGCGGGTCTTCGGCCGCAAGGAAGGCAAGGCCAGGCTCAAGGTCCGCACCGAGGAGGCTCTCAAGCTGGTGCATATGGGCCATGCCATGCACAAGTATCCCCATGAGGTATCCGGCGGCATGAAGCAGCGGGTGGGCATCGCCCGGGCCTTCGCCATGGAGCCCAAGATCCTGTTGATGGACGAGCCCTTCGGCGCCCTGGACGCCCTGACCCGGGCCAGCCTCCAGGACGAGCTGATCAAGGTGATGGCCCAGACCGGCGCCACCGTGGTGATGGTCACCCACGATGTGGACGAGGCGGTGTTGCTCTCCGACCGTATCGTGATGATGACCAACGGCCCGGCGGCCACCATCGGCGAGATCCTCGAAGTGGATCTGTCCTGGCCCCGGGATCGCCTGGCCCTGGTGGAGCAGCCCCGCTTCGCCGAGTACCGGGCGGCGGTGCTGGACTTCCTCTATCGCAAGCAGATGAGAAAGGCCGCCTGAGGCTGCCTGCTCCATGCTTGTGCCTCGCTGGGGTCTTCGCACTGCATTGGTGCCTGAATCCGCGCTGAAACGGGGCTTGGGAAAGCCTGGGGGGCGACTTGCAATGCCTTGTGGCACAAGGGTTGTGCGAATTCGTCGGTCTTTGGCATGGCGATTGCCTAGAGGTGAGCAAGTTGGGGCGCGCCCCGCTTGTTCACTTCTTGAAGGCAGGACACCATGGACCGCAAATCATTTCTCCAGGCAGGGCATTTGCCAACGCTGCTGACCGCATTTCTCTACTTCGACCTGGCCTTCATGGTCTGGGTCATCCTCGGCCCCCTGGGCATCCAGATCGCCGCCGACCTGCATCTGAGCTCGGCCCAGAAGGGCCTGATGGTGGCCACGCCGCTCCTGGCCGGCGCCGTGCTGCGGGTGGCGATGGGCCTGCTGGTGGATCACCTCAAGCCCAAGAAGGCCGGCGCCATCGGCCAGATCATCGTCATCGCGGCGATGGCCGTGGCCTGGCTGCATGGCATCCACTCCTTCGAGCAGGTGCTGATCCTGGGCATCTTCCTCGGAGTGGCGGGGGCGGCCTTCGCCGTGGCTCTGCCCCTGGCGTCCCGCTGGTATCCGCCGGAGCATCAAGGCAAGGCCATGGGCATCGCCGGCGCCGGCAACTCGGGCACGGCCCTGGCGGCCCTGTTCGCGCCGGTGCTGGCCGAAATCTTCGGCTGGACCAATGTCTTCGGCCTGCTGCTGATGCCCCTGAGCCTGGTTTTCGCGGTCTATCTGTTCTGCGCCAAGGATGCCCCCAACTGCCCGCCGCCCCAGCCCCTGTCGGACTACTTCAAGGTGCTGAAGGACAAGGACGCCTGGTGGTTCATGTTTTTCTACGCCGTCACCTTCGGCGGCTTCTCCGGGCTGGCCTCCTCCCTGGCCATCTACTTCAACGCCGAGTATGGCCTCGACCCCAAGACCGCCGGCTATTTCACCGCCGGCTGCGTCTTCGCCGGGTCCCTGGTGCGGCCCCTGGGGGGCGCCCTGGCCGACCGCATCGGCGGCGTGAAGAGCCTCTCCTTCATGTACCTTGCGGCGGCGGGCTTCCTGGTCATCGTCAGTTTCGGCATGCCCGATGTGTGGACCTGCTCGGCGGTCTTCGTTGGCGCCATGCTGGCCCTGGGCCTGGGCAACGGCGCGGTGTTCCAGTTGGTGCCCCAGCGCTTCCGGCGCGAGATCGGCGTCATCACCGGCCTGGTGGGCATGGCCGGCGGCGTCGGCGGCTTCTATCTGGCCTCCAGTCTTGGATATGCCAAGCAGATCACCGGCAACTATCAGATGGGCTTCCTGATCTTCGCCGCCCTGGCCTTGCTGGCCCTGGTTGGCCTCACCGGCGTCAAGCAGCGCTGGCGCACCACCTGGGGCGCCGTCCATCTGAGCGCGGCGCGGATCTGATGGACTATGCTGCGGGCGATAGGAATGTTCTTCCTGGGAACGCCCGATAACGTCAAATGCGGGGCAATCTCGTGAAACCTCACAAAGCACCCCCCGTGTCATTCCGGCGCAGGAACGTCACCCTGGAATGCCTGAATCCGGGGCCGGAATCTAGCGGGCCGCCAAACTGGACCCCGGCCTGCGCCGGGGTGACGGGTTCCATTATTCGGTGGGCGCCTGTCGCCATGATTTCCGCGGCGAAGGGTTTTTCACGGCTTCATCAATTTGCCAATTCCTGATGCCCTCAAGCCTTTCCATCGATGTCGGCTATTCCTCCCTGACAGGGCCCCGGCCCCGTAATGAGGACTTTGTCGGCTTCGTCACGCCGGAGGACGGCTCCCTGGAAACCAAGGGCATGCTGCTGGCCCTGGCCGATGGGGTGGGGGGCTCGGCCGCCGGGGGCGAGGCGGCGGAATACACGGTGCGGGGCCTGCTCGCCGACTACTACGCCACTCCCGACACCTGGGCCGTGCCCAAGGCCCTGGACACCGTGCTGCTGGCCATCAACCGCTGGCTGCTGAGCCATGCGGCGGCGCGGCGCGAGGCGGCGGGCATGGCCACCACCCTCTCGGCCCTGGTGCTGCGGGGCAGCCGCTGGTATTCCTGCCACGTGGGCGACAGCCGCATCTACCGGCTGCGCGGCGGCCAACTGGAATGCCTGACTCAGGACCATGTCTGGGACCACCCGGAACTGCGCCATGTGCTGACCCGTGCCGTGGGCCTGGACGCCCATCTGGTGATGGACTACGGCGAAGGCGAACTGGCGGTGGGGGATGTCTTCGCCCTGATGAGCGACGGCGTCTGGAACACCCTGGGCGTGGCCCGCATCGGCGAACTGCTGGGGCGCCACGTCCAGTCCCAGGACGCGGCCGCCGATCTTGCCGGCAGCGCCCTGCAACGGGGCGCCCAGGACAATTGCAGCGCCCTGGTGTTGCGGGTGCTCACTGTGCCCGATGCCAACCTGCGCGACCGTCTCACCGGCGCCCAGCAGTGGCCCCTGCCGCCGCGCCTGAAGCCGGGCCAGACTCTGGATGGCCTGACGGTGGAGGAACTGCTCCATGAGTCCCGGGTGACCCTGCTCTATCGGGTGCGCCGCGAGGTCAGCGGCGAGTCCCTGGTGCTGAAGACCCTGTTGCCCGAGGCCGCCGACGCGGAAGCGCGCAATGCCCTGATCCATGAGGAATGGCTGGCGCGGCGGGCGACTTCCCGCTATTTCCCCCAGGTGGCGGACCATCCGCCCCGGGCGCACCTGTATTACCTGATGAGCTGGCACGAAGGCGAGACCCTGCGGACGATGCTGGAGCGGGGCCATCGCTTTTCCCTGGTGGAGGCCACCGAGATCGGCATCCATCTGCTTCAGGGCCTGGCGGCCCTGCACCGGCTGGGTATCGTCCATCGGGACATCAAGCCCGACAACATCCACCTGGGTCGTGACGGGCGACTGCGCATCCTGGACCTGGGGGTGGCGGCCTCCGACGGCGTGGACCTTCAGGAAATCAACAATCCCGGCACCCCCAGTTACATGGCGCCGGAACTGTTCCAGGGCCAGGGCGCCACCGTGGCCAGCGATCTCTACGCTGCCGGTGCCACCCTCTATCAACTGCTGACCCGCAAGTATCCCTATGGCGAGGTCGAACCCTTCCAGACCCCGCGTTTCGGCGATCCCGCCACGCCCCTGCGCTACCGCGCCGACATTCCCGCTTGGCTCGAATCGGTGCTGCTGAAGGCCGTGGCTCGGGACCTGCCCGACCGCTTCGAGACCGCCGAGGAATTTCTCCTGGCCCTGGAGCAGGGCGCCCACAAGCCCCTGCGCATGCACCGCAGGATGCCCCTGGTGCAGCGGGATCCCCACTTTCCCCTGAAGCTGCTGGCGGCCCTTTCCCTGGTGCTGAACTTCTTCCTGCTCTGGCTGCTGTTCCTGCGTTAATGTGAAAAAACATAACGGCGCCGCGTGTGACCGTCGAGCGCAGCGAACCGCTGAATAGCCTTGCCCTGGAGAACCGCCATGAATGCCATGAAAACCCTGCGTGTTACCGTCCTGGGGAGTCTGCTGCTGTCCTCCCTGGCCCTGGCCCAGCCCGCCCGGATGATGATGCCACCGGCCCTGCCGGCCATCGAGACCCACCTGCAACAGCAGCGCGCCGCGGAGCAACGCGAGGCCATGGACAAGCCCGGTGCCGCAGTCGCGCCATCGGGCCAGGTCGAGCAGGCCAAAAGCCCGGCGCCGGCAAGGAAGACGCCTCCGAAAAAGAAACGCAAACCCGCTCCCAGCCAGCCCTGACTTTCCTCTTTTCGGCGTTTCCCGAATTGGGGCGCGGCCATGGTGCATGCCGCGCCATTCTGGTGCGCAGCTCCCTTCCGGCAGGCGGTTCCGTGCTTCCAAAAAACCTTTAAATCCGCTGTCTGAGAGCCTTCTGCCCGAGTGGCACAGCGATTGCTGTATCCGGGCACGGCGCCATCCTCCTTGCCTGGGGCAGGGGGAATAGAGAGCCCGGAACCTGGCAGCAGAGAGGAAGCATCATGAAAAAAATGAAACTGGTCCTGGTGGGCAACGGCATGGCCGGCGTGCGCACCCTGGAGGAACTGATCAAGCTGGCGCCGGACATGTACGACGTCACGGTATTCGGCGCCGAGCCCCATCCCAACTACAACCGCATCCTGCTCTCGCCGGTGCTGGCCGGCGAGATGACCTTGCAGGACATCGTGCTCAACGACTGGGACTGGTATCGGGACAACGGCATCCAGTTGCACACCGGCAAGAAGGTGGTGAAGATCGACCGCATCGGCCGCAAGGTGGTCGCCGACGATGGCACCGAGGCTCCCTACGACCGCCTGCTGCTGGCCACCGGCTCCATGCCCTTCATCCTGCCGGTGCCGGGCCACGATCTGCCGGGGGTGATCGCCTACCGGGACATCGCCGATACCGAGGCCATGGTCGATGCCGCCGCCCATCACAAGCACGCGGTGGTCATCGGCGGCGGCCTCCTCGGCCTGGAGGCCGCCAACGGCCTCAAGCTGCGCGGCATGGACGTGACGGTCGTCCATGTCATGCCCTGGATCATGGAGCGCCAGCTCGACAAGACCGCGGCCGATCTGCTGATGAAGTCGCTGGAAGCCAAGGGCCTCAAATTCATGCTCGAAGCGCAGACGGACGAACTCGTCGCCGGAGAGTCGGGCCGCGTCTGTGCGATCAAATTCAAGAACCGCGAAAGCGTGCCGGCCGACCTGGTAGTCATGGCGGTCGGCATTCGTCCCAATGCCGAGCTGGCCCAGAAGTCCGGCATCCATTGCGAGCGCGGCGTGGTGGTGAACGACACCTTGCAGACCTACGATCCGCGCATCTACGCGGTGGGCGAGTGCGCCAACCATCGCGGCACCGCCTACGGCCTGGTGGCGCCCCTGTTCGAGCAGGCCAAGGTCTGCGCCAACCACCTGGCCATGTACGGCATCGGCCGCTACCAGGGCTCGGTGACCTCCACCAAGCTCAAGGTCACCGGCATCGACGTCTTCTCCGCCGGCGACTTCTCCGGCGGCGAGGGGGTGGACGAGATCGTGCTGCGGGACCCGGCCGGCGGCGTGTACAAGAAGCTCTGCGTCAAGGACGACACCCTGGTCGGCGCGGTGATGTACGGCGACACCGCCGACGGCGCCTGGTACTTCCAGTTGCTGCGGGAGCGCAAGAACATCGCCGGCATCCGCGAGCAACTGATGTTCGGCCAGAGCCATATCGGCGACGGCGGCCATGCCGGCCAGAACAAGGCCGCCGCCATGGCCGACAGCGCCGAGGTCTGCGGCTGCAACGGCGTGTGCAAGGGCACCATCGTCAAGGCCATCAAGGAGCAGGGCCTGTTCACCGTGGAGGATGTGCGCAAACACACCAAGGCATCTTCCTCCTGCGGCTCCTGCACCGGCTTGGTGGAACAGATCCTGGCCTCCACCGTGGGCGGCGCTTACCAGCCCTCGGCGGGCAAGGACAAGCCGGTCTGTGCCTGCACCGAGCATTCCCACGGCGAGGTGCGCCGGGCCATCCGCGAGCAGAAGCTGCTCACCATTCCCCAGGTCATGCACTTCCTGGAATGGAAGAGCGCCGACGGCTGCGCCTCCTGCCGCCCGGCCCTGAACTACTACCTGATCTCCACCTGGCCCGGCGAGGCCCTGGACGATCCCCAGTCCCGCTTCATCAACGAGCGCGCCCACGCCAACATCCAGAAGGACGGCACCTATTCCGTGGTGCCCCGGATGTGGGGCGGGCTCACCACCCCCGACGAGTTGCGGGCCATCGCCGACGTGGCCGAGAAATACCGGGTGCCCACCGTCAAGGTCACCGGCGGCCAGCGTATCGACCTGCTGGGCATCAAAAAGGAAGACCTGCCCAATGTCTGGGCCGACCTGGCCAAGGCCGGCATGGGCTCGGGCCACGCCTACGGCAAGAGCCTGCGCACCGTGAAGACCTGCGTCGGTTCCGAGCACTGCCGCTTCGGCACCCAGCGCTCCATGGACATGGGGGTGAAGCTGGAGAAGGTGCTGTTCGGCATGTGGTCGCCCCACAAGGTGAAGCTGGCGGTCTCCGGCTGCCCCCGCAACTGCGCCGAGTCCGGCATCAAGGACGTGGGCGTGATCGGCGTGGATTCCGGTTACGAGCTGCACATCGGCGGCAACGGCGGCATCAAGACCGAGGTGGCCCAGTTCCTTTGCAAGGTGAAGGACGACGCCGAGGTGCTGGAATACACCTGCGCCTTCCTCCAGCTCTACCGGGAGGAGGGCTACTACCTGGAGCGCACCTGCCATTATCTGCAACGGGTCGGCATGGAGCATGTGAAGGCCGCCGTGTTGGAAGACGCCCCGCGCCGCCGCCTGCTCCACCAGCGCCTGCTCGACGCCCTGCGGGACTACGAGGACCCCTGGGCCGAGGCCGTGGCCAAGCCGCCGGTGCACCGCGAATACGAAATGCTGGAGGTCTGAATCATGGAAGCCCTTGAGAACGCAGTATCCGATCTGAACGTGACCCCGGTGTGGAAGCGCCTGTGCCTGATGGAGGAGATTCCCCGCCTGGGCAGCCGGGTGGTGAAGTCATCGGCGGGAGACCTGGCGGTGTTCCGCACCGCCGACGACGAAGTCTTCGCCGTCCATGACAAGTGCCCCCACAAGGGCGGTCCCCTGTCCCAGGGCATCGTCCATGGCCGCAGCGTCACCTGTCCCCTCCACTCCTGGAAGATCGACCTGACCACCGGCCAGGCCCAGGCCCCCGACGTGGGCTGCACCAAGCCCTTCCGCGTCAAGGTGGAAGACGGCCTGGTGTGGCTGGCCCTGGGATAAACCGAAAAAGACTGCATTCACTGATGGGCACCCCTCTCCCTTGTGGGGGAGGGGGTAGCGATCGATTTCGGAAGCAGCATCGTGCAGGCACCTCTTTCCCCTTGTGGCGACCAAAGGAAGTCCCTGTGGGAGTGAGGGGCCGGGGGAGAGGGGGCTCGATGCCTCAGTAAACCCGAAAGACCGACCAACACCCCCACCAAACAGACGACGGCCGGCACCCCAGGTGCCCCGGCTTGCCATGGGCATTGTCCCCGCCGGAGATGCGCGCTATTCTGCCGCCATATTCAGGCGAGCCGAGATGCTTCCCCATTCCTCCAAACCACCGCGGACCGCTATTCCCTCATCCGGCAGAGGCGGCAGTATCGTCACCAAGAAACTTGCGCCGGGCGCAGCCGGCATCAAGCGTGTCGAGAAGGAATCGTGGTCTGTCCCCTTTTCTTGCCTTGGTCCGTTGGGAGCAAGCCTTTGCCGATGCCTCGGTGGCCAGCGCCGTGCGTCCCATCGTCGTGCCTGCCAACGAACAGAACCTTGACCGCCTGAGCGCTGAAGTTCGTGCAGACAATCACTGAGGATGGCGCTTCCCGACTCGTTTTCCGGGTTCGTTCGCCCTTGCAGAATGCGGTCGGGGGACTGGGCGTGGTTTTCCTTGTCTGGCTTGCCGTGCACTGGGCGACCGGCCACCCGAACAGCGATAGATTCGTCGGGCTCATCGGCGCAAGCGTGACCTGCATGCTCTTTGCGCTCCTTTCGGAAACGAGTGATTTTGTGTTCGATGCCGGTACCCGTCGGCTCGCCTGGTCCCGGCGCGTCGGCCTGCGACATCGCTCGGGCATGGTGCCTTTCGAAGAAATCGAGCAGGTGGTGGTGAGGACGGTTCTCGGCGGCGATGCCGTGGCTCCGAGCCAGCGCCTTGTTCTGCTGACGCGCGCTGGCGAGCTTCCCTTGACCGCAAGCTACACACCCGGCGACGAGCACGAGGCAAATGCCGAGCGGCTGCGGGCCTTCCTGGGGCGAAGCCAGGGCGACGCGTTTTCGGCTTCGGTCGAAAATCTGGTCTCCGCCGGCCGCGACATGGATGCAATCCGCGAATTGAGGCTTGCACGGGGGATATCGCTGAGCGAAGCCCATGACGAGGTGGCGCGGATTCGCGCTAACGCGCATGATCGCCAGCCTCCCCCCCGCCCTCTGCCGGTTCGTCAAAAAGTGAAACACGGGCCTGGGCAAGGATAGAATTCGCCGTCAGACATGGGCGGGATGGGCGGTGGCTTGCCTGCGGCTTGCATCAAAGCGGCCGACAAGCCCGAATCCGCTAGATTCCTGGTCTGTTTGCAACGGAAAAATCATTGGAAATCAATTGCCCGGGTGGTGAAATTGGTAAACACAGCGGACTTAAAATCCGCCGCCGCAAGGCCTGACGGTTCGAGTCCGTTCCCGGGCACCACAGTGACTAATGACTGAAAGGCCGGCATTTGCGCCGGTCCCAAGGCAGGGCGAGAGGCTTGGCTTGCTATAATTGCCGCTTTTTCCGGCATCCGTGATGCGCGTATTTTTTGGCCCTTCCGAGCAGCAGACCACCCCCACGGTGCTCACCATCGGCAACTTCGATGGCATCCACCGGGGGCATGCGGCCATGCTGGAGCGGCTCACGGCCAAGGCCCGGGAACTCGGCCTGTCCTCGACGGTGCTGACCTTCGAGCCCCATCCCCGCGAACTGTTTACGCCTGACCAGGCACCGGCCCGGCTCACCAGCCTGCGGGAGAAACTGGTGTTGATGGAAGGCTATGGCGTCGATAACGTCTTTCTTTGCCACTTCGACCGGCGCCTGGCGTCCCTGGGCGCGGAGGACTTCATCCGTCAGATCGTGGTGGAGGGATTGAAGGCACGGCACGTGATCATCGGCGACGATTTCCGCTTCGGCAAGGGCCGCGCCGGCAACTTCGAGATGCTGGAAACAGCGGGGCGGCAGTGGGGCTTCAGCGTGGAAGCCATGGGCACGGTGGATCACGATGGCCTGCGGGTTTCCAGCTCGGCGGTGCGTGACGCCCTGGCGGCCGGGCAACTGGAACTGGCGGCCTACCTGCTGGGACGGCCCTACGGCATCGCCGGCCGGGTCTACCACGGTGACAAGATCGGCCGCACCCTGGGTTTCCCCACGGCCAACGTGCAATTGAAGCGCAAGCGTGTGCCCCTGACCGGGGTCTATGCAGCCATGGTGGCGGGTCTGGACAAACGCCACCTGCCGGGAGCCGCCAGCATCGGTGTGCGCCCGACCCTGCGGGATGGACTGAAGCCGACCCTGGAAGTGCATTTGCTGGACTTTGACCGGGAAATTTACGGCGCCCATGTGACGGTGTACTTCATGCACAAACTGAGGGAAGAGGAGAAATACCCCTCCCTCGAAGCCCTGACGGCCCAGATCGCCCTCGATGTGGAAGCAACCAAGAAATATTTTGCAGGCAACTCAAATGGCTGATTACCGCAAGACTCTCAACATGCCCGACACGCCCTTTCCCATGCGGGGCGACCTCGCCAAGCGGGAACCGGCCTGGGTGGCGCAATGGCAGCAGAAGCAGCTCTATCGCCGGATTCGCGAGACGAGCCAGGGGCGGCCCCGCTTTCTGCTCCATGACGGCCCGCCCTACGCCAATGGCGACATCCACATTGGCCATGCGGTGAACAAGATCCTCAAGGACATCATCATCCGCGCCAAGACCCTGGCCGGCTTCGATGCGCCCTATGTGCCGGGCTGGGATTGCCATGGCCTGCCCATCGAGCACCAGATCGAGAAGCAGCACGGGCGCAACCTGCCGGGGGACAAGGTGCGCAGCCTGTGCCGGGATTACGCCCGGGAGCAGGTGGAGCGGCAGAAGAAGGATTTCATCCGCCTGGGCGTGCTGGGGGAGTGGGACAACCCCTACCTGACCATGAACTTCCAGGCCGAGGCGGACGAGATCCGCGCCCTGGGCAAGATCCTGGAGCAGGGCTATCTCTACCAGGGCCTGAAGCCGGTGAACTGGTGTCTGGACTGCGGTTCCGCCCTGGCCGAGGCCGAGGTGGAATATGAAGACAAGACGTCCCCGGCCATCGACGTGGCCTTCGAGGTGCACCCGAACCACGCCGACAAGCTGGCCCAGGCCTTCGGCCTCAAGCATTCCCCCGGCTCGGCCTTTGCGGTGATCTGGACCACCACGCCCTGGACCCTGCCGGCCAACGAGGCGGTCAGCGTTCATCCCGACATGAGCTACGACCTGGTGGAGACCGATCGTGGCTGCCTGATCCTGGTCCATGAACTGGCCGAGTCCTGTCTGGCCCGTTACGAACTGGCAGGCAAGACGATCGGCTCCGCTCCCGGCTCGGCCCTGGAGCACCTGCTGCTCAAGCACCCGTTCCAGGAGCGGGATGTCACGGTGATTCTCGGCAACCATGTCACCACCGAGGCCGGTACCGGCCTGGTGCACACCGCCCCGGCCCATGGCGTGGACGACTACAACGTGGGCCGCCGCTACGGCTTGCCGGTGAACAATCCGGTCGGCGACGACGGCAAGTTTCTCGCCAACACGCCGGCCCTGTCCGGCGAGGTCCTGGCGGGCAAGAGCGTGTGGGAGGCCAATCCCCTGGTACTGGTGGAACTGGAGGCCCAGGGCCGGCTGCTCCGGCAGGAGAAGATCCGCCATAGCTATCCCCACTGCTGGCGCCACAAGACGCCGATCATCTTCCGCGCCACCACCCAGTGGTTCATCGGCATGGACCAGCGCCGAGACGAGACTGCGCCCACACTGCGTCTGGCCGCCGAAAAGGCCGTGGACGAGACCCGCTTTTTCCCCACTTGGGGTCGAGCCCGGCTCGAAGGCATGATGAAGACCCGGCCCGACTGGTGCGTCTCGCGCCAGCGCAACTGGGGCGTGCCGATTCCCTTCTTCCTGCACAAGGAGACCGGCCAGCTCCATCCCCGCACCGCCGAGTTGGTGGAAACCGTGGCCCAACGTGTCGAACAATCCGGCATCGAGGCCTGGTTCGCCCTGGAGCCGAAGGAACTGCTGGGCGAGGAAGCGGACCAGTACCGCAAGATGCGGGACACCCTGGATGTCTGGTTCGATTCCGGCGTCACCCACTGGAGTGTGCTGCGGGGCTCCCACCGGGAACAGAGCGCCTTCCCCGCCGACCTCTACCTGGAAGGCTCGGATCAGCACCGGGGCTGGTTCCAGAGTTCGTTGCTGACCGGCTGCGCCATCGACGGCCGGGCGCCCTACCAGGCCCTGCTGACCCACGGTTTCGTGGTGGATGGCAAGGGCATGAAGATGTCCAAGTCCAAGGGCAATGTGATCGCGCCCCAGGAGGTCTCCGACAAGCTGGGGGCCGAAATCCTCCGCCTCTGGGTGGCCTCCACCGACTACTCGGGGGAGCTGTCCATTTCCAAGGAGATCCTCGACCGGGTGGTGGAAACCTATCGCCGCCTGCGCAACACCCTGCGCTTCCTACTGGCCAATACCGCCGACTTCGACGCCGCCACCCAGATGCTGCCCCCGGAACAGTGGCTGGAAATCGACCGTTACGCCCTGGCCCTGACGCGTCAGTTGCAGGCCCAGGTGACGGCGGACTACGAGAGCTACGAGTTCCTCAAGATCGTCCAGGCCCTGCAAGGCTTCTGCGCCGAGGACCTGGGGGCCTTCTACCTGGACATCCTGAAGGACCGCCTGTACACCACGGCGGTTGATTCCCCCCAACGCCGGGCCGCCCAGAGCGCCCTGTGGCACATCCTGCAAACCGTGACCCGGCTGATGGCCCCCATCCTGGCCTTTACCGCCGAGGAAATCTGGCAGGTGCTGGGCCAGGGGGCGGAGGACAGCGTGATGCTGCACACCTGGTATGCGCTGCCGGCCGGGGAAGGGGAGGCCGAACTGCTGGCGCGCTGGGAACAGATACGGGAAGTGAAGGCCGAGGCCAGCAAGGTGCTGGAGGATCTGCGCACCGCAGGTGGCATTGGTTCCTCGCTCCAGGCCGAGGTGGAAGTCCGCGCCAGTGGCGCCCGGCATGAGTTGCTGGCCTCCCTGGCGGACGACCTGCGTTTCATCCTGATCTGCTCCAAAACGACCTTGGTGCCTGTGGTCGATGCCGCCGCCGAGGCGGTGATCGCCACCCCCAGCGCTCACGCCAAGTGCGGCCGCTGCTGGCACTGGCGCCAGGACGTGGGCAGCCATGGCGAACATCCTGAGCTTTGCGGTCGCTGTGTCGACAACCTGTTCGGTGCCGGCGAGGCGCGCCAGCGTGCTTAAGAAAATGATTTATTCGTTGCCCCGGCGAAAGCCGGGGTCCAGTCCATTGATTTTCCTAGATTCCGGTTTTCGCCGGAATGACGAAATTGAATTTAGTCAGCACCTCCTTAACGAAAAAACGAACTTTCCCGCAGCCCCGCCCCGGGATAGGGCTGGTGACCATGCGCGCTAGACTTTTTCCCTGGTATGCCCTGGCTGCCGCCGTGGTGGCGGCCGATCAGGTCACCAAGGCCTGGGTGCTGGCGGTGCTCCGGCTGGGGGAGGGCATGGTGCTGACGCCCTTTTTCAATCTGGTGCTGGTGTTCAACCGGGGGGCCGCCTTCAGCTTCCTGGCCAGTGCCGAGGGTTGGCAGCGCTGGTTTTTCGTGGTGCTGGCCCTGGTCATTTCCGTCGGCATCGTCATTGCCATGAGAAAGGCTGCTGCCAACCGTTGGCTGCTTGCCGCCCTGGCCCTGGTGTTGGGGGGCGCCCTGGGCAATGTGATCGACCGTCTGATCTACGGCGCGGTGGTGGATTTCCTCGACTTCCACGCCGCCGGCTGGCACTGGCCAGCCTTCAATCTGGCCGACAGCGCGATCTGCGTCGGTATCGTCCTGCTGCTCTGGCAGGAGTTCAAACACAAGGATTCGCGCCATGGCTGAGACCGTCCAGGCCGACAGCTTCGTCACCCTGCATTACCGCCTCAGCGCCGACGACGGCCTGGAGTTGATGAACACCTTTCGCAATGCGCCGGGCACCCTGCAAATGGGCAGCGGCCAGTTGGCCCCTTCCCTGGAGCAGCGCCTGATCGGTGTGGCCGAGGGGGAACGCCGGGTCTTTGAACTGGCGGCCGGTGAAGCCTTCGGGGCACGGGTGGACCAACTGGTGGTGTGGGTGCCGAAGAGTCAGTTGCCGCCCAAGACCGAGGCCGAGGTTCATGCCCAGATCGACTTCGTTTCCGCAAACGGCCAGGCCTATTCCGGCCTGGTGCGGGAAGTGCACGATGATGCGGTGCTGATGGATTTCAACCATCCTCTGGCGGGCAAGTCCGTCCGCTTCGAGGTGGAAGTGATCGGAGTCCTGTGATGGAAATCTTCCTTGCCAACCCCCGGGGCTTCTGTGCCGGCGTGGAACGGGCCATCGCCATTGTGGAGCGGGCCCTGGAAAAATTCGGCGCGCCCATTTATGTGCGCCACGAGGTGGTGCATAACCGCTACGTGGTGGAGGACCTGCGGGCCAAGGGTGCGATCTTCATCGAAAGCCTGGACCAGGTGCCTGCCGGCGCTACCCTGATTTTCAGCGCCCATGGCGTGCCCAAGGCGGTGCGGGAAGAAGCCGAGCGCCGCGGCCTGCGGGTCTTCGACGCCACCTGCCCCCTGGTTACCAAGGTTCATGTGGAAGTGAGCAAGATGCGGGAACAGGGCCGGGAGATCGTCATGATCGGCCACAAGGGCCACCCGGAAGTGGAAGGCACCATGGGCCAGTTGCGGGACGGCATGTATCTGGTGGAGAACGTCGAGGATGTGGCTCAGCTTAAGGTCAGGGACCCGGCCCGGCTGGCCTATGTGACCCAGACCACTCTCTCGGTGGATGATGCCGGCGCCGTCGTGGCGGCTCTGCGGGCGCGCTTTCCCGAAATCGCCGGCCCCAAGAAGGATGACATCTGCTACGCCACCCAGAATCGGCAGGATGCCGTGAAGCAGATGGCCAGCCAGATGGACCTGATGCTGGTGGTGGGTTCTCCCACCAGTTCCAACTCCAATCGCCTGCGGGAAGTGGCGGCGAATCTGGGCATCCCGGCCTATTTGATCGACGATGCCGATGCCATCGACCCGGCCTGGATTATCGGCGGCGCCCGTGTCGGCCTGACCGCCGGCGCCTCGGCCCCCGAGGTGCTGGTGACCGACGTGATCCTGCGTCTGCAACAACTGGGCGCGAAGCGGGTGAACCAGATGCCGGGCAAGGAGGAGGGGGTGCAGTTCCCCCTGCCGAAGGAATTGATCTCCCAGTGAGATATCAGGGAGTCGGCGCTTCCAGCGCCGGCATCCCGACCCGTGGCGCTTCGCTCGGTTCGAAAACGACCTCCACCAGCAACTGGCTACGGACGGGATAGCCGGTGATCAGGCCCGGGGCATAGCGGGCCTGGGTGAAGGCGGCGAGGGTTGCCTCCTCGAAGACCCCTGCGGGGCTGGCCTCCTGAACCCGATAACTGTCGAGCCCCCCTTGTTCATTGATCAACAGCAGTAGCCGCACCCGGCCGGCGATCTGGCCGGCGGCGGGCGGGTATTGCGGAAGGATGGGATGCAGGGGGGTGGGCCGGCGGTGCAGCCATTTCGCCGTGTAGTACCAGGGGCCGAGCAACAGGCCGGGGGCCTGGGCGACGGCCGGGCCGCCAGGGCTCGGGGGTGCCGGGGTGGGCACGATCGATGGACTGTCGGCCGTTTCATCCTGGACAGGCCTCCCGGCGGTGGCGGGCGGCGGCAACGGGGCCGGCGGTACGGCGAGGAGCGTGGCAGTCAGCGGGGCATGGATGACTGCCGCTCCGGCGCCAGCAGCCGGATGGGGGGTGATCCAGCCGGGATGGCCCAGCAGCAGGCCATGGGCCAGGGCCGACAGGAACAGGCAGAGTCCCAGCCTACTTCCGGCGGGAAGGCGGCGGTATCGCAGCCGGGGGCTGGCGGCCTGCGACACATCGCCTATTGAATGATTTCCCGCCAACTGACCCGCTTGCCCACGGGTGGCGCGACATCGAAGGGAGCAGCGACGGTGATCTGCTCCGCTCCCGAGGTGGTCGCGATGACCACAGTCTTGCCGCTGGGCAGACGCACCACGGTGATGCCCACCGCCAGGGATTCGGTGCCCCCCGCCTTGACCAGCCGCTGGCCGATCTGGCCGCCGGTGGAATTGGCCACGGCGCAGCCCGTGGCGTAGTTGAAGTAGTTGAGCCAGGCATAGCCGCCGATGTTGCAGGCATTGTTCTGGGGCACGTTGCTGGCCGCGATCAGGGTGCCCAGTTGCAGTTTGATATCCACATTCACCCGTTCGCCGCTGTCGGGCAGGTCAGCGTACCAGCCGTCGGGGGAGCTGCATTCGGTCGCGGCCGAGACGGCGCGGGTGGCGGTCAGGCCGCTGCCCTGGTTCTCGATGGTGATGGGGTTGAGGGTCGAGCGGAGACTGGTGACCGCCGTGGTGCTCAGGGGGTCCTTGATACTCCAGATGGTCTGGGTCTGGGTGTTGCTGCTGTCGGTGCTGCCCAGGTAACGTCCGGTGCCCACATAGACGAAAGGCTCGCCACCGACCTCGGCCAGTTCCGGCCGGGTGGTGATGGGCTGAGGTGTGCCGGTCCCATCAACCGCCTGGGCCACCAGGGTGGCTTCCCGGCCGGCCGGCAGGTAGCTGTTGTTCACGTCGAAGCGCCAGATGTTGCCGAGCAGGTCGACGCCGTAGATACGGTCCACCGTGTTGTTGCGCAGACCGTTGCTGACCCAGCCATTGATGTGATTGAGGCCGCTCGGGCTCGCCGATGAACCGGCGCCGGTGCTGATCTTGTACAGGATCTTGCCGGTGGCGGCTTCCAGGACATAGAGATAACCCTGGCCATCGCCCGCCACGGCCGGGGCGTTGACGTTGTTGTAGCCGGAGGTGACGAACACCACCCAGCGCCCGTCGGCGAGCTTGCTGATGATGGGGTTGTTGAAGGTGTAGCCCACATGGCAATCGGAATACCAGGTGGCGATGCTGGCGGCGTCGTAGCAGGTGCTGCTCCACTTGAATTCCCACAGGCCTTTGGGTGAGGCCGGGTCGGTGATGTCCAGGGCGTAATAACCCTTGCCGCCCTTGTTGAGCCCCCCCACCAGGATGGTTTTCCAGCAGTTCTCCGGCTGGGCCGGGGAACTGTCGCAGCCGGTGACGGTGGTGTCGAAAATGTCTCCCACCGACGGCGTGCCATCCACCATATAGGTATGTTGGCTGGCGTAGTTCTCCGTGGCCAGCTTGTACATGTTGGGCAGCACCATGGTCGGGATGAAGGCCCAGGCCTCTTCGCCCCCCTGGCTGTCCACGATGGAGGTGCCGGCATGGAAGGCGTGCAGCATGCCGTCGTTGGCGGCGGTGAAGACCAGGGGGGTGCGGCCGGCCTGGTTGGTCTTGAAGGTGGTGTAGCCCGAGTCGTCGTATTCGGCGAAGGGGGCTTTCACATAGACCGGCTGGGCGTTGATGATGTCGCCCATCACGTGATCCCGGCTTCGATAGAGTTCGCTCAGGTCGTTGGCGGTGAATGAGTCGACAATTTCCTTGCCGCTCTGGCCCCGCAGATAGTTCACCAGATTGGCGCCCGCGGCGGCGGAACGCTGATCCACCGTACCGGCCGTGCCATCCGTCATTGAGGGGTACTGACTGAAGAGGCTCACCTGGCTGGTGCCGAAGTTGGCCTGCTCGCCGGCGTTCAGGCCGGTGGAGGCGCTGCCGGTGGGACTGCCGCTGCTGTCACAGGCATAAGTGTTCCAGGTGAAGTCCGTCAGGTTGTTGGTGGCGCCGCTGCGGAACAGCTTGATGGTCCGGTTGTCGCAGGCGCTCTTGGCCTTGGCGTCCAGTTTGGTCTGGGCGGACCAGATGATGGTGCTGGTGACCTCGCCCGTGGTCAGGTCGATTTCATGGGCTTCCAGGTCGCCCTCCCATTTCTGGGTGACGTACTTGGCGGTATAGGCGAAGTTGTCGCCGGCCACGGGTTCCAGGTTCGAGGTGGCTGCGGCCGCCGCCGAGGCGACCCGGGCATTGATGCCCGCCAGGGCTGAAGTGAGGGCATCCACCACCGAGTCCGGATCCCGGGCGCTGAAATACTGCCCCCGGCCATTCACCGCTCCGTGCCACAGATCATCCAGAGCGGTGGGGTCGTCGGCGCTGGGGGTGGGCCAGTTCCGGGTGCCCTGCTTGATGTCGTAATAATCGCCGGAAGTGGCGGTCTTGTAGTCGGAGCGATAGGTCAGGGTGCCGGAGAGCCCCAGGCCCATGGTGAAGGTGGTCAGATGCTGCCAGTTGGCCGTGTCGGCCTCGGCGCCGGTGCCGGAGGAGGGCACGTTGTTGTCGCAGACGCTGACGGTTCCGCCCAGGGCGCCGGTGCAGTTGCCCAGGCCGGAAGTTCGCAGGTCGGTCTTGTAATAGTGCTGGGCCACATCCGCCAGGGTGTTGCTGGTGCCGCCGCTGGTGGTGGCGGTTTCGCAGGGCCAGGCGCTACAGCCGGCGGGCAGCGCGGGAGGGCCGCTGCCGGTCACGATCTGGGGATTGGGGTTGGGCAGGGCGGGCACCGAGGCGGCTGGATAGCAGGTTCCGGTCTGATCGGTCCAACTGCCGACACTGCTGGTAGGGCCGCTGATGATGGATCCGCTCTGGCTGGGACCGGGATAGGTGGTGCTGGTGGTGGTGCTCTGATACTGGATCTTCTGGCCAGTGGCATCCGGAACGGTCTGGCAGACTGTTTGCTGGCCGCTGCCATCGACGACGGATGGGGTACAGGAGCCTACATTGGCCCAGGCGGTGAGGTCCACCGTCTGGCATTCCTGGGTGGCGGAGGGAACGCACGTGCCGCCGGTATTGGTCCATGGGCCATACGCTGTCTGACACTCTCTTGCCGTGCCGACGGAGTAAGGGTCGGAGGAATCCTTGGCGATGGCGGTGCAGGAGCCTGTGCCGCTCCAGGCCGACCAGTCGGAATATTGGCACTGGCGCGCGGTGCCGACGCTCCATGTGCCGCTGGTGTCCTGATTTACCGCATCGCAGGAGCCGGTATTGCTCCAGGCCGTCCAGTCCGTGTATTGACAGTCGCGGGCGGTGCCGGTGCTCCATGTGCCACTGGTGTCCTGGGAGACCGGCGTACAGGATGTCGTATTCGTCCAGTCGCTCGTCAGGGCGTATTGACATTGGCGGGCGGTGCCGACGCTCCATGTCCCGCTGGTATCCTGGTTGGCAGGGGAGCAGGAGCTGGTGTTGTTCCAGGCTGTCCAGTCGGTGTATCGGCATTCCCTGAGGCTGGGGTTGGACGTGTCCGGTGCGCAGGAGGAGGTGTTGCTCCAACTGCTCCACGTGCTGCCGCTGTTGGACGATGTCCTGGTCTGTAGCGTCGACGTCCGGGCCTGAAGCGTCCAGATACGTTCCTGCAAGGAGGAGGTTCGTTCCTGTAGGCTGGCAGTGCGCTCTTCGAGGCCCAGCGGGCGCGACTGCCACTGCACCGTCTTCTGCTGGGGCTGGTTGTAGGTGCAGGAGGCGTAGCGGTACTGATTGGAGGCGCTGTTCCAGACATACTGGGATGCGGCGCCGTCGTAGATGGGGCGGGGCGAGACGGCGATCTTGCTGCCGGAAGGGTTGTAGGCATCCAGTTCGGAGAGCACGCCGTCCTGGTTGTTCATCAGGGTGCTGCCGTTTACCTGCCGGCCATCGCCCGAGTTCCAGTAGCCGTCCGTGGTGAAGATGGCAAAGTTCTGCTGGCAGGAATACTGGATCGGATCGTCGGTCTGGGCCGGCACCATGCCCTTGTTGATCAGGTCGTTCTTGCCGGTGAAGTAGCGGCCGGCAACGGACAGGGCGGTGCGCAGGGGCGTGGCGGAGTTGCCATCCTGGGAATAGAGCTTGCTGTACCAGTTGGCGCGTTGGGTGGTGTCGAAATCGGCGACCTTGAGGAACTTGCTGGCGGAGACCGAACTGCCGTTGGCCGCGCCGTTGCTATCGACGGTGCCGGGGTGAATGGTCATGAAGCCGATCCGGTAGCTGTCGTTGAGCTGGGCCATGGCGCGACCGGCGGCGGACTTCATCATTTTCATGCGGGAGCGGTAGTAGCTGTACCAGTTGGCGAAATTCTGGCGTTCGTCGCTGCTGCCGGGACCGGATGTCGCGCCGACCTGGGTTTTCTGCCAGACCAGGGTTTTCCCGGTACCGCAGGTGGGTGGGCTGCTGGTGGGGTATTCAGCGCTGGTGCAGGTGCTGCTGGACACCGAGGGGCTGCTGCAACAGATGCCGGTAGTGGCGCTGGTCACCGAACTGGTGGAGTAGTTGCACAGGCCCGCATCCGGGGTCGGCGTGCCCAGGCTGGTGGCCGCGTAGGTCCAGTAGTAGGCGGCCCGCGAACTTTCGCTGCCATCGGCCGAGAAGGAGGTGCTCAGGTTGTTCCGGGTGGTGCTGCCTGACGACATGTAGGTATTGAAACCCTCCACATAGGCGCTGGTGAAACTGGTCTGGCTGGCACTGTTGAGATCGGTGCCGGCCGAATCCTTGGGAATGAGGTAATTGACCGCCGGGTTGTAATAGACCGTGTTGCACAGGTGGTTGCGATAGCCGATGGCATTGCTGCTGACGCCATCCGGCATCCAGGTCCAGTCCATGGAACCGGAATCGTCCAGCACGAACAGGATGTTGGGTTTGACCTGGGTGGATGAGGAGCTGGCCAGGGGCACATCGGCCAGGTCGGTGAGGGCCAGGCTGGTGACGGGGAGTGCCGCCAGGGCCAGAGTGAGCGACAGGGCGGCGGATCGGCAAGGCCGGGTGGCGGAGAACGGGAACATGGCGATGCTCCTCAATACATGATGACCTGGGTGTAGGCCACGGTGTTCAGGGGGCCAACGGCCCGGGCGCTGACGCGGTAATAGGGCTGAATGGTGTTGGACAGCGAGGTGACGCCATAGCTGGCGACGCCCATCGATGCGCCGGAGGAGGCCGAACCGATGGTGACGCATTGCTGGCCGGCGACATTGATGGCGCCGGGAATCCGGCAGAGGCGGTGGATCACGTAGCGGATCTCGTTGCCGCTGCCGTCGTCGGCGGTGGCCACGGCCCCATTGGCCCAGTTGTAGGTGGTGGGGTTGAAATCGGAGGGCGGCGGGCTGGTGCCGCAATCGTCCGTCACGCCGTTGTTGTCCTCGTCGGGACGGTTGCCGGCATCGACGGACACATTGCACCAGGCGGGGAAATAGCCGGCCGCCAGGTTGGGCTGTTCCAGCGCTCCGGCACCCTGGGCGACCAGCCAGGCGCGTCCGGCTTCGATGCCGCGATCCGCCGCGATGGTGGAGCCCTGCTTGAAAGTCAGATTGCGGGCGATGACCACGCCCGCTCCCACCTGACGGAACAGGATGATCCCGGCCATGGTCATGGCCAGCAGCATGATCAGGGCAATGACCAGGATCACCCCCTGCTGGCGGGGCCGCGCCGAAGCGCAGGGGCCGCGGGGACTCATGGCGCCGTGCCCCAGATGGCGTTGCGCAAGGGAATCATGGCCTGGTAGACCCGGTAGCGGTAGTGGCGCCAGTCGTTGGGGTCGTCCGGGTTGGAGTCCGCGCCGCCGTCCAGGTCGGTCATGGTGAAGGCGCCGCCGGCCCAGACGGGGGCCGTGGGGGTCACCGCAACTTTCTCGTATTGCTGGCTGCGGGCCAGCAAGCCGATGCGGATGGCTGAAACGCTGCTCCAGGCCTGGGGCGCCGCCCAGTTGGGGGGGGCCAGCGCCGACCACTGCATGACGCCGGCGACGCGGATGCCGTATTCCGCCTGAAGATCGATGATGCCCTCGGCCACTTCCGTCCAGTCGTTCTGATTGTCCGGATTGCCCAGCCCGTCGCTGTCCCTCAGGTCGCTGTAATGCAGATCGTCGGTGCTGGTCAGCAGGCGGCCATTGGAAATCTGCCAGATGTTGCGGCGCGGATCGGCTCCCAGGTTGTAGATGCCGCCGGGGGTGAAGACGATGCCCAGTCCCGCGGCTGCGTTGTAGCGGGCCGTGACTGCGGCATTGTCCTGGCCGGTGTAGTTGCCCGAGGCATGATTGACGGTGATGCCGTCGGCATTGGTATTGTCAGTGGTCTCCACCAGTCCGCAGGTGGTGGCGTCCTGGGTGATCAGGATCAGATCGCCGCGTTCCACGCCGCTGCGGGTGCTGAGGGTTTTCGAGGTGGGGGCGGAGGCGGTATAGGTGATGCTCTCCGAGGCGAGATTGGAGTTGCCGTAGAGCACGGTGACAGTGTCGGGAGCGCCGCCGGCGCCATCGGCGATGAGCACCGGCACCAGGGGGAAGGTGAAGGCCGTGACGGGGCGCAGACGGTCGTAGGCATTGACCGTGCAGCCCATGACGTTCGTCGCTCGGCCGAAGCCGTAGCCCGCCATGCGCATGTCCCGCTCGACGCTGTACAGGGCGATGGAGCCGGAGACCTGAGCATCGCTGCCCGAGGACGCGGTGCGCTTTTGTTGGTCCCAGCGTTGCAGCATCTGGAACATGACCAGGATGCCGAGCAGCCCGATCAGCATGCCCACCATCACCTCGACAATGGAAAAGCCGTGCTGGCCTGGGCGGAGAGTGGGGGCGCTCACTGGACTACCCTCCCCCCGACCCCCTCCCCGAGGGAGGGGGTTCGCGGGGCGAACCCCGTGGGGAATTGGAGAGCCCTCCCCCCCGGCCCCCTCCCCGAGGGAGGGGGTGACGAGGGTTCGCTGCTTCGCGGCTCCGGGTCTTTGCTCAGTTGACATAGGCGATGACCGTGTGCCGCCGGGGGGTGGCGTCGGCGGCGGTCTGCCAGCAGAGGGTTACCGTCACCTGGTTGAAGGCGGCGGTGGTGACGGCGATCTGCTGCATCGTGGCGGCGCTGCCGGGTAACTGTGTCGCCACGTCGGCCAGCCAGTCGATGACCTGCTGATTGGCCGAGGCATCGCCGCTGAAGGCGCAGGTGGCGTCGGTGGCGGCCTGATGGGCATAGGCCACCAGGGAATTCTGCAAGGTGGCCGAACTGGTCCGGTCCACGTTGAGGTCGATCTCGCCGATGATCCGATCCGCCAGGTTGGCGGCTTCGATGCGGAACTGGGCATCGTTCTGGGCGGAAATGGCCGTGGCCTGGAGGGCCACCATGGACAGAATCCCCAGGGAGAAAATGAGGATGCCCATCAGGGCCTCGATCAGGACGATGCCCGATTGCCGGTACGGAGTGATCGTCAGCATTGTCTTGTGTCGCCTGCGGTGGCGATGGCCGGGTCGCACATCCTGATCTGTCCGCCGACGGTAATTTGTATGTTCAGGCAGCGCATCGGGCCGGCGGGAGCACAGGCTCCTCCGGTCGGATTGCTGAACTGAAGGGTGGCGGTGGTGGCCAGGTCGCTCCGGCCCAGGCCATTGAAGGTGATCCCCGAGACCCCGCCACCATCCACCTCCACTGTCGCTTGGGTGATCTGGGGACTGCCTTCGATGAAGGTGGTCAGATCGGCGCTGCGGATCATCCAGTTTCTACCGTTGGCGAGGGGAGCCGCGATGGCGACATTCGCCGCTGTGGCGGCGCTGTCGGTGAGGATGAATTGGATGTTGCTGTTCTGTCGCACCGCTTCGGCCCGGGCTCTTTGCAGTCCGGCCAGGCAGCTCTCCGCCGCGCCCCGCAACCTGGAGTTCTGGATGTAGCCGGTAAAGGAGGGAATCCCCATCACCAGCAGGAAACCCATGATCGCGATCGCGATCATCAGTTCCACCATCGAGAAGCCCCGGCTTGTCACGGCTGTCTTTCTCTTAAGCCGGCCAAGCCGGAACCCAATAATGAAGGCTTCGCTGGAGAGTCATGGCGCCTGGAAAGCAAATTAAGGCCCGCCCCCTCCCTTCCTCCCCCTCGCGGGGGAGGTGACTGTATTGGCTCGCTTCGCTCGAAACTCTTCTCACGATTTGTCATGACTTGACCGATTAATGATTAACGTGAAACAGCGAATTGAAACGGTAGGTCGAACTGTCGAGCGCAGCGAGCTGATTGGTAGCCCCGCCCTGGGGCGGGGATGGGGGTGGGGGGCGTTCAATTTGCCTTTGCGAATTTGCATCCTCGGGGGTGGTGCTGGTGGCCATCTCAGCAGGAGCCGTCCTTCTTCAGTACCCAGCAGGTGTTGCCAGTACCGTTCCAGTCTGCGGGTACGCTGACCGTGGTGCGGGTGTTGGCCTGGTCGATCTGGTAGCTGAAGCCCGCCATGGAGCCTGTTCCTGTGGCCAATACCTGGAATCTGGTGGCATCGAGGGCCGGGCAGGTATAGGTGAAATTGGCACTGTTGGCGGGTAGGGGGGCGAGAGTTCCTGCGGCGCAGGCGCCCGCGTAGCTCCGGTTGTCCTGGAAATACTGCTCCAGCTTCACCCGCATGTCCGAAAGATTGGCCACCGCCTCGGTGATGCGGGCCCGGTTCACATAATCCCGATAGGACGGCAGTGCCACTGCGGTCAGGATGGCGACCACCACGATAACGATCATGAGTTCGATCAGGGTGAAGCCGGCGTGTCGAGCGGATTTCATCGCAAGGACTCCCATAGAAGGCGACTGTGGCGAATCTATGGCAAGCCGGAGGGAGAATCTATCGCGTGCTCGTGGATTCTTGCGTAGTGGAACGACTACATGGGAGCGGCCGGCGCCAGCCGCAACCCCTCGGCGCTGCTACGACGCGCTCCGTGATATCGAGCGGAGCGAGCCGTATCGCCCCCCCGGAGGGGGCGAAGGGGGCGAGCCTTAGCGTAAAAAGCGAGCTTTCCCGCCGGGCCGTCCCAAGGGAAAGCGGCACGCGGCGCCAGCCGCAACCCCTCGGCGCTGCTACGACGCGCCCCGTGATATCGAGCGGAGCGAGCCGTATCGAACCCCCCGGAGGGGGGCGAAGGGGGCGAGCCAGTTACTTGATGAGCTGGTGCGTCAATGCATAATGGGTCAGTCCGGCATTGGTCTCGATGCCCATCTTGTGCAGGATGCGGGTGCGGTAGGTGCTGATGGTGTTCGGGCTGCGATGGAGCGTGGCGGCGATGTCGCTGATGGACTTCCCGCTGGCCAGCAGGCAGAGCACCTGATATTCGCGATCCGAGAGCCGCTCGTGGGGAAGACTTTCCCGGTGGCCACTGATGTCGACTGCCAGCCATTCGGCCAGGCGGGGGCTGATGTAACGTTTGCCGCGCATGACCGAGCGTACGGCCTTGACCAGTTCCTCGGGGGCGCTTTCCTTGTTCAGGAATCCGCTGGCGCCGGCCTTGAGCGCCCGGACGGCCATGTGTTCCTCAGGCTGGATGCTCAGGATGAGCACGGGAAGGTCGGGATGAATGCGGCGGACTTCCTTGAGTACCCAGAAGCCGTTCTGGTCCGGCAGATTGAGGTCCAGCACTATCAGGTCCAGCGCCTGGTGTCGCGCCTGCTCCATGGCCTCGCGGGCGTTGGCGGCTTCGGCCACCACTTCGATTTCCGCATCGGCCCCGAGGATCAGGCGAATTCCCTGGCGCACTACGGGATGGTCGTCGACAATCATGATCTTCATGGGGAATCTCCGGCGCCGGCGGGCGGATTCGTCTCCGCCGGCAGGATATAAGGCGTCGTCACCCGCACCCGGGTGCCCTGGAAATCCGGGGTGGAGTCGATAGTGACGATTCCGCCGAGCCTGTGGGTTCGTTCGCGTATGCCCAGCAGGCCGAGGGATTTCTCTCCATGACTGCTGGCCTGGATGCCGATGCCATTGTCGCTGACCTCCAGGGTCAGGCGCTGGGCGGCCTCCAGGCGAATTTCCACTCGGCTGGCCCGGGCATGGCGCGCCACGTTGGTGAGCAGTTCCTGGCAGATGCGAAACAGGTGGGTGGCCACTTCCGGGTCCACCCGGAGTTCCTGGGCGGGCACGGTCACCCGGCAGCGGGTGGCCATGCGCCGCTGGAAGTCCTCGCCCAGCCATTCGATGGCGGCGGTGAGACCCAGGGTGTCAAGCACGCTGGGACGAAGGTCCCAGGAGATTTCCCGCACGGCCTTGACCGTGTCGTCGACCATGCGGCCGATTTTCAGGGCTTCCGGATCCATGGTTCCGTTCCGTTCTCCGAGATGGCGGGCGATCTCCAGCTTGAGGGCCGTCAGCCGCTGGCCCAGGTCGTCGTGTATTTCATGGGCGATGCGGGTGCGTTCCTCTTCCCGGATCGCCTGCTGGCGCGCGTTCAGCGCCCGCAACTGGTCCCGGGACTTGCGCAGGGACTGGTCCCGCTGGGCCAGGGAGTCCAGCATGCTGTTGAAGGCCGCCCCCAGGCGGCCGACCTCGTCCTGATAGGAAATCCGGACCCGGATGCCCTGATCGCCATGGGTCGAAATCAACTGGGATAGCCGCGCCAGCTCTCCCAGGGGTCCCGAGATCGTGCCGACGATATGGTGGAAGACCGGCAGTGCGATGAACATGAACACTGCCACCAGCAATACGCCGAACAGCACCACCGCGCCGAACTGCACATTCAGCTCCGTGAGGTCGGCGCCGAGCAGCAGTTCTCCCCTGATGATGCCATCGTAAATAATGTCCTGCCTCAGGACGATCCGGCTCAAATGCTCGATGACCCCGTTATTTTCCCGCAACTTGCGATGCAGGCTGTCCAGGTCTTCCGGTACCTGGCCGTAATGAACCAGCCTTTCGCCATCCGCCACCAGAATGGCCCAGCGCACGGCCTTGACGTGATGGAGTACCCCCAGGTTTTCGGTCATCGCCTGGACATCGTTGAACATCACCGCAGCCGAACTCTGGGCTGCAACAATGGAGGCATCGACCAGCAGCGCCTCGCGCATTTCCTGTCTTTCATAATGGAAAAACCAGGCGATGGAGATTCCCAGGGCCGCAAACAGCATGATGGTCGTGAAGGCGCTGAAGGCCATCATGAAGCGGCCATGGATGGAGTGCTTGCGCGTCAGCATGGCGCCTCAGTACACCCGCCGGGCGAGTTGCAGCAGACGGGAACTGATCTGCAATCTGGCATTCCGTGCCGCTGAAAGGTTGATGTCGAATTCGAGCTTCCGCTCCCGTCCCTCGAAGACCGAAATGGCGGCCCCCAGGGGTGCGGCGGCTTCGCCCTCGGAGACCACCAGCACCGGTAACCCATGGGTGGTTTCGATGAGTCGCGCCAGGGTGCTGTCGTTCCCGGCGGGCAGATAGACCACATGGCATTTCCCCAGAGGCGCGGTTTTGTCCTCCTGCTGGATTTGTATTCTCATGCGTCGCACCGGCCGGCCGTTCAAGGCACCGATCCGGCCACCCGGGTCGCCCCCCACGATGCAAAGCCGCAAGGTGTTGCTGTTGGTCGTGTCGCCGCTGGCTTCCTGGGGCCAGGTGACGAACTGGACGAAGTTGTAGAGGTAGAGGGCCTTCAGGGTGGGTTCGTCCAGGGCGTCGGCCGGGAGTGGCAGCGCCATTGCCAGGGTTATGAGCAGCATCGAACTCAGCCTGGACAGGGGCATCAGAATTTCCAGATCAGGCGTCCCAGGAGGGTGCGGCCATCCTGGGGCATCGTCGTCATAGGGGCGATCATCGTGCCAGGGTAGGCGAAGTTGAATTCCGCACCGGTTACATCCGCATATTTTCGGTCAAAGAGATTACTGATCCGCAATAGCCAGCCCAGTTGTTGATTGATGTGTCCGGACAGCGTTCCATGGGATACACCATGCCCACCCAGGGTGGCGCCCGGTATGGAAACGTCCCCGGTGTCGACATTGCGCCGGCCGATGAGATGGGTTTCCCAGCTCAGCCGCAGGTTTCCGGGCAGGGGCGCCGAGAACAGCAGCTTGGACAGCCTGCGCGGCGAGTTGGCAATGGGGATGCCCGATTCATGCCTGGCGTTCTGCCATGCCATGCTGGCTCGCAGTTCGATGGCCGCGAGGCGGCCGACGACCTCCACTTCCAGGCCCCCCAATGTTGCTCCACCCACATTGTGGTGTTGCTGAAGGCCGGTCAGGGGATCAGTCTCCAGGGCGATCAGGTGGTCGATCCGGTTTCGATAGAGTGTCATCGATAGTGTCGTGCCGGATCCCAGCCGGTGTTCCATGCCGAGCTCCGTGCTGCGAATGTGCTCGGAATGGAGCGTCGGATTGGCGATGTTGTCCCCTTCGTAGGCGTAATCGGTCTCGAAGGCGTTGGGGGGCCGAAAGGCCCTGCCGACGATCAGTTTCACCGTGGTTTCCGCGCCCGGCTGAGTGATCAGCGCCAGGCGCGGGCTGTTGAAGCTGCGGCCGAAGGAGTCCCGGTCATGACGCAGGCCGGCGCTCAGTGTGGTTGACGTTCCGAACTTCCAGTCGTCCTGGAGGAATATGCCCATCGTGCCGCGGGGCGAGTCGGTATCGATCGTCGGGTTGATTTGCCGCCGGGCTTCGTCGCGCCGCCATGAAAATCCGGCTACGAGGGTCTGGGCTGGCAGTGCCCGGGTGGTGATGCGTCCTTCGCCACCCCAGTAGCGATTCTCGAAGAAGTCCGGGTAGGGGATGCTGTCGTACGCCCAGTGGGAGTTGTAGCTGTATTGTCCCAGGTAGGCGTTCAGGTCCAGGTGGCAGGTCGTATTGAGCCGGTATTCATAGCGGACGTTGGCGAGGGCGTGGCGCTCCCGCTCCTGGCTGGCCGGATCGTTCAGGTCGATACCGTAGGGGCCGCCGGGCAGACCGGCGGAGCGCTCGTTCATCAGCAGGGTGGCGGTCAGACCACCCCGGGAAAACCGGGCGAACAGGCGCTCGCTTGCTCGATGGTCAAGTCCCCGGCTCCAGGCATTGGCGCCAGGGGCGGCATAACTCTCGAAGTACATGTCCCGGCCTTCCCGATGTTCCCGGGAAGCGGACAGCAACCAGTCATCGCCGTCCTGGGTGCGGTGGCCGAAGGTGGCCCGCATTCCCCGCTGACCAGCCTCGCCGACGGTGATCTCGGCTTCACGGCCGCGTTTTGCGCCGGCCATGGTGACAATGTTGACCACGCCGAAGAAGGCGTTGCCGCCATAAAGCGCCGATCCGGGACCCGGGACATACTCGATGCGCTCGATCAACGCCAGATCGAGGGGGAAATCATTGCCGATCAGGGCCTGGTCATAGACGCCGTCATTGATGGGCAGGCCGTCGATCAATAGCAACAGGCGGCTGTTGTAATCTCCCGGCCGGCCGAAACCGCGTATACCCAGGTAGCTGTTGGCCCGGTCGGAGGTCACATGGACGCCACGCAGGCTCGCCAGGGCTTCATCCAGGGTGCGCCAGCCCTGGTGCCGGATTTCGTCGGCAGTGATCAGGCTCACCATGGAAGGTGCCTCCTCCGGTGGCTGAGGACGTTTGGAGGCACCATCGACGGTGACTGCGACCAGTTTTTCCATGGGAACCTGCAGCAGATCGTCGAAGGGTGTGGGATCTCCAGCCCATGTCGGCGCTGCCATGCCGGCGGACAGGATCAGGAGCGCCAGCCACATTCTTGCCGGTTTACGTCGCATTCGATCTTCCATCAGCGCTACTCCCCTCCCGCCTTGGTAATGCGCATTTTTTGCCTGGCGATTGCCAAAGGGTCACATTCTCACTCAATTCCGCTTGAGTGAGAAAAGGGGTGCTGGCGCGGGCCAGGGAAAATCCCGAGTGGCGAGGGGGAATGAAGCGGGAGGGCAGGCGGAGGAGGGGGCTTCTCCGCCTTGCAGTCATCTCATTTTGGCCTCAACGCAGACGCGTGGTTTTATGAGGCTGCCTCAGTCCTGCCGACGGTACCAGTAGGTCCGCAGTCGGGCATCCAGCGGTGTGGCTGACGGTGTCAAGCAGTGTATGCCGAAGCAATCGGTGCGTACCGTATTGCCGCTATCTGCGTCTTTGAGGGTTGTCGTAATTGGGGCAGGAAGGAAACCGCCTCCTGCCACGGCCTCGGATCGATTGTAGTTGCCGTCCTCGGCAAACACGGTCGCTGTCGCATCGCGGAAATTCACTGCGTAGATACGGGCGGTCCCCAGGTCATTGACGCATTGGGTGGTGGAGGCGCTGCCTTGCTGGGGGGAATGAGTGCTGAACAGGACTGATCCTCCATCCACCTTGGCCGGGTCTGTGCTGATCTCGCCTTCGTCCGTCAGTCGCAGCATCCAACCCTGGGCAGCTGCCAAATCCGCCTGGGCGCCGGTGCGCTCACCCGCGGTGGCGCAGGCCTGAATACAGTTGTCAGTCACATCGTAGAGGTCGCTTTCGGTAATGGGGTTGGCCTGGGTTACCGAACCCACGGTATTGCTGGCCATGGCGGTGTCCTTGAGCATGTAAAAGCGATGGTCCACCACCATGTCGAAGGGATGTTCCCGGTCGCCGCTGCCCAGCAGTACCGCGTCGTAGGCGGGAGAGGTGGTTCGAGATAAGGCTACGTCGGGGCGGCTGAGGAATTTGCGGCGATCCGTCAGGGGGGCCGTGGCATCGCTGCCCGACAGTGAGGCGAGCTTGGTAAGGGTCCAGTTGCTGGTGGTGGTGGAGCCGATGTCGATACGCCAGACATTGCCGCCGGTGTCTGCGGCATAGATGCGGTCCAGATAGCCCCGAAATACGCCGGTTTCCGTTCCGACGGGCAGGGTGCGGCGGCGGTCCAGGTCGCCATTGAAGGCTGCCACGCCGGCCGCTACGGAGTATTGAATGGTGCCGCTGCGCTTGGCGACCGGCACGGTACTGGCACGCCAGAGCATGTCGCCATCCTCGGCATCAATGATATAAACATCCCGTCCCATGCTGCGGCTCGCCGTGGCGGTGGTGCCCCCGTCCGGCGGGCAGTTGCTGGTGTCCATGCTGTTGGGCAGGGCGACGCCGGTCTTGGCGCTGACGCTGCTGCTGCTGTGGGCCGTCACCATGCAGGGCTGGAAGTCCTCCACGGCCGCGTCGTAACCGGCACCCATGAGCACCACCAGTTTTTCTGCAGTCACCACGTTGGAGGCATTCTTGGTTTGGTAGGCCTCGACGTAACCCAGCATGGGTTCCGACCAGGTCTGGCCAATCTCGCCGTAATCGGTGTCGCAACTGGCCGTTCCCGAGGATTCTGTGCAGCCTTTTTTCCAGAGTAGCTTGGGGTTATCCGGGTCGCTGACGTCCAGAGCGTAGATCATTCTTCCCCCCCGGCGCATGGTGACGAAAAGATAGGCCTTGTCACCGTCATCGGCGACGAGGCTGCCATCCTTGTTGACGTCCAGGGTATAGACCACGATGGGACCATCGAAGAAGTAGCCCTTGGGGGCATTGGATGAGATCAGGGGGCTGTTGTCCCGGAGGCGCTTGAGCTTGCTGAAGAACTCCGGGGCGACGAAGCCCCATTTCTCGTTGCCGCCGTCGCTGCCTGTGCCGCCCTTGATGGCGTGGAAAATGCCATCGTTGGTGCCGTAGAACACATAGACGTCGTTGTCGTCGCCATTGCGGTTGTAATTGACCGTGGCGGGTTTGGAATGCAGTACGTCTGCATGGACCGAGGCGCGCACGTCGGTGCTGGAGGTGGCGCCGGAGTTCGAATTCTCGTTTTCCTTGTTGTCGATACCCCGAACCCAGTTGATCAGGTTGGCCCGCTCATTGACGTCGGCGCTGGAGGCCAGGCCGGCGACGATGGTGCCGCTGGCCACGGCCTGGGTGCCCAGGGTGGTGGTGGGGCTGGTCAGGTCGCCGGTTTTGCTGGCGTAGGTGGTGCCGGTGGCGGTGGCAATGGCATTGCCGGGAACTGCGGAGCTCACGCTTTGCGCCGTCAGTTGGCAACTGGCGTTGCCACTTTGGGGCCAGCGCAGGGTGGCGCTGCTGAGGGTTACGCTGGCCGTGTTGTTGTCGGTGGCCATGGATACCTGGGTGCCGGAGATGATGTTGCCGGCGGCCAGGGTGAGGTTATAGGAGGAGGCAACCGGGGTGGTGGTACTGCCGGTGCTGCAATTCTGAACGGTGTTGTTGGAGCGCTTGCAGGTAATCCCGGAAATGGTGATCTGGTCTCCGGCCGCCAGGGTCCTGGTGCAGCCGTTGGCCGTGGTGGCCGTGGCGCTGTAGGTGAAGGTGATGATCTTGTTGGCGCCGGAACCGGACACCGCACCGGCGCTGACAGCGCGGGTGTTGTTGTCCTGGACGGTCTTGCTGACCGTCAGGGTGCCTGTGGCGTTGTTGCTGACGGTGCCGCTGGTGGTATAGGCGAAGGTGGTGGCGGTGGGCTCCGGGCTGGCCAGCACGGTGGTGGTGTTGTTGTAGGCGGTGTTGGGGGCGGTGGCGCCCGCTACCACGATGCTGTCCCCCGCCTGGAGGCCATGGGCTGCCGCCGTGGTGGCGATGGCTGTGGTGGGCGTACCGCCAGGGATGGCGCTGGCGGTGGTGTAGGTGAAGGTGTTGGCGTTGACCACAGAGATGGTAAAGGTCCCATTGAACTCAGCGGGCGTGGCGCCGGAAATGGTCACCGAGTCATTATTGGAATAGCCATGGCCAGTGAGATTTACGGTGGCGGTGCTGCCCGTGCCGGTCAGGTTGTTGGCATTGATGCGGCGCTTGGCCGTGATGGCGTAGCCGGAGGAATTGGCACTGACCGTGGCGGCCAGGGGGTAGCTGTACTGGGTCGAGGTGACCGGGGTGACAGCAACCTCGCTGACGTTGTAGCCGGCGGGGGTGGAGCCGGTAACAGTGATCTTGTCATTGACCGTCAGATTGTGGGATGCCGAGGTGGTGCCGTAGGCATTGGTGGAGTCCGGTGCCGTGGCGGGGGTGTAGCGGAAGGTGTTGTCGTCCACCTTGGTGATGGTGAAAGTGCCGTTGTAGCCGCTGGGGCTGGCGCCGGAGATGACGACGCTGTCGCCGGTGTTGAAACCGTGGGATGGCGCGGTGGCTGTCGCTGGTGGAGTGTTGGCGGCTGCGTAGCTGAGGGCGCTGACCGAGACCAATTGATAGGTGCCCAGGGATGCGGCGGTGATATCGCTGTTGTCTACGTTGAATGGGTAGTCGGCGAATTCGCTGTTCGCTGTACAGGTGCCGGTGCAGGTGTAGAGCTTGCGGGTCTGGTCGGACTCTGAATCAGGCAGGGGATAAAGGGTGCGGACGCGCTGGCCGGCGCCGCCCTTTTCGCTGATGTCGCCGTCGGGAGCATCGGATTCCTGCCCTACGTCGGTTGTATCGTAGTCAGGGCCCCGGAAGGACCAGAAGCTGGAGTCCGTTGTCCAGTAGCTGGTGACCGTGTTGTAGATGTTTCCCGTATTGGGATTGCGAATTTGAGCGCCCAGAGAGTCTATTAATTCCGGGTTTGCCGGGTCAATGTTGCTGGTGTACATCTTCAGATTACCGAACCAGCGGGGCTTCTTCTGGCCATCCGGACGGAACATGCCGATATAGACCTGATTAAGGTTCAATCCGGATTGATTGTTTGAAATCGGCAGGGCCACGGCGGCGAAGACGCTGTTGATGGCCTGAACCTCGGAAAAAATGGTGGAGAGCGCATTCTCGATTTCGCTCAGGTTGGTGGCCTTGAAATAGCGCCCGCCTCCCACATTGGCCATGCTGGTCAGCAAGGTGGCCTGATCGGTGTCGCACTGGTCCTTGCAGACATCCACGGAGTAGGTGGTGATGTGGCGATAAACCCCGTTGGAAATCTTGACGCCATACTTGTAGAGAAAGCGGCTCCAGACGTCAGCATTGACCCCGGTGGCGTTGATGGTGGTCTTGTTGGCCGTGACGGAGGGGTCGTTGAGCAGGGCGGCGGCGTTGTCGATATCGTTCAGGGTTTCCGAATTGGGGAAACCGTTGCCGATGAAAATGATGTAGTCGTAGCCGCAGGAGCCGCCGGACTTGTCCGGGGCGACAAAGGTGGTACGGGCGACGGAGGTATAACCTGCGCTGTCTGCCAGGGCTTCCCCGGCGCCGTTGTAGGTGCCAAAGCCGTTGAAATAACGGAAGGCGTCGTTCATGGGGTTGCCGTAGCTCGAATTGGAGGCGGTCTTGTCTGCCGGGTCATTGGTGCTGATGGTGGCTAGAGAGGTCCGGAAGCTGGTCTTGTTGGCGGACGTCATGGAACGGACGGCATAGCGCACATAGCCCCCCTTGTCCTGATCGTTGAACATCATCAGACCGAGATTTACGGTTTCGCCAAGGTTGGCGACGCTTTTGTATATGGCGCAGACCTCGGCGTCCCCCTGCTGGTTGCCGGTGATGCCAGCGGCGGTGCAGGTGGCATCCACCATATCGGGCCAATGTTGAGCCTGGTTGGACCAGTTGGAGGTGTTGTCCAGCACGATCAGCACGTTGGGGATCTGGGCCGGGTTGTTGGGGTTGGTCATGAAGAGGTCGGTATCGTCCCCCACCAGATCAAGGGCCAGGCCGGACTGACCGGTCAGGAGGATCAGACTGGCGACAAGGATGCGGCTAAGCAGGCGACGGGTATTCATGACAGTTTCCTTCACGCGATCGGAGTGTCCAGCACTCCCATGGAGTCGTTGCAATTGGAATCAGGGGCAGCGTCCGGCAGGCTGGCGGATCTTCACGCCCTGGTGAATCTCGACGCTGCTGCCGGCTATGGAGGTCCCGGTCGAGGGGATGTCCCAGACGTTGTCTTCCGGGGAAAAGGGGTCCAGAGCGCTATAGCCGTCCGCAGGCTGGGTGTCGATACAGGCCGGTGCCGCTACATCCACGGTCATGTTATTGATGGTGCGGGTGGCGGCGGCAGTGCCTGCTTCGAAGTAGGCAATACTTGTGATCTGTTCCTCGATCCCCTGCTGAGCAGCCTTCTCGGCCTCATTCTGATTCTGCATGTTGCGGATCACCTGATAATGCACGTCGCTGAACTGCAGCATGGAACTGGCCAACAGTGTGATCAGCACCAGGAAAATCATGGTGACCAGCAGGGTGGCTCCTCGCTGGCTGTTTAGGGAATTCATGGATTTTCCCTCCGGCCGCTGAGATTGGTCAGGCGCACGTCGGCGGCAAAGGCGTGGCGTCGGTAACCGTCGTTGAAGGGGCCCAGGGTTCCCAGGCTACCCACCGTGTATTGACCCTTGTCGGTGAAATGGAAGCTGATCTCCGGATTGCGTACCAGCATGGAAATTCGCGCTGCGACGGCATTGGCGAATTGGGCTGCCGTGGCCGGGTTGGATGCGTAGCTGTCTGGGGTGCCATCGCCGGGAAGGCGGGTGGCGGAATTGATCTGCTGCCCGCTGCTGTTGACCGTGGCATCGCGGAAGGGATTGCCCGTGTCCAGACCCCAGTCGATGCGCAGATATTCCACGCCTTCCGCAATGGGCACGATGCGCATGGTGCGGGTGGTGCCGTCGCTGGTGAGTTCCAGACGCTTCAACGTGGGAATGGGACGGCCATCGTCATCGCTGTTGCCGGTGCATAGCCCGGTTGCGTTGTCGTCGGCGGGGATGCTGCATGGGGCGACGAAATATACGTGGACATGTAATTTTCGCACGGGGGAGGCGGTGCTGCCCTTGACGTTGAGCAGGGTGGGCGGGGCGTTGCCATCGCCGATCTGGATGGCTCCGCTGAAGGCATTGGCATGGAGATAGATATCCTCGGCCAGGGTATTCGTGCCAGCGGCCCGGATGTCGGTGGTGTCGGCTCGTTGCAGGACGATGATGTCGCTGCCCGGTTGCAGGTTGTCGTCGTTGAGCCAGGTGCCGCAACTGACTGGAAAGCCGGTGGCACGGGTGTCCTTGTCGGCGGCGTTGTACCCATAGACTGGATTGCCCAGGGCAGCCAGATAGGTGGCGGTGTCGGTGTCCGCGTAACAGGGGTCGGGGAGTGAAGTGGGAGTGGTGTAACTGCTGTAGTAGCCGTAGAACCCGGCGAGTTGCAGATCCTTGGCGAGTATTTCGATGCCATAGCGCCCATTCTCATATTGCTGAGCTTGCTTGGAGAAGTCCCGCTGTTTGTTGCTGGCCACCACGTACATGGCGGTCAAGCCGGAGAGTACGATGACACCGATCACCGTGGCGATCAGCATCTCGATCATCGTGAAGCCCCGGCTATGTCGGGCGGCTGGGCGATATATTCGGTTCATGGCTCAAATCAGGTTGGCGACCTTGAATGTCGTGGATACCACGCGGCGCATGGCGTCGTTGTCATAGAGTCCGCTGCCGCAGGTGTTGCTCGGGGCCATGGTGGGCGAGGTGCCGCGCCAGGCCACGGTCACGGTGTACATGGTCATGCCGTTGTCGGTGCTGCTGCTGATGCAGGCCCGGGCCTGTACCAGTCCGCCGAAGGCATTGTTGGCTGCTTCGATGCCGGCGCTTTGCAGGAGAGTGTCCGATTCGCTCAGGTCATTGAGGATCTGGGACTTGAAAGCAGTCTTCTGTTCCTCAGTTAGGCCTGGGGCGTTATCCACACTGGCACAGGTGTAACCCGCGACATCGGTGGGTACGTCGTAATGGTTGCCGCCGGAGGCGTCGCCCAGATAGGGAGTGCCGGTACCTGCGTCAGTGGTTATGGCGTAGCAGGGGGCGGCATAGCGGCTGTTCTGGATGCGGTCGACAATGTTGTTGAGGGAAATCACCGCCTGGGTGCGCTGATAGGACTCGAATTCATTGACCATGGCCAGGGATTGCATGCCAAGCACCCCCATCAGGCCGATCATGATGATCACGATGGAGACCATGACTTCGATGATCGAGAAACCGGTCTGGAGGGAGCGGGCTTTCATGAGTGCATTCCTTAGCAGGCACTTGCCGCCGCACCGTGGGTGACGGTGCGAATGCGAGGCATGCCCCCGGCGTCGATGTCTATCTGCCGGGCCGTAGGCGATTCCTGGCCCAGCTCGGTGGAATACACCAGCATCTTGACCCGTCCGCCGGTGGCTCGACCGCTGCTGGAATAGACGACCGAGGTTATCAGGGTGGGACAGAGTTTCAGGGACACACCGGTGGGCAATGAGTCGATGCTCATCAAGGTTGTTCCTCCGGAGGTAGCGACCCAGGCGGACCCGGAGGCGGCGATGGTGACGTTGGCGGCCCGCTTGATGGCGTCGGAGCGGGACTTGATCAGAATCGAATACATGTCGGACGCGGCGCTGCGAACCCTGGAAGCAAGTATCGTCTCCCGCATGCTCGGCAGGGCGAGTGCAATCAGGATGCCGAGGATGGCCACGACGACCATGAGTTCGATCAAGGTAAAGCCCCGGGCGGGCGTGTCGTGCTTGGGCATTGCGGATCCTTGCTCGGAATCTATCTGACTTGGAATTTCGCCGAGCATGCCCCGGTGTCGCAAGGCTGACCGGCTTGAACGGCACGGATTACCGGATGAGCGGAATGTCTTGCGCGCAACCATCTAACTCGTTGCGACCGATCAGGGCGATAGGTATAATCCGCCGCCTTGCTGTTGTAGCTCAGTTGGTAGAGCAACTGATTCGTAATCAGTAGGTCGCCAGTTCGATTCCGGCCAACAGCACCATTAATATCAAGGGCTTAGTCGAAAGGCTAGGCCCTTTTTCTTTGCTTCATGCGGCAGTGTTGTCGGTGCCTCGTATTCCGGCTTGCCGCCAAGTCGATGAAAACGCTATAATTTCGCGGCTGTTCAGGAATGGTTCCCGGGCAGTAATTCACACGCCCGGCGCCGAATGGGTGATCCCGCAAGGGTTGCAAGACGGCCGGGCGGCGGTTTCAAACCCATATCGGAGATATTCGATGACTACATCCATGCGTCAAATGCTGGAGGCGGGTGTCCATTTCGGTCACCAAACCCGTTTCTGGAATCCCAAGATGGCCCCCTATATCTTTGGCCATCGCAACAAGATTCACATCGTCAACCTGGAAAAGACCCTGGTCAAATACCAGGAGGCGATGGAGTTCCTCAAGAAGATGGCGGCCAAGAAGGGTTCCGTCCTCTTCGTTGGCACCAAGCGCCAGGCCCGGGAAATCGTGGCCGAGGAAGCTCAGCGCGCCGGTATGCCCTTTGTTGATGAGCGCTGGCTCGGCGGCATGCTGACCAACTTCAAGACCGTCAAGCTTTCCATCAAGCGCCTCAAGGATCTGGAGCAAATGGCCCAGGAGGGTGCTTTCGAGCGCCTGACCAAGAAGGAAGGCCTGATGCTTCAGCGCGAGATGGACAAGCTGCGGAAGTCCATCGGCGGCATCAAGGATATGGCTGGCCTGCCCGATGCCCTGTTCGTGATCGACGTGGGCTATCACAAGATCGCCATCACCGAAGCCAACAAGCTGGGCATCCCGGTGATCGCCGTGGTCGATACCAACCACTCCCCCGAGGGTGTGAATTATGTAATTCCGGGCAACGACGACTCCAGCCGTGCCATCCGCCTTTACGCGCGGGGCGCCGCGGATGCCATTCTCGAAGGCAAGAGCCAGTCCCTCCATGAGGTGGTCCAGGCTCTCGCCGGCGACGACGAATTTGTCGAGGTCGAGGAAGAGTCTGCCGAGTAAGTTTTACCAGGGCGCCGGGGTGTCGGGGCAGGGCTGCCCGGCGCCTGCGGCGCCCAATTGTTTTTAATCGATTCTGGAGTGACTCTCATGGCGGAAATCACCGCAAGCATGGTCAAGGAACTGCGCGAGAAGACCGACGCGCCCATGATGGAATGCAAGAAGGCCCTGACTGAGGCCGGTGGCGACATGGACAAGGCCGAAGAGGTGTTGCGCGTCAAGCTGGGCAACAAGGCCAGCAAGGCGGCAACCCGCGTGGCAGCCGAAGGTGTGGTGGCGATTCATATCGCTGTGGATGGCAAGCTCGGCAGTATTTTTGAAATCAATTCCGAAACGGATTTCGTTGCCAAGAACGACGACTTCCTGACGTTGGCCGCGAACTGCGCCCGCCTGGTGGCGGAGAAGAATCCCGCCGATATCGCCGCCCTGGCGGCCCTGCCCCTGGGCGATGGCACGGTGGAGTCCGTCCGTACGGCCCTGGTGGGCAAGATCGGTGAAAACATGTCGCCGCGCCGCTTCGTGCGTGTTGAAGCCAAGGGCAAGCTGGCTTCCTATATCCATGGTGGCTCCAAGATTGGCGTGCTGGTGGATGTGGTAGGTGGTGACGAAGCCCTGGCCAAGGATCTGGCCATGCATATCGCCGCTTCCAAGCCCAAGTCCCTGGACGCTTCCGGTGTTTCCGCCGAGCTGCTGGATACGGAGCGCCGCATCGCCATTGAGAAGGCCCGCGAAGCCGGCAAGCCCGAAGCAATGCTGGAGAAGATCGCTGAAGGCACAGTGCAGAAGTACCTCAAGGATGTCACCCTGCTGGGTCAGGTCTTCGTCAAGGCCGAGGACGGCAAGCAGACCATCGAGCAACTGCTGAAGAGCAAGGGCGCTTCCGTTGCCGGCTTCACCCTGTACATGGTGGGCGAGGGCATCGAGAAGAAGGTGACCGACTTCGCCGCCGAAGTGGCCGCCCAGGCTGCTGCGGCTGCCGCCAGCAAGTAAGGCGATCATGACCGCCGCCTACGGTCGGATATTGCTCAAACTCTCGGGGGAGGCCCTGATGGGGGATGATGCCTATGGCATCAACCCGGCCATGCTGGCCTCCATCGTGGCCGAGGTCAAATCGGTGGCCGATCTGGGGGTGGAAATCGGCGTCGTGATCGGTGGCGGCAACATCTTCCGTGGTGTGGCGGGTACCGCCACCGGCATGGACCGGGCCACGGCGGACTACATGGGCATGCTGGCCACGGTCATGAATGCCATGGCCCTGTCCGACGCCATGCGCCAGGCCGGCCTCAATGGCCGGGTGCAGTCGGCTCTCAACATCGAGCAGGTGGTGGAGCCCTATATCCGCGGCAAGGCCATCCGCTACCTGGAAGAGGGCAAGATCGTCATCTTCGCCGCCGGCACCGGCAATCCCTTTTTCACCACCGATACCGCAGCGGCCCTGCGCGGTTCCGAGATCGGGGCGGAAATCGTGCTCAAGGCCACCAAGGTGGATGGCATCTACACTGCCGATCCGAAACAGGATCCGTTGGCCACGCGTTTCGCCAGGATCAGTTTCGACGAGGCCATCGGCCGGGACCTGAAGGTCCTGGATTCCACGGCCTTCGCTCTGTGCCGCGACCAGAAATTACCGATCAATGTGTTCTCCATCTTCAAGCCCGGCGCCCTGAAGCGCATTGTGATGGGCGAGGACGAAGGCACTCTGGTACATGTTTAGGAGTTTGCGATGATCCCGGAACTCAGGAAGACCACTGAACAGAAAATGCAGAAAAGCCTGGATGCGTTGAAAAGCGATCTGGGCAAGGTGCGTACCGGCCGGGCTCATACCGGTCTGCTGGACCACGTGCAGGTGGATTACTACGGCTCGCCGGTACCCATCGCTCAGGTGGCCAACGTAACCCTGGTGGATTCCCGCACCATTGGTGTCCAGCCCTGGGAAAAGAACATGGTGGGCAAGGTGGAAAAGGCCATCCGGGATGCGGATCTGGGTCTCAATCCTGCTACCCAGGGTGACCTGATCCGGGTGCCCATGCCAATGCTGACTGAAGAGCGTCGCCGCGAGCTGATCAAGGTAGTCAAGCACGAAGGGGAGAACGCCAAGGTGGCGATTCGCAACCTGCGCCGGGATGCCAACGGTACCTTGAAAGAGGCCCTGAAGAAAAAGGAAGTCTCCGAGGATGACGAGCGCCGCGCCCAGGACGATATCCAGAAGCTCACCGACCGCTTCGTTGCCGAAGTGGACAAGATGCTCACGGAAAAGGAAAAGGACCTGATGGCGGTCTGAGCTGCGCTCGGCCCCCTTTCAGTCCTTCCGCGATGTCATTTTTCAGCTCCACCCGGGATATCCCCGAAGTGCGGGCCGTGCCCCGTCATGTGGCCATGATCATGGACGGCAACGGGCGCTGGGCCAAGAAGCGCTTCCTGCCCCGGGTGGCCGGGCACAAGCGGGGCCTGGAGACTGTCCGCGTCATGGTCAAGGCCTGCATCGAGCGGGGCATCGACTACCTGACCCTGTTTGCCTTCAGTTCCGAGAACTGGCGCCGTCCGCCGGAAGAAGTCTCCTTTTTGATGCGCCTGTTTCTTACCGCCTTGCAGGCGGAGGTGGACAAGCTCCATGAAAACGGTGTGCGGCTGCGGGTCATCGGCGATCTTTCCCGTTTCGATCCCCAGACCGTGGCGTTGATCCGATCCGGCGAAGCCCTGACCGCCGGCAATACCAAGCTCACCCTCACCATCGCCGCCAACTACGGCGGTCGCTGGGACATCCTCCAGGCCGCCAATGCTATGGCTCTGCAACACCCGGAAAAGCTGGGGTGCTGGACGGAAGAGGATCTGGCCGAGCACCTCGCCATGGCCTATGCACCGGAGCCCGATCTGTTCATCCGCACCGGTGGAGAACAACGGGTCAGCAACTTCCTGCTCTGGCAACTGGCCTACGCCGAACTGTATTTCACTGATTGCCTGTGGCCCGAATTCGATGGCGCGGCCCTGGATCAGGCCATCGTTTCCTACCGCTCCCGGGAGCGCCGTTTCGGCCGCACCAGTGAGCAACTGATATCGCAAGAGGAGGCCAACGGGGATGTTTAAGCTGCGGGCCATGACCGCCCTGGTGCTGGTGGCGGCCATCCTGGCGATCCTGTTTCTGGCGCCGCCCAGCCTGGCCTTCGCCTTCTTCGCCCTGGTGGCGGTGGTCGGTGCCTGGGAGTGGGGCGGCCTGGTGGGCGGCGGTGCCTTCTGGCGCCGAGGGTTTCCGCTGCTGGTGATGGCCGCTTGCGGCGTGCTGTATCTGCTGCCTGAAATCCGTATCCGTCTTTGGCTGGGCGCCGCCCTGTTCTGGCTGCTGCTGGTGCCCGTCTGGTTTCGCTATCGCTGGCCCCTCAAGGGCAACTTCCAGGCCCTGGTCATCGGCCTGCTCTTGCTGCTGCCCACCTGGGCCGCCCTGGTGCGGATCTACGACCTGGGGCCGGTTCGCCTGCTGGCGGTGATGGGACTGGTCTGGGTGGCCGACATCGCGGCCTATCTGACTGGCCGGGCCTTCGGCCGCCACAAGCTGGCCCCCGCCATCAGCCCGGGCAAGACCTGGGAAGGCGCGGCTGGCGCCGTGCTGGCGGTGCAGGTCTATGGCTTCGCCCTGGCGGCGGCCTTCAAACTCGACATCGCCTATGTTCCCTATGCCGGCTTGCTGCTGCTGCTGACGGCGGCAAGCATCGCCGGCGACCTGTTCGAGTCCCTGATCAAGCGTCAGGCCGGAGTCAAGGACAGCAGCGCGCTGCTTCCGGGCCACGGGGGCGTACTGGACCGCATCGACAGCCTGACATCCACCCTGCCTCTGACAGCTCTCGCTCTGAGCTTCGTGTATCCATGACCCGCCAACGCCTGACCATCCTGGGAGCCACCGGCTCCATCGGCCTCAGCACCCTCGATGTGGTGGCCCGGCATCCCGAGCGCTTCGAAGTCGTCGCCCTGACCGGCCATCATCGGGTCGAGGTGCTGGCCCGGCAATGCCGGACGCACCACCCCCGCTATGCTGTCGTTGGCAGTGCCCAGGGCGCCGATCAACTGGCGGCGTTGCTGGGGGACGAGGCCCATGGCATGGAAATCCTCTGGGGAGAGGCAGCCCTGGAACAGGTGGCGGCCCTGCCCGAGGTGGATGCGGTGATGGCGGCCATCGTCGGAGCGGCGGGCCTGACCCCCACCCTGGCCGCGGTGCGAGCCGGCAAACGGGTGCTGCTGGCCAACAAGGAAGCCCTGGTGATGGCAGGGCGGGTCTTCATGGCCGCTGTGAGCCAGTCTGGTGCCCGCCTGCTGCCCATCGACAGCGAACATAACGCGATCTTCCAGTCCCTGCCTGCCGACTATGCCGGCAATCTGGCCCGCTCCGGAGTTCGTCGCATCCTGCTGACGGCTTCCGGCGGTCCTTTTCTCAGTGTTCCTCTGGAGCAGTTGCAGGGCGTGACCCCCGAGCAGGCCTGTGCCCATCCCAACTGGGTGATGGGGCGCAAGATCTCGGTGGATTCCGCCACCATGATGAACAAGGGCCTGGAACTGATCGAGGCCCACTGGCTGTTCAACGCGCCCCCGGATTTGATCGAGGTGGTGATTCATCCCCAGAGCGTGATCCATTCCCTGGTGGCCTACGCCGATGGTTCGGTGCTGGCCCAATTGGGCAATCCGGACATGCGCACGCCCATCGCCCATGCCCTGGCCCATCCGGAGAGGATCGAGGCCGGCGTGGAGCCCCTGGATCTGTTCGATGTGGCCCGGCTCACCTTCGAGCGGCCGGACCTGAGCCGTTTCCCCTGTCTGGATCTGGCCTATCAGGCCTTGCGAGCCGGCGGCAGCGCGCCGGCGGTGCTCAATGCGGCCAACGAGGTGGCGGTGGCCGCTTTTCTCGATCGCCGTTTGCCCTACCTGCGCATCGCCGATGTCATCGCACGGGTGCTGGATCGAGTGCCGGCGATGGCCGTCGAGGATCTGGAATCGGTCCTGGCCGCAGATCAGGCTGGTCGCGAGGCGGCCCTGGCCATCGTGGCTAACCCATGAGCGCCCCGCACCGCACGGCCGCCCAAAGGCGCGGCAGCGTTATCCATGGAGCCGGTGTTAGCCGGCGAACCTTTGTCACCCCCTCCCCCGGGGAGGGGGCTGGGGGGAGGGCGCCGCGCCGCATGGCCGCCCAAAGGCGCGGCAGCGTTATCCATGGAGCCGGTGTTAGCCGGCGAACCTCCGTCACCCCCTCCCCTGGGGAGGGGGCTGGGGGGAGGGCAGTCCAATGAGCGCGTATACCCTGGCCTGGTATCTGGGGGCCTTCGCCCTGGCCCTGGGCTCCCTGATCGTCGTCCATGAGCTTGGACATTTTCTGGTGGCCCGCTGGTGCGGCGTCAAGGTGCTGCGCTTCTCGGTGGGATTTGGCCGGACCCTGTGGATGAGAAAGTGGGGCGTCGACCGCACGGAATGGGCCATCTCCGCCTTTCCCCTGGGGGGCTACGTCAAGATGCTCGACGAACGGGAAGGCGATGTAGCGCCGGAAGAGGTCCACCGCGCCTTCAACCGCCAGAGCGTGGGCAAGCGTATGCTGATCGTGGCGGCGGGGCCCCTGTCCAACCTGCTGCTGGCAGTGCTGCTGTACTGGGTCATGTTCGTTCAGGGTGTGCAGGAGGTGCGGCCCCTGCTGGAGCAGCCTGTGGCTGGGAGTCCCGCTGCTCAGGCCGGCATTCATGCCGGGGAACTGGTGCGGTCGGTGGATGGCAACCCGGTGCTCACCTGGAACCAATTACGCCTGAAACTGATCAATCGGGCACTGGACGCCAGTGTGGTGGCCCTGGAACTCCAGGCGGCGGACGGCGCGTTGCTTGAACGGCAACTGGACTTGAGTCGAATCGCGGCAACGGAGGTGGACGAGAACCTGATGAGCCGGATCGGCCTGGCCCTGCAACGCCCCCGTTGGCCGGCCCTGGTGGGTGCGGTGGCAGCGGGTTCGCCGGCTCAGCAGGCCGGACTGCTGCCGGAGGACAAAATTCTGGAGATCGCCGGGACTCCCATTGCCTTTTGGGATGAGGTCACCGCTGTCATCCGGGCTCGGCCAGGTCAGCGCCTGCCCCTGAAATTCCTCCGGGCCGGAGAGGCCCGGCAGGTGGAAATCACGCCAGAGGTGATCGCCGAGCAAGGTGGCTCCATTGGGCGTATTGGTGTCTCGGTGCGCGCCCCGGAGGGACAGTCACCCCTGCTGGTGGAGGTGCGGTATGGCCCCCTGGAAGCGGCCGGTAATGCCCTGACCCAAACCTGGGATACCACCCGGCTGACGCTGGTCATGATGGGCCGCATGGTCACCGGGGATATTTCCTGGCGCAATCTTTCCGGTCCGGTAGCCATTGCTGATTATGCCGGGCAGTCGGCCCGCATGGGCCTGACTTCCTATCTGCGCTTTCTGGCCCTGATCAGCATCAGCCTCGGGGTGCTCAACCTGCTGCCCGTGCCGGTGCTGGATGGCGGGCATTTGATGTATTATCTTTTGGAATTTTTCAGGGGCCGCCCGGTTTCGGATGAGGCGCTGGAACTGGGGCAACGCATCGGGTTGGGTCTGCTGGGATTGCTGATGGCCGTTGCGCTCTACAACGATTTGAATCGTCTTATCTCCGGTTGATCCTATGAAGAAAACCCTGATCGCAGGGCTGTTGTCGACCCTCTTCGCCACGTCTGCCAGTGCTTTCGATGCCTTCGTGGTCCGCGACATCCGGGTGGAGGGCCTGCAGCGTACCGAGGCCGGCACCGTGTTCAACTATCTCCCGATCAAGACCGGGGAGACCATGACGGACGAGAAGGCCTCCCAGGCCATCAAGGCCCTCTTCGCCACCGGCTTTTTCAAGGACGTGCGGGTTGAGGTCGAGGGGGATGCCCTGGTGGTAATCGTCGAGGAACGCCCGGCCATTGCCTCCGTTGATTTCGTCGGCATGAAGGCCTTCGACAAGGACCAGTTGAACAAGGCCCTGAAGGAAGTCGGTCTTGCCGAATCGCGCATCTTCGACCGGGCGATGCTGGAAAAGTCCGAACAGGAAATCAAGCGACAGTATCTGAGCAAGGGTTACTACGCCGCCAAGGTCACCACCACGGTGACCCCCCTGGAGCGCAACCGGGTCGGTGTCAGCTTCAACGTCGAGGAAAACGATATTGCCAAGATCAGGCAGATCAATATCGTCGGCGCCAAGGTCTTTGAGGAAAGTGAGCTGCTCGACCTCTTCGCCCTGCAAGAACCCGGCTGGCTTACCTGGTACACCAAAAACGACCAGTACTCCAAGCAAAAACTGTCGGGGGATCTGGAAACCCTGCGCTCCTACTATCTGGACAGGGGCTACCTGGAATTCAATGTGGACTCCACCCAGGTCTCCATTTCGCCGGACAAGCAGGACATCTACATCACCATCAATATCAGCGAAGGCGCCCAATATTCGGTGTCCGCGGTGAAACTGGCGGGCAATCTGCTGTTGTCGGAGGAGGAGCTGCGGCAATTGGTGAAGGTCAAGCCTGGCGAGATTTATTCCCGGGAAAAGTTGACCGAGAGTACCAAGGCCATCAGCGAACGCCTGGGTAACGAGGGGTATGCTTTTGCCAATGTCAACGCGGCACCCGAACTGGACCGGGAAAAACGGGAGGCGGCCTTCACCATCTTCGTGGACCCAGGTAAACGTGTTTATGTGCGTCGAGTCAATCTGACCGGCAACAACAAGACACGGGACGAGGTGGTCCGCCGGGAAGTGCGGCAGATGGAGTCGGCCTGGTACGACGGCGCCAAGATCAACAAGTCCCGCAGCCGTGTGGACCGTCTGGGCTATTTCGACGAGGTCACCGTGGAGACTCCACCGGTGCCTGGCACATCCGATCAGGTGGACGTCAATCTCAACGTCAAGGAAAAGCCCACCGGTAGCCTGATGTTGGGTGCCGGCTTCTCCAGCACGGAAAAACTGGTGCTGTCCACCTCCATCAATCAGCAGAACCTCTTCGGCAGCGGTAAGAGCCTGGGCCTTCAGGTCAATACCAGCAAGGTCAATAAGGTGTATTCGGTATCGTATACCGATCCCTATTACACTGTGGATGGCGTGAGCCGGGGCTTCGACTTCTACCATCGCTCCACCAATACCAGCAAGCTGAACTACATTGCCAGCTACGACATTTCCTCCGTTGGTGGCGGGGTACGCTACGGCATCCCCATTGGCGAGGACGACACCATCGCCCTGGGCGCATCGGTGGACTCGACCTCCCTGGATGTGAACCTCACCAGCCCCCTGATCTACCAGAATTTTGTGCGGGACAATGGTTCCAAGTTCACCACCTTGGTGGGCAGCGCCGGCTGGGTCAAGGATACGGTGGATAGTCGGATATTTCCGACCAAGGGCTACATGCAGCGGATTTTCGGCGAAATGGGCCTGCCCGGCGCCAACATGAAATACTACCGGGCCAATTACCAGTATCAGCATTTCTGGCCGGTGACCCGCTCCGTGACCCTGATGTTCAACGGCGAGGCAGGCATTGCAGGCGGCTATGGCAGCAAGGAGCTACCCTTCTGGAAGAATTTCTATGCGGGTGGTATCGGCTCGGTACGGGGCTACGAAGGGTCGACCCTGGGGCCAATTGATCCGGCCACGGGCAATTCCCTGGGGGGTACCAAGCGGCTGGTGGGGGGGGCCGAACTACTGTTTGCCCTTCCGGGTATGGGACAGGACAAGTCCCTACGACTCAGCGCCTTCCTGGACGGTGGTCAGGTTTGGGGCAAGGAGGATAAGGTTTCCCTGAGCGATTTGCGTTACAGTGTTGGTGTTGCCTTGGCCTGGACCTCCCCCATGGGACCCCTCAAGTTCAGCTTGGCGAAACCTGTTAAAAATCAGCCCGAGGACAGATTGCAGCGTCTGCAATTCCAGATGGGCACCACTTTCTAGTATCGGAGATGTAAGTTGAAAAAGACCGTTCTGCTTTTTGCGGCTCTTGGCAGCCTGGTTTCCCTCCCCGCCGTCGCCGAAGTCAAGGTGGGCGTGATCAGCACCGAGCGGGTGATGCGTGAGTCGGACCCTGCCAAGAAGGCCATGAAGAAACTGGAAAAGGAATTCGAGAAGCGCAGCCAGGACATGCAGAAGATGGGCCAGCAGGCCCAGAAGCTCCAGGAGGAACTGGAGAAAAATGGCATGACCATGGCGGAAAGCCAGCGCAAGGTCAAGGAGCGGGAGTTGGGTGACCTGAGTCGTGAGTTCCAGCGCAAGCAGCGGGAATTCAACGAGGACGTCAATGCCCGCCGCAACGAGGAACTGCAATCGGTGATCGAACGGGCCAACAAGGCCATCCGTGCCATCGCCGAGAAGGAAGGCTACACCCTGATCCTTCAGGAAGCCGTCTATGCGAATCCTGCCATCGACGTGACCGAGAAGGTGGTCAAGGCCCTGGCCGAACCGGCGACCGCCGCCAAGTAAGGAGCGGCGGCGGGTTGGCGATCACTCTGAACGACATCGTCGCCCGCCTGGGCGGCGAGCTGTCGGGTGACGGCTCTCAACTCATCCACGCCATCGCTCCCCTGGAAGGAGCTGGCCCCGGCACGGCGGCCTTTCTCTCCAACCCAAAATATCGCAAGCAACTGGCGGCTACCGCCGCCTCTGTGGTGATCCTGTCTCCCGAGGTCGTAGCCGACTGTCCAGTGGCCACTATCGCCACGCCCCAGCCCTATCTCTATTTCGCCCGACTGTCCCAGTGGCTGAATCCTCCAGCCCGCCCGGCCCCTGGTGTCCATGAACTGGCGCGGGTGGAGTCCCCTGTTCCGGACAGCGTTTCCGTAGGTCCCGGAGCCTGGGTCGGGCCCAATGTAGTTCTCGGTGAGAATGTGGTGGTCGGGGCCAACTGCACCATAGGGGCTGGTGTGGCACTGGGTGCCGACACGGTGCTTCATCCCAATGTCAGCATCTATGCCGGCTGTTGCCTGGGCCAGCGGGTGCTCGTGCATTCCGGGGCGGTCATCGGCGCCGACGGCTTCGGTTTCGCACGGGAGTCGGATGGCTGTTGGGTCAAAATTCCCCAGGTTGGGCGAGTGTTGATCGGTGACGACGTGGAAATCGGCGCCAATACCACCATAGACCGGGGCGCCCTGGGAGACACGGTGATCGAGGAGGGCGTCAAGCTGGACAACCAGATCCAGGTGGGCCACAACGTCCGCATCGGCGCCCATGCCGCCCTGGCCGGCTGTGTCGGTATTGCCGGCAGCGCCCGGATCGGCCGGCGCTGCACCATCGGCGGCGGCGCCATCATCCTGGGCCACCTGGAAATCACAGATGATGCTCATGTCTCTGCGGGCACTCTGGTGGCCAAGTCCATTTCCAACAAGGGCAGCTACACCGGCACCGTGCCCTTCATGGCCCACGATGACTGGCTGCGGAATTTCTCCCGGCTGCGCCATCTGGACGCCATGGCCGATAAAATACGCGCCCTCGAAAATCGCATTGCCGAACTGGAGAAGAAGTCATGACCCCGATGGATATCCATCAGATCCTCGAACACCTACCCCACCGTTATCCCTTCCTGCTGGTGGATAGGGTGCTCGACGTGGTGCCCGGGGAGCGCATCACTGCCTTGAAGAACGTCACCATCAACGAGCCCTTCTTCCCTGGTCATTATCCTCATCATCCGGTGATGCCCGGCGTGCTGATCATCGAGGCCCTGGCCCAGACCGCTGCCATCCTGTCCTTCAAGACCCTGGGTGGCAAGCCCGACGACAAGTCGGTGTATTACTTCGTCGGCATCGACAACGCCCGCTTCAAGCGGCCCGTCAGCCCCGGCGACCAACTGATCTTCGAAGTCTCCATCAATGCCAACAAGCGGGGCATCTGGAAGTTCGCCGCCGTCGCCAAGGTGGATGGACAGGTGGCGGCGGAGGCCGAATTGATGTGCACCGTGCGGGCCATCGAATGAGCGCCCCGCGCGGCCGCCCGAAGGGGTGCATTCCACATTCCGGAGCCGCAGCGCGGCGAACCGTTGTCACCCCCTCCCTCGGGGAGGGGGTCGGGGGGAGGGTAGTCCAATGAGCGGGGCGGGGATACATCCCACGGCCATCGTCCATCCTGGCGCAAAGCTGGGACAGGGTGTCGAGGTCGGCGCCTACTCCATCATCGGCGAGTACGTTGAGATCGGGGATCGCACCCGGATCGGTCCCCATGGGGTGATCGAGGGCCATACCCGCATCGGTTGCGACAACCAGATTTTCCAGTTCAGCTCCATCGGCGCCGCGCCCCAGGACAAGAAATACGCCGGCGAGCCCACCCGCCTGGAGATCGGCGATCGCAACGTGATCCGCGAGTTCTGCACCTTCAACCGGGGCACCACTCAGGATGTGGGGGTGACCCGGCTGGGCAACGACAACTGGATCATGGCCTATGTGCATCTGGCCCATGACTGCCAGGTGGGCAACAACACCATCTTCGCCAACAACGCCCAACTGGCCGGCCACACCATCGTCGGCGACTGGGTGATCCTGGGCGGATTCACGGTGGTTCATCAGTTCGTGCGCATCGGCGCCCACAGCATGACGGCCATGGGTTCCATCCTGTTGCAGGACCTGCCGCCCTACGTGATGGCCTCGGGCAACACGGCCGAGCCTCATGGCATCAACAGCGAAGGCCTGAAGCGGCGGGGCTTCGCTCCGGAGGCAATCACCGCGATCCGCCGCGCCTACAAGACTCTCTACAAGTCTGGCCTCAAGCTGGACGAGGCCCGGGCCGCCATCGCCGGCGAAGCCCAGGGCCAGCCGGCCCTGGAAATCCTGGCAAGCTTCCTGGCCGAGCCGGGACGGGGCATCGTGCGCTGACGGTAACAGGCGGGTTTCCCCGCCTTTTGGCGCCTTCAGGCCCCTTGCCGATAGGCGAGAATTCCGCTCAATATGAATCCATCCAGAATCGCCCCCAGAATTGCTCTGGTGGCCGGCGAAGCTTCCGGCGACCTGCTCGCCGCCCACCTGATCAAGGCCCTGCAGGTCCATCTTCCCGATGCCCGTTTCTACGGCATCGGCGGCCCCAAGATGCAGGCGGCCTGCTTCGAGTCCCTCTGGCCGGCCGAAAAGCTGGCAGTGCGCGGCTATGCCGAAGTCCTGCGCCATTACCGGGAGATCACCGGCATCCGTCGTCAGTTGCTGAAACAGTTGAAGCGGGACAAGCCCGATGTCTTCATCGGTGTGGATGCGCCGGACTTCAATCTCTGGCTGGAGCGGCGGCTCAAGTCGGCGGGGATTCCCGCCATCCATTTCGTCAGTCCGTCAGTCTGGGCCTGGCGGGGGGGGCGGATTCGCCATATCGCCCGTTCCGTCACCCGGATGCTGGCCCTGTTTCCCTTCGAACCGGAACTCTATGAGCGCCACCGGGTGCCGGTGAGTTACGTGGGCCATCCCCTGGCCGATGTCTATCCCATCCAGGTGGACCGTCGCCTGGCCCGGGAGCGGCTGGGGCTGGAAGAGGGCGGCGGTCCCCTCTTCGCCCTGCTGCCGGGCAGCCGTCAGTCGGAATTGCAGTACATGGCCGAGACCTTCATCGAGACCGGCAAGCGACTGCTAGAGCGCTTCCCCCAGGCACGTTTTCTGGTGCCACTGGCCACACGGGAAACACGCAATCTCTTCGAAGCGGCTCTATGGCGCCTGGGCGCCCAGGACCTGCCGTTCAAGCTGCTCTTCGGTCATGCCCCGGATGCTCTTGCGGCCTGCGATGGAGCGCTGGTGGCCAGCGGCACGGCCACCCTGGAGGCAGCTCTGATGAAACGCCCCCTGGTGATCGCCTACAAGATGTCCCCCTGGTCCTGGCGCCTGATGCGGCGCATGCGCTACCAGCCCTGGGTGGGGCTGCCCAACATCCTGGCGGGCCGCTTCGTGGTGCCGGAGTTTCTCCAGGACGAGGCCACACCGGAAAACCTGGCCCAGGCCCTGGGCAACCAGGTCAGCGATCCCGTAGTGGCGACCCGGATCGAAGCCGTGTTCACCGTCATTCATCGTACTCTGCGCCAGAACACGGTGGAAAAGGCCGCCGCCGCGATCCTGCCTTATCTGGGTCAGGGAGCGTCGGGATGATCTGCGGGGTGGATGAGGCGGGGCGCGGCCCCCTGGCCGGCGCGGTGTATGCCGCCGCGGTGATTTTCGATCCCTCCCGTCCCATCGCCGGTCTGGCCGATTCCAAGAAACTCAGCGCGCGCAAGCGGGAACACCTGGCCCTGGAAATCCGGGAAAAGGCCCTGGCCTGGCAGGTGGCCTGGGCCTCGGTGGAGGAGATCGATCGTATCAATATTCTCCAGGCCTCCCTGCTGGCCATGGCCCGGGCAGTCGAGGGGTTGGCGATCACCCCGGGGGAGGTGCTGGTGGATGGCAACCGCTGTCCCATCCTGGCGGTGCCCAGTCGGGCCATCGTCGGCGGCGATGCCAGCGTGGCCGAGATTTCCGCCGCCTCCATTCTGGCCAAGGTGGCTCGGGATGCCGAAATGCTGGAAATGCACGCCCGTTATCCCCAATACGGTTTCGACGCCCACAAGGGCTATCCCACCGCCGCCCATCTGGCAGCGCTACGCGCCCATGGCGTGAGCGAGATACATCGCCGAACCTTCGGCCCGGTGCGGCAGTTGTTGAGCGCCCCATGAAAACCCTCAGCTCCCGCGACAATCCCACCGTCCGGCAGTTGCGCCTGCTGGCCGAGGATGCACGGGAGCAGCGACGCCAGGGGCGGACCCTGCTCGACGGCCCTCATCTCGTATCCACCTACCGGCAGCGGGTGGGGCTGCCCCGCCTGCTGGTGGTCAGCGAATCGGGCCTGGACAAGCCGGAGCTGGAGGCCCTGTTGGCCCTGCATCCGGGCCAGGAGACCCTCTGCCTGAAGGACAGCCTGTTTCGGGAGATCAGCGGCACGGCGGCACCGGTGGGCATCCTTGCTCTGATCGACATACCGGCGACTCCGCCCGGCCCGGCCCGGGGCAGTTGCCTGCTGCTGGACGCAGTGCAGGATGCCGGCAACCTGGGCTCCATCCTGCGCACTGCGGCGGCGGCGGGCCTGGGGGACATCTTCCTGGGGCCGGGCTGCGCCGGGGTATGGACCCCCAAGGTATTGCGGGCCGGTCAGGGTGCCCATTTTTCCCTGGCGATCCGCGAGCGGGCCGATCTGGCGGCGGTGATTCGAGGCTATCCCGGTCGGGTGCTGACCACCGCTGTCGAGGGCGGGCAATCCCTCTACGCCCTGGACCTGCGGGGTTCCGTGGCATGGCTCTTTGGTAGCGAAGGGCGCGGCGTCGATTCCAGCCTGGCAAGCCTGGCCCAGGGCCGGGTTACCATACCCCTGATTTCAGAAATGGAATCCTTGAACGTGGCGGCTGCGGCCGCCATCTGCATCTATGAATCCGTTCGCCAGAACGGCAACGTATTTGGGAGCTCTGCATGAATAATCTTGTCCGATCCCTGGCCGCATTGGTGCCAGTGTTGTCCATACTGCCGTCCTGGGCACAGGACGCCGACAGTACCGACTTCCCGGTGGTGTTGACCGCCTCCCGCATGAAACAGTCCCAGTTGCGGGCGCCCTCGGCGGTAACCGTGATCGACCGGGCCATGATCGAGAAATCCGGCGCCCGCCAGATCGCCGACCTGATGCGCTTCGTGCCGGGGGCCGTGGTGGGCTACAACGACGGCAACTGGCCGGTGGTTTCCCTGCGGGGCATGTCCGGGGTCTATGTGTCCGCCTTGCAGGTGCTGCTCGATGGCGTTTCGGTCTACACACCCCTGTGGGGCGGCATGCAATGGGCCGATCTGCCCATCGGACTGGATGATGTGGAGCGGATCGAGGTCATCCGTGGTCCCAATGCGGCCCTCTTTGGCCCCAATGCCTTTTCCGGGGTGATCAACATCATCACCCGGGAGCCGGCGGCAGATCGGGGCTCCCGCATCTCCGGCAACATGGGTCAGGGCGGGACCGCCGACATTGCCTACAGCCACGGCGGTTCCGCCGCCGACTGGACCTATCGCGCCAGCATCGGCCAGCGGGCCACGAATGGCTATACCTCTCGTCCCGACAGCCAGCGCCTGAGCTATGCCAACCTGCGGGCCGAGTACCGCATCGATGGCAGCAATGCCCTGCAACTCACCTCCCGCTTGAGCAATGTGGAGAAGGACGTGGGGGATTACCGGATCAAGGGCGATGCCATGGAACCCCACACTGAATATGGTCGGGGCATGGATTTTCAGATGCGCTGGACCCGGGCCGAATCGGCGGATAACGAGTTCTGGCTCCAGTACTACCATCAGCAGTTTCGTCGCATGAACCATGTCGGCGTGGATCTGCGGGACACCTTTTCCCTGCCCCACGTGGGGCCTTTTGCCAATCCCTTGCCCTACCTGATCGATATTGATTTCGAAAACCAGCGGGACGGCGTTGAATTCCAGCAGACCCTGCGCCTGAGCCAGGACCTGCGCTCGGTCTGGGGCCTTGAGTCTCGGCGCGATAGCGTGGTTTCTTCGCGGCTGATGGCCACCCGTAGCGAGAAGACCGGCCTCCTGACCCGGGGTTTTGCCAGCCTGGAATGGCAGATGGACCCGCAATGGACCCTGCACACGGCAGCCATGGTCGAGCGCAATACCCTGGCCAGCACCGCCTGGTCGCCCAAGGTGGCGCTGACTTACGAGCCGGTTTCCGGTCATGTGCTGCGGGCCAGTGTGAGCCGTGCCCAGCGTACCCCGACGATGCTCGAGAAATATGCGAATTACTATTACGATGTGCCCATGTTCGGCCGTATCCAGTACCGCCAGAGTACCGGGGTGGTGGATAGCGAGTCCGCAGTTTCCCAGGAACTGGGCTATGCCTTCGAATACACGCCGGCACACCTTACTCTGGACATGCGCTGGTTCCGCGACCGCTACCGGGGCCTGACCGGCATGGTCAACAAGGACATAGTGAACCAGGACGATGTCGATGTGGAAGGCGGCGATCTGACACTGCGTTGGGAGCCCATGGACGGCACCCGTCTGCGCCTGGCCTACGCGGGCAATCAGGTGAAGTCTACCGACTTGGGGGGCGCCTACAGCATCAGCGTGCCATCCAATACCCTGTCCATGTTCTGGGATCAGACCCTACCCCAGACTATGGATTTCTCCCTCAATTACCAGCGCGTCAGCAAGATGTTCTGGCTTGATGCCGGCCAGAAGAAACGCATCATGCCGGCCATCGATTATCTGAACTTGCGCCTGGCCAAGCGCCTCAATCTGGGGCCGAACCGGGCCGAGCTGGCCTGGGTGATGCAGAACGCCCTGGGGCACCATCGAGAGTATTACCTGGGCATTCTGGGGACGCCGGATAACATACCGACACGAACCAGCTTTATCCATTTTTCATTGGAATATTGACCCTCTGCCGGTGTAGTATCGAATGCCACGGGCATCCGATTGGACGGAGGATAATATGAACCATTCATCGTCAGGCGAATCCAATCGGGAACTCCATTAGCTTATTGCACTCGTGCGATTCCCGTGGTGGCTTCCTTCCGGTTTTTATTTCTTCTTGCTGTCTTGCTTCCCCTGCCCGCCGGGGCAGGGGACGGCTTTGCCGTGCGACTTCTGGTCAGCGACGACAACAGCTATGCCCAGCGCGCCGGCGTCCGCCTGGAGGCCTTGCTGCGCCAGGCGGAACCGGCGATCACCCAGGAGCCGTGGGCTCCTGGGGCAAGCGGGCGGCGCCTGACGGTGACGGTCGGCGCCAAGGCCTGGCGCAGTTATGGCGCGGAAGCTGAGATGGAAGGGCCGGTCCTGGCCGTCGCGCCGACCCGGCCGGCTTTCGAGGAGTACCACCGGACTGGCGGGCAGGTTGCCGCCATTCATCTGGAAATGCCGCCGGGCCGGATTTTCAATCTGATCCAGGCCGCCATGCCCCAGCGCACCGCCGTGGGCATGCTGGCCTCGGTGAGTACCCTGGTGGGGCCTCAGTCCCGGGGCCAGTTAGGACGTTTCGAAGCCAGCGCGGCCGAGCGGGGCCTGCGTCTGGTCTCTGAAATGGTCGAGGCCGAAAACGAGGTGGGACCGGCGGTGGAGCGGCTGGTACGGCAGTCCGCGGTCTTTCTGGCCATGCCCGATCCGGTGGTGCATACCGCAAACACCGTGCAGCCCCTGCTGCTCTTGACCTACCGGGCCAGTGTTCCGGTGATTGGCTATTCCGAGAGCTACCTCAAGGCCGGCGCCATCCTGGCCATCTACGCCACCCCGGAACAGATCGCCCAGCAGGCTTTCGAGACCATTCTGGCCTATCGCCAGGGCAAGGCCCTGCCAGCAACCCAGGTACCCCGTTACTACACGGTACGCATCAACGACACGGTGGCCCGCTCCCTGGGACTGACCCTACCCCTGGCGGTGGATCTGGAAGGCCGCTTGCGGCAGATGCGGGAGTAAAAGGCTCGCCCCCCTTCGCCCCCCTCCGGGGGGGTCGATACGGCTCGCTGCGCGCGACGGTTACCCCCGGCTCCGTTGATGCTTTTTCGTTAAAACGTGTGGCGGTCCAGCTTGACCGTCTGCATCAGGGTTGCCGCGATTTCCTCGATGGACTTGGTGGTGGAGTCCAGCCAACGGACTCCCTCCCGACGCATCAGTTTCTGGGCCTGGTCGATTTCCCAGCGGCAGTTTTCCAGGGCCGCGTAGCGGCTGTCGGGCCGGCGCTCCTGACGTATTTGCGTCAGGCGGTCCGGACTGATGCTGAGGCCGAAGAGTTTGTGGCGATGGGGTGCCAGGGCGCCGGGGAGCCGGTTGCGTTCGAAGTCCTCGGGGATCAGGGGGTAGTTGGCCGCCTTGATGCCGAACTGGAGCGCCAGATACAGGCTGGTGGGGGTCTTGCCGCTGCGGGAAACGCCCACCAGGATCACGTCCGACTTGTCCAGATCCACATCCGAGACGCCGTCGTCGTGGGCCAGGGTGAAATTGACGGCCTCGATACGGGCCGCGTAGTCCTCGGAATTGGCCCGGCCGTGGGACTGGCCGATAGTCCGGGAGGCCTTGCAGCCCAGTTCCTGTTCCAGGGGTTCGATGAAGGTGGCGAAAAGGTTCAGCACCAGCGCATCCGTCTCCAGCAGGGCTTCCGCCGCTGCCGCCGACACCAGGGTGGATACGACGATGGGCCGCAGGCCGTCGCGCTGACCGGCCTCCTGAATGCGTTGGACGCAGTCCCGGGCCTTTTCCGGAGAATCCACGAAGGGCACCCGCACCTGGCGGTAATGGGTGCCCTCGAACTGGGACAGCAGACTGTGGCCCAGGGTCTCGGCGGTGATGCCGGTGCCGTCGGAGACGAAGAAAACCGTACGCATGACCGAGGTGGGCATGTTCATCCTTTAAACCTCAATTTACGGTTTTTAACGTGAAAAAGTAGTAACGGAGCCGAGTGTGACGAACGAGCGTAGCGAGCCGATGAATAGCCCCGCCCCGGGGCGGGGATGGGGGTGGGGGGCGTTCAATTGGCCTTTGCGCATTTTCATCCTCGGGGGTGGTGCTGGCGACTATGCGCGTTAGGTTCATTTCAGTCCAGTACGTGGGACACCAGGCCGTCGGCCAGCTTGGGCTCGAACCAGGTGGACTTGGGCGGCATGACCTCGCCGGCGTCGGCCACGGCCATCAGGTCTTCCATGCGGGTCGGATGCAGGGCGAAGGCCACCGCCATCTCGCCGCTATTCACGCGCTTTTCCAGTTCCCCCAGGCCGCGGATGCCGCCGACGAAGTCGATGCGCTTGTCCCGGCGCAGGTCGGCGATGCCCAGCACCGGTCCCAGCAGATGGTCGGAGAGCAGGCTCACGTCCAGGCGTGCCACCGGATCGGTGGCGGGGATCAACTCCGGCTTGATGGTCAGCCTGAGCCAGCGGCCCGGCAGATAGAGGCCGAACTCGCCGGGCTGGGCCGGATGCACGGCGGCGGGGGCTGCTTCCACCTTGAAGGCGCCTGTCAGCCGGGCCAGGAAATCGGTTTCGGACAGACCGTTGAGGTCCTTCACCACCCGGTTGTAATCCATGATCTTCATCTCGTGGTGGGGGAAGATCACCGCCAGAAAGTAGCCGCTGGAACCGGCCCGGCCCCGGGCGGCCGCCACCCGGGAGGCGGCGGCGGAACGATGGTGGCCGTCGGCGATGTACAGCGCATGCATGGCGTCGAAGGCGGCGCCGATGGCGGCGATCAGTTCCGCATCCCGCACCACCCAGAGGGTGTGGCGGATGCCGTCATCGGCGGTCACGTCGGCATCCGGCGTCCCGGCCGAGGCCCGGGCCAGCAAGTCGTCGGCCCGGGCACTGCCGGGATAGGCCAGCAGCACCGGCCCGGTCTGGGCATTCAGGGCCTCGATCTGGCGCACCCGGTCGTCTTCCTTGTCGGGGCGGGTGAACTCATGCTTGCGGATGCGGTTGCTGTCGTAGTCGGTCACGCAGGCGGCGGCCACCAGCCCGGTCTGCACATGCTTGCCCATGGTCAGCCGATAAGCGTAGTAGCACTCGCCGTCATCCTGGGCGAGGACCCCGGCCTGGATCATCTTGCCCAGGTTTTCCGCTGCCTTGGCATAGACCTCGGGCGCATAGGGGTCGGTCTCCGGGGGCAGGTCGATTTCCGGCTTGGAAATGTGCAGGAAGCTCCAGGGCTTGCCGGCTGCCCGAACCCGGGCTTCTTCGCTGGAGAGCACGTCGTAGGGCGGAGCCGCCACGTCGGCGGCACGGCCGGCGGTGGGGCGCAGGCCACGGAAGGGTTTGATCAGGGACATGGAATTCCTCTCAGGCAGCGGCAAGCTTGCCGAACAGTTCGCGGATGGATGACGCCCGTTCCTGGAGCGTCGGGGTGGGGCGGTTCCAGACCAGCCGATCCGGCCCCGCCAGCTTGAAGTTGCGATCCGACTGGATCAGCTGGATGACGGCCATGGGATCGATGGGCGGATTGGGCACGAATTGTACTTGGATGGACTGGGGCCCCGCATCCAGTTTCGAAACTCCCAGGGGGCGGCCGAGAACCCGCAGGCGGTGGGTCTCCAGCAGGGCCAGGCCCTGGGGTGGCAGTTCGCCAAAGCGGTCCACCAATTCCTCCCGCAGGTCCCGCAGAGTCTCCTCGTCCTCACAGTTGGCCAGCCGCTTGTAGAGGGTCAGTCGCTCATGGACATCGGGGCAGTAATCGTTGGGCAGCAGGGCCGGGGTGCGCAGGTTGATTTCCGAGGTGATGGCCAGGGGCTGGGTCAGGTCCGGAATGGCCTTGCCTTCCTTCAGGGCCTTCACCGCGGCGTTCAGCATGTTGGTGTACATGGCGAAGCCGATTTCCTGGATCTCGCCGCTCTGGTTTTCCCCCAGCACCTCGCCAGCGCCGCGGATCTCCAGGTCGTGCATGGCGAGGAAAAATCCGGAGCCCAGTTCCTCCATGGCCTGGATCGCCTCCAGCCGGCGCTGGGCCTGGGCCGTGGGCTTGGCGTGCTCGTCGGTGAGCAGATAGGCGTAAGCCTGGTGGTGGCTCCGGCCGACGCGGCCCCGCAACTGGTGCAACTGGGCGACGCCAAAACGGTCGGCCCGGTTGATGATGATGGTGTTGGCGTGGGGATTGTCGATCCCGGTTTCGATGATGGTGGAGCACAACAGCAGGTTGTGCTTCTGCTGGGTGAATTCCCGCATCACCCGCTCCAGTTCCCGTTCCGGCAACTGGCCGTGGCCCACCACGATGCGGGCCTCGGGCAGCAATGCCGCCAGCCGCTCCCGCATGTTCTCGATGGTCTCCACTTCGTTGTGGAGGAAATACACCTGGCCGCCGCGCTTGAACTCCCGCAGGCAGGCTTCCCGTACCTGGCTGGTGGCCCACTTGGCGACGAAGGTCTTGATGGCCAGCCGCTTCTGGGGCGCGGTGGCGATTACCGAGAAGTCCCTCAGCCCCTCCAGGCTCAGGCCCAGGGTACGGGGGATCGGCGTGGCCGTCAGGGTCAGCACATCCACCTCGGCCCGCAGGGTCTTCAGGGCCTCCTTCTGGCGCACGCCGAAGCGGTGTTCCTCGTCGATGATCACCAGGCCCAGGCGGGAAAAACTCACGTCCTTCTGCAGCAGGCGATGGGTGCCGATGAGGATGTCGATCTTGCCTTCCCCCAGCCCCTGGATGGCTTCCGCCTGTTCCTTGGCGGAGCGGAAACGGGACAGCTCCGCCACCTTCACCGGCCAGTCGGCGAAACGGTCGGCGAAGTTCTGGTAGTGCTGTTCCGCCAGCAGGGTGGTGGGGCACAGCACCGCCACCTGCTTGCCGCCGGCCACGGCGACGAAGGCGGCGCGCATGGCCACCTCGGTCTTGCCGAAGCCCACGTCGCCGCAGACCAGCCGGTCCATGGGTTTGCCGGAACCCATGTCGGCCACCACCGCCTCGATGGCGGCCTGCTGATCGGGCGTTTCCTCGAAGCCGAAGCCGTCGGCGAAGGCCTCCAGATCGTGGGTCTTGAACTCGAAACGATGGCCCTGGCGGGCCGCCCGCTGGGCGTAGAGATGCAACAATTCGGCGGCGGTGTCCCGCACCTGTTCGGCGGCCTTTCTCTTGGCCTTTTCCCACTGGCCCGAGCCCAGGCGATGCAGTTCCACCGCTTCCGGATCGGCGCCGCTGTAGCGGGAAATCACCTGCAACTGGGAGACAGGCACGTACAGCGTGGCGCCCTCGGCGTATTCCAGGTGCAGGAACTCGGTGTCGCCGTCGCCGTAGTCCATGTGGGCCAGGCCCAGATAGCGGCCGATGCCGTGATTCTCGTGCACCACAGGATCGCCGATCTTCAATTCCGACAGATCCCGCAGCCAGCCCTCCAGGTTGGCGCGGCGGGCCATATCTCGCTTGTGGCGCGGCCGGGCCGTGGCGGCGTAGAGCTCGTTCTCGGTGATCAGGGCGATGCCGGCACCTGCCAGCACGAAGCCTCCGGACGCTGGGCCGGTACCCAGCATGAAGGCTTCCCCGCTGGCGATGAAGGACGCGAAATCGGCACAGGGTGTCGGCGTGAGGCTGTGCTCCGCCAGGTATTCGGCCATGGTCTCGCGCCGTCCGGCGGATTCCGCCAGCAGTAGCACCCGGCCGGCAAAGCCTTGCAGGAAGCCCTTCAACGCCGCCAGGGGTTGATCCGCCTTGCGGTTGACCTCCACCGCCGGCAGGGCAGCGGCCAACACATCGGTGACCTCGGCCCGCGCCCCCAGCCGCAAGGTGGGGTAAGCATGGGTCGCGGTGAAGAACTGCTCGTCGCTGAGGAACAGTTCTTCCGGCCCCAGCACCGGGCGGGAACGATCGCCCCCCAGCATCTTGTGGCGGCTTCGGGTGTCCACCCAGAACTCGGCGATGGCGGCCGGCACATCCCGGTGCAGCAGCAGGATGGAGTCGGTAGGCAGGTAGTCGAACAGGGTCGCCGTCTGGTCGAAGAACAGGGGCAGGTAGTACTCGATGCCCGCCGGCAGGGTGCCGCTGGAAACATCCTTGTACAGGGCTATGCGGGAAGCATCTCCCTCGAAGGTCTCGCGGAAGCGGGCGCGGAACTTGTTGCGTCCCGCCTCCCCCAGGGGGAACTCCCGGGCCGGCAGCAGGCGAATTTCCGGCACCGGATAAAGGGTGCGCTGGGAATCCACGTCGAAGGTGCGCAGCGTCTCCACTTCCTCGTCGAACAGCTCGATGCGGAAGGGCAGAACGGTGCCCATGGGGAACAGATCCACCAGCCCGCCCCGCACACTGTATTCCCCGGCGGCCACCACCTGGGTCACATGCTGGTAGCCGGCCACCGTGAGCTGCTCCTTCAGCTTGTCCAGATGCAGGGCGTCACCCTTCTTGATGAAAAAGGTATGAGCCGCCAGGAAGCTCGGCGGCGCCAGCCGCGTCAGGGCCGTGGAGGCCGCCACCAGCAGCACATCGCACTCGCCGCGAGTTACCGCGTAGAGGGTCGCCAGGCGTTCGGAGATCAGATCCTGATGGGGCGAGAAACCGTCATAGGGCAGGGTCTCCCAGTCCGGCAGCAAATGTACCCGCAGCCCCGGCGCAAACCAGGCGATCTCCTCCTGGAGCCGCTGAGCATCCAGGGGGCTCGCCGTCACCACCACCTGGGGCCGTCCGGCCCCCGCCAGTTGAGCGATCGCCAGCCCATCGGCGGAACCCGCCAGGGACGGCAGATCAAGACGAGCGCCGGGCTTGGGCAGGGAAAGGGCGGAGAGCTGCGGCAGCAGCGGGGAGGGGGAGGCAGGCACGGGAGGGAACTGCACTACTAAGGGAGGAGCAGATTATAAGGGGGTGCTTCCCGGCGACGATTCCCTTTCGTTCTGGATGAAATTATTTTCGACAGGCTCATCTGGTGGGCCACTACTCGTTCAGAATGTGGCCACACACTTCGCATATGATCATCGTATGAGTTCGATATTCCATTATTGGGGCAAGACGCGGCAGCGGGAGGATGGTGTATGGGAATGGCATCCGCTGGTTTACCACTGCTTGGATGTGGCTGCGGTGGGGAGGACCTGGCTGGAGGCTCATCCGCAGGCATTGACGTGGCTTTCTGTCCAACTTGGTTTGTCGCCGGCACAAAGTGTGCGCTTGTGTAGCTTTCTTATCGCTCTGCATGATCTCGGAAAATTCTCGGATAGCTTTCAAGGGCAGGTCGGTGAGGTTCAGCGAGTACTTCAGGGGCGTGTGTCCACGATGCTTTACCAGGATAGGCACGACAAATCGGGGTATGCCTTTTTTGCGGAAGACCTTACGCTGCTTGCGCAGCGGCAAGGCTGGCTCGCTCAGTGGGGATTGGACGGGGCCGGCTGGTGGGAGCTGGGCGCAGCGGTGACCTGCCATCACGGACGTCCCACAGTCTTGCTTGATCCCTCCAAATTACGTTACAGCTTTCGATCCGAGGATAGAGAAGCCGCCCTATCTTTTACCCTGGCGGTTGCCACACTTTTAGGCGTGGAGTCTGGAGCACCTGTTACCGAAGTGCCGCTCCCCGTTTTGCGCCGTGTTTCGTGGTTCATCGCGGGCTTGACGACCCTGGCCGACTGGGTTGCCTCCGGTGGCTTCGCCTATAGAAGTAATGAAACATCTCTTGAGGCTTACTGGGTTGAGGCCACTCAAACCGCTATCCAATTGCTAGACCGTTGGGGGTTGCACCCCTCCATTAGCAATCCGACGGTAGGTATGGCGGCTCTGTTTCCGCTCATTCGTAACCCCAGTCCCTTGCAGGCTGAGGCAGAACAATTGACCCTCGCCACTGGCCCCCAGTTGTTGATTCTCGAAGACGTCACCGGAGCGGGAAAAACCGAGGCCGCGCTGACGCTGGCCCATCGCCTGCAGGCGATGGGGCTGGCAGAAGGCATCTATGTGGCCCTGCCGACGATGGCGACGGCGAACGGCATGTACGCACGGATGCGGGATTGCGCCCTGCGGTTTTTCGCTGCCGATCAGCACCCCTCGTTGATTTTGGCCCATGGTGCGCGGGACTTGATACCGGGGTTTCGTCAATCAGTGGGGTTGTACGCACCGGAAGAAGCGCTGCTTGACAATGACGAAGAGCCGGCCACTGTCCGCTGCAATGCCTGGCTGGCGGACAACCGCAAGAAAACCTTCTTCGCCGATCTCGGCGTCGGCACACTGGACCAGGCCTTGTTGTCGGTACTCCATGCCAAGCACCAGTCGATGCGGTTGTTGGGGCTTTCGCGACGGGTGCTGATTGTCGATGAAGTGCATGCCTACGATGCCTACATGGGGCAACTGCTGCAACAACTGTTGTGCTTTCATGCCGCACTCGGCGGTAGCGCCATTTTGCTTTCCGCCACGCTGCCGCAAACCATGCGCGCCGACTATCTGCAAGCCTATGCTCGCGGTCTGGGCGGAGGCGCCTTGCCGCCCGTATCCATCGCCTATCCCCTGCTGACCCACTGGCATGCCGGCCAGGAGGACGCCGTGGAAATTTCCTTGCCGACCCGGCTCGATGTGGCGCGGGACGTGGCGGTCCAACTGCTCCACAGCGAGATGGATGCCGAAGCCCGTGTGGTGGCCTCGGCCCTAGCCGGTGGTTGTGCCTGCTGGGTGCGAAACACCGTTACCGATGCCGTGGCCGCTTTTGAACGCCTCCGCACCAAGCCCGAGTTGATGGGCAAGGTCATGCTCTTTCATGCCCGTTTTGCTCTGGGGGACAGGCTGGATATTGAAAGTCAGGTGCTGCATCGTTTCGGCAAGGGAGAAGTCGGTGCGGCGGTCGATCGGGCCGGCTGGCTGCTGGTGGCAACCCAGGTGGTCGAACAATCCCTCGATCTGGATTTCGATGTCATGGTCAGTGACCTTGCCCCCATTGACCTGCTGATCCAGCGCGCCGGGCGCGTTCATCGCCATGCCCGCGATAGTTTTGGCGTCCGACTACCAGATGGAGAGGTGGATCGGCGTGGTCCGGCGACGCTATGCGTTCTTGCGCCGGAACCGGTCGATAGCCCGGAGGCGAACTGGCTCAAGTCGCTGTTTCCCAAGTCGGCCAGGGTGTATCCCCATCACGGCCAGCTTTGGCGCAGCGCGCGCCTGTTCCGCCCCGGCGCACGCCGTGGCTGGCGCATGCCCGACGATGCGCGCGACATGATCGAAGCAGTTTTTGGCGATAGCGGTGAAGACTTTCCATCGGGTCTTGACCGGGCGAGTCTGGAGGCCGAGGGCAAGCAGTTCGCCGACCAGGCCCTTGCTGTCTCCAATGCGCTCGACGTTTCGCGGGGCTATCGGGACGATGCCTGGGGTTTCTGGCTCGATGAAGTCCAAACGCCGACACGCTTGGGCGAAGCCTCAAGCACGGTGCTGCTGCTCAAGGTGACCGAGGCAGGTCTTGTGCCCTGGGTGGAATCCGGGGGCGACGAACGGGAGCGCCAGCACTACAGCCAGATCAACCTTTCCCTGCGCCGTTTCAAAACCGGGCTGGCCCCGGCAGGCATGAGCGAATCGGAGTGGGCAACGCTGTGCGAGGCTTTGCCGCGCTTCGTTGTGCCGTTGGCATTGGCGCTTGTGGACGGGAAATGGATAGGGCAAGCGGAAGACGAGAAAGGAAATATCCGTCGCTGGATATATGATGAAACAATAGGCGCGCGAGAGTGCGGGGATGATGACGCCGACTGAATGCCGCAACAAACACGAAGGGGGTAGGGGCATGACGATTTCTTTGCTGGATGAACGCTGGATACCTGTGCTCGACCGTGATGGTGCGCCGGGCAAAATAGCTCCATGGCAAATCGCCGAAGATGAAGGCCTGCGCTACGCGGCGCTGGCGGCGCCGCGCCCGGACTTCAATGGCGCGCTTGCCCAGTTTTTGATCGGGCTGCTGCAAACCGCCTTCGCCCCAGAAGACGACAAAGCGTGGCGCAAGTTGTGGGATGCGCCACCGACGCCGGAGCAGTTGCGGCAGGCCTTCTATCAGTATCGCGAGGCTTTTGTGCTCGATGGCGATGGGCCACGGTTCATGCAGGATCTAACTTTGCGAGATGCGGAGAAAAAAGCGATCGCATCGCTGCTGATAGATGCGCCCGGTGACAAAACGGAGAGAGAGAACAAGGATCACTTCATCAAGCGAGATGTAGTTTCTACCGTGTGCCCGCATTGCGCAGCGGCCGCGCTCTTTTGTTTGCAGACCAATGCTCCGGGTGGAGGCCAGGGAAACCGCGTCGGGCTGCGGGGTGGTGGTCCCATTACGACTCTGTTAATACCGTGTGATCAGCCGTCGGGACTCTGGAATTTCCTCTGGATCAACATTCTTCCCCAGGATCGGTTGCTATCAGATGGAGAGAAGCGGGAGAAGACATTTCCTTGGCTAGGCCCGACATTGACCAGTGTAAATGACGAACGTGTTACGCCAAATTCCGCCCAGGCCAACCTATTGCAGATGTATTGGGGAATGCCTCGGCGTATTCGCCTGCAATTTTTGAATATCGAAAGGCATTGTGACTTGTGTGGCGAGATTGGGCAGCAGTCGATATCCGAGTACATCGCGCGCAATTTTGGGGTGAGCTACGTTGGCTGGGAGCACGTTCTATCTCCTCACAATCGCAAAGCAGCCGATACATTACCGATACCCATTCATGGTCAAGCAGGTGGAATCGGCTTTCGACATTGGGCTGGGGTGGTCGTATCTGATGTAGAGGGAAAGACTGGTGGTAGCCGTAAACCCGCACTGATATTGAGCCACCATAAGAACAGCTTTTATCGCCGTACCATCAGCGCCGACCTATGGGCATTTGGATACAACATGGTCGACAACATGAAGGCCCGCGCCTGGGTGGATTCTCGGATGCCGCTGTTGTTGGCCTCGCCTGAGCGGCAAGAAGCATTCGAAACGCTCTCCAAGGGCTACGTCTCTGCTGCTGGAGAAGCCTTTGGCTATTTACGCAGCATGGCAAAAGCCGCCTTCTATGGCGAGCCGAGCCAAAGTGGTGGCAAGCTCAACTGGAGTTATCCGCCCAATACGCCCAAGGATGGCACTTTTTACGAAACGTTGACGAACGACTACTGGCGGCGGGGAGAGGCTGACTTCTTCGCGCATCTGCGCAAGGCGTTGGAATGCGCAGATGTCGCACAGGAGCAAGCCGTGGCGGAGTCTTGGCTTAACACGCTGGGGCAGTTGTCGGCGCAGTGTTTCGACGCTGCCGTGAACAGCGTGGAAAGCAGTGATGGGCGTGTCAAGGCGGTGATCTTCGCCCGCGCCCAATTGAAACGAATGATGTTCGGCGATGCATTGCGAGGTTTGCTGGGCTTACCCCAGCAGGAACAGAAGACGGAGAAATCAGGAAAGGGGAAAAAACGTGGTCGATGAACAGGATCGGGGAAAACAACCCCGTGTATTTGATGAAAACACGCCGGAAGGCAAAGCCCTGCTGGAGTGGTGGCGCCAGCTTCAGGGCTACGAAGGCATGAGTTTGGCTCAGTTGGAATACACGGGGATGAAGCCGGGCATGGCCGGTGTGCGGGCCGACCTGCGCCGCGCGGAGACAGATGTTGAAGTGGTTTTCTGTCGTGGCTACCAGCAATTGCGGGTGGCGTTGCCAAAGAACTTTCGCGACGAATACCGTCTGCCTGAGGTTGCTCGGGTGCTTGCGCACGTGAAGACCTTGCCAGCGCCCAACGAACTGATGACTTCGCTGCCGACGCTCATGGGCCACAGAAAGTCAGAAGGCGAAGAGACCCCTGTCGTCAGCGAATTGCGCTTTAAGCGTTTGCTGCGTATCGAGGATCGGCACGAGTTGGTAGATCTATTGATTCGCCTGTTACCGATGGTGGCGCGCACGGCCAACCCCCTGATACTTGCCCGCGACATCTGGTTCTGGAACGACCAGACCCGCAAGCGCTGGGCCAACGATTACTACCAGGCCCTGCTGGGCTGAACCCAATATCCATCTATTGAACAGGAGAATGTCATGACCCAATTCGTACAACTGCATCTGCTGGTTTCCTATCCGCCCGCCAACCCCAATCGTGACGATGCGGGCAAGCCCAAGACCGCCATGATGGGCGGCGTCAACCGGATGCGCATTTCGTCCCAAAGCCTCAAACGCGCGTGGCGGACCTCCTCGGTATTCGATACCGCGCTGGCCGGGCATCTGGGCATCCGTACCAAGCGTCTCGGCGAGGAGGTGAGGAATAAGCTGCTTGCTGCCGGGATGGTGGAGTCCAAGGCCAACGAACTCGCGGCCCAAGTGGCCGGTGAATTCGGCAAACTCAAGAAAGATTCTGTCGAGATTGAGCAGCTATGCCATGTCACGCCGGAAGAGCAAGCTGCAGTGGATGCACTGGCAACGAAGCTGGCAGCGGGTGAAACCGTGGATGAAAAGGTATTCTCTGCATTGGTCAAGGCCCGCCACAAATCTGCCGATGTAGCGCTCTTCGGGCGCATGCTGGCCGCCAAGCCGGATGCCAATACCGAGGCAGCGGCCCAGGTGGCGAACGCCATTACGGTTCATGCGGTGATGCTCGAAGACGACTTTTTTACCGCCGTCGATGACCTCAACACCAAGGACGACACCGGGGCTGGACACATGGGTGAAACCCCCTTCGCCGCCGGCCTGTTCTACCTCTATCTCTGCATCGACACCAATCTGTTGCTCGAAAACCTTCAGGGGGACAAGGCTCTGGCCGCCACCGCGCTTGACTCCTTGCTTGAGGCGGCGGCGACCATCTCGCCATCCGGCATGCAGAATCGTTTCGGCAATCGAGTGCGGGCCTCCTACATTCGCGCCGAACGGGGCAGCCAGCAGCCGCGTTCCTTGTCGGTGGCCTTTCTCAAGCCGGTGGCTGGCAAGGATATGCTGGACACGGCTATCAAGTGTCTAGAGGGCACCGCCCAGAACATGGACGCTGCCTATGGTGCTTGTGTCGATGCCAGTCAGCGCCTGATCGTCGACACTGAAAAAACGGAAGGCTCACTGACTGCGCTCAAGGCCTTTATCTGCGAGGTCTATCGTGGCTGAATCGGCCCGCGATTACCTGATGTTCCGGCTCTACGGTCCGCTCGCTAGTTGGGGTGACATCGCGGTGGGGGAGGTACGGCCATCCTTCGAGCGACCATCCAAGTCCGCCGTGTTGGGCTTGGCCGCAGCCGCCCTGGGCTTGCGCCGGGACGACGAAGATGGGCAGCATCGATTGGCGCAGGACTATGGCTATGCGGTGGAAGTGCAATCCTTTGGGCAACCTCTGCGTGACTACCACACCGTGCAGCGCCCGCCGCAACGCAAGGGAGCCGACTATGTCAGTCGCCGGGAGGAGCTACTGGCGGTGCCCAAGGAGGATTTGGCGACAACGCTCTCTTACCGAGACTATTGGCAGGATGCGAGCTATATCGCCTGCCTTTGGGCGAAGGGTGATACGCCAATTTACCCCTTGGTTGAAATGGCGTCAGCCTTGCAACGTCCCCACTACGTGCTGTATCTGGGCCGCAAGAGCTGTCCCCTTGCATTGCCATTGCAGCCCCAAATTGTCGAGGCCGATTCCATCTCTGCCGCATTCGATGGTGCGATGTTCAAGGACGACATCTTTGAACACTTGAGCAAGGGCGAGCGGATACGCTTCAGCGACGAGAAGCTGGGAGATACGGTAATGAAGCTGATCCGCCGTGATCAACCGGATTCACGTCGCCGCTGGCAGTTTTCCGAGCGTGAGGAATATCGGCTCACCGTAATCGAGGAGGGGGCGCAATGACCCAAGGTAGCCACTATTTCAGCCGCCTGCGCCTGAAAGGCGATACCGCCGACATACGTGCCCTAGCGCGGATTGCCACTTCGGATTTGTATCGGGAACACCGCATGGTTTGGCAGTTCTTCCCCAAGGATGCGGATGCACAGCGCGATTTCCTTTATCGCCGTGAAGAAAGCCAGGGTAGCGGTGGGGCATTAACCTACTTTGTCGTTTCGCGCCGCCCGCCCGATCCCGATAGCAGTTTATGGAGCGTGGAGACAAAAGCCTATGCTCCCGTGCTGCATGCGGGCGATCAGTTCGAGTTTTCGCTACGTGCCAATCCGGTTGTGCATCGTAAGGAAACACGCAGTCCCGAAGCGGAAGCGGCCTTTCTCGCTCGCCGCCAATTCGAAAGCCGGGCGGTGCCCCGCGATACACGCAGCCGCAAGCGGGACGATGTGGTCTTCGTCGCCAAGCAGAAACTCAAGGCAGCTTTCGGTGATGCATGGAAGTACGAATACAACGCCACCGTACTGGAAAACGCTGCCGGCTTTGCCTGGATCGAAGCCCAGGGGGAACGTCTGGGCTTTGCCGTAACTGACGACGAGGTTAGCGCCAGTAGCTATCAGCAAGAACGCTTCACTACTCGAAGTGGAAATAAAACGGAATTTTCCCGATTGGATTTCTCTGGGAGGCTAACGGTAACCGATCCAGAATGTTTCCATAAAGCCTTGCTGGAGGGCATCGGCCCCGCCAAAGCCTTCGGCTGTGGCCTGTTGCTTGTCCGGCGGGTTTGATCGGAATGAGTCGGATGAACTTGTACGCGAACTCGACTATGCCCACACCCTTGCTGATCGCGGATAGCGGGCCACTGATAGCACTGGCGCGGCTTGATCTGCTCCAGTTGCCGGTGCGGTATTTTGCCGAGGTGCTTGTTACCGCATCGGTGTGGGATGAGGTCACCCGCAAACCGAGGGGAAAGGAAGGTGAGCGGTTGACGCACGCCTTGGAGTTGAAGGCGCTTCGCGTGGTGGCCAATCCAGATATCACGTCGGATCAGTTGCCAGAAGTATTGCTCAGGAGTGGGATCGATCTGGGTGAGCGGAGCGTGATTGCGCTGGCGACGCTAATTGGAGGCAACGATGCTCATTGACGATCTGCGCGCATGTCGTGCAGCTAATCAGTTGGCGGTGCCCCTGGTCGGCACCCTGAGTCTGCTGGTTCGAGCGCGGACGTCCGGTGCTGTTGGTTCGCTGCGTCCTCTGCTGAAAAGCCTGTCCGATTCAGGCTATCGGCTTCCTGTGGCAGTCGTTGAGCAAGTGTTGGCGGAACTCGGCGAATAGGTGTCTATGGCCGACTTGCTCCCACCCCTGCGCCCCATCCCCATCAAGGAGCGGCTGTCCATCCTTTACATCGAGAAGGGACAGCTCGATGTGCTCGATGGCGCTTTCGTTGTGGTGGATGTAACGGGCGTCCGCACCCACATTCCGGTCGGTGGTGTGGCCTGCCTGATGCTGGAGCCGGGCACCCGGGTTTCCCATATGGCCTGTGCACTGGCGGCGCGGGTGGGGACGCTGCTGGTATGGATCGGAGAGGCCGGCGTGCGGCTCTATTCCGCCGGCCAACCGGGCGGCGCCCGCTCGGATCGGCTGCTTTACCAGGCACGGCTGGCGCTGGATGATGATCTGCGGCTCAAAGTGGTGCGCAAGATGTACGCCATGCGTTTCGGCGAAGAGCCGCCCCAGCGGCGCTCGGTGGAGCAGCTTCGCGGAATCGAAGGTGCGCGGGTACGCGAGTTGTATAAGCGTCTGGCGGCTCAATACGGTGTTGAATGGCGTGCCCGGAATTACGATGTCGAGGCATGGGATGCGGGGGATCTGCCCAATCGCTGCCTTTCAGCAGCCACGGCCAGTCTTTATGGCGTAACCGAAGCGGCGGTGCTGGCCGCCGGCTATGCGCCGGCAGTCGGCTTCATTCATACGGGCAAGCCGTTGTCTTTCGTCTACGACGTGGCCGATGTTTTCAAGTTTGAAACCGTAGTACCTGTTGCCTTCAAGGTGGCTGCCGCCCGTGGCGCCAATCCCGAGCGGGAAGTGCGTTTGCGCTGTCGCGACATCTTTCGTGAGACGCGCCTGCTGGAACGCATCATTCCCGCCATTGAGGAAATGTTGTCCGCTGGAGGAATCGAACCGCCCCAAGCCGCCCCGGAACAGGTCGGTCCTGCCATTCCTGAACCCAAGCCCATTGGCGATGCTGGTCATCGTTCTTGAAAACGCGCCGCCACGGCTGCGGGGAAGGTTGGCCGTCTGGCTGCTTGAAGTCCGGGCCGGGGTCTATATCGGCAACTATTCCGCCAAGGTGCGTGAGCACATCTGGACACACGTAGAGGCGGGCATCGGCGAAGGCAATGCGGTCATGGCCTGGCGTGCCAATAATGAAGCGGGTTTCGACTTTCTGACGCTGGGAGCCAATCGCCGAGTTCCACTGGAACTGGACGGCGCCAAACTGGTTTCGTTTCTCCCACTTGAGGACAGTCTGAAAGCTCCTTAACAACCTGGACTTTGGAATAAAGGAGTCGGTAGAATCCGACGCCTTGTTTTTCCTGTACGGAATCAATTACGTACGGGAAGTGTGTTCCCCGCATGCGCGGGGATGAACCGCAGTAGAGGCTCATTCCGGAGCCGTCTATCTCGTGTTCCCCGCATGCGCGGGGATGAACCGACATCGAACGCCACGCTATGCGCCGCCATTGAGTGTTCCCCGCATGCGCGGGGATGAACCGTACGATGGGACAACGCCGAGGGAGGCGCAAGGGTGTTCCCCGCATGCGCGGGGATGAACCGCGGGAACGCGGGGAACTGGCGGCGGAACGGCTGTGTTCCCCGCATGCGCGGGGATGAACCGCCAGCCGAGCAATTTCCCGTAGGGTTCGCTCAGTGTTCCCCGCATGCGCGGGGATGAACCGAATTATCAGCAGTCCGCAGCGATCTCTGCTGAGTGTTCCCCGCATGCGCGGGGATGAACCGCCCCATATCAGCGCGTATTACGAATGGTTGTTGTGTTCCCCGCATGCGCGGGGATGAACCGTCTCGCCGAATCAGCGCATGGAATTTGTACCCGTGTTCCCCGCATGCGCGGGGATGAACCGGCAACTTCCGTGCGCTACAGGAGGCTGCATGAGTGTTCCCCGCATGCGCGGGGATGAACCGCATCGACATGACCACCGTCTACCCCTCCCGGGGTGTTCCCCGCATGCGCGGGGATGAACCGCCCCGCCAGCGGCTGCGGTGCCAGAAGGCTGGGTGTTCCCCGCATGCGCGGGGATGAACCGTCCTCATTGGCCGGGCGGCTGGTGCCGATGTCGTGTTCCCCGCATGCGCGGGGATGAACCGCGAAATACAGAAAAACGTCAATGGTGCCCCCGGTGTTCCCCGCATGCGCGGGGATGAACCGTCCGCAATGATGGCCGGGTCGGACGTTGGCAGGTGTTCCCCGCATGCGCGGGGATGAACCGATCACGGCCAGGGCACCGGCCCCCATCAGGGTGTGTTCCCCGCATGCGCGGGGATGAACCGGCCTGAAGGCTGAAAATGGCGAGGTCGAAAAAGTGTTCCCCGCATGCGCGGGGATGAACCGGGCACTGGTGAAGTGAAACGTCGGTATCGGTGCGTGTTCCCCGCATGCGCGGGGATGAACCGGACGGGCGCATTGTGAAATTGATGGATGATGTGTGTTCCCCGCATGCGCGGGGATGAACCGCCATGTTGCAGGAATTGCAGGCCGCCAACGATGTGTTCCCCGCATGCGCGGGGATGAACCGCATCCTGCCGAGTGCGCCAATATCGGCCCCACGTGTTCCCCGCATGCGCGGGGATGAACCGCGGACCATCACACAGGAGGCCCACCATGCAACGTGTTCCCCGCATGCGCGGGGATGAACCGGAATGGATCGGCCCGGCAGGGCCGCGCCAACTGTGTTCCCCGCATGCGCGGGGATGAACCGAAATCCGCCGTTCTAGATGAGGGCGGGGTAGTGTGTTCCCCGCATGCGCGGGGATGAACCGCAACTTGGGGTTAAGCCGTCACCGGAGGCGATGTGTTCCCCGCATGCGCGGGGATGAACCGTACTGCCCCGCCGTGTAGGTTCCCGCGGTGTCGTGTTCCCCGCATGCGCGGGGATGAACCGGCCGTGGAGCGCAAACAAAGCGTGAAACCGGCGTGTTCCCCGCATGCGCGGGGATGAACCGCTCGCCGGACGATCAGCCATGTGAAAACTGGCGTGTTCCCCGCATGCGCGGGGATGAACCGATTATAAATGGATGGATTCGTGTTCCTGGGTATGTGTTCCCCGCATGCGCGGGGATGAACCGCATCTGCATGAGAATCTGGGAATGGGCATCACGTGTTCCCCGCATGCGCGGGGATGAACCGATTATCCAGATCGCCGACGAAGAGGTTACGGTGTGTTCCCCGCATGCGCGGGGATGAACCGTCAGCGGCGCCGGCACGGCGTCCGCTGGACTGGTGTTCCCCGCATGCGCGGGGATGAACCGTCCCCGCGCCATTCGAGGCGCCCGCCCCATAGGTGTTCCCCGCATGCGCGGGGATGAACCGACGACGCGATAAATGGCGGCAATGCCCAGTACGTGTTCCCCGCATGCGCGGGGATGAACCGCAGTTCCGCCAGCGTTATTTCTGAAGGCATAGGTGTTCCCCGCATGCGCGGGGATGAACCGGCGGAGCGCGAAGACATGGTGGCGCTACAGGCGTGTTCCCCGCATGCGCGGGGATGAACCGTGACATTGAGAGAGTTCACCGATAAGGATGGAGTGTTCCCCGCATGCGCGGGGATGAACCGTTCGAACGGCGCAGCTAACGCATTACACACCAGTGTTCCCCGCATGCGCGGGGATGAACCGTATCTGCCGGAGTTCAAAGAACGAAAGCTCCGGTGTTCCCCGCATGCGCGGGGATGAACCGGTTTATGCCATGGGGCCGAATCCGAATCCACCGTGTTCCCCGCATGCGCGGGGATGAACCGCCTTCCTTTTCCAGCTTCTTGGCAATGGCCTTGTGTTCCCCGCATGCGCGGGGATGAACCGTTATCGGCGATTCTTCCATCGCTTCGGGATTGGTGTTCCCCGCATGCGCGGGGATGAACCGGCGTTCCAAGGGAGGAATTTTGGATCGAGCCCGTGTTCCCCGCATGCGCGGGGATGAACCGGTTTCCCAACAGGTCCAGTTGCTCGGCGTTCGGTGTTCCCCGCATGCGCGGGGATGAACCATCGCGGCGGCGCTGCGCGACGCGGATTACCACGTGTTCCCCGCATGCGCGGGGATGAACCGGAGGCGAGGCTATGAATTTCGCGGACGAACTAGTGTTCCCCGCATGCGCGGGGATGAACCGGCCAGATTCGGATGGCTACCACGGCTCAGGTAGTGTTCCCCGCATGCGCGGGGATGAACCGATTGTTGCAGCAAACTCAAACTGTTGGAGGTCGTGTTCCCCGCATGCGCGGGGATGAACCGGTGGTGCCCTTCTTGGGTCTCAACCTTCGGATGTGTTCCCCGCATGCGCGGGGATGAACCGGCTTGGGCGGTGCGCAGAATTGAGGAGGGAAAGTGTTCCCCGCATGCGCGGGGATGAACCGATCAGGATCGGGGCGCCAGATACTCCAGCGTTGTGTTCCCCGCATGCGCGGGGATGAACCGAAACAGGCGCTCTTTCCTGGCTGCGGCAGGCCGTGTTCCCCGCATGCGCGGGGATGAACCGCATCTGCATGAGAATCTGGGAATGAGCATCACGTGTTCCCCGCATGCGCGGGGATGAACCGCATTGCAGGCTCCGAACCTGCGCTGATCGAATCGTGTTCCCCGCATGCGCGGGGATGAACCGCGTTACATCCGCGCCGTTTCCACCGTTTCCGGGTGTTCCCCGCATGCGCGGGGATGAACCGAGAGAGCCGACCTGCTGAAAACCCTGGAACAGGTGTTCCCCGCATGCGCGGGGATGAACCGGCGGCAGCTACCGGAGCGGCGATGGGGGCGACGTGTTCCCCGCATGCGCGGGGATGAACCGGATTTTGAGGACTTCAGGTCGAGATACCTGACGTGTTCCCCGCATGCGCGGGGATGAACCGAAATCTACGCGATCAAATGTTTTCCTGAACATGTGTTCCCCGCATGCGCGGGGATGAACCGGCGGCTATCGAGTGGGCGGAATCTCTGCCGGAGTGTTCCCCGCATGCGCGGGGATGAACCGGCGCTTCGTAGAAAACTGATCGTCGTCGGCGCGTGTTCCCCGCATGCGCGGGGATGAACCGGCGGATACACCGGGGTTCCGTCTGGTTTCTACGTGTTCCCCGCATGCGCGGGGATGAACCGAGTTGCATGATTCCTAGCCATCACTTGATCCCGTGTTCCCCGCATGCGCGGGGATGAACCGCCGCCCCACCTCAGGCGCCTGGACCTCGAAACGTGTTCCCCGCATGCGCGGGGATGAACCGACCACATTCACCAGCGCGGCAACGATCAAATCGTGTTCCCCGCATGCGCGGGGATGAACCGGCTGCCCGTTCCCGAATATGGCTGATGGACCAGTGTTCCCCGCATGCGCGGGGATGAACCGACAGTCTCCGCACTGCTCGCAGGTGGCTACGTGTGTTCCCCGCATGCGCGGGGATGAACCGCTCTTCCAGGGCCTGCGCAACGGTTCCGTCAGGTGTTCCCCGCATGCGCGGGGATGAACCGCAGGTTCCGAAAAACAAAGGCGACAACATCAGCGTGTTCCCCGCATGCGCGGGGATGAACCGCCAGAGAGCTTTGCCGTTGTTGTACCACCAGTGTGTTCCCCGCATGCGCGGGGATGAACCGCTCCTCTTTGATGATCAGCTTGACTACCCCGCGTGTTCCCCGCATGCGCGGGGATGAACCGGTGGCGGCGTATTTCAGGGCAGAATCCATGTCGTGTTCCCCGCATGCGCGGGGATGAACCGGCGTCCGGGTTGAATGACGGGTTATGTTTCATGTGTTCCCCGCATGCGCGGGGATGAACCGCCAGAATCAACGCTCTATACCGTCACTGGGTAGTGTTCCCCGCATGCGCGGGGATGAACCGTTGACCCGGGCAGGGAATATGACGGCGTGGGCGTGTTCCCCGCATGCGCGGGGATGAACCGCCTACATTTTCACAGATTGGCGCATGTGGGTTGTGTTCCCCGCATGCGCGGGGATGAACCGGGATCTGGCCGAGAGGTGAGCGTCGAGCAACTGTGTTCCCCGCATGCGCGGGGATGAACCGGGCGGGATGAATCCGCTGGGGCTTGTGGCTGCGTGTTCCCCGCATGCGCGGGGATGAACCGTGACATTGAGAGAGTTCACCGATAAGGATGGAGTGTTCCCCGCATGCGCGGGGATGAACCGTTCGAACGGCGCAGCTAACGCATTACACACCAGTGTTCCCCGCATGCGCGGGGATGAACCGATGCGTGGCGGACAAGAACAACCCCAACAGCAGTGTTCCCCGCATGCGCGGGGATGAACCGGATGCGCTCATGGCCGCGGCAGAGATCCTCTCGTGTTCCCCGCATGCGCGGGGATGAACCGCTTTTGCTGCGCATTCGGAGCTTTCGACACCAGTGTTCCCCGCATGCGCGGGGATGAACCGTGTGGGCGGTGATTCGGGCGAGGCACCCGGAAGTGTTCCCCGCATGCGCGGGGATGAACCGAGGCTGAGAATGTCTTTAATTCTCTAATCCCAGTGTTCCCCGCATGCGCGGGGATGAACCGCTTCTTCAGCCCTGCAGAGATGGCCGTTACCTGTGTTCCCCGCATGCGCGGGGATGAACCGTAACCTCGTACAAGAAGCTGATCAGAGACCACGTGTTCCCCGCATGCGCGGGGATGAACCGAATCGCAGAGTCCCGCCGACCGGGATGTTCACGTGTTCCCCGCATGCGCGGGGATGAACCGCTCATTTGCCTGGCCGATGGTCCAATGCAGAGGTGTTCCCCGCATGCGCGGGGATGAACCGTGTCCGGCGATTTTTTGAGAATCAAACTCGCCGTGTTCCCCGCATGCGCGGGGATGAACCGGCCGCGACCCAGAACTGGGTCGACTTCATGACGTGTTCCCCGCATGCGCGGGGATGAACCGACATTCTGAACAGGCTCCGGAGTCCACATAGCGTGTTCCCCGCATGCGCGGGGATGAACCGGGGACCTGATATGCCAACCATTATTCTCCATGGTGTTCCCCGCATGCGCGGGGATGAACCGAAAATGAACTGGATCAATCGACTGAAGGAGCCGTGTTCCCCGCATGCGCGGGGATGAACCGCCCGCCGCCGGGCAGTACAAGGTGCTGGCCACGTGTTCCCCGCATGCGCGGGGATGAACCGATGTTGAGTGCCCGCTGGAACCACAACGCCGCGAGTTCCCCGCATGCGCGGGGATGAACCGCATGGGCACAGCTACCGGCGTGGCCAGCCCGAGTGTTCCCCGCATGCGCGGGGATGAACCGGTGGACAGCGCTTTGCGGGCGACGGTGTTGGTGTGTTCCCCGCATGCGCGGGGATGAACCGGCGAGTTTGTGCAGCTTCGGAAATCCACGGCAGTGTTCCCCGCATGCGCGGGGATGAACCGTCCATCACCAGATGGGTGGCATCCGTCACCAGGTGTTCCCCGCATGCGCGGGGATGAACCGACCAGCCCCACCGATGCCGTGCGCGCTCCCCGGTGTTCCCCGCACGCGCGGGGATAAACTTTCAATGCAGAGACCGAGTGTGTAACCATCTGGGTTGAGAGAGTACGACGATTCCCTTTTCCCCTGATGAAATTTCCCTCATGGGCTGATCTGCTTGGGCACGACTCGTCCAGAATGCAGCCACACACATTCAAAAGGTCGACGAGCGATGAACTGGCGGGGATGGGAGGAATTTCAGTCGCTGATGCGAAGGGAAATGCTCCATCTGGCGACGATCAACGCCAGTGACCGGCGCTGGCAGATGCCGTTCTGCGCGGCTCTTGCCACGGGCCTGCCGCTTCTGGTCGGGGCTTATTTCGATCACATGGATTACGGACTTGTTTCGTCCCTGGGTGGGCTGGTGTTTCTCTATGCGCCCAACACGCCGCTGTCCCATCGCATGGTGTCGCTGATGGCATCCGCCTTCGGCATGAGCGCCTGCTATGCCCTGGGGGTGATGGGGCACTTTTTCCCGGTACTGCTGGTACCCGTGCTGGCCTTTATCGCCATTCTGGTTTCGATGGTGTGCCGGTTCATGTGATCGGGCCGCCGGGCAGCCTGTTTTTTGTCATGGCCGCCGCGATTGGTGCCTATTCGCCGATCGAGGTTTTGCAGCTGCCCCTCTTCGTCGGGTTGCTGACCATGGGGTGTCTGCTGGCCTGCCTGATTGCATTCTTCTACAGCATCCACATTTTGCGGAGGCAAGCGCCGCAGCCCACCAGCCCCTTGCCGCCGGCGACCTTCGACTACGTCGTTTTCGATTCGGTGGTGATCGGAGTATTCGTTGGCATTTCCCTGGCTTTGGCCCAGGCATTGCAGATGGAGCGGGCCTATTGGGTGCCGGTGAGTTGCCTGGCTGTAATCCAGGGAGCGTCGTTGCGGATGGTGTGGACTAAACAAGTGCACCGTACCGTCGGCACCGGCCTCGGGCTGCTTCTGGCATGGGCCTTGTTGAGCTTGCCCCTGGATAAATGGAGTGTCTCGCTGATCATGATGGTGCTGGCTTTCCTGATCGAGACCCTGGTGGTCAGGCACTACGGACTGGCCGTCATCTTCATTACGCCCCTGACCATCCTGCTTGCCGAGGCCACTCGGCTTGGGCATGGCCCACTGGATACCTTGCTCATGGCGCGCCTGCTGGATACCGTGCTCGGCGCAGTGGTGGGGTTGATTGGCGGTGTCTGCCTGCATAGCCCGCGATTCCGGACCGTTGTGGGGCGCCAGCTTCGGCGACTGTCCCCATCACGACTCCTGCGATGAGATTCAGCTATTACGGTTTGAACCGCGCAACATCATCACCAGCAGCGCAATGCCGCTGAACACGCCGCCTGCCAGGAAAGTCCAGTCGGCGCCGAACCTGTCCCACAGCAGCCCGGCCAGGACGCTGGCCAGGAGCATCGCCAGGCCGCTGATCAGATTGAAGAAGCCATAGGCGGTGCCGCGCAGGGGTGCTGGCGCGGCGTCGGCCACCATCCGGGCCAGCAGGCCCTGGGTGATGCCCATGTGCAGGCCCCAGAGGCTGATGCCCAGCCAGACCCAATGCCAGTGGTTGCTGTAGGCCAGGGCCAGGTCAGCGCCCATCAGCAGGAGCAGGCCCGATGCCAGGAGCTTGCGATGGTCGATGCGATCCGAGAGCCGTCCGAGGGGATAGGCCGAGAGGGCATAGACGGCGTTCATGCCGATCAGGACCAGGGGTGTCATGGCCAGGGGCAGGCCGCCCTGCTGGGCGCGCAGGATCAGGAAGGCCTCGGAAAATCGCGCCAGGGTGAAGGTGGCGCCGATGACCACCACCCACCAGTAGGCGGAGGACAACTGGCGCAGATTTTCCCGCCGGATCGGATTGACGGTGGCATGCCCCGGTGGTCGCTCGGGTTCCCGCACGCCGAACAGCAGCAGGGCCACGGCGAGGAAGCCAGGAATGATGGCCACCCAGAACACGGCCCGGAAGTCGTTGGCCCACAGCAGCATCAGGCCCATGGCCAGCAGGGGGCCGAGGAAGGCGCCCACCGTGTCTAGGGACTGGCGCAGGCCGAAGGCGGCGCCGCGCATTGTGGCGGGGGCGATGTCCGCCACCAGGGCATCCCGGGGCGCGCCCCGGATGCCCTTGCCGACCCGGTCGATGAGCCTGGCGGCGAGGACCATGCCGCTGCTGGTAGCCAGGGCGAAAAGGGGTTTGGACAGGGCGCCCAGGCTGTAGCCCAGCAGGGCCAGGGGTTTGCGCCGACCCCAGTAGTCGGAGAGCATGCCCGAGAAGACCTTGACGATCAGGGCGGTGGCTTCCGCCACGCCTTCGATCAAGCCGATGGCGAAGGCGCTGGCGCCCAGGGAGGTGATCAGGAACACCGGCAGCAGGCTGTGGATCAGTTCGGAGGAAATATCCATCAGCAGGCTGACCCCGCCCAGCATCCAGATGGCGGGCGGCAGGCCGGATCGCGAGGGTAATGGGGGCGAGGCGGACATGGGGGCTGTTCAGTGGCGCATCAGCAAGTAGGTGCCGAGACCGGCCATGGCCAGGCCGGCGATGAGTTTCAGCAGGCGGCCTTCCCGTTCCTGGAGTCGGTGCTGGCTCAAGGTTGCCACGCCGATGCCCAGTACGACGACGTCATCGAACATGTACATGAGGTTGTAGAGCACCAGATAGCCGTAGTAGCTTGCGGTATCGAGTTGGCGCAGGGTCAGGATGCGGGTGTAGAGGGCGGGGAAGCCCGAGGTGCACATCAGTTCGACCACCTGTACCAGCATGGCCAGCAGCACCGCGCCGGCCACGGCGAACCCGGTCCGTTCGGCCTGGAGGATGGCCCGCAGCCGGGCATAGATGCCGGGCCGGGCCGCGGCGGGAATCGACAGGCTGATGCCCCGGCCGGGCCGGAGAAAATCCTTCAGATTGATCAGTCCGGCGATCAGGGCGATGGCGCCGATGAGCGCTTCGGAGAGACGAGACAGACCGATCAGCAGGAACAGATTGAGCCAGGCCGCCATGAAGGCGAAGTAGGCAAGGCCCTGCACCAGCACGAAGCTGCCGGCGACGGCCAACATCCGGCGCCGGTCACCGAGACTGGCCAGCAGGGAGAGCATCAGAACCAGCACCCACATGGCGCAGGGGTTGAGCCCGTCCAGCAGTCCGATCACGATGGTGAACAGGGGCAGTCCGAGAGTCTCGACGCTGAGCTGCTGGCCGGTGAAGGGAATCTCCACCGTGCCCGATGGGGCCGGGTTCCCATTGGGGGAGGCTGCGGACCTGCGCTCCAGTGCGCGGCGGATGTCGGCGCCGGTGGTGGCAGGCGTATCGAATCCGACGATGATCTCGCTGCCGATATGCAGGGTGGGAACGCCCGGCTGCATCACGCCGGCAGCTTGGGACAGAGCTTGCAGGCGGACGGTGGCCGAGGGGTCCTGGTGAATATCGGTGATGGTGATTTTCAGGTCGCGGCGTTCATGGGCCAGTTCGTCGATGAAGGATCTTGCCGCCGCGCAATGAGGGCAGCCGGTGCTGACGAATATCTCGATTTCCATTGTCTGGTCGAGTGCCGCTGTCGCCTGGCCCGGCAGGACGATCCACAGGCAGCAGCACAGGGCCAGGATCAAGTGAAGCTGGCTCATGAACCTGGAGAGGAATTTATCGGGCAGTCGTGTGTTCAAGAAGAAATCTCCGTGGTTTTGAAAAAAGTTGCCGATCCTCTTGCCTGAGCATTTGAAAGCTGGAATAATGCGCAGCTCTTCCGCTGCGGAGCGGTAGTTCAGTTGGTTAGAATACCGGCCTGTCACGCCGGGGGTCGCGGGTTCGAGTCCCGTCCGCTCCGCCAAATATCTCTCAAAAAAGCGCCCTCCGGGGCGCTTTTTTGTTGCCGGATTATCTTCCGTGCGATTATCTTCCGTGCAATGGTTAGCCCTGGTTGGTTTTCGCCTGCAGCCCCAGTGACTGGCGGGCCAGCTTGTCCGCCTCCTGGATGCGGTGACGAGGTACCCAGCACAGGTCGGCACTGAGGAAGTGATCCATTTTTCCTCGTGCGGCTTCGATCAGGGGAATCAGGCGGGATACCCCAGTGGTCTGGCGTCCCCGCACATGCTGCACCACGAAGTCGCTGTCGCTGATGATCTCCAGATGATCCGCACCCGCTGCCCGTGCCCGGTCCAGTCCGGCGCAGAGGGCGTGCAGCTCCGCCTCGTTGTTGCAGCCCTGTCGGCCCAATGGGATGGCGTGGGTCTCGCGCCAGCCATCGGGATCGATCAGCACAATGCCGACACCGATGCGCCCCGGATTGGGCAGGGCGGTGCCGTCCACCCAGAGCTGCCAGTGTGGGCGCTCCTCGTTCATTGGCGGTTCAAAGGGACAGCAAGCCGCCGGCGCAGGTGCTGGATTGCTCAAGCCGGGTCAGGGTGGGCAGCAGGTTGAGGCCCGTGGATGCCTTCAGGGCCTGGGTCGAGGTCCGCAATTCCTCCAGGGGCAGGGCGATTGTCTCGCCCCGGGCGGCGAAGGCGACGGTGTTACCGCTGTCGCAGGAGGGAAAGGCGATGGCGCGCTGGTCGAAGGCCTGTTGCAGGCGCTCCAGGCTGGCACGGAAACCCTTGTGACGGGCGAGCAGGTTGCACACCAGCAGGCCCTGGTTGGAGAGCCGGGCCTGGCAGTTGAGATAGAAGGGCAGGGTATCCAGGGCACCGGCCCGGGCCTTGGCATCGAAGCCATCCACCAGGATCAGGTCGTAGGGGCGGCCCTTTTTCATCACGTATTCGGCGCCGTCGCCGATTTCAATGCGCAGTTGCTCGTCTTCTGTCGGCAGCTTGAAATGCTGTTGGGCTACGGCCACCACGGCGGGCTCGATTTCCACCACGGTGAGTTTCGCCTCTGGTCGATGGCGGCGCAGGAATTTGGTCAGGGAGCCGGCCCCCAGGCCGATCAGCAGCACCCGGCGTGGCCACTCGGGTTCCGCCCGCAGCAGCAGGCAGGCCATCATCTCCCGGGTGTATTCCAGCTCCAGGGACCAGGGCCGGGCGATGCGCATGGCGCCCTGCACCCAGTCGGAACCGAAATGCAGATAGCGGACCCCCGCTTCCTCGCTGATCTCGATATTCATCAGTGCGGAATTACCGTGTACGCGTCATTCCGGCGAATGCCGGAATCCAGAGGTTCATTCGGCATCCCTCCTGGACCCCGGCTTGCGCCGGGGTGACGGGTTTCACCATCGAGGAGAGGCTTGGCTCCATGTTCATCAGTGCAGGGTCGGTGGCGGGAAAAGCTGGCCCAGCAGTTCCGGGCCAAAGCGGTATTCGTGGTTGCCGATCTCGTCGTGGATGTGAATCTCACCCCGTTCCGCCAGGATGGATTTCAATTCCTCCCGACCCAGGGAGTGGAGCATCTCCAGCACCTTGGTTTCATCCCGGGGGCTGTGATAGCTGACCGGCCGGGCCTCGAACAGACGGATCGTTTCCTCCGGGAACAGCCGGCCCAGCAGGGTCTCCGCCGGCAGGACCAGTTCATCAGGCTTTACCGTGGCCGCCAGTTGGCACACCCGGTTCCAGCCGTCGGCATCGCGCTCGTCGGCCTGGGGCAGCTTTTGCAGGAACAGCCCGCAGGCATGTTCGCCATCGGCGGCAAGCCACAACCGGGCCGGCGTCTGCTCGGACTGGGCCAGATAATGTTCGAAGATCGCAGCCAGGGTCTCGCCCTCCAGGGGCACATAGCTCTGATAGGGCTGCTGGGCGCTGTCGGTTTGCAGGCTCAGCACCAACTGGCCGTCCCCCAGCAGATGGGGCACCGGCATCGACGCCAGTTCTGCCGGCGCCCGGGCCGCGCCGCGCAGGCGCAACTGTTCGTCGCAATCCACCACCAAGAGGCTCACGGCGCCATGGCCCTGGACCTGGAAGGTCAGCCGGCCCGGTGTCTTCAGATTGTTGCCGATAAGGGTGCTGACCGCAGCCAGTTCCCCCAGCAGTTCCTTCACCACTGGTGCATAGCCCCGCCCGGCTGTCATGGCTCGCCAGGCCGGGCCCAGGCGCACCAGGGCGCCGCGGATATCGAGATCCTCGAACAGGAAGCGGTGGATGGTGTCCATGGTCAAAGAAAACGCAGGGCCGCCCCGAGTTTTCTTGCCCCTTGAGGGGAGAACCGAGTGCAGCGAGGTTGTCGGGGTGGGCTCATTTTACGAAGCTGGCGAACAGGGCCGGGTCGAAGCCCACCAGCAACTGGCCTTCGGCCTCCACCACGGGACGCTTGATCAGGCTCGGATATTCCAGCATCAGCGCCACGGCCTTGCTCTGGGTGGTGATTTCCTGCTGCTCCGGGCTGAGCTTGCGGTAGGTGGTGCCCTTGGTGTTCACCAGGGTCTTCCAGCCCACGGCCTGGCACCACAGCACCAGCCGCTCCCGGGGCACGCCCAGCTTCTGGTAGTCGTGGAATGCGTACTCGATACCCCGTTCCTCGCACCAGTCGAAGGCCTTTTTCATGGTGCTGCAATTCTTGATGCCGTAGAGGGTAACGCTCATCTCAACCTCGCTTGAGTTTGGCGAAGGCCGCCGCCATGGCGCCGGCGGCTTCCGGTTCCCGCCGGGGGGCGGGCGCCCTGTTGCCTCCCGGGCGCGGGCCGCCAGGGCGTGCATCATGCGGGCTGCGGGGCGCCACCTCGTCGGTAAGGCGCATGGTCAGGGCGATGCGTTTCCGGGCCACATCCACTTCCAGCACCTTGACCTTGACCACGTCGCCGGCCTTGACGATGGTATGAGGGTCCTTGACGAACTTGCTGGACAGGGCCGAGACATGGACCAGACCGTCCTGGTGCACGCCGATGTCCACGAAGGCGCCGAAGTTGGTGACGTTGGTGACCACGCCTTCCAGTTGCATGCCGGGCAGCAGGTCCTTCAGGTCCTCCACGCCGTCCTTGAAGGAGGCGGTCTTGAATTCGGGGCGGGGATCGCGGCCGGGTTTTTCCAGTTCCTTGAGGATGTCCTGCACCGTGGGCAGGCCGAATTTCTCGTCGGTATATTTGGCCGGGTTCAGGGCCTTGACGGCGCGGCTGTCGCCGATCACTTCCTTCACGCCCTTCTGGATGTCGGCCAGGATGCGTTCCACCACCGGATAGGCTTCCGGGTGCACAGCCGAGGCGTCCAGGGGATTGTCGCCCCCCATGACGCGCAGGAAGCCGGCAGCCTGCTCGAAGGTCTTCTCTCCCAGGCGGGGCACGTCCTTCAATTGCTTGCGGCTCTTGAAGGCGCCGTGCTGGTCCCGATAGGCCACGATGTTGCCGGCCAGGGTCGTGTTGAGGCCGGAGATTCGGGTCAATAACGGCACCGAAGCGGTATTCACATCCACGCCGACGGAGTTCACGCAGTCCTCGACGATGGCGTCCAGGGCACGGGCCAGACGGGACTGATTGACGTCGTGCTGGTACTGGCCGACGCCGATGGACTTGGGATCGATTTTTACCAGTTCGGCCAGGGGGTCCTGCAGGCGGCGGGCGATGGACACGGCGCCCCGCAGGGACACGTCCAGCTCGGGGAATTCCTTGGCGGCCAGCTCCGAGGCGGAATACACCGAGGCCCCGGCCTCGGACACCACCACCTTGGTGATGCCCAGCTCGGGCAGGCCCTTGATCAGCTCGCCGGCCAGCTTGTCGGTCTCCCGACTGGCGGTGCCGTTGCCGATGGCAATCAGGTCCACGCCGTGCTTTTTGCACAGCACGGCCAGGGTGGCCAGCGCTCCCTGCCAGTCCCGGCGCGGCTCGTGGGGATAGACCGTAGCCGTATCCAGTACCTTGCCGGTCTTGTCCACCACGGCGATCTTGCAGCCGGTGCGGATGCCCGGGTCCAGGCCCAGGGTGGCCCGAGGACCGGCGGGGGCGGCCAGCAGCAGATCATGCAGGTTGCGGCCGAAGACGCGGATGGCTTCCTCCTCGGCGCGTTCCCGCAACTGGTTCATCAGTTCCAGTTCCAGATGCAGGGAGAGCTTGACCATCCAGGCCCAGCGGGCGGTTTCCAGCAGCCAGCGGTCGGCGGCGCGGCCCTGGTCCTTCAGGCCGAAATGGCCCGACACCATGGCTTCACAGGGAGAGCTGCGGGGCGGGTCTTCCAGTTCCGCCTCGGTCTTCAGGGCCAGGCGCAGCACGCCTTCGTTGCGGCCCCGGAGCAGGGCCAGGGCCCGGTGGGAGGGCATGTCCTTGATGGCTTCCCTGAACTCGAACCAGTCGCGGAACTTGGCGCCCTCCGTTTCCTTGCCTTCCACCACGGCGGAGACCAGGAGGCCGTAGTCGTTGAGGTAGGTGCGCAGCTTTTCCAGCAGGGTGGCGTCCTCGGCGAAGCGCTCCATCAGAATCTGGCGCGCGCCCTCCAGGGCGGCCTTGATGTCCGGCACATGCTGTTCCGGCGGCTCGGTGGCGGTGTTCACATACTTGGCCGCTTCTTCCTCCGGCGACAGGGTGGGGTCCGCCATCAGAGCGTCGGCCAGGGGCTCCAGGCCCGCTTCCCGTGCCATCTGGGCCTTGGTGCGGCGCTTGGGCTTGTAGGGCAGATAGAGGTCTTCCAGGCGCTGCTTGGTTTCGGCGTTTTCCAGTTCGACCCGCAGTTCCGGGCTCAGCTTGCCCTGCTCGTCCACGCTGGCGATGATGGCCGCGCGCCGCTCCTCCAGTTCCCGCAGGTAGGTGAGGCGCTCTTCCAGGTTGCGCAACTGGGTGTCGTCCAGGCCGTCGGTGGCTTCCTTGCGGTAGCGGGAAATGAAGGGCACGGTGGCGCCCTCGTCGAGCAACTGGACGGCGGCAAAGACCTGCTGGGGACGCACGCCGAGTTCCTCGGCGATGCGGTGTTCGATGGGAGGCAGCATGAGAATGTTTCTGGTGTGGCCAAAAAAGAGGCGCGAACTATGCACCAAGGCACGGGCAAAGGCAACGCGGGGAGGGCTACCGGAAAAGGCTAAGGAGGTGCTGACTAAATCCAGTTTCGCCGGGGTGACGAATAAATCAGCATTTCCTTAATCCTCGGCGGTGGCGACCTCGGCGGATTCCTCGCGCAACCGTTCGAGATTTTCCTCGGTCAGATTGAGCAGGCGTAGGCAGGCGTCCCCCAGCTTGTCCCATTCACGGGTCAGGCTGCGTCCCGTGTGATGCTGCACCAGATACTCGGCCAGTTGGGCATGGGCGATCAGTCCCTGGGAAATGACGGGAATCTCGCTGCCGTTCTCCTCCAGGGCCGTTCCATTGTGGTGATGGCGGATGGCCAGGCACAGTTCCTCGGGTAGCCACCAGCTCTGGGCCAGCAGACAACCGACAATGGCGTGGTTGGTGGGCAGGGCGGCTTCCTCGACGGCGGTGAAGGCGAGGATGGCGTCCCGGTTGGCGTCGTCGAGGATTTCCGGGTAATGATGGATGCGCTTGAGCAGCACGGGAATGCCGCAGTCGCGGAACAGGCCGAAGGTGTAGGCATCCTCGGGCTGCACCCAGACGCCCCCCGGGTTGTGCTGGGCCAGCCAGCCGGAGAGCCGGGCGATGCGGGCCGAGGAGTCCCAGAAGCGCTCCATGGTCGGAGTGGGAGGGAAAATCTGACGCAGCACCAGGCCGGCGATGGCGTGGCTGGCAGCGCGCAGACCCAGGACCATCAGGGCTTCCTTGATGGAACGCACCTTGCGCCGGATGCCGAAATAGGGGGAGTTGGCGGTCTTGATCAGTCCCGCCGCCAGGCTGACATCGGCGCTGATGATGATGCTGAGGTGCATGAAGTCCGGTTCATCCCTGTGCATCTCGGTGACGATCCGCTCCAGGATGGCGGGGCGGGGCGGAATGTCGATGTCCCGGATGGAGCTTTCCAGCAGAGCCCCGACCCGATGGCTGTCCACCGCGGATGTCGAAATGCCGATTCCTTCACTCATGGGAGCTTCCTTTCTTGCAGCCAGATGTGCAGCGCGTCTTCATCCATGGGGCGGGCATGGTAGTAGCCCTGGACCGCATCCACGCCGGCTTCCTCCAGGGCTTCGAGTTGTTCCCGGTTTTCCACGCCTTCGGCAACGATGGTCATGCCCAGTTCTCTGCCCAATTGGGTCATGGCCCGGATCACGGCCAGGGCGCGGCGGTCCTCGGGTAGTACCTGGACGAAGGCCCGGTCAAGCTTGAGCTTGGTGGCGGGAATGTCCTTCAGGTTGGCCAGGCAGGAGTAGCCGGTGCCGAAGTCGTCGATGGCCAGGCCGACGCCGCACTCCCTGGCGCTGCGCAGGTTGTTCTGCACGGCATCCGAGATGTCCATGAAGAGGGATTCGGTCAGTTCCAGTTCGATCAGTTCCGGCGTCACGTCGGCGCAGAGCAGGGCGCCATGGAGGGCCTGGGCGAACTTGGGCGCCAGCAACTGGGCACGGGAAACATTGATGGCCACCTTGGTGCGCAAGCCGGCGTCCTGCAACTGACGGGCGTACTGGGCGCCCTGGAGCAGGCTCCATTCGCCGATGCGGATCACCAGGCCGGTCTTTTCCGCCACGGGGATGAATTTGGCCGGTGGAATCTGCTCGCCATCAACAGTGCAGCGCATCAAGGCTTCGATCGCCTCGATGCGGCCGTCGAAGCCCAGGATGGGCTGGTAGTGCAGACGCAGGCCCCCGGTCTCCAGGGCGGTATGCAGCTTGTTTTCGATGTCCAGTTCCTCCCGCGCCAGCAGGATGCCCAGACGGCCCGGCATGGGCTCGTCACCGGAAAAGACATAACGGTTGCCCCCCTGGCGCTTGGCGGCAATCATGGCCTGGTCGGTGCGCTCCAGGAAGACGAAGGGGTCCTCGCCGGATTCCAGGATGGCAATGCCGATGCTGGCTGAGGGATGCAGCAGGATCTCCCCCAGGCGCAGGGGCAGCTCGATGACTTGCAGAACTTCCCGGGCCAGGTCTTCCGCATGGTGCCGGTCCAGATTTGGGGCCAGGCAGACGAATTCGTCGCCCCCCATGCGGGCCAGCTCGGCTCGGCCGTAGAGTCTGGATTTAAGCCGTTCGGCGATCTGCACGATCATGTTGTCGCCCCCCAGGTGGCCGAAGGACTCATTGATCTGGCGGAAGCGGTCCAGATCTATCCACAATGCCACTAGGGGTTTATGGCTGCCTTCTGCCCAGGCTGCGAGTTTGGTCACCAGTTCCAGGCATCCGTACCGGTCGAGAACCCCGGTGCTTGGATCGCTGCGGGTCATGGGCATGCGTTCAGGCAAGAATGAAAGGCAATGAATTCTGCATCATCGGGATCGGGAGAATATTACGAAATAAGGTCGTTAAAGGCCTTTTTACTACCCAGGCTTCATTTCCCGGCAGGGCCGGGAGGCGGAGCGGAGCGTAGAAATCAGGTTTGCGGATTGACCCGATTTGCCAGGGCCGTCCGCAGTGCCGCCCGCTGACGGTGGGCCGATTCGACGTTTTTCTGCTTGACCGGACCATAGCCGCGGATGGCCTCGGGCAACCGCGCCAAGGCCAGGGCATCGTCCTGGTCGGCGACGCTCAACTGGGTCAGAATCAGGTCGATGTCGGCTTCATAGTCGGCGATCAACTGTCGTTCCAGGCGTCGCTCGGGGCTGCGGCCGAAGATATCCCAGGGGGTGCCACGCAGCCGGCGCAGGGGTGCCAGGAACCTCATCAGGGTGAGCATCCATGGGCCGAACTCCCGCTTCCTGATGCGTCCGGTGACGGGGTCGGGGCGGGCCAGCAGGGGCGGCGCCAGATGGAAGTGGATTCGGTAGTCGCCTTCGAAGTTCTCCCGTACCTGATCGAGAAAATCGCCTTCGGCATAGAGTCGGGCTACTTCGTATTCATCCTTGACGGCCAACAGCTTGAAATAGTTGTGGGCCACTGCCTCGGCCAGGATGTGGCTGCCTTGGGTCGCCTGCTCGGCGGCCCGGACCCGTTCCACCAGATCTCGGTAGCGGGCGCCATAGGCGGCATCCTGGTAGGTGGTGAGGAATTCCACGCGGCGGGCCACGATGCTGTCCAGGTCAGCGGGCGGGAGGGTATCCGTGGGCAGGGCGAAGCGTTCCACGGCGGCCTGGTCGTGGGCTGCGCGACGACCCCAGAGGAAGGCCCGGCGGTTGGTTTCCACGGCGGTGCCGTTGAGGCCGATGGTGGTCTGGATGGCTTCCAGGGAAACTGGCACCAGACCCCGTTGCCAGGCATAGCCGAGCAGGAAGAGGTTGCTGTAGATCTCGTCGCCCATCAGGCGGGTGATGAGGCGGGTGGCGTCTAGGGCGAAGAGGGCGGTGGTGCCCACGGCATCGCCGATCACCTGCTGCATCCGCGCCAGGGGGAACTGCCAGTCCGGATTGCGGGTGAATTCGGCGGTGGGGGTCTGGGCGCAGTTGACCGCCACCCGGGTGCGGCCGGGTTGCATCTTGACCAGGGCCTCGTTGGAAGCGGTGACGATGATGTCGCCGCCGATCACCGCGTCGGCTTCGCCGGTGGCGATGCGCACCGCATGGAGGGCGGCGCTGTCGTCGCAGATGCGCACGTGGGAAAACACCGCGCCGCCTTTTTGCGCCATGCCGGTCATGTCCAGCACGCTGACGCCCTTGCCGTCGATGTGGGCCGCCATGCCGATCAGGGCGCCCAGGGTGATGACCCCGGTGCCGCCGACCCCGGTGACCAGGATGGAGTAGGGCTGGGCGGTGGCGGCCAGCGTCGGCAGGGGGGGCAGGGCGAAGCCGCTGTCGTCGAAATCCACGGCCAGGCCCCGGCGCGGCCGGCCGCCTTCGATGGTGACGAAGGACGGGCAGAAGCCGTTCAGGCAGGAATAGTCCTTGTTGCAGGAGGACTGGTCGATGGCCCGCTTGCGCCCGAACTCGGTGTCCACCGGCACGATGGCCAGGCAGTTGCTGGCCCGGCCGCAATCGCCGCAGCCTTCGCAGACCAGGGTGTTGATGAAGACATGACGGGCCGGGTCTTCCAGCTTGCCGCGCCGCCGTCGCCGCCGCTTCTCGGCGGCGCAGGTCTGGTCGTAGAGAATGGCCGTGACGCCCGGCTGCTGGCGCATTTCGCGCTGGATCGCGTCCAGTTCGTCGCGGTGGCGGATGGCCACGTCCGGCGGCAGGTCGGCGGCAGAGTAGCCCCGGGGCGTGCCGTCGTTGACCACCACCATTTTGCCCACGCCCTCGGCCTGGAGCTGGCGGGCCATGATGGGAATCGACATGGGGCCGTCCAGGGGCTGGCCGCCGGTCATGGCCACGGCGTCGTTGTAGAGCAGCTTGTAGGTGATGTTGGCGCCGGCGGCCACGGCGGCGCGGATCGCCAGCACGCCGGAGTGGAAGTAAGTGCCGTCCCCCAGGTTGGCGAAGACGTGACGCTCCTCGGTGAAGGGGGCCTGGCCCAGCCAGGCCACCCCCTCGCCGCCCATGTGGGAGACGGTGGCGGTGTTGCGCTCCATCCAGGTCACCATGTAGTGGCAGCCGATGCCGGCCACGGCACGGGAGCCCTCGGGCAGCCTGGTGGAGGTGTTGTGGGGACAGCCGGGGCAGAAGTGGGGGATCCGCGCCACAGGAATCAGGGGCGTGGCGGCGGCCCGCTCCCGGGCCTCGATCACCGCCAGGCGCTCGCGGATGCGGGGGGAGGTGAAGAAGCGGTCGATGCGGTTGGCGATCACCCGGGCGATCATGGCCGGGGTCAGTTCCCCCGTCGCCGGCAGTTGCCAGTCGCCGTGGGGCAGCGCCCATTCGCCCTTCTCATCGAACTTGCCGATGACCCGGGGGCGCACGTCCTCACGCCAGTTGTAGAGCTCCTCCTTGAGCTGGTATTCGATGAACTGGCGTTTTTCCTCCACCACCAGAATCTCTTCCAGGCCCTGGGCGAAGCGCCGCACGCCGTCGGCTTCCAGGGGCCAGACCATGCCCACTTTGTAGAGACGGATGCCGATCCGGGCCGCCAGTTCCTCGTCCAGGCCCAGGTCGTCGAAGGCCTGGCGCACGTCCAGGTAGCTCTTGCCGCAGGCGATGATGCCCAGACGGGGATGGGGCGAATCGATCACCACCCGGTTCAGGCCGTTGGCCCGGCAGTAGGCCAGGGCCGCATAGAGCTTGTGGTTGATCAGGCGTTCCTCCTGGACCAGGCGCTCGTCGGGCCAGCGGATGTTGAGCCCCCCCGGCGGCAGCTCGAAATCCGTGGGCAGCAGGATGCGCACCCGCGCCGGGTCCACTTCCACGGAGGCGGAGGACTCGATGGTGTCCGCCACCGCCTTGAAGCCTACCCAGCAGCCCGAATAGCGCGACATGGCCCAGCCATGCAGCCCCAGGTCCAGATAGTCCTGCACCCCGGAGGGGGCCAGCACCGGCATCATGGCCGCCTTGAACATGTGTTCGCTCTGGTGGGCCAGGGTGGAGGAGCGGGCGGCATGGTCGTCCCCGGCCACGGCGATGACGCCGCCATGGCGGGCGGTGCCGGCTGAATTGGCGTGCTTGAACACGTCCCCGCAACGGTCCACCCCCGGCCCCTTGCCATACCACAGGCCGAAGACACCGTCGTAGCGGGAGCCGGGGAAGATGTCCAGTTGCTGGCTGCCCCACAGGGCGGTGGCCGCCAGGTCTTCGTTGATGCCGGGGCGGAACAGGATGTGATGGCGCTCCAGGTGTTCCCGAGCCTTCCACAGGGTCAGGTCCAGACCTCCCAGGGGTGAGCCCCGATAGCCGGAAATATAGCCGGCGGTATTCAGTCCGGCAGCCGAATCCCGTTGCCGTTGCAGCATGGCCAGACGCGCCAGGGCCTGGGTGCCGGTAAGAAAGACGCGACCGGATTCGCAGGTGTATTTGTCGTCGAGGCTGATGGAACCCAGAGGCGCGTTCATTCCATTCTCCTGTCGAGTTCCGGCCGTCGGCCGGCCTGGTTTCAGTATCGGACAAGGATGCTGTTCTGGCTACGGGTATCAATACGTCACCGAGCCTGCCGGCCTGGTCGAGGGGATTGCTGGAAGCCGGCGTTTAGGGAAACACCGATTAAGTCCGTCACACCGGCGAAGGCCGGTGTCCAGTGCGTTGATTTTCCTGGATTCCGGCGTTCGCCGGAATGACGCATTGGGACTTGTTCGGCGCTTCCTTAGCCGAAATTCCGGATCAGGCGCCCGGCCCGCTTGGTGGGACGGCCCTTGAGATCGGCTCCCGGGGTCGGCGCCAGCCGCCGCAGTTCCTGGGCCGCGCTGCGTCGGGCCTGACTCTCTGCGGTTTCCTGATACAGCAGCCGGGCCTCGGGTGCTGGCCGGCGCTGGGCGTTGAGGCCTTGCACGAGCACCGTCCAAGTGGTCTCGGCCGCGGTGATTTCCAGTTCGTCACCGATGCGCAGTTCCCGCGAGGGTTTCACGTGCTGTCCCTGCCAGCGCACCTTGCCCGCCTCGATGGCGGAGGCGGCCAGGCTCCGGGTCTTGAAGAATCGGGCGACCCAGAGCCACTTGTCGAGGCGCAGGCTGGGCAGGGAAGATGGTTGGGCGATCATTACGGGACTATAGCAATCCCCCAGGCGCCAGCATCATCTGGCCAGGCGCTATGGCGCCTGTGTCAAGGGTTCATTTGACCTTGGCGGGGGGGAGGCGATAAACTCCGGACTCTTTTTTTCCTGCATTTCCAACGCCATGCGTAAAAAATTCGTTGCCGGAAACTGGAAAATGCATGGCAGTCTGGCTGTGAATCTCGGGCTGCTCCATGCACTGCGCGAAGGGGCCGCCGACTTGCCGGCCCAGGTCGCGGTCTGTGTTCCCTATCCCTATCTGGCACAGGCGCGTTCGGTGCTCAACGGTAGTGCGGTGGCCTGGGGGGCACAGGATGTTTCCGAGCATGCCCAGGGCGCCTACACGGGCGAAGTGAGCGGCGCCATGTTGCAGGATTTTGGCTGCCGTTACGCGATTGTCGGGCATTCGGAGCGACGCTCCTTCTACGGCGACACCGATGTCGTGGTGGCTGCCAAGTACGAGGCAGCCCAGGCGGTGGGCCTGACGCCGATCCTGTGTATCGGCGAAACCTTGGCGGAGCGGGAGCAGGGTGTCACGGCCCAGGTGGTGACGCGCCAGTTGGAGGCGGTGCTGGATCGTTGTGGCGTGGCCTCCCTGGCCCAGGCAGTGGTTGCCTATGAGCCGGTCTGGGCCATCGGCACCGGCAAGACCGCGACGCCGGCTCAGGCCCAGGAGGTTCATGCCCTGATTCGCGCCAGGGTGGCCCGGAACAGCGCAGCGGTGGCGGATGGCTTGCAGATACTCTATGGCGGCAGCGTCAAGCCGGGTAATGCAAAGGAACTGTTTTCCCGGCCGGATATCGACGGCGGGTTGATTGGTGGCGCGGCCTTGGTGGCCTCGGACTTTCTGGCTATTTGCGCAGCCGGATAATTTTTTTGGGATAGTCAAAATGGATTTTCTGTATTCGACGGTGTTGACGGTGCATCTGCTGGTGGGCGTGAGCCTGATCGGACTGGTGCTGATTCAGCATGGCAAGGGGGCCGATATGGGAGCGGCCTTTGGTAGTGGCAGCTCGGGCAGCCTTTTCGGCGCCTCGGGCTCGGCCAATTTCCTTTCGCGCACGACGGCAGCCCTGGCGACGGTGTTTTTTCTCACCAGCCTGAGTCTCACCTATCTGGCCACGGCCAAACCCAAGGCGGCTGCCAGTGTGATGGATAGCGCGGTGTCGGCACCGGCTCAAGTGCCGGCCGTGGCCGACGATTCCAAGGCCAAGGACGTGCCGAAGTAATTGCTGGATTGTTGTGCCCGGCGGGCGAAAAAACTCGCCCCTCGGGTCCAGCGGATAGCGTATCGATGGTATGATGCGCGCCGCTCGTGTGGTGCTGGTTTGGTGCCCACAAGGCCGACGTGGTGAAATTGGTAGACACGCTATCTTGAGGGGGTAGTGGCGCGAGCCGTGCGAGTTCGAGTCTCGCCGTCGGCACCAAGAATAAAGGTGGGGGGCTGGTCTCCCTGTTGAACAAGAAGTCGAAATCCGTGGCGCAGGCCACGCACACTATGCTGGAAAACTACTTTCCCGTCTTCGTCTTCATTTTGGTAGGCCTGGTCTTCGGCTGCCTGCCCATCATTCTGGGTCGAGTGCTCGGTCCCTATCGTCCCGACAGCGAAAAAATCTCCGCCTACGAGTGCGGCTTCGAGCCCTTCGAGGATGCGCGCATGCAGTTCGACGTGCGCTACTACCTGATCGCGATCATCTTCATTCTGTTCGATCTGGAAATTGCTTTCCTGATTCCCTGGGCCGCGATCTTCCATGAAATCGTCGCCACCCCGGCGGTCAAGATGTTCGGCTTCGTCGAGATGCTGGTGTTTCTGGGCATCCTGGTGGTTGGCTATGTGTATGCCTGGGCCAAGGGCGCCCTCGATTGGGATTGAGCTATGAGTATTGAGGGCATTTTGCAAGAAGGCTTCGTCACCACCACGCTGGACAAGGTGATCAACTGGACCCGTACCGGCTCCATCTGGCCCATGACTTTCGGTCTGGCCTGCTGCGCGGTGGAGATGATCCATGTGGGCTGCGCCCGCTATGACCTGGATCGTTTCGGTTCCTTCTTTCGTCCCAGTCCGCGCCAGTCGGACCTGATGATCGTGGCAGGAACCCTGACCAACAAGTGCGCGCCCGCCCTGCGCAAGGTTTATGACCAGATGCCTGAGCCCCGCTGGGTGATCTCCATGGGCTCCTGCGCCAACGGTGGCGGCTATTACCACTACTCCTATTCCGTGGTGCGCGGTTGTGATCGGATCGTGCCGGTGGATATTTATGTCCCCGGTTGCCCGCCCACCGCCGAAGCGCTGCTTTACGGCTTCATCCAGTTGCAGAACAAGTTGAAGCGTACCAACACCATCGCCCGTTGATTCCGGAAACCGACTCATGAGTGCCAAGCTGGAAAGGCTTTGTCAAAATCTGCAGCAGGTCCTGGGGGGGCGCCTCCTTGGTGAGCCCGTCCTGGCCCGCGGCGAGGTGACCGTCGAGGTGGCGGTTGGTGATTATCTGGACGTGGCTCGCCGGTTGCGCGATCACGAACATTTCCATTTCGATCAGTTGATCGATCTGTGCGGGGTGGATTATTCCGAGTACAACGGCCGGACCGGTCCGCGTTATGGTGTCGTTTCCCATCTCAACTCCGTGGCCCTGAACCAGCAGCTTCGGCTGCGTACCTTCGCCGCGGACGAGGAGTTTCCGGTGGTGCCCTCCCTGGTCGATATCTGGAATGGCGTCAACTGGTTCGAGCGGGAAGCCTTCGATCTCTACGGTGTGCATTTCGATGGCCACCCCGATCTGCGCCGCATCCTCACCGACTATGGTTTTGTCGGTCATCCTTTCCGCAAGGATTTTCCGGTTTCCGGCTATGTGGAAATGCGCTACGACCCCGAGCAGCGGCGCGTGATTTACGAGCCTGTATCCATCGAGCCGCGGGAAGTGACCCCGCGCATCGTGCGCGAGGGAGGCTACGGCCGTGGCTGATATTCGCAATTACACCCTGAACCTGGGGCCCCAGCATCCGGCCGCCCACGGTGTGCTGCGCCTGATCCTGGAACTGGACGGCGAGGTGATCGTTCGCGCCGATCCCCATATTGGTCTGCTCCATCGTGCCACCGAGAAGCTGGCCGAGACCCGGACCTGGATTCAGTCCCTGCCCTACATGGATCGGCTCGATTACGTGTCCATGATGTGCAACGAGCACGCCTACTGCCTGGCCATCGAGAAGCTGCTGGGTATCGAGGTGCCCGAGCGCGCCCAGTACATCCGGGTGATGTTCGATGAGGTGACGCGGCTGCTCAATCATCAGCTCAATATCGGTACCCATGGTCTGGACATCGGTGCTATGGCGGTCTGTCTGTACACCTTCCGCGACCGCGAGGAATTGATGGATGCCTACGAGGCGGTGTCTGGCGCCCGCATGCACGCGGCCTACTACCGGCCCGGGGGCGTCTATCGGGACCTGCCGGATCGCATGCCCCAGTACAAGGTTTCCAAATGGAAAAATGAGCAGGTAGTGCGGGAGCTCAACGAGGATCGCCAGGGCTCCCTGCTGGATTACCTGGAAGCCTTCACCGAGCGCTTCGGCCCCCGTTGCGACGAATATGAAGACCTGCTGACCGACAACCGGATCTGGAAACAGCGTACCGTGGGTGTTGGGGTGGTTTCCCCCGAGCGTGCCCTGGAACTGGGTTTCACCGGCCCCATGCTGCGGGGTTCCGGCGTCGAGTGGGATGTGCGCAAGAAACGCCCCTATGCGGCCTATGACCGGATGGATTTCGACATTCCGGTGGGGGTCAATGGGGATTCCTACGATCGGTATCTGGTACGCATGGAAGAAATGCGCCAGTCCAACAGGATCATCAAGCAGTGCATCGACTGGCTGCGCAAGAACCCGGGCCCGGTGATTTCCGACAATCACAAGGTGGTGCCGCCTTCCCGGGAAAAGATGAAGTCCAACATGGAAGAGCTGATCCATCACTTCAAGCTCTTCTCCGAAGGCATGAATGTGCCGGCGGGCGAGGCCTACGCGGGCATCGAGCATCCCAAGGGGGAGTTCGGTGTCTATCTGGTGTCCGATGGCGCCAACAAGCCCTACCGCATGAAGTTGCGGGCGCCGGGCTTTGCTCATCTCTCCGCCATGGATGAGATGGCCCGCGGGCACATGATCGCCGATGCTGTGACCATCATCGGCACCATGGACGTTGTTTTTGGCGAGATCGACCGCTAATCATGTTGAGTCAAGATTCCCTGCAAAAGATCGATCGCGAGATCGCAAAGTATCCGGCGGAGCAGAAGCAGTCGGCGGTGATGGCCTCCCTGGCCATCGCCCAGGACGAAAAAGGCTGGCTCTCCAACGAGACCATCAAATGTGTCGCCGACTACCTGGGCATGGCGCCCATGGCGGTGTTCGAGGTGGCGAGCTTCTACAACATGTACGACCTGCAACCGGTCGGCAAGTACAAGCTCACCGTCTGCACCAATCTGCCCTGCGCCCTCTCCGGTGGCGTCCATGCGGCCGACTACCTGAAGGAAAAACTCGGCATCGACTTCAACGAGACCACGGCGGACGGCAAGTTCACCCTCAGGGAAGGCGAATGCATGGGAGCCTGCGGCGACGCGCCGGTGATGCTGGTGAATAACAAGCGCATGTGCAGCCACATGTTGCCCGAGCAGATCGATGCGCTGCTGGCGGAGTGCAAGTAAATGGCCCTGATCGACGCAATCAATCCCGTTCTGACCACCGGCTGGAGCAAGGGGGATGACGGCTGGCGCCTGAAGGACTACGCGGCCCGGGAAGGCTACGCCGCCCTGCGCAAGATCATGGCGGAAAAGATTCCTCCCGCCGAGGTGATCAACCAGATCAAGGCTTCCGTGCTGCGGGGTCGTGGCGGTGCCGGTTTCCCCACTGGCTTGAAGTGGAGCTTCATGCCTGGTAACTTCCCCGGCGACAAGTACGTGGTCTGCAACTCCGACGAGGGCGAGCCCGGTACCTTCAAGGACCGGGATCTGATGCGCTACGATCCCCACTCGGTGATCGAGGGCATGATCATCGCCGGTTACGCCATGGGCGCGGCCCGGGGCTACAACTACATCCACGGCGAGATTTTCGAGATCTACCAGCGCTTCGAGGAAGCCCTGGACGAGGCTCGCGCCGCCGGCTTCCTGGGGCAGAACATTCTCGGCTCCGATTTCAGCTTCGACCTCTTTGCCCATCACGGCTTCGGCGCCTATATCTGCGGCGAGGAAACGGGCCTGCTGGAATCCCTGGAGGGCAAGAAGGGCCAGCCCCGCTTCAAGCCGCCCTTCCCGGCGAGCTATGGCCTCTACGGCAAGCCCACCACCATCAACAACACCGAGACCTTCGCCGCCGTGCCCTTCATCCTGCGCATGGGCAGCGAGAACTATCTCAACCTGGGCAAGCCCAACAACGGCGGCACCAAGCTGTTCTCCGTCTCCGGTCATGTGAATCGCCCCGGCAACTACGAGGTGCCCCTGGGCACCCCCTTCGCCAAGCTGCTGGAAATGGCCGGCGGCATGCGCGGCGGACGCAAGCTGAAGGGGGTCATACCCGGCGGCTCTTCGGCGCCGGTGCTTCCCGCCGAGATCATCATGGACCTCACCATGGACTACGACGCCATCGCCAAGGCCGGTTCCATGCTGGGGTCCGGCGCCGTGATCGTGATGGACGAGACGGTCTGCATGGTCAAGGCGCTGGAGCGTCTGGCCTACTTCTACTACGAAGAGTCCTGCGGTCAATGCACTCCCTGTCGGGAGGGCACGGGCTGGATGTACAAGATCATCCATCGCATCGAGAACGGCCAGGGCCGCCCCGGCGATCTGGACCTTCTCGCCAGCATCACCCCCAACATCATGGGCCGTACCATCTGCGCCCTGGGCGACGCGGCGGCAATGCCGGTCAATGGTTTCCTCAAACATTTCCTTTCCGAGTTCGAGTATCACATCGAGAACAAGCAATGCCTCGTGCCCAGGGATGTGCAACGGGCCGGCAGTGCGTTCCATCGGAGTTCTTCCACGGTACCGTCATGCTAGAAATCGAGATCGACGGCAAGGCGCTGCAAGTCCAGGACGGCAGCACCATCATTGATGCCGCCCACCAGGCCGGCACCTATATTCCGCACTTCTGCTACCACAAGAAGCTGTCCATCGCGGCCAGTTGTCGCATGTGTCTGGTGGAGGTGGAAAAGGCTCCCAAGCCCATGCCCGCCTGCGCCACGCCGGTCACCAATGGCATGAAGGTGTTCACCCACTCCAGCATGGCGGTGAAGGCCCAGAAGGGGGTGATGGAGTTCCTCCTGATCAACCATCCGCTGGATTGCCCGATCTGCGATCAGGGCGGCGAATGCCAGCTCCAGGATCTGGCGGTGGGCTACGGCGCCGGCCAGGCCCGCTACGAGGAAGAAAAGCGGGTGGTGTCCGACAAGGATCTGGGTCCCCTGGTCGCCACCGACATGACCCGCTGCATCAACTGTACCCGCTGCGTGCGCTTTACCCAGGAAATCGCCGGCTTCCAGGAACTGGGCCAGGCTTTCCGGGGCGACCGGGCCGAGATCATGCCCTTCGTGCAGACCACGGTGAATTCCGAGCTGTCGGGCAATATCATCGATCTGTGCCCGGTGGGCGCCCTGACTTCCAAGCCTTTCCGCTTCTCCGCCCGCACCTGGGAACTCTCCCGCCGCAAGTCGGTGAGCCCCCACGATGGCGTCGGCGCCAATCTGGTCGTCCAGACCAAGCAGGACCGGGTCTATCGGGTGCTGCCCCTGGAGAACGAGGACGTCAATGAATGCTGGCTGGCCGACCGGGACCGCTACTCCTACGAGGCGCTGAATTCCGCCGCCCGACTGACTCGCCCGATGGTCAAGCAGGACGGCCAATGGCGCGAGGTGGAGTGGAACGTGGCCCTGGATTACGTCTCCCATGCCTTGCGCGACGTGGCCAAGACCCACGGTGGCGAGGCCATCGGCGCCCTGATCAGCCCCCACTCGACCCTGGAGGAGATGTTCCTGGGCCAGAAACTGCTGCGCGGCATCGGTTGCGACAACCTGGATTTCCGCCTGCGCCAGACCGACTTCTCCGCTGATGCCCAGCGCCAGGGCACGCCTTGGCTGGGTCTGAAGGTGTCCGAGCTGTCCCGCCTGGACCGGGTGCTGCTGGTGGGTTCCTTCCTGCGCAAGGATCAGCCCCTGCTGGCCCAGCGTCTGCGCCAGGCCGCCAAGCGTGGCGCGAAGATCAGCGTGCTGCATTCGGCGGACGACGATCTGCTGATGAAGTTGTTTGCCAAGGCCATTGCCGCTCCTTCCCAACTGCCCGCTCTGTTGGCCCAAGTGGTCAAGGCGGCGGCGGAACAGAAGGGCGTGGCGGTGGATGCCGCCCTGTCCGGTGTGGAAGTTTCCGCCGTGGCCCGCCAGATCGCCGACAGCCTGTGTTCCGCCACCAATGGCGCAGTGTTGCTCGGTAATTTCGCTCAGCAACATCCCCAGGCTGCGAGCCTGAATGCCTTGGCCCAGCAACTGGCCCAGATCACCGGCATCCGTTGCGGTTTCCTTGGTGCGGACGCCAACAGCGTCGGCGGCTATGTCGCCAAGGCGGTACCGACGTCCGGTCTCAATGCGGTGGCCATGATTGCCCAGCCGCGCCGCGCCTATCTGTTGATGGGGGTGGAGCCGGAACTGGACTGCGCCGATGGTCGTGCCGCTCTGGCCGCCATGAAGCAGGCCCAGACCGTGATTGTGATGTCCCCCTTCAAGTCCGAGGCAGCTCTGGATTACGCCGACGTGATGCTGCCTGTGTCGCCCTTCAGCGAGACTTCCGGCAGCTTCGTCAATACCGAAGGCCGGGTGCAGAGTTTCCACGCAGTGGTGAAGCCCCTGGGGGAAACCCGTCCGGCCTGGAAGGTGCTGCGTGTTCTCGGCAATCTGCTGAACCTGACGGGCTTCGACTACAACAGCAGCGAAGAGGTGCGGCAGGAGGTCCTGGGCGGCAAACCCGAGTTTGTCGCCGGCCTGGGCAATGGCGCGGCTGCGCCCCTGGCGGCGCTTCCCACTGGCAGCGCCGGCCACGGACTGGAACGGGTCTGCGATGTGCCGGTGTATTTCGCCGATGCCCTGGTGCGCCGCGCCCCCAGCCTACAGGCCACGGTCGACGCTGCGGCGCCGGTGGCTGCCATGAATTCCGCTACCCTGACCTCGGTCGGAGTGGGAGAAGGTGCTTCGGTGCGAGTCAAGAGCGGCGACGCTCAGGTCATCCTGACGGCCCGCCTGGAAGCTGGCCTGCCTGACGCCTGCGTGCGCATCCCGGCGGCCCATGCCGTCACGGTGGCCCTGGGTGCCCAGTTCGGCAATCTGGTTGTGGAGAAAGCCTGATGGATGCGCTGATGACATTGCTGCAACAGGTTCCGCCCCTGTTCGGCCCCCTCTGGCCCCTGGTCTGGGTACTGCTCAAGATCATTGGCGTGATCGCTCCCTTGCTGGTGCTGGTGGCCTACACCACCTACGGCGAGCGCCGCATCATGGGTTTCATGCATCTGCGCAGGGGTCCCAATCGGGTCGGCCCCTTCGGCCTGTTGCAACCCGCCGCCGACGGCATCAAGCTGATCCTCAAGGAAGTCATTACCCCGGCCCGGGCTGACAAGTCCCTGTATTTCCTCGGCCCCATCCTGGCCTTCGCCGTGGCACTGGTGGCTTGGGTGGTGGTGCCCTTCGCCGACGGCTGGGTGCTGGCCAACGTGGATGCCGGGGTACTGCTGTTCCTGGCCATTACCTCCTTCGGTGTCTATGGGGTGATCATCGCCGGTTGGGCCTCCAACTCCAAATATCCCTTCCTCGCCGCCATGCGGGCCGCGGCCCAGATGGTCTCCTATGAAGTGGCCATGGGTCTGGCCCTGATCTGCGTGCTGATGATTTCCAACAGCCTTAACCTGACCGAGATCGTGCGGGTTCAGCAAAAGGGCGTCTTCGCCGACATGGGGATCAACTTCCTGTCCTGGAACTGGCTGCCCCTGCTGCCGATGTTCGTGGTCTATCTGGTCTCCGGCCTGGCCGAGACCAACCGGGCGCCCTTCGACGTGGTCGAGGGCGAGTCGGAAATCGTTGCCGGCCACATGATGGAATACTCAGGCATGGGCTTCGCCCTGTTCTTTCTGGCCGAATACGCCAACATGGCCCTGGTGTCGGCCATGACCGCGATCTTCTTCCTCGGCGGCTGGTCGTCCCCGGTGGGTTTCCTGCCGGATGGCTTCGGCTGGCTGGCCCTGAAAATCCTCGCCGGTCTGGTTTTCTTCATCTGGACCCGCGCCACCTTCCCCCGCTACCGCTACGACCAGATCATGCGTCTGGGCTGGAAGGTGTTTGTGCCCCTGTGCCTGGCGTGGATTCTTGTCATCGGCATCTGGATGATGTCACCCCTTAACATCTGGAAGTAAGCCCATGGGAGCCAGAGACTTTATCGGCAGCCTGTTCCTGAAGGAACTGCTCAAGGGCATGTCCATCACGGGCCGCTATTTTTTCGCCCGCAAGATTGTCGTGCAGTACCCGGAGGAGCGCACGCCCCAGTCCAATCGGTTCCGCGGCCTGCATGCCCTGCGCCGCTATCCGAATGGCGAGGAGCGCTGCATCGCCTGCAAGCTGTGCGAGGCCGTGTGTCCGGCGATGGCCATCACCATCGAGTCGGCCCAGCGGGATGATGCGAATGGGCAAACCTCGCGCCGCACCACCCGTTACGACATTGACCTGACCAAGTGCATCTTCTGCGGCTTCTGCGAGGAAGCCTGCCCGGTGGACGCCATCGTCGAGACCCGTGTGTTCGAGTACCACGGCGAGTCGCGGGGCGATCTTTACTACACCAAGCAGATGCTGCTCGCCAACGGCGATCGCTACGAGTCCCAGATCGCCGCCGATCGGGAGCAGGACGCCAAATACCGGTAAGCGACGATGGAATTCAAAACAGTCCTTTTCTATCTCTTCGGCGCGCTGATGCTGCTGGCCGCGCTGCGCGTGGTCACAGCCCGCAACCCGGTCCATGCCGTGCTGTTCCTGGTACTGGCCTTCTTCAATGCCGCCGGACTCTGGATGCTGCTGGAAGCGGAGTTCCTCGCCATCGCCCTGCTGGTGGTTTATGTGGGCGCGGTGATGGTGCTGTTCCTGTTCGTGGTGATGATGCTGGACATCAATGTCGAATCCTTGCGCCATGGCTTCTGGAAGCATCTGCCCTTCGGCGCGGCGATCGGTGGCCTGATGGTGGCCGAAATGTCGGTGGTGCTGGGGGGGCGTTATTTCGGTCTCGACGCCATGCCGGGCCACACCGCCCCGGCCGGCTACAGCAATACCAAGGAACTGGGTCGGGTGCTGTTCACCGAGTATGTCTATCCTTTTGAACTGGCCTCGGTGATCCTGCTGGTGGGCATCATCGCCGCCATCGTCCTGACCCTGCGCAAGCGCAAGGACTCCAAGGCCATGCATCCATCCGACCAGCTTGCCGTCAAGCGCAATGACCGCATCCGTCTGGTCAAGATGGCGGCGGAAAAACCAGTTCAGGGAGGGGAGTAAGAACATGTTTGCCCAAGCCGTACCCCTTTCCCACTACCTGATCCTCGGCGCCGCCCTGTTCGCCATCAGCGTGGTCGGCATCTTCCTCAATCGCAAGAACCTGATTGTTCTGCTGATGGCCATCGAACTGATGCTGTTGGCGGTCAATCTTAATTTCGTCGCTTTTTCTCACTACCTGAACGATACCGCCGGACAGATCTTCGTGTTCTTCATCCTGACGGTGGCGGCAGCCGAGTCGGCCATCGGCCTGGCGATTCTGGTGGTGCTGTTCCGCAACCTTTCCACGATCAATGTGGAAGATCTCGACAGCCTGAAGGGCTAGCGCACAACAATGGATATGCAGACGATATACCTGCTCGTGCCCCTGGCGCCCCTGGTCGGCGCCATCGTGGCCGGATTGTTCGGCAAGACCATCGGTCGCGCCGGTGCCCATACCGTCACCATCCTCGGAGTCGCTGTCTCCTTCGTGCTGTCGGTGATCATCTATCAGGACGTGGAGGCGGGCCATACCTTCAACGGCGCCGTCTACACCTGGCTCCAGTCCGGCGGGCTGAACCTCCAGGTGGGCTTCCTGATCGACAAGCTGACGGTGATGATGATGTTGGTGGTCAACTTCGTCTCCCTGATGGTGCATATCTACACCGTCGGCTACATGTCCGAGGACCCCGGCTACCAGCGCTTCTTCAGCTACATCTCGCTGTTCACCTTCTCGATGCTGATGCTCGTCATGAGCAACAACTTCGTCCAGTTGTTCTTCGGTTGGGAAGCAGTGGGCCTGGTCTCCTATCTGCTGATCGGTTTCTGGTATACCCGGCCCACAGCCATCTACGCCAACCTGAAGGCCTTCCTGGTGAACCGGGTGGGTGACTTCGGTTTCCTGCTGGGCATCGGCCTGATTGCTTCCTACGCCGGCAGCCTGGATTACGCCGAGGTTTTCGCCAAAAAGGAACAACTGGCGGCGTTGGTATTCCAAGGGACGGATTGGTCCCTGATCACCGTGATCTGCATCTGCCTGTTCATCGGCGCCATGGGCAAGTCGGCCCAGGTGCCGCTGCATGTCTGGCTGCCCGATTCCATGGAAGGCCCGACCCCGATCTCGGCCCTGATCCATGCCGCCACCATGGTGACCGCCGGCATCTTCATGGTCACCCGCATGTCGCCCCTGTTCGAGCTGTCCGACACGGCGCTCTCCTTCGTGCTGGTGATCGGCGCCACCACGGCCCTGTTCATGGGTTTCCTTGGCATCATCCAGAATGACATCAAGCGCGTGGTGGCCTACTCCACCCTGTCCCAGCTGGGCTACATGACGGTGGCCCTGGGCGCGTCGGCCTATTCGGTGGCGGTATTCCACCTGATGACCCATGCCTTCTTCAAGGCCCTGCTGTTCCTGGGCGCCGGCTCGGTGATCATCGGCATGCATCATGACCAGGACATCCGCAACATGGGCGGCCTGCGCAAATACATGCCCATCACCTGGATCACCTCCCTGCTGGGTTCCCTGGCCCTGATCGGCTTCCCCTTCCTCTCCGGCTTCTATTCCAAGGACTCGATCATCGAGGCGGCCCATGCCTCCCAACTGCCGGGGGCCGGCTATGCCTATGCCTGCGTGCTGATCGGCGTCTTCGTCACGGCCTTCTACTCCTTCCGCATGTACTTCCTGGTGTTCCACGGCAAGGAGCGCTTCGGCAAGAATCATCATGACCATCAGGGCGACCATGACGACGAGGAAGCTTCGGCTGATCATCATCATGGCCTGGCGCCGGGCCAGAAGCCCCACGAGACTCCCTGGGTGGTCTGGCTGCCCCTGGTGCTGCTGGCCATTCCCTCGGTGATCATCGGTTTCCTGACCATCCAGCCCATGCTCCATGGCGACTGGTTCGGCAGCGCGGTGGTCGTCGATGCCGCCCGCCATCCCGCCATGGAAGAACTGAGCCACGAGTTCCACGGTGCCGTCGCCATGGCCCTGCACGGACTGACCTCGCTACCCTTCCTGCTGGCCATGTCCGGTGTGGTTGTGGCCTGGTATTTCTACCTGGTCAACCCGGCCATTCCCGCCGCCATTGCCCGCAACCTGCGCCCCCTCTATGTGCTGCTGGACAACAAGTACTACTTCGACCGGTTCAACGAAGTGTTCTTCGCGGCCGGTGCCCGTCTGCTGGGCAAGGGCCTGTGGAAGGCCGGCGATCAGGTGCTGATAGACGGCGTCGTGGTCAATGGTTCGGCCCGTCTGGTGGGCTGGATCGCCTCGGTGGTGCGCCTGTTCCAGAGCGGCCATCTGTACCAGTACGCTTTTTCCATGATCATCGGCGTCTTCGTTTTGCTGACGCTGTGGTTCAACCGCGCTTGAGGAAAGATAAGAAGCGATGAGTTCCCACCTGTTGAGTCTTGCCATCTGGGTGCCCATCCTCGGCGCGCTGGCGGTGTTCGCCGTCGGATCCGAGCGTGGCGCGGTGGCCCGCTGGCTGGCCCTGTTCGTGGCCCTGGCCGGCTTCCTTGTGACCCTTCCCCTGTATTCAGGCTTCGATACGGCTCAGGCCGGCATGCAGTTCGTGGAGCAGGCGCCCTGGATCAAGCCCTTCCGCATCCAGTACTTCCTCGGGGTGGACGGCATTTCCCTGCTGTTCGTGCTGCTCAACAGCTTCATCACCGTGCTGGTGGTGCTGGCGGGCTGGGAGGTGATCAAGGAGAAGCAGGCCCAGTACCTGGGTGCCTTCCTGGTCATGTCCGGCCTGATGAACGGCATTTTCGTCGCCCTGGATGCGGTGCTGTTCTATGTCTTCTTCGAGGCCAGCCTGATCCCGATGTACCTGATCATCGGCATCTGGGGCGGCCCCAATCGAGTCTATGCGGCGTTCAAGTTCTTTCTCTACACGCTGCTCGGCTCCCTGCTGATGCTGCTGGCCTTCATCTACCTGTTCCTCCAGTCCGGCAGCTTCAGCATCCTCGACTGGCACGCCCTGCCCATCGACCGGGGGCCCCAGGTCATGATCTTCATCGCCTTCCTGCTCTCCTTCGCGGTGAAGGTGCCCATGTGGCCGGTCCATACCTGGTTGCCGGACGCCCACGTGGAGGCGCCCACGGGGGGCTCGGTGGTGCTGGCCGCCATCGCCCTGAAGCTCGGCGCCTACGGTTTCATCCGGCTCTCCCTGCCCATCGTGCCCGATGCGTCCCATATTCTGGCGCCGATGATGATCGCCCTGTCCCTGATCGCGGTGATCTACATCGGTTTCGTGGCCCTGGTGCAGACCGACATGAAGAAGCTGGTGGCCTATTCGTCCATCTCCCACATGGGCTTCGTCACCCTGGGCTTTTTCATCTTCAACACCCTCGGCGTCGAGGGTGCCCTGGTCCAGATGCTGTCCCATGGCTTCGTCTCCGCCGCCATGTTCCTCTGCATCGGCGTGATGTACGATCGCATGCACAGCCGTCAGATCGCCGATTACGGCGGCGTGGTGAATTCCATGCCCAAGTTCGCGGCCCTGTTCATGCTCTTCGCCATGGCCAATTCCGGCTTGCCGGCCACCTCTGGTTTCGTCGGCGAATTCATGGTGGCCCTGGGGGCAATCCAGTTCAACTTCTGGACTGGCTTCGCCGCCGCCACGACCTTGATCCTCGGCGCCGCCTACACCCTCTGGATGTACAAGCGGGTGGTGTTCGGCGCGGTGGCCAACGATCATGTGGCCCAACTGGAAGATATCGATTCCCGGGAATTCCTGGTGCTGGGCCTGCTGGCTGCCTCCGTGCTGGCCATGGGCCTCTATCCTTTCCCTTTCACCGACGTCATGCATGCCTCAGTGGATAACCTGCTGAAGCATGTGGCCGTCAGCAAACTGATGTAACGGCGCGAGAGATACATGTTGAACAATTTTGTCGCCCCAGATCTCTACCCGGCCGCGCCGGAGATTTTCCTGCTCGTCATGGCGGGTGTCATCCTCTTCGTCGATCTGATCGCCGGCTCACGCCGCTGGATCGTCGGCCTGCTCTCCGTGTTGACCCTGATCGGTTGCGCGGCGATCACGGTGATGACCTCCACCGACCAGACCGTGCTCACCTTCAGCAACATGTTTGTGGACGACACCCTGGGCGATCTGCTCAAGCTGTTCACCTACCTGGCGGTGATTGTGGTGCTGGTCTATAGCCGGGGCTATCTGGCGGCGCGCAAGCTGGACAAGGGGGAGTTCTACCTGCTGGTGTTGTTCGCCACCCTGGGCATGATGGTGATGATCTCCTCGTCCCATTTCCTCACCATGTATCTGGGGATCGAGCTGCTGTCCCTGTCCCTTTATGCCCTGGTGGCCATCGACCGGGATTCGGCAAGAGCCACCGAGGCGGCCATGAAGTATTTCGTGCTGGGCGCCCTGGCCTCGGGCCTGCTGCTCTACGGCATGTCCATGATCTACGGCGCCACCGGCTCTCTGGAAGTCGGCGTCGTGGCCCAATCCATCTACGGTGGCGGGGCCAACAAGACCGTATTGATATTCGGTCTGGTGTTCCTGGTGGCTGGCATCGGCTTCAAGCTCGGCGTCGTGCCTTTCCACATGTGGATTCCCGATGTCTATCACGGTGCCCCCACGGCGGTGACCCTGTTCATCGCTTCCGCGCCCAAATTTGCTGCCTACGCCCTGGCCATGCGCCTTCTGGTCTATGGCCTGTTCGAACTGGCCCAGCAATGGCAGTCGATGATGTTGATCATGGCGATCCTGTCCATCGCTCTGGGTAACCTGGCCGCCATCGCCCAGACCAACCTGAAGCGCATGCTGGCCTATTCGGCGATTTCCCATATGGGCTTCATGCTGCTGGCCCTGACCAGCGGCGTGATGGGAGACAACCGGGCGCCGGCCTTCGCCGCCTACACCACGGCCATGTACTACACCACGGCCTATGTGCTGATGTCCCTGGCCAGCTTCGGCGTGATCCTGCTCTTGTCCCGGGCCGGTTTCGAGTCCGAGGAGCTGGAGGACTTCAAGGGGCTGAACAAGCGTAGCCCCTGGTTCGCCGCCATGATGCTGGTGTTGATGTTCTCCATGGCTGGCATTCCCTTCTTCATCGGCTTCTTTGCCAAGTTCTCGGTGCTGGCCATCGTGGTGGCCACCGGCCACATGAATGTCGCGGTGTTCGCCGTGCTGCTTTCCCTGGTGGGGGCCTACTACTACCTGCGGGTAGTGAAGCTGATGTACTTCGATGCGCCGGCTGCCAATGCGCTGCCGATCCAGGCCAGCTTGGACATGCGCCTGCTGCTTTCGGCCAATGCCCTGGCGGTAGCTGTGCTGGGACTCTTCCCCCAGTCCCTGATCGGCATCTGTCAGTACGCCCTGGCCCGTTCCCTCTGACGGGAGGCAGAACATGACGGGCGGCAACTGGGTAGTCCCGGTTGCCGCCCTTGTCGTTTTGGTGAGGTGATCATGAAGGACGAGGACCTGATGGAGACCGAGCTGACCAGCGAGGAAGTCTTCGCGGGTCGCTTGCTGCGGGTGCATCGCGATCGGGTGCGCCTGGCCGATGGCCACGAGACCACACGGGAATGGATTGCCCATCCGGGCGCGGTGGTGATCGTGGCGCCCCTGGACAACGGCAAGCTGCTGCTGGAGCGCCAGTTCCGCTACCCGTTACGGCGCATCTTCCTGGAACTGCCGGCGGGGAAGATCGATCCGGCGGAGCATCCCCTGGATACTGCCCGCCGGGAACTGCGGGAGGAGACTGGCTACAAGGCCCGCAACTGGCACCATCTGGGCACCATGCATCCCTGCATCGGCTATTCGAACGAGCGCATCGAGATTTTTCTGGCCCACGGCCTGAGCTATGTGGGTCATGAACGGGACCAGGGCGAACACATCGAGGTGATCGAGATGTGCCTGGCCGATGCGCTGCTGGCGGTGCGGGACGGCGAGATCACCGACGCCAAGACCATCACCGCCCTGCTCTGGGCCGACAAGATGTTTTCCGGCCAGTGGCCGCTACCGGGCTAAGCTGAATTTTGTTGGGGTGGAGTGCGGCTCCACCCTGGCATGAAAGGGCCATTCGCCTTCAGCGGCGCTTCTCGAACCAGGAAAGCTTGTCCCGCAGCTTCACCACTTCGCCGACGATGATCAGGGTTGGCGCCCGCAGACCGGCCTCCTGGGCCAGTCGGGGCAGGGTGCCCAGGGTGCCGCAGACCGTGCGCTGATGGGGCGTGGTGCCCTGCTGCACGATGGCGGCGGGCCAGTCCGGCGGCAGTCCGTGGGCCATCATTTGTTCGCACAGCACCGGCAGGCCCTGCAAGCCCATGTAAATCACCACGGTCTGTCTGGTGCGGGCCAGGGCCTTCCAGTCCAGGTTCATGCTGCCGTCCCGCAGATGGCCGGTGACGAAAACGCAGGCCTGGGAATAATTGCGGTGGGTGAGGGGGATGCCCGCATAGGAAGCCACGCCCGCGGCAGCGGTCACACCCGGCACCACTTCGAAGGGAATGCCATGCTGGGCCAGGGTTTCGGCTTCCTCGCCACCCCGTCCGAAGATGTAGGGGTCGCCTCCCTTGAGCCGCACTACCCGCCTGCCGGTACGAGCCAGGGATACCAGCAACAGGTTCAGTTCATCCTGGGGCAGGGCATGATTGCCCCGACGCTTGCCGGCGTAGATGCGTTCGGCATCCGGGCGGGCCAGGTCGAGTATGGGGGGGGCCACCAGATTGTCATAGACAACCACATCGGCGTCCTTCAGCAGTCGTGCACCCCGCAGGGTGAGCAGCTCCGGATCGCCGGGACCCGCGCCGATCAGATAAACGGTGCCAGGGCGAACAGTCTTGTGGGGCATGGTCGAAGATGGGGTTGCCGAATTTGAGCCGGAATCGATCAATTGCCAGGGCACCGGCCTTGCCCGCAGCACAGGGCATATAATCGCACACAATTCCCATGTCCTCTTCGTCCTGTGAGCCAGATAAGCCCAGAACTCGAGCGCAAGCTGATGGTCGCCGTCGATCGCATGCCTGCCTTTCCCCGCAGCGTGCAGAAGGTGCTCGAGCTGACGCGCAACATCAATTGTCTGCCCAGGGATCTGGTGGGCGTCATCGAGAAGGATCCGGTGATGACCATGAAGATTCTCAAGGTCATCAACTCGGCCTACTACAGCCTGCCCAACAAGATCACTTCGATCAACCAGTCGGTGGTGTATCTGGGCATCAACACCATCAAGAACCTCTCCCTGTCCTTTGCCGCAGTGGGCATCCTGCCCCGCACCAATACGGCGGGTTTCGATATCCAGCGCTACCTGGTGCATTCCCTGGCCACAGCGGCGGTGGCACGCCAGTTATGCGCCGTATATGCCAAGGGCCAGGCCGATCCGGGCGATTGCTACGTGGCGGGGTTGCTCCATGATTTCGGTAAGGTGGTATTCGCCCAGTATCTGCCGGCCGAGTTCCGGGATGCCCTGGAAACGGGGATGCGGGATCACCTGCCGCTGTATGTCGTGGAGCGTGACATGATCGGTGCCGACCATGGTGTGGTGGGGGCCATGTTGGCCAAGCGCTGGCAGTTTCCCGAGCATCTGATCGCCTGCATCCGCGACCATCACCTGGAGGAGGCGGAGCCCTCCGCCATGATGGATTGCCTGCGGGTGGCGGACCAGATCTGCCGTGGCCCCGAACTGGGCGGCGATGGCGAGGGAGATTGGGTAGGCCAGGTGCCGGTGAGTCCGCGCTTCGGTGACGATCTGTCCAAGGTAGTGGCGTCCCTGGGAGACTTCGACAAGATCGTCGCGGATGCACGTACCTTTGTGGTGGTGGACGGGGAATAATGAAAGTCAGATTCTGGGGTGTGCGTGGTTCGATTCCCGTACCGGGCGCCGCGACCCTGCGCTATGGCGGCAATACCACCTGTATCGAGGTGTGCAGCGATGGGGGGGAACTGATCGTCCTGGACGCCGGGACCGGGATTTTCGCCCTGGCTCAGTCCCTGTTGAGTCGCTTGCCGGTTTCCCCTCATATTTTCATCACTCATACCCATTGGGACCATATCCACGGCCTGCCGTTTTTCACGCCGTTTTTCATTCCGGGCAACATGGTGAATATCTACGGCGCCTTCGATATCGTCAGCGGTCAGGGTATCGATCAGGTGATGGACGTGCAGATGCAGTACAGCTATTTCCCGATCCGTGAGGCCGAGCTCAAGGCCAGCATCGAGTATCACACCCTAAATATCGGTGAGACGGTGGAGGTGGGGGATGCGCGGGTAACCAGCATCCTGTTGAACCATCCGGTGATCGACTTCGGCTATCGTATCGACTGCAACGGCAAGTCGTTCTTCTTCACCGGCGACCATGAGCCTTGGTACAACATCTACGAACCTGCGGACGAGGGTTACAACGAGTACCAGTCCATGGTGGATGAAAAACAGAAGACCATGGACGATTTCATCCGGGGCGTGGATGTGCTGACGGTGGATTGCTCGTATACCGAGAGCGAATATCTGACGGCCAAGCGTGGCTGGGGGCATTCCACTTTTGACTATGCGATCGCCCTGGCCCGCCGGGCAGGTGCCAAACGGCTGGTATGCACCCATCACGAGCCGACCCGTACTGACGAGGCCCTGGAACGGGTGTTTGCCGAGGCGCTGTCCCGCAATCCATCCCAGCCCGGCGATCCGGAGATCATGCTGTCCCGGGAGGGACTGGAGATCGAACTCTAGTTCTGGCTACTGTCCTGCGGTGGCAAGAGGGCCGACGATGCGATCGCGCCCACCCTTCTTGGCCTCGTACATGCGGGTATCCGCCATTTCCATCAATTGTCGCCAGCTTTCGCGGGCATCCACCATGCGCTCGGCAATACCGATGCTGGCGGTGACCGGCGTTCCATCCGGGCGGTTACCCAGCCCGGCTTTGCGCACTCGTTCGATGGCAACGGTGGCCTGTCGGGCATCGGTGTTGGGCATGATCAGCACGAATTCCTCGCCGCCCCAGCGCACCAGGATGTCGCCGGTACGCACACTGCCGCGAATGGCTTCGGCGGCATTGGTCAGCACCCGGTCGCCGGCATCGTGGCCGAACTCGTCATTGACGCGCTTGAAGTGATCCAGGTCGAGGAAGACCAGAGACAGGGGGTTGCCGCTGCGGGAGGAAATGATGAACTGGAGATCCAGCAGTTCGGCGCCGCTGGTATGGGAAAAGCAGCCGGTCATTCCGTCGCGCATGGCCTCCCGCACCAGTACGATCATGAAGGCCAATTGGGAAAGCCCGGCCAGGGCGGAGACAGCGGTAATCAGCATCAGCAGCCAGAAGGAGGCCGCGAAGGTGGGCCAGTCCAGGATGGGCAGCTTGAGAATGGCGGCGGCGACCTGGGCCAGCAACATGGGAGCGGCAAACCCCATGCTTTCCACCGCCGTCAAGGGGAATACCGAGAGCCCCGCCAGCATGACGAAAGGAAGATAGGCATAGCCCACCCCAAAGGCTTCCTGCAAGCCATGGAGGTTGAACTGGGACATGTGCAGGTAGGAAAACAGGAAAAATGCCGTGGGGATCAACAGCAGAAAACCCAGGGCGCGATAGGCCCCCAGAGGGCTGATGTCGTCGGCCTTGCGCAAGGAAAGCACCAGGGCGGCAAAGCCCGCGGTAGCGATCAGTCGCATGGCCACCAGACCGTGCCAGATTTCGGGGGGAAAGGCCCAGATGTCCAGCAGGCTCCACAGGGGGGTGAGGATCGCGAACAGGATGGCGATCAGCCTGACCCGGGAGACGATCATGCTGACGCGCCGCGTGGACAGCAGGGAAATGTGGCTGCCTGGGCGGAGCAGCCAGATGATTTCCTGGGCGCTCATTTCGGTGAATACCAGGGACCAGGTTTTCAGCCAGAGGCGCGAGAACTGGGATCTCAACTTGGTCAGCATGATGGGTCCGTGGCGAGAGTTCGGCGAATTCTAGCGGAAAAGGCCTACTGCCAACGGGGGAGGAGGCCCGGCTTTCCCCTTCAGAGGCTGCCGCTCAAACCAGAGTCCAGACCGTGGCAGATTCCACCGCCCGGCCCTCGGCCCTGAGTTTTTGCAGGTGGGCCAGCAGGGACTGGCGTGCCTGGCCGTGAAGAAGCGTCGGCACGTCGTCGTAGACCCGGGGCAGTAGTTCGTCCAGGGTGCCGCCACCACTGGCCGCGATCGCGGCGACGACCTTGGCTTCCCGTTGCAGACGATGGGCGATCAGGCCGTTGATGGCCTGGCGCGGATCGTCGATCACCAGCCCGTGGGCCGGCAGGATGCAGCGCAAGTCCTCCTCCAGCAGCAGCTTCAGGGACGCCAGGTAATCCCCCATATCGCCATCGGGAGGGGAGATCACTACCGTCGAGCCCTGCATGATGTGGTCCCCGGTGAATAGGGCACCTTCCTCTTCCAGCAGATAGCAGAGGTGATTGGAGGCGTGGCCAGGCGTATGGATCACCCGCAGGGTGGCGTCGCCCACGGGAATCCTGTCGCTGTGACGCAGCACCCGATCGGGCTGGAAACTCCGGTCCTGGTAGCCGCTGGCCGGCGCAGGCATGCCCAGCAGTTCGGCTCCGGTCCTGGCCTTGAGCCGGGCCGCCGCCGGGGAGTGATCGGGATGGGTATGGGTGACCAGGATGCGGCGGATCACCCCTTTGCTGTGAGTCAGCAGGTTCTCAACATGAAAGTCCATGTCCGGTCCCGGATCCACCACGGTCAGTTCGTCGCCGTGGCCGATCAGGTAGGTGTTGGTACCCGGTCCGGTCATCACGCCGGCATTGTTGGCGGTGAGGCGGCGGATGCGGGTGGAGATGGGGGAGGGGGTGAAATAGGAAATATCGCTGGAGTGTTCGGTGCCCCCCTGGGCCCGGGTGTAGGCCATCACAGCGTCCGTATTCGGAAATAGGGCCAGCAGTTGCAGGGTGGCGATGGTCGGATAAACCATCATCATCTTGCCGCTGGCCTGCCCGAGCAAGGCCTCATGGGGAGAGAGCCAGAGATGATCCACCAGTTCCTGGTTGTCATGGGAGGCGGTCTGGGCCTGGGGGCCGACGGCGACAAAAAAGCGCGTATCGAAACGGCGCGGCGCATCGGGAGGGGTGACCCAGCGGCTCAGGTAGGCCAGATGATCCAGGGCAGGATGCAGTTGGCGTTGACGGCACAGATCCACGAATTTCAGATCGCCGGCATTGAGGCGCTGACGCAGTTCATCGTATTCCCTGGCGGGTCCCGACGTATCCAGGTCGAGCAACCTGCCCGATGAGTCCCGGGCCAGCAGCAGGCCCGACTCCTCGAAGCATTCCCGGATCGCGGCAATCCAGTAAGCCAGGCCGGCCTTATCGACCTTCAGGGTGCGGTTGGCTTCCTCATGGTCGAGACCGCCCGCCGGCTGGTTCCAGAAGGAATCATGGTCCTCCTCGTCCAGGGCGCCGCCGGGGAAAACATAGGCGTCGGCGGCAAAGCTCGCTTTCTGGGTCCGCCGCATCATGAAGACCTCCAGGCCCCGATCGGTATCCCGAACGAGGATGACGGTGGCGGCGGGTTTGGGAACAGGGACTGGCTGATTCATGGTGTTACCGTTGCGGAGATGGAGGCGCGAGTTCCGCTGAGGAGTCTGAACGATCAGGCTGAGTTCTGCTTGTCGTGCTCGATCAGCGCATAGGCGGAATGGTTGTGGATGGACTCGAAGTTCTCCGCTTCAACCACGTAGGCGTCAATGCGGGGCTCCGCGTTCAAGGCAGCCGCCACGTCCCGCACCAGATCCTCGACGAACTTTGGGTTGTCGTAGGCCCGCTCGGTGACGTACTTCTCGTCGGGTCGCTTCAACAGGCCGAAGAGCTCGCAGGAGGCCTGATCCTCGGCCATGCGCACCAGTTCCTCGATCCAGACCAGGGTATTGGTGGTGGCGGTGATGGTGACATGGGAGCGTTGATTGTGGGCGCCGCGCTCGGAAATCTTCTTGGAACAGGGACACAGGCTGGTGGTGGGCACCACCACCTTGATGGATTGCCGGTAGCGGCCTTCGGCCAGGACTTCACCGATGAAGGTGACCTCGTAGTCCATCAGGCTGGAGACCCCGGAGACCGGCGCCTCCTTGCGAATGAAATAGGGAAAGTTCATTTCCACATGGCCGGTCTCCGCTTCCAGCTTCTGCACCATGTCCCGCAGCATGGACTCGAAGTTTTCCACGGAAATCTCTCGTTCGTTGGTGTTGAGGATTTCCACGAAGCGGGACATGTGGGTGCCCTTGAAATTGTGGGGCAGGCCGACGTACATGTTGAAGGTGGCGATCGTGTGCTGAATGCCCTCGCTTTTGTCCAGTACCTTGATGGGATGGCGAATGGATTTGATGCCGACCTTGTTGATGGGGATTTCACGGGAGTCGGCAAAGTTCTGGACATCCGCAATGGTCTGGGTGCCTGGGCTGTTCATGAGTATTTTTTCCTTGTCTGATTCGGGGGATGATCGGCGGGCCATCGTGGGCCGGCCTTTGTTATCACTGGGAGCCTATTATATCCAACAAAAATACTCAACTATTATCGGCTGCCGCTGACCCGATATGGGCACGTACTTGGACCATGATGCCTTCGGCGTCCAGACCCAGTTCCGCCAGTAGCAGGGCCGAGTCACCATGATCGATGAAGTGGTCGGGCAATCCGAGCCGAAGCAGGTGGGCCGTTGCACCACCCTGTTCGAGGCAGCGGGCGACTTCCGAGCCTGCACCACCGATGATGCTGTTTTCCTCGATGGTGACCAGCCACTCGTGGCTGGCGGCCAGCTCCCGCACCAGGGCTTCATCCAGGGGCTTGATGAAGCGCATGTTGGCCACGGTGGCATCCAGTTCCTCGGCGGCCTTGAGCGCCGGGCCCAGCAGGGCGCCGAAAGCCAACAGGGCCACGCCCTTGCCGCGGCGGCGGATTTCCCCCTGGCCGATGGGCAGAGTGGTGAGCGCGGTCTCCAGGGGGGCGCCGGGACCGCTACCCCGGGGATAGCGCACCGCGCTGGGGCCGTTGTGGCGGTAGGCGGTGGTCAGCATGCGGCGGCACTCGTTCTCGTCGCTGGGGGCCATCACCAGCATGTTGGGTATGCAGGTCAGGAACGAAAGGTCGAAGGCACCGTTGTGGGTGGCGCCATCGGCTCCCACCAGGCCGCCCCGGTCGATGGCCAGCATCACCGGCAGATTTTGCAAGGCCACGTCATGGACTAACTGGTCATAGGCCCGTTGCAGGAAGGTGGAATAGATCGCCACCACGGGTCGGAGTCCCTCGCAGGCCAGGCCGGCGGCGAAGGTCAGGGCATGCTGCTCGGCGATGCCCACATCGAAATAACGTTCTGGAAACTGCTCGGCGAAGCGCACCATGCCCGAACCTTCCCGCATGGCCGGGGTGATGCCCATCAGCCGGCTGTCTTCCCTAGCCATGTCGCACAGCCAGTCGCTGAAAACCTGGGTGTAGGTCAGCTTGCCGCTGCCCTTGCCGCCTTCAATGCCGTTGGCGGTATCGAACTTGGAGACCCCGTGGTAGAGCACCGGATCATCCTCGGCCAGCTTGTAGCCCTGGCCTTTCTTGGTCACCACATGGAGGAACTGGGGGCCCTTCAGCTCCCGCAGGTTTTGCAGCGTCGGCACCAGGCTGTCCAGGTCATGGCCGTCGATGGGGCCGATGTAGTTGAAGCCCATCTCCTCGAACAGGGTGCCCGGCGTGATCATGCCCTTGACGTGCTCCTCGACCCGGTTGGCGAACTCCAGCACCGAGGGGATGTTTTTCAGCACCCGTTCTCCGGCCCGTCGTGCGGCGTTGAAGGTCCGGCCGGAAAGTAGTCGCGCCAGATGCTTGTTGAGGGCGCCCACCGGGGGCGAGATGGACATGTCGTTATCGTTGAGGATGACCAGCAGGTTGGCGTCGATCACCCCGGCGTTGTTGAGGGCCTCGAAGGCCTGGCCGGCGGACATGGCGCCATCGCCGATGATGGCCACCACATGGCGGTCCTCTCCCTTGGCCCGGGCCGCCACCGCCATACCCAGGGCAGCGGAGATGGAGGTGGAGGAGTGGCCGACGCCGAAAGTGTCGTAATCGCTTTCGCAGCGGCGGGGAAAGCCGGAAATGCCGTCCTTCATGCGCAGCCGGGCCATGCCCTGTCGGCGGCCGGTGAGTATCTTGTGGGCGTAGGTCTGATGGCCCACGTCCCAGACCAAACGATCCGCCGGGGTATCGAAGGCGTAATGGAGCGCGATGGTCAGTTCTACCGTGCCCAGGTTCGAGGACAGGTGGCCGCCGGTCTTGGAGACCGATTGCAGCAGGAATTCGCGGATTTCCCAGGCCAGGGCAGGGAGTTGCGACGGCTCCAGTTGGCGCAGGTCGGCGGGGGAGGCGATGGATTCGAGCAGGGGAAACATCAGAATTTGCGTTCGACGATGTAGTCGGTCAGTTCGTGGAGCCGCCGCGCCTGGGCGCCATAGGGCACCAGGCAGTCATGGGCCTGGGCGCGCAGCTCGGCGGCCTTCTGTTTGGCCTGAGTCGCTCCCAACAGGCTGACATAGGTGGGCTTGTTGTGGGCGGCATCCTTGCCGGCGGTCTTGCCCAGGGTGGCGGTATTGGACTCGGCATCGAGGATGTCATCCACCACCTGGAACAGCAGGCCCACCCGGTTGGCGAACTGGGTCAGGCTCGCCAGGGCGGCTTCATCGGCCTGGCCGCAGTGGGCGCCCAGCAGCACCGCCGCCCGGATCAGCGCGCCGGTCTTGTGGATGTGCATGAACTCCAGCTCTTCCAGACTCAGAGCCTGGCCGGTGGCGGCCAGATCGATGGCCTGGCCGCCGGCCATGCCACGGGAACCGGAGGCCTGGGCCAGCAGCCTGAGCATGGAAACCTGCCGGGGGGCGGCCAGGGCGGTTTCCGACAGGGTCTGGAAGGCCAGGGATTGCAGGGCATCCCCCACCAGCAGGGCGGTGGCCTCGTCGAATTCCACATGGCAGGTGGGCTTGCCACGACGCAGCACGTCGTCGTCCATGCAGGGCAGATCGTCATGCACCAGGGAATAGACGTGGATCATTTCCACCGCGCAGGCGGCTTGATCCAGCAGTTCCGGCGCGACGCCGAAAATTTCGCCGCTGCCGTGGCAGAGCAGGGGACGCACCCGCTTGCCGCCGTCCAGGGTGGCATAGCGCATGGCTTCGTGAAGGCGGGCCGGCTCCAGGGAGGAGGCGGGCAGTAGGTGCTCCAGCGCGGATTCGATCCGCTGCTGGATGGAGGACATCCAGGCAGAAAAATCCATTGAGATTACTGATCTTCCGGGTTGGTGGCGGAGAAACCGGCAAGTTCCCCGTTTTCGAGAATCTGGATTCTTTGTTCCGCGGCGGCAAGCTGGTTCTGACAGTATTTCAGTAGGTCCATGCCCCGCTGGTAGGCGGAGAGGGAGGCTTCCAGAGCCATGTCGCCATGTTCCATGGATTTCACCAGGCCCTCCAGTTCGGATAGGGCAGCTTCAAAACTGGCGGGGGATTCGGGGGCTGGGACGGTCACGTTGTTCGACCGAAGTCGGCTAAAGGGCGCAAAAATAGCTCAAGGTGCGCCCTCCGGTCAAATTGGCTATACTTCGCGGCCCCAAAATTTCGGGAATTTTCCCCGTTTTCGGGTTCATCTCTTGGAGCTTGGGAGTCATGTCCAACATCGCGGTCAAGGGGCAGTTCGATCCTGCCGTTTCCCAGTTGCCCGTCGATTGGTATTTCGACGAAAAGATCTTCGCGCTGGAGCAACGGCTGCTTTTCGACGCCGGTCCCGGATATGCCGGCCATGAACTCATGGTGCCCAATGTCCACGACTACCGCACCATGGAATGGCAGGACCACGGCCGCATGCTGGCGCGCCAGCCCGATGGCATCTACGACATGTCCAATGTCTGCCGCCATCGCCAGGCCATCATGTTGCAGGGAAGCGGCAACGCCCGGAATATCGTCTGCCCGATCCATCGCTGGACCTACGATGGCGGCGGACAACTGATCGGCGCCCCCCATTTCCCGGCCAATCCCTGCCTCAACCTGCACAAGCGCAAGCTGGAAAACTGGCAGGGCCTGCTCTTCGGCGGCCCCCGCTCCGCCAGTGCCGACCTGGCCGGCATGAAGGTGGCTGGCGAGTTCGATTTTTCCGGCTACAAGCTGGACCGGGTGGAGCTCCACGAGTGCAACTACAACTGGAAGACCTTCATCGAAGTGTACCTGGAGGACTACCACGTGGCGCCCTATCACCCAGGGCTGGGCAACTTCGTCACCTGCGAGGATCTTTCCTGGCAATTCGGCGAGTGGTATTCGGTGCAGAAGGTAGGGGTCACCACCCTGCTCAAGTCCGGCTCCCCGGCCTATGAGCGCTGGCAGAAGTCGGTGCGCGATTTCTATGGAGCCAGGGGAGAGCACCCGCCCCAGGGCGCGGTCTGGCTCACCTATTACCCCAATGTGATGGTGGAATGGTATCCCCATGTGCTGGTGGTGTCCTCTCTGATTCCCCTGAGTGTGAACAAGACCCTGAACGTGGTGGAGTTCTACTACCCGGAGGAAATCGCCGAGTTTGAGCGGGAATTCATCGAGACGGAGCAGGCCGCCTACATGGAGACCGCCATCGAGGATGACGACATCGGCGAGCGCATGGACCGGGGCCGCCGTGCCCTGATGAAGCAGGGACGCAGCGAAGTGGGGCCCTACCAGTCCCCCATGGAAGACGGCATGCAGCATTTCCACGAGTTCTATCGCCGCCTCATGGCGCCGTACCTGTAGTCCGTTTCCCATTTCCCCATGCCGGCCCAGGGCTGGCCCTTGTCCCGCACCCCATGCAATCCCTCTGGATCGTTCTCGCCAGCCTGTTCTTCGCCTGCATGGGAGTCTGCGTCAAACTTGGCGCCGGTTTCTTTTCCACCGCCGAACTGGTGTTCTATCGCAGCTTCATTGCGCTGTTGCTGATGGCGGCCTATGTGGGACTGAAGCGCCTGCCCCTGGCGACACCCCATGTGCGCGCCCATCTGAACCGGAGTCTGGTGGGGGTGGTGTCGATGATGCTGCTGTTCGAGGCTATTGCTCTGCTCCCTCTGGCCACGGCCATGACCCTGAACTACACCTCGCCCCTGTTCCTGGCCCTGATGCTGATGCTGTGGAGCCGGGAGCCGGTGCGGCCGGCTCTGGTGCTGACCCTGCTAATGGGTTTTGTCGGCGTCATGTTGCTATTGCAGCCAACCTTCGAGCGACAGCAATGGATGGGTGCCCTGATCGGCCTGGGCTCGGGCATAGGCGCCGGGGCCGCCTTTTTCAATTTGCGCCGCCTGGGACAACTGGGAGAACCGGAGTGGCGCACGGTGTTCTATTTCCTGTTGATCTCCAGCCTCGTTGGATTGCTCTGGGTCATGGGGAGCGGCAGCTTTCATGTCGTCGATCTCCGTAGCGGCCTGCTTTTGCTGGGGGTGGGGGCTTTCGGCGTCGGCGGCCAGTTATGCCTGACCGTGGCCTACAAGCGGGGCAAGACCCTGATGACCGCCAACCTGGCCTATAGCGCCGTGGTTTTTTCCAGCCTGTTCGGACTCCTGTTCTGGGACGAATTGCTGCCCCTGCTCTCCTGGGCCGGCATGGCCGTGGTGATCGTCAGCGGCGTGGGCGCCACCCTGCTGGCCCATGGTCGGCCCGTGGAACCCGATTAGCCGGCTCAGGACGATTAGAATAGCCACCGAATCCATCAACCAAGGACACAGGATGATCACCATCGACCACCAGGACAATCTGGTCTCCATCGCAGTGCTGGGGGAGTTTTCCCTGGCGGATTTCAAGGAATTCGAGGAACTGGTTCTGTTCAAGGTCAAGTTCGGCGGCCAGGTGGACCTCTTGATCGACTTGACCCAGATGGCCGACTTCACGGTGGACATGGCCTGGGAGGACATCAAGTTCTCCCGCGCCCATGCCGGCGATTTTCGCCGCATCGGAGTGATTACCGACAGCCAGTGGGTCACCTGGAGCGCCTGGATCAACCAGGCCTTTGTCAGCGCCGACCTGCGGGTTTTCGACAACGGAGCTGAAGCCCGAGGCTGGCTGGGGGCCTGATCAGGTTTTCCGCTGCCGGTCCAGGGCCCAGGCCACATGTTCACGTACCAGGTGGGAGGGGTGGTCGGCCCGGGCCGCCAGGGCGTCTTGAATCACGTCGTCGGGCGGAGCATTGCCCAGGCCCACCGCCAGATTACGCAGCCAGCGCTCGTGGCCGATGCGGCGGATTGCCGAGCCGGCCAGGCGTTCATTGAATTCCGTTTCGCTCCAGGCAAAGAGCTCCACCAGGGTGGCGCTGTCCAGGCCATGGCGTACCGCGAAATCCTCTTCTTGAGTAAGGGGGGCGAAGCGGTTCCAGGGGCAGCATAATTGGCAGTCGTCGCAGCCATAGACCCGGTTGCCGATCAGGGGGCGCAATTCCACAGGAATGGCGCCCTTGAGCTCTATGGTCAGGTAGGAGATGCAACGCTGCGCGTCCACCCGGTAGGGGGCGACGATGGCGCCGGTGGGGCAGGCATCGATGCAGGCCCGGCAGGTGCCGCAGTGGTCCGCCACGGCGGGGCTGGCCGGTAGGGGCAGATCGGTGAATATCTCCCCCAGGAAAAAGTGTGAGCCTGCCTCCCGGTTCAGCAGCAGGCTGTGCTTGCCGCGCCAGCCCAGGCCGCTACGGCTGGCCAGTTCCACCTCCAGCACTGGCGCCGAATCCGTGAACACCCGGTAGCCGAATTCCCCCACCCGTGCCGAGATGCGATCCGCCAGCCTTTGCAGGCGGTTGCGCAACAGCTTGTGGTAGTCCCGCCCCAGGGCGTAGCGGGAGAGGTAGGCGCGCCGGCCATCGGCCAGATTGGCCTCGGCATCGGCGGCCCGGGGCAGGTAATCCATTCGTGCCGTGATCACGCTGCGGGTCCCAGGCACCAGCTCCGCCGGCCGTGCCCGTTTCAGGCCATGGCTGGCCATATAATCCATCTCGCCGTGATAGCCGGTTTCCAGCCAGGCCGTGAGTCCGGCTTCGGCCTCGGTCAAGTCAATGTCGCTGATGCCGATGGCGGCGAAACCCAGTTCCCGTCCCCAGTGCCTGATTTCTTCCGCCAATAAATTCCAGTCATGCATACCGCTGATCATAACGTTCTAAGCCGGCCAAGCTGGAATCAAACAGGAAAAGTTTCGATGAAGAAAGGTGCTGGCTGGCCACAAAAGCAGAAAAAGGTTCGCCCCCTCCCATCCTCCCCCTCTTCGGGGGGAGGTGACGATATTGGCTCGCTGCGCTCGAATATTTGACTTGCCGTTCCAATGGACTATTTCACGGTGACGCTGGAACTTCCGGATGAAAACGCCACCCTGAATTTAGGGGGTGCCCTGGCCCGTGTGCTGGTGCCAGGGTTGCTGATACGCCTGGACGGGGACCTGGGGGCCGGCAAGACCACCCTGGTACGGGGCATGCTCCAGTCCCTGGGTTACAAGGGAAGGGTCAAAAGCCCCACCTACACGCTGGTTGAAGTTCATGCGGTTTCTGGATTAAACTTGTATCACTTTGATTTTTATCGATTCAACCAAGCTGAAGAATTTCTGGATGCGGGTCTCGACGAATACTTTGCCGGCACGGGCGTCTGTCTGGTCGAATGGCCGGACAAGGCCGGCCATTACCTGCCAGCCGCGGATCTGCGCATCGGCCTGGAAGTGGTCGGAGAGGGGCGTCACGCCTTTATTTCGGCCATCTCGGAAAGGGGGCGATCATGTCTGACAGACCTGATGAATTCGCTACCCGGGGGCTGGGCCGTCGGGATGTCCTCAAGTTTGCCGCCGCCAGCCTGACCCTGCTGGTCTCGCCCCTGGGCCGGGCCGGGGTGGCCAGCGCCCTGGGGGTGCGGGTCTGGCCCGCCCGGGACTACACCCGCATCACCCTGGAATACGATAGGCCGATCCGCTTCAACCACCTGCTGGTGAAGAACCCGGAACGGCTGGTGGTGGATCTGGAAGATGTGGAGTTCAACTCCATGCTGCAAAGTCTGCCGGGCAAGATTTCCGAGACCGACCCCTACATCCGGCTGATTCGCGCCGGCCGCAACAAGCCGGGGGTGGTGCGCCTGGTCATCGAACTCAAGACCGAGGTCAAGCCTCAGGTGTTCACTCTGAAGCCTGTGGGTGAATACGGCCACCGGCTGGTGCTGGACCTCTATCCGTCGGTGGAGGTGGAAGATCCCCTGATGGCCCTGCTGGAAAAGCCCCGCAATGAGCAGACCCTGAAATCCGAGGCCCAGTTGTCCACAGCGCCCCTGGAAGACAAGGCGCCGGCCCAGTCCCGGCTCCCCGAGGAGCGGCCGGCCAGGGCCGACATTGCCCGCATGGTGACCGTCATGCTGGACCCGGGCCATGGCGGCGAGGACCCGGGGGCCGTGGGACGGGGCGGCAGCTACGAAAAGAATGTGACCCTCTCCGTGGCCCGGCGCCTCAAGGCCAGGATCGATCAGGAGGCCAACATGCGCTCGGCCCTGACCCGGGACGGGGATTTCTTCGTGCCGCTTCATCACCGGGTCAACAAGGCGCGGCGGGTCCAGGCCGACCTCTTCGTCTCCATCCATGCCGATGCCTTCATCAATCCGACGGCCCGGGGCTCCAGCGTATTCGTACTCTCCGATCATGGCGCTTCCTCATCGGCGGCCCGCTGGCTGGCGAAAAAGGAAAACGACGCCGACCTGATCGGCGGCGTCAATCTGGATGTGCGGGATCCCTTCCTGGCCCGTACCCTGCTGGACCTGTCCCAGACTGCCACCATCAACGACAGCCTGAAGCTGGGCAAGGACGTGCTGGGGGAACTGGGGCGCATCAACGCCCTGCACAAGGGCCAGGTGGAGCAGGCCGGATTCGCCGTGCTGAAGGCGCCGGACATTCCCTCCATCCTGGTGGAGACGGCCTTCATCTCCAATCCGGAGGAGGAAAAGCGTCTGGTGGATGAGGCCTACCAGGACCAGATGGCCGAGGCCATCCTGCGGGGCATCAAGCGCTACTTCGCCAAGAATCCGCCCCTGGCAAAATCGAAGCTGGCCCGATTGGACTGAACCGGGGCTTTCACGGTCCCGGTGTTGATCAGGCCTTGAACTGGCTCAGGGCCGCTTGCTGGGCCCGGGCCAGATATTCCATGCGTTCCGCTGAGCCGGCGATCTCCGCCGTTTCGGCGCAGTTGCGATCCGCCATCACGACAATCCGGTCCACATTTTCCACCACCAGCCGGGTGGCGATTTCCTGTTCCGCCAGGGCGTGGGCGATGTCGCTGACGGCGCCGATGACCCGATGGGCGCCTTCACGAATCTGCGCCATGGAACTGCCGGCGTTCCGGGCCAGGGTGACGCCGTCCTCCACCCGTGCGCTGCCTTCGCCCATGCTGCGCACGGCTTCGGCGGTGCTGCTCTGGATGCTGCCGATCATGCGGCCGATTTCCTGAGTGGATAGCGTGGTGCGCTCCGCCAGCTTGCGCACCTCGTCGGCCACCACGGCGAAGCCTCGGCCCTGCTCTCCGGCCCGGGCCGCCTCGATGGCGGCGTTCAGCGCCAGCAGATTGGTCTGGTCGGCGATTTCCTTGATCACGTTGATGATGGAGGAAATCTGCTCGGACATCTGCCCCAGAGCTTCGATCTTTCCGGCGGAGTCCTGCACCGCCGTGGCGATCTTGGTCATTTCATCGGCGGCGTCATGAACGATACGTTCGCCATCGGTGGACAGTGTGCCCGCCGTCTCGGCGATCTCCCGGGCCTGGTCGGAATTGCTCGCCACCTGGGCGATGCTGGCCTTGGTCTGCTCCAGGGCGGCGGCCATGGCGGAGGAAGCCTCGTTCTGTTCCGAAGAACTGATCGCCACATGATTGGCCGCGCCAGCCAGCCGGGAAGCCAGAGCCATGACTTCCTGGGAGTTGGCGATCGCCTGCTGGATGATTTCCTGGAAGCTGCCCACCATGCGGTTGAAGGTCTGGGCCATCTCGGTGAGCTCGCTATGTCCGCTCACTTTGACCCGGGAGGAGAGGTCCTTGGACTGCTCGATGGATCTCATGGCCCGATTGATGTCGTCAATGGAGCCGGTGATGTTGCGGACCAGGAAGAACAGCATGCTGCCGATCAGAATCAGGGCAATCAGGGTCATGCCTGCCAGGATCAGAGCGCGTTCCCGGAAAATCTGCTGCACGTCGTCCAGATAGATGCCGGAACCCAGCACCCAGCCCCAGGGCTGGAAACCGGAGACATAGGAAATCTTCGGCACTGGCGCGTCGAAGCCCGGCTTGGGCCAGGCATAGTCCACAAAGCCCGCCCCATCCTTCTTCACCGCGTTGACGAATTCCATGAACAGGCGCTTGCCATTCGGATCCTTGAAGTCCGACAGATCCTGGTTGTCCAGCTCCGGTTTGATCGGGTGCATGATCATCCGGGGGGTCATGTCATTGATCCAGAAGTATTCGCTGGTCTCGTAACGCAGCGACTTGACGGTGGCCAGGGCGGTGGACTTGGCCTCTTCCTCGGTCATCTGACCGGCCAGCTGGAGCCCGTGGAAATGGGTCAGGATGCCGGTGGCCGCTTCCACCAGATGACGGGTCTTGACCTTGCGGTCTTCCATCAGGGTGGAGCGTTCGGCGATCAGGGCGCTCAGGGTGACCAGAACCAGACCAAGGACGGAAAGGAGCAATACCAGGAGCAGTTTGCTCCGCAGGGTGGAGGGGAGAATCATGACTGACAGGCCGGGTTGATGGAGAGCAGGACGGCAGAACCACCATCAATCCGTATATTGCAATGCGTTGAAGCGTTACCCGGAAGAAAATGGCAATGTCCTGATTGCTATTACCAAGGTAATATTACCGCATTGCAGCAATAATGATCTACCGGATTGAGCCGGCCCGTCTGCTCGGGCCGGGTGCTCAGTCTTCCACTGCCGGCAGCCGGATCAGATAACCGCCGGATTTCTCGTCCCGAGCCAGCAGGACGAGTTTGCGTTTCCCGGCCTCTTCCAGTAGCTCGCCGAAGGAGCGGAAGCCGTAGTAGGACTCGTTGAAGCCCGGTTTGCGGCGTTTCAGGGTCTGCTTGATCATGGAGCCCCAGATCTTCTCGTCCTCGCCCCGCTCCGCCATCAGGGCCTCGATGGTTTCCACTGCCAGGTCCAGGGCCTCCTGGCGACGATCCTCCTCGGTCTGGCGTGCGGGCGGCTTGGCCTCGCCGCCCTTGCCGGTGCTGGCGGCAGGCTTGGTGGGAGCCTTCTTGGCATTACGCTTTTTCTTGGCTTCCTGCTCCCGCACCAGATCGTCGTAGTAGATGAACTCGTCGCAATTGGCGGCCAGCAGGTCGGAGGTGGAGTCCTTCACGCCGACCCCGATCACATGCTTGTTGTTTTCCCGCAGCTTGGAGACCAGGGGAGAAAAATCCGAGTCGCCGCTGATGATGACGAAGCAATCCACATGGGCCTTGGTGTAGCAGAGGTCCAGGGCGTCCACCACCATGCGGATGTCGGCGGAATTCTTGCCCGACTGGCGCAAATGGGGGATTTCGATCAGTTCGAAGGATGCCTCGTGCATCGGTGCCTTGAAATCCTTGTAGCGCTCCCAGTCGCAATAGGCCTTCTTGACCACGATGCTGCCCTTGAGCAGCAGGCGCTCCAGCACCTTCTTGATGTCGAACTGGGAATACTTGGCGTCCCGCACCCCCAGGGCAACGTTCTCGAAGTCGCAAAAAAGGGCCATGTTGGTAATTTCGGGTTGTCCTGCCATGGATGACTCCTGAAGGGGATAAAGGCGGGCCACACGATACCAGCAGATACCCAGAGCGGGGTGGAAGAAGGAGCAGCCGTGATACCCTTGGCGCCGGTTTTTCCTCCTTGCCGGTCCCTGGCCGCAGCTCCCGTTCTCCGTGTCCGATCTCCTCGACGTGTTTTCCGCTGAAGGCCTCCTGGCCCGGGCCATTCCCGGCTACCGGGTGCGTCCCCAGCAGCAGGAAATGGCTTGCCGGATCGGCGAGGCCATGGCGGGCAACAAGGTCTTCGTGGCCGAGGCGGGCACCGGCACCGGCAAGACCTTCGCCTATCTGGTGCCGGCCTTGCTCTCCGGGGGCAAGGTGATCATTTCCACCGGCACCAAGACCCTTCAGGACCAGTTGTTCCAGCGGGATCTGCCCATGGTGCGGGATGCCCTGGGGGTCGGGGTCAGCATCGCCCTGCTGAAGGGGCGGGCCAATTATGTCTGCCCTTACCACCTGGCCCGGGGCCTGGGGGAAGGGCGCCTGGCGAGCCGGGTGGAGGCGGGGCATCTGCGTACCATCGCCCGCTTCGCCAAGACCACCCGTAGCGGCGACAAGGCGGAGCTGGGGGCGGTGCCGGAGGATTCCGGGGCCTGGGCCCTGGCCACGTCCACCCGGGACAACTGTCTGGGCCAGGAATGTCCCAACGTCCAGGAATGTTTCGTGCTCAACGCCCGCCGCGAGGCTCTGGCGGCGGATCTGGTGGTGGTCAATCACCACCTGTTCTTTGCCGATGTGATGCTACGGGACGAAGGCCTGGGGGAACTGCTGCCGGCCTGTAACGCGGTGATCTTCGACGAAGCCCATCAACTGCCCGAGGTGGCCGGTTTGTTCTTCGGCGAGAGCCTGGGCACCGCCCAGTTGCTGGAACTGGCCCGGGATTCCCGCAACGAGGGCCTGACCCTGGCCAAGGACTACACGCCCTTGCAGGAGGCAGCCCGGGGCCTGGACAAGGCGGCCCGGGATCTGCGCCTGACGGTCAAGGCCGAGAACGCCCGCCTGCCCTATGAACGTCTGGCCGCGGATGCGGAATTTGGCCGTGGCCTGGAAACCGTCTCCGCCGCCCTGACGGAACTGGGTCGGCATTTGGAGGCCCAGGCGGAGCGGGGCGAGGGCCTGGTGAACTGCCTGCGGCGGGTGGCGGAAGTGGGCCTGCGGCTGCGGCGCTGGCAACCGGCGGCGGCTCCGCTACCCTCATCCCTGGGCACTCTCACGGGAAACGGGAAGGCTCAGACACCCTCACCTCTGGCCCCTCTCCCGGGGGGAGAGGGGAACGGTCAGCCCGCCGCAGACGGGGAATCGGGGACGGAAATGGTGCGCTGGGTGGAGGTCTTCAGTCACGCCCTGTCCCTCAACATGACGCCCCTGTCGGTGGCGGAGATTTTTCAGCGTCAGTTGCAGGGCCATCCCCGGGCCTGGATCTTCACCTCGGCCACTCTCGCCGTGGGGCGCGATTTCGGTCACTACTGCGGCGAGCTGGGTTTGGGTGAAGCGGACATCGGCCAGTGGGGCAGCCCCTTCGACTATGCCGCCCATGGATTGCTTTACTGCCCCCAGGGCATGCCGGCGCCCAACACGCCCGATTACAACGACGGCGTGGCGGCGGCGGCCTGGCCGGCGATCCGGGCTTCCGGCGGGCGGGCTTTCGTACTGTGCACCTCCCTCAAGGCCATGCGCCACATCCACCAGACTCTGGCGGCGCGGATCGCGGAGGAGGGCCTGGAGATGCCGCTGTTGTTGCAGGGGGAGGGTTCCCGCAGCGAATTGCTGGAGCGCTTTCGCCGACTGGGGAATGCGGTGCTGGTGGCCAGCCAGAGCTTCTGGGAAGGGGTGGATGTGCGGGGTGAGGCCCTGTCCCTGGTGGTGATCGACAAGCTGCCCTTCGCTCCTCCCGACGATCCGGTGCTCTCGGCCCGCATCGAGCATCTGCGCCGTCAGGGCAAAAATCCCTTTTTCGATTACCAGTTGCCCCGGGCCGTGATCAGCATGAAGCAGGGGGCAGGCCGCTTGATCCGGGACGAAAAGGATCGGGGCGTGCTGATGGTGTGCGATCCTCGCCTGGTGGAAAAAACCTACGGCAAGGCCATCTGGCGCTCCCTGCCGCCCATGCGGCGCACGAGGGAGATCGCCGAGGTGGCCAGCTTCTTCAACCCCGATGAGCAGGAGTCCGGATGAATTCAGTCGAATCCGCCCAGTTCCTGAACCGCCAGCCCCTGGCGGGCTGTCTGGACCGTCCCCGGGTGGCGGCCCTGATGGAGGGGCGGCCCTGCCTCTTCGCCGATACCCGGGTCCATCTCGCCGTCGTGCACATGGCGGCCATGGCGGCACTGGTGGCTGCCATGGAGCGCATCGTTGTCCTGCCCGGCTGGCGCGAGATGGCCCTGGGCCAGGGGCCGGACTCGGCTTGTCATGATCCGGGCAATCCCGGCGTGCTGTTCGGCTACGATTTCCACATCACTCCCCAGGGGCCGCGCCTGATCGAGATCAACACCAATGCCGGCGGCCTGTTTCTGAACGCCCATGCCCAGTCCGACCAGGGTCTGGAGCAGCGTTGTGTGGAAATGTTCCTCCGCGAATGGACCCTGGCGGGCCGTTCGGGCCGACCGGGTAGGCTGGCCATCGTGGATGAGGACCCGGCCGACCAGTATCTGGCGCCGGAGTTCGAGCTCTGCCGGAGTCTGCTGCAACAGGCCGGCATCGACGCCTTCATCTGCGATCCGCGCCAGTTGGACATGGTGGACGGCCGGCTCCAGGGCGGAGGGCGGACAGTGGACATGGTCTACAATCGCCTCACTGATTTTGCCCTGGATGCCGCGACCAGCGGAGCTCTGCGGGACGCCTGGTTGTCCAGCGCGGTGGTGCTGACGCCCCATCCCCGGGCCCATGCCCTGTACGCCGACAAACGCAATCTGATCCGGCTGTCCGACGACGCCTGGCTGGCTTCCATCGGGGTCGATGGGGGCGACCGGGAATTGCTGGCCCGGGTGGTGCCCGGCACGGAAGCCGTGGTTGGCGGGAATGGAGATGCACTCTGGTCGAGGCGCAAGGGGTTGTTCTTCAAGCCCGCCGCGGGCTTCGGTTCCCGGGCCGCCTATCGCGGCGACAAGCTGACCCGGCGGGTGTTCGAGGAAATCCTGGCGGGCAACTATGTGGCTCAGGAATTTGCACTTCCGGGAGAGCGGGTGGTGCGGGTGGATGGCGCGCCGCTGCCACTCAAGTACGATCTGCGCTGTTACGCCTATCGGGGCGAAGTGCTGGCAACCGTGGCGCGCCTGTGGCAGGGGCAGACCACCAACTTCCGCACGCCGGGCGGAGGCTTTGCAGAAGTGGAGGTAGTGGAGTGAAGGTTTTTGGAATTTGTGGCTATTCAGGCTCGGGCAAGACCACGCTGCTGGAGGCGATGATCGCCCTGCTGACGGCCCGGGGGCTGAAGGTGTCCCTGATCAAGCATGCCCACCATGGTTTCGACATCGACAAGCCGGGCAAGGACTCCTGGCGTCACCGGGAGGCGGGAGCGGGGGAGATCGCCCTGATCACCGACAAACGCTGGGTGCTGATGCACGAAGCCAGGAACGAGGAGCCACCGCAGCTGGTCGACATCCTGGAGCGCCTGTCGCCCTGCGATCTGGTGCTGCTGGAGGGCTTCAAGCGGGCGGTCCATCCCAAGATCGAGGTCCATCGGCCCAGCCTGGGCAAGCCTCCGGTATGGCCCGAGGACTGCGACATCGTGGCGGTGGCCAGCGACCAGGCGATCGATTGTGCCTTGCCCCGGCTGGACCTGAACGATCCGGAGCAGGTGGCGGATTTCGTACTCAAGCATGTGGGGTTGAAATGATCCAGATTCTGTTTTTCGCCGGCATTCGGGAGGCCCTGGGCACGTCACGGGAGAAGCTGGATCTGCCGGGCGGTGTGACCACGGTGGCTGCCCTGCGGGACCATCTGGTGGCACGGGGTGGGGCCTGGGCGGCCCTGGGGGATCATCCCAACCTGCGGGTGGCGGTGAACCAGGATATGGTGGGCCTGGACAGCCCCGTCGCCGACGGCGACGAAGTGGCCTTTTTCCCGCCGGTGACCGGAGGCTGAGATGAGAGCCCCCACGTTTGCGGCTGCGCCGCTGCTCTGCCCCCCAAGGGGGCTGCCTCCCTCGGTCCCCCAGGGATTCCCTTCGGTCAGAGCGGCCCTTCGGGAGGCACCATGAGCATTTCCGTACAGACTGAAGACTTCGACGTGGGCGCCGAGATCGCCGCCCTGTCGGCGGGGGATGGCGGGGCCGGGGCGGTGGCCAGTTTCGTCGGCCTGATGCGGGACCGCAACGACGGGGCTGGCGTCAATGCCATGACCCTGGAGCACTACCCGGGCATGACCGAGCGGGCCCTGGAGCGAATCGTTGCCGAGGCCCGGGAGCGCTGGGAACTGCGGGGCGTGCGGGTTATACATCGGGTCGGTCGCCTGCTGCCGGGGGACCGTATCGTGCTGGTGGTGGTGTCTTCCTCTCATCGGGGCGAGGCCTTCGCCGCCTGCGAATTCATCATGGACTACCTGAAGACCCGTGCGCCCCTCTGGAAAAAGGAAGAAACCGAATCCGGCGGACGCTGGGTGGATGCTCGGGAGACGGATGAGGAGGCCCACCGGCGCTGGGCTGCCGACGGGAATTCCTGAGGACTACTTCCGGCCGTTGCCTTTTCTGGCGGCCTCGGTCAGGTTGCCCATCAGGGTCTGGCTGACCTGGGCCATCTGGGCCAGGGCGCCCTGGGCGTTGTTCATGGCGGTTTTCATCATGTCGGCCATGGGACCGGCGCCTCCCGGCAGGCTCTGAAAGGCGTTCTGCATGGCCTGGGCCATTTCCTCGCCGCCGCTGGCCAGTTGCTGGCCGAGCAGGCGGGTGAATTCGGTGCGGGCCTCGTTGCCCAGGTCCGCGATTCTTTTACCGGCCTCGATCACGTGCTGGGCGGTTTCCTGGGCGTGCTGGTTGCGCATCGCGGCCAGTTGCATGGGGTCCTTCGCCTCCAGTTGCGCCTGGGCCTGGGCCACGCCGTCCTCGAACAGCTTTCGCGCCAGATCGGCCTGGAGCTCGATCATGCGCTGGGAACTGGCCATGGACAGCCGGGCCAGTTCCATGGCGGCCGCCAGATTCTTTTGCTGCATCTCCGCCAGGGGAGGGACGGGTTTGCTCATGGTGATCTCCTTGGGTTGATGAAGGCGTGGTCTGGGCCAACTTTCTGTTGGCATGAATCGAAGTTTGAGCCTGATGGCGCTTGAAAATCACCAGGCAGGCTACAACTATAGCTGCATCGCTTCGAGGAGACCCCCATGCGTCTGGATAAATTCACCACCAAGTTTCAGCAGGCCCTGTCCGATGCCCAGAGCATCGCCGTGGGCGGCGATCAGCAGTTCATCGAGCCGGTGCATCTGCTGCTGGCCCTGCTCAACCAGGAGGACGGCGGCACCGCCTCCCTGCTGGCCCGGGCCGGGGGTAACGTGGCCGGTCTCAAGACGTCCCTGCAAAAAGCCATCGAGCGACTGCCCAGGGTGGAAGGCCATGGCGGTGAGGTCACCATCGGTCGCGACCTGGGCAATTTGCTCAACCTGACGGACAAGGAAGCCCAGAAGCGGGGCGACCAGTTCATTGCCTCGGAGATGTTCCTGTTGGCCCTGACTAATGACAAGGGCGAGGCCGGCCGCCTGTTGAAGGAGGCGGGTGTGCTGCGGGCACCTCTGGAGAAGGCCGTGGACGCGGTGCGGGGCGGCCAGAACGTGGGTAGCGCCGACGCCGAAGGGCAGCGGGAATCCCTGAAGAAATACTGCCTGGACCTAACGGAAAGAGCGCGAGCGGGCAAATTGGACCCGGTGATCGGCCGCGACGACGAAATCCGCCGGACGATCCAGATCCTGCAACGGCGCACCAAGAACAACCCGGTGCTGATCGGCGAACCCGGCGTGGGCAAGACCGCCATCGTCGAGGGCTTGGCCCAGCGCATCGTCAATGGCGAGGTGCCCGAGACCCTGAAGGGCAAGAAGGTGCTGTCCCTGGACATGGCCGCTTTGCTGGCCGGGGCCAAGTACCGGGGCGAGTTCGAGGAGCGCCTGAAGGCCGTGTTGAAGGAGATTGCCCAGGACGAGGGCCGCATCATCGTCTTCATCGACGAGCTGCATACCATGGTGGGTGCCGGCAAGGCCGAGGGTGCCATGGATGCCGGCAACATGCTGAAGCCGGCCCTGGCCCGGGGTGAGCTGCACTGCGTCGGCGCCACTACCCTGGACGAATACCGCAAGTACATCGAGAAGGACGCGGCCCTGGAGCGGCGCTTCCAGAAGGTGCTGGTGGACGAGCCCAGTGTGGAGAGCACCATCGCCATCCTGCGGGGCTTGCAGGAAAAGTACGAGCTGCACCACGGGGTGGATATCACCGACCCGGCCATCGTCGCCGCGGCGGAACTGTCTCATCGCTACATCACCGACCGCTTTTTGCCGGACAAGGCCATCGACCTGATCGACGAGGCGGCGGCCCGGATCAAGATGGAAATCGACTCCAAGCCCGAGGTGATGGACAAGCTGGACCGGCGCATGATCCAACTCAAGATCGAGCGGGAAGCCGTCAAGCGCGAAAAGGACGAGGCCTCGAAAAAGCGCCTGGCCCTGATCGAGGAAGAGCTACTCAAGCTGCAGAAGGAGTACTCCGACCTGGAGGAAATCTGGAAGGCCGAGAAGGCCCAGGTCCAGGGTTCCGCCCACATCAAGGAGGAAATCGACAAGCTCAAGGGGCAAATGGCCGAACTTCAAAGGCAGGGAGCCTTCGACAAGCTGGCCGAACTGCAATACGGCAAGCTGCCCCAGCTCGAAGCCCAGTTGAAGGCCGCGGAAAAATCCGGTGACGGCGCCGCCACGCCCAACAAGCTGCTGCGTACCCAGGTGGGGGCCGAGGAAATCGCCGAGGTGGTGAGCCGGGCCACGGGCATTCCGGTCTCCAGGATGATGCAGGGGGAGCGGGAAAAGCTGCTCACCATGGAAGACAAGCTCCATGGCCGCGTGGTGGGCCAGGACGAGGCCGTGCGCCTGGTGTCAGACGCCATCCGCCGTTCCCGGGCCGGCCTCTCCGACGAGAACAAGCCCTACGGCTCCTTCCTGTTCCTCGGCCCCACCGGCGTGGGCAAGACCGAGCTGTGCAAGACCCTGGCCGAATTCCTGTTCGACGCCGAGGATCACCTGATCCGCATCGACATGAGCGAGTTCATGGAGAAGCATTCCGTGGCCCGCCTGATCGGTGCGCCCCCGGGTTACGTGGGCTACGAGGAGGGCGGTCACCTGACCGAGCAGGTGCGGCGCAAGCCCTATTCAGTGATCCTCTTCGACGAGGTGGAGAAGGCCCATCCGGACGTGTTCAACGTGCTGCTGCAAGTGCTGGACGACGGCCGCATGACCGACGGCCAGGGCCGTACCGTGGATTTCAAGAACACCGTGATCGTGATGACCTCCAACCTGGGCAGTCAGATGATCCAGCAGATGGCCGGCGATGACTATCAGGTGATCAAGCTGGCGGTGATGGGGGAGGTGAAGACCTTCTTCCGTCCCGAGTTCATCAACCGCATCGACGAGGTGGTGGTGTTCCACGCCCTGGACGAGAGGAACATCGCCTCCATCGCCCGCATTCAACTGGGCTATCTGGAAAAGCGCATGGCCCGGATGGAAATGAGCCTGGAAGTGGACGACGCGGCCCTGGCGGAACTGGCCAAGGCCGGCTTTGATCCGGTGTTCGGCGCCCGGCCCCTGAAGCGGGCGATCCAGGAGCGGATCGAGAATCCCCTGTCCAAGGCCATCCTGGAAGGTCGCTTCGGTCCCAAGGACCGGGTCCGGGTCAGCGCCAACCCGGCGGGGCACCTGCTGTTCGAGAAAGCCTGACGGCGGGGCCGCTGGGGGCCATGGTGGAAAGTTCGGGGGAGGGACGGGCGCTGTCCCGGGAACTTGTGCTGTCAATCCGCAAGTAAGGCTGCCGGATCAGTCCTTGCGCGCCGCCATGAATTCGCCGAAGCGCTTGTCCTGAGCCTGGATATGCTTGACCAGCCAGACATAAATGAAGTGGCTCAGATCGCCCGGCACATACTGGTCGCCCAGTTCGGCGCGCATCGCCATGTCATTGGCCTGATGCAGCAGTTGCTGGTGCAATTGTCGATGGGCCTCCAGCTCGGGATAGCCGGCGGCCTCCATCAGGGCCTCCTCGCTGGCGAAATGGGTGACCGTGTAAGCGAGCAGCCGGGCGGCGGCGCTCCGGGCAGCGGCTTGGGCGGTGACCTCGTTGCTGCCCAGGCTGTCGTAGATATCGCCGGCGATATCGACAAGTTGGCGATGCTCCTGATCGATCAGGGGGATGCCCACGAGGAATTCCGAAATGAACTGGGGCCGATCGTCCATTCTGCATCTCCTTCAGTGACGTACCCCTGGGGGGCGAGACTCCCACTCCAGGAAAGCGGGCATGTAAACGGGGGGGATGCTACCACCGCCCAACGACTGGGGATTTGAGGGCGGTCAATCGGACAGCATGCCCGGCATGGGCCGGACAGGGAGAGACGACTGGATGTCCAGGCTTGGCCGGAATCGGATACTCAGCGGGACAGTGGGAACGGATCATTCTTGGCCTTATGTTGAGCTTCACATAAAGCCAAATCCCGACCATTCATTACAGCGTCCTCGATTGTCCCTGAGCCGGTCATTTGTCGCTCGATCGCCTCTTCATTACCTCGCTATGTCGATAGCATGACGCCAGGTGGTCGTTCACCATTCCCACGGCCTGCATCAGGGAGTAGCAGATGGTGGGGCCGACGAATTTGAAGCCTCGTTGCCGCAGGTCCCGGCTCAGGGCTTCGGCGGCGGGGGTGGCGACGGGCACCTGTTCCATGCGCTGCCAGTGGTTGGTCAGGGGCTTGCCCTCGACGAAACGCCACAGGTAGGCGTCGAAGCTGCCGAAGTTCTCCTGAACTTCCAGGAAGGCCTGGGCGTTGCGGATGGCGGATTCGATCTTGAGGCGGTTGCGCACGATGCCCGGGTCGGCCAGCAGGCGCTGGCGTTCCTGATCGCCGTAGCGTGCGATGGCCTGGGGGTCGAAGCTGTCCAGGGCGCGGCGGTAGTTCTCCCGTTTTTTCAGGATGGTGATCCAGGACAGGCCGGCCTGGGCGCCTTCCAGCAGCAGGAATTCGAACAGCACCCGGTCGTCGCGTTGGGGGACGCCCCATTCCCGGTCGTGATAGTCCCGGTAGAGGGGATCGTCGCCGCACCAGGGGCAGCGGGTCGGTTCATTCAGGCGCATGACCGAGGCGCTTTCAAATCCAGGATGCCGCAGCGCAGGCCCGGGTCGTCCGGGTGATGGGAGAGGGTGAAGCCCAGGTCGGCGACGAATTTCAGCATGTGGCTGTTCTCCGTCAGGAATTCGCCGGTCATGTAGCTCATGCCCCGCTGGCGGGCGGTGTCGATCAGGATTTCCATCAGGCGGTGGCCCAGGCCCGTGCCCTGCCAGTCGTCGGCCACGACGATGGCGAATTCGCAGGATTCGCCGTCCGGGTTGGCGGCGTAGCGCGCCACGCCCACTTCACGGGGGCTGCCGGCCTCGTCGGCCAGGGCCAGGAAGGCCATTTCCCGGTCGTAGTCGATCTGGGTAAAGCGGACCAGTTGGGCCGGCGACAGTTCGCGGATGCTGTTGAGGAAACGGAAGTAGCGGCTTTCGTTGGACAGCCCCTGGACGAAGTGCTGTTCCATGTCCGCGTCCTCGGGACGGATGGGGCGGATGCTCACGGTCTGTCCATTGGCGGCACGGAAGCAAAAGCTCAATTGGGAGGGATAGGGATGGATCGCCATATGATCGTAGGGGCCGGCCCGCGGCGGTAGGGGCGCGATGGTGATGCGGGCGCCTGCCGCCACGGCGCCCTGGTCGTCCACGCGCAGGGGATCGATGACGACTTCCCGGAGCCAGGGCAGTTCGCAGACCATCTCGGAGAGCCGGAGCAGCACGGCGGTCAGGGCCTTCGTGGGCAAGTGCTTCAGGCGGCGGGCGATGGTGTCGCTGCCCAGCATGTCGGCCACCAGAAAATCGTTCAGGGGCGGCAGGGCCACCACCCGGTCGCGTCCGGGTTCGCTCCCCGGGCCCGGTTCCAGGGTGATGGCGGGGCCGAAGACCGGGTCCCGGGTCATGCCCACCCGCAGGGCTCGGTCAGCGTGGCGGGCGGGAGCCGGGTCGCCGACGGGAATGTGGAAGGCCCACAGCAGCGCCCGGGTCGAATCGTCGTCGAGGATGCCCTGGCCCAGGGTCAGGGCCGCCTCCACCACCTGCCGGGCCGTGTCCAGGTCGGGCGGGGCATGGTCGTCGGACATGGCGGCCGGCGCCTGCAACAGCAGTTGCTGGTTGCGGTAATAGGCGGAGATGTGGGCGAACATGTCCACCGCCGGTTCCGGGGTGTTGAAGGTGGGAATGCCGGCGCCCCGGAACAGCAGCCGGGCTTCCCGTACCTGTTCCTCGCCCATCCAGCAGGTGAACAGGGGCTTGTGCTGTCCCCGGCTGACCTCGATGACCACCCGGGCCGCCTGGGTGGGGTCGGACATGGCCTGGGGGGTCAGCATCAGCAGCACCCCGTCCACCCCGTCGTCCTTCAGGCAGGCAGCGAGGGCGGCGCCGTAGCGGGCCGGGTTCGCGTCGCCGATCAGATCGATGGGATTGGCCCGTGGCCAGAAGGCGGGCAGGGCCTGATCCAGTCTTTCCAGGGTCTGGGGAGACAGTCGGGCCAGGGGGATGCCGATGTCGGCCGCATGGTCGGCCGCCATGGCGCCGGGGCCGCCGCCGTTGGTGATGATGGCCAGGCGGTTGCCGCGGGGATGGAAGTGGAAGAACAGGGCCGAGGCGGTGGCGTACATCTGGCCGAGGGTGCGCAGGCGCACCACGCCGGCGCGGCGCAGGGCCGCGTCGAAGACATCGTCGTCCCCCAGCCGTGCGCCGGTGTGGGAAACCACCGCCTGCTCCCCCGCCGGGTGGCGGCCCGCCTTGATCACCAGCACCGGCTTGATCCGGGCCGCGGCCCGGAGCGCGCTCATGAAGCGGCGGGCATTGCGGATGCCCTCGATGTAAAGAAAGATGCACTCGGTGCGCGGGTCGGAAACCAGATAGTCCAGGGCCTCGCCGAAATCAATGTCGCTCTCGGCCCCCAGGGAAACCACGGCGGAAAACCCCACCTTGTTGGGCAGCGCCCAGTCCAGGATCGCGGTGCACAGGGCGCCGGACTGGGAGACCAGGGCTACGGTGCCGGGCAGGGCGCCGCCGTGGGCAAAGCTCAGGTTGAGATTGCGGCCGGGGCGCAGCAGGCCCAGGCAGTTGGGGCCGAGCAGCCGTATGCCATGACGGCGGGCGGCGGCCAGGGTGGCCTGTTCCAGTTGGGCGCCCGCTGGGCCGGTTTCGCCGAAGCCGGCCGAGAGCAGGACCACGCAACGGACGCCGGCTCGGCCGCAGTCCTGCACCAGGTCCGGCGCCAGCGCGGCCCGGGTGCAGATCACGGCCACGTCCACCCGTTCCGGCACCGCCTCGATGGAAGCCAGGGCCGGCAGGCCGAAGATGCGCTGATGGCGGGGATTGACGCAATGGAGCCGGCCCTCGTAGCCGCCGTCCAGCAGGTTGCGCACCACCGTGGCGCCGATGGAGTCGGGTTTTTCCGACGCGCCGATGATGGCGATGGCGCGGGGTTCGAACAGGGGGGTGAGGTAATGCTGATCGCTGTGCATGGCGGGAAATTCTAGTCCGATGCTTGGTGACCATGACCGGATCGGAGAAAATCGTCCCCATGAACCCACAACTTGAACCTTCGCTCTGGGTGCGCCGCTTCGCGCCCCTGATTCCCGCCGGGGGCCAGGTGCTGGACCTGGCCTGCGGTTTCGGACGCCATGCGCGCCTGCTGGCGCAACTGGGTTATCAGGTGGAAGCGGTGGACCGGGATGCCGAGGCCCTGGCCACCCTGGCGGATATTCCCGGCATCAACGTCTTTCAGGCCGACCTGGAGGGCGGGGCCTGGCCCTATTACGGCCGCGCCTTCGATGGCGTGGTGGTGACCAACTACCTGTTCCGGCCTCTCATGCCCATGCTGCTCAATCTGCTGGAGGAGGGCGGGGTGCTGATCTACGAGACCTTCATGATCGGCAACGAACTGCTGGGCAAGCCCGCCAATCCCGCTTTTCTGCTGCGTCCGGGAGAGCTGCTGAGTCTGACCCACAAGCGCTTTACCGTGGTGGCCTTCGAGCAGGGCCGGGTCGATACGCCGCGTCCGGCGGTGATTCAGCGCATCTGCCTCAAGCGGGGCAGCGTGCCGCAGGCACTGCCTGGGGGGTAGCCCGGATATTTCACGAGGCCGGCCCGGGCTAGGTGCTACAGCTCGAAGTGCTTGCGCACCAGTTGTTCCATCAGGGTGCGGGCCTCGTCTTCGCTGGTGCTGGCGGTCCTGGCATGGATGGCGCGGGCCATGACGGTGAACCGGTCCAATAGTTGGGGGTCGAAATGGCTGCCCCGGCCGCGCCCGAGTATCTCCATGGTTTCGTCGAAGGGTAGGGGCGCCTTGTAGGGCCGCTGGGAACACAGGGCGTCGAATACGTCGGCGATGGCGAACACCCTGGCCGCCAGGGGAATGTCCTCGCCGGCCAAGCCCCGGGGATAGCCGCTGCCGTCCCATTTCTCGTGATGGGCCGCCACCACGTCCTTGGCGCCGTCCAGCCAGCCGGCGCCGCTGACGATTTCCTCCCCCAGGGCCACGTGCTGGCGCATGGTTGCCATCTCGTCGTCGTCCAGCCTGCCCGGTTTCAGCAGGATGGCGTCGGGAATGCCGATCTTGCCGGCGTCATGGAGAAAACTGCCAGCGATCAGGGACTGCATGGTGCTCCCGCTGAGGCCCGCCGCCTCTCCCAGGGTGGCGGAGATCCAGGCCACCCGATAGTTGTGGGCGCCGGTGTCAGAATCCCGCTTGGCGATGGCTCGGCCCAGGGCTTCCATCATCGCGATATGGGACTCCAGCACATCCCGGGCCTTGGCCTCGTTGTCGGCGGCCAGATACACCACCACCGGATAGAGGACACCGCCACAGATCAGGGAGGCCAGGCCTACCATCAGGGCAGTGACCAGGGCGTCGAACAGAATCTGTTCCCGCTGCCAGTCGGGCACGACGCGGACTCCCTCGAAATAGCCGGCGATGGCACCGTTCGTATCCTTGAGGGGCACGAAGATGCGCAGCACCCAGAGGTTGTTCCCGGGGTTCAGGCTTTCGTAGCTGGCGGTCCGTTGCATGGGCCGGTGATGTCTGGGCAACACCGACTCCACCCGTTCTCCGGCGGCCGTGGTGGTCTCGGCCAGTTTTGCGCCGTGCCGGTTATAGATTTCGACAATGTCGAAGAGCCCTCCGGCCAGGACCTCGGCGGCGGACTGGGCGGTTTTCGTGGCCTGGGCGCCATCGAATTCGATAGTCTTGTGATACCTCAACAGCCGGTCGGATTCCTCGATGGCGAAGGACACGGCTTCCTCTTCCGCCTGTTCCCGAGCCACGAAGCCCGCAATGGGGCTGGCTACCAGCGCCAGCAACACACTGACCAGGGCGATGCGGCGGGCGGCTTTTTTCTTGAAGACATTCATGGGTATGCCTTGTGTAGCGGAAGTCGAATCCTGGTGAGCAGAATTGCCAGCCTACCGCGACAGTCGGCAGTCAGTGCCCGGTGGGCGGCGAATGCTTCCAGAATCCTGTCCATGATGATGTGCCTGTCCTGAATGCGGTGACGGACATCTTCCCGGACCATGCTTAACGCTGCCTTAACGGATTGTTGGTGGGACTGGGTGCCAACTGTCGGTCATTCGACCCTGACCTCCCGGATTGCCGTCGCCAGGGCCTCAATGCCGACCGGGGAAAGGTCGGCACTGGTGTAGCGGGGCGCTTGCTGGTAATCCTGAAAGTTGTGGCTCTGGGAGCGCTGGTAAAGAGGGTCGTAGTGCAGTGTCAGCAGTTCCATGACCAGTGTCCGGAAATCCCCGGCATCCACCAGGGCCTGCCAGCGGGCCAGGGTCTCGTTGCTTTGCAGGCCCTTCAGGTGTCCCAGGCGAGTGCTGAGCCCCTGGGGGGCGGCCAGGTAATGCTCGTAGTCCCGCAGCAGGAATTCCACCCGGGCTTCGGCCGGTGCGTCGATGAACAGGCAGGGGGCGGCCCGCAGGGCGTCGATCATGGCGTTGGGCAGATGGATGCTGCCGATGCGGCGGCTTTCCGCCTCGGCATAGACCGGCTGGGTCGGGTCCAGTTGTTCCAGGGCGGCATGGAGCTTGGTCTCGAAGAATTTTTGCGGCGGCTGGGGACGGTCGGGCAGGGGGCCCAGCACCGAACCCCGGTGGGCGGCCAGTTCCTCCAGGTGCAGCACCTGGGCGCCCTGGCGTGCCAGGGCCTCCAGCACCCGACTCTTGGCGCTGCCGGTGGGACCTGAAAGGATGCGGAAGGAAAAGCGCCCGGGCAGGGTCTCCAGTTCGCTCACCACATGGTGGCGCCAGGACTTGTAGCCCCCTTCCAGGCGGTGGGCGTTCCAGCCGATTTCCCGCAGGATGTGGGTGAAGGCGCCGCTGCGCTGGCCGCCCCGCCAGCAGTAGACCAGGGGCTTCCACTCCCTGGGCTGGCCGGCGAAGCGCTCATCCACATGGCGGGCGATGTTGCGGGCGATCAGGGGCGCCCCCATCACCCGGGCGGCGAAGGGGGACACCTGCTTGTAGAGGGTGCCCACCCGGGCCCGCTCCTCGTCGTCCAGGGCCGGGCAGTTGATCGCGCCGGGGATGTGGTCCTCGGCGAACTCCGAGGGGGAACGGACGTCGATGATGGCGTCAAACATTCCGAGTTGTGCTACGGTGGCGAGCCCTTTTTTCATCTGTAGTCATGACTGTCAAACTGACCCAATTCTCCCACGGGGGCGGCTGCGGCTGCAAAATTGCGCCCGCCGTGTTGTCCCGCCTGCTGGCGGAATCCCCCCTCAGGACCCTCCCGCCCGATCTGCTGGTGGGCGTCGAGACCAGCGATGACGCGGCGGTGTACCGGCTCAACGACGAGCAGGCCATCGTCGCCACCACGGATTTCTTCACCCCCATCGTGGATGATCCCTACGACTTCGGCCGCATCGCCGCCACCAATGCCCTGTCCGATGTGTACGCCATGGGCGGCCGGCCCCTCTTCGCCCTGGCCCTGGTGGGCATGCCCCTGGACAAGCTGCCAGAGGAGGTGATCCGCCAGATCCTCGCCGGGGGCGAGGCGGTCTGCGCCGCCGCCGGCATTCCCATTGCCGGGGGCCATTCCATCGACGTGCTGGAACCCATCTACGGCCTGGTGGGCATCGGCGTCGTGCATCCGGCGCGGATCAAGCGCAACAGCGGCGCCCGGGCCGGCGACGTGCTGATCCTGGGCAAGCCCCTGGGGGTGGGGGTGCTCTCCGCCGCCCTGAAGAAGGGCCTGCTCTCCGAGGCGGGCTATGCCGAGATGATCCGCTGCACCACGCAATTGAATACTCCCGGTGCTGCCCTGGCGGCCATGGAGGGAGTCCATGCCGTTACCGATGTGACGGGCTTCGGCCTGGCCGGTCATCTGCTGGAAATCTGCCGGGGCTCGGGCCTGGCGGCGGAAGTGGATTTCGAACACCTGCCCTTGATTGCCGAAGCCGTGGCCCATGCCCGGGCCGGCATCGCCACCGGCGCCTCGGCCCGCAACTGGGCCGGCTACGGGGAACAGGTGAGCCTGCCGGCTGCATGGGAGCCCTGGCGCCAGGCCCTGGCCACCGATCCCCAGACCAGCGGCGGCCTGCTGGTGGCCTGCGCCCCCGAGTGCGCAGCGGAGGTGCTGGCGTGCTTCCATCAGGAAGGCTTCGGGGAGGCGGCGGAAATCGGTTGCCTGGAGGTGGGTGAGCCGGGCTTGCGCTTAACGTGATGAAAAAGCATCAACGGAGCCGAGTGTGACCATCGAGCCCAGCGAACCGATGGGTAGTCCCGCCTCGGGGTGCAGGGCAATCGCATGAATGAGGAATAGATCAAAACAATGTTTCACAGGTCCATTCCCCCCGCAAACCGTCGTCCCGGCGTAGGCCGGGACCCAGTTTGCGCACCAAAAACCTGGATTCCGGCTTGCGCCGGAATGACGAGGGAGGCTGGATTCCGGCCCCGGATCGGGTCCGGGGTGACGTTCCTGCGTCGGAATGACGATGCAGGTCTTGCCCGACAGATTCCAATGACGAAAACATGCATGCAACCGCCCCGCCCTGGGGTGTGGATGGTTGCGTTACTTTGGCGGATTCTCATCCCCAGGGGGGGCGCTGGCGACCATATGCGTTACTTGAGCAGTGGCTTCAGGGATTTCCAGATATGATCGAGGATGCGGGTTTGCACCGCTGCCACCGGATGCAGGCCGTCCTTCTGGAAATTGGCCGGGTCGGCGGCGACAGGCTCCAGCAGGAAAGGCAGCAGCGGCGCCTTTTCGGCTTTCGCCACCTCGGTGAAGGTGCGTTCGAAGGCGGCCGTGTAGTCCGGGCCGTAATTGGGGGGCAGGCGCATGCCCACCAGAAGCAAGCCGGCGCCGCTGGCCTTGACGGCACGGGCCATGGCCCGCAGGTTGTCCCGTGTCTGCTCCGGGGACAGGCCCCGCAGGCCGTCGTTGGCTCCCAGTTCCAACACCACCAGGGCCGGCTGATGTTGCGCCAGGGCCGCCGCCAGTCGGGTGCGGCCCCCGGCGGTGGTCTCACCGCTGATGCTGGCATTGACCAGGGTATAGCCTCGTTCCCTCAGCCGCGGTTCCAGCAGGGCCGGCCAGCTTTGCTCCCGGGCCAGGCCGAAGCCGGCGGAAAGACTGTCGCCGAATATCAGCACCGGCCGGGCGCTGGCCAGGGCGCTCCCGGCCAGCAAAATCACAAGGAACAATGAACGGATCATGGAGGGACAGGTAGTGGTGGAAGTCGAGGGTCTGGGCAAGGACGTGGCCAGCGGCGATGGCCTGCTGACGATTTTGCACGACATTTCCTTCCGGGTGCGGGCCGGGGAGGCGGTGGCCATCGTCGGGGCCTCCGGTTCCGGCAAGTCTACCCTGCTCGGCCTGATGGCCGGCCTCGATAGCCCCAGCCGGGGCCGGGTGCATATCGACGGCCAGGACCTGGGCGCTCTCGATGAAGACGGACGGGCCGCCCTGCGGGCCCGCAGCCTGGGTTTCGTGTTCCAGTCCTTCCAGTTGCTGCCCTCTCTTACCGCACTGGAGAACGCCCTGCTGCCCCTGGAACTGCTGGGCCGCGCCGACGGGCCACGTCTGGCCCGGGGCCTGCTGGAACGGGTGGGCCTGGGCCAACGCCTGGACCACTATCCCAAGCACCTGTCGGGAGGCGAGCAGCAGCGGGTGGCCCTGGCCCGCGCCTTCGCTCCCGGTCCCCGGCTGCTGCTGGCCGACGAGCCCACCGGCAACCTGGATGCAGCTACCGGCGCCGCCATCATCGATCTGATGTTTGAAATGAATGCCGAGCAGGGCACCACCCTGATCCTGGTGACCCACGACGAGGCCCTGGCCCGCCGCTGCGGCCGCAGCCTGCGTCTGGCGGCCGGACAGTTGGCGTAAAGGACTTGCTGTGCTGCCGCCTACCCGGCACAAGACCGAAGGGAATCCCCGTGGGACAAGCGACTGAACCGGTTCACCCTTCGAGGGCAGAAGAAGGTGGACGGGCAGTGGAAGCTCTTCTGACGGGTACATAACATCGAGAAGCTGGCGCACCACGGCTACGGGCAGTAGCGGAAGGTCGAGCGGGAGGCATCCTGGCCGGGGTGGGTTGAAACGTCGGTGCTGGCGAGACGGAGAGCCGGGGAAATCACTGAATGAAATGAAAATGGCGCAGAAAATCCTGCGCCATTTTTACCGCCTGCTCAGGATGAAAAATGGGTTTTTCTACAGCTTCAATGTGGAGCTGACCGGCGTAGCGCGGTTGCGTCCGGTTGAAGGTAGGGTTATGCAACATTTGCTTTGGATATCAGTTGATCTCTACGCTTTTTCGAAAGGTGTGCCGTGAATATTTCTATAGCGGGAAATGAATTCTCGCCACCCGCTGCTTTGCGGAAATATTTCAATACCTCATGTCCATCGGCAGGGCGAAATAGATATGAAAACTGAGTTTCTATTATCTCTTTATCAACAACGGAGTATTGCCAAGCGACTAAGGTGAATTCCAGGGAGTTAAGGTAAGAAACGGCATGCCACCGAAGCTCAGTTGATTGAGCCTCAGTTAGAAGAATATGGTCATTACCCTCTTTAGTTTGGATTTTGTCTCCAAACAATTGGGCGAGAAGATTCTCATGCTTTCTGGATATCTTCACTTCTTGCTGCGCAAAAATATCCCTGCACTGCTCCTCGTTTAGGCACTCAATTATCTTTCGGGCAACTGATCCTTCTTTCTTTAGATTCCTTGACCACTCCATCAGGATTTCTACGGATTTCTCTCTTCTTGACCGTTCATGGTCGGCTTTGAGTTGCCGATGTGCAATATAAACTTGAAGCGCAATTCCAAAGATGGCTATTGAGCCAGCAATCGTTGCGAGATTAGCCCAGTCTTGCAGGTTCATATGCGGCTCCGGGTTGCCTAACGAATGAAAGGGACTTCCCCGTCCCGAGGCTGCGGCGGAAGCCGCGAACGGCAACGAGTGCCATGATGGGAATTCGAGATCACATCAAAACCACGAAAGGGGAAGTCCATGAGCATTATCACTGTTGGAATCGATCTGGCCAAGAACATCTTTGCCGTGCATGGGGTTGATGATAACGGCAAGGTGGTCCTGGTCAAGCCCAAGGTAGCTCGCGACAAATTATTGGAGCTGGTACGGCGCCTACGGTAAATGCAGCGCTTGTGCACGGAAACATCGCGTTCTTACCTGGGGAGATCTGCCGCGCGAGCGGTGGTGGAAGCTGAACGAGAGGTGGCCGGGTCGAGCCAGTCCCAATCGACCAGCGCCGATGCGGGCTGTCACGCATCAAGGGCGATCGAACAGGACAGCGACGTTCAGCAACCGACACAGCGCAACGGCCAGCAATGACCGATGTGAAGCGGCAGAAGTCAGCAGCGATCATAGTAGCCGGGCAGGTTGTGGCCCGGTGAAGGATCAAACAACGAAACGCAAGGAGCAGACGGAGCGATCTTGGCGAAGCCGAAGTATCCCCAGACGGGGAAGGCGAGCCGGCGAACAATCCGAACCGAGCCTTGAACCAAGACGAGACGAAGTGGAAACAACCGAGTGGATGACAGCGGTGCTTGCCAGCGACAACCTGCGCAGCGCGTGGAAACGTGTGAAAGCCAACAAAGGGGCGCAGGGAATCGATGGCGTCACTATCGAGGACTTTCCCGCCCACCTGAGAGCGCACTGGGGAGACATCCGTCGCCAACTCGAAACCGGGCGCTACCGTCCCAGCGCCGTCCGCCGGGTCGAAATACCCAAGGACGACGGGGGCAAGCGGCTGCTGGGCATCCCGACCGTCATGGACCGGGTCATCCAGCAAGCCATCGCCCAAGTGCTCACGCCGATCTTCGATCCGAGCTTCTCGGCATCGAGTTTCGGCTTCAGGCCGGGCCGCAATGCACACCAGGCCATCAGACAGGTACAACGGCATGTGAAGGACGGCTACGCCATGGCCGTGGACATCGACCTCGCCAAATTCTTCGACACTGTCAATCACGATGTGTTGATGAAGATACTCGGGCGCACGATCCGCGACAAAGCGCTGCTGGCCCTGATTGGCCGCTACCTGCGCGCTGGCGTGCAGGTCGGTGAGCACATCGAGCCCAACGACATTGGAACGCCCCAGGGCGGTCCATTGTCGCCGCTCCTGGCAAATATCCTGCTCAATGAACTCGATCATGAACTCGAACGGCGCGGGCATCGCTTCGCGCGCTACGCAGATGACATGGTCGTGCTGGTCAAAAGCCGGCGAGCGGGGGAGCGGGTCATGCAAAGTTTGACGCGCTACCTGGAAGGACGACTGAAGCTCAAACGCAACCCGGCCAAAAGCAAGGTGGCGAAGATGAGCGAATGCGGCTTTCTGGGCTTTACCATCATCCGGGGCAAAATCCGCTGGCTGGAAAAGAAGCTGGAGGCATTCAAGCACCGAGTGAGGGAACTCACCGGCAGAAGCTGGGGGGTGTCCATGGAGTACAGGCTGCACAAGCTGGGACAGTACGTGCGGGGCTGGCTGGGATACTTTGGTATCAGCGAGTATTACCGGCCGATCCCGGAACTGGACGAGTGGATCAGAAGACGCATCCGCATGTGCCATTGGAAACAATGGCGCTGGCCGCGCACAAAGATCAACCGGCTGCTGGCCTTGGGCGTGAGCCTGAAGACAGCGATCCAGCATGGCACCAGCAGCAAGAGTTGCTGGCACATGGCGCGCACCCCGGCGATGCAGCAGGCGTTGAATAATGACTGGTTCCTGGCCCAGGGGCTGCCGAGCATCAAGACGCTTTGGTGCCAGGCGCAGGGTTATTCGTCGTCGCCGAGCGAGCCAACTCGTTGAACCGCCCACTGCGGACCCGCACGGTGGGTGGTGTGGGGAGGGCCGGTTAGAAACCGGCCCTTACCCGATTGGGCATCATCTCGCGGCAGGACAATTGTTGTTGCGCCATTCCGGTGGAGGGCAAAGTCTTTCACAGACAGATCTCTGACTTGCACGAACTACCATACAGGCGCCAGCGCAAGCGCTGACAAGCCTTTGATTGTCTCGCTCAAAGAAGAAGCTCCAGCCATCAACGGCTAACCCGTCGTTGAGATAACCCAAGCTTCCACAGTAAATTGGCTTTTCTCCCTTCGCCAATCGGCCACGAAGTTCGGCTTGAGCAATCGCTTCGAAGTCTCGATCTCGATATTCATCATTAGCGATAGCGCAAAATGCGAGCGACAGTAATCCAACAATGGCTAGCCGGCGGTTCATCCTCGTGATGCCCAACTTGAAGTAGACCTCCTAAATGACGCAAAACTTTCCGTCATTAGGAGGAATAAAAATTCTTGATTGACCATTTATCTAAGTAAATCAATGGAACTTGTGGATTTAGTCGGGCCTAAATACGGGTGAGTATTCTTTGTCCAGGATGCAGTAATGCGCGTCGGGGAGTGTGCTGGAGAATAAGCAAGGCGAGGTATGCTGTCTATATGACGAAAGCAATAGTCTTCCCGCAACTACGGAATAAAGGTGCTCTTGAACCGCCCCGGAGGAATGAGCCGGCGCCACTGTGTTTCTGATATCCCGGGAAGAGCAGGTCACAGGTTTGATCCCGTGAATACTGATAAATGAAACGGTTTCAGTGGGGAAATTAAAGTGGGCGACCTCGCCAACGACTGCTTTGGGAAAGGCGTCTGAGTGGCTCTTTCTGACCGATTCCGAACTATGACGTAACTATGACGTGAACAGCCGAAATTGGCTGAAATTATGACTATGACACGCTAGTTGGCGCAATTGGCAAGCGTCAAGATCAAGCTAAATCAATGGGTTATGGAGTGCGATTTTCTTCCGGAGCCATTTACCCAAGCGAAGCCTTCCCCAAACAGCCGAGCGTAGCGAACCGTATCGCCCCCCTCGGAGGGGGCGAAGGGGGGGCGAGCCTCATGATGCGGGGTGTTGTTTTCCGCATCATGAAAGTCAGCCCCGTGTGTTGGACTGGGACTGGAATTCCGCCAGTTCCACCCGGGGTGCCGGCTTCCAACCCTTCTTGCGGTGCTCTGCCACCACGTTGGTGAATATTCCGCCGCGCACGTAGAAGCGGGCGGTCAGCCGCATGTAGCGGGGCTTCACGGCCTTCACCAGGTCGTCCAGGATGCGGTTGGTCACGTCCTCGTGGAAATGCCCTTCCTCGCGGAAGCTCCAGATGTAGAGCTTCAGGCTCTTCAGTTCCACGCAGAGCTTGTCGGCGATGTAGTCCAGGGTCAGCACGGCGAAGTCCGGCTGGCCGGTCTTGGGACACAGGCAGGTGAATTCGGGGATCTCCATGTGAATCTGGTAGTCCCGGTGGGCTGCGGGATTGGGAAAGGTTTCCAGGGTCTTGCCGGGTTGGCTGGGCATGATGGCGTCGTCGCGGGTCGGGGGATCAGGAGTGATTATAATCGGCGCTCCCCGGGATAGCCCGCCAACGAGACCGCCAGCTTCGCCGTGCGCCTGACCAAACTCAAACTTGCTGGATTCAAATCCTTTGTAGACCCCACCACCGTGCTGTTCCCCAGCCAATTGGCCGGGGTGGTGGGCCCCAATGGTTGCGGCAAATCCAACATCATCGACGCGGTGCGTTGGGTGCTGGGGGAATCCAAGGCCTCGGAACTGCGGGGCGAATCCATACAGGATGTGATTTTCAAGGGCTCCGGTACCCGCAAGGAAGTGAGCCGGGCCAGCGTCGAGCTGTACTTCGACAACGCCCAGGGCAAGGCTGCCGGCCAGTGGAGCCAGTACGAGGAGATCACGGTCAAGCGGGTGCTGGACCGGGAGGGCAACTCCAGCTACTACATCAACAACCTCCACGTGCGGCGCCGGGACGTGATCGACCTGTTCCTGGGCACGGGCCTGGGTCCCCGGGCCTACGCCATCATCGGCCAGGGCATGATCTCCCGCATCGTCGAGGCCAAACCCGACGACTTGCGGGGCTTCCTGGAGGAGGCGGCTGGCGTCACCAAATACAAGGAGCGGCGCAAGGAAACCGAGAATCGTCTGGAGGATGCACGGGAGAACCTGTCCCGGGTCGAGGACATCCGCAATGAACTGGACGGTCAGATCGGCCGCCTGGAGTCCCAGGCCGAGGTGGCGCGCCAGTACAAGGACCTCAACGCCCAACTGACCCGCAAGCAGCAACTGCTCTGGCTCAAGAAGCGCAACGACGCCCGCCAGGACGCTGCCCGCCTGGCGACCACGGTGGCGGAGTCGGCCACCCGGCTGGAGGGTGAGACCGCCCAGTTGCGGGAAATCGAGGCACGGGTGGAGCATGCACGGGAGGCTCATTTCGCCGCCTCGGACGCCCTCCATAACGCCCAGGCCGAGATGTACGCCGCCAATGCGGAAGTCACCCGGCTGGAGACGGAAATCGGCCGCATGCGGGAGACCACCCTGCGTCTGGAGCAGCGCCTGCAACAACTGTCGGTGGAGGATGGCCACTGGCGCGGCCAGGCCGCCCAGTTGCAGCAGGACGCGGCGCGCTGGAATTCCCTGCTGGAAAATGCCCGGTTGCGGGCCGGCACCGCCGGCGCCCGCCACGAGGAAGCTGCGGAGCGCCTGCCCCAGGCCGAGGAGGCGGTGCAGGCCGCCGGCAGTGCCCTGTCCGAGGCCCGCATGCTGCTGGCCGAGGCCGAACAGGGGCTGCGCCTGGCCGAGGCCGACCGGGGCCATGCCGACCGGGCCCTGGAGGGGCTGGGTCAGCGGGCCGCCCGCCTGGAGCAGGAGAAGGCCGCCCTGGGAGCGCCGGACCCGATCCAGTTGGCGGCCAGCCAGGAAGCCCAGGCCCGGGCCGAGGAAGAACTGGCCATGCAGCAGGAGCGCCTGGCCGAACTGCAAGGCCGCCTGCCGGGTTTCGAGGCCCAGCTGCGCAGCGCCCGGGAACGGCTCCAGGCCGCCCACCGCCAGGCCACCGAGTCCCGCGCCCGGCGCGATGCCCTGGTGCAGCTACAGAAGCGGGTACAGCAGAGCGGCGATATCGGCGAATGGCTCCAGGCCCGGGGCCTGGCCGATGCCAAACCTCTGTGGCAGAGCCTCCAGGTGGAGCCCGGCTGGGAAACCGCTGTGGAAGCCGTATTGCGGGAGCGTCTGGCCGCTTTGGTCACCGATGGGGAAACCGCCCGCCAGGCCCTGGCCAGCCCGCCACCCACCATCGTTGCCCTGGCCCTGCCCGACGGTGCTCCCGCCTTGCCGCTGGCCGCCGAAGGCTTGCGCGCCAAGGTGCGCAGCGACGATTCCCGCTGGAGTTCCGTACTGGACGAATGGCTGGGTCAGGTGATGGTGGCCGAGGACCTGAATGTCCTGCCTACCCAGGCCTCGCCCTTCATCCAGTTCGTCAATCGTGCCGGCCATCTGCGCGGCGCCCATGGCCTGACCCTGTATGTGCCCGACGCCAAGACCCATGGCGTGATCGAGCGTCAGCGGGAGATCGAGGAGCTGGAAGCCGTCATCGAGGCGCGCCAGCAGGATGAGGATGCAGCCCGGGAATCCCAGCAGGAGGCGGAACGGCAACTGGCCGACACCCAGGCCGAGCTGGCCCAGACCCGGCGCGGCGAGCAGGAGTCCCGCCAGCGGGCCCACGCTGCCCAGGTGGAGGCCCTCAAGCTGGCCCAGGCCCAGGCCCGGTTCGAGGAGCGGGCGGCCCAGATCACCCGGGACCTGGAGGACATTCGTCGCCACGAGGATACCGAGCGGACGGCCCAGATGCGGGCCGAGGAAGGCGCGGCGCGCTGGGGCGAGCAACTGGAAGTGGCCCAGGAGCGCCTGGCCCGGGCCGGCGAGGTCCAGCGCCAGAAGGAAAACGCCCTGCGGGAGGCCCGCGCCCTGGAGCAGCAGTTGTCCCGGGAGGCCCAGGAGGCAGGCTTCTCCGAGCGGGAATGCATCTCCAAGCTGGAGGACAACGCCCGCAACGTCGAGATTGCCCAGACCCAGCTGGAACGGGTGGTGGGTGAGACCGTCCAGGCCCGGGAGGAGTTGGCGGGCATCAGTGACGATGTGCTGCTGGACCAGTTGCAGGCGGCACTCATCAATAAGCAGAGCCAGGAAGGTCTGCTGGCAGAGCGGCGCAACGGCATGGAAACCGTGGCCGCCGAACTGCGCGCCATGGACGAGCAACGCCTGCGCCTGGAGCAGGGGCTTACGCCGCTGCGGGACAAGATCAACGAACTCAAGCTCAAGCAGCAGGCGGCCCAGCTCAACGAGGAGCAGTACCAGCAGCGCCTGGTCGAGGCCAATGCCGACGAGGGGGCGCTGATTCCCGACCTGCTGCCGGGCCTGCGGGAAAGCACGATGCAGGGCGAGATCACCCGCCTGGGCAACGAGATCGAGGCCCTGGGGCCGGTGAACCTGGCGGCCCTGGAGGAACTGAATTCCGCCCGGGAGCGCAAGGGTTATCTGGATGCCCAGTCCGGCGACCTGCTGGAAGCCATCAACACCCTGGACGATGCCATCCGTCGCATCGATCGAGAGACACGGGAGCAGTTGCAGGAAACCTACGACACGGTGAATCGGCATTTCGGCACCCTGTTCCCCCAGTTGTTCGGCGGCGGCGAGGCCCGGCTGATCCTGACCGGAGACGAGATCCTCGATGCCGGCATCCAGATCATGGCCCAGCCCCCCGGCAAGAAGAACTCCACCATCCATCTGCTCTCCGGGGGCGAGAAAGCACTGACAGCCATCGCGCTGGTATTCGCCATGTTCCAGCTCAACCCTGCGCCCTTCTGCCTGCTGGACGAGGTGGATGCGCCCCTGGACGATTCCAACACCGCTCGATTCGCCGACATGGTCAAGCGCATGTCGGTGAGTACCCAGTTCATTTTCATTTCCCACAACAAGATCGCCATGGAAATGGCCCAGCAGTTGATCGGGGTCACCATGCAGGAACGGGGCGTGTCCCGGGTGGTGGAGGTGGATATGGAAGAAGCGTTGCGCATGACCGAGGAAAAGGCCGCCTGAGATGAACGACCCCCACGCTCACTTTGTTCGCTGCCCCCCGGGGGGGGACAGACCTCCCTTGTCCCACAGGGATTTCCTTCGGTCAGGACGGCCCGGCGGGAGGCCTGATGAAACAACCCCCACCTCACTTTGTTTGCTGCCCCCCGAGGGGGTACAGGCCTCCCTTGGGACGGCCCGGCGGGAGGCCTGACATGATGCCGAATGATTTCCAGTTGAGTTTGATTGCTGCTGGCGCTGCTGCGGTGGCGGCGGTCTGGATTTTCAACCTGCTCCAGGAACGCAGGCACCGCAAGGCCGCCGAGCGCATCTTCCAGGGGGAGCAGGCCGATGCCCTGCTCGGTGCGGAGGCGGAGACGCCAGAGCCGGAACCGGTAGCGCAGGAATCCGTGGAGGAAGACGCGCCGGCGGACCGGGTCGAGCCCGTGATTGGCGAACTCTCCGATGACAGTCAGGTGTCATCCTTCAAAGATGACCCCAGGCCGGCGCCCATGGTGCTGGAAGTGGATGAGGTGCTGGCGGTATCCGAGCGGCCTTTCAGCGGACCAGCAGTGGTGGACAGCAACGAACCCGATGATGGGCTCCATGATCCTGTGGTGGATGTGGGGGTGAGCATCCGCTTCGATGACCCCCTGCCAGCCGTCCGCCTTTGGCAGATCCTGCACGGTCTGGTGGGAAAGGTGTCCAAGCCCCTGGGGCTGATTGCCCGGGGCATAGGCGGCTGGCAGGCTGTGCCGCCCCAGGACGATGGCAGCTACCAGGAGTTCCGGGGCCTGTTGCAGTTGGCGGACCGCCAGGGTCCACTGACCGAGGCGGAGCTGGACCTGTACGTGACCAGCCTGGAACAGGTGGTCAGTGAGCGGGGGGGGATGCTGTTCCATTTTCCCCAGGCCGATGTGATCCACCATGCCCAGGCTCTGGACGAATTCTGTGCCAGCGTGGATATCCAGGTGGCGGTCCATGTGGTCAATAACAACGGAATTCCCGGCAGCAAGTTGCGTGGCCTGCTGGAAGCCACCGGCTTCCAGTGGCGGCCGGACGGCTTGTTCCATCTGGTGGACGAAGCCGGTCAGTCCCGGATCACCGTGGCCAATTTCGACGGCGCCGCCCTGGTCAAGGATGACATTGCCGGCATGACCCTTCTGGGCGTCACCTTCGGCCTGGACGTGCCCCGGGTGGCAGACGGCCCCCGTGTCTTCGATCAGTTGCTGGCGACGGCCCGGCGTCTGGCCGAGGCCGTGGACGGCACCCTGGTGAATGACCAGCGTCAGCCCCTGGCGGATTCGGTGCTTGCCACCATCCGCGTCAAGATCGCCGAGACCCAGCAACAGATGGCGGACAACCAGTTGCCGGCCGGCGGCCGACGCGCCCTGCGTCTTTTCGTCTGATCCGCGATGAACGTGGCGGAGCGCGCCCGCGTCCTGCGGGAGGAAATCGAGCGCCACAACCGCTCTTACTACGTCCTCGACTCGCCCACGGTTCCCGATGCCGAGTACGACAAGCTGTTCCGCGAACTCCAGGACCTGGAGGTATCCCATCCTGAACTGCGGACGCCAGATTCACCGACGCAACGGGTGGGTGGCGCGCCTCTGCCCGCCTTCGGCCAGGTGCGGCACCGGATACCGATGCTCTCGATCCGCACCGAGACCGATACCGAGGCCAGCGGCGCCATCGCCTTCGATGCGCGTATCCGGCGGGAACTGGGACTGGGGGAGTCCGACCCGCCGGTGGAATACGCGGCGGAGCTCAAATTCGACGGCCTCGCCGTCAATCTGCGCTACGAGGACGGCCTGCTGGTTCAGGCCGCCACCCGGGGCGACGGCGAGACCGGCGAGGACGTGACCCAGAATGTCCGCACGATTCGCCAGATTCCCTTGCGACTGATCGGCCAGGCGCCTGCCGTCCTCGAAGTCCGGGGCGAGGCCTTTATTCGCCGGCCTGACTTCGAGCGCTACAACGAGCGCCAGCGGATGCAAGGCAAGCCAGCGCTGGTCAATCCCCGCAATGGCGCGGCAGGCAGCATCCGCCAGCTCGATCCGACGCTCTGCGCCCAGCGGCCCCTGTCGTTTTTTGCCTATGGTCTGGGGGAGGTGGAAAGCTGGGCACAGCCAGAAACCCATGGTGCCGTATTGGATGCCTTATCGGCTTTGGGGCTACCCGTCTGTGAGCATCGGGCGGTGGTGCAGGGGGCCGAGGGCCTGGCGGCCTTCCACCGGAACATGGGCGACCGCCGCGACAGTCTGCCTTTCGACATCGACGGCGTGGTGTACAAGGTCAATTCGCTGGCCCTGCAACAGCGCCTGGGTTTCGTCACACGGGAGCCTCGCTGGGCCGTGGCCCACAAGTATCCTGCCCAGGAGATGCTGACCACGGTGGAGGCCATCGAGGTGCAGGTGGGCCGCACCGGCGCCATCACTCCGGTGGCCCGGCTGGCCCCGGTCTTCGTCGGCGGCGTGACGGTGACCAACGCCACCCTGCACAACTTCGAGGAGGTGGAGCGCAAGGATGTCCGGGTCGGCGATACGGTGATCGTGCGCCGGGCCGGGGACGTGATTCCCGAAGTGGTGTCCGTGGTGCTGGAGCGGCGGCCCATGAAGGATCTCTTCGGCGGAGAACCCCTGCATGAGCGTTTTCCCATGCCCACGGCCTGCCCCGAGTGCGCTTCGGCCATCGAAAAACCCGAGGGAGAGGCCATCGCCCGCTGCACCGGGGGCCTTTACTGCCCGGCCCAGCGCAAGCAGGCCCTGCTGCATTTCGCCGGCCGCCGCGCCATGGACATTGAAGGCCTGGGAGACAAGCTGGTGGATCAACTGGTGGATGACGGACTGGTGCATACCGCCGCCGATCTCTATGTCCTGTCAAAGGAAAAGCTGGCAGGACTCGAACGCATGGCCGACAAGTCGGCGCAAAACCTGCGGGATGCCATCGACAGGAGCCGGAATACGACCCTGGCCCGCTTCATCTTCGCCCTGGGAATACGCAATGTGGGCGAGGCCACGGCCAAGGATCTGGCCCGCTATTTCGGCGGCCTGGATGCCCTGCTGGTTGCCAGCGAGGAACAACTGCAACAGGTGCCCGACGTGGGGCCAGTGGTGGCCGCCTCCCTGGCCCATTTCTTCGCCCAGCCCCATAACCTGGAAGTCATCGATTTGTTGCGGAAGGCCGGGGTGCAGTGGTCTGAGGAAGAGGCATCGGCCCAGGTGGCATCGGCCATCGCCGGCAAGACCTTCGTCCTCACCGGCACTCTGCCCACCCTGTCCCGGGACCAGGCCAAGGAGTTGATCGAGGCACGGGGCGGCAAGGTCTCCGGTTCCGTGTCGAGCAAGACCCATTACGTGGTGGCCGGCGCGGAAGCCGGCTCCAAGCTGGACAAGGCACGGGCGCTGGGACTGCCCCTGCTGGACGAGGCGGGCTTGCTGGCCCTGCTGGCGGGTTCATGACTGATTTCTGGCTCAATCCCCTGGCGGGCCTGCTGGTGGGCGCCCTGGTCGGCGCCACTGGCGTCGGCGGCGGCGCCCTGATGACGCCGCTCCTGGTCTTGCTGCTGGGCGTTGCCCCCCATACGGCGGTGGGCACCGACCTGCTCTATGCTTCCCTGACCAAGATGTTCGGGGTCTGGGTCCATGGTTCCCAGGGAAGGGTGGATTGGCAGGTGGTGCGGAGGCTTTCCATCGGTAGCCTGCCCGCTGCCCTGGCGACCCTGGTCTGGATGCACCTGACGGATTCGGCCGGCATCCGCCAGGGGGCCATTATCTTCGCCCTCGGCGTGGTGTTGCTGCTGACCGCGGTCGCCATGGCCAGCAAGCCCTGGCTGAATCGGGTCGGAAAAACCATGCGGGTCACCGATCCGCAGCATTTCAAACAGTTCCAGCCGGTGCTGACGGTGATCGCCGGGGCGCTGCTGGGCGTCATGGTGGCCCTGACCTCCATCGGCGCCGGTGCCCTGGGGGCGGTGATGCTGGTATTTCTCTATCCCCTGCGCCTGACGCCGGCCAAGCTGGTGGGCACCGATCTGGCCCATGCCATCCCCCTGGCGCTGTTGGCGGGGGCGGGCCACATGCTGCTGGGCAACGTGGATTTCACCCTGCTGGGCTCCCTGTTGCTGGGCTCCATTCCCGGCGTCTGGCTGGGCGCCCACTACGGGGGTCTCCTGCCGGATGTCGTGCTGCGCAATGGCATTGCCCTGATCCTGGCCCTGGTGGGCCTTAAAATGTTGGGCTGATCAACGGTGCCCAGAATCAAATCGTGAGGGATTCGATGAAACGCGTGACGAAAGCCGTATTTCCCGTGGCCGGCCTGGGAACCCGCTTCCTGCCGGCCACCAAGGCCAGCCCCAAGGAAATGATGCCCATCGTGGACAAGCCCCTGATCCAGTATGCGGTGGAGGAGGCGGTGGCGGCGGGTATCACCGACATGATCTTCGTCACCGGCCGCAGCAAGCGGGCCATCGAGGACCATTTCGACAAGGCCTACGAACTGGAGAACGAGCTGGAACTGCGGGGCAAGACCGAGTTGCTGGAGTTCGTGCGGGAGATGATGCCGAGGAACATCAACTGCATCTACATCCGCCAGGCCGAGGCCCTGGGCTTGGGCCATGCGGTGCTCTGCGCCAGGCCGGTGATCAACGACGAGCCCTTTGCCGTGCTGCTGGCCGACGACCTGCTGGATGGCGAGCCGCCGGTGCTGCGCCAGATGGTGGATACCTACGACTACTACCGCTGCTCGGTGCTGGGGGTGCAGGACGTGCCCCGATCCGAGACCAAGAGCTATGGCATTGTCGCTGCCCATCCCCTGGCGGATCGCATCGAGCAGATTACCGCCATTGTCGAGAAGCCCAAGCCTGAGGATGCCCCCTCCACCCTGGCGGTGGTGGGGCGCTATGTGCTGACGCCCCGCATTTTCCATCACCTGGAGAATGTCACGCCGGGTTCCGGCGGCGAGATCCAGCTCACCGACGGCATCGCCGCCCTGTTGAAGGAAGAGCAGGTGCTGGCCCATCGCTACCAGGGAACACGCTACGATTGTGGCTCCAAGCTGGGTTACCTCCAGGCCATGGTGGAATTCGGTCTGCGCCACCCCGAGGTGGGAGCCGACTTCCGGCGCTATCTGGAGTCCCGCTGATGATGCGGCGGCAGCAGGCCTGGCAGATCCTGGAGGAGGCGGATCAGATCGTCTCCGCCGCCGAGGTTGCCCAGGCCGTATCCCGAATCGCCGGGGAGATCGGCGAGCGACTGGGGGAGGCGTATCCCCTGGTGCTGGCGGTGATGGGGGGGGCGACCATCTTTGCCGGCAACCTGCTGCCCCAGTTGCGCTTTCCCCTGGACTACGACTACCTCCACGCCACCCGCTACGGCGATGCCACCACTGGCGGCGAACTGGCCTGGGTGGTGGAACCCCGGGCCGACGTGGTGGGGCGCATTGTGCTGCTGGTGGACGACATTCTGGACGAGGGCATCACCCTGGCGGCGATCAAGGAGCGGCTACTGGCCCAGGGCGCGGCCCGGGTGTGGACCGCGGTCTTCGCCGACAAGGACATCGGCCGGGCCAAGCCCATCACGGCCGATTTTGTCGGCCTCACCCTGCCCAATCGTTATGTGTTCGGCTTCGGCATGGATGTGAGCGGTGCTTGGCGCAATCTGCCGGCGATTTATGCGCTGAAGGGGAAGTGAGTTTTCCCGCTGGTGCAGTAGCCTTCTGCAAGATGGGTTGTTGGTAATGCATAGTCACTTTGCAATGTGGGTGCGTGGAACAAACAGGGACGACGCCATGGCGTCATTGACGATTACCGTCACGGGGACCAGTGGCATTCAGAAAAGACGTGCTGCAACACCTTTGCATCAAGTTGGGGGAACGATCGAGTTGGATTCGTTGCCTGATGGACGGGAGCTACTCAAGGGAGCTTTTTCCGAAGGCCGCGATGAAGCAAAAAAATGGCGCCCGAAGGCGCCCAAAAGTGGTGTCGAAGCGGTGTCCAGTAGTTTCGCCAGACCGGTATCACCACTTGTACGATAGCGATACTCCGTAGGTACGCGGCTGGGTAAAGTAAGCTTGGGAAAGGCTGCCGAAGCCCGGTCCAAAGTCGATCATGTTGTTGACCTTCTTGTTGTCGGTAAGGTTACGTACCCAGAGGGAGGCCTCCGCCTTGTCGCCTTTATGCCCCAGGGGGATGCCGGACAACAGCAGACGCATGTTCCAGAGGCCGGACGCGCCGATCTTGGTTGCCGCAGCGTCAGCATAGCCGGGGTTATAGTTGGTGCTGCCCGGCGTAGCCAACTGATACGGGTACAGGTAAAAGCTGCTGGTGTAAGCGTAATCCACGATACCGCGCAGTGTCCCCACCGATGTCTTGGCCAGACGGGCATCAGCCATCAGGTTGAAGGAATGCTTGGGTGCATGAACGAAGGCCCGGTTGTCCTTCTGATCGACGCCGTTATCCATGAATCGCTTGTACTTGGCATCCAGATAACCGTAGCCCAGTTGCAGGCGCAAGCCATCCATCGGCGCAAACATCCCCTCGAACTCCAAACCCTGGATGGTGGACTTGCCCACGTTCTGCACGATGGATCCGGAGCCGGTGGTCGCGACGAAGACCGGAATCTGCAGATCGGTCACCTTGTTCTGGAACAGCGCCACATTGACCTGAGCCTTGCCATCAGCAAAAGTGCTCTTCATGCCGCCTTCCAGCGACTTGACCTTCTCCGGCTTGTAGGCGGTGGTCACATCAACCACGTTATCCGACTCGCCGTTGAAACCACCGCTCTTGTAACCCTCGGAATACTTGCCGTAGAAGTTGAGATTGGTATTGACCTTGTAACCCAGGCTCAGCATCGGCGTGGTGGACTGGAAGGTCTTGGCGGCGTGGGTACCCGCCGGCACCTTGACGATGGACATGCCAAAGGCCGGCATGCCAAAGATCTGCAGCCGATCGACGGTCTTCTTCTCCTCCGTGGTACGCAGACCGCCAGTCAGGGTCCAGGCATCCGTCAGCTTGTAGTCCAGTTGGCCGAACCAGGCATCCACCTTGGTGGTGAAACCATAGTTGGAAGTCATGTCCCACTCACGGTTGAAATACTGCTGGGGATTGCGGGTGAAACCTTCATCCTTGAAGGTGTAGTAACCCAGCACATAGTTCAAGCGCTCGGTATTACCCTGCCACTGGAGTTCATGGGAGTTTTGTTTGTAATGGGAATCCCGCTGGGTATGCGCAATGGGCAGGGGCGATCCGTCCAGATCCAGACCGTCGGCCCAACGCATGGTGCGCTCGGAGGCGATCCACTTCAGGTTGTTGCTGTCGTTGAGCTTGTAGCTCACAGTCAGGGCATGACCATCCACGTTCATGCGTTCATAGGAGGGGCCGTCCACGCTGGCCCGGGTCTTGCGCTCCTGCGAGGCGTATTGGGCCACATTGCCATTGGCGATCAGATCGGCCGTGGCCTGCGTCAGGCCATAGGCTTGAAGCATGGGAGAACTCTGATAAAGCCAGCTATCCGCCCGCCAGAGCTGATTTAAAGCCGAGCTCTGGCTCATTTTCGTGCTATCGAACTTGTAATCCACCTTCAGGTCACGGCTGATATCGAAATTCGCCACCAGACGAAAGTTCTGGCTGTCCTTGTTGTTCAGTTGGCCGACCGAGCTGCCGCTGTTGGTCTTGACCCAGCCGTCCCGCTTCTCGTCCCGATACCCCAGGGAGAGACTCATGATGCCCAGGCGCGGCAGATCCACCCCGGCCTTGATCACCTGGGCGCCATAATTACCCATGTCAAACGTCACGGAGCCGGTCCACTCGCCGGAAGGCTTGCGCGTAATCAGGTTGATGGCGCCGGCGATGGTGTTGCGGCCATAGAGCGTGCCCTGGGGGCCACGCAGAACTTCCACCCGTTCCAGGTCCACCGCATCGAACACGCTGCCCTGGGACTTGCCCAAATAGACGCCATCCAGATACACGCCGACTGACGTATCAAAAATCAGGGCCGGGTTGTGAGTGACACTGCCACGAATGGCGATCTGGGAGGTCGAGGCATTTCCCGGCGTACTGCTCACCTGAAGGTTGGGTGCCAGGGAACTCAGGTCCGCCACGTTCTGAATGCCACGATTTTCCAGTTGGGAACCGGAAATTGCGCTGATGGAAATCGGTACATCCTGCAAACGCTCGGCCCGCTTCTGGGCGGTCACCACGATTTCTTCCAGGCCACCATCGGCAGCAAAGGCAATCGTGCCATAGGCGAGGGAAATGGTCAGCGGCAAAACAGCCAGCTGAAACCGACTACGGGTGGGGCTACTCATGAACATCGTCTCCTTGACTGATAGGTAAACGGATACCTCTCTCGAAACGGCAGGGTGCTCCGGTGGCGACTTTATAGTTGCTTATACTGTCTGCCACTTGCCTGAATCGGAACAGTCATTTGGATATTCAGAACCCATAGAGACGACGGATCCAACCAAGTCATTCCACTTGATGCAAATCAATGGCCGCCGGCCTGTCCACCGCCCCACGATGCAGTAAAGGACTGTCGCAATGAATGAATGCCGCAATTTCGATGAATGGAGCCAGACCTATGCCGACTATTTTCCCGGCACCCGGATCACGGCGGAAGGCGACCTTGCCGATTTTCACTGCACCTATGCCCGCTGGAACTGGGGTGATTTGATTGCTTACGAAATGTTCATTTCCCATGCGGAAAACGTCTATTTCCAACCCCAGCAAAAAAAACGGACCAACCACTACCACTATCTGACCCTGCTGCGGAACGGCGCCTTTCGTACCCGCCAGTTCGGCACCGAATGCACCGCCCACGGCGACATCCTCACCCTGGCCGACGGTAGCGCGCCCTATGTCGCCCGGCACTCGCCCCAGGCCCACATGATCTTTCTCGGCTTGCCTACTGGACTGCTGCAACGCTCCGTGGGCGATTTGCGCAGTGCCTGCAATATTCCCATCAGTGCCAACTTCAGCAGCGGCGCCATTCTCAAGGACATGGTGCAGAGCCTCTGGCTGCGCCGCCAGGAGATCGACAACGAGCACGCCCACGGCATCGCCAATGCCATCATCTGTCTGCTCAGCACGCTGCACAGCCCGACCGGAAACCCCACCTCCCGGGGCATCGGCAGCACCCGCCAGTCCGAGATTCTCGATTACATCAACGCCAACCTGACGGACCCCAACCTCAACGTGGAGTCCATCGCCCGTTTCTTCGACATTTCCACCCGCTACTTGCGCACCCTGCTGCAGAACACCGGCACCACGCCGTCCCGCTATATTCATGAACTGAGGCTGCAGCATTGCATGGAAAACCTGAGCAATCCATTGCTCAACCACCTGTCCGTCACCGAAATCGCCTTCCGCTGGGGCTTCAACGAAATCTCCCATTTCAGCCGCGTATTTACCGTCCGCTTCCGCGAATCACCAAGTAAGGTGCGGCGCAAGCACATCGACGTTCCGACCCTATAGCCTTCCTGCAGTCCCTGATCAAAGCTTGGATGCATCGGCGCTTGCACGGGCGTGCCACAAACAAAAAGCCCCCTGGGGTCTCCAGGGGGCTTTTGATCTAGGGGGCTTCGACGGGCTTAGGCGGCGTCGCCTTCCCGTGAGGCGCGACGGCGGTCGTGTTCCTTCAGGTAGCGCTTGCGCAGGCGGATGGACTTGGGGGTGATCTCCACCAGTTCGTCGTCGTCGATGAATTCGACGGCGGATTCCAGGGTCAGCTTGATGGGGGTGGTCAGGCGCACGGCCTCGTCAGTGCCGGAGGCGCGGACGTTGGTCAGCTTCTTGCCCTTGATGGGGTTCACCACCAGGTCGTTGTCCCGGGTGTGGATGCCGATGATCATGCCTTCATAGAGCTTGTCGCCGGGGCTGACGAACATGCGGCCCCGGTCTTCCAGGTTCCACAGGGCGTAGGCCACGGCTTCGCCGTCTTCCTGGGAGATCAGCACGCCGTTGTGGCGGCCGGGCATGTCGGGCTTGACGGGCTTGTAGTCGTCGAAGATGTGGCTCATCAGGCCGGTGCCCCGGGTCATGGTCATGAAGTCGGACTGGAAGCCGATCAGACCCCGGGCCGGGATGTGGTATTCGAGGCGGGTGCGGCCCTTGCCGTCGGATTCCATGTTGGTCAGCTCACCCCGGCGGCGACCCAGTTCTTCCATCACGACGCCCTGGTTGGTGTCTTCCAGGTCGATGGTCAGGTTCTCGTAGGGCTCGCACTTCTCGCCATCGACATCCTTGTAGACGACGCGGGGCTTGCCGCAGGCCAGCTCGAAGCCTTCCCTGCGCATGTTCTCCAGCAGGATGGTGAGGTGGAGTTCGCCCCGGCCGGACACGCGGAACAGATCGGAGTCAGTGGTTTCCTCGACGCGCAGGGCGACGTTGGTCAGCAACTCCTTGGCCAGGCGTTCGCGGATCTGGCGGCTGGTGACGAACTTGCCCTCGGTGCCCGCCAGGGGGGAGGAGTTCACCATGAAGTCCATGTTCAGGGTCGGTTCGTCCACCGGGAGGATGGGCAGGCCGATGGGCTTGTCCCGGTCGCAGATGGTGACGCCGATGCCGATGTCGTCGAGGCCGGAGATGATGATGATGTCGCCAGCTTCGGCTTCTTCCACGGGCACGCGGTCCAGGCCCTGGAAGCCCAGCACCTGGTTGATGCGGCCCTGGGCCACCTGGACCTCATGGTTCATCACCACCACCACCTGGCCGGGCTTGATGCGGCCATTGAGCACGCGGCCGACGCCGAGGCGGCCGGTGTAGGAGGAATAGTCAAGAGCGGCCAGTTGCAGTTGCAGGGGCGCGTCGGCACTGCCGGAGGGGGACGGTACATGGGACAGCACCGTCTCGAACAGGGCCTCCATGTTGTCGGACTGGACGGCAAGGTCGAGCATGGCGAAGCCGTTCAGGGCCGAGGCATACACGATGGGGAAGTCGAGCTGCTCATCGCTGGCGCCCAGCTTGTCGAACAGGTCGAAGGTCTGGTCCACCACCCAGTCGGGACGGGCGCCGGGACGGTCGATCTTGTTGACCACGACGATGGGCTTCAGGCCCAGGGCCAGAGCCTTCTTGGTGACGAAGCGGGTCTGGGGCATGGGGCCCTCCACCGCATCCACCAGCAGCAGCACGCCATCCACCATGCCCAGCACCCGCTCCACCTCGCCGCCGAAGTCGGCATGGCCCGGGGTGTCCACGATGTTGATGTGGGTGCCCTTGTAATCGATGGCGGTGTTTTTCGCCAGGATGGTGATGCCCCGCTCCTTTTCCAGATCGTTGCTGTCCATGACCCGTTCGTCCACCTGCTGGTTTTCACGGAAGGTGCCGGATTGGCGCAGCAATTGATCGACCAGGGTCGTCTTGCCGTGGTCCACGTGGGCGATAATGGCGATGTTTCGGAGAGCGCGGCTCATAGGGGTGTCCCTGGGGGATTGTGCAGTGCAATAGCGGGCGCGCATTCTAGCACAGGGCATGCTCGGCCCTGACTTTGGCGGTAATGGGAGGATAGACAAGTATGTTGGCAATCATCGGTGGCAGCGGCCTGACCCAACTGGCCAATCTGGACGTGTCCCGTCGGGAGGTGGTGCGCACGCCCTTCGGCGACCCTTCCGGGGCGCTCACCTTCGGCAGCATCGGCGGCCAGTCCGTGGTGTTCCTTGCCCGCCATGGCTATGGGCACACCATCCCGCCCCATCTGGTCAATTACCGGGCCAATATCTGGGCCTTGATCAAGGAAGCCAAGGCCAGCCGCATCGTTTCGGTGGCTTCGGTGGGCAGTATCCGGCGCGACCTGACGCCGGGCAGTCTGGTCATCCCCCATCAGATCCTCGACTACACCTGGGGTCGCTCTTCCACCTTCTTCGAAGGGGGCGCCAATCAGGTGGTCCATGTGGATTTCACCCATCCCTACGACGAGGCCCTGCGCGCCGAGCTGCTGCGGGCGGCGGAGGCGATGGGGGAGCCCATCTCGGAGGGGGCGGTGTATGCCACCACCCAGGGTCCCCGGCTGGAAACCGCGGCGGAAGTGGATCGCCTGGAGCGGGACGGGGCCGACATCGTGGGCATGACCGGCATGCCCGAGGCGGTGCTGGCCCGGGAACTGGAAGTGCCCTACGCCGCCCTTTGCGTGGTGGCCAACTGGGGTGCAGGGCGGGCCGACAGTAGCGACGGCATTCATTTCGAGAGCATCGAGGCCATCCTGCAAGCGGCCATGAGTCGCACCCGCAGGGTGATTTCCGCCCTCTGCTCGGACGAGTCCTGCGCGACGTGATCCGGCCGGTCTTGCGCATGGGGGACGAGCGACTGTGGCGGGTGGCCCGTCCGGTGACGGCCTTCGGCACGGCGGAACTGGAGGCCCTGGTGGCCGACATGATGGAGACCATGGAGCATGAGGGCGGGGTGGGGCTGGCCGCGCCCCAGATCGGTGTGGATCTGCGCCTGGTGATTTTTGGCTTCGAGCATAGCGAACGCTATCCGGAAGCGCCGGCGGTGCCCTTCACCGTGCTGCTCAATCCGGAACTGACGCCCCTCTCGGACGAGGAGGAGGAAGGCTGGGAGGGTTGCCTGTCGGTACCCGGCCTGCGAGGCTGGGTGCCCCGCTGGAAGCATTTGTGCTACCGGGGCGTCGATCTTCAGGGGCAGCCCATCGAACGGGTGGTGGAAGGTTTCCATGCCCGGGTGGTGCAGCATGAGTGCGACCACCTGGACGGCATCCTCTACCCGATGCGCGTGCGGGACATGCGTCGCTTCGGTTTCGCCGACGAACTGGGCATCGGCAATGTGGATGACGAGTAGGCGGGACTGGTCGCGACACTTTAGGAAGAGTCATGAATACCGAACTGGAAAGCCTGGCGGGTAGCCTGTGGCGGGATTTCGATCGGCCCGATGTCTGGTGGCAGATCGGATTGCTGGTGGCTTGTTTGCTGCTGGCGGCTTTATTTGCCCGGGCACTGCGCGCCCATCCGGCTTTCGGCGTGGGGGAAGTGGGACGGGGGGGCATGCAGCGCCTGGCTTTTCCCCTGGCGGCCCTGGTATTGGTGCTGATCGGCAGGGCGCTGCTGCGGGGGCAGCACCCGGTGGGACTGCTCTCCCTGGCCGTGCCTCTGCTGCTTTCCCTGGCCGCCATCCGCATGGTGTTCTATGTGCTGAGGCTCAGCTTCAGTACCGCCCGCTGGCTGGGAACCTTCGAGCGCCTTTTTGCCTTCTGCGCTTGGACCCTGGTGGCGCTCCATGTGCTGGGACTGTTGCCGCAAATGGTGGGGCTGCTGGAGGAGGTGAGCTTCACCGTGGGCCGGCAGCGGCTCAATCTCTGGCTGGTGGCCCAGGGGGCTGCCACAGTGGTGGTGGCGCTGCTGGTGGCCCTCTGGCTGGGCGGGCTGGTGGAAGGGCGCCTGGCCCGGGTGGAGGGGCTGGATCGCAACCTGCGGGTGGTATTCACCCGCCTGTCCCGGGCCTTGCTGCTGCTGGTGGCGGTGCTGATCAGCCTGCCCCTGGTGGGGATCGACCTGACCACCCTGTCGGTCTTTGGCGGCGCCCTGGGGGTGGGACTGGGCTTTGGTTTGCAGAAGATCGCAGCCAACTATGTGTCTGGCTTCATCATCCTGCTGGACCGTTCGATACGCATCGGCAATGTCATCGCCGTGGGGCCTGATCGGGGCCAGGTGACCCAGATCACCACCCGTTACACGGTGCTCAAGGGCGTGACCGGCGTGGAGGCCATCGTGCCCAACGAGGTGCTGGTGAGCTCCGTGGTCCAGAACGAGTCCTACACGGACCGCAAGGTGCGGATCAGCCTGCCGGTGCAGGTGGCCTACGCCAGCGACCTGGAACGGGTGCTGGCGCTGCTGGAAGAGGTGGCCCGTGCCCAGTCCAGGGTGCTGGCCGACCCGCCGCCCCAGGCCCTGGTACAGGCTTTCGCCGATTCCGGCATCGACCTGGAACTGGGCTTCTGGATTCGGGACCCGGAAGCGGGAAGCGGCGGTCTCCGTTCCGACATCAATCTGGCCATCTGGCGTGCCTTCAAGGTCGAGGGCATCGAGATTCCCTATCCCCGGCGGGAGGTCAGGCTGATTAGTCAGGAATCGGTTAAGTAAGCACCGAGCAAGTCCCAATGCGTCATTCCGGCGAACGCCGGAATCCAGGAAATTCAACGCACTGGACACCGGCCTTCGCCGGTGTGACGGACTTAATCAGTGTTCAGTCGTCTCCCCCGTGAGAGGGAGCTTGGCCTGTCCTGAGCCCATCGAAGGGGGTGGGCCTTCCTGCTGCTTTTCCGGTTTGCCTGGCTAGGGAGCCGTAAACGGAAAAGGCCCGCCGGAGCGGGCCTTGTGCAAGGCTGTAATCGATCAGGCGCAATTACTTGAGCTTGATTTCCTTGTACAGCACATGCTTGCGCACCTTCGGATCGAATTTCATGAATTCGAGCTTCTCGGGCGTGGTCTTCTTGTTCTTGTTCGTGGTGTAGAAATGGCCGGTACCCGCAGTGGATTCCAGCTTGATCTTCTCGCGGCCGCCTTTAGCCATGATGATTCTCCGTCAGGTTAGACCGCTTCGCCGCGGGCACGCAGCTCGGCGAGGACAGTTTCGATGCCCTTCTTGTCGATGGTGCGCAGTCCGGCGTTGGAAACGCGCAGACGCACGAAGCGGCTTTCGGATTCGATCCAGAAGCGGCGGCTCTGCAGGTTGGGCAGGAAGCGGCGCTTGGTCTTGTTGTTGGCGTGGGACACATTGTTTCCCACCATCGGGGCCTTACCCGTCACTTGGCAAACGCGGGACATTTGAGTTGCTCCAGTCAGTCGATTACAGCAAAGCCGGGCATTCTATACGAGACCCCAAAAGTAATTCAAGTGTTTTGTCGGACTGAGGAGCAGACCCTTGATGGATGAAAGTATCGACGAGTGGCTGTCGAGCGTAGCGAGCCAATACAGTAGCCCCGCCCTGGGGCGGGGATGGGGGTGGGGGCGTTCAATTGGCCTTTGCGCGTTTTGGCCTTTGCGCGTTTTCATCCTCGGGGGTGGTGCATGGCAACCATGCGCGTTAGATCAGTCCCCGCTCGGCGAAGGAGAGGATGGCGTGGGGGCCGGCCACCACCAGATGATCCACCAGCCGCACCTCCACCAGGGCCAGGGCTTCGCTCAGACTGCGGGTGAGCATTTCGTCGGCCCGGGAGGGTTCGGCGGCGCCCGAGGGGTGGTTATGGACCAGCACCACGGCGGCGGCATTGCGGGCCAGGGCCTGCTTGACCACTTCCCTGGGGTAAACGCTGGTCTGGTTGAGGGTGCCCCGAAACAGCTCGTCGTAGTCGATCAGGTGGTTCTGGCTGTCCAGCCAGAGGGCGCCGAAGACTTCGTGGGGCAGGTTGCCCAGCTTGAGCCGCAGCCAGTCCCGCACCTGGTCGGGAGAACCGAGCAGGTCCCGCCCATGGGCCTCCTCCCCCAGGGTGCGGCGGGCCAGCTCCATCACCGCCGCCAGTTGGGCCGCCTTGGCCGGCCCCAGGCCGGGGCGGCGCGCCAGTTCGCGGGCGGGGGCGGCGGCCAGGGCCGAGAGCCGGTTGCCGTATCCGGTCAATAGATCCCGGGCCAGGTCCACGGCGCTCTTGCCCCGTATCCCGGTGCGCAGGAAGATGGCCAGCAGTTCCGCATCGGAAAGGGCGGCGGGCCCCTGGTTCAGCAGGCGTTCCCGGGGGCGCTCCGCCCTGGGCCAGTCAGAAATCGACATAGTAGAATCTCCGGACCAGACAACGAGGTATTCTAACGTCATGAATCGGACTGTGGCGCAGTTGCAGGGCAGACGCATCGTGCTGGGCATTACCGGCGGCGTGGCGGCCTACAAGGCGGCGGAACTGGCCCGCCTGCTGGTCAAGGCCGGCGCGGTGGTGGACACGGTGCTGACCGAGGCCGGCACCCGTTTCGTCGGTCCCCAGACCTTCCAGGCCATTTGCGGTCGTCCCGTATGGACCGCCCTCTGGGATGACCGCATGGCCAACGGCATGGCCCACATCGACCTGACCCGGGGCGCCGACGCCCTGGTGGTGGTGCCCGCCACGGCGGATTTCCTGGCCAAGCTGGCCCAGGGCCTGGCCGGCGACCTGCTTTCCACCCTGGCCCTGGCCCGGGATTGCCCCCTGCTGGCGGCCCCGGCCATGAACCGGCAGATGTGGGAAAACCCCGCCACCCGGCGCAATGTGGCCCAGTTGCGGGCCGACGGCGTGACCCTGCTGGGGCCGGCCTGGGGCGAGCAGGCCTGCGGCGAGGTGGGGGAGGGCCGCATGCTGGAGGCCGCCGAGATCTTCGACGACCTGGTGGCCTTCTTCCAGCTCAAGCCCCTGGCGGGCAAGCGGGTGCTGATGACCGCCGGCCCCACCTTCGAGCCCCTGGACCCGGTGCGGGGCATCACCAATTCCAGCTCCGGCAAGATGGGCTTCGCCCTGGCCCGGGCCTGCGCCGAGGCCGGCGCCCAGGTCACCCTGGTGGCCGGTCCCTGTCCCCAGCCCACCCCCCGCGGCGTCACCCGGCTCGATGTGGTCAGCGCCCTGGACATGCGGAATGCGGTGCTGGCCCAAATGCCGGGTCAGGACGTGTTCATCGCCGTGGCGGCGGTGGCCGACTACCGCCCGGTCCAGGCCGCCGACCACAAGATCAAGAAGACTGGCGCACAACTGACGATCGAGCTGACCCCCAATCCGGACATCCTGGCCGAGGTGGCGGCCCTGCCGAATCCGCCCTTCTGCGTCGGCTTCGCTGCCGAGAGCCGGGACCTGGCTACCTATGCCGAGGGCAAGCGTCAGGCCAAGAAGCTGTCCCTGGTGGTGGGCAACCTGGTCCAGGACGGCCTGGGGGGCGACCGCAACGCCGTCACCCTGTTCGACGCCGCCGGTGCCCATCCCCTGCCGGAAGCCGACAAGCTCACCGTGGCCCGGGGCATCGTCGCCCATCTGGCCAAGCTGTTGTAGAAGGAGCCCCGCCGCCGGGCCGCCCCAAGGCGGGGCAGCCAGGATCGGGGAGCGTAGCGAACCAAAGTCACCCCTTTCCTTGGGAAAGGGGTTGGGGGAAAGGCCCCAAGGAGCCCCGCCGCCGGGCCGCCCCAAGGCGGGGCAGCCAGGATCGGGGAGCGTAGCGAACCAAAGTCACCCCTTTCCTTGGGAAAGGGGCTGGGGGAAAGGCCCATATATGCACCACATCGACGTCAAGATCCTCGACTCCCGGCTGCGGGATACCCCTCCCCATTACGCCACGCCCGGTTCGGCAGGCCTGGACCTGCGGGCCTGCATCGAGTCCCCCCTGAAGATACATCCCGGCGAGACCCATCTGGTGCCCACCGGCATCGCCATCCATCTGGCCGATCCGGGCCTGGCGGCGATGATCCTGCCCCGCTCCGGCCTGGGCCACAAGCATGGCATCGTGCTGGGCAATCTGGTGGGCCTGATCGACTCCGACTACCAGGGCGAAATTTTCGTTTCCACCTGGAATCGGGGCAAGGAGACGTTCACCCTCAATCCCCTGGACCGGCTGGCCCAACTGGTGGTGGTGCCGGTGATGCAGGTGGGCTTCAACGTGGTGGATGAGTTCACCGAGAGCGACCGGGGAGCCGGCGGCTTCGGTAGCACCGGGCACGGCTAGGGACACGCCGATTAAGTCCGTCACACCGGCGAATGCCGGTGTCCAGTATGTTGATTTTCCTGGATTCCGGCGTTCGCCGGAATGACGCTGAACACTCCTCCACTCCCGTTCCACGGCCTGCTTCGCGCAATCCCGCCTATGCCCCCTTTCTGGGGCGGGGCTGCTCATCGGCGCGCTGCGTTCGACGGTCGCGATCGGGGCCGTTGATGCTTCTGCACGCCTAATCCATCACCGCAGCTCCTGCCGGATTCGGTCTAAGCTGAAACCGGAAGGAGATGTGTCATGGATGATCGCCGCACTGTGGGGGTTGGCATCACTGAGGCCGAGATAATGGATATCGGCCTTGCGCTCCATTGCCGCGCTGCCTCTTCCACGCCCCGCCTCTACCGGGGGCTGTTGGGCCGTCTGCTGCGGCGGACCATGGAGGACGAGGGCGTCCGTCATGCCCTGTTCCAGTTCATCGACACCCTGCCGCGCCTGAGTCGCGGGCGGGATATCGGCGCCCACCTGGGGGCCTATCTCGATCAGGCCGGCGCCGCCGGCTGGCCCCGGGCCTTGCTGCGCCTGGGAGAACAACCCCTGTTGGCGCCCCTGGTGAAATGGCAGACCGGCCGCTGGGGCAGGCAACTGCTCTGTCCCGAGAACGCCCGCGCCCTGGGCCGGGTGATCGGTGCGTTGGCGCCGGCCCGGACCAGTTTCGATGCGGTGGGCGAGGCGGTGCTGACCGAGGCGGAGGCCGACGCCTATCTGGCCCGCAACCTGGCCCTGCTGGAATGGCAGGCGGCGGCGGGCGTCACGCCCCATCTCTCGCTGAAGCTCACGGCTCTGTCCCCCCGTTGCGATCCCTTGGACCCGGCCGGCAGCCGTCGCGCCGTGTTCTCCCGCCTGGAGCCCCTGATGGCGGCGGTGGAGCGCCATGGGGCCGGACTGACGGTGGATATGGAACAGCACGAACTGAAGCCCCTGCTTCAAGACCTGTTCCTCGCCATGCTGGAAGCCTGGCCCGGGGAGCGCTGGCAGCCCGCCATCGCCTTGCAGGCCTATGGGCCGGACGCCGAGTCCGATCTGTCCCGGCTGCTGGCCGCCGGCCAGCGCCAGGGCCGGCGCATCGGTGTGCGTCTGGTGAAGGGGGCCTACTGGGATCAGGAACGGGCCTGGGCTGCCCAGCGGGGCTGGTCGGCGCCGGTGTTCGCCGACAAGGCCGCCACCGATGCCTGTTTTGAAAACCTCACCGGCGAGTTGCTGCGCAGACACGACAGCCTTTACCCGGCCATCGCCAGCCACAACCTGCGCAGCCAGGCGGTGGCCCTGGCCTGGGTGCGGCACCTGGGCCTGGCGCCGGAGTGTTGGGAGGTCCAGATGCTCTACGGCATGGGCGAACCCCTGCGCGACGCCCTGGCGGCGGAAGGCGTGCCCTTGCGCATCTACGTGCCCACCGGGGACCTGATCGGCGGCATGGCCTACCTGATCCGTCGCCTGCTGGAAAACACCGCCCAGGAATCGGTGCTGCGCCAGACCTATGTGGCCGGCGCCGATGCGACGCAGTTGCTGAGCCCGCCCCGGCTGGCCGCCAAGGAAGCATCGACCGTCGCTGCGCCGGGCTTCGCCAACGCGCCCCTGCTGGACTTCAGTCGTCCCGAGCCGGTGGCGGCCATGGTCCAGGCCCTGGCGGAGCTGCGGGCTGGGCCGGAACTCGAAATCGCCCCCGATACCCCTGTCCATGAAGTGCGCAACCCGGCCGCGCCGGAGCAGGTGCTGGCCCGCTTCCCCCTGGCCGACCCAGCCCAGGGCGAGGCTGCCGTGGCCCGGGCCCTGGCGGCCTTTGCCGGCTGGCGCGCCACTCCGGCGGCCCAGCGGGCGACCTGCCTGCGCCGGGCAGCAGCCGCGATGCTGGCCGAGCGCCACCACCTGGCCGCCCTGATGGTGTTGAGCGTGGGCAAGAACTGGCGCGAGGCCGACGGCGACGTGGCCGAGGCGGTGGACTTCCTCAACTACTACGCCGATGCCATGGAGGCCCTGGCCGGCTGGTGGGACACGATCTCCTTCCCCGGCGAGGCCAACCGCCTGGGCTACGAGCCCCGGGGGCCGGCCCTGGTGATCGCTCCCTGGAACTTCCCCCTGGCCATCCTCACCGGCATGGCCGCCGCGGCCCTGGTGGCGGGCAATCCGGTGATCCTCAAGCCCTCCCGTCCCGGCCTGCTGCTGGGCCAGGCCCTGCACCGCCTGCTGTTGGAGGCCGGCGTGCCGGCGGACGCCTGCCAGTTGCTGCCGGCCACAGGAGCCGTGACCGAGGCCCTGGCCGGCCATCCCGACATCGCCATCATCGCCTTCACCGGCTCCCGGGAAACCGGGTTGGGCCTGCTCCAGGCCGCCCACCGGCCGGTGCCCGGCCAATACCAGATCAAGCAGGTGGTCTGCGAGCTGGGGGGCAAGAATGCCATCGTCGTGGATAGCGACGCGGACCTGGACGAAGCGGTGCCCGCCATCGTCGCCTCGGCCTTCGGTTATCAGGGACAGAAGTGTTCCGCCTGCTCGCGCCTGATCGTGGTGGGGGACGAGGCCGCCGCCGAGGCCGTGGCCCGGCGCGTGGCCGACGCCCTGGCGGTCTGGTCCTGGGGGCCGCCGGAAGACCCGGCCCAGGTCTTCGGGCCGATGATCAGCGCCGAGGCCCGGGATAAGACCCTGGAATACATCGCCATCGGTCGCCAGGAAGGGCGGTTGCTCTATCAGGGGGCGGTGCCCGGAGAGGGCTGGTACGCGCCCCCCTGCATCTTCACCGGCATCCAGCCCCATCACCGGCTGGCCCGGGAGGAAATTTTCGGCCCGGTGCTGGCGGTGCTGGCGGCGCCGGATTTCCCCGCTGCCCTGAAGCTGGCCCAGGCAGTGGACTACGGTCTCACCGGCGGCGTGTTCTCCCGCCTGCCGGCCCACCTGGCCCTGGCGGCCCGGGAATTCCGCGTCGGCGATCTGTACCTGAACCGCAAGATCACCGGTGCACGGGTCGGCGCCCAGCCCTTCGGCGGCACCCGCCTGTCGGGCACGGGCATCCAGGCCGGTGGGCCGGATTATCTGAAGCAGTTCCTGTGGACCCGGGTGGTGAGCGAGAACACCCAGCGCCATGGCTACATCGGCGCCCGCTCCACCCTGGATTCCGGGGAGGCATCATGGACCTGAACCTGCAAGCCCTGCGCGCCCTGGGCGTGGCCAGTGCCCAGGGCATCGCCCACGGCCGGCTCGGGCCGGGCACGGCGGCGGCGCCGACCCGGCTGGTCCAGGCGGACTTGCTCTCGGCCCTGCGCCGGGGCGGCCTGCGGGCCCGCTGGCGCAGCGCAGCCGCGGGGGGGCTGCTGACGCCCGCGCCGGGAAGCCTGCTGCCCGAACTGTTGGCGGACCTGGCTGAGGCCGTGGAAGAGACCCTGGCGGCGGGGCAGACGCCCCTGGTGCTGGGGGGCGACCACAGCATCGCCGTGGGCACCTGGCGCGGCGTCGCCCGCTGGTGCCGGCAACAGAACCTGACACCGGGCCTGATCTGGGTGGACGCCCATCTGGATGCCCACACGCCCGCCACCACGCCCTCCGGCAACTGCCATGGCATGCCCCTGGCGGCCCTGCTGGGCGAGGGCGGGGAGTGGGCCGGACAGGTGGGGGCGGTGCTGGACCCTCGCCGCCTCTGCGTGGTGGGTGCCCATTCCTTCGAGGCTGAGGAAGCGGCGCTGCTGACCCGCCATGGTGTGCGGGTGTTCACTCTGGAGGAAGTCCGGCGCCGGGGCCTGTCCAAGGTATGGGCCGAGGCCCTGGCCATCGCCGGCACGCCCTTCGGTGTCAGTCTGGATCTGGATGCCCTGGACAGCGCCCAGTTACCGGCCGTCAGCACGCCGGCTGGTCCCGGCCTGAACCTGGGGGAACTATCGGCGGCCTGGCGCGGCCTGCTGCGCCAGCCGGGCCTCCTGGGCCTGGAGATCGTTGAATATGACCCGGGCCGGGATGGCGACGGCACCACCCTGGCCGCCCTGGACAGCCTGCTGGAAGCGGCCGCCCTGCCCGACGGCACCGGTCTGATGACCCTGGAGCACAGCCACGGCGCCCGCAATTACGCTCCCCTGCCGGTGGTGCTGCGGGGGGGCGAGGGCTGCTGGCTCTGGGACAGCGCCGGCCACCGCTACCTGGACATGATGAGCGCCTACTCGGCGGTCAGCCTGGGCCATGGCCATCCGCGTCTGGTGGCGGCCCTGGAGCGCCAGGTGAGGCGCCTGGCGGTGACCTCCCGGGCCTATTACAACGAACGGCTGCCCCTGTTGCTGGAGCGGCTCTGCCAGTTGTTCGGCTACGAGCGGGCGCTGCCGGTGAACACCGGCCTGGAGGCGGTGGAAACCGCCCTCAAGGCGGCGCGCAAATGGGCCTACCAGGTCAAGGGCGTTGCCCCGGAACGGGCGGAAATCATCGCCTGCGACGGCAACTTCCATGGCCGCTCCATCACCATCGTCGGCCTTTCCTCCGAGGCGCAATATCGGGAGGGCTTCGGCCCCTTCCCGCCGGGCCTGCGTCGCGTTCCCTATGGCGATGCGGCGGCCCTGGAGGCGGCCATCGGCCCCGACACGGCGGCCTTCCTGGTGGAACCGATCCAGGGCGAGGGCGGGGTGGTGCTGCCCCCCGCCGGCTATCTGGAGGCCTGCGCCGAGATATGCAAACGCCACCATGTCCTGCTGATCTGCGACGAGGTGCAGACCGGCCTGGGCCGCACCGGCGCCTGGCTGGCCTGCCAGCACGAGGGCGTGCGCCCGGACGGCGTGATCCTGGGCAAGGCCCTGGGCGGCGGGCTGCTGCCGGTCTCAGCCTTCCTCGCCGACCGGGCCGTGATGGACGTGTTCCGCCCCGGCGACCACGGCAGCACCTTCGGCGGCAATTCCCTGGCCGCCACGGTGGCCCTGGAGGCCCTCAACGTGATCGAGGAGGAGGGCCTGGTGGAGCGCTCGGCCCGCCTGGGCCGGCATTTCCTGGCCGGGCTGCAAGCCCTGGATTCCCCGGCGATCCGCCAGGTGCGGGGCCGGGGCCTGTTCATCGGCGTGGAACTGGTGCCGGAAATCGATGCCCGCACCCTCTGCCTGCGCCTGCTGGAAGCGGGCATCCTGACCAAGGACACCCACCAGACCGTGATCCGCCTCGCCCCGCCCCTGGTGATCACCGAGGCCCAACTGGACTGGGCACTGGCGCGTATTGCACGGGTGCTGGGGAGTCGCTGAGTTCCGGTCTCTTGCTCTTACAGTTCGTAGGTCGGGTGTTCTGTTCTTGTCTGGAATCGGCCCAGACTGTGTAAAAACAAGGAACTTATAGCGCTCTGCGCCTATCCATGCAATAGGCATCTTCGGAGTGATTAGATGAAGCGATTCATAGAAGGCGAGAGCAGGACGCAAAGTACGTTGTTGCCGGAAGTTCTGGACGACTATATTGCCGAAGCGAATTCGGTTCGAGTCGTCGATGTCTTTGTTGATGAACTTAATCTGGGGCAAATGGGGTTTGAAGGTGTCGAGCCAGCGGCCACAGGGCGGCCGGCCTACGTTCTTCTCAAGCTCTACATCTACGGCTATCTCAATCGGATTCAATCCAGCCGGCGCCTAGAACGGGAGGCACAACGCAACGTCGAACTGATGTGGCTGACCGGGCGACTGACACCGGATCACAAGACCATTGCCAATTTCCGCAAGGAGAACGGCAAGGCCATCCGAAGCGTCTGCCGCCAATTTGTTGTCCTGTGCCAGCGACTGGGTCTTTTCTCCGAGGCGCTGGTGGCCATCGACGGTAGTAAGTTCAAGGCCGTCAATAACCGAGACAGAAACTTTACTGCCGCCAAGCTTCAACGACGAATGCAAGAGATTGAAGCCAGCATTGAGCGCTATCTGGTCGAGATGGATACGGCAGATCGCCAGGAACCCGCCATTGCCGAAGCCAAGACAGCACGGCTCAAGGACAAGATCGTTGCTTTAAAGGAGCAGATGAAGAAGCTCAAGGCCATCGAGGCAGAACTGAAGGAGGCACCTGATCAGCAGCTATCCCTGACCGACCCGGATGCCCGATCCATGAAGACGCGAGGCACGGGGATCGTAGGCTACAACGTACAGACTGCCGTTGATGCCAGGCACCATCTGATCGTTGCCCACGAAGTCACCAACGATGGCCTTGATCGCAGACAGCTGACCTCTATGGCAAAGCAAGCACGGATGGCCATCGGTAGTGAAACTCTCACCGTCATTGCAGATCGGGGATATTTCAGGGGCGAGGAAATCCTCGCTTGCCAAGGAGCCGGGATCAAGGCCATTGTTCCCAAAACACATACATCGGCAGCCAAGGCTGAGGGACGATTCGACAAGGCCGACTTCATCTATGACGCATCAGCCAATGAGTACTGCTGCCCGGCAGAACAGCGCCTTGTCTGGCGCTTTGCCCGTGTCGAAGGCGGCCTGATGATGAACCGTTACTGGAGTTCAGCTTGTCCGACTTGTGCCATCAAGGGGCAATGCACGCCGAGTGACTATCGTCGCGTGAGCCGCTGGGAACATCAGGCAGTGCTGGATGACATGGAGCGGCGTCTTGATCTTGCACCAGACAGCATGCGCATTCGTCGGCAAACTGTCGAACACCCCTTCGGGACAATCAAATCATGGATGGGTAGTGCACATTTCCTGACAAAGACACTTGATCACGTCAGTACAGAAATGAGCCTACATGTTCTCGCCTACAACCTGAAACGAATGATGAAAATCATAGGTAATGGAACACTGATGGCGGCGATGAGAGCCTGATAATGGCCTTGCCCAAACTAGTCAGTCAATTTCCGGAAGCCGCCGCAACTATTCTGAAAACTGTCGAGCAATACGCACCCAGTTCACAAATCTCTAGAGCGTTTTTACACAGTCTGGGCCATGAGCGGACCTAGCCCCCAATGCCCAGATTGAAGACATTCCGGCGCTGGATCAGTATGCCAATGGCTTGGATTGCTGATTTTTATCGTAATTTAATGGTGCTGATATATTGGGTCATGTTCTGCAATGCTTGTCGCCATCCGCGTCTGCATTAATATGACGATCCAGAGTTATGGAACAGTGCCTGGAGTCAGGGCGAAAAACTGCTCCCTATACCAAGTTAGGCTTAATTTCGTCGATCAGGAGTCACTCTGTGACCACATTTGTTGAGTTGCTTGATTCCTTAAAGGACGAGCTACACGCTCGATACAGGAGTGCCTTCTGGGGAACATCTCTCATTGCCATCCTGGCAGTCCATTGGAAGATCGTTGTCTTTCTTGTTATCGAGAAGCCTAGTGCTACGGCGGCAATTGCGTTCGTGGAAGCAAACGCAACGACCATGAGCATTGCAGGAGCATTTTGCTTCGCCGCACTCTACGTTACGATTTTTCCGTGGATTGAGTATTGGCTATCGAAAGTTTCTTCTTACGGCATTCGCGCACGCAACGACTTTCAATTTCGTGAGAGGGAGCGTAATAACAATCGTCGGAAAATTATCGCCCAGTCTGAAGAAAGCATCATTGGCTTAGAAGCAAAAAACAAGGAAGAGCAAGCGCGGCTTTCCGATGTCAAGCTCGCCAATAGTTACCAGGAATTGCTTTCTGGTGAATACTTCACCCGCTGGCTCAAGGATGTCAAAAATGGGGCAATCAATTCATCTCTCATCAACTCCATTGTTAACTACCTAAACAAGTATGACTCCATTGAGGGGCGCTTCATTGACGCTGACATAGCTCGAATTCATCAGCAATTTGTTGAGGCACTTTCGACATTGCATTCTGCTATCAGCGACACTCGGCATCACAACGACATTGCGAAACAAGCTGACCTAATCAGATTCGCCGATGGGGCTTTAAAGGAGCATCAGAACTATCGCCAGCTCGTTCGCAGCAAATTGGGAGTATGAAATGCCGGCCTAAAATTCGTTCTAGAGGAATCGTCGAGAAGCCGCGCTTCTCGATTTCCTACGCGGCTGCGGCGGTCCCTCAACTCAAAAATTAAGCGCTAGGAGTCCGAACTTGAGGAACTACAAAGGTCTCTTTTTTCTATTCGCCGCAGTCGTTCTTATTCAGGTCGTTCTTGGTTGCGTCATTTCAATGCAGTTCAGCAGTTGGCCAGAACGTGGGACGTTTGGAGATATGTTTGGCGCAGTCAATACCCTATTTTCTGGGCTGGCTTTTGCAGGTGTCATCTACGCGATATTTCTCCAGAGCAAAGAACTTGAGCTTCAACGGCAGGAGTTGGAACTGACGCGAAATGAACTATCAAAATCGGCGTCAGCTCAGGCGGAGCAGGCTAGACTTATGCTGCATACGGCAAAGATCAATGCCGTTAGCTCTAAGCTTGATACATACACAACACTAATGGTGAATAAGAGATCAGTCCCTGGAGGTGAAGAGGTAGTCGCACGAAACCATGTCGGCGAGACTCTTAAGCAACTGGAAGCTTTACTTGATGAATTCGCATAACCTTACAGTCGACACCGGCCTTGCGCATGAAGCGGCACAACGCCGGTTACCCTCCACGTTCCCCAATGTCTGCTTACTGAGATTCCGACCGGCAGCAGTGGGTTGGGAAGAGTACTACAGCCATGATGCATTTATCATTAGACTGCCACCGGCCAAGAACGGACGTCACGCAATATGCACATCCGACCACTCACAGTGGGGGCTAGTGTTGATGGGTTTTTAGGAGTCATGTTCAATCTAGACAAGAAGAATCACAACGGAGTGTTGATATTCCGATTGATTCACGTCAGAGTGCGAGAATGAAGATATTTCTTCTACAGCTTCGTTAGCACTCTCAAAAGACATAAGTGACTCGCCATGCGTAAAGCGCGACTTATCTATCTTCTTCTCCTCACCATATTTGTCCCGATACTTTCGGTAGCAGCCGATCCGGCTACTATGTCGAATATTGTTGGGCGATGGAACGATTCCGAGACCCGCTCTGGAGAGGAATTTATGTTCTATAGCACTGGTAGTTTCGCCTTGACGTTCCCACGTACAGACGTACCGGTCACTAAACGCCTTGATGGCGCCTACCAACTCGGCAGCAACACTTGCAACGTCGGTGATGCCAATGGCAATCTGTGGATAGTAACTGGCTCCATACGCTGTTGCTACGATGCGTACTTTCTAGCCGATGTTCTAGTCCTTGACATTGTTGGAAAAACTTTGGGTACTGGAGGTATGTGCAAAGCGCGTACTTTAAAGAAGCAGCTCTCTCGGAAGGTAGGCGCAAGTTGAGCAGACGAAAACAATACGAGCAAAGAACCGAACTTGAGCGGATCGAATCTCAGTGGAAAAAAATGACTGGTCTTCACACTCGAGAAGAATGGTCTGCTGCTGTCGTTAGGGCCGCTACTGCTGCGGAGATTTCTGCCAATCTTGCCATTCGTCGAGAGTTTTCTACGCGAAGTCAGTTTGACGAGAAACTAGTGAACAGTTTCCTTAAGTGGGCGAACGGGCTTGACGGGAAAATGAGCAAACTGTTACTTCCGCTACTTGAAGGTCAAGAGCACCATGCTGCCGTTAGTCGACTCTACAGGTTGGCAAAGGCAGTCAATGAAAAAAGAAACGCTATTGCCCATCGTGGTGAATTCTGCAACGAGGCGGAGGCTTCGGCTGTCGTTGCCAAGTCGAAAGAATTCGTACTTGGCCTAGTGCGACTCTATGAACCCAATTTCACTTTACGCGACGAGTGCTAACACTGCCATTCCAGGCCTGCGCGAATAACTGTGCAGTCGTGTGAATTTAGACGTTCCTGAACGTCCGCTTATCCGGCCAGGCTATACCGCTTCGGGTCGATTGTTGAATCTCTCCGAATCAGGAATCTACCGAACAAAATGATTTCCCCCTATACGGCAGGTGAAGCTTTCGCCCTAGGCTGCACCTCTGTTATTGCAATAGCAATCCGACTGAACATGGTCCAACTAGCCCTATTCTCTTACTCGGTTTTACTGGGATTATTTGTCGGGGAAATTATCAGTCTGTACATTCTTGCCGTTCCACTTTGGCTTGCAAGATCATGGATTGATGATAGCCAGATGACATTCAAAGCATACACTCGGCAAGATAAGCTAAATTATCTTAGACGTTTCGAGGAAATAGTTAGTAGCTTATCCCCACGCTGTGTTCACTGCTATGAGCTTTATAGCGGCAGTCGAAGATTAGCGTTGCTTCGGTATCTATTCCACAATAACTCTTGTTCCACATGCGATTTTAGATCTCAGGATCAAGCATTCCGGCCACAACTGGTCACAATCATTGGGACGACATATGTGGTTGTGTCTGGAGGGTTAGAGCCGAAAACGCTTATCGGGCTTTTCCAGCTATGGCTGCTAATTGCGATAGCGTTCATATCTGTGCGTCAGCACTTAGTGCCAAATGTATTAACCTACCCCTTATTATGGGGGAATCTATTGGCTTCTGCATTCGGCCTTGCCGTACCCATTGAAAGCGCAGTTATTGGTGCGGTAGTAGGCTACATGGGTCAATGGCTGATTCTTATCATTAGCCGTTTTACTATCAAGCAGGAACTTGTTGGGTATGGCTCATTCATGGCAGGGGCAGCAATCGGGGCAATGCTTGGGTGGGAGCAAGGCTGCCTAGCCATTGCTTTTGCATACATCCTTAAACTGGGTGAAAACATGGTCAGGTACAGAAAACTATTGGGACCTACTCAGCTTGTTCCGCTAGGACATTGGCTGGTTATGTCTGCTTTGTCTATCGGCATGTTGCATGGCTAATGGAATGCAACAAAACCAGGTTGGTTCGGGCTCGCTGGTCGTCAGAAGCCACGGCTGAGTGCAGGCTTACGTGCAACGGTGAATTGGGCTTGAACATGGATCTTTCTTAGGAATCGGATACCCTAGATAGAGCACAGTGACCTCGACATCATCAGATCAAATGACATCCAACCATGAATACTCTCTTCCGTATTTTGTTTATTCCGGCTCTCCTGCTTCTCTACTACGTCGCCTTTGTAATTGTATTTGGCACAGACAAGCTTCGGGTTGATCGTAACTGCGAGGTACATGGTTTCTTTGGCAACATTGAAGAGGTCATCCTGGGAGATCGCTTTTGGCAGACACAGATTGAGCAAATTGATAGAACTACGGCAAGGCGTGAAGAGGAGTATGTGGCATGGAGAAAAGCAAATGAAAAGCCCATACGTGCTAGAACTTCTATTATTCCGCCAGGTTATAAGACCCCCGCTGAGGAGGATGTGTTTGCCTTGCGTGCAGAAGCTGATCGTATTGAAAGAGAGGAAGACCGCCTAAAAACGGATAGCGCACAAGTCGAGGCTATCCAGCTACTCAAGAACTGTAGGAGCAAAATCGTAGAGACAGTACAACAGTAATTGCAAACGATCATTAACACTCCACTCCACGTTGGGAATAACGGCTTTGGGTCGTGACGTAGCCAAAATGTAGCTACGCTCCAGGAGTACCGCGAAATTACAGCTATCCGAGGCGATAGCTGACGTGGGCGGGCGGTGTTGGATGCTGTTTGTAATGGGCTAATTTGCCTGGCTGATTCTCTTACAATCCGCTCCTCTTCTTCAACGGATTGCCTCCTTGAAAACCCTCAGCCCAGCCGATCTCAATGCCCTGTCCGCCGCCGCCCGCCACTCGCCCCGGCGGCGCATGAACCTCAATCTCCATGGTGATCTGGCCGATCCGGTGCAACGCCTGGCCATTGCCATGGAGCCGGACACGCTGGTCGTGCCCCACCGCCATCCCCAGACCTTTGAATTGCTCCATCCCTTGCGCGGGCGCTTTGTGGTGTTGCACTTCGACGACACCGGCGCGGTGGTGGCGCGCCGCGTGCTGGGGGAGGATGCGGCGATGGTGGAAACCCCGGCCGGGGTCTGGCATGCCGTGCTCTCCCTGGACCCGGGGGGCATCATCTTCGAGGTCAAGCAGGGGCCTTACGTGGCGGTCACCGCCAGGGATTGCCCCTCCTGGGCGCCCTCCGGCGAAGGGGATGAGGCCCGTGCCCTGCTGGGCTGGTTTGCCCAGGCTCGGGTGGGGGATAGGTGGGCGTCATAGCCCTACCTGATTAGCCACGAAACTCAGGCAAGTCATTCCGGGGCCGCGTAGCGGAACCCGGAATCCAGAAACCCCAGCCGTGCGCCTCTGGATTCCGGGTTCTGCCCCCGGATCAGGTCCGGGGCAGGCTCTGACGGGCAGCCCCGGAATGACGACTTCGTGGACGCTGGCTGAACATGGTGGCTAATCAGATGACCCCAAAAAAAGTCCCGCCGGGGAGGGCGGGACAATAGGGAGGGTTCAGAGCCTATTTCAGTAGGGAACGTACCCCGCGTTGTGCTCAGGGCGGGATGAGCGCAAGGCGTCGTGGCGCAGCGAAGGGTTGTTCCCTTCGCAAGCCGCGCAACGCAGCGATCGCCCGCCCTGAACACAACCCGAAGGGCCGCCGGGCTTTGGGCGCGCTGCGGCGTTGTCGGTCGCTGGCATGGAATGACCATGCGGCGCTCCCTCCGCCTTGCATCGCATCCCAAAGTCCGACGGCGCGGGATGCGTTCCCTACTGAAATAGGCTCTTCATGTGCAACAGGGCGAAGACTAGCGCGGCGGACTTTGCCGGGCTGTGACGGTTGGTAACTATTTGTTGCTGCGCCGGTACATCCAGAAGCCTGTGGTCAGGCCCGTGACGGCGACGATGGGCAGGGCCAGCAGGTTCAGGGTGTGCCAGCCGGCGGTGCTGATCATCACGCCGGAGCTGAGGGAAGTCAGGCCCTGCACCGCGAAGACGATGAAGTCGTTGGCGCCCTGGGCCTTGGCCCTTTCCTCGGGGCGGTAGGTTTCGGTGAGCAGGGTGGTGCCGCCGATGAACAGGAAGTTCCAGCCCACGCCCAGCAGGGTCAGGGCCCACCAGAAATGCATCACCGACAGGCCGGAAAAGGCGATGGCGATGCAGGCCAGCATCAGGATGGCTCCCGTCAGCATCACCCGGCCCACACCGAAGCGGCGGATCAGGCCGCCGGTGAAGAAGGAGGGCGCGAACATGCCGATCACATGCCACTCGATGACGAAGGCCACCTCGCTGAAGGGATGGCGGCAGAGGTCCATGGCGATGGGGGTGGCCGTCATCAGCAGATTCATCACCCCATAGCCGGCGGTCGCCGCCAGCAGGGCCACCGCGTAGGCGGGCTGGCTCATGATTGAGCGCAGGGGGCGGCCCCGGGCCTGCTGCTCCTGGGCGGTGAGGGCGGGAATCTCCAGCCGGCTGGCGACGAACAGGGCGATCCCGGCCATGACTGCCAGGGCCAGGTAGGTGGCGGCGAAGGGAGCCTCCATCAGGCCGCGGGTGAGCTTGCCCAGCTCCGGCCCCACCACGCCACCGGCAATGCCGCCGGCCAGGGTGAGGGAAATGGCGCGGCTTTTCCAGGGGATCGGCACCGCGTCGGCCGCCGCGAAGCGGTATTGCTGGCCGAAGGCACCGTAGATGCCGGCACCGAACAGGCCGCCGCAGAGCAGCCAGAACTGGCCCTGAAACGCCGCCTGGGCGCAGATCAGGGCGCTGACCAGGCCGATGGCCGCGCCCAGCATGAAGCCGGCCCGTCGCCCGTGGCGCTTCATGAAATAGGCCGCCGGCAGGGTGGCCAGGGCCGTGCCCACCACCAGGGCCGTGAGCGGCAGGGTGGCCAGGCGCCGGTCTCCCGCCAGGGCCAGGCCCACCAGGCTGCTGACCGCGACCAGGGTCACGCCATTGATCAGCAGCAGGGCCTGGGCCAGGGCGAGAAGGGCGATGTTGCGGGTAGGGGCGCTGGGCTTCATGGTTCTGGGGGCTGTCATCGGTCGGGGGCTATCGCAGGGGCAAGTATCTCCCATTGGCCCCACCCATGAGGGGGAGGTCTCGCTATGATGGGGTGACGAGCAAGCGGGATATGACAGACGATATGAACCAGGGAGAGCGCTTCAATACCTTGAGCCATTTCATCGGCGCCCTGCTGGCGCTGACGGGGTCCGTCGTGCTGGTCATAGTGGCGGCCCAGGGCGGCGATCCCTGGAAAGTGGTGAGTGTTTCCATCTACGGCGTCACGCTGGTGTTGCTCTACAGTTTCTCCACCCTCTATCACGGTCTGACGGGGCGGGCCAAAATCATCCTGCGGGAACTGGACCACCACAGCATCTACCTGCTCATCGCCGGCACCTATACCCCCTTCTGTTTGGTGACCCTGCGGGGTTCCTGGGGCTGGTCCCTGTTCGGGACGGTGTGGGGTCTGGCCGTGCTTGGCAGCCTGCTGGAACTGCGACCCAAGGGCGGCGCCCGGATACTGTCGGTGGTGATCTACGTCGTGATGGGCTGGGCGGCCCTGGCGGCGCTGGTGCCCCTATGGCGGACGCTGGGGCCCGCCGGCTTCACCTGGCTTGCGGCGGGCGGGCTGTTTTATACGGTGGGCATCGTCTTCTATGCCCTCGACAGCCGACTCAAACATGCCCATGGTGTCTGGCATCTGTTCGTCATCGCCGGCAGCGCCGCCCATTACTTCACGATCCTGAGGTATGTGCTGTAAGCCGGATGTTCAGGGACCCTTGGCGAGGGATAGCGGCAAGCGGGCTGACGCCTTCCCTACGGTAGAGCCTCGTAGCCGAAGAAGTAGGGGACCGCACGCTGGTCCAGCAGCAGGCCTCCCTCGCTGGGCAGTTTCCCCAGGCGTTCGTAGTCCTGGGCCGAGAGCCGGCGGATTTTGCGGAAGTCCCGGGCGCGGCTGAACACGCCGTTGCGCCACTGGTAGACCTCGTCCAGCTTCTCCCGGTAGCTGTAGCCGTGGCGGTTGTCGTTGAAATAATCGACAAAGCGGTTGCGGCCCAGGTAGAGGGTGTTGGAGCCTTCATAGCCGGTGTTTTCTCGGCTTCTGGGATCGGTGTTGAGGAGGTAGGCCCAGTCCCCGGGGACGAAGTTCCCGGCGGCCACGCCGTCGATCTGCCTCACCAGTTTTCCCGGCTGGTCCGCGTCGGCCGGATCGAGGTCGGGTTCGAAACGCCACAGGCGCGGGGGTTCGATGTTCACCAGGGGATCGCCGTCGGCCAGTAGCCGCTCCCGCACCAGGGCGGCCCGGCCGGGCGGTGCGGTGCTACGCTCGAAGTACTGGACGATGCCCTGGGCGATGGCCAGCTTGGTGGTGGTATAGCAGCCCAGGCTGTACTTTCCCTGTTGGTCGAAGGCGTTCTGGAGGGCGGCTGCCACGGGGACATGGGGCAGGGGCGTGCCCTTGTCCCAATAGCGCTTGTTCCAGCGGGCCGGGCCGCCGTTGGGCCAGATCCAGTTGAGGTTCTCGGCCCAGGCGACGATGTTCTGCCGCAGACCGATGTGTTCCTTCAGGGCCTCCAGGTTGCAGGCGCTGCCGGCGAACTCGGTGAGGCGGCCATGTTGCATCAGGGCCAGCAGGATTTCCTTTTTCGATACCGTGACTACCTGGCGGGACTTGCCCCCCCGTGTCGGCAGGCTGACAGTTTCCCGGCCGATGCGGAACTCGGGCCGTCGGTGGAGGCTCAGGGTATCGGTGTCCCCGGGCGGCGTGGCCAGAGTGTAGGTGAGCCGTCCCAGGTCCCGTTCCATCTGCCTGAGGATCAGGGCGGGCGCGATGTGAAGGGCCTGGAGGTAGGCTTCCATGCCTGCTTCGACGGAATCAATTTGCGTCGGGTCGCAGGTGAAGCCAAGGCCATCCCGGGCTGCCGCAGGCAATGCCAGGAGCGACAGGAGCGCCAGGGCCAGGGCGAGTATCCGCTTGCGGCCGGGATTCCCGGGGGAGCTGAGGGCAGTGCCCGGGGCGCCGTGGTTCAACTGGCGGTTGGCGCGGCCAACTGGCGTTCGAGGATTTCCATGGTGGCACGGCCCACATAGTCGTCGGCGGCGCCCCGGCTGGCGAAGGCTTCGAGATAGGCGCGGCCGATCATGCGCCCCAGGGGGCGGGGGTTGTAGAGCAGCTTCTTGATGAGGAAGGGATTGAGGGTGAGGGGGTTGTAATCCGCCGGCAGGTAGCCCTCTGCGATCAGCCGTTGCTCGATGGGAGTTTCTGGCTGTACGCCGATGAAAAAGATGAAGGGCAGCACATTCTCCCGGCCGAAGAGTTGGTAGAGCTCGCGGATGTGGGCGATGGTGGCCTGGAGCGTTTCGGAGGTCTCGCCTGGGGCGTTGAGGGGCATGTAGAGCTTGACCTTCTGGTCCCGGTGGCCGGCCTCCTTGAACAGGCGGAAGGCCTCCATCTGCTGATCCAGCTTGTAGCCCAGGGTGAGGCTGTCGATCACTTCCTGGGTGCCGGTGAAGGACAGATCGATGCTTTCCAGCCCGCTTTGCAGCATTTTCCCGGCGAGGTCGGGGGTCAGGTGGTTGAGCCGCAGATAGCCGGTCCAGCGCACCTGGACCTGGCGCGCGATCATTTCGTCGAGGATGGCTTCCACGTGCCGGGTGCTGCGCTTGGTGGAGCAGAACTGGGCATCGGTGAACCAGATGTGCTGGACGCCATAGACCTTGTTCAGGGTCTCCACCTCTTTGGCTACCTCCAGGGGGTCCCGGTAGCGCTGACGGTCCCCCTCGATCTTGTTGTAGAGGCAGAAATGGCACTGGAAGGGACAGCCGCGCTTGGTATGGACGCCGATGGCGCCGCCCAGGTAGTCGCGAAAGCCCGGGAAGATGGATTCGATGTAGCCGAAATCCACGGCAGTCAGCCGGGCCAGGTCGAAGTTTTCCTCGGCCGGCTGATGGGTCAGTACGCCGGCGCTATCCTTGTACCAGTGATGGCCGGCAGGGGCGGTATAGCCATCCACGATGGAAAGCATGGCCTCCTCGCCCTCGCCGACTACAACGACGGTGTCGGGCGGGCATTTCCGGGCCACGTATTTGCCGAAGATCGATACCGCGGTACCCCCCACCACGAGTCGGGCTTCGGGCAGCAGCCGGCGCGCCAGGCGCAGGAAGCCGAAGTTGCGCAGCCGCGCCGCGCCGTAGTCCCAGATGATGCCGATGGCGTCCCAGGCCGCCCGGGCCTTGCGCCACAGGCTGCCGGAGTGGTCGTAGTTCATCACCACTTCCAGGGCGTCGTTTTCCGGATGGGGACCGAAGGTCTGCATGTTGCGCCAGGAGAAGGCCACCACGTCCGGCCGCAGTTCCAGCAGGCGCTGCTTCAGCCGGGCCTGACGCTGGCCCGGCTCGACCAGTGCCAAGTCGAGGATCTCCTGGTGCAGTTCGGGTCGCTGCTTGTGGATAAAGTCGGCCAGATACACCACGCCACCGGGCCATATCTTCCACACGGGCAGGCGTACATACAGGATGGTGCGAACGCTTCTTGTCATGGGGGGAGTCTATTCAGTTCGATGGCCGGCCGTCCAGTGCCCATTCACCCCATGGCCAGGGCAACTGCGTTTCTGGGGCGTCCCCATGGGACAATACGCCCATGAGCGCATGCAAGGACAACAATGAAGAGATCGGAACCACGGCCATATCGTGCTCGGACTGTGCAGCCTGCTGCTGTCGGCTGGAGGTCTTGCTGATCGGCGATGATGGGGTTCCGGACCAATTCACCGTCGAGAACCGGTGGGGGGGCTGGGTGATGCGGCGCTTGGAAGATGGCTGGTGCGCGGCCCTGGATCGTACCACCATGGGCTGTACCATCTACGAGCAGCGGCCGGACATCTGCCGCGATTTTCCGATGGGAGGCGAGGATTGTCTCGAGCAACGCTCGCGGCCGGTGCGGTGGTGATAATGAGTGAAAAGCCCATGACTTACGAAGAATATCTCGACGAGGTGACCACCTTGATCACCGAGAAATATGGCCTCGACGACGAGGCGGCGATCCAGATGGTGATGCGCGCCCAGGACGACGAATTCTTTGTCGGACACGACGATGATCCGGCTATCCGCATCCTGGAGCGGGCTCACCAGGATGCCCGGACTGTTTTCAAGAAATACAAGTAACAAGCCCGTGGGTGGCGGCATTGCGCCAGCTACCTCGGTTTTCGAAGCATTCCATCCGGCCCTCGGGGCCATACCAGGAGGCCTCTTGGCTAAACCCAACTATCAATTCGAAAAACGCCAGAGGGATTTGGCAAAGAAGAACAAGCAGGAAGAAAAGCGCCGTCAGAAACTCGCGGGCAAGGCCGCCGCTGATGGGGCGCCGAATCCTCCTTCCACTGACGATGGTGCGGCTCCCCTATCCCCGGACGGTGAGGCTCCTGCGGAAGTCTGAAGGTGGCTGCTACGTCCTCCTGCTCGCTTGCTGAATGGCCTGCCTGGAGGTCAGGAGGGGTTCCGCATATTTGTCTGTAATGCCTCGCGTAGCGGCCTATACTGAAATCGCATCAGGCATTCGCCGCTGCATATCGCGAGGAGCAGGATCATGGGCAAGGCCAGGCAAAGCAACAAGGAAGCGAAGAAGCAGCCCCTTTTGACACCCAAGGAAAAGAAGCACGCGAAGCACGTCAAGAAGCATGCGCACGACGAGCATGCGCAGGATGTCGTTCATACCTTGATCGTCCGTTGAGCTTTTTCGAGTGCCCATGAGCCGCTTGCTTTTATGGGCGGGCGGTTCTCATTCCGAGCGCAGGGCCTCCAGTGGGTCCAGCAGGGCGGCCCGGCGGGCGGGTAGGACGCCGGCTGCCAGGCCGACGCTGACCGCCATCAGTTCGGCGGCCAGGGCATAGGACCAGGGAGTCTCCAGGGGCAGGGCGGGCAGGGCCAGCTTCAGTACCAGGGCCAGAGCCCATCCCAGGCCGAGTCCGACTGCGCCTCCCAGGCCGGCCAGCACCGCCGCTTCGCCCAGGAAGATCAGCAGGATGCGCTGTCGGGTGGCGCCGATGGCCCTTAGCAGGCCGATTTCCGCGGTGCGCTCGGAAACGGCGATGGTGAGGATGGTGAGAATGCCGATGCCCCCCACCAGCAGGGAGATGCCGCCGATGGCGGCCACGGCGAAGGTGATGGCGTCGAGGATGGTGCCGAAGGTTTCCAGCATTTTCTGCTGGGGGGTGACCGTGTAGTCCTCCCGGCCATGGCGGGCCGAGAGCACAGCACGGATGCCGGCCTCCACCTCCGCCAGGGGGGCGGTGGGCTCGTAGGTGAGATGAATCTCCATCAGGCTTTCCCGGTTGAACATCTCCAGAGCCCGGCCCACCGGGATGTACACCGTGTCGTCCAGGTCCAGGCCCAGCACCTGGCCCTTGGCTTCCATCACCCCCACCACCCGGTAGCGTTCGCCCCCCACCCGCAGGCGGGTCCCCAGGGGATTGTTTTCCCCGTAGAGTTCCCGCGCCACCTTGGCCCCTAACACCACCATGGCCCGGGCGCTGCGGGGGTCGTCGTCGGGCAGGAATTCGCCGCTGCTGACCTGCATCCGCATCACTTGTTCCATGGCGTGGCTGACGCCGTAGATCATCACGCGCCGGCTCTTGCCCTCGAACTCCACGTCGCCGTTGCCCTGCACCGTGGGGTCGGTGGCCAACACATGGGGGGCGCGGCGCAGGGCCAGGGCGTCGTCGATGGAGAGGGGGCGCACGGTGTTGATGGCGCCGATGGGGCCGCCCCGGGTGTCCGTATGGCCGGGGGTGATGCCGATGATGTTGGTGCCGAACTGGGTGAATTCGTCAATGACAAAACTGTGCAGGCCCCGGCCGATGCTGGTGAGCAGGATCACCGCGGTGATGCCGATGGCGATGCCCAGGGCCGAGAGGAAGGTGCGCAGGCGGTGGGCGGTGAGGGACTGCCAGGCGAAGCGGAGGAAGTCGGCGGTAAGCATCAGCGTCTCGACGACAGGGCCAGCACGGGATCGAGACGGGCCGCCTTGCGGGCCGGCGCCACCGAGAACAGGATGGCGGTGACCAGGGCCGTGAGGGGCGCGGCCACCAGGGCCCACCAGGGGGCGGCGACGGGAATGGCCGGATAGAGCTCGGCCATGACCCATTCCCCCAGTCGGCCCACGGCCAGCCCGGCCCCGGCCCCCCCCAGGGCCAGCAGCACGGCCTCGGTGACGAAGAGCAGGCGGATTTGCCGGCCGGTGGCGCCCAGGGCCTTCAACAGGCCGATCTCCCGCTTGCGCTGGGTGACGGAAATCAGCATCACATTCATGATCAGGATGCCCGCCACCGACAGGCTGATGGCGGCGATGCCGCCCACAGCCAGGGTGAGCGCCCCCAGGATGCGGTCGAAGGTGGACAGCACCGCGTCCTGGGTCAGCACCGTCACATCCCGCTCTCCTTCGTGGCGCTGGCGCAGGATTTCCAGTACGTCGGCCTTGGCATCTGCCACCTGGGCCCGGGACTTGGCCTCCACCAGCACCCGGAACAGGGCCTCGCTGTTGAACAGGGCCTGGGCCGCGGCCACCGGCACGATCACGATCTCGTCGGTATTGAAGCCCAGGGACTGGCCCTGACCTGCCAGGACGCCGACCACCCGGAAACGCCGGTCGCCGATGCGCAGCCATTCACCCACGGCGGCCTGGCCGCCGAACAGCTCGGACTTGATTTTGGCGCCGATGACGCAGACCGGCTGGGCGTGATGGGGGTCACCCTCGGGGAGGAACTTGCCCTGGGCCATGTCCATCTGTCGCACGCTGATGAATTCGGCGGTGGAGCCCAGCACGGCGGTCTCCCGGCTACGGGCATTCACATGGACGTCGCCGGTGCCCACGATCAGGGGGGCCACCTTGCGCACCCCATGGCTGCGGGTCAGGGCCTGGGCGTCATCCAGGGTCAGCATGCGCGGAGTCTTGCCTACCAGGAAGCCGGGAATGCCTCCGGCGGTCTCGGCCCGGCCGGGCAACACGATCAGCAGATTGGCCCCCAGGCCGCTGAACTGTTGCAGCACGTAGCGCCGGGCACCCTCGCCCAGGGCCGTCACCACCAGCACCGCTGCCACGCCTATGCCCATGGCCAGCAGGATCAGCAGGGTACGGCCCCGGTTGCCCCGCACCACCTGCCAGGCGAAGTCAAACAGGTCAGCCGGACGCATTGAGTGTCAGCCTTTGTTACCGTGAAAGGCGCGCTGCGACTTCACGAAGTGCCCCTCGCCCGCGTGCGGGATAGGAGTTGTGGGGGGAGGGCAGGTGCACGGTCACGTCCGATCGTCGGACACCAGTGCGCCATCCACCATGCGCAGGCGGCGTTTGGCGCGGGCGCCCAGTTCGGTGTCGTGGGTCACCACCACCAGGGTGCCGCCGGCGGCGTGGAGAGCCTCCAGCAGGGCCATCACTTCCTGGCCGGTGTGGCGGTCCAGATTGCCCGTGGGTTCGTCGGCCAGGATCACACCGGGCCCCATGGACATGGCTCGGGCGATGGCGACCCGCTGGCACTGGCCACCGGAAAGCTGGTCGGGGCGGTGCCGGGCGCGGTTTTCCAGACCGTAGTCAGCCAGCAGGATCGCCAGGCGCCGCTGCCTTTCTTCCGGAGGAGTGCCGGCCAGGACCATGGGCAGCTCGATGTTCTGGGCCGCTGTGAGGCGGGGGATCAGGTGAAAGAACTGGAATACGAAGCCGATTTTTTCCCGCCGCACCTGGGCCAGTTCGTCATCGGAGAGGCCGGTCACATCCCGGCCATCCAGGGTGTAGCGACCCCCGTTGGGCCGGTCCAGCAGGCCCAGTACATTGAGCAGAGAGGATTTGCCGGAGCCCGAGGGGCCCATGATCGAGAGGTATTCCCCGGCGCTGATGCTGAGGTCCACTCCGCGCAAGGCATGGACCTCCTCGTCACCCACATGGAACACGCGCCGGATGCCGGAGAGCTGGATCATCGGGCAGGGCTGTTCATTGCTTCTTGGTTTCCACCACCACGCTGGCGCCGGCCTTGACGCCCTCCCGGTCCAGGGAGGTGACCACCTGTTCGTCCTGGGCCAGGCCCGTCTTGACCTCGGTGTATTCCCAATTGGACAGGCCGATTTCCAGCTTGCGTTCTTCCAGCCGGCCATTCTTCAGCACCAACACCCGGTTGCCGGGCATCAGGGCCGAGGTGGGGATGCGCAGCACGTTTTCCCGGGCCTCGACCACCACCTCGATGTCGGCGCTGTAGCCCACCAGCAACTTGCCTCCGTCCTCGCTCCTGGGGGGCTGGTCGAATTCCACTTCCACCTCCACGGTGCGGGCCTGCTTTTCCAGGGCCAGTACGTAGGGGGCGATGCGCCGCAGATGGCCGGGGAAATGTTTACCCCGATAGGCGTCCAGGGTGATGCGGCCGGGCATGGCGTTCTGCAGACTGGCCGCGTCCACTTCGTCGATGGGGGCAGTGACGTAGAGGCAGGAATCGTCGATCAGGTCCACCGCCGGCAGGGTGGGAATGCCCGGCGGGGAGGGGGTCAGGTATTCCCCCAACTCGCCGTTGATTTCCGCCACGATGCCGGCGAAGGGCGCTCGCAGCACGGTGCGTTGGGTATCGGCATGGGCGGCGGCAATGCGGGCTTCGGCCTCCTTGATCTGGGCCCGGGTGGAATCGCAGCTGGCCTGCCCGGAGGCGGCCTGGGCCTCGATGCGCACCACCCGCTCCTCGGAAATGAAACCCTTGTCCCGCAACTGCCGGGCCTGGTGGGCTTCGCTGGCGCTGGCCCGGGCCAGTTGGCAGACCTCGTTCACCCGTGCACGGGCGGTGCCCAGTTGTTCCCGAGCCAGTTGCTCCCGGGCGGCCAGATCATCATTCCAGAGTTCCAGCAGCAGTTCCCCGGCCTGGACTCGCTGGCCCTTTTTCACCGGCAGGCGGGCGATGCGTCCCCCGGCCGGCGGCGCCAGCTTGGCCCGCTTGCAGGCCGCCACGGAGCCGGCCCGGGTGTTGGCCACGGTGGTCTCCACCCGGCCCGGAGCGGCGGCGGCCACCAGCACCGGCACCGGTTTGGGGCGGGTCATGAGCTTGAATCCGGCGAAAAGCAGGGCGGCGACGAGGACGGCGAGAATCAGGGGGCGGGAGGGGCGCAAGGGCATCGGTCAGGCCAAGTCGTCAGGATCGATCTGGCGTTCGAGGAAGGCGATCTGGTCCTTGAGCAGGAGCTTGCGTTTTTTCAGTCGTCGCAGCATCAGTTCGTCCCGGGAAGGATCCCCGGTCAGGGTGGCAATGGCCTCGTCCAGGTCACGATGCTCCAGACGCAGTTCCGCAAGGCGGATATTCAGTGCGTCAATGTCTTCGATGGGGTCCATGGCGGGCATCTTATGCGGGCGTTCCAGCCTTGGCAATGTCGTAGGGGAGTTTTTCGTGGCTCAATTTCCCCTCTTGAAATCGGTGGAACGGCCGTTATCTCATACACAGCGTCGATGAGCGGAGGATGTCATGGAAGTCATTTTCAACAATCCCCAGATGGTGATCATCAATTACCCGGGGCTGGATGCGGTGGAACTGTTCGACAAGCGCTCGGGGCGCGGTGGCCTGATGCAGGGCTCGGTGGCCTTGCGTTTCTTCAACGAATTCAACACGGTGCTTGCCAGCGGGGGTGATGAGGAGGCGCTGGAGGATCTCTTCGACGACTATAGCACCGTGCTCAGCCAGCCCCTGACCCGGCACTGATCACCCCCGGCGTTCATCGCCGTCCATGACCACCCCGGTGCCGGGCTAAAATCAGCTCATGGCACAGACGATCGGACGTTACGAAATCCGCCGTGAACTCGGGCGCGGCGCCCAGAGCGTGGTTTATCTTGGCTGGGACCCCCAGTTGCAGCGGGAGGTGGCCATCAAGACCATGCACTTCGACCTGCCCGATCCCCAGCTCAATGCGATGCTCCTGGCGGAGTCGCGTACCGTGGGCAAGCTCCAGCATCCCAATGTGGTCGGTATTTTCGATGCTGGCGAGCAGGGTGGCGACCCCTATCTGATCTTCGAATACGTGGCAGGGAAAACCCTGGCCGAGCGTCTGCGTCAGGACGGCCCCATCGAGCCTACGGAAGCCACGGACCTGATGCGTCAGATCCTGGGGGCGCTGAATCAGGCTCACGCCCTGGGCATCATCCACCGGGATCTGAAACCCTCCAACATCATCATTGATGCCGCCGGGCGGCCCCGGGTGATGGATTTCGGCATCGCCATTCGCACCACCGATTCGCCCGAAGGCGAGGAGGGCCTGCTGGGTACGCCGGCCTACATGGCACCGGAGTATCTGGAGGACCGCAGCGTCAGCGAGCAGATGGATGTCTTCGCAGCCGGTTTGATTCTGCTGGAGATGATCACTGCACGGCCGGTCATGGAGGGCAATTCGGCGGGGGAGATCGTCCATCGCATCCTGAACGAGGATGTGAAGCTGCCCCGCGGAGTGGACGAAAGGCTGGGAGACATCATCCTCAAGGCCTGTGCCCGGCGGCGCGAAATCCGCTTTGCCGACGCGGGCCAGATGCGGGGTGCGATCGAGGCCTACCTGGGTGGCGGCAGCTCGGCCGACGATGGCGCGGCCCGTCAGCAGGGCACCCTGGAATTCCTGCTGCGGCGCATGCGCCACAAGTCGGACTTCCCGGCCCTGTCGGATTCCGTGTCAGCCATCAACAAGCTCACCAATTCCGACAAGGAAAGCATCAACAAGCTCTCCAACACCATCCTCAAGGATTTCGCCCTGACCAACAAGATTCTGCGCCTGGTGAATTCCGCTTATTACCGCCAGGCCGGCGGAGGCGGCATCAGCACGGTGTCCCGGGCGGTGATCGTGCTGGGCTTCGACGCCATCCGCAACATCGCCATCACTGTGCTGCTGTTCGAGCATCTCCAGGACAAGGGCAACGCCAAGGATCTGAAGGAAGGCTTCCTGCGGGCCAATCTGGCCGGTCTGATGGCCCGGGACGCCAGTGTGCGCTTCCTGGCCCGGGACACCGAGGAAGCCTTCATCTGTTCCATGTTCCACGATCTTGGCAGGTTGCTGTCCCAGTATTACTTCCCCGAGGAAGTGGAGACCATCCGCATCGTCATGCAGCAGAAGCAGATGAGCGAGGCTCAAGCCTCGGCCCAGGTGCTGGGCATTTCCTTCGAGGAACTGGGTATCGCCATTGCCCGGAGCTGGGGTTTTCCCGAAACCATCGTCGCCAGCATGCGCAAGCTGGGTGACGGGCCGGTGCGCAAGCCCGTCACCCACGAGGAAACCCTGCGGGTGATCTCCGGCTTTGCCAACGAGCTGTGCGAAATGATCGCCGGCAGTGTGCCGGGAGACAGGCCCCGATTGATGAAGACCATCTCGGAACGGTTCTCGGCCAGCATGCAGTTGTCGGATAGGGGCGTCCAGAGCGTGGTGGAAAAATCCTTCGACGAGCTGACCGAGGTGGCCGGCATCCTCCATGTCAATCTCAAGCAAAGCCCCTTCGCCCGCCAGGTGCAGGCGTTCAAGGGCACGATAGAAGTGGCTGCGCCGGAAGACGACAATAATGGCTTGGCTGGAACCCTGGCCAAGACCGTGCTCATGGATGCCATGGCGATGACATCGCCCTCCGTGACGGGGGAGGAAGGGGAGGATGAAAAGGCCTTCCAGACTGATGTGGAGTCGGTACTCACCGCGGGCATTCAGGACATCAGCAACTCCCTGGTGGAGGACATGCCCCTCAATGACATCCTGCGCATCATCCTGGAAACCATGTACCGGGCCATGGGCTTCAAGCGGGTGCTGCTCTGCCTCAAGGATGTCAGGGGCGGCCTGATGGTCGGCCGTTTCGGCTTCGGCCCGGACACGGCGGAGATCGCCAAGAAATTCAAATTTCCCCTGACCTACACGCCCGATGTCTTTCATTTGTCCATCAGCAAGTCGGTGGACATCCTGATCAGCGACATCGACGATCCCAAGATCGCCGACAAGATTCCGCGTTGGTTCCGGGAGCGGGTGCCGGCCAAGACCTTCGTTCTGTTTCCCCTGGTGATCAAGGGCAATCCGGTGGCGCTGATCTATTGCGACCGGGACCAGGCGGGCTCCATCACCATCCCGGAAAGGGAATTGCAGTTGCTGAAGACCCTGCGCAATCAAGCCATGCTGGCCATCAAGCAGTCTTCCTGACTGAGAGGGGGTTTTCATGGGCCATCGGGCATCGACCACCGCAAGCCGCTTCGTGAAAGCAGGGCGCTGGCTGGCCGGGATTCTGCTGCTGCTATTGCTGCTGTCTGGTCTGCTGGGTTACTTCTGGTTGCCGGGCTTCGCCAAGCTCCGGCTGGAAACCCTGCTGAGCGAAACCCTGCATCGTCCGGTCAGTATCGAGCGTGTCACGGTTTCCCCCTACGCCCTGTCCGTCGCCATCGAGGGCTTCAAGGCCGGCGATGTGCTCTCGGTGGCGAGGCTGTATCTGGATGTCTCCGCCGCCTCCCTGTTGCGAGGCATGCCGGTGGTGAGCGAGCTGCGGGTGGAGCAGCCGCGCCTGCATCTGGTGCGGGATTCGGCCGGCCGGCTGAATATCGCCGATCTGCTGACGGCAGGCCGGCCGGATCAGCCCGATGGTCCCCCGCCGGCGTTTGCGGTCAGCAACATCCTGCTCCAGGGAGGGCAGGTGGAACTGGAGGATAGGGGGGTGGGCCGCACTCAGCGCCTGAGTGAAATCAGTCTGGCGGTGCCCTTCATCACCACGGCCGATTCCCGCCAGGACCTGTTCGTCGAACCCCGCTTCAGCGCCCGGCTCAATGGCGCCGCCCTGTCCCTGAGCGGTCGCTTGCGGCCCTTTGCCGCGGAGAGGGACGGGACCCTGGAGCTGATCCTGAACGATCTGGAACTGCTGAATCCGATGGCCTATGCACGGGTGCCGCTGGCCCTGCACGGAGCACGTTTGGAAACCCGCCTGAAAATCGGTTTCAGCGCTCCCAGGGGCAAGACGCCGGTCCTGACCGTGACCGGCGATGCAGCGTTGCAGGGGGTGAAGGCCGAGCTGCTCGATGGCCGACTACAGTTGCGGGCGGGTCGGGTCGTGGCCGATGGCATCGCGGTGGATCTGGCGCGGCAGCGCATCGGACTGAAGTCCTTGGCGCTGGTCGCCGACAAGGCGCCCGGACTGGCCTTGCGGCGTCGAGGCGCCTCTGGGGACTTCCTGCGTCTGGGCCGTCTGGGGTTGAGGGATCTGGTGGTGGATATGAAGCAACGCCGGATCAGCGTTGCCGAAGCTCGCCTGGATGGTCCATATCTGAGCGTGCGGCGCACTCGTGCCGGCGGTCTGGACCTGACGGAACTTACCGCCGCCGATCCGGGGGCGAAGCCGAGCGCCGCTGCGGGCGACGCCACGACTTCGGCCGCCCCCTGGTCCTGGTCCCTGGCTCATTTCATACTCGGCGAGGGCAGGCTGGCTTACGCCGATGACACCCTGCCCGAGGTGAAACCCCTGATCCTGACGGGCCTGAGCGTGGATACGGGGCGCCTGGCGAACGATGGTGCCGGGCCGGCGCCGGTCAAGGCCGGCGCTTCGGTCAATGGCCGGGGCCGCCTGGACCTGAAGGGCAAGCTCAGTCTCCAGGGCGAGGGGGAACTGCTTGTGGAGGCAAGGCAAGTGGATCTGGTGGCCCTTCAGGGCTGGGTGGTGGATCGCTTCAATGCCCTGCTCACACGGGGTGAACTTGGCTTCAAGGGCCGGGCCAGCTTCCAGGCCGGCCGGGCTGCTGTCACCGGAGACCTGACCCTGGGCAATGTGAATGTGCTGGATCGGGGCAACGCGGAGGATCTGCTGCGCTGGAAGCGTCTGCGCCTTGCCCGGCTGTCCTTGTCCACCGCCCCCCTTTCCGTGCAGGTCGGAGAGGTGGCCCTGAACGACTTCTTCGCCGAGGTGCTGATCAACGAACAGGGGCAATTGAACCTCCGGAACATGGTCAAGGCCGAGCCCGCACCCGTGGGGCCGGCCCCTGTTGACCCGGTGGTGGAACCCACCGCCAAGTCGTCTCCGGCGGATATCCGCATCGGCCGGGTGAGATTGTCGGGGGGCGAGGTGAACTTCACCGATCGATTCATCCGGCCCAATTATTCGGCCCGGCTGACCAACCTGGAGGGCAGGGTGGATGCCCTGGTGGCAGGCACCCTCAGTTCGGTGGAGTTGCAGGGCAATGTGGATGGTTCGGCACCCCTCAAGATTCAGGGGCGCATTGACCCCCTGTCCTCTCCGCCGGGTCTGGATATCCAGGCCAGTGCGCGGGGTATCGACATGCCGGGTTTTTCGGCCTACTCCGGGCGTTATGTGGGTTATGCCATCGAGAAGGGCAAGCTCTCCCTGGAGGTGAAATACAAGGTGGAGCAGGGGCAATTGACGGCGGAGAACAAACTGTTCCTGGATCAGCTCACCTTCGGCGAAAAGGTGGAGAGTCCGGATGCCCTGTCCGTTCCTGTCAATCTGGCCGTGGCTCTGCTGAAGAATTCCCGGGGCGAAATCGACATTCATCTGCCCATCAGCGGTTCCCTGGATGATCCCCAGTTCAGTGTGGGCGGCATCGTGGTGAAAATGCTGGTGAACCTGGTGGTGAAGGCGGTGACCTCTCCCTTCGCCCTGCTGGGCTCCCTCTTTGGCGGCGGGGAGGATCTGTCCCATGTGATCTTCACTCCCGGCCAGGAGAGCCTGACGCCGGAAACGGAGGCCCGTCTCCAGGCCCTGGCCAAGGCCATGGCCGATCGCCCGGCCCTGACCCTGGAAGTGAGCGGTCGGGCTGACCCGGAGCAGGACAAGGCCGGGATCAAGCGCGCCACCCTGGACCGCAAAATACGCGCCAGGAAGCTGGAGGACCAGGCCCGTCGGGCCGAAGCCTCTGCTTCACTGGATGAAGTTGCCATTTCTGCCGCGGAGTATCCGGTGTATCTGGAGAAGGTCTATCAGGGCGAGAAGATTCCGGACAAGCCCCGCAATCTGATCGGCCTGGCCAAGAGCCTGCCATCGGCGGAAATGGAAGCCCGGTTGCTGGCCGCTTTCCCCGCCGGTGAGACGGAATTGCACGCCTTGGCCGAGCAGCGGGGCCGGCGTATCCAGTCCTGGCTGCTGGAAATGGGTAAGGTGCCAGCCCAGCGAGTGTTTCTGCTGGCGCCCCGGGTCGAAGCCGGAGCAGACAAGTCGCCCGGCAACCGAGTGGATTTTTCCCTCAGATAGGGTTTCATGAGCAAGGCATTCACCCGAGAGAACGACCAGGACGACGAGGATGACGGCGAGGCATCGGCCCCCGCTCTGCCCCCCGGTACCCGCAACTACATGACCCGGCGCGGCCACCGCCTGCTGCGGGAGGAGTTCGAACATCTGGTGAAGGTGGAGCGGCCCAATCTGGTCCAGGTGGTCTCCTGGGCGGCGGGCAACGGAGACCGCTCGGAAAACGGCGACTACATCTACGGCAAGAAACGCCTGCGGGAAATCGACCGCCGCCTGCGTTTCCTCACCAAGCGCCTGGACAGCTCCGTGGTGGTGGACCCCGCGGAACAGGAAAACACCGACCAGGTCTTTTTCGGTGCCACGGTGACGATCTGTGACCAGGACGGCAACGAGTCCAGCTACCAGATCGTCGGCATCGACGAGGCCGACGTGGGCGCCGGCATGATCAGTTGGATATCTCCCCTGGCTCGCGCCCTGATGAAGGCGCGGGAAGGCGACTCAATCCGTTTCCAGAGCCCCATGGGCTGGCGCGAGATCGAGGTGGTGGCAGTTCGCTATATCGGCTGAGGACAGCCTCCGATCCCCCTGCCCATGGGTGGGGGTCGATGGGGAATCTCCATTAATGTTCACTTTGTTGCAGTGCGGTTAACGCCAGTATTGATGCGGTGTTACGTCTGCTCCCCCATTCTGGTTCGGTTTTGAGCTCATGTTTTAGGGAGGCGCAGTCAATTACCCTATTCTGTGTTGGCGTTAATCGGCTGCCCCTGTCGGGATTCCGACCATTGCAGGGCTGCGCGATTCTTTCCATTCATTTGATTTTGAAAAGGGCAGTCATGACCGACGTATACATCTACGACCACGTACGCACGCCGCGGGGCAAGGGCAAGGCGGACGGTGCCTTGCACGAGATCACACCGGTAAATCTGGCGGCCCAGATGCTGGGGGCGCTGCGGGACCGGAATTCCCTGGACACTGCCCTGGTGGAAGACGTGTTCCTGGGCTGCGTGGTGCCGGTGGGCGAGCAGGGGGGCAACATCGCCCGGGTCGCCGCCCTGGTGGCGGACTACGACAACAGCGTGCCGGGGGTACAGGTGAACCGCTACTGCGGCTCGGGCCTGGAGGCGGTGAATTTCGCCGCGGCCAAGGTGGGCGCTGGCCAGATCGACCTGGCCATCGGCGGCGGGGTCGAGAGCATGTCCCGGGTGCCCATGGGCAGCGATGGCGGCGCCATGGCCCTGGACCCGCAAGTCACCTTCAAGATGTATTTCGTCATGCAGGGGGTCAGCGCCGACCTGCTGGCGACGAAGTGCGGTTTCACCCGGGAACAGTGCGACGCCTATGCCGTGGAAAGCCAGAAGCGGGCGGCGGCGGCCTGGGCCAAGGGCTACTTCAACAAGTCCGTGGTGCCGGTGAAGGACATCCTGGGCCTGCCGGTGCTGGACAAGGACGAGACCATCCGCCCCGACGTGACCCTGGAATCCCTGGCAGGCATGAAGCCCGCATTCCTGGAAATGGGCACCCAGTACGGCTTCGACGGCGTGGCCCTGCAGAAGTATCCGGAACTGGAGAGCATCATCCACATGCACCACGCCGGCAACAGCTCCGGCATCGTCGATGGGGCCTCCGCCGTGCTGGTGGGCAACCAGGAAATCGGCCAGCGTCTGGGCCTGAAGCCCAGGGCGCGGATACGCTCCATCGCCACCGTGGGTTCGGAGCCCACCCTGATGCTGGACGCCCCCAGCATCGCCTCCCTGAAGGCCCTGAAGAAGGCGGGCATGAGCGTGGCGGACATCGGCCTGTGGGAGCTGAATGAAGCCTTCGCCTCGGTGGTGCTGTGCCTGATGGAGCGGCTGAACGTGCCCCACGACAGGATCAACGTGAATGGCGGCGCCATCGCCATGGGCCATCCCCTGGGGGCCACCGGCGGCATGATCCTGGGCACCCTGCTGGACGAGATGGAACGGCGCAACGTGGGCACCGGCCTGGTGACCCTGTGCGAAGCGGCGGGCATGGGCACCGCCACCATCATCGAGCTGGTCTGAGCCGTCCCGGAAACAATTCAAGGAAATCGCCATGAGTGAAGTCATCCACGTCTCCGTCGACGCTGACGGTATTGCCACGCTGTTGTTCGATCGCAAGGACAACAACATGAACGTCATGGACATGAAGTTCATGAACGAATTGGAAGCCGCCGTGCAGCAGGTGGCCACCGATGCTGCCATCAAGGGCGCCATCATTACCTCCGGCAAGCCGGTGTTCGCCGCCGGCGCCGACCTGAACGAAATGGAAGCCTCCCTGGATCGCAACCAGGACCTGCCCCTGGCCGAGCGCGTCAAGCAGAACGCCTCGCTGTCGACGCTGTTGCGGCGGCTGGAGACCTGCGGCAAGCCCGTGGTCTGTGCGGTCAATGGCACAGCCATGGGCGGTGGCACCGAGCTGGCGCTGGCCTGCCACTACCGCGTGGTGGCCGACAGCAAGGGCATCCTGCTGGGCCTGCCGGAAGTACAGGTGGGGCTGTTGCCGGGCGGCGGCGGCACCCAGCGGGTGCCCCGGCTGATCGGGGTCCAGGCTTCGGCGCCGGTGCTGCTGGAAGGCCAGGCCCTTTCCGCCGAGAAGGCGCTGAAGATGGGCCTGATCCACAAGGTGGTGCCCACCGCCGAGCTGCTGGCCGAGGCCAAGCGCTGGATTCTGGAGGAGGGTGATCCGGTGCAGCCCTGGGACAAGAAGGGCTTCAAGGTGCCCGGTGGCGCCGGCGCCATGTCCCCGGCCGTGGGCCAGATGATGATGGTCAGCAACGCCATGATCCAGGCCAAGACCTTCCACAACTTGCCGGCGCCCCTGGCCATTCTTTCCTGCATGTTCGAGGGCCCCTTCCTGCCCATGGACAAGGCCCTGGCGGTGGAAGCCAAGTACTTCACCCAGCTCAACCTGGACCCCGTTTCGCGCAACATGATCCGCACCCTGTTCATCAACAAGGGCAAGGCAGACAAGCTGATGCACCGTCCCGAGGGCATTGCCAAGACCGTCTACAAGAAGATCGGCGTGGTCGGTGCCGGCCTGATGGGCGCGGGCATCGCCTACCATTGCGCCAAGCTGGGCGTCGAGGTGGTACTGATCGATCGGGACCAGGCCGCTGCCGACAAGGGCAAGGACTACAGCGCCAAGCGCCTGGAGAAGGACATCGCCAAGGGGCGGATGAAGCAGGACAAGGCCGATGCCATCCTGACGCGGATCAACGCCACCACCGAGTACGCGCCCCTGTCGGACGTGGAGATCGTGGTGGAGGCCGTGTTCGAGGACCGGGCCGTGAAGGCCGACATCACCAAGAAGCTGGAAGCGGTACTGCCCAAGCACGCGGTGATCGCGTCCAACACCTCGGCCCTGCCCATCACCGAACTGGCCGAAGCGGGCCAGCGGCCGGAGAATTTCATCGGCATGCACTTTTTCTCGCCGGTGGAGCGCATGCCCCTGGTGGAAATCATCCGCGGCAAGAAGACCTCCGCCGAGACCCTGGCCCGGGCCCTGGATCTGGTGCAGGTCATGAAGAAGACCCCCATCGTGGTCAACGACGGCCCGGGCTTCTTCACCAGCCGCTTCATCGGCGCCTACGTGAATGAAAGCCTGACCATGGTCACCGAGGGCGTGAACCCGGCCCTGATCGAGAACGCTGCGAAGATGGCCGGCATTCCCGTGGGGCCGCTGACCGTCTCCGACGAGATCGGCCTGGACGTGGCCTACCACGGCGGCCAGCAGCGCAAGAAGGACGCCGGCGCTGACTTCAAGGCCACGCCGACCTTCCTGCTGGTGGAGAAACTGGTGGGCGAATTGGGCCGCCACGGCCGCAAGAACGGCAAGGGTTTCTTCGACTACGCCGCGGATGGCAGCAAGAAGCTGTGGGCCGGCCTGGGCGAACTCTATCCGCTCCTGCCCCAGCAACCGACGGTGGATGAGGTCAAGGCCCGGATGCTGTACTCCCAGCTGGCCGACGCCGCCAAGGCCATGGCCGAGGGCGTGCTGCTGGACCCGGCCGATGGCGACGTAGGTTCCATCCTTGGCGTGGGCTTCCCGGCCTACCTGGGTGGTCCTTTCGCGATGATGGACACCCTCGGTATCGCGAAAGTGGTGGCCGAATGCGACCGGCTGGCAGCGGCCTATGGCGAGCAGTTCGCACCGCCCCAGTGGTTGCGGGATATGGCCAGGAATGGCCAGACCTTCTACGGCAGTACCCGCATCACGCCCCCGGCGGCAGTGAAGGCTTGACGGTTGTGTGTCATGGGGCTGGGTGATGCTGCACGGCATCGCCCTTCCGTACCGATTCACCAGGATGCCCGCCGTGGCGTCTTGGTGATGATTCGATAGACAAGGATGCGATTGTGAACTTCGATTTTTCCGACGACCAGCGGCTGTTGCAGGCGGAAGTGGGCAAGATGCTGGCGGAGACCAGCACCTCCGCTGCCGTGCGCCAGGTACTGGGTGGTGAGGCGGCCTATTCCGCGACCGTCTGGCGCAACCTGATCGACATGGGCGCGGCGGCGGCGGCGATTCCCGAAGCCTACGGCGGCGCGGGCCTGGGTCACCTGGAACTGTGCCTGGTGGCGGAAGAAGCCGGGCGCCACCTGGCGCCGGTGCCCCTGTCGTCCTCCTTCTATCTGGCTGCCGAAGCCCTGGTCCATGGCGGCAGCGAGGGCCAGAAACAGCAATGGCTGCCCCGCATCGCGTCGGGTGAAGTAATCGCCACTGCCGTCCTGGGAAGCACGGAGACCTACCTGGCGACGCCGCTGGCCTTCGACGGCAAGACCCTCAATGGCAAGGCGGCCGTGGTGCCCGACGGTATGGTGGCGGGCCTGGCGGTACTGAAAGCGGGCGTTGACCTGGTGCTGGTGGACCTGTCGGCCGCAGGCGTCAGCCGCAAGCCACTGTCCTCCCAGGACCCGACCCGGCCCTATGCGGAACTGAGCTTCGCCAACACCCGGCCGAGAAGCTGGCCGGGGCAGAGTGGCGCCGCCGTGGCGGCCGGGTGCTGAACGGCGCCGCTGTACTGCTGGCCTTCGAACAAGTGGGGGGCGCGACCCGGATCCTGGAAATCAGCCGGGACTACGCCCTGGAGCGCAAGGCCTTCGGCCGCCAGATCGGCGGCTTCCAGGCCCTGAAACACAAGATGGCGGACATCTATACCCGCAATGAACTGGCCCGGGTCCATGCCTACTACGGCGCCTGGGCGCTGTCCTCGGACGCCCCGGAACTGGCCCTGGCCGCCGGCGCCGCCCGGGTGGCGGCCACCACCGCCTACAACTTTGCCGCCGAGGAGGGCATCGAGATCCACGGCGGCATCGGCTTCACCTGGGAAATGGATTGCCACCTGTACTACCGCCGGGCCCGTTACCTGGCCCAAGTGATCGGCAGCGAACATGCCTGGCGCGGGCAGCTGGCCGACGAACTCGTGAAGGAGGCGGCATAGGACGCCGCCTCCAGAGGAAAGAAAGGACCATCCCCCTGACCCCCTTCCCGGGGAAGGGGGCAACGAAGGATGCTCGCGGGCGCTGCCCGCTCGATTGATTGAGGGTTGTCCCCGTGGGATGACCGTGCGGAGGAAATGATGGATTTCAGAGACACCCCCGAAGAAGCCGCCTTCCGCACCCAGGTGCGGGCCTGGCTGGAAGCCAACGCCCAGCCCAAGCAGAGCGACGAGGAACGCTTCGATGCGGGCATGAACGACGAAGAACGCGTTGCCGCCGCCCGGGTCTGGCAGAAGAAGAAGGCGGCGGCGGGCTATGCCGCCATCACCTGGCCCAAGGAAGCCGGCGGCATGGGGGGCACGCCCATGCAGCAAGTGATCTACAGCCAGGAAGAAGCCCATTTCCTGGTGCCCCGGATGATCTTCGAGAACAGCCTGGGCCAGTGCCTGCCCACGGTGGCCACCTGGGCCATCCCGGAACTGAAGGCCCGTCATGTGCCGAGGGGCCTGGCCGGGGATGAAATCTGGTGCCAGCTCTTCTCCGAGCCGGCGGCCGGTTCCGACACCGGGGGCATCCGCACCCGGGCCGAGAAGCAGGGGGACGAATGGGTAATCAATGGTCAGAAGGTGTGGACCTCCGGCGCCCAGTTCTGCGACTACGGCATCCTCCTGGCCCGGAGCGACTGGGACAAGCCCAAGCAGGAAGGCCTGACCATGTTCATCCTGGACATGCGTGCCCCCGGCGTGGAAATCCGCCCCATCCACCAGATGTCCGGCGACTACGAGTTCAACGAAGTCTTCCTGACCGATGTGCGCATTCCCGACAGCCATCGCCTGGGCCCCGAGTGCGGGGGCTGGAAGGTGATGCTGAGCACCCTGATGCACGAACGCCTCTCCGTGGGCGGCAGCCTGCCCACCCACCTGCACCGCAACCTGATCGGCCTGGCCCAAAAGGCCCACTGGAACGGCCGGCCGGCCATCGAGGACAGCCGGGTCAGGGCCCGCATCGCCAATGCCTACCTGAGCCAGAAGGGGGTGGAACTGATCATCTCCAAGGGACTGACCGCGATCTCCAAAGGCCGGACACCGGGACCGGAGATGTCTATCCTCAAGCTGGTGGCGGGCAAGGGCATTCTGGACATCACCAGCTTTGCCATGGAAATGGCCGGCCCCGAGGGCACCCTGGGCCACCAGGACCTGGGCAGCGAATGGGGCTTCATCCAGCGCCTGTGGTTGTCGGCGCCGGGCATCCGCCTGGCGGGAGGCACCGATGAAATCCAGAAGAACGTGATCGCCGAGCGGGTCCTGGGGCTGCCCGGCGAGGTTCGCACCGACCGCAAGTTGCCGTTCCGGGATCTGGAACGCTGATACCCCCCCCCTCACTTGAGAAAGCCCAATGATGAACGTTACCGAAGCCGTATTGAGCCGGGCCTCCGCCCGGGCCTATCTGGACAAGCCGGTGGATTCGACGCTGTTGCGGTCGATCCTGGCCACGGCCCTGCGTGCGCCTTCCGGCGGCAACGTCCAGCCCTGGCACATCCATGTGCTGCTCGGCGAAGCCAAGCAGAACTTCACCCAGCGCATCATGACCAGCTTCGCCGAGACGCCGATGGGGGAGTCGCCCAATCCCGGGATGTATCCCGAGCCGCTGCCTGATCCCTTCAAGGAGCGCCGCGCCGTCTGCGGTTTGATGCTCTATGACGCGCTGGCGATTCCGAAGGAGGACAAGAAGGGGCGCATCGCCCAGGCCCTGAAGAACTACGAGTTCTTCGGCGCGCCCGTGGGGCTGATCTTCACCATGCCGTCCTACATGGTCGAGGCCCAGGCCATTGACATGGGCATCCTGATGCAGACCATCATGCTGTTGGCCCGGGACCACGGCCTGGACACCTGTCCCCAGGTGATCTGGCGCATGTGGCCCCAGACCATCCGCAGCGCCTTGAATATCGACGACTCGCACCACGTGATGGGCGGTATGTGCCTGGGCTATGCGGATACCGCGTCCCCTGTCGCCAATCTGGGTATTCCCCGGGCCGCCTTCGAAGATGCCGTGAGCTTCCACGACGCCTGATCTGGAGAAAATGCAAATGGCAACAAAGCCTCTGGACGGCGTCAAAGTCCTCGATTTCACTCAGCTGCTGCCTGGCCCCATGTGCACATTGCACTTGGCCGACATGGGAGCCGACGTGCTCAAGATCGAGCCCACCGGCAGCGGCGAACCGGCCAGGGGACCGGCCGGCACGCCGATTTCCCATTTCTTTCTGGCGGTGAATCGCAACAAGCGTTCCCTGTCGATCAACCTGCGGGCCGAAGGTGCCCGTGAGGTGATCCTGCAGCTGGTCAAGGAGTCCGATGTGCTGGTGGAGGGCTTCCGCCCCGGCGTCATGGCCCGCCTGGGCCTGGGCTACGAGGACGTGAAGGCGGCGAACCCCAAGATCGTCTATTGCGCCATCACCGGTTACGGCCAGGACGGCCCCCTGGTGGAGCTGGGCGGTCATGACATCAACTACCAGTGCTATGCGGGTATCCTGGAGCAGAGCAGCGGTGCCGGCGTGGCGCCCCATCCGGGCAACTTTCCCATCGCCGACCTGGCCGGCGGCGCCCTGTCGTCGGCCATGACCATCCTCGCTGCACTGTTCGATGCCCAGCGTTCCGGCAAGGGGCGTTTCCTCGACGTGTCCATGACCGACTGCGCCATGGCCAACAACATGCAGCCCGTGGCTGCCATGCATACCTACGGTCGACCCATTCCGCCGGGAATGGATACCCTGACTGGCGGCCTGCCCTGCTACGGCACCTACGAGACGGCGGATGGCCGTTACCTGGCGGTAGGCGCCCTGGAACCCAAGTTCTGGAAGGCCTTCTGCGACGCCATCGGCCAGCCCGATCTGGTCCGTGCCGGCTGGGCCTCGGGCAAGGACGGCGTGGCGGTGCGGGGCCAGATCGCCGCCATCATCAAGTCGAAATCCCTGGATGAATGGAATCAGGTCTTCACTGGCGTGGATGCCTGCGTCAGTCCGGTGTTGCGCGTGGATGAAGTGTTGCAGCACCCCCTGACCCAGGCCCGGCAGATGGTGGTCCAGGTGCCCGCCACGGATGGCCGCACTTATCCCTATTTTGCCTTCCCGGTCAAAATGACCGACTACCGCTTCAGCGTCGACCGCTCGCCACCAGGGCTGGGAGAGCACAACGAAGAGGTGCTGCGGAAACTTGGCTACGGTGACGACGACCTGGCCAGATTCCGGGACAACGGTTTGATCTGACCTTCCCGTGGCGGGCAGTGACCACTGCCTGTCATCGATTAATGCTTGCAGCACCCACTTAGCAGACGGAGACATCATGACCACTCGCCGCACCTACAACCTGGCGGACCTTTTTGACATCGTGGCGGAGGCCGTTCCCGATAGGGAAGCGATCGTGATTGGCGACAAGCGCATGAATTTTCGCCAACTGGCCGCGCGTGTCGACCGCCTGGCCGCCTGGCTCCATGGCCAGGGCATCGGCGAGGGTGATACGGTCGGTCTCCAGATGTACAACTCCGAGGAGTATCTCGAAGCCTTCCTGGCCGCTTGCAAGGTCCGTGCGATACCCCTCAACATCAACTATCGTTATGTGGCCGAGGAGTTGCGCTACATCTACGACAATGCCAAGCTCAAGGCTCTGTTCTATGGTCCGGAGCTCGAGGACAGCGTGCGGGAGGCCCTGGATGCGGCACCCGGACTCAAAGTGATTGTGCGCAAGGGCGCCGACCAGCCTGCCATCCCCAGGGCCGTGGCCTACGAGGCCGCCCTGGCGGCGGCGCAGGGCAGCGTGGCCGACATTCCCCGCAGCGATGACGACATTTCCCTGCTGTATACCGGCGGCACCACCGGCATGCCCAAGGGCGTGATGTGGCCCCACAAGGCCTTGTTCTTCAGCGCCCTGGGCGGGGGCGGTGCCTTCAATCCGGCTGCCGGCCCGGTGAAGGCGCCGGAAGAGTTGGCGGAGCGGGCGCAGACCGGATTCGCGATGCGCGTGATGCCCGTCGCGCCCTTGATGCACGGTGCTGCGCTGTGGGCCACCCTGATCTCCCTGTTCTCCGGCCACACCATTGTTCTGAACGAGCAGCACCACTTCGATGCCGAGCATATCCTCGACCTGATGTCCCGGGAGAAGATCGGCTCCATCTCCATCGTCGGCGATGCCATGGCGATGCCGATCCTGGAGGCGCTGCGGGCGAATCCGGGGCGCTGGGACCTTTCCAGCATGTTCGCCTTCGGCAGTGGCGGCGCCCTGTTCTCCGCCCATCTCAAGGCAGCCCTGAAGGAATTCCTGCCGCCCCATGCCATCTTCACCGACGGCGTCGGCTCTTCCGAGGGCGGGCAGTTCGGCCTGGGCAGCAAACCCTCCGGCGACGGCATGATCAAGCTGGCACCTCGGCCCGATCTGGCGGTGGTGGTCGATAATTCGCGCCTTGCCAAGCCGGGTGAGATGGGCATCCTGTCCCGCGCTGGCCTGGTGCCGGTGGGCTATTTTGGCGACCCCAAGAAGTCGGCGGAAACCTTTGTAGCCATCGACGGCGTGCGCTATGCGATCACCGGCGATCTGGCGCGGGTGGAGGAGGATGGTTCCATCGTGGTCTTCGGGCGCGGTTCCAACTGCATCAATACGGGGGGCGAGAAAGTCTTCGTCGAGGAAGTGGAAGAAGCCCTGCGCCGCCACACCGCTGTGGCCGACGCCCTGGTGGTGGGCCTGCCCGATCCCCGTTGGGGCAGCAAGGTCGTGGCCGTGGTGGAACTTAAGCCCGGCACCCAGGCCAGCGCCAACGAATTGCGTGTCCACAGCCGCGACCATCTAGCCGGCTACAAGGTACCCAAGGAAGTGGTCTTCGTGGATGCAATGCGCCGCTCTCCTGCCGGCAAGGCCGACTATCGCTGGGCAAAAAGTACGGCGGAGGCATTCCTGGGTTCCAAATAGCAGCGTATTCTGTTCACCGCGCTCGGAAGAATATATGTGGGCGATCGACGTGGCATAGAAGTTTTCTAAGAAATTTGATCTTGGTGTTGACGTCGAAAAAACTATTGCTATAATTCTTTTCCTGTTCTGCGGGAGTAGCTCAGTTGGTAGAGCGCAACCTTGCCAAGGTTGAGGTCGAGAGTTCGAGACTCTTCTCCCGCTCCAGATTCCAGGGGGAAAGCACTGCTTTCCCCCTTTTAACTTAAGTGCCGCGGCAATCGCGGCAGCGGCGCGATGGCAGAGTGGTTATGCAGCGGCCTGCAAAGCCGTGTACCTCGGTTCGATTCCGGGTCGCGCCTCCAGAATAACCCCGGACAATCCTCAAAAATTAAGTTTTGGTGCGCCTCCTTGGGGTCGGTCTGCTACGGGCACTATCCCAGTTCCGGCACCAGAACGCCACGCCCCATCCCCCGGTCCTCGCGCAAGTCCTGGAGTACGCGAGGGCCTTCGTCAAGACTGAAATACTGTGCATCGACATGAATGCGGTCGTGCCGAGCCAGTGCGATGACCTCCTGCAATTCGGCCCGGGAGCCCCACAGGGGTGTGCACACCGAGCAGCCGAAGATCAGGCCCGGAATCCGGGCCTGATCAACAGAACGATTGGACTCAGCGATGACGACCGAGTCCCAGACCCAGGCCGCCGCCGCCCCTGGCACCGCCGCCGATACCGAGGCCGAGGCCATCGCCGCCAGGGATCACGCGACCGGAGATTACGCCGCCGGAAATTGCGCCGCTGCCATGGATAGCCGCCGCGCCGCCCATGGAGGCGCCGAGGCTTCTGCCGCCTCCGGCATCACTGTTGGCATCCGGGCGGGTGCTGGTCTTGGCCGTTTGGCCGCTGACGATCCTGCCACCGGCCGCGTTGACGATGGTCCCCGGTGATCCCAGCGGCGATACCGGGACGGCGCGCCCGCTGGGGCTGATGTCGAGGGTATGGGCGATCTGGCCCCAGCCCATGCCCTGGCTACGCAACTGAAGCACACCCGTACTCGTGGTGGCAGTGCCGTCGGCGTTGGTCAAGGTGCCGCCGATCAGGGCTGCCTTAAGTTGTTCCGGCGTGGGGTTGGTAATGCCCTGGGTGGACAGGGATTCGCGGGCATAGGTCAGTGCGTGCCGGACCTCACCCCAGCCCATGGGACCGGTGGGTGAAACGAAACTGACTTCGCTGCCCGTGCTGGTGCTGGTGGTTGTGCCCGTAGCGCTCCCCGCGGTGCCACTGCTTGCGCCCGTGTTACTGCTGTCGACCAGGGTCACGGCGCCGCCGCTGCGTAGGCCGCTCACCAGGCTTGCGGCGTTCTCCTGGGAACCGGAGAAATTCGCGAACTCGCTGGTCAGTCGCTGGGACTCCTGTCCCTTGAGAGGGACCTGGGCCGATGTGGTCTGGCTGGCGTTGGTGGAAGCATTCCCGGCGACCTGTGCCGAGGCGGTTCCGAGCTGGAGGTAGGCGGCGCTGATCGCCAGGAATGTAAGTGTCGTGCGTTTCATGTTGATCTCCTTGGGGTCAGGAATTACCGAGAACTTTCTCGGTTTGCAGGATGATTTCCATGGCAGTAGCGCTGTCATAGAACATCCCCTCTTTCACCACCGAGCGCATTCTTGTGCTCATCGCGCTCAGGGATTCGAGTTCGATCGTGATGTCGCGGTCCTTGGCGGTGGCGACGATGGTTTCCGTCGTTCCGCTTCTCCTGGCCGACAGGATCTTGAAGTTCATCCGGGTCATGGCGCCCATGACGCCGCTCTTCACATTGGCCGCGGGCAGGGTGAAAGTGCGGTAGGCGATGCCGTTCAAGGTGTGGGCGACGCTGGTGGCGGCGCCCACACCGAACATGGTGATGGCCATGGGTTCGCAGGCGGTGAGCAGCGTCAGGGCGGCTGCCGCAGCGAAGAGGCAGTGGCGCGATGGCGAAGGACGACGATTCATGACGCGCTCCGGTAGGGCACCACTTGCCCGCCCATTACCCTGACCTTGGCGCCGACGCCGAACTCGGGCTGGCTGTGGGTGCTGAAGGTGCGGACACTGCCGTCCTCCATGCGCACACGGGTCTGCCAGACCATATGGCGGTTCGAGTTTTTCTCGATCTCGTTACCGGCATAGGCGCCGGCGCCGCCGCCGATCAGGGTCATCGCCGTGCGGCCGTTGCCCCGACCCATGGTGTTGCCCAGCACGGCGCCGGCGATGCCGCCGATTACCGCGCCAGTGCCGGAACCACTGCCTTTCACCGTGATGGCGCGGATCGACTCGGCCACGCCGCAATCGGCGCAAGGGGCTGCGGCCAGCTTCGCCGCGCTCTGGGCGGCCGGGGACGTTTCATTGATCCCGGCCAGGGCGCCGGGCAGATGGCCGGTCATGGTGGCGATACCGAGCAGGCTGAACAGGGTGACGCAGATCGCCGCGACGATCAGGGCCGGATAGAGCAGTTTTGGGGGGCTGCGTTTGAACAGGGAGGGGGTTTCCATGATGACTCTCCTTAAGGGTTAAGCGACTCGCCAGATGCCGTCCGCGGCGCGGCAGGCCTTGCCGCGCAAGGCCAGGCGCTGGCCATCGCGCAGGGACGATCCTTCAAAAAAGCGGCATTGCAGGCCGTTATGGTTTTCCCGGCGCAACGGAACGATGTCGTACTCGGCGCCGGAGCGGTAGTTGCGCCAGCGCACCGAGCGCCGCTCCGGCGCCGACTCCAGGGCGCGACCCAGACAGGCCCGATCCACCGCATCCATCCCGGTGTCCGTGCTCCTGCCGAGATGGACGCCGATCGTGGCATCCCGCGTCGAGCCGACCTGGGAACCCAGGGCGGCGGTATCGCAACGGGTGGTGGCGACGCCATGGCGACGGAACCAGGGGCGGCGGTCGTCGTCCTGCCGATAGGGCATCTGGAAACCGCGCCAGTCCGTGCTGGCCGAATCCAGGATCAACTCGGCCTGGGCCGGGGCCTGGAAAAGGCTGGTCAGTGCGAGGACAAGGAGCAGATGGCCTGTGTTCATGGCGGAGCCTTCTCTTACTTGCGCTCCAGCTCGCGGCCGATGCGATGACCGATGTAGCTGCCAGCGGCGGCCCCGGCGACGGTGCCGGTTCCGCTGCCGCCGGTGAGGCTCGAACCCACAATGCCGCCCACCACGGCGCCGGTGACCATGCCGATTTCCTGCTTGCTGGGGTTGGTGGAGCAGCCGGCCATGCCCAGGGTGGCAAGAAGGGCGCAGGTGGCGAGGAAGTTGGGGCGAGGGGTGTTCATGTTTTTCTCCTGTAGGCGACGGCGCAGATACGGCCGTCCTGCCCATTCCGGGGCAATGCTTGTGCCAGGAAGAAAAAACCATTTGAATCAGCGTATTAACAACTTATGGAAGGCGTGGCTCCGATTCATTCTGTCGCCGGTGGACGACAGGGTGCCCTGCCCTCTGGGGCAAGTGGATGATTGTTATGGGGAAACTGCTGTCGCCAGGAGGCGACGAATCATTTGAACAGGGCGGGGTCGAGCTGATGGCGTTGCAGCAGCTTGTAGAACTCGGTGCGGTTGCGCTTGGCCAGGCGGGCCGCCTGGCTTACGTTGCCACCGGTCATGCGCAGCAGCTTGCCCAGGTAATCCCGCTCGAAGCGAGCCCGGGCCTCTTCCAAGGAAGCCATGCCGTCGGCGCTGGCCAGGGCGTTCTGGATCAGAGTGGCGGGAATCAGTTTGCCGGTGCACAGGGCCACGGCCTGTTCCACCACGTTGTAGAGCTGGCGGATGTTGCCCGGCCAGGCGGCGCTGGTCAGCAACTCCAGGGCCTCGGGAGCGAATCCGCCCAGGGTCCTGCCGTATCTTTCGCCTATCCCCTTGAGGAAGTGGGTCGCCAGGAGCGGGATGTCGTCGCGTCTTTCATCAAGGCTGGGCAGGGCGAGGGTGACCACGTTGAGCCGATAGAACAGATCCTCGCGGAAGCGTCCGGCGCCGATTTCATCCTCCAGGCGGCGATGGGTGGCCGAGAGGATGCGCACGTCCACCGCCACGCTACGGGTCGAACCCACGGGGCGCACCTGGCGTTCCTCCAGGACCCGCAGCAGCTTCACCTGCAAGGGCAGGGGCATGTCGCCGATCTCGTCCAGCAGCAGGGTGCCCCCTTCCGCTTCCTGGAACAGGCCCCGGTGGTCGCGCACGGCGCCGGTGAAGGAACCTTTCAGATGGCCGAACAGTTCCGATTCCAGCAAGGGCTCGGGAATGGCGGCGCAGTTCACGGCCAGAAAGGGGCCGTCGCGGCGGGGGCTGGCGCGGTGGATGGCCTGGGCCAGCAGTTCCTTGCCCGTGCCGGACTCGCCCCGGATCAGCACACGGGCCTCCCCGGCAGCCACCAGACGGGCCTGGGCCAGCAGGGCTTCCATGGCCGGATTGCGGCTGATGATCTCGCCCTGCCAGTCGTCGTCGGCGCCGCTGACCTTCACCGCTCGCGCCACCTCGGCCAGCAGGGCCTGGGGCTCGTAGGGTTTGGTCAGATAGCCGAAGAGACCGCGCCGGGTGGCCTCCACGGCATCCGGAATGGTGCCGTGGGCGGTGAGCATGATCACCGGCAGGGTCGGGTACTCGCGGTGAATGGCCTCGAACAGGGCCGTGCCGTCCATTCCCGGCATGCGCATGTCGGTGATCACCACCTGGGGGCGCTCCACCGCCAGCAGGGCCATCGCCCGTTCGCCGCTGTCGGCGGCGCTTACCGCGTAACCAGCGGCTTCGAGGCGGATGGTGAGCAGACGCAGCAAGTCCTTGTCGTCGTCCACCAGCAGAAGTCGGGCCGGGTTCATCGGCGTTTCTTGCTGACAGGTGGCGGGGGCGGCTGACTGCGTTCCAGCAGGTTGCGCTCGATGGCCTTCAGCGCATCGAGTTTCTGCTCCAGGTCGTCGGCCCGGCGCGATTCGTCGCGCAATGCATCCTCCAGGCGGCGACGCTCGGCCAGCTCGGCCTTGAGGGCTGCAATCAGTCCGTGCAGGGAGGAGTTCTGCTTCTGGGTCTCACGCTCCAGTTGTTCGAGCTGCTGCATGGCCCGGGCATGCTCCCGGGGGCCGGTAAGGGGAACGGCCATCACCATGGCCAGACGCAGACGCTGGAATTCGCTGCCATCCTTTTGCACGGCCTCGCGGACCTGTTCACTCTCCCGGTTCCATTCGGCGCCGGAGAGGGAACGCACATAGGCGTGGTAGGCGATCAGGGAGTCCGTGGTGGTGAGAATGACGGCGCTGGAGGACTTGAGCCAATACTGGTTGCCGCTGCCGCGCAGGGTCACCGGCGAACAGGCGGCGAGGAACGCCGCCAGCAGCGGCAGGGCGAGATGGGCGGGACGGGACATGGATCTCATTGTAACGGCAGCCGCACCTGGAAATGGGCGCCGGGGCCGGGCAGCAGGACGAGCTGCCCGCCGTGGGCCAGCACATGCTCGCGGCTGATGGACAGCCCCAGGCCCGTGCCCTTGAGCGGCCCGGCGGCCGGCAGACGGCCCTGATAGAAGGGATCGAAGATATGGTCCCGGTCCTCCTCGGTGATGCCCGGTCCTTCGTCGGCCACGTCGATCAGGGCGGCATCGCCCTCGCGGCGGACGGTGAGGGTGATGCGGCCACCCGGCGGCGAATGCTTGACGGCATTGGAGAGCAGATTGTCGATCACGGTGCGGATGCGCTCCCGGTCGGCATTGAGGGCGATCTCCGACAGTTCCGTGGCCACCTGCAACTGACGGGCGCTCCAGGCCAAGCGCTGCTTTTCCACCACCGTCCGCACCAGTTCGGCCAGGGGAAAGACCTGGCGGCGCAAGGCCGATTGCTTGAAATCGGCGGCGCTGTAATTGAGCAGGTCCTCGATCAGCCGGCGCAGGTGCAGGCTGTTGTCGGTGAGAATGCGCACCAGCTCCTGCTGTTGGGGATTCAGGGGACCGACGGCTTCCTCCGCCAGCAGGTCCGAACCCTCCCGCAGGGCGGTAAGCGGCGTCTTGAGCTCGTGGGAAATCTGGCGCAGGAAGCGGCTTTTCTGTTCTTCCAGTTCCACCAGGCGCAGGCGCAGCCGGTCCAGTTGCTCCCCCAGGGATTGCAGATCGCGGGGGCCTTCCACTTCGATCCGGCGTTCGAAGCGGCCAGCCCAGAGCCCCCCGATGGCGGCTTCCATTTGGGCGATGGGATGGGAGAGCAGGCGGGTGAATCCGATCATCAGGAAAGCGGCCACGGGGAGCAGGGCGGCCAGTTGCAGCATCATCATCCGTTCCGCGTCGGCGGCCAGTTCGCGCAGGTCGGCGATCTCCCGGTCGATGGCGTCGTTGTTGTGATGGAGCATTGACTGAGCGGTCGCCGACAGGGCGGCGAAGCGCTCGGCGACCTGGCTGTCATCAACCTTGTGACGTCGGTCGAGAGTCATCAGGAAGCTGAAAAGATCGGCTTCGTGGCGTCGTAATTCGCTTAGCTCCTGCTGCTGCGGTTTGCTCAGCGGCAGGGTCGACAGGCGGCTTGCGGTCTCGCCCAGATGTCGATGCAGCGCACCGTAACGTTCCTTCAGGGCCGGATCATTTAGCACCAGGTATTGCCGGACGGCACGCTCCTGGGAAGACAGGGCCTCGATCAGGGCGCGGCTGGCCTGGCTTACCTGGGAGGCTTGATACACCGCTTGCTGGCTTTGGCTGGACAGGCGCCGGATGGAAACCCCGTTGTTGATCAGTCCGAGCACCAGGGGCAGCGCCACCAGACCGAAGCCGATGGCGAGAAGTTGCAGGAAGGAACGAGGATAGAGAGCGCTTAGCTTCATTGGAGGCAGAGTCTACCTCCTGCTGACAGGCTTACGCTGCCAACTACAGCACTACCCGGAGATGGTGCCGGGATCGGACCCCGATGATCCGGGGCCCGGCGTAACGCTCAGAGCTGTTTGTGGGTGCCGTCGCAAAGCGGCGCGTGGCCGCTGTGCTTGCAGGCGCAGAAATACACCGTGTCCGACTTTTCGGCCACGTATTCCACGGGCGTGAATGCGCTGCCCTTGTGGCTGCCGTCGCAGAAAGGCTGGTTCTTGCTCTGGCCGCAGGCGCACCACCAGTAGCTCTTGCCCGCTTCGACATCCACGGCCATGGGGGCCTTCTGGACGATGTGGGGATTCTTGTCCGACATTGCTTGTTCCTTTCGAGGGAGAACCGCTTATTCCTTGATGGCTTCGACGGCGATGTCGATGGTCACTTCGTCACCGACATAGGGGGCGTTCTTGCCCATGTTGAAGTCGCTACGCTTGACGGTGGTCCTGGCGTTGGCGCCGATGGCGTCCTTCTTGACCATGGGGTGGGGCATGGCCTGGAAGGAGGTGACGGTGAGAGTCACCGGCTTGGTGATGCCCTTCAGGGTCAAGTTTCCTTCAACCTTGGCGGGTTTGTCGCCTTCGAAAACAACCTTGGTGGACTTGAAGGTGGCGGTGGGGTGCTTGGCCGTGTCGAGGTAGTCCTCGCCCTGGATGTGCTCGTTGAACAGCGCGGAGCCCGTGCTGACGGATTTGGTATCGATCACGATGTCCACCGAGCCGGCTCTGGCGGCCTTGTCCATGACGACTTTGCCGGAGGTTTTATCGAAGCGGCTGAGCTGAACGGAGTATCCGAGATGGTTGTAGGAAAAGCGCGGGAAGCTGTGGTTGGGGTCGAGGTTGTAGGTTTCCGGAGCAGCGAAGGCAGCGCCGGAAAGAGCGGCGGCGAGGGCCAGGACGGTCAGATTTTTCATGGAAGTATCTCCTTGGAGGTTGTGGGTCTTACTTGCGTGGTGTGTTGCTTGCAGCGGTGATGCGGAACTTGATCAGGACTTCATTGCCGACGGTATCGAAGTCGGCCCAGGGTCCTTCGCCGATGGCGTAGTCGGCGCGCTTGAGGCTGAAGCCGCCATCGAAGGCGGCAGTGTTGCCCTCGGGCTTGTAGGTCACGGCAGTGGTGACTTCCCGCGCCTTGCCCTTGATGGTCAGGGTGCCGCCGACCTCATAGCGGTTGTTGCCCAGGCTGCGCACCCGGCCGGAGACGAAGCTGGCGCTGGGGAATCCCTTGACGTTGAACCACTGCTTGCCCACGGCCTCCTCATCGGCCTCCTTCGATCCGGTGTCGATGCTGGCCATCTCGATGTTGAGGCTGACCTTGGCGGTTTCCGGCTTGGCGGGGTTGAAGGCCAGGGTGCTGTTGAATTTCCTGAAGCGGCCATCCACCGGCACGTTCATCTGCTTGAAGACGAAGGTGATCTGGCTTTTTTCGGGCTGTACCGAGGTGTACTCGACTGCCCCGGCTCCGGGCAGCAGGGCGGTGAGCATGAAACCGGCTAAAAACTTTTTCACTTTCGCGGACTCCTGGGGACGGTCAACGGGAACTCAGCATGCGCCGCAGCACATCGTCCCGGTCGATGAAGTGATGCTTCAGGGCGGCGCCGACATGGCCGATCACCAGCCCCAGAAGCAGAAAGTTGAGGGTCTGGTGCAGCAGCACCAGTTGATCCCCGAGGGGTGGATTCTTGGCCAGCAGGTCGGGAATGGGCAGCACCCCGAACAGCACCACCGGGAAACCCTTGGCGGAACTCATCAGCCAGCCGCTGATGGGCACGGCGAACATCAACAGGTAGAGCAGCCAGTGGGTGGCTTCCGCCAGTTGGCGCAGCCGAAGGGGCATGGTTTCCGGCAAGGCCGGCGGCCTGTGGCCCAGGCGCCAGGCCAGCCGCGCCAGCACCAGCAGGAAGATGCAGACGCCGGTCCACTTGTGCCAGGAATAGACCTTCAGCTTCCAGGGGGAGAGGGGCAGGCCCTGCATGTACAGCCCCACCGCGAAGGTGCAGGCGATGGCCAGGGCGATCAGCCAGTGCAGGCGAATCGCGGTGGCGGTGTAGCGGGCCGGGGCGAGACCGGATGGGGCAGGATCGGCATTCATGACGTTTCCCCTTCTCCTACCTCCAAGGAGGCGCGGAAGGACTTTTTCAGTTGGGCAAGCTGGCGGCGCAGGGTCGCCATCTGGGCATCGGAAAAGCCGGTGAATATCGTGCCCATGTGTTCCAGATGGGCCGGGAAAATGCGCTCGAACAGCTTCTGCCCCGAGCGGGTGAGCTGGATGACCCAACTGCGGCCATCAGTGCTGGAAGTCTGCCGAACCACCAGCCCCCGGGCCTCCAGCCGATCCAGCACACCGGTGAGGGTGCCCTTGGTCATCAGGGTCTTCTGCCCCAGTTCCTTGCAGCTCATGCCCTCGGTGTTGCCCAGGGTGGCGATGATGTCGAACTGGGAAGGCGTCAGCCCCAAGCTGCGGATATGGCCGGCCGAAAAGGCCTCGAAGGCCTGAAAGCATTCGGCCAGCTCGCGGACCAGGGGCAGGAAGGATTTCTGGGGCATGGTTTTCACAGCTCTTTGAAGTTAGTTCTGATGCGAACTATACATGAATAAAGTTCTAATGCAAACTATTTTTGTGGCGTCAGGGAAAGAGCACGGTTGGATTCAAGACTGGCATGAGTGTGGTTATTTGCCGAGGCGGACTGAGTTCAGCCTAGACGGTTTCCTGCCTGTTTGAAGCCGCCGCCTGTTGGGTTGCTCGGGCTACAATCCCGGCATACAAGAATGTCATGGAGTTGGCGGTGGAATTTTTTGCGCATGTCAAACAGGGGTGGATGGGCGATTGGGAATTCCATGCGCTGGGCTCTGGCACGACCTGGGCAAATATCAGACTGAATTCCAGCAATACATCCGCTCGGCAAGCGGCTTCGACGCCCATATCGAAACCGCGCCCGGCAAGGTCAAACATGCGATTGCCGGCTTTGCTCCCTCGAAAAAATAGTGAGCAGGCATATCTGATGAGCTTTGCGGGGTCTATCTTGCCGGTAACGCAACAACCGAAAGCATCCTGTGACTTCAACGGACAACCCGGAACGATTCATTGCGCATCCCATCACGCCCCTCGGCAACGAGGGGCGAGGATTGAAACCTGTCTTCCCGTAGGAAATTGAAGCGATGTCGCTGCGCCGAACTACAATGATCTGGTCGAGTTAAACCGGCACATACAGGCAAGGCGTGGTCTGTCACAAGGAGCGTGGATCATGGTCAATTCCGTTTCTCCGTCCTTCAATAATCTGAATCAGGCCGAGCAGGCCCTGGCCAAATCCCTCACCCGGCTGGGTACGGCTTCCCGGATCAATTCCGCCAAGGATGACGCCGCAGGTCTGGCGATTGCCTCGGCCATGACGGCCCAGTTGGGGTCGGGCAATCAGTCGCTGCGCAATGTCAATGACGCCCAGTCCTTGATGGAGACGGCCGGTGGCGCCTTGAGCCAGGTGGGCGATACCCTGCAACGCATGCGCGAGCTGGCGGTGCAGGCCGCCAATGGCACCAATGCCGCCAGTGACCGGCAGGCCCTACAGGCCGAGTTTTCCCAGTTGGGCGAGAGCCTGAATCAGATTTCGGGAAGCACCCAGTTCAACGGGCAGACACTCCTTGACGGCAGTTTCAGCGGCCAGGTGCAGAATGGTCCCGAGGCCGGTAATAGTCGTGCCTTGAGTCTGGGTAATGTGTCCACCCAGGGCCTGGGTCTCGCCGGTGCCGAGTTGGGTTCGACGGAAGGCGCCAGCAATGCCATCGAGGCCATCGATCGGGCCATTGCCAGCGTTGGCGCCCAACAGGGCGATGTGGGGGCGACCCAGGCCAGTCTCAGTTCGACAGCCGCCAGTCTGGCCGGCACCTACGAGAATCTGGCTGCTGCCCGGAGCCGTATCGCCGACACCGACTACGGTGCCGAAACCGCCAGCCTGGCCCAGAACAGCGTCCGGCAACAGGCGGCCCTGCGGGCGGTGGCGGCCTACGATGCCATGCAGGCCAGCAAGCTGGACCTGCTGAAGTAGGTTCTGGTCGCGGCGGCTTCAGGGAAGCTGAAATTACCCTTAAAACCTCAGTTGAACACGGCCAAGCCCTTCGCCACGACCGCTACTCGGGCTGCTAGGGCGAACGGATCCCTCACTTTCCAGGTGCGCGGTGTTTGTGAACTCAGGCGAACGGTCAAGGAGATGGCCCCGGCCGCAGGTCTTCCGGCCGGTTCAGGTTGGCGAAGGCGGCCTCGTCGGGGAACAGTACCTGCCGGGCGTTTTCCTGGGTCAGCCATCCCTGTACTTTGCGGCCGCCTTCATTCAGATAGCGTTCCAGGGAGGGGAGTACTTCCCGTCGCAGCAGCAGCGTGGTGGCGTGGACCCGTTGGGTGGTGGCGGCCACGGCCACAGTGGGGGCTCCGGGTTCTTCCAGGGCGGCAAGCAGTCGTGCCACCAGGTCCGGGGGAAAGTCCGGTACATCGCAGGGCACGGCCATCAGGAAGGACGTGGTGCAGGCATGAAGGCCGGCCTGAATGCCCGCCAGGGGGCCGGCGTAGTCGGGCATCCGGTCGGCCAGCACGGGTGCGCCCAGCGCCGCGTATTGCTCGGGATGGCGGTTGGCGCTGATCAGCAGGGGCCCTACCTGGGGCGCCAGGCCTTGCAGCACGATGGCCGCCAGGGGACGGCCATTCCTCAGCAGCAGGCCCTTGTCGGCGCCACCCATGCGTCGGCCCATTCCACCGGCCAGGACCAGGCCGGTCACGTCTGCGGCGGCCATCGTCAGCCGCCGATGTAGGACATTTCGATCTTGCGCTGGGCCGCGGTTTCCGCCGTGCGGATTTCCGAATAGTGGTCGCCCCGGGCCTGCCAGAGGGCGGTCATCCAGGCGCTGATCTGGGTGTCGGTCTGGCCGCTGCGGATCAGTTCCCGCAGGTCGTGGCCGCTTTCGGCAAAGAGACAGGTGTAGAGCTTGCCTTCGGTTGACAGGCGGAGCCGGGTGCAACTGGAGCAGAAGGCACGTGTCACCGAGGAAACGACGCCGATTTCGCCGGTGCCATCCTGGTAGCGCCAGCGCTGGGCCACCTCGCCTGGGTAGTTGGAGTCGATGGGCTCCAGGGGGAACTCGGCATGGATGCGGCGAATCACTTCCTCGGAGGGCAGCACCTCGTCCATCTTCCAGCCGTTGGAACTGCCCACGTCCATGAATTCTATGAACCGCATGATGTGGCCGCTGCCCCGGAAATGCCGGGCCAGGGGCACGATGGCCTGGTCGTTGGTGCCCCGCTTGACCACCATGTTGACCTTGACCGGGGCCAGGCCTACCCGGCCTGCAGCTTCGATGCCTTCCAGCACCTGGGCGACGGGAAAGTCCACGTCGTTCATCAGGCGGAAGGTGGTGTCGTCCAGGGCATCCAGACTGACGGTGACCCGGTGCAGGCCCGCGTCCTTGAGGCTTTGCGCCTTCCGGGCCAGGATGGAGCCGTTGGTGGTGAGGGTCAGTTCCAGGCCGGGGATGACTGCCAGCATTTCGATCAGTTCCTCGATGCGATGGCGCAGCAGGGGCTCGCCGCCGGTGAGGCGGATCTTGCTCACCCCCAGGTCGACGAAGAGCCGGGCGATGCGGACGATCTCCTCGAAACTCAGCAGTTCCTTGCGGGGCAGGAAAGGGTAGTCACGGCCGAAGACAGTCTTCGGCATGCAGTAGAGGCAGCGGAAATTGCAGCGGTCGGTGACCGAGATCCGCAGATCCCGCACGGGGCGGCCACGGGTGTCGAGTAGCGGGGAATGGGGCGCGTTCATGGGATGGGATCATAACGGAGTCTCCCGGCCGTGGGAGCGCCCGGTGACTTACAATGAACCATCCTGATCACCCTGTCTGCTCCATGGAAATTATCTTCCTGATCACCTTGGTCCTGCTCAATGGACTGTTCGCCATGTCCGAGGTTGCCCTGCTCACCGCCCGCCGTGCCCGGTTGGTGAAGCGGGCCGAGGAGGGTGACAAGGGAGCGGAGGTGGCCATCAGGCTCGGCGAGCAGCCCACCCGTTTCCTGTCTACCATCCAGATCGGCATTACTTCCATCGGCATCCTCAACGGTATTGTCGGCGAGGCGGTGCTGGCCAAGCCTCTTTCGGTCTGGCTGCTGTCCCTGGGTCTGGACGATGAAGCCAGCCGGATCACAGCCACTGGTCTGGTGGTGGTGGTGATCACCTATGTTTCCATCGTCGTCGGCGAACTGGTACCCAAGCGCCTGGGGCAGTTCAATCCGGAGGGCACGGCACGCCTGGTGGCGCGGCCGATGCTGGCCCTGGCGGTGGCCACCCAACCTTTCGTGCGATTACTGTCCGCATCCACCGATACCCTCCTGCGCCTGATGGGCAGGCGCCAACTGGACAATGCCGGTGTGACCGAGGAGGAGATACACGCCATGCTGGAAGAGGGTTCCGAGTCCGGCGTGATCGAACGTCAGGAACACCAGATGGTGCGCAACGTGTTCCGGCTGGATGACCGTCAACTTGCGTCCCTGATGATTCCCCGGGCCGATATCGTCTACCTGGACGTGAATCTCCCCCTGGAAGAGAATCTGAAGCGAGTGGTGGAAACCGAGCATTCCCGCTTCCCGGTCTGCCGGGGCGGTCTGGACGAGGTGCTGGGGGTGATCAACGCCAAGCAGTTGCTCAACCAGACCCTGGGGGGGGGCAAGGTCAGTCTGGCGGCCCGTCTACACCCTGGCGTCTTCGTGCCGGAGTCCCTCACCGGCATGGACCTCCTGGGGCACTTCCGTGCCTCCGGTACGCAACTGGTGCTGGTGATCGACGAATACGGCGAGGTCCAGGGGCTGGTGACCCTTCAGGACGTGCTGGAAGCCGTGACTGGCGAATTCAAGCCCCGCAACCAGGAGGACGCCTGGGCCGTGCAGCGGGAGGACGGCTCCTGGTTGCTGGACGGCCTGATCCCGATCCCCGAATTCAAGGACCGGCTGGGCCTCAAAACCGTGCCGGACGAGGACAAGGGCCGCTACCATACCCTGAGCGGCCTGATCATGTGGCTGTTGGGACGTCTGCCCCAGACCGCCGATGTGGCCACCTGGGACGGCTGGCGCCTGGAGGTGGTGGATCTGGACGGCAAGCGCATCGACAAGGTGCTGGCGAGTCGCATTTCGGAAGAAGAGGCCGAGGCCGATGCGGAGACAAGGCCGGGTTAAGCGACAAGGGGGCTGCTAAACGCTTCAGCTCCCCACATCAGGAGTCGGGCCTTGAATTCAATACACGCTATGCCGGACACAGTCCTCGATTTCTGGTTCAAGGAGACTGCGCCCAGGCAGTGGTGGATCAAATCGGAGGATTTCGACCGGTTGATCGAGTCACGTTTCGGCGGCTTGCTTGACGCGGCTGAAAACTGCGAGCTTTATGGCTGGCGCGAGACGGCGGGGGGGCGTCTCGCCGAGATCATTGTTCTGGACCAGTTTTCACGCAATATTCATCGGGACAACCCGCGGGCATTTGCCAACGACCGGCTTGCTCTTGCCCTCGCGCAGACAGCCGTTGCCCTGAAGGCCGACCTGGAACTGGATGCTACCCAACGAGCCTTCCTCTATATGCCCTATATGCATAGCGAGTCCCCTTTGATTCATCAACTTGCGGTTGCGCTGTTCAGCCAGGCGGGGATGGAAGGGAACCTTGAGTTCGAGCTTCGGCACAAGGCAATCATCGATCGTTTTGGTCGTTATCCGCACCGGAACGCCACCCTGGGGCGTTCGTCAACGCCGGAAGAGATCGAGTTTCTCAAAACGCCCGGTTCGTCATTCTGAACGGTGACAAGTCCCTTATTCAGTAGGGTGTCACTGCATTCAGGGTGAGCTGGCAGGCTTGTCCCACATCCAGGACCCGGGCTGTACGTCCGGCCCCCAGCCAGAGGGAACAGCAGACCGCCAGACTGCTGATTTCCGTATCGCTGAAGTGCCTGTGGAATTTGCTCCAGAAATCATCATCTGCTGCCAGCCCGAGATGATCCTGGGCGAAGCGTTCAGCGTACTCAATGGCCAGGCGTTCCCGATCATTGAAGCCGGACCAGGTTCGCCATTGGGGGATATGGTGGTAAAAGTCGTCATCAATCCCGAACTCACCGGCCTTGGCCTGACGAGCATTGCGGCAGGTGTGGCAGTCGTTGGCGATGGCAATGCGCATGCGGGCTGCCTCGAGGATGCGCATGGGCAGGCCGCTTGCCGTGTACACCGCATTGCCCAGCGCGGACAAGCCTTGCCCCAGGGCCGGGTTCAGCTTGAGCCAATCGCTGACGGTATCTTCCATTTCGATGCGGGGCATGTCGTTTTCTCCTCTGCGATTGATATTTTCGCCAGTGTAACGAATGGACAGCGAGCTTCCGCCGCTAACGCGGATCGGTTTTTTCTTGTGGTGGGTCCAGGGGCCGTACCGGCACCCGCCATAGAGTGATTCCCGCCACGGCGACGAGGGCAAGCAGCATCAGGCGATGCCAGGGAGAGGCCATCATCAGGAGGGAACCGGTGACGGAAATTCCCATCAGCGCGAAGGCCCAGGCCTTGACGCGACGATCCATGGCACGGTACTCCTCCCACTCCCGGATGATGGGACCGGCCAGGGGACTCCGCAGCAGCCAGTCGTGGATATGGGTGGAGCCCCGGGCGAAGCAGGCGGCGGCCAGCAGCACGAAGGGTGTGGTGGGCAGCACAGGCAACACTGCGCCGATCAGTCCCAACAGCAGGGCCACCGTGCCGGCGCCCAGGTAAATCCAGCGCACCCAGCGGGAATCGTGGAGTCGCGGCCTATCCACGATGGCCCAGAATCTTTCCTGTCAGCTTGCGAGCTTCCTCCAGCAGCAGAACGCTGGAGGCGACGGCCAGGGACCAGAGCCAGTCTGCCGGACTCAGGGCCACGGTGCTGAAAATCCCCTGGGCCGGCGGCCAATGGACGACAACGACTTGGGCCAGCAGTACGCCGCCCAGGGCCAGCCAGAGCTTGCCGTTATTGAAAAACTGGCGATTGAAGGCGCTGTTGCTTTCGGCCCGGGCGTTGAAGATGTTGAAGGCTTGGAACAGCACGAAGGTAGTGAAGGCCAGGGTCAGGGCCTGGGCTGCGCCGCCCTGGCTCAGGCCCCGGGCGTAGGCCGCCAGAGTGCCTGCCGCCATGATCAGGCCGAAGACACCCAGGCCCAGTAACCGCCTGCCGGTCAGTATCCGGGTCCCCGCGCCTCGGGGTGGCCGGGTCATGATCTTGGGGTCGGGGGGCTCCACGCCCAGGGTCATGGCGGGAGGGCCGTCCATGATGATATTGACCCAGAGAATCTGGATCGCGGTGAAGGGGGTAGGCAGGCCGAAGAGGGGGGCGGCCAGCACGGTGAGCATGGCACCGATGTTGGTGGAGAGCTGGAAACGCACAAATTTGACGATGTTGTCGTAGATGGCGCGGCCTTCCCGCACCGCACCGACGATGCTGGCGAAGTTGTCGTCGGTGAGCACCAGGGTCGCAGCCTCCTGGGTTACCTCGGTGCCGGTGATGCCCATGGCCACGCCGATGTCGGCAGCCCTCAGGGCCGGCGCATCATTCACGCCGTCGCCGGTCATGGCCACCACATGGCCTCGAGACTGAAGAGCGGCGACAATGCGCATCTTGTGTTCCGGCGCCACCCGGGCCAGTACGGCGCTTTGCAGCACCAGTTCGGCCAGTTCGGCTTCTGTCAGGCCATCCAGTTCCCGCCCTTCATGAACCTCGCCTGCCAGGCCCAGATCCCGGGCGATGGCGGTAGCGGTAGCTGCATGGTCGCCGGTGATCATCTTCACTGCGATGCCGGCGCTCTGGCAGCTACGGACTGCATCCCGGACTTCCGGACGGGGCGGATCAATGATGCCCACCAGGCCGATCAGGGTGAGGTCTTCCACCCAAATCTTCAGGTCGCCGGCGGGATCGAAATCCCGGGCCGGAATCTCCCGTCCTGCCAGGGCCAGCACCCGCATGGCCTGACCCGCCAGGGCGGCATTTTCGGCGGCGAAGCGCTGGCGGCTGGTTGGCTCCAGGGGTAATGCACCCGTGCTGCTCCAGTAGCGGCTGGCCCGTGGCAGCAGTACGTCGGGTGCACCCTTCAGCCAGATGCGCACCCAGTCCCCCTCCCGGTGAAAGGTGGCCATGTACTTGTGGGCCGCATCGAAAGGAATCTCCGCAAGGCGGGGGGGGGATTCCCCGGTTGTCTGGGCCGACATTCCGCCCCGGGTGGACAGGGCCAGTAGGGCGCCCTCGGTGGGGTCACCGATCAACTGTCCATCGTGAATGCGGGCATCGGCGCAGAGGACAGCGGGGGTCAGCAGGGGCAGGAAATCCACCGGCCCGGCATCGCCATCGTCTGGGTGAATGGAACCTTCACCCCGGTAGCCTTCGCCGCTGACTGTGAAACGTCGATCCTGGTAGAACAAGCGGCGGGCCGTCATCTGGTTGAGGGTGAGGGTGCCGGTCTTGTCGGTGCAGATCACAGTGGTGCAGCCCAGGGTTTCCACTGCCGCGAGTTTCTTTACCACGGCGTGGCGCCGGGCCATGCGGTGCATGCCCAGGGCCAGGGTCACGGTGACCACGGCAGGCAGGCCCTCGGGGATAGCCGCCACGGCCAGGGCAATGGCGGTCATGGTGGTGACCAGAAGATCGTCGCCCCGCGCCAGGCCGATGAGGAATATCAGCCCCACCACGATGCCGGCGATGGTGGCCAACCGCTTGCCCAGATGATCGAGCTGGACCTGCAAGGGTGTGGGAGAGTCGGCGGTGCTGGCCAGCAGATCTGCCAGACGCCCCATCTCCGTGGCCATGCCGGTGGCAGTAACCAGAGCTTCCAGGCGTCCCCGGGTGACCACCGTATTCATGTAGAGCATGTTGTTGCGTTCGGCCAGGATGGTCTCGGCAGCCACCGGTCCATTGCGCTTGGCGATGGCCTGGGATTCGCCGGTGAGGGCGGCTTCCGCCACCTCCGCGCCATGGGCGGCGACGATCCGGGCATCGGCGGGGACCCGGTCGCCGGCTTCCAGCAGCAGCAGGTCCCCGGGCACCAGGGTAGTGGCCTCCACCTCGAGGGTCCGTCCGTCGCGGCGTACCCGGGCCACCGGGGCCAGCATGTTTTTCAGGGCCGCCAGGGCTGCCTCGGCCCGATGCTCCTGGAAAAGCCCCAGCAGGGCATTGATCAGCACCACGCTGGCAATGATTAGAGCGTCCTTGATATCTCCTACCATCCCGGCCAGCAGGGCCGCCCCCAACAGCAGCAGGATCAGCAGGCTGCGGAATTGGTCGAGGAACTTCCGCCAGATGGGCCGGGGCGGCGTCTCGATCAGACGGTTGAGACCGTGCCGTTCCAGGCGGTGATTGGCTTCGTTGCCGGTCAGTCCGGCGGACAGGTCTGTTATTAGGTGTTGCGCTACCGTTTCCGGTGTTTCGGCATGCCAAAGCATCGTGATTAACGATCGTAAGTTATTGAGAAATTCAAGGCTAACTTTCATGATGCGGGAAACGACACCCCGCATCATGAAAAGGCTCACCCCCTCCGGAGGGTTCGATACGGCTCGCTCTGCTCGATATTATGGGGCACTCCGTGGCGGCACCGAGGAGTTGCGGCTGGCGCCGCGCGCCGTTTTTCCTTGTCCCTCGGGGATTCCCTTCGGTCAGGACGGCCCTGGGGGAAAGCTCGTTTTTCACGCCAACTGGCCCCGGTGACCCAGGCTTGGGGCCAGTGATCAGGAAACGAATCAGTTGGTTATCCGCACCACAATAAATATGCCTGTTGTCATGAGGTGCCCACGAGATCAGCGCAGACCAGATGCGCCACGTCCAAATCACCCGATTTCGATACCACGGGTCGGCACTCTGCCGTGAATTCCATGGAATATCAAGGTTTCAGAAGGTAGATGCCTCCGGAGTCAGGCTTACCGTGAGGGCGTCAATCACGATCTCAGTGAGGAGTGATCCGGGCGTGCAGCTCGCCGCCTTCATGATCCTTGCTATGCACGTCCGCATACAGCTTGCCAGCCTGGTAGCTGGCGTACTGGGCCTTGCTCAGTCTGGTCCCTTTGCGGATGGCGAAGGCTGTGGACGATATCTTGATCAGGTCAACGACGACTGGACCACTTTCTCCTGGGGCGCCTTCGTGGATATGCGCCACCGCGGCATCCAGGTTCGTCACTCGGAGCAGCCCGGAAACGGTGCGGTTTTTCTTGATCGACAGTTCCACCGTGCCTGTGACCGTTGATGGTATTTTCTGGTTGCCGCTCAGGGGGAATGTTAGCTTTTCGGCGACGGCAGCGGACATGAACATGGTACCGACCAGTGGAATGACCCAACGCAGGATGAGGATGAATGGGGAGGTAGAAGCTTTCATGGGCGATCTCCTTCCAAAGCTTGTTGCACGGGATGGCGTACCAATGGTAGCCGGCCCGTTCTCTTTATAGGTCAACGCGGTGGAGAGGAGGGCGTCAGTCGTCATTTTTCTCCAATGAGTTAGTATCCAGGGGAACCGAAATCATGGGCAATTGCCGAAAGCTGTAAAGGATGGATTCATGAAGGAACTGAGCCTGATCTTGCTTTTGTTGCTGCTGACAGCCTGTCGCAGCTTGTTGCCCGAGGGCGGTCGAGAGGCGGACAATATTTGGACCAGCTTCGAGGATGCCAAGGTAGCCTTCGATCGCATCGAGCCCTACCGGACCCGGCTGGAGGATTTGCGGGATTTGGGTTTTGATCCCACCAGAAAAGCCAATGTACAGATTCTTAATTATTCCCAGGTAGCCCACGCAGTGCTGCCCAATGCGGCCATGCCTCTGGAGGCACAGCCCAAGGGCATGCGGGACTGCATCCAGGCTCAACATCAGTGTATCGGCTATCTGATTGAGCAGAGCCGGCTCAATCGCAAGCGCATTGGTGGTTTCTGGGCGGATTTTCTGAACTTCAGCCGGGAGACGAAAATGGAAGGCTGGCGCTTCGTCGCCCTGGTGGCCCTGGTGGATGGGGTGGTTGTGTTCAAGCAGTGGAGCGGTCAGCCCGCCATTCATGAACTGGAACGCAACCACAATCCACTGGGTTTCCTGCAAGGGGCGGGGGAGGGGGCTGGCGGGCTGTTCAAATAGGAAAAAAGGGGCTGTTCGCCCAAGTCGTAGCACAAAGTAAGCGTTGATTCGGAGAGGAACGCCGGGCCATGGTGGATTGCATACCTGGCTTCTGGCTTTAGTGGAGGATGTCGATTTCGCTCCCCTCCCTTCAAAGAGCTGGAGTAATGATCCGGCGGAAGCATGGACATAACCCCGCACAGTAGGGTTGTCGTCGTTCAGGAACGTAGTGGGGTTAACCTGTGGCTCTGGATGCTCTGCTGAAATAGGCGTCACCCCTGCGTGCGGTGAACAGGAGTGCCGGTACAGGCTTACTTTTCCTGGCCTGAAAAACGAGGCATGGCAGGAATGGCCGCGATGCTGAATAGCAGGACCAGGGTGACCGCTATTCCCATGGACAATTCCCGGCCGTCAGTCCATTGACCGACCTGGGGTGAGACAAACTTTGCAACGCCCAGGGCCGCAATGGCAAGGCTGATAATGCCAATGGAAGTGCCTATTACTCGAGACGACAGTGCGGAACTCCGGCTGGACCTGTTGATCAGTCGATAGATAAACAGGCCATTCAGGCCATCGGTGACCAGCATGCCGGTGGTAAACAGAAGGCCAAGCGTGATCGCATGGTGGGAACCGCCATAGTGCGAGCCGGCAACGGCAAACAGCGCTGCCTGGCTGATTGTGTCGAAAGATAAGGCAAACAGTGCTCCCACCAGGGCGATCAATCCCGGGCGATCGGAATTCTGCAATTGTCCCAGCAGCCGGCCCTTGAGACCGACCGGCACGACGACTTCATTCTTTGGCGTCAACAGCACGGCGTGAAGATTCATCCATCCCAGAGCGGCCAGAAAGCTGATTGAAATCCATACGCCGGTGGTTTCCAGCCATTCCGGTGCAACCCAGGTCTCGGCCAACAGGCTTACGGAAAGTGCGATGGATATCACCACGCTGCCATGCCCCAGTGAAAACAGTATGCCGCAACGCCTCGCCAAGGCAGGGCGGCCGGCTGCGTTAAATCGGGTCATTCCATCAATGGTTGCCAGATGGTCAGGGTCCAGTCCATGCTTCATGCCGAGAACGAACGCCAGCAGGCAGAGGGAAAAGAAACCTTGGGACAAATCAATCATGGGTAAAAACTCCCCACATCTTTATTAGTGTGAAACAGAAAATTGAAATGGCAGGTCAAGCACGCGAGCGTAGCGAGCCAATATCGTCACCTCTCTCCGGAGAGGGGGAGGCCGGGATGGGGTGGGACCTCTTGTCCTTCGCGTATTTCATGCGCCGAGGTAAAAAATCCGTTTCATGAGCGTCAGGTTACATTCCGCCCATGCATATGTACTTTATTTGCAGGTACTCATCAATTCCATGGTGTGATCCTTCGCGGCCGATGCCTGACTCCTTGATCCCGCCAAAGGGGGCAACCTCATTGGAAATCATGCCTTCGTTGACGCCGACCATTCCGTACTCCAGTTGTTCGGCAACCCGCCAGATGCGGTTGATATCGCGAGAGTAGAAATAGGAGGCAAGCCCATAGGCTGTGTCATTCGCCAACTGAATGGCTTCTGCATCTGATTTGAACCGGAACAAGGGCGCGATTGGACCAAAAATCTCTTCCCGGGCAATGTCCATGCCTGTGGTGACATCCGTCAATACCGTCGGGGTATAAAAGTTCCCGCCTTTTTCGTGGCGCCTTCCTCCTGTGAGGACTTTTGCTCCCTTGGCAAGGGCATCCGCCACAAGATGATGAACCTTGTCGATCGCAGCCTTGTTGATCAGTGGGCCTATTTGAGCACCAGGAGTGAAACCATCATCAACCTTCATATCAGCGACCGCAGCGGATAGCTTGGCGGCGAAAGCATCATAGATGCCATCTTGCACCAGGAAGCGGTTCGCACAGACGCAGGTTTGTCCGGCATTGCGGTATTTTGAGGCCAGCGCGCCACGAATTGCAGCATCAAGATCGGCATCGTCAAAAACGATGAATGGTGCATTGCCCCCAAGTTCCAGCGATACACGCTTGACGGTCGATGCGCACTGCGCCATCAAAATCTTGCCTACCCTCGTGGATCCCGTAAAGGAAAGTTTCTTGACACTAGGGTGGGTGGTCAGAACGTCCCCGACAACAGATGGGCGGGATGTGGTGACGATATTCAGAACGCCAGGCGGTATGCCGGCCCGGCTGGCAAGCTCGGCCAAGGCAAGCGCCGAAAGGGGGGTGGCCTCAGCCGGCTTTACCACCGAGGTGCAACCCGCCGCGAGGGCAGGGGCCACTTTCCGGGTGATCATGGCGATCGGGAAATTCCACGGCGTGATTGCTGCTGTAACGCCTATGGCCTGCTTGGTGACAAACAGGCGCTTATCTGAGGTGGGAGATGGAATTATCTCGCCATAGACGCGCTTTCCTTCTTCTGCAAACCATTCGATGAAAGAGGCACCATAGGCCACCTCACTGCGGGCTTCTGCTAGGGGTTTTCCCTGTTCAAATGTCATGATCCGCGCCAGGTCATCCTGGTTGGCCATGATCAGATCATGCCAGCAGCGAAGCAGGCGGGACCGCTCCTTGGCTGTCTTTTCACGCCAGCCTGGCAAGCTCGTCTGAGCAGCGGCAATCGCGCGCTCGGTTTCTTTAGCGCCAAGGTCCGGAACCCTCGCGATTTCTTTGCCAGTCGATGGGTTAAACACCGCATGGGTGATTCCTTCCTCTGCGCTGACCCAGTTACCGCCGATGTAGGCCATCGACTTCATTAGGGATCGGTCATGGAGCTGCATAAATGGGTCTCCGATGCATGATGCAAATTAGGCCTGGAGTTCGATAACGTTAATCTTATCTGGATTGGGTTGTTGCTGTGTGCCGCATGAACTCAGACCACCGATGAATTCCTCAGTGCACAGTTCATTGTACGTAGTGTGGTGTAGCGCGGTCGATGTGAAGCTGCCTTCAGGCGCTAAACTGCGGAACGCAAGGACCGCTACTGCCGGAGGAGAAAGAAACGTGAATATGCATGGCTTTCCAGTTGCGGGTTGTGATAGTGAAATAAATTCTGGGTAGGGTTATCGATATGGCTGGAGCGCTGTCAAACGTACGGGTTCTTGATCTTTCGCGCGTTCTCGCGGGCCCCTGGGCGACCCAGACCCTCGCGGATCTGGGGGCGGACGTTATCAAGGTGGAGCGCCCCGGGTGCGGCGACGACACGCGTGCTTGGGGTCCTCCGTATCTCAAGGGCGAGAACGGACTACCTACGACCGAGTCTGCCTATTTTCTTTCTACTAACCGGAACAAGCGCTCTGTCGCCATCGACATCTCGCTCCCAGACGGACAGGACATCATTCGCCAATTGGCAGCAAACGCCGACATTTTGGTGGAGAATTTCAAGGTGGGAGGGCTAGCCCAATACGGGCTTTCCTATGAAGATGTCAAAAAAATAAACCCGAGAATAATTTACTGCTCAATTACCGGCTTCGGTCAGGATGGGCCCTATGCCAGCCGGGCGGGCTACGACTTTCTGATCCAGGGCATGGGTGGGCTGATGAGCGTCACGGGGGATCCTAATGGCGATCCCCAGAAGGTGGGTGTTGCACTGACCGATGTGCTGACCGGGCTATATACCACGGTGGCCGCTCTTGCCGCCCTTGCGCATCGGGAGCGGAGTGGGGAGGGGCAGCATATTGATGTCGCCCTGCTCGATGTGGAGGTCGCGTGTTTGGCTAATCAGGCGATGAATTACCTTGTGGGAGGTACTCCGCCTCAACGGCTGGGCAACATGCACCCGAACATCGTTCCCTATCAATCCTTTCCTACCAGCAATGGCGACATGATCCTGGCCATTGGCAATGATGGTCAGTTCAGGCGATTTTGCGAAGTCGCCGGTCGTCCGGAGTGGGCTGAGGACGAGAGATTCAGAAACAACACAAAGCGCGTCCAACACCGTGACGAATTGGTGGCCCTGATTCGGGAGGTTACCTCCCGGCTCACAACCAAGGAATGGGTGGCCGCCTTGGAAAAGGTTGGAGTGCCCTGTGGTCCCATTAACGATATCGCGGATGTATTCGACGATCCGCAAGTCAGGCATCGGGGCTTGCATGTCCAGATGAAGCACCCTACGGCCGGTGTAACCCCTAGCGTGGCGAGCCCTCTGCGCATGACTGCCACTCCGGTCGAGTATCGCAGGGCACCTCCTCTTCTGGGGGAGCACAGCAGTGAGGTGCTGCAAGACTGGCTGAAGATGGATGACGATACTGTGAATCGTCTGTTGCGTGAGGGTGTCGTGTCGGCAGGTTAGTGGCAGGCCTAGGGTGATCTTGTCGGACTGCCGGGATGCACGGGAGTATTGACTGGAAATGAACAGGCTCATGGTGATGATGATTGCGGGGATTACTGGATAATCATACTAATGCCAGTAATGGCAGTGGAGGATTGCGCTGCTGCACCATTGATGGAAGATTGGAATCCAAACGCGCTTAGGGCAAAACCGGAATGACCAGGTCGATAGCGAAAGCGAGTTTTTCCAGTGCCTAGAAAATGCCTGATAGCAAACCCTCATCGGCATGATCGCTTTCATGCCGATGTGCGGCGTTGATGCTGTCTGTCAGCATGGATGTGATCAGCAAGACGAAGCCGGTTTTCGTTACACCGGTGATGAAGCCGCGAACCAGAACCCAAAGCGCCTGAGTCGCCAAAGAACCCAGTAAGGGTAAGCTGAACAGATCAGCGCCACCGGGTTTTACCCAGAACCAAGTGATCGTGATGGCCGACCAGCATGCGGACGCGACAAGGAATGCCATTTTTCCCCGGTGCGCTGGGCCGCGTTAACGTCCCCGCATAGCCGCTTTGAGCAGCTCACACAATGGAGGCTCACGGCTTGGACAGGGGATTGTTATTCTTCCTGGCTTTTCCACTGCGGCGCCCTGTCTTGCCTGGGGTATAGTCGCGCCCTTTCCCAGACTTGGCGTTCCTGATTCATGGCACTCAAATCCACCGTATTCAAGGCGTCCTTGAGCGTTGCGGACATGGATCGCAACTACTACGCCGAACATGGCCTGACCTTGGCCCGCCACCCATCCGAGACCGATGCGCGGATGATGGTGCGGCTGCTGGCCTTTGCCCTCCATGCCGATGAACGACTGGAGTTCGGTCGGGGCATTTCCGCCGATGACGAGCCAGCCCTCTGGCTCAAGGAGTATTCCGGCGAGGTGCGGCTTTGGATCGAGGTGGGGCTGCCCGATGAGCGACTGCTGCGCCGAGCTTCTTCCCGGGCGTCTCAGGTGGTGCTGCTGGCCTACGGCGGACGCGCCATGGATGCCTGGTGGGTCAAGGAGGGCGGTGCCATCGGCCGGCTCTCCAATGTGCGCGTGCTGGCCCTGGATGACGAGACCTGTGCCGCCCTGGCCGCCCTGGCCCAGCGCACCATGCAGTTGCAATGCTCGATTCAGGACGGACAAGCCTGGCTGACCGATGGTTCCCGCAGTGTGTCCATCGAGCCCCGCTGGCTGACCCCCCGGCCCTGATGCGCAGGGTCGCCAGGACCGCTCCCAAGGATGAAAATGCGCAAAGGTAAATTGAACATCCCCCACCCCTGTTCCACGGCCAGCTTGGGCGGCGCGATGCAGTGCTTCGCGCAACCCTGCCTACGCCCCCCTTCCGGGGCGGGGCTACCCATTGGCTCGCTGTGCTCGATGATTACACTCGGCTCCGGCACAGCTTATTCACGCTAATTCTATGAACGATACGCCGATCCCCGTCGATCCTCTGGCCCGTCTGGCCTCGCCCGAGGTGCAGCGCCAGGCCGCCCATATCGTGCAGGAAGCCTTTGCCCGGGTGTTTCGCCTTGCCGTGGGGGAGGCGGGGGCCGATGCCGGGGATGAGCTGGCCCGGATCGAGGCGGCGTTGCGCCAGTGGGTGGCGGCTGCCGACGACGAACCGGCCCGTGCTCTGCGCCTGGCCCTGTTGCTGTCGGGACTGGATCAGTGGGGGCTGGCCTACACCCAGGCTTTCGGCCTGGTGGGTATCCCGGCCCTGAGCCGCTTGCTGGGCACCCTGCGTACGGGTCTCGATGCGAAAGCGGAGGCCCGTTTCCTGATCCAGTTCGAGGCTCTGGAGGTCGATGAATGCGCAGCCCAGGATTTCAAGGTGGAACTGCGTCGCCACCTCCATCTGGCCCTCTGGCACGCCATGATCGCCAGCGACAACCGGGAGGATGCCCTGGCAGTGCTGGCCCAGTTGGGCGGCATGATGCTGGCCCTGATCCGGGCACTGCCCACCCTGGGCTGGCGTCTGGTGGCCGATGCCCTGGCCCACATCCAGATTCAGTGCCTGAGTGAGGGCCTGGCGGCGGAGGGGCTGGCCCAGGAAACCACCCTGGCCCTGTTCGCCTCCCTACGCCAGGCCCTGCCCCGGGAGGACCACGACCGCATCATGGCCCATGCCGCCCGGGCCTTGCTGGCCTGGCAGCAGGCCCGGCGGGCGAACTGATCCTCCTCCCCGGCGACATGCCTTCCTCAGCCTCCTCCCATCCTCGCGTCGCCGTCATCGGCGGTGGCCCCGCCGGGCTGATGGCCGCCGAAGTCCTGGTGGCCGCCGGCCTGGGGGTGGATCTCTATGACGGGATGCTCTCGGCGGGGCGCAAATTTCTGATGGCGGGCCGGGGTGGGCTCAACCTGACCCATGCCGAGGCAGCGCCGGATTTCCTCTCCCGCTATGGCGCTCGTCAGGCCCGGATCGCTCCCTGGCTGGACTCCTTCGGCCCTGCGGCCCTGCGGGACTGGGCCATGGGACTAGGCACCGAGACCTTCATTGGTTCCTCGGGACGGGTCTTCCCTGTCGGCATGAAAGCCGCGCCCCTGCTGCGGGCCTGGCTGCATCGGCTACGCCAGGCCGGGGTGCGCTTTCACATGCGCCATCGCTGGCTGGGCTGGGAGGATGGTCGGCCCTGTTTCGATACTCCCCAGGGACGTCGCTGCGTCCAAGCCGATGCCCTGGTGCTGGCTCTGGGCGGCGCTAGCTGGCGCAAGCTGGGGTCCGACGGCGCCTGGACCTCCCTGCTGGCAGCGCGGGGCGTTGATATCGCGCCTCTGATGCCCGCCAACTGTGGTTTCGACGTGGCCTGGAGCGAGCATTTCCGTCAGCGCTTCGCCGGGGAGCCGGTGAAGTCGGTGGCGGCCGGATTTACCGATCATGCGGGTATCCAGCATCGCCGGGTTGGGGAGTTTGTCGTCAGTGCCACGGGGGTGGAAGGCAGCCTGATCTACGCGCTCTCCGCGCCCCTGCGGGACAGCCTGACGGCCTCCGGCCCCGTGACCCTGTCACTTGATCTGGCGCCGGATAAGTCCCCGGAACGGGTCGAAGCCGAAATCACCCATCCCCGGGGTTCCCGTTCCCTGTCCAGTCATTTGCAGAGCCGCGTCGGCATCACCGGCGTCAAGGCCGGCCTGCTGCGGGAATGTTTGGGGCGGGAGGACTACGGGGACCCGCTGCGGCTGGCCCAGGCCATCAAGGCCTTGCCCCTGGTGTTGCGGGGAACACGGCCGATGGACGAAGCCATCAGCACGGCCGGCGGGGTCCGCTTCGAGGACATGGATGCCGACCTGATGTTGAAGGCCCTGCCAGGTGTCTTTTGCGCCGGGGAAATGCTGGACTGGGAGGCTCCCACCGGCGGCTATCTGCTGACCGCCTGCTTCGCCAGTGGTCGCGTGGCGGCGGCGGGAGTGATCGATTATTTGCGGCGCCCCGCGCCGGAAAGGGAGGCGCCATGGACGACCGACTGACCGAGCTTGAGATCAAGGCCGGCTTTGCCGAGGATCTGCTGGAAGCCCTGAACCAGACCGTCTTCCGCCAGCAGCAGCAGATCGAACAATTGCAGCGGGAAGTACGGGCACTGCGCCAGCAGTTGCAGGAGTCCATGCCGGCGGAGTCCCGCAGCCTGCGGGACGAGATCCCGCCCCATTACTGATTGCGGATCAGCAGCTCGCGCAGGGGCGCGAAGGCCTTCGGCGCCACGTATTGCAGCAGTTCCCGCCCCTTGGCGTTGATGGCGATGTCCAGCCCCTGGTCGGGATAGAGCAGGTGCTCGCTGTCCTCGCCGCTCTTAAGCCTTTCGGTGGGGCGGCCGAAGCGCTGTTCCACTGTCGCGGCATCCAGATGGGTCGAGGGGATGAAACCGATGGCCCGGATCGGCAGCCCCTGGGCAGCCTCCATATCCGCGGCGGCGAGGCGGTACTTGCGGGTGCTGCTTTCCATGTAGTCGGATTTGGGTGAGCGCTGCTTCATGGCGGCGATGCTGGCCTCGTCGGCCTCCATGGTCAGGATCAGCTTGCCGGTGACGAAGCCGGTGCTGAAACTGTCGTGAAAGGCTTCCAGGGTGCCGGTTTCATCGGGTGTCGCGATTACCGCGATGTTGAGGTCCGGCCCAAGATGTTCCCGGGCCTCGGCCAGGGTGCTGACGCCGGGCACCAGGCCGAAGACCCGGGTATGGCCGTCCGGCAGTTTTTCGATCTGCCAGGGCGGCGACACAGCGTGGCCGGCAGAGCCGGTCGGGGTGGCCGGATAGAGGGCCTGAAACATCAGCACCAGCAGGGCCAGCAGGACGGTGAGAAGGAGGGCGTTCTTCATGGGGATCCTGTCTAGGCGCTTTTAAGCTGGATTACCCGGTGCTGCTTGCGCTTGCCGATCACATGCATTTCGCAGGGCTTGCAGTCGAAGCGCAGGGTCAGGCGTTCCTTGCCGTTGACCAGGGTCATGGGCTCGGGGCGGATGCCCTTCACCTGCTTGGGACAGAGGTTGAAGCTGTAGCGCAGACAGTGCTTGGTGATCATCAGCGATACCGCGCCGGCTTCCTGGTTGGCTTCATAGGCATCGGCGATCAGCTGCACCCCATGACGGGTGTAGAAATCCCGGGCCTTCCGGTTCAGCACATTGCCCAGGTAGCTCAGTTCGTTTTCCGGATAGGACACCGGCGGTTCCACCGGCAGGGTACGGGATGGGCGTCGATAGGCCGCAAGCCGTGTGGCTTCCAGGCCTGCCACGGCCTCCCGGCGCAGGGAATTGATGGTCGAGGCGGGAAGAAAGCAGGGGACATCCAGATCCAGCCGGATCTCCCGGGCAGCGAACATCGTGCTGCCCAGTTTCCCCAAATGCCCGTGCAGGGTCTCCAGGGCCTTCGCCGGGTCCTTGGCCGGTTCCAGGGCCTGGCGCAGTTCGGCGCTGGCCTCACGGCCGTCCTCGTCGCGGAGGGTGAGCCGCAGACCGGCATTGATCCGGACGAGTTCCATCCCGACGTTGATCCGGCGTTCCGCCGATTTCTTCTCCAGCAGGCGCTCGAATTCCTGGTCCCGGTTGCGGTAGAGGGCCGTGCCCACGGTCAGGCCCGGCACCGGTTCGGCGGGGAACAGCCGGTTTCCCTCGGCCCGATTGACCCGCAGGCCGGACAGTTCCCCGTCGGCGGTGTAGAAGCTGAGGCCGTCGCCGTTGTGGATGGGGGTGCTGCTATCCACTTCGAAATGCCGATCCCCCAGGGCGCGTACTTGGCCGATGGGTTCGCCGGCGAACTTGGGGGAATCGAAGGCGCCGATGTCGGTTTTGCGCTCCTGGACGAAATAGTCCGTGGTGCCGCGATTGAAGGTTTTCTCCGGCCTGGGCGTGAACAGTAAATGGCTGTGGCCCGAGGAGGCGCGCCGGTAGCCGGGATTTTCCTCCATCAGCTCGTCCAGCAGCAGGCGGTAGTGGGCGGTGATGTTCTTGACGTAGGCCAGGTCCTTCAAGCGGCCCTCGATCTTGAAGGAACTGATGCCGGCCTCCGCCAGGGCACGCAGATTCTCGCTCTGGTTGTTGTCCTTCATGGACAGGAGGTGCTTGTCCTGGGTGATCACCTGGCCGTCGGGTCCCTCCAGGGAATAGGGCAGCCGGCAGGCCTGGGAGCATTCGCCCCGATTGGCGCTGCGGCCCGTGTGGGCATGGCTGATATAGCACTGGCCGCTGTAGGCCACGCAGAGGGCGCCATGGATGAAGAATTCCAGGGCCACCGAAGTCTGGCTGGCCACGGCGCGAATCTGCTGGAGAGAGAGTTCCCGGGCCAGCACGATCTGGGAAAACCCCACGTCCTGGAGGAAGCGGGCCTTGGCCGGGCTGCGGATGTCGGTCTGGGTGCTGGCATGGAGCTGGATCGGCGGCAGGCTCAGATCCAGGAGGCCCATGTCCTGGACGATCAGGGCATCGGCACCGGCGTCATGAATCTGATGCACCAGCAGTTCCGCCTCGTCCAGTTCCTCGTCGGTGAGGATGGTGTTCAGGGCCACCAGCACCCGGGCGTTGAAACGATGGGCGTAGCTGGCAAGCTGTGCGATATCGGCCACGGAATTCCCCACCGCCGACCGGGCGCCAAAGGCCGGTCCGCCGATATAGACCGCGTCGGCTCCATGGTCGATGGCGGCGATGCCGAACTCCAGGTTCTTGGCCGGGGCAAGGAGTTCGAGGATGTTCCGGGTTGAGGGCATGGCCAGGGATAAGGGGAGGCGGAGGCGGATTTTAATCCGTGCCGTCCGACCTGTCGTGAAATGCTATGGTGAGGGCCGGACAATCATTGAATGGAGCCTGTAATGACCCTGGAACCTCTGACGCTTTTCATTCACCTGAGCAGTGTTTCGATCTGGGTGGGAGGCATGTTCTTCGCCTATGTCTGCCTGCGCCCGGCGGCCCTGGAGGTATTGGAGCCACCCCAACGGCTACGCCTGTGGGGTGCCGTGTTCGGGCGTTTCTTCACCTGGGTCTGGGGGGCGGTGGCGATGATACTGGGAAGCGGCCTGGCCCGGCTGGTGGAGATGGGCTTCGCCCACGCTCCTATCCACTGGCACCTGATGTTGCTCCTTGGCTTGATCATGATGGCTATTTTCGCCCATGTCTATTTCGCCCCCTACGGCGCCTTGAAGCGGGCCGTGGCGGTGGAAGACTGGAAAGCCGGCGGGGCGGCCCTGAACCGCATCCGCCAACTGGTGGGGCTCAATCTGGTGCTGGCGGGGGTGACCATCGCCGTCGCGACCCTGGGCCGCTGGCTGATCTGAGGCTGTCAACCAGAGGCCGCTTAGGCCGTTATTGGGGGCTGGTGGATAAACACCTGTACTCAATGACGAGGATACAAATGGGCAGTTACAGCAACGAGTCCTTTGAAGAATTCCTGGACTCACTCAAGGCCGCTGGCGTGGTGATCAGCAATGAGCGCGAATTGCGCGAGCGTCTGGCGGAGATTCAGCGCTGGCGTTTTGCCTTCATGACCCTGGCTTCCCATGGTGAGCCCCTGGGCATTCGTTTCGAGGTCCAGGGCGCCGGGCTGGATGAGGCGGGCATCCAGCAGGTATTCGAGCAGTTCCAGTTTCCGTCCTCGGCGGTGCAGGCTTTTGCCGCCAGCCGCAAGACCAGTCACTGAGTTTTCTTGACCACCGCAGGTTTTTTCTGCGGTGCTTGTTGGTCTTTCATCACGGCCAGTTGGCCGATGAACATGATGCTCTCGAAGCTGCGCCTCAGTAGCTGGCTGGGGAAGTTCTTCATGGTGTCCCCTTCCTCGAAGCGGATATGCTGGCCCGGCGCCACTTCGGTACGGGGGGCGGCCAGCCAGAGCCGGCCCTGGGCCGTTGCCACTTCCATATAGCTGTATTCGGAGACTTGCTCCACCTTCAGTACCTTGCCGCTGAGGGGCATTTCCTCCGGCGTCAGTCGCTTGATGGGTTTCAGGTCGGCCATGTTCAGCTTGGGTGCCGGGTGACCGGCCGGCGGCTGAGCCAGGACGGGGGCTGAAACCAGAAGCAGGGCGGCCCAGAGAATGGGCAGTGATTTCCTCATGGTCGGTGCTCAGCGGGGCCAGCGGTTATGGCCGACGTACTCTTCCCAGCTCAGGAAACCGTCCTTGTCGGCGTCGAGCTTGTCGAAGTTCTCGGCCATATAGGTAAAGGCCTTGGTCACTTCGTCCCGGGACAGCTTGCCGTCCTTGTCCTCGTCGGCAGCGTCGAACTTGGCCTGGGCCTTTTCCTTGGCCAGCCGGGCCATTTCGCCCCGGCGGCCTTCCTCGTCCAGGGTGGGTACGATGGTTTTCTGGGCCAGGACCAGCCCAGACAGTCCCAGAAGGCCGGCAATCAGCAGCATTTTCTTCACGATGGCTCCCTGGTTTAACGGCTGATGGGCTTGTAGCGGATGCGGCGAGGTTTGGCCCCTTCCTCACCCAGACGCTTCTTCTTGTCTTCTTCGTATTCCTGATAGTTGCCGTTGAAGAAGGTCCATTGGCTGTCACCCTCGGCGGCCAGGATGTGGGTGGCGATCCGGTCCAGGAACCAGCGGTCGTGGCTGATCACCATGACGCAGCCGGAGAACTCCAGCAGGGCATCCTCCAGGGCGCGGAGGGTTTCCACGTCCAGGTCGTTGGAGGGTTCGTCCAGCAGCAGCACATTGCCGCCTGAGATCAGGGTCTTGGCCAGGTGGAGCCGGCCCCGTTCGCCGCCGGAGAGTTTGCCGACGATCTTGCCCTGGTCGCCGCCCTTGAAGTTGAAGCGGCCGATATAGGCCCGGCTGGGCATCTCGAACCTGCCCACGGTGAGCACGTCGGCGCCATCGGCGATCACGTCGAACACGGTCTTGTCGTTGGGGAGGCCTTCCCGGCTCTGGTCTACGGAAGCGATCTTGACCGTGGCGCCGATCTGCAACTCACCGGAGTCCGGCTGTTCCAGGCCGCGGATCATGCGGAACAGGGTGGACTTGCCGGCGCCGTTGGGGCCGATCACGCCGACGATGGCGCCGGGAGGCACGGCAAAGGAGAGGTTGTCCATCAGCAGCCGGTCACCGAAGGCCTTGGACACGCCATGGAACTCGATCACCTTGTCCCCCAGGCGTTCGCCGGGGGGAATGAAGATTTCCTGGGTCTCGTTGCGCTTCTGGTATTCAACGCTGGACATTTCCTCGTAGCGGGCCAGACGGGCCTTGCTTTTGGCCTGGCGTGCCTTGGGGTTCTGTCGCACCCACTCCAGCTCCTGTTTCATGGCCTTCATGTGGGAATCGATCTGCTTGTTCTCCTGCTCCAGGCGGGCTTCCTTCTGTTCCAGCCAGGAGGAGTAGTTGCCCTTCCAGGGGATGCCCTGGCCCCGGTCCAGTTCCAGGATCCACTCGGCGGCGTTGTCCAGGAAGTAGCGGTCATGAGTGACCGCCACCACGGTGCCGGGGAAACGCACCAGGAACTGCTCCAGCCATTCCACCGACTCGGCGTCCAGGTGGTTGGTGGGCTCGTCCAGCAGCAGCATATCGGGCTTGGAGAGCAGCAGCTTGCAAAGCGCCACGCGGCGTTTCTCACCGCCGGAGAGATTGCCGACCACCGCGTCCCAGGCCGGCAGGCGCAGGGCATCGGCGGCGATTTCCAACTGGTGCTCGGTATCGGACCCGGCGGCGGCGAGGATGGCTTCCAGCCGTGCCTGTTCCTCGGCCAGTTTGTCGAAGTCGGCGTCGGGCTCGGCGTAGGCCGCATAGACGGCCTCCAGTTTCTGTTGGGCCTGCATTACCTCGCCCAGGGCAGACTCCACTTCATCCCTTACCGTCTTGGTGGGGTCCAGTTCCGGCTCCTGGGGCAGGTAGCCGATGGAGAGATTGGGCTGCCACTGCACTTCGCCGTCGTATTCCTTTTCCACACCGGCCATGATCTTGAGCACGGTGGATTTGCCGGCGCCGTTCAAGCCCAGGAGACCGATCTTGGCGCCGGGGAAGAAGGAAAGGGAAATGTCCTTGATGATCTGTCGTTTGGGAGGGACGGTCTTGCTCACGCGGAGCATCGACATTACATATTGGGCCAAAATGTAAATCTCACTTAAGAGTATAAAGTTGTTATTCTAACTCATTGAATTTCATAATTAAATATTCTTTTCGCAAATCTGGTAGAGATTGAGGGGGATTTTGCTTATAGAGGGCATTGAAAATGCGTAAACAACCGACGTCTCCCCGTTTTCTGTAGCAGTCGACTGTAAGTCCGGAGGTAATGTAACTGCTATCTGGAACAGTTGAAAACTCTATCTGACAGCCGGACTATGGCATGAGAATCAAGATAGTCGACCTCGATGGCGCCCTTGCCAGCCCCCTACGACGGGTTTTCGTGTGAAGGCCTAGTGGCCTTTAATCGACTTTCTTTTACCTCTTATTACCCATTTCAAAGTTGTTTGGCCTGCCACAATTCCTGGCAGCGCTAACCCCAAAGCGCATGTCTATATGCCTTTCAACCCTAGGACAACGATATGGCCACGAAAAACCCCGCTGCAAAAACTGCAGCCAAGGCAGCACCCAAGACCATCAAGAAATCTGCTACCAAACCGACTGTCAAGGCTGCTCCTTCCGTCCTGAAACCCATCAAGACTGCTTTCAACAAAACCACCCTGACCGCCTATCTGGCTGAAACCTCCGGTGTCGAGGCCAAAGATGTGAAAAAAGTGATGGCGGCCCTTGAAGCAGCTGCGGTGGCTTCCTTGCACAAGAAGGGCCTTGGTGAGTTCACCCTGCCAGGCCTGCTCAAGGTTGTTGCCCAGACGGTGCCCGCCAAACCCAAGCGCAAGGGCATTAACCCCTTCACGAAGGAAGAGCAGTGGTTTGCCGCCAAGCCTGCAACCGTGAAGCTGCGCATCCGTGCGTTGAAGAAATTAAAGGACGCAGCCCTGTAATCCAGGGTGTGGGGGGATGGCAGGGTCTGCCCTGCCATTTCCCCGGGACCGATCAAGGGACATTCAGGTATCTCCGTGGATCAAGCCATCCTAGCCGCTTGGAATCAGGCCAAGTCCGGTTTCAATGACGAGCCGTTTGAATGTGCGGCGGATGAGCTTTATAGGGTTTTGGCGCCTCGGTGTTTCCAGATAGTTGTGCACTTTATGGCGCATCCGGGCATGTCGATCAGGGAAGCTGCCCTATGGCTTGGCATTGCTGAGCCAAGACTGGCAGACGAAGTGGGCCGGCTTTTGGCTTCTGGAATGTTGGAAGAGGGATTGTTTGGTTTGACGGCCGCGGCAGATCTTAGGGACCCTGATTGTGCTGGGAAGCAACCCTGATTGTTAAGATGTTTAATCCCACGGTGTGCCGTATTGCTCAGGCCATCCTGGGATGGCCTTTGGGGGTAACCAGTGAGCATCCGCTAATTGACCATTCCCCATCGATATTTCTGATGGCGGGGCGATTCAAACCGTAGGTGCTGCTGTGGCCCTATCCGTTGTCCGAAGGTCTTGGCGATTGCATGCCCGCCGATGATGGGGCGTAGGTCGTAGGGAACTGCGATGCGGAAGAAGAGCGCATCACTTCGCCGCTGAACGCCGCTGAAGAAAGGACTTGCTTTGGCATCTGACGCTTTCAGAGTGCGTACTTGTAGCACTCTCCTGTAGTAAACAAGGAAAAACTTCGTTGGATCGAAGCTCTATCTGTTAAACCAGGGCGTTATAAACCTTGGCGGAGAGGGTGGGATTCGAACCCACGGTAGGCTCACACCTACGCCTGATTTCGAGTCAGGTACATTCGACCACTCTGCCACCTCTCCGTGGGCGCGCATTCTATCACCGGGCCGGCGGGCCGGGGGTGCCCGGCGGGAAGTTCTGGCACAATGCCGCCTCCCCGCCCCCCCGAGGAAACCGCATGGTCCGTCCTCTTGCCCTGTTGCTGGTCACGCTTCCCCTGATGTCGCTGCTGTCGGCCTGTCAGCGCCTGCCCGCTCCGGAACAGTCGGGGGAACTTGTGGTGGCGATCCGCCAGGAGCCGGTGGTTGCCGGGGTCGAGGGGCAGAAAAACACCAGTTTCGAGCGGGACATGGTGAATGCTTTTGCCGAAAAACTGGGGGTGGATGCCCGATTCGTGGTGGCCGCCGACGATGGGGAGCTGGTCCGGCTGGTGAAAAAGGGCAAGGTACATTTCGCGGCCTCGTCATGGACCAGCGGCAAGGATGGGCTGAACTATACTTCCCCCCTGCTGGAGACCGCTCAGGTGGTGGTGGGACACACTGACGATATCGCTCTGGAGGCGGACCCGGTGGAACTGGACGGGCATACCGTTGAGGCCATTGAGGCCTCGCCCCAGTGGGAGGCCTTGCAGAAACTGGCCGGGACGCCGGCTCGCTTCAAGCTCCAGGCCCGTTCCAGGGTGAGCGATCTGGATGTGCTGCGGGACGTGGCGGAGCAACGGGTCGAATTCGCGGCCACCAATCTGCTGCACTACCGCTTGGGACTACAGTTCATGCCGGAGCTGGAGCTGGCCCTGACCCTGCCCGGCAAGCTGCGCTATGGCTGGGCCTTCGCGCCGGAGGCCAAGTCCTTGTGGCGCCAGGCCGAGGACTTTGTCGTCGAGGCCAGGGGCAATGGCACCATTGCCCGCTTCGCGGATCGCTATTTCGGCAACATCGAACGCATCAAGCCCGACGGGATCGCGAGGCTGATCCAGGATGCCAGGACCTTGCTGCATCGTTATCGGCGGGATTTTCAGGACGCCCAGGAAATCACCGGCATCGACTGGCGCCTGCTGGCTGCCGTGGCCTATCAGGAATCCAAGTGGGATCCCCTGGCCACCTCGCCCACGGGGGTGCGGGGCATGATGATGCTGACCGAGGACACGGCGGATGCCCTGGGGGTTTCGAATCGGCTGGATCCCCGGCAGAGCATCCGGGCCGGGGCCAAGTATCTGGCTAGCCTGATGGAGGAACTGCCCTCCCAGATCGTCGAGCCTGACCGGACCTGGCTGGCCCTGGCGGCCTACAATCTGGGCATGGGCCACCTCAGGGGTGGCCGCAGTCTCGCCCTGGGCCTGAAGCGTGATCCGGACTCCTGGTACGAGATGAAAAAGGTGTTGCCCCTGATGTCGCGCCCCGAGTACTACGCCCGCCTCAAGGCGGGCCCTGCCCGGGGCGGCGAGGCGGTGATCATGGTAGAGAACATTCGCACCTTCCACAGCATCCTCAGTCGCCTGGAGGTGCCCTGGCAGTCCGGCTTTCAGTTGAGCCGACAGAGCTACAAGCCCGGCCTGAAGCTGCGGCCGGAACTGGCCCAGGCACGGCCGACTCAATAAGGGGTCAGCACCTCAAGGCCACCCATGTAGGGTACCAGTGCCCTGGGAATGGTCACGCTGCCGTCGGCCTGCTGGCCGTTTTCCAGGATCGCCACCAAGGTGCGGCCTACCGCCAGACCCGAACCGTTGAGGGTGTGCAGCAGTTCCGGCTTGTTCTTCTCGTTGCGGAAGCGGGCCTGCATGCGCCGGGCCTGGAAGGCCTCGAAGTTGGAGCAGGAGGAAATCTCCCGGTAGGTATTCTGGGCCGGCAACCAGACTTCCAGGTCGTAGGTCTTGGCGGCGGAGAAGCCCATGTCGCCGGTGCACAGGGCCACCTTGCGGTAGGGCAGTTCCAGCTTTTGCAGGATCGTCTCGGCGTGGCCGGTGAGCTGTTCCAGGGCCTCCCAGGATTGATCCGGCTGGACGATTTGCACCAGTTCCACCTTGTCGAACTGGTGCTGGCGGATCATGCCCCGGGTGTCGCGGCCGTAGCTGCCCGCCTCGGAGCGGAAGCAGGGAGTGTGGCAGACGAACTTCAGGGGCAGGGTTTCGGCGGCGAGGATTTCGTCCCGGACGATGTTGGTCACCGGCACCTCGGCAGTGGGAATCAGATAGAGGGTGCTGCCGTCGTGGCGCGGCACATGGAACAGGTCCGCCTCGAACTTGGGCAGCTGGCCGGTGCCGAACATGCTGTCCGGGTTCACCAGATAGGGCACATAGACTTCGGTGTAGCCGTGCTCCGTCGTATGCACGTCCAGCATGAACTGGGCCAGCGCCCGGTGCAGGCGGGCGATGGAACCCTTCATCAGGGTGAAGCGGGAGCCGGCGATCTTGGTGGCGGTCTCGAAGTCCAGCCCCAGGGCGGCGCCCACATCCACGTGGTCCTTCACTTCGAAATCGAAGCTGCGCGGCGTGCCCCAGCGCAGCACTTCCACATTGCCGGTTTCATCCCGGCCCACCGGTACGCTCTCGTGGGGCAGGTTGGGAATGCCGGCGACGAAGGCCTGGTAGTGCTCCTGAAGAGCCGCCAGCTTGTCCTCGTTGGCCTTCAGCTCGTCGCCGATGCCCGCCACCTCGGCCAGCACGGCGGAGGCGTCCTCGCCCTTGCCCTTCAGCATGCCGATCTGCTTGGACAGGCTGTTGCGCCTGGCCTGCAAGTCCTGGGTATGGGTCTGCACCTGTTTGCGCTCCGCTTCCAGGACTTCGAAGGCGGCGCTGTCCAGGGTGACACCCCGGCTGGCGAGGCGTTCGGCGACGAGGGCGAGATTGCTGCGGAGGAGTTGGATGTCCAGCATGGCGAGGATTCCTAGGTTTGCTATTTCAGTTTTCGTGCTGCCCGGTCCAACTCGCGCAGGTGGGCCAGCTTGTCGGCGATCTTCTGTTCCAGGCCCCGGGGCGTGGGACGATACCAGCCCGGGGCTGCGATGCCGTCGGGGAAGTAGTTCTCGCCGGCGGCATAGGCTTCGGGTTCGTCGTGGGCGTAACGGTATTCCTGGCCGAAGCCCAGGTCCTTCATCAATCGGGTCGGGGCGTTGCGCAGATGTTCCGGCACCGGCCGGGACTGGTCCTTGGCAACGAAGGCGCGGGCGGCATTATAGGCGACGTAGGCGGCGTTCGATTTGGGCGCCACGGCCAGGTAGAGGATGGCCTCGGCCAGGGCCAGTTCGCCTTCCGGGCTGCCCAGACGCTCGTAGGTTTCCACCGCGTCCAGGGCCAGGCGCAGGGCGCGGGGGTCGGCCAGGCCGATATCCTCGGTGGCCATGCGGATCATGCGTCGACCCATGTAGAGGGGGTCGGCGCCTCCGTCCAGCATGCGCAGCAACCAGTAGAGGGCGGCGTCCGGGTCGGAGCCCCGCACCGCCTTGTGCAGGGCCGATATCTGATCGTAGAAGGCATCGCCGCCCTTGTCGAAACGGCGCAGGTCGCTGGCCAGGGTGGCTTCCAGGAAGGCGCCATCCACGGTCGTGACGCCCGCCGCAGTGGCTGCGGTCTTCAGGGTCTCCAGCACATTGAGCAGGCGGCGGGCATCGCCGTCGGCGTGGCCGATCAGCCGGGTCCGGGCTTCCTCGTCGAAGCTCAGTTCAACGAAGGCCTGGGCTCTTGCACGCTCGAAGAGTTCGGCCAGTTCCTCTTCCGTCAGGCTTTTCAGCACATACACCGCCGCACGGGAGAGCAGGGCCGAGTTCACCTCGAAGGAGGGATTCTCCGTGGTGGCGCCGATGAAGGTGACGGTGCCGGATTCCACATAGGGCAGGAAGGCGTCCTGTTGGGCCTTGTTGAAACGGTGCACCTCATCGACGAAGAGGATGGTGCGCCGGCCGCTCTGGGCCTGCACCAGTTCGGCCCGCTGCATGGCTTCGCGGATGTCCTTGACCCCGGAGAAAACGGCGGACAGGGCGATGAACTCCGCATCGAAGGCATCGGCCATGAGCCGCGCCAGGGTGGTCTTGCCCACCCCCGGCGGCCCCCAGAGAATCATCGAATGGGGCGTGCCCGAATCGAAGGCCAGGCGCAGGGGTTTACCCGCGCCCAGTAGATGCTGCTGGCCGATCACCTGGTCCAGGGTTCGGGGCCGCAGCAGTTCGGCCAGGGGCGCGTGGGGCGGTGTCGCGGAGGAGAACAGGTCGCTCACTGGACTACCTTCCCCCCGACCCCCTCCCCACGGGAGGGGGTGACGGTGGTTCGCCGGCTAACGCCGGCTCCATGAATAACGCTGCCGCGCCTTTGGGCGGCCATGCGGCGCGGCGTCTCCCCGAGAGAGGGGGTTCGCGGGGCGAACCTCGTGGGGAACTGGAGAACCCTCCCCCCGTCCCCCTCCCCTCGGGAGGGGGTGACGACGGTTCGCCGCTTCGCGGCTCCGGGCTGTGTCGCGTGCGGAGCGCTCATGGCCGGAAGGGATCAGCTTGGCGCTTGCCGGCGCCGGAGGCGGCCCGGCCCAGGCGGTCATGGACGGCCTGCCATTCCATCGTCTGGGGCGGTGCTTCCACCAGGATCAGGTCGGCCCCGACGTGGTCCAGTTCCCGCAGGGCGGCGTAGAGCTGATGGGCGTAGTCACGGGCATTGCTGCCAGCGGCGATCCAGGCCAGAGGGGGCAGGCCGGCGGGGGCCGCGTTCAGGGCCAGCACGGCCAGGCGCAAGTCCTGGGCCAACAACGCCTCTACCGTGGCGGGAAGCTCTGCCGCCGTCACCAGGCGCAGGCCGGTTTCCGGTGCGTAATGGGCCTCCAGGGCGCCGGGGACGCGGGGCGTGCTGGCGGTCGCCTGGCCAATGGCGGGGGTGCCGTGCAGCGCCGCCGCAATCTGCTCCGCCGTGATGGCGCCGGGACGCAGAATGACGGGAGCGCCCCGGGAAAGATCGACGATGGTGGATTCGATGCCCACTTCGCAGGGGCCGCCATCCAGGATCAGGGCCACCTGGTCGCCTAGCTCCTCCCGCACATGGTCGGCAGTGGTGGGGCTGATGCGGCCGAAGCGGTTGGCCGAGGGAGCGGCGATGCCGCCGCTGCCGCCGGCTGCGGCGAAGGCCGCCAGCAGGGCCAGCGCCAGGGGGTGGCCGGGCACCCGCAGGCCCACCGTATTCTGGCCGCCGGTGACGGCATCGGGCACCGTGGGCTGGCGTTGCAGGATCAGGGTCAGGGGACCGGGCCAGAAGGTGGCGGCCAGAGTGTGGGCGGCCTGGGGGATGTTTTTCGCCCACTGATCCAGATGGCTGGCTGCGGGGATGTGCACGATCAGTGGATGGTCGGCGGGGCGGCCCTTGGCGGCGAAGATGCGGGCCACGGCCACCGGGTTGGCGGCATCGGCCCCCAAGCCGTAGACGGTCTCGGTGGGAATGGCGACCAGCTCCCCCGCGCGCAGCAACTCGACGGCCCGGCCGATTTCATTCATCGCGGATGCCGATGGCCCGTCTTGCTTCCAGGGCGATCTGCCGCACCTGGGCCGGATCATCGCCGACGACCGTGAAGTGCCCCATCTTGCGGCCGGGGCGGGCGTGGTGCTTGCCGTAGAGATGGAGCTTGAGATTGGGCACGGTGTGGAGCTTCGCCCAGTCCGGTTCGCGGGCATGGTGGGGATCGTGCTGGAACCACAGGTCGCCCAGCAGATTGACCATCGCCGCTCCGCTGCGGGCACGGGGCGAACCCAGGGGCAGGCCGCAGAGGGCGCGCACCTGTTGCTCGAACTGGTTGGTGACACAGGCGTCCAGGGTATAGTGGCCCGAGTTGTGGGGGCGGGGGGCCATCTCGTTGATGTAGAGCCGGCCTTTGCAGACGAAGAACTCCACCGCCAGGGTACCGATGTAGTCCATGCCAGTGGCGATGCGGGCCGCCAGTTCCTCGGCCTCGCCGGCCAGGTCGGCGGAAGTGCTGGCCGGCACGATGCTGACATCAAGTATGCCCCGGCTGTGACTGTTTTCCGCTGTGGGAAAGCACTCCACCTTACCGTTTTCGTCCCGGGCCAGCACCACAGAAACCTCGTAATCCAGGGACAGCATGTGTTCCAGTACGCAGGCTTCGCCATGGAACTGGCGGAAGGCGGCCAGGGCCTCCTGCCGGTTGGCGACCCGTGCCTGGCCCTTGCCGTCGTAGCCGAAGCGGGCCACCTTGAGAATGCCGGGGAAGAGGGCGGCATCGGCCTTGCTAAGGTCCGCCTCGTCGTGAATTTCAGCATAGGGCGCATGGGGCAGGCCCTGGTCCCGCAGGAAGCCCTTTTCCGCCATGCGGTTCTGGCAGATGGCTACGGCCTCGGCTCCCGGTCGCACGGGGATGAATTTGGAAAGATAGGCCAGGGTATCAGCCGGCACGTTCTCGAATTCGGTGGTCACGGCGGCGCATTGTTGTGCCATCAGGGCCAGGGCCTGGGTGTCCTCGTAGGCAGCGGCCAGATGATGGTCGGCGATGCGCCCGGCGGGGCTGTGGGGGTCCGGGTCCAGCACCATGACCCGATAGCCCAGCTCGTGGGCGGCCATAACGAAGAAGCGGCCCAACTGGCCGCCTCCGAGCATGCCCAGGGTGGCGGGGGGCAGGATCATTTGGGCAGCTCGAGCTTCATCTGCATGACCTTCTCGCTCTGACGGGCGCGGAAATCCAGCAGCTTTGCGGAAAGCTCCCGACCCAGCGCATCGTTGGCGGTGGCCAGCATGGCCACGGCGGTGAGGGCCGCGTTGGCGGCGCCCGCCTCACCGATGGCGAAGGTGGCCACCGGGATGCCGCGAGGCATCTGGACGATGGAAAGCAGGGAGTCCAGGCCGCTCAGGGCCTTGGACTGGACCGGCACGCCCAGCACCGGCACGATGGTCTTGGAAGCCAGCATGCCGGGCAGATGGGCGGCACCGCCGGCGCCGGCGATGATGGCCCGCAGGTCACGCTCCTGGGCCATGGCGGCATAGTCGAAAAGCAGGTCCGGGGTGCGATGGGCGGAGACCACCCGGGCCTCGTAGGGGACGCCGAACTCCTCCAGTATCCTGGCGGCGGCCTGCATGGTGGGCCAGTCGGAGTCCGAACCCATGACGATGCCCACCAGGGGATGTCCGTTCATTTTTTTGTCTCCCTGGCGGAGCGCTCCGCCGATTCCAGGGTGTTGGCCAGCAGCATGGTGATGGTCATGGGGCCGACGCCGCCGGGCACCGGCGTGATCAGCCCGGCCACATCCTTGGTCGATGCGAAATCCACGTCGCCGCAGAGCTTGCCTGCATCCGGTCCCGATTGCAGGCGGTTGATGCCTACGTCAATTACAGTGGCGCCCGGCTTCACCATGTCACCGGTGATCATCCGGGGCCGTCCCACGGCGGCCACCAGGATGTCGGCGCGGCGGGTGTGGAAGGCCAGGTCCCGGGTCTGGGAGTGGCATACGGTGACGGTGCAGCCGGCGGCCAGCAACAGCATGGCCATGGGTTTACCGACGATGTTGCTGCGACCCACAATCACGGCCTCGGCGCCCTTCAGGGGCACGTTCTGGCTTTTCAGCATTTCCATGACGCCATAGGGCGTGCAGGGGATGAAACGGGGATTACCCTGCATCAGGGCGCCCACGTTCTCGGCGTGGAAACCATCCACATCCTTTTCCGGGGCGATGGCTTCCAGTACCGCGTCCGAATCGAACTGCCTGGGCAGGGGCAGCTGCACCAGGATGCCATGGACCGTCGGATCGGCATTCAGCTCGGCGATGCGGGCGAACACCACGGCAGGGTCTACATCTGCCGGGTAGCTGTCCTTGAGGGAGCGCATGCCGGTTTTTTCGCAGCCGGCCACCTTGTTGCGCACATAGACGGCGGAGGCGGGGTCTTCGCCCACCAGGATGACGGCGAGGCAGGGTGTGACGCCCCGGGACTGGAGGGCGGCGGCGCGCTCGGCCAGCCGGCCACGCACCGTGGCGGAAAGGGCATTGCCGTCGAGAATTCTGGCAGACATGATGATCCGGTCGGAAAAATGGCGAATTATCCGGGTTCGACGCCTCAGCGTCCAGCCATCGTGTAGGGAGAAACGCCAAGATGCTGCATCCGCGACCCGCCTCCCATTTGACCCGGCAAATCGATTGTGGTCTAATCCGCGTCCTCTTCGACGGGTGGTTAGCTCAGCGGTAGAGCACTGCCTTCACACGGCAGGGGTCACAGGTTCAATCCCTGTACCACCCACCAAAATTCCCTACAGTATCAACGGGTTGAAAAAATGGCCGACTAATAAGTCGGCCATTTTTTTGCCTGAATTCGAAGGTTACTGTCCCGGATTTGTCCCCTGAATTCCTCTGTGTTCCTTTTTTTTCCTATTGGATTGTTCCTGATTTGTCCCATCGGGGGAATCCGATTCGACTGATACTTACCGGTGGGCAGGTGGCCGATGTCATCCAAGGGGCGGCGCTGATCGAGGCCATCCTGACCGAAGCGGTCATCGCTGACAAAGGATATGACAGCGATGCATTGATTACGTGCATCGAGGCCACCGGCGCGCAAGCCATCATTCCGCCTCGTAGCAATCGAACGATCCAGCGTCCGGTCGAGTGGCACCGCTATAAGGCCAGGAACCTCGTCGAACGATTCTTCAATCGGCTCAAGCAATTCCGTCGCCTTGCCACGCGATACGACAAGCTGGCCTGCCGCTTCAATGCATTCTTGCATCTGGCATGCGCCTATATTTGGCTACTGTGAGCGCACTCTAGGGACGAGATTGAGTTCTCGCCCTTAATTTATTTAAGGGCGAGGTAATCGAAAACCCCTTAAATGAGCCCGAAATTTGGACGATGTTAAAGTCATAAATGACCAAGAATTAAAATTCTGGCGTAGGTCGCCCCTAAATAAATTAAGGGCGAGGACGCAATCTCGTCCTTAAGAAAGGCGAAATCGCCTTCGCCCCTATTTAGGGGCGAGGATAAGTACTCGTCCCTAATTTATTGGGGACGAGGTATGGGTAATAACAATGTCATAAATTTGAGTGCGGCAGTGTCGCCCCTAACTAGGGGCGAGGTAGGCGCCTCGCCCTTAATTTATTAGGGGCGATAGGCGGCGACAGAAGTAGGAGAAACATATTCGTAATGTTCCGAAATTCTTGACTTTCTGGCCCCCTAAATCTCATTTCTCAGCCCAAAATTCCCCCGCAACGCCCCATTTTCCTCTAGGGGCGAGGGCGTAAGTCGTCAGGTAGTTAAATGGGGGACGAGCCCCCTTTATTTTGAAAGGGTGAAAATGGAACTGAAGGAACTAAAGGGTATGTTGGAAACCACTAGGGAAGCCCTGGAATCAAGCTTGGATAGGATTCACTGGCGAGCGGGAGAACTTGTGGTGGATTACCAAGATTTTCACTTTAAAGAAAACAAGGAACGTAAAAACTGGGAAGACAAATCCCAGATATCACTCAAGACAAAGCGCAGAGGCACTTCAATTGGAATCTGGTGGGTAAAGTTAAAGTGGTCGGGGGTATCAGGAAAACGTCAGTGCTATACAAGGGAATTTAAGAAGCCAAGAGGAAAGTTTGAGTACGACCTAGAGAACGTGCTGACTGAGGCACAAAATTGGGAAAAAGAAAAAATCAGGAGCGTGGAGGCTGAAGCTGCGCAACTTAGATTAATGGCTGCCATAGTGAGCGAGCAGCTCCTTAAAATCGTCAAGAACCTCAAGAAGATCGAGAAGTACCATGGGCAAGACTAGAGTGTTCCTGGAGCTTCTTTGCCAGGGGGTACGCAACTTCGTACTCATGTCGGCATACAGAGCGTAGTTGCTGGACAGAGCAATGATGCCGTGACGACGGGCCACCTCCTTCATCTGGAACCAGGGCTTGGCCATGGGGATGCCCAGGGCCTTGACCTCGTTGCTGCCGGAGACGGCGCAGCCGTCGTTGTTTGACAGTACCACCACCGGACGACCTTCCAGCCTGGGGTTGAAGACCCGTTCGCAGGAGACGTAGAAGTTGTTGCCGTCGATCAGGGCGATGGGGTGCGAGGTCAGCGTTGGCGCCATAACGAGGGATGTATTGGGACCGATCGGATTCGGTCCAGGGGCAAAGTAATTTGGCTCATGGAGCAACCTGATGCAAAGACCAGGTCACGACACCCCAGACCGTGAGCTCCTGATCTCCCTGGACCAGGATGTCGGAATGACCGGAGGATCCTGACCGAAGCAGAACACCATTTGGCAGACGGCAGATCTGCTTGACGGTGAAGTTGCCATCCACCACGGCAATCACCACACTGCGGTCCTTGGGGTCCAGAGCCCGATCCACCACTAGCAGGTCGCCATCGTGTATCCCGAAGCCGGTCATGGAGTGACCGGTGACCCGCACAAAGAAGGTGGCCTCCGGGTGTTCCACCAGATGATCATCCAGGTTTAGGCGTCCCTCGGCATAGTCGGCGGCCGGTGATGGGAAGCCCGCCGGGACTGCCCCAGCCAGAAGGGGATAGCCGGGAAGGCAGATCACCTCCTGCCCCGGAATTTGAGGAAAAGGAGTCCCTGGCCGGGGAGAGACCCGGCGATAGCATGAGCAGCCCATGGTCAGCCCTGGTAGCGTCGGATCAGGCCGGTGACCACCCCGAACAATTCAAGCTGATCCTTGGGGCGAATCACCGGGTAGGCCGGATTGTGGGGTTTCAGGACGAACTTACCCCGCTCCAGGCCGAGTTCCTTGAGAGTGAATTCGTCATCCACAATGGCGATGACAAAATCCCCGGCCCTAGCCACCTTGGTCCGTTCCACCACTACGATGTCGCCCTCATGGATACCGGCATCGATCATGGAATCGCCCTTGACCGGCACCATCATGGTCCGGGAGGGCTGGCGGACAAGGTATTGATCCACCAGGAAGTGCTCACCCTGGCGACCTTCGATCATATCCGGTGCCCCAGCACGGACCGCAAAAATGGAATCGCCCTTGACCGGCACCATCATGGTCCGGGAGGGCTGGCGGACAAGGTATTGATCCACCAGGAAGTGCTCACCCTGGCGACCTTCGATCATATCCGGTGCCCCAGCACGGACCGCAAAATCCATCAGAGGGCGCTCGAAAAAGCGGGAGGTGGGCATCCAGGCATCGTCATCTGGCGTGCGCTCTACGAATCCGGAAGCCTCCAGACGATCCAAGAGCTTGCTGGAGGCTGCCTTGGAGGCGAAACCCATCAGCTCCGCGATACGCTTGAAGGAGGGAATGCGCCGGTTTTCTGCGTAGTAATCACGCAGGGTGTTCAGGTAGTCCAAGTCACGGGATTGGGCAGCGGCAGTCATGATCGGTCTCGGCGATAGGTGATCCTATGATCACCAATTTAGAGAACGAACGATCACTTGTCAACGGGGAATGGAAAGGCAGCTGGGCAGGTTTTCGGCCATAGCGGACGCTGACGGTATGTTCATGATCGGTCGGCAGTGAGCCGGTTATCTGTCGCTCGGTCTTGATCCCGTTGAACGGTGGCTTCGCTGTCCGCGAAAACACACTTCGAGCTCTAAGTGGTCAATCGCAGGCTGCAATATCTGCGGTCTCCGGCCTTAGTCGCCCAACAGCACGTTAAACTGCCTGAGGCGGGACGTAACCCATCGCAATTAGGTAACATGTAGCTCAGAAGATGAAAGGGACATTCCGGTCCGATTTCCTCTCGATTGTGCTTACACGCAATTTTCCAGTCAGTTAGTAACCAAGGATGTTAAACAGCATGAGACCCGAGCCCTATGAGGCTAATGTCGCAGTCATTGGCGGTGGGCTTGCAGGCATCATAGCCACGGTCAGATTGATACAGACGGGCGCACGTGTCGTGCTGATTGATAACCCTCTTCCGGAATCCGCCGGTCGCCTTGGTGGATTTGCCCGTTTTTCTGGTGCGAAGTTTTCGTTTCCTCCCGCTGGCATGGGACTCGTATCGGTGGCGGGCTCAATTGACCGCCTTAACCAGGTGATTGAGAAAGTCATCTGCGAGTTGGGCCTGACCGGGCGTCAGCATTCTGAATCAATCGACCAGTCACATGATCTCGGGGGAGGCTTCACCTTTCGCCGCTATCAGTCGATTGTTCTTTCGTTGCAAGAAATGGAGGCAGTTCTGAACAGGCTGTCGACCGAAATTGGTCGCAGAGCTGTTGTTGTGAAAGGCAAAGCTACTCGACTAGATTACATACCTGGCCGCTGGTCCATTCATGTCAGGGCGGACAGCCATGACTTCTTGGTAAATGCAGACACCGTCTTCTATGCTGCGGGACGGCTATCGGAAGGACTGCTGCTGCAGGCTGGCGCACTGCCAACCGAAGGAAAAGGGATGGACATCGGCGTTCGGCTGGAGTTTGACAATAAAGCATCAATTGAGAGATTAGCCGCGCTTGGTCCAGACGCCAAAATCATCCACGGTCGCGTCCGAACCTTCTGTCTTAATTCGCCAGGAATTGTTCATCGATACCCTTTCAAGAATATAACGATTGCCGGTGGTATCGTAGCCGATGCATCATCAGAACGTGCAAACATAGGACTATTGCTGAGGGTATCCAATAAGGAACAGCGTCTGAAGGAAATTCTCAAAGCAGCGGAAAAGTGCTATCCGCAATTGCTATCCGAAAGTTCTCGCACGTCAAGGGAAAGCGACGTTTTCACGCCTCCGTCAGTGCTAGAGCGTCTATATGGCAGTGATGATGTAGCGCAGTTGGCAGCCTTCCTGAAGGAAATCAGTAACCTCGGCTTGATCGATAGCTCGCAACCGTATCGAGTGCACATGCCACTCCTTGATTGGCACTGGCATACGTTCTCACTTTCTGGATCCCACAAGACAAGCTTGCCTTCCGTTTACGCGCTTGGAGACAGCAGCGGCCATGCGCGAGGATTGCTGCAGGCTGCTGTGTCCGGATGGTTAGCAGCGGAGGAGCTTAATGCTAACCACTGCTAGGTCATGGGATCCTCTATACGGACGTCTCGAAATGACGCCGTTCGAGAGCGATCTAATTGCACTTCCAGAAGTTCAGCGGCTGCGGTACGTACGGATGTGCAACATCAATTCGCTTCTTGTTTCCGGAGCGTCCGAAATATCGCGGTTTGAGCACACCCTTGGTGTGATGCACTTGACCAAGTGCTGGGTAGCGGCTCATGGTATTCCGGAAAGCGAAGGGCGAGACTTAATTGCGGCTGCAGCCCTCCATGACATGCAGACCGGACCATTCGGGCATTCGATGCAATATGTACTTGAGGACAACACAACGCCGGATGACTTCGTTCATGAGGATATCGCCCATGGTCGGCGATCTGATTACCATCAAAATACATTAGCAAGCTCGTCTTTTTCCGGAAAGCCATTTTCTGCTCACTCACTGCTTGGCAAGCGGATGGAGTCTGTCGCAGCCATTATCCGTGGTGAGGGCCAGTATGGACCGCTGATTTCCGGCACGATGGATCTCGACAACATTGACAATGTTGTTCGCCTCGCTTTTCACGTTGGAGTTGCAACAGATGCCGACCGGACCATTCCTCTCCGGCTCGCCCAAGTCCTAAATGCATCAGGCGGAGAACTGGTCCTTCCAGTAAGCGCCACCGACTCTGTAATTCGATGGCAAGCGATCAGAACGAGGCTGTATAGTCTTTTGCTCAATGACTGGGCGGAATTCTCTGCGAAAGGCATGCTTACAAAAGCAATAGAAATTGCGATTAAGCATGACCTCATTGGTGCAGACTGTTGGTTAATGACCGATGGTGCATTTCTAGATTTCCTCGACGCAAAAGGACTTGGTGAAGCACAGGAAACGAGAGAATTAGTTCGACGCCTTCGTCGAGGGGACTTATATGATCCCATTGCGATCATGGAGTCGCCCGATATAGACGCTTACGCAGCTGTTTCGGGTGCAGAGGCTAAGAAGTCAATCGAATTGGAATTGACTCGAAAATCAAAAGGCCGTGGTGTCCGACCTTTGGTGCACTTCATTCTTGACAAAGGAAAGACCGAGCGAGCCATCAAGGTCCGGCTTGCAGAATCCAGCGAGTCCATTGTTATTGGACATAGCAGTAGTCGCCTCCTTTGCGGTCTTTTCGTCTCACACTCCCGTCTCAATGAGCTAGATCGGGAAAGGCTGTTACAGTTATTTTCCGATGTGCTTAGGGAGCACGGAATCGGCAACGCAATACCCATTCCAGACCCTATGGGCGAAAGTCCGACAGACTCTCAATTGTCGCTTTTATGATCCCAGCACGCATTCTTCGCCAACTTGAGCAAATTGATTGGGATTTTCCCGAGCATCTGCCAGGCACAACCAAAAGCATCCATTGGTATCCTGGTACATTTCCATCCGATGTACCGGCTACGTTAGTCCAAGCACTATCCAGCTGTGGAGATCTAATTTTCGATCCATATGGCGGTGTTGGGACAACTTCACTCGAAAGCATTCGGCAAGGCCGTAGAGCCTGGATAGTAGAGACAAATGCGATAGGCTGCCTCGCTGCGTACGTCGCGGGATTTTTGTTGCTCTTGAAGAGCGTCAAAAGTCATACTCCATTGATGCTAATTGATGCGGTTCGTAACACCGTGCTACGTATCGATGGACGTTGCTCCCCATTGCTTCTTGAAGCTGATCCAGCGGAGGTGGCCGAGGTTGATCATATTCTTAACAAGCTCATTAGACCTGCGCCGGAAAAGTTTGGGGCAATCTTTCACCTCAATCCCAATCTCGAAAAGCTTTCCGTATGGATTGAAGAACGCACATTGCGTGACTTAGAAAAGATTTCCGAAGCAATCGACACGACCATCATTGGAGCAGCCGGTCGGTTGCTTGGTCTCGCTATGATTTCTGCAGTGCTGCGATCTGCCTCGTCACAGAACAAGAGTTGGGGGCATATCGCCGATAACGTGAGGCCACGCGAATTTGTTCGCAAGGACATTATCAGCCTCTGCCTCAGATGGTTGAGCCGCGTTGAGACGATCATAACTAACACCGCAGTAGCGAAAATTGGATCGCCAGTGAAAGATGACATTCGCCTTTGGCTCTCACCACATAACTGGCTTTCCACTAAGAAGCCAAGCATGGTGCCGCGGCTGAAATCTAAGTTGTTGATAACTAGTCCGCCGTATGCAGATGCCATAGATTACACTCTAGCACAGCGTCTCTCGCTGTATGCGTTCGGGCTAGGAGATGACGAGATATTGGAATTATGCAGAACCGAAATTGGCGCACGCCGAAAGAGATTTGATTCAGCATCTCACGAGGTGTGGGCAGTGCAACTGGCGGAGAGTCTGACAAAACAATTGTGTCACATGGACGACGTTAGTTTGGCCGCTCTTCTTCTTCCCCATAAAGACGCCGGACGGGAACGGGGTACTGAAGCTCTAATGGAATGCATGGAGTCAAGCAATTGGAAACCGATTATTCAAATCGACCGTTCCATCCGCCAAGTCCGAGCTCGACAGTCATGGACGTCAATAAAGAAGGAAAGTCTGTATATCTTCGGTCATGGAGCGACGTAGGCAAGGGGAGACGCAATGCGCGTGCTGATCTTTTTAGTAGGCATACCGGGGGCGGGTAAGACCACGATTCTTAGTAAGGTCACCGAGGCTCTTGTTCTTAAACCATCCACACAACGACAGCCGCGTTATACCGGAGAGAGCGAGTATCACTTTGAGAAAAAATGGAACGCGGCCCAGTTCGCGTGGTCGATTGACCGGGGCACCACCAAGTACGGTATGCGAAACGATGAATTGGAGAAGATTCAGCGCGTCGGAATAACCGTGTTCGATCCGGCCAACCTTGAGAACTTCCTGTCGGGCGACTTCGGTACAAAGGTTGAACTGGTAACAGTCGGGTTAGACACCATTGGTAGCCTTGATGAGCAGCATGCGCGAGTGGGACAAGATAAAACTCGTCTCCTCGATCAGGTCTCGTTCGAAGCTCAGCGAGGAGTTGTGCGGAATTGCGACGTAGTGTTAACCGGCAACGCAGAAACAGTCGCAGCTGCCGTCAATGAGATCGCCTTTCTGCTTGGAGGGCGTGGAGGCATCATAAGCGGAGAATCAATAATCTGATTACCGATGAGTCTCAGCCAACCTAATCGCGCTTTCATTGTGCGGCAGCATCCTGGCGCAATCACTGATGAGGCTCACGACGATGGTTCGGAGATCGAATCGGCGGTTGAAGCGGTAGGCGTATTCGGCGAAATAGCGCTTGGCGTATTTGGCGAAGCGGAAGGCATGATAGGTTCCCGACAGAGCGGTCTTGAAATTCGAGATCAAGGTATTCACCCAGCGGAACTTTGGATGCTGGGCCGCCTGCTTGCCGGAGCCGACCACGATGGCCTCGTGTGTCTCGACCGAATTCGCCAGTACCGAGAAACTCGGCAAGCCATCCGACAACGCGTGGGTGGTCGGCGCCAGCGTCTTGCTGGCCCAGGCGTCGATCCGCTCGTGAGTGAAAGGCATGGGGTCGAAACGGACGAAAAGAGGCCGACCATCGGCGGTCGTTTCCACCGCCGCCACGAACGGTACCTTATTCTCGGAACCCCGGCCCACCTTGCCGGCACGGGCACCGCCAAGATAAGCGTCGTCGATCTCGACACGAACATCCAGCGCCCGACCGGCCTCGGCATCGCCCATCACCGCCATCAGCTTGTGCCTGAGCAGCCAAGCAGTGTCGTAGCTGACGCCGAGGTGGCGCTTCAACGACAGCGCCGAGATGTTGTTCTTGGACTGGGTCATGAAGAACATGGCCAGGAACCATTTGGTCAAGGGCAGCTTGGTGTTCTCGAAGATCGTTCCGGCGGTGACGCTCACTTGGTGGCGGCAGCGATGGCATTGCCACAGCCTTTTTCCACCTCTCTCAAAACGGGAGTGCCGGGTGTCCCGGCAGCACGGACAGACGAATCCCGAGGGCCAACGCTGTTCGACCAGCGCCGTCTCGCATTTCGCCTCCGTTCCGTACCGCTCCATAAACTCGGCCATCGACAGCCCTTGTTGAAATTGCACCCGATTTTTCATGGCAGACCTCCGTCTCAATGTCTGCACTATTTTCAAACCCTTACTAGCTCACTACGTGAGCCGGCTGAGACTTGTCGGTAATCAGAATCAATAAAGAAACTCATGAATGCCGGCACGCTGCTGGAAGGCGGCGATTTACAGAAAGTCGAAACAGCCAGCTATGACCTTCGCTTACAGAACAAGTATTGGTGTCAAGGGAAATACCATGATCTTACGGACAACAATCCGACCATGGAGATCCCCCCCTACTCGTTTGTAATCGTCACGGCAGTTGAGCAGGCTATTACCCCTCGATTCTTGGTTGGCACCTTCGATATCCGAGTGCGGCTATTCATATCGGGGGTAATCTTGTCCAACGGTCCTCAAGTAGATCCAGGATATCGCGGCGCCTTGCTCTGCATCCTATACAACCCAAGTGGCCGCAAGGTATGTTTGACGCGATACGAACACTTCGCCACGATTCAGTACCAGACTACGGCTTTGAAGGCCAAAGGCTACACAGCTCAATATCAAGACAAGAAGACATTTGAAGGCTTTGTCGATGCGGGAACAGCAGTTAGCCCAGGGGGACAAATCAAGGAAGACTTGGCGACGCTGGACGTGACCCTATCGAAGAAGATAAGCGACTTCAAGAATTTCTGGTGGCTGGTAATGGCCGTTGTGGTTGCCAGCATAATCGCCGTCTTTGCTATCTTGGCCACAATGAGCTACTCGCTAATTGACAAAGCTTCCCAGGCCACCGAGAAGGCCAACGACGTAGCTTCTAAAGCAGATGCCGCTATCAGCCGGCTGGAGCTAGCAGGCGAAAAGATGTCGCGTACGATAGAAGCTGGAGAAGCGCAGATTGCAAAAATGAAAACGGTGATTGATGAAATGCAACAGACCCGGGGCACGTCCGAAAATGACAAGACTAAGAAACAACGGAGCGTGAGGTAAGCCGTGAAAACAATTTGCGTCTTCGGCGGGGTAAGTAGCTCGAACTCCGGAGCTTACAACACGGTCGCATATGAATTGGGGAAGCAAATTGGAACTTTCGGGTGGGGGGTAATTTGCAGCGGGACGCGGCTAGGAATGGTTGGCTCTCTGATTGATGGGACACTTCTTGGTGGTGGCGTCATTTCAGCAGTTGTCGTCCAGTCCTCTGGCGAAGCAGCTCATCTTCACCCCGAGATTAGAGAATGCGTTGAGGCTCCCACACTCGCGGCGCGTAAGAGTCATATGATGAATGTTGCTGACGCCTTTGTCTGCCTACCTGGAGGCATCGGAACCCTCGACGAGATATTTAATGTGCTTGCCGGTGCAAGAATGGGTCTCCACCAGAAGAAGATCGCACTCCTCGATATAGACGGCTTCTTTAAGTCCCTAGTGTGCTTTCTTGGGGAAATGGTCGAAAAAGGCTTCCTTAAGAAGCGCTATTTCGACGAGCTTATCGTAGAGCAGGATGTACTCCGCTTACTTGAACGCATTCGCTAATTGGCCCGGATAGGCTTTGCGCTCTATTCGAGCTAACCATTGAGACCAAGGGCACAGTATTCGCATTCGCGAGATGGGGAAGCTGACCTTTGCGTAATCCAGGTCGCCAATGTCAGCAACCTGTGCGACACCGGCCAGACGTTTCTGGTACCCCCACCACCGGCCGAATTGGCCGATCTCCGGCCTGTCGCCTTGATCACCACGACCGGCAGGTCAGCCTTATGTTGAGCTCCACATAGAGGCCGAATTTCAGCTAGTCATTTCAGTCATGACGCCCTCGACGTTCCCCGGCATTGTCCAGTCTGGACATTGCCTGGCCTGAAGGGGCGACCATGCTCCGGTACCTCTGGACTGCCGGCTGCTTGCGTCAGGCCCCCCAGATACACTCAGTACTGCTCCATGCCCTGTGTCTGGCAGACCGCCTCTCGGCAGAACAGGCCAAGGACCAGGCGGCCTTTGCCCGGTCGTCTCCCGGTCAATCCTGGGGGCGCATCGGCCGCGAAACCCGCTGGCGGGCGAGCGCCTTTTAACACACGCCTCTAAAAATGCCAAACAAGTGTTTTGGCGTCCTTCGGCCACGACAGTTACTTGCATTCTTGAGCTTCCGTGAGAGGCTGTTCTGGCGGAATCAATGTGACAGGTCAGGCGCATGTCATGAGCCACTGACCCCACCACACTGATGCCAAGGTCTCAAAACCCATGATCCAAAGGAAATCTCACCATGAATCTATTACCGACAAATCCTCAGGGCCCCACGCCCAAAACCCTGAAAGTCACGCCTTTCCGCCTCATCATCCTCGTCACCATCGCCCTGGCCCTCGTGAGCCTGCTGATGGTCATCAGCTTAGAAACCATCGAAGAGCGCGCGGAACTGATCCTCGCCCCGGCAACCTGCGAAGCACTCACGTATCTGGCCGTCCCGGTCCAGAAACATGTCGCCGGCTGCAGCTACCGCGGTCCGGTGGAGCACCGATTCAGCCGGGTACTGCTGCAGGACATCAAGATTTCTTCCGACGCCATCCTGGCCGAACGTCGTCTTCCCTGAGGAATACCAAAATGAACGACATGACTCTTTTGAACACCCTCGGTCTCCTGGCCCTGGGTTTTAGCGCCCGGACGCTCTTCGATCGCGGCCTGTCCTGGTATCGCCACCGTCGTCCCACCCAGCGCCCCGAAGCCACTCCCGAGATGCCCCTCTGGCTGGAGTTTCTGGAAACGCCCCTGTCTTCGAAGGACATTGGGGATGCCCTGGAAAAGATGAACGACCTGCCACACTTCCACATGCTGCCGAATGTCAGCTTTCTGGACTACCAGACCGGCGCCCATGTGTCCTGGCAGTCCTACCAATATCTGGATGAGACCTACCCCCATCTGGTCCTCCAGTACGGCGGCCAGCCCCCCCGGATCCTGGCCGATGCCAGGGAACTTCAGCACTACCTCGACTACCAGGTCAGGGTCGCCCAACGCCTGAACCCACCCGCCGGCGTCGTCCGGGTCCAACGCCGTCCCCTGTACCCCCAACATCCTCAGGAGTCGCTGATATGACCTTCCTCCCTGATGTCGCCCGCTTTCCCCTGCGCATCGGCGCCGACCCCGAGACCTTGAGCCACCTTCAGCGGGAACCCCTGCTGTTCGCCGCCCACTATGCAACCCTGCAGCGGGTCGTGAAATGGCCCGAGTCCATCTTGCGCATCACCAGCGCCGTCAATGCCCGCTATGCCCAGCACGACGAGGTCCTGAAACTCATCGAGACCCTGCGCAGTCAGGTCCCCATGGCCCTGTCCGCCGATCTGGCCCGCAGTCTGGCGGAAGGCCTGGAACTCCATGACACCTTTCAACAGGACCCCACCGAGTACGCCCAGACCTGCGAGAACTTCCTGGAAGCCTACCGTCGTGCCCTGGCCGAGGAAATCGACGCCGGGGAAGACAGCGCCACTGGCCGACTCGAGATGATCTCCGACCTGATGGCCTTCTCCCCGGCGGAAACCCAGGTGCTGCGCTATGCCCTGTGCTGCACCGTCCATCCGCCCCTGCAACTCTTCACCCGCCTCTTCTGCGAACAGCGGGTTGATCGGAACCAGTTCTGGCAGATCACCCTGGAGATGGACGCTAAAACCCTCAGCACCGCCCTCTCATCCCGGGGGCGACTGGCCGGGACCCGGATGTTCCACACCACCCAGACCCACCCCTCCCTCTCGGAGTTCTGGGCAGACCTGCTGATCAACACCGGCATCTCCCTCGCCACCGGCATCCTCCAGTCCCTGGAGCCCCAGGGATCTACGGGAGAAACCTCCCGACTGCTCCCTGAGGACCGGGAAATCCTGGAAGCCCTGCTGCATCCCCGGGAGGTGGGCCTGCCGGGCATCAACGCCTTGCTCTACGGCAAGACCGCCCGGGACAAGCATCGCCTGGCCCGGAGCCTGATCCTGGCCTCCGGCGCCACCCCCTATACCCTCAACCCCGACATTCCCGATGGGGATCGGCCCGCTGCGGTGATCGTGGCCCAGCGACTCCTGGCCCAGCGTCCGGAACGGACGGTCCTGGTGGTGGAGAAGGCTCAGAGCGTGCTGACCCGGGTTTATCCGGATATCTTCGGCTTCATGGGATTTATGGAAGAGGCCACGGATGTCCAGCCCCTGGATCAGCGCCTTCTGGCCGAGAACCCCATCCCCACCCTGTGGCTGGGCCATGAGGCAAACCGCCTCCACCAGGAAACCCTGGGCCGCTTCCTGTTCCATGCCGAAGCCCTGAAGGGCACCCGGGCGGACCGGAAGGTCATGGTGGAGTCCCTGATCGAGACCCTGCCGGTGGCCCCCCGCACCAAGCTGGAACTGGTCAAGCTGGAAGGCCTCTCGGAACAGCAGGTGAGCTCGGCCAAGTCCCTGGCGAAGATCACGGCCGGCCGCTCTCGGCGTACCTACGCTCGCCATCTGCTCCTGGCGGCCCAGCGCAGCCAGAAGGCCCTGGCCCGGAAGAACAAGGATGAAGCCCGGATGCCGGTCACCCAGTACAGCTTGGACTATCTCAATTCCGCGGGAAGGTTCGGTCCGGCCAAGATTCTCCAGTCACTGCGTCTACGGCCCCAGGCGAGTCTGTGTCTGTACGGCCTGCCCGGCACCGGCAAGACCCAGTTCGCCGAGCACCTGGCCCAGGAACTGGGCTACCCCCTCCTGACCAAGCGGGCCTCGGAGCTCTTCGACAAGTATGTGGGGGAGTCGGAGAAACGGATGAGCGAGGCTTTCGATCAGGCCGAGGAGGAAGGCGCCATCCTGCTCCTGGACGAGGCGGACTCCTTCCTACGGGATCGCGCCCGCAGCCAACACCAGTGGGAGGTCTCCATCGTCAATGAACTCCTGCAACAGATAGAGCGCTTCGAGGGGATCTTCATCTGTGCCACCAATCTGTACTCCCATCTGGACATTGCTGCCCTGCGACGCTTTACCTTCAAGCTGGAGTTCCTGCCCCTGAATTTCGAGCAGCGCTGGGAAATGTTCCTGAATGAGGCGGACCTGAGGAACAAACCCTTGAGCACCTCCCAGCAGGCGGACTACGAAGAGCGATTGATCCTCATGAAGAACCTGACCCCGGGGGATTTTGCGACGGTGAAGCGTCAGTGCTTGCTGTTGGGAGAGAGCCTGTCTCCCCGGGATTGGCTGGATCAGCTGGAACTGGAGGTCCAGGCCAAGCAGCGGCAGAGTGAGGACTATCGAGCCGGGGAGGTGGCGGCATGAGGAACAAGCACACTCCCATCCCCGCCACGACCACGTCCATGCCCACCTCAACCTCCAAACCCCATGCTCCGAACTTGGTGGGTCAGGTGGGACTCATCGGGGGCGCGGTGATGCTGTGTCTGGTGATCCTGGCCAGCGCCACTGAAAGCACGGGCGTGTGGATCGGCACGGGCCTCATGGGTCTGGTCTGGCTGGGCCTGGTGGTCATTGGCCAAATCATCGTGGACAAACAAGGAGAGAAACCGTGATGACGCTGAAGGATGAATTCCAATCCGGACTGAAAACCGGCTTGCGCCCCTTCCGGGCGGCCTGTGGGGTCTTACTGCCCATGTTTCTGGGGGCGGCAATTCTCATGGCCCTGGGGGTGGCCCTGCTGATGGGGACGACGGACTACGCCGGCCACCGCCCGGCCTGGGCCCAGGGCCTGAGCGAAGTCCTGATCCTGCTGGGGGCTCTTGGGCTCTTGCTGGGGAGTTTGAGGGCCTGGTGGGTGATGTTCCAAGTGGCGTTTTCCCAACGCCCCGCAAAAAACTCGGATACCGGTCTAAGCAAGGAGGAAGACCCCTCATGACGATCCTGAGTGTGGACTTTATTCCTCGGCGCAAGGCGGAAGCCCTGACGGTGGAGGAGGCAACGGCGGTGATTTCCATTAACGAACCCGAATCCGGAATGGCCCCGCTGGCAGTGTTTCCGGAAATCCTGCGGCTGGCATTCCATGATGTGGATAGCCAGGACTACACCGACTGGGTCCTGTTTGACGATGCCCAGGGCCAGGAGGTCATCGGGTTCGTCGAGCGGCTCCATGCCTCACCCATAGCCCATCACCTCAAGGTGCATTGCCGGGCGGGGATTTCTCGTTCGGCAGCGGTGGCGCTCTACGTGGCTGAAGCGACGGGCTGTGAGTTCCTGCGACGGCCCTTTGCGGGGCTGGCCAACAAGCTGATGCTGGAGATTCTGTCCCGGGCTTCAGGACTTCCGCTCAAACGGCCCCGGGCACTGCCCCGGCGGGAGCGGTTTCAGGTGGAGATCAGCCGGAATTTTGAAACGGGGCTGGCCGAGGTTCGGGTAGTCAATGGGGTCACTGGGGAGGAAATCGTCCAGGCCGGGCCGATGCTGGAGGTGCCTCAGTTACTGACGGCAGGCCTGCAGCGGGTCTGGGGGATTGCCAATCCGCCCTCGGCCCACCATGTGACGAACTGGGATCATTTGGAGGGTAGAGGAGGTCGGACCGGGCGACGGGCCAGGAAGCGCTATTCCAGCGGGAACGGAGGCGGGGGAGATTGCGACTCTGGACAGCCGATCTGAAGCCCATTCAGGGACTCTTCGGCCGTCAATGCAGGGAAAGCTGGTCGGCGGTGAAACGCAGGAATCTATGGATCTGAGAAAGGAAGAATCAAATGGATCTTCAACAAACCCTGATGGGACTGGGCATCCTAGCGGTAGTCGTGGGCCTGATCGTCCTGGGGATTGTGGGAATTCATCACTGGGAAGGGCGGCAGGAGAAGGACTCGTAAGAGTCCTGCCAGAACAGCTGAAGAAAAGGCTGAGAGTAAAGGGCCGCCCATCGGGCGGCCCTGCGGAGACGCTTAGAGGGCAGCGTCCTTCAGTTTCTTCAGGGGACGAATCCGCAGCTTCACGGTGGCCGGCTTGGCGGCGAACCAATGCTCTTCCTTGGTGAAGGGATTGATTCCCTTGCGCTTGGGCTTGGCGGGCACCTTCTGGGCCACGACCTTGAGGAGTCCCGGCAGCAGGAATTCACCCAGGCCCTTCTTGTTGACCGATGCCAGGGCGGCAGCCTCCAGGGCGGCCATGACCTTCTTCACCTCCTTGGCCTCGACCCCCGAGGTTTCCGCCAGGAAGGCGGTCAAGGTGGTCTTGTTGAAGGCGGTCTTGATGGGTTTGACAGCGGCGGGGGCAGCCTTGGTAGCCGGCTTGGCGACGACCTTCTTGGCCGGTGCCTTGGCGGCTGGTTTCTTGGCAGGCTTGGCTGCAGGTTTTGCGGCGGGTTTCTTGGTGGCCATGGTGGGCTCCTTCAATCTATGGAATGGAAAGGACTGCCTGGGGATTGTAAGAAGCCCCCTTAATGCCTATGGAGGGAAATAGGGCTGGATGACGGCATAGTTCAATTTGTCATGGGGACGACAGGCGTGCCAGCTCCCGGAAAATCGAGCTCAGGTAATGACGTCGTTGCCTCAGTGGTCCGCCAGCTGCTTCAGGGTTGCCTGAACCTTGCGCTTGCCCATCTTTTTAAGGATGGCGAGTTTCGTCAGCTGCTCCTGGCTGGGACGGGAACTGCCTGCCTCCCAGTTGTACACCGTCTGGGGAGATATCTGGAGGATCGATGCCAATACCGCTGCCGTCAGATTGAACTGTTCCCGCATCTTCTTGAGACCCGCGGGGCGGAAACGGAATTTTGTTGAGGTCCCGTCCTGTGCGGGTGACGGGGTGGCCCGGGGCTGGGAAGTCGATGTCCTGGAGGGCTGGCGCTCCAAGGTCGTGAGCCTCTGTTTCAGGCGCCTGATCTCGGTTCGGCACTGAGCCAGGGATTTTTTGAGGGGGCGTGTCTCGGCGCGTAATTCCTTACGTACCTGACGGATGATTTCCTGTTTCAGGACGGCGGCGATATTGGACATGGACCTACTTGATAGAAGATGACAGGGTGATTATCGGGGACGGCCCATGAAACGGGCGAGGATGATGGCAATGCTCATGAAAATCCTCATCTGGAGTTGCGAAAAATACGCATACCGTCTCAGCCAAATAGCGTAACTCATAGTTCTATCAATTCAAGACTTAACAACGAATCGTGTTAACAACGAGTCGCCAGCCAAGTGGCTCAGCGCGATTTCGAAAAATCAAGTTTATGATCAATGAGTTGAATATGGGACTGCTCACCTGTGGCTGATATGTATAGTTTTCTGTTTTTTGGAGTGGGTGATGAAAACAGAGAATAAGCCGAGTCTTCTAGAGGCACTAGCAGTGATTCGTGGCCTAAGGATATCAGAAGTTGGGAATTCGGCTTCAGGCAGGTGCTGGTCTGAACTTCACCGTTGCTTTCATGCCCCAGCACTGGGTTGTCGAGCGATCCTTTGCTTGAATCGAGAGAGAAATACCACCTATGGAAAAACTACGATTCTTGACCGAGGGTGGCGCAGCAATCAGTGTGGCATCGACGATGGTGCCGCCCGACAGGCGCAGGCCATTCTTCATCAACAGTTCACCAACCTTGGCGAAGATCGCTGCCCCCAGATCATGGGTTTCCAGCAGCTTGTGAAATGTAGAAGTTCAGACTTGATCTGACAGTTCCCCCGTTTTGGGTGCGCTCGGCGTTGTAGTGCTCGATCCAGATATCCAGATTAGCCTGTAGCTCGTCCAGGGTTTGATAGATCTTGCGCCGGAATGCAATCTGATAGAACTCCTGCAAGATGGTTTTATGGAATCGTTCGCAGATGCCATTCGTCTGCGGATGCCGTGCCTTGGTCTTGGTGTGTTCGATCTCATTGAGGGCCAGGTAGAGCTGGTAGTCATGGGTCTCGGCCTTGCCGCAGTATTTGGTGCCTCGGTTCCTTTCATTCAAAGTGGTCGATACATCATTTGTGGGTCAGACCTATACAGGCTGACTTACAAATCCCTTTTTGTACGTCCGCTCGTGGGCCAGCAAGGCCCAGATCGTTACGCCACCACGGCGATATTCAGCGGCCGGTGTTGGCGTAGTTCAGTGATCCACGGTTCCGGTTCTTTAGCGTGCGTTAGCACCGACCGTGCACCGTGAATCAGCAACGTGCGCAAATAGGTATCGCCACGTTTGCTGATGCCCAGTAAGCGAATGCGCCCATCAGCTTGACCTCGTGACCCATCGCCGTGAGTTTCCTCGCCCAGTGCTGCGAACCGCCGCACGCTTCCATGCCAATCCGGCACGCTGCCCGGTTGGCAAAATGGTGGAGAAACTTCTCACGTTTGAGCTGCTGACTCACGATCTCTCCGGTCTCCTGGTCAATCCAGTGAAGTTGAAACACCCGCTTCGCCGTATCCACTCCCACCACCGTTTTGCTAGCATTCATGTCGGACCCTCCGGTTTGCCTGTGAAGAATTTCGATTCTTCCACTTTGGGCACTTTGATGCCGTCGGCCCGTGAGGGTCCGCCTCCTACCTTTCACCCGCCGCAGAGATATCCACGGCGCCGGTCGACGGTGGCCCCCCTAGACCAAGAGGCGACTGGCGCCGTGGATATCTCGTGTTTAGCGCTCGAAGGTGGGGGACGTCCATACCATTTCATCGTTCCGTCTCTTGTGTTCGATACCCTTCATCCGACTACCTGATAGGGATTTCGTCCACGGTAGATGGGACTTATTCGGCGTTTCCTTAGGTGTTTTTAGTGCGTTTGCATCATGTCACGCCACCCTCGCCTCTTCATACTTTGCTCACGGGCGTTACGAGGCCCCGGGACATTTTCGATTTCCATTAGAGGAGCACGAGTTATGACATACAGCCAGGATGTTTGGGACCCGAGCAATGAGAAGCAATGGGTAAATGCGGTGGCGCAGAGCAAGCTGCCGCCTTTGGTCATTTCCGTCGCCCTCACCGGTGGCGTGCATGGTAAGGAAAGCAATCCCAACCTGCCGGAAACCGCGGAGGAACAGGCCCAGCAGGCCTATGACTGCTACAACGCCGGCGCCACCTATGTTCATCTTCACGCCCGGGTTCCCGGCCAGCCTTGGCAGACGAGCACGGACTCCGCGGTTTACCGGAACATGAACCGCAAGGTCCGGGAAAAGTGTCCCAAGATCATCATCAACAACACCTGCGGCGGCGGCTATGGCGCCGACCTGAGCCAGGCCCTGGCACCATTGGAGGCCAATCCCGAAGCGGCGAGCCTCGACATCGGCCCCCTGGCAACCCGTTTCATCATGAAAAAGCGGCCGGAAGCCGGGCGCATGGAGGACGTGAATTTCGAGGCCGTGGCACCGTTCGGCTATGAAATGACGGAAACCTACGCCAAGGCCATGATGGATAAGGGCGTGCGTCCCGAAGTCGAGGTCTTCCATCCAGGCTGCTGGTCCCTGGTGCACAATCTCATCGACAAGGGGCTGCTCAAGCCTCCCTATCTGACTCAGCTGGTCTTCGGCTTCCAGAGCGGCAGCTATCCCACACCCAAGCAGATCATCCATCTGGCGGAAACGGCACCCAAGCCTTCCAGCCTGACGGTGCTGGGCGTAGGGCCATGGCAACCCTCGGTAATGACCATGGGCATCCTGATGGGCATGAATGTGCGGACCGGGATGGAAGACAACCTGTATATGGGTAAGGGACAACAAGTCCAGAGCAATGCCCAGCTCGTGGAAAAGGTGGTGCGGCTGGCCCGGGAGCTTGGCCGCGAAATCGCCACCCCCGAGCAGGCACGGGAAATACTCGGTTTCTCGCAGACCCCCACCACCTACGATTGACCAATGGGCCTTCGGCCCATCCCGACAAATCCTTTCCTCGATGCGGGGCCGCCTTTCCCGGTGCCCCCGCAGGGTGATGTTCGCACATGGAGAAAACGCAAATGCCCAATGCCCTGGCTCATCTTCGGGTTGTAGAGATCGGACAAGGCATCTCGGGTCCGTATTGCAGCAAGTTGCTTGCCGATCTGGGCGCGGATGTGATCAAGGTGGAACCTCCGCTGACCGGCGACCCACTGCGCCAGGCAGGCTCCTTCCCCGATGATGAGGATGACCCGAGCAAGGGCACGCTGTTTCGCTACCTGAACGCCAACAAGGGAAGCATTGAATGTGACCTCGGCTCCGAGGAGGGGAGGAAGACACTTCTCGACCTGGTGAAAGCTGCCGACCTGGTCATTGAAAATCTGGGGGCCGGGGTACTCGAAGCCCTCAAGCTGGGATTCGATGTATTCGAGAAGGCCAACTCAAAGATTGCTTTGATCAGGATTTCGGATTTTGGCCAGACAGGTCCCTATTCTGGTCAACCCGCCACCGATCTGACGGTGCAGGCCGCTGCGCAATGGGTGAATAATCACCATGTGCCGGAACTTCCTTTGCTCCAGGCAGGCGGCCGGATTCCAGACTACAACGTTGGCATCTACGCTGCTGCTGCCGCTCTCACAGCCTATTCCATAGCATCCACTTCAGAAAAGGCGGTTTACTTCGATGTATCCAAGCAGGAAAGCTTGGTGTGCTGTCTCGGTGCAGTCTGGCTGCACATCGAGACACTGACATCCCTGGGGTGGGGAATTCCTGCAGAACGACATTTCCCCTTCCCTGGGGTAGTTCGCTGCAAGGACGGCCTGGTCAGCATTAACGCTTTGACCGGGCAGAATTTCATTGATTGTTGTCATCTGCTGGAGGTACCCCAGTACATCCCCAAGCAGATGGAAATCACCTACGGCGGACCCGACTTCGATGGATTCTTCCGCGACATCGAGCCCTGGCTCATGGAGCGGACCGTAGAGGAAGTCGTGGAGATATGTCAGGCGATGCGGATTCCCACTGTGCCGATTTCCAATGGCAAAACCCTGTTGGAAGTACCGCAGCTACAAGCCAGATCATTCTTCATCCGCGATCCTGACGAGGGCTTCGTCCGTCCCGGCTTCCCCTATCGGCTCGAACATACCCCCGCAAGCTTGCGTAAAGGGACCCCCCGATTGGGCGCAGACAACCCGATGGACGAATCGATGCCCTGGAGCCCGAGGGAATCCACCGGACAAGCAACGCAAACGGGCAATGGTGAATTCCCCTTCGAAGGATTGCGGGTGATTGACCTGGGGATATTCTGGGCCGGACCCTATATCAGCTGTTATCTGGGAGCCTACGGGGCAGACGTCATCAAGGTGGAATCGATCCAGCGCGCGGACGCCTTCCGGTTTCAATGCGCGTATCCGGAAGAGGGACATGACTGGTACGAACGAAGCAGCATTTATCAGCATACCAACCTGAGCAAACGTAATCTCACGCTCAATCTTGATGCGCCTGAGGGAAAGCAGCTCTTCGAGCAATTGTTGGCAAAGGCCGACGTGGTGATCGAGAACTTTACGGCCCGGGTAATGGATAACTTTGGATTTACCAGGGAGCGCCTCAAGGAGATTAACCCGAGCTTGATTATCGTACGTGTTCCGGGGTTTGGCCTGGAAGGACCGTGGCGAGATTTCACCAGCTTTGGCATGCCATTGGAGCAAGTTAGCGCGATGTCCTGGGTTACCGGCAACCCCGATGGCCCACCAGTCAATCTGGGGGGATATGCGGATGCATTCGTCGGCATGCATGCGGTGGTGGCCTTACAGGCGGCATTGATTCACCGTGCGCGCACTGGTCAAGGTCAGATGGTTGAGGTGCCTCAAATAGAAGTCGGCGCATGTCTGACGGCAGAGCAGGTAATCACCCATTCCGTAACGGGAAAGATTGTGGGGAGGATGGGCAACCGCAGCGATACGATGGCCCCTCAAGGCGTTTATCGTTGCTCATGCGGGCAATCGGTTGCGCTTTCCATCAGGGACGATAACGACTGGAACCGATTCAGGACGATGTCCCCGGTGAATACCTGGGCACAGGATGGTCGCTTCTATTCCCTGAAGGGACGGCTGGCGCATCATGATGAACTCGATGAGTTGATTTCCCTGTGGACAAGCCGGATCACTGCGAATTCGGTCATGACCGCCCTGCGGGAGATGGGAATTCCCGCAGCGATCGTGCTTACCCAGCCGAACATCCCCAGCGAGCCCCACCTGGTTTCACGGAATTTTTTCCAGGAACTCGACCATCCGCTGACCGGTGTGCGGCGCTATCCACGGTGGCCGTGGCTCCAGTCTTCAGGGGCGAACGGAGAACATCGGTTCCGCTCCCCAACCTTGGGGGAGCACAACCATGAAATCCTGAGAGAAGAGCTTGGACTCTCAACCGATGAGATTACCCACCTTGCCTCAAAAGAAATAATTGGCACTGTCCCTAAGGGGTTGGGATGACTCCTTGGAGATAGACCCAGGAACATTACGAAGACGGTCATCGGAGGAGTCGATAATGCGGAGAGTTGCGCTGGTTACCGGCGGCATGGGCGGTCTGGGTGAGGCGATCTGTGTCAAGCTGGCCGCCCTGGGCTACAAGGTCGTCACCAGCCATAGCCCATCCAACGCCAAGGTCGGGGACTGGCTGCAGACCATGAACCACATGGGCTATGGCTTCAGTGCCTATCCCTGCGACGTCGCCGATTTCGATTCCTGCCGCGACTGCGTGGCTCAGATAGAGAAGGATCTGGGACCGGTGGATGTGCTGGTCAATAACGCGGGCATCACCCGTGACATGACCTTCAAGCGCATGACCAGAAATCACTGGGATGCAGTGATCCGCACCAATCTGGATTCCGTATTCAACATGACCAAGCAGGTCATGAATGGCATGACTGACCGCAACTGGGGCCGGGTAATAAACATTTCGTCAGTCAATGGTCAAAAAGGCGCCTTCGGCCTGACCAATTACGCCGCCGCCAAGGCCGGGATGCATGGCTTCACCAAGGCCCTGGCCCTGGAAGTGGCCAAGAAGGGGGTTACGGTGAACACCATCTCGCCGGGCTATATCGGCACCAAGATGGTGAGAGCGATTCCCAGGGAGGTACTGGAAAGCAAGATATTGCCCCAGATCCCCGTCTCCCATTTGGGAAAGCCCGAGGAAGTGGCGGGCCTGGTGGCCTATCTGGCCTCCGAGGAGGCTGCCTTTGTGACCGGAGCCAATATTTCCATCAACGGCGGTCAGCACATGTTCTGATGGGCTGAGGCAGCCAGCTTCCCCGGCAAAGCAATGACTTCTTTATGGGAAAGAGGAACAAGAAATGACAAAGAGAGTTGCACTGGTGACAGGAAGCATGGGTGGCCTGGGCACCGCGATCTGCAAGGCGCTCGCCCAGAGCGGCCATACCGTGGTGGCGAACTGCCTGCCCAATTTTCCACCCAAGGACGAATGGCTGGCAAAAACCAGGGCGGAGGGTTTTGACTTCCATATTGCTGAAGGCGATGTATCTGATTTCTACTCATGCACTGCCATGGTCCGCAAGATCGAGGCCGAGATCGGCCCGGTCGATGTGCTGGTGAATAACGCAGGCATCACCCGGGATGGCGTGTTCCGCAAGATGGACAAGGCCCAGTGGGATGCGGTGCTGACCATCAACCTGGATTCCGTGTTCAACGTCACCCGCCAGGTGCTGGAAGGCATGGCGGAGCGGGGCTGGGGTCGGGTGATCAACATCTCCTCCCTCAATGGCATCAAGGGCCAGTTCGGTCAGGCCAACTATTCCGCCGCCAAGGCAGGCATCCTCGGTTTCACCAAGGCCATCGCCCAGGAAGTGGCGAAGAAGGGGGTGACCGTCAATGCCATCGCCCCCGGCTACATCGCCACCGAGATGGTCATGGCCATCAAGCAGGAGGTGCGCGATTCCATCACCGCCACCATCCCCGCCGGCCGCATGGGCACACCAGAGGAAATCGGTGGGCTGTGCGCCTACCTGGCCTCAGACATCGCAGGCTACATGACCGGCGCCACCCTGAATATCAACGGTGGCCTGCACATGTATTGATGCCGACGAGGCTCACCTGACGGAGTATAGAGGGATGAGAACCCGGAAGTCCTAATGCGTTTGCACCATGCCTGACATCTCATACCTATGCATACTGCACACATGGATGTAGCGGATCAGTAGCTGCACCAAGGCATGGCAAGGCGCACAGGAATATGAAATTGCGCCCAATGCGCTGCCTGTTTGCACACACTTCTACGGCCGAAAGGCCTTGAGGAAAGGAAGGACAATGGCTCAGAATCTCGACGTCGTCACCTCCGACACCCGGATGGACCGGCTGGTGGGTGAGCACGAAAAGCCCTGCGCAATGCATATCTGGCTACTGCAATTGCGCAAGGACTCCCTTGTGGAATCTCGCGTTCTGTATGGCCATATCGCACCAAGCACTTATCGCAACGATGCCTGGAGCGCGCCACGGGAGGATGCCTTCAAACAGGCTGGCCCTACCACCAGTTTGCAGGTCCTCAGAATAAGCCTGTTTTCCTATGCCCGAACCATAAGAGCCTTACTAGGCCGCCTCCTGAGCGGGACAACCCTGGAGGCGGCGAGTGATGAATTGCAGTTAAAGCTGTCATCTCACGATTGCTCACGCTTTGGCAACGTCCGTCTAGGTCAGCAATCGACCCTTAGACCGACCCTCCACCTTCCTTCACGGGACTATTACCAGGGTACAAGCCTGCGCCTCAGTCCGATGAACTTTGCCAGCGCCGATAGCAGTGCGATCACAAATCTCGAAAAGTCCGGAATTTTCCATGTCGGGACAGAACCTGATCGGGATATCGCGAAATATTGCGTCAATGTGCTTGAGCGAGAAACCGGGATGAAGTTTTCCGATATTGACTCCTGGCGCCTGGGGGACATCGAACTGCTGGTCTATCCATCCCTGGACGATGATGAACGCCCGCAGTTCAACATTGACGGAGATGCCTCTTCCATTTGTGTCGTGCTCACGAGCCCCATGAGCGGGCCTGAGTCAGAGCTTCAAGTGCGGATACGACTGCTTAACGACGGAGGTTGCTTTCACACTCATATTGCATCTCTGCCGCCGAATACGACATTTCCTGCACGGATCGTATGCAAGCTTCCTCCCGCAGCCCATCGGATCGTTGATGCATGCGAGGTCGACATTGATGCAATCTATCCAAAAACTGGCCAATCGCATGCCTGCATGCGCTGGGGCAACCACCTGGTGGATGGCGCCAACATCTCTCCCCGGGCTGCAGGTGACGATACAGGTACAAGCAATGATTGGCTTTACAGGACCCCAGAGCAGTACAACAAACCCGGAGGACAGGCATCCCAAGAGCCACTCACGGGAGATACCCCGGTATCGCCCAACGACCGAGAACACTCTGCCAATTCCTGGGTGGCCGCAAATCGTCGCAACGTATTCGTTATGACCCACTTGCTACCCAGGGACTCAATGGGATTCCATGTCAAACACTCCAAGGAAGAACAGATAGGTAGACTGGAGTTCGTTGAATGGCTAAGGGAGTTATTTTCTCACCACCGTTCCGCACAGATCACATGGCTTGACCCGTCCATGGATGACATAGGTATCAATCTTGTAAACCAATATGGGGTGCATGGCAGCCACTATCTGGTACTTACCGAGTACCCCGAAGAGGCGCCTCTTACCGACTGGACTGTCAGGCTACTTCACGATTGGGGGATGGGACCGGAGCCGAAAGCACTGCCAGAGTCCCGGATCGATCACTTGAAGTCCGCCTGCCGGAAATGGGCCAGCAGCCCCCACGGTGTTCGATTGCGGGTAATTGGGATCCCTTCCGGGGAAATTCACGATAGGATAATCCTGATTCGGGACACCCAGCTAAAACCGGTCGCAGGATACTACCTGTCCAATTCTCTGCAACGGGAGAATGAAAATCTCCCACTCGTCATTACCGCCATTCCGGACGCCGTACTCAGGAATGTAACAAGCTACATCGACGATATGATCGCGAGAGCCTTCACGACGGCTGGGACTAAGGAAGGTGGAAACCCGAATCCGGTTATATTTGATTCCGTCGAGCATGGAACTTCGAAACCCAAGAAACTGATGGAAGCCTGAAACCAAAAAACGCCATCGGCCCAAAAGGCCGATGGCGGTCATTGAAACATTGTTTCTGGCGGCCTTGCCTGTGGAAGGCCGCCGGTGCGGATTCCTTTCCTTGCGACACAGGGAATCCAGAATACCTTTACCCGACTCAATTGACCCAGACAGTTTTCATCATGCTGAGAATATGGCTGACCAGCTGGGCTTGCCGATGGACTCCTGTCCGCTCGAAGATCGAGGCCAACTGGGTTCGAGCCGTGAAGCGGGAGATCCCAAGTGAGGCAGCTGCATCGATGAGGCTCTGCCCCTTAACAAGGCGGACCGCCAGGGCGGCTTCGGCCCGTGAAAGTCCCAGAAATTCGATCAGCGCGCTATCGGTAACATCCGGAGTATAGCTTGCATCACGGAGCAGCACAATCACCGGAGACTGCGCCTTCTCGTCCACTCCGGGCCGCGGCTGCGAAGAGCGGACCAGAAGGCTCCAGTAGCGTTCCCCATCAACTCGCCGAACCTTCATGGTCTGATTTCCGGAAAGCTGCGGATTGCTACCATGCAGGCGACTCAACAACGTACGCAACGCACGATCGTCCTTGGGGTCGCTACAGTGGAGCACACCGTCTCGGGCATAGAATCCATCCTGGGCTAGAAGCACTCGGTCCAATACCATGTTCTTGATCAGGATACGGCACTTGTCGTCAAGAACCCCGGAACCAATGGCGACCTGGCCAGTGGTCTCGTCAAGCACACTCAATCGATACTCCTGTAGTGCAATGCGGGCATAGAGAGCGATTGCGGTACGAAGGCGGGGGATCATGGCCTCGAAGATTTTTCGCTCGCGCTCTCCGAATCCAGACTCACCTTCAATCCTGGCTGCCCGCAACCTGAACATCATGCCGGTACGCGGCTCGATCATATTGACGCCAATCAGCTCTGTAGTCTGACTGAAATGTCTGATGAACTGTCTATAGTATGTCGCGTGCTGGTTCTCAAGCTGGCTTTTGGTAAGAATACATACCTTGCCTTCAGGCAAATCTAGGAAGGGAGAATCGCGGTAATATTCCCTCTGCAGCGCGGCCATTGCCAAACTGTTGGTGGGGTTTGCAATCCAGATTCCGGCATCTCCGTCACGAGGACGGCGTAGAACCATTGTGGCGTGATGGCAGGGAAGCTGGTTTTCCAGCGCATCAAGAAATGCAAGCCACGGCGAATCATCGAGAATACTGGCATAAAGCGTGTTGATCAGTTGCTCTAGAGCATGCGACATGAATCGATAACTCCGAGTGCTATAACGCTTGGCAATAGATCCCAATACATAGCATAAACGCCAAGATGGGTACTAGGGAACTTATTAAGTCCGCCACACCAGCCGGTGCCCAGTTTGTTAATTTTTCTGGATTCCGACGTCCGCTGGAATGAATTTCAACTGGTTCAGCATTTCACTAAGACCTGAGTACCCAGCGTTACTGGAAATATATAGAGATCCCATAGTAGTCTAGAGACGGACCTACCCTAGGCAGCCCCCATCATGCTTGCTCATGATCGAACATGAGCATTTTTATAGAGAAATATCACGCAACTGCGGCGAAATGATGAGTCTTGCCTCGGTGGCGCACTGAATTTCTTCGACGGTGAGGTCCGCCGCCTTCTCCACCAGAACCAGACCATCACGGGTAACATCGATCACCCCATAGTCCGTGATGATGCGGGTGACCACGCCAACCCCTGTGAGCGGTAGGTTGCATTTCTTGAGAATTTTTTTCTCTCCGTTCTTGGCGACGTGCTCCATGGTGACGATGACCCGCTTGACACCGGCCACCAGATCCATCCCTCCGCCCGGCCCTTTGACCATCTTGCCAGGGATCATGTAATTGGCGATGCTGCCGCAGGCGTCCACCTGCATGGCCCCGAGTATGGTCAGATCGATGTGTCCTCCGCGAATCATGCCGAATGACAGCGACGAATCGAAGTAGGACGTTCCCGGCAACTCGGTCACCGTTTGTTTGCCGGCGTTGATGAGATCGGCATCTTCCTCACCTTCGAAGGGAAATGCCCCGTAGGCAAGAATGCCGTTCTCCGAGTGAAAAACGACCTCCATCTCCTTCGGGATGTAGTTGGCTACCAGCGTTGGAATGCCGATCCCAAGGTTTGCGTAGTAGCCGTCGCGCAACTCTTGAGCGGCGCGCATGGCAATTTGTTGACGTGTCAGGGGCATTGTTGTCCTCCTCTGGGGGGTTTTATGGGCGCGGACGTGTAGTACGCTGCTCGATGCGCTTCTCGAAGCAGTCTCCGACGACGACACGATCAACGAAGATCCCAGGTGTATGCACGAGATCAGGATCAAGCTCGCCAAACTCGACCAGCTCCTCCACCTCGGCAATGCAAATCTTGCCCGCCATCGCACAGAGCGGATTGAAGTTACGCGCCGCCTTACGATAGATGAGGTTGCCATGGCGATCGGCCTTGTAGGCTTTCACCAGCGCGAAGTCGCCAACGATGGCGTGTTCCATCACCATAGGACGCCCGTTGAATTCTCGGGTCTCCTTACCTTCTGCAAGCTGCGTGCCGTAGGCTGTCGGCGTGTAGAAGGCCGGGACACCGACCCCTCCGGCTCGGAGCCTCTCCGCCAATGTCCCTTGGGGATTGAGCTCGACCTCGAGCTCGCCACTCATGAACTGTTTTTCGAAGTTCTTGTTCTCTCCAACGTAGGACGCGACCATCTTTTTGATCTGTCGAGCTGCGAGCATGAGCCCCAAGCCGAAGTCATCCACCCCACAGTTGTTGGAGACCACCGTGAGGTTCTTTGGACCTTTGTCCACCAAAGCGCGGATCAGATTTTCAGGAATTCCGCACAAACCGAAGCCGCCGGCGACAAGCGTCGCACCATCCTCGATGTCAGCTACGGCCTCAGCAGCGCTAGCGACAACTTTGTTTATCATCGCGATACTCCGCGCGCAAAGTCTTCCGGAGAGCATCCATCAGGTGGCCAGGAAACCGTATCCGCTTCGACGGGAACCTTAATGCAGCGCAGCATCAAAGAAACAGCGTGCCAGGTGGCGATTGCAAATACAAGCTCCAGGCGCGCCTCTGTTCCCTCGAGATTCTGCTCACAACGTGCCCACGTTTCGTCGGAAATTGTCCCGGTGGATATGACCTCGTCCGTTGCCGCAAGGACGGCTTTTTCGGCAGCGCCGAGATGCGTCGAGGCTTGCCAATCCCGAACCTCCAGCAGATCCTGCTCCGTACAGCCGAAGGCTTTCAATGCGGTGTACCAGTGCTGAACCCACTCGTATTCACAGTTGGTTTTCCAACCGATACGCATGATGACCAGCTCGCGTAGCCTGCCATCGAAGGCGGAATCAAAAAGCTGTGCGTAGAGCAGCCCCTGAAGTGCCTTGGCTACACGGGGGCTCTGAAAGAGGATGCGGAAAATATTGCGATCATGCAGCTCTGGCGGAATACCGGCTTCGGTACCAATTTTTGCCATCTCTTCGGCGGAAAGCAGCGGAATGCGGGGTGTTTTCCTGTTTTCAGACATTGGTATTGCTCCTTTCAGGTACAAGCAGTGACAGCTCACCGCGTTATTGCGGATCGCAAATGACGCATTCGCCCATCTCCAGCCGCCAATTGGTCAGTGAATCCTGACCATGGCACCGGCCCATGAATAGCCGACACCGAATCCGACGACCATGACGTTGTCCCCGCTGCGGATCACCCCTTGCTTCGAAGCGCTCTGCAAGGCGACCGGGATGGTCGAGGAGACGGTGTTGCCGCAGGTTTCCATCTGCAACCAGAACTTGCTTGTGGGAATGTTCAACTCGTTGCGCAACTGCTCCAGCAGGAACTTGTTGGCCTGGTGGAAGATGAAGTGGTCGACCTGATCAATGGAGCCGCCCCATTTCAGGAGAAGCTGATCGATAGCTTTGGGAACTTCTCTCAGGACGAAGCTCAGAACCTCCCGCCCGTTCATGTACAGGTTCTGCAGCGAACGACGGCTGCCGTCAGGAAAGTCTCGTACCAAAGCGGTTGCGCTGGAGGTCGGATGTCTCATTCCCCCGGCAGGGACGATCAAATTATGGGCTCCGCTACCATCGGTACCGAAAACAAAGGGGCCGATAAGATCCGTATCAGCCTCCACCGCGCCGATGAGGGTGGCTGCCGCCGCATCGCCAAACAGTGTCCGTACCGTAGGGTCCTTGGCGTTGAGGTATTTCGTGTAAGTGTCCGCCGTGATCAGCAGCACATTGCGCGCAGCGCCTGTCTCAATCAGGCCTTTGGCCACCCCCAGGCCATATACAAATCCGGAACACCCCTGATTGAGATCGAAGGCGCCACAATCGGTGCGCAGTCCCAAGCGATGCTGCAAAAGACATGCAGTCGCCGGCAGGAAATAATCCGGACTTTGAGAGCAAAAGAGGAGGAAGTCGATATCGGACGGCGCACACGAACCCTGTGCAAACAATTGCTGGGCGGCAGCGAAGCCCAAGTCGGAGGCGCATTCGTCCGGTCCTGCCACCGAGCGCACAGCGATCCCCGTGCGATCGAGAATCCTGGAGGCACTCCATACCCCCAGTTCCCGTTCCAGCTGCTCATTCGTCAGCTTGCCTTCCGGGAAGTGGCAGCTATGGGACTTGATCGCGGCCTTGGCCGTCGGGCTGAATTTCATGGTCTGTACTCGAAGTCTTCACCAACAATCAACATGTCGCCAGATGCCAAGCATTGCGTTGAATGAAGTATGAGGAGATCGACCTGATTCCACATGGTGCAAACGCACTAAAACAAGCCGAATCGGTATTTTCTAAGTTTTCTGTTACTCAACAATTGCAATCGCAGCCCCCTTAGCCGAGCACTGCCAGTGCATCTATAGGGTCATGAGGTTTGTTTTATCTGTGTTGACCGCCTGACGATGCGATTCATGTTTTTCCTTTGACTGCCAAGGGAAGGAAAACGATCACTGCGACCCCGACAGTACTGGCCAAGACTAGGAAGGCCGCCGAGTAATTGCCAGTCAAGTCGTACAAGTAACCGACCATGGGTAATGCCAGAATTACCATAACGATGCTTAACGGTTGCATAAATCCCATAACACGTCCAAAAATCAAGGGGCCATAAACCTCTGCCACCAGGGCGCCCCAGGCCGGCAAAAATGCTCCGGAGGAAAGCCCTACCGAAATCGCAGCAAGTACGATGATCGGAAATTCATGGAACCAGACCAGCAACAGTAACGGTAATCCTGCCATCAACAAAGCTGCCAAAATGCAGTACTTCATATTGATGCGATCAGCAAACACACTGAAAAGAACTTTGCCGCTAAAACCAGAAACTGATATTACTGAAACCAATAGAGCAGCCTGGGAAGACGGCACTCCGTAGCCCATGGCAAAAGGTACCAGATTTGCCAGGACCGTCATGAACGTCGCTATGGACACGCCGATAGCCATAGAAATACGCCAGAAGGAAGCATCCTTCATAAGGTTCGGCAATTCAGTTTTGAGCGATCCGGCCTCGGGTGGGTGGGATTCATCCAGAACCTGCCCCCCATCAGAGCGTAAACCCAGATCGGCAGGCTTGTTCCGCACCAGCCAGAAAATTGGTGGCAGCAATATCAAAAGGATAATCCCCGCCATAAGCAGACAGGCTTTTCGCCAACTATGCATACCTTCTATCAAGGCTTGCAGGATCAGGGGGACCAAGAGCCCCCCCAAGGATGTACCCATGGCTGTGATACCCATGGCGCGTCCACTACGCCGGGAAAACCAGCGGGCCACCAATGTATTGGCCCCTAGCGGCCCTAGCAGGGTGCTACCCAGGGACATCACAAAACCATAAATCAGAATGAATTCCCAGATATTTCGGGAGAAGGAAATCAGCATTAGGGATGCAGAAAGAAACATTGTGCCAACAGCATAAATGGAACGAGCAGACCGTTTGTCCATCAGGGAGCCAGCAATGGGGGAAATTAGCATCGTAGCCAGAGAGCAAGCCGTCAACGCCCACATCATCTCCATTCGTGAAGCACCGAACTCATTGCCTACCGGCAATACCAATAGCCCGAAGGAATAACTGGTGACACCACTGCTCATTCCCAATACCAACATGGCTACAATCACAATTTTCCATCCATGGAACATCTGGCTATTTTCTCCCGGGTTAGATAGAAAAAAGAGGTCCGCTCACTCGGGCGGGCCAACTCAGCTGGACAGAGAAAATTTAGCTGATAGGATATCTAGGTCGCATTAGAGGAGCCTATACAGCATGGAATGCGGCTCAAAAAAGATATCTTCTGACCAAAAAATAGGGAACTTCTTTTTTTTCCCGGAAAAGTATGTCGGGATTAGCGATGGGTAACATGATGCAAATGTATTAGAAAGTTGCTGTTCGATGCAGAGAGCTACTTTACTCATTGGAAATAGAAGTCTGGATCAGGGAACACCTAGCACTCACTGAATTTCATGACCGGATACCACTGGGTCGGATTTTCAGAAATAAAACAATAAAGTGCAGCTGATTCAGGTTTTTTCGTGCAGATAAGAATTCCATCGGGCTTTCCTCTACGGATCGAAAACATCAGGTCTTTTCCAAGTGACTGACTGCCCGATAGCCAAACACCATCGCAGGACCGAGGGTGCCTCCCGCGCCACCGTATACCCGGCCTAGGGGGGCCGCGGCATTGTTGCCGATGCAGTAGAGCCCGGGAATGGGAGTTCCCGATTGATCAAGTGCCTGGGCGTCCTCGGTTACCGCGGGACCACCTTTTGTTCCCGTATCTCCGGGATCAACTCGGACGGCATAATAAGGCGCCTGGTCGATGGTGACGAGACAAGGATTAGGGCTGGTTCCCTTTATGGTCCAGTAGCGGTCGTGGGCGCTCTCGCCCCGTTGGAAGTCCAGGTCCACGCCGGTGCTGGCGTAGGCGTTGTTCTTTTGAACGGATTCCATCAGACCCGCTGAATTTACACCGATCTGGCGTGCCAGTCCTTCCAAGGTATCGTCCTTAAAAAGGAAGTCTCCAAACCACTCCTTCGGTATCTTGGAATCTGGCAGCACTGATGCCGGCAGCAGAGGGCCCAAGGGGCAGTTCTTACGATATTTGGCATCAAGGATAATCCATGCAGGAATGCAGCCGCCCGTTTTAGCATGATCAGCGTACATAGCTTCAACGAAGCGATCATAGGAAATAGTTTCGTTGACAAAGCGTCTGCCCTGCTTATTAACGGCAATGCTGCCACCGAAGCCACGCTCCGCAAATATGGCCTGCTGGCCTTGCTGAAGAGCTTTGGGGGAGCGTACTGTGGGAGTTCCCCATATCATCTGCATGTTTTCCAATTTGGCACCGATCGCCTCGGCAGCTCGGATGGTATCTCCCGTATTGAGATTCTTCGGAGTGCAAGACCACTCCTGACGACTGGGTTGAGTATGGTACTGGTCGCGCATTGCCTGGTTCCTCTCGAATCCGCCAGCGGCCAGGATTACCCCACGCCGCGCCCGCAAGGTGACCGGGCTCCCTTTCCGGCGGGCGATGATGCCAGTGATCCGGCCATCCTCGTGGATCAACGATTCCAACGGACAGTTAAGCCAGAGCGGGATGTTGCGTTCCAGCATGGCGTGGCGCAAGCCACCGATGAGGGCATTGCCCAGACATAGCCGTCGATCCCGCTTGGTCTTGAAGCGCCAGGGCAGGTCCAAGTAGTAGCCGAGCATGATTTTTAGCAAAGTCCATAGCCAGCCCGGAGCCTTGGTAGCGATGATGTTAGATTCCGGGATGGTCATGCCGATCCCCATCAACGTGGCGCCGGGGTGAGTGGGTCGCAAATTTTGGATTTCCTCTCCCAGCAGTGCGCCGTTGAAGGGATCCGGTTCCATGGCCCGTCCTGTATCCACTGCACCGGGTATATCCTGATAGTAGTCGGCATAGTCGGCGTTTACCCGATAGCGCAGAGCAGTCTTCTCGTTAAGGTAACGGATCATGTCCTTGGCGGAGTCCAGATAGGCCCGGATCTTGATGTCCGTCGTGGTTCCTGACGCTGCGGCCTTCATGTAAGTGAAGGCGGATTCATAGCTGTCCGGCGCTTCACCGTTGAGGGGAATCCACAGGGCGCCTCCTGATGTGGCGGAAGTACCTCCGTACTGATCGCTTTTTTCGATAGCCAGCACCTTCATCCCCAGGTCATGAGCGCGCAGGGCAGAGAGCAGGGCACCTCCGCCCGTGCCCACCACGATTACATCGTATTCGTAAGACTCACTCATTGATGGCGTCCTCCTTGTGGTCGTTTTTTGTGTTTTCTGGGCTCTATATTCCGCGATGGACCATGGCCTTCCTTGGCGTCCAGAAACTACGGTCACGCTGGCCAGGCCTTCTCAATCAAGGTAATAAAGGATTTTTCCAGTGCGTAGACATAGAGCATGTGGATAATGCGACGGGCGATATTCAGACGTCACTTAACGAGAAACCTAGAACATCTGGCCATCCTCTTTAAGATAGAAAAAAGAGGCCCGCCCTCTCGGGCGGGCCAACTCAGCTGGACAGAGAAATTTAGCTGAGAGGAGATCTAGGCCGCATTAGAGGAGCCTATGCAGCCTGGAATGCGGCTCAGAAGCGATAGATCACATCAAAACCCACGGTACGACGTGGCGCCCATAATCCCAGCGCTGTTCCCGTGATGCCGCCAAACGGAGCACCCGCCATAACATAGGACAGATACTTCTTGTCGGTCAAATTCTTGGCCCATAGACCCACAGAAACATCGCCCTGTCCGTCGGGGGCTGTGCTGATCCCATTCAGAGCCAGACGGCCGTTCCACACGCTGTATGCCGGCGTCAGGTCCAGTTCGCCAAACTTGGTCGCCGTAAAGCCCGCAAAAACGCCTCCTTGGGTAATGCCATCGGTCGTCGATCCCGACTGGGCATCCATGTGGCTATAGTCCAAGTGGGCCTCAAGTCTCCCGGGGAACCCCAGGTCCGGAAATCGGTAATCGACATTAACCGTGTAGTTGTTCTTGGGCAGTTTCCGGTAGAAGCGGGAAGCCACGTTGGTGGTGGTTCCGGGCGCAACGACCTTCTTGTACTCCAGATCCAGTCGTGTCCAGCTGAGCCCGAGACGCAGGTTCTTGGTGACTGCATAAGCGACCTCAAGCTCAAGCCCCTTGATCTGGGACTTGCCGGCGTTGGCGATGATTGCGGTATAGCGGCCAACTACTTGGGGATCCGCAATCTGCATCTGCTGATCCTTGTAGTCCATCACAAAGTAGGCCAGGTTGGTCCGCAGGCGATTCTCGAAGAACTGTCCCTTGAAGCCCAGCTCCTGGGAGGTCAAGGTTTCCGGTGAGAATCCGGTAAGGGCACGGGCCAGGTTGCCATCTCCCATGTTGAAGCCGCCGGTGCGATACCCCTTGACGATCTTTCCGTAGCCCATCATTTGATCGTCGAAGTGGTACATGACGGATAGAGAGGGCGTGACCTTGCTTCCTGTCAGGTGTCCGCTGCCACTTTGTGTTGGTGTAGGCCCTAAGGATTGTCTGTAACTCGTGGCGTCGAGGGCGTAGGAGACGATTCCATTATCGATCACACTGACATCGCGGGTATCACGGGTATAGCGAACGCCCGGCACAATCTCAAGCTTCCTGGACAGCACATCGGGCCGCCAACTGAATTGGCCATAGGCTGCCCAGGATTCATTGCGCGCCCAAGCCTGATGCGGACGAATAAGCGTGGCGGAGTTGGCCGAGGGGCGGTAGGAATATTGGGAAGGGGCTTCGTATCCCTTTTCTTCAAAGTAATAAAGGCCAGCCGTGTAGTTGAAGTAATCAGATGGGCGACCCACAAACTGGAATTCCTGTGAGATCTGGTCCTGATTGACGATGCTAGGTACGCTGGAGGCCGGCATGGGGACTGTGACGCTGCTGGCCGGGGGAAGCGAGGTCACCGGCCCGGCGATGTATCCATAATTCCCCGATGAATAGATCATGTTCTTGTAGTAGGTCTCGGTCAGCTTCCGATATCCCGTGATGGAGCGGACCGTCAGTGTGTCGCTGGCGACCCAGTCCACATTGACGGTATGGCCCTCGACCTCGATTTCGCTGTCCGGTTGCGCAGAAACCCCGGTCAGGGTGGAGCGGTAATCGCTTGTGCAATCGGCTTTGTTGGCCAGGATTGTGGTTGCCCCCAGACAGACGAAGGGCTGATCCTGTAGCTTCATCTTGGTGAAGTCATAGCCATAATCGACGGTGACCATGGAAGCGGGTTTCCAGCGGAAATCCAGGCGCCAGGCATCGGTTTGGGAGGTCCCCAGCTCCGGCCCAGGGCCAGAGTTCTTGATGCCGTTAACCGGCTCATCGATGGACTTGTGCAGGTACGAGATGCGAGCTGCCAGGGCATCGGTGATCGGAAGGTTGGCAGCGGTCTTGGTCACCAATTGGTCCCGGGTGGCAACGGTCACCTGCTGCTTGAAGTGGAAGCCGTCGAAGGTGGGCTTGGCCGTGACGATATTGACCGCGCCAGCAACAGCATTCCTGCCGACGAGAGTCCCTTGCGGCCCCTTGAGGATTTCAACGCGTTCAAGATCTGCCGCCGTGACGGAATTGAGACCATCGGAACGCGCCAGATAGACGCCGTTCAAGTGTATGGCGACAGGCTGATCCAGGGTCACCGCTGCACTGAACTGCTGGCTACCCCGCATTGTGATGAATAATGTTGATTCTTGTGCCAGGGGGAAATTGTTGATCGTCACCCCGGGTGCTTGGGATCGCATATCGGTGAGGCTAACGATCACATTCTTTTCAAGCGCTGCTGCATCAAGCGTCTGGATGGAAATCGGAACATCCTGTACGTTCTCCGCCCTTTTCTGGGCAGTCACGATGATCTCCTCAAGTGCAGCCTCCCCCTTTGCCCAAGCTGATGCGCAGGTCACGAATGAGGCACAAATCATTGTGTGTATCATTTTTTTCTGAAACATCGCTTTCCTCCTCCGAAAATTTCCCTACAGATGGAACACCCATGGGGATATGACACCTTCTGACCGACAGAAATTGTTAACTACAGTCAGGGATTTCTTATTTCTCAGGAAAGCATGTCAGGCTTGGCAAGCGATGACATGATGCAAATGCACTAAAAATTTATTTTTCTAGGTCAATTGCGAGCTGGGTCAATACTCCGTTAGGGATACGCCGCAAGTCGCGAAGGCATGAGGGCGAATGGAGGTGGGAACATGAAGCGAATGGAACATTCCCTGTCCATTCCTTCCGTTGGAGCGTCAGCGGTGGGGGAATTCCCCGTTTGCCGCTCATATCGGACGTAACTGTCTCGTAACTGGTCGTCCCCACTTGACGAGATTGATCATCGCCAACATGGCGAAAGCGCGGTTGGCATTCTTGGCCAAACCACGATAGCGGGTCTTGGCGAAGCCCCACAGCCGCTTCAGGGAGAGGAAGGGATGCTCGACCTTGGATCGCACACTCGACTTACGCCGATTGATTGCCTTGTCTTCATCGGTCAGAGGCCGGTTCTTGTAGGTCCGTTTATTGGTGTAGTCCCCTGTAATGACCCACTAAAAATCTGCTCAGGTCATAATTTCGAAAGGAAGAAGACGTGAGCATCGTGATGGAAGAAGAATTCAAGCGTTGGACGGCGAAGCGTAAAGCGGCGCTGGTGACGGAAATCATTCAGGGCAAGGTCAGTGTGGCGGAGGCCAGCCGCTCATTTGATCTGCCACCCTCAGAGATCGAAGAGTGGGTAGATGAAGGGAAACGGGGCATGGAGAATGCCTTGCGAGCCAAGCCCCTGGAGATCAAAGAGCAGTACGAAAGGCAGCTCAAGGAGCTCCAGGAAGCCTACGGCGAAGCCATGCTGGAGTTACGCGCCAGAAAAAAATTGCAGTCCCTGTTGGGCGAGGACGAGAAATGATCGAGACGATCCGCCAGGGACTGAAAGCTGATGGCCTTACCGTCTCGATCAATAAACTTTGCCAGTGGTTCGACGTGCCGCGGCGCACGGTGTATTACCAGCCGACCAAAGCGGCCCCGAAAGTCCAGGATGCAATTGCCCAGCCGATTAAGGCGTTGATCAACGAGCACCCTTCTTTTGGTTACCGGACCGTGGCTGCGTTGCTGGGCATGAACAAGAACACCGTACAGCGGGTGTTTCAACTCATGAGATGGCAGGTCAAGAAACGGCCCGTAGGATTCCGACCGCGAGTGCAGGCGCTGCCTTCGGTCGCGCAGGCACCCAATGAGCGCTGGGCCACCGATCTGTGCCGCATTTGGGCTGGGCGAGATCAGTGGGCGACCCTCGCCTTGGTGATCGACTGCCATACCCGAGAACTGCTGGGCTGGCATCTTTCCCGCTCAGGCAAGGCCAAGACTGCCGAGGCCGCATTAGAGCAGGCCTTGATTGCCCGCTTTGGCACCTTGGGGAGGGTGCCCACGCCCTTCCTGCTTCGCAGCGACAACGGTCTGGTCTTTACCAGCCGCAGTTATACCGCCTTGGTCAGGAGCTACGGCCTACGCCAGGAGTTCATCACGCCTCACACCCCGGAGCAAAACGGTATGGTGGAGCGGGTGATCAGAACCTTGAAGGAGCAATGCGCTCACCGTTATCGATTCGAGACCCTGCAACATGCGTCTCGTGTCATTGGCGACTGGATTGGCTTTTATAACAACCGCCGGCCTCATCAGGCCCTCGGCATGAAAACTCCGGCACAAACCTTTGCTTTAGCAGCCTGACCTGTGCAGATTCTGCTGGGTCATTACACCCCTTTCGAGAAAATTACTTCCTCTAATTGCCGGGGGATTACCAATACGAGTTGGTACGCGCCCCTATTGACTTTTATAAATCGAAAGAGAGAATGGCAATTCTATTATTTAGAACAGTGATTACATTTTCACATAATTTACCAAAGATCAGTGGTGTTCTGACGGTATTCGCAAAGAATCAACTGACTGGGATTTTCCGGTTGATTCGATGTGGAGGTATGCGCGCGGGCAGCTGATCCAGCCGGATTTCCTCGAATATGGTGAGGCGGAGGATGTACAGGGTTTCGTAGAGCGAGGCGGAAAGATACAGCCGCTTCTTTCCTTAGGATATCGACGACCGCATAGACGGAAACAGTAAACCAAGCCTAGTACATGTTGTTCTCCGAGGAGCGGAAAAAGCACCTGATACGCAGATGCTGCTTTATTTTCTTGAAGTACAACCCGATCTGACAACTTGCTAAACAACCCCGTTACGAAAAAGTTGAGATACCGCTAATTAAATATATGCGCAAAAAAGGAGATGAGTAAATGGGAAACACATTTGGCACAAAACGTCGGGTCTCTACAGGTCCTTTAAAAAAACGCATCGCCGAGGAACGTAGAACAATGTATTTAGAGGTCATAACCGATGCAGCTGAGAGAATTTTCGCGAGTAAAGGAATGGCCGGAGCTCATATGCAAGAGATTGCAGCAGAGGCAGATATATCGCTTGGTACGCTTTATGCGGCAATTGATGGTAAGCAATCAATTCTTTCGGAAATTCTTAAGGTCAGACTAAAAGGGTTCTTAGACTGCATTCAAGCCGCACGCGATTTGCACGACAGCACCCTAGGTCGTCATCTCTCAGTTGTTCGAGCAGGAACCCAGTATTTTCTTAAGAATCCAAACTTCTTACGCATGTGCTGCAACGATCGCTCTAATTGGGCATCGTCACCTTCTTTTTCGATCCTCAAAGGTGAACTTGGTCCTGGTGGCTTTGCTTCAATTCCATATCAGTTGTTTGTGTGTGGAATTTCTGAAGGAATTTATGTAAATGAAGACCCAGGATTATTAGTCAGAAAAATGCTAGCACTTAAGCAGGCAGAGCTTATTTACTGGTTGGATCATGATATGACAACGCCTGATGAGGTAATTCTTGAACGAGTTGAGAGTCAATTTATACGCGCATTCTGCATTCATCCTGAACTGGTAAGCCAGGATCGTTGATGAATGTTTAAGATCGAGGAGAATTAAATGGAACAAAAGCAATCTTCAAATAAATCTGAGCGGAAAAAATTTTCATCAAGGCTTACAACGTTCCCAATCTACGCCGAATCAATTGGAGACGCATGGTTGCAGCTTCTCAATTTGGTATTGCGAGTCGGGTTTGAAAAGAAATTCGAGAATAGTAGTCGTAGTCGGGTTGCTGAATCTCTAAATGTAATTCTGACGATCGAGCAAGTGGGTAATGAAAATGATTTTTATAAATTCTTTGGATTTAGCTCTGATGCTGTTCAACGTCGTTTAAAAATAATTGAATCAGCCGTAACCAAATTAACTAATAAAAATCAACAAGACAAACAAAGGGTTGGGCAAATAGAAATACTGAGTAATCAGTTAAGGGAATCACCAGATAACGACGTAAGTATTTTTTTTATCGATGATGAAAGTAACAGAATCAGTACAGATTTCACTTCAGTCACATTCAGTGTAATTGATGGGAAGTTAATTGGCTCTTTCACCCAATTGAAGGCGAATATATTTACTGAATGGCCGATCGAGGCATTGGCGCTTGCCCATTTTCAGCGAAAAGTCGCCGAGCAGGCCGGCCTTGAGATTGGGGCCTTGGTTTATATGATTAAGTCCGCACAACTTTATGATGAAGATTGGGAACGTGCGGAAGAACATCTTAAAGAATTCTTTAAACGACCATTGCCGCTTCAAATAGACCCTGCAGGAATATTCTTATTTGGAAACAACGGTGGAAAAGCAAGCGCAATGCTTCTTGATCATGATGCTAGCGAAATATTCTGGGAGGGTGGGTTTGATGATCCGGAAGACTTGTCATGGTACATCGTTGATGTCATGCCGTGGTTACATCCTCAGCACATCCGCTATGTTGGCCAAGAATGTGCCGCATTAATGCGCGCCATCAAAAGCAAAGAATGTTACGTGCAAGGCTAGGCCACTAAGCTTAATTAATTTTAATCATTCCAAAAAATAGATTCAAACCTAACAGGAAGTGGTCAGGTAGGTTTTAAAAATAAAATCTACTGGTGTTTGTAAGGATTTACAACATGCGTGAAGGAGGGGATTGAATGAGTAAGTTACTGATGGAGGCGGTTTACCGCACGGCGACAGGACCGGTTATGCCTGAAGATGTATTTGAAAATGAAATCTTGCCAAGTACGCTTGCTGCAGTGCAGTCAAAGTACCGAATCGAGTGGGACCCTGACGATCCGACTATGACTGATCCTGATCTTGCGGATGCGATCTTTAAAGCAGGTAAGGAATATCTTCTTGAGGCCGGCCTGTACTGCAAAAACACAAAACGAGTTGTTAAGTTTACTGAGCAGGAAATCAATGAAGCTATAAGTACGGCACGTAAGGAAGTTACGATCGGATCCGGTCGCCAAGAAATTACGATTAAGCCCCGGGCTCCTGGTGACTCGCAACATCTTTATACATTTCCTCCTGCTGGTGGCCGTTCAACAAATACTGAACTGTATAAGCTATTTGCAATTTCAGTAATGCAGGAACCAACATGTGATGGCGTGATACCTATGCCATTGTACTCTATAAATAAAATGAAAAATATTGCGGAGACACCTGCTCAAACTCTTGCTTGCCTCACAGAGGCCCGCCTCATGAATGAGGCGGCCGCAAGAGCAGGGAAACCGGGCCTCTGGTTTGGATTTCCCATGACCTCAACGACTCCGCATACTTTAATAAGTACATTCGCTTCTGGTCTTTACAACAAACAAAATTGTGCACTGCCAGTTCAAATTATTCAGGAAATGCGTATTGATTATGATCGATTAAATCTTGCATTTCATGCCGAACAGATAGGGCTTGAACCGTGGATGAGCTCCTGTCCGGCGCTGTATGCATATCTCTCCGGCCCAGAGCAGGGCGCGATTCAGATTATTGCGCACACTTTGGCCATGTTGGCCTATTCAGGAGGAGCCATTACTCAGGCCATGTCGGTCTCGGTTCATGGTCCCTATTATGGAAACGATATCTTCTGGTGCAATTCAGCCGCAGCACTGGCAGCAGAGCGAAATTTAAAACTGCCTTGGATTACATTCGGTAGAGGCAGCGGGTTAGGAGCAGATAGTCCTTTAAATGAGAGAGCTTGGTACGAAACCGCATGTGCTGTAATCAACGCAAGCATATCTGGGGTAGAAGGTTTATGGCTAGCAGGTGGAAGCACTGCTCTTGAGGCGAGATGGGCTGGTGAGCTTGCTCGTGCATCAGCGGGGCTATCGCCCAAAGATGGAACCGAAATTATCAGGAAGTTGATGAAAATTGCGGATTCTATGGAGTCTGTTCCTGATCAAAATGTCGAGCTTAATATCGAAGAATTGTATGACATATCCACATTGCAACCCAAGAAAGTCGCATTGGATCATTACCATAAGTTAGTCAGATCCATGAAGGAATTTGGCCTTAACTACATAACTTGGGACTTTTAACTCAGGATTTAGAAAAGTCACTGGCGTCAAGAGCTCGCCTTGATTTGAACTTTGGAATGAATTTTGAATAATTAGAGGAGATTTTAAATGTTTTCAATCGAAGATCTGCGGCAACTTGTGAGTGAAACAAAACCTGATGAGGCTGCTGCGATGACAAGAGCACTTCTTGACGCCGGCTTCGAACCCATGGCCATATTGGAAGATGGAGTCATGAGTGGGTTAAGTGATGTAGGAGATCGATTTGCAAACAGAAAAGCAATTGTTCTTGACCTTGTTCGGGCAGGTGTAACGGCAAAAGCCTGCATTCCAATCATTCAGGCTGCATTTCCTGCAGGAGAAGGAAAGAAGATAAACAAAAAAATCGTTCTAGGAACAATGCTTAGTCAGCACAATATTGGTAAGAACCTCGTAAGCACATTGCTCACAATCGCTGGTTTTGAGGTGATTGATATTGGAGAGAAGAACAGTCCATGGAATTTCTATGAGCAAGCAGAAAAAACAGGCGCAGACATGATTGCTGTGTCAGTAGTTTTTGCCCCTGCAATGGAGAAATTCTCAGAATTGGTGAAGCTTCTCAAGGATATGAATGTACGAGAGAAGTACCCGGTGATAGTCGGTGGCGCAGTGACTACAGATGACTGGGCAATAAGGGAAGGTGCGGATGGCTGGGGGGCTCAGGCAAAAGATGCCGTGAGGCTGGCAAAGCAGCTATTGCAGGTTGCTTGATTTATGGAAATCCCGAGCAAGTAGTTGCGAAATGCAACTACGGACAATGGTGACGCCGGAATAGGTGTCAGTTTGTGTGTAATACGTAGTACTGCTTGTGGGTGAATAAGGTACGAGAGCGCTATTGCGCATGGATCTCTTCGTCCAATGTGACCTGCATGCCTGTTTGAATGAGCCGCTCGCCGATTTACAGGTTTAGCCATAGGAAACGGAGACGGTATGGGTAAATTACTCTTCTCAGAGTAGCGGGTCATCACTGGCGTCGATCAAGGAGTAGGACAGGGAGGGGCTACGACGGTACTGATGCAACGAAGAGATGGGGTTGCAAGCTACATACATACCGATCCAGAACAGACAATGAACAAGATTCTTCGCCGCCGCATTCTGATAGTTGCTAGCGATTGCAGTATTCGTGCAGACCTTGAGGATAACCAGCACCGTTTTGGCATCGTTCTGCATCATGACAACCACCATGTATTAAACGTGGTCGCCGATAATGTACACCTCCGCAGCCCCTGGTCGCAATGCAAAGGAGCTATTACCCTGTTGTCCCGGCTGGTGGGTATGGCCCTGGTACCTCACCCTCAAGCGGCCTATCGGTATACACCTGGAGCCGAACAGTGTACCCACTTATTCGACCTGGCTAGCCTCGCCATTGCTCACGCCACCCGTGGCACAGCTCGACGTCAGTATGATATGGAGGTACATACTGACGGTTTCCAGGTTGTTCCAATGGAAAAGGGTGTCCTTCTGAAAGGACATCGTAGACTTTATCTCTATCGTGATGGGGTCTTGGTGTTGGATTGGCCCCTAGATGGAGATGTGATAACAGCGGGTCCCTATGCCGGCCAGAATGTACGTACTATGATGGCTTGGGTCGAGTCCTCAACTCATGATCTCGACGAAGTTGAAGCTATCGCTATCGCCCGCCGCACCTTAATCGTATCCATATCCCTGTTGTTTGACATGGACAAACTGCCGCCTAGCTTCACCACATCGGCACGCGCTGGCGCATGCTATTCCTATCAGCCCGCCCTGATTCCAACACTCACCCGCGCCCATGGCAGCAGCCGGGACTTCTCTAGTCGCCCAGACGCCCTTCTGTCAGACCTGAAATAGCGCTGGACGTGCGACGCACCTGTTCCAAATACTGGCACACCTTCTCTGCTCCATCTAGTAGTCGTGGAGTATGGCGTTGAATCAATTCAGGTGGAATATAAAATAGATTGTTCCGGGACACGGCTGTCATGCTTGCCCATCGCCGCCAATCTTCTAGCCATTCAGGTCTGGATTCGTCCATGCCCGATGCGATAATCACTTCAGGGTTTTCTGCCAGTACTGCTTCCTCGGTGACTCTGGGGGCGAGGGTGCCGAACTGAGCGAATATATTTTTTCCGCCGCAAAGTGTTAGAACATTGCTGATGATCTGTTGACCACCAATGGTCATCAATGGATTCTTCCATACTTGATAGAACACCCGGACAGGTGGCTGTGTGGCATATCGGATAGCCATGGTCTTATGACGATTACGGAAGCGCGCTGATTCGGTTCGGGCGATAGCGCTAGTGCCTGCCAAGATGCCGATTTGATCGATGTTGCGCGCTACATCGTCAATTTGATCAGGCTGGGTGAGGAATATCTTGAGACCAAGTTGGCGCAAACGCTCGACTTGTTCCTTCGGATTGCCGCTGACCCAGCCTATTACAAGATCTGGTTTCAGACTTAGGATAGTCTCTGCGTCAAATCGGGTATAGCCACCAACCAGTGGCAGCTTTTTGGCCGCTTCCGGATAGGTACTGTACTGTACTGCGCCAACAAGCCGGCTGCCGGCTCCAGCTGCATAGACCAATTCTGTTACGTGAGGTGCCAAGCTAACAATGCGCTTGGCCGGGCTGTCCAACTTTAGGGTGTAGCCTGCATCGTCCACTAGGGTAACAGGGGACGTGGCTCCGGTAGCTGTTGGGCACAATATGAGGATTAGCAGCGGGAACGTGGCAAGAAGCGTCTTCATGGATGGTGGTCGATATGGTCAAGTGCGAAACTCAGTCGTTGCCATTGTTCCTCATCACCAGGCAACCCTATACGTAGGGCTGGTGGGCTATCAAAAAGACGAGTAAGGATACCCTGGCGCGCCAAGGCATGATGGAGCCTTGCAGCATCGTTCCTTGGAATGTAGTGGAATAGGCTGCTGGTCGTGTTTCCCTTGAGGCCAAAGCTGGCTAATATTGCCGCCAGTCTCTGGCTGGCCTGAACCAGCCGGCGGCGTTGGTTGAATTGCCAGGGCTGGTCGGTAAGTGCCTGCACTGCAACGTGGCGGCATGGATGGGCTATGGACCAAGGCCCCAATTGATCACCCAGAATGGTGAGTAATGACGCCGGTCCGATGACAAAACCCACTCTCGCCCCTGCCAAACCAAAGAACTTGCCGAGAGAACGCAGCACTATCAGGCTAGGACAGTTGGCACCGACATTGGATATTAAACTTCCTGTTGGATCAACGTCAGCAAAAGCTTCGTCTATTACAAGCCAGCCTCCACGTCGATTCAACTTGTGAGCGACAGCTAACAGCTTATCGGAGGAATGCCGATGACCGGTTGGGTTATTCGGATTGATAACAACTACCACATCGGCATTCGTCGCCACATCATCTAATGATTCTGGAGAGAAAGTCCGCACTTGATGGGATTCTCGGTGCCAGGCTCTCAAATGCTCTGCGTAACTCGGTACTTGCACGGCTACAAGGCAAGGAGTACGCAAGCGAGGTAAGGCTTGAATCGCTGCCTGAGATCCAGCCACGGGCAATAAAGACTGATCTTCTCTCAGTTCGTAATATTTTTGTGCCACAGTCTGAAGTTCATCGTCTTCCTCGGGTAAACGTTCCCAACAATTGCTGGGCGGCGGTGAGAAAGGATAAGAGAAGGGAGCGATACCAGTGGATAAGTCTACCCACTGGTGGATGGGTATATCCCACTGTATGGATGCTTGTCTTAATCGGCCGCCGTGGTGCAGTGGTGCTAGCGAAGATGAAGAAGATGAAGCGTGTTGGGACTGATATTGGGCCATGGTGAAAGCACTAAGGGATCATCACCCGTCAGATAGTTGTTTCGGAGACACCGGCAGACTCGAAGCTGGCCATCTGCACCAGGAAATTTGCTGCTGCTTGAATGAGTGGTAATGCCAATGCTGCGCCAGTCCCCTCGCCTAAACGCATGCCAAGATTCAGTAATGGTCTTTTACCTATGGCATCCATCTGAATCTTATGCCCGGGTTCTTCTGATCCATGGGCAAAAACACAATAATCCAGCAGGTGAGGTTGAAGCCTGGCAGCTATAAGCAGGGAGGCAGTGACGATGAATCCGTCTACAATGATCAACACACCGGCTTCGCCAGCGGCGAGTAGGGCACCTGTCATCATTGCGATTTCGAAGCCGCCAAAGTGGGTTAGGATCGCCAAGGGATCGGAATTTCCACGATAGCGGGATGCGGCTACAGAGAGTAATTCCTGCTTGCGTATAAGGCCGACATCGTCGAGTCCGGTCCCGGGGCCGATACAGGAATTCAATGGGGCAGGGGCTAGGTAATGAGTGATTAATGAAGCTGAAGCGGTATTGCCAATTCCCATTTCTCCACAAGCTAATACATTGCATCCGTTTTGGATCAACTGTCGAACAAGCTCACTTCCTATTTCGATCGCCGCATGGCATTGGGCGTCGGTCATGGCAGGTCCTTCCAGGTAACTGGCAGTTCCAGGAGCAATCTTGGCATCTATAAGGCCTGTTCGTTTTCCAAAAACATGAGCGACGCCTGCATCCACCACTTGCAAAGACCAGCCCAACTGGCGAGCGAATACATTAATTGCAGCGCCACCTGCCAGGAAGTTTTCCACCATTTGCCAAGTGACTTCTTGAGGATAGGCAGATATGCCTTCGTGAGCAGCACCATGATCGCCTGCGAAAACCAACAGATGAGGGGCAACAATTTCTGGTGATAGCGTATTCTGGATGCGACCGAGTTGTAGGGCCAGTTCTTCTAGCCGTCCCAAGGCTCCCTTTGGCTTGGTTTTTAGATCAATCTTGCGTTGCAAGGCTTCATCAAGGGTAGTCTGAAGCGGGCGCAAGTCGGCGCCAATTTTTCTAAATGAATGCATCCGATTCTCCAGTTGACAGTCCAAGACATGGGTACGATTTCCAGCCATGGCCCAGTAGGACGTTGATTGGATCACTCGCCGGCAGGTCTTCTGACTCCCGGATTATTCGCCTTGCCCGCACCTTCCCGTGGATGATTATCGCCACAGTGGTTGGTAATGGACCATGCAGGCAGCGTCCCCGGTCACAGCGGCGGGCCCGCCACGGTTTCGCACCGTGTTCCCTTAGCTAGCGAGGTGTGTTACCACGCTGATTATCAATTCCACAAATGTGGTATGTCAAAGTTCCACGAGTGTCTCGATACGTTTCTATTATGAGTGCGCATACAATCTGCTCCGATGCTGGAGAAATCTATGAATAGCGGATTGTTGCTGCTGGCTGCCCTCGGAGCAGTGATGTTGGATCGATGGCTGGGGGAACCCCGACAATGGCATCCCCTGGTGGGGTTTGGCCGCTTGGCAGGCGCGATCGAGGCGCGCTGGCGGGTGGAAAACGCCATCCCGCGCCATGGACAGATTCTCGGCCTGTCGGCTTGGTTGCTCGCCGTGGTCCCCCTGAGCCTGCTAGCCCTAGCCTTGTGCCGTCTACCGTGGGGGCTGGGTTGGCTGGCATCATGCCTGTGCTTGTATTTCAGTCTGGGCGCCCGCAGCCTAGAACAGCATGTGCTCGCCGTGATTCATCCGCTGGAGGTGGGCGACCTTACCACCGCACGTGTCTCGCTGGGGCGGATCGTTTCTCGGGATACGGCAGTGCTGGATGCTGAGGGAGTAACGCGGGCCGCACTGGAAACCACGCTGGAGAACGGAAATGACGCCGTATTCGGTGCCCTGTTCTGGTTTGCCCTGCTAGGCGGGCCGGGGGCGGTGCTGTTTCGCCTGGCCAACACCCTAGATGCCATGTGGGGCTACAAGAGTCCGCGCTACCGCAACTTCGGCTGGGCGGCAGCCCGACTGGACGATGCGCTAAACTGGCTGCCCGCACGGCTGACGGCCTTGACTTATGCCCTGCTGGGAAATACCACACAGGCGATCAGCTGCTGGCGGCATCAGGCACACAGTTGGGATAGCCCTAATGCAGGGCCGGTAATGGCGTCAGGTGCCGGAAGTCTGGGGCTTATTCTCGGTGGCACTGCAAGCTATCAGGGCGTTGGTGAGCAACGGCCGCTTTTAGGAGCTGGCAGGAGTCCTATTGCCAGGGATCTACATCGAGGGCTGGGATTGGTCCGTAAGGGCCTCACTGTTTGGCTAACTATGGGGATCATGGCCTGGTTCGCGAGTCAGCTGATATGACTCAGTCCAACTTCCGGGATTCGCCATAGGGTTGCTTGCGCAAGACGCAGTTCTTAAGATCACAAATCCGGCAGGGATCAACCTTAGGAGATTCGGAGCGGCCACCAGGCACCAGCCCAACGATTGCGAGCAGGCTTTTCTCGGGGATCATCATGTGTTGATCATTGAGCCTTACAGGCACCTGTCCCTTGGGCAGATAATTGAAAAGCACCTCGATGTCGCTAAGCTCCCATTCAGTATAGCCGGGGCCATAGCGGAGCGTGCTGCCCAATCCCCTGCTGCTGGCATCCTTGCAGGAATCAGCCTGTAATCCCTCCATCAAAGAGCTGATCGCAGCCGTGGCCGCGCTGTCTAAAGCCAGGGCCTCCAGCATGTCACCATCGTCTGTGTACTGCCGGACCTTTTCGCTGACGCGGGGCCCTAGGGTAGCTAGAATGAGACGGATAGCACTGGATTTGCGCAATATCTTGCTCAATCGTCGGCTACGTAGACAGCCTTGATCCGTGAGTCGAATCTGCTCCCCATCAATACATTCGATGGGGATTTCCAACCAAGTTCCCCAAGGCTGTGCTAGCCCGTCTAATTGGGCTAGCTGCTCGTTGATGACCTCCTGAATCGGAGGACTTATCGGCTGACCATGGGGATAGCCCATCAAATGATGAAGTTCGTTCCTGTCCACTATGAGCTTTCGGTCTGCCAGGCGATTGATCATTATGCATACTCCGCCGGCTTTGGCCGCTGCCCTGCCAGGCTACCCTTCAAGGATGGAAAGTCGTCTTCGGCATGGGGCAGTAAAGTGGCGTCCACGAAGTCCTGGTTGAAATAGGGATCAGCGGTGAGCTCAATATATTCAACCAACCGGGCGATCTGGTCAGCCTCGGTGCGGCGGCGGGCGTCGAGCAGGGCGATGCGGGCGCCGTCGCCTGCGGCATTACCCACGGACAAGATGTTTTCCAGGCCTGAGTCCGGAAACATGCCGATTGCCAAAGCGCGGCCCAAGTCAATGACACTACCGAAAGCGCCTGCGATAAGCACTTTATCTGGCTGCTGTCGGCCGAATTTACGAAGTAAAACTTGAGCTCCAGCGTAGAGAGCGCCTTTTGCCAACTGCACAGCTCGGATGTCGGCTTGGGTGAAGCAGATATCGCGGCCTATGCCAGTCTGGGTCGCCCAGGCGATGACGAATTCCAGTCTACCGTCAGTATCTCGACGTAAGCGCTCGCTGCCTATTTCCTCGACAAAACGACCACTGTGGTCGATTAGCTCGGCGTTGAGGAGTTCGGCAACAATGTCGATCACGGCAGAACCGCAGATACCCAGGGCGCCGATTTCATTGGCCGCGATCTTGTTGCTCCAGTAGGGGTTGCCGATAACGCGAAAACGCAGCTCCCTCGTGGTGGGGTCGATACGCACGCGTTCGATAGCCCCTGGTGTGGCGCGCATACCGAATGATAAGTTGGCACCTTCCAGTGCCGGCCCTGTGGGGCAGGAAGCCGAGAGCATGCGATCCTGGTTTCCTAAGATCAACTCGCCGTTGGTGCCTATGTCAATGATCAGTTGTAGGGCCTCCCCGGTATGGGGTCCCTCGGCCAGGGCCACGGCCACATTGTCGCTGCCGACGAAACCGGCTTCCACCGGCATCAGATGGATATTTGCCGAGGGCAGGATGGAAATACCCAGGTCCCGAGCCTTGATGTCCACGGAGCGACAGACGGTGGGTGCGAATGGCACCACACCAAGGGCATGGGGGTCGATGCCTAGAAAGATGTGGTGCATCACCGTGTTGGCAACAAGTACAATCTCACTGATGTCATCGGTAGTGATTGATACCTGCATAGCCAATTGCCGTGCCAGCTGGCTCAGGGTATCGGCCACCATTTTCTGCATGGCCGCCAGTTTCAGGGAGCCATTGCAACTGGCGATGCGGTTCATGATGTCATCGCCATGACCCACCTGGGGATTGAGGGCGGAAGCGCTGGCTAAGGCTTCGCCTGTTTCCAGGCTGCACAGATATGCGGCGATGGTGGTAGTGCCCAGATCGACCGCCATGCCATAGGTGGCCAAGCGCTCGCCGCCGACGATGCGGATCACCTCGCAATCGTTCCAGACCGTGACGGTTAGCACACCGCCGTTGGTACGTTGGGCCTGGGGCAACGTGCGCAGGGCATGGAGGTCGATGTTCATGGCGGCCAGGCCCTGCTGTTCCTCCAAAATATCGGCCAGCCGCTCCCAGTCGCCAAGCCGGGATGCCAGGGTTGCGGGGGGCAGTTCGACCCGGTAGTTGCGCACCATCGGATCCACATTTATCTCCCGTTGACCCAGGGATTTCCTCACCACGGCATGGGTACGACGGGACTCGTCCGGGATGTACACCATCAGTTCGCCAAGCACTCGGGCCTGACAGGAAAGGCGCTCGTCGGCTCGCATTCTGCCTTTCTCAATCAGGTGGCTTTCCGTCTGACGATGGCTGGAAAGATTGTCGCCGTGGGAACGGATATCGTGATCCTCGAAGTGGCCTTCAAGGACGCGAACTCGGCACTTGTGGCAGGAACCCCGGCCGTTGCATACGGCCTCGATCGCTACGCCAAGATCCTTGGCGGCATCTCTCAGGGTTGTGCCGGCGGCCACTTCGGCCATGGTGCCCATGGGCATGAAGCAGACGCGGTGGGATTTCTTATCCTGATTTACCTGGGGATTAGGACTGGACATGATTTCTCCTGGGGTAGAAGGGACGACCCTCTCGGTGGGGCCGTTCCCTGGGGGTAATGGTTGTCGTGTTGCCGTGCGTCAGTCGATGGAAATCCGATAGGTCTCCCTGAAGCGGGCTTTGAACTCCTGAGCCGTGAAGCGATGGTTCTGGGTACCAGGGCTTTCGATCTTGATGGCCCCCATCAGTCCGGCGATGCGACCGGTGATCTCCCAGTCCATGCCATGGAGCAAACCGTGAAGCAGCCCGGCCCGATAGGCATCGCCGCATCCCGTTGGATCGCTAATACCAGACACCTTTGCAGGTGGGATTTCGTAGGTTCTGTTAAACGTATGGATCACCGAACCTAGGCTGCCGAGAGTCACAATCAGTGCATCGGCATTGCGCAGCACATCCGCCTCTGTCCAGCCGGTGCGGTTTTGCATTAATTGCCATTCGTAGTCATTCACAGTGACCCAATTGGACTGGGCAATCAGCGCACGTAACTCCTCGCCATTGAACATGGGCATACCCTGTCCTGGATCGAAAATGAAAGGGGTGCCAAGTTCGGCGAACTGACGGGCATGCTCAACCATCCCTTCCTTGCCATCAGGCGATACGATACCAATTTTCCCTAGCTCGATTTGCGTAAGGTTATTGCGATGCGCATGGCTCATGGCGCCTGGATGGAACGCGGTTATCTGATTGTCGTCTATGTCGGTTGTGATGAATGCCTGGGCTGTGAAGCAGTCATCCAGTGTTATGACATGCCTGTTGTCGATATCGAAACTTGTTAGCCACTCGCGGTAGGGGGCGAAGTCCTTGCCGACAGTGCCTACCGGTAGAGGGATATCGTCGAGTAGCGCCAAGTTGTATGAAATATTTCCAGCGCATCCACCGAATTCCCTGCGCATTGCTGGGACCATGAATGAGACATTCAACATATGTATCTTGTCCGGCAGGATGTGGTTCCTGAATCGATCGTGAAACGACATGATGTTGTCGTAAGCAAGTGAGCCGCAGATGATTGCTTTCATAAAAAACTCCATTAACTCCTCTTTAGTCCAGAGGGGGGGCTTGATAAATCACCGAGCCATCAGACCTGGTGTGTAGGTTGCCTCAGACGAATATTTTCGTGTCTGGTGCTGAGGGCTTGTTCAACGCATGGATGCCGTATAAGGCGCCCCGGATGAATTTCTTTCTATCCTCTTGTGATACGGAAATGCCGGTAAAAAATAGCCTATTAATAATTGGTCCAATGACAATGTCAGCAGCAAAGCCAATGTCAATGTCGTCCGGTAATTCACGACGTAATGTCGCACGTCTCAGAACTTCTATGAGCGGACGGCGACGCTCGTTGAAAATTGGATCAAGCTTGGTGGCCAGTGACTTGTCACAAATTTGCTCCTTGCCGAGCGCTGCCAGTACTAGTGCAAGCGGCGACTTTTCCATCACCTGGACGAGTGATTCCAATAGCTGTTCCAAGTCCAGCTCCAGGCTTCCCATATCAGTACTGACCAATGGCGGAAGTTGCTGAAACGCATCTGCAACCAGTGAATGTTTCGAGTTCCAGCGTCTATAGATCGTAGCCTTGCCTACCCGAGCCCTTTCCGCCACAGCAGAAATGGTCAGACGATCGTAGCCTGTTTCGGCGAGCAAAGATAACGTTGCATCAAGAATGGCACTATTGACCTCGATGCTCCTTGGCCGTCCATTGAGACTTACATTTTTTTTCACAGCGTTATAAATCTGACCAGGTTGAGTCTCGCATCATTCATTGATACCTCGCTCTGGAAAAAATAGTTCGAGAACCAGATGTAGATAATGCTAGGTATTAAACGAAACTAAGCGTAGCGAAGGCTAACTTCACAAATCAAGGGTAGTCAATAGCAATCCTGTAGTACCTTTATTGGTTACTACACACAAGTATATAAATCAAGACAAAGCCAGGCCGGTATTGACAACAATTGATAAATGTAATTTCATTACGAAACGATACGGACAGTAGCGATATGAATTCAATAATAGCGAAACGAAAGGGATTTGTATGAAGTTTTGGCAGTCTATTTTTCAGGTGGAAAGTGATCAGATGTTCGATGTCGTGAGATTAAGCGAAAGTGTAGGTATGCACGGCGTTCTGATTTCTGACCATCTGTTGCATCCCGAGAAACAGGATTCGACTTACCTATATTCTGAGGACGGAAAGCCGCCCACATTCTCCGCTGAAACACACTGGCCGGATTCCTGGTCCCTTGCTGCTGCGCTGGCGGCCGTTACCAGCAAGCTCTACTTTTGCACAAACGTATTTATCCTGCCTCTTCGGCATCCTATCGAAGTCGCCAAGGCCACAGGCAGCGTTTCCTTCTATTCCGGCGGAAGACTAATGATCGGTGCCGGCGCTGGGTGGATGAAGGAGGAGTTCGACATGCTCGGGGTCGATTGGGCCACACGGGGCAAGAGATACGACGAGTGTATTGAGGTCATCCGCAAGCTGCAAAGCGGCGGCAAGGGCGAATATGCAGAACATCATGGGGAGTTCTTCGACTTTCCCCGCATCGTTCTTGAACCGAAACCTGCAACGCCGGTGCCCATTCTGATCGGCGGGGCAAGTGGACCGGCGCTACGCCGCGCAGCGCGCCTTGGGGATGGCTGGATCAGTCCACCAGTCACGGTCAATGGTGGTATTGAAAAAATGAAAGCAATTAACAAAATGCGCGCCGATTACGGTATGCAGAACCGTCCCTTTGACTCGATTATCGCTGTTTGGGGCGAGGAACTCACGACAGATGGAATCAAGCAGCTCGAGGATGCAGGCGCTACAGGAATCGTCAGTTTTCCTTGGCTGTTCACCTACGGTAGGCCAACCTCTCTCGACGAAAAGCGCGCATACCTTGAAAAGTATGCCGAAACGGTGATGGCGAAATTTCAATAGAGGTCGACATGAATCTGAAAGAAATAAAGGAAAAGTATCCCGATCTTAGCTTTGAGGAAATCGACCAGGACGAAAGCTGGGAGGAAGACGATTCAGGCTACTGCTTTGTCATTGAGGCCATGCCCAAGCACAAAAAGGTAAGAGCCACCGTGATGGTAGACGACTTGCCTCGTGTTGCTTTCACGGGTGATTCAGTAGGAATTCGCAAGATGTTGGTCAAGTGGAGTATTAATCGTGACCACCTGGCATATCTGGCCTATGAGCTGGGTAGAGCTGAAATGGCATTACGCGATGGATCGAAGTTCCTACAGGAATAAATCGAAAATCAGATAGGAGGAGTACGACATGAGCAGTATTCAAGCAATCAAAGAAGCCGTCTGGAAGCTGAAAAAAAAAGAAGCCATGACTCTGGTAGAGCAGGGCTTGGCAGAAGGCCTTGACCCCACGAGCATGCTAAAAGAAGGTGTGATCGCGGGCTTGCAAGAGGTTGGACGAAAATTCGGCATTGGCGAATACTTCCTGGCTGAGTTGGTGATGGCTGGCAAGGTCGGCGAACCCTGCATCGACATGATTACCCCTCATTTGCCACCAAATGCCGAAGGAAAGATGGGAACTGTGGTGATCGGTGCCGTCAAAGGCGACCTGCACACGATTGGCTATGGTTTGGTCACCACCCAACTTGAACTCGCTGGATTTGAAGTGCATAAATTGGGAATTGACCTTGACAGCCGTTACTTCATTGAGAAAGCAATCGAGTTCAACGCCGACATCATCGGCCTGTCAGCATTCTTGGTTACAACGATTCCGTACTGCCCTGAGGTTCTCGGCTATATGAAGGACATGGGAGTGCGCGACCGATTCAAGCTGATCATCGGGGGAACCGAATGCACACCTGATAAGGCCGACGCCATGGATGCTGATGGATGGGCATTGAATGCCATTGCAGCCGTACCTTTGTGCAAACGGCTGATGGGCAAGGATGTGGGAGACGAATCCCAAAAGGCCCAGACCTACGACCATAACTGGTGGTACAACTCTCGCCGCTTTGGCACCTGAGCGCATCAATCAACTGACAAGGTACGATCAAAATGATTCCAACCATTGATTTCCAACGCCGTTGTAATGCAGGTCCCGTTACCGCAGTCGACGACTTCGATCTCGAACTTGCCTTCAAGGTACGCGAGTTGGTGGCCGAATACGATATCAAATACACCCCAAACCAGCTTATAGTTGATGACCGAACTGCTGATGCTATTTTTGAAGCTGGGTTGGACTTGCTGTCTTCTGTTGGTCTGCATCATCAGCAAACTGGCCGCGTTGTGCAATACAACCGGGAGGAGCTAGTCCAGATTGCCGCTGAGTCGAAGGCTAATCCAGCCTGCGTTACGTTGGGTAAAGGCACGGACAAAATGTCCTTGCGTTATCGCAAGGGTAGCGATACCTGGGCACCGACTAATTACGGCGGCCCCTCCGGCGTTGCTGATCCGGAATGGTTTATTCCCTACGTGCAATCGTTCGCGCAAGAGTCTCATGTTAAAGGTATTGGGATCTGTCCCGGCATCCCACGTTTAGGCGAAATTGATCCTAAGGCTGGCACTCTGTCAGAGGTTGCTATTTCACTATGGGAGCAAGAAGCATTACGCGAGGCGCTTAAGCGTGCGGGGCGGCTAGATATGAATCTTGGCCTGCTCTGCACCGCAAGCACAGCAGGTGGAACCATGTCAGTGATGTCGGCTGGCTACAGAGATGCCCGAAATACGCAAATCGGCATCCATATCATGCCGGAGCAGAAACTCGGTTGGAATCCACTGTTGCTTGCACAGTACTGCGAAATCAACGGTATCGAACCCTGGCAAAGTTCGATGTCTTGCATTGGCGGTCTGTGCCGTGACGGCGCCGAGGTAGCGGTCACCATGATTGCTAATGCAGTTGGCCAGATGAGTTACGGCAAGGGTTCGACCATGAGTATCTTTGCTAGCCATCTGAGTGGTGCTTATGCAACACGTGAGAGCAATTGGGCCGTTGGAGCTGCGTCTCGTGCCTCGGAGCAAAACATGGGCTTGGCTATCGGCACCACTCTTTCGGGAACTGAGCCTGCCTGGCGCACGCCGCTTGCGTTGCTGCAGGCTGCCGGGCAGGCTGTAGTTTATGTGGCTAGCGGTCTCTCATACGCATGGATCTCAGGTCACACTGGTCTCGAAGCCAGGTTGATTGGAGAAATGATGGATGTCCTTGCGGGCTATCCAGCCGATAAGGCCAACGAACTTGGGCTGCGTATTCTGGCCCGGGTCGAAGAAGAGGCGGCGAAGTTACCTGAAACGCGCAAGCAGCGTCCATTCCCGGAAGTCTACGATCTTGATACGGTAAAACCCAAGCAGGATTATGAGACTGGCTGTCTGCGCATGCGTGACGAGCTGCACAAGCTGGGCATGCCTTACCGTTAATCCGACCACCGAGCACGGGCCGGTCCATTCTCATTTCTTGGTGGATTTGTCGGAGTGGCCTGGCCTGTGCGGTGGCCCTTAGGGGCCCGCAAGGTACTCATATTCTCGGGAACAGAACATGTTCAACAGCAGTGAAACTATCGCCGGATTCGACGAGGCCCTCTGGGAAGCGGTGTTATCCGAACAACAGCGCCAAGAGGATCATTTGGAGCTGATTGCCTCGGAGAATTACTGCAGCCCGCGGGTACTCGAGGCCCAGGGTAGTGTATTGACCAACAAATATGCTGAAGGTTATCCGGGACGGCGGTACTACGGTGGTTGTGAGCATGTGGACGTCGCCGAGCGACTTGCCATCGATCGCGCCCGCGCCCTGTTTGGGGCCGACTATGCCAATGTACAGCCCCATGCAGGTTCCCAAGCTAACGCCGCAGTTTATCTGGCTCTGCTCAACCCAGGGGATACAATCCTGGGAATGAGCTTAGCTCATGGGGGCCACTTGACCCATGGGGCGAAACCCAATTTTTCCGGACGAACATATAACGCCATTCAGTATGGGCTTGACCCCGCGTCGGGCATGCTCGACTACGCGATCATGCGGAAGCTTGCGCTGGAGCACCGCCCTAAATTGATCGTTGCCGGCTTCTCGGCCTATTCAAGAGTCGTTGACTGGCAGAAGTTCCGAGATGTCGCTGACGAGGTTGGCGCATGGCTGATGGTGGACATGGCCCATGTCGCCGGTTTGGTGGCCACAGGTCTGTATCCGAATCCCGTACCCGTCGCCGATGTGGTGACCACGACAACCCATAAAACCCTGCGTGGCCCCAGGGGGGGGATGATTCTTGCTCGGGCCAATTCAGAACTAGAAAAGAAACTGGATTCGGCTATCTTCCCCGGCATTCAGGGGGGGCCCTTGATGCATGTGATTGCGGCCAAGGCGGTTGCTCTAAAGGAGGCTTTGGCCCCGGACTTTGTCGTCTATCAGCGTCAGGTGATTGATAACGCGCGGGCTATGGCGCGCACGATGGAAAGCCGCGGCTATCGAATCGTTTCCGGCGGTACGGACAACCATATGTTCCTGGTGGATCTGACCGGCAGGGACATTACCGGTAAGGATGCCGAGGCGGCCCTTGGCCGTGCGTTTATCACCGTAAATAAGAATGCTGTGCCGAATGATCCACGTAGTCCCTTTGTGACTAGCGGCATACGTATTGGTACACCTGCGATGACGACGAGGGGATTTGGTGTCCGAGAATCGGAAGACCTCTCGGAGTGGATTTGCGATGTCCTGGATCGGCCGGCGGATGGCGCAACAATTGTGGCCGTCAGACAAAATGTACTGGATCTTTGCAGGCGGCATCCAGTGTATAGGGTCATGGCATCTGATATTTAATAATGCTGAGTCGAATGTCAGATCCTTCTACCTCGCCCCCCCAGCCCGACCGCAGCGCCGAGCTGCGCGCCCTGGCGGCCCGCCGCCTGCTGATCCTGGATGGCGCCATGGGCACCATGATCCAGCGCCACGGCCTCTCCGAGGCGGACTACCGAGGGGCCCGCTTCCGGGATCACGACAAGGACCTGAAGGGCAACAACGACCTGCTGCTGCTGACCCGGCCGGAAGTGATCGCCGGCATCCACGAGGCCTACCTGGAGGCCGGCGCCGACATACTGGAGACCAACACCTTCAACGCCACCCGCATTTCCCAGGGGGAGTACGGCCTGGAGTCCCTGGCCTACGAACTGAATGTGGCCGGGGCGCGGCTGGCGCGGCAGGCGGCGGACAAGCACTCGACGGCGGACAAGCCTCGCTTCGTGGCCGGGGTGATCGGCCCCACCGGGCGCACCGCCTCCCTGTCGCCGGACGTGAACGACACCAGCTTCCGCAGCGTTACCTTCGACGAGCTGGTGGACAACTACGTGGAGGCGGCCCGGGGCCTCACCGACGGGGGCGCCGACATCCTGCTGGTGGAGACGGTGTTCGACACCCTCAACGCCAAGGCCGCCCTGTTTGCCCTGGAACGCTTTTTCGACCAGGCTGGGCGGCGCTGGCCCATCATGATCTCCGGCACCATCACCGATGCCGCCGGCCGCACCCTTTCGGGCCAGACCCCGGAAGCCTTCTGGAACTCCCTGCGCCACGCCCGGCCTCTTTCCTTCGGCTTCAACTGCGCCCTGGGGGCCAAGGAACTGCGCCAGCACGTGGAGGAACTGTCCCGCATCTGCGACTGCCTGGTCTCCGCCCATCCCAACGCCGGCCTGCCCAATGCCTTCGGCGGCTACGACGAGACCCCGGAAATGCTGGCCGAGGCAATCGGCGAATGGGCCCGCAGCGGCCTGGTGAATATCGTCGGCGGCTGCTGCGGCACCGCGCCGGAACACATCCGCGCCATTGCCCAGCAGGTAGCGGCGGCCACGCCCCGGGTGCCGCCCGCCATCGAACCCCGGCTGCGCCTGTCGGGCCTGGAGCCCTTCAACGTGGGCCCCGAGTCCCTGTTCGTCAACGTCGGGGAGCGCACCAACGTCACCGGCTCCAAGGCCTTCGCCCGCATGATCATGGAGGGCCGCTTCGAGGACGCCCTGGCCGTAGGCCGGCAGCAGGTGGAGAACGGCGCCCAGGTGGTGGATGTGAACATGGACGAGGCCATGCTGGATTCCCAGGCCGCCATGGTGCAGTTCCTCAACCGGGTGGCCTGCGAACCCGACATCGCCCGGGTGCCCCTGATGCTGGACTCCTCCAAGTGGGAGGTGATCGAGGCGGGCCTGAAGTGCGTCCAGGGCAAGGGCATCGTCAATTCCATCTCCATGAAGGAGGGCGAGGCCAAGTTTCTGGAGCAGGCCCGGCTGGCGCGGCGCTACGGCGCCGCGGTGATCGTCATGGCCTTCGACGAGCAGGGCCAGGCCGACACCTTCGCCCGCAAGACCCAGATCTGCCAGCGGGCCTACGAACTGCTGGTGGCGGACGGCTTCCCGGCCGAGGACATCATTTTCGACCCCAACATCTTCGCCATCGCCACCGGCATTCCCGAACACGACAACTACGCGGTGGATTTCATCCAGTCCGTGGCCTGGATCAAGGAACATCTGCCCCTGGCCAAGACCAGCGGCGGCGTCTCCAATGTCAGTTTCTCCTTCCGCGGCAACGAGCCGGTGCGGGAAGCGATCCACACCGTGTTCCTCTACCACGCGGTCCAGGCCGGGCTCACCATGGGCATCGTCAATGCCGGCCAGTTGGGCGTCTATGACGACCTGGAGCCGGCGCTGCGGGAGAAGGTGGAGGACGTGGTGCTGAACCGCAAGCCGGGGGCAGGGGATGCCCTGGTGGAATTCGCCCAGACCCTAAAAGACAAATTCGGGGGCCAGGCCAGGGAGCAGGTGCAGGACCTGGCCTGGCGTCAGTGGGCGGTGGAAAAGCGCCTGGAGCATGCCATGGTCAAGGGCATCACCGACTACGTGGTGGCCGACACCGAGGAATGCCGGGCCGCCCTGGCGGCAGCGGGCAAGCCGCCCCTGGCGGTGATCGAAGGCCCGCTGATGAACGGCATGAATGTGGTCGGCGACCTGTTCGGCGCCGGCAAGATGTTCCTGCCCCAGGTGGTCAAGTCGGCCCGTGTGATGAAGCAGGCCGTGGCCCATTTGGTGCCCTACATCGAGGAAGAGAAGGCCCGCACCGGCGCCACCTCCAAGGGCCGGGTGGTGATGGCCACGGTGAAGGGCGACGTGCACGATATCGGCAAGAACATCGTCGGCGTGGTACTGGGCTGCAATGGCTACGACGTGGTGGACCTGGGGGTGATGGTGTCCTGCGACAAGATTCTCGCCGCCGCACGGGAACAGGAAGCCCAGGTGATCGGCCTGTCGGGCCTGATCACTCCCTCCCTGGAGGAAATGAGCCACGTGGCCGCCGAGATGGAGCGCCTGGGCTTTGGTGCCACTCAAGGCCAGGAGGCGATTCCCCTGCTGATTGGCGGCGCCACCACCAGCCGGGCCCATACCGCGGTCAAGATCGCCCCCGCCTACAGCGGCCCGGTGATCTACGTGCCTGACGCCTCCCGCGCCGTGGGGGTGGTGACCAAGCTGCTCTCCCTCGACCAGGCCGCCGACTACAAGGCCGAGATCGCCGTCGATTACGAGCGGGTGCGCCAGCAGCACGGCCAGAAGAAGGGCGTGGCGATGGTGAGCCTGGAACAGGCCCGGGCCAACGCCCCCCGCCTGGACTATGGGCCCGTCACACCGAAGCATCTGGGCGTGACCGTGTTGCGCGACATCGACCTGGCGACCCTGGCCCGCTACATCGACTGGGGCCCCTTCTTCCAGACCTGGGATCTGGCGGGCAGCTACCCCAAGATCCTGGAGGACGCCACCGTGGGCGAAGCGGCCCGCAACGTTTTCCGCGACGGCCAGGAGATGCTGGCCCAGATCATCGCTGAGGGCTGGATCAGGGCCAACGCGGTGTTCGGCCTGTTCCCCGCCAACGGCCGCGGCGACGACATCGAGTTCTATGGCGACGAGCAGCGCCAGACGCCCCTGATGACCTGGCACGGCCTGCGCCAGCAACACCAGCGGCCCGAGGGCAAGGCCAACGAATGTCTGTCCGATTTCGTCGCGCCGCGGGGGACCGCCGACTATGCCGGCGCCTTCGCCTGCACCGCCGGTATCGGCATCGAGCGGAAGCTGGCGGAGTTCGCGGCGGCCCACGACGACTACCGGGCCATCATGCTCAAGTCCCTGGCCGACCGTCTGGCCGAGGCCTGCGCCGAATGGCTGCACGAGCGGGTGAGAAAGGACTACTGGGGCTACGGCGCCGACGAGGCCCTCAGCAACGAGGAATTGATCGCCGAGAAATACCAGGGCATCCGCCCGGCCCCGGGCTATCCGGCCTGCCCGGACCATACCGCCAAGGGAGCGCTTTTCCACCTGCTGGATGCAAGCGCCAACGCGGGCATGGGCCTTACCGAGAGCTATGCCATGACCCCGGCGGCATCCGTCGCCGGCTTCTACCTGGCCCATCCCCAGGCCCGCTATTTTGCCGTCAGCAAGATCGGCCGGGACCAGCTGGAGGATTGGGCACTACGGAACGGCATGGCCGTCGCCGAGGCGGAGCGCTGGCTGGCGCCTCTGTGTCATTGATGTGGGTAGAGAATTGTTATGTGGTCGTTAAAAACACTTATGAATATTTTATTTAAGGGGCATGCATATGACCATGAGAAATAAAGTGATCGTTGTGACGGGTGCAGGCTCTGGTATGGGAAGTGCGATTGTTCAAAGATTTGGAGCAGAAAGTGCAAGTGTTGTGTCGGTTGATTTAGATGAGGCGACCGCTCTTGCAGCAGTCAGGCTAATTCCTAAGGAAAGAGCAATCGCCGTTGGATGCGATGTTAGTAACAGTGTGACTGTTGAAGGGGTAATCGCAAATGTAGAGAACCGCTTCGGTAGGGTCGATGTATTAGTTAATTGTGCGGGAATCGCCAATGCACCTGGCGATGGTTTTGACAAGTATCTTGATCGGCTTAACAAGCGGATTGATCAAATAAAGTCAGGAATTCAACCGGATATTTTTCCAGATCTGATTACTGATATGTCGGACGATGGGTTCTGGAAAGTGCTTAAAGTTGATCTTGGTGGACCATTCTATTTTTGCCGGGAAGTTGTTCGACTGATGATAAAAACGAATACGGCTGGTGCAATAGTAAATATAGCCAGTACATCAGCCCAGTCGGGCGAAGGTCCACTGCACTACGTGGCTGCTAAAGCAGGACTTCTGGGATTGACAAAAAGTCTTGCACGGGAACTTGGACCTCGAGGAATCCGGGTAAATGCAATATGTCCTGGGGCCACGAATACGCCAATGATCCAACAAATCCCAGATGAATGGCGGCAGTCAATGATTCAGAGTGCGGTGCTTGAAAGATTGGTTGAGCCCGACGAAATCGCAGAAACAGTTATGTTTTTAGCATCAAATCAAGCATCAGCTTTCACTGGTCAGACATTAGGAGCTAATTGTGGAAGTTTCTTCATTTGAGGTTCAATTGCCATGAGCAAACGTATGGAAAACATGATTGCATTTATCACAGGCGGCTCCAGTGGTATTGGGAGAGCAACTGCCCATCGAATGGCAACAGAAGGTGCCACTGTTGTGATTTGTTCGAGAACAGAGGCAAACCTCAAAAAAGTAGTCGATGAAATACATGCAGCAGGCGGCAAGGCAAGCTATGTCGTCGCAGATGTTACTTCCGAGAAAAATATTACCCTTGCCATTGAGGGGGTTGCAGAGAAGTTCAGCAGAATTGATGTTCTTGTAAATAATGCCATGACAGTCGCTTGGGGCTCCATCGAAGAAAGCGACAGCCAGACTTGGGCGGCCAACATCAACGGTTCCCTAAACAGCGTTTATTACGGAACGAAAGCAGTGCTTCCTCTAATGAAGAGGCAGCGAGGGGGCTCTATTATAAATGTCTCGTCCATCGTGGCCTTGCTTGGTGCACCGGGTATGAGCGGCTATGCAGCAGCTAAATCTGGTGTTGTCGGATTTAGTAGAGTTGCCGCATTGGAGGGGGCTCAATCGAATATCAGGGTAAATGTGGTGATTCCTGGTGCTATAGCAACTCCACCCACACTTGCTTCTGTGCCAGATTCAGAATCCCTGCACAGAATGGAAAGTGAAATACCACTAAAGCGCCTCGGCAGTGCCGAGGAGATAGCTGCAACTATTACCTTTCTCGCCACCCGGGACGCAGGCTATATCACTGGATCGGTGATTGTGGCAGACGGAGGAAAGTCATGTGAGTTGTCCGTAGCTACCGCTCCTTTGGAGTCATTAAAAAATATATGATGTACATGGAGTGCTGACAATATGACTATTAATTCAATCTCAGAACATGTCCAACGGATGGTTGGGACTGAGTACGGGCTCGTGTATTCCTGGGACAAGGTAAACCTACCCATGATCCGACAGTGGTGTGAAGCCATGGGAAATGAAAGCCCAATTTATCAGGTGTCAACGGATGGCACCTACGTGGCGCCTCCCACAATGATGCAGGTTTGGGTATTAGCAGGACTGAATGGGAAACTTCCTCCCGGTTCCTCTCAGCGTAGCCCATTCGAAGCAGTCGATCTCCTTCTGGAAAATGGGTTCCCTGCAGTAGTAGCTGTTAACTGTGAGCAGGAATATTTTAGATATGCCCGAGTTGGAGAGTCCCTGAAGTTTTTAGGGCATTTAGAGACTGTTAGTGAATTGAAGACTACAGCACTTGGAACTGGCCATTTTGTTACCAATCGAATGGAGTTCTTCAACGAAATAGACGAGCCTATTGGCGAGATGCGATTTCGGTTCTTTGTATATAAACCACATCAATGCACAGAGAGTGCTAAGGGTGGTGGTTCTCAAGAACAGAATGCCGAGAATGTGTTGCCCGTCAAGGAATGTCCCCCGCGACCAGGTGTTAGTCAGGACACAAAATTCTTTTGGGATGGACTAAAAGAAGGTAAGTTGCTTATTCAGCAATGCTCTCAGTGTAAAAAACTTCGGCATCCACCAGGCCCAGTATGCCCTACTTGCCACTCATTTGATTGGAACACCATTCAATCATCTGGAGAAGGGGTTGTTCATTCTTTTGTTGTGATGCATCACCCACAGGTTCCTGGTTACCAATATCCCCATCCAGTGTTGCTTGTTGAATTGAAAGAAGGTGTCAGAGTCGTTGCCGGACTGACAAAAATAAGTCATGAAGCTGTGAAAATAGGAATGCTTGTTATGCTGGATTTTCTTAATGTAGCGGATGGTCTTGTTCTGCCTGCTTTTAGGCCAATGAGCTATTCGAGTGATGGAACCTAAGACTCGGTGTTCATGAAACTAAATTTTGGCTAATCATTTTATATATGCGAAAAGTATTTAATGTGTGAATGTTCTAGTTTCACCAATTCTGATCTACATCTTTGATACGGGAGAAGGGAAATAAAAATGAGTTGGAGTACCGTTAGATTATTTGATCAGGTGTCTCAGGGAGAAACTCTTCCTGAATTGAAAATTCCAATTACGGTAAGGTTGATTGTTTCCACCGCAATTGCGACTCGAGATTTTCAAAATGTTCATCACGATAAAGATGCAGCCATGGGACTCGGCTCACCGCATATTTTTATGAATATCCTAACGTCAAACGGTTTAGTTGAACGGTATGTTAGCGAGTGGGCTGGTCCTGGGGCAATTTTTAAAAAAGTCGCTATCAAACTTGGGGCACCGAATTTCCCTGGTGACATCATGTGTCTAAATGGCTCTGTTGTGAAAAAAACTACCGAAGATGAGCGTGAGTTGGAGTTGAAAATCGTAGGGACGAATTCACTTGGGAGCCATGTTACTGGTTTAGTTGTACTCCAATTGCCTTGATTGATGGGGAGTAGCATGAATAGCAGCTTATCCAGATCTGTGTCCATCAGTGGTGTTGGCACCTCCGATTTCTCAAAAAACTCCGGTAGAACCGAGATTCATCTGGCGATGCAGGCGATTTTGTGTGCGCTTGATGATGCCGGTATTGACCCATCTGAGGTTGATGGGTTGTCAACGTACACAATGGATAATGTTCCAGAGCGCGAAGTATTCCGCTTGCTTGGAGGGAAAAGGCTCAAATTTTTTAGTCGTACTTATGAAGGTGGGGGTGCAGCTTGTGCGCCCATTCTGCACGGAGCTATGGCAATTTACAGTGGTGTATGTGATGTAGTTGTGGGCTATCGTGCAATGAATGAAAGATCATGGTACCGCTTTGGTGCCGGTGTTCATCGCGATGTATCCGAGAACCCACTGTTTGAGACTACCAATTTTGGTTGGTACATCCCTCATGGTTTAGTCTCTCCTGCTTCGTGGGTTGCGATGGCTGCTCGTCGCTACATGCACGATTTTGGCGCTACCAGTGAAGACTTCGGCCGGGTAGCGGTAGGGGCACGAGAATTTGCAGCCACCAATCCAGCTGCTTTCTTTTATCAGAAACCTCTCTCACTGGATGAGCATCAACAATCGCGCTGGGTTGCTGAGCCACTTCATCTATATGACTGCTGCCAAGAATCCGATGGTGCAGTTGCAATTGTGATGGTTTCAGCTGAGCGCGCGAAGACTCTAAAATCAAAACCTGTAATGATCGCTGCCGCTGCACAAGGTATGTGTGATGATCAGCAACTGATGACTTCTTTCTATAGACAAGACATATCTGCATTATCTGAGATGAAACTTGTTGCTGAGCAGTTGTATGCCATGGCAGACCTAAGTCCCAGTGATATTCAAACCGCCATACTTTATGATCATTTTTCACCTTTTGTTTTACCGCAACTGGAGGTTTTCGGATTCTGTGATCGTGGCCAGGCAAAAGACTTCGTACGAGCGGGTGAGCACCTTCGGTGTGGGGTTTTGCCAGTTAATCCCCATGGTGGGCAACTTGGCGAAGCCTATATTCATGGATTTAATGGGGTGGCAGAAGGGGTGCGCCAAGTCAGAGGAACTTCTGTTAATCAAGTTGCTAATGTTCGTAATGTTCTTGTTTCCGCTGGCACGGGAGTACCGACTAGTGGCGTCATTTTGAGCACTGTCTAGGATCAGAAATATTGTTAATAATCGAACACAGCACGAGAAAATTAGATGATTGACAGAAATCGTACTCAACACGTTCTGGATCGTAGAGCAGCAGCCGCAGCGAAACATGCGCCAAGGAGCAGCTACACTATCGCTGATCGCCTAATAGAGCGCGCTGCACAGTTTCCCGATAGACCGTTGATTTATTACGGGGATAAGGCTTTTACCTATTCGGAAGTCGATGCAATAACAAACCGTCTAGCACGATTCTTCTTAAAACAGGGGCTGCGTTTGGGAGATGTGGTTTCTATCTGCATTGAGAATCGACCAGAATTCTATTTTATCTGGTGGGGACTCGCCAAAATTGGAGTCACAGTTTCACTTTTGAATACAAATCTTAGTGGAAATTCTCTTAAGCATTGTGTTAAGCAATCGAACCCAGTAATGATTGTTGCTGGTATAGAGTGCTTTACTGCTATAGATCAGATTTCTGACCGTCCAATATGCTGCGTGGGGTCTATTGAAGAACTTCCAGTTTCTGCGCGAGGTGATACTTCTGCGGCTAGTAACTTGATATTGGAAGCTATGAAGGAGTGCGATTCACCATTGGAAGCTAACTTTCGATATGGGCTGGTTGCTGAGTCAGTGGCATTGCATATCTTTACGTCAGGTACCACGGGATACCCCAAAGCAGCAAAAACTAGTCATATGCGCTGGCTCTCTGCAGGAGAAACAATTGTAGTTAGCTGTGAGGGCATGGACCTAGTGGCAGATCATAGTGACGTTTTTTATTGCTTTCTCCCTCTCTATCACGGCGCTGCGGTGATGTCGTTGACCTCTACTGCATTGCAGGCTGGCGCGTCTATTGTTTTGAGAAGAAAGTTTAGTGCTCGTGAGTTTTGGCCAGATGTTAGACGCTATCGCGTAACTATTTGCCAATACATCGGTGAGGTATGCCGTTATCTTTTGAATCAGCCCCCGCTGAATAATGATCGTGATCATAGCCTCCGCATCATGATTGGAGCTGGTTTAAATTCTGATATCTGGCGGCGATTTGTCGACCGTTTTGGTATTGATCGAATTTTTGAAGGTTGGGGAGGGACAGAACTCAATGCAACATTGTTTAATGTCGATAATGTTGTTGGCTCCTGTGGGCGAGTGCCTTATTGGGATAAGACAAATATTCGTCTGGTTAAATATGATGTGGAGAATGGGTGTTACGTGAGGAATGAGAGTGGATGTCTACGTCTCTGCAATCCTGGGGAGGTAGGAGAGTTAATTGCCATGGTCATTAATCAACCAGATGTAGGTGCGGGACGATTTGAAGGGTATACCTCTATAACAGATACTGAGCGGAAGATTCTGCGGAATATTTTTGTTGATGGCGATAGTTATGTATCTTCTGGCGACTTGGCAAGATACGATGAGGAAGGGTACTTTTACTTTGTTGACCGGATTGGCGACACATTCCGATGGAAGAGTGAAAACGTATCAACAACTGAAGTAGCGGAGGCGTTTTCAAGCATTACTGGTATCGAGTCTATTACCATCTATGGAGTTAATGTACCTAATACCGAAGGACGTGCAGGTATGGCGTCAGTTGTAATGTCTCCTGGTGTTGAGTTTGACCCTGTTCATTTTTATAGCACTGGTAAAAAACGTCTCCCTGATTATGCAATGCCTTTGTTTGTCAGACTTAGCAAGTGCGTTGATATGACGAGTACTTTCAAGTTAAAAAGAATAGATTTACAGCGGGAGGGCTATCATCCGGATCAGGTGAAAGATCCGGTCTTTGTAATTTCTGACTTCGATGAAACGTATGTAGAATATAGTGATATTGCCTTATCGAGAGCACTTAAAACCGATCAGATCAGAGCAGGGAGACTTTCAGATCAAGTCTGAGTATCTGTATTTGATTTAATACTACAACAGCATAGAGCGTTAGTTATTATGGTTCTAATTTTATGGCGAGACGGGGGGCGGCCATTAAAGAAATAGGACATGATTACCTGACTCATGATGGCGTCGATAAGTTGCTCAACATCGCAATCATGGCGTAATTCTTCTCGATCTATTGCGCGGAAAATGGCGACCCGACTCGGCTCACGCTTAGCTGCGATGATAGGGCGCATGAGATCCATTAGTTCGGAATTATTGAGTGCTTCACCGATTAGGCTAGGAAATATCCTTCCCAAAGGCGTTTCGACCAAAATATCTATGAAGTTATTGACTATAGCGGTAAGGTCTTTGGTGATGCTACCTTCATTAACTATTTCAATCGATGGCAGATGTTTGAAAGCTGCAACAACAAGATGCATTTTCGCTGGCCATCGTCGGTATATAGTTGATTTCCCTGCCCCTGCTTTAATGGCGACATCATTCACAGTTAGGTTGGAGTAACCTGTCTCGGCGAGTAGGTCAAGAGTGGCATCCAGTATTGCCTGTTCGACATCCGGACTTCTTGGGCGTCCAGGGCTTCTTGTTCGTAGCTTAGTCTTGGTCATTTAAGTTAAACGAAGTTGTTAAAAACACGTCAGACGTTTATTAAAAGGTAGTGCTAAAGCTTAGATTCATAGTTTTTTGTTATGGTAGATATATTAGTCTAGAGCCTGCGGAAAATTGTCATTATTGTTGCAATGCATATACAAGTCGTTAGATCACTTAATTTCCAATGAAAAGACGCTGATACATGTTTCTGTATCAGCGCCAAACAGCACACTACTACTTATAAGTGCGCCGTATCCTCAATCACCATTTGTATCCAAAACTGAGGCCATAGGTTCTAGGTGGTTGCCAGTTTGTAGTCCGGAACAATCCAAAATCAATTCCTTGTGATGGTTTCTTCTCGTCGGTAAGATTTTTTATCCAGAAGGAAAGTTCAGCTTCACCAGGTCCCCCAACAAGAATGTTGGATAGCAGCAGTTTAGCGTTGATGTTTCGTAGCGGAGGAGAGCTATCCGTACCCACCTCATAGCTGCCACCTGCATTGTGTGCGGTAAGAGATTTGTTGACCGCATAGTAGTGGACCTGAGAAGAATAAGTGTAGTCCATGATCAACCGTAAGGTTCCTAATGAAGTCTTTAATAGCCTTCCGTCCACGTTTATGTTCAGAGTGTGCTTAGGGGCATAAGGTGGGAGGCGATTACTTGCAGTGTCAATCAGCGGTTGGCCCGTGATATTTAGAGCATTGTCAATATACTCGTCGAACTTCGCGTCTAGGTAGCCGTATCCACCTTGTAATTTCCAGCCATCGGCAACGGTAATAGAACCTTCAAGCTCAATACCTTGATAGGTAGATTTCCCCGCATTGGTTAGGAATGAGGAAATTGTTCCTGGGATTAGCTGAGTGATTTGTAGGTCCGAATACTTGGTGCGGAAGTATGTGCCACTTAATTGTGCCCTTAGATCGGGATACATTGCCTTGAATCCGAGTTCAGCGACACTGGATTTTTCCGGATTGTAGGGTGTTGTAACGGCAACAGGGTTATTGGCCTCACCGGAGAATCCGCCGCTTTTGAAACCTTTTGCGAGACGCCCGTAAAGATTAAGTGTGTCGCTATATCTGTATGCAAGAGCAAGTACGGGCGTATTTGCATCGAAGGTTGCTGAGTAGGATGTGCGAGGATAAAACCCTACTGCAGTATCGCTGACTAGAGCCCCATTGAACCCGTTGGTCGTATAGTGGTGAGCCCATCCACTTTTAGTTTCGCTGGTCTTCCGTATGCCAGCTGTAGCTGTTAAACGATCCGTCAGCTTGTAATCTACCTGTGCAAACCATGCCTTTGCGTCTGTTTTTACAGCGTAGTCATGTCTCAAATCTGGGATGGCAAATATTGATAATGCCTGAGGGCCAAGTGTGGTGCCATCGTCCTTGAAATCGTAGAGGCCGAATACATAGTTCATTCGATCACTATTGCCTATCCACTGCAATTCATTGGAATTGGATTCATAATGTGTATCCCGGATTCCGTAGGCCATCGTATTCCATGTAAGTACATTTGGAATTATGGTTATGCTTCCAGAACCTGAACCATCGAGGTCGAGGCTATCTGAGAAGCTCATTTTTCTTTTTGAGTAGATGTACTTTAGAGTATTTTTCTCATTGATCTTGTAATCAAAGATAAGTGAATGCCCATCTGTTTTTGATCTTTCCCAGAGAGGTAGTCCATTTCGCGTATTGGTGGTTATGAATTTTGGGCGGTCGGTGGCGACGTACGGTGCCATAGCATTCTGAATAGCATTTCCGAGAAATGGGCCAAAGGCTGATGGCAAGGTTCCTTTCCATCCACGTAATGCGTACAAGCTCATTGGAGGAGGAATGTTGTTGGCCTCAGCGTGATCAAATGAGTAGTTTGCTGTTAAATCAGTGTTTATATCGAGCTTCGCAGCAAGTCGGTAGGCTTCTTTATTTTTTTTACCGCTATCGCCATTGCCTGGTGTCAGTTCCTTCACCCAACCATCGCGGTCTTCTTTTTTGTATGCAATGTTGAGACTCAATATGCCGAGCTTCGGGAGATCTAGCGATAGGCGTTCCAGTCTATGTCCATAGTTACCAATTTCCACTGCAACTGAGCCGGAAAACTGTCCAGAAGGCTTGCGAGTCACGAAACTGATGGCGCCTCCTTCGGTATTGCGCCCGAATAGTGTTCCCTGAGGGCCTCTGAGAATCTCCACACGTTCGAGATCTGCAATGTCAAAAATGCTGCCTTGTGCCTTGCCGATATAGACGCCATCCACATACATTCCTACCGACGGATCTACGAAAATTCCCGGCTGGCCGGTTGCTGCTCCACGGATTGAAAGCGTTGAAACAAGACTACTCGCAGGGTTATCCCTGTACATAAGATTAGGGGCTAGGCTGTTCAGGTTGGCGACACCCTCGATTCCGCGGGTTTCCAACTGTGCACCGCTAATCGCGGAAATCGCGATTGGAACGTCCTGAATGCGTTCTGCGCGCTTTTGTGCGGTAACGATGACTTCTTCTAATGCATCAGCTGAAATACTGGCAGATGAGTACATCAATGAAATTAGTACTGGAAGTGTGCGTACAGCGATTTGCTTTTTAGATGTGAGCATCGCAATTGCCTCCTACTAGAATTTAGAATTGTTAGATCGATAAAAGCTTTCTGTTCTTGCGCTGATTTTTGAATTATTTCTGTCTGTTTTAGTATTTTAGAAAACGAGACGATACGTAGCGTACCCAAAATATTCGATGATGTCTAATACGATGCCGTGTCGTAATTTCTTACAAGTATTATGGCGATTGAGTTGCCTCAACGTTGGCAGTAGATGTGATGCCAAGTATTAATCTCTCAAGTAGATACCTGGTTTCGCTGTAGGACGGTTCTCTCTTAGTGAAGAGTACGCGGGTCAGAATCGGACCCATCAAAATATCTGCAGCATCTTCAATTGATAAGGAAGGGGTAATTTCATTTCTTGCGATAGCTCGAGATATGATTTTCAGTAATGGCCGGCGTCGCGATTGAAGAAGAGGATTTACGCAAGTTTCAAATTCATGGTTGCGGTAGCTTTCGTGACCAATTGCCGTGAGAATTGGTGCGAGTCGTGAACTGCTGGCTATTTGAATAAATTCATTTGCTAGTGTTGACAAATCATCTAACAGTCTCCCAGTATCAGGTGTTGCAAGTTCTGGAAGCTGATTGAGTGCATCGACAACTAATGGAAGCTTCGATGGCCATCGGCGATAAATCGTTGCTTTGCCAACGCCCGAGCGAATGGCAATCGAGGAAATGGATAGCTTCTCGTATCCAAGTTCTCCAAGATTCTCTAGCGTGGCTTTCAGTATTGATCTGTGAACCTCACTACTGCGGGGGCGGCCGGGTCTCGAAGCATTATCATTTCCCGACTGATTCTTAACTCTTTTGTCGAGGGTGGGTTTTGTTAGAAGTTGCTGAATTTCCATTGAGAATAATGAGTTATTGGCAAGCATGATTTCTCCTTGAATAGGATAGATATGGATTAACTTCTTTAAGGTCGATGTCCGGAATGTTCCTATTACGAGTCGGTATGGGCTATTGACGAGCTAAAAATTTAATGTAATATTAAATAACGCAACGGATCGTATCGTGTATAGGTCTGAAAGTCTAGTAGATAGACCAACGGTTGGTTGCTCCCGCCAAGTTAATTGGACAACTTGCGAGGCGGTTAGGTGACAGAAATTGTCATCCATAAATTTCGCTAAAGCGTCGACCGCCCTTGTTCCCTGGAGACTGTCGCGCTTAAGACAATATCCGGGGAAACACTAGGAGCGATGCATCATGTCCCAAGAGTATTTCTTCACTTCCGAGTCGGTTTCCGAAGGCCACCCGGACAAGGTCGCCGACCAAATTTCGGACGCCATCCTCGACGCCATCTTGTCTCAGGACAAACATGCCCGAGTAGCCGCCGAAACCCTGACCAACACCGGTCTGGTGGTGCTGGCCGGGGAGATCACCACCCACGCCAACGTCGATTACATCCAGGTCGCCCGGGACACCATCAAGGAAATCGGCTACGACAACACCGAATCCGGCATCGACTACAAAGGCTGCGCCGTTTTGGTGGCCTACGACAAGCAGTCCCCCGACATCGCTCAGGGCGTGAATAAAGCCTACGACGACAACCTGGACCAGGGCGCCGGCGATCAGGGCCTGATGTTCGGCTACGCCTGCGACGAGACCGATACCCTGATGCCCCTCCCCATCCACCTGTCCCATCGCCTGGTGGAGCGCCAGTCCCAGCTGCGCAAGAATGGCCGGCTTTCCTGGCTGCGCCCGGACGCCAAATCCCAGGTAACGGTGCGCTACAAGGATGGCAAGGCCGATGCCATCGATACGGTGGTGCTCTCAACCCAGCATTCTGCAGACATCAGCCTTAATGACATTCGGGAAGCGGTGATCGAAGACATCATCAAGCCGGTGCTGCCCAAGGAACTGATCAAGGGCGAGATCAAGTATCTGGTGAATCCCACCGGCCGCTTCGTGGTGGGCGGCCCCCAGGGGGATTGCGGCCTCACGGGACGAAAGATCATCGTGGACACATACGGCGGCGCGGCCCCCCACGGCGGAGGTGCCTTCTCGGGCAAGGACCCGTCCAAGGTGGACCGTTCCGGCGCCTATGCCGGCCGTTATATCGCGAAGAACATTGTTGCCGCGGGCATGGCCAGCCGGTGCCTGGTCCAGGTGTCCTACGCCATCGGTGTTTCCCAGCCCACCAGCGTCTGGGTCACCACCTACGGCACAGGCAAGATTTCTGACGAGAAGATCGCCGACCTGGTGAAAAGGCACTTCGACCTACGGCCCAAAGGCATCGTCAATATGCTTGACCTGCTGCGCCCCATCTACAAGAAGACAGCGGCTTATGGTCACTTTGGCCGGGAAAATGCTGGCCTACCTTGGGAACTGACAGATAAGGCTGCCGCCTTGAGGGCGGATGCGGGTTTGTAGCATTGCATTAAGAATGCTTGTTATTCCGAGAGGCGCTGCAGCAGCTATTCCTATCTGGGAAGAACTGTCAGGCTCAGAACGACAAGTTGTAAGAAACGGCGCCTGTTCAACTCAATTTGAACGGAGACCATTATGAGTGTAAGTGCTGTTTTGAAATCTGCCCCTGACTACGCTATTGCCGACCTGAGCCTGGCCGACTGGGGCCGCAAGGAAATCCGCATCGCGGAAACCGAGATGCCCGGCCTGATGGCCATCCGCGAGGAATTCGCCAAGAGCCAGCCCCTGAAGGGCGCCCACATCACCGGGTCGCTGCACATGACCATCCAGACCGCGGTTCTGATCGAGACCCTGGTGGCCCTCGGCGCCCAGGTGCGCTGGGCTTCCTGCAACATTTTCTCGACCCAGGATCACGCCGCCGCAGCCATCGCCAAGGACGGCATCGCCGTCTTTGCCGTCAAGGGCGAGAGCCTCACCGACTACTGGGACTACACCCACCGCATCTTCGAATGGCCCGATGGCGGCAATGGTGAAAAAGTCTATAGCAACATGATCCTCGACGACGGCGGCGACGCCACCCTGCTGCTGCACCTGGGTGCCCGGGCCGAGCAGGACATCGCGGTGCTGGCCAAGCCCGGCTCCGAAGAAGAGACCATTCTCTTCGCCAGCATCAAGGCCAAGCTGGCCAGCGACAAGACTTGGTATTCCACCCGCCTGGCGAAGATCAAGGGCGTCACCGAGGAAACCACCACCGGCGTCCATCGCCTGTACCAGATGCATCAGCGGGGCGAACTCAAGTTCCCCGCCATCAACGTCAACGACTCGGTCACCAAGTCCAAGTTCGACAACCTCTACGGCTGCCGCGAATCCCTGGTGGACGGCATCAAGCGCGCCACCGACGTGATGATCGCCGGAAAAATCGCCGTGGTCTGCGGCTACGGCGACGTAGGCAAGGGCTCGGCCCAGGCCCTGCGCGCCCTCTCGGCCCAGGTCTGGGTCACCGAGATCGACCCGATCTGCGCCCTCCAGGCCGCCATGGAAGGCTATCGCGTGGTGACCATGGAATACGCCGCCGACAAGGCCGACATTTTCGTCACCACCACCGGCAACTTCCAAGTCATCACCCATGAGCACATGGTCAAGATGAAGAACAACGCCATCGTCTGCAACATCGGCCATTTCGACAACGAAATCGATGTCGCTTCCCTGGAAAAGTACCAGTGGGAAGAAATCAAACCCCAGGTGGACCACGTCATCTTCCCCGATGGCAAGCGCATCATCCTGCTGGCCAAGGGGCGACTGGTGAACCTCGGTTGCGGCACCGGCCATCCGTCCTATGTGATGTCCTCCAGCTTCGCCAACCAGACCATCGCCCAGATCGAGTTGTTCACCAAGACCGCCGCGTACCCGGTGGGCGTGTATACCCTGCCCAAACATCTGGACGAAAAGGTGGCCCGCCTGCAGTTGAAGACGCTCAACGTGCAACTCACCGAGCTGACCGATCAGCAGGCCGCCTACATCGGGGTGCCCAAGCACGGTCCCTACAAGGCCGACCATTACCGCTATTAATGCTTTTCATGAATGAATAGTCATGACTAAGCAAATTTCATTCGAGTTCTTTCCTCCACAAACTTTAGAAGGTATGGAGAAGTTGAGGAAGACTTGGGAGGCACTGGAAAATCTGAATCCAACATATTTTTCAGTGACATTTGGCGCAGGTGGATCAACTCGTGATCGAACCCTGGAAACGGTATTGCAAATACAACGCGCTGGATTAAGTGCAGCACCACATTTGTCATGCATTGGGGCAACGCGAGAGAGTCTTCGAAGCATGCTGAAGGACTACAAAGGAGCAGGGGTAAGTCGCATTGTTGCCTTACGAGGTGATTTACCTTCTGGATTTGTCGCACCAGGTGAATTTCGACATGCCTCAGAACTGGTTCAGTTCATTCGGCATGAAACTGGTGACTTCTTCCATTTGGCAGTTGCCGGATATCCTGAGGTTCATCCAGAATCGAGGTCCAACCGAGACGATATTGAAAAATTTGTTCGCAAAGTGGAGGCTGGTGCCGACTCTGTAATAACGCAATATTTCTACAATGTAGATGCCTACATACAATTTGTTGACCAGGTTCGATCACGTGGTGTTCATATCCCTGTTATCCCCGGAATCATGCCCATAGCTAACTTCGAAAAAATCGTCAGATTTTCTGATGCATGTGGTGCGGAGCTACCGCGCTGGATGCGCAAGCGCTTCGATGATTTTGAGAATGATGCAGAGTCAGCAAAAGAGTATGGCTTAGATCTTGTTTCGGACTTGTGTAGGCGTTTGTTAGAAAGTGGTGCTCCGGGTTTGCATTTTTACACCCTCAACCAGTCACCGTTAGTGGCAGAAATTTGCCACCGTATTGGGGTGGCTTGATCTCCAGAAGGCGGGATTACCGCCTTCTGGACTCACTATCCATTAGAGTGGATTCATATGGTACGTAAGCGAAAAGAAGAGGCAGATCAAACCCGCACCAGAATTATTGAATCGGCTCGGCGAGTATTTTTAGCGCATGGTGTCAGCCTGGCAAGCATGGATGAGATAGCAAGAAACGCCGGTGTTACCCGAGGTGCAATCTACTGGCATTTCACTGGTAAGCGAGATATTTTGAATGTGCTTTGTATTGAGCTTCGCGCATGGCTACTACAGGTTAAGGAATACCTGGCTGTGCAACTTGATCTGCACGAGCCGTTAAATGCTGTAGCGCTTGTATTGAAGAAGTCGGTCGCGGATCTTGAGAATCATCAGGAGATTCGGAAGGCACTAAAAATTATCCTCACTTGCTGCGAGTATCAGGAAGATTGCGGGCCAATTTGGAATGAGCTTCAGAATACCAAAAACGAACTACACCGCATGACAGAACTTGCTTACCATCAAGCCACTTTACAGAATACTTTGAAAGCTGAACTTGTTCCAGAAATGGCAGCGAAAGACACCCGCATCTTTATAGAGGGTTTAGTGAGTTTGATAGTGATGACGCCATTTGTTGGAAATGCTTCACAACTGATTGACTCTCACATCGATTTGAGAAGGAGGCTCCCAACAACTGTCTGCAATCCTGATAACACCGGGGCAGTATCAAAATAGCGGCAATCACTTCATTTCATTAGAGCCCTTGAGCAGGTTAGAGAGTAGCTATAAAAATTGCAAATTGGTTACAGCAGATGTGGATCTAAAATTTTGGTCAATTTTTTAATGCCCCACTTATTCTAATAAGACCATTTTCATGTTTGCCGACGAAAACCATCAGGTAAAAAAATTCCTTGCAGGAATGGAAGCCCCGCAAGAGAAAACTCTATCGCAAGTAGCTGCGAATGCTGCGGCTGAAGTATTAATCCGGCAAGGATTCCATCAAGTAGTGGAACATTTCATTGTTCAGAGCCTCCCCATGTCCAGCGACAACCTGAACGCCATCATCGCCGCCGCCCGCCAGGGGCATCGCCCGAGCCGGGAAGATGCCCTGGGCCTGGCCGACTGCCAGGACCTGCCAGCCCTCGCGGCAGCGGCGGAAGCCCTGACCCTGGAAGGCTTCGGCCGCATCGTCACCTATTCGCGCAAGGTCTTCATTCCGCTGACCCAGTTGTGCCGGGACGTCTGCCACTACTGCACCTTCGCCCAGGCGCCCCGTGAACTGGCCAGCCCCTACCTCAGTCCCGAGGAAGTCCTGGCCATCGCCCGGGCCGGCGCCACCGCGGGCTGCAAGGAAGCCCTGTTCACCTTGGGCGACAAGCCCGAGCTGCGCTACGGTGCCGCCCGCCGCGCCCTGGACGAGATGGGCTATGCCAGCACCCTGGATTATCTGGAAGCCATGGCTCGCCTGGTCACGAGGAGACGGGCCTGCTGCCCCACCTCAATCCGGGGATCATGAACGCCGAGGAAATGGCCCGGCTGCGCAAGGTCTCCTTCTCCATGGGCATCATGCTGGAATCGGCCTCGCCCCGGCTGTGCGAAAAGGGCATGCCCCACCATGGTTCCCCCGACAAGGACCCGGCGGTGCGCCTGGCCTGCCTGCGCACCGCCGGGGAACTGGCGGTGCCCTTCACCAGCGGCATCCTGATCGGCATTGGCGAAACCCGGGCCGAGCGCATCGAATCCCTCTTGGCCCTGCGGGACCTGAACGACGAATTCGGCCACATCCAGGAAGTCATCATCCAGAACTTCCGGGCCAAGCCCGACACCAAGATGGCGGATGCCCCGGAGCCCTCCCTGGACGAGCATCTATGGACCCTGGCCGTGGCCCGGCTGATCTTCGGTTCGGCCATGTCGCTCCAGGCGCCCCCCAATCTCCAGCGGGACGGCCTGGCGGCCCTGGTGGGTGCCGGGGTCAATGACTGGGGCGGCGTCTCCCCGGTGACTCCCGACCACGTGAATCCGGAGGCCCCCTGGCCCCACCTGGTGGAACTGGCCGCCGAGACCACGGCGGCAGGACGCCACCTGGCCGAGCGTCTGGCCCTGGCGCCGGCCCATGCCCTGGAGGCGGCCCGCTGGGTGGATGCCGCCCTGGTGCCGGCCCTGCTGGCCCGCATCGACATTTTTGGTCGCGCCCGCACCGATAGTTGGCACGCCGGCGCCGGACACCCCATGCCGGTCCATGCCGCCGCCTGGGTGGACGCTACCCGGCCCCTGTCGGTCCATCCTGAAATCGCCGCCATCATCGACAAGGCCCGGGCCGGTGCCGATCTCTCCGAAGCCGAGATCGTCGCCCTGTTCGCCACCGAGGGGGACGACTTCCGCGGCGTGCTGCGGGCCGCCGACCAACTGCGGGCCGAGGTGGTGGGGGACGGAGTCTCCTTCGTGGTGAACCGCAATATCAACTACACCAACATCTGCTCCTACCGCTGCAATTTCTGCGCCTTCGCCAAGGGTCGGGCCACCCCGGAACTGCGGGGTCCGGCCTACCGGCTGGACCCGGCCCAGGTGGCCGACATCGCCGAGGAAGCCTGGAACAAGGGCGCCACCGAGGTCTGCATGCAGGGGGGCATTCATCCCGAGTACACCGGCCACACCTACCGGGAGATCATCGAGGCGGTGAAGACCCGGGTGCCGGACATGCATCTGCACGCCTTCTCGCCCCTGGAGATCCACCAGGGGGCCAGCACCCTGGGCATGGGCCTCCACGACTATCTGCGCATGCTGAAGGAGGCCGGCCTGTCCACCCTGCCCGGCACCGCTGCCGAGATCCTGGACGACGAGGTGCGGGCCATCATCTGCCACGACAAGATCAACACCCAGGAATGGCTGGAAGTGGTGCGGGCCGCCCACGAGGTGGGTATCAAGACCACCGCCACCATCATGTATGGCCATGTGGACCGGGCCGAGCACTGGGCCCGCCATCTGCTGCATGTCCGCAACCTGCAGAAGATCACTGGCGGCTTCACCGAGTTCGTGCCCCTTGCCTTCGTGCACATGGAGGCCCCCATGGGCCGCCGCGGCAAGTCCCGGGCCGGCCCCACCCTCAAAGAATCCCTGCTGATGCACGCCGTGGCCCGTCTGGCCCTGCATCCCCTGATCCCCAACATCCAGACCTCCTGGGTCAAGATGGGGGGGCAGGGAGCAGCCCTGTGCCTCCAGGCCGGGGCCAACGACCTGGGGGGGGTGCTGATGTACGAATCCATCACCCGTTCCGCCGGCGGCACCCATGGCCAGGAGTTCTCGGCCCAGGCGCTGGAGAAGTTGGCCCGCAGCATCGGCCGACGGCCCTGGCGCCGCACCACCCTCTACCAGGCAGTCGCGGAACCCAAAAGCCGGGCGGCGTAAGAGAATGCTCCGTTATGCAAGTGGAAGGAAGAGTAGCGCAGTCGCTTCTGGGTTTGATGGGAAGTAGAAGTGTACATACGATGCGGTAAGGCGGCCTAGTTGGTAAATCGCTTCACCTGTTTTCCCATCGGGGTCGTGTGCCCGTACATAGGGCTTTAGGGGCGTTTCGCAGCGGGAGTAGTGAAATGTATGCCCGCGCAACGATCCCTCCTGCAGACTGGCTTGTTGCAGACCCAGTCCGGCTAGGCGTGAGCCCATGACACAGCTTCCAGGTAGCAATCCAGCAAGCGAATGGCAGTGATTTTCTTGATCCACAAGGGTTTCGAATAAGCTCATCATGCCACCGCATTCAGCCAGGAGTGGTTTCCCCGCCGCGTGATGAGCGGTGAGTTGCTTCCAGAGGTCATGGCGACGGGCCAAGGCCGGTCCATGAAGCTCTGGATAACCACCGGGCAGCCAAAGGGCGTCGCAGGAGGGCAACGGCTCACCCGCAAGAGGTGAGAAAAAGCAAAGGCGGGCGCCCAAGCGGCGTAGCGTATCCAGATTGGCCGGGTAGATAAAACTGAAGGCGGCATCCCGTGCAATGGCAATGGTGCGCCCGGTTAACAGAGGTGGTATGTCATTGTCTGTGGCACTCGGGAATTCCACTTTTGGTGGTAGATCGGTGCTGGTAGTACTGGCGATCTGGTCCGCCAGTAGGTCCAAACGCTTCTCCAGGTCGTCGATCTCATTCGCCTGCCACAAACCTAGATGACGTTCAGGCAGGGCCACGGCATCGTCCTTTGTCAGTGCGCCGAACCAGGCTATGCCGGGAGGCAAACTATTGCGCAGGAGTTCAGCGTGATGGGCGCTGCCAACCCTGTTTGCCAGAACACCGGCAAAGGGTAACTCGGGTCGGTAACTGGCTAGGCCGTGGGCCATGGCACCAAAGGTTTGTGCCATGGCTGAGGCATCAATCAGGCCGAGCACGGGTATCTTGAATCGGCAGGCAATATCAGCGGCCGAGGGCCTGCCATCGAAGAGTCCCATTACCCCTTCTACCAGGATCAGGTCAGCATCCTGTGCAGCACTGGCAAGGCGCGATGCAACATCGGCCTCGCCTCCCATGCCTAGGTCGAGGTTATAGACCGGGGCACCGCAGGCGACTGTCAGGATCTGGGGGTCAAGGAAGTCGGGGCCGCATTTGAAGACGCGCACCTTCCGGCCTAGCCGCCGATGATGACGGGCCAGGGCGCCGGTGACCAGAGTCTTGCCTTGACCCGAAGAGGGGGCAGCGATGAGGAGGGCGGGGCATTGGCTCAGGGTTTTCATTACCACTCCAGTCCGGGCATGGCCTTGACCCCAGCAACGAAGGAATGTTTCACCTGATTGATTTCACTTACCGTGTCCGCTGCGGCAATCAAGTCTGGCGGCGCCGCCCGGCCGGTGATGATCACATGCTGTAGGGGAGGTCGCGCCGCCAGCACCTCCAGCACTGGCGCCAGGGGCTGCCAGCCATACTTGAGGGGATAGGTGAATTCGTCCAGCACTACCAGAGCATAGGCTGGGTCCGCCAGATAGCGGGCGGCCAGTGCCCAGGCCTCCTGGGCTCGGGCCTCATCCTTGTCACGGTCCTGGGTATCCCAGGTGAAGCCATCTCCCATAACATGCCAACTCACCAGATCGGGAAAACGCCGGAAGAAGCCCTCCTCACCCGTGTCGGAACGACCCTTGATGAACTGGATCACCGCCACCTTCATGCCATGCCCCAGGGCCCTCGCCACCACGCCAAAGGCGGAGGAGGACTTGCCCTTGCCATTGCCGGTATTCACAACTAGGACACCGCGCTCGATCTGGGCCTCGGCGATATGCTGATCCACCACCGCCTTCTTGCGTTGCATTCGGGCGCTGTGGCGCTGATTACGTTCTTCGATCTGTTTCTCGCTCATGATCTGATTCTCAGTGATGGGCAGGGTTGCGGCGGGCCAGCAACAGGTTATGGGCCAGGGCCGCCATACTCAACCAGAGGCCCATGGCCACTAGGCAGCGAGGCAGATGCTGGGCGCTGCGGGCCAGATACTCCGCCCAGTTGGGATAGGCAAAACGCCCGGAATAGAGATAGAAGCTGCCGCTGGAAATGACGTCGCAAACCAGGGTGCCGAGCAGGCCGCAAAACACCAGGGGCAAAGGCGCAATGCGTTCCAGGCCCCAACCCAGCCGATAGCCGCGCCCTGCCAGCCAGAGGCTGGCATAGGCCGGCAGTAGGGCGATGTAGGCTGGGGAAACGCAGAAAGCGCGGGTGCCGCCCCACTCGATCGCCGCGTAGTCGATCCCGACCGCCAAGCCGAGAAAGCCGGCCAGGGCCAGGGGTGCATTCAGGTACATGCCTGCCAAGAAGAACACGGCCCAGGACGCACCGGGAACGATGTTGCGCAAAAGGGGGAAATGGTGGCCACGGGTGAGTACCATCAGAGAGATCAGTACGGCGGCAATAGCTGCTTGCCTAGCGCGGTAAATGCCATGATCACGGGTACAGGAAAGTGAATTCATCATCAGACTCTTTCGATTAAGTCGTTGAAATTAGCGGCCGTCCGACGGTGGTGTGATCAGCGCATGGCATAGCGCAGGCCGACGAACAGATTAACGCCAGGTGTGCCATAGCCATAGGCGGTCTCATACTTGCGGTCAGTGATATTGTTGGCTCGCAGCTCCAGGCTCAGCTCCGGGCCAAGGCGGTAACGGGCATAGGCATTGAGCACGCTGTAGCCTGCCATCGGCCTGCGATTGACCGTGTCATCATAACGACGCCCCACATCGCTCCATTCAGCACCCAGATGCCACAGGCCGACATCACGGCCCAGGCTCAATTGCAGCTGTTGCTCAGCGCGTCGTGGCAGGCGCTTGTGGGTCGCCTCATCCCGTGCCTCCAGCAGATCCAGGCTGGCATTCAACTGCCAACTAATGAAGCTGACAGCGTAAGCCAGGGTGGCGCCATCCAGTTTGGCTCGATTCACATTGGCCGGTGGCCAGCCTGAGATAAGGTTCTGCACCCGATTGCGAAACAGGGTCAACCCCAGCTTCTGGCCCTCTTGTTCCCAGTCCAGTCCCACTTCAGCATTGCGCGCCATTTCTGGTTGCAGTCGAGGGTTGCCACCACCAAAGCGATCATGGGGCCAATATAGTTGATTGAAGGTGGGGGCGTTGAAAGCGGTTCCCACTGCGGTCTTGATCCGCCAGGCTGTGCTCAGTTGATAGCCGTAGCCGATCTGCCCCGTAGTCTGACGGCCAAATTGGGAGTTACGGTCGTGGCGGGAATTGAGTTGCAGGCGATGACTTCCTAGGTTGGCGCTCCAGCCCAGCAGGTAGGAATCGATGTTGCGCTCATTAACCAGATAGATGGTCGTGCTACTGACCTTCTGCTCGTTGTGCTCGTAGGCCAGGAGTGCGATGCCGAGCGGCAGCATTACGTCATTCTGCCAGTGAAAATGTTTCTGGACAGTGCGGAACCGAGAAGTGTTGGTTGCGTTGATGGCGTTACCTTCATCCAGACTGCGGCCTAACCGCATCAAGCTGGTCCAATCCTTGCCGAGATGGTTGCGCAGGAACAGTTGGTAGCTGGCGGTAGTCTTGTCGATCCGGTCGTTGAAGTTGCCCGAGCCAGCATCATACTGATTGACGCCATCGGCCTTTAGTAGGGACAGGCCGATCTCGTCGCGTCCCTCCAGTCGGTAGTTGAGACTGCCGCTGAAATGCCGTTGGCTGAAGCCGTCCCGGTCTCGGTTGTAGCTCAGGGGGAGCTTGGCGGCATTGCTAGCGGAAGAAATGCCGTCAGTGTCGTAGGTGCCGATCCGTAGGCTGTAGGAGAGGGCATTGAGGCTGCCCCGCAGGCCGGCCTCGGCTTGTTGAGTGTTAAAACTACCTTTGGCGGCAAAAGCGTCGAAGCGGGGGGCGCCCTCACCACGTCGGGTGAATATCTGGATAACGCCTCCCAATGCATCGGCTCCGTAAAGAGAGGATGCGGGGCCTCTCAGGATTTCCACCCGCTCGATATCTGCCAGGGGGATGTTTTCCAGTGCTGACTGGCCGGTGGTGGCGGAATTGATCCGCAGGCCGTCCACCAGCACCAGCGTATGCCGGGCCTCAGCACCACGAATGAATATGCCAGTTTGTGCACCTGGGCCGCCGTTGGCAGACATTTGTAGCCCAGGCTGGCGTGCCAGTACTTCGCTTAGGGTGGACTGTCCTGCTTTATCCAGATATTCCCGAGTAAGAATGTTGACGTCGCCGAGGACATCGGGCGCATGTTGGGCCTGACGGCTGGCGGTAACGACGATGGTGGAAAGGTCGGCGGCATGTGCCTGACTTGCCGACCAGAGTGCGACGGCAAGGGCGCTGCGCAGGTAACTGCGATGCATGAAGACTCCCTGTTCCCTGGTCTGCGTCCCCGCAGGCCAGTATGGATTGGATAAGGGCATCTCATGGGAGAAAAGGCATGCGCCATCCGCCACCTCCCCGTAGCGATACCGTGGTGATGTCCGTGGCCGGTCTCCGGGCTCGGAAGTCTTGAACCGCAGCCTTCCCAGGCAGATGCCCAGTGGCTGAGGGGGCGGTCCCTCACTTCCTTACCGTTGCGGGGGCAGCACAGGTCTTGCACCTGTTTCCCGTTTCACCTCTTGGCAGACATAGCCTTAAGGCACCGCGAACACTGGAGGCGGAGTTTATCAATGGGATGATGATCAGGCGAGATACCGCTCACCGTCTCGAAATTATCCTGATAGGCGGTGCTTCTTCATGGTGTTCGTTTAGGTGCCAAGTCTAGTGTTCGTTTTTGACGACCCCTTTGTGGTCGAACAAAACATCACCATGCCGAGTCGATACCAAGGTTGTCAGATCGGTGCGATCCTGACGTACTGAAGATGAGAAACTGCGCCCTCGATCTCTGCTGAAAAGGGTGGTCCCACCAGTACCGACCAGTCGCAGCAACCCATCCGATCGCTGTGCGATGGCCGTAATAGACTGCTGGGTGCCGCTCGGTACCTTCTTCCAGCTTGTGCCTCTGTCATCGCTACGATAAATATTGCCGCGCATACCAGCCACGATGATTCCACCATCATCCAGTGCCAGTCCAGTCCAGAACGATCCCCGGCATTCGGTCTGGATCTGACGCCAATTTCTGCCTCCATCCTCAGAGCGGTATAGGGCGCCAGCCTCAGAGGCGATGAATAGTTGGTCCTTTCCGGGAAAAATATGCATCAGGTGACGCGGGTTTGATTCATTCTGGGCCAGCTGCCTTTCTTGCCATGTAGCGCCACCATCATGGGTTTCAAGCAATAGGCCAAACTGTCCTACTGCCAAGCCGTGGCGGGGGCTGTAGAACAAGAGGGAGAGCCACACTTTATCCTGCCCTGGCGCTTGCCGCTGCAAGCGCCAGGATTCTCCACCATCGGTGGTCATCAAAATCGTGTCATCGTGACCTGCTGCCCATCCTGACTTGCCATCAATGAAATACACGCTGGTCAGAGTGGCACGACTGGGAACGGATCTGGCCTGACGAAATGTTTTTCCATCATCTGACAGCAGAATGATTCCATGATCACCGACGGCAACTATCCGGTCCTTCGCCAAGGTGGCTGCAATCACTGATGCACGTTCAGGAGTGGTAAGGTGAAGAGCCCTCTGAGGGCGCACCTGTTCGGCATAGGACGCTATGGGGAAATGGATGCCGAGGAGGAGGGGGATCAGTAAAATAAAGTGAGGCATGATTTATCTGGCTGCAAAGGTTGCCGAAGGTAAACCGTTGCGATCGGATACTTTTTCCAGAATTGCGACGAAGGCGGGCATCACTGTTATCACCAAGACCATGTTTGCCATGAACATGAAAGTGAGGAGGGCACCCATATCGGCCTGGAATTTCAGTGGGGAGAAAATCCAGGTGGACACTCCGAGAGAAAGGGTGATGGCAGTGAATAGGGTGGCCATGCCCACATCGTTCAGGGATTCTTCCACAGCCTGCCTCATGGGGAGTTTCTGCGAAAGGTGGATGAGAAGTCGGTTGTAGAGGTAGAAGGCATAGTCGACGCCAATTCCGGTGGTGAGCACCATGACTGGCAGAGTCGCTACAGTCAGGCCGATACCCAATGCCTTCATGAAAACGTAGCCAAGGAAGGTTGCCAGGGTCAGCGGCAGGCAGCAGACAAGAATGGCTCTCCAGTCGCGATAGGCGAGTAGCACCAGAAGGGAAATGCCGGTATAGACCAGCACCATCATCTGGAATTCCCTTGCCTCGATTTCCTCGTTGATGGCGGCCATGATGCCAACATTCCCGGAGGCAAGCAGTACCTGCATTCTGGAGTCGGGAGGGGGATAGTTCTTGCGAAATGACTTGATCGTATTAATCACCGTCTGGATGGTTTCTGCTCGATGGTCGGACAGATGGAGATTGGTGGCCATCATGGTACAAGTGCGGTTAAGCAAACCGGAAGACTCGGGTAGGAAGCCCAGGGCGGCCTGCAAGGCACGACTGTCCCTGGGCAAGGCCAGCATTTTTGGGTTGCCTTCGTTGAGTAGAGCATTGGCGGTTTTCGTTAGGGTCGAGAGCGACGTAACCGAAATGACGCCGCGTACCTGGGATAGGTGCTGGGTGAACTGGTCCAGATAATCAAAGACATCGAATCGGGTACACCCGTCAGTTGGCGTCTCGAACACCACAGTCAGCACATCCATGCCCATGTCGAATCGATTGGTAATACTTTCCATATCCCGGTTGTAACGTGATTCGGCACGTAATTCCGGTACGCCGCCCTGGAGAGCTCCGACCTGTCTGTCCAGACTCTGCCATACGGAAAAGAACAGCAGCAGGATGGCTGTACCCAGTACCCATTTTGCATTGTGAATATCTGCAACCCAGGCTATTCGTCTCATTTTGCTAGAGCGTCGTGCCTGGATTCTGGCCAGGGTGACAGCATGGCTGGGAGGAAAACTAAGATAGGAGGCGGCTAGGGGCAGCATCACAAGATTTGTTACAACCTTGAAGCCAACACCGATGGCGGCGGAGATTGCAAGTTCCCGGATCATTGGAATGGGTATGGGAAGGAGCGATACGAAGCCGATCAAGGCTGAAAACAATGCAAGCGTACCTGGTAACAAAAGACTCGAAAAACTTTCTCGGGCTGCTTCTGATGGATTCTTGCCCCGTGCCACTGCTGACGAGATGGCGTTGATCTGTTGAACACCATGGGATACGCCAATTGCAAAGATTAGAAACGGGATCAGAATGGCGAGAGGATCAAGGCCAAGGCCGAGCATGGCCAACATTCCAAATTGCCACAGGACGGAACACAAGGAGCAGAGCAAGGGCAGTAGCGTGAGCCTGATGGAGCGGCAGTACCCGTAAACTGCAAGGGCTGTGAGCAGGAAGGCCAAACCAAAGAATAGATATACGTTCCCGGCACCATCGGCAATGGCGCCCATCTGTTTGGCAAATCCGATAATCTCCACTGCATGTTCATGTGTTTCGTATTTCTGGCGTATTTCCGTTTCTAGCCTGGATGAGAGATCCAGATAGTCCAATTTCTGGCCCAAATAGATGTTCTCGTCGAGAATATCGGCAATGACCATCGTTGCAGTGCCATCTCTGGATACCAGGCTTCCCTGATAGCCTCCGCGTACTACCCGGTCGCGAATCTGCTCGATTTTGTTGGCATCCAGGTTGTCGGGGGTGATGTTGCCACCGATGACGTTCTCGGCATGGAATCCCTCTTCGGTCAATTCATGGAGCAGGATGTTGGGTGTCCAAAGGGATTGCACGGAACGTCGGTCTACGCCGGGAAGAAAGAGTACTGACTGGGTGATCTGATGCAGTTTCCCGAGCGTGGTGGGATTCCATATATCCCCATTGCGAGCGCGCAATGAAATCATGAGACGGTTGGTGCCAAACAACTCGTTTCGGTACTTGAAGAAAACCTGGGAATACTCATGCCCGACAGGGATTTGCTTGTCGAAGTGGGTCGATATGCGTAATTCCATGGCCTTAAAGGCCATCAATACCGTAAACAGTAGAAGCCCCGCCAGGACGATTGCTCGCCTTCTGAACAAATAACCTTCAAGATTCGGGACGAGTCGCTTTGTGCCAAGCATCAGGCTACATTCCTAGGTGCAGCGGGGCGGGGGGATACCCCGCCGTTGCCGTTGTAGTCAGAAGCTGTAAGAGACGGATGCACTTAATACATCGCGATCGCGCAGCATGTTCAGATTTCCCCCGCCCCAGAATCGGCTGTAGCCGATGGCGGCTTTCCAGGTGTTGTGGTAGTCGAAATTCAACCCCACAGATAGCGCCTTGCGGCCTTGAACAAAAGGAAGGCTATTGGGGGCGACACCCCTAACGTCGTGGTAGTAGTCGACGATGGGTGATAGGGTCCAGCCAGTTCCGAGGATGTTGGCGTAGGTGAGGGACAGTTCTGCTACATAACCCCAGGAGGTCCGGCTTGGGAGTGTGTAGTTATTCAGGAGGTAGGGAACACTTCCGTCCAGTGTCAGGTTCGGATAGTGCGTAACTGCTGTCTCAAACAGGAAATACCCCTCGGCGGCATTGATCATCTGTGTCAGTGACGAGGGAAGCTCTAGGAACCCGGTGAGATGGGCCTGCCATTTGCGCTCTTCCTTGTACCCGTTTACTACATAGGGAGTGGCACCGCCGAATCCATTGAAATAACTGTAGCGGCCCGCATGGGGAACCACTGGATCGATAGCTACGCTATCCCTGGGACGATAAGATATTTCGGCGCCCACTGCCCAGTCCCCCAGTGTGGTATTGAGGGACAAGCCGAACAGATCCTTGTCCATGCCATATTGTTCAACTGCACGAACGTTGATGACGTTGGTCGTGTTGGGATCATATTTGAATCCAACAAAGGGAAGCTTGTCGTGATAACGGATGTAATAAGCGGCGTACTCGGTATCTCCATTTGTCGGTTTGTAGCGGAGGTTGATGCCATATTGCCCCCGGTTATTTGGAGTGGTGATGTCAACGGGAACGATGGTGCCTAGTCCCGGTGCCACTGAGTTGGCTAGATATTCCAAGGTTCTCCCGGATTTCGGAGCAAAGTCGCCGAATACCCCCAGAGGCGTACCTCCTGCATAGAGGGGATCCATGACCGAGGTTGGAATGAATCCGCCGCGCTTTCCCCCCTTGCCAAGGAAATCTCCATAGGACCAGTAGGTGCCGGCCGGATCTAGGATGAACTTGTTCCAACGGAACTGATAGTAGGCTTCGGTGGAAAAACCATTACCCAGAGAGGTAGAAAGCGACAGCATGGGAGCGGGAACGAATATCTCCTTCAACTGTGCTCCTGGGATGTGAATCTTCCTCAAATCGACTGCATTAATGGAATTCACGCCGCCGATGATGAATATATCCTCTCCCCAACTGATGACCTGATTGCCGAGTTTAATTTTGGCTGGTTGGCCGTTCAGTGTTAGCTCCTTTGCTACCCAGAGGTCCAGCAACGTGACATCCTGCTGCATTGCTTTTTTTGCATCTCGCTCCAAGGGAGTACGTTGGGTTTTGTCGGCACGGAAGTCCGATGACCATGTGAATCGGCTAAAGGCGGACCAGTCCGTTGGAGACTTGAGGAAAATCTCATGGGTGCCTTTCAGTACGGTAGAAACAATCTGTCCCTTCCTGTAATTCAGGTTACCGTCATCTGAATTGCTGTAGATGAAATCGGGTGGAGCGGTGAATCCCATTCCTGGACCATTGACCAGTTCCCCCAGTGGGCCGGCAATGGAAACATTGCCACCGGAATCATTACCAATGATGCTTGTACTCGGAGACTCCAATCGCTTTTGCATGCCGATGGACAGTGTTGAGTCAAAACTGCCGATCCAGCCATTATTAAGTTCAAACTTGAAGGCGGCAGCCGGTTTTGAAAGACCAATACTAAGGGTGCAAAGGACTAGGATCTGGCGGATCAGATACGGTGTTATGTTTTTCATTTTTGTATTCTTCATCGTTAGACCGGGTTAACGGGCGCCAATTCGGCGCAAATCCTCGGGCTCGAATTGTCTTGGATCGATACGACCCTCATCACCCGCCAACCAGTCAGTTGGCTTTGATTCCTGTGTGGCGTACTCACCCAAGTAGCGGTTAGCATTGAGATCCCATGATATGAACTCCTGGCTGACGCAGGCTCCCAATTCAACGGCAGGGTAGATGGTGGCCTCCATGACGCGCCAGAGCTTGCCTTGGCTGTCGTATTGATCTGCCTCCATCAACATCCAGGTATCCTCGTCAAGATAGAAGGTTCTCCGGGCAAACATGTGGCGCATGCCTGGTTTTACCGTGGCCTCAATCTTCCAGACACGATGAAGTTCATAGCGCATCAGATCTCGGTTTGGGTAGAGGCCCTGATACACCTCGCTCATCTTGCGTTTGGCAACGAATTTATAGTTGTTGTAGGGGATGTACATTTCCTGCTTGCCCACTAATTTCCAGTCGTAGCGATCTAGAGCGCCAGCGAACATGGGATATTGATCGGCGGTTTCCAGGTTTTCAAACCCCGGTACTGGGTTGTCATATTCCAAGGCGGGAAGCCGCCGTACCCGACGTTGCCCTGGGAAATACATCCACCCATTGTTGGCCTTGTTGCCCAGGAAGTAATGCACCAGCAGTACTTCGCCGTTGCGTGAAGGTGGGGAGGTCATCATGTCGAGGATCATCATCTGTACCCCGTTGGCTTCCCTGGGTGAATTGACCTTAGTGGACGCAAATGGGGTTAAGGCGAGCTGCTCCTGTCCCAGACCATAGAAACTTCCATCCGGATTGATGAAGTTCGTCTGGTAAGCCTCGATACGGCCTAATCCCTGCCAGCGAAGGCGATGATTCCAGATGGCCTCTGCTCCGTTCTGGGGAATCGGAAATGGAAATGCTCCACCCAGAGCGCTATCTAGGCTGTCACTCCCATCATTGGAAAGCTTTGCTAGTGTCGCATTCTGTTTGGTCCGCTCGGTGATCGTTTCGGGGTAGCCGCAGGATCGATGACTGGGATACACGTCCATACGATAACCCTTGCGTGTTTTCAATAATTCAATCTGCCCTGCCGAGAGTTTGTCTTTGTACTTTTCGAGGTTTGTGGCGTCGATGGAAAACAGGGGATTTTCAGAAGCGTAAGGATCAATACGAGCATCTGTGAGTTTTCGTTTTTTCTTGGGCAGTCCTCCTTGCCATTCTGGGATGCTGCCATCCCGGTTACCAGCCCGTTCTGCGCCGACTGGTGTCAGCTCCCGGCCTAGCCGTTTGGCTTCGGATGGGCTGACCGCTGCCTTCGAAGTTGTCCACATCATGCTGAGGCCAAGTATTAGTACCCCTTGAGCCAGTCGTCTCATCACCATCCTCCGGATATTTTTCAACCCTGTGCAACCAGGGCGTCCAGCCGTTCTCCAACGCACGGCAGCAATGAAAAAAGGGCTTCGCCAACGCACAGCCAAGTGCGCTGACGAAACCCTTGCCATTGGTTTCTACAAATTCACAAATACGACGTTCAGCAGGTCTTCTGGCTCTCGGATCTCCCGGATTGGCCGCGCCTTCCCACCAGGGTAGGCCCCGGCAGTGGCTGGCCGGATGCATTGCATCCAGCCTTGCGGCATCCGTCCCCGATTACAGCGGCGGGCCCGCCACGGAATTGCACCGTGTTCCTGGATGCTGAAGTCGGCCGGGATTCTTCTGATTTGCTGTTCTATTGTCAATTCGATACCTGTCTCGGCTGGAAGTTGGGTGTCTTACTCAGTAGAAAATCTGCATAACGCAATCAACTTGGTAAATACGAAACCGCTTGACTCGTTATTGATTGCAATCATAGAATCGCGGCAAAAGTTGTTCGTGGTACCTGACAGCCCTGCGAGCTGTCAGGTGAAACGGGAAGCAGGTGTAAATCCTGCGCTGCCCCCGCAACGGTATGGGAGTGAGGAGTCGTCAGGAAGCCACTGGACTATGGTCTGGGAAGGCGACGATTCAAGACTTCCGAGCCCGGAGACCGGCCACGGACATCACCATGGAAACGCCACGGGGTGGTGGCGGCCGGCGTTAGACCGATCGAACTCCCTGTGCGTTGCCTTCATCAATCGTGACCGGTCTGCGGGGACGCCGACCGGGGAAACGGGAGTTTTCATGCAACGCCATCTTGCGCGCAGCGCCATCGCCGCTGCCATTCTTGCCGCTTTCAATGTCCAGGCCGCCGAGCCTCTCACGGACCATGGCACCATCGTCGTCACCGCCACCCGTCAGCCGACTCCAGCGCGAGATTTGCTGAACGACTTCAGCGTATTGATCCGTAGTGATATAGAGAAAGCGGGGCCGAGTGCGACGCTAGGCGACCTGCTTTCACGCCTACCTGGAATTGAGCTATCCCGAGAAGGGGGGCGTGGCGCCAACGAGAGTATTTTCATCCGTGGCACAAACTCAGGTCATGCCCTAATTCTCATTGATGGTATTCGCGTGGGTTCTGCCACCCTGGGACAGGCTAATCTTGCGGCTCTACCGGTTGAGCAGATGGAGCGTATCGAAGTAGTTCGTGGCCCGGAGTCCGCACTTTACGGCAGCGACGCTATTGGCGGGGTGATCAATATTTTCACTCGTGGTTCGAAAGAGAGCAGCTTCTCTGCCAAGGCGGGATTTGGTAGTCGCGGTAGTTATGTGGCCAATGTCGCAAAGAAGGGCAATATCGGCGACCTGAGCTATCAAGTTAGCTTCGGCACTAACGGTGAAGATGGCAAGTCCAACGTGACCAATAGTGATAGTTTCGCCTACAACCCGGATAAGGACGGATTCTGGAAGCGCACTGCCGCCATGCGCGTGGACTACAAGCTTTCGTCTGCGGCGGAAGTTGGTGCCCAATACTTCTACAGCCAGGGGCAGAACAAGTTCGATACTTCCTGGCCAAACAAGAACTACGACTGGAAAACCTACAGCAGGATCAGCGGGTCCAGTGCATATGCGCGTTTGCAGCCAGCCAAGGAATGGACCACCTCGATACGGTTCGACCGCAGCGTGGATGAAAGCGACACCGTGCCTTCACAAACCATCGGTGAGCTCCGTGACGACTTTCGCACCGAACGAAAACAGATCACCTGGCAGAACGACATCAACCTGCCCGTCGGACGTGCGCTCATAGCGGTGGACCATCTGAAAGAACAGATCGTTACATCGAGTGCCTTCAGCCTGAGTGAACGTGATATCAACTCCCTGTCCCTGGGGTGGGATGCAAGCCTGGAGAGGCATCGCTGGCAGGCAAATGTTCGCCGGGACCGCAATTCACAATATGGCGCAAAAAACACCTACAACCTGGGATATGGATATCAGCTCGCCCACTTTTGGCGTCTGGCAACCAATGTTGGCACTGCGTTCAAGGCGCCCTCGTTCAACGACCTGTACTACCCCAATATTCCTTTTGTCGGCAGCGGCAACCCCAATCTCAGGCCAGAAACATCCCTCAACCGGGATGTAGCAGTTCATTATGAGACCGAGGTCTATAAAACCAGCCTGACAGTGTTCCGCAACGATATCAAGAACCTGATCAGTTGGGAAGAAACCAGTCCTGGGTCCTGGTTCTACACGCCGGCGAATGTCGGCAAGGTCCGGATCGATGGCTGGAGCCTGAGCTATCAATGGTCCATCATCGACGGCTGGAAGCTGAGGGCCACCTGGAATGATCAGGATGCTCGCGATGCCACCACAGGCAACCGCCTGGCGCGCCGTGCCGAAAAATTTGGCACCTTGGGCCTGGAACATGAGACAAATCAATGGGTAATCGGTGTAGAACTGCAGGCATCGGGCGACCGTTACGATAATTTGGCGAATACGCGCCTCCTCGGTGGTTATGGCCTGGTCAATGTCCATAGCAGTTATCAACTTTCCCCTGAGTGGTCTGCCTTCGCCCGGGTGGACAATCTGTTCGACAAGCACTATGAACTGGCGCGTAGTTCGAACGCCACATTTTCCACTCTGGGTAGCACGGTGTTCATTGGTCTCCGCTTTCTGACAAAGTAAGCCATGCCCACCCGCCGCCGTGCCCTCGTCGTGCTGTTGCTGCTGCTGCTTCTGGTGGCGGCCAGCCTGGTGGTGGGCCTGGCGGCGGGAACCCTGCCGGTCAGCGCCGCTGACCTGCTGTCCCTGGTGGGCGGCGAAGGCGGCGGCATGGGGGCCGAGGTGGTGCGCACCCTGCGCCTGCCCCGGGTGCTGGGGGCCTTCGCCTGCGGTGGCCTGCTGGCCCTGGCCGGCGCCCTGATGCAGGTGTTGTTGCGCAATCCCCTGGCCGATCCCTACGTACTGGGCATTTCCGGAGGCGCGGCGGTGGGCGCACTTTCGGCCATGCTGCTGGGTTTCTCCCTGATGGGACTGAATCTGCTGGCCTTCGGCGGCGCCCTGGGTGCCATGTTGCTGGTCTTCGGCCTGGCCCATGGCGACAGTAGCTGGACCCAGACCCGACTGCTGCTTACCGGGGTGATCATTGCCGCCGGCTGCGGCGCGGTGGTGGCCCTGATCCTGTCCATCACGCCGGAGCAGAAACTGCACGGCATGCTGTTCTGGCTGATGGGGGACGCCGGCCAGATCCTCCGCCCGGAACCGGCCCTGGCCGCCCTGGCGGTGGGGCTGGCCTGTGCCATGCCTTTTGCCCGGGAACTGAACCTGCTGGCCCGAGGCGCCACCCTGGCCAGTTCCCTGGGGGTAGCGGTGCCCCGCTTGCGGGGGCTGGTCTATCTGCTGGCTTCACTGCTCACCGCCTTCGCCGTCACCACGGCCGGCAGCATCGGCTTCATCGGCCTGGTGGTGCCCCATCTGCTGCGCCTGGCCCTGGGCAACGACCAGCGCCTGCTGCTGCCCGCCGCCACCCTGGCCGGCGGTGCCCTGCTGGTCCTGGCCGACACCCTGGCCCGTACCGTGGTGGCGCCCCAGCAATTGCCGGTGGGGGTGCTGACCGCCCTGATCGGTGTGCCGATTTTTTTGTTCCTGTTGGCGCGACAGCCTGCGGCCAAGCCATGAGTACCCTATTACTCGACGCCAGCCGCCTGGATGTGTCGATCGCCGGGCATCTGTTCTGCCACGACCTGGACCTGCAACTGAACAGCGGGGAATCCCTGGCCATCCTAGGACGCAATGGCGCGGGGAAATCCACCCTGCTGGCCACCCTGGCGGGACTGCGCCCGGCATCGGCCGGAGTGCTGCGGATCGGAGGCCTCGATCCGGCGCAGGCGCCCCCCCGTGCCCTGGCCCGGATTCGGGGCTATCTGCCCCAACAGCAGCACGATCCCTTCGCTTCCACCGTGCTGGAATCGGTGTTGGTCGGCCGCCACCCCCACCTGGGCCGCTGGGAATGGGAAGGCGAAACGGATCAGCGACTCGCCACCACCGCCCTGGCGGCCGTGGGCCTGGCGGAATTCGCCCAACGGGAAGTCCACACGCTCTCGGGGGGCGAGCGCCAGCGCCTGGGCATTGCCATGCTGCTCACTCAGCAGCCCCAGCTTTTCCTGCTGGACGAACCCCTGGCCCATCTCGACCTGAACCACCAGATCGCCGTGCTGGACCTGTTCTCCACCCCGGACCGGGACTGGGGCGCCACCGTGGTGATGGTGCTCCATGAGCCGGGCCTGGCCCTGCGCTATTGCAGTCGCACCCTGCTGCTGTTCGGCGACGGCCAGTGGCTGGAGGGCACCAGCGCGGAGGTGATCACCGCCGAGAATCTGTCGCGGCTCTACGGCCATCCCCTCCGAATGTTGCAGGATGGCGAACAGCGCTGGTTTGTCCCCACATGAAAATCATCCCCGGAACCTTTTGATGAAAACTCGTACATTGATGATCCAGGGGTGTACCTCCGATGCTGGGAAAACCACCCTGGTAGCTGCCATGTGCCGCATTTTGCGGCGACGGGGCGTTCGGGTGGCACCCTTCAAACCTCAGAATATGGCACTGAATTCGGCGGTAACCATTGATGGTGGTGAAATCGGTCGTGCTCAGGCTCTCCAGGCTCAGGCCGCTGGTTTGCCACCCCGGATCGATTTCAATCCGGTACTGCTCAAGCCCACCACGGATAGTCGTGCCCAAGTGATCGTTCATGGCCGGGCCGTGACAGACCTGGAAGCTGCGGCCTATCATGACTACAAACAGACAGCGATGGATGCCGTTATGGCCTCTTGGCGGCGTCTGATGTCCGAGTTTGAGTGCGTGGTGGTGGAAGGGGCCGGCAGTCCGGCGGAGATCAATCTGCGGGACCGGGACATCGCCAACATGGGTTTCGCCGAGGCCGCCGACGTGCCGGTGATCCTGGTGGCGGACATCGACCGGGGCGGCGTCTTCGCCCATCTGGTGGGAACCCTGGACCTGCTCTCCCCCTCGGAGCAGGCGCGGATCAAGGGTTTCGTGATCAACCGTTTCCGGGGCGACATCGCCCTGCTGCAACCGGGTCTGGACTGGCTGGAACAGCGCACCGGCAAACCGGTGCTGGGGGTGCTGCCCTATCTCCATGGCCTGCTGCTGGACGCCGAGGACGCCATCGCCACGGCAGACCTGGAGAAAGCCACGCCTCAGCTCCGGGTTGTCGCTCCGGTGCTGCCGCGCATTTCAAATCACAACGACCTGGATCCCTTGCGCTTGCATCCGGAGGTGGATTTCCGCTGGGTGGGGCCGGGCCAGATCCCGCCCCCCGCCGACTTGGTCATCCTGCCGGGGTCCAAGAGCGTGCGAGCCGACCTGGAATGGCTCCGCCGCGAGGGCTGGGAGCCCTATCTGCTGCGCCATCTGCGCTATGGCGGCAAGTTGCTGGGCATCTGCGGCGGCTTTCAGATGCTGGGGCAGCGGCTCCACGACCCCCGTGGCCTGGAAGGCAAACCCGGCAGCAGCACGGGACTGCGATTGCTGGATTGCGAAACCACCCTGGCGGAGGAGAAGCAGTTGCGTAATGTACGGGGCCGGCTGCAGCTGGGGAAGACAGCTGCCATGACCGGCTACGAGATACACATGGGCGTGACCCATGGACCTGCGCTTGCACACCCCCTGGTTTGCCTCGATGATGGCCGGGAGGAAGGTGTCATGGGGCCCGAAGGCAACATCCTGGGCAGCTATTGCCATGGCTTGCTGGACCATGGCGAGGCCCTGGCAGCCATCCTGGCCTGGGCCGGCATGCAGCAAGCCGCGCCAGTGGATCTCGCTGCCCGCCGGGAGGCGGATCTGGATCGCCTGGCCGACGCAGTTGATGAGGCCCTGGATTGGGCAACCTTTACAAACTTATATTCGATCGGTTAAACACGATCATCGGAGCACTTACATGAGTGAACGCGGCATCAAGCAGAAGGGTGGGGCAAAGACCGCCCGCATTCCCATCAAGGTGGTGCCGGCCGCTCAGCCCCTGAAAAAACCCGACTGGATCCGGGTCAAGGTCGGCAGCAGCGCGGGACGCTTCGACGAGGTCAAGCAGGCCCTGCGCGACCACGCCCTGCACACCGTCTGCGAGGAAGCCACCTGCCCCAACATCGGCGAATGCTTCGGCAAGGGCACCGCCACTTTCATGATCCTCGGCGACATCTGCACCCGCCGCTGCCCCTTCTGCGACGTGGGTCACGGCAAGCCCCTGCCTCCCGAAGCCGAAGAGCCGGAAAAGCTGGCCCGCACCATCGCCGCCATGAAGCTCAAGTACGTGGTGATCACCAGCGTGGACCGGGACGACCTGCGGGACGGGGGCGCCCAGCATTTCGTGGACTGCATCCGGGCCGTGCGTCAGCATTCCCCCAGCACCCGGATTGAGGTGCTGGTGCCGGACTTCCGCGGCCGCCTGGAGATCGCCCTGGAAATTTTCGAGCAGGCCCTGCCCGACGTGATGAACCACAACCTGGAAACCGTGCCCCGGCTCTACAAGCAGGCCCGGCCCGGCGCCGACTACGCCCACTCCCTGCAACTGCTGAAGGATTTCAAAGCCCGCCACCCGGAGGTGACCACCAAGTCCGGCCTGATGGTGGGTATCGGCGAGACCGACGAGGAAATCCTGGCCGTGATGCGGGACCTGCGGGCCCACGACGTGGACATGCTGACCATCGGCCAGTACCTGGCCCCCTCCGGCCACCACCTGCCGGTCCTGCGCTATGTGCATCCGGACATCTTCAGGATGTACGAGGCCGAAGCAGGCAAGATGGGCTTCACCAACGCCGCCTGCGCTCCACTGGTACGCTCAAGCTATGAGGCAGAACGACAGGTTGCTGAAAACCAAAATGCAAGGCGTTCTGTGACCATATAAGTACGAAAGGAACCTTAGAAGTATCGACATACTCTCTGGATGAGTGTTCAGATATACCTATCGGAGGATTAGCGAATTACGTCGGTGTGTCATACGTTTTCTATTTGCTTTCACTTTTGCGGCTGATCTGCGACGAAGCCAAATCTCAAGGATCGTAATAGTGCTAATGGCTGTCGAAATTATCAAGATGGATAGCATCTGATGTGCCTTGAGCCAGGGCATAAAACCTGAGAGTGCCGTTAGCGCTCCTACGCATTGGGAGTGTCAGAAATTCTGTGTGTGAGGCGGGCTGAGACTTTTCCACGGTGCGGCCTGCCGAAGGTCCCTCGAGACCGTAGGTGGGCGGCGCGGTGGGAAAGTCGGGACTCATTTTATCCTCGGGCAGCCTCAAAGCGTTCGGCATAGAGGATGGCAAATTGATTCATCGCCTCCTTCCAATCCCTTGTGGCACGGCCCCAGTCGGCGGTGATGTTGCGCAGGGCCAGCCAGATCAGCTTGGTGGCTGCCTCGTCGCTGGGGAAATGCCCCCGCGTCTTAATGATCTTGCGCAACCGGGCATTGATGCTCTCGATGGCATTGGTCGTGTAGATCACACGGCGGATCGGTGCCGGAAACGCAAAGAACGGAATCACCTTGTCCCACGCCCGGCGCCAGGCCGCCACCACGGTCGGGAATTTCGTCCCCCACAGCCCCGCCTCGAAGGCATCCAGTTCGGCCTGTGCGGCCTCGGCGCTGGGCGCCGTGTAGATGGGCTTGATCGCTGCTGCCAGCGCCTTGCGCTCCTTCCAACTGGCGTAGTCGAGGCTGTTGCGGATCAGATGCACGATGCAGGTCTGCAAGGTCGTCGCCGGGAACACCGCCTCCAGGGCTTCGCCCATGCCCTTCAGACCATCGGTGACGGCAATCAGGATGTCGGCCACACCCCGGGTCTTGAGGTCATTGAAGACCTTCATCCAGAACTTGGCGCCCTCGGTCCCTTCGATCCACAGACCCAGGATGTCCCGCGTCCCATCAGGCAGGATGCCCAGGGCCAGATAGATGGCTTTGTTGCGCACCACGGCGTCTTCCCGGATCTTGACCCGCAGGCAGTCAAAGAACACCACCGGGTACATCGGTTCCAGGGGACGGGCTTGCCAGGCGGTGACTTCGGCCATCACGGCATCGGTGACGGAACTGATGAACTCGGGCGAGACCTCGGTGCCGTACTGTTCCCTCAGGAAGCCCTGAATTTCGCGCATCGTCATCCCCCGCGCGTACATGGCGACGATCTTGTCGTCGAAGCCGGTGAAGCGCCGCTCGTGCTTGGGAATCAGGACCGGTTCGAAACTGCCGGCCCGGTCGCGCGGAACGTCGATCTTCAGCGGCCCGTCGTCGGTCAGGACAGTCTTGCCGCTGACGCCGTTGCGGTGATTGCCCGCCTCCGGCGGCTTATCCGCGCCGGGCGGGTAGCCCAGGTGATGGCTCAGCTCTGCCCCGAGGGCGCGCTCGATCAGGGCTTTCTTGAAGGCCATCGAGGCAGCATTCACCGCCTCCGCCGTCATCGGGCCGCTGACAAACTGGTCAATGATGTCTTTCGGAATGGCCGGCAGCGCAACCGCCGGCTTCTTCTTGCTCGTCTTGCTTGGCATACATGCTCCTTTGGCAACATGTTATGCCTCACACACAAAAATTCAGACAGGCTCTACGCATTCAGCTAATCCTTTAATTAGAGGCCAGCATTTCATGATGACACACCATCATCCTTGGCTACGACTGAGGTCGATGTGATCTGTAATGTATGTATCCACCACAATCGCCAACACGAGACTGTAAAAATCCAGAAGCTCAGGAAATGGACATTGTTGGGAGGGCTCTTCTTTGGAGACCGAGTCGTGGAAGATTTTCCTGTTCATGGTTTGCACTCACTTTTGATATCGGCCTCCAAGAACTACCTCTCTGGATTTTTCGGAGAGTGGGGTGGAGGATTTGAGACTAGCTTCCCATGAACTTCTAAAAATGCAACATACCGTCACCCAGGTAAATGACCCCGGTAGGAAATCACTTACCTAGAATCTCAGCTGATTCACAAGCTGGCGGTTACTTATTTTTTGTTACAGCAATTTTTCGTGGTCGTCCCGGTCCCCGCTTTTGAACGACATCAGATAGAGCTATGTTTTCATCACCTGTACCAAGGTTATTGATCCAAGCATCAAAATGATCTGATCGGATACGTTTGAGCTTTCCACCAAGCGGAACAGGTTTTGGAAAGTTCTTTGGTGCATTACGGATGCCAACTACCCATTTGGCAATAGTCCCGTGGCTTACACCCAGCCGCATAGCGACCTGATGGTAGTCGAGCAATACAACATCAGCCATATGTGGCCTCCGATGAGGCCCCACTGGCGTAGCGATAATGTGGGGTAAGGTTCACGATTGGATACGGCTCGTGTTAGGCCGTTTTGTCCACCGCCAAGTGAACCGTCGTCCATAGACGTAGCCCATGGACATGTAGCTGCCGTGCTAAGGGCAGCGCCCGGCTTTGGCCGAGCTCAAGCCTGAGCGGCAGAACCGCAACAAGCCTTGTTTGCGCTGTTTTATTTTTTATCCCCAGCTAGGATAGACGTATTTTTATCAGGTGACAGGTAGTTGTCAAGAATTTTTTGTGCTGGTGTTCCTTAACCCAGTTTCATAGCCAAATCCTCAGCCCGGGGATGATAGTACCTCTTCAGCATCCTCAGATCCTTATGCCCAGTCACTGCTGCGAGCTCGATGACATTTGGCAGTTTCTCCGCAAGCCGACTCGTTCCCTCATGCCTTAGATCATGAAATCTGAAGTTATCAAGTCCAGCTCTGCGTACTGCCCGCTCAAAAGCCAACTTTAGGGCATTTGCAGTGACCGGAAATACCTTAATACCCTCTGCTTGATCGTCGCCCACGGGAGATTTTTCTTGCTCCCGAAGCGTCACAACGCGACTAGCCCCTTTCTTTTTATCTTCCTGGGCGCGCTTCAATTCACTCAAAATCGTCACCGCACGACTCGAAAGGGGCACAGTCCTAGACTCCCCGTTTTTTGTCAGCGGTAGGTGAGCAATCCGCCGTTTTAAGTCTACGTTTGGCCAAGTTAGAGACAGCAGTTCGCCGCGCCTCATGGCAGTCTCAATTGCTAGAAGCACCAAGGGCTTGATCCAATGATTCCGTGAGCCTTGACGATACTTCTTACCATCCTCCCGCTCAAAGTCGCCCGCATGATCCTCCAGGGCTGCCAGAAGGCGCCCCTCCTCTCCAGCCTCCAGCCTTCGGTCACGCCCCGGGCCAGTAGGTGGGCGGCGGATACCAGATACTGGATTCTGGATGGCGAACATCAGTTCCTTCCGTGCCCAATTGAAAACAGCAGACAGGATATTTAATTCCCTGTTCACTGTACTGCCAGCACAGCCAGCATCAAGACGGCGGTCTCGCCATTCAGCAACAACTAGGGGCGTCAGTGCAGAAAGTTTGTATTTGCATATCTCATCCCCTTGCAAGGTCTTTAGTCGAAGTATTTCAATTTCTGCTCCCCGCTTGGTGGGGGCCACATCCTGCGCATATCTTTCTATCAACTTGAACAGTGTGGTGGACTCAGCGGCGGATCTGTCCTGCCACTCACCCCGGTCCATCTCCCGCTCTTCTGCTCGCGCCCATGCTTCTGCGTCCGAGCGCCGTGCAAAGGTTTTACTCTTTGGCGGATAGCCGTCTCGCCGAACCTTAGCTTGCCATCGCCCATCACGTGACACGATCGTTGCCATACCCTTTGCTCCTAATACTTGAATATTTAAATCAACTGTCCCGAATTTGTCCCATCTGGATTAATAATTGCACAAATAGGCATGGTTGAGGCATTTGGATTACCATTCACACGGCAGGGGTCACAGGTTCAATCCCTGTACCACCCACCAAAATTCCGCACGCATAGTCTCAATGAGTTGCAAGATGGCCGACTGATCCAGCCGGCCATTTTTTCCCTAAACTCGAGGGCCACTGTCCCGAACTTGTCCCATCCAGCTTGGCTGCGCATGGCCAGGAGCCATTGATGGCCTGCTTTGTGCTGGTCGCGAGAGGGGGGCGAAGTTCATCAAGAGAACTGCCACGAAATTCGACGGGCAGGTCAGTCAGGTCTGCTCCCTGCGCATTCCTTGAGGTGCGCCGAGTGCCTCGGGGATATAGGTACGGTTCGGCGGCTGGTATTTATCTGGTCCGCTGCCTGGCGATGAACTCGTCGAGCACCTGGTACAGGTACTGGCAGTCCTCGACGGTCATGGTCGGATGGCAGGGCAGCATCAGGCCGTTGCGCATCACCCGCTCCGCATTGGGACAACCCTCGGGATCGACGCGGTACTCCACACCCTTCATCATTGGCTGGCGCGCAGCATGACCGGAGAAAATCACCCGCGTGAAGATGCCCGCATCCTCCAGATGGATTTGCAGCTCCCGCCGGCTCCAGCCCAGTTCCGGCCGCAGCATCACCGGATAGCAGATCCAGGTGGTGAATACCTCGGGATGAACCCGGGCCTTGATGAACACGTCCGAATTCTTCTCCAGATACTGCGCGTGAAGATCGAAGCGCTCCTGGCGCAGACGGGTGAACATGTCCAGCTTGTTGAGCTGCTCGTGGCCAAAGGCCGCACCCGCCTCGTTGGGGATGAAACCGTAGGCGATTTCCTCGAAGATGAACATCCCGTCGTACTCGATGTCCCCCAGGTTTTCCAGGAAGCGGCCATCGCTGTCGCCCTTGCGGGTGCCGTGCATGAACTTCTCCAACCTTGTGACCCAGCAGCTTGGCGCGTCGGGTCCTTCGAGGCCGTAAATTTGCAATAGGGGGACTAAATTGCTCAGTTTATTGCCGCAAACCCCGATTCGGTGCAACATAAGCGTCGTCATGACCGCGCCTTCGACACGCAAATCCCTCCAGGCCGTACCCGCCGACTTCGCCGTGACGTTGCTGCGGGACATTGCCGCCATCGGAGAGAATCCGGTGCAGATTCTCTCCCGACTGCGTCTGCCCTTCTCCCTGGACGACCTCCAGACGGGCCAGATACCGGCGGTCTCGGAGCGCCAGTTCATCCTGATTTACCGGGAATGCATCACCGTCCTTTCCATCCATGCCAACCGGGAGCGCAACCTGCCGCCCATGAGCAAGGATGAAGTGGATATGCTCTGTTATTGCGTGATCAATTGCGAGACCCTTGAGCAGGTGATTCAGCGGGCGGCTCGGTTCTGCGCCATGTTGGGGGGTAGGGCGGCAGAGCTTTCCCTGGAAGTGGCAGGCGACCAGGCCGTTTTCCACATGGATACCCTGCGGCTACCCCATAGCACCAGCGGTCTCTTGGCCGACCTGACCGGGCTCTCCTTCTACCATCGGCTGTTCAACTGGCTGATCGGCGAAACCATCCCAATCGCCGGCTACGGGGTGACCTACGAGAACCGGGGCAACAAGGAAACCCTGTTGCGCCTTTTTCACCATCCGATCCTCTATAACCAGCCGGGCAACCATTTCCGTTTTCCCGAGAAATATCTGTCAAAACCGGTGGTACGCAGCTACCAGCGGCTGGTGGAACTGCTCAACGTATTTCCCTTCGACCTGATGCGGGACCCGGCGGCAAACGGCCAGTTCGCCGAAGCTATCGAGCATCTGATTTCCACCCAGTTGGCACGGGGAGAAGCAATTCCGACCCTGACTCAGTTCGCGAGTTTTTTCAACATCAGCAGCGCCACCTTCCGCCGCCGCTTGTCGGAGGAAAACGTCAGCCTGGGCGAGATCAAGGAACGATGCCGGCGTGATCTGGCCCTGGAACTCCTGGCGCCGGAATTCCGGCTCAAGGTCGCCGACGTGGCGATACGCCTCGGTTTCAGCGATTCACGGGCCTTCCGCCGGGCCTTCCGTCTATGGACCGGCCAGTCGCCAGACGATTATCGGAACCTGCGGTCGGAACATCCGGGCTGACGTCTGCGTCGGGCCGCACGTTGGTGTGTGATTTACGTGGAAACGATCCGTCCCTCTTTCAGCAGTTTATCAATGTGATCTGTGCCGACACGGAACACGAATCCATTGCACCGGAGAAATTGCTTCGAGCATTGTCGCGATGCTTGAGACGCCACGGATGCAGTCTTGCCTTGCATTTGATCGGCTTATCGGCGCAGTCGGGTTCCTCGTAGGAGGGCGAGTTTCAACAGCCTGCCAACTTCCTCGCAGTTGCCGGCGATAGGTGGGGACTGTGCCGATCGGCCTTGACTGTGTGCGCTTTCCCCGTCGGGTCTTTGCCTCAAGAATCAATTCGAATCGCGTCGCCGATCAAGAATTCGGAAGTGTCCAGGCATAAGCTGCCAGTGCCTGAAATCATCGGGGCGAACCCTCGGGGCTCGATCTGGTGACATCAGTGCAGTAGCACGATTTCTTGTCCGGGAAAGCGCGCCTGGAGCCTGAAGGACTTACTAGTTCCCTACTGGGCAAGCGTTTCCCAACCGGTAGCTGATTTCACCCTACAACTGGATGATGACCACTAACCCAATTAAACGAGTCTGCGTTGCCGGCGCCGGCGCCATTGGCAGCTTGTTCGCAGGGCACCTCGACAGTGTCGCCGTATCCACCGTCCTCACGCGTCGCCAGGAGCATGCGGATCAACTGAATGCCCAAGGCCTGAAAGTCAGCGGCAAGACCAACCGTCATGCCAAGGTCCTGGCCTCGACCAATCCCGCCGACCTGGGCGACGTGGATCTGGTCATCATCGCCACCAAGGCCAGCGCGGTGGAAGAGACGGCCAGGAGCATGGCCGGTCATTTCCCCCATGCCCTGGTGATGACCGTCCAGAACGGCCTGGGCTGCGAGGAGGTGGTGGCGCGCTACGGCGCCTGGCCCATCATCTCTTCAGTCACTTTCATGAGCGGCAATCGCCATTCCGACGTTCACGTCGAATACGAGCTCGATACCGCTACCTGGATGGGTCCTTGGGCCAAGCGCGACGCCAGCTATGAGCAGGTGCAACAGGTCGCCGCCCTGATCGAGGCCGCGGGCCTCAAGGCCAAGGCCTTTCCCGATCTGCTACCGGCCCAGTGGTCGAAGTTGATTTTCAATGCGACGGTGAATAGCGTCGCGGCTGTCAGCGATCTGCCCCATGTGCGGGCTTTTGCCGAGCGGGGTGGTCTTGCCGATCTGGGGCATCTGGTCTTTGCCATGATGGATGAAGGCAAGCGTGTGGCGGCCGCCAAGGGCATCGATCTATTCGAAGACCCCTGGGAAATGAATGTGGAAGCCACCAGCCATGGTCAGACTGGCGACGAGGACTACGCCCATGCCCCGTCAATGCTGGAGGACATCCGCGCCCGGCGGCTCACGGAGATCGACTGGATCACTGGCGCCATCGTGCGAGCTGCCCAGGAGGCCGGGGTCCCGGTGCCGATCAACGAAACCTTGTATCGGCTGGTGAAGGCGCGGGAAGCCAGCTGGAAGATCAACAAGCACAACCATTGAATGGGGGAATCCATGAAAGTATGCATAATCGGCTGCGGGGCGATCGGCAGCCTCTTTGGCGCCCACCTGGCGCGTCTTTCGGATGTGGAAGTCTGGGCCTATGACCCGAATCAGGCCCATGTGGATGCCATCAACAAGAATGGCCTGTGCCTCACCGGACTGGCGGATTTCGTCGTGCCGGTGCGGGCTCGCTCCAATGCCAGGGAAATTCCCGAGTGCGACTTCGGCATCATCGCCGCCAAGACGCTTCACACCCGTCCGGCCATCGAAGCGACTGCCCACATCTTCAGGAATGGCGCAGTCTGTTCGGTCCAGAACGGTGTCGGTAACGAGGAAATCCTCGCCGAATACGTGCCCCGCGTCATTATGGGGACGACCTTTCCCGCCGGCCACATCGTCGCTCCCGGCGTCGTGAATCAGGATACCGGCGGCAAGACCTGGATCGGTCCCTTTGGGCCGAAGCCCGCCTCCATGGCGGAAGTCGAGCAACTGGCCGATGCCATCAACCGCGGCGGCATGATCTGCCTGCCGATGGAGGACGCCCGCGGTGCCCTATGGACCAAGCTGATCTTCAACTCCGCCTCCAACGCCATGGGCGCCCTCACGCGGCTGCCCCACGGCATCGCCTGCGAACAGGTCTGGCCGGTGATGTTCGGACTGGCCCAGGAGGGCATTGCGGTGGCCAAGGCTCTGGGCGTGACCCTGGATGGCGATCCGGTTGCGTTGCTGGAATATGGCAAGCAGGTGGCCTACAAACACAAGCCCAGCATGCTGCAGGACGTCCTGGCTCAGCGGGCCACCGAGGTGGACGCCCTCAATGGGGGCATCGCCCGGATCGGCAAGGAGATCGGTGTGCCCACCCCCCTCAACGACGCCATGGCCGTGATGATCAAAGGCTTGGAGTTTTCCTGGACCCTGAAGGATTGAGACCGACCATGAGCAAATACATCAGCCCCTACACCCCGAGCCAGGGGGAAATAGAGCGCCGCTATATCAATGTCCGCAACGCGATGCAGCAGGCCGGCCTTGACTACCTGATCGTCAGCGGCAGTGAATACACGGGATTCGAGGGGGCCGTGCGCTACATGTGCGGCTTCCACATCCTGCACCGCTATGCTTATGTCGTTATTCCGCTGACGGGTGACCCTGTCGCCGTGTTTCCCAGGGAAGCAACCTGGGTCGGCGATCATGGTGCCACCTTCATCGCAAAGCGCGAATTCCCCGCTCATTGTGGCGAGTGGATGGCCGGATTCCTGAAGGACAAGAGGGCCAGTAAAGTCGGCGTCTACGGCCTGGAATATGTCATGAACGTGCGTGACTACGCCGCCCTGCAGAAGGCCGGTTTGGATCTGGTGGACTTCGATACTCCCTTCGACTACGCCAGAGCCCAGAAGAGCGAGGAAGAACTGGCTTCCGTGCGCCATTCCATGGAAATCAACAAAGCCGGCGTGCTGGCCGTGTTGAAGGCTTACCGGGAGGGCATGACCGAGGCGGCGCTGATGGGCGTGGCCGAGGAATTGTTCGCCGCCGCCGGTACGGCGCGCAAGACCATGGACATGATGTGTTCCGGACCTAATGGTTCCATCAGCCCCCAGATGGTGTTCCCCACCGGACGTGCTTTGCGGGATAGCGATGCCATGGTGTATGGCCTGGAAATCGCGGGCGAGGGTGGTCACTGGGTCGAATTCTCACGAGTATTGGCGCCCCAAGGGGTCGACGCGGTGACCCTGGAAATGTTCACCGCCTATCAGGAGTTCCACGAACTGGTAAGAATCCACATGAAGGCCGGCGCCACCGCCGAGGAAGTTCATCGCGCCTGCTCCAAGCCCTTGCTTGATCGGGGCTATCGCCTGGGTCACGTCTCCGGCCACTCCATCGGCATGACCATGATCGAGATGCCCCGCATCGGTGAAGGTTATGATTTCGTCCTGCCGGAGAACATGGTGTGCTCAATGCATCCCCATATCATGACCGAGGACCGGACCCATTCCCTGTATTTCCAGGAAACCTATCGGGTCGGCAAGAACGGCGGGGAGGCCCTGTCGGGGGTGCCGATCAAGGTGTACCACGGAGGGGAGTCCTCCTTCTAGGCAAGATGTGTCAATGTGCAACGAGCTTAAAGGCTGCATACCTTGCGGGATGCAGCTTTTTTTTTGGGGGGGGGGCGGGATGTTCCCTAGGGGCGCTCGCTCGGTGATGGCGTTCCCCGGAAATTTCTGGTGCGCGGGTGGTGTAATTGGTAAGTCGTCTGTAAGAAATTGCAGGCAGCGTGGCAAGGCGGCGAGCCCTGGTTCATTGCCGGGAGATTCATTTTCAGACTTGGTTCGTCGCCGGCTTCAGTCTCTCCTGGGCTCGCGGATTGCAGTGCAATGTCGGCCCTCCTATCCCGTTGTTGTATCGCTTTGGAAATGGCAATGCCTTCCGATGTTGCGTTGCGAAAAAATGCCCGGCAGTGAGTGGATAGTCCATGGGGTCTGCGGATAACCTTTTTTGCGTGATTCGTTTAATTTCTCGAGTAGTGCACTAGAAAAATATTTCAGGAGGAATGACGAAGTGGGCGGGTGCGTTACGGAACTCTGTCGAGGTGGGTGGGGCCCCGAAATCTCGGGCCGGAAGGGTGCTTGTCATGTACCTCTGTGCGGTGTGCTGGAGCTCCGGAATCGCGGGGTTGGCTGCAGTCACGAATCAATTGAGCACCTGGCTCCGGTAAATGCCGGAAGGAGCAGGCTATGAAATCCATTATGACGATGGCCGCCTTACTGGTAATCGCGGGTTGTTCCCGGGATCCCGACATGGCCGCTGTCGATGTTGAAGCGAAGAAATCGATCAAGCGCTATGACATTACCCAATCCCTGGCGGCCAACGGCAAGGTTCTTGTCGCGGGGACTCAGAGCGGTGCGGCACTGGTATCCAGGGATGATGGAAAAACCTGGGCAAGGCAGATGTTGGGTCCGGTGTCATTGACGGGAATGGCGGTTTGTCCCGATGGCAGTTTTGTCGGCATCGACTTCAATCACAAGGTCTGGGTCGCTGATGTCAATGGCGAAAACTGGAAGTCCAGCGCACTGGAAAAGCCCCGGGTTCCCCTGGCGATCACCTGTGATTCTCTTGGGCGCTGGCATGTGGCTGGATCGGGAGCCAAGATTGCCGTCAGCAGTGATCAAGGGGGCAGCTGGCAGCTGACCGATCTGGAAGAGGATGCCCAGATCACCGCCCTGCAAATGATCGACGAGAAGCAGGGTGTCGCCCTGGGAGAGTTCGGCCTCAGCGCCAGGACGGAAGACGGCGGTGCCACATGGAAGAAAGCTGCACCCATTGCCGGTGAGTTCTATCCCTATGCTGTTCTTTTTGTGGATCACAAGGAAGGCTACGCCAGTGGCCTGGCCGGTACCGTTCTGCGCACCCGGGATGGCGGCGTCACCTGGACCCGGATAGGCAATGCCTCCGGAGCTTCCCTGTACCGACTCTTCCTGCATGGTGGCAAACCCCATGGTGTCGGCGCCGGCGGTGTCGTGGCGCGACTGGAGGGCGATAGCTTCCGCGCCATCGCCTACCCGGATGCAGCCCCCGTCTTTTTGGGGGCCGGCGCGTCTCTTCCTGGCCAGCCTGCCGTCGTCATCGGCGGTCCTGGTGGCCTGGTCCGCGTTGTCGGCACCCAAGTTAATTGAAGGAAAGTCTCATGGTCAGCCGCATGCACGCCCTGCGCCACAAAATCACCCATGCCCTGCATCGGGGCGAAGAATGGTTGTTCGCCAATCCCAAGATCGTCCTGGGCTTGATTCTGTCTGCGACTTTCCTGTTTGGGCTCGCACTGCCCAAGCTGCGGGTCTATTCCGACTTCGCCGATCTGCTGCCCCAGAACCACAGCTATATCCAGACCTACAACCGGATCAAGGAAAACTTCGGCGGCGCCAACATGATCGTCGTCGCCATCGAGGTGGAGAAGGGGACCATCTTCAACGACGAGACCTTGCAGCTGATTCATCAGGCGACCCAGGGGGTCGATGATCTGCCGGGGGTCAATCACAATCTGGTATCCAGCCTGACCCATCGTACCGCCCGCAAGGTCTATCTCTCGGCGGAAGGTTCCTTCATGTCCGAGCCCTACTACGATCCCACCAGGCCGCTGCGCACGGTGGCCGAGCTGGAGCAGATCAAGAAGGATGTGATCGCCAATCCCAACCTTTACGGCCTGCTGGTTTCCCCCGATCTGAAGGCGGCCCTGATCAAGGCCCAGCTCAATGAATCCGGCATCGACTACGCCAAGACCTTCGAGGCCTTGCAGAAGGTCAGGGCCGATGTTGCCAGGCCTGGACACCGTATCCACGTCACCGGCAATCCGGTCCTGACCGGCTGGGTCTACACCTACACCGAGCAGATCGTGCTGATTCTGGCCTATACGGCGGTGCTGATCGCTGCCCTGCTGGTGTTGTACTTCCGGCGCTTTTACGGCATCGCTCTGCCCATGCTCGGCATCGCCCTGTCCTCCATCTGGGGTCTGGGTTTCATGGCGCTGATGGGCATCAACCTGGAGCCCTTGTCGCTTCCCATCCCCTTCCTGATCGCCGCCCGCGCCACTTCCCATGGGGTCCAGCTTGTGGCCCGCTATTACGAGGAACTGGCGAAGGTGCACAACGGCAAGAAGGCTGCCCGCAACGCCCTGGATGCCCTGTTCCGGCCGGGTTCCCTGGCCATCATCGTGGACGCCATCGGCATCGCCGTACTGGTGCTCGGTGCCGCGCCCTTCAACCACAAGCTGGGTGTCGCCGCCGGTTTCTGGGGCTTCTCGGTCATCTTCACGGTGCATTTCATGGTGCCCCTGGCCCTGACCGTATTGCCCCAGCCCAGAACCATGGAGAACAAGAATCAGGGTGTGAGAAACATCCTCGGCAAGGCCATGGCCCGTACCGGCGGCACCCAGGGCGGCGCCCGCACCATCCTGATACTGGCGGCCCTGGGGGCCATTGGCGGCTCGTATTTCGTGGGGCGGGTCCAGATGGGAGAGTCCGAACCCGGCAGCCCCCTGCTGCATCGGCATCACGATTACAACCAGTCCACCAAGGCCATCAACACCCTGTTCCCGGGTTCCGAGGAACTGCATGTGGTGGCACGGACCGACGAGAAGGGCGGGATCAAGAAGCCGGAGGTCATGGCCGCGATCGAGCGTTTCCAGGCCCATATGCTCAGCGATCCAGGATTGGGCGGCACCAAGGCCATCCCCGGCGTCGTGCGCGTGGTGAACCGGCTGACCCACAATGACGACCCGCGCTGGATGCAGATTCCGGACAACGCCGATGAAGTGGGTGGCCTGATGTTCGCCTACATGGCCAGCAGCCCGATACCCGGTGCCTTGAAGGAATTCATCAATCCGGACGAGAACGAAGCCGACATGGTGTTCTATTACAAGGATCACCAGGCCGAGACCATCGCCCGCGTGGTGGCGGTGGCCAATGCCGGCATCAAGCAGATCGAGGCCGAGGTGCCCGGACTCCACATCGAGCTGGGCGGCGGCATCATCGGTGTCACGGCTGCGGGCAACCAGGCCCTGCACACGGACCACATGATCATCATCCCGGCTGTGATGATCCTGGCTTTCCTGCTGGTGATGGCCTATTACCAATCGGTTCATGCCGGCTGGCTGATGGTCCTGCCCATGCTGTTCTCCACCCTGATGACCTATGCCTACATGGGGGCATCCAACATCGGCATCAGCGTCAATACGGTTCCGGTGATTGCCGTCGGTGTCGGTGTCGGCATCGACTACGCCGTGTATTTCATGGACCGCATCCGGGAAGAGATGGCCATCACGCGCAATATCCACAAGGCGGTGGTGAATGCCGTCGCCACCACCGGGTATGCCGTCTCCTTCACCGCAGCGATGCTGATTGCCGGCGTCGTGATGTGGATCTTTCTCTCGGACCTGCGTTTCCAGTCCGATGCCGCGGTCCTGCTTTCCTTCATGCTCATCGTCAATGCCATTGCGGCGATGCTGATTGTTCCGGCCTGGTGCGTGGTGTTCCGGCCCCATTTCGTCGTGGCGACCCATTACGACGAGGACGGCGTGCTGGAAGAGGATCTGGAGGGAGTCGCCAAGTCGCAGCAGCCCAGGGCAGCCTAGGGGCAGGGTAGGTGTTTGGATGTCGAATCCGGTATTTCAATCGCGTAGGTAATTACAAGGAGGATGTAGGCATGAAACGAAAAAGCAGACTGGAGCATCGCCGCATCGTTGGATTCATGGCCCTGGCCCTGGCGGCGATGGGGGCCACTGCGGTTCATGGCCGTTCTAACGATGTATCGGCCGACGGTCAGGCGGAACCCTGGAAGGTGGATGTCTATTACGAGAACGACACCCGCTATCGGGGCAAGGATGCCACCGGCAAGAAGGTGGGGCTGTCCAAGTTCCGCAATACGATCCAGGTTGAGGCCGATCGCAAGATGGGCGACGGCTGGGCCTTCCACGGCGTGTTCCGGGGCACCTACGACGGCGTCTATCGGATGAACAAGGACCAGTTCGGGGAGGATGCCGGGAGTCAGAGCGCTGCTGATGTGCGCTTCCGCAATACCGTGAGCCAGTCCATGGGCCTGGCGTCCACCGTCCCCTTCGGTGGCGGCCTGGGCAAGACCACCAGCAACGAGGCCCTGCTGCCTGCCGGCGTTCCCGCGGTGGCCGGCTTCGGCGGCGATGCCCTGGTGGGCCTGGTCTATCAGGGCGCCTTCAACGTGGGCCTGATTCCGGGGGTACCGCCGGCAAACACGGCCTTCGTGGACTCCTACGGTGCCAATAATCCTGGCACGGGCCTGCGTGTGGTGGGCGACCGGTGGCATCCCGCCGACAATGGTGTCTCCTTCGCCGTTCCCGTCCGTCCCTGCGATACCGACAGTCGGGGCTGCCGGGATTTCGGCGGTTATGGTGACCGCAAGCTGAGCGAGCTGGAGTCCCCCGAGTTCAACGAGCGGCTGGATTTCCTGCGGGAAGTCTATGTCAAGAAAACCTTCACCCTGGCGGATGGCTCGGACCTCTTCCTCAAGCTGGGCAAGCAGCAGGTAGTGTGGGGCCGGACCGACCTGTTCCGCGTCCTGGATGTGATCAACCCGGTGGATTACTCCCGCAACAACATCTACGACGAACTCCAGGACATCCGCATTCCCATGTGGATCGCCCAGGCCGAGTGGCGCATGGGGGCCTCCGAGTCCATGCAGGAGCGCAACTTCTCCGTGGTCTGGAACTTCGACAAGTTCCGCGCCAACAATCTGGGCCAGTGCGGAACCCCCAACGTGGCACTGGATGCCGGCTGCTTCTTCCGCGGCATGGCCAACCTCTGGGACAACGGCGGCACGGTGGCCAACTTTGCCCACTTGAGCACGGGCACCACGCAACTGGTTCAGGCGGGAGGCGGTCCTGCCCTGCCCACGGATGCCTATCTGGCCACCAACTTCGGACCGGGGCAGATCGGTATTCGCGATGTGCGCCTGCCCGACTGGAGGTTTTCCAACACCCAGATCGGAGCCAAGTACGAGGGGGTGACCCAGGGGGGCCTGTCCTTCTCCCTGAATGCCCTGCACTACCGCTCCCAACTACCCAGCCTGCACGCCTTCAACAGCGCCCAGAATCCCTTCACCAGTCAGAACCCGGACCCCACGACTCACTTGATCGCCTTCGACATGCATTTCCCGAAGGTGAATCTGCTGGGGGGCTCCATGGACTTCCAGTCCGAGGCTCTGGGAGCGGCCTTCCGTCTTGAAGGCGCCATGAGCTGGGGCGAAGAGTTTGCCAACACGGCGCGGCCGGAGCTGTATTCCCGCAACAAGGTATGGCGTTCGGTGATCGGCATCGACCGGCCCACTTTCGTCCCCTTCATCAGCACCAGCCGCACCACGCTGATTTCGGCCCAGTTGTTTTACCAGCACATCTTCGATCATGAAGAGTACAGCGGTCCCCTGGGCCGTTACGGCATGCCCGACTGGAAGAACAATGTGATCGGCACCTTGCTGATCAAGGGTTTCATCATGAACGACCGGGTCAGCCCCCAGCTGATCATGGCACGGGACTTCAAGGCCAAGGCCTGGGTGGCCTCGCCCCAGGTGGAGTGGAGCTTCACCGACGACTTCAAGGTCACGGTGGGCGCCAACGTCAAGGGCAAGAGCGATATCGGCGCCTGGTCATGGAGCGACTGCCGGGATTGCAATCCCTATGCGCCCTACACCCAGTATGACCAGCATGCCCAAGGCCTGATGCCCACGGGCGCCGGTGCCGGGCCCCTGGGCCTCGCCGGACTGGAACCCCTGGGCCGCTTCCGCGCCGGTCCCATCGGTGCCGCCAACAAGGAAAACGAAATCTACGTCACCTTGCGCTACCAATTCTGATTCAGGAGACATGACAACATGAAACGTACTTTTATCGCGCTTGCCGTCGCCGGCCTTGCCGCCTCGTCCTTCGCCGCCACCGAGTCCGATGTGGATAACAGCTTCTCCCCCTACAAGGGTGGATTCCCGACACTGCCCGGATTGACGCCGGGTGTCGTGATCACCAAGGCCAATGTGGAACAGTTCAAGGCGGCTTTCGACCCGGGCCTGTTCGATATGGTCAAGGCTGGCTGGGTGGAGATCAAGGTCGGCAAGAGCTCCGATTTTCCTCAGCCCAAGCCCTATATCGAGGCCACCCGCAAGAACCTCAACAAGGCCAAGCTGGGCGCCAAGAACGGTGAGCTGGAGGGCTTCATCGCGGGACGTCCCTTCCCGGAGGAGCCCAAGGAAAGCGATCCCCGGGCCGGCGAGAAACTGGCCTGGAACTACAAGTACGGGGTGAACTACGGCGACTCCGGATCCATCTACCCCTTCTACTGGCGCTACCGCAATGCCGCCACGGGCCAGATCGAGCGCACCATCAAGTTCCAGTTCAACTTCCTCAACTTCATGCACCGCACCGAGCAGGCGCCGATCCCGGAAGTGACCCCGAACCCGGCGAAGATGTTCCGGGCGATCTACGCCAAGGTCTTCGAGCCCCAGGATCTGAAGAACACCCAGCTCCTGATCCAGCGCTTCGAGGACGACACCAAGCTTGACGATGCCTACCTGTCCCTGGGCTTCCAGCGTCGCGTACGTCGTCTGGCGACAGGCCAGACCACTGATGCCTTCCTCGGCTCCGACATGATGATCGAGGACTTCGAGGGCTATAACGGCCGGATCTCGGACATGAAGTGGGCCTACAAGGGCACCAAGAACATTCTGGTGCCCTTCTTCAACCATAACGAGCAGAAGCTGACCGACGAATACAAGGAACCGGACGGGTACAAGTTCGTGGATTTCCACGGCAAGGGCAATTGCATGCCCAACGTCACCTACCAGCTGCGCAAGGCCTATGTGCTGGAGGCCACGCCGGTGAACCCGAACCACCCGATGAGCAAGAAGGTCATGTATCTGGATGCCCAGACCATGTATCCGGGCCGGGCCGTGATCTACGACCGCAAGGGCCAGCTCTGGAAGAACTTCACCATCGGCAAGTCCCACCCGGACCATCACCTGCCGGCCAACAAGGGCAGCGATATCTCCCTGGATGACTCCTTCTCCCAGGTGGATATGCAGGCCATGCACTGCACCACCGGCCAGTTCAAGGTGCATATCGACGCCAAGCTGAATCCCCCGGGACTGTTCAGCGTGCAGAACATGCGCGGCGGCGACTGAGTCTCGGCGTCTGATGCGGTAGCGATGCCTGGAGGGCGGTGTGCATGCCGCACACCGCCCACTCAAGGTCGCTGTTTCTATCCCACCTTTGATTGGGAGCGGTTATGGCTTTGCAAAAATTAAAGGACTTCCATACGCCGGGCACCATGGAAGAGGTTCTGGCCCTGCTTGGCAAGGACCAGGAAACCCTGGTGCTTTCCGGAGGAACCTTCCTCCATGGTTTGGAGGCCCGGGGCCTCTTGAGCGATGTCGAAGTCCTGGTGGACATTCGCAAGGTCGGCCTCAATACGGTCAAGGCCGACGACGGGGGCCTGGATATCGGCGCCACGGTGAACTTTGCCCAGCTCCAGAAGCTGGACGAGGTCAGGAACGCGCCCTGGCTGGCTGGCTTGGCTGATGCCCTGGAGTATCCGCCGGTACAGATTCGCAACACCGCCACCATTGGCGGTTGTGTCGCGGCCTCCTGTCCTTTCTTCGACATTCCCACGGCCCTGCTGACGCTGGATGCGGCGGTGACGGCCCGGGGCACCCAGGGGCAGCGCCGGATACCCTTGCCGGAGTTCTTCGCCGGCATGTTCGCAAACTCCCTGGAGCCCGGTGAATTCGTCATCGGTGTTTCGCTGCCCCGCGCAGGGGGCAATACGGCGGGTGCCTTCATCAAGCTGGAAGGCAATGCCAACGACCTGGCCATTGTGAACGTCGCCGTCCGCATCACCGTCGATGGGGCCAGGACATGCACCGATGTGCGCGTGGCCCTGGGCGGCGGGGTGGCGGAATCCGCCATTCGGGCGCCGTCGGTCGAAGCCATTCTGCTCGGATCAAGGCTGGATGCCGATACGCTCCAGGCCGCGGCCGACGAGGTGGTCAATGACATCGACCCGATGTCCGATCATCGCGCCTCCGCTGACTATCGGCGAACGGTGGCCAAGGTGATGACACGCCGGACGCTGGAACGCGCCCTGGCACGTTTGGCTTGAAAAGGGGCGAGACCATGAAACAGATGATGACACTGGAAGTTAACGGCGAAGAGCACGAACTGGCGGTGGAGAAGGATGCCACCCTGCTCAAGGTGCTGCGGGACCAACTGGGTCTGAACGGTCCCAAGCGCGGCTGCGACAGCGGCGGCTGTGGCTGCTGCACCGTTCATGTGGATGGCAAGGCGGTGTATTCGTGCATGTGCTACGCCCTGTCCCATGACGGCGCCAAGGTCACCACGGCCGAGGGCCTGTCCTCCGGCGAGGAACTGCATCCCCTGCAATCGGCCTTCATCGAGGCCGGCGCGGTGCAGTGCGGCTATTGCACCTGCGGGATGATGATGTCGGCCAAGCAGTTGCTGGACGACAACCCCCATCCCGATGAAGAGCAGATACGGCAGGGCATCTCCGGCAATCTGTGCCGGTGCACCGGCTACGCCAAAATTGTCGACGCCGTGAAGCTGGCGTCGGAAGCTTGATTGAATCACCGGAACGCGCTCGGGACGAGTCGCGATCGATTGTGGGTTCTTGAGGGGACGACACTATGAACAAGTTGAATGTCGTCGGGCAGAGCGTTGAGCGGCCCGATGCCTATGACAAGGTGACCGGCGGCAAAGGCTACCCGGTCAATGTAAGGCTGCCTGGGATGCTTCACGGGAAGATGCTGCGCAGCCCCTATGCCCATGCACGAATCATCAGCATTGACGCTTCCCGGGCCGAGCGGCTGCCGGGCGTCAAGGCGGTGCTGCTGCCCAGGGACGTGCCCCAGGTGAAGTTCTGTCCCGTGTATTTCGTTCCGGTCCAGGCACCGAGCATGGTTCTGGACTTCGATGTCATGAATCCCGAAATCGTGCGTTACGTCGGTCAGCCCGTGGCGGCAGTGGCCGCAACCTCGGCGGAGATCGCCGAGGCGGCTCTGGACCTGATCGATGTGGAGTACGAGGAACTGCCCGCGATTTTTGATCCCGAGGAGGCCATGAAGGATGGAGCGCCTCAACTGCACCCCGATGCGCCGAACAATATCGCCAAGAATCCCTCCTTCGCCTACGGCGATCTGGACCAGGGTTTCGCCGATGCGGACTACGTGTTCGAGGGTGTCTACGAGACCCAGCGCGTTCATACCTGCTACATGGAGCCCCGGGTCTGCGTGGTCGATATGGACCGCCAGAACAACGTCACCATCCATGTGACCACCCAGCACCTGTTCGGTACCCGGGAGAAGCTGGCCTTTGCCCTGGGTTTGCCCGAGAGCAAGGTCAAGGTGGTCAAGTCTCCCTACATCGGCGGCGGTTTCGGCGGCAAGCTGGAGTTGACCGCCATGGAGCCGGTGGCGGCCCTGTTGAGCAAGAAGGCGGGCAAGCCGGTGCGCCTGGAGCACACCCGCCATGAGGACTTCATCACCACCACCCGCAACCCGATCAAGGTCTATCTCAAGACCGGCGTCAAGAAGGACGGCACCTTCACCGCCCGCTACGCCAAAAGCATCCTGGACTGCGGCGCCCATGCCACCCACGGTTCCGAAGTGATCATGGTGCACGGCGCCTTCGGCCTGTTCTTCAACTATCACGCGCCCCATCAGAAGTGGGAAGGCTACACGGTCTACACCAACAACATGATTGGTGGCGGCTATCGCGGCTATGGCGCGCCCCAGGGCAGTTTTGCGGTGGAGTCCCAGATCGACGAGATCTGTACCAAGCTGGGTCTGGACCCCATCGAGATGCGTCTCAAGAATGCCCGCAAGCAGGGCGAGCCCCATCCCTTCAACCCGGCCTTCACCCTCGCCACCTACGGCCTGGAAGACTGCCTGCGCCAGGGTGCCGAGAAAATCAACTGGAGCAAGGCCAGGTCCGCCCCCCGCAGCGAGGGGAGCAAGAAGCGCGGCTTCGGCCTGGCGGTGCATCCGGTCTGGGTCAGTGGATGCATGGGTTTCCCGGACATCTACGAGCATTCCGGTGCCATCATCAAATTGAATAGGGACGGCACCGCCGACCTGTCCTCGGCGTCGATGGATATCGGTTCCGGCCAGATCACCACCCTGTGCCAGATCGCGGCCGAGGAACTGGGCCTGCCTGCCGGCGCGGTGCGCATGAGCAGTTGCGGCGATAGCGATAACCTGCCCTTCGATGCCCCCACCCATGCCAGTCGGGTGACCTACTCCTCCGGCAACGCCGTCAAGGCGGCGGCAGCGGCGGCCAAGAAGCGTCTGTTCGATGTGGCGGCGACGATGATGGAAGTCAGCCCGGACGATCTCGAGTCCTGCAACGGCCGGGTCAATGTCAAGGGTTCGCCGGACAAGTCCATCTCCATCGCCGAGATTGCCCAGCGCGCCGAGTCGCCCTTCGTGCAGATGACCGCCGAGGGCCCCAAGCCCACCACCATTGAAGAGAAGGGCACCATCATCGGGGTGGCCAGCCTTGCCCCCAAGTCGAATCCGACGCCTTGCGCCGCCCAGTTCGTCGAGGTGGAGGTGGATACGGAGACCGGCGAGGTCAAGGTCCTGCACGCGGTGTACGCCCACGACATCGGCCGCGCCATCAATCCCAAGGCCGCCGAGGGCCAGGTGGAAGGCGGCTTCCAGCAGGGCATGGGCTATGCGCTGATGGAGCAGATCCAGTTCGATCCGGAGACCGGCGCCTGTCTGACCTCGGACTTCCTCGACTACAAGATGCCCACGGCCATGGAAATGCCGCGCAAGATGGACAGCATCTTCATCGAAACCGATGAGCCCACCGGGCCCTTCGGCGCCAAGAGCCTGGGGGAGTGCTGCGTCATCACACCGGCGCCGGCCATCGCCAACGCCATCTACGACGCCATCGGGGTGCGCTTCACGCAACTGCCGATCACTCCGGAGAAGATTCTGGCCGGTCTCGGCAAGCTCTGACGCGGATGGCGGTCCGGATGTGCCCGTGCCCGGACGTTCCTTATCGTACCTCGTTGACCCACGCTGCTTTCGGCCGAGGCTGAAGGCAGCGTGAGTTACTGCCGCAATTGGGAAGTGGGAACAGTTATATCCAAGTTCAGATTGCGCTCTGTTCCGCTGAAGGGTCAAGGCACGGGAGCACAAACTCATGGAGCGCCTCGGCAGCACATAAGCGCAGCATGCGCTTATCGCTGCGTGCACTGAATCGGCGCCTGGTGAGCGTCGCCGACATCGGCCGGTGAAGGGTTTGCGATAACTATTTCGAAATTGGAGGCGGGCAATGTTCTTCGGGGTGCGGATTTCCCACCGTATTACTTATATCATCGTCATGTCGTGCGTGCTGTATGTCGTCGCTGCGGCAATCGGGTGGGCTGGCCTTCGGGCTGCAAGCCTGTCGCTGAAAGCCGTATACGAGGAACGCGCACTTCCCATGCAGAATCTGGCGCAGATCGACGCCAACATCCGCGAGGACACGCTCAATATCCTGTTTGCGTTCGAAGGTGCGCCGGGGCGTCCGGCGGCCGGTTTGATGGACGATTCGCTCAGCACCTTGACCGATGCAATCCGCAAAAACGAGGAGAGCTACAGTGCGCTGTGGACGCGTTATCTTTCCGGATTTCATCCGCCGGAAGAAAAGCAGCTTTCCGATGATTTTGAGGCTAAGCATGCCGCATGGCTTGCCAAGCTCAAGGAAACGCGGCAGGCCATTGATGACCGCAAGCTCAACAATCCCGGCGTGGTGGCGAATTTCCTCTACGCGGTGCGCGAGGAGCGGCAAGCTGCGGTGGGCGCGTTGCAGAAACTCATCGCTTATCAGGCGCATTTTGCCAAGGACGAATATGAGCAGGCCGAGAAGCGCTACACCCTGAGCCGGATCATGCTAATGATCTTCTTCGGTGTTGGCCTCATGCTGATCGCCGGCCCGGCGATCATGACGTGGCGCCACATTACCCGCAGCCTGCGCGAGGCTGGCGAAGCAGCGTCGGCAATCGCTGCCGGCGATCTGGTGCGACCGATCCCGAAAGCCGGCGACGATGAGGTCGGCGAACTCATGAATAAACTCGGACAGATGCGAAATGCGCTGCATGAGTTGATTACCGCGATACGCCAGAACGTCGAAATCCTGAGTGCCGAGGCTGATGAACTTTCTGCTGCCGCGGCCGCTAGCGCGCAAGCCATCGAAAGTCAGACCCGCGCCGCCACGAGCATGGCTTCGGCCGTCGAGGATCTCTCCATCTCCATCGAACAAGTTGGAGCAAACGCGCACGAGGCTTATGCCGTGAGTCGGAACTCCAGCGTGCAGGCGGAGGAAGGCGGGCGCATCATCGACGAAACGGCCTGCGAAATGGAACAGGTGGCCGCCGCAGTCAACAAGAATTCTGACTCGATACGTGAGTTGGAAACGTTCTCCAGCCAGATATCCAGCATCGTCCAGGTCATCAAGGAAATTTCTGATCAGACCAACCTGCTGGCCTTGAATGCGGCGATTGAAGCGGCGCGTGCCGGCGAACAGGGGCGCGGCTTCGCGGTCGTCGCCGACGAGGTGCGCAAGCTTGCGGAGCGTACGCGTACATCGACTCAGGAGATCGCCGGCATGATTGACAAAATTCAGGAGGGTACGCAAGGTGCTGTGCGCGACATGGAAGCGGGCGTCGCGCGCGTTGCCGATGGCGTACGCTTGGCTACGTGCGCGGGCGAGTCGGTTACGGCGATCCGAAATTCCGCAGAGCGGGCCGCACAAGTGGTGGAGGAAATTTCGCAGGCACTCAACAGCCAGTCCACTTCGGCGAAGGAGGTGGCGCGCAAGGTAGAGACCATTGCCCAGAGCACGGAAGAGAACAACACATCTGTGCAGAAGACGGCGGCCTTGGCACAACAACTGGCGGGCCTTTCGAACCAGCTTTCGCAGCTGGCCGGACGTTTCCAGGTAGCCTGAGGACAAGTGCTTGCTGTCGTCGTCAATGCTGCGCAAACGTGCCAGGCCTGCGCTTGACCGGATTCCGATTCTCGATAGGGCGACGCGGGTAGTGCCTGTTTCACCTGCGTCAGCCTTCGGTCCCTGATATTTCTAGCGTCGGGACAGCGTGGCCGACGGAAGTTCGCCGAAGAGGTTGCGATAGGCGCGCGCGAGCGCGCTGCCGTTGTAGAAGCCCCAGCGGGCCGCCACATCGCCGACGGAGCAACTGCCGGGCTGGGCGGCACGCAAGGCGTCATGGATACGGTAAAGGCGGAATTGCTTGAGGTAGGTGACCGGCCCGACTCCGAATTGCTCGATGAAGCCATATTGCAGGGTACGCAGGGAAACGCCTGTGGCCCGCACAAGATCCAGCATCCCGATCTCCTCGGTGCAATGGGCATCGATGTAGTCGAGGGCCCGGGCCACATAGGCCTGCCGATTGGGACTGGCCAGTGCCGTAGAGGCGCGTGGCGCGTCCTGTTGCGACAGCAGCAGGGAGAGCAGCAGGGTTTCCTCCAGGGATCGGGTGGTCAGGCCCCGGCTGAACGCCGAGTCTGCGTCGACACTTTCCTGGCAGATGACGCCCAGGGCATTGGCAAAGCTGCGGCCGCTGCCCTTGGTCAGACTCATCAGTGGCTTGATTTGCATGCTGTGGATTTCCAGCCCCGGCTGGGCAGTGCGGGCCAGACTCTTGAGCTTTTCGGCGGGGACGGATAGCACCAGGGCGAGGCAGTCCTCGCTCCATGAGGTGTCGAGGCAGTCCTGGGGTACATACACCAGGGCGGTGCCAGGTGTGGCCATGACTTCGACATTGCGGGCATGGCCGATCAGATGGCCCCGCAATGGCACCATGATCTGGTAGGAATGGATCGGTTGGGACGTGACATGGACGGCCGCGCCATGCTGCACGCCGAACAGGTGGCCCAGGTTCATGGCGACATGACTGATGCGGATATCTGCTGGAGAGCATTTCGCGCAGAGGCTGATGTGGCGGGGTTCAACGAGATCGCTTACGGTTTGCTCCACCAGCATGAGATCGGCACCACGCAGCTTGGTGGCGACGCCCATGGGGAAACCATCGATACCCGGAATAATGCTTTGTGACATGTGATGTGCTCTCCACCGCGGAGCATGGCTCCGTTAGCAAGCGCTGTCGCTCAGTGCCGGCCCGGACGTGGTTCTTACCCTCCGCATGTCGAGCAAGCTACTGTCGATCGGCGCCATCGGCATGCCTGTGCACGTACTGATCGATGACTGGCGGCGCAATGGGGGCGAGCATACCCGCACTCTCTGCTCGGTGCCACCGGTCAGGGAGCGCTAAAGGACAACAGCGCGCTATGACAGGATTAACGTGGAACGCGGAATAATCTTGTGAAACATCACAATCGTCCCCCTCGTCACCCCGGCGCAGGCCGGGGTCCAGATCGGCGGCCCACTGGATTCCAGCCTACGCCGGAATGACAGGCATCAGGGATGGCCCCTGCCGCCATGCGCGTTAGCCCGCCGTGACGACCACCTTGCCGATGACCTCGCCGGCCTCCATCAGGCGATGGGCCTCGGCCAGCTCCTCGAACGGAATCGTCGCGCCGACGAGGGGCTTGAAGCGTCCGGCATTCAACTGCTTGCCGGCGGCGAAAGCGTCTTCCATCGTTCCGAGCCGGGAGCCCAGTATCTGCACCTGCTTCACGAACATCTGGGTGATGTTCATGCGCGCGTCGTCGCCGCTGGTGGCGCCGGCGCTGACGATGCGGGCGCCGGACGCGGCCAGCGCCAAGCTGCGCTCCCATGTCGCCTGGCCGATGTGCTCGAAGACGACCGTCGCTCCCTCGCCGCCCGTGAACTCAAGCACGCGCTCGACAAGGTCGGGGCTGCTGTGATCGAGCATGAGGTCGGGACCGAGACGCCGCAGCACATCGAGCTTGCGCGCGCTGCCCGCGCTGGCGATCACCGTGGCACCGGCCAGATGCGCGATCTCGATGGCCGCGCTGCCGAGGCCGCTGGTGCCGGCCCAGACGAACACGACATCGTCCGCCGTGAGCCGCGCCTTGCCCATCAGCATTTGCCAGGCCGTGATGTAGGTGTTCGGGAAGCAGGCGGCATCAACGTCGGAAACCTGTGGCGAAAGTTTCACCGCCTGCACGGCGGGAATCGCCACCAGTTCGGCATAGGCGCCATTGAAGACCGTAAAGTGCGGGCAGTACTGGGGCCGGCCGCGCACGCAGTAGCGGCAGCGGCCACAGGGAATATACGGATTGGCGGTGACGCGCTCGCCGATGGCGAATCCTTCGACCGCGCCGCCCATTCCGACAATTTCGCCGGAGATGTCGATGCCGAGGATCGCCGGCAGTTCGACGCGATAGGCCGGATGGGGGTGTCCTTTGCGTATCCAGACATCGCGATGATTGACCGTCGTGGCGCGCATGCGCACGAGGATGTCGCCGGGCCCTGGTGTCGGCTCGGCCACTTCCTCGACGCGCAGGACCTCCGGGCCGCCGTGCTGATGCATGCGTACGGCGCGCATCATGCTTCTCCGGCCACGACTGCCGTGCACTCGATCTCGATCAGCAGTCCGGTCACCGCCAGGCCGGTGACGCCCAGGATGGTCTGGGGCGGATTGGCTGCGCCGCCGGTCACGGCGTCGATTGCGCGGGCGATGGTTTCGTAGGCAGTCGGTTGGAGGGTGTAAATCGTGCGGCGGACGATGTCGTCCCAACCGACGCCCGCCGCATCCATCGCAATCTTGACGTTGTTCATGGCGGCGACGGTCTGCGCATAAAGATCATCGCCTCCGACCAGGCCGAACTGTGGATCAAGGGCCACCTGGCCGGCCAGGAACACCAGACGATCGCCACGCGCCACGGCGATATGACTGAATCCCGGTGCCGGATGCAAGGCGGCTGGATTGTATAGCTCACGAACCATGGCAATTCTCCTCGAACGACGACATACCAACGCAATCGATGTTGCAAGGGCTGGACGATCTGCTAGCTGTGTCCCAGATAGCTATGGAACACGCTGTTCGGGTCGTACTGCTTGCGCAACTTCTGCAATCGCTTCCAGTTGGCCTCGGTGAAGCACTGGCGGTAGCGGTCCGGGTTCAGGCGCCCCTCCACCTCGTTCACGTAATGGCCCTCCGCGTACTTGTCCAGCAGGGGGATGTTCCTGCCCAGCCAGTCGTACATGCGCGGATCGTCCTGTTCCTCGTCCCAGATGGCGTAGGCGCCCACGTAGCAGTCCGCGGCCCAGGAGAAGCAGGCATCGGGACGGGGCTTGGTGGCCATGTTGAAGGAGGCCAGCACATGACAATCCTTGGTGGGCGCGTTGCGGAAATGCTCCGCCACCGCCTCCAGGGCCTTGCCACCCTGGTTGGTCAGCACATTGTCCACCGCATAGCGGGCGCAGCGGCCGGCCGGATCGTTGAGGCTGAAATAGCGCTCGTACAGGCCCTCGAAGCTGAAGGGCTGATTCTCCATTTTGACCAGGCACTTGCTGGCGAGGTCGGAACTGGCGAAGGGCTTCAGGGCTTCCAGAGACTTCTGCTCGCTGTCCTCGAAGACAAAGGCGGTGAAGAATACGATCTTGGATTTTTCCGGCGGCGCATCGAAGGGAACCTCCGGGTGATGCATCAGCACGGTGATCAGCTCCACCCGCTCGACAGGGTTCTCCTTGCGGATCCTGTCCAGGGTGGCATTCACCATTTCCAGTTGGGACAGGGGGAAGATGTAGGAACTGGCCAGGATGGATTTGGGTGCCGGATAGAGTTGCAGATGCAGGCGGGTGACGACGCCGAAGAAACCGGGGCCGACGCCGCGCACCGCCCAGTACAGGTCCGGGTGTTCCTTGGCCGAGACATGGCGCAGCTGGCCGTCGGCGGTGACCACGTCGGCACCGACGATGGACAGGGTGGACACGCCGCCCCGCTGGGCGTAGTTCCAGCCGATGCCGCCTCCCAGGGTGAAGCCCCCCAGGCCCACCGAGGGACAATGGGGCACCGGGAAGCTCAGGCCCTTCTCCCGGGCGGCGGTGACCAGTTCCAGGCTGCGCACGCCGGGCTGGATGGAAGCGATCTGTTTGCCTTCATCAATCCTGATCTCATCCATGGCGGAAAGGTCGATCAGCATGCCGCCATCCCGCAGGGAGGGGCCGCAGGAATTGTGGCCGCCGCTGCGGATGGCGATCCGCAACTTGTGCTGGGCAGCGTACTTGACCGCGGCGATGACGTCCTGCTCCGATTTGGCCTGGACGATCATGTCCGGGTAACGCTTGGGCTTGGACATGTGCCAGACCATGGACTGGCGCCACATTTCATAGTTGGCATCCTGACGGCGGATGACCTTGCCGCTGACGCCGGGAAGGGTGAAGCGGGCCGGCTTGTCCGCCGCCAGGGCACGGGGCGCCCGCAGCACGTTGACCGCGCCCAGGGCCGTCAGCGCCACCAGTTGCTGAAGGGCCCGGCGGCGGGATGTCGATTTTTGGTTCATGAGTTCCTCCCATGACATGAAAATGGAGCTTTTCCGCCGGGTCGCCCCAAGGAAAAGCGGCACGCGCCGGAGGCGCAAACGGCAAACCCTTGCTACGGAGTTCCCCGTAACATCGAGAGCAGCGAGCCGACTCGAACCCCCCGGCGGGGGGCGAAGGGGGGCGAGCCTTTGAAAACGCAGTTTTCAATTGACGGTTTCGAAATAGGTCGCCAGGTTGGCGATGTCCTCGTCCGACAGGGGCTTGGCCATGGCATTCATGTTGGAATCCTTGCGTTCGCCGGAACGGAAGGCCTTGAGCTGCTTCTCGAGATAGGCAGCCTTCTGGCCTTGCAGGTTCGGATACTGGGGGGCCTTGCCGATGCCGTCGGCGCCATGGCAGGCGACACAGCCGCCCACCTTGGACAGGGCGGCGGCGGCATTGCCGCCGGCCGCCAGTGCCACTGAGGCCACCGGGGCCAGCAGGCCCAGGAGGGCCGCCAGCATCCCGCGGCGGACGGTCATCAAACGATCATGGGTGCGCATTGCAACACTTCCTCCTGTGATGGATGGTGCAATCGCATGAATCATGAATAGATCAAAACAATTTTTCATAGGTCTATCTCCCCTCCCAGCCGTCGTCCCGGCGTAGGCCGGGACCCAGTTTGCGCACCCAGAATCTGGATTCCGGCCTGCGCCGGAATGACGAGGGGCTTGGATTCCGGCCTGCGTCGGGACGACGAGGAGATTGGATTCCGGCCCCGGATCGGGTTCGGTGGAATGACGGTGCAGGTCTTACCTGATAGATTTCAATGATGAAAGCATTCATGCGATTGCTCTCCTGTGATGGATGCTCAGGGACGGAGAATGGCTTTGACCACTCTGCCGCTCTCGGAGTCGCTGACCGCCTGGTTGATCTCGTCCAGGCTATAGAACTTGACGATTTTTTCCAGGGGCAGCCGGCCGCTGCGATACAGGTCGATCAGCTTGGGAATGAAGTTGTCGGGCACGGCCTGGCCTTCGATGATGCCCATCACCGTCCGGCCGAACATGATGCTGTTCATGTCGAGGGTCACTTCCGTGCCCAGGGGAGCGGCACCCACCAGGCCGCACACACCGGGTACCTTCAGGCTATCCACCGCCTGGCGGAACACCGCCGGGATGGCCGTGCACTCCAGCGAGAAATCCATCCCGCCCAGTTTCTGGGCTTCCTCGACCACATTGACCTGGCTCGGGTCCAGGGTGTGGGAGGCGCCCAGTTCCAGGGCAATCCGGCGGCGCTCGGCATTGGGCTCCACGGCGACGATGGTGGTGCAGCCCACGGCGGCGGCAGCCATCACGGCGGCCAGCCCCACCGAGCCGCAGCCGAAGATGGCGATGCTGGAGCCGGCGCCGGGCCGCAGGGCATTGATCACGGCGCCAGCCCCGGTGAGGATGCCGCAACCCAGGGGTCCCAGCAGCTCCAGAGGCACGTCCTTGGGCACCTTCACCGTGTTGGCCTCGCTGGCCAGGGCATAGGCGGCGAAGGAGGACTGGTTGAAGAAGTTGGCGAAGATCGGTATGCCGTGCTGATGGACCGTGGCGGAGCCATCGCCCCGCACCCCGGCGAAGTTGCAGCCGAAGATATTGGCGCAATGGGTCGGATCGCCGGCCTTGCAGGCGGAGCAATGGCCGCAGGCCCGGTAGCTCATCACCACATGGTCGCCGGGCTGGAGCTTGGTGACCCGCGCCCCGACCTTTTCCACGACGCCCGAACCCTCGTGGCCGAAGACGGCGGGGAAGCGCACCGGATACAACTGGTCCCGGCCGATCATGTCGGTATGGCACACCCCGACACCGACCACGCGGACCAGCACTTCGTCGTCCCGCAACTCGGCAATCTCGACTTCGGAAATCTGGAACTTGCCGGATTTCTCATTGACGACGGCAGCCTTGGCTTTCATATTTTTTCTCCTCCTGTGATTCCTGGTTTCAGCGGCTGGGTTTGGCCCAGGCGCCCCGTTCGTGCATCAGGGCGATCTGGCGATCGATGACCTTTTCCTTGTACTCGGCGTGCTTCATCGGTGCCCGGTCCAGGTAAAGGTTCTTGGGATAGATCTCCCGTTCGTAGATGATCTGGGCCAGCTCCGAGCGCACATCCTTCATCCAGTTGGAGACCTGGGCATTGGCGCGATGGTGGCGCAGCTGCTCGATGTCGATGACCCCGGCCACGTAGGTGGACCCCGCCCCGTATTCCTGCTTGCCGACGATGGCGCCCCGGTGATTGATGATGTAGGAGCGGCCGCCAAAGGTGTCGATGGGCGTCGTGGAATCCGGGAACAGGTAGTAGGTGCCCATGTTCGGCGAGAGCACGTACATGTTGTTTTCCAGGGCACGGGCCCGGGAGGAAATCTCGAAAAAGTCGTTGCCGGTGCCAGGGTGGGGGAAGGAGGCCCGATAGGCGATCTCGCAGCCGTTCATGGCCAGGCCCCGCCCGTTTTCCGGGTAGGAGGCCTCGTTGGCCATCATTACCCCGAGGCGGCCGATCTCGGTGTCCACCACCGGCCAGAAGGCATCCAGGGTGCGGCCGTACTTGTCTATCCACCAGTCGAAGATGTCGTGGGGCGTCATGCTGTGCTCCACCGGATAGAGGGTGGCCAGCTTGTAGTGCTTGAGGATCACCTCGCCCTGGGGGTCCAGCACGAATCCGACATTGAAGAAGCGGTCCGGCCAGTCCGGGTGCTTGGCCTTGGCCTGGGCCATGATGAAGACCTTGTACTCCCGGGCCAGCTTGCCCAGGGCATCGGTCTCGGGGCCGGGAATGTCGATGGCGCAGGTGTTGGCGAAATCGGCGTGGTCCACGTCCAGCACTTCGTCATTGAAGCCCTGCAAGCCCCCCTCGGGGATCACCAGCAGGCGCACCGGGATATCCAGGCTGGAGAGCCAGGAAGCGGCCTTGGTCAGGTGGCCCAGGTGCTCGATGTTCTTCATCATGTCGGAACGCTGACGTATGCCCCAGACGGTGGGGATCAGGCCGACGCAATTGTACGGTTCGATCATGGCATTGTCCTATCGGTGACGGAGGGTTCAGGCGGGAAGCTGGATCGTGATCCACTTCCATTCAGTGAAGGTGTCGATGTCGATATCGGTGCCCTCCCTGCCGAAGCCGCTTTCGCCGACGCCGCCAAAGGGCACGTGAGGCTCGTCGGCGATGGTCGGCGCGTTGATATGCACCATGCCGGCATGGACCCGCTGGGAAAACTGCATGGCCTTGGTGATGTCCCGGGTGAAGATGGCGGCGCTCAGGCCGTAGCGGGTGTCATTGGCACAGGCGATGGCCTCCTCCAGGTCCGCCACCGGATAGATCGACGTGACCGGGCCGAAGGTTTCATCGCGGCAGACGGTCATGCCTTCCGCAACCCCGGTGAGGATGGTGGGACGGCAGCGGTTGCCGATCCAGGTGCCGCCGGTCAGCACCGTGGCGCCCTTGGCCTGGGCGTCCTGGATATGGGTCTTCACCCGCTGGCGCTGGCGCTCGGAAATGATCGGTCCCACCCAGGTGCCGGGATTGCGCAGGTCGCCCATGCCCATGGACTCCGCCTTGGCCTTGAAGCGACGGCAGAATTCGGCCTCGATGCTCTTCTCCACATAGATGCGGCTCGACGCCATGCAGGCCTGGCCCTGGAAGAAAAACTGGCTGAAGGCCGCCGCCTCCACGGCGGCCTCCAGGTCGGCATCGGCCAGCACTACCAGAGGATTCTTGCCCCCCAGTTCCAGCACGACGCGCCGCATCAGGGGGCCGCAGAGGCTGGCGATGTGCCTGCCGACGCGGCTGGAGCCGGTGAACATCACCACCTTGACCAGGGGATGGGAGGTCAGGGCATCGCCGATCTTGTCGCCGAAGCCGGTGACCACGTTGAAGGCGCCCGCCGGAATGCCGGCCTCGTGATACACCTCCGCCAGGCGATTGGCCACCATGGGCGCTTCCTCGGAGGTCAGCAGCACCACGGTGTTGCCCGTGGCCAGGGGCGTGGCGCTCAGCTTCACGTTCTTGAGCAGAGGCACGTTGAAGGGCGAGATGCTGGCGACGACCCCCAGGGGTTCCCGTACCGTCATGCTGAAGCGGCCCGGGGTTTCCGAGGGGATGGTCTGGCCGGTGATGCGCCGCGCCACGCCGGCTGCGGCGCGCAGGCAGTTGATGGCGTACTGGACTTCGAACTGGGCCTTGCCGAAGGGGGAGCCGACTTCGTCGATCAGGATGTCCACGAATTCGTCGCGGTACTTCTCCATCAGCGTCGCGGCCCGGCATAGCCAGGCCTCCCGATCCGCGGCCATCGTTTTGCCGTAGCTGGCGAAGGCCTGATGGGCCGTCTGCACCGCCCGATCGACATCTGCGATGTTGCCTTCCGCCACCCTGGCGTAGGGCGAGTCATCCTCCGGGTTACGGTCGATGAAATACTTACCGGAAGCGGGGGCCACGCGTTCCCCGCCTATCCATAAATCAAACGCCTGATGGTCGTTCCTGCTGGTATGTCCCATGCCTCGTCTCCTGCTGTAGTTGTTGGTGTTTTTCGGCCGCCATATCACGGAAGAATGGCAATGGCGCAAGCCGCTGGCTGACTATAACAACAGGATTTTTTGATTCGTTAGCGCAGGGGTGCAAGGGATAGCGAGTTTGTGCAAAGAAGGAAAATTTTTCCTGATTAGCGAAACTCAGCCGAGTCATTCCGGGGCCGCGTAGCGGAACCCGGAATCCAGAAACCCCACCCGTGCGCCTCTGGATTCCGGGTTCTGCCCTCGCGGGCAGCCCCGAAATGACGACTTCGTGAACGCTGGCTGAACATGGATGCACCATGGGGACTGGCGCCATGGGCAGCTTCCGGTCTGTCGCCGGAAAGTCCCTGCAGATGCAGTGGGCTACTGCTTGCGCAAGGTATCGGAGGGCAGTTCGCCGAATTTTTTCTTGTAGTGGGCTGCGAAGTGGCTGAGGTGCTGGAAGCCCCAGCGGATGGCCACGTCCGTGACGTTGGCGGTAGTTGGTGCCGCTTTCAGCAACTCATCATGGACCCGCTGCAGGCGCTCGGCCCGAAGGTAGGCCATGGGGCTGGTATTGCGGAAGTCGCGGAAGCCCGCGTACAGGGCGCTGGTGCTCACGCCGGCATGGGCAGCCAGGCTGGCGACTGTCAGGGGTTCGTCCGCATGGGTCTTGATATATTCCTCGACCCGTTTGACGTGGCTCGGCGCGATGGGGCGGGCCGGCGCGGCGAGTTCCTCGCTGTAGTTGTTGAACTGGGAATGCAGCAGGGTAGCGACCAGCAGGTGTTCGATGGGGGCGCGCACCAGGGGCGAGTGAAGGTAGCGGGCATTGCCGTCCAGTTCGGTTATCAGATAGGACACCAGGGCCGGCCAGCCGCTGCTTTGGTCCGACATGTCGAGTCCCAGCTTGAACTGCAAGGGGTGGCGCAGGTCGTGGCCGATATGCTGGGCGCAGGTCCGTTCCACCAGATCACGATCGAGCTGGACCATGATCTGGTCGCAGTTGGCGTCGATGGTCTGGTAGAAGGGCTTGGTGGGGGAAATCACTGCTGCGGTTCCCGGATGGGCACGCAATTTTTCCTCGCCGCAGGTGACATGGGAGGTACCGACCATCGGCATCATCACCAGCACGAAGGTCTGCAGGTGGCCGGCATCGATCTTGACGGTCGGGCCGTAGCGCAGGCGATTGAGGGATACGCCCCCCAGGGGAACGTGGTCCATGCAGGTGTCGACGCGCTGGTTGTCCTCGCCAAGAATCTTCAGTTCATGGGGGCAATAAACCTCGGCGACACGCTCCCGTGCCTCCGTGGCATCAAAGGTCTGGAAAAGCCGGTGGCGGGAAAGGGGATCTTTCACAACCCGGGGGCTGCCTTGCGCGATAAACATGTCGGTTCGCCTCCTCCTCTCCTTCTTTTTACGCCAAGTCGTTTACTGAATCCTTACTCTGACCTCGGTCAGTCTAGTGATTTCAGTGGCCTGCTTCAACAAGGTCGCTGCGCATGGTGCCAGGGCATCCGGCAACGCTTCGCGGGCCTTCATGATGCACTTGTTGCCTTTTGTTTTTCTAAGTAATTATTGTGCGTCGCACAAGCCTTGACGCTGGCCTCATGAGCCCAAGCGTAGCGCAACGATACAAATCGAGGGGCTTCCTGTCTTGACTGGGGAGGCATGAATGACTGCTCCCGAGCGCAGATATGTCAGAGGGCGGAAGCTGGCAATCAGGTGCCGCCCAGAGCCTGACGCTGTTCGGTGATGTCGATGTCGGGGAGGATCGCCGGCGTATCGAAACTTACGGTGCGCACCTCGCCGGCATAGCATTCCAGCAGGCCCCGGGCGCCCGTGTCCCCCGAGAGGGCGGCGATCTCGGCGAAGTGACGGCGGGGCCAGACCACGGGGTTGCCACGCTGGCCACCATGTTCGGGTACCAGCACGGCCGGCTGGGTCGGGTCGAAGGCATCCAGCAGCCGATCGATGATGGCGGCGTTGATGCCGGGCATGTCGGCCAGCAGCACGACCACCCCGTCGATGTCCGCCGGCAGCGCCCGCAGGCCTCGGCGCAGGGAGGTGGCCAGGCCCTTGAGATAGTCCGGGTTGTGGGTGAAGGAAACGGGGCGGTCGGCCAGGGCGGCTTCGATACGATCGGCCTGGTAGCCCGTCACCACCATGACCTGGCAGGCGCGGGAAGCGCAGGCTGCATTCGCTACCCGCAGCGCCAGGGGAACCCCATCCACCCGGCGCAACAGTTCGTTGCCCACGTCGATGGACGAGGGCCTGCCTGCCGCCAGCACCAGGGCGGCGATGCGGGGCGGCCGGGGCGCTTCCGGGGCGGGTGTCGCTGTTACGGCCGCTTCATCTTCACTGATATTGCTGATCAGTCCGCCCACGCCCAACCCCATGATGTCCTTGGCCGTGCAGGGCAGCCCGGCCAGCAGGCGTTGCAGCAGCAGGTCGAGACCGTTGAGGCTGGAGGAGCGGGCGCAACCGGGCAGGTTGAACACCGGCACGGTGCCGATGCGAGCGGTGAGCAGCATGTTGCCCGGCTCCACCGGCATGCCGAAATGTTCGATGACGCCTCCGGCGGCAACGATGGCTCCGGGCACCACGTCACCACGATCCTTGCTGATGGTGGCGCCCAATACCAGCAGCAGGTCGCATCCGGCCGCGAGCGCTTGCTGCAGGGCCTGGGCCACGGCCGGGCCTTCATGGGCGCAGCGCAGTTCCAGGGCCAGGGTGCCGCCCAGGGCTTCGAGGCGGCGCCGTGTCGCCGTCACGGCCATGTTCAGCATGCGTTCGGTGGTGCTCGGGGAAACGCTCATGATCAGGGCCGCCCGGCAGGGGCGCAGGGGCAGCAATTGCAGGGGCGGCCGGTCGCCGAGTTCTTCGTGCCAGGCGGCGATGACTCCGGGTTCCACCGCGAAGGGAATGACCTTTACCGTGGCGATGCGCTGGTCCTTGCCCACCAGGGCGTGCTGGGGCCGGGTGGCGAGGGTGATGGCTTCGCTGATGCGATTGAGGCGGTCGATCCTTTCCTGATCCACGGTCAGCAGTCCGGTCCCCTGGGCGTAGAGATTGCAGCGCCCCGTGTAGGGGGCGCGCTGCACGATCAGGCCGGAGGCAAGCTGGCGGGCGATGGTCCCGGCGGCGGCATCCTCATCCAGTTCGCCCGGGGAAAGTCTTGCGCCGGCCACCCGGGGAACGCCGGCAGCCTCCAGGGCGGCGACGTCGATGGCGGACAAAACCCGCCCCTTCTTCAGCAACAGGTGGGGCAGCTTGAGGGTGTGGGCGAGGCGGACGCCCTCGGCCTCGGCACTGGGAAATTCGCCAAAGATCATCCTGCTGCTCCCTGGTAGCGCACCTGAATGATCTGGGCCAGGATGGAAACCGCGATCTCGCTCGGATAGCGTCCGCCAAGGTCCAGGCCCACGGGCGCGTGGATGCGGCCGATCTGTTCCGCCAGCCCCAGTTCCGTCAGGCGGGCAAGTCGTTTCTCGTGGGTGCGCCGGCTGCCCAGGGCGCCGATGTAGAAGGCCGGGCTGGCCAGGGCGGCGACGAGGGCCGGGTCGTCGAGCTTGGGGTCGTGGGTCAGGGTGACGACGGCGGTGCGGGCATCGGCACCCAGTTGGGCCATGGCCTCGTCCGGCCATGCGTCGCTCAGGGCGACTCCCGGGAATCTTTCCTCGCTGGCGAAGGCCCGGCGCGGATCGATCACCGTGACTTCATAGCCGGCCATGGCCGCCATGGGCGCCAGGACCTGGGCGATGTGCACTGCCCCGACGATCAGCAGCCGGGGCTCCGGCACATAGACCCGGGCGAAGATATCGCCGTCCTCATCCAGGGCACCACTCTGGCCGCTGACAAAGCGTCGCCCCAATTCTGCTTCCATGACCGGGCTGAGCGCCAACGGCTCCCGAGTCGCGCCGGGTTCCAGCAGAACCTGGGTGCCATCGCTGAGCCGGGTGACCAGGGCCACGGGCCGCCGGTTCGCCCGGGTCGCCAGCAGTTGGGCAAGGAATCCGGCCGCCCTTGCCACATAGACCTGCACCCGGCCACCGCAGGCGAGACCCACTTCCCAGGCCTGTTCATCGCTGACCCCGAATTCCAGCCGGCGCGGCTGGCCATCGGCGATGGTCTTGAGGGCTTCCTGGATCACCGCGCCTTCGATGCAGCCTCCCGATACCGATCCGACAAAGGCGCCGCTCTCATTCACGGCCAGGTGGCTGCCCACCGGCCGGGGCGAGGAGCCCCAGGTTCGCGCCACGGTGGCCAGGGCGACGCCCTGGCCGGATTGCAACCAGGACTGGGCCTGATGGAGAATGTCGTCGAGATCGGAAGCCATGCTTGGGTTCAATTAGCGTGAAAATGCATGAACGGAGCCAAGGGTGACGGTCGAGCGTAGCGAGCCGATGAGTAGCCCCGCCCTGGGGCGGGGATGGGCGGCGTTACTTTGGCGCATTTTCATCCTCGAGGGTGGTGCTGGCGACCATGAGCGTTAGGTCGGTATCTCAGGCGCCGATGGCCCGCAGGGTCCTGGCCAGCTGGGACAGGCTTTGCAGATTGTGGGCCGGCAGGAAATGGTCCAGATAGGGCAGGGCGGTCCGCATGCCCTGGGTCAGGGGCTGGTAGCCCGGGGTGCCGAGCAGGGGATTGAGCCAGAGCACCTTCTGGGCCTGCTGCCGCAGTCTCGCCATCTGCTCCCGCATTTCCGCTGCGTCGCCCCGATCCCAGCCGTCACTGAGGAAGATCACCGCGGTGCGGTGATTGAGCAGGCGTGGCCCGTGCTGTTCGTTGAACTCCCGCAGGCTGGTGCCGATGTTGGTGCCGCCGGCCCAGTCGTGAACCTTGTCGGCGACCTGCTTCAGGGACGCTGCCACCCCTTTGGTCTTGAGCAGATCGGTGATCACCGTCAGGTGGGTCGAGAACACCGCGACTTCCAGGTCCGACAGTTCCCGCCGCAGGGCGTACATGAATTCGATCAGGAAACTGCTGTAGCGCTGCATGGAGCCGCTGACATCGCAGAGCAGCACCAGGCGGGTCTTGTTGATGCGGCGGGTGCGATAGGGCAGGGGACAGATGCCCTCGGCGGTATAGAAGCTGCGGTTGCGCAACAGCCGGCGCAGGTCGGGGGCGCTGCCCCGGCGACAGGCGACATGGCGCCGCCCGCGCTTGTTGGCCAGGGCGGCGACGATGTCCCGGATCAGGCGCTGGGCCCGTTCCACATCGGCGTCGGTGAGGGTGCCCAGGTCCCGGATGGCCAATACCTCTTCGGGACTGTAGGCAAGTTTCAGGGGCTGCCGCTCGGCCTCATCGCCGTCGCCTTCCTCACCGGGCAGGATCAGCCGGGCACCGGGGCTGCTCTCATCCTCGTCTTCCTCCGGGTTTTCGCCTTCCCGCCGCTTGCGGATCAGGATACGTTCGGGGGATTCCCAATAGCTGGCGAATACGGCATCGAAGCGGGGAATGTCCTCGCGGCGGGAGATCAGGGTGGCCCGGGCGGCAGCGTAGAAGTCATCGCGCCGGGCAATGTCGATGTGGCGGAAGCACTGGCAGAGGTCGATCAGATTGCCCGGATTGACCGGCAGGTCGGCTTCGTGCAATGCCCGGGAGAAGCCGACCACATGTTCCAGCATGCTGCGGTTTTGCCGGGGCGCAGGGGAGGCCATGGTCCGGTATCAGCAGAATTCCGTTGGCGCCGCGGAAGGGTCATGGCCCGGCATCAGGGCCATTTCGATCAGGCCTTCGAGTCCGAGCTGGTGCAGCTTTTCCATGTCCCCCTTGTACTTGAGGATGCAGCCCAGGGTGGCTGCCGTGGACGGGGTGTCCAGTTCGGCGATGCCCAGGGCGAGCAAGGCCCGGGCCCAGTCTATGGTTTCGGCGATGCCCGGTCGCTTGTAGAAATCCTGCTCCCGCAACAGCTCCATGAAACGGCAGACCTGGCCGGCCAGCCGTAGTTCCACTTCGGGCAGGCGGCTGCGCAATATCCGCACCTCCTTGTCGAAGCTCGGGTAGTCGATCCAGTGGTAGAGGCAGCGGCGCTTGAGGGCGTCGTGCACTTCCCGGGTGCGGTTCGAGGTGAGGATCACGAAGGGCACATGATGGGCCCGCAGGGTGCCGATTTCCGGAATGGTGATCTGGAAGTCGGACAGCACCTCCAGCAGGAAAGCCTCGAACTCCTCGTCGGAGCGGTCCACTTCGTCGATCAGCAGTACGGGCGGCCTGACTCCGCCGCTGCGCAGGGCCTTCAGCAGGGGCCGCTGCAACAGGAACTCCTCGGAGAACAGGTTGCGGCCGATCTGTTCCCGTTCCACGCCCCGGGCTTCCTGAAGCCTCAGCTCCAGCAGCTGGCGGGTGTAGTTCCACTCGTAGAGGGCGGCGGCGCTGTCCAGGCCCTCGTAGCATTGCAGGCGGATCAGTTCTGCATCGAGGACCTGGGCCATGACCTTGGCGATCTCGGTCTTGCCCACGCCGGGCTCGCCTTCGAGAAAGACCGGCTTGCCCAGGGATACCGACAGGAACATCGTCGTCGCCAGCATGCGGTCGGCGATGTAACCCGCCGCCGCAAACTTCTGCTGGACTTCCTCGATGGAAGCAAACCCTGGTCTTGGTTCCTGGCCGCTCATGGATACTCCTAAGAACCTGTCTTGAAAAATGTTCCGCAGGTGGTCACCGCCGTCATTCCGGCGAACGCCGGAATCCAGGATCAAGCCCGTCACACCGGCAAAGAAACGTCACCCCGGAACTGATCCGGGGCCGTTGCCCAGTGGGCCACTGCTCTGGACCCCGGCCTGCGCCGGGGTGACGGGTTTCATCATCCGGGGTGGCGCCTGCCGCCATGACCGTTAGACAGCTTCCACGAGACTACCGTCCTTTCCTTCCTCACCGGGTACGCGACTCGACCTTGACTGCCGTGGCCCGGTCGGCCCGCTTCACGGCGTCGTAGAGGGTGTTGGGGGAGTTGAAGGAATTGCGGATGATCACGTTCTGGTCGAACAAGGCATCCTGCACCGCCGCGGAGACGGTATGGAGTGGCGCTCCGCCGCCCTCGCCCATGCCCTTGGCGCCGTTGTAGCTGAAGGGCGATGGGGTCTCGATCTCGCCAAAGGCCAGGTCGGGCATGTTCATCACCGTGATCGGCGTGTAGTCCGTGAACGAGCCCGTCAGCAGGTTGCCCTCCTTGTCGTAGATGTAGCTTTCCATCATCGCTGCGCCGATGCCGTGGGCCGTGGCGCCATGGACCTGGCCGGCGACGATCTTCGGGTTGATGACGTTGCCGCAGTCGTCCACCGCCGCGTAGGCCAGGATCTTGGGCACATAGGTGCGCCGGTCCACCTCGACCACCGCGATGTGCAACTGGGAGGCGTAGGTCAGGGTCAGGTTGCCGTACTTCTTCTCCACATCCGGGATCTTGAAGGGGGGGCGATAGACGTGGCGGATGTTGAGGGTGACATCGGCGATGCTGTCCGGCTGGCCGGCGGTGTTGATATTCACCATGGCCGACAGACCCCAGTAGTTGATGCTGCGGTCTGTGCCCTTGACGCGCAGCTCCGGTCCCTGCTGGCCGATGCCGAATTCCAGATCATCCTCATTGGCTTCCAGGGCGAAGGCCGCCAGCCGCTTCATTTCCTTCTTCAGCTTCTGGCAGGCGCCATGAACAGCCGACAGGCCGGTGACGGCGAACTGGCTGGCATAGGAGCCGGAATGGCCGCCATGGCTGTTGAAGGTGGTGTCGAAGCCGGTGCGCACCTCCACCATGTCGGGGCGGATGCCCAGCTCGTCGGCCACCACCTGGGCGGTGGTGGTTTCGTGGCCCTGGCCGGAAGGCGTGGAGCCCAGCATGACCACCACGGTGCCGTCCAGGTCCAGCTTGATCGTCGCCACCTCGGAATTGCCCGAGAAGGGCAGGTAGGGATTGACGATGCGGGCCTGGCCGAAGTTGTTGGTGCCGGAATCCAGCGTGGTGCCGATGCCGATGCCTATCCAGCGGCCTTCGGCCCGGGCCTCGGCCTGCTTCTGCTTCCATCCATCCCAGTCGATCAGGGCCTTGGCCTTTTCCAGCAGCAGGGGATAGTTGCCGGAGTCGTACACGCAGCCGTTCGGTGTGGTGTAGGGGAACTCGCGGATGTAGTTGTTGAGGCGCATCTGGTCCGACGGAATGTTCAGTTCGTGGGCGCAGATGTCGATGATGCGCTCCATGAACCAGAGCTGTTGGAGCCGCGAATAACCCCGGTTGGGCGCCGAGGGCCCCTTGTTGGTGACCACCTGGTTGAAGTCGATGCGGATGTTGCGCAGCTTGTAGCAGGCCGGCAGCACCTGGGACCAGATCACGCAGCCCAGGGGCTCGTAGCGCGGATAGGCGCCGCAATCATCGATGTGGCGCGAGCGCACGGCGGTGATCACCCCGTCCTTGTCCAGGGCCACTTCGGTGTCCAGGTAGGTGCGCTCACTGCCATGGCCGCCGGCCAGCATGTGTTCGCTGCGGGTTTCCACCCATTTCACCGGCCGGCCGCCGCTCTTCCTGGAAGCCAGGGCGGCGAGGGTCATGTAGGGGTAGTTGCCGATCTTGTTGCCAAAGCTGCCCCCCACGTCCTGGGTCTTGGCCCGCACCTGGTCGATGGACAGGCCCAGGGCCGGGGCAATCATCTGGATCACGATGGCGGGGAAGGAGTTGTTGCAGAAGAAGTCCACGCCGCCGCCGGGCGTCCAGGTGGCCACCACCGCGTTGGTTTCCAGGGGAGTGCTGGAGAAGCGATGGAAGTCCATCTGGTCGATCTTGACCACGTGGGCTGCGTCGGCAAAGGCCTGGTCCAGGTCGCCGTATTCGTAGATGCCGTGCCAGTGATGGTTGGTGCCCATGCCGGGGTGCAGCACCGCCTTGTCTTCCAGGGCGCTCTTCCAGTTCATCACCGCAGGCAGGGACTCGTACTCCACCTCCACCAACTGGGCCGCATCGGCGGCGATGCGGGGATTCTCGGCCACCACCGCCACCACGGGTTCCCCCTGGTAGATGGCCTTTTCCACCGCCATCGGGAAGTCCTTGATGTTCTGCGCGTCGCCCGGACCGATCTGCATGAAGGGGGTGCAGACGGCGGCGATTTCCTGGCCGGTCAGGGTGCACACCACGCCCGGCAGGGCTTCGGCCTTCGAGGTGTCGATGCGGACGATGCGGGCGTGGCCGTAGGGGGAACGCACCAGGCTCATGTGCAGCATGCCCGAGAGTTTGTAGTCGTCCACGAACAGGCCCTGGCCCCGCACCAGACGGCTGTCTTCCTTGCGGGAGATGGGCGCGTGCACCCATTTGTCGCCGCCCTGCCGTTTGACGATCTCGGCAAAGTCGTTGTAACGGGGCGACGACTTCAGCGTGGCGAGACTGGCAGTGCCCCTGTCGGGGGTGAGGGCGGCGCCGCTCCAGCCGGCGGTCAGCGCCTCGGTGTCGATGGCATCGGCGGCGGCGTCGGCCGGTGCGGCAGAGGCGTCGTCCTGTTTGCGCAACTTGCGTATCAGCCCGGACATCCAGCCCGACTTCTGCTCGGCCTGGGCGGCCTTGCGGGCCGCGGCCTCCTTCTGGTACTCGGGAGACATGGCCTGTTGCAGGCTGGTGATGACGGCATTGATCTGCTGTTCCGCATAGCCCTGCATGCCGCCGCCCGCCAGGGACAGGATCTTGCCGACGAGCTGGACCTCGCCCCGCCATTTGACCAGGGTGCCGCTACCCTTGGGTTCCAGGTCGTAGGAGGTGATCATGGTGTAGGCGCCACCCATGACCTTGCCGCTGCCCACATAGGTGGCGTGGGTCGGCGCGGTTTTTTTCTGCAGGGTGAGCTGGGTGGAGGCGGTGCCCCGGATCTTGCCGATGCCCACGGAGACCTTCACCACGGCGGTGTTGGCATCCTTCATCTCCAGGCTGGAGAAGGTGGGCAGCAGGGGGGCGAACTTCTGGGGGTCGGAGAGAAGGTCGAAGGTTGCGGCGGGCGGCGGCGAGACTTCGAACTGCCCGGAAAATTTCATTTCCATTATCGCTGGCCCTCCTTGGCTTCGTTCGCAACGGCTTCAACAGCCTTGATGATGTTCTGGTAGCCGGTACAGCGACAGACGTTGCCGGCGATGGCCTTCTTGATGGCCTTGCGGTCGGCGGTGGGGTTCTCTGCGAGCAGGGCATGGGAAGACATCAGCATGCCCGGGGTGCAGTAGCCGCACTGCAGGCCGTGGTGCTCGGAGAAGGATTTCTGCAGGGGGTGGAGTTCGCCGTCCTGCTCCAGGCCCTCCACGGTCAGCACCTCGCCACCGTCGGCCTGGACGGCCAGCATGGTGCAGGACTTGACCGGCGCGCCGTTCAGCTCCACGGTGCAGGCGCCGCAGTAGCTGGTGTCGCAGCCGATATGGGTGCCGGTGAGGCCGATCTCCTCGCGGATGAATTCCACCAGCAGCATGCGCGGTTCCACCTGGCGGCAGTACTTCTGTCCGTTGACGGTCAGCTCGATGGTGACCAGTGTGTTGGCGTTATGCATAAACGTGACTCCCCTCGATTTTGGCGTTTTCGCAGCGGCGGACCGCCACATCGGCGGTTTGCAGGATCAGGCCCCGCAGCAGGTTGCGTTTGTATTCGGTGGTGCCGCGCACATCGCTGGCCGGATCGGCGATGGCGATGGCTGCTTCGGTAGCCCGTTCCCAAAGCTGGGCGGAAAGTGCCTTGCCGCGCAGCTCGGCTTCGGCCTCCAGGGCACGCCGAGGTGTCGGACCGGCGCCGCCCATGACGATGCGGACATCCTGGCAGGTGTTGCCGGCGCCCAGGGTGAGCTGCACGCCCACAGAGCAGACCGGGAAGGCGGCCGCCGCCTTCTTGTAGGCGATGTAGGCGCCGCCACTGCCTGCCGGGGGGGCCTTGAAGCGGATCGAGGTGACCAGTTCCCCCGGCGTGAGTGCGGTGGTGTAGGCGGCGGTGATGAAATCCCCGATGGCAATGGTGCGGTCGCCGTTGGGGCCGGAGCAGAGCACTTCGGCATCCAGGGTATTCAACAGGGCCGGCCAGTCACAGTTGGGATCGGCAGCGCTGACCGAACCACCGATGGTGCCGCGGCTGCGCACCTGGGCATCGGCGATGCCGCCGGCGCAATCCTTGACGATGGGAATGGCGGCCGCGATGTTGGACTTGGATACCCAGCCATGGGGCGAGAGGGCGCCGATCTGGATCCAGCCGTCCTCCTTCCTGGCGAAGCGCAGGTCGGGCAGTCGGCCGATATCCACCAGGTCCGTCGGCTCATCCATGCGCAGCTTGAGGATGGGGATCAGGGTCTGGCCACCGGCCAAGGGCTTCGCTGTCTCGCCCAGGGCCGACAGCATCAGTATGGCTTCCTTCAGGGAAGCGGGACGGTGATATCGAAACGGCGCTGGATACATAGCGGGTCCTCAGGAATTAGTGTTGCCATCTTGCCAAAGCGTTCCGCGCACTCCTGCGCAGACGCTGGGGATTCGTCCAACTCGAAAACCTCAGCACATCCTTGGATCTTGTACCACGGCGATGCGGTGGAATGTCGAAGCATTGGCTCGGCACCCCGGGGATGGCAATCGTGCTTTCCCCGGACGCGAATCTTGCGTCGTGTCGTCGTGCACATCATGGTGATCTGTTTTTCTCAGGATGACTGCATGGGATCACGATAGAGCGAAGATTTGATTCGGGCTTGCCCCTCAGAGCGCACCGTTTTGATTGCCAGCGCGCAGTCGCGGCGGACTCGGCATCGGCTGTATTTTTATTGCAATGCAGCAGCAGGGGGCGGTGGCGCCGGTAGTGGGGGCCATGAATTCAGGGGCTGGAGTCGGGTGTGGACTGCAGCCAGGCGGCGGTGGCACGGCCGGCCAGATATCCGCGCCGGTAGTCCGCCATCAGGGCGCTCAAGTCCTGGGTTTCATCAATGTCCCTCGCCAGTGCCGGATCATGGCGGACCTCAATCCGGAGACCGGCCGTTGCCGCCCCCTGAAGGAAGCGGGGCAGGCTGTGGCTTCCGAACACCAGGGGCAGGGGCAGGGGCAGGGGGGCCAACAGCAGGTTGGTACCGCTGCCTTCCTTGCTGGCGGCCACCCGTAGTCGTTGCGAGCCGGGCATGGTCGTGGCGACGAAGCGGTCGATACCCGCCGCCGTGAGGTGGGGAAGATCGGCATGGGCGATCAGTACGTGGCCGGCGCCTTGGGTCTGCGCCCAGGCCGCCGCTCGGCTCAGATCCTCGTTGAGCCCCCGGGCCTCTCCAGTGTCGAAACAATCCACGCTCTCAAGGCCGATCAGGCCGGGGAGTCCGGGAATGTCGCTGACCATCACTACCCGGCTGACAGTGCAGGCCCGCGTCAGCGCCCTGACCACGTCCCTGGCCATGGCCAGGGCCAGACCCTGACGGGCTCCGGCGTCGAGAGTGTCGGCGAGCCGGGTCTTGGCAAGGGAGAAATCTTTCAGGGGAACGAGGGCCCAGACCGCCGCCGGAGTGCGAGGTCCTGGGGACAGCGGGAGAAATTCCCTTGAGGGCGAGCCGCTTCGACGGGCGGTTTCGAGTTGAGCTTCCACTGTCCTTGTCTCCATATTCGACCGGCCCTGTCGCAGAAGTGCGCGGCCGATCAGACGCACCCTAACGGGATCGGCCCTGAAACTCTTGCCCGGTTGGGCAGGCGGCTTGATTCCCGGCGCATCGGAAACATTACGGATGCTACCTTGGGTCATCGGATCGTCGGCTCTGCGCTAAGGGTCATCGGCTGCTGCTCCGAGAGTCAAGACGGTCCCCGGTACAGTTTGTATCGTGCCATCGCAATGGGTCGCAAACCCGTGTGGTACCTGGGTTTAGGCGCTGTGCCGGAAATTTCGAACGAGATTGGATAGGGCTATTGCGGTGCGGCAATATGGGTTCTTGGCGTCAGTCCTGGTTGTGGGGATGTCCCGTTGGTTCTTGGTGTTGCGATGCGATATCCGTGTTGGCAGTTGCTGGATAGTGGGAGTGGTTCGTGGATGGCGGAGACGGTCTGTTCATCATAGTTTCCGGAATGTCCGCGGCACGATGATGCGAGTGGACAGGATGTTTGCCCTGTGCGGCTCCGGAGTGGTGGAGACGGGCGCGGCAGAGCTTGGATGAACCTGCCGCCTTTGCGGGCGGCCATGGAGTTCCGGTGCGATCGGATATCCGATGCCCTGGGCGAGGAGAAAACTGGATGTACATAGAACGCACGTTTGTTCTGGATGGTGCCCTACCCGAAGTTTGGGCCTTCCTGAATCAGCCCCATGAAGTGGGCAAATGCCTGCCTGGCTGCCACACGGTGGAAGTGCTGGGCGTTGGCAAATACACCGGGTCGGTGGGTATCAAGGTCGGTCCGATCAAGGCCGGTTTCGATGTGCGGGTGGAAACCAGCGAGGAGCGGCCACCCGAGTATGCGGCCTACACCATGCGTGGCGCCGACAAGGATGGCGGCAGCAAGATCAGCGCCGAATGCACTCTGGCCCTCAAGGCGGTGGATGACAGGCACACCGAGATCACCTACACCTCCACGGTCCATATTGTCGGCAAGCTGGGGAAATTCGCCGCCGGCGTGATGCAGAAGTTCGCCGACGGCATCAACGATCAGTTCATTGCCGCCTTGACCAAGCGGGCCGCCGAACTTCACGGGAGTCCTGCCGTGGAAGAGGCCGAGGCCGAAAAGGGCAAGGGCATGCTCGGTAGCCTTAAGTCCATGTTCAAGAAGCAGCCCGCCGAGGCAGTGAAGTGAATTTCCTGCGTTGCGGCGGAGCTGGGTTCTAGTTTCATCCGCAGTCATTGGGGTTCCGGAGGAGGATCAACGACGTGAGCAATCGACAGCCTGAGCAGAATTCCCTGAAGCCGGGGAAGTGGATCAAATCGACCTGCAAGATGTGCCTGCATTCCTGCAACACGCGGGTGCATATCACCGATGAGGGCATCATCAACAAGATCGAGGGTGAACCGAGCAGCCCGAGCAACAACGGTCGCCTCTGCCCCAAGGGCAATGCGGCGATCATGCGTCATTACGATCCGACCCGCTTCAAGACGCCCCTGCGCCGCACCAACCCGAACAAGGGGCCCGGTGTCGATCCGAAATGGGAGCCCATCAGCTGGGACGAGGCCTACGACATCGTCGGCCGGGAGCTGAAGCGCACCCGGGATGAGGACCCGCGCAAGCTGCTGCCGGCCATCAACAACTTCCAGAAGCTGTTCCTCTGGGCCTGGCCGGCGGCCTTCGGTTCCGCCAACTTCTTCTCCTCGGTGGGCAACTTCTGCGGCGGCGGCTACCACCCGATGAACGGCTTCGTGCACTCGGCCTTCGCCGCGGCCAACGACGTCAATTACTGCAACTACTGGATCAACAACGGCGGCGGCGATGGCTTTTCCTCCCACCTCCATACTGCCGCCCAGGCCAATCATGTGGCCAAGGCCCGCATCGAACGCAATATGCGGGTGGTCACCGTGGAGCCGCGCCTGTCCATCGGCGGCGCCAAGGCCAACGAGTGGGTGCCGATCCGCCCGGCCACCGATCGCCAGTTCGCCCTCGGCCTGTGCCATGTGCTGGTGTATGAGAATCTCTACGACGCCAAGTTCCTCAAGAAGGACACCAACGCCCCCTACCTGGTGGGGCCCGACGGCTACTTCGTGCGCAACGAGAACGGGGACATCTACGTCTGGGACGCCAAGGACAACTGCGCCAAGCTCTGGAACGATCCGACCCTCAAGGACTTTGCCCTGGAGGGTGTCTATGAGGTGAATGGGGTCACCTGCCGTCCGGCCTTCCAGCGCTTCAAGGACATCCTGGCCGAGTGCACCCCGGAGCAGATGTCCAAGGTCACCACCGTGCCGGCGGAAACCATCCGCCGCATCGCCCGGGAATTCGCCAAGGCGGCCCAGATCGGTTCCTTCATCGAGATCGAGGACCGCATCCTGCCCCTGCGGCCCGCCGCCTACAACTACTACCGGGGCGCCCAGGGCCACAAGTACAGCGCCATGGCCAACCAGTCCTTCAAGCTGGTGAACTTCCTGGTGGGGGCCATCGACACCCCCGGGGGCCATGTGGGCGCCACCCTGGACGACCAGATGGTGGAGATCCGCGGCGGCTGCGGCGCCATCACCCCGGGGGAGAGCGGCATGATGCACGCCAACCCCCACCAGCTGCATCCGGAAGTGCCCTTCTCCTTTCCGCCCAACGAGGTGCATCTGATGGGCTATTTCCCCATCGGTGTCGACCCGGGCCACCTGGCCCAGGAGACCCTGATGAATCCGGAGAAGTACAACCTCGACTACCGCCCGGACACGATGCTGCTGTGCCATTCCAATCCCATGTGGAACATCAGCGGTAGCCGCAAGGAGTGGTACAAGATCATGAGCGGGATGCGCTTCATCGCCGCCATCGACATCCTGCCCAATGAAAGCAACGAGTGGGCGGACATCATCCTGCCGGCCCACGATCTGCTCGAATCCTGGAACATGACCATGATCGAGCCGCCTCACCATGAGGGCATGTGCCTGCGCCAGCCGGCGACGCCGCCGATCTACGATACCCGGGCCGAGGAGGAAATCTTCTACGAGCTTTCCAAGCGCATCGGCATCCTGGACATCTGGAACAACATCCTCAACTACGTGAATGGCTTCCACCAGAAGCCGGAGCTGCTGCTGGAGGCGGACCGGACCTATACCGACCGCGAGATCGCCGAGCGCAAGGGCAAGCTCTGGAACGGCAAGGACCTGGACTGGTACATCGAGCACGGCCATGCCGTGACGCCGCGCCGTCCGGACAAGTGGTACCGGCCCTGGGACGGCATGCGTCTGCACTTCTACATCGAGGACATCCTGAAGGCCCGGGACGACCTGAAGCAGAAGATGGAGGCTGCCGACGTGCCGATCCGCCATCAGTGGTCCTGGGGCGACTATCAGCCCCTGCCGACACCGGTGCCCGATCCGGTGCTGCTGGAGCCGGCCGAGTACGACATGTTCGCGATCACCTTCAAGGACATCCAGATCAACTTCGGCGAGAGCACCAGCAACCCCTGGATCAAGGACATCACCTACAACGATCCGGTCCATACCTCGGTGCTGATCAACACCGCCACCGCGGCCAGCAAGGGGCTGCAAACCGGCGATGTGGTGCGCATCCAGTCCCCCTACGGCAGCATCGTCGCCCGGCTGGCCACCTCTCAGGGGGTGCATCCGGAAACGGTGTGCGTCTCCAACGCCCTGACCCGGGTGGCCATCCAGCACAGCGGCGTGCGCGTCGGCGGCGGCAGTTTCAACGACCTGTTGCCGGCAAACCTGGAGAACACCGATGCCTGTAGCGGCCAGCCCGAGACGGTGGCCAAGGTCAAACTCATCAAACTCACGGAATTGCCCCCCGAACTCCTGGCGGCCAATTCCGTGTATGCCGGCGAAAAAGGGAGGATGCACTGATGGCTAAGTGGGGTATGGTTTTCGACTTGCGCCGCTGCATCGGCTGCAATGCCTGCACGGTGGCCTGCAAGCAGGAGAACAGCCTGCCGAACGGGGTGTTCTTCACCAAGACGCTGTCCGAGGAGATCGGCGAGTTTCCCAAGGCCAGCCGGATGTACATCCCGACGATCTGCAACCATTGCGAGGACGCACCTTGCGAACGGGTCTGCCCCACCGGCGCCACCTACACCCGGGCCGACGGCATCGTCCTGGTGGACAAGGAAAAGTGCATCGGCTGCGGTTCCTGCATCGTGGCCTGTCCCTACGACCAGCGCACTCGCCTGGAACCGGAGATGCTGGAGCGGGGCCTGTTCGGCAATGGCCAACTGACGCCTTTCGAGCAGCAGGGCTACGAGCGCTGGACGGCGGGCACGGCGGTCAAATGCACCTTCTGCCATGAGCGGGTGGATGCCGGCCTGGAGCCGGCCTGCGTGGTCACCTGTCCAACGGAGGCACGAATTTTCGGGGACCTGGACGATCCGGAGAGCAAGGTGCGGCGCCTGATCCACGAGCGACACGGCCGCCAGCCCATGCCGGAGAAGAACACCGATCCCAAGGTGTTCTATATCGACTGATTTCCCACGGTGTGGCCCCGGCGTGGGGCGCCCCGGTGTTCCAGGAGGAAGTGAAATGTTGGCGAAAAACCTAGATGTGGTGGGCAGCGAATTCCGCGTCGGCTACCGCATGCAGAAGTCGTGGGGCATGTCCATGGCGACGGCCTTCTTCTTCGGCGAGGCCGGGGCCGGGCTGTATTTTGTGTCCCAGTTCTACAACCTGGTGCCCGGCATGGTGCTGGGTCTGTTGATGGTGATCTTCGGCAAGGGGGGCGGCCATCTGCTGCACCTGGGCAAGCCCTCCCGGGGCTGGCGCGCCTTCACCCGTCCCAACAGTTCCTGGATCAGCCGGGGCCTGTGGGCCATCACCCTGTTTGCCAGCTTCGGCACCCTGCATTTGATCGACCTGAACGCGGGCCTGCTGCCCCGGCCCCTGTCGCTGCTGGTGGCGGGCGTGGCGATCGCCGGTTGCCTGGTGATCATGGTGTATCAGGGCTTTGCCATGTCCCACTCATCCTCCATCACCCTCTGGAGTTCCGGCCTGATGCCCCTGGCCAGCCTGACCTACGCCCTGCTCAACGGCGTGATGCTGACCCTGGTGATCGGCTACAACACGCTGGCCGCCACCCGGCCCGAGGCCCTGCCGATGTTGCAGATGGCGGCCTTCGGCCTGGTGCTCTATGGCTTCGTGATGATCCTGAGCCTGCTGCACAGCGCCAAATACGGTTCCGGCGGCGGCCGCAAGTCGGTGGAACTGCTGGTGCAGGGTGCCTTCTCCGGCTACTTCGTACCCGTCGTGCTGGTGCTCGGCTTCGTCGTCTCCGGCGTGATGCTGACCCTGGCGGACAAGGACCTGATCACCATGATCCTGGTGGCGGGCTGTGAGCTGACCGGCTATTACGCCTTCCGGGTGCTGATGTTCAAGGCCGGCACCTACGATCCTGTGTTGAGTTTTGCCCCCAAGTTCAAGAACTGATTCTTTGGTTGGTAAGTTGTTTGTAATGCCGTCATCAACATACTCCGGCCTGTTTCGAGCGGAGAGCCATAACCAGGCAGCACCCCTTCCCCAACGGAGGTCATGCAAGTGAATAGCAGAGACATCAATCAGAATTCCCTGAAGCCAGGGAAGTGGTTCAACTCGACGTGCAAGATGTGCCTGCACTCCTGTTCCACCCGGGTCCATGTCACAGCGGATGGAGTGATCAACAAGATCGAGGGCAACCCCACCAATCCGTCCAATGCCGGCAAGCTCTGTCCCAAGGGCAACGCGGGCATCATGCGCCATTACGATCCCCAGCGCTTTCAGCAGCCACTGCGTCGCACCAACCCGGAGAAGGGCCCCGGTGTCGATCCCAAGTGGGAACCCATCAGCTGGGAGGAGGCCCTGGACATCACCGCCCGGGAGATCAAGAAGTCCCTGGATGAGGACCCCCGCAAGATCATGCCCTCCCTGGAAGACTTCCAGAAGATGCATATCTGGTTCTGGCCCCTGGCCATCGGCAACCACAACTTCTATCAGTCCGGCGGCACCATGTGCGGCGGGGCCTACCATCCGCTGAATGGCTACATTCATTCCGCCTTCGGTGCGGTGAACGACGCCAAGTACTGCAACTTCTGGATCAGCAACGGTGCCGGTGATGGTTTCTCCTCCCACCTCCACGCCGCGGCGGCTTCCCACTGGGTGGCCAAGGCCCGCATCGAACGGGGCATGAAGGTGGTGGCGGTGGAGCCGCGCATGTCCATCGCCGGGGCCAAGGCCGAGGAGTGGGTGCCCATCCGTCCGGCCACGGACCGCCATTTCGCCATGAGCATGAGCCACGTGCTGGTCTATGAGGGCCTGTGCGATTACGTGTTCCTGCGCAAGGACACCAATGCTCCCTACCTGGTGGGACCGGACCAGTTCTTCGTGCGGAATGCCGACCGCCAGATCTATGTCTGGGATACGGCCGACAACTGCGCCAAGCTCTGGAACGATCCCAGCCTGAAGAACGAGAACCTGGCCCTGGAAGGCGAGTATGTGGTGAACGGCGTGAAGTGCCGCCCCGCCTTTCAGGTCTACAAGGACACTCTCAAGGATGCCTCCCCCGAGGCCATGGAAAAGATCACCACGGTGCCGCCCGACACGGTACGGCGCATCGCCCGGGAGTTCGCCAAGGAGGCCCGCATCGGCGAGACCATGACCCTGGAGGATGGGCGCACGGTGCCCTTCCGCCCCGCCGCCTACAATTACTACCGGGGCGCCCAGGGCCACAAGACCGGGATGATGACCAATCATGCCTTCCAGCTCACCAACATGCTGATCGGCAATATCGACCATCCCGGCGGCCGTTGCGGCGTCACCATCACCGACGGCTGCGTGGACAACAACCACTGCCAGCCCGGCGAAAGTGGCCAGATGCTGGGTACGCCCCACCAGCTGGGGCACATGCCGCCTTTCTCCTGGCCGCCCAATGAATACCATCTGGCCGGCTTCTTCCCGGTGGGGGTGAATGGTCCCCACCTCAACATGCTGTCCTATCTGGAGCCGGAGAAGTACGGTTCCACCTTCAAGCCCGACGTCCTGGTGAACTGCCACTCCAATCCGGTCTGGGCCATCCAGGGCCCCCGGGACAAGTGGCTCCAGTTCCTGAAGGACATGCGCTTCATCGTCTGCGTGGATGTGATCCCCACGGAGATGACCGACTTCGCCGACATCATCCTGCCCTCCAGCGACTATCTGGAAACCTGGAACGGAGTGATGATCGAGCCGCCGTACACCGAGGGCATCTGCTTCCGTCAGCCCATCACGCCGCCCATCTACGACACCAAGAGCGAGGAGGAAATCTTCTTCGAACTCTCCGAGCGGCTCGGGGTGCTGGACCAGTACAACGAGGTGATCAACATGATCCTGGGCTTCAACCAGAAGCCCCACCTGAAGCTGGAACCGGGCAAGAAGTACACCGACCGGGACATCGCCGAGCGCGTCGGCCTGCTCTGGAACGACAAGCCCATCGAGTGGTACATGGAGCACGGTCATTCCTCCACCGAGCGGCGCCTGGACAAGTGGTACCGGCCCTGGGATGGCATGCGCCTGCTGTTCTACATCGAGGACCTGCCGGTGCAGCGGGAAATCCTGCGCCAGCAGTTCGAGGAGGCCCAGGTGCCGTTCCGCAATGAATGGCCCTTCGAGGACTACCAACCCCTGCCCACCACGGTGCTGGACCCGATCCACCTGGAGCCGGCGGAGTACAACCTCTACGCCATCACCTTCAAGGACATCCAGCTCAATTTCGGCGAGAGCCTGTCCAATCCCTGGATCAAGGACATCACCTACCGGGACCCGGTTCATACCGGCCTGCTGCTCAATCGGGCCACGGCCGAGAAGCTGGGCTTCGCCGATGGCGACATCGTGCTGGTGGAGTCGCCCTATGGCCGGCTCTATGGGCGCCTGGCCACCACCGAGTCGATCCATCACGAAACCCTGGGCGTCTCCAACGCCCTGTCCCGCACCAAGAGCGAGAACCGCTCGGTGCTGATGTCCGGGGGCCACTACAACGACATGCTGCCCTACGACATGCGCAACACCGATGGCGCCACCGGCCAGCCCGAAACCAGCTGCCGCGTGAAGATCACCAAGCTCGATGACTGGCCCGACTTCCTCAAGCACGGATCGACCGTCTATGACTTCGTGGACTCGATCCAGAACGCCAAGGGCAAGGGAGGGCAACACTGATGGCCAAGATGGGAATGGTCTTCGACCTCAAGGCCTGCATCGGCTGCAACGCCTGCGTGGTGGCCTGCAAGCAGGAAAATTCACTGCCCGACGGTGTCTTCTTCACCCGGACCCTGAGCTACGAGCATGGCGAGTACCCCAACGCCAAGCGGGTGTACATCCCCACCATCTGCAACCAGTGCGAGGACGCCCCCTGTGAGAAGGTCTGCCCCAGCGGCGCCACCTTCACCCGGGAAGACGGCATCGTCATGGTGGATCGGGACAAGTGCATCGGCTGCAGCAGTTGTGCGGTGGCCTGCCCCTACGACATGCGCACCATGCTGGACAAGGCCATGTTCGAGAACGGCCTGTTCGGCACCGGCGAGCTGACGCCTTTCGAGAAGCAGGGCTACGAGCGCTTCACGCCGGGCACTTCGGTCAAGTGCGATTTCTGCAGCCAGCGGGTGGATGCCGGACTGAACCCCGCCTGTGTCGCCACCTGCCCGACCAATGCCCGCATCTTCGGCGACCTGGATGACCCCAACAGTGCTCCCAGCAAGCTGATCAAGGAGCGCAACGGTCGCCAGCCCCTGCCGGAAAAAGGCACCAAGCCCAAGGTCTATTACGTAGACTGAAGTGGTCCGACACTCAATTGCCAGGTGGATACCTCAATGACAAGCACAGATAACCGCATGGTCGGCAACTCCTTCAAACTGGGTTACCGCTTCCAGCGCTACTGGGACACCTCCATGGCCATTGCCTTCTTCTCCGCGGAAGTCGGCACCGGCCTGTTCCTGGTGTCTTTCTATTGCAACTACGTGCCCGGCATGATCCTCGGTCTGTTGATCACCGGAACCCTCAAGCCGTATTTCCATCTCGCCCACATGGGCGTGCCGGGCAAATCCTGGCGGGCCATCCTGCGTCCTGATCGTTCCTGGGTCAGTCGCGGTGCCCTCGCCGTGGTGGCCCTGATCGGCTTTGGGGGCCTCCATGTGATTGATGCCCTGGTGGGCCTGGGTGCCCTGCTGGGGCTGCCTTCCGGGCTGTCCACCCTGGTGGGCTATCTGGCGGTGGCAGGCGCCCTGGTGGTGATGTGCTATCAGGGCCTGGCCATGTCCCATTCCGAGGCCCTCACCCTGTGGGCCAGCCCCCTGCTGCCAGTGTCGAGCTTCTGCTATGCCCTGACGGCAGGAGTGCTGCTGGAACTGGCCGTGGGCTGGGGCAGCCTCGACGTCCTGCTGCTGCAAGGCCTGATCAAGGCGGCCGTCCTGCTGCTCATGATCGATACCCTGGTGGTTTTCGGCATCCTGATGCTGGCCCGGCGCAAGTCCCAGGGCGGGGCCTTCTCCGCGGAGTTGCTGCTGCAGGGGGAATACGCCTCGCCCTTCCGCAACCTGGTGCTGCTGTTGGGCCTGGGCGTGCCTGTGGCCCTGATGGCCCTGGGGGGAGGTTCCCATCTGGTGGTGATCCTGGCCAGCCTGGCGATGCTGGGCGGATTCTTCACCTTCCGCATCCTGATGTTCAGGGCGGCGGTGTTCGAACCCATCACCCACGACCTGGCCGGCAGCATCGGCCTGCCCACGGCGCGCTAGGAGCACCCAGCCATGGGACCGGTGGGCCTGCCCCGGCACGGCGACTTCGGCACCCGGGCGGCAGTGGCGGAGGAAATCTCCATCGGTGCCGACGGCCCGGTACCGGTGGACTGCCGGGTGGTGCTGGAGGATGTGCTCACCCTGGACATCGAGGGCATCGGCACCTACGCCCTGATGTGGACCCCCACCGAGGACAACCGCCAGGCTGTCGGCTTCACCATCGAGGACGGCATCCTCTCCGACGAGGGGGTGCCCGAGGCCCTGGCCCTGGCGGCGGGATTCGCCTTCACCGAGGGCATCGTCGATCGTCTTTCCGACATCGTTTCCATGTCCATCTGCCCCGAGCGGCCTGACGTGGTGCGCATCATCCTGGCCCATCCGGAGGAAATCAGCGTGCGCCGCCGCAATGTGGTGATGAACAGCTCCTGCGGCATCTGCGGCGGCCGGGACCAACTGGAAGAGACCATGGCCTGCGCCCCCCGGGTGCCGGACAGCCTGCGCATGTCCGTGGCCGACTTCATGTCAATCCGGGACGCCATGCAGGACCACCAGGGCATCTTCGGCCGCACCGGCGGCGCCCATGGCGCAGCGGTGTTCGACCGTGACCGGAAGGTGGTGGCCGTGGCCGAGGATCTGGGTCGGCACAATGCCCTGGACAAGGTGATCGGCTATCGCTTTCTCAGCGGTCTGGGTTTTGACGGCTGTGGTGCCTACATATCCAGCCGCGTCAGTTACGAAATGGTGGCCAAGTCGGTGCGTGCCGGCTTTGAAGTCCTCGCCGCCATTTCGGCGCCTTCCTCCATGGCCATCGATCTAGCGGATCGCTTCGGCATCACCCTGTGCGGTTTCGTGCGGGGACCGGGGGCCAAGGTTTATACCCATGTCCATCGGTTGATGGACGCAAAATCGACAGCGGGTTAGTCTCGCTTTTTGTCTCCATCCTTGTCTGGCCCCCGGCGGCAAGGAAGTCAAAGCATGGCCTGACGACCCTGTTGGTCGCGGTCGTGAAATCATGAAAAGCGAGCTTGTGAAGTTGCCCACACCCCAGGACGATACCGATTTTTCCCATCGCGCCCTGCTCTGGCTGGTGACCGGGGGCATGATGCTGCAACCCCTGGCAACGGACCTGTATCAAGCCTCCATGCCCCATTTGGTCACTTACTTCCAGACCACACTCGGGGCGGTTCAGCAAACCCTGACCCTCTTCGTGCTGGGCTTTGGCAGCGCCCAGCTCATCAGCGGCCCCCTGTCGGATCGTTTCGGGCGACGTCCCACGGTGCTTTGGGGCATCGCCATTTTTGTCGGTGCCAGTATCGCCTGCGCCCTCGCGCCGACCCTGCACTGGCTGGTGCTGGCCCGATTCATTCAGGCAGTGGGATGCTGCACCGGCGCCGTGGTCACCCGGGCCATGGTCCGCGACGTCTATTCCCCCGCCGAGGGCGCCAAGGTATTGGCCCGGGCCAGCAGCCTGTTCGCCCTGACGCCCATTCTCGGCCCCATCCTCGGCAGTTATCTTCAGGTGCAATTCGGCTGGCGCGCAGCCTTTGTCGCCCACGCTGCCTATGGCCTGCTGCTGTTCCTGGCCGCGCGGCACTGGTTGCGGGAAACCAATGTCCGGCTTGATTCCAAGGCCACCGGCGGGTCGCGCCTGCTGAAAAACTATGGCGAGGTCATGGTGAGCCCGCGGTTCTGGGCCTATGGACTGCCTGGCGCCCTTTCCTATGGCTCGATCTTTGTTTTCATCTCCGGCGCCTCCCATGTGCTGATCCGGGTACTCCTGGTGCCCACCGAATATTTTGGCTACTGCTTCGCGATCGGCGTGGTGGGCTATCTTTCGGGCACCTTGATCTGCCGCTATCTGCTGTCCCGTTTTGGTCTGGTGCGGACCCTGGGCCTGGGCACCCTTGCTTCCGCCGGTGGGGGCCTGCTGTTTTTCATGCTGACGGCGATGGGTCAGACCCACTGGGCGATATTCGTCGTCTGCATGGGGGGCATCATGCTGGCCCACGGCATCAACTTCCCCTGTGCCCTGGCTGGTGCCGTGGCGCCCTTCCCGGAAAAGGCCGGAGCCGCCGCCGGCCTGTTCGGCTTTTTCATCATGATGACAGCGCTGCTGGTGGGGGTCTGGGTGGCAACCAGTCAGGATGGCACGGTCCTGCCCCTGGCGGCGACCTCCCTATGCATGGGGCTGGCGGTATTCCTCAGCGCCCGAGCCCTGGTGCGATATCGCCCCGTCCAGTAGGGGCGGGTCCCGGGGGCTTATTCCTCAACTGCGCCTTCGGCCAGGTCATCATCCAGTTCGATGCCCCAGTCGCCGTGCTTGTACCAGTCGTCACCCAACAATTCCATGGGATGCTGGGTGCGATCGGACCCATTGCCGCAACCCAGGGAACCCACGGGACAATACTTGTCGCAGCCCCAGCAAATGCGCTCGGGGTGCTTGGGGTGGATGGGGAATTTCTTGGCCATTGGGTATGAGCGGAGTTCGATGCGGCTCCCTTATACCCGGCTGGGTCCGGCGCCGCCTGCCGATAGTATGAAGTGCTGAAGATCAGCGTCAAGGCATGGAACTGGGGAACACGGTTCCCTCAAGGGGGACAATCATGGGGTGCTGCTTGGCCTGGATCAGGATTTGCAGCGGCTTTTCCATATCGGAAGCTAGCCTTGCAGCTCGGTGGCTTTGCCGTTTTTGAGTTGAAACAGTTTGATGACGCTCATGCCAGTTGATGACCCGGTAAGGCCAATAGTTCACTTTCCATGCGCCGAATGCCTCGGATTAGGCTCTTGAAACTGGGTGATCGCTCGTTGGCAACATCAAGGTACTTTCCGATGGCGCGTGAACCACTGACCTTTTCATAGCGGCCATTTGTTAGCGTTGCCAACTCCTTGCTCGGGTTGCCAAGCCCATCCGGATCGCGGAATTTTGCTGTTCCCTGATATTTCGCCAATTTATCAATCAACAATCCTTGTTCGACGGCATTCAAGTCGGCAAGGTAGAAAGTTTCCAATTCCCGGCAGGCGATCCGCACCAGCGATTTTGTTCCCTGCCCCGCGTGGTGGCAATTTTCAGCCAGTTTCGCTTTGACTGCCTTGCAGTTAGGTGCATTGTCTTGATCTCGTAAGACAATGAACCGCGCCTCTGGATTGAGGTAACCCCGCATCCGCCTGGTCATCTGCTTTTCCAGATCCTGCTTACCCTCAAAGGGGATCAGGCGTGCCTTGATCTCGGGATTCAGAATACGTGGCAGCAGGCTTTCGAGCATGGCTTTGGCCGAATCCTCTTCCAGCAGAAACACCAGTTCCTTCATTCCGGATCGACGCCTTCGAAGAAACCTTGTTTCCACAGGTAGCCCATCTGGTCGCCTTCGGCCATATAGGCGGCAATCTGTGCATCGTCACGGGCGCGACGAATCTCGGTACCGCCCTGGTGCTTCACCAGCCAGCAGACTTCATCAAGCGCGACCGCATTCAGAAAATCCGGCGAATGCGTGGAAACAAGTACCTGGCCGCCCCGAGTCGCGTAGAGACGGAACTCTTCGGCCAGTTCGCCCATCAGGCGCGGATAGAGCTGGTTTTCCGGTTCCTCCACGCAAAGCAAGGGATGCGGACGGGGGTCGTGCAGCAAGACCAGGTAGGCAAACATCTTGATCGTGCCATCCGACACATAGCGGTCGAGAAACGGTGTCTTGAACGAACCGTCCTGGAAGCGCAGCGTCAAGTAGCCGTCATCCATCAGGCGCGGCTCCACCGACGATACGCCCGGTACACGCCGCGCCATGATGTCCAAGATGCGCTGGAAAGTTTGCGGATGCTGTTCGAACAGGTACTGCGCCACGCGGGGCAAGTTATCGCCAGTTTCTGACAAGTGTTCGGAGTCCCCCGCCGCCTCTTTGCGTCCCCGTGCCGCGCTGATGTGGAAATCGGAGACATGCCAGGACTCGATCAACTGGCGGAAAGCATTAGCGGCCTTGAAGCGTTCGAACTGCCCTAACCCCTTGATGGCCAGCGAGTCCGGGCTAACTTTCTGCACCTCTCGCTCTAGGTCCTCGTCGGCCTTGTTGAAGTCTTCCTCATTGGTAATGGCGTAGCCTTCGCCTGCGGAAAAATCGAGAAAGTGGAAGGGGCTGCCATAGCGCCCGCGCTTGTAGCGCAGCAGCTCGCGTTGAACAATCGGCGATCCATTCTGCTCGCCGATTTCCAGCGAATAGGTCACCAGACGCTCGGTGCCGGTAATCAGCATGCGGTACTGAATTTCGATCAGGATCGTGTCGCCGTCAGCCTCGCGGCTCAATACTTCGCGAAAGCGCCCGCGCTTGTCCAGTGCCTGGCGCACCGTGCCTTTCAGGCAGTCGTGCAGAAAACCGAAGACATCGAACAAGGTGGATTTTCCTGAACCATTGGCGCCGACTACGACCAGGAAAGGTGGAATATCCTTCAGGTGCACATCGCGGAACACCTTGTAGTTTTTCAGGCGTATGGATTCTATTTTCATGTTCAGATCCTGTCTTGCAGCAGTGCAAAGTTCATACTTTAGTCGTTTTCCGTCCGCGCTTTGCCGTGTGTGTGGCGTCATCGTCGCGCAGTTCGCGTACGCTCCAGTGCTCCTGCGCGGCCTGTTCGGTATAGTGCAACCGGGCCTCTGCCGACTTGAGCGGCAATAGGGCGACCACATGGCTCCAGCTCAATTGTCGTGACAGCGTCGCGACAATTACCCCGTTCGCACATGCCTGGGCAAACTGCACCATGCGGCGCAGGTTCTTGGCCTCGCCGCCACGGCCGAACTCCTGGGCCAGGCGCTCGCCGCCCCGGGAATCGACCGACTGGGACTGGGCTATGCATTCGGCGAGCTGGCGAAGTTTCAGGAGGCAGGTATTCGGGTCATCGGCAAAGTAACGCTCGGCGAGCAAGCCGAGTCGCTCAAGCTGCGCGTCATGGGCCTTGAGTTCCGAGAAATTGCCTTGTCGGTGCACACGGTTCATCGATGTCCTCCTAGCGCAGCTCGTACCAGACACCTCTGCCGGCACCATGCTGGACAAGGTGGCCTTGCTCCACCAAGGCCCGGAAGTGCTGCTTGAGCGTGTTGCGATTGCCGCCGGTCAGCCGGATCGCATCTCCCATCGTCACGCGTCCGTGTTCCCTTGCGAACTCGACGATCTGTAGCGAGAGTTCGGGCAGTGTGGCCAGCACGATCCTCTCGCGCTCCACCTTGCGATTCAGGCGGCGTACTTGCTCGGCCAGAGCACGCAGGAAGAAGGTCAGCCAGGGCTGCCAGTTCGGAGATTCTGTCCGGATTGTCCCTTGCGTTTGCCGCAGCGCGAGGTAGTAGGCCTCCTTGCTCTGCTCGATCACGCTTTCGAGCGAGCTGTAGGGCACGTAGGCATAGCCTGCCTGCAACAGCAGCAAGGTGGTCAGTACCCGGCTCAGGCGACCGTTTCCATCCTGAAAGGGGTGGATCTCCAGAAAGACCACGACCCAGATACCGATGAGCAGCAGCGGGTGCAGTCTTGCAGCGCTGCGCTCGTCGTTGTACCAAGTGACCAGCTCGGTCATCAGGCGCGGCGTGTCGAAGGGCGTCGCGGTTTCGAACACCACGCCCAATTGTGTACCCTCCTCGTCGAAGGCGACCACGCTGTTGGTGGAGGTCTTGTAGTTGCCCCGATGCCAGGCGTCCTTCTCGCTGTAGGTCAGCAGATCACGGTGCAGTTGCTTGATGTGGTTCTCGGTCATCACGATGTCCTGCCAGGACGAGAACACCAGTTCCATGACCTCGGCGTAGCCGGCCACCTCCTGTTCGTCACGGGTCGTGAAGGACTTGATCTGCAGGTTGGACAGCAGGCGTTCGACTTCCCGGTCCGACAGCCGGCTACCCTCGATGCGGGTGGACGAGCCGATGCTCTCGATGGTGGCGACGCGGCGCAATGCCGAAAGCCGGTCCGGCGCCAGGGTGCCGAGCGCACGCCAGGCCCCCTTGAACTCATCGATACCGGCGATGAGGCTCAGGATTTCCGGGGTTATCTGGATAGCATGGGATCGGATCATGGGCGCCAATACTACGCCCATTTACACCCATTCTGCCAGAGCCATTGATCAGGCCATTCAGCGTGAAACGCGGAACAATTTCATGGAACCTCACACATGCACTCCTCGTCATTCCGGCGCAGGCCGGGGTGACGGGTTTCATCATTTGGAGTGGTGCCTGCCGCCATGACCGTTAGCTCCATTCTTCCTGTATGTCCCCCGGAGGACAGTCCCCGCCTACTTGCGATATAGCCACTTGGCCAGGAGCCGGGTCCAGCGGGGCATGATCAGGTAGGTCGCCAGGGCCACCACGGTCAGGATGTTCAGTCCCTGGGACAGCCAGCCGGGGAGGGTGGCGGGAATGCGGTCCAGCAGGGGGTGGAGCAGGGCGGGAACCAGAATTGTCAGGGGCCAGATCACTGCCGTGGTCGCCAGCAGTTGTTTCCAGCGGGGCGGGATGATGCCGCTGGGTGGGGTGAACCAGAACTCCAGGCCGCTGACGATGTCGATCTCTTCGTGGCTTTCCAGCAGATCCCCCAACTGGGTGATCAGGCCCTCCCGCTCATCGGAGTGGTGCCAGCGGGCGGCGTCGGCCTGACTCTCGAAGCGCACGGCGATCACGTATTCGTGTCGTCCCGCAGGCGGCCGCACGATCTGCACGCCCAGGTGGCCGGGGAAGGGGGCCGCCACCTGCATGATGCGCTTCAGCCAGCGTTCGTAGGCCTCCCTGGCTTCCATCTTCACCCGGTGGCGCACCACGAACAAGACCTGCTCCTTGTCCCGCTCCGGCCTGAGCAGAAATTGTTCTGAAGCGGGCTTATGCGCGGGCGTCGGGAGGGGGTTCATGGGATTGGCCTCAGTCGTGGATTTCCATCAGCAGGTCCTTGGCTTCGATCTTGTCGTTGATGGCGACGTGGATCTTGCCCACCACGCAATCCCGCTCGGCGGTAAGCATGGTCTCCATCTTCATGGCCTCGATGGAGAGCAGGGGGCTGCCCTTCTTCACCGGCTGGCCGGGTTTGACATTGACCGAAGCCACGGCGCCGGGCATGGGGGCGGCCACGTGATCGGGGTTGCCCAGTTCGGCCTTGGGGCGGATCGGATGGCGCATGAGCGCGCCCTGCTTGGGAATGCGCAGGGAGCGGGGCTGGCCGTTGAGCTCGAAGAAAACCTTGACCATGCCTTCCTCGTCCACCTCGGCCTGGCCGACGAGACGGATCACCAGGGTCTTGCCCGGCTCCATCTCCACGGCGATCTCGTGGCGTTCCGCCAGGCCATAGAAGAAGACCGGGGTGGGCAGCTGGGAGACATCGCCATGGTGGCGGTGGTGCTCGGCGTAATCCACGAAGACCTTGGGATACATCAGGTAGGAAGCCAGTTCCGTGTCGCTCATGTGGCGGCCGATGGCCTTCTCGCCCTGGGCGCGCAGCGCCGGCAGGTCCGCCGGGGGGATGATGGCGCCGGCCCGGCCCGCCATGGGAGCCTTGCCCTTCAGCACCTTGTCCTGCATGGCCTTGGGGAAGCCGTCGGCGGGGAAGCCCATTTCACCGCGGAACAGGGATACCACCGATTCCGGGAAGGCCACTTCCCGCGCCGGATCGGCCACCTGTTCCGGGGTGAGCTCGTTGGCCACCATGAAGATGGCCATGTCGCCCACGACCTTGGAAGTGGGGGTGACCTTGACGATGTCGCCGAAGAGCTGATTCACATCGGCGTAGGCCTGGGCCACTTCGGACCAGCGTTGCTCCAGGCCCATGGCCCGGGCCTGCTCCCGCAGGTTGGTGTATTGGCCTCCGGGCATTTCATGGCGATAGACATCCGAGGTGCCGGAGCGGATGTCGGCCTCGAAGGGGGCATAGGACCGGCGCACGTCCTCCCAGTAGCGGGCAAAGGGCTGGAGTCGGGCCAGGGAAATCTCCGGGTCCCGCTCCCCGCCCTGAAGGGCGGCGACGATGGCGCCCAGGCTGGGCTGGGAGGTGAGTCCGCTCATGGAATCCATGGCCCCATCCACCGCATCCACCCCGGCGTCGATGGCGGCCAGCACGCTGGCCACGGCACCGCCGCTGGTGTCGTGGGTGTGGAAATGGATGGGCAGGCCCACTTCCTCCTTGAGGGCCTTCACCAGGGCGGCGGCGGCCCGGGGCCGGCAGACCCCGGCCATGTCCTTGATGCCCAGGATATGGGCGCCGGCCTTCTCCAGTTGCCGGGCCATGTCCACGTAGTACTTGAGGCTGTACTTGGGGCGGCTGGCATCGAAGATGTCCCCCGTGTAGCAGATGGCCGCTTCGCACAGGGCGCCGGTCTCGATCACGGCATCCATGGCGACCCGCATGTTGTCCACCGCGTTGAGGGAGTCGAACACCCGGAACACGTCGATGCCCTCCCGGGCCGCCTGCTGCACGAAATGGCGTACCACGTTGTCGGCATAGTTGGTGTAGCCCACGGCGTTGGAAGCCCGCAACAGCATCTGGAACAGGATGTTGGGCACCGCCTGGCGCAGGCGGGCCAGGCGTTCCCAGGGGTCTTCCTTGAGGAAGCGCATGGCCACGTCGAAGGTGGCGCCGCCCCAGCACTCCAGGGAGAACAGCTCGGGCAGGGCCCGGGCGTAGTGGGGGGCGATGGCCGCCATGTCGGCGGTACGCATGCGGGTGGCGAAGAGGGACTGGTGGGCATCCCGCATCGTGGTGTCGGTAAGCAGCACCTGGGGTTGGGCCCGCATCCATTCGGAAAAGCCCTGGGCGCCCAGGGCCTGCAGGCGGTCCCGGGTGCCGGGCAGGATGCCGGGAGTGGCTTCCGTGGCGGGCAGCAGGGGGGCGGGGAGGGGCAGATGGGGCAGGGTGCGGCCCTTCACCTCCTCGTTGCCATTGACCACCACTTCGCCGATGAAGCGCAGCAGGCGCGTGGCCCGGTCCCGGCGCTTGGGGAAGTGGAACAGTTCCGGCGTCTGGTCGATGAATCGGGTGGAACAATCACCGGCGATGAACAGCGGATGGTTGATGACGTTCTCGAGGAAGTGCAGGTTGGTGGCCGGTCCCCGCACACGGAATTCCCGCAGGGCCCGGTCCATGCGATGGATGGCCTCCCGGGCGCTGGGCGCCCAGGCGGTGACCTTTACCAACAGGGAGTCGTAGTAGGGGGTGATCACCGCACCGGTATAGGCAGTGCCGGCATCCAGGCGGATGCCGAAGCCCGCGGGGCTGCGGTAGGCCGAGATGCGGCCGTAGTCCGGGGTGAAGTTGTGCTCCGGGTCCTCGGTGGTGATGCGGCATTGCAGGGCGTGGCCGGACAGGCGGATGTCCTCCTGGGCGGGCAGGTCCGAATCGGGCGCGCCGATGCGGCCTCCCTCGCAGATGCGGATCTGGGCCTTGACGATATCCACGCCGGTGACCTGCTCGGTGACCGTGTGTTCCACCTGGATGCGGGGGTTTACCTCGATGAAATAGAACTTTCCGGTATCGCCGTCCATCAGGAACTCGACGGTGCCGGCATGGGTGTAGTCCACCGCCCGGGCCAGGCTCAGGGCGGCATTGCACAGGACTTCCCGCTGACTGGCATCCAGGTAGGGGGCCGGGGCCTGTTCCACCACCTTCTGGTTGCGTCGCTGCACCGAGCAGTCCCGCTCGAAGAGATGGATGGCGGTGCCATGGCGGTCGCCGATGACCTGGACCTCCACGTGACGGGCGTTGATTACCAGTTTCTCCAGGTACACCTCGTCGTTGCCGAAAGCCGCCATGGCCTCCCGGCGGGCGACATCGAGCTGGGTGCGCAGATCCTCTTCCGACTCGATGACCCGCATGCCCCGGCCGCCGCCGCCCCAACTGGCCTTGAGCATCAGGGGATAGCCGATACCGCCGGCAAGCCGGGCGGCCTCGTCGAACTCCCGGGGCAGGGGGCCGGTGGCGGGCATTACAGGCACGCCGGCGGCGACGGCGGCATTGCGTGCTGACACCTTGTTGCCCAGGGTGCGCATTACCTCCGGCGTCGGGCCGACGAAGGCCAAGCCATTGGCGGCGCAGGCCTCGGCGAAGTCCGGGTTCTCCGAGAGCAGGCCGTAGCCGGGGTGGACCGCGTCGGCCTTGGCTTCCTTGGCGATGCGGATGATGTCATCGATGTCCAGGTAGGCCTGGATGGGCTTCCTGCCCGCCCCCACCAGGTAGCTCTCGTCGGCCTTGAAGCGGTGCAGGGCGAAACGGTCCTCGTTGGAATAGATGCCGACGGTGCGTATGCCCAGCTCCGTGGCGGCCCGCATCACGCGGATGGCGATTTCGCTGCGGTTGGCGATGAGGAGTTTGCGGATTCTTTTCATGATCTTCCCAGTGGACCTTGGTGGCGAGGAGGGATCCCCGTTGTAGGCGGTGGGCCTCGGCATCGGGAGGCTCCGGGCATTTGGCGTGGGAAAGATACGTTCTGCGGGCGGTGGGGTCTTGCATGGTGAACCGGAGCGATTTGTCTCAGAGTGCAAGATTTCACCCCCGATCGGCTCGGATTCAGGCGTCCGATTGGTTTTGCACTGTTGGTCAATGCTCCCCGCCCGGCCGGGCAAGACTCCCCTCGGATGCCCCCCGTACGATGCACTCCAGTTCGATACCGGGCTGGTCCTTGCACCCGATCGAGTTACTGCGTGCCAACCCTTTTTGTGGGAGTCGTTACATGACCAAGACCATACAGCCCAAGATGGGCGTGATTTTCAAGTCCTATGAGCCCCTGTCGGCCATCCGCGCCTATGCGGAACAGACCGAGGCCAGCGGCATGACCGGCGGTTTCTGGATCGCGGAAGCCTATCACTGGTTCCGCCAGTACGGACTGGAGGCCCGGGGCTGCTTCACCACCCTGGCCGTCGTCGCCCAGGCCACCAAGAACATCCCGGTGGGCCTCGGCATCACCTCCCCCTACATGCGACACCCGACCATTCAGGCTTCCGAGGCCGCCGGCATCGACGAACTGTCCAATGGCCGTTTCATGATGGGCATCGGCGTGGGCAAGGTGGGTATCGAGTATCTGGAATACGACATCGAGAAGATGCGTCCCGTGGCCGTGCATCACGAGTCCATGGAAATCATGCGCCATGTCTTCAGCGGCCAGAAGTATTCCTACGAGGGCAAGCACTACAAGTCCTCCATGCCCGCCTTCGACCGTGCCGGCCGTGGCCTGCGCACCGACATCCCGATCTACGTGGGCGCCACCGGCCCCGCCATGCAGAAGCTCTCCGGCAAGGAAAGCGACGGCATGCTGCTGGCCGGCCTGACCTCCCCGGCCTTCGTCAAGTACGCCATCGACAACATGAAGGCCGGCGCCGCCGCCGTGGGCCGTGCCCTGCCTGACAGCTTCCCCGTGGGCGGCGTGATCCTCTGCGCCTGCTCCCGTGATGGCGACAAGGCCCGCAACGCCACCCGCAGCTACACCGGCACCTACATCGTCAACAAGATCCGCAACATCAAGAACGACGTGATCCTGGCCGGCTCCGGTCTGCCCGACAGCAGCTGGGACCCCTTCCGCAAGGCCATCGCCGAGGGCACCCAGGACAACGTCACCCATCTGGTGACCGACGAGATGATGCGCCGCTTCACCGTGATCTCCGGCACGCCGGAAGAGTGCCTGGAAATCACCCAGGAGCTGGTGGATGCCGGTCTCAACCTGCCCCTCTTGGAAGTGGTCGGCAAGACCGTCGAGGACAACCTGGAAACCATCCGGCTGATGGGCGCGGAAGTGCTGCCCAGGTTGAAGCCCGGTCCCGTGGCTTCGGCCTGATTAGCGTAGCGGGTGCCGCGGCCGCCGGGTCGCGGCACAGTTGAACAGAACAGAGAGGCGAAAATGAAACTGGCGAGTTTTAAGATCAAGTCGAGCGGCAAGGCCACCATCGGCGTGGTGCTGGCCGATGGCGGCTACCTGGACCTTCATGGGGCGACCAACGGCGAGCTGCCGGCCCGGATGATCGACTTCCTGGAACTGGGCGAGAGCGCCATGGCCCGTGCCCGTGCCGTGGCGGCCCAGGCAGCCCTGGGGCGCTCCAATGTGATCCCGGCCAACGATGTCGAGTTGCAGGCTCCGGTTCCCCGGCCCGGCAAGATCATGCACACCTCCTGCAACTTCCCGGCTCACCTCTCCGAGCTGACCACCTGGAAGGAGCCCGAGTGGCAGTCCCACAACTGGGGCGAGTTTCATTTCGAGCATCCCACCGGCTTCCTGGAGGCGCCCTCCAGCGTGGTGCCCACCGGAGCCTCGGTCCAGGTGCCCCATTTCACCAAGCAGCTCGACTATGAGATCGAGGTGGGCATCATCATCGGCAAGAAGGCCTTCCGTGTTTCCCCCGAGGAGGCCCTGAACTATGTGGCCGGCCTGACCATCTTCAACGATCTGTCGGCCCGTGACATCCAGGCCCGGGAGCATTCCAACAAGGTGATCCTGCTGGGCAAGAGCTTCGACGGCTCCTGCCCCCTGGGACCCCATCTGGTGACCCTGGACGAGGTGGGCGATGTGAACAACCTGGCCATGGTGCTGACCCTGAACGGCGAGGAACGCCAGTCTTCCAACACCGGCAACGTGATCTACAAGATCGCCGACATGGTGTCCTGGTGGTCCAACATCACCCTGGAGCCCGGCGACGTGATCACCTCCGGCAGTCCTCCCGGCGTCATCGCCGGCCGCAAGGACGCCAGCTATCTGAAGGGCGGCGACCGCATCGACTGCAATGTCGAGAAGCTCGGCACCCTGACCACCTTCATTGTCGAATAACCCTGGCGAGGCAAGCATGGCAAACAATGTGAACAAGGATCTCGTCAGGAAGGCCACGGACCTGATCGACCGGGACCGCCTGGTCAACCTGACCATCGATCTGACCAACATCCCCAGCCCCACGGGTTTCGAGGGCGATGTGGCGCGGGCCTATCACGAGGTGCTGAAGGGCGCCGGCATGGACGCCACCCTGCAGCCCATCGGCGACGAGCGCTACAACGCCGTGGGCCGCCTGCAGGGCGCCGGCGGTGGCAAGTCGCTGATGTTCAACGGCCACCTGGACACCTCCTTCGGGCCGGAGCAGGCCCACCGGGGCATCGGCTACCAGTGCAAGGGCACCTTGGTGGACAACGAGTGGATCTACGGCATGGGCTCCTTCAACATGAAGTTCGCCCTGGCCAACTACGTCACCGCCGTGGAGGCCATCCGCAAGGCCGGCATCAGGCTGGGCGGCGACGTGGTCATCGCCGGCGTGGCCGGCGAGATCGAGAAGGCCCCGGTCAACGAATATGAAGGCCCCCAGTACCAGGGCTATGGCGTGGGCACCAAGTTCGCCATCACCCACGGCGCCGTCGCCGACTTCTGCATCCTCGGCGAACCCACCAACATGATGCTGATCCCGCGTCACTGCGGCACCACCTGGATCAAGATCACCGTGCCGGGCCACCTGATCCACACCGCCTGGTCGGAAGTGGACCGCAACGCCATCAACAAGGCGCGGGTGGTGCTGGACGCGATTCATGAGTGGATTCCCGGCTACTGCCAGCGCAACCGCGTGGGCGATTTCCAGCCCCGGGTCAATGTCTCCGCCATCGAGGGCGGCTGGCCCTGGCGCGGTGCCCGCACCCCGGACAACTGCGTGATCTATCTGGATGTGCGCACCTTGCCGGACGTGCTGCCGGTGCAGGCCTTCAACGAGGTCCGCGACGTGGTCCGCAGCGTGGTGAAGGCGAACCCCCATCTGGAAGGCACCAAGGCGGAGATTTTCCTGTCCGCGCCGGGCACCTCGATTCCGGACGACCACGAACTGGTCAGCAGCATCATTTCCGCCCATACCCACCAGCTGGGTCAGGCGCCGCAAATGGGCACCGAGACCTGGTACAGCGATGCGGCCCACATGAACCGCTATGGCATTCCCACCGTCAATTACGGCTCGGCGGGGCGGATCCGCACCGGCGGCGGCGGTTTCTCCACGGCTCAGGGCGAGCACACCCATATCGGCGACATGATGGACATCGTGCGGGTGTACATCGAAGTGATGATGGATCTCTGCGGTGTGGTCGAGTAAGACCCAGGGGGCGGGCAGGAGTTGCCCGCCCAATTCGGCATGGGGTGGTTGAAGAGTGGGAAAAGGTTGTTCATGGACATCCTAGTCGAATCGATTTCAAGGTCGGGGCGTCTCGATGCCAGGGCTGCGCTGGAATTGGCGGAATGCCATTCCACCGAGGCCCTGCAGACGATCGCGGCAAAAATGCGGGACCAGGGGCATGGTTCCCTGGTGACCTACTCTCCGAAGGTCTTCATCCCCTTGACCCGGCTGTGCCGGGATGTTTGCCATTACTGCAGCTTCTCCCGGGACCCGGGGCGGGACGATGCTCCTTACCTCGCACCGGAGCAGGTGCTCGACATCGCCCGCGCGGGGGCTCGCGCCGGCTGCCATGAGGCCCTGTTCACCCTGGGCGACAAGCCGGAGCTGCGCTACGGCAAAGCGCGGGATGCCCTGGCGGCCATGGGCTACGAGTCCACTGTGACCTATCTGGCGGCCATGGCGCGCCTGGTGCATGGAGAGACGGGGCTGTTGCCTCATATCAATGCCGGAGTGATGACAGGACGGGATCTGGCCGAGTTGCGTTCGGCCTCAGTGTCCCAGGGCCTGATGCTGGAGACCATCGTGTCACGCTTGGGGGAAGAGGGCGGTCCCCATCATGGTTCTCCGGACAAGATTCCGGCAGTGCGCCTGGCCATGATCGCCGAGGCGGGCCGTCTGAAAATCCCTTTCACATCAGGCATGCTGGTCGGCATCGGCGAGAACCGCCGGGAGCGGATCGAGGCCCTGCTGGCGCTGCGGGACCTGCACGATGCCTACGGCCATCTCCAGGAAGTGATCATCCAGAATTTCCGCCGCAAGCCAGGGACCAAGATGGCAGAGGCCGAAGAGCCTTCCCTGGAAGAGTTGTGCTGGACCATCGCTGTGGCTCGCATCATCCTGGGTCCGGAAGCCAATATTCAGGCTCCCCCCAATCTTTCTCCCCAGTCCCTGAAGGCCTTGATCGATTCCGGTATCAACGATCTGGGCGGGGTATCGCCGGTGACGCCGGATCATGTAAACCCCGAGGCTCCCTGGCCTCATTTGCGGCTCCTGGCGCGGGAGACCGAGGCGGCGGGAAAGATTCTGCTGCCGCGTCTGCCCCTGTATCCGACCTATGTGCAGCAGATGGAGGAGTGGGTGGATGGGGGATTGCAGCAGTCGGTACGCGAACGGGTGGATGCCGGAGGTTTCCCCCGCGTGGATGGATGGTCTCCCGGCGAGGGCACCAAACCGCCGGAACTGCCCGCGTTTCCGAAGTCCAGGCACCTGAATTACTCCCTGGGCAGCCAGGCCTATCGCTATGCCGAAAAGGCGGCCCGGGGTGTGCGGCTGTCGGAAAAGGAACTGACCAGGATGTTCAACGTGCGGGGCGGAGATTTCCGGATCCTCTGCGCGGCGGCGGACGAACTGCGCCTGGACGTGAAGGGCGATGCAGTCACCTATATCCCGAACTGCAACATCAACTACACCAATATCTGTTCCTACCAGTGCCAGTTTTGCGCCTTCTCCAAGGGCAAGACCAGCGAGGAACTGCGCGGCAAGGCCTACAACCTGCCCCTGGCCGAAATCCAGCAGAAGGCCTCAGAGGCCTGGGACCGTGGGGCCGTCGAGGTCTGCCTGCAAGGGGGGATCCATCCTTCCTACACGGGCCAGACCTACATCGATATCTGCAAGGCGATCAAGGCGCTTCTGCCGGATCTGCACATCCATGCCTTCTCCCCCCTGGAGATATGGCAGGGCGCCCAGACCCTGGGTGTGCCTCTGGAGGACTACCTGGCCGAGTTGAAGGCGGCGGGATTGGGCTCCCTGCCGGGCACCGCGGCGGAGATCCTCGACGAGGAGGTGCGCCGGGTGCTCTGCCCGGACAAGCTTACGGTGGACCAGTGGACCGAGGTGATGCGGGTCGCTCACCGCCTCGGCTTGAAGAGCACCGCCACCATCATGTACGGCCACATGGAGCAACCCTTCCATTGGGCCCGCCATCTGCTCCATCTGCGGGACCTGCAGGAGGAGACGGGCGGGTTCACCGAGTTCGTACCGCTGCCCTTCGTGCATATGGAGGCGCCCCTCTATCGGCGCGGCCGGGCCCGGCGCGGGCCCACCTTCCGCGAGGCGGTGCTGCTGCATGCCGTTGCTCGCCTGGCCCTGCATCCCCTGATCGGCAATATCCAGACCTCCTGGGTGAAGATGGGAAGGGAAGGGGTTGTTGCCTGCCTGCAGGCAGGCGCCAACGATCTGGGGGGCACTCTGATGAACGAGAGCATCAGCCGCGCCGCCGGTGGCGGCCACGGCCAGGAGATGGAACCCGGCGAGCTGGAGGCCCTTATCCGTTCCATCGGGCGCGAACCGATACAACGCAACACGCTCTACGGATCCCCGCGGCAACGCCCATGGTTCTCCCGTTCATCGCGGAATGTGCGGCTGATGGTAGACCACGGTTGATAGCCTCCGACTTTTGCGATGAAGGCTTCTGCATTGCCATACCAAAATAATGAGAGGAAACAAAAATGAGCGGTCAAGCCCTGTTTGATGCCCTGTCCAAGGCCGACGTCTACGATCTTGGCCAGGCCTACTGGCCCGCGATGCCGGTGCATCCCTTCGATCCGCCCTTTCAGTTCTTTCTTTACCGCTACCACGAGTACGTCCGCAAGTCCTTCGACGAGATGGGTATCGAGCCGGGCTTCTCGGACGCCATCAGTCTGGTGGTGACCTCGATGCACTCGGGCACCCATTTCGATGCGCCGATCCATATGTCCCAGGACAACAAGGTGATGGGCATCGACGTGACGCCCTATCAGCGGGATACCGGTTTCACCAACCTGCCGGAGCCCCTGCACAGCATGGAGAAGGTTCCTCCCCTGCTGCTGCGGGCGGTCCTGCTGGACATTCCTGCCTACAAGGGCGTGGACCTGCTGCCGGAACGCTACGCCATCACCTCGGAGGATCTGGCGGGGGCGGCTGAAAAGCAGGGAGTAACGATCAACGAGGGCGACTGCATCCTGGTGCGCACCGGCTACGGGCGCTTTTTCGAAACCGACCGGGATACCTATCTGAACAAGTGGGCGGGCCTCAACGACGATGCAGCCCACTGGGTCGCGGCGAAGAAGCCCCGGCTGGTGGGCATTGACAACCTCTCCCTGGGGGTGCCGGCACCCTTTGCCAGCCATCGCATCATCCTGGTGGAGGCAGGCATCTATGTGATGAAGAGCCTGACCCTGGAAAAACTTGCGGCCGACCGGCGTTCTGTCAGCACGGTGGTCGTGCTGCCCTTGAAGATCAAGGGGGGCGAAGCCTCCCTGATCCGGCCCATCGCAATTGCTTGAACCGAGGTGACATCATGAAAGGCAGTGCATCCATTTCCCCCGATCTGATCTGGACCGGCGACATCAACCAGCGGCCCGCCGTTCAGGACGGTTTCGACCGCAGCCGCACCGTGCGCTTCTACGACACGACCCTGCGGGACGGTGAGCAGGCCGTCGGCGTGGTGTTTTCCGCCGACGCCAAGTACGAAATCGCCCGCGCCCTGGATGAACTGGGGGTGGGGCGGATCGAGTCCGGTTTCCCCCGTGTTTCAGAGGAGGACACCCTGGCGGTGCGCCGCATTCTCGATGCGGGGCTAAAGTCCGAGATATGGGGCTTCGCCCGGGCCGTAAAGGCCGACATCGACGCCCACATCGAGCTGGGCACCACCTCGGTGCTGATCGAGATCGCCACCAGCGAACAGAAAATGCAGGCCTACGGCTTCACCCGGGAAAGCGTGATCGCCCGGATGAGCGATGCGATACGGCATGCACGGACCCACGGCATGCGGGTCAATTTCTTTCCGGTGGATGCCACCCGCTCCGACCTGGGTTTCCTGGAGCAGGTCTACAAGGCGGCTATCGCCGCCGGGGCATCGGAGGTGTCGGTGGTGGATACCATCGGCGCCTGCGCGCCGGAGGCTGTTGAATTCCTGATTGGTAAGGTGGCCTCCTGGGTGGGGCCGGAGGTGCCTATCCACTGGCATGGCCACAACGACTTCGGTCTGGCTACGGCCGCCGCCATTGCCGCGGTGCGGGGTGGGGCCACCTGGATCCAGGGCACCATCAACGGCATGGGCGAGCGTGCCGGCAATGCCGACATCTGCGAAGTGGCCCTGGCGTTGCAATGCCTTTACAACGTGCCGGTGGAAATGGATCTGTCCAAGGCCCGCAAGGTCTCGGAACTGGTGCGTCGTGCCGGGGATTATCAGGTGGATCGCTGGAAGCCCGTGGTGGGCGAATCTCTCTTCGTGCGGGAAAGCGGCGCCGTGGCGGCCCAGTTCCACATGCCTGACGCGATCGAACCCTACTCATCATCCATCGTTGCCGCCCACCGCGGCATCGTGCTGGGCAAGAAGAGCGGCCTGGCCAATATTGAACTCAAAGTGAAGGAGTTGGGTCTGGCGGTGCCCGAGGACAAATTTTCGGTGCTGCTGGCCCAGGTCAAGGAGCAGTCGACGCGGACCCACCGACTGGTCAGCGACGTCGAATTCGTGGCCATGGCCAGCGCCTGTTGACGTGGATACCACAGCAGTGTGGCCATCGGTTGACTGAGCGCCTGCTATTCTGGTATCAACGTCATGAACTCATGAAAAAGCAACAAGAGCCAATCGATTTGGCCAGCTACAGAGACAGCAATCTCGGGAGTTCCCGTCCGGGTTTCGGGCGGGCTCCCACTGGAGGAGGCTTGATTATGGGTATGCCACTTGCGGTCGAGGCACTGCCATTGGATAACGTAGCAAATTCAGTCGTGCGCGTTCTGGCCCAGCGGCACGCTGAACCCTTTGGTCACTACGCAGTCAGTCGCTTCAAGCTGGCTACCCTGACCATCCACTGCATCGAGAGCGATCCGGTTACGGTGTGCCGTCGGGACGAGGACATCCTCGCCGACCGCGTTTTCGACCTGCTGCTGCATGTGCAGTTGGAGGGGACTGCGGTGATCAGCCAGGGCGAGCGGGAATTCACCCTGGGCCAGGATGCCTTCGCGATCGTTCCCGGCGGGATTCCCTACAGCGTGAATTACCCCGAGAAGGGCAGCAAGATCATCCTGCGGATTCCCCATCGGATTTTTCACGAGCGCGTGCTCGGGCGGGAAGTCCGTGATTTTGGCGCCGCAGTGTTTGATGGCGGTGGCCTGGTGCCCGTGGTCATCAATCTGTTGAAGTCCCTCACCCTGGAGGCGGAGGGGGATCTGACCGACATCGAGCAATACACCCTGTCCGAAAGCTTTCTGGCCCTGGTCGGTGCGGTGGTTCGCTCCCGGGCCAAATCGAACTCCAAGGACAACGAAAAGAACCAGTCGGCCCGTCTGTGCCGAATCCTGTCCTATCTCGAGGAGCACTTCACCGACCACGAATTGACCCCGACCAAAATTGCCGAGGCCAATTTCATTTCCGTGCGCCACCTGCATGGGCTGTTCCAGCAAAGCGGCATGACCGTCAGCAAGTGGATCTGGGATCGCCGCCTGAAGGCCGGTCGGGAGGATCTGCTGGACCAGGCCATGGCTTCCCTGACCATCTGCGAAATCGCCTACCGTCGGGGGTTCAACGATTCCGCCCATTTCAGCCGGGCGTTCAAGGATCGCTTCGGCATTTCGCCCGGCCACCTGAGAACCAAAGCCCGCAATGGGGACCTGACGGACATCGTCGCCAACTGACTTCTGGTCTCGCTTCAGGCCGGGTCTCCTCGGGGAGTCCCGGCCTTTGTACTTTCGGCCTCAGATGTCCTTGGTCGGGGTTCCCGTGACGTGAATGCCGGCGCCGGCGATGCCGTAGCGCTTGTTCAGGAAAATCAGCACGGAGGTAAGGGCTTCCGCCACGGCCGAGTTCTCTATCGGTCCCGCATGCCAGGCCTTGAAGCCGATTTCGGAAGCCAGGCGGACGACGGTGTCCCGGGCCTCCACATCGTTTCCGGTTACCAGCACGTCGCAATCCCCCAGGTGGGCTTCCTCGTTCTGAAGATGGGCGGCCGCCACGTTCTGGAAGGCGGACACGACTCGCACATTCTCTCCCAGGAAATCCTGGGTCTGCTTCGCCACGCAGCCGCTGGCGGGCAGTTGCACGCGAGTCACCTTGGGCGGCATCAGGGGAACCGTGGAGTCCACGAATATCTTTTCCTGGACGCCCTCCCGGATCGAAGCCAGGGTCCCTTCATGGTTGGCGAAGGGAACGGTCATGAACACGATGTCGCCTGCCTGTGCCGCGTCGGCGTTGCTCATGCCCTGGACGGACAGGATTCCCCCCTTGCTCATTTCTGCCGCCGCAGCTTCCGCCTTGTCGGCGGCGCGGGAGCCGATGATCACTGGATAGCCGGCCATGGCGAAGCGCCACGCCAGTCCGGAGCCCAGGTCTCCCGTGCCGCCGATGAAAGTCAGTGAAGGTTTGCGCGCTGTCATTTGAGTCTCCTAGTGGTTTCCGTCAAGTGGAGTGACCGTTCGCCTGTGGCGGGATCACCGGAATCGGGAGACTAGCAACGGGGAAAGGCGAGCTCTTGCCTCTAAGAGCGCGGGTATTGACTCCGAACGAAGCGGGGCTGTCGTGCAGCGGATCCTCGTGGAACCGCAGCCAGCGCGGGATGGCGACGATGGTGTGGCCGGGATGAAATTCCTTGCAGCGATGCATCGCCGGTCAATCGTTTCAGCGTGGGCGAGCAAGAATCCAAACCCCTGGAGCGACACAATCATCCCGAACGTATATGGGATAGCCAGGAAATGCAGGATCGGGTTTCGGACTGCCCCCTATCGCTGCAATAAGACAGCCATGCCCGATGCGGCGATCCAGCGCCGACGATCGGGGAAGCGGACGTAAATCATGATGGAGGAAGTGGCGCTATGTCACAAAGAGGCAGTTCAGGCGTGTCGATGGCACGACTGATCAAGTTCGGATTATCGGCAATGCCCTGGCTGATAATCGCCGGCCTGCTCTGGGCGGGCATATTCATCAAACCGAAGGCAGTGGGGTCTACTGTGGAGCCTCCCGTCATAGAGCGCAGCGACGCCTTCTTCGGTTTTGCTGCACCGGAATCCAGCCAGTTGTGGGCTGCTGGCAATCACGGAAAGATCATACACAGCAAGGATGGCGGCACCAGCTGGAAATCCCAGGGACCGAGCACGGCCCACCATCTCCAGGATGTCGCCGCCTGGGATACTCACCGGCTGCTGGCCGTTGGCAATGGCGGCATGGTGTTGCTGACCGCGGACGGTGGCGTGAAATGGGAGCAGAAAAGGATCGATTTCCTACCGGCTTCCCTGGATAAATTGCTGCGAGTGAAGGCACTGGCCGATGGTCGTGCCTGGGCCGTTGGTGAAATGGGCGCTCTGCTGTATTCCGGCGATTACGGCAAAACCTGGGAGCGGCGGCGCCCCGCCCAGGATACGGCGTTCAACGATATCGCCATGATGGATGAAAAATCCGGCTGGGTTGTGGGCGAAGCGGGGGCCATTCTGCGAACCACCGACGGCGGTATTCATTGGGACATGACCCCATCGGGAGTCAAAAGCAGCCTGATGGCCCTGGCATTCCGGGATGCCCAGAACGCTGTGGCGGTGGGCCTGGAGGGCGTCATCCTGGTCACCCGGGATGGAGGCAAGACCTGGAGACGGGCGGTTGCTACGCGCAAGGATGGCGCTCCATTGAAGCTTCACTTCTATGACGTGATCTGGGACGGTTCCCGGAAGCAGTGGCTCGTGGTGGGCGATCAGGGCGTTTATGCGAAAGCTGATGCCGAGGCGGCCACTTGGACTGGTGGTGGGCTGGATGCCATGGAACTGGCCTGGCATACCCGCATCGCATCATCCGGGGACCGCTTTTATCTGGCTGGCGCAACCCTTGGCGAGTGGTCCGGGGAAGACGGTTCCTGGCGCAGGCTGGGCGCTGGCAAATAAATCACGGAATGGCAGGGTACTGTAATGATTGAAACAGGCTGGATAGCAAGGTTTTCCACATTCTGCATTCGACGCCGGGCAGCGGTCGTCATCGTACTGGGACTGGCAACCGCCATTCTCACGTACTTCGCGGCCCTGGTGGAGGTGAAGACGGTCTTCGCGGACATGCTGCCGTCTTCCCATCCCTACGTGAAGGTGCACGAGAAATTTGCCGATACCTTCGGCGGCTCCAACATGGTCACCATCATGGTGGAGGCGGACAAGGGCGATATCTTCGATCCCGCAATCCTGGAAAAGGTGCAGACCCTGACCCTGGAATTGCGCAAGGTTTCGGCGGTCAATCCGTTCCAGATCATTTCCCTGGCCTCCAAGAAGGCCAAGGAGGTCAGGGCGTCCACGGACAACATCGAGACCCGCCCCCTGATGTGGCCCGACGTGCCGAAGACAGAGGCCGAGCTCCAGGAGTTGAAGGCGGCGGTGGTCCGCAATCCTCTGGTTTATGGCAGCTATGTTTCCACCGATCTCAAGGCGGCTCTGATTACCGTGGATTTCATTGACCGGCTGGTGGACTACGGCGTGGTCTTCAAGGAAATCAACGAAATGGTTGCCAAGGTCAAGGATGACCGGGTGCACATTCACGTGGTTGGAGATCCGATCCTGTACGGCTGGGTGAATCACCACCTGCCAGAGACCTTCCATCTGGTGCTGGCAACGGCTGCCCTGATTGCCGCTCTGCTGTTCTTCTTTACCCGGACCTGGCGCAACACCGTGCTGCCGATGCTGGCGGGACTGATCAGCGCCATCTGGGCCCTGGGCGTCATCAAGCTGGCGGGCATCCATTTCGAACCCCTGGTCATCGTGGTGGCGGTGCTGATCAGTGCCCGGGCCGTCTCCCATTCGGTACAGATCGTCAATCGCTTCGACGAGGAGGTGGATGCCATCGAATCCGGCCATGAGAAATGCGAGGATGCCGCCCGCCTGGCCCTGCTCGACATGTTCCGGCCTGGCATGCTGGGCATCATTGCCGATGCCGGGTGCATGGCTGTGGTGGCCCTCAGCCCCATTCCCCTGTTGCAGAAACTCACCCTGCTGTCGGTAGTCTGGGTATTCACGCTGTCCGTCAGCGCGGTGATCCTGACGCCGGTCCTGCTGTCCTGGGGGCGTCATCCGAAGGGTTTCGCCCATCCGGTTAACTCGGCCCCGGTATTGCACAAGTTCCTCGGCTTCTGCGCCTGGGTGGCCACTTCCCGGGCTCGCTATGTGGTGCTTTCCATGGCGGCGCTGGTATTCGGTATTTCTGCCTTCTACGCCTTCAATCTGAAGATAGGAGACGCCAATCCCGGATCTCCGATCCTTTGGTCGGATGCGCCCTACAACAAGGACTCAGCGGCCATCAACCAACGCTTCAAGGGCGTGGACCGCATGTTCGTGGTGGTGGGCGATGAAAGCGCCGGCTTCGTCAAGAGGACCGAGGTGCTGGAAAACATCAGCAAGTTCCAGCGCTTCATGACCGCCCAGCCGGAGATCGGCGGCTCCCTCTCCATTGCCGACGTGGTGCCCACGGTGAATCGCATCATGCATGAGGGCAACCCGCGCTATTACGAGCTGGGTGGCAACGAGACCGTCAATGGCTCCCTGATGTACCTGTTCGAGTCGGTTTCCGAACCGGGGGATCTGGATCGACTGGTGGATACCAGCTACCAGAACGCCTCGGTCACCCTGCTGTTCCGGGATCGCCAGGGGGAGACCATTCGTACTGCGGTCGCCCGGGTGAAGGAATTCATCGAGCGCAACCCCCTCAGCCAGGGGGCCTACTACCTGGCCGGCGGCGCGGTGGGCGTGATGGCGGCGGTCAATGAAATCATTCTTTCCGGACAGATCGAGGCCATCGCCCTGGCGCTCTTTGTCCTGGTGATCATCTGCAGCATCGTCTATCGATCGACGATTGCCGGCATGGTCTTCATGGTGCCGGTGATTCTGTCCAACACGATCACCTTCTCGATGATGGCCTACATGGACATCGGCATGAACATCAACACCGTTCCGGTGGCGGCCCTGGGGATCGGGCTGGGCGTCGACTACGCCTTCTATATTGCCGATCGCATCAAGGAAGAGCTGGCCCTGGGCAAGGATGCCGTGACGGCCACCACCATCGCGCTCCACAGCACCGGCTTCGGCGTGGTGATCACGGCCCTGGTGTTGATCCTGGCGGTGATGCTCTGGTGGGTGTCCTCCCTGCGCTTCCAGGCTGAAATGGCGCTGTTGATGGGTATCTGGCTGGCGGTGTCGGCCAGTTCCGCCCTGTTGCTGATGCCTTCGATGTTGTTTGTTTTTCGGCCGGCCTTTGTGTTTGGTCAGAAGTAGTACCCAGGTGGTTCAGTAGGAGTCGTAACCGGAAATTGTTCGATTCATTCATGTAACTGGAGGGATTATGAGTAAAAGAAGAAAGTCGATCCGACGTAATGCCGGCAGGATGGCCAGTCTGCTTGCCGCGCTTGCGCCCTTGTGCGTGACCACTGCCCATGCTGAGGACACCAAGGTCTATGGTGATGTCAGCGCGGCGTTTTCCTGGAACACCCAGAACACGCTGAAGGACAATCTGCTTGGTTCGAACGTGGATACCAAGGGCAAGCTGTCCATGGCCCGGTTCACCCTGAAGCTGAACGTGGACTCCACGATCAACGACAGCATCTCCTGGGCGGGCAAGTTCCGTCTGGTCAAGGATGCCTCCACCAGCTACATGCGGCAGCTCGAGAAGCTGGGCGCCGATACGGCGGGGCACAACGACCTTTCCCGCTGGTACAGCGAAGGCGAGATCCGGGAACTGTATGTGGACTACAAGCCGACTTCCGACGTGCTGTTGCGCGTGGGCAAGCAGCAGGTGGTCTGGGGAGAGTCCGACTTCTTCCAGGCCATGGACATGGTTCACGGCTACGACTTCACCTGGCGCAGCTTCCTGGAGCCCGCCAACGAAGACCTGCGCAAGCCTTCCGTCATGGCCAACCTGACGGTGCAGATTCCGGAACTCAACGGCAAGATCCAGGCCCTGGTACGGCCGGGCTCATGGAACCGGGACGACACCATCGGCAACACCTTCGACCTGCGGGGCGGCCGCTGGGCCAACCAGCCCCTGAAGGGTATCGACTTCCTGACCATCACTCCCTACAACTACCGGGTTGAAGGTGCGGATGCCCAGAAGGACACCTGGGGCCTGCGCTGGAGCGGCATCGCCAACGAGATCAATTACTCCCTGTCCTATCTGAAGACCTTCAATCCGGTGCCGGTACTCAGCATGAGTAGCGATGCGGGTCCCCTGTTTGGTGCGCCTGTTGTGGTGCCGACCGGTGCAGTTCCCTTTGATGGCAGAGCGCCTTCGGGTATCGCCGGTGAAGTGCTGTATCCGGAGATATCCCTGTTCGGTCTGACTGCCTCGGGCTATTCGGAATGGGCCGATGCGGTTTTCAGCGGCGAGGCGGCTTTCATCCGCGACTTTGCCTACAACCACGGGCAGACTTCCCTCTGGTCCGCAGTGCTGGGTGGGCCTGGTTACGATGGCGTGAAGCGCAAGAACGTGGTCCGTTCCATGCTGCGCATGGACAAGACCCTGGGCTTCACTCAGTCCCTGCTGGGGACCGAGAAGCCGGCGTTCTTCTCGGTACAACTGTTCGATACCTGGATCCGGGATTTCAAGTCCGATGAGGACCTGGTGCAACTGGTGGGCTTTGGTCAGCGCAGCAAGGAGCACTCATCCCTGATCACCTTCATCTTCGAGGGCAGCTACTCCAATGGCACCGTTGTGCCCAGCATCGTGGCCGGCCGTGATCTCAGCTATGGCGGTGGATTCATCGTTCCCAGTGTGTCCTTCCAGTTCGGCAAGGACTGGCGTCTGAAGCTGGAATACGATCATTTCCTGACCCGGGGTGAACGAACTCCTGCCAACAACAACGTGGAAAGCAACACTGGTCTGTTCGGCTACTTCGCCAACAACAACCAGTTCTACGCCAAAGTCACCTACCAATTCTGAGTCGAGGAGTAACACGCATGATTACCAGACGTAAACTGCTCTCCACCGGCATCGCCCTGGCTCTGGCCGGTGCCTTCCCGATGGCCCATGCCGGTGAAGTGGCCGAGGGCACGGTGCTTTCCGCCGCCAACATCGACAGCCTGAAGAACGAAACCCTCGACGGCAAGCCGATTGGCAGCCTGCTGACCGAGAAGATGGAATGGCGCATCCGCAACAATGGCTGGAAGCTGCCCCTCCACAAGGCCAAGGAAATTCCCCTCGACGCCAAGTGGGTGAAGGCCAGCAAGGCCAACGTGGGCAAGACCAAGATCAATCCGCAGACCCGCGAGATCGAGGGCTGGGAAGCCGGCGAACCCTTCCCCGACGTCCAGTCCAGTGATCCCCAGGTGGCTGAGAAGCTGATCTGGAACTATCACCTCGGCCAGCTGGCGGGGGATGTGGCCACCGCCAAGACCTGGACCCAGCTGCTGATCGACGGCAAGAAGGGCATCCATGCCGAACCCATCGCCGAATTCACCCGCTACAACATGAAGGGGCGGCTGGGTGGCAAGTCGGTGGAAGGGGATGGCAAGGAAAAGGCCCGTCAGCTGCTGTTCTTCAAGGAGCCGGCGGAAATGAAGGGCCTGGGCACCTTCACCATCATGTATGACTCGGCCCAGGTGCCCGATGCCTGGGTGTATGTGCCGGCGGTGCGCCGCGTGCGCCGCCTCTCCGGTGGCGCCTGGATGGACCCGGTAGGCAGCTCCGATCAGTTGCAGGACGACCTGGAAATCTTCAACGCTCGTCCCTCCTGGTACAAGAGCTACAAGCTGCTGGGCAAGCGCTGGGTACTGGCGGTCGCTCACGCCAAGACGCCGGCCTGGAACCCCAAGGGCAAGGCCTTCAACGAGCGCTATCCGGTGCTGGAGCAGGGTGAGCCCCACTGGAACATGAACAATGATCGTTTCGAGCCGAGGGAAGTCTGGGTGATCGAGGCGGTGACGCCGGATGTCCATCCCTACAGCAAGAAGGTGCTGTACATGGATACCAAGTACCCGCGGATCTACTACGGTGAGGCCTTCAACCGCAAGGGCGAGTTCTGGAAGTTCATGGAATTCCATTCGTTCGCGGTCAAGGGCGAGGATGGATTCCAGAGCTATCAGACCTCGGGTGGCGCGATCATCGACTTCCAGCGCAACCACGCCACCGTGTTCCTGACCGATCCCACCCAGTGGTTCGTCAACCAGACCAAGGTGAAGTCCTCCGACGTCTCCCTGGGACAACTGGAGGCCGCCGGCCGCTGAAGCAATACGAAGTACCGCGGTGGCCGTTGCAAGCGGCCGCCGCAGCACCAATGAGTTCTCCTCTTGGCCCGGTTTCCCGTAAAGAAGCCGGGATTTTTTGACGACCGTTGCTCAGATGGTAGGCGCGGTGCCGTCAGATATTTGTTTTCCGCATGAAAGGCTGCCGATTTTCATGCACCATTTCCTCCGATGGCGTGCCGGAGTTACTTCCCCAATGCCGGGGAGGCCGTGCCCCCGGCCTGGAGCAGCAGCCAGGCTCGGAAATTCGCCAAGGCCTGGCGCTCCTCGCCGGATTCCGGCGTTACCAGGTAATAGCCACGGGCGCCCCGTAGCGGGCGGTTGCAGGCAATGCCGAGTTCCCCTCTTGCCAGTTCCGGCTCGATCAGCATTTTCGGTATCAGGGCCACGCCCAGGCCGCAGCTTGCGGCCATGGTGAGCATGGAGAAAAGTTCATAACGGGGTCCGTAGCGTACTGGGCTGGCACTCACTCCCATGGCGTCGAACCATTGCCGCCAGGCATCGGGGCGTGTGCTCTGCTGCAGCAGAGGCAGTCGTAGCAGGTCCCGGGGATGCCAGCGGCTGCGACCGGCCAGTAGCTGCGGGCTGGCCACCGGGACCACTTCCTCCTGCATCAGCAAGGTTGCACGGGTGCCGGGCCAGTTGCACAATTGTTCCGCCGTGCCGGCGTAGAGAGCGGCATCGAAGCCGCTGTCGGCAAACATGAAGGGGCGGGTCTGGGTCTCGATGTGGACTGGGGTGTCCGGGTGCTGTGCCGCAAAGTCCACCAGTCGCGGCAGCAGCCAGCGGGTGGCAAAAGTCGGCACGGCGGCCAGTTGAATGGCGCCGCCGTTTTCCGGCATTGACATTACGTCGATGGTATCCCGCTCAAGGCCGTTGAGCCGCCCGGCGATCTGCCGCCCATAGGCGACGCCGGCGGGAGTCAAGGCGACACCATGGCGAGTGCGTCTGAACAGCGGGACACCGAGGAACTCTTCCAGGGATGCGATCTGGCGGGATACCGCGCCCTGGGTCAGGGCCAGTTCCTGGGCGGCACGGGTGTAGCTCTCGTGGCGGGCAGCCGCCTCGAAGCAGCACAGGGACTGGATGGTGGGAATCTTGCGCCTCATGGCATTGGGCTCCACTCAGGGTCTTTCGGCAGGCAGCATGGTTACGGCAAGTAAGGTTAATATATTCTAAAAGCGCATATCTTGGTTCCGAAAATTCGTTTGCCTGGCGGCGGATGCGGGCCTACGATTCTGTCCATCGGGGTTCCGGGCTCTGCGTCCGGAGCACCCCATCCCCCATTCAGACCAGACTTCAAGGGAGATTCAAATGGCCAAGCCGGAATTCAACTGGAGCGAACCGCTGTCGCTTTCCACCCAACTGACCGAGGAAGAGCGCATGGTGCGCGATACCGCTTTTGCCTACAGCCAGGAGAAACTGGCGCCTCGGGTGGTGGAGGCGTTCCGCCATGAACGGACCGATGCGGCGATTTTCCGGGAAATGGGTGAACTGGGGCTGCTCGGCATCTCCATTCCCGAGGCCTACGGTGGCGCCGGGCTGGGGTACGTGGCCTATGGGCTGGTGGCCCGGGAGGTGGAACGGGTTGACTCCGGCTATCGTTCCATGATGAGCGTCCAGAGTTCCCTGGTGATGGTGCCCATCAATGAGTTCGGCACCGAGGCACAAAAGCAGAAATACCTGCCCCGCCTGGCAACCGGCGAACTGATCGGCTGCTTTGGCCTGACCGAGCCGAATCACGGCTCCGATCCGGGCAGCATGGTGACCCGGGCACGGAAGGTTCCGGGCGGGTATTCCCTGAGCGGTGCCAAGATGTGGATTACCAACAGCCCCATTGCAGATGTGTTCGTGGTCTGGGCCAAGGACGATGGCGGGGCAATTCGTGGTTTCATCCTGGAAAAGGGCTGGAAGGGTCTGTCGGCGCCGGCCATCCACGGCAAGGTGGGCCTGCGAGCCTCCATTACCGGTGAAGTGGTACTGGATGAGGTGTTCTGTCCCGAGGAAAACGCCTTCCCGGATGTTCGTGGTTTGAAGGGGCCATTCACTTGTCTCAACAGCGCCCGCTACGGCATCGCCTGGGGCGCCCTTGGGGCGGCGGAGGATTGTTACCAGCGTGCCCGGCAATACACCCTGGACCGGAAACAATTCGGCCGGCCCCTGGCCGCCAATCAGTTGATCCAGAAGAAGCTGGCGGACATGCTGACGGAGATCACCCTGGGTTTGCAAGGCTGCCTACGTCTTGGTCGCATGAAGGAAGAGGATATGGCCGCCGTGGAACTGACCTCGATCATGAAGCGCAATTCCTGCGGCAAGGCCCTGGATATCGCCCGTACAGCCCGGGACATGCTGGGGGGCAACGGCATCAGCGACGAGTTCGGGGTGGCCCGGCATCTGGTCAATCTCGAGGTCGTCAATACCTACGAAGGTACCCATGACATTCATGCGCTCATCATCGGTCGGGCGATTACCGGGATCGCAGCCTTCTCCTGAATGGGAGCGACCCATGGTCGGTGCCGGGGGGAGGGACTGATGAATCGCCCCTGTTCATGAATGGCAGCCCCGCTCGGCGGCTGCCTGTCCCGACGGGCGCCATCGGAGTGGCCGCGATGTCTGGGTCGCTGTCCATGGATGAAATTCCGCATCCCACCCCCATGCATGACAGCCTCGCCAACGACGAGGACCGTGGTCGGTCTGTAGTGGGGTTTGCCCATGACTGGCCCCATAACACGCAGTTCGGAATCCCTGCCCATCATCACCTGCGGGCGCAACTGGTCTATGCCGCCGAAGGGGTGATCCGGGTCAGCACCTCGCGCTGCACCTGGGTCGTGCCTCCCCAGCAGGCGGTCTGGGTGCCGCCGGCCGTGGAGCATTCGGTCACCGCCGGTGGCGCCTTCGATCTGCGGACGCTCTATCTGCACCCGTCCGCGGTTGCCCATCTGTCGGGGGAATGCTGCGTGATCTCGGTTCCTCCCTTGTTGAGGGAATTGATCCTTTATGCGGTTCGGGTAGGCCGGAATTATGGGCCGGACAGCGCCGAGTCAAGGGTTCTTGCTGTCATCCCCGACCTGCTCGGCACCATCACGCCCGAGCCTCTGCAACTCCCCTTGCCCAGGGACAGGCGTTTGCGGATCATCACCGAGGCCTTGCTGAGCAATCCTTCCGACGAGCATCCCCTGGCCCATTGGGCGGGTCGGGTCGGCGCCAGCGAACGTACCCTGTTGCGGCATTTCAGCAGCGAGACCGGACTCAGTTATCACGAATGGCGCAAGCGGTTGCGGCTGTTCCACGCCATCACGCTGTTGTCCAAGGGAAATTCGGTCACTGCCGTGGCCTACGAGCTGGGTTATGAGGGTCCCAGCGCCTTCGTCGCCATGTTCCGCCGGGAGTTGGGGGCACCCCCCAGGCGCTACCTGGCCCAGCACGGCCACAGGGCTGAAGGGGGCGGTGGCAGCTCCCGTCAGGAGAGCGCCACCGGGATTTCGAAGGTTCAGGCCTGATACATGTCCATGGCCATGAATTGGCGCAGGACCTGATTGGTGCCATCGTAGATCGGGATCACCATGGCGTCGCGCACATACTTCTCGGCCGGGTAGTCCTTCATGTAACCCGATCCGCCCAGAACCTGCAGGGCATCCTGGGTGACCTTGCGGGCCATTTCCGATGCATAGACCTTGACCATGGAGTGATGGACAGTATCGCCGTGGATCTTGTTGTCCACCGCCCAGGCCACCCTTTGCACCAGGAGACGGGTGGTTTCGAGGTGCATTTTCATATCCACCAGCATGTTGCCGATGGTCTGGTACTGGGTGATGGGCCGGCCCCAGATGACCCGCTGCTTGGCGTAATCCACCGCCATGTCGTAGGCGGTTCGGGCCAGACCCAGGGCCAGGGCGCCCGCCCCCAGGCTGTTGACGCCCAGGGTCCCCGCCAGGATGGGGACGCCGTTGCCCTCCTGCCCCAGCATGTCGTCCCTGGAGAGCCTGACGTTGTCGAAGATCAGCTCGCCGTTGCTCATCAGGCGATGGCCCATCTTGTTTTCCAATTTGCCCACGGAGAATCCTGGCGTGTCCGGCCCAAGGAAGAACACGCTGTTGGATTCGAAGTTGGCCTTGCTCTTGTCGCTGCGCATCATGCAGCCGTAGAGTTCCGAGCGGCTGGCATTGGTGATGAAATTCTTGGCGCCATTGAGCACGTAATGATCGCCCTCCCGCCGTGCCGTCGAGCGCGTCCCATACTCGGGGTTGGGTTCGGGACAGAAAATTTCCGTGCCACCGGAGGGTTCGGTGCCGCCGAAGGCCAGCAGGTGATGGGTGCTGCCGCTGGTGTCCACGTAGGGGCGCAGCCAGCGTTCGCACTGTTCCTTGTTGGCATGGTCGGCGATCATTTTGCTGATGGCGCAGCTGACGCCGAAATTCATGGCGAAGCCGATATCGGCGGCTGCCAGCTCCTCGATGACCAGGCAGAAGTCCATCATGCCCAGGCCCATGCCGCCATGCTCCTCCGGGACGAGCATGGCGTGGAAGCCCAGTTCGCAGGCCTTGCGCGATGCCTCGGCGGCAAAGGAATCCCGTGGGTCGGGGCGCCCGTCGTACTCGGCCGCGATGGGACGTACTTCCTTCTCGGCAAAGCGCCGGGCCAGATCCTGGAGCTGGCGCTGCTCCTCGGTGAATGTGAAGTCGATCATCGAACGGGTCCTTTTCAGTCAGCCAGGGGTACGGCAACCACAATGGAGTTGCCCTGATCGACGTTATAGGAGCCGTGTCCCTTGCCCTTGTGATCCTCCATCAGCAGCACCTGACCGGGGTGGAGAATGCGGGTCTCGCCGTCCGTGGCCGTGAAGGCCACGGCGCCGGTCAGCACGATGAAGAACTGGCGGCGGGGGGGAGGATGATGGGCGCGACCATCCCAGCCTGTGGGCGCTGCCATGAACTGCACCGCCTTGGCCGGGCGCAACCCGGCCGACTCCACCCAGACCGGGGGAACGTCGTTGGCGTACTGGAACACCTTGAAGTTCACCGTGACCTTGTCGAAATGGGAGTCGCCGTTCTTGTCGGTGTAGATACGGTCATAGGTCAGCAGGTCGGCGGTTTTTGGGGCCGCATCAGCTGCCGCTGCCGGTTCGCCGGCCTGGCAAAAGGCCGAGGTGACGAGCAGCGCGGAAATGCAGAGCTTCTTGAACTGGGTGGTTTTCATGCTTCCTCCTGGTAATCGTTGTCAGATCTTCAGCGGCAGCGAACGCAGCCGTTTTCCTGTGGCCTTGAATACGGCATTACCCACGGCAGCAGCGACCGGTGCTACCGCGCATTCGCCCACGCCTACCGGACTGCGGTCCGACTCCACCAGATGGATTTCCATCTTGGGTGTGTCGGCCATTCTGGCCAGGGGGTAGTCGGTGAAATTGCTTTGCTGGACATGGCCGTCGGCGATGGTGATTTCGCCCTGAAGACATGAACTCAGGCCCCAGACGATGCAGCTCTCGATCACGGTCCTGGCGATGTCAGGGTTGATCAGCAGGCCGACGTCGGCGGCACAGACAATCTTGTGCACCTGGATCTTGCTTCCCTTCACTGACACTTCGGCGGCCATGGCAACGATGGCCCCCTTGATCTTGTCCACTGCGAGTCCTATGGAGCGGCCCTGGGTGGGGTGGGCCCAGCGGGCCTTCTCGGCCACCAGCTTCAGCAGTCTGCTTTCGGTGGACCCGGCTTCGAGATGCTTCAGTCGGAACTCCAGACCATCCATCCTGGCCTTGTGGGCCATCTCGTCCATGAAGCTTTCCAGGAAGAAGCAATTGAAGGAGTGGCCCACGGAACGCCAGAAAAATACCGGCACGCCGCTTTCCACGATGACCTGATCCACCTTGATCTCGCCGAGCTTGTACACGGGCTCGCTGACCGTCTCGATGTTCTTGTCATCAGTCTCGATTTTCTTCCGGGCGATCTTTTCCACCTCGGAGGCCGGCATCGATGGGGGGAAGATCGCCGGCCGGAGCACATGGAACAGGTTGTAGATCAGACTGTCACCGGCAATCCGGAAGCGCCAGGACTTGACCCTGCTGCCGTCCAGTTCGCCATACATGCGACTCACCACCGCCGGGCGATAGTGATCGTGCTGGATGTCGTCTTCCCGGCTCCAGATCACCTTGACCGGCTTGCCGACATGCTTGGCCACCTGGGCGGCGTCCGCCGAAACATCGGCGATCACCCGGCGGCCGAAGCCGCCGCCCAGGTAGCAGCCGTGCACCGTGACTTTCTCGGGGGCGCATCCCAGGGACAGCGCGACGGCGCCTCGGACAATGTCGGGGGCCTGGGTGGATACCCAGACATCGACCTTGTCGCCGGCAATGGCGACGGTGGCGTTCATCGGCTCCATGGGGGCGTGGGCCATGAAGCCCGCCGAGTACTCGGCGCTGATGCTGTCCGCTGCCACCGGCAGGGCGGCGGCGGCTTCGGCCTTGTCCAGGGCCTGACGCTGATTGCGGGCGATGGTCGCGCTCGATACGCCTTTCATGGCGCCGGCATCCCATTCGATTTTCAGCTTGCCGGCGGCCTGGCGGGCGTACCAGGTGTTGGTGGCCACGACGGCGATACCACTGTCAATCTGAAACACGTCCAGCACGCCGCGCATCTGGCGCGCCTCGCCGGCGTCAAGACTCTTCAGGGTGCCGCCGAAATGGGGGCAACGCACAATCACCGCCATTACCGCGCCCTTGGGCGTGATGTCGATGCCGTACTTGGCCGAGCCGTTGGTCTTGTCCCTGGATTCGATACGGCGGTTGTACTTGCCGACAAAGCGATATTTTTCCCTGGGCCTGAATTCCAGTTTCTCTGGCAAAGGCAGGGTTCTGGCGACGTCGACAAAGCTGCCGTAGCTGGCCTTCCGGTTGCTGGCGCGGTGATGGATCATTCCGTCACGGGCTTCAAGTTCGGTGGCGGGTACGTTCCAGCGCTTCGCCGCGGCACTGATCAGCAGCATTCTCACGGCAGCAGCGGCCTCACGAATGGGCTGGTAGCAGGTGATCATGGAACTGCTGGCGTTGGTGATCTGGAGCTTGAAAAGGGGATTCAGGTAAGCCGGATGGATGCCGGAAAATTCCCGGACGATGGTCTCGGGCTCGACATTGAGCTCCTCCGCCACCAGGGTGACAAAACCGGTCATGATCCCCTGGCCCATCTCCGCCTTGTGGAACTGGAAAATGATGCGGTTGTCGGGGGTCACCTGCAGCCAGGCATTGGGCTGCAAGTCGGTGTTCGAGGCATGGGGATAAGGCACAACGGGTGCCTTTTCGTCCGCGAAGGAAATACCCACCACCAGGCCGCCAGCGGCGGCGAGGCCGGACAGGATGAAGTTGCGTCGACTGATAGCCATTTAGGATTTATCTCCAGGAGCGGGGGTTGCGTGGAGTTGCCTGGCGGTGACGTGAATGGCGTTCTTGATGCGCTGGTAGGTGCCGCAACGGCAGATATGCCCACTCATCGCCGCCTCGATGTCCTTGTCCGAGGGAGTCGGATTCGTTGCAATCAGCGCGGCCGCTGTCATGATCTGTCCGGACTGGCAGTAGCCGCATTGCGCGACATTCTCGCTAACCCAGGCCGCCTGGAGGCTTTTCGCGATCTTGCCGACCAGCCCTTCGATGGTCGTGACATTCTTGCCGACGGCCGACGAAACCGGCAGGCCGCAACTGCGCACCGGAACCCCATCGAGATGGACGGTGCACGCGCCGCAGGCGCCCACGCCACAGCCGAACTTGGTGCCGGTCATGACCAGCTCGTCGCGCAGGACCCAGAGCAAAGGCATTGCGGGATCCACGTCGAGAGTGCGTTCCTCTCCGTTGACTTTGATTTTCACCATCGTGTTTTCCTTGTAATGAGTGACGCAGACAGCGGCGCCGCCAGCGGCGGATATTGCGATAACTGATCAGAACCTGGAGGGCACTGCGCTCAACAGCCGATCATTTCGAAACTCGGGTTCGACGTAGCAGGCCTTGCTGTGGGATAGCGATAGATCCAGCAGGCTTTCGCAGGCTTGAACTCCGACCAGGGCGGGATTCACGACCGGGACATTCAGCTTTTGGGACAGGTATTGATGGGATTGATACATGGTCGTGGAACCCAAGACGATCACGTCGGCACCATCCTCATCGATGGCCTGACGGGCGGCTTTTTCCAGGGTCGCGAAAACGACTTCTTCCTTTCCGGTGAGCAGCGCCTCCAGGTTGGGATGGGTATTGATGTGGCGTACCGAGGCCAGCCGTGCGTCGAGCTGATACTGTTTCAAGTTCTTGTAATAGAAGGGCACCCAGCGTTGCCACAGGGTGATGATCGAAAACCGATCCCCCAGGTTGCAGGCCAGGAGAAAGGAGCTCAGTCCGGCTCCCACAACGGGGATGCTCAGCCGGGAGCGCACTGCCTCAAGACCGGTATCGGTCATGGTGCTGATGCAAACAGCATCAACGCCATCGTCTTCTGCTTGCTGCGCCTGTTCCAGGACAAACACCGTGGCCAGGGCACTGTCGTAATGGCTGTCCAGGAAATGGCCGCCTTCACGGGCAAAAGCAAACTCCAGGATGGTGCCCGGGCGTCGAGAATCTTCAGGAATTTGCCCGCAAAACAGCGGGTGCGCCTGGTGGGGGACGGGGACCGGTGTGATAACCCGGATCCTGCGCGGCCTCTTGCTTGAATGCGTCATGGCTTCCTCCTGCGTTGTTGTCGCCTGGTCCCGGTTGCTGCGCTACTCGGGTGCCTGTGGGTGCCAGGTGAATCCTATTGCAGGGGGGGTATGGATTCTTGCTACAACAGGCCAAGGAATATCTAGAAGTCGACATGTGGGCTGTCATGCCGATTCAGGCCCCAGGGCGTGAATCGGATAGTGCTGCTGACGGGCAGCGTTTCATCGGTAGCAAACTGAAGGACAACTCCCCGATGGCCCGGATGGCCGAGATCTGTGCCGCATGCTGTTAGGGCCTCTCAGAACGACCCTATGGACGAAACCACCCGCGCCATTTCCAGCAACTTGTTGGCGTAGCCCCATTCGTTGTCATACCAGCAGACCACCTTGACGAAGGTATTGTCCAGAGCAATGCCGGCTTCGGCGTCGAAGACGGAGGTGCAGGAATCGCCGCGAAAGTCGGTGGCCACCACCTTGTCCTCCGTATAGCCCAGCACACCTTTCATGTCCCCCTCTGCGGCGGTCTTCATGGCCCGGCAGATTTCCTCATAACCGGCAGACTGGTGCAGCTCCACCGTCAGGTCCATTACCGACACATCGGCAGTGGGCACACGAAAGGACAGGCCGGTGAGCTTACCCTTCAACGCAGGCAGCACGGCGCCAAGGGCACTGGCCGAACTGGTCGAGCAGGGAATGATATTTTCGAGCATGGCTCGTCCACTGCGCCAGATCTGGGGCGACGGCCCGTCAACCACCTTTTGTGCGATGGTGGCTGGATGGATGGTGGTCATCAGGCCACGCTTGATGCCCCAGTTGTCGTTCAGCACCTTGGCCACGGGGGCCAGGCAATTGGTGGTGCAGGAGGCATTGGAGATGATGTCCTGGCCGGCATAGGTCTGGTCGTTCACGCCGAAGACGAACATGGGGGTGTCATCATCGGCAGGGGCGGACATGATCGCCTTTTTGGCGCCAGCGGTGAGGTGTCGAGCGGCTGCGCCCCGGGTCAGAAAACGACCAGTGGATTCGATCACGAGATCGGCACCGATCTCGTTCCACTTCAGCTCGGCGGGGTCCTTGAGGGCGGTGAGGCGGATCTTCCTGCCATTGACGATCAGGGTGTTGCCCTCGACGGCGACACTGCCCTTGAAGCGGCCATGGACGGAGTCGTACTTGAGCAGGTAGGCCAGGTGGCCGGGCTCCAGCAGGTCGTTGATGCCGACGATTTCGATGTCAGCGAAGTTCTGAACCGCCGCCCGGAAAACCATGCGGCCGATGCGGCCAAAACCGTTGATGCCAAGCTTGAAAATCATTGATTGCTATCTGAAAGGTGGTGTGCCAGCCCACTCGTTCCAATCTCGGACTCAGGGGGCAAACTAAAAAAAAAAGCCCTCGCGGGCGGAAGGTCTCGGCTGAATAGCGTCATCCGATCAAGGGAGGATGCGACTGCATTCCGGTGAAGAGCGCCTTGCGGACAACTCTCCACCGGACCATCGAGCGGCGATCAGTAGTTGTAGATCACATCGATGCCGTAGGTACGCGGTTCACCCCAGGGGCTGCCGTGGTCGGTGGAATAGTTCACCACATCGTAGATTGTGTACTTCTTGTCGGTCAGGTTCTTGCCCCACAAGGCCACGCTCAGGTCGCCATTGCCGGCGGGCGGCACCTTGATCCGGGATAGAGCCAAGCGGCCGTTCCAGACGCTATACGGCGGAACGATGAAGGAACTGGCAGGCCATGCCCCTGTCAGGTCAATCGGCGTGGACTGGGCACCCCGGTAGGAATAGCTGAGATTGCCATCCAGCTTGCCGGGCAGGCCAAGCGCCGGGAAGCGGTAATCAACACTGGCAGAGTAGGCCTTTTTCGGCACTACCAGCTTGCGTGTGGCCGCCACGTCCAGCCCGGTTACCAGATCCGTGAAGCGGGTGTACTTGTGGTCCATCCAGGCCGAGTTCAGGCTGAGGCGCAGGGCATCGGTCAAGGCCGCCGTCAGGTCCAGCTCCACCCCGTTATAAACGGAGCGGCCCACGTTCTGGATGATCCAGTCCGTGCCACCGGTAGCCGGGTTGGGCGTGGCCACCGACTTCTGCTCGTTTTCGTACTTGCTCTGGAACAGCGCCAGGTTGGTCCGCAGGCGGCGGTTCAGGAACTCCCCCTTCATGCCGAACTCGGTGGAGGTGATGGTTTCCGGATCGTAGCCTTTGGTGAAACTTGCCGCAGAGCCGCTCGCCAGGTCGAAGCCGCCACTGGTGTAGCCCTTGGCCACCTTGCCATAAAACATTACGTCGTCGGTCCAGTGGTAGTTCAGGGACAGTTGTGGCGTGGTTTTGGAGAAGGTGTTCTTGCCATAGGCGCCGGCATAGCCGGCCGGCCAGGAGAACACACCATTGACGACGCCCGGCGTGGCGGTCGGAGTCACGACGAAGCCCGAGAAAGACTGATTGAAGCCCGTCGCTTCCCGGGTATCCCGGGTATAGCGGATGCCGGGAACGATCTCCAGCTTGCGGGACAGCACATCGGGACGCCAGGAAATCTGGCCGAAGAGCGCCACAGAGGAGTTCTTTGCGGAGGAGATCCCGCGCTTTTCCATCATGGCGAGATCAGAGCCCAAAGGGCCACCAGCGCTGGAACCGAGGCTAGGCATATACATCACCAGATTGGGACCGCTATTCTGATGACCCTTGTCCTCGGCATAGTAGATGCCCGTCGTGTACTTGAAGTTGGGGCCTGCATCACCGATCAACTGGAATTCCTGGGACCAGGATTCATTGAACAGAGTGATGGGTGAACTCTGGCCATTGAACGGCGTGGAGCCCAGGGGCAGGATGGTGAAGGCGCCGGAATCGGAGCGGATGTCGGCTACCCCGCGATAGGCCGTATAGATGTAGCCGTTGGACGTATCCACCTTGCGGTAGCCGGTGATGGATCGGAAAGTCAGAGAAGGATTGATTTCCCATTCCACGTTCAGGGTATGCCCTTCCGCCTTGTTGCGGTTCTTGGGCATCGCGTAAGGGTAGTAAAGGGAAGTCAGCTTTTCGTGGGTACAGCCGGCGATGGCGGCGGCCACCCGGGGGTCGGCCGCAAAGAAGGACATGAAGCCGCCATACATCATGATGTTGGGCGGTTCAAGGCACTGGGCCGGCGTTTCATAGGATTCCGTGGTATTGGTGTCGAAACCGTAGTCGACGGTGACATTGTTGGCCGGCTTCCAGCGCAGGTCCAGACGCCAGGCATCGGCGGTCTTCTCGCCGAACTTTATGCCACCGGGGGCGGAGTTCCTGATGCCCTCGTTATCCCGGTCGCTGTGCAGATAGGAGACCTTCGCCGCCAGGGTGCCGGTCAGGGGCACATTCACCATGGTCTTGGAGAGAAACTGACCCCGCTCCGCCACAGTGATCTGCTGCTTGAAACTGAACTGCCCCAGTTCCGGCTTGACCGTATAGAGATTGAGAGCGCCGCCGGTCGCGTTGCGGCCGGACATCACGCCCTGGGGTCCCTTCAGGATTTCCATGCGTTCCAGGTCGGCAGCCGCCAGATTCATGCCCGCTGTCTGGGAAAGGTAGATGCCGTTGATGTGCACCGCCATGGGCATGGAGGCCGCCACCGATACCATGTTGGGCACCACGCCCCGGATGGAGGGATACAGCACTTCGCTGCTGCCGGGATAGGGCTGGATACTCAGGCCCGGCACATAGGCGCCAACGTCCGACAAGGTGACGATGCTTTTCTGCTCCAGGGCCTTGGCATTGAAGGCCTGTACCGAGATCGGTACTTCCTGGAGGTTCTCCGCCCGTTTCTGGGCGGTGACGATGACTTCCTCAAGCTGACCTTCGGCGGCATGAATTGTCGGTGCCACGGCCATACCCGTCATTAGAAGGCCGGATACGGCCATGTGGATTCGATTCTTCTTGAACACTGTCTCTTCCCCTTATTCGATTGGATTTCGTAATAAATTCGGGAGTAACCCGGCGGGAATTATGGGTAGGGCACTTGTACAGGCAGAGGCCCAAAAAAATCATTAGAGGGACATATCGGCTCACTGGAATTAGATATGCCAACCACATTTACCAAAGGGGGCGATTCTGAAAAACAATCGCCCATCGCGCTTTCCCGCAGAAAGCGCGATGGGCGAAGTCTCCCCCGACAGCCCCCAGGATTCAGGTGCCCACGGTGATGGCAGGGGGCCGTCTAGGCTGGATAAATCTTCACCCGGGCGGCGCATTCCGCCTGGAGGGTGGAGGGCCCCATGTATTTCAGGCCCCGGCCCAGCAGGCTGTTGAAGTTGCCCGGCCCGCGCCCCTTGGCCACCGCGGCGTCGGTGATGTGGCCCCAGCAACCGATGGTTCCCAGTACCTCGGGGTGAATGGTCTCGGTGTATTTCAGGAGGCCTTCGATACGCCCGTGGGGCGATTCGACGCAGACTCGCTGGCCGTCATCCAGGTTCTTTTTCCGCGCCGTGGAGGAATTGATCAGGATGCGGGCGAAATAGGGGTCCCGCTCCGCTGCCTCCAGCAACCAGGCATTGGTGGCTGGAACGGTGCCCGCGCCCACGCCGCCGATGGCGGTGCGCCAGTTGATGGCGTACAGATCGAATTCGGGGAGCTCGTTCTCGATCACGCTGGGATGCCAGAAGGGCAGGGGCGCGTATTCAAAGAACACCCGCTCCGGATCGAGGCCCGGTACCTTGGCGAAGACATCATGGGCTTCCATGTTGCGCCGCAGATCGTCGCCCACCTGCTTGAGCCAGTTGGAGTACAGGGGAATGCGATGGCCGCCGAAGCAGTCCGGCACATAACGCTTGAATGCCGGCTTGGACTTCAGGTTGTGGCCCTGTTTCCAGACTAGGGCCTCATCCTGGGGGGCCACTGCCCGCACATAGGTCTCCACGTATTCCTTCGCGCTGCGATAGCTGTGGGTGATGTCGTTGACGGTCGCCTGGCTCACCGCCTCGGTGGCGCCGCCGGTCATCTGCATCATGTTGAGGAAGGAGCTGAAGCCCAGGGGACCGGTCATGGTGCCCAGCCGGTTGGCCAGCTCGATGTAGATGTCGGCGCTATGGGGAATGCCATAGAGGGGCTGCACCACCGGCTGCTGGATCTGGATGCCCTCATCCTCCACGGACCACATGCCTTCCCAGGCCCAGCGTTCCAGGTAGGTGACATCCGGCAGCACCAGGTCGGCGAAGAGCGCCGTCTCGTCCACATAGAGAGTGATATCCACCATGTAGGGAATGGCCTTCAGGCCCTCGATGGTGGACTGGGTGTTCATGCCGGTGAGCACCGGATTGCCGCCTTCGTTGATCAGCATCTCGATGGGCGTGTTGCCGTACTGCTCGGGATGGGCCTGGGTCTCGTAGCACAGGAGGCCCGCATCGAAGGCCACCGGGAAGTATTCCGGGATGCTCGACATCTTGGGTGGGAAGCTGAAGGCATGGGGCTGGAACGGCGTGAAGATCAGTCCGTCCGGTCCCGGCAGGGTGGTGGCAGGGGAGGTGGGCATCATGGTGCCGATCCAGGCCCGGGCGCCGCCCACGGCCCGGGTCGAGCCGATCAGGACATTGATCAGTTCCATTGCCCAGGAGGTGTGCAGGGCGTTGGTGTGGGTGCTCAGGCCCCGATAGCCGGACACGGAAGCCGGGCGATAGGGGTAGGTTTTGCCGTCGATCTCGATGGTCTCGCCGATGTGCGCGGCCTGGCCCAGCTCGTTGGCCAGGCGGCGGATGGTCTCGGCCGACACGCTGGTAATGGGTTCAGCCCATTCCGGGGTGTATTGGCGCAGGTGATCGTGCAGCAACTGGAAGCCCGGCTGGCCTTCCCCCACGGTGGTCTGGAATCGGCCCAGCAGGGCCAACTGGTCGGGATCGATGGCCGGATCGTCATACTCCCGGGCCTGATTGGTCGCCAGGTCCCACACCAGGGGTTTGCCGCTCTGGGCATGGCGCAGGGGATAGCCGTCGGCGCCGATCAAATACCCGGCATTGGTGTGCACCCGCAGGTAATGGGCGTCGTAGATGTTCGCCTCGTGGAGCAGGACGTGCATCATGGCCAGCAGCATGGCGCCGTCCGTGGCCGGACGGATCGGCACCCATTCTTCGGCCATGGCGGCGGCCCGGCTCTGTTGGGGATCTACCACCACCAGCTTGAACTTCTCCCGACCCTTGGCGTCACCCAGGATGCGCCCGTAGGCCACGGCGCTCTGATAGCACTCCCCCAGGGCGGCGCCGACGATCATGGTGAATTCGGCATACTCCAGGTCGGGGTGGGTGTTCATGGAGTTGTGGATCATCTCCCCCGCCGTGTGGGCGCCGTTGCCGCACATGTGACCCATGGCGCTGAACAGGTTCTTGCAGGTATTGCTGGTGCCGAAGGACAGACCGAAGGCATTTCCCCAATGCCAGGAATGGGTGTTGAAGCCTCCCATCGCCAGAAGATTGGGATCCTTATCGCGGACCGCCCGCAATTTCGCTTCCAGGATGTTCAGGGCCTTGTCCCAGGATATTTCCTCCCAGCCGGGATCGATGTCCAGGCCCTTTTCCGGGTTGGTGCGACGCATCGGCACCTTCAGCCGCTTGGGGTCATAGAGCCGCATGGCCCCGGCGTTTCCTTTGGGGCACAGGCGGCCCCGGGTGGCGGGGGCGGTGGGGTTGCCTTCGATCTTGACCAGCACGCCGTCCTTGACGTGGGCCAGGATTGGGCAGCCGTGGTAGCACATGCTGCAGTGGGAGGGCACCCACTGATCGGCAGGTGTGGAAGAGGTGGCGGCGGCGTGGGACATGGGTAAAACCTCGATTGGTTTGGATTAGCCGCTGGCGATGGCCTTCACCAGGATCAGCAGCACTCTGATCCGGCCTGAGGCGTCCACATGGGACTCGAGAGCCTCATCCGCATCGTTGATGGCCTTGTCATTGACGAAAAGGTGCACATTCTTCAAGCGGCAGCCCGCGTCCCGGGCTGGACCCAAGGCCGGCACCAGGGGAGGGCCGAAACGATCCAGCAGAGCCTTGAAAATTCCCCTGCCGGTGAGAACGCCAGGTGCCAACTCCAGGTCGAGGGTCGGCCGGCTGCTGCCGCCCAGACACAGGTCCGGGAAGCCGTGCAGCATGACATTGGCGGTGATCCGTGGTTCGTCCATGGAGAGGTCAGGTCCTGGCGCGACCCTGGGCCATCAGGGCCGAGAGGGAGAAGCTCTTGCGGTAAAAATAGGCGGCGCGAGTGACCAAGGTGAGTTTCAGGGACCAGCCGGTCACGGCGGCGATCAGGCCCGCGGTGGCCGCCAGGCCGGTAGTGGCGGTGCCTCCCAGCAGCAGGCCGGTGACCAGCAGGGCCGCCGGCAGTCCATGGCCGGAAACCTCGAAGTTGCCGCTGAAATGGCCCAGCACCGCGAAGGTCTCACGGGGGATTTCGTCAACGCTCAACCCCTTCTGGTAGCGATGCCAGGCCAAGTAGCGTAAGGCTAGGGTCGCCAGCAGCAGGCCGGCCAGCGGGGACGAGACACTGCCCGGCACGAAAGCGGAGCACAAACTTGCCAGACCGATGCCTTCCGCCAGCCCGGTGCTGAGGATCAAGGGCACGATCCGGGGATCGGACCAGGCGGGAATACCCTTGGACTCGCCCAGGATGCGGGCCTGGCAATAGAGGAAGAACAGGGCGGACAGGGTGGCCGCCACAGCCATGGCCCCCACCTCGGACTGGAACAGGGACAGGGCGCCGCAACCGAAGAGGGTGGGCATGGCAAAGCCCTCCCGGGTCATCCAGGAGGTCTGCACGTGGCGGAAGATGTTGAAGGCCCGAGTGGGCCGGCCCATCTTGGCCATGATGCACAACAGCCCCAGGGCGACGATCACTAGTCCCAGGGCCGCCTGGACCCGGTAGGCCTGGATCGAGGGGGCCAGCCAGGTGGCCGACAGCAGGAGGCCGGCGCCGGTGCCGCCACCGATGAAGTTGCCGACGGCGCGCCAGTCCCATTTGGTTTGCAGATGGGCGGTGCTGGACCATTGGGTCGCCGTGCCTTGCAGAAGCTCTGGTTGCGATGTCGTAGGGTGCATTTTGAGGCTCCGATGCGGTATCAAGGTCAGAGGAGCAGAACAAGCTCAATCGTTCGCGAGGGGGGTATCCCCCGGGAGATAAAAGATGGACGGCTTGGTCCCTGCTCCGGGCAGCAGGGGGAAGCCCTTGCGCGCCTCGATCAGCCGGCTGATCTTGCTGTTGGGATCGTCCAGGTCACCGAACTCCATGGCATTGGAGGGGCAGGTATTGACGCAGGCCGGGGTGACCTCCCGGTCCACACCCGGGGTCAGGCCAGTGTCCTTGGCCTTGTCCAGACGATGCTGGCAGAAGGTGCATTTGACTACCGTGTCCCGCTTGGAGTCCCAATCATGGCCCGCCTCTCCGCCCTTCAGCTCGTGGGGGGTGAGACCGTCCTCGAAGTGTTCCAGCTTGTCGCCGACGAAATGGCGCTGCTCGTAGGGGCAGGAGGTCATGCAATAGCCGCAGCCGATGCAGACATCCGCATCCACCAGTACCAGGCCGTCGTCCCGCTTGTAGGTGGCCTTGGTGGGGCATACCGGCACGCAGGGCGGCTCGGCGCAGTGGTTGCACTGGACCGGGGCGTGGATGCGCTTCGCCTTCGGATACTCACCCACCTCCTCGAACATCATGCGCCGGAAGTGAACTCCCGAGGGTGTGCTGTGCTCCTGCTTGCAGGCCATCACGCAGCCATAACAGCCGGTGCAGCGCTGTAGATCTATGGTCATGCCCCATCGCATAATTCACGTCTCCTCGAATCCTCCGGCATGTTCCATGCCGACGGTAGGCAACTCTCTGGGAGCCACCATTGGAGGCAATTATGGATAGCCCAAGAGATCCAGCAGAGGCTCAAAACGCTCAATCAGAGGACGAATATGTTCATCCATTCTCAATCCTGGAGCGGGTCGCCGATGTCGATGGGTTTGTCAGGGTCAGGTCGAGAATGGCCTGCCGGGAGTCGGGACTACGGTTACCCTAATCCGGGGATGAGTTCCGATATCCGGTAAAAATCGAACACAGGGTGTTTCGCAGCCACAGATTTGCCGGATCTTCTTCCTTGGATTCGTGCCAGTAGAGGCGGATATTCATCTCCCTCGGTGTATTGAGGTCGGTGGGCAGGGCCACTAGACGGTTGCCCGGGAAACTTTCCTGCATCAGGGCGAGGGTCGAACGGGTTGCGGTCAGAAGAAAATCCGTGGCCGCCACGGTTTTACAGGCGGTCCAGTAATCCTGGCAGCGCAAGACGATTTCGCGCTTCAACCCCAGGCGTTGGAACTCCAGGTCCACCAGGTTGGCATCCTGTTCGAAGGGTGCCACGACGACGTGGTATTGGCCCAGGTAAGCATCAAGGTCCATGGTTCCTTTGCTCAGAGGATGCCCTTGCCGGACCATGATGCCCAGTTTTTCACAGTTCAGCAGGGTGCTGCGGATACGGCTGGAATGGGGGAACTCGAACTGGATGGCTACATCGAACTTTCCCGCTGCCAGATGGGATTCAAGCTTGCCCAGGCTGTAGTGGGACACAGCGATCTCGTAGGGTGGGGTATTGCCCATGCTCGCAGTCAGTTGCGGCAGAAAGCCAGGTCCATAGGTTGCCAGCAGCATGCCGATATTCAGTCGGGGGCGGACTTTTTCCGGTTTGGCGGGATGGGCCTGATTGATGGATTGTTCCAGCAGACGCAGGGCGGACTGGACCGGTCCGATCAGGCGTCTCGCCATTGCGGTTGGGGTAATGATGTTTCCATTGCGTTCAAAGAGCGGATCGTCACACAGCTCTCGCAGCCTCGACAAGGCATGGCTGATGGCGGACTGGGTCAGGTGCAGCCGTTCACTGGCACGGGTAACTGATCCTTCTTCGTAGATCGCTTCGAAGGCAACCAGCAGGTTCAGGTCCACGCGACGGATATCGATGTTTTTCATGGGCCTCATGAAGCATTTTCACTAGGGGGGCTTGGGGTTTGGCCCTTACATTGTGCCGCAGTTCAGGTGGTCGAGAATAATCGGGCCATGCAGGAAATTCATCGGGGAAGGGACGCCCGGTCGTCCCTGGCCGGGGGAGCGGAAACAAGAGGAACAGTGATTTGAATATCAAAGTCCATGTACAGTTTATTTCCCCCGAGGGGAAAAACGACAAGATGTTCGGGCCTGCCAAGGCTGCCGTGCACAACGGTGTCCTCCAGGTTGTGCGGGATGCTGCAGGTGCCAAAGCCACTGTGGTGGCCGGCTACAACGATCGCTCTGCCTATCACATGAGCCGGGGCTTCATGGAAGCCTACAACAACGTCGGAATGATGGAATCCTTGTTCCAGGCCCAGGAGCAGGGTGCGGACGTGGTCTTGATCGCCTGTGGTAACGATCCGACGCTGTACAGCGCAAGAGAGGCCCTGGATATCCCGGTGGTGGGAATTACCGAGAGCGGGATGTTATTGGCCTGCATCCTGGGCAAACGTTTCGCGATGGTCGGAATCGAGGAGGGTTGCGCATCCCTGGTGGAGCGGAATCTCGAAACCTATGGTCTGGTGGATCGAGCTATTCGGCGGGATCCGGTGAGAACAGCCGACCTGGCGGAGAACACCATTCTCTGGTTCGAGCAGCCGGAACTGGTGCGGGAACATGTGATTCCTCGTTTTGAGGAAGCGGCCTTCGGCGCCATCGAGGATGGGGCCGAAGTGATCGTGACCTCCTGCGGTGCTCTCGCCGCCCTGACCTTGAACGGCTACAGCAAGGTGACCGGCACCGATGTCCCTGTGGTGGAGTCGGTACTGGCGGGTAGTTATATGGCGGGCATGTTGGGCATCCTGCGCAAGCGGCACAGCCTGTCCACCAGCAAACACCGCACCTTCAAGGGGCTGCCACCGGAGGTGATTGCTCATTTTCTTGCGCCTTTTCGAGAATAGCTTTCGGCCCCTTGTGCCACATCGCAAAGTGTGTATTTCCCACTCTCATGGAGTGGGGTCTGGCGATCAGTGTCGATGTCATCACCACCATCCCGGCTGACCGCAATCACGCGGATTTGCGCATACCGGGTTTTATAAATTGTAAGGAGGGTTGTAATGCGTTATCAAAAGAACAGAACATATGTCATACGGGCTTTGCCGCTGTTGCTGGCGGCTGTCTATGCAGGCACAGCCAGCGCCGATGGGGCCAAGCTGGAAGAGGTCATCATTACTGCCCAGAAACGGGCCGAGCGCCTGCAGGACGTGCCTATCGCCGTCTCAGCCATCAGTGGCGCCCAGTTGGAAACCCGGGGCATCGAGGGCAGCAAGGATCTCAGCTCCCTGGCGCCCACCCTGATGGTGACCTACGGCAATTCGGGCAACAGCACCATGTCCATCATTTCCATTCGAGGCAGCGCCAGCGGCGCTCCCTCGATTTTCCTGGATACGGCGGTCGGCACCTATGTGGATGGCGTCTACGCCGGCAAGAACCAGGGCGGCCTGTTTGACATCGTGGACCTGGAACGGGTGGAAGTGCTGCGCGGTCCCCAGGGCACCCTGTTCGGTCGCAATACCCTGGCCGGTGCGATCAATTTCGTGACCCGCAAGCCCAGCGGTGTGTTTGGCGGTACCGTCGGCATTGATGTTGGCAACTATGGTCAGAGTATCCAGCGGATTGCGGTCGATCTTCCCAAGATGGGTGCCCTGCGCTTGAATCTTGCGGCCCGCAACGAAACCCGAGACGGTTATGTCGGCAATCAGAATGGTCCCGACGCCGGCAAGGTGGACAAGCAGACCTATCGCCTGGCGGCCAACCTGGATGTCACGCCGAAGCTTCAGGCCTATTACGTCTTCGATCATACCAACGTGGACAATGTCCCCCTACCGGTTTCCTCTTACTCGACCTTTGGCTGGCGGGGCCCCGTGGCCACCAATTCGAGTTCCAATATCACTTATGGCGGGCGCGCCGCCATCATCGCCGGCGCCTCCGATGAGTTCCCGAGTTCCAGAAACACCACCCCGGGTTTCGCGGAATGGGAAAAGATGAAGACCCACAACCATGCCATGACTCTGTCCTATCGGGTGAATGACAACAACACATTCAAGTACATCTTTGCCGATCGCAAGATGCACTGGGGCGACCAACTGGACATGGATGGCCTTCCCGCCAATATTTATTCCTACAAGCGGGACACCCACCTTGAGACCCAATCCCATGAGCTGCAGTGGGTGGGCAGCGTGGATCGTCTGAGTTATGTCCTGGGCTACTACGACTACAAGGAAGACAGCCATACCTACAACCCGATGATGATCAACGTGGCCAGCGGCACCATTTTCCAGGCGCCGGACTTTTACGGCAGCGTGGATGCGAAGGCTCTCTTTGCCCAGTTGGACTATGCTTTCAACGACAAGTGGTCCGGCAGCGTCGGCATCCGCCGCTCCATCGACGAGAAGGGGGTGGATTCGAGCGTTTATGGCACAGGGACTTCCTTCAGCGGATCGATGACGGCAGCAGGTTTGCCGGCGTTCATTTTCGCCCCGGGCCCGATACCGGTAACCACCAATGCAGGGGACATTCTCCAGGTGCTATCGCCGACGATGGCCCTGGATCTGTCCAAGCAACCCACCGGTGCCACTACTGTCGCTTCCCCAGCGGTTTTCCATGCGGCAGCCAAGCATTCCTTCGCCGCCACCACGCCGGCCCTGAGTCTGAGCTACAAGGTGGATGAGGGGCTGAATGTCTACGGCCGCATCGCCAAGGGTTTTCGTTCCGGCGGCTTCCCCGCCGAAGCCGGAGGCAGTTCTGTGGCCCAGGTAACGTCCGCCAGGACGACAGCCTTCCTGCCGGAAAAGTCCACCACGATGGAACTGGGTTTCAAGGCCAATTTCTGGGATGGCAAAGCCCAGGTGAATGGCGCCATCTACCAGAACAAGGTGGATAACATGCAAACCAACCGTTTGGTTCCCGGCACCACCAGTTCCATTGTCGTGAATGCCGGCAAGGGTACCTACCAGGGTCTCGAACTGGAAGGCCAGTTGGTGGTGGTTGATGGCTGGCGCGTCGGTGCCAGTTGGGGCTATGTGGACGCCAAGTACGACAAATACCTGGATGACCAGGTGTGCTTCACCGCTGCGGGCGGATACGGCCCTTGCAATCCCGCTGTCCAAGTGGACCGTGCCAGCAACACCAAGGTTGCCTATGCGCCCAAACACACCCTGAATTTCAATGTGGATGGGCGCCTGGCCAAGACCGCATGGGGCATCCTGCGTGGCACGATGGATATCAACTACGTTGCACAAATGTACAACGTTCCCTCAAATATCAATCTGGACGCACCGAACGCCGGGGGCTCTTACTGGGTGGGAACGACGACGATTCCGTCCCGGACCTTGATCAACGGACGCCTGATACTGGCTGGTGTGCCGGTGGGCGGGCCGGGTCGGGCAGATGTCTCCCTGTGGGTACGGAACCTGGCCGACGTCCGGAAGGTGGTCAATAACATCGACTTGGGCTACTACCGTGTTGCCACTTGGACCGAACCCCGCACCTACGGCCTGTCCTTTGGCTATAAGTGGTAAACCCAAACCCCGGGAGCGGGTTTCCGCTCCCGGCCAACAGGTCTGACGGGCGCCTCCGGGTGCCCGTCTTTTCTTGGCGAGGCCTTGCTCAGGGCGCCCGGTGGTTGTCGAAACGATCTGACTGACCGCCTAGTACCATGTCCCGGATCATCGGGGCCTGCAATATGGCATGAGGAAAGCCCAGGTCCGGTGCAGTGGCCTGCTCCAGTCGTTGCCACTGGTCCGGACTCAGGGTCACCGCCAGGCAGCCCAGGTTGTCCTGGAGCTGGGGCAAGGTACGGGCGCCGATGATAGGAGTTATGGTGCCGAACCGGTCTTGCTGGCGGATGAAGGCCAGGGCTGCCTGACCTGGTGTACAGCCGAGTTCCCTTGCAATCTCCACAACCAGCGCCGTTACCGTGCGCTGCCGATCCGTCATGGGTTGGTGCTGGCCCCGACCCTCGCCCTTGCCATCGAGGAACTTGCCGGTGAGCATGCCGCCGGCCAGGGGCGACCAGGCTGTGATGCCCAGGTCCAGGGCGTGGGCCATGGGGAGCAGATCACGCTCCGCAGTGCGCTCCAGGAGGCTGTATTCCACTTGGATGCCAATGAAGGGCGCCCAGCCCCGCAGGTCCGCCAGCATGTTGCCGCGGCTGATCTGCCAGGCCGGTGTGTCGGAGATGGCGATGTAGTTCACCTTGCCGGCGGACACCAGATCGTCCAGGCCTCGCATGATCTCCTCGATGGGCGTGGTGTCGTCCCAGACGTGGAGCCAATAGAGGTCGATGCAATCGACCTTCAGCCGGCGCAGGCTCTGCTCCACACAGCGCATCATGTTCTTGCGACTGGTGCCGGATTTGGACAAGTCCCCTTCCAGGGAGGACGAGTACTTGGTGGCCAGGACGAAATGATCCCGGTCGGCCCGGACGAAGTCCCCCACCAGTTCCTCGCTACGGCCATTGCCATAGACGAAAGCGGTGTCGATGAAGTTGCCTCCGGCGTTGGTGAAGGCGTCGAATATCTTCCGGCTTTCTGCGCTATCGCTGCCGAATTGCCAGAAACCATCGTCGCGGCCGAAGGTCATGGCTCCCAGACATAGTTCGGAGACCCTGAGACCGGAGCGGCCAAAAAGCTTGTAGCGCATGATGCTTGTCCGTGGTGAAGTTGATTTTGGAAAGTCCGGGTGGCTGCCAGGCGGCAGGCCGCCCTATGGGGGCTCCCGAACCGGAGGCAGCATAACCGATGCGATCGCGATCCAGGCGTCACCAGTCCAATTTTTACGAGGTGTGCCCCTACTGGATGTCAGTCGTTGACTGGTGTGATCCGGCAGATATGGGCACGCAGGTGATTGTCGCCGGCAAAGCTGGCAAAGTTATGATCGTCGGGAATGATGGAATTGATGTTCGACTCCCAGACCCCGGACAGATTGGGCTCGTAGGCCTCCTGCTCCGGATACCACCACAGGCCATCCGCATGGACCACGTCGGGGTGCAGGGTGTCGTTGAGCTTGGCCCACTGCTTCACCTTGCCCATGGGGGTCTCCACCCAGACCGCGTCCCCGTCGCCGATGCCCAGGCTGGCGGCCGTTTCCGGATGGATCGAGGCGAAGGCCTTGGGATGCTGCCGGCGCATCTTGTCCAGTTGCTTGTGCTGGGACCGGTAGTAGAAGGGCGACGAGGCGCCGGCCGTCATCACCAGGGGGAATTCCTTGAACAGCTCCGGGGTGCGGACCGGACTCCAGCCCGGTTCCTCGCAGGGGAGAATGCCCGGGTAACCCAGCTTCTGCATCAGGCTGGAGGAGAGCTCCACCTTGCCGGAGAAGGTGGCGAAGCCGGTCTTCTCGTAGCGCTTCTCCTGGGGCGGTTCGGGGAACAGCCAGGGCATGTCCCGGCTGGCCAGTTCGGCAAAGGTGATCTTCGATGGCTCCAGCAGCTTGTCGAACCAGCCTTCCAGGGTATCGGGCCACTCACCCTGCTGGCCCAGCCGGTTGCCCAACTCCCGCCACAATTGGTAATCGTCCCGACGCTCGAACTGCGGCTTCACCGTGGGCATGGCGGCCGAAGTGACATTGCCGAAGCCCCACATGCCGCCCAGGTTGGCCCGCTCCAGGCCATCGGTGGCCGGTAGCACGTAGTCCGCCAACTGGGCCTGGGGCGTCATCCAGTGATCCATCGCCACGTGCAAATCCAGGTTGGGACTGGTCAGGGCCTGATAGACCCGGCGCGAGTTGGCTAGGGCCACCATGGAGTTGGTGCCCTGGGTGATCACGGCCTTGATGGGGTAGGGGTCCTGGTCGATGATGGCGGACCAGATGGCCGACGGCGCCGTGCACATCATGTAGAAGGCCGGACCAGGGCCCAGGGGGTTCAGCTTGGCCATGGCCTCGCGGAAGGTCTTCATGCCGCGCACGCCGGCCACCGGCCAGAGATGGGCGCCCACGTTGTCCCGGGTGCGCAGGGGATGATTGAGCAGGGTGTCCCACTTCAATTCCTGCCGGTACTGCATGAACTCAGGCATGTCGTCCAGCAACTGGCCGCCGATCAGGTCCAGGTTGCCGGTGATGGCCCGCAGGTAGGCCTTGCCGAAAACGGTGGCGTTGGTGGCGTTGCCCAGCTCCACGGTGCCCAGGCCGAAGGAGATGTTGCCCGGCTTGTTGTTGGCGTAGTAACGGGCCACTTCGACGATCTGCTCGACGGGAATCCAGGTCAGTTCCGAGACCCGCTGCGGAGTGTAGTCCTTGACCGCTTCCTTCAGTTCATCGAAACCCAGGCACCACTTCTCGACGAATTCCTTGTCGTAGATGCCTTCGTGGATGATGACATTGAGGAAGCCATAGGCCAGGGCGCCGTCGGCGCCGGGCCGGATGCGCAGCCAGATGTCCGCCAGCTCTGCGGCCTCGGAGCGGCGTGGATCGATCACGATGATCTTGGTGCCCGCCTTGCGCGCCGCCTTGATGGCCTTCTCCGCCGCGATGCCCCCCGGTACCGGCGGATTGCCGCCCCAGAAGATGGCGGTCTTGGTGACGCCGGGTGTTGGCCAGTAGCCCACCACGCCGATGGTGCCATAGACGGACCACTCGGCCAGGTACTCGGCGGAACCGCAGTTCTTGCCCTGGTGCATCATGTTGGGGGTGCCGAACAGATTGCCCCAGCGCCAGCAGGCGGCGTCGCCCGGACCCTTGAAGGAGCCCCCCAGGGTCTGCACCGCTTCCGGCCCGTGGTCGTCGCGGATCTGCCCGAGCTTGGCGGCGATCTCGTCCAGGGCCTGCTCCCAGCTGATCTGCTGCCACTTGCCTTCGCCCCGCTTGCCTACCCGCTTCATGGGGTAGTTCAGACGATCCGGGTGGTTGTGATAGGTCTTGGCCTGGCCGGCCCGGGGGCAATCCGCCGGGTGGGGGGAGTTGTGGTCAGCCTTGATTCGAACCGGGATGCCATCCTGAATCTTGACCTCAACGAAACAGCCCATGCCGCAGATGGGGCAGGTTCCCTTCTGGGTCTCTTGGCTGTGATGAACCTCGCTTTCAAGGACCTTGGGGGCTCCAAACAGCATGGAAGTTCCTTTCGTGATGCACTGGAATCGGGCCGATAGCGTTGCCTGGGGAAGGTTCCTCCATCGCTATGCCGAAATTATGGGAGGTAATAGTCCGCCGGGTGATGGCAAAAGTGCTCAAAAGGGGGGCCGATCTGATCGTATTGACCATACTTGTTCAGTCGGTCATGGATTGCTTGTGGGGTACCCAGAACTCTTCAGATTTGCTCAAAACTTGAGCAGTCCTCCGTGCTTACGCAGGAATCCATCTTCTGTCACGGTGAAACCCTCCAGATTCCTCGGGCGTGGGATTTTATGAGGAGGTCTTTTATCTGTGCCCTGAAATGACAGGGGCCGGCATTTGCCGGCCCCTGTCATTTGGCTTGCTGCTGTGGATCAGTGATGCAGTCGTGCACTTTCTGCTGCGGCGGCTTCTTCGCTCGTCAGAGCGGGCGTCGCCGCCACTTCCGGGAGGGGCTCGGGCACTCGTTCCAGAGCCAGTTCCAGCACCTGGTCGATCCACTTGACCGGCAGGATCTCGATCCGGTTCTTGATGCTCTCGGGAATCTCCGCCAGGTCCTTGGCATTTTCCTGAGGAATCAGCGCCAGGCGAATGCCGCCACGCACGGCGGCCAGCAGTTTTTCCTTGAGCCCGCCGATGGCCAGCACCTCGCCCCGCAGGGTGATCTCACCGGTCATGGCCACATCGGCCCGCACGGGAATGCCGGTCAGGGTGGACACCAGGGCCGTGGTGATGGCAATGCCGGCCGAGGGGCCGTCCTTGGGGGTGGCGCCCTCCGGGAAGTGGATGTGCAGATCGCTCTTCTCGAAGGATTCGTCCTTGATGCCCAGGCGCCGGGATCGGCTGCGCACCACGGTGCGGGCGGTTTCCACGGATTCCTTCATGACATCGCCCAGGGAGCCGGTGCGCTGGATGTTGCCCTTGCCCGGCATGATTGCGGCCTCGATGGTGAGCAGTTCGCCTCCCACCTCGGTCCAGGCCAGGCCGGTCACCTGGCCTACCTGGTTTTCCTTCTCGGCCACGCCGTAACTGTAGCGCCGCACACCCAGATACTTGTCCAGGACCTTGGCATTGACCACGATCTTGTTCTTGCGCTGACGCAACACCAGGGCCTTCACCACCTTGCGGCAGATCTTGGACAGATCCCGCTCCAGGGCGCGAACGCCGGCTTCCCGTGTGTAGTAGCGGACGATGTCGCGGATCGCATCCTCGGTCACCGAAAGCTCGTCCTTCTTCACGCCGTTGTTCTTCATCTGCTTGGGCAGCAGGTAGCGCTGGGCGATGTTGACCTTCTCGTCCTCGGTGTATCCGGACAGGCGGATCACTTCCATCCGGTCCAGCAATGCCGGCGGGATGTTGAGGGAATTGGCGGTGGCAACGAACATCACGTCGGAAAGATCGAAGTCCACCTCCACATAGTGATCCTGGAAGGTGTGGTTCTGCTCGGGGTCGAGCACTTCCAGCAGGGCCGATGAGGGGTCGCCGCGGAAATCCATGCCCAGCTTGTCTACTTCATCCAGCAGGAACAGGGGGTTTTTCACGCCCACCTTGGCCATGTTCTGGAGAATCTTGCCCGGCATGGAGCCGATGTAGGTGCGGCGGTGGCCGCGAATCTCGGCCTCGTCCCGCACCCCGCCCAGGGCCATGCGCACGAACTTGCGGTTGGTGGCTTTGGCGATGGACTGCCCCAGGGAGGTCTTGCCTACCCCCGGTGGCCCCACCAGGCAGAGAATGGGCGCTTTCAGCTTGTCTACCCGCTGCTGCACGGCCAGATATTCGACGATCCGTTCCTTGACCTTCTCCAGGCCGTAATGGTCCTTGTCGAGGATCTTTTCGGCCGTGGCCAGATCCTTGGAAATCCGCGATTTCTTTTTCCAGGGCAGATTCAGCACGGTCTCGATGTAGTTGCGCACCACCGTGGCCTCGGCCGACATGGGGGACATCAGCTTGAGCTTTTTCAGCTCGGACTGGGCCTTGGCCATGGCTTCCTTGGTCATGCCGGAATCCTTGATCTTCTTCTCGAACTCGTCGAGATCGGCACCTTCCTCGCCTTCTCCCAGTTCCTTCTGGATGGCCTTGACCTGTTCGTTCAGGTAGTACTCGCGCTGACTCTTCTCCATCTGGCGCTTGACGCGGCCGCGGATGCGCTTTTCCACCTGGAGGATATCCAGTTCGGTTTCCAGTTGGCCCAGCAGTTTTTCCAGACGATCGCCGACATCGAACAGTTCCAGCACTTCCTGCTTGAGTTCAAGTTTCAGGGGCAGGTGGGCAGCGATGGTGTCCGCCAGACGACCGGCTTCCTCGATGCCGGCCAGGGAGGTGAGGATCTCCGGCGGAATCTTCTTGTTCAGTTTCACGTACTGATCGAACTGGGCCAGGATGGCCCGGCGCATGGCCTCGATCTCGTGGTTGCCCCGCTCATCGGTGACGATGGGCGTGACTTCGGCGGTAAATACCGTTTTTTGGTCGATGACCTGATCGACGTGGGCCCTCTGAGCGCCTTCCACCAGTACTTTCACGGTGCCGTCGGGGAGCTTCAGCATTTGCAGCACGTTGGAAATGCAGCCGATCGGGTACATGTCACCCGCGTCCGGCTCGTCCTTGGCGGCGGACTTCTGGGCCACGAGCAGGATGCTCTTGCCGGACTCCATGGCCATTTCCAGGGCCTGGATGGACTTGGGCCGCCCCACGAACAGGGGAATGACCATGTGGGGGAAAACCACCACATCGCGCAGGGGCAACAGGGGCAGTTGGAGTTTCTCTTGGGGGAGATCAAGTTCGCCTGACATAGGCTTGTCCTTTAGGTTGATACGCTGAAGCCACAGATGGGGGCAGTCATCCGTGGTTCAAGACTACTACCTGAATATGGCGCTGTAAATTCCCGACGGCAGAAAGGCCATGGCGGCGCTTCTCGTTCCGATCGAATCGCGCTTCCGCCAGAGGTTTCAGTTGGAGCCGGAGACCTTGGGCTGGTCGGCGTAGATCAGGAGGGGAGGCGTATGGCTGTCGATCATGCCTTCGTCGATCACGACCTTGGCCACGTTGTCCATGCTGGGCAATTCGTACATGGTGTCCAGCAGGACATTTTCCAGGATGGAACGCAGGCCCCGTGCGCCGGTCTTGCGCTGGAGGGCCTTGCGGGCGATGGCCTGAAGGGCTCCCGGTCGCACCTCAAGCTCCACGCCCTCCATGGAGAACAGCTTCTGGTATTGCTTGATCAGGGCGTTCTTGGGTTCGATCAGGATTTCCACCAGGGCCACCTCGTCCAGTTCGCGCAAGGTGGCGATCACCGGCAGGCGGCCGACGAATTCAGGGATGAGGCCGAATTTGATCAGGTCTTCCGGCTCCACTTGTTGCAGGGTCTCGGTGATGCTCTTGGTGTCCTTGCTGCGCACCTCGGCGCCGAAGCCGATGCTGGAGCGTTCGGAACGGTTGAGGATCACCTTGTCCAGGCCGTCGAAGGCGCCACCGCAGATGAACAGAATGCTGGTGGTGTCCACCTGGACGAAATCCTGATTCGGATGCTTGCGTCCGCCCTGGGGGGGGACGGAGGCCGTGGTGCCCTCGATCAGCTTGAGCAGGGCCTGCTGCACCCCTTCGCCCGATACGTCGCGGGTGATGGAGGGGTTGTCGGACTTGCGGGAGATCTTGTCGATCTCATCGATATAGACAATGCCCTGCTGGGCCTTTTCCACTTCGTATTCACACTTCTGCAGCAGCTTCTGGATGATGTTCTCGACATCCTCGCCCACGTAGCCGGCCTCGGTCAGGGTCGTTGCGTCGGCCATCACGAAGGGCACGTTGAGCAGTCGGGCCAGGGTCTGGGCCAGCAGGGTCTTGCCCGAACCGGTGGGGCCGATCAACAGGATGTTGCTCTTGGACAGCTCCACATCGGCATTGCCCTTCTGCTGATGGCGCAACCGCTTGTAGTGGTTGTAGACGGCAACCGAGAGAATGCGCTTGGCCTGGCTTTGGCCGATCACGTACTGGTCGAGAATCTCGCAGATCTCGCGGGGGGCGGGGAGGTCCTTGGAGGGGTTCTCCTCTTCGCCGACGCTGATTTCGTCACGAATGATGTCGTTGCACAGGTCGATGCATTCGTCGCAGATGAAGACGGACGGTCCGGCGATCAACTTTTTTACTTCATGCTGGCTCTTGCCGCAGAAAGAGCAGTAGAGCAATTTCTCAGCACTCGATTTCTTGTCCGCCATGTTCCTCTCCTGCCTACTTGGAGGCTTCGCCGCGGTTGTTCAATACCTTGTCCACCAGACCGTACTCCACGGCGGCCTCGGCTGCCAGGAAGTTGTCGCGGTCGGTATCGCGCTCGATACGCTCGACCGCCTGGCCCGTATGCTTGGCCAGCATCTCATTCAGTCTTTGCTTGAGGAAAAGAATTTCCTTGGCATGGATCTCGATATCCGAGGCCTGGCCCTGGAAGCCTCCCATGGGCTGGTGGATCATGACCCGGGAATTGGGCAGGCAGTAGCGCTTGTCCTTGGCTCCCGCCGCCAGCAGGAAGGCGCCCATGGAGGCGGCCTGACCGATGCAGAGAGTGGAAACATCGGGCTTGATGAACTGCATGGTGTCGTAGATCGCCAGTCCGGCCGTCACGGAACCGCCCGGGCTGTTGATGTAGAGGTGGATGTCCTTGTCGGGGTTCTCCGACTCAAGGAACAGCAACTGGGCCACCACCAGATTGGCGGTAACGTCATTGACCGGCCCCACCAGGAATACCACCCGTTCCCGCAGCAGGCGGGAATAGATGTCATAGGCCCGTTCGCCCCGGCCGCTGGTTTCGATCACCATCGGCACCAGGCCCAGAGCCTGGGGGTCCCAGTTGTCACGGCGGTTCATTTGGCTTCCTCGCTCAAGCATCGGGGGCATCATGCCCCATCGCCCATCAACTCGTCAAAATCCACGGGTTTTTCGGTGACCTTGGCCTGGGCCAGGGCCCAGGCGACCACATTGCCCTCGATGGCCAGGGCCTCGGCTTCGGCCAGGCGCTGGGGCTGGGAGTAATACCAGCGCACCACTTCGGAGGGGTCTTCGAATGTCTGGGCGAAGTCGTCCACCACGGCCTTCACCTGCTCGGCCTTGGCATGGAGCTCCTTGGACTTAACCACTTCGGCCACCACCAGCCCCAGGCGCACGCGGCGAGTAGCCTGCTCGGTGAACCAGGTGGGATCCACCGGGATGTCCTTCACTGCCAGTCCCCGCTGCTTCAGATCCTCCAGGGCCTTCTGGGCCATCTGCTGGGACTCGGCTTCCACCAGGGCCTTGGGCACGTCAACGGGATGGGCGGCCAGCAGCGCGTCCATCACCTGGCTCTTGACGCGGGATTCCAGGCGTTTCTTGACCTCCCGCTCCAGATTGGATCGGATTTCTTCCCGCATCTTGACCAGATCGCCCTCGGCGATGCCCAGGACCTTGGCGAATTCGGTATCCACTTCGGGCAGTTGGGGGGCGTCCACCCGCTTACAGACCACGTCGAACTGCACCGTCTGCCCAGCCAGATCCTTGCCGTGGTAGTCATCCGGGAACTTGACATCGAAGGTCTTGGTATCGCCCGCCTTCAGGCCTTCCATGGCGGCGTCGAAGTCGGCCACCATGCGGCCGGCACCCACTTGCAGGGAAAAATCCTCGGCCTTGCCACCGTCGAATTCCACGCCATCCTTGCGGCCGGTGAAGTCGATGACGATACGGTCGTCCTTCTGGGCTGGGCGATCCACCTCGACGAAGGTGAGGCGCTGCTTGCGCAGGGCCTCGATGGTCTTGTCCACTTCCGCGTCGCCCACGGTCAGCACGGCTTTCTCGATTTCGCTGGCGGACAGGTCGGCCACGGTGATTTCCGGGTAGACCTCGAATACGGCGGAGAATGCCAGCTGGCCATCGGTGCCGCCGGACTGGGGTTCGACGCGGGGATAGCCGGCGACACGGAGCTTCTGTTCCCGCACCTTCTCGCCAAAGGCCCGTTCGACGGCTGCCTCGATGGCTTCGCCGCGGGCCTGATAGCCATATTGCTGGGCCACCATCTTGAAGGGCACCTTGCCCGGGCGGAAGCCGGCCATCTTGACCGTCTTGGAAAGCTTCTTCAGACGACGATCGACGTCCTGGTCAATGTCGGCAAGGGCCACGGTCATGTCGATACGGCGCTCCAGCGCGGAAGCTTCGCTGGCTTGGGTCTGTTCCTGAGTCATGAGAAATTCCTGGATGGCTGCTTGGATGTTGAATTGAGGGCGGCGTGGGGCCTGGTGCGAAGGGCGGGACTCGAACCCGCACAGGTTTCCCCGCTGGAACCTAAATCCAGTGCGTCTACCAATTCCGCCACCTTCGCCGACCCGCGATTCTAACCGATTCACCCCTATACTGTCAGGCTCCGTACCCGGCTGGCCATGGGCCTTCCCGCGCATGGCTGTCGATCACTACGAAAATTTCCCTGTCGCCTCACTCCTCTTGCCATCCGCCCTGCGGGAACCGGTGGCTGCCATCTATGGTTTCGCCCGCAGCGCTGACGACTTTTCCGACGAGGGCAACCTGCCGCCAGCCCGGCGCCTGAGTTTGCTGGACGGTTACCGTCGGGAGCTGGACATCATCGAGGCAGGACGGCCCACGGATCACCCGGTGTTTCGGCGCCTGGCTCCGGTGATTTGCGCCCATGATCTGCCCCTGGGCCTGTTTCGGGATCTCTTGGACGCCTTTACCCAGGACGTGACCAAGGATCGCTATGCCGATTACGCCGAACTGCTGGACTATTGCCGCCGCTCCGCCGATCCGGTGGGGCGCTTGCTGCTGCGGCTGTTCCGTCAGGACAGCCCGGCCAATCTGGGTCGTTCGGACGCCATCTGCTCGGCCCTGCAATTGATCAATCACTGGCAGGACGTGGCGGTGGACCTGAAGAAAAACCAGCGGGGACGCATCTATTTGCCCCAGGAGGATCTGTGCCGTTTCGGCGTCGGCGAGGACTCGTTGCACGCGGGGCGCGTGGACGACAATTTCCGCGCCCTGATGGCCTTCCAGGTGGGGCGGGCGCGGGCACTGATGCTGTGCGGAGCCTCCCTGGGCGAGGACCTGCCGGGCCGGATCGGCCTGGAAATCCGCGCCATCATTGCAGGCGGCTTGCGTATCCTGCATAAAATCGAGGCCGTCGAGTACGATGTGTTTCGCCGCCGGCCCCAACTGACTCTCCGGGACGCTCCCGCCCTGGCCTGGCGTACCCTTTTCCCCCGAACCGCCCCATGAGCCAAGACGCCAGTCAAGCCGATTATTGCCAGCAGCGGGCCGCCGCCTCCGGCTCTAGCTTCTACTACAGCTTCCTGTTCCTGGAGCCCCACCGACGCCAGGCCATCATGGCCCTGTATGCCTTCTGCAGGGAAGTGGATGATCTGGTGGACGAATGCAGCAATCCCGAGCTGGCTGCCGCCAAGCTGGCCTGGTGGCGCACTGAGGTGGCCGCCCTCTATCAGGGCCAGCCCAGCCATCCGGTGACCCAGGCCCTGGCGGTCGCCCTGAAACGCTTTGCCCTGCCCCAGGAGCACCTGCTGGAAATCATCGATGGCATGGAAATGGATCTGGAGCAGGCCCGTTATCCCGACTTCAAGGCCCTGCACCTTTATTGCTACCGGGTCGCCAGCGTGGTTGGCCTGCTGGCTGCGGAAATCTTCGGCTACCGGGACCGGCGTACCCTCAAGTACGCCCACGACCTGGGACTGGCCCTGCAACTCACCAACATCATCCGCGACGTGGGGGAGGATGCTCGCCGGGGCCGCATCTACCTGCCGGTGGAAGACCTGGAACGCTTCAATGTTCCCGCCGCCGATCTGCTCCAGTCCCGTTACAGCGACAACTTCAAGGCCCTGATGGAGTTTCAGGCCCGCCGTGCCCAGGAATACTACGAGCGGGCCCTGGCCCAGTTGCCGGCGGTGGACCGCAGGGCTCAGCGGGCCGGGCTGATCATGGCCCGCATCTATCGCACCCTGCTGGAGGAAATCACCCGGGACGGCTTCATGGTGCTGGACCGGCGCACCTCCCTGACACCCCTGCGCAAGCTCTGGCTGGCGACCAAGACCTGGATCAGGCCGTGAGGGGTGAGGGGTGAGGCGTAACGGCGTTCGCGTCGCTATCATCGGCGCCGGCTATGCCGGCCTCGCCGCGGCGGTGGCCCTGGCGGATGAGGGTATCCCGGTGGAGGTGTTCGAGGCTTCCCGCACCCTGGGGGGGCGAGCACGCAGCGTGGATATCGAAGGGGTGCGACTGGACAACGGTCAGCACATCCTGCTGGGGGCCTATCGCCAGACCCTGGCCCTGATGGATAGGGTGGGGGCGGACCCCGCGGCCAGCCTGCTGCGCCATCCCCTATGCCTCGAATACCCGGGTCGCCTGCGTCTTGTCGCGCCCCGCCTGCCCGCGCCCCTGCATCTGGCGGCGGCCCTGTTCTGTGCGCGGGGCCTGAGTCCGGCAGAAAAGTTCGCAGCCCTGCGCTTCATGCAGACGCTCAAGGCCTGCCGCTACCGATTGACCGAGGACCTGCCGGTGGCTGAGCTGCTGCGCCGCCACCGGCAACCGGAAGCCCTGTGCCGCTATCTCTGGGAGCCCCTTTGCGTGGCGGCCCTCAACACGCCGGTGGCCGAGGCGTCGGCCCAGGTCTTTCTCAATGTGCTGCGGGACAGTCTGGGGGCGGAACGGGCCGCCTCGGACCTGCTGCTGCCCAGGGCGGATTTCTCGGCCTTGTTACCGGAGCCCGCCGCCCGCTATGTGGAAGCCCGGGGCGGCCGGCTGGAACGGGAGCGCCGCATCCATGGCCTGACCCGGAGCGACAAGGGCTGGCGACTGGATCAGCAAGGAAGCTACAGCCATGTGGTGATCGCCACCGCTCCCTACCATGCCCGCCGGCTGATCGAGGGCTGGCCGGAGCTGCTTCCCCTGGCGGCACAACTGGACGCTCTCGATCAGGAGCCCATCGTCACCGCCTATCTGCAATACCCGGAGACGGTACGGCTACCCTTTCCCATGGTGGGCCATGCCGGCGACTACCTGCAATGGCTCTTCGATCGGGGCGCCCTGGGGGGGCCGGCGGGGCTGCTGGCAGCCGTCATCAGCGCAAGGGGCCGCCATCAGGACTTGGCACCGGAGATCCTGGCCCGGCGCCTCCACGAGGAAATCGCCTCGATCTTGCCCGACCTGCCCGAGCCCCGCTGGCACAAGGTGATCGTGGAAAAGCGCGCCACCTTCTCCTGCCGTCCCAAGCTGAAGCGGCCGGAAAATCTGACTTCCCTGCCCGGACTGCTGCTGGCCGGGGACTACACCGCCGGCGATTATCCGGCCACCCTGGAAGGGGCGGTGCGTAGCGGCCAGCAGGCGGCGCGGCTGGTGCTGGGGTAGGGGCTCAGCCCAGCAGCCCCTCGGCCTTGAGCGCTGCCTGCACGGCGGGGCGAGCGGCGATGCGCTGGACGAAGGATGCCAGGGTAGGCCAGGCGCTCAGGTCGAGTTTGAGGTAGCCGGTCCAACCCAGGGTGACGAAGAGATAGGCATCGGCGACGCTGAACCGGTCGCCCACGAGATAGTCCCGGTCCTGCAGGTGACGTGCGACATAATCCAGACGGTTGTGGAGGGTCTTGAGCGTCCCCGTCCTGGCTTCTGCACTGAGGTTGGGATTGAAAAGGGGGCTGAAGCCGCCCTTGTGCAGTTCCGTGGCGATGAAGCTCAACCATTCCTGGGTCTTGTAGCGCTCGAAGCTGCCTGCCGGTGCCAGCATTCCCGCTGCCGGCGCCTGGTCGGCCAGGTACTGGACCACGGCAGAGCATTCACCCAGGGTGCGGCCATCATCGAGCTGCAACAGGGGGACGAAGCCCAGGGGGCTGATGTCCTTGTAATTCTCGCCATGTTCGGTGACCGATTTGCCGAGGGTGACGCGAACCAACTGGAGCGACAGACCGCCCTCCAGGGCGGTGATGTGGGGGGCCTGGGAGCAGGCGCCGGGAGCGTAATAGAGTTTCATGGGATCTCCTTGCTTGGGAAAGCGGCATGCTAACTCAGTCTCTCTGTTGAATATGGCCCTCTTGAAATCCTGGATTTCGCCCCCACCAACTGCCTTCGTCATGCTTTCTGGAGATTTTTTCATGTCCGTTGATGCCACGACCGCTGCGAACCGGGAGACCATGGGTTTTCAGACCGAGGTGAAGCAGTTGCTGCACCTGATGATTCATTCCCTTTACTCGAACCGGGAAATCTTCCTGCGGGAACTGATTTCCAACGCATCCGATGCCTGCGACAAGCTGCGTTTCGAGGCTCTGCACAATGGCTCACTGTTCGAGTCCGATCCGGATCTGAAAATCCGCGTCGCCTATGACAAGGCGGCCCGCACCCTGACCATCAGCGACAACGGCGTCGGCATGAGTCGGGACGAGGTGATCACCAATCTGGGAACCATCGCCAAGTCGGGTACCCGGGAATTCTTCAGCCGGCTCAGCGGCGACCAGCAGAAGGATGCCCACCTGATCGGCCAGTTCGGTGTTGGCTTCTATTCCTCCTTCATCGTTGCCGACCGGGTGACCGTACTCACCCGCCGCGCCGGCGAACAGGCCAGCCAGGGGGTGCGCTGGGAGTCGGAAGGGGCCGGAGAATTCAGCATCGAAATGGTGGACCGGCCCGAGCGCGGCACCGAAATCACCCTGCATCTGCGGGAGGACCAGGACGACCTGCTTTCTGGCTGGAAACTGCGCGCCATCATCCGCAAGTATTCCGACCACATCGTCCAGCCCATCGTGATGCACAAGGAGTCCTGGGACGAGGAGAAGAAGGAACAGGTGGCCACCACCGAAGACGAGACCGTCAACAAGGCCTCGGCTCTGTGGACCCGGGCCAAGAACGATATCGCCGAGGACGAGTACAAGGAGTTCTACAAGCACGTGGGCCATGACTTCGACGACCCCCTGGCCTGGGTCCATGCCCGGGTCGAGGGCCGTCAGGAATACACCCAGTTGCTTTATGTGCCGGGCCGCGCCCCCTTCGATCTGTGGGACCGCAACGCCCGCCATGGCATCAAGCTCTACGTGCGCCGGGTTTTCATCATGGACGACGCCGAGCAGTTGTTGCCCAACTATCTGCGCTTCGTGCGCGGCGTGGTGGACTCCGCCGATCTGCCCCTCAACGTGTCCCGGGAAATCCTCCAGGAATCCAAGGACATCGAGGCCATCCGCAACGGCTGCACCAAGAAGATTCTCGGCCTGCTGGAGGATATGGCCAACAGCGAGGAAGCCGAAGGCAAGGAGAAGTACGCGAAATTCTGGGGCGAGTTCGGTCGTGCCCTGAAGGAAGGGGTGGGCCAGGACTTCGCCAACAAGGCTCGCATCGCCGGCCTGCTGCGCTTCGCCTCCACCCATGCCGATACGCCGGAGGAAAGCGTGTCCCTGGCCGATTATGTGGCGCGCATGAAGGAAGGGCAGGACAAGATCTATTACGTGGCCGCCGATAGCTTCAATGCGGCAAAGAACAGCCCCCATCTGGAAATTTTCCGCAAGAAGGGCATCGAGGTGCTGCTGCTCTCGGATCGGGTGGATGAGTGGGTGGTGGGCAATCTCACGGACTTCGAGGGCAAGGCCCTGGCCTCGGTGGCCAAGGGGGACCTGGACCTGGGCAGCCTCAGCGATGAAGCCGAGAAACAGGAACAGGAATCCGCCGTCGGTGAGTTCAAGGAATTGGTGGACAAGATCAAGGCTTCCCTGGCCGATCGGGTCAAGGAAGTGCGGGTGACCCATCGCCTGACCGATTCCCCCGCCTGCCTGGTGGCCGACGAGCACGACATGTCCGCCAATCTGGCTCGTCTGCTGAAGGCGGCTGGGCAGCAGGCGCCTGACATGAAACCGATCCTGGAAATCAACCCCAGGCATCCAGTGGTACTGCGCCTAAGATATGAGGATGGCAAGTTTGACGACTGGGCCTCGGTGCTGTTCGACCAGGCGTTGCTGGCCGAGGGTGGGCAACTGGACGACCCGGCCACCTTCGTCCGGCGGATCAACGACCTGATGCTGGCCATGACCCAGGGCAAGGCGTGATTGCACGGGAGAATGCGGCACAAACGCCGCGTTCTCCATTAGAATCGGTGCCGTAGAACCAGTGCGTAAACGGCATCCGCCCAGGGGCGCCTTGGCAAGCAATTTCGTCCATCCACATACATCAAGGTCGCCGGCATGCGCATCCTGCTCAGTAACGACGACGGATATTTCGCTCCAGGCATCGCAGCCCTGGTTAAGGCGGTTTCCGATCTGGCCACAGTGACGGTAGTGGCTCCCGAACAGGATCGCAGCGGCGCCAGCAATTCCCTGACTCTGGATCGTCCCCTTTCCCTGCGCCGAGCCGCCAACGGCTTCTATTTCGTCAATGGCACTCCCACCGACTGCGTGCATCTGGCAGTGACCGGCATGCTGGACGAGCGGCCCGACATGGTGCTCTCCGGCATCAACCTGGGGGCCAACATGGGCGACGACACCATTTATTCCGGCACTGTGGCTGCCGCCACCGAGGGCTACCTGCTCGGTGTGCCGGCCGTCGCCGTGTCACTGGTGGGTAAGCATGGCGAGCATTTCGAGACGGCGGCCCGGGTGGCCCGCGAACTGGTGCAGCGTTTTCAGCGCCAGGACTTCGGCGGGCCGGTACTTTTGAACGTGAATGTGCCAGATGTTCCCTATGAGGAATTGAAGGGCTTGCGGGTCACCCGCCTGGGCCGGCGCCACAAGGCTGAACCGGTGGTCAAGCAGTTGAGTCCACGGGGCGAAACCGTCTATTGGGTCGGCCCTGCCGGCGAGGCCGCGGATGCGGGGGAGAGCACCGATTTCCATGCGGTGGCCGAAGGCTACGCATCGGTGACTCCCCTCCAGATCGACCTGACCCATACGGCCCAGATCGGCGCCGCCTGGGAGTGGCTGAAGGCATGAACTCCCTGCAAGGCATCGGCATGACCTCCCAACGCACCCGGGGGCGCATGATCGAGCGCCTGCGGGAGCAGGGTATTCGGGACGAGCGGGTGCTTGCAGCCATCGCCGCCGTGCCCCGGCACATTTTCGTGGAGCCGGCCCTGTCCCATCGGGCCTACGAGGACACGGCGCTGCCCCTGATCCTGGGGCAGACCATTTCCCAGCCCTATGTGGTGGCCCGCATGATCGAATTGCTGCTGGCAGGCCGCGGGGGGTTGGGCAAGACCCTGGAAGTAGGCGCCGGCTGCGGCTATCAGGCCGCAGTGCTGGCCATGCTGTCCAAGGATGTTTATGCCGTGGAACGCATCGCTCCCTTGCTTTCCCGTGCGCGGGAGAACCTGCGCCAGTTGCGACTCTCCCAGGTCCGATTGAAACATGCCGACGGCAATCAAGGGCTGGTGGAAGCATCACCCTATGATACGATCATCGTCGCGGCGGCCGCTGCCCGGGTGCCTCAGACGTTGCTGGATCAACTGGCGCCGGGGGGGCGACTGATACTGCCCGTTGGTGGCGGGCAGGAGCAGGTCCTGTCCCTGATTGAGCGGACGCCGGAGGGGTTCAAGGAAACACGCTTCGATGCGGTACGCTTTGTGCCGCTCTTGCCGGGGGTCGAATGAGCACCCCGCACGGCCGCCCGAAGGGGCGTGTTACACATTTCGGAGCCGCAGCGCGGCGGACCGTCGTCACCCCCTCCCTCGGGGAGGGGGGTGGGGGGAGGGTAGTTCAGTGAGCTTGCGCCTGTTGTCCTGTGTTGCTGTCATCTTGCTGGCCGCCTGCGCCAGCCACGAGCCGGTGCCGGTGGAAGACCGGACTGCCGCCATCGCGTCCGCCGCGACACCTGCCCGCGCTGCCGTCGACCCCGTTGTTGTGCCGCCGGGTTACTACCTGGTGAAAAAGGGTGACACCCTCTACGGTATCGCCCTGGATCATGGGCATTCCTATCGGGATCTGGCGGCCTGGAACAATCTGGAAGATCCCAACCGCATTCTGGTGGGCCAGCAATTGCGAGTTGCCTCCCCCGATAGCGCCGACCCCGTGGTGGAAGTGCGGCCAGTGACGGGGCCGGTGGCGGTGGAGTCCCGTCCCGTGGTCACGGCGGCAGCGGCGGTGGTGGAGGACAGCCTGGTGCGGGAACCCAAGGGTGGCAAGCAACCCTATTCCGAAGAAGTCCTTGCCCGGCTGCGCCAGCCGGAACCCATGCAGCGTGTGGCGGTGGTCCCGGCACCCGCCGAGAAGGCCATCGAAAAACCAGCCGTCGCCGTCAATGAGGAGACGGTCTGGGCCTGGCCGTCTGCCGGCAAGCTGCTGGCTGGTTTCAGCGAGGGCAGCAATAAAGGCGTGGACCTGGCCGGCAAACCAGGGGATCCGGTGCTGGCGGCGGGGTCCGGTAAAGTGGTGTACGCCGGTACGGGCTTGCGGGGTTACGGCAAGCTGGTGATCGTCAAGCATGACGCCACTTTCCTCTCCGCCTATGCCCATAACAGCCAGATACTGGTCAAGGAGGGGCAGAGTGTAACGCGGGGACAAAAAATCGCCGAGGTGGGCAGCAGCGACGCCGACCAGCCCAAGCTGCATTTCGAGATCCGACGCCAGGGCAAGCCGGTGGATCCGACCCAGTATTTACCCAAGCGCTGACCCGGGAGACAAAGTGACCGACGAGCCGTTGCCAGGAGACGAAGAGGAAGCCGCTGAAGTCGTTGGGAGCGGCGAGGTCGACGTGGTTGCCGCCGCGCAGGAACCTCACGACTTCCTCGACGACATCACTCAGCTCTACCTTAATGAAATCGGCGCCCATTCCCTGCTCAAGGCAGACCAGGAGCGGGCCTTGGCACGGGCTGTGCAGGCCGGGGACTTCGCCGCTCGCCAGCGCATGATCGAGTCCAACCTGCGTCTGGTGGTCAGCATCGCCCGCCATTACCAGAACCGGGGTCTGCCCTTCGACGACCTGATCGAGGAAGGCAACCTGGGCCTGATCCATGCGCTGGAGAAGTTCGATCCGGAGCGGGGCTTCCGCTTTTCCACCTATGCCACCTGGTGGATACGGCAGAACATCGAGCGGGCCATCATGAATCAGTCCCGCACCATCCGCCTGCCGGTGCATGTGGTGAAGGAACTGAACCAGGTGTTGCGCACCCTGCGGCAACTGGACGCCAAGGATGGTTCGGTGCATCACGGGCCGGAGGACGTGGCCATGCTGCTGGGCCGGCCGGTGGAGGAAGTGCGCCATATCCTGTCGTTGCCGGAGCGCACGGCCTCCCTGGACGCACCCCTGGATATCGATCCGGACCTGACCATCGGCGATGCGGTCGCCGACGAAAACGAACTGGGGCCGGAACTGCTGCTGGCCCAGCAGGAGGTCGAGGGCCTGATGGAGGGCTGGATCGAGGAACTCTCGGAACGCCAGCGCATGGTCATCGAGCGGCGCTATGGTCTCAACGGCCAGGAACTATCCACCCTAGAGAATATCGCCCTGGAAATGGGGGTGACCCGAGAACGGGTGCGCCAGATCCAGATGGAGGCCCTGCAAAGCCTGCGCCGCCGGCTAACGCGGGACGGTGTTGGCCGCGACGCGTTGCTCTGAACTCATTACCTGGCGCAGGGCAGCGGCCAGGTCGGCCACCACCGTGGCGTAGAAGCTGCTGCGGTTGTAACGGGTAATCACGAAGAAATTCTGGTAGCCCAGGCGGTATTCCGTTTCGGCCTGGGGCGTCACATAATCAATAAGGGCCGCCGGGGCTTCGGGCGCCCCTTCCACCTCCACGCCATAGTCGGACATCTCCCGGGGAAGGCGCCGGGGCGTGATGCCTTCCGCCAGCAATTCGGTGGCCCGCTCGCTGCGCACCGCAGCCGGCGTCAGAATCGGGCCGCCCCGCTGCCAGCCATGTTCAGACAGGAAGCGACCGACACTGCCGATGGCGTCGGCGCTGCTGCCCCGCAGGTCCACTGCTCCGTCCCGATCGAAATCCACCGCAAAGCGGCGCTGGCTGCTGGGCAGGAACTGGGGCATGCCCAGGGCGCCGGCATAGGAGCCGTGATAGGCCAGGGGTGAATGGCCCTCTTCCCGGGCCAGCAGCAGCAGGGCTTCCAGCTCACGGCGGAACAACTCGGCCCGGGGGGGGTAGTCGAAAGCCAGGTTGCTCAGGGCCGAGAAGGTCTCGAAGCGGCCCATGTGGCGCCCGTAAATGGTTTCCACGCCGATGATGGCGACGATGATCTCGGGCGGCACGCCATAGAGCGTTTCCGCCCGCAACAAAGCGTCCTGGTGCTGACCCCAGAACTTGATGCCGGCGGCGATGCGCCGGGGTTCCACGAACCGGCCCCGATAGGCCTGCCAGGAACGGATGCCTGGATCCCGGGAGGGCTGGATGGCCTTGAGCACGGCCGGCAGGGGACGAACCTTGTGAAACAGTATGAGCAATTCTGTGGCGTCGAAATCATGGCGTCGGGAAATATCGGCGATGAAATCGCGAACATCTTCGCGCCGGGCGTAGTCGCTGGCGAGGGCTGAGCAGGGCAGCAGGTTGGCAGCCAGGAAAAACAGTATGTGGGGCAGAAATTTCATGGGGAAAAGCGGACGATGCGGCGCTTGAGGTCGGGCAGGGCGGAGTCGTTACGGACTGTACCGTAGCGCAGGATCTCGTAAAGCTGGCAGATGGCCGTGATTTCGCCGGCCTTCCCGGGTATTGCCGTGACCAGACGCTGACCGTAGTCCCGGGGGCCTTCCCAGGATCGGCGCCCCAGCCCCCGCCCCCGCCGTTCCAGCTTGTTCTCGAAATGGCGCCAGGCGGCCTGTACCGGGTCCAGGCGTTGCCACTGGCGCAGATGCCAGGTGGTAAGCAGCAGCATCAGGATTACACTCAGGGCGGCCAGCAGGGATCCCATGGCGCGCCAGTCGGGGGAGGCCATGCCCAGAATGCGCATCAGCTCGGTCTGGCGCTTGCTGTCGTAACCCAGCACCCACTGGTTCCATCGATTCGACAGGGCTTCCCACTGGTAGCGCATTTGCCTCAGCCATGCCATGTCAGTCTGTCCCAGCAGGGGCCGGGATTCCCCGATGGGCAGGGCAGCAGCCAGATTGCCTTCCACCCGGTTGGGCGCAATGGTGGCGGTAGGGTCCACCCGCTGCCAGCCTTCACCAGACAACCACACCTCAGCCCAGGCGTGGGCGTCGGACTGGCGCACCAGCATAAAACCGTCCACCGGATTGATTTCCCCGCCCTGGTAACCGGTGACCACCCGAGCCGGGATGCCGGCGGCACGCATGACGAACACGAAACTGGCGGCGAAATGTTCACAGAAGCCGCGCCGGGTCTCGAACAGGAATTCGTCCATGCTGTCACGCCCCAGGAGGGGAGGGGCCAGGGTGTAGACGAAGGGCTGCTCCTGGTAATGGGCCAGCATGGCGTTTACCACTTCGCGGTCGTTTCTGGCCCCGGCCCGCAATTCCTGCCCCAGGACGCGGCTGCGGGGATTGAATCCGGCGGGCAGGGCCAGTGCCGCTCGCCGTGTCGATTCGGTTTCCTCCTCTCCGGCCCGTTGCGTCAGGTGAGAGCGCATCGGATAGCGCAGGCGGTTGCGCACCGGCTCCTTGCTGACCAGTTGATACTGACTGGTGATCAAGGCTCCGTCCGGTACCTGGCCGGGCAGCTCCAGAGCGAAGAGCCAGTGACGGTTATGGGCTTCCAGGGTGATTTCATAGTCCAGGGCAGGCCCCATCGGCCTGTAGGGTAGCGTGGCACTGACGGCGGGTGGCGTGATATGCCAGGTCCGTCCATCGAAATATCCCAGCACCGGGCCACGCCAGTAGCGGGCCGACTTGGGCGGCGGGGAGCCTGAAAACTTGGCCCGGAAGGCAATCTCGTCGGACAGGGACAGTTCGCTGATGGCGCCCGGCGACATGCGTTCCGAAAGGCCGGTCAGGCCGCTGTAGGCATCGATCGGCAGGCCCCAGAGGGGGGAGGAGATTCGGGGAAAGAGGACGAACAGCACCACCATGAAGGGGAGGGCCTGGATCAGCAACACGCCGGCCCGGGTAATGATGGGCAGCGGGGTTTCCCTATCGTGGTTGAGGGCGATCATGGCGCCGATCACCACCACCAGGGTGATGATCATGGCGGCGGCGGTGGCGATGCTCTGGCTGTAGAAAAAATGCGCCAGCATCAGGAACAGGGCCAGCAGCAGTATGGCGTAGGCGTCCCGCCGGTTGCGCATCTCGAACAGTTTCAGGGCCAGGAACAAGGTCAGCAGGGCTACCCCTGGCTCCTTGCCGATGATGCTGCGGTAATGGGCGCCGACGCCGATCAGGCCCGTCAGGGCGATCAGATTGAGCAGCCAGGTCGGAGGCAGGGGAAAGCGGCGCCAGAGCAGCCAGGTTCGCCAGGCCAGAGCCAGACCGGCCAGACCCGAGAGCCAGGGGGGCAGATGGAGGCTGAGGGGCAGTCCCACGGCCAGGGCGGCGGCCGCCAGCCACAGGGTCTGGCGTTGGGTAACGGGTGGGGCATGGTGCTCAGTCTTGGCCATGAAGCGCCAGGGCCTGCAGGCAATGATGGTAGTGGGCCTCGCCGCTGGCCGGCGCCAGGGTCCGCCCCGGCAGGCGCAGGCCCCAGATCAGGCCGGCGCCGTGGGCATCGCAGACCCAGCGGGCAAGCAGGGACAGGCGGGCTTCCTCGTCCAGCCCCGGCGGCAGGGCGTCCCAGGCCAGCCAGAGGGTTTCGGTGCTCTCGCCAGCGAACATCTTGGTCAACAGTTCACCGTCCGGATGGCGGGCGGCGGCCTTCCAGGCTACATGCTGAAGGGGATCGGCCGGCTGGTGGCTGCGCAGTCCGGCGAAGTCGTCACTGCCGCCGGCCCGGCGCAGGCCGCCCTGATGGTCGCCGCTGCCCAGGGGCAGGGGCGGGGCCTGCCGGGCCGGTTGGGGGTAGACCAGGCAGGCGAGGGCTGGCGCCGCATAGGCCCAGGCCCGCACCAGCCCCAGGGGGTAGGTGGTTTCCAGGGTGACCCGGGGCAGATTCAGCCAGCCGCGCCGGATGGCGGGCACGGGCAGGCGCGCTTCTGCGCAGTCCTTGCCCGGCACGTCCATGACCAAATGGGCGCCGTTGCCAGCCCAGATTCGCAGGCAGGGGCGTTCGCCGGGACGCGGGTTGTGAAGCACTAGGCCAAAGAGTGCATGCTCGCCGGCGAAGACCGGCTCGGCCCGGCCGGGGGTGATGCGCAACTGGGCCAGATTGCGGAAGGTGGCCAGGATGGTGGCGATGCCCAGGCCCGCCAGCAGGAAGACGAAGGCGTGGCCCAGGCTCAAGCTGTAATTGATGGCGCCCACCAGCATGACCACCAGGCTTCCTGCATAGGCCATGCCGGCCCGCGTGGGCAGGACAAAGACCCGGTGCCGGGTCAGAACGATGGGGACGGCCTCTGGTGCCCGTCCCCGCAGTGCCCAGCGGTAAAAGCTTTGGCGCAGGGTTTCAGCGAGATTCACGGGAGCCGTTGTTAACGTGAAACAGCGAATTGGAACGGCAAATCAAATTTTCGAGCGTAGCGAGCCGGCATCGTCGCCTCCCCCGGAGAGGGGGGCGAAGGCGGGGTTTCGCAAAGCATTGCTTTGCGCCGCCGTAGCCGGCCGGCAGTGCAATGCCGGCCGTGGGCGGCTGGGCGGGGGTGGGCCTTTCTGCCTTTCGCGTGTTTCATGGACCGGGGCGAAAAATCGGCTTCCATGAGCGTCAGGGCAGGGGTACCGACTCGATCAGGCGCCGGGCCACTTCGCTGCTGGCAGGGGCGACGCCGGCACCGATGCTGGGACGCAGACGGTGGCCAGCCACCGCCGGCAGCACGGCCTGGATGTCTTCCGGCAGTACATGGCCTCGGCCCTCCAGCCAGGCCCAGGCCCGGGATGCGGCCAGCAGGCCGAGGGCGGCCCGGGGCGAAAGTCCTGCCTCGAAGTCGGCACTGTGGCGGGTGTGTTCCGCCAGGGCTTGGACATAATCGATCAGGGCCGGCGCGGCATGAATGGCGGCGACTTTCTGCTGCAAGCCTTGCAGAGTTTCGGGCGCCAGCAGGGGCGCGAGGGCCGCCACCATGGTGTGGCGGTCGGCGCCGGCCAGCAGTTCCCGTTCCGCCGCCCGATCCGGATAGCCCAGTTCGATGCGCATCAGGAAACGGTCCAGTTGGGATTCGGGCAGGGGAAAGGTGCCGATCTGATGCATCGGGTTCTGGGTGGCGATGACGAAGAAGGGTTCCGGCAGGGGACGGGTCTGCCCCTCCACCGTGACCTGGCGTTCCTCCATGGCTTCCAGCAGGGCGCTCTGGGCCTTGGGGGTGGCCCGATTCACTTCGTCGGCCAGGATCAGTTGGGCGAAGACCGGTCCCGGATGGAAGCGGAAGGCGCCGGCGTCCCGGTCGAAAACGGAAACCCCCAGAATGTCGGCCGGCAGCAGGTCGCTGGTGAACTGGATGCGCTGGAATTCGAGGCCCAGCAGCCGGGCCAGCCCATGGGCCAGGGTGGTCTTGCCGACACCGGGGATGTCCTCGATCAGCAGGTGGCCACGGGCCAGCAGGCAGGCCAGGGCCAGGCGGATCTGGTGTTGCTTGCCGAGGATGATGCGGCCGGCGGCGGCGAGTACCTGTTGCAGGGAATCAGGCTGGGGTGCAAGCATGGCGCAAGTTGTCTGGGAGATAATGGGAATGTCTTGGACGATTGTATGTCATCCCGTACATGCCTACCGCCTACATCACCCATCGCGATTGCGGGCTCCACAATATGGGCCCCCACCATCCGGAATGTCCGGAACGCCTGGCGGCCATCAACGACCGTCTGATTGCCGCCGGGCTTGATCTCTATCTCCAGCATCACGATGCCCCCCTGGCCGGGATGGAGCATCTGTTGCGTGTTCATCCGCGTCCCTATATCGAGCAGCTCCAGGAGAGTTCGCCCAGCCACGGCATCGTCCATCTGGACCCGGACACGGCCATGAGCCCCGGCACCCTGAATGCGGCCCTGCGGGCTGCCGGCGCCGGGGTGCTGGGGGTGGACCTGGTGATGGCGGGCAAGGTGGCCAGCGCCTTCTGCGCTGTGCGGCCTCCCGGTCACCATGCAGAACGGGCACGAGCCATGGGCTTCTGCTTTTTCAACAATATCGCGGTGGCCGCCTGTCATGCCCTGGAGGCCTGGGGGCTGGAGCGGGTGGCAATCGTGGATTTTGATGTTCATCACGGCAATGGCACCGAGAATGTTTTCGCTGGCGATGAGCGGGTGTTGATGGTGGGCAGCTTCCAGCACCCCTTCTATCCCTATAGCGGTACGGACCATCCTGCGGCCAATATGTGCAACGTGCCCTTGCCGGCCGGGACCCGGGGTGACGTATTTCGAGACATGGTGACTGATCGTTGGCTGCCTCGGCTGAGTTCCTTTTCCCCTCAACTGGTGCTTATCTCAGCCGGTTTTGATGCCCATTATGAGGACGATATGGCTTCCCTGGGCCTGCTGGAGGCTGACTACGCCTGGGTCACGGACCATATCAAGCAGGTGGCACTGGCCCATGCCGGGGGGCGCATTGTCTCCATGCTGGAAGGGGGCTACGCCCTCTCGGCTCTGGGCCGCAGCGTGGCGGCCCACATCAGGACGCTGGCCGGCCTGTAGCCGGGGCGCTTTCGGTTAGAATCACAGGCTCGTTTGTTTGGGCTTCCTTCATGATTACCGGTTCCATCCCCGCCATCGTCACTCCCATGCATGCAGACGGCAGCCTCGACCTGCCCGGTTTCCGGCGCCTGCTCGACTGGCATGTGGCCGAGGGTTCGGATGCCATCGTGGTGGTCGGCACTACGGGTGAGTCGCCAACGGTGGATGTGGAGGAACACTGTCAGATCATCGAAACGGCGGTGAGCCATGTGGCGGGCCGGGTGCCGGTGATTGCCGGCACCGGCGCCAATTCGACCCGGGAGGCCATCGAACTGGGCCAGTTCGCCAAGCGGGCCGGCGCCGATGCCCATCTGTCCGTGGTGCCCTATTACAACAAGCCGTCCCAGGAAGGCCTGTACCAACATTTCAAGGCTATCGCCGAAGCGGTGGATTTGCCCTTGATCCTCTACAACGTGCCCGGCCGCACCGTGGCCGACATGTCCAACGACACCACACTGCGCCTGGCGCAGGTGCCGGGCATCATCGGCGTCAAGGACGCTACTGGCAGCGCCGAGCGGGGCACGGACCTGATCAAGCGGGCACCCCGGGACTTTGCCATCTACAGTGGCGACGACGCCAGTGCCCTGGCCCTGATTCTGTTGGGTGCCCATGGCACCATTTCCGTCACCGCCAACGTGGCGCCCCGCCTGATGCACGAGATGTGCAAGGCGGCCCTGGCCGGGGAACTGCATCGTGCACGGGAATTGAATTTCCGCCTGCTGGGTCTGCACCGGCAGTTGTTTGTCGAAGCCAATCCGATTCCCGTCAAGTGGGCCGTGCAGCAAATGGGCCTGATTGAGGGGGGGCTGCGCCTGCCGCTGACCCCCCTGTCTGCGGAATTTCACGATCGCCTGCGCGCTGCCATGCGCGAGGCGGATATCCAGGTTTGATCACTTAAGGTAAAGACGCATGAAGCCGAAGGCATTGCTGCTGACGCTGTCGCTGGGCCTGTTGTTGTCCGCTTGCAGCACCTCGATCCTGGAATCGAAGAAGGTCGATTACAAGTCTGCGGGCAAGTTGCCGCCCCTGGAAATTCCGCCCGACCTGTCTGCCCCCAGCCGCGATGAGCGTTATGCGGTGCCGGATATCGCCAATCCCAAGGGGTCGGCCAGCTATTCGACCTACTCCGGCGAACGAGGCGGTCAGGTGCGTGCGCCCACCGGCCAGGACGTGCTGCCCAAGTTCGACAATATGCATATCGAGCATGCCGGCACCCAGCGCTGGCTGGTGGTGCCGGGGGCGCCGGACAAGGTCTGGCCCCTGGTGAAGGAGTTCTGGCAGGAAATGGGCTTCATCATCAGCAGTGAGCGGCCCGAGGCCGGTCTGATGGAAACCGACTGGGCGGAAAATCGGGCCAAGCTGCCCCAGGATGTGGTGCGGGGCGTCATTGGCAAGGTGTTCGACGATCTTTATTCCACCGGTGAGCGCGACAAGTATCGCGCCCGGCTTGAACCTGGCGCAGTCGCCGGAACTACCGAAATTTACATCAGCCACCGGGGCATGGTTGAGGTCTATATCAACGAAGCCAAGGAGCAGACCCGTTGGCAGCCTCGTCCTGTGGATACGGAGCTGGAAGCGGAGATGCTGCGACGCCTGATGGTACGGCTGGGGGTCGAGGAGGCTAGAGCCACAACGATGCTGGCGGAAAAGCCCCAGCAGGAGCGAGCCAGGATTGTGTTGCCGAGTGCAGACAATCAGGGGGCGCTGGAGATCAGCGAGCCCTTCGATCGGGCCTGGCGTCGGGTAGGCCTGGCGCTGGATCGGGTCGGCTTCACAGTGGAGGACCGGGATCGCAGCCAGGGTGTCTACTACGTGCGCTACATGGATCCCGAGGCTGATGCCAAGAAGGCGTCAGGGGAACAGGGCGTTCTTTCGAAGCTGATGTTCTGGAAGAGCGACAAGGCCGTGACCATCGACAGTGCCCGCTACAGCATTCATGTCAAGGCCGGTGGCGATGTCACCTCGGTCCAGGTGCTGACTCGGGAAGGCGGCGTGGACAAGTCGGAGACATCGAAAAAGATTCTGAACCTGCTGTATCAGCAGTTGAAATAGCAGTCCGGCGGACCGTCCTCGTTTCTGCGACGGGGACGGAGATGATGAGCATTGCGAAAGCTCTTCAGGCCCCCCAGGCCATAAAAAAAGCCCAGCCATATTGGCTGGGCTTTTTTATGCTGAAGCGCCTAATTACTTCTTGGCGGCGTCGGCAGCGGGAGCAGCAGGAGCAGCAGCTTCAGCGGGGGCAGCGGCGGGAGCAGCAGCCTCAGGCGCGGCGGGAGCAGCGGCGGGAGCGGCGGGAGCAGCAGCGGGAGCCGGCGCGGGAGCGGGAGCTTCTTCTTTCTTGCCACAAGCGGTAACGGCCAGAGCAAGCAGGGCTGCAACGAGGAGAGACTGTTTCATTTGTGTGCCTTTATCGATAGAGTCAAAATAGCCTGATTTTCACCAGACAGCCGGGTTCGAACGCCGACCAGCGCTGGATTCTAGCATGGGGAATTTTGACGTTACCGTATGCTGCATTGGATTTTTTGTGCGAAGTTTCCGCATGATTCATCGAGTGCCTAGAAGAGTTTTGGCTGCTGGGGGACAAGGAGTCCTGTTGCCTGGATGGGTGGTTGATCAGGAGGTGGCGCACGGGTCCTGGCGGTAAAATTGCTGTAATTGTTCATAGACCTCCGGATAGTTGTTCTGGATCATCTTAGGTGTTTCAAAAAATACCTCGCTGAGGACAGCAAAGAACTCCCCCGGATGCTCGGCGCCGTAAGGATCAAGCGCGGTCTGCTCACCTTGCCTGACATCTCGTGAGAAGTCCTGGTAGGCGTTGTTCATGACTAGTTGCCAGTGTTTGCGGGACATGCCGGGATGTAGGGGTGGCATGCCGTTGGCGACGCCGCCATGGAGCATGTCGAGCTTGTGGGCGAATTCGTGAATTACCACATTGATGCCTCGGGGCTGCTCCGTCGCAGGAAACCAGGAGAGCAGGAGCGGCCCGCCCTCCCAGGCTTCGCCAAGAATTGGATCCTCATATTCGTGTACCACGCCGCTCTCATCGATGATGGCACGGGGAATGACGAAGTCTCCCGGATAGATGACGATGCCAATCCAGCCTCGATACCAGTCCAGCCCCAGGTTGAGCACCAGTAGGCAGGCCTGCAGGGCAATGGACAACTGCATCGTCGAATTGAGGGTAAGCCCCTCTGTGGCCGTCCATTGCTTTTGGATGATGAAGGTCCGGGCCAATCTACGCAGACGTATCCGCTCGGATGGTGCGAGACGGGAAAGGCAGGGCAAGGTGGCCTCCACCCTGACCCAGGTCTCCTCGGGGATTGCCAGGCGCTCGGCAGCATTCTTGCCTAGCCTGTCGCGCAGCCATTCAAACATTGGCCACTCCAATGAAAACGGGGGCCAAGGCCCCCGTAACGACATTCAACGGCGAGGGGGTCAGTCAATCTTGGCTTTGGCCCGCAGCTCGCCGATATGGCGTTCCACCACCTGCTGCTGCAGGCGCTGGATGATCTGGGGTTTGGTTTCATCCATGGCAGGCAGCTTCAGCGCCCGGGTTTCCTCAAGCTCTATGACATGCCAGCCAAAATCGGATTTGACTGGGGTCTCGGTGACTTTGCCATTTTCCAGCTTGATGATGGCATCGGCAAAGGGTTTGACGTAGTTCGACGGGATGGACCAGCCCAGTTCGCCGCCCTTTTCCTTGGATCCAGGATCCTTGGACTGCTGGGCCAGGGCCTCGAATTTCTCGCCCTGCTTGAGCTTGGCGATGATCTCCTTGGCCTGGTCTTCCGATTCCACTAGGATATGGCGCACCCGGTATTCGGTGTCACCCAACTGAGCCTTGATGGCATCGTATTCCCGGCTGACGGCTTCGTCGGAGATGGGATTGGCCCGCAGGTAGTCACTGATATAAGCATTGATCAGAACGCCCTGGGCGGCCAGATTGATCTGACCGATGATCTCGGAGCGCTTGTCGACACCTTTCTTGAGGGCTTCCTGAGCCAGAATCTCACGGCGAATGACTTCCTCCCGAACTGCCTGGCGCAGTTCCTCCGACTCGGGGCGTCCCTGGGCCTTTTGTATCGCCAGCAGAAAATCGGCCCGATGTTTCGGTACTGCCTTGCCATTTACGGTGACATAAGGCGCGACGGCTGCGATATCCGCCTTGGGTGCCGTCGTCTTGGCCGGGGTGGCAGCCAGGGCGGATGCGCTCAGGGATGCGGCCAGGGAGATCAGGGATGCCTTCAGCAGGGGGTGTTTCATAGGGTCCTCGGGTATGTGAGTCAGGTTTCGTCCGGTGTTCTTGCCGTGATGCTCAGGGCGTGGAAGCCCTGCCCCCTGAGGGAGCTCAGTGCATCATACACCATGCGATGACGCTCCAATGAGCGCTTCCCGGAAAAGCGGGGGGATACGATTGTCATGATGAAGTGGCCGCCTCCGGCGGCGGCTCCCGCGTGTCCGGCATGCCGGGCGCTATCATCCGCAATTTCCAGGAGCGAGGGTTCCAGGCAGGCCAGTAACCGGCGCATGGTGTCGATGGTCGGGTTCATCGAGGAAATACCCGGTTGAAGGGGCGGACATTCACCAAGCCATAGACCCCGGCGGTCACATAGGGATCCGTTTGTGCCCAGTCTCGAGCAGCCTCCAGGGAATCGAATTCGGCCACGATCAGGCTACCAGAAAAGCCGGCCGGTCCCGGTGCAGGGCTGTCGATGGCAGGGAAGGGGCCGGCCAGCAGCAGCCGTCCTTCGGCCTGCAAGTTCTCCAGTCTGGCCAGGTGAGCCGGGCGAGCGGCAAGTCTCTTTTCCAGGCTGTTGGGCCGATCTTCGGCAATCACCGCGTAATACATCAGGGCTTTTCCTCATTTTCCGATTCGACGTATTTCCCCAGGAACAGGCTCTGGGCAATGACAAAGACCAGCATCAGACCCATGCCGCCGAAGAGTTTGAAGTTGACCCAGATATCGGTGGAAAACGAAAAGGCGATGATCAGGTTGAGACCGCCCATAGTGAGAAAGAAAATCACCCATGCGCCATTCAGGCGTGCCCAAATCTTGTCGGGCAGGGTGATCTGCTCACCCAGCATGGTCCGGATCAGGTTCCTGCGGAACAGTAGGGCCGATGCGGCCAGGGTGGTGGCGAACAGCCAGTAAAGCACGGTGGGTTTCCACTTGATGAAGATCTCATCATGGAGCAATAGGGTCGCGCCACCAAAAACCGTCACCAGGGCCAGGCTGACCCAGAGCATGGTGTCTACCTTGCCATGGCGCCACCAGACCCAGGCCACCTGGAGCCCGGTGGCCGCGATGGCGACGGCAGTCGCGGTGAATACACCGGCGAGTTTGAAGGCGATGAAAAAAAGAATGATCGGGAACAGATCGAACAGGAATTTCATGGGGCCGGGTTCTTTTCCAATTTGAGGGCAGCCGAATTGATGCAGTAGCGCAGACCCGTGGGGGCGGGGCCGTCATCGAAAACATGGCCAAGGTGGGCGCCGCAGCCGGTGCAGGTAACTTCAACGCGGCGCATATTGTGGCTCAAGTCGACATTTTCGGTGATTTCGGCGGTTTCGGCCGGATGCCAGAAACTGGGCCAGCCGCAGCCTGCATCAAATTTCTGCGCCGAGGTGAACAAGGGCGCGCCGCAGCAGACGCAACAATATAGCCCCTCCTCGTCGTAGTTCCAGTAGCGGCCGGTAAAGGGGTATTCGGTCCCTTTTTCTCGGGTGACGTGATACTCGATCTCGCTCAGTTCCTCGCGCCATGCCGCATCGCTCTTGGTCGGGTATTTGCTCATGGGGTTTCCTCCGAAAAATTGCCATGGCACCATGGGACTACGTGTACCCCGGAAGATTCCCTGCAATTCTGATCGGGCAGGCGAAGGCTCAATGCAGGTGCCTGGGAATTTCGCTGGTCCGACCCTCGGGAACCTCTGCATGCATAGGTTCACCGTCGGGATTGGGATAGAGCGGGGTACCGCAGTCGTCGCAATATTCAAGGGGGAAGCGGTGCTCCAGTTGCATCACCTGGACAACCCCGGCTTCCTTCAGTGTTGCTTCGATCTGGGCTGGTATGTCGCTGCTTTCATCCTCGGCTTCCAACAGGGGCCAGACCACGCCATGTACAACCTGGGCGGAGTCACCCAGGGTCATCCCGATCCGGTATTCCTCCAGCCGTTGGTCATGGAAGGGCGCGATGACGGCTCGAATCTGGTCGGGCATCACGTTCAGCGTGGCCTGCAGGAAGGCCAGCGCCGCGCGCAAGGCGTGGGGACGGGACTGGCGATCCGCGTCGCGGCAGGCGGCATGGTAGGACGAGGGGGGCAACAGTTCGAAGGCGCAGGCCGGCAGGGCCGGTTTCAGGGCCTCACCCCCCTGGGTTTGCCAGTGACGGAAAGCGATGTCCCGGTTACCGTCGGATTCCTGCCAGCGGAAGATTGCCTCTCCTCGTGGTACCGCTACTACACCCAGCAGATAGCGGGTATCCGACAGAAAACTGATGGTCTCGGGCAGCGTTGCCGGGTCTATGTGGTCGTTTTGTTGCTGGAGGGCGGCCCGGCCGAGTTTTTTTGTCAAACGCAAGGTGTCGCAGTAGGTCTGGGGTAACTGGTCCGGGCTGAACAAAACATCGGCCAGGGTCAGCCGGACCTGGGTGGTCAGGATGTGGGCCTGCAACTGGACCCTGAGATTGTTCAGTATCTCCGCCGACAGGGGGCCGGAGGGGATGCTGTAGCGGGACCAGGCCAGGATGGGGGCCGCAATCAGCAGCAGATCGAATTCCCCCGTGCTTTCCCCGGTACGGCTTTCGCTGCGGGATTCCACCAGGTCGGCCAGATTGTCATAGCCCCGTTCCCCGGTCTGGAACAGATGATCCAGGGCGGCATTGAGGGCGGTCTCCTCGTCTGCCTCCAGTAATGCGTCGATCAGGGCGATGAGCCGGGTCTCCCAGAAGGTGTCCTCGATGCGGCTCGACGACAAGCCCAGGGCCTGGGCCAAGTTGCAGAGGGTTTCAACATCCGGGGTCTGCTTGCTGCGTCTGGAAAATCTGGATCGTTTCACGAGGGGGGCGCAGGGAGAGTTGTCGTCCCGGGGATTGTAGCAACTCCATTCAGCTCGGCTGTTCCCAAGCTGATAGACTGCGCCCCGTTCCAACCATTTTGGCGACTCTGTTATGTTCTCAAAGCTGATGCCCAAGGAAGGGAAGTTCTTTGAACTTTTCAACGCTCATGCGGAGCTGGTGGTGCTGGGGGTGCGCCAGTTGGCCGCTCTGGTGGCCGATGTCGGTAACGGGTCCGAAACCCTGGGGCGGCATGCCCAGGCCATTGACGAGACCGAAACACGGGCCGACAAGATCACCCATGACACGATGGCCTTGCTCCACACGGTATTCACCACGCCCCTTAATCGGGATGAGATTCACCAATTGATCACCCGCATGGATGACATCCTGGACCTGATCCAGGATGTGGCGGAATCCATGTATCTGTACGACGTGCGTCAGCTCACCGAGGAAGCCAGGCGGCTTTCGGATATCTGTATCTCCTGTTGCGAACGGGTCAAGACAGCGGTTTCCCTGCTGGGAGACATGGGCCATGCCCAGGCGATCCTGCGTACCTGCCAGGAAATCGATCAACTGGAATCCGACGCCGATCGGGTGATGCGCCAGGGTATGGCCAAGCTGTTCCGGGAAGAGACGGATGTGCGGCAACTCATCAAGCTCAAGGGCATCTACGAATTACTGGAGTCGGTGACCGATCGTTGTGAGGATGTGGCCAATATCATCGAGGGCATTGTCCTCGAGAATTCCTGACCGGGTTTCGCAATCATGTCCAGTCTGGAAATAGGGCTGCCGGTCATCATATTGCTGGTGGTCCTGGCCTTGCTCTTCGACTTCATGAATGGCTTTCATGATGCGGCCAACTCCATCGCCACCGTAGTTTCCACTCGGGTTCTGAAGCCCCATCAGGCAGTGTTGTGGGCCGCTCTCTTCAATGTCATTGCCATTTTCATCTTCCAGCTCAAGGTGGCGACCACCATTGGCAAGGGCACCATTGATCCGGTCATTGTCGATCATTATGTGATCTTCGGCGCCTTGGTAGGAGCCATTCTCTGGAATGTGATCACCTGGTATTACGGCATTCCCTCCAGTTCTTCCCATGCCCTGATCGGTGGTCTGGTGGGCGCCGCTGTGGCCAAGGGAGGCTTTCATTCCCTGATCTGGGCCGGGCTGGGCAAGACGATTCTGTTCATTTTTGTCGCGCCCTTTTTGGGGTTCATGCTGGGTGGCCTGATGATGGTGGCGGTGGCCTGGCTATGCATCCGGGTGCCGGCGGGCAAGGCCGATGCGGCTTTCCGACGACTGCAACTGATCTCGGCCGCCATGTACAGCCTGGGGCACGGTGGCAATGACGCCCAGAAAACCATCGGCATCATCTGGATGTTGTTGCTGGCGGCCAATGTCACCGACCCGGCGGCGACTCGTCCCGACACCTGGGTGATTGTGGCCTGTTACATGTCCATGGGTCTGGGCACCATGTTCGGGGGCTGGCGCATCGTCAAGACCATGGGTAACCGGATCACCAAGCTGGATCAACCTCGGGGTTTCTGCGCCAATTTTGGTGGCGCCTTGACTCTGTTCATGGCGACGGCTTTCGGTATTCCGGTTTCCACGACTCACACCATTACCGGCGCCATTGCCGGCGTTGGCACCACCGCAGGCGCCAAGCAGGTGCGCTGGGGTGTGGCGCGGGGTATTTTCTGGGCCTGGATCCTGACAATTCCTGCAACAGCCCTGATTGCCGCGCTGGCCTGGGGTATCGGTCATCTGGTGCTGTGAGTGTCGGGCTTTTGCTACTGCCTGATCGGGTATGACGCCGCTGGAATAACTGGGCCGGGATGCGTCTCCTCTGTTAGAATTCCTTGTGGCGGGTCTCCCCGCATTGTGAGGCGGTGAATCTGGTCAGGTCCGGAAGGAAGCAGCCACAGCCGATTCTTGCAAGTGCCGGGGGTCAGGCTCGCCACCTTTGTTTTATCTGCGGGGTTCCCCGCAGATAAAACAAAGGGCATTACGGACACCCCCTCCCGACCTCCCCCGCCTTGCGGGGGAGGTGACTGAATAGGCGCCTAGCGGCGCGATCGACCAGGGCGTGCGAGTACTTATCTGACGCTCTTCTTGGCATGGAGCAGGTCTCTTTGTATATCCCGAGCATTCCCGTTTTTTCGGTCAGGACATGAGTTATCAGGTGCTGGCGCGAAAGTGGCGCCCCAAGTCTTTTGCCACATTGGTGGGCCAGGAGCACGTGGTGCGTGCGCTGACCCACGCCCTGGACCAGCAGCGTCTCCATCACGCCTATCTATTTACCGGCACTCGCGGGGTAGGCAAGACCACCCTGGCGCGGATCATGGCCAAGGCACTGAATTGCGAGGCCGGGGTGACGTCCACGCCCTGTGGCGTTTGTTCCTCATGCATGGAAATCGATGGCGGTCGCTTTGTGGACCTGATCGAAGTGGATGCCGCCACCAACACCAAAGTGGATGAGATGCGGCAGTTGCTGGAAAACGCCACCTACGCACCGACTCGGGGCCGCTACAAGGTTTACGTCATTGACGAAGTTCATATGCTCTCCAATTCCGCCTTCAACGCCATGTTGAAGACCCTGGAGGAGCCTCCCGAGCATATCAAGTTCATCCTCGCCACCACCGACCCCCAGAAGATCCCGGTAACGGTGCTGTCCCGTTGTCTTCAGTTCAACCTGAAGCAGATGCCCCAGGGGCATATCGTCGATCACCTGAGCCGGATTCTCGAAGCGGAAGGCGTAGTGTGCGAAGCACTGGCCTTGCGCCATCTGGCCAAGGCGGCGGCAGGCAGTATGCGTGATGCCCTCTCCCTGCTTGATCAGGCCATCGCCCACGGTGCCGGCAAGGTGGAAGAAGAGGGAGTGCGCGACATGCTGGGCACGGTGGGGGATGATTATCTCTATGCCCTGCTGGATGCCCTGGCGGCGGGAGACGCGGCCGCCCTGGTGGCGGTGGCGGATCGCATGGAGGCGCGCAGCCTCGCTTTCGATTCCGCCCTTCAGGAGCTGGCGACCCTGCTGCATCGCATCGCCCTGTTGCAGTTCTCGCCGGAGGCCATGGCCGACCCTATGGAGCGGGCAAGGCTGCAAGTCTATGCGGATGCCCTGGATCCCGAGTTCCTGCAACTTTGCTACCAGATCGTCATCCACGGCCGCGACGACCTGGCCCTGGCACCGGACGAATACGCCGGCTTCACGATGACCCTGCTGCGCCTGACGGCCTTCCGTCCCGAGGCGGCGAACGCGGTTCCGCGCCAGCCGGCGACGGCAGCGCCTGCGAACAAAATTGTGGCGCCAGTACCTGCGCAGCCGGTCGCCGCCACGACGGCACCGGCGCCCAAGGTGGAATCCCGTCCGGTCATGGAAGGGGATGATCCCTGGCATCAGTTGGTGGCCCGCCTGCCCCTGTCCGGCATGGCGCGCCAGTTAGCTCAGCACTGTGAACTGGTGGCGATGAATGAGGCGCTGGTCACACTGCGCCTGTCCCCGGTGCATAAGCATCTGATGGGGCGGATGCAGGAAGACAAGTTGCAGACCGAATTGCAGAATCATTTCGGTCGCCCCCTGAAACTGGCCCTGGACCTGGCGGACACGGAATCGGAGACGCCTGCGGAAAAAGCCCGCAATGTGCAACGGGAGCGTCAGGAGCGGGCCATCGCGGCCATTGAGGGCGACAATTTTGTGCGTGAGGTGGTGGATATGTTCGACGCCACCATCGACGAATCGACGATCAAACCCATTTGAGGAGTAGCAGGCATGAAAGGCGGTCTTGGCAACCTGGGGGCGCTGATGAAGCAGGCCCAGCAGATGCAGCAGAACATGGCGAAAGCCCAGGAGGAACTGGCCGCCATTGAGGTGGAAGGGCAGTCCGGGGCTGGCATGGTCAAGATCACCATGACCTGCAAGCACGATGTGCGGCGCGTGGTGATCGATCCTGCCGCCATGGATGACCGGGAAATGCTGGAAGACCTGGTGGCGGCGGCGGTCAACGACGCCAACCGGCGGGTGGATGCCACCACCCAGGAACGCATGGGGTCGTTTACGGCAGGCCTGAACCTGCCGCCGGGCATGAAACTGCCCTTCTGATGGCACGGCCCTCCAGCCTCGACGAGTTGATCGAGGCCTTGCGCTGCCTGCCGGGTGTTGGGCCCAAGTCGGCCCAGCGCATGGCCTATCACCTGCTTCAGCACAATCCTCGGGGTGGGGAGCGGCTGAGTCTGGCCATCGCCCATGCCTTGAAGAATCTGCGCCACTGCATCCGCTGCAACAATTTCACCGAAGCCGAGGTATGCGAACGTTGCGCCTCGTCCAAGCGCGACCCGTCCCTGCTATGCGTGGTGGAAATGCCCGTGGATCTCAACACCATGGAGCAGACCCATGCCTTCAATGGTCTCTATTACGTGCTGATGGGACGTCTGTCCCCCCTGGATGGTATAGGTCCCCGGGAACTGGCCTTCGAGCGGCTGATGGCCCGGGTCGGCGATGGCCTGGTCAAGGAAGTGATCCTGGCCACCAACTTCACCAACGAGGGGGAGGCCACGGCCCATTACCTGTCCGAGCTGCTGCGGGCCCGGGGGCTCAAGTCCAGCCGTATCGCCCGGGGCGTGCCGGTGGGCGGGGAACTGGAATTCACCGATGCCGCTACCGTGGCCCAGGCGCTGCGGGAACGGCGGGAGTACTGAGCTGAGTATGGCGAGCGCACCCGACAAGCCTCTGTCCGGCGTCCGGGTGATCGAGTTCGGCACCCTGATTGCCGGGCCGTTTTGCAGCCGTATCCTGGCGGAATTTGGCGCCGAGGTGATCAAGATCGAGTCGCCGGGAGAAGGGGACCCCCTGCGCAAATGGCGCAAGATGCACGGAGACACTTCCCTCTGGTGGTTCGTTCAGTCCCGAAACAAGAAGTCGGTGACGGTCAATCTCAAGCACCCGGAAGGAATCGAGGTGATCCGGCGCCTTGTGGGCGAGGCTGACATGGTGGTGGAAAATTTCCGCCCCGGTGTCATGGAGAAGCTGGGCTTGGGCTGGGAATCCCTGTCCTCGCTCAATCCCGGCCTGGTGATGGTGCGCCTGTCCGGTTTCGGTCAGACCGGTCCGATGGCCCGGCAACCCGGCTTTGGCGCGGTGGGCGAAGCCATGGGTGGGCTGCGCTATGTGACCGGTTTCTCCGATCGACCGCCGGTGAAGACCGGGATATCCATCGGCGACTCCATCGCCGCCCTGTGGGGGGCGATCGGCGGCCTGATGGCCCTGCGTCACCGGGAAGTGAATGGCGGTGCCGGGCAGGTGGTGGATGTGGCCCTGTATGAAGCCGTGTTTGCGATGATGGAAAGTCTGGTGCCGGAGTTCGACGTCTTCGGCTTCATCCGTGAGCGCACCGGCAATGTCATGCCGGGGATTACGCCTTCCAATACCTATACGAGCCGGGACGGCAAGCATGTCACCATCGGTGCCAACGGGGATGCCATTTTTCGGCGCTTCATGAGCGCCATCGGCCGTCCCGACCTGGCCGAGGATCCGGCCCTGGCCGACAATGCAGGCCGGGATGGCCGGGCCGCAGAAATTTATGGTGTCATCGCCGATTGGGTGGCGGCCCATGACGAGGCAACGGTGCTGAATACTGCAGCCCGGGCCGAAACTCCTGCCAGCCGCATCTATTCGGTGGCCGATATGTTCCAGGACCCCCAGTTTCTCGCCCGGGGCATGCTGGAGCAGGCAAGCCTGCCTGGTGGCGGGAAATTTCGTATCCCAGGGGTGGTGCCTAAGTTGAGCGAGACGCCGGGGAGTACGGAATGGATTGGGCCAGCCCTGGGCGAGCATACCGATGCGGTATTGGCCGAACTGGGGTATTCCTCCGGGGAGGTCGAGCGGCTGCGCTCTTTGCGCGCCGTTTGAGGTCTGACGCAGCCGCTAAGGGGGCTGTCAAGTGTACTGGCTGATTTATGATTTCGGCATTAAATTAAAGGCATTTCATTGGTAGGGGTTTTAATCGCCTCGCTGAACCCGCTATAATCGCCCGCTTTCCGGGTTCCCCTCCCCGAGCGCCTTTTTCCTTTTCTTACCTTCTGGGACTTTACAAAACCATGAGTAGTAGTGACGAAAAAGTGGATTGCGGCCGACGCCGCCTTCTCGTCGCCACCGCAGCCGCTGGTGGCGTGGTTGGCGTGGCTGCGACCGTGCCGTTCCTGGCCAGCATGGCGCCTTCAGAGCGTGCCAAGTCCGCGGGGGCGCCGGTGGAGGTCGATATCAGCAAGCTCGAACCAGGTCAGATGACGACGGTCGAATGGCGCGGCAAGCCGGTCTGGATCATCCACCGGACCCCGGAAATGCTCGAGTCTTTGAAAAAAACCGACGAGAAGGTCGCTGATCCGAAATCCGAGCGCAAACAGGCCGAATTCCCGCCTCCCGATGGAATTGATCCTGAGACCCGTGCGCTCAAACCCGAATACATGGTGGTGGTGGGTATCTGCACCCACCTGGGATGTTCTCCCACCGACAAGTTCAAGACCGGCGCCGAATCCGGCGTCGATCCCGACTGGGCAGGCGGTTTCTTGTGTCCCTGTCATGGCTCCACCTTCGACCTGGCAGGCCGTGTGTATAAGAATAAGCCCGCGCCAGACAATCTCCCCATTCCGCCGCACGTCTACCTATCGGAATCGAAAATTCTGATCGGTGAAAACAAGCAGGGGGCGTAATTCATGGCTAGCAACATCGAAAAGCACAAGTCCAACGGAACCGTGGTGGGTGATCTGATGGAGTGGGTGGATGCCCGCTTCCCTCTGATGTCCCTGTACAAGGATCATCTGTCCGAGTACTACGCGCCGAAGAATTTCAACTTCTGGTATTTCTTCGGCTCCCTGGCGCTGCTGGTCCTGGTGAATCAGATCGTCACCGGCATCTTCCTCACCATGCACTTCAAGCCGGATGCGGCCCTCAACGCCTCGGGCGTGCCGGTGGCCTTTGCCAGTGTCGAGTACATCATGCGCGATGTGCCCCTGGGCTGGCTGGTTCGCTACATGCACTCCACCGGCGCTTCGGCCTTTTTCGTGGTGGTCTACCTGCACATGTTCCGCGGCATGCTCTACGGTTCCTACCGCAAGCCACGGGAACTGATCTGGGTCTTCGGTCTCCTGATCTTCCTGTGCCTGATGGCCGAGGCTTTCTTCGGCTACCTGCTGCCCTGGGGACAGATGTCCTTCTGGGGTGCCCAGGTGATCGTCAACCTGTTCTCCGCCATTCCCCTGATCGGGCCGGATCTCTCGGTGTTCATCCGTGGCGACTTCGTGGTGTCGGATGCCACCCTGAACCGCTTCTTCTCCTTCCATGTGATCGCCATCCCCCTGGTTCTGCTGGGTCTGGTGGTGGCTCATGTGATCGCGTTGCACGAGGTGGGCTCCAACAATCCGGACGGCGTGGAAATCAAGAAGCACAAGGGCGCTGACGGCCATCCCCTGGACGGCATCCCCTTCCATCCCTACTACACGGTGAAGGACATCGTCGGCGTGGTGGTATTCCTGATGGCCTTCTCCTTGGTGATCTTCTTCATGCCGGAGTTGGGCGGCTACTTCCTGGAGTACAACAACTTCATCCCGGCCGACCCGATGAAGACCCCGCCCCATATCGCCCCGGTGTGGTACTTCACGCCCTTCTATTCCATGCTTCGCGCTGTGACCATCAATTTCTTCTGGATTGATGCCAAGTTCTGGGGTGTGGTCGCCATGGGTGCGGGGGTGGTGATCCTGGCTTTCCTGCCCTGGCTGGACCGTAGTCCGGTGAAATCGATCCGCTATCGTGGTCCGATCTACAAGACTCTGCTGTCGATCTGGGTGGTGGCTTTCGTGATTCTTGGCTTCCTCGGTACCAAGCCGCCGTCCTACGCCTTCTTCGGAATTCTTCCCGGTGAGCCCATTGCCAAGTTTTTCACCATCTACTATTTCCTCTTCTTCCTGACGATGCCCTGGTGGTCACGGCTCGACAAGTGCCAGCCCGAACCGGAAAGGGTGACTGGATAATGAAAAAACTGCTCATCACCCTGCTCTGTGTTCCTCTGCTGGCCTTGGCCAGCGGTCCCGAACTTCATCTGGATAAGGCACCCGACAAGGCCGGCGACAAGGCGGCCTTGCAGAATGGCGCCAAGCTCTTCGTCAATTACTGTCTGAACTGCCACTCGGCGTCCTACATGCGCTACAACCGCCTGCAGGATATCGGGCTGACGGATCAGCAGATCAAGGACAACCTGCTGTTCACGGCGGAAAAGGTGGGCGAGCCGATGCGCATCGCCATGCAGCGTGACGACGCCAAGATATGGTTCGGCGCCGCGCCTCCCGACCTGACGGTGATCGCCCGTGCACGGGCTTCGGAGTTCGGTTCCGGTGCCGACTGGCTATACACCTACCTGCGCACCTTCTACCGGGATCCGGCCCGTCCCTCGGGCTGGAACAACAAGGTCTTCGAGAACGTGGGCATGCCCCATGTGCTTTGGGAACTCCAGGGAGAGCAGGTTATGGGCGAGGACCACAAGCTCACGCTCGAAAAAACCGGCAAGCTGAAGCCCGAGGAGTACGATGCGGCGGTGGCTGATCTGGTAGCCTACCTGCAGTACATGGGCGAACCGGTGGGCGAGTTCAGGAAAAAACTGGGTGTCATCGTCCTGATCGCCCTGGCAGCACTCTTCGTCTTGACGTACGCGCTTAAACGCGAGTACTGGAAAGACATCCATTAACTTATTTCCTGACCAATGCATATGGGGCATCGAGAAGCAAGCGCACCACCAGCCCGGAAGGTTGTGCGCGATGCCGATTATTCCTGGGGTACGAGTACCATGATGAACCTGTACTCGGGCACGACGTGTCCGTTTAGCCACCGCTGCCGCATCGTCCTGTACGAGAAGCAGATGGACTTCCAGGTGATCGATGTCGACCTCTTCAACAAGCCAGAAGATATCGCCGTCATCAACCCTTACAACCGTGTCCCCGTGCTGGTGGATCGCGATCTGGTGCTCTATGAGGCCAACATCATCAATGAATACATTGATGAGCGTTTCCCTCATCCGCAACTGATGCCGCCCGATCCCCAGACCCGGGCCAAGGCACGGCAACTGCTCTACACCATGGAGCACGAACTGTTCAGTCATATCGACTCCCTGGAGAAGAACCTCAAATCGGCCGAGAAGTCCCGTGCTCACGTGCGGGATCGCCTGTCCGAGTTGGCTCCGCTGTTTGCCAAGCAGAAGTATCTGCTGGGGGAGGAGTTCTCCATGCTGGATGTGGCGGTAGCTCCGTTGCTGTGGCGTCTGGATCACTACGGCATCGAACTGCCCAAGGTTGCTGCGCCACTGATGAAATACGCGGAGCGCATCTTCTCCCGTCAGGGCTTCATTGACGCTCTGACGCCTTCGGAAAAGGTCATGCGTCGCTGATTGCCCTCGACCGCGGGGCAAGAGCCCCGTGGCCGACATTTTCAGCCGTTCCCGCCATGACCACAACCAAGCCCTATCTGATCCGCGCCATTCACGAATGGTGTACGGATCAGGGTTTTACGCCCTATCTCCAGGTGGTGGTCGATGCCACCACCCGGGTTCCCCGTGAGTATGTGCGCGACGGGCAGATCGTCCTGAATGTCGGTCACGACGCCACTCAGCACTTGCTGATGGGCAACGAGGAAATCACCTTTCAGGCACGCTTCAACGGTGCGGCCTTTCCCATTTCAGTGCCAGTGTCTGCTGTGGCAGCTATTTACGCCAGGGAAAACGGACAGGGTATGGCCTTTGAAACCGCTCCTGTCGAAGAGGATGCAACGCCTGTGGCTACTGCTGAGCACGCGCCTCCCGATGGAGAATCGCCAGAGCCTTCTCCTCCTGAGGCGGGCGGAGGGCGTCCCCGCCTGACTCGCATCAAGTAATTGATGTAGCGGCTTTCCTGGTTGCAAATATAATCCCAACATCCAAGGATATCAGGCCTTGGCAGGCGCCCGGATGCGAACAGAGCGCAGCTCTCCCGGCTTATATAATCAGCAAGCACTTATCCATTGGGCAACCCCTCCCAGTATGACTCTGGGTGGTGGGCCGTCCAAATGTGTTCGCTTGATTATCTGGGAAATGAATCATGACTCCTGAAGAACTCAAAGCCTTTGAAGAAAAGGTCCGCGCCTATGTGGGCCGGGAAATCAGTCCCCGCAGGAAGGGCAAGGATGACGTCAATGCGGCGATGATCCGCCATTGGACCGAGGTGACGGAAGATCAGAATCCCGTTTACTCGGATGCCGAATTCGCGGCGAAGTCCAGCAAGAAAGGCCTCATCGCCCCGCCCACCATGCTCCAGATCTGGTCCATGGAAGGCTACCCGATGTGCAAGAACCCGACGAAGGATCTGCAGCGGGAACTGCACGAGGTGTTCAACTCCTACGGCTTCACCGGCTCCCTCGGCACCAATACCAAGACGGAGTTCTATCGGGACCTGCGTCCGGGTGACCAGGTTTATTACCACACCATCATCGACAACATTTCCGAGCCCAAGAAGACGGCCCGCGGCTTCGGCTATTTCGTCGAGACCGCCACCGCCTTTACCGATCAGAACGGCGATCCTATTGGCAGGCAGATTTTCCGCGTCCTCAAGTTCATTCCGGCCCAGCAAGAGGCCGCCGCTGGCTCGGATGCGCCGGTCAAGGCCCCCACCCGCATTCAGTCACCCCGCGGCCACGACAACGCCTGGTGGTGGGAGGCGGTGGATCAGGGCAAAGTGCTGATCCAGCGTTGCAAGAGCTGCAAGACATTGCGCCATCCCCCCCGCCCCATGTGCGGCGAGTGCCAGTCCCTGGAGTGGGACTCCATCGAGTCCACCCTGGACGGCGAAGTGTTCAGCTTTACCGAGATCAGCTACCCGAAATTCCCCGGCTATCCCTATCCCCTGGTGACGGGCGTGATCCAGTTGAAGGAAGGTACCCGCCTGGTGGCCGGTATTGTCGGCTGCGATCCCAGCGCGGTGCATATCGGCATGAAGGTGACAGGCAAGGTCGAGAAGGTGGACGAGAAGACCTCGCTTCCCCAGTTCTACCCCGCCTGACCTGATCGAGGAATAGCGAGACATCTACTATGAATGCAAAAACTTTGCGCTACGAGAAAGTGGCAGTGGGCGACAAGCTGCCGGAACTGAAGATCGACATCACCACCAGCCTGATCGTCAGTACTGCCATCGCTTCCCGGGATTTCACGGAAGTCCATCATGACAAGAAGGCGGCTCAGGATTGCGGCCTGCCCGACGTGTTCATGAATATCCTTACCAGCAACGGCTTCATGGGTCGTTTTGTCACCGACTGGGCCGGTCCCGATTCCACCCTGAAGAGCATCGACTTGCGGCTGGGCGCGCCCAATGTGCCTGGCGTTGTCATGACCGTTACCGGCGAAGTGAAGTCCAAGGACGATGCCGCCGGCACTGTCGATGTGGAAGTGGTTGGAGAAAACAATGTATGGGGAAAGCACATGTCCGGTACCGTGCGTGTAGCCCTGCCGAAGGAGGCTTGATTCATGGATCGCAATATTTCTGACAAGGCTGCCATCTGCGGCATCGGCAACACCGAGTTTTCCAAGGACTCGGGTCGTTCCGAACTTTCCCTGGCGGCTGAGGCCGTCAAGGCCGCCCTGGACGATGCCGGCCTGAAGCCCTCCGACGTGGATGGCATGGTGACTTTCACCATCGACCAGAACGAGGAAGTGGATGTGGCCCGGGCACTGGGCTGCAATGACCTCAGCTTCTTCTCCCGGGTGCCCTACGGCGGCGGTGCTGCCACTGGCTGTCTGTTGCAGGCCGCCATGGCCGTGGCCACCGGTATTGCAGAAACCGTGGTGGTGTACCGCGCCCTCAACGGCCGTTCCGGTCACCGGTATTCGAAGGGTGTTTCCGGCGAGTTGATCACTGGCAGCGCCATCCACTACGGCTGGTACATGCCCTTTGGCCTGCTGACACCGGCCTCCTGGGTTGCCACCTTCACCCAGCGCTATATGCATATCAGCGGCTGCACTACCGACGCCTTTTTCGAAGTGGCCCAATCGGCCCGGGAGTACGCGGTCAACAACCCGGCGGCTTTCTTCTACCAGCGGCCCTTCGACCGGGCCGAGTACGATGCCGGCAAGAAGATCTGCTCGCCCCTGAAAATCTACGACTGCTGCCAGGAGAGCGATGGCGGTTCCGCCGTGATCGTGACCACGCCCGAGCGGGCCCGGGATATGAAGCAGCCCGGTGTGATGATCCGCGGTGTGGCCCAATGCTCAGGCAAGGATCAGGAGGAGATGACCTCCTTCTACCGTCCCGAAATCGGCTGCCTGCCGGAAATGGATCATGCGGCCAGAATGGCCTATGCCCAGTGCGGTTTGACTGCTGCCGACATCGACTCCGCGGTGATCTACGATGCCTTCTCGCCCATCGTGTTGTGGCAGCTGGAGTCCTGGGGCTTCTGCAAGCCCGGTGAGGCCAAGGATTTCGTCAAGGGTGGCACCCTGCGCATCGATGGACGGCTCCCCACCAATACCCATGGCGGCCAGTTGTCCGAAGCCTATATCCACGGTGTCAATGGCATCGTCGAAGCCGTGCGCCAGGTGCGGGGTACCTCGGTGAACCAACCGAAGAAGACCATCAATCATGCGCTGGTCACGTCGGGCGTTGGTGTGCCGACCGGTGGCGCGATTCTGGGCAGGATGGCCTGATCCTTTTCAGCTCGTCAAATAAAACGGCCTCCCGTCTTTTCTGACGGGAGGCCGTTTTATTTTGAAGGAGTGACCATACCGATCAGAGTAGGAGAAGACTGCAATGTATCTAAAAGCTGGGGAGATTTAGCCGGTAAGATATTAAAATCGAAGAGGTGTCGATTTCATATGAACTGCCTTGCACAACTGAGAAAATGACCGTGTTTCAGAAAACCGAAAAGGAACGTCCTTTTCCATCTTCGCACGATCGGCGGCCGGGAAGTGGCGAGGCCACCAAGGTCGCTCTGCTCAAAGCCGCCGAGAAAGTATTTGCTGAACTGGGTTATTCCACTGCCCGCCTCGACCATGTGGCAGCTGCTGTAGGTATTCGTCGTGCTTCACTGCTCTATTACTTCCCTACGAAACAAGAGCTTTACGATCAGGTCGAGGCCGCTATCTTTCGTGAACTCGGAGACTATACAGAGCAGAAGTTGCGGGAGTGCCAGACACCTTGGGAACAACTCCTGGCCTTGACTGACGTGTGGCTTGATTTTTGGACCGGACGTCCCACTGGAGCACGCATCATCCTGCGCATAACGGCGGATATCACGCCGCGCGTCAATGACCCGATCCAGTTTGCCGGGCCGACCATTCTTCATTTTGAACGTATCCTTCGTGCTGGCGTAGAGCAGGGAGAGTTCATCGAATGTGCAGCCAGCGATCTAATCTGTCTGCTAGGCGGCAGCATCCTCCACTACGTCTGCATTGCCCCGCACTTGGGGCCTACCCGTTCCTATCGTTCTGATGATCCTGCGCACGTGGCCACCTTCCGCGCCATGATCCATCGCACTGCCCGGGCCTTGCTTACCCCGCCGGACAAATAAAAAACTGCCGGTGTTACTACCGGCAGTCGCTGGGATATTTGGATCGGCTGGTCGGTCTGATGAGGCGTGGCGTCCATTGTCACCGGTCCCGAGAGACCGGCGCAGCCGACCGCACCAGCAGCTCCAAGGTTACGCAGCCAGGCGTTGCGGCCATCGGCTAGTGGTGCGCATGATGCGGCCTCCCTCCCTAAAACTCGTAGATCGCATCCATGCCGTAGGAGCGAGGGGCGCCGAATACCGCCGTGGGAGCGCCGGCGTTGAAGTGGCCGATGTAGTACTTCTTGTCAGCCAGGTTCTTGCCCCACAGGGCCAGGCGCAGCCCCTTCAGGCCCGGGATCTCGGCGAGGCCGAGGCGGGCGTTGACCAGAGCATAGTCACCGACGATGTACTGGCTGGTGGCAATATTGGTCTGGGTGTACTTCTGACCCTGCCAGGAATAGTTCAGATTCACCGTTAGCAGACCGATGGACGTCTTCGGCAATTCATAGGAAATATCTGCATTGAACGCATGGGAAGGGGCATTGGGAAAACGGTACGCCGAAGCTACATCGACGCCGGTGACCGGGTTTATCACCTGGTCGTAGTTCGCGTAGAGATAGGCGTAGTTCGCTGTTGTCACCAGCCCTTTGCCGATCAATGCCGTTGCCTCCAGTTCTACGCCGCGTATTGTGGCTTTGCCGGCATTAAAGATATTTGTGATCGCAGGGTTCAGTGGATCGGCTTGCACGTTTACCTGGATGTCTTCGTACTTGGATTGGAACAGCGCCGAGTTCAGCCGTAGCTTGTTGTTGAACATCTGAGTCTTCAATCCCAACTCGGTGCTCACCAGGGTCTCTTGATCGAAGCCCTGGGAGAATGCGGCAGGATTCGGAGCGCGCACGTTGTAGCCGCCGCTCTTGTAGCCCTTTACTGCTTTGCCATAGATATTCGTGCTGTCGTTGACGTCATAGGCAGCTACAAAACTTGGGCTGAAGTTGCGGAAATCCTTGTCTCCGTATGCCACGCCACCGGGTGCCGCAGGGTCGGGCACGATCGCACCGTACACAGGCAGGATGGTTTGAAAGGCCTGGTATTTGCGGGCCCAGCGACTGTCGCTGGTCCAGCGCGCGCCAATGGTCAGGTGCAGGCGGTTTTCAAGTACGTCTGGGGTCCAGGTGGTCTGGCCGAAGATCGCTGTGGATTCGTTGCGGATTTTCTGGCTTTGCAGGCTGTTGGTTACATTGTTTAGCGGGTTGCGGATGGTCTGCGTGATCGCGTCCGCATTGCCCTTTTCCTCAAAGTAATAGAGTCCGGCCACATACTTCCAGCGCTCGTCGGCGGAGGTGCCCAGAAATTGCAATTCCTCGCTCAACTGCTGCTGGTGGGTCGTACCAGTGTTTTGCAGCAATGGATAGTTCCCCAGAGAGACGGGATTAGCGTAGAAAATCTGGTTCTGGAAATTGTCCAACGTCCGGTATCCAGTAAGGGATTTGATCTGAAAGCGTGGGCCGACATCCCAGGTTATTGTCAGACTGTGGCCCGAGGATTTCACGTCATTGGGTAAGACATTGTTGGCACGGACTCCTCCGGCGACAGGGCGGTCGATAACATTCGGATAGAGCACTGCTGGTGCCGCATAGAAGGGCGTATCGTTGAGCGTACTTTCATCGTAGGTGTAGCGCACCGATATAACGCTGCTGGCTTTCCATAGTGCGTCGATGCGCCAGGCTTCACGGTCTTTGTCTCCATAGCGGGAAACGCCGGTTCCCAGGTTTCTGATGAAGCCCTCTTCCTTTTCTTTCAGATAGCCGATGCGTACTGCCACGCTGTCACCGATAGGGACATTCACCGAAGTGCGGGCATCGAACCGGTTACGGTTGCCTAAGGATATCTGCTGCTTGAACCGCCATTCTCCGGGGGGCGGTGCCTTGGAAATGAAGTTTACGGCGCCGCCTGTAGCATTTCGGCCATAAAGTGTGCCCTGAGGACCGCGCAATACCTCTACCCGTTCCAGATCTGCCACGCTGCTTGCCAGGCCCTGGCTGCGCGCAACATAGATGCCGTCTACGTACATTGCAACACTGGGATCCTGGGTAATCTGGTCGTCGGTGAGACCGATACCTCGGATGTAGAGGAGGGCAGTGCCGGCGCTGTTGGGATGGGGAGTCAACTGCAAATTGGGTACTTTGGAACTGAGGTCGGTTATGCCGCTGATACCCTTGATCTCCAAATCTTCTTCAGTCATGGCGAGGATGGAAATATTGGTTTTTTGAAGCGACTCGGCTCGTTTCTCGGCGGTCACGACAATTTCTTCCAATTGTTCCTGTTGTTTGGCGGAAACGCTGTTAGCGATCACTGTGCTTCCAAACATCAGACAGATTGCAGATGTAATTTTTTTGTATGTCATGTTTTCTCCTTATGTTTTTTGATGGCGTACCAACAGACAGGGGGCGTGACCCGAAGTCGTTGGATCGCTGTTGACTAGACTACCTACTAGTAGGTAGTCTAGTCAACAGCGATAAAACCCCTATTGAGTCAATGCTTAAGGATGCTTCGGAAGCGTGGGGCCCTTAGCGCTGTGGCAGTTTTGCAGGCAGAGTCGAACCCTTTGGACGGGCGGCGTGGGTTTCTGTCAAGTGAGCAAGGGGGGGGCTGTCAATGTCAAATCCGTGTCAAATTTTTCGGAGTTGTTACATGTATTTCGTACGTTTTATATTTTTTGCAGCACTTCTTTCTAGTGCCCTGGTTGCGTGTGATCGCTCCCCGGCCTCGTTGCCCGCAGATCAGCGGCCGGTTGCGAGTCAGTTGCCATCTACGGAGCGTGCCAAATTTCGACACCTGCCGATTGAAGGAGCGCCGAATTTTCGCGATCTTGGCGGCTACAAAACGGGCGATGGCTTATCAGTGAAGTGGGGGATGCTGTACCGAACTGATGCGCTCCATGAGCTTACGGACGGTGACCAAGCGTACTTGGAGCGGCTGAACATCCAAAGGATTGTCGATTTCCGTGGGCCCTTGGAGGCGCGGAGCGCACCAGACAGACTTCCGGTGAGCCTTGCCTCCCATCTCGTCAGCATGCCGATGGCCGTGGCGGAGTTGAAAGGAGACCCCAAATTCGTTGAGCGACTGATGCGCGGAGATACCGAAGGCATGCGATTGACCGACATGCTGGTCACGATTAATCGTCAATTGGTCAGAGACTACACGCCCGTGTTCAAGGAGTGGCTCCATGGTTTAGTGACTGCGCCTGAGGGAGCCCAAATCATCCATTGCACTTCCGGGAAAGATCGGACCGGACTTGCCGTGGCAATTTTCCTGCTCAGCTTGGGAGTGCCAATGGATACGGTGATGCAAGATTACCTGGCTTCAAACGAATACTTGAGCGCCAAGAACGAAAGAGCCTTGCTTAAGATGAAAGTCTTCTCACTATTTCGTGCCGATACGGACGCCATCCGACCGATCATGGGTGTCGAAGCGAGATATTTGCAAGCAGCAATAAATGCGATCCAGGCCGACTACGGTTCGCTAGATAACTATCTAGCGCAAGGGCTCGGTGTCGATCCGTCATTTCGTCGGAAATTGCGACACCGCTTCCTCGAACATTGATGAACTGCTGATTCACCTATTTCTCGACGAAGGCCCGCTCGATCACATAATCGCCGACCACGCCGATGTGGGGCGATACCCGGAAGCCACGGGCATCCAGCAGGGCACTGGTGTCGGCCAGCATTGCCGGGCTGCCGCAGATCATGGCTCGGTCCTGGTTTGGGTCCAGGGGCGGCAGGCCGATGTCCTCGAACAGTTTGCCCGACTCCACCAGCGCGCTGAGCCGCCCCTGATTGCGGAAGGGCTCGCGGGTCACGCTGGGATAGTAGATCAGCTTCTCCCGCACCAGTTCGCCCAGGAATTCGTTGTCCGGTAGTTCCCGGGTGATGAAGTCCGTGTAGGCCAGTTCGCTTACGGTGCGCACTCCGTGGAACAGCACGATCTTCTCGAAACGCTCATAGGTTTCCGGATCCTGGATCAGGCTCATGAAGGGCGCCAGGCCTGTGCCGGTGCTGAACATGTAGAGATGGCGTCCGGGGCGCAGATCCCGCAGTACCAGGGTGCCGGTGGGCTTGCGGCTGACGACGATGGGATCCCCCGGCTTCAGGTGTTGGAGCTTGGAGGTGAGGGGGCCGTTGGCCACCTTGATGCTGAAGAATTCCAGATGCTCGTTGTAGTTGGGGCTGGCGATGCTGTAGGCCCGGATCAGGGGCCTGCCCTGGTGTTCCAGGCCGATCATCACGAACTGGCCGTTGATGAAGCGCAGCGACGGGTCCCGGGTGGTGGTGAAACTGAACAGGTTGTCGTTCCAGTGATGGACGCTGAGAACGCGTTCGGTGGCGAGGTTGCTCATGGCGAGAAGGCTCCGTGAAGGCTGGGACTGGGAAGAATTGTAGTATCGCCATTGATCCATTAAGTGGATAATATCTATATCTATAATCTGTAAAACAGATATGAGATACACCCTGCGCCAATTGGAAGTCTTCGCCGCCGTGGCCCGCAGCGGCAGCGTCTCCCGCGCCGCGGAGACCTTGTCCCTGTCCCAGTCGGCCGCCAGCACTTCCCTGTCTGAACTGGAGCGGCAGTTCGACACCCCCCTGTTCGACCGGGTGGGCAAGTCCCTGCGCCTGAACGAGACTGGCAGCCAGTTGCTGCCCCGGGCCGTGGAACTGCTGGATCGGGCCGGCGAGATCGAGGATCTGCTGCAAGGCCATGCCGGGGTGGGCCACCTGCGCATTGGCGCCACCATGACCATCGGCAACTATCTCGCCACCCTGATCGTCGCCAACTTCCTCCAGCGGCAGCCCGAGAGCCGGGTGGAACTGGAAGTGCGCAACACGGCCACCATCATCCAGCATGTGGCTCACTTCGAGCTGGACCTGGGTCTGATCGAGGGGAACTGCCGCCATCCGGATCTGGAGGTGCGGCCCTGGATCGCCGATGAACTGGTGGTTTTCTGCGCTCCTGAGCACCGTTTCGCCAAGCGGGGCAGGGCGAGTCTCAAGGAACTGGTGCGGGAGCCCTGGATCCTGCGGGAAATGGGCTCGGCCACCCGGGAGACCTTCGATCAGGCCCTGCGCCATCATGCGGGCCATCTCAACATTCGCCTGGAACTGGAGCACACCGAGGCCATCAAGCGGGCGGTGGAGAGCGGTCTGGGGATTGGCTGTATTTCCCGCCTGGCCCTGCGGGAAGCCACCCGCCGTGGCAGCCTGGTGGCCATCGCCACACCGGAACTGGACCTGCACCGGCAGTTCAATTTCGTCTGGCACCGGCAGAAGTTCCAGACCGCCGGAATTCGGGCCTTTCTCGCCCTATGTCATGAAATGACCGGGGCCGCCCTGAACAGCGCGGATATCGAGCTGCCCTACATCCGCTGAAAAGGGCTCAGGCCCTCAGTGTCGGTGTCAGATGGGGGGCGATGGCCTGGAGCAGCTGGGAGAATATCTTGGGACTGCCGGCGATGATGTTGCCGGTGGTCATATGGGCCGACTCGCCGCTCAGGTCGCCCGCCAGACCGCCCGCTTCGGTGATCAGCAGGGTACCGGCGGCCATGTCCCAGGGGGACAGGCCGAATTCCCAGAAGCCATCCAGACGACCGCTGGCCACGTAGGCCAGGTCCAGGGCGGCGGAACCGGGCCGGCGCACCCCGGCACTCTTGCGCATCATGTCTTTGAGAATGGCCAGATAGGCGTCCACATGCTCGAAGGCCCGGTAGGGAAAGCCGGTGCCGATCAGGGACTCTTCGAGCTTGGCGCGGCGGGAGACGCGGATGCGCTTTTCGTTCAGGTAGGCGCCGGCTCCCTTGCTGGCGGTAAATAGCTCATTGCGGCTGGGATCGAACACTACCCCGTGGGACAGCACGCCCCGGTGGGCCATGGCGATAGAAACCGCGTACTGGGGAAAACCATGGATGAAGTTGGTGGTGCCGTCCAGGGGATCGATGATCCACTGGTATTCGGAGTCGCCAGCGGCGCCGGACTCCTCTGCTAATATTCCGTGCTCCGGGTAGGCCTCGCGGATGGTGTCGATGATGACGGCCTCGGCGGTCCGATCCACCTCGGTGACAAAATCATTCTGTTGCTTGACGCTGACCTTGATCTGGCTGAGATCGAGACCGGCGCGATTGATGACTTGCCCTGCGCGACGTGCGGCCTTGACGGCGATATTGAGTGTGGGATGCATGGATTCGGTGAAGCTCGGAAAATACCGCCAATTCTAGCAGGCCGACCATGTCCGACGCTTCCTTACTTGATCGTATCCGCATTGTGCTGGCGCGGCCCAGCCATCCGGGCAACATTGGCGCTACCGCCCGGGCCATGAAAACCATGGGGCTTTCCCGGCTGGTGCTGGTGCAGCCCAAGGTTTTTCCCGATCCCCAGGCGGAGGCCATGGCCTCGGGCGCCATCGATGTGCTGAACCAGGCTCGCGTCTGCGATTCCATGGCCGAGGCTCTGGAAGGCACGTGGTTCGCCACCGCCATCACCGGTCGGCGGCGGGAACTGGGGGTCGAACCCTGCTGGGCCAGGGAAGCCGCTGCCGAACTGGCCGCCAGCGCCGTCACTGGGGAAGTGGCCCTGGTCTTCGGCAACGAGACCTCCGGCCTGTCCAACGAGGAAGTGGCCTTTTGCCAGCGCTGGGCGGTGATACCCGCCAATCCCGAATATCGTTCCCTGAATCTGTCACAGGCTGTTCAGGTGCTTTGCTACGAATTGCGCCTGGCCCTGGTGGCGCCGGGTTCACCGCCTCCTGTCCTCGGTGCCGGCGAGCCGGCCCGGCACGAGGAGGTGGAAATGCTGCTGGATCATCTGGAACGGGCCGCCCTCTCCTGCGGCTTTCTCGATCCGGCCAGCCCCAAGCGCTTCATGCCCCGCATGCGCCGCCTGCTGGCCCGCAAGGGCCTGGAGAAGGAAGAAGTGAATATCCTTCGGGGTTTCCTGGCGGCCCTGATGGACAAGGGGCGCTGAAGGTCTCAGGCCCCCGTCCCTGGCGATTTCCTGCGCTGCCCCAACAACTGCTGCCGCAGGCACCTGGGCCTTTCCGTGTAGGCCGCGTCCCGGCAGGCTGCCTGGGCCTTCACCAGGGCTTCGCAGCGCTCCCGACGCCGGGATTTGGCGCAGTCCGGCGGCGGCATATGGTCCTGGATGCACTGGCGCAGGTTCTCCCCCAGGTGCTGGATGCAGGCCGCCCGGGCCTTCTGGCGCGCTTCGCAGCGGGCCGGGTCCCGGGCCTGGGCACAGTCGGGAGTGGGTGTCTTGCCGGGTGGTTGGGCCTGAGCAAAGGTCGAAACCAGAAGGACAACGCTAAGACCAAGGCTGGACCTGAGCAGTGGGATCATGGGCTTGTCCATGGGTAAGGGCGAAAGTCCATCATAGTCATTGCCGGCGCCATTGGGGCCGGGTCGGGAACTCGGCTATATTGCGGCCTGGATGAAAAGAGAGCACTCCATGAACAGGCCCCCAGAGACCCCGCCCGAACACCGTCTGACCCTGATGGAAATCGTCGATGCCCTGGTGGCCGACGGGCAGGTGGACGTGGCGGAGGCCGAGCAATTCAAGAACGAGCGGCGCTACTACAAGGGGGAAAGCCATCCCTTGGTGGTTGTCGCCGGCCAGCGCTGGAAATCGGCCAAGGCTCCCAATCGGCTTCTGGACCTGGAGAACCTCACCCAGTGGCTGGCGGAGTGGACCGGCCTGAACTATTTCCACATCGATCCTCTGAAGATCAATTTCGCCGCCGTCACCGAGGTGATGAGCAATGCCTACGCCATCCGCTTTCGGGTCCTGCCGGTGGAGGTGCGGGCCAACGAGGTGGTGATCGCAACGGCGGAGCCCTTCGAGCGGGCCTGGGAGACGGAATTGCGGCCGGTGCTGCGCAAGGAAATCCGCCGCGTGGTGGCCAATCCGGAGGACATCGCCCGCTATCAGGTGGAGTTCTACAACCTGGCCAAGTCGGTCAAGGGCGCCATGGGGCGGGGCGACGTGGCCGGGGGCGGGGTCTCCAACTTCGAGCAGCTGGTGGAGCTGGGCAAGAGCAACCGCCAGTTCGACGCCAATGACCAGCATATCGTTCGCATTGTGGATTGGCTCTGGCAGTACGCCTTCGAGCAGCGGGCTTCGGACATCCACATCGAACCCCGGCGGGAACTGGGCGTCGTGCGTTTCCGCATCGATGGCGTGCTGCATCAGGTCTATCAGATTCCCATGCCCGTGCTCAACGCCATGACCAGCCGCATCAAGATACTGGGCCGCATGGACGTGGTGGAGAAACGCCGGCCCCAGGATGGTCGGGTCAAGACCCGCACCCCCGACGGTCAGGAGGTGGAACTGCGCCTGTCCACCCTGCCCACCGCCTTTGGCGAAAAACTGGTGATGCGGATTTTCGATCCGGAAGTGCTGGTGCGGGACTTCACCGAACTGGGCTTCGCCGACGAGGACGCCAAGCGCTGGGCAACCATGACCTCCCGGCCCAACGGCATCATCCTGGTGACCGGCCCCACCGGCTCCGGCAAGACCACCACCCTCTATTCCACCCTCAAGCAGCTCGCCACCGACGACGTCAATGTCTGCACCCTGGAGGACCCCATCGAAATGGTGGAGTCCTCCTTCAATCAGGTGCAGGTGCAGACCGATATCGGCATGGGTTTCGCCGAGGGTATCCGCGCCCTGATGCGGCAGGACCCGGACATCATCATGGTGGGGGAGATTCGCGACCTGCAAACCGCAGAAATGGCCATCCAGGCAGCGCTGACCGGCCATCTGGTGCTCTCCACCCTGCACACCAACGACGCGCCCACCGCCATCACCCGGATGCTGGATCTGGGAGTGCCCTCCTATCTGCTTCAGGCCACGGTGCTGGGGGTCATGGCCCAGCGCCTGGTGCGCATCCTCTGCCCCCATTGCAAGAAAGCGGGGGGCATGCGGGCCGAGGACGAGCTGGCCTGGAACGCCCTGGTGGCCCCCTGGAAATCCAGCAAGCCCACCACCCTCTACCATCCCCAGGGCTGTCTGGAGTGTCGGCGCACCGGCTACCAGGGGCGGATGGGGCTCTACGAAATCATGCAGCTCACGCCCGAGCTCAAGCAGTTGATCGGCGACCAGACCGATCTGGCCAAACTGCGGGAACAGGCCATGCGGGAAGGCATGAAGCCCCTGCGCATCTCCGGCGCCAAAAAGGTGGCGGCCGGACTCACCACCATCGAGGAGGTGCTCAAAGTCGCGCCGCCCAGCCCCTGATGCAAGCGGCTGGAGCACGTCAGGCCATGAACACCTGGGCCGTGATCGACTTCGAGACCACGGGCCTCTCGCCCGACCAGGGCGCCCGTCCCACGGAAATCGCCGTGGTGCTGGTGCAGGACGGCCAACTGGTGGATCGCTATCAGAGCCTGATGAATCCCGGGGTGCCCATTCCCTACGACATCCAGGCCCTGACCGGCATCAGCAACGACATGGTGCGCCGGGCGCCTGCCGTGGCCACTGTGATGGCCGAGGCCGCCGCCTTTGTCGGCACGCATCCACTGTTGGCCCACAACGCGGCCTTCGACAAGAAGTTCTGGGATGCCGAATTGCGCCGTCTGAGCCTGATGCGCCAGCAGGAATTCGCCTGTTCCATGTTGCTCGCCCGGCGGATTTTCCCGGAGGCGCCCAACCACAAGCTCGGCACCCTGGTGCAAAGCCTGCGACTTCCCGCCACCGGCCGCTACCACCGTGCCCTGGCCGATGCCGAGGCTACCGCCTATCTGCTGCTGCGGCTGAAGCAGGAGCTGCGGATGCGCTTCAAGCTGCCCGGCATCAGCCACGACCTGCTGTTGGCCATACAAGGTGTTTCCCGCAGCGCCATGGACGGCTGCGTGGCGAAGTTCGGCCAAGGGGCCGGCTGATCGTCAGGTCCTGAACATGGCCCGCTTGCGCCGCAAGCGCAGGCTCAGTAACGATATCCGGTCGTGTCTCCGAAGGGCGGCCGGCGACCCACCAGGCCTTCCAGCAGTTCCAGTTCCAGGTCGCTGTGGTTGATCACCGTCGCCGGCACCATGCTGGTGGGCATGGCGGGGTCGCCGTGGATGTAGATGGGATGGTCGTGATGGCGGGTGCGGATGACTTCCTTTTCCGCCGGGGCCGCCGCTGGCACCACTTCCGCCTCGCCGTAGCAGAGGCAGAAATAGCTCTTCATGGCATCGGTCTCGATGTAGCAGGCGGTGCCGCGGATGCCGATGGTGGCGGTGGGCAGGGTCAGACGTTTCTCCCCCCGGCCGAAAACCGAGAGCAGGCGGCCGCTCACTACCCGCAGGAAATCCGCCACGCCGTCGCCGAAACGGACCTCGCTGGAGGCCCGTTGCAGGAAGGCGTCCTGACCGATCACATAAATGGCCTCGCCATCGGCGCCGGTGATCACCGTGTCGCCGCCCTTGATGAGCATGCCTTCCACGGCGGCCTGGCCATTGACAGTGACCCGGCCCTTGAGTCTTTGCAGTCCCGGCTTGGCAGGATTGATGCCCGCCGCCAGCACACGGCGGAGGATGCCGATCGTGCCGATACCGGCCAGGGTCGCCTTGATCAGGGTGCGGCGCTTCATGCCTAGAGGCCTCATTAATGGGGAATTTGCTGAGGATCAAAGAGTATGCCATCGCATGTCTTTTCATGCATCTGCATCATCTGAACTGGCTCTGCCTTGATGCGGATCAATGGATGACGCGTTGCAATGAGTAGAGTCCATCTAAGTTTTATGGGTATAGGTACTACCTACGCAGTGTTGATATCCACCAGTCTGATCAGGAGGGGGCGACCATGAGTGAGTCCATGAAAGTCTTGCCGATGAGCCGGAGACGGTTTCTCCAGGCCTCGGGTATCGCCGGGGCAGCGGGTGCAGCAGGGATCGGCGCGGGAGTTATGCCGGGCTTCAAAACCATAGGCAAGGCCCATGCGGCCCCCGCGCCGGAGGCGGGGGGGGGGACGGTCATCACCAAGAGCTTTTGCCACCAGTGCCCGGCCCGTTGCGGTATCGATGTTTACACCACGAACGGCCGAGTTCATGCAATCTACGGCACCCTCGACAATCCGATTTCCAACGGCAAGCTTTGTCCCAAGGGGCATTACGGCACCTACCTGCTGTACGATCCCGACCGATTCAAGGGGCCGATGAAACGGACAAATCCCAAGAAGGGGCGCAACGAGGATCCGAGGTTCGTGCCCATTTCCTGGGACGAGGCACTGAAGACCGCAGCCGACCGCCTGAACGCGCTGCGCGACAAGGGCGAGTCCCACCGTTTCGGCCTGCTTTTTGGTCGTGGTTGGGGCGCCACCGATGCGGGGCTGCTGGGTGATTTTGCGAAGCTTTACGGCTCACCCAATGTTGGCATCAACCATTCGTCCATGTGCTCGGATGCATCGAAGAAGGCCAAGCTCTGTGCCGACGGCAACTACTCGTACAACTCATACGACTATGAAAACACCAACTATCTGCTGATTTTCGGGGCGAGCTTCCTCGAGTCCTTCCGTCCCCTCAACAACAACCTTCAGGCCTGGGGCACCATGCGCAGCAAGGCGCCCCGAACCATGGTCACGGTGGTCGATGTGCACACCTCGACCACGGGTGCCGCGGCTGACCGGTTGCTGCTGACAAAGTCCGGCACCGACGGTGCGCTGGCGCTGGCGATGGCCCATGTGATCCTCACCGAGGGGCTATGGGACAGAAAGTTCGTCGGCGATTTCATCGATGGCATAAACCGCTTCAAATCCGGCGAAATCGTCGCTATGGCCTATAGCCAGGAGGATCTGGCAAAGCGTCGTGAGCTTGAGGCTGCCGCTGCGGTCAAGAAGACAGAGTCCGACAAGAAAGCGCTGGCCGATAAAGCCAAGCTCCAGGCCGACATCGACAGCTTGCGCGTCAAGATCGAAGAATCGGATGACGAAAAAATCATCCCCGGCCTCAAGAAAGCGCTGGCCGATCTTGAAAAGAAGGCTGAGGGCGCAGACAAACTGGCCGCGGCCATCAAGGAGCAACGAGGCGCGCTGGGACAGAATGCCAAGCCGCAACCTGACCCCGCAGTTGGCGAAACGATCTTCAGGGAAAAATGGACGCTGGGTCTGCTGGAGTGGTGGAATGCCGTGTTGAAGGACTGCACTCCCGAATGGGCGGAAAAGATCACCACGATACCGGCCAGGGAGATCAAGGCGGTGGCAAAGGAATTTGGTTCCACGCGCCCGGCCATTGCGCTGTTTGAACGTGGTGCCACCGCCCACACCAATGGCATCTACAACGGCATGGCGATCCATGCGCTCAACGCCCTGGTCGGTTCACTCTTTGCCAAGGGCGGACTGGGTTATCAATCCAGTGTGCCCTGGGGCAAGGTATCGGTGAAGGCCGACAAGTTCATGGACAGCTATGCCATGTCCAGCGACCGCAAGAAGCCTCGCATCGACAAAGTGAAGACCGATGCCTGGCCGATGGCCAGCAACATGATGCAGGAGATTGCCAAGAACCATCTCAAGGGCGATCCCTACAAGATGGACACTCTGATGTTCTACCTGACTGGGCCGATTTTCTCCGGCCCGGAATGCAAGGACTGGGAAAAGTCGATGGCAGAAACTTATGTTATCGATACCTCTCCCTACCCTGGTGAAACGGCGGTCTTCGCCGACCTGATCCTGCCGGACCACAGCTACCTCGAACGTCTACAGATCGCCGACACCTACCCCTTCCAGGGTTATCCGATAGCGATGATCCGCACACCGGCGATCAAACCGCTCTACGATACCAAGGTCTTCGGTGACGTCCTCATCGAGATCGGCAAGCGGATCCAGGGACCGATGGGGGAATACTACAAACAGCTCGGCAATACTGAGTCGATGATCAAACAGATGGCCAAGGGCTTCGAGGAAAAGCCGGGCTCCAACGGGGTCAACAGCTACGAGAGCTTTGTCCAGAAGGGCGTCTGGTTCAAGAAGCCCTATGGCTACCGTCAGGTCGCGGGAGAGTTCTACTTCTGGGATGGAGATACCAAATCGTATTCCAAACAGATGGTTCCGGCTGAGGTCAAGGACAAACTGCTCAAAACGCCCTCCGGCAAATATGAATTCAAGTCCGGCTATTTGGCAGACGAGCACCACGCCCACTATGTGCACGAGAAGCTGGGCATCGACCTGGAACTGGTGGGTTTTCCCCAGTACATCCCGGCCAGGCATCCCGGCGGTGGCGACCTACACTTCGTTTCGCCCAAGCTGGCGGCCCAGGCCGAAGGGCGTCAGGCCAATCTTCCCCATGCATCGGCGTTCATGCAGCCTACCCAGGGTGGCAAGCGCGAGGTGTTCCTGGAAATCCATCCGGAAACCGCAGCCAAGCGGGGCATCAGGAATGGTGACAGGGTGCGGGTGAAGAACGATATCGGCGCCATTGAGGTTGTCGCCCGCCTGTACACCGGCATCCGGCCCGATACAGTGGCCTTGCCCATGATTCATGGCCACTGGGCCCAGGGGCGCTGGGCCACGGCCAAGGAGCGCAATGTCTCCGGCAGCACCAATGAAATCACCGCCAATGTTTCCGAACCCATCTCCGGTCTGGCTTGCTATCACACCGGCAAAGTGTTCGTTGAGAAAGTCTGAGGAGCTGAAAAATGACTAAATGGGGAATGGTCATCGACCTGGAAAAATGTACCGGCTGTCAGGCCTGTACTGCGGCCTGTGGCATGGAGAACAGCCGACTGCCCGGCGAGCACTGGCAGGATGTCATCTTTTTTCACGAAGGAGAATTTCCGAGTACGCAACTGAAGTGGTTTCCCCGGCCCTGCATGCACTGTGAGAATCCGTCCTGCGTTGCGGTCTGTCCGACCCGGGCCACCTATAAGTCGGAGGATGGTCATGTGCTGGTGGACTGGGAGCGCTGTATCGGTTGCAAGTACTGCATGATTGCCTGTCCCTATGGTGTGCGCTTCTATACCGAGGAAAAACCCTCCTATGGCGGCCCGGACATGAAGCAGGTATTCAAGGGCGAAGAAGGCCGCTCCTGGAGTCCGCCCTGGAAGTCGCCCCAGGAAGATTGGAAACATGGTGTGGGCGTTCAGCCCCACGATGTCGTGTCCAAATGCACCTTCTGTTACCACCGGGTATCCAAGGCGCCCAAGGGAACAGTTGATCTTGATCCCCAGAATCCTGCAACCCGGGAGTTCACGCCTGCCTGTGTCGTGACCTGCGGCCCTGGTGCCCGGCTTTTTGGCGACCTGTCGAATCCGAATTCGGAGGTGTCCAGGCAGATTGCCAACAAGAATGGCGTGCGCCTGCTGGATCACCTCGGCAACAAGCCCCAGGTCTACTACCTCACCGGCGAAGGCGGCTCCGTTCCGGCCGATCGCTCCACCAAGCCCAAGGTCTAAGGAGGATTTGTCATGCAATCCAGTTCCGATCCCAAAACCCTTGCTGAAGTCTTCGGTTTCCTCGGGGATTTACACCGTAAAGAGGGAACCACCACTTTCATCAAGCTCTGTCTTTCCCTGGGCAGGGAACCATCCGTCGCGACGAAATGGTGGCAGGCCTCCCTGCTGGTGACTGCTGTTTGCCTGCTGTTCGTGCTTTACCAGTTGATTTTTGTCGGCCACGCCGCCTTCAATACATCGAGTGACGGCATCAACTGGGGTATGGCGGTCTCCACCTATGTGTTCTTTGCCCTGACCTCTTCCGGGCTGACCATGGTGGCATCCCTGGCGACAGTTTTCGGCTTCAAACAGTTCTATCCAGTGGCCAAGCGCTGCATCTATCTGGCGATCATCACCCTGATCTCGGGTTTCACGGTACTGGCCCTGGAACTGGGTCATCCTTTCCGCATGCTCTGGTCGATTCCGACGGGCATGCAGATCATGAGCCCGATGTTCTGGATGGGTGTCTTCTACCTGATTGATCTGGTGCTGCTGATCATCAAGCTGTATTTGCTATGGCAGGAGGAGTGGGACAGTCCTCGTTCCAATGCGGTTGGTGTGGCAGGTTTCATCGCCGTAATCCTGGCTTCGGGCATGCTGGGCCTGGTATTCGGTTCCCTGTCGATGCGTCCCATGTGGTACGGTTCCTTCACCTCGATCTATTTCATTATCACGGCGGCACTGTCCGGCGCAGCCGCGATCGTGGTGACCACCTACATGGCTTATGACTTCAATCGAAGCAATATGCCCGAGCCCCTGCGAGGATTGGCCAGTGGACCTCAGTTGCCACGGGTGTTTGCGGCATTCATCGGCATTACGCTGGTGATGTTCGTAACCCGCTTCTGGGTCGGACTATGGAGCAATCTGGACGGACTGGATGGTTTCCAGGCCTTGGTCAGGACGCCGCTATTCCATCTTGAACTCTGGTTGGGGCTGTGTCTGCCCTTCTACCTGATGGCTTCTCCATCGACCCAGACCAACACCCAAAAACAACTGATCGCAGCATTTCTGGTTCTGGGTGCCATGTTCATCAACCGGTACGAGTTCGTTATCGGCGGGCAACTGGTGCCCATGTTCAAGGGAACCTGGGTCAACGACCTGATACCTTATACCCCATCTCTAACGGAGTGGGCCTTGACCCTGCTTGGCCTCTCCCTGTGCCTCGCGTTGTACGCACTGGGCGAGAAGGTTCTGAAGCTCTCGGCCATGCCGTCGGTGGTTGAGATGGAGAAGCCTGGGGTTGCGCAAGCCTGATGGACTGATCCTGATACTTTGACCGGCCGGCAGGGAAGTATTCCTGCCGGCCATTGTTTGATCGATGCAAATGAAAACCGAGAATTCAATCGAGCAAGCCTTCTGGCTCACCATGGCCAATGTGTTCCTGCCTCCGATGCATCCGGAAGTGTTTGTCGTATCCCGGAACTGGCTGGCCGATGATCTTCAAGAAATGTGCGATGCCTTGGGTCTCGATCTGCTGCCGGATCTGAAACAGTTACGGCGCAATCTGGCCGGTCTGGCATCCCATGAGATCCTGTTGGTGGATTACAGCCATCTCTTTCTGCAACCTCCGGCTCCGGCGTCACTGAATCTGTCCCGCTATGTGGATGGTGGTATCAACGGACCCTGTATGGATGCCCTGGAGAACGCCTATCGGCGGGCGGGTGTGACTCAGAGTGAGCGGATGCGCGACCTGCCCGACCATGGGGCCATGCAGATGGAAACCCTGGCTTTCCTGCTTGGAGAGGATTTTCAGGAGGCTGCTGATTTTGCTCGCCTGTGTCTGGTGGGGGCGTTGCCGAGACTTGCCCAAACAGTGGACGAGGAGTCACCCAATTCCCCCTATGCGCCGCTGTCCCGAATTGCCGCTGGCGCCATCACCCGGTTCACCCAGGAAGCTCATCCTTCGGCAAGCCAGAAAAAGCGCCGTCACGATGTCTCCGTAGGCGTCTGGCGCCACTGTAAATCCTGTGACCAGCCCTTTGCCCGGGAAAAGGAAATCCAGATCATGACCCGTGCCCTGGCGCAGGCCGGATTGCCGGCCACACACCTGGAGCGTTGCCCGGATTGCCGCGACGCGGTCAGCGGATTTTTCAAGCGCAGCCTGACATAGGCTGCCTGTTCCTCATCCAGCGAGACTACTTGCGGGATTCGGCCCGCTCGTACCAGTCCTTGCTGGCATTGACCACCTTCACCACCGGCAGCATCACCGGCACCTCGATCAGTACCCCCACCACCGTGGCCATGGCGGCGCCGGACTCGAAGCCGAACAGACTGGTGGCGGCTACCGCCAGCTCGAAGAAATTGGAGACGCTGATCAGGGCCGAGGGGCAGGCGATGATCGGCGGCTTCAGGGAAACCGCCACACGGGGCGTGAAGGCGGGATGGCTGCAAAGGGGTCAATAGCCCTTGTTCGCCGGGTAACTAAGCTACCGTACGAAACTGCTGGCCCTTTTCCCCTCTTGCTTCGTTCATTTATTTCGACGATACTGGAAATATGGAAACACTAGCTGCCGCTGAACTGCTCGCCGCCCTGGGGCATGAGTCCCGTCTCGCCATCTTCCGCCTGCTGGTCCAGGCGGGGAGGGAGGGCATGGTGGTCAGCGCCATCGGCGAGCAACTGTCCATGGCACCCGCGACCCTGTCCTTTCACCTCTCGCACCTGACCCGGGTGGGGCTGATCATCGGGCATAGGGAAAGCCGTTTCATCCGCTACTGCGCCGAATACGCCACCATCGACGAGCTGATCGCCTTTCTCACCCGCAACTGCTGCCAGGGCGAGGCCTGTCTCACCACAACCCGCGACGCGAAGGGTGCGGGCCGTGCCTCACCCCATCCTACGACTACGAAACGAGCATGACTGCACCCAAGACCGTCCTGGTGCTATGCACCGGAAACTCCTGCCGCTCCCAGATGGGGGAGGCGCTGCTGAATCATGACCTGGCCGGCCGGGTTCGCGCCCTGTCTGCCGGCACCCGGCCCCAGCCCAAGGTTGCCGATGGCGCCCTCGAGGCCCTGAAACAACTCGGGCTGCCCACCGATGAACTTCATCCCAAGGATGTGGCGGCGGTGATGGACGAGGACATCGATCTGGTGGTCACGGTCTGCGACAACGCCAGGGAAAGCTGCCCCGTCTTCCCTCGGCCGGTCCCCCGCATCCATCTGCCTTTCCATGATCCCCACGGGGAGCCCCTGGAAAGCTTCATCCGGGTGCGGGACGAGATCCGCGCCCGTCTGATTCCCGCGGTGCGGGAAGCCCTGGACCTGTAAGGAGGATTGCATGAGTGTGCAGTGCGAAGTTGCGACGAAAGCGGAAGTGGGGTTGCCCATGGGATTCTTCGAGCGTTACCTGACCGTATGGGTGTTTCTCTGCATTGTCGCCGGCATCGGCCTGGGCCAACTGGCGCCGGGGCTGTTCCAGGCCGTCGGTCGGATGGAAGTTGCCCGGGTCAATCTGCCGGTGGGTCTGCTGATCTGGGTGATGATCATCCCGATGCTGGTCAAGGTGGATTTCGGCGCCCTGCATGAAGTCCGCCAGCATGTGCGGGGCATCGGCGTCACCCTGTTCGTGAACTGGCTGGTGAAACCCTTTTCCATGGCCTTCCTGGGCTGGCTGTTCATCCGCCATCTGTTCGCGCCCCTGCTGCCCGTCGGGCAGATCGACAGCTACATCGCCGGCCTGATCCTGCTTGCCGCTGCGCCCTGCACCGCCATGGTCTTCGTCTGGAGCCGGCTGTCCAACGGCGACCCGCTGTTCACCCTGTCCCAGGTGGCCTTGAACGACAGCATCATGGTGGTGGCCTTCGCGCCCCTGGTGGCCTTCCTGCTGGGTATCTCGTCCATCATCGTGCCCTGGGACACCTTGTTCACCTCGGTACTGCTCTATATCGTCATCCCGGTGATCCTGGCCCAGCTTTGGCGCCGTTCCCTGCTGAAGGGAGGCCAGGGGGCCTTCGATGCCGCCATGGAGAGGATCGGTCCCTGGTCCATTTCGGCCCTGCTGGCGACCCTGGTGTTGTTGTTTGCCTTCCAGGGGGAGGCCATCTTGAAGCAGCCCCTGGTCATCGCCCTGCTGGCGGTGCCCATCCTGATCCAGGTGTTCTTCAATTCCGCCCTGGCTTACTGGCTCAACCGGGTCGTGGGGGAAAAGCACAACATCGCCTGCCCCTCGGCCCTGATCGGCGCCTCCAACTTCTTCGAGCTGGCTGTGGCCGCCGCCATCAGCCTCTTTGGCTTCGAGTCCGGCGCGGCCCTGGCCACGGTGGTGGGCGTGCTGATCGAGGTGCCGGTGATGCTGCTGGTGGTGAAGGTGGTCAATGGCAGCAAGGGTTGGTACGAGGCCCGCTAGCCCGGATCGCTATTGCTCCAGCGCCGTGTTGCGGGTTTCCGGCAGGAAGCGCAAGCCCACCAGGCTGGCGATCAGCAGCAGGGTCGTCGGGTAGGCCAGGCCCAGCAGGGGCTCGCCGCTGCGGCTGCCGATCAGGGTCACCATGAAGGGAGAAAGGCCACCGATCCAGCCGGCGGCCAGGTTGTGGGGCAGGGCCACGGCGGAATAGCGGGTGCGGGCCGGGAACAGTTCCGCCAGGGTGGCGGTCTGGGGGCCGGTGATCAGGGCCAGGGCCAGCACCGGCAGCATCAGCAGCATCACCACCAGGGCCGGGCTGGCGGCGAACTGGCCCAGGCCCCAGAACACCGGCACCATGGCAAGCGTCCCCAGCAGCAGTCCCGCCAGCAGCACCGGGCGGCGCCCGATCCGGTCCGACAATCCGCCGGCCAGCAGGGTCAAGGGGAACAGGGCCAGGGTGGCGACGATGGCCAGGCAGCCAGCCTGGGCCGGGTCCATGTCCACCACGGTCTTGAGGAACACCGGGGCATAGACCTGGGAGCAGAAGAACAGCAGGGAGCCGCCGGCGGAAATGCAGCAGAACAGCAGGGCCATGCGGCCCAGGGTATGCCGGTCCCGGAAGCATTCCCGCAGGGGGGTCTTGGCGATGCGCTGGTTCGCTTTCAGTTGAGCGAAGATCGGGGACTCGTGAAGCGCCATGCGGCTTTTCATGGAAATCACCAGCGGCAGGGCCGACACCAGGAAGGGCACCCGCCAGCCCCAGGCCAGGAAATCCTCCGCCGAGAGCCAGCCCTGAAGCAGTACCACCTGGGCCGTGGAGGCCATCACTCCAAGGGGGCCCATCAGTTGCAGCACGCTGGTGTAGAGGCCTCGCCGTCCGGCCGGAGCGTGTTCCGTGAGGTAAACCGTGGCGCCGCCGATCTCGCCCCCCATGGCCAGACCTTGCAGGATGCGCAGGGTCAGGAGCATCAGGGGCGCCCAGATGCCCACCTGGGCATAGGTGGGCAGGAGGCCCACGGCGAAAGTGGTGACCCCCATCAGGGCAATGGTGGCGATGAACACCACCCGCCGGCCGTGGCGGTCGCCGAGGGAACCGAACAGGGCCGCCCCCAGGGGCCGCACCACCATGCCGATGCCGAAGGTGGCCAGGCTCGCCAGCAGTCCCGCTACCGGATTCTCCGAGGGGAAGAACAGCGTGGCGAAATAAGTGGCCAGGCTGGCGAAGGTAAGGAAGTCGTACCACTCGAGGAAGGTGCCGAAACAGGCCGCGAGGGCCACTTTGCGATAGCGGGGTTGAGTATCCATGGCGACATTATCAGCCAGGGAAGGGTTCGCCCCGGTAAAATCACCCCGTGAACCTGATCGCCATCGAGACCTCCACCCGCCTGCTGTCCGTCGCCCTGTGGCGGGATGGCGCCCTGATTGAACGCCGTCGGGACCATCCCAACGGGGGCTCGGAGCTGATCCTGCCCTGGGTGGGCGAATTGCTGGCCGAGGCCGGCATCACCCTCAAGCATCTTGATGGCATCGCCTTCGGCGCCGGTCCCGGCGGCTTCACCGGCCTGCGCCTGGCCTGCGCCGTGGCCCAGGGCCTGGCCTTCGGCGCCGATATCCCGCTGGCCCCCGTATGCAGCCTGGAGGCCCTGGCCCTGGAGAGTGGCGCGGAGCGGGTCTATGCCTGCCTCGACGCCCGGATGAACGAGGTCTATAGCGCCGCCTACGAACTAGTGGCCGGTTTCCCCCAGGAAATCCTGGCTCCCGCTGTCACGCCCCCCGAAGCCGCGCCCCTGCCGCCGGGGAGCGGCTGGCAGCTATGCGGCGACGGCTTCGTGGCCCATGGCGATGCCCTTTCAGCCCGGCTTGGCGCGGCCATTGCGTCCCGGCGCACCGATCTGCTGCCCACGGCGGCGGCCGTGGCCCGGCTGGCCGCGCCGCGCCTGGTGCGGGGTGACGGCGTCCCCGCCGCCGAGGGTGCGCCCCTTTATGTGCGCGACAAGGTGGCCCTGACCACCGCCGAGCGTCTGGCTCGGGGCGGGGTGCGTTGACATGAGCGCCGGAGCCACAACGCGGCGAACCGTCGTCATCTCCTCCTTCGGGGCTGCGGTATGCACACATCTGCCTCCCGATGTTCTTCCGTCATTCCGGCGAATGCCGGAATCTAGAAAAATCAACAAACTGGGCACCGGCGTGCGCCGGTGCGACGGACTTGATGGACATCTGCCCCGGCCCCGATCTGGAGATGGGAAATGTGTGCATACGGTAGCCCTCGGGGAGGGGGCCGGGGGGAGGGTCGTCCCGTGAGCGCTGTGCCGATTTCCATTTCCGTGCCCCATCCGAGCTTTCACGCCATGACTCCGGCCGATCTGGATGCCGTGATGGAAGCCGAGAACCGTATCTATGAATTTCCCTGGAGCCGGGGCAATTTTTCCGACTCCCTGGATTCGGGCTACCGATCCTGGGTGATGCGGGACGGTGATGAACTGCTGGGCTATGGCGTGGTGATGATGGTCCTGGATGAGGCCCACCTGCTCAATATCAGCGTGCTGCCGGAGCGACAGGGCCGGGGGCTGGGTAGCCGGTTGCTGGAATTCTTCTTCGCCGATGCCCGGGCCCGGCGGGCAGTGCGCATGTTGCTGGAAGTGCGGCCCGGCAATGCCTCGGGCCTGCGCCTGTATGGCCGCTACGGCTTTGCCGAGATCGGCCGGCGGCGTGACTACTACCCGGCCAGGAATGGTCGGGAGGACGCCATCGTCATGGAGCGGATGCTATGAGCCGGCGCGATGCCTTGCTTTGCGAAATGGGCCTGGGGCCCCTGTGGAAGCTGCGTACCCCGCCGGCCGCGGGGACCGCGCTTGCGCCGGAGCCGCTTCCTGCGGCCCTTGCCGAGGTAGGCGGAGCGGAATTGCTGACGCCTCCATTGGGTGCCCCCGGCGGCGACAGCCCCATTGCCGCCATGGACTGGCCCCAACTGGAAGCCGCCATCCGCGACTGTCGACTCTGCGCCCTGTGCCGGGAGCGCAAGCAGGCGGTGCCTGGGGTTGGCGACCGCCAGGCCGACTGGCTGTTTGTCGGCGAGGGGCCGGGGGCGGAGGAGGACCAGCGGGGCGAGCCTTTTGTCGGCCAGGCCGGCAAGCTGCTGGACGCCATGCTGGCGGCCATCGATCTGAAGCGGGGCGAGAACGTCTATATCGCCAATGCGGTGAAGTGCCGTCCCCCCCAGAATCGCACCCCGGAGCCGGATGAGACAGCGGCCTGCTGGCCCTATCTGGAGCGGCAGATCGCCCTGCTGCAACCCAGGCTGATCGTCGCCCTGGGCCGGCCCGCTGCCCAGACCCTGTTGCAGACCGAGGTCAAGATCGGCGCTGCCCGGGGCCGGTTGTTCGACTACCGGGGCATTCCGGTCATCGTCACCTATCACCCCGCCTACCTGCTGCGCAACCTGACCGACAAGGCCAAAGCCTGGGAAGACCTGCTCTTTGCCCGTCGCACCATGGCCGGTCTGATCTCCTGACGCTTAGCCGGGGCTTCCGGCGAGGCCCTCGTGGGGGGATACTGCGGGTTCGCCGTGATACCGCCACGGTAGGAGTGGGTTGATATGCTGACGTCGTATCAGATGCATTGGGGTGTGGAGCAATGGAGCGCTTTCCTCAAGATCGAGGATATTCCCATCATGCCCGCTTCCCGGCAATTCATCCTCGCCATCGCCGAAGAGAAGGGGGAGGACGTTTCCCCCAGGGAGCTGGCGGTCATCGTCACCAGCGACCCCTTCCTGGCCCTGCGCGTGTTGCGGGCCGCCGAGGCCCGCCGCTCCAGGGTTTTGGGGCGGGACGCGACGACCCCTATTGCCTCCATCATGCAGACCGGCCTGGACCGGCTGATGGAAATCGTCGACAGCAGCCCCCTGTGCGACGACAGCCTGCCGGGCCTGACGGAATGCGAGTCCCGTTGCGCCATGGCTTCCTTCATTGCCCGATCCTGGGCCTCCTGCCGCTCGGACATTTCCCCCGACGAAGTGGCCCTGGCAGCCCTGCTGGCCGAGATTGGGGAGATGATGCTGTGGCATTTCGCCCCGGAAATTCCCCAGAAGGCGCTGGAGGAACTGCGTTCCGGCAGGGCCTTTCGCACCCTCCAGGCCCAGCAGCAGGCAGCGGGATTTTCCTTCAAGCTGTTGTCCCTGGCCCTGGCGGATGCCTGGGAATTGCCTCATTTGCTGACGATGCTGATCCGGGGCGCGGATAATGCAAGGGCCAACATTGCTCGTCTGGCCAACGATACTGCCCGCCATATTCAGACCAACCCGGAAAACCCGGCCATTCCCTCGGACATCATTGGAATCCGGGAACTGGTTCCTTCCGCCAGCTACAGAACCCTGATCACTCCCCTACCCATTTCGGATGAATTTCGGGAAGTGGTGCTCGACGCCATTACCAGGACAACGCAATGAAAGATTCGACCATTCTTCCCACCCAGGTGGAGCGCCTGATGCGCGAGGGCGACTACATCATCTCCACCACCGATCTGACGGGGCGCATTACTTCCGTCAATGATGTGCTGGTGGAATATTCCGGCTACAGCGAGGCTGAGCTGATCGGCAGCCAGCACAACATCCTGCGTCATCCCGACATGCCCCGGGCCATCTTCTGGCTGCTCTGGGAGGCCATCAGCCATGGAGAGGATTTCTCCGCCTATCTGAAAAACATGAGCAAGGACGGGGGGTTCTACTGGGTCTTCGCCCATATCTCTCCGGTGGCTGACGAAGAGGGCAGGCCCCTGGGCTACAAGTCGATCCGCCGTCGGCCCCGGCGGGCCGCTGTGGATGCTGTCGAGGCGCTGTATTGCCGGATGCTGGCGGCGGAGCGGGCCGTCGGTTCCAAGGATGCCGTCAATGAGGGGCTCACGATGCTCGGCGACATGCTGGCGGCGCGTCGGCGCAGTTATGAGGAATTCGTCGCGGCCCTGTGACGGCGGCATTGCCGCGGTGCTGCTGCTTCCCTGACCCTTTCCGACACCGAATAGGCCAGTTCCGATCGGTGGGCGGGGCGGCTGGGCGGCGGCCCTTCGCTAAAATCGAGAGGGGAGTTTTCCGGGCCGGGCCTTGGTGTCCTTCCGGGGCCGCATTTCGAATCGAATCAGTCAATTAGGAGGCATCCAGGATGAACAAGCAAATGACCGCCGCCGAGGTGGTCGCCCGCCTGCGTGACGGCATGACCATCGGCATCGGCGGCTGGGGTCCGCGCCGCAAGCCCATGGCCATTGTGCGCGAGATGCTGCGCTCCGATCTGAAGGATCTGACCATCGTCGCCTACGGCGGCCCCGAAGTGGGCATGCTCTGCGCTGCCGGCAAGGTGAAGAAGCTGATCTTCGGCTTCGCCACCATGGACGCGATTCCCCTGGAGCCCTATTACCGCAAGGCTCGGGAAGCCGGCCTCCTGGAATTGATGGAAGTGGACGAGGGCATGTTCGAGTGGGGCCTACGGGCCGCCGGCATGCGCCTGCCCTTCCTGCCCACCCGTTGCGGTCTGGCCTCCGACGTGGTGAAGCACAACCCGGAACTGAAGACCATCCAGTCCCCCTATGCCGACGGCGAAGTGCTGCTGGCGATGCCGGCCCTGAAGCTGGATGCGGCCCTGGTGCATGTGAATGTGGCCGACAAGCTGGGCAACACCCTGATCACCAGCCCCGATCCCTTCTTCGACAACCTCTTCGCCCGGGCCGCCGATGCCTGCTACGTCAGTGCCGAGACGGTGGAGGACAAGCTGGCCCTCACCGGCGACCAGGCCCGCTTCAACACCTTTGAGCGCTATCTGGTGACCGGCGTGGTCCACGCCCCCTGCGGCGCCCATCCCACTTCCTGTGGCCCCGACTACGGCTGGGATCTGGGGCACATGAAGAAGTACAACGCCAGTGCCTCGGAAGAGAGCGGCTGGGAGGGCTACGCGAAGGAATTCGTCAGCTGTACCGAAGCGGAATACCTGGCCAAGAACGGCGGAGCCGAAGCCATCGGCAAGCTGCCCATGCCCATTTTCTGACGGCCGGAAGCGGAGAAAACCATGAGTCAAACCACTGAATTCACCCTGGCCGAACTGATGATCGTCGCCGCCTCCGAGGCCTGGCGCGACAACGGCGAAGTCCTGGCCTCCGGCATCGGCGTCATTCCCCGTCTGGGCGCCAGCCTGGCCAAGCTGACCCACAGCCCCGAACTGTTGATGACCGACAGCGAAACCTATCTGGTGGCCGAGCCCATTCCCCTCGGCCCTCGGGGCGACTATGTGCCCAAGTACGAGGGCTACATGAGCTTCGACCGGGTCTTCGAGTGCGTCTGGGGCGGCAAGCGCCACGCCATGATCGGCCCGACCCAGATCGACCGCTGGGGCCAGACCAACCTGTCCTGCGTGGGCGGCGACTACCAGAAGCCCAAGTCCGCCATTCTCGGGGTGCGGGGCCTGCCCGGCAACAGCATCAACCATCCCAACTCCTTCTTCGTGCCCGCCCACAACAGCCGCACCTTCGTGGCCGGCGAGGTGGACATGGTCTCCGGCGTCGGCTTCAAGGACGAGCGCTGGGAGAAGGGCGTGCGCCGGGATCTGATGGACATCCGCCGCATCGTCACCAACCTCTGTGTGCTGGATTTCGAAGGCCCCAACCGGGCCTGCCGTGTGCGCTCCCTGCACCCGGGGGTGAGCTTCGAGGAAGTCCAGGAGAACACCGGCTTTCCCCTGCTGAAGGCGGACAAGCTGGGCGAGACGCCCCATCCCACCCCTGAGCAGCTGGAGATCATCCGCCGCCTCGATCCCCACAACATCCGGGGCGCTCAGCTGAAGGGCAATCCGCCGGGTATCCGGGCCGCTGCCTGATCCACCACCGCGCCGGCCTGCCGGCGCGGTTTTGCCTTTGCCCCTCGCTGCCACATCATTTCAGGGAAGAGCCATGACCCAACAATTCCATAGCACCATCGACGCCGACGGCATCGCCGAAGTCGTCCTCGACCGGCCCCCGGTCAATGCCCTCAATGCCGCCGGCTGGAACGGCCTGGCTGCCGAGATCGAGGCCCTGGGCCAGAAGCCCGAAGTGCGCGTGATCATCATCCGTGGCGAGGGCCGTGGCTTCTGCGCCGGCGTGGACATCAAGGAACTCAACGCCGACCAGAGCCTGATCGTCTCGGTCAATGCCGGCAACTACGCCACCTTCAAGGCCGTGCATCTCAACAAGGTGCCGGTGATCGCGGCCGTGCACGGCTTCGTCCTGGGGGGCGGCATCGGCATCTGCGGCGCCGCCGACATCGTGGTGGCTTCCGAGTGCGCCAGCTTCGGCCTGCCCGAGGTGGACCGGGGCGCCATGGGCGGTGCCGCCCACTTGCAGCGTCTGTTCGGCGTGCAGAAGGTGCGCTACCTGTTCTTCACCGGCGAGATGATTTCCGCTACCGAGGCTTATCGTCTCAACGCCATCGAGCGGGTGGTGCCGAAGGATCAGTTGCGCGACACCGCTTTCGAGATCGCCCGCAAGATCGCCGCCAAGAGCCCGGCCATGATCCGCATCGCCAAGGAAGCCCTGAACGGCATCGAGGACGGCAACCTGGAAGACAAGTACCGCTGGGAGCAGGGTTTCACCCTCCAGGCCTACATGAGCAAGGATTCCGCCGAGACCCGCAAGGCCTTCGTCGAGAAGCGCGACGCGAAGTTCTGATCCCCGAACAAGGACAACGTCTATGGATCTGAAATACACCCCCCAACAGGAAGCCTTCCGCCAGGAAGTGCGGTCCTGGATGAAGGAAAACGTGCCCAAGGAGCCCCTTCAGGACTTCGACACCGAAGAGGGCTTTGCCCAGCATCGGGCCTGGGAAGCCAAGCTCAACGAAGGCGGCTGGGGCATGGTCACCTGGCCCAAGGAGCTGGGCGGCCGTAGTTGCAATCTGATCGAGTGGCTGATCTTCGAGGAAGAATACTGGGGCGCCGGCGCGCCGCTGCGGGTCAACCAGAACGGCATCTTCCTGCTCGGCCCGACCCTGATGGAATACGGCACCGAGGAGCAGAAGAAGCGCTTCCTGCCGCGCATGGCTTCCTGCGCCGACATGTGGGCCCAGGCCTGGTCTGAGCCGGGCGCCGGTTCCGACATGGCGGCGATCCGCACCAAGGCCGTGCGTCAGGGCGACCACTACGTGATCAACGGTCAGAAGACCTGGTCCACCCGCGCCCGCTGGGCCGACTGGGCCTTTGGCATCTTCCGCACCGACCCCGATTCCGAGCGCCACCACGGCCTGTCCTACATCCTGGTGCCCTTGAACCTGCCGGGCATCACCATCCGCCCGATCCGCCAGCTGAACGGTCTGGCCGGCTTCGCCGAAATCTTCTTCGACGACGTCAAGGTGCCGGTGGAAAACCTCTTGGGCAAGGAAGGGGGCGGCTGGAACGTGGCCATGGCCACCGCCGGCTTCGAGCGCGGCCTGATGCTGCGCTCCCCAGCCCGCTACCAGGAGACCGCGCGCCGCCTGGTGCAGCTGTATCTGGCCAACCGGGAAGAGGCCGACCGGGACCCCTCGATCCGCGAGGCCGTAATCAAGGCCTGGATGGATGCTGAGGCCTACACCCTGTCCACCTACCGTACCGCCAGCAAGCTGGTGAACGGCGCCAAGATCGGCCCCGAGTCCTCCACCAACAAGATTTTCTGGTCGGAGCTGGACATCCAGATGCACGATACCGCCATGCGCATCCTCGGCTCCCGCGCCGAGCTGCTGCCCGAAGCGCCGGACGCCGGCGACGTGGGCACCTGGCTCGACGGTTTCCTGTTCTCCCAGGCCGGCACCATCTACGCCGGCAGCAACGAGATCCAGCGCAACATCATCGCCGAGCGCATGCTCGGGATGCCGCGCTGATCGGAGGTTCCCATGGATTTCACTTTCAGCGAAGATCAAATCGCCTTCCGCGAGGCCATGCACAGCTTCTTTGCCAAGGAGCTGCCCCTGGAAACCATCCGCAAGAACTGGGAGACCGAAGCCGGCCACGCCCCCGAGTTGCAGGCCAGGATCGCCGAGCAGGGCCTGTTCGGCCTTTCGGTGCCCGAGGACTTCGGCGGCCTGGGCCTCTCTGACGTGGACTGGGTGCAGATGACCCAGGAACTCGGTTATTCAGCCCTGCCCGACTACGTGGTGGATACCGCCTACGTGGCTGTCGGCCTGTTGAACGCACTGCCCGCCGGCCATGCCCTGGCCGCCCAGTTGGCAACTGAGTGGCTGCCCCGCATCGCCGAAGGCTCAGCCCGCGTTGCCGTCGGCCATCCCAGCCAGAAGCTGGTGGCCGATGCCGATACGGCTGATCTGCTGCTGCTTGCCCACCAGGGCGAACTGCACGCGGTGGCCGGCAGCGCGGTGAAGACCGTGCTCAATCCCAGTATCGACTTGTCGCGCCGCCTGTGCCGCGTGGAATGGACGCCCAGCACCGAGACCCGCGTGCTGGACGCCGCCGCGGCCGCGCCCCTGTGGGAAGACGCCCTGAACCGCGGCGCCCTGGCGGCCGCCGGTCAGATCATGGGCCAGATCCTGCGCATGCTGGACATTTCTGTGGCCTACACCAGCGAACGCAAGCAGTTCGGCAAGCCCATCGGCAGCTTCCAGGCGGTCAAGCACCACCTGGCCACCGTGGCGGTCAAGGCCGAATTCGCCAAGCCGGTGCTGGAACGGGCTGCCCAGGCCATGGCCAGCGGCGATCCCGCCCGCGGCGTCCATGTCTCCCACGCCAAGCTGGCCTGCGGTGACGCCGGTTGGCTGGCCGCCCGCAGTGGCATCCAGGTTCATGGCGGCATGGGCTACACCTGGGAAGTGGATCTGCAGATATTCATGAAGCGCGCCTGGGTGCTGGATGCGGCCTGGGGCGACCGGGCCTTCCACAAGAACCGTGTGGCCGCCCATGTGCTCTCCGCCAACGCCCCCCTGGGCGCCGGCAAAACTTTTATCTGACAAGGAAACAAAATGGCTGAAGCCTATATCGTTGACGCCCTGCGCTCTCCCACGGGCAAACGCAAGGGTTCCCTGGCTACCGTCCATGGGGCCGATCTTGGCGCCCATGTGATCAAGGCCATCGTCGAGCGCAATGCCATTCCCGCCGAGGATTACGATGACGTGATCTTCGGCTGCGTGGACACCATCGGCGCCCTGGCCGGCGACATCGCCCGCACTTCCTGGCTGGCCGCCGGCATGCCCATGTGCGTGCCCGGCACCACCATCGACCGCCAGTGCGGCTCTTCCCAACAGGCCGTGCATTTCGCCGCCCAGGCGGTGATGAGCGGCACCCAGGACGTGATCCTGGCCGGTGGCGTGCAGACCATGAGCGCCATTCCCATCTCCTCCGCCATGTTGGCGGGCCAGCCCCTGGGCTTCACCACTCCCTTTGCCGAGAGCAAGGGCTGGCAGGCCCGTTTCGGCGACGCGCCGGTGAACCAGTTCTACGCGGCCCAGCGCATCGCCGACAAGTGGGGCATTTCCCGCGAGGACATGGAAGTCTTCGCCAAGGAAAGCCACGACCGGGCCCTGAAGGCCATCGCCGAAGGCCGTTTCGACCGCGAAGTGGTGCCCTACGGCGACTTCAAGATGGACGAGACCGCCCGCGCCTCGACCCTGGAAAAAATGGCCACCCTGGCCCCGGTGGATCCCGCCTATCCCGCCATCACCGCCGCCGTTTCCAGCTCCACCTGCGATGCTTCCTCCGCCGTGCTTGTGGTGTCCGAAGCGGCCCTGAAGCGCTACAACCTGACGCCCCGTGCCCGCATCCAGCACATCAGCGTGCGCGCCGACGATCCCATCTGGCACCTGACCGCGCCGATCCCCGCCACCGCCTATGCCCTGAAGAAGGCCGGCATGAAGCTGGAGGACATCGACCGGGTGGAAATCAACGAAGCCTTCGCCTCGGTGGTCATGGCCTGGCTGAAGGAAACCGGCTACGACTACGCCAAGACCAACGTCAATGGCGGCGCCATCGCCCTGGGCCACCCCCTGGGGGCCTCCGGCGCCAAGCTGATGACCACCCTGCTGCACGAACTGGAGCGCAGCGGCGGCCGTTATGGTTTGCAGACCATGTGCGAAGGTGGTGGCCAGGCCAACGTGACGATTATCGAGCGGCTGGGATAACGATCATGAGGACAAGCCACCTTGGGTAATGAAACCCGTCACCCCGGCGCAGGCCGGGGTCCAGGTCGGCGGCCCGCTAGATTCCGGCCTACGCCGGAATGACGGGTGTGGTGAGTCGTTATGTTTCACGAAATCATTCCGCATTTCGCGCTAAACAAAAAATTTTTGGAGAGGAATAAAAATGGGACTTTGTGACAACCGTACCGTCATCATCACCGGCGCCGGCGGCGGCCTCGGCCGCGCCTACGCCCTGGCCCTGGCCAAGGCCGGCGCCAATGTGGTGGTCAACGACATCCGCCTCGACGCGGCCCAGGATGTGGTGAATGACATCACCCAGGCCGGCGGCAAGGCCATCGCCAACAGCGACGACATCACCACCATCGCCACCGCTCAGAAGATCGTGGACGCCGCCATCGCCGCCTACGGCAAGGTGGACGCCGTGGTGAACAACGCCGGCATTCTGCGCGACCGCATGTTCGTCTCCCTCACCGAGGACGATTGGGATGCCGTGATGCGCGTGCATCTGAAGGGCCATTTCTGCCTGTCCAACATCCTGGGCAAGTACTGGCGCGACCAGACCAAGGCCGGTGTCGCGGTCGATGCTCGCATCATCAACACCAGCTCCGGCGCCGGCCTGCAAGGCTCCGTGGGCCAGTCCAACTACTCCGCCGCCAAGGGCGGCGTGGCCACCCTGACCCTGGTGCAGTCCGCCGAGCTGAAGCGCTACGGCGTCACCGCCAACGCCCTGGCCCCCGCCGCCCGCACCGCCATGACCGAGCAGGGCATGCCCGACATGGTGAAGAAGCCCACCGACGGCAGCTTCGACTTCTACGATCCGATGAACGTGGCGGCCCTGATCGTCTATCTGGTGAGCGCCTCCTCCAAGCACGTGAATGGCCAGGTGTTCGAGATCGAGGGCGATCGGGTTTCCGTCTGCGACGGCTGGAAGACCGGCCCCGAGAAGAAGAAGGGCGGCGCCGGCTACACCGCCGAGGAGATTGGCGGCGTGATCGACGAGCTGATCAAGCAGAGCGCGCCCCCCAAGAAGGTCTGGGGCTCTTGAGTCGTTTTCCATTAATTTGGCCCGAATATGTCTTTAGTCGTCTCCCCGGCGAAAGCCGGGGTCCAGGGGTTTGACCCACCGCACACTGGATTCCGGCTTGCGCCGGAATGACGGGGTCCATAGACTTTATTGGGCCATCCCGTTCGTAAAACCTGATATCCGAGGAAGACCATGAAATCTGCTCCCGCCTACGTTCCGGGCCACGGCCTCTTGAAGGGCAAGTCCGCCCTGGTCACCGCCGCTGCCGGCGCCGGCATCGGTTTTTCCGCCGCAAAGCGCTGCGCCGAGGAGGGCGTGCGCGCCTTGATGATTTCCGACATCCACGAGCGCCGTCTGGGCGAGGCCGTGGAAAAGCTGAAGGCCGAAACCGGGCTTCAGGAAGTCTATGGCGTGCTGTGCGACGTGACCAAGGAAGATCAGGTGCAGGCCCTGGTGGCGGCCGCCGAGGAGAAGCTGGGCGGCGTGGACATCCTGATCAACAATGCCGGCCTGGGCGGCCAGAAGCGCATTGTCGACATGACCGACGACGAGTGGTTCAAGGTGATCGACGTGTCCCTGAACAGCGTGTTCCGCATGACCCGCGCCATCCTCAAGGTGATGCAGCCCCGCGGCCATGGCGTGATCGTGAACAACGCCTCGGTGCTGGGCTGGCGTGCCCAGAAGGAACAGGCCCACTACGCCGCCGCCAAGGCCGGGGTGATGGCCCTGACCCGCTGCGCCGCCCTGGAAGCGGCCGAGTTTGGCGTACGTATCAATGCCGTGTCGCCTTCCATTGCTTTGCATGAATTCCTCAAGAAGGCTTCCTCCGAGGAATTGCTGGACAAGCTCTCCAGCACCGAAGCCTTCGGCCGCGCCGCCGAGCCCTGGGAGGTGGCCAATGCCATGGTGTTCCTGGCCAGCGACTATTCCTCCTACATGACGGGTGAGGTGATGTCCGTCAGTTCCCAACGTGCGTAAGGTTCGCCCCCCTTCGCCCCCCTCCGGGGGGTTCGATGCGGCTCGCTTTGCTCGAAAGTCACGGGGAGCTCCGTGGCAGCAGTTTGCCGCTTGCGCCTGGGGCGGCGCGTGCCGCTTTCCCTTGGGATCGGCCCGGCGGGAAAGCTGTTTTTTTACAGACCATTAAAGAGGAGGTCTCATGGCTGTCGTCTTCAATTCCAATCAGTCCGTCCTCGACCTGCAGGGCAAGGAGCTGGGCACCAGCGACTGGCTTACCATCGAGCAGGAGCGCATCAACCAGTTCGCCGATGCCACCGGTGATCATCAGTGGATTCACGTGGACCCGGTGAAGGCCAAGGACGGCCCCTTCGGTGCCTGCATCGCCCATGGCTATCTGACCCTGGCGCTGGTCAATTACTTCATGCCCCAGGTGATCACCCTGGAAAATATGAAAATGGGGGTCAACTATGGCTGCGAGAAGATCCGTTTCCCCAATACCGTGAAGGTGGGTTCCCGGCTCCGCGGCCGCTGTGAACTGGTCAAGGCCGAGCCGGCCGGCGAGGGCGTCCAGGCCACGATCCGCGTCACCGTGGAGATCGAGGGCCAGGAGCGTCCCGCCTGCGTCGCCGACACCATCAGCCGTTATTTCTTCAACTGATTCCGCTTGCGGAAAGGAAAGATCATGAAAGAAGCCGTCATCGTCAGCACCGCCCGTACCGGCATCGGCAAAGCCTATCGCGGCGCCTTCAACGACACCGAAGCCCCCGTGATGGGCGGCCATGTGGTCAAGGCCGCCGTCGAGCGGGCCAAGCTCAACCCCGCCGAGGTGGATGATGTGATCATCGGCGTGTCGGCCCAGCAGGGCACCCAGGGCTACACCCTGGGCCGCCTGTCGGTGTACACCGCCGGCCTGCCCGACACCGTGCCCGGCATGGCCCTGGACCGCATGTGCGCCTCCGGCCTGGTGGCGATCGCCGATGCGGCCAAGAGCATCATGGCCAACGAGCGCGACATCATCGTCGCCGGCGGCCTGGAGTCCATCTCCCTGGTGCAGAACAAGTTCAAGAACGCCCATCGCACACCCTCCCAGGCGGTGCTGGCGGCCTATCCCGCCGCCTATGCGCCGATGATCGAGACGGCCGAGATCGTTTCCCAGCGCTACAACATCTCCCGCGCCGCCCAGGACGAATACGCTCTGCAAAGCCAGCAGCGCACCGCGGAAGCCCAGGCCAAGGGTATCTTCAACGACGAGATCGTGCCGATCACCGTCGAGAAGCAGCTCTTCGACAAGGAAGGCAACCCCACCACCAAGGAAACCGTCACCCTCACCAAGGACGAGGGCAACCGGGCCGACACCACGCTGGAAAGCCTCTCCGGCCTCAAGCCCGTTTATAAGAACGGCCAGTGGGTCAAGGAAGGCCAGTTCATCACCGCCGGCAACGCTTCCCAGCTGTCCGACGGCGCCTCTGCCTCGGTGTTGATGAGCCGCGAGATGGCCAAGGAGCGGGGCCTGGAGCCCCTGGGCGTGTATCGCGGTCTGGCCCTGGCCGGCTGCAAGGCCGAGGAAATGGGCATCGGCCCGGTGTTCGCGATTCCCAAACTGCTGGCCCGCCACAACCTGAAGGTATCGGACATCGGCCTGTGGGAAATCAACGAAGCCTTCGCCTGTCAGGTGGTGTACTGCCGCGACCAGCTGGGCATTGCCAACGACCGCCTGAACGTCAACGGCGGCGCGATTTCCATTGGCCATCCTTTCGGCATGTCCGGGGCCCGTCTGGTGGGCACCGCGTTGCTGGAGGCCCGCCGTCGCGGCGAGCGCTATGTCGTCGTCTCGATGTGCATCGGCGGCGGCATGGGGGCTGCTGGTTTGTTCGAAATCGTCTAAGCTCTCGTCTTTAGTGACGTAGCGTTCAGTAACGACTTGCACGGGGCCGCGCCGACGCCGGCCCCGTGTCTCGCTTGAAACCATAATTCATAAGAACGGAGGACGGACGATGCCCACATCGGCAGACATGAAGGCGGTGATGACCAGGTACGCAGCGCTGGTGAGCGCGGGCGACGCGGAGGCCGTGGTGGCGCTTTACGCGGACAATGCCACCATCGAGGACCCGGTGGGCGCTCCCATCCAGAGCGGCCGCGAGGCCATCGTCAAGTTCTACCAGGGGGCCTGCGCCTCCGGCGTGAAAATCAAGGTGCTGTCCGGCCCCTATGGCTCCTTCGGCAACAGCGCCGCCATGACGGCGGAAGTCCTGGTTGATGTGCCGGGGCAGGGACCGACCCGCATCGAACTGATCGAGGTCATGGAGTTCGACGCCCAGGGCAAAATCAGCGCCATGCGCGCCTACTGGGCCCAGGAAGACATGAAGCCCGCCTGATCGGCGAATCGAGAACAATCCAAGGGGGAAGAGGATGAGTGAGAACGCGGAATTCGATGTGGTGGTGGTGGGCTCCGGCGGTGGCGCGCTGCTGTCGGCGGTGCGCGCCCATGATCTGGGCATGAAGGTGCTGGTGATCGAGAAGAGCAACCAGTACGGCGGCACCTCGGCCACTTCCGGCGGCGTGCTGTGGATTCCCCTGAACGGCCAGGTGGAGGACACCTACGAGAGCGCCTACACCTACCTGAAGGCTGCCGTGGGGGATACGTCCACCGACGGCAAAATTCGTGCGTACCTGGATAGCGCGGGTGAGATGATCCGCTACGTCAACGAAAAGACATCCCTGCACTACAAAGCCTGCCCCGAATATCCCGATTACTATCAGGAAATGCCCTGCGCCCTGCCCGGAGGGCGGGCCATGGAGCCGCTGCCCTTCAACGGCGCCCTGCTGGGCGACGAATTGGTCAACCTGCGGGAGTCCCACCCCGGCGTCACCCTCAACGGCATTGGCATGACGGCACCCGAGGCCAATACCCTGGCCACCAAGGGGCCGGGCTGGGTCTGGATCACCATCAAGACCATGGGTCGCTATTGCCTGGATCTGCCCTGGCGCATCAAGACCAAGCGGGATCGCCGCCTGTGTCTGGGCAATGCCCTGATGGGCGCGCTGCGCCACTCGATGCTGGTGCGCAACATTCCCCTGTGGTTGAACTGCCCGCTGGAGTCCCTGGTCTATGAGAATGGCCGGGTCCAGGGCGCGGTGGCCAGGAAGGACGGCAAGCCGGTCACCATCCGCGCCCGCAAGGGCGTGATCCTGGGCGCCGGTGGCTTCGAGCGCAACCAGGAAATGCGCGACAAATATCTGCCCCAGCCCAGCCGCCAGGAGTGGTCGTCCACACCCAAGGGCAACAATACCGGCGACACCATCCGTGCTGCCGAGGCCATCGGCGCCAAGCTGGACAAGATGGATCAGGTCTGGGGCACCCCCTCTGTTCCTCACCCGAAATCACCCCAGGGGCAGCAGCCGATCTTTTCCGAGCGGGGGCTGGGCGGCTTCATTGCGGTGAACAAGCAGGGCAAGCGTTTCGTCAACGAGGCGATTTCCTATGATCGCTTCCAGTCCGCCATGTACGAGGATCATCGGAAGAACGGCGGCTGCATTCCCGCCTGGTTCGTGTTCGACGGCAATTACCGCAAGAATTCCCCCCTCGGCCCCATCCTGCCGAGCATCGTGATGCCGGATGGCAAGGTGCCAAAGGAATGGTTCGGGGATTTCTTTTTCAAGGACGACACCATCGAGGGCCTGGCGCGCCAGATCGGCGTCGATGAGGCTGGCCTGGCCCAGACCCTGAAGAAGCACAACGAATATGCACGTAGCGGGGTGGATCTGGAATTCAATCGCGGCAACAACCCTCATGACCTCTACTGGTCCAACAAGGCGGTCAAACCCAATCCCTGTCTGATCCCCATCGAGAAGGGGCCCTTCTATGCCCTCAAGGTCTGGCCCAGCGACACGGGTACCAAGGGCGGCCCGGCGATTACCGACGATGCCCAGGTGATCAGCGTGGCGGGCGAGCCGATTCCCGGCCTCTACTGTATCGGCAACAACTCCGCCGCTGCCCTGGGGCGGGCCTATGCCGGCGCCGGCGGCACCATCGGCCCCGGCATGGTGTTCGGTTTCCGTGCCGTCAACCATTTGGCGAAAGCCTGAAGCTTCTGCTGTTCTTCCGGGAATGCTCGGCCATTCCCGGCATTTTCCGTCACAAGGAATTTACATGCTGCCCAAGATCCTGACCGTCCCCCACATGATGACCGAGTCCGCCCAGCGCTGGCCGGAGGCCATTGCGATAGAGGAGGGGGAGCACAAGATCAGCTACCGGCAACTGGATGCCCTGCGCATGCAGGCGGCCCGGGCCGTGATGGCCCTGGGCGTGGAGGCCGGTGACCGGGTCGCGGTTTGGGCGCCCAACCAGTGGGAATGGATCGTCGCCGCCCTGGGCCTGCAAACGGCCGGTGCCGTGCTGGTGCCCATCAACACCCGCATGAAGGGTATGGAAGCGGCGGACATCATCAAGCGCAGCGGCGCCAAGGTGCTGTTCATCGCCGGCGATTTCCTCGGCAGCTACTACCCCGACATGCTTCAGGGCCAGGATATGGGCGATCTGTCCCATACCGTGGTGTTGCGGGATGCCCGGGGGAGTGACAAGACCTGGGAGCAGTTCATGGCCCTGGCGGAACAGGTGCCGGAGGCAGATGCGTGTGCGCGTATGGATGCGGTTCATCCTGACTCCCTGGCCGACCTGATGTTCACCTCCGGCACCACGGGGCGCTCCAAGGGTGTCATGTCCGTTCACAGCGCGGTGGTGCAGGCTTTCGATTCCTGGTCCAACGTGGTTACCCTGGGACCCGGCGACCGCTACCTGATCATCAATCCTTTTTTCCATTCCTTCGGCTACAAGGCCGGCTGGTTCTCGGCCCTGCTGCGGGGCGCCGCCATCCTGCCCTGCGCGGTGTTCGACGCCGAGACCGTGCTCAAACTGATCAACGAGAAAAAAATCAGCTTCCTGCCCGGCCCCCCCACGCTTTATCTGACCATGCTTTCTTCCCCAAAGCTGAAGGACTACGACATCTCGAGCCTGCGGGTGGCGGTGACTGGCGCCGCCACCATTCCGCCGGTGTTGATCCAGCGCATGCGGGATGAACTGGGCTTCAAGGTGGTGGTCACCGCCTACGGCCTCACCGAATGTGGCGGTTGCGCTACCGTCTGCGATCCGAGCGAGGATGCGGAAACCATTGCCACCACCAGCGGCCGCGCCATTCCCGGCATCGAGCTGCGCTGTATCGACGAGGCCGGCAAACCGGTGCCGGCCGGCAGCGCCGGCGAAATCGTGATCCGCGGCTATTGCGTGATGAAGGGCTACATGGACGACGAGGAGGGTACCCGGGAGGCCATCGACAGCGAGGGCTGGCTGCATACCGGCGACGTGGGCATCCTCGACGAGCGGGGCAATCTGCGCATCACCGATCGCCTGAAGGACATGTTCATCGTCGGCGGCTTCAACTGCTATCCGGCGGAAGTGGAAAAACTCCTCAGCGTCCATCCCGCCATCGCTCAGGTGGCCGTGGTGGGGGTGCCCGACGAGCGCATGGGGGAAGTGGGTTGTGCCTTCGTGCTGCTGAAGGAAGGCGCCCAACTGGATGAGAAGGGCCTGATCGCCTGGTCCCGGGAAAACATGTCCAACTACAAGGTGCCCCGCTACGTGCGCATCGAAAAGGCCTTCCCCACCAATGCCTCGGGCAAGGTGCTGAAACGGGAACTGCGGGACGGCTTCAAGCCCTGAGTTGCGGCGGGCGAAAAACAGGACGGGCCGGGGAGCGATCCACCGGCCCGTTTTTCCTGGAAGTCCGGTAGTGGTCCATTCATGGCGAATCTGCGGAACCATGGAACATTTCCATGGCCTTTCAGCATGCCATCGGGCATACAATGCCCGGAGGAGGACGCTGATATGACGAATACCTTGAAGATCGTCTACCGCCTACGCGCCGAGGACGGCGACAGCGCCGAGTTCGTGATAGGTCTCGATGACCAGACCCTGGCTCTGCAAGTCGTGCCGCGCCCTGATCCCCCGGCCTGGGTCCAGCTCGCCCACCACCAGTGCCGGGACTGTCCCCTCGACGCGCAGCAGGTTGCCCTTTGTCCCATGGCGGCGGCCCTGGCCGACCTGCTGGATTTCGCCCGTGGCCTGGTGTCCCACAGCACCGTGGCGGTGACGGTGAGCACGCCCGAGCGGGAGATCAGTGCCGTCACCACGGCCCAGCGGGCGCTCAGTTCACTGATGGGTCTGATCATGGCCACCTGCGCCTGCCCGGAAGTGGCCTGGCTGCGGCCCATGGCGCGCTTCCATCTGCCCCTGGCCAGCAGTGAGGAAACCATCTACCGCGCCGCCTCGATGTATCTGCTGGCCCAGTATTTCCGCCAGAGGAACGGCGCCGCCCCCGACTTCGCCCTGGAAGGGCTGCGCGATCACTACCAGCGCATCCATGTCATCAACGTCGCCATGTCCGAACGCCTGCGGGGCGCGGTGGAGCGGGACGCCTCCATCAACGCGGTGATCCTCCTCGACCTGTTCGCCAAGGCCATGCCGGATTCCGTCTCCGAGTCCCTCGCCGAACTGGAATATCTGTTCCGGCCTTATCTGGAGACCGGCGGGGAAGGGGGACGCTGACGGTTGTCAATGGGGCGCACCGGTTCAGTGCTCTGCTTCTACCGTCAGTTCCTTGATGAAGGTGATGCGGAGGAAGTTGCGCTGGATCAGTCTGCTGTAGAAGTTCGTCATCACCCGGCCGTCGCCGTAATGGATGATGCTGCCGATTCGGATTTCTTGCCGTGGTACGGCTATCCACTGGATGCCAGACGCCCCTTCCACTTCGAGGTAGGTGAACTGGTTGGTGTTGGTGGTGCTTCGCACTTGGCCCTGATGGCGCAGTTCCTCGGATCGGGCAGGGCTGCCGGGCATCAGGATGTCCATGGCCTGATTGGCGCTGGGATGGCCGTGGGGTGGCTCCGCCACCGCTGGTAGAGTCAGTCCAGGGCGAACAGGGTCAGAAAGGTCAGGAGGGCGGGGGGGAATGCTGCATGGGCTTGTCGCGAGGCCTGGGCATTTCATGAGGAGTAGCCGTCGTTCATGGGATCAGCAGTGCTGCTTGGCCCGGCAGGTGGCGATGGCCTGGGCTGCGGGTACCAGGGGTCGACCTGCGCCGGCCCAGGCCTGGATGCCGCCCTTGACCGCATAGACCCTGGCGTAGCCGGCCTGGTCGGAAAGGAAACGGCTGACGGCTTTGGTGCGGTTGCCGCTGCGGCAGATCAGAATCACCGGCTCTTCCGGCTTGGCGACGGTCCTGGCTTTTTCCAGCCAGGCGGCGGGATCTGACTTGCCGTTCCGGTCGAAATAGGTGAACAGGTGGCTGCCGGCGACAATGCCGGATTCTTCCCATTCCGGGGCGGTGCGCACATCGATTACCGGTACCCGTTGATCCAGCAGGCGGGCGAATTCCGTGGTGTCTATGTCGATGACTTCGGCGTTGGCGGCCAGGGACTGGAGGATGAGAAGGCTGGTGACAAAAACTTTATTCATGATGGCTCCTGATGAATCTGGTTGGTCACTACCGAGATTGGACCACCTCTTCATCGCTTGGGTTTCCTGGCCTGCCGGCTGGTGGAGGCGGGTCGGCCGAGCTGTAGTCGATGGCCAGATCAATCTCGAAGCGCTGTCCCCGCAGGGTGTCGGGTACCGGGGTGTGGCTGGCGGCCAGGCGCAACATTTCCAGTGCGGCCTGATCAAGAATGTCATGGCCGCTGCCGCTGAGCAGCCGCAGGCTCTGGGGTACGCCGCCCGTGTCCACCGTCAGGCGCATGGCCACGCGTCCGTCCCAACCGGCTTCCCGGGCCTGGGATGGATAGCTACGAAAGTTGGCCGCCATGCGGCCCAGGGCGAAGTGATACTGACGCAGCCCGGCTCCATCGATCCCCGGACCGGTTGCCTGCAAAGGTGAGATTTCCTGGTTGGCAGTGTCGCTGGTGGTGTGGTCATAGCTGCGCTCCACGGGTTGCGGTGGGGTTGGGGCGAGGTCCGTCGCGGTGGTATCCGGCGGGGCCAGCACTGCCGACGTGACGGCCAGCGGGCGCAACTGGGCGCGCAGCGTACCAAGGCTGGCGGTGGTCGGCGGGCTCAGGCCCGGCGCCAGGGCCAGGCCGTGGACGACGAGGGAAATTGCCAGGGCCTGGACGAGGGGACGGTCGATTCTGATGGCGTGGAACCTCGTGGGATAGGGAAAGGCGCCGGAGATGTTCCCGGTGGCCCCGAATACCAGCGGAAATTCTACCCCAGCCCGGATAGCCCTTCTGATTCATGACGATGGAGTGGGGCGTAGGTCTTTGGCTCTATTACTTTCGTTCAATTGACAGGTTGGAAGTCCCAAGCGGAGAATTTGCCCATGCTGATCTTATGGAAATAGAGCCGACTTCAAACGGCTCAATCCCTCCATAAATATTCCAATGACACCTTTCGGCGGCTTCGAATCGATGTCCAGCACACAGCAGAGGAGACATGATCGTGATGTTCAATTCCGTGAACCAGTACTGTCTCAACAGCATCGTCGCGCTTTCCGAAGTCTGCCCGGTTTCCGCCGATGAAGACATTCTCGACGAACATGGCAACAAGCTCTGGGCAAGGGGTCTGAGGATTTCACGGGACCTCCAGGAAAGGCTGTTGCGGCGCAAGCTGGCCCGGCCGATCGAAACAACGCTGACTGCCGAGGGCGCCATCACCTTTGTTGATGTCATTCGGGACTGTCGCCATCTGATCGCCGAGCAAACCCTGCTGGCGAAAGTGGCGGGAGGACATTCAGCCCAGGCCCTGATCGATGATCTGCGCACAGTGCCCATTCCCGGTCCGCTGCGCCTGCTGCTGACCGCCGTGCGCGATCAATATCCGGAGGGCTACCGGCATATGCTCAGTTGTGTCGCGGTCAGCGCCGGCATTGCCGCGCGCACCGATCTGCCAGACCATGAAGCCAAGCTGCTGCTGATAGCTGCCTTGCTCCATGATCTGGGCGAGATGTACATCAATCCCGACTACGTCAGAAATTCCGATCAACTGAACTGCGCCGAGTGGAAGCATGTGGCCAGCCATCCACGGGTAGGCCAGATGCTGATCCAGGAAATGACTTCGCTGCCACCCTCGGTGGGTATCTGCATCCTGCAACATCATCAGCGTCTGGATGGCAGCGGTTACCCTCACTACGATACCCATATGCCCCAGCATCCCCTGGGGGCGTTGCTGGCAACGGCGGATGCGGCGTCGGCCATCATCATGCGCAGTGGTCCAGGCGCGGTTTCCCGGGTCGGGCTGGCGCTGAAAATCGTTCCCGAAGAATTCGACCGTCAGTTTGTTTCCGCCCTGCTCCATGCCTTCGGCGACGATGAGGAAACGGTGGCTTGCGACGAGCTGGATTGCCAATGCGCGGAGCGGGCCGCTGCCATATCGGCAAGGCTCGGCAAGGCGATGGATATCGGCGAGGCGCACTGGACGAAAAATCGGGGGAGGTGCGGCGGCGAACTGGTGGGTAGCGTCCTGGGTGTATTGCACAACATTGAAAAGTCCGTACGCGCCACCGGCATTCTGGAGCTGGAACCCCTGGGCGATCTGGAGCAAAACCAAGAACTCCTGAATGAGATCCGTTTGGTGATCATGGAGCTGGAGTGGCGTATGCGCAATCTGGCCCGCAATCTTTACATTCGCGCTGAAGCCAAGGGTGATAGGGAGTTGCATGAACTCTGGCCCCTGATCCGGGTTCTCGACGATACGGTGCCATGGGACCCGACATCGCCGGATGCCGATTGGTCTTCGGCCCATTGACACGCTGCCGCCTCAAGGACAGTTGAACCGTCCTGGCTTGTCGGATAGCATTCCCACGCTGATAGTCGGCACTGGTGAATATTTGCCCCTGCCCTGGCGCGGGAGGTGAAACGCCAGATTTGATCCGGAACTCCGGCCCAGACATCCAGGGGCTGCGTGGCCGGCATGACTCGCGGGGAGCTTGGCTTTGTGTATCCATTTTGTCCGGAGTCATCCGGCCCATGAACTTGCTCTCATCCCATGGCCTGTCGGGGTCGTCACTCATGGGATATCGAATTGAACCCGGTGGACATGCAGCAGGCTGCGCTGCGGGTGCTGATCGTCGGCGGGGACTCCCCATCCTTGCAGCGGCACGGAGCTCTGTTGCGCCAGCGGGGACTGGATGTTCGGGTCGAGGACAGTGCGGCAGAGGCGCTGGGCGCCCTGAACTCTTTCGCTCCCGAGCTGTTGCTGCTGGAAGTCCGTGATGCGTCGGAGGACGATGCGAATCTGATTCGCCAGACCCGTGGGGCTGTTTCCCAACAGGATTTGCCGGTTCTGCTCCTGACGCCCCAAGCGGGGAGCGAGGCCCAGAGACGAATGTCGTCCCTGGGGTGCGGGGGCGATCTGTTCCTGACCAAGCCGGTGGATACGGACTATCTGCTGTCCATCGTCCTGGCGCGGGCGCGGGAATTCCGCAGAATGGGGGAGACCCACCAGGCCCTGAGCCATTCCCTGAGGGATCTGGACCGGCAGCGCCAGGTCCTGGATGCCCACGCGGTGGTCAGCATGACGGATGCACGGGGGGTGATCACCTACGCCAACGAGCGTTTTTGCCAGGTCAGCGGCTATTCCCGTGGGGAATTGATTGGCAACACTCATGGCATCCTGAAGTCCGGCATGCACCTGGACAGCTTTTATCAGGAAATGTGGAAAACCATCGCTTCCGGCCGCACTTGGCAGGGCGAAATCTGCAACCGCAGCAAGCAGGGCAGCTTGATCTGGGTCAATGCCACGATCATGCCTTTCCTGGACGAGCAGGGGCAGCCCCGGCAGTACATCTCCATCCGCACCGAAATCACCGAACAAAAGCTCCAGCAGCAGCGCCTGGCGGAAAGCGAGCAGCGCTTCCGCCGTCTGGCGGATTCGGCGCCGGTATTGATCTGGATGGCTGATTCGAGGGGTGGCGGCACCTACTTCAACCGCACCTGGCTGAGCTTTACTGGCCGTTTTCTGGAGCAGGAACAGGGCATGGGCTGGTTCGGCGGCGTACATCCCGAGGACCGGGAGGCCCTGTTGCAGTTGTATGACGAAGCGGTCAAGAGGCAGGGTGAGTTCGATGCCGAATTCCGCCTGCGCCGCCATGACGGGGAATACCGCTGGTTTTCCGCCCATGGGCAGCCCCGGTTGAATCCGGAAGGCGGCTTCGAGGGCTATGTGGGTTCCTGCACGGACATCTCCGCCCATGTTGCCCTGCGGCATCAGTTGCAGCGGGTCGAGGAGCGACTGATCTACGCCCTGGAGGGCACCGGCCAGGGGGTCTGGGACTGGAATCTCTTGACCGGCGAGGTCCATCGATCGGCCCAATGGAGGGCCATGCTGGGCTATGGCGACGGAGACGCTGCGGGAGATCGTGGCGGCGTCGACGTGGATATGCATCCGGACGACCGAGAGCACTATGCCCTTGACCTGACACGCCACCTGCGTGGTGAAACCCGGATTTTCGAGAATGCCCACCGTCTGCGCTGCAAGGATGGTAGCTATATCTGGATGCTTTCCCGGGGCAAGCTGGTCAGCCGTGATGCCGAGGACAGGCCTGCCCGCATGGTGGGCACCGATACCGACATCTCGGCCAGGAAGAGCGCGGAAACCCAGTTGCTGCGGATGCGCGACATTGCGGCGGAGATTCGCGACATCCAGTCTCGTTTCATCGCCGGCGAGGCCCGCGACACAATTTTCGCCTCGATCCTTGAGGCCATCCTGCGTTTCAGCGGCAGCCCCCTGGGATTCGTCGCGGAACTGGTGCGGGATGGGGATGGCGCCCCCTATTTGCGCACCAATGCGATCTCGGACATTGCCTGGGACGAGGACTCCCGGCGGCGATTCCGGGTGTCGGGCGGCATGGAATTCCGCAACTTGGACAACCTGCTGGGGCAGGTGATCCAGACCGGGATTGTGGTGATTGCCAACAATCCGGTCGGTGACCCGTGGCGGGGTGGTCTTCCGTTCGGTCATCCTGTCGTGAAGCGCTCCCTGGGGCTGCCCATTCATCGGGGAGAGGAACTGGTGGGCATGGTGGGGCTGGCCAATCGTGCCGAGGATTACGACCAGCTCCTGGTGGAGGAATTGCAGCCGCTCCTGGCGACCTATGCCACCATCGTGGTGGCGGTACGTTCGGAGAATCGCCGCCAGCAGGCCGAGACGGCACTCCAGATGCTCAACGCGGAACTGGAAGCGCGGGTCGACAAGCGTACCCGGGAACTGGCGGCCTCCTATAGCCAGCTTCAGGAAGAAGAGCAGTTCCAGCGGGCGCTGTTTGAAATTGCGCCCGTGGGGTTGGCCCTGTTCCGCATCAGCGACGGCTGTCTGCTGGATTGCAATCCAGCCTTCGCGCGGATACTGGAATTCCCCATGGAGGATCTGGTGGGGCGGATTTACCATGATCTGGTGCTGTCGGATAAGCGGGCCACTGGCCCGGGCGAATTCGAAATCCTGCGGCAGAGCGGCTCCTTGAGGGGGCATGAAACCAATTATCGGACCCGTTCCGGTGTCCAGGTGCCGGTTCGGCAGTCCCTTCGGCTGGTGGAGCGCAAGGGTGTGCCCATGGCCTGGCTGGTGGCGGAGGATATCCGTGAGCGTCAGCGCCGAGACGCGGTGACCGATCATCTGACCCGGCGCATCGCCACCCTGACCGGGCAGCAGTTGTTCGATGCCGTTTGCACCAGCCTGAGCCAGTTGCTGGGGGCTGAACAGGTGTTCATCGGCCGGGCGCTGCCGGAATGGGGCAGCATTCGGGTGCTGGCCTGGAAAATCGGGGAGGACTGGGGTGCCCCCAACAGCCATTTTCATGGCGGCGCACTGTTCGATGCCGTCACAAGTTCGGGAGAACTGATCTGCCACGAACGGGTGCAGGAATTGTTTCCCGACCAGTTGTGGTTGCGGGCACGAGAAGTGAACAGCTTCGTGGCCCTGCCACTGACCGATTCCAGTGGCGCCACCATGGGAGTGCTGGGGGCCATGAGCCGGGCGCCGTTTGCCCTGCCGCGGGGAGAGCTGATTTCGATGTTGCAGCTCTTTGCCGTCCGGGTCCGCTCCGAGATGCAGCGCATCGGCGCCGAGCAGCGCTTTCACGACCTGTTTCAGTTTTCTCCCGAGGCCATCGTTCTTGCCGACGGTGAGGGACGCATCCGCCAGGTCAATGAGGCAGCGCCCAGGCTGTTCGGCTATGGACCGGTGGAAATGGCGGGGCGTGGCGTGGAGGAGCTGCTGCCCGCCGAGTTGCGGCAGCGGCATATGGGTTACCGGCAGGACTACATGAAGCGGTCCATGCCGCGCATGATGGCATTCGATCGCAAGGCGGAACTTCGCGGCCAGCGACGGGATGGCAGCACTTTCCCATTGGAGGTCAGCCTGGTGCCGGTGGAGACGGAGCAGGGGCGCTGGGTGGCGGCGGTGATGCGCGATATCTCGGAGCGGACGGAGGCCCAGCAAAAGATTCAGGCGTCCCTGCGGGAAAAGGAGACCTTGCTCAAGGAAATCCACCATCGGGTGAAGAACAATCTCCAGATCATTGTCAGCCTGCTGGACATGCAGGCCGAGCGTCTGGCCCTGGGCGCAGCCCGCAACGCATTGCTGGACAGTCAGCATCGGGTGCGCTCCATGGCCCTGATCCATGAGCGGCTCTATCGCAACGACGACCTTGGGGGCGTGGATTTTGGGGAGTATCTGCAAAGCCTGGTGCGGGTGCTCTACCGTTCCTATCAGGTCGATGGCTGCCAAGTTAAATTGGAACTCGATTTGGACAGTATCCGGCTCAACATTGATACTGCCGTTCCCTGTGGCCTGCTGATCAACGAAATGGTGACCAACGCATTCAAGCATGCCTTTCATGGCCGCAAGGAAGGTCAATTGCGGGTGAGTCTGAAGGAGGTGGGCGGGGAAGTCCTGCTTACCGTGGCCGATGATGGTCCGGGCATTCCCGCCGGATTCGACTGGAAGAAATCCGATTCCCTGGGGGCCATGCTGATACATACTCTGAGCCGGCAGATCAAGGCGGCCATGACCATCTTCGGCCCGCCGGGCACCGTCTATACGCTGAAGTTCAAGGAACTGCGCTATGCGCCCCGTTGAAAAGACCGGCGCGACCCGGATATTGATCGTCGAGGACGAGGGCATCGTCGCCCGGGACATTGAGCGGCGCCTGACGCAATCCGGCTACGGGGTATGCGGCATCGCCGACAATGCCGAGGAGGCCATCGGTCTGGCCCGGGCCGAGCAGCCCGATCTGGTGCTGATGGACATCATCATCCAGGGACCCATGGACGGTATTGCCACCGCCCAGGAAATCCGTCGCCACCTGGACATCCCCGTGGTGTTCCTGACCGCCCATTCCGACGAAGCAACGGTCTCCCGTGCCCGGGAGACCCTGCCCTACGGCTATTTGCTCAAACCCTTCGAGCCCCGTGGACTGGTCACCACCATCGAGACAGCCCTCTACCGTCATGGTGCCGAGACGCGGGAACGTATGTTCCGCAAGGTGCTGGATGCGGTGGGGGTCGGCATCGCCATTCTCGACGCCACTGCGCCGGAGCGATCCCTGCTCTGGGTCAACCCGGCCTTCTGCCAGATGTTCGGTTATGAAGAGGCGGAGTTGCTAGGGCGCCCCTGCCCCCCGCTGAGTAACCCGGAGCACCGTGCCATCATGGAGCGCGAATTGTCCCGGGCGCTCACTGAGGGGCGGGACGGCGTGACCACCCTGCAAGTGCCGCGCAAGGACGGCAGCTTTTTTTATGATCAGATCGTGATCTCGCCGGTACGCGATGGTGCCGGCCGTTTGGAGCGACTCATCGCGATGCATCACGATGTGACGGCACAGCATGTCCATGAAAGGGAACTGGAGAGCCGGGTTCGGGAACGCACGATGGAACTGACCCGTGCCCAGCTTCGCCTGGAACAGGCCCAGGAGGCGGGCGGTGTGGCGAGCTGGGAATATGATGTCGTTACGGAAAATTTCTGGGCGTCGGAGAATTACTACGACTTGACCGGAACCACCAGACAGGAAATGCGGGCGATCGCGTTGGCTCATCGCATGCGCGTGGTGCCCGAGGATCAGGCGGCCTGGAGCCAATGGGTGTCGACGCTGGATGCAGGCAAGTCAGCCAGTATTGAATTCCGTGTCCGGGAACCTGATGGCGAGGGGCAGCGCTGGCAGGTCTTGCAGGCTCGCTCCATGTTTGATGAGAACGGGAATTTCGTCCGGGTCATCGGCACCTTGCAGGACGTGACCGAGCGCAAGGAGTTGGAGCTGCGCCTCCAACAGAGTCTGGATACGATTTCGGCCATTCTGGAAGCCTCCCCGGTGGGCGTCGCCTTTTTTCGGGACCGCAAAGTGCAACGTTGCAACTCCGCCTTTGCGGCGATCCTCGGGAAATCCCAGGCCGAGGTCGAAGGGGGCAACTACGAGGCGTTCTACCATCCACGTCCGTCGGTAACGATGGCAATGATCCGGGCCGATTTTGAGGCCTCACCGGACCACCGCGTGGAATACGAGATCGAGATACCGCGAGACGATGATTCCTTGAGCTGGGTTCGCACCCAGGTGGCGCTCATCGATAAGGATGAGCCCGCCAGCGGAACTGTTGTGATCTGCGAAGATATCACTTCCCGTCGCCATTCTGAGGCCCTGCGGGAGCGGCTCCTGGCCATCCTGGAGAATTCGCCCGACATTATCAGTATGACTTATCCTGATGGCCGTATCGATTTCATCAATCGTGCCGGACGGGAGGCCCTGGGTCTGGGCGATGACCATCGGGGACGGATGCTCGGCCCCATTTACCCGGACTGGGCACTCAAACTCATTGTCGAAACCGGGCTCCCCACGGCGGATCAGGACGGTATCTGGAGTGGCGAGACCGCTCTGCACCATGTCCAGGGATTCGATATCCCGATGCATCAGGTGATTCTTTCCCATCGGGACGCGGAGGGAAAGGTGGTGCGCTATTCCTCGGTAGGTCGCGACCTGACCGAACAGAAGCGTGCCGAGGCTGATCTGATTGTGGCCAAGGAAGCCGCCGAGCGGGCCAGTCTCGCCAAGTCCGCGTTTCTTTCGGGCATGAGTCATGAGTTGCGCACCCCCTTGAATGCCATTCTGGGTTTTGCCCAACTACTGGATCAGGATCCCCTGGAGCCCCTGAGTCCGGGCCAGAAGGAAAGTGTCGGCCAGATTACGATTGCCGGCTGGCACCTGCTGAAGCTGATCAACGATGTGCTGGACCTGTCCCGGATCGAAGCCGGGAAATACGAGGTGAGTCTGCAACCCATCGATGTCGTCGAGGTGGTGGATGAGGTGCTGCGCATGCTGGCTCCCCAGGCGGAGACCCTGGGTATTCGCCTGGAAAACCGGCTGGACGGGGGCAAGGGTTTCAGCGTCCAGGCTGACCGGACCCGTTTTATCCAGGTGCTGACCAATCTGCTGAGCAACGCCATCAAGTACAACCACCGTGGCGGTATGGTGACCCTATCGGCGCTGCGGGAGATGTCCTATGTGCGCCTGATGGTGGAGGACACCGGACCGGGTCTCAGCGCGGTGCAGCAAATGGCGCTGTTCCAGCCCTTCAACCGATTGGGGGCCGAGGCCAGCGGTATCGAGGGGACAGGCATCGGCCTGGTTATCTGCAAGCGCCTCATGGAAGCCATGAACGGCCGCATCGGTATGATCAGCACATCGGGCACTGGCAGTATCTTCTGGGTGGAGTTGCCCGTGGCGGCCCTGCCGTCCGTCTACGGCGGCGGCGTACCCGCGGACGTAACGGAACCAGTGGCCGATCTGCGGCAACCCCTGGTGCTCTATGTGGAAGACAACACTGCCAATCGGGTGCTGATGGAGCGGGTGCTGGACAAGCTTTCAGGGATTCGACTAATCTCCGCGGCCAGGGGAGGGGAGGGCTTGGCGCTTGCCCGGCAATACCGCCCGGATCTGGTTTTGCTTGACATCAACCTGCCGGATATGAGCGGCCTGGACGTGGCGCGGGCGCTGGGCGCCGACGAGTTGACCTGCGATATTCCCATTGTCGGTCTGAGCGCCAATGCCATGCCCCACGATATCGAGGCGGCCCGGGCCGGAGGTATCAAGACCTATCTGACCAAGCCGATCGATATCCGCAAGCTGTTGCAGACCGTGACCCGTCTGTTGCAGGCGCGCCAGAAGATTTGAACCATGGTTCGTTCCCCTGGCGGCTGCGCTGAAGAAATCTGTTCATCCTTCGACAGGACGAAGGAATTTGCGGGAGTTGAACTGAAGATGGATGCGACAGGCAGGAAAAGCATGCGGGGAAAGGGTATGGGATGTTCGATGACGAGATGAAGACGGCCCGTCTGCTAATCGTGGATGACCAGCAGGCCAATGTCACCCTGCTGGAGCGCATCCTGCGCGGCCAGGGCTTCGCCAACCTCGTCTCCACCACGGATCCTCGACAGGTAGCGGACATTTATCGCCAGGGGCCTGTGGATATGGTTCTGCTGGATTTGTCCATGCCCTACCTGGATGGTTTTCAGGTCATGGCCTTGTTGCAGGAACTGGCGGGCGACGAGTTTCTGCCCATCATTGTGCTGACCGCCAATTCCGACCAGGACACCAAGCTGCGTGCCCTGGCGGCCGGTGCCATGGAGTTCCTGGGCAAGCCCTTCGATCTGGTGGAAGTACAACTCCGCATCCGCAACATGCTTCAGACCCGCCTGATGCACAAGGTCCTGCGGGGGCAGAACCAGCAACTGGAGGCGCGGGTGCGGGACCGCACCCACGAGCTGGACCAGACCCGTCTGGAGGTGATCCGCCGCCTGGGCCGGGCAGCGGAATATCGGGACAACGAAACCGGCCTGCACACCATTCGCATGAGCAACTACTCCATGCTGATCGCCCGCGCATCGGGCATGAGCGAGGCGGAATGCGAGCTGATCCTGAACGCCAGCCCCATGCACGATCTGGGCAAGATCGGCATTCCCGACGGCATTCTGCTCAAGCCTGGCAAGCTGGACGCCGAGGAATGGCGGGTCATGAAGACCCATCCCGCCATCGGTGCCGAGATCCTCATGGGCCACGAGTCCGACCTTATGCAACTGGCTCACCAGATTGCCCTCGCCCACCATGAAAAATGGAATGGCAGCGGCTACCCCCGTGGCCTCAAGGGAGAGAGCATTCCACTGGTGGCCCGCATCGTGGCGGTGGCCGATGTCTTCGATGCCCTGACTACGGCCCGGCCCTACAAGGCTGCCTGGTCGGTGGAGGATGCCCTGGCCTATATCCGTGCTCAGTCGGGGCTGCATTTCGAGCCTCGGCTGGTGGATTGCTTCCTTGCTGTGCTTCCCGAGGTGTTGGAAATCCGGCGCCGCTACGCCGAGCCCGGATAGGGTCTCCCGGTTTCCCCGTGAATCGGATCAGGCCTATCGTGGCTCATTTCAGGACAGCATCCCCGCCGAAGGGCCTTTGCATCGCACGGGGGCTTCATTTTTTGCCCCGGAGCCGATAGATTGTCGCCCCTGAACAATCAGAGCTAGGGCAAGCTATGGCCATCGAAATTCAGGAAAGTTTTCAGGTAGCCGCACCCGTCGAACGAGTGTGGGCGTTCATGCTGACGCCGGATAACGTCGTGTCCTGCATGCCCGGTGCCTCCCTGACCAGGATCATCGATGAAAAGAGCTTCGTTGGTGCCGTGAAGATCAAGATCGGTGCGGTGACTGCGCAGTACCAGGGCACCATCACCTATCAGGAGCTGGATAAGGCCAACTCCACCATCAAGCTGCTGGCCGAGGGGAATGAAAAGGGCGGCGGTACCGTGTCCGGTACCATCCTCACCTTCCTGAAGCCGCTGCCCGATGGTAGCGGCACCGAGGTGAGCTTCAAGTCTTCGGTGGACCTGACGGGCAAGATCATTCAGGTGGGGCGTGGCATGATCGAAGGCGTTTCCGCCCAGATCATCAAGAGATACGTGACCAATGTGCGGGCCTTGCTGGAAGTGCCGGCCGGTCAGGCTGCCACGCCTGCGGCTGTTGCGGCACCCGCCGCATCTGCTGCGCCTGCAATTGCTAATGCGTCCGCTGTGGCCGGCGTTCCTTCTGCGCCTGCTTCGCCTGCGGCGCTTGCCGCCGCTGCCGTCGCAGCCGCCAATGCCGCCGCCGATGCGGCTGCTGCCGCCGCCGCAGCAGCAGCAGCAGTTGCCGCTGTCCTTGCTGCCATGGCACCTGCTGCGCCGGCCCGCCCCTTGCCGAATAAGGAAGATACCCTGGATGTGGGCTCGGTGGTGTTCTCGGTGATGTGGACCGGCATCAAGCGCTTCTTCAAGCGCCTGTTCGGCCGGGCCTGAGTTGAATTTTTTGTTTTGAACTTGTTGAGGAGCGAACCATGAAAACCTTGAAAGCGGGAACGCGCCTGAAGAGCGCTGTGTGTGATGCGGAAGTGATGGTGGTGAAGGCCGGTGCCGGCGAAGTGGACCTGCGTTGTGGTGGTGCCGAGATGCTGGCCATGGCCGACGCCAAGCCTGCCGATGGGCAACTGGACGCGGCTTTGGCGGGGGGCACCCTGGTGGGCAAGCGCTACACCGATGGCGCCGAAACCATCGAACTCCTGTGCACCAAGGGCGGCAAGGGTTCTCTGGCCCTGAATGGCGAGGCCCTGGTGGTCAAGCAGGCCAAAGCTCTTCCTTCTTCGGACTGAATCCATGAATCTGGTAATGGCCCTGGAGATGGCGGCGGAGTGTTTCGCCGACCGTATCGCCGTGACCTCCGATGGCAAGAGCATGACCTACGGCGAGCTGCTGACGGCTGCCCGTACCGTGGCTGCGGACATCCGCGCCAGTGGTTGCAAGTATGTCGGCCTGCTGGACATCAACGGCCTTGGCGTTCCCGTCGCCCTGTTTGGTGCGGCTTATGCCGGTGTGCCCTATGTGCCCATCAACTACCGGCTCACCAAGCCCGAGCTGGAGGCCCTGCTGGAGCGGATCGCCCCGGCCTATCTGGTGACCGACGACACCTACATCAATCCACTGGTGGTGCCTGCGGGCATCCAGGTGATCAAGCGCGACGAGTTCTTGATCAAAGCGCGGAACACCGCCCTGACCCCGGTGGATGCGGCGCCGGGCGAACCCCGGGACATCGCCATCCAGTTGTTCACCAGCGGCACCACCGGCCAGCCCAAGGCGGCCGTGTTGCGCCACGAGAACCTGATGTCCTACATCCTGGGCACCGTCGAATTTGGCGGCGCTGCGGAAGAGGACGCGGCCCTGATCTCCGTGCCGCCCTATCACATCGCCGGCATTTCGGCGGTGCTGAGTTCCACCTACGCCTGCCGGCGCATGGTGCAACTGCCCAACTTCGATGCCGCCACCTGGCTGCAACTGTGCCGGGACGAGAAGGTCAGCAATGCCTTCGTGGTGCCCACCATGCTCTCCCGGGTCATCGACCACCTGGAAGCCAGCGGCGAGTCGGCCAATGTGCCCAGCCTGCGGGCTGTCGCCTACGGCGGCGGCAAGATGCCCCTGTCGGTCATCGAAAAGGCCATGGCCCAGATGCCGGGCGTGGACTTCACCAACGCCTACGGCCTGACCGAAACCAGCTCCACCATCTGCCTGCTGGACCCTGAGGATCACCGGGTCGGTTTTGCCAGCCAGGATCCGGCAATCAGGAAGCGCCTCTCCTCCGTGGGCAAGCCCCTGGGCACCATCGAAATCGAAATTCGCGACGAGGACGGCAAGCCCCTGGGGGCTGAAGAAGCCGGCGACATCTACGTGCGCGGTGGCCAGGTGGCCGGGGAATACCTGGGCCTGGGCAGCATGCTGGATGCCAACGGCTGGTTTCCCACCCGGGACCGGGGCTACCTGGATTCCTACGGCTATCTCTATCTGGACGGCCGGGCCGATGACGTGATCGTGCGCGGCGGCGAGAATATCTCCCCGGGGGAGATCGAGGACGTGCTGCTGACCCATCCGGCGGTGTCCGATGTGGCCGTGGTGGCCGTGCCCGACGAGCAGTGGGGCGAGGCTGTCGGCGCCGCCGTGGTGCTGAAGGAGAATGCCCAGGCCAGCGTGTCCGACCTGCAAAACTGGGTCAAGGACCGGCTGCGCTCCTCCCGGGTGCCGGCGGCCCTGATTTTCAAGGACAGCCTGCCCTACAACGAGATGGGCAAGGTGCTGCGCCGGGTAATCAAGCTGGAGTTCCAAAAAACATCCTAAGTGCCTATTTCAGCGGGGGACGTCCCCCGCTGAAATAGGTCAGGTGGCCTACAGCTTCGCCAGTTCGGCCTCCACTGCGGTGAGCATTTCCGGTGTGATCTTGCCGGCAGAGAAACCGGCCACCATTTTCAGAGAGAATCCCCGCGCCATTGCCAATTGGGGATTGCTGGAAAAGTCGGGCATATGCTTGTCCAGCGCCGTACGGGCAGCTTCGTTGTCAAGCAGGTCACCGACCTTGGAATCTAGATTAAAAGCCATGGTTTGTACTCTTTCCTTATCTTGGTTGTATCCCGAATAGAAGGGACCTTGGCAAGCCCCCGTATTGCAAACAGATCGAGTAAAGCATTTTCTCCCTCGCCCGGTAGCCCCATCGGTAGCCGTCAGTCCTGCCTGCTGATGAATTATCAGTCAGTAATATTCTTGAATAAAACATATATACCTACTCTGGGTACATGGGTGGGCGCGGGTATCTTCCAACCCTTGCGGTCAGTCTCTGAATAGCCATCGGCTCAAGCCGGTGGCCATTGCTTTGGTGCGTCGCCGGTATAATCCTCGGCCTCTCCAGGAAGCTCCCACCATGCGATATATCAGTACCCGCGGCCAGGCGCCGGCCGAATCCTTTTGCGACATCCTCCTGGGCGGCTTGGCCCCCGATGGCGGCCTCTATCTGCCCGAGACCTATCCCCGGATCACAACGGAGGAACTGGCCCGCTGGCGCGGCCTGTCCTATGCCGGGCTGGCCTTCGAAGTCCTCTCCAGGTTCATCACCGACATTCCGGCGGCGGACCTCAAGGCCCTCGTGGATAAAACCTACACGGCTGCCACCTACTGCCATGCACGGCCTGGCCGGGCGGCGGCGGACATCACGCCTCTCACCACCCTGGAGCCCGGCCTGCATCTGCTGGAGTTGTCCAACGGCCCAACCCTGGCCTTCAAGGACATGGCCATGCAGTTGTTGGGCAATCTATTCGAGTATGTGCTGGACAAGCGCGGCGAGACCATCAACATCCTCGGCGCCACCTCGGGGGACACCGGCTCTGCCGCAGAGTACGCCATGCGCGGCAAGCACGGGGTGCGGGTCTTCATGCTCTCGCCGGAAGGCAAGATGAGCGCCTTCCAGCGGGCCCAGATGTATTCCCTCCAGGACGACAATATCTTCAACATCGCCGTGCGCGGCATGTTCGATGATGCCCAAGACATCGTCAAGGCCGTGTCCAATGATGCGGCCTTCAAGGCCCAATACAAGATCGGCGCCGTCAATTCCATCAACTGGGCCCGGGTGGCGGCCCAGATCGTGTATTACTTCAAGGGCTATTTCGAAGCCACGAAGAGCAACGACGAGCAGGTAGCCTTCAGCGTGCCCTCGGGCAATTTCGGCAACATCTGCGCCGGGCATATCGCCCGTCAGATGGGACTGCCCATCGCCTGTCTGGTACTGGCCACCAACGAGAACGACGTGCTGGACGAGTTCTTCAGAAGCGGCGTGTACCGGCCCCGCAAGACCGCCGAGACCCATGTCACTTCCAGTCCTTCCATGGACATCTCCAAGGCCTCCAACTTCGAGCGCTTCGTTTTCGACCTGGTGGGCCGCGATCCGGCTGTGGTGCGCGAGTTGTGGCAGCAGGTGGATGGGGGCGGCGCCTTCGACCTGACTGGCACCTCCCACTGGGCCCGTCTGCCGGATTTTCATTTCGCTTCCGGCCGCAGTACCCATACCGACCGGCTAGCGACGATACGCGTCGTCTGGGAAAAATACGGCGTGATGATCGACACCCACACCGCCGACGGCGTCAAGGTGGCCCTGGAGCATCGGGAAGCTGGTGTGCCCATGGTGGTTCTGGAAACCGCCCAGGCGGTGAAATTCGCCGAGACCATCCGCGAAGCCCTGGGCCGCGAACCCCTCTGTCCTGCTGATCTGGAAGGGCTGGAGAAGCTGCCCCAGCGGGTGCAGGTGATGGACGCCGACGTGGCCGCCGTGAAGGACTTTGTCGTGCACCACTGCTGACCATGGGCGCCATCGACCAGGAGCAGGTCTGGAGCGCCCGCTATGCCGGGGTCGGGGAGGACTATCTGTTCGGTACCGTGCCCAATGCCTTCCTGCAAGACCAGGCCGTCCGATTGACGCCGAGACTTAGCGCTCTCTCGGTGGCCGACGGTGAGGGTCGCAATAGCGTCTGGCTGGCGGAGGAGGGTCTGACAGTGACTGCGGTGGAGATTTCTCCCGTGGCCCTGCACAAGGCCCGCCGTCTGGCGGAAAGCCGTCGGGCCGAGGTGAGTTTCATCCAGGCCGACCTGATGCAGTGGGACTGGCCCATGGCCGCCTACGATGTGGTGGTGGCGATTTTCATCCAGTTCGTGGGGCCCGCCGAGCGGGCGATTCTATTTTCCCGCCTGAAGCAGGCCCTCAAGCCTGGAGGCCTGCTGCTGATGCAGGGCTATACGCCCAAGCAGTTGGAATACGGCACTGGCGGCCCCTCGGTGGTGGAGAACCTTTACACCGAGGCCCTGCTGCGGGAGTCCTTCAAGGATTTCGAGATTCTGGAACTGCGCAGCCACGAGACGGTGATCGAGGAGGGCTGCGCCCACCGGGGCATGTCTGCCCTGATCGATCTGGTGGCGCGCAAGCTTCTTCGTTGATGTCCTATTTCCTGGTGACCGCCATGAGGTCGATCAGTCGTCCCAGGTTGCCCAGGGACAGCAGATGGGCATCGATCAGGGCCAGCCAGCCTTTCCGGAACAGTTCATCCACCGTGTCCTTGTCCAGTGCACGGTATTTGGTTTCGTTGATCACCGAGAAACCGCCCAGTTGGTAGGCGCCGCCGCCCTTGAGCTCGGCCCGGGCGGCCACCTCGGTCAATAGGTCTAGTTCGACGATGCGGCGCACGAATTCACGGGTGCGTCGGGTCTCCGCCTGGAACTCCCCCATGAAGGCGATGGCGTTGGCGAGGAAGGGAGAAGGTTCCCCGGCATCGTCGAACAGGCGCTGCCCTTTTGGGGCGCCCACCGAGGGGTGACCCTCGTCCACGCAGACCATCAGTTGCTCGTCCGGCGTGCCGGCCAGCACGAAGGGGTAGCGACGGATGAAGGCCGGGATGTAGCGGCCCTCCCATCGGCCGCCGGGACCGACGAAGAGATTCTCGTTGCTGCGCAGGCTCATCAGGGCCGTGGGGATAGGTGCCGCCCCCGCCTGGCCGGCGAATACGATGGGATATTCCCGGGCGGCCTCGAAGAACTCCACCACCGCCAGGGGCACCGAGTTGGTCCTGGCGCTGAAGCGGTATTCGCGAATTTCGCCCACCCGCAGTTCCCGGTGCAGGTCCTTGTCCAGGGCCACTGGCCGTCGATAGAAAAGTAGTTCGGCCACGCTTCAGTCCTCGCTTTCTGGGCGGTTGCGCATGTGGTCGGCCAGGCCTGCCAGAGCCTTGAACAGCGCTTCCCGCAGCGTCGGGTCGGCGGCCTGTTCAGCCAGGGCCTGATTCATGCACATCAGCCACTGGTCCCGTTCGGTAACGCCGATGGAGAAGGGCAGATGGCGGGCGCGCAGTTGAGGATGACCGAATTTTTCGATGAAAAGGTTGGGGCCGCCCAGATAGCCGGACAGGTACATGAAGAGTTTGTCCTCGGAGCCGGCCAGGCTGTCCGGGTGCAGGCGGCGGATCTCCCAGGCTTCGGGCAGGGTGTCCATCAGTTGGTAGAAGCGGTGGACCAGTTGGCGCAGGCCGGTCGCGCCGCCCAAGGCTTCGTAGGGGGTCTGGGTCTTGGCGGTATTCATGGCCGCGGCATCCTAACACGGGCGGTCAGGCCGCCTTCTTCCCGGGGCAACAGTTCCAGGCTGCCGCCATGCTGGAGGACGATCCGCTCCACGATGGCCAGGCCCAGACCGGCGCCGCCGGTGTTGCTGCGGGCCGTTTCCAGTCGGGCGAATGGCCGCTTGAGGCGCTCGGCCTCGGTGGGGGGAATGCCCGGTCCCCGGTCTCGCACTTCGATGACGAATTCATCAGGCTGGGGCGTCAGCAGCACCAGTTCCACTGGATGATTCGCGCCGCCATGGCGCAGGGCGTTGTCGATCAGGTTGACGATGGCCCGGCGCAGTCCCTGGGGCCTCAGGGGCAGGGGGGGCAGATCGGACAGGTGGGTCTCGATGGCGATGCCACGCCGGGCGTATTGGGCCGCCAGTTCCGCCAGCAGGCCTGGCAGATCGGTTGCCACTGCGGTCTCATCGCCATCGGTGCGGGCGAAATCCAGGAACTGGCCGATGGTCCGGTCCATTTCCTCGATGTCGGCTCCCATGCCGTCCCGCAACTCCCCGTCCTGCATCGCCAGTTCCAGACCCAAGCGCAGGCGGGTGAGGGGGGTCCGCAGATCGTGGGAGATACCTGCCAGCACCAGGGTCCGATCCTGGCTGAGTCTGGCCAGATCGGCGTTCATCTGGTTGAAGGCCCGGGCCACAGCAGTCAATTCCTCCGGACCGGATTCCGCCAGAGGGGGAGGGTGGTGGCCGGCGCCGATTTCACGGGCAGCTCCAGCAATGTCCCGCAAGGGGCGGGTCAAGCGCGACACGAAGGCGCCAGCGGCCAGGAGGGCGATGGACGCCGCCAGCAAGCCCCAGCCGATCCACTGAGAGGCATGGGAACGGGCGAAGCGTTCCCGGGGCAGGGCGATCCAATAGTCGTCCCCCTCGATCGGGATGCGCAGGAAGATGGCCCGTTCGCCCTGGTGCTCCATCAGCAACCGGGTGCGGGGCCCCAGGTTTTCCTGCAACTGCTCCTGGACCTGGGCCAGGAAGGGATCCAGGGGGCGGGATGACATCGGCTCTCCCTCTTCTGCTACGTAGAGGCGTATACCTTCCTGGCGGGAAAGCTCGTTCAGCAGTTCGTGGCGCTGGGCTGGGTGGGAAGCTACCAGAGCGGCCCGTGTCAGGTTGGCCACGCTGGTCAATAATTGAGCGAAATGCCGAGTCCGGGGCCCACGCTCCGAGTAGGCAAAAATCCCCGCCCAGGCCAGGGCGGAGAGCATCATGGCCAGAGCCAGCAGGAAGAACAGCCTCGCCAGCAGGGTGCGGAACATTCAGGCTGCCCTGACCGAAGGAAATCCCTGTGGGACAAGGGAGGCCTGCGCCCCCTCGGGGGGCAGCGAACGAAGTGAGCGTGGGGGTTGTTTCATCAGGCCTTCCGCCGGGCCGGCCTGACCGAAGGAAATCCCTGTGGGACAAGGGAGGCCTGCGCCCCCTTGGGGGGCAGCGAACGAAGTGAGCGTGGGGGTTGTTTCATTTCAGTCGGGGACGAAGACGTAACCGAAGCCGCGCACGGTCTGGATATGGCGGGGGCTGGCCGGCTCTTTTTCTACCAGTTTGCGCAGGCGGGAGATCTGCACATCGATGGCTCGGTCAAAGGCCTCGTACTCCCGGCCCCGTGCCAGTTCCGAGAGCCGGTCCCGGGAGAGGGGCTGGCGCGGATGGGTGACCAGCACCTTCAGCAGGGCAAACTCTCCGGTGGTCAGGGTCTGAATCTCCCCGTTGCGATTTAGGGTGCGCTGGCCCAGATCCAGCATGCATTCGCCGAAGCTTGCCTGGGCCGGTTCTTCCGCCGGCGCGCCCGGGACGGGGGCTACCCGGCGGCGCAGTACCGCATGGATGCGGGCCACCAGTTCCCGGGGGTTGAAGGGCTTGGGCAGATAGTCGTCGGCTCCCACTTCCAGGCCGACGATGCGGTCCACCTCCTCACCCTTGGCCGTCAGCATGATGATGGAGATCGGGTCGGAGGCGCCGCGTAGCCGCCGGCAAATCGACAGGCCGTCCTCTCCCGGCAGCATCAGGTCCAGCACCAGCAGATCGTAGTGTTCCCGGACCAGGGCATGGTCCATGGCAGCGCCGTTCTCCACAGCGCGGACGGTGAAGCCCTGGTCGCGCAGATAGCGTTCCAGTAGCTGGCGTAGGCGCAGATCGTCATCGACGATCAATATCTTGTCGGGGCGTGGGTTCATGGCGGCAAGAATACCGAAAAACGTCGGGAACAACCTCGACGTAACATCGGGTAACAAAGCCGCGATTGTCCGCAATCCGGCAAGGTGGTGAGTGCGGGACAATAATGCCTGTCCCCGCCCAGTTCTGGAGTCGCCATGTCGTCCCGTTCCTTACGTTATTCCCTGCTGGCCTGCGCCTGGGCGCTGGGCGCAGCTTCGGCGGGGGCGGTGGCGGATATGGGTTCGGCTCAGGTTGTCGGCGCGGCGGAACCAGCACTGCCTGGCGCAACCCTGTGTGCCAGCCTCTCGCCGGAACAGCGGGAGCAGATGCGCAGCCAGATCCGGGAATATCGGGAACAGATGTCCGCGGAGCAACAGCAACAGCGGCGCGAGAAAATGCGTGAGCGACGGGAAAGTATGTCTCCCGAGGAAAAACAACTGCTAAGGGAACGTATCCGGGAACATCGCCGGCAGCGGGAAGCGCAGCGCCTGGAAGCTCAGTAGCCGGAACCGAACCGGCCAATATCAGCCAGGCAGATATCCATGCCTGGCCGTCGTGGTCATCTTGTCATGGGTGCGACTCCAGCTTGGCAAGATCGGAACGCGTGATGGCCAGGGCCTCCATTAGAGCCGCACCGACCGACGCATCGGTGGCATCGGGACGTGTGGTGACCTCCAATGCGGTTCCCAGGAGGTTCACCGCAACAGTGAGCAAGGGCAAATTCGCCAGAACCGCGTCCACCGCCAGCAATTCGGGAGCGGCTGACTTGATGTTGATGTGGCAAGCCTTGGCACCAATGGTGTCTGGTGAAGTGGCTCCGAGCCTGGGTGCCGAGGCGAAGGTCGCTTGAGCGGCACGGGTCCGAGTGAGGACGTCTCCGAAGTTATCCTGTTGGACGATGTGGACCGCGAGGTCGGGGTGGCTCTGGAGTTGAGAGAGGAGAGCTTCCGCCTTCCTGAGGGCATCGAGAAGAAACGCATCCATGAGGTCGGCCTGCGCGCGGGTCAGTTCAGCCATTGATCGTCTCCTCGTTATTGATGTGCTGGCCTGTCGGTGGTGAAGTGATGTTCAGCAGGTCGCTGGGTCTGCGGCTGAAACCGTGGTAATGCCTTTCTTGATCTTTGGTAAATTTGCCAATTTGCACCGACGGTTTTCTTTTCCGGGCCTTGAACATTTTTCTACTTATCCCCTGGGTTGTTAATGCAGAAGCGGCAAAGCAATTTCCTTGCGCGATTTCTCTGTTATGTCAACCGCATTGGCGCGGAAGCCGGAGTGTGCTTGGTGGGGTGCGGCGAAGGTGGATTTCACCGTGATGAGCCGGCAAGAAATACCGTCATCAGGGCTGGTAGCCCGCAGGTCGTGATTTCCCAAAGATGGAAAAGATCGTTCCGGGGCCGGGAATCCCGATCTACTGCATCCGCATGGCTTCCTCGGCCCAGACCAGGGCGGCCTGATTGCTGTTTGTCAGTAGCTCGGGCGTGATGCTCAACTCGTTTGCCAGGCGGGCGGCCTGGTCGCTCCGGCCCCGTTCCATGGCGATGGACAGGCGCAGGTAACGTCCATAGATACCCTCGCTGCGCAGCAGTACCTGGGTCACCGATTCCGGCAGGTGCATGCGGGAAACAATCTTCTCTATGGGGATCTTCAGCAGGCTGTCCAGCAGAGAGAGCAAGCCCACCAGGAAAAGCTCGGACCCTGTCTGTCTGCCTCCCCGTCCCGCCACGCCCAACAGCTCAAGGAAGCGGGCCCTGGCCAGGGCCAGCTCCAGTAGGGTTTCGTCCAGGTCGTTGTGGTGGTTGCCGACCCGGAACATGGCGATCGCCAGCCAGCGGTAAAGATATTCCCGCCCCAGCACCACGATGGCCTGCTCCACGCTGGCCACGGGGGTGGCGAGCCCTGCCATGGGAGAGTTGGCCATGGCGATGACATGGACGGAAACGCCGGGGTCCCGCTTGGCTACAATGCCCAGGTCGTTCAGATCGGCGTCCCGGCGCAGCAGGTTGAGCATCTCGATCAGTACCAGCCGGCTTTCGTTGAGTTCCCCTTCCGGCGCTTCTTCGTCCGGCGAGGAAGCGAAGCCACCCAGGAAATAGTGAAAGCCGAGGGCACCACAAAGGCGCCGCTCCGCCCAGGCGCCGAGTCCGTCGGCGACCAGGGCCAGGTGGGGGTGACGCTGGCTGAGGGCCTGGGCCAGTTTTTCCAGGCGGGCTAGGGGGTATTCGCCGAAGTTCAGCAGGACTAGGTCCGCCAACAGGGCCGCTGGCGCAAGATCCTCGCTGTCCGTCAGTCCACGCAGGGCGATCTTTGCGCCCTCTGCCTTCATGGCTTTCAGGCTTTCACACCAGTCTTCCGTCAGGGGAGCGGGGGGTGGGGGCAGCAGCAGGGTGGTGTGTGGGCCGATGACGGGGGTGAAGTCATGGCGGTTCCAGGCCTCCACGGTGACGGGAATCATGGCCATGCGTCGCTGGGCGAAGGAGGCCACGGATTCATGACCCAGGGCGGTAAGGAAGGCTGTTGTGCTTACCGGCGCGGCATTGCCATAAGAATGGGCGAGGAATCGGTAGCCGCAGATGCGGTTGCGCTCGTCGAGAATTTCCTCCCGTTGTAACAAGGCCGGCGTTGGCGGCGGGGCAGGGGGCTTGACGGGAGGGGGCGCGGTCTTGCCGAAAGGATTGTCGGCGATGACAGGCTCGGGCTCTCCCAGCAGGGTGTGGCGGAAAAAGCTCTTGAGAGTCATGGCACCCTCCGGCCTGGATTGAAAGCGTGATTTCGGCTGTGCTTTACCTGGTCAATATTAGAACTGTTTCAGGGAATCGCACGGTCGTTATGGGGCCGTCAGCGCCTATTCGCCGCCTATTACTCCGGCCTGATTCTTCGCGGTATTGCCACGGCCGCTGGCGCTGGCGCTGGTGTTGCGGGTTTCGGCCTCGATGCGGGTGTTGCCCTGGAGGCGGACATTGCCGCTGCCGGCGCTGCCTGTCTCCGAGCGTGGAGCCGCCTGGCTGCTGCTTCTGGACAGGGCGGCATCCAGGCCTTCCAGGCGTTTTTCGTTGCGGGTGGGATGGAAGATGGCCGGGGGATCGGGCAGCACCCGGGGGGCGGCCTTGGGTTGGGCATAGGCCACCTGACCCGGGGCAATTTCGGTTTCGCCCTTGTCGTTCCTCAACACGGTGGCGCCGGCATTGACCTTGTTGTAGGTACCGGTGGGGGCGCTGCCGTCCCCCGGCAGAATGACCACGACCTCGTGGTCGGTGCCGCGGATGCCGATGGTGGCAGTGGGGGTCTGCAGGCGCACCCGCTGCGGGCTGCGGCGGCCCAGCCAGCCGGTGATGGTACGCATGGCGCCTTGCAGCAGGCTGACCACGCTGCCGTCCTTGTCACCGCCGCTGGCCTTGTGCTGGACCAGGTTCATGCGGGTATCGGCGCGGAGGGCGTAGACGCTGCCATCGTCCAGGCTGAGATGTATCTCGCCATTCTTGCCGGTGGACAAGGTGTCGCCTTCGTTCAGGGTATCGCCTACCTGGGGAATGCGGCTGTGTATCTGCTGGCGCCGGTTGACGATATGTGCCTCTCCTTCGACCAGATCGATGCGGCCGATGCTTGCCTTTTGTGCTGCAGCCTGTAATGGTACCTGGCCACTGGCCGGGCCTGCCTGGAGCAGGACGCAGAGGAGTGCGGCGATCATCGGCGGCAGGAAGGCGGTGAGTTTGAACGGGGCGGTCATGGCGAAGGCGGTTTATCAAATGGCCAGTCAGCAGTTTAGGGACTTTGAAGACGCCGTCCAGCCCCCGGAGTGAGGACTGGCTTCCGCTACAATGTTCTTTCCCTTTGGATTCGATCAGGAAGTGAGCATCATGAGCCGCTACGCCATTCCCTTTGAACAACTGCGCATGACCGACGTGGGCGAGGTCGGCGGCAAGAATGCCTCCCTGGGGGAGATGATCAGTCAGTTGGCTGCCTCAGGCGTGCGGGTGCCCGGGGGCTTTGCCACCACGGCCGAGGCTTATCGGGAGTTTCTGGCCCATCAGGGTCTGGCCGGGCGCATCAACGGCGCCCTGGATGCCTTGAATGTGGATGATGTGGATGCCCTGCTGAAGACCGGCGCCCAGATCCGCCAGTGGGTGATCGAGCAGCCCTTTCCGGCCAAGCTGGAGGAAGACATCAAGACGCTGTATGAAGCCCTGATCGCCGTCAGCGGCCACGATGCCTCCTTCGCCGTGCGCTCCTCGGCCACGGCGGAAGACCTGCCTGATGCGTCGTTTGCCGGCCAGCAGGAGACCTTCCTCAATATCCACGGCTACGAAAACATTCTCCACGCCATGAAGGAGGTATTCGCTTCCCTCTACAACGACCGGGCCATCGCCTACCGGGTGCACAAGGGCTTCGCCCATGCCGAGGTGGCCCTGTCCGCCGGGGTGCAGCGCATGGTGCGCTCGGATACCGGGGCGGCCGGGGTGATGTTCACCCTCGACACGGAATCGGGCTTTCCCGACGTGGTCTTCGTCACCGCCAGTTACGGCCTGGGCGAGACCGTGGTGCAGGGGGCCGTGAACCCGGACGAGTTCTATGTGCATAAGCCCACCCTGGCCCTGGGCAAGCCGGCGGTGATCCGCCGCAACCTGGGCTCGAAAATGATCAAGATGGTCTTTTCCGAGACCAAGCAAGCCGGCAAGTCCACCCTCACCGTGGAGGTGCCGGAGGCCGATCGCAATCGCTACGCCCTGACCGATGCGGATGTGCTGGAACTGGCCCGCTACGCGGTGATCATCGAGCAGCACTACGGCCGGCCCATGGACATCGAGTGGGGCAAGGACGGCCGCGACGGCAAGCTCTACATCCTCCAGGCCCGGCCCGAGACGGTGCAGTCCCAGTCCGGCGGGGTAGTGGAGAAGTTCCGCATCAAGCAGCATGGCAAGGTGCTCACCTCCGGCCGCGCCATCGGCCAGAAGATCGGCGTGGGGGCGGTGCGGGTGGTGAAGGACCCGGCGGAGATGAATCGGGTCCAGCCCGGCGACGTGCTGGTGGCCGACATGACCGACCCCAACTGGGAGCCGGTGATGAAGCGGGCCGCCGCCATTGTCACCAACCGGGGCGGGCGCACCTGCCACGCCGCGATCATTGCCCGGGAACTGGGCATCCCCGCCATCGTCGGCTGTGGCAACGCCACCAGCGCCCTGGAGGAAGGGGAGACGGTGACGGTGAGTTGCGCCGAGGGGGACACGGGCTACGTCTACCGGGGCCGGTTGGACTACGAGGTGACCCAGCAGGACATGGGGCAACTGCCGCCCCTGCCGGTGAAGGTGATGATGAATGTGGGCAACCCGGAGCTGGCCTTCGACTTTGCCCAGACCCCCAATGCTGGCGTGGGTCTGGCCCGGCTGGAGTTCGTCATCAACAACATGATCGGCATCCATCCCAAGGCCATCCTGGAGATCGACCAGGTGCCGGCCAGCCTGCGGGACGAGATCAAGCGCCGTTCCCGGGGCTATGCCAGTCCGGAGACCTTCTTTGTCGAAAAGCTGGTGGAGGGCGTGGCCACCATCGCCGCCGCCTTCTATCCCAAGCCCGTGATCGTGCGGCTCTCGGACTTCAAGTCCAACGAATACCGCAAGCTGCTGGGGGGCGAGATCTACGAGCCGGAGGAGGAGAACCCCATGCTCGGCTTCCGCGGCGCCTCTCGCTACATTGCCCACAGCTTCCGGGACTGCTTCGAGCTGGAATGCCGGGCCATGAAGAAGGTGCGGAACGAACTGGGGCTCACCAACGTGGAACTGATGGTGCCCTTCGTGCGCAACCTGGAAGAGGCCCAGGGAGTGGAAGCTCTCTTGGCTTCCCATGGCCTGAAGCGCGGCGAGAATGGATTGCGCCTGATCATGATGTGCGAGATTCCCTCCAATGCCCTGCTGGCGGAGCAGTTCCTGGAGCACTTCGACGGATTCTCCATCGGCTCCAACGACCTGACCCAGCTCACCCTGGGCCTGGACCGAGATTCGGGCCTGGTGGCCCATGCCTTCGACGAGCGGGACCCGGCGGTTAAGCTGCTGCTGTCCATGGCCATCTCCGCCTGCAACCGTCTGGGCAAGTACGTGGGCATCTGCGGCCAGGGGCCCTCGGACCATCCTGACCTGGCGGAATGGCTGATGGACCAGGGCATACAGAGCATTTCCCTGAATCCCGACACGGTGGTGGATACCTGGCTCAAGCTGGCGGCCCACGGGAAATAGGAGATCAAAAGATGGAACTGAACCCGGAATGGTGGCACTGGGCAGTGGCGGGGATCGTCCTGATCCTCTCCGAACTGGCCGTGCCGGCCTTCGTGCTGATCTGGTTCGGCGCAGGCGCCCTGCTGGTGGCCCTGTTGCTGGCCGTTGTCAGCATCGGCTGGACCACCCAACTGGCCCTCTGGCTGGTGGTGTCGGTGGCATTGACGATCATCTGGTTCCGCTTCTTCAAGCCCGGCCAGCTCAAGACTCGAGTTGGCGGTTCGGCTTCGGACGTGGTGGGGGAAGTGGGGCTGCTCTTCCATGGCGTGAGCCCTTTCGAGCGGGGCGAGGTCCGGCTGCAAAAGCCGGTGCTGGGGGCGGATGTCTGGCCCTGCATCGCCGATGAGGCGATCGCCACCGGCGAGCGGGTCAAGGTGGTGGCAGTGGAAGGCAGTCTGCTGAAGGTCGGCAGGGTCTGAGGTTTACATCAACTGAGGAGGACGGGACATGGAACTGTTTGTCGTTGCACTGCTGGTATTCGCCGTCGTCACCCTGATCAAGGGGGTGCGCATCGTGCCCCAGGGGGAAGAGTGGATCGTGGAGCGCCTGGGCAAGTACCACGGCACCCTGCTGCCGGGCCTGTCCATCATCATTCCCTATCTGGACCGCATCGCCTACAAGCTGGTGACCAAGGACATCATCCTCGACGTGCAGGAGCAGGAGGTGATCACCAAGGACAACGCGGTGATCCTGACCAATGCCATCGCCTTCATCAAGGTGACGGACCCGATCAAGGCAGTCTATGGCGTGACGGACTTCGCCGAGGCCATCCGCAACATGATCATGACCACCCTGCGCTCCATCATCGGCGAGATGAACCTGGACGAGGCACTGACCAACCGGGACAAGATCAAGGCCCGGTTGCGGGAGAGCATCGCCGACGAGGCCATCGACTGGGGCCTGACGGTGAAGTCGGTGGAGATCCAGGACATCAAGCCATCCGAGTCCATGCAGAAGGCCATGGAGGCCCAGGCTTCCGCCGAGCGGGAGCGCAAGGCCATGGTGACCAAGGCCGAGGGCAACAAGCAGGCCACCATCCTCAATGCCGAGGCCCAGTTGCAATCGGCCCGACTCCAGGCCGAGGCCCAGGTGACCCTGGCCGAGGCCAGCGCCGAGGCCATCAAACGTGTTGCCGCCGCCATCGGCCAGGAAGATGCACCGATGCGCTATCTGCTGGGAGAGAAATACATCGGCGCCATAGGCAATCTGGCCAAGTCGGACAATGCCAAGACGGTGGTGATTCCTGCCGACCTTCAGGAAAGCTTGAGGGGTCTGTTGGGCCGCAAGCAGGGTTGACGCGGAGAGCGTCGCCTGCAATGGCGTCTCCTCTGTTGCAGGGACTGCCGCCTATCATCGATGCAGGCACCCGGGTGCTGATCCTGGGCAGCTTTCCTTCTGTGGCCTCCCTGGAGGCTGGGCGTTACTACGCCCATTCCCGAAACCAGTTCTGGCCGATCCTGGCCCAGGTGCTGGCTTGCCCCCTCCAGTCCATGCCCTACGGGGAAGTCCAGGCGGCGCTGAGGCAGGCCGGCCTGGGCATCTGGGATGTCTATGGCCGTTGCCGGCGTCAGGGCAGCCTGGACAGCGCCATCCAGGACGGTGAGCCCAATGATTTTCAGCGATTGAGCAGTCTGGCTCCTCATCTGGAACGGGTCTGTTTCAACGGCAGTATGGCGGGGAAATTCGCGCCCCGGCTGGCGGCCCTGGGCTACGAGGTACGGTTGCTGCCCTCCACCAGTCCCGCCTATACCCTGGCCTTCGAGCAGAAACTGGAATGCTGGAAGGAAGTTCTCGTTCCGGCCCTGACGCGGAAAATTTCCTTGGCTCGGTGCGGCACCCGCAACACGGGGTAAAATCGCGCCCCGCTGGTCATGGGCCTCGGTAGCTCAGTGGATAGAGCAACCCCCTCCTAAGGGGTAGGTCGGACGTTCGATTCGTCTCCGGGGCGCCAGTTCAACGACTAGCACTTGCTGGCGCTTCCGTGTATGCACTGGAACGCTGCCGTTCTTACATCAGAGTTATCGGGCCTGCCATGTTCGATTTTGTTCGCAGTAACCGCCGTATCGTTCAACTCGTTCTTGCTGGCATTACCTTGCCGTTCGCGTTCTGGGGCGTGGAATCCTATGTGAGCAATGTGGGTGCCAGCAATGATGTGGCGACCGTGGGAGGAAGCAAGATCAGTCACCAGGAATTTCTTCAGAGCCTCCAGACTCAGCAGGACCGCCTGCGCAGCGCCGCCGGACGGCCGGTTCCACAGGAAATGTTGGATACGCCGGAGATTCGCCAGGAAGTCCTCAACAACCTGATTGATCAGCGCTTGTTGCTACTGCATGCGTCGAAGGTCGGCATTGGCGTGGGTGACGCGCAACTGGCCCAGTTCATTGCCAGTGTGCCTTCGTTGCAGGAGGGCGGAAAGTTCTCCAAGGAAAAATACGAGGCCCTGGTGGCGGCCCAGAACATGAGCAAGGAGGTGTTCGAGGCTCGCCTGCGCCAGGATATGTCCATCCAGCAGGCCCTGGGTGCCGTCAGCGCGGCCATGCCGGGACGTAGCGGTGCCGACCGCTGGCTGACGGCCCAACTGGAGGAGCGAGAAATCGCCGAATTGTCCTTTACGCCCGAGCAGTTTCAGGGGCAGGTGAAGCTCGGGGCCGATGCCTCCAAGACTTACTACGAGAGCCATCGGAGCGTCTTCGAGGTTCCCGAGCAGGTGCGGGTCGAGTTCGTGGCCCTGACCCGGCAGGCGCTGATGGACCAGGTAAGCGTCAGCGACGAGGAGGCCATGGCTTGGTACAAGGGGCATGCCGATCAGTATCGGCAGCCGGAGGAGCGCCGTGCCAGTCATATTCTGATCCTGGCCGATAAGAATGCCGATGGGGCCGCTGTCAAGACCGCATCGTCCAAGGCCGAGGACCTGCTGGCCAAGATACGGAAGGCGCCTGGCGACTTTGCGGTCCTGGCCCGGCAGAACTCCCAGGATCCCGGCTCGGCGGCGAAGGGCGGAGACCTGGATTGGTTCCGTCGTGGCATGATGGTCAAGCCTTTCGACGATGCCGCCTTCGCCCTCAAGGAAGGGGAAGTCAGCGGGGTGGTGCGCTCCGATTTCGGTTTCCACATCATCAAGCTCACCGGCCTCAAGCCCGAAAAGATTCGGGCCTTCGAGGAAGTGCGGGGCGAAATCCTGGCCCAGTTGAGCCAGCAGACTGCTGCCCGCAAGTTCACCGAAGCCACCGAAAGTTTCAGCAATATCGTCTATGAACAGGCGGATAGCCTGCAACCGGCGGTGGATAAGTTCAAGCTCAAGTCCATGCAGAGCGGGTGGTTCACCAAAGATGGCAAGGGTGCCGGTCCCCTGGGCCATCCCAAGTTGCTGGCGGCGGTGTTCTCCGACGATGCCATCAAGAACAAGCGCAACACCGAGGCGGTCGAAGTGGCGCCGGACACACTGGTTTCCGCTCGGGTGCTGGAGCACAAGCCGGCCGCGCTACGTCCCCTGGAGGAGGTGAAGGGCGAGATCGAGCAGCACCTGGTTCGGGAGGAGGCGGTCAAGCTGGCCCGCCAGGCGGGCGAGGCGGCCCAGGCTCGGGCTGGCAAGGGAGATGCCGAGTTCAAATGGGGTGCGAGCCGCAGTGTGCCGCGGCTGGGGGCGGCCAATATCGGACGTGAGGAATTGCAGGCAATATTCAAGGCTGACGGGACCCGGATGCCGGCCTATGCGGGTGCCGCCAGAGGGGATGGCAGCTATGTGCTCTATCGAATTTCCCAGATCAGGCCCTTCAAGGGAGGGGACGAGGACAGTCGGGTCCAGGCCCTGCGTCAGCAATACAGCCGTGTCGTCGCCGGCGAGGAATTCAGCGCCTGGTTGGGTAGTTTGCGCCAGCACTATGGCGTGGAAATCCACCAGAAGGCCCTGGAGACTAAAGAGCGCTGATCCGGACTCCCCGATCTTGCTGTGCGATTGGGGGTTTAACGTGAAGAACGAGCTTTCCCGCCGGGCCGTCCTGACCGAAGGAAATCCCTGTGGGGCAAGGGAAAGCGGCGGGCGGCGCCAGCCGCAACCCCTCGGCGCTGCCCCGGAGCGCCCCGTGAAATCGAGCGGAGCGAGCCGTAGCTGCCCCCCCAGGTGGTGGGCGAAGGGGGGCGAGCCTTTTCATGATGCGAGGTATTGTTTCCCGCATCATGAAAGTTAGCCCGTAAGATGTCGGGCTATGAAAATTCAGCAATTGCGCTTTCTGATTGAGGTCGTCGATAGCGGCCTCAACGTCACCCTGGCGGCCGAGCGGCTATTTACTTCCCAGCCGGGGGTCAGCAAACAGATCCGGCTGCTGGAGGAGGAGGCCGGCGTTACCATCTTCGAGCGCTCGGGCAAGCGTTTCACCGGTCTGACCGCAGCGGGTGAGGCCATGACCCGGGCCGCCCGGCGTGTGTTGCTGGAGGCGGAAAACTTCAAGCGGGTGGCTGACGAGTTCCGGGACGAGTCGGCGGGCACCTTGACCGTGGCGACCACCCACACCCAGGCCCGTTATGTGCTGCCCCGGGTGGTGGCCGAGTTCACGCGGCGTTATCCCCAGGTCCGGCTGGCCATTCGGGAAGGCGATCCCCATCGGGTCGTGGAAAACCTTCAACGGGGCGAGGCGGACATCGGTATCGCCACCGAGGCACTGGCCAGTGCCCCCGGCTTGGTGTCCCTGCCGGCCTATTCCTGGCATCACCTTTTGATTGCGCCGGCTGGTCATCCTTTGCTGGCCCAGGATGCCCTGACCCTTCAAACCCTTGCCAGTCATCCTCTCATTACCTACGATCCGGCGTTCTCCGGTCGCAGCCGCATCGACGAGGCTTTTCGCCGGGCCGATATCGAGCCCAATCTGGTGCTGACTGCGGTGGATTCGGATGTGATCAAGACCTATGTGAGCCTGGGACTGGGCGTGGGCATCATCGCTTCCATGGCCTTCGATTCCCAGCGGGACAGCGGTCTGGTGGCCATCGACGTGGGCCACCTGTTCGGTGCCAACATCACCCGTCTGGCCCTGCGTCGCGGTGCGCTGCCGCGGCGCTTCGCCATGGCCTTCGTTGAACTGCTGGCTCCACAGTTAACACCGGAACTGGTATCTGCAGCCAGTCGGGAAGGTGGGCAGTCCTACGACATATAGCGCCGGAGGTCGGGAAACTATTTGACTGTAGTGATGTTTGACTGTAAGAATTGCCAATATCGCCCTGTTTCTATTTGATCTTGCAGTTAGGTCGTCCAGGCGCTGTCCAGGGAGCTGAATAAAAAAATGAAAAAAATCAATGCCGGCTTTTGGAAGTCAGACTGGTTTCTTGGACTGGCAGTGAGTCTGGTGCTCTTGATTCTGGGGAATGGTGATTTGCTCCAGAGCCTGGAACGCAAGGCCTATGACATGGGGGTGCAGATGACCTCTCGTGTTCCCTCGGACAAGATCGCCGTGATTGCCATCGATAAGATCAGTATCGACAACATCGGCCGCTGGCCCTGGTCCCGTGAAATCATGGCCGACATGGTGGACCAACTGGCGGCCGCCAAGGCCAAGGTGGTCGCCACGACGATTTTTTATTCCGAGCCCCAGCGGGACCCGGGCCTGGTCTATATCGACAAGCTGATGGAAGCATGCGGAGTGGTCCGTGAGACGGCCACCGTTGCCGAGGGTGAGGCTCCTCCGTCTCCTGTTGCTGCGTCCACCTGTCCCCAGATTGCGCCGATGCTGCTGGAGGCGGAGCAGGTCTTGAATACAGATCGTCGTTTTGCCGGTTCCCTGGAGCGCGCGGGCAATGTGGCACTGCCCATGCTGTTCCGACTGGGGGATCCCCTGGGCAAGCCGGATCGGGAACTGCCCGATTATGTGCGCAGTAATGGCGTCAAGGTGACCTCGTCTGGGGACTTTGCGCCGATCCCCACCGTGGATCTGGATGTTTCCGTAATCCCGTCCCTGGGCAGCGTGGCTGCGGCCATTGGCCATCTCAATGTGACGCACGATGTGGATGGTGGCATTCGTGCCGAGCCTTTGGTGCTGGGGCATTTCAACGAGGCATTTCCCGCGTTGTCTTTGCTGGTGGCGGCCAAAAGCCTGAACCTGGGGCCCGCCGACATACAGGTGAGCGCGGGTGAGTTCGTTCGCCTGGGCCGCTTGAAGATCGCCACCGATCCGGATACCCGGATGGCGACCTTCTTCTACAAGGACAGGGAAGGGCATCCGGCCTTCCCTGTGGATTCCTTTTTCGATGTCAAGACCGGCAAGATTCCTTTCGACAAGTACCGGGACAAGATTGTCCTCATCGGCCCGACAGCGGCCGGAGTGGGCAATGCCTTCGTGACGCCGGTATCTCCGGCGATGCCTGCGGTGCTGATGCAGGCCCATGCCGTGTCCAGCATTCTTTCGGAGCATTTCTTCGTGGCGCCGAGCTGGGGGCTTCTGGTCGAGAAACTGGTGTTCCTGCTGGTGGCAATCTATCTGATCGCCCTGCTGCCACGGTTGCGAGCCGGAATGGCGGCGGGTATCACGGCCGCCATACTCGTCGCCCTGGTGGCGGTGCATTTCGTCCTGATCACCACCCAGTTGCTCTGGTTGCAGTTGATGGTGCCGGCGACCCTGCTGCTGGTGGGCCATCTGTTGCTGACCACCAAGCGTTTCCTGGTCACCGAGCGGGGCAAGGAAAAGTCCGATCTGGAGTCGGCCGAGTCGAACCGAATGCTGGGCCTGGCCTTTCAGGGCCAGGGGCAGCTGGACATGGCCTTCGACAAGTTTCGCAAGTGCCCGCCGGACAACCAGTTGATGGAGAACCTCTACAATCTGGCCCTGGACTTCGAGCGCAAGCGGCAGTTCAACAAGGCCGAGGCGGTGTTCCGCTACATGTCTGATTACGATCCCAAGTTCCGCGATCTGGAGCAGCGCCTGGCCCGGGCCAAGCAGATGTCCGAGACGGTGATCCTGGGCGGTGGCGGCGGGCGCAGCAACGCCAGTACCATGATCCTGGATGGCGGGACGGTGGAAAAGCCGATGCTGGGCCGCTACCAGATCGAAAAGGAATTGGGCAAGGGCGCCATGGGTGTGGTCTATCTGGGACGGGATCCCAAGATCAACCGAGTCGTGGCCATCAAGACCATGGCCTTGTCCCAGGAGTTCGAGGAAGACGAACTGGTCGAAGTGAAGGAGCGCTTCTTCCGCGAGGCCGAGACTGCGGGCCGCCTCAATCATCCGAATATCGTCACCATGTACGATGCGGGCGAGGAGCACGATCTGGCCTATATCGCCATGGAGTTCCTCAAGGGCAAGGATCTGGTGCCCTATACCAAGGTAGCCAATCTGTTGCCCCTTCCCCAGGTGATGAGCATCGTGGCCCGGGTGGCGGAGGCGCTTTCCTATGCCCACGGGAATTCCGTGGTGCATCGGGACATCAAGCCCGCCAATGTCATGTACGAACCGGAAAGCGACAGCGTCAAGGTCACGGATTTCGGTATCGCCCGCATCACCGACTCGTCCAAGACCAAGACCGGCATGGTGTTGGGTACTCCAAGTTACATGTCGCCGGAGCAGTTGGGAGGGAAGAAGATCGATGGCCGTTCGGACCTGTTTTCCCTGGGGGTGACCCTGTATCAGCTTGCCAGCGGCAAGTTGCCTTTCGAGGGGGATTCCATGGCGCAACTGATGTTCAAGATTGCCAATGAGCCCCATCCGGATATTCGCACGGTGCGCCCCGACCTGCCCGAATGTCTGGTGGCGGTCATTGATCGCGCCCTGGTCAAGGATGCGGATCAGCGTTATCAGACCGGTGCGGAAATGGCCGCGGATCTCAAGTCCTGCATCGCCGCGACGCCCATTCCGACCGCCGGCGGCGGAAATGCATGAGGGGTCTGGCGTGGATTTGAGTTCCTATCTGGAAATCGCCGCCCGCTCCGATCCCGGGATGGTGCGTTCCAATAACGAGGATTCCGTGAAGACCCATCCGGCCCTGGGACTGGTGGTGCTTGCTGACGGAATGGGTGGCTACAACGCTGGCGAGGTGGCCAGTGGGATGGCCACAACCTTGCTGGCGACCGAGCTGGACAGGATTTTCACCGCTAGATCGCCAGGAAGTGAAGGGGCGGAGGGAGTTCCCTGGGTTCATCAGGTGTTGGCCGGGGAAATTGCCAGGGCCAATAACGCCATCCTCCATGCGGCGCAAAGCCAGCCCCAGTATTCAGGAATGGGGACGACCCTGGTCATGGCGCTGTTCCATGACAATAAGATGACTGTGGCCCATATTGGTGACTCTCGGCTCTATCGCTGTCGTGGCGAGGATTTTGATCAGGTCACCCGTGACCATTCACTGTTGCAGGAGCAGATCGATAGCGGCATGATCACGGCCGAGGAAGCTCGGCATTCCCAGAACAAGAATCTGGTGACCCGTGCTTTGGGCATTGATCCATCGGTTGAGCCGGAAATTCATGATTATGATGTTCAGCCGGGCGATATCTATCTGCTATGTTCCGATGGCCTCAACGACATGGTGGAGGATGAGGAGATTGCCATGACCCTGCAAATGCTCTCGGCCAACTTGGAGTTGTGTGCCACCCAGCTTGTCCAGATGGCTAATGACAATGGTGGCCGGGATAACGTGTCCGTGATCGTGGTCAAGATCAAGCAGGCTTTTCCGGCTCCCCGGGGCTGGTTGAACAGGCTGATGGCCTGGTTCTGCAAATAATGAAGCGTTGAGGAAATAACATGGCGAAGCTTATTCTCAGCATGGACGGCTTGGTGCTCAAGGAAATACCCCTTTCCAAGGAGCGTACAACCATAGGCCGCAAACCCCATAACGATATCCAGATCGACAATCTGGCCATATCGGGTGAACATGCAGTGATTGTCACTATCCTCAGCGATTCCTTCCTGGAGGACCTCGATAGTACCAATGGTACCTTCGTCAATGGCCAGTCGGTGAAGAAGCACTTTCTCCAGAACGGCGATGTTATCGAATTGGGCAAATATCGACTCAAGTACATCAATGAGGTCGTGCAGCAGGCCGGCGGGGCCGACTTCGAAAAGACCATGGTTCTGCGCCCGGACATGATGCGCAAGACCGTCGAACAGATGCCCCACAAAGGCTTTGGTGATACTCAGGTAGGGGTCAAGGAAGCTGCCGAGGCAATGCTGCCCGAGCAGGCTCCCTCTCCGGCTCCTGCTTCTGTTCCCTCTCCCGCTGTCGCGCCCCCGACTGCGCCGGCCCTTCCATTGGGTTCCATTCAGGTCCTGACGGGTGGCAACGCGGGCAAGGAGCTGGAACTGACCAAGACGCTGACGACCCTTGGCAAGCCCGGTGTGCAGGTGGCCGTCATTGCACGTCGGCCCCATGGCTACTTCATTACTCATGTGGAGGGTGCGCAGTTCCCGATCGTCAATGGCAATACCCTGGATGCTCAGGCGCATCCGCTGGCCGATCATGACATCATCGAACTGGCTGGTGTGAAGATGGAGTTCTTCCTTAAGGCCTAGCCTTGTCGGGAGGGATTGAATCGTGGAGATCTTGTGAAGCAGCATTGGGTACGCTATGGACTGGGGTTGGCGGTCCTGCTGGTGCTGCTCGGCCACTCGGCCCGCTTGTACCAGATACCGTTGATCAGCCATCTGGACGCCATCGCCTATGACGTGAAGCTGCGGCTGACCATGCCCCAGCGCATGGACGACCGGGTGGTGATTCTGGATATCGATGAGAAGTCCCTGGCTGAAGTGGGCCGCTGGCCCTGGGGGCGGGACAAACTGGCGGCACTGGTGGATAAGTTGTTTGATCAGTACCAGATAGCAGTGCTGGGGTTTGATGTGGTGTTCGCCGAACCCGATGATAGTTCCGGCCTCAAGACCCTGGAGTCCCTGGCCGGTCGTGAGCTCAAGGACAGCGCAGCGTTCCACGCGAGCTTGCGAGACTTGCGGCCGCAACTTGATCACGACGCCCGGTTTGCCAATTCACTACAAGGTCGGCCAGTGGTCCTTGGGTTCTATCTTTCATCCCTGGCTGAGGAGTCGGCCAATGGTGCCTTGCCTCCGCCGGTGTTGCCGGAGGGGACTTTCCAGGGGCGCAATATTGCTTTTACCCACTGGACTGGGCATGGAGGCAATCTGGAGGAGTTCCAGAAGACGGCGGGCAGTGGCGGACATTTCAATCCTCTTGTGGATTTCGATGGGGTTTCGCGCCGGGTTCCGATGCTCGCTGAATACCGGGGTGCTTACTACGAGGCCCTGTCGCTGGCGATGGTGCGTCTGGCCCTGGGACGTCCCAAGGTGGTTCCCGGCTTCCCTGCCGGAACCAATGCCAAGACCTATGGCGCGATGGAGTGGATCGACCTGCCCACCAGCAAGGGAACCTTGCGGATTCCGGTGGACGAGAATGCCGCCAGCCTGGTGCCCTACCGGGGATATCGGGGGAGTTACGATTACATTTCGATGGCCGATGTGCTGGCGGGGCGGGTGGCGCCGGAACGACTGAAGGGCCGCATCGCGATCGTCGGCACCACGGCGCCGGGCTTGATGGATCTGCGGGTCACTCCGGTGGACAACGCCTATCCGGGGGTTGAAATTCACGCCAACCTGATTGCGGGGATGCTGGACGGCAGCATCAAATACAAGCCGGCCTATGTGCTGGGTGCGGACGTGGTGTTGCTGCTGTTGTCCGGTGGCGTCATGGTTTTTCTGCTGCCCCTGCTTTCGCCTTTTCGTGCCACCATCGTGGCCTCCATCGTTCTGCTGTTCCTGCTGTCGGTCAATTTTGCCTTCTGGCAGGCGGGAAATCTGGTCCTGCCCCTATCCAATACCGTGGTTCTGGTGATAGCGCTCTATGGCATGAACATGTCTTGGGGTTATTTCGTCGAGTCACGCAGCAAGCGTCAGTTGACCGGCCTGTTCGGCCAGTATGTGCCGCCCGAGCTGGTGGAGGAAATGAGCCGGGATCCGGAAAACTACAGCATGGCGGGGCGCAAGGCCGAATTGACGGTCTTGTTCTCGGACGTGCGCGGCTTCACCACAATTTCCGAGGGGCTGGAACCCGATCAACTGGCAGCCTTGATGAACGAGTATCTAGGGGCCATGACTCAGGTGATCCGGGGCCATCGGGGCACACTGGACAAGTACATCGGCGATGCGATCATGGCCTTTTGGGGCGCTCCGGTGGAGGATTTTCAGCATGCCAGGAATGCGGTTCTGACGGCCCTGCATATGCAGGAGGCTCTCCACGAGTTGAACAAGGTCCTGGTGACCAAGGGTTGGCCAGAGCTCAAAATTGGCGTGGGTGTGAATACGGGGACAATGACGGTGGGCGATATGGGTTCGCCGGTGCGGCAGTCCTATACCGTCATGGGGGATGCGGTGAATCTGGGCTCCCGCCTGGAAGGCATCACCAAGCAATATGGTGTTGGCATCATCGTGGGTGAGTCGACGCGGGAACTCCTCAAGAAAGAGGTCGTGTTTCGGGAACTGGATCGGGTCCGGGTCAAGGGCAAGGACGAACCGGTGGGTATTTACGAACCCCTGGGCCTGGAGGGCCAGGTGGATAGAGCACTGCTCGACGAGCTAAAACTGTGGAATCAGGCGCTTCGCGCCTATCGAAGCCAGGACTGGGATCAGGCCGAGCTTACCCTGATGAATCTGTCGCGCATCAGTCAGCGCTATCTGTACGAACTCTATATGCAGCGCATCGCCCACTACCGGAAGGAACCACCGGATGCCGATTGGGATGGCGTCTGGAAGTTCGAGACCAAGTAGAGGCCGCTATGAGAATACGCATTCTGGGCTGTAGCGGTGGAATCGGCGGCCGTCATCTGCGCACGACATCCATGTTGCTGGATCACGACATTCTTATTGATGCCGGTACGGGCGTGGGGGATCTGTCCATTGCAGAACTGGTCCAGATCGACCATGTGTTCATCACCCATACCCATCTGGATCATATTGCCTGTCTGCCCTTCATTGTGGATACGGTAGGGGACATGAGGAACCGCCCCCTGACGGTGCATGGAACCGAAGAGGTTTTGGAAATTCTCAAGTCCCACGTTTTCAACTGGGCCATCTGGCCAGATTTCAGCGAAATCCCGACCCTGGAGAAACCGTTCCTGCGCTTCGAGAAAATACAGGTGGATACACCGGTGCAGTTCGGGGAACGTCGCATCACTGCGATCAAGGTGAATCATACGGTCCCTGCTGTGGGCTATTTGCTGGACTCTGGCCGGGCAAGTCTGGTGTTTTCCGGCGATACCACGATTTGCCCGGAACTGTGGCAACACGTGAATGCCGTTCAGAACCTGCGCTACCTGATCATCGAATGCGCCTTTTCCAACCGGGAGCATGCCCTGGCCACGGTTTCCAAGCACCTTTGCCCCAGCATGCTGGCCGAGGAACTGACGCAATTGCAGCGGGAGGTGGAGCTGTTCATCACCCATCTGAAACCCGGACAGATCGAACTGACAATGCTTGAAATCGAGGACAGCATTGGCGAGTTCCGGCCCCGAATGTTGCAGAACAATCAGGTGTTCGAATTATGAACACCATCGAAGTGCTGTCCACGCTGCAATTGATGGAAAGGCTCCAGCCCATGGCGGCCCTACCGAGGCATCATCTGGCCCAGTTGGCGGTGCACTGCACTCGTCAGACATTAGGTCGGGCCTCAGCCCCGATCCTGGCTCAGGAGAACAGCAGGAAGCTGGTCTATCTGGTGCGGGGCGAGGCAAAGCTGGAATTCAGCGATGGGAGTTTTCGAGTTATGGTTGGCGCTACCAGCGAGACCATCCATCCCCTGGGGCGCAACGGGGAGCAACTGCTCGCATTCAAGCCGATCACCGAGATTGAAATCCTGCAACTAGACGAAGAACTGCTGGACATCATGTTGACCTGGGATCAATTGAGCGACCCTGGGAAAAAAGGGATACCAATGGGTACTCGCCCGGGGGCTACTGACAGGTTTTCTGTTCAGCAACTTACCCAGGGGGTGTTAGCAAAGTTGCCGGTAGCCCATATCGGGGAGTTGTTGCAGCGTTTTGAGAGGATTGAAGTCAAGAAAGGCCAGATCATCGTGAAGCAGGATGATCCGGGTGATTACTACTATTTGATCGATAGCGGCCGCTGCACGGTGGCCCGTTCGGTGCCGGGGGGCGTCATACAACTTGCCGATCTGAATTCTGGAGATGCTTTTGGCGAGGAAGCGCTGGTAGCCGAGGTGCCTCGTAATGCCACCGTGACCATGAAGACGGATGGTGTGCTGCTGCGCCTCAGTAAAACCGATTTTGTCGCCTTGTTGCGGGAGCCCCTGCTGCAATGGATCGACTGGGATCATGCCCGGCTCAGGGTCACCGAGGGAGCCTGCTGGGTGGATGTTCGCTGTCCCGCCGAGTTCCAGTATGACGGTTTGCCGGGGGCCAGTAATGTTCCCTTGAACGAGTTGCGTCGCATGCTGCCGTCCCTGGAGGTATCCAAAGAGTATCTTGTCTATTGTCAGACGGGACGGCGCAGCTCCGCTGCAGCTTTCCTGATGTCCCAACGGGGTTTGCGCGCCATGGTGCTGACCGGAGGCCTCAAGGGCTGTCATCAATCACTTCCTGGCAGGGTTTTCCAATGAGCGCGGTGCTCGGCAATGCCCAAGACGCGAGTCTGACCGACGTCAGCAGTCGTCTGGCCTTTTTCAAGAACCTCCAGACGGTCACTAACAGGATTCATGCCACGTCCAATGTGGATGAAATCATGCTGGAGTTGTCCCAGGACATCTGCAGCCTGTTCAACGCTGATCGTCTGACCCTTTATGCGGTGGGCGAGGACAAGGCTTCGATTGTTTCCAAGCTCAAGACCGGGCTGAATTCTTTCAAGGATCTGAAGCTTCCAATCACCGATCAGAGCGTTGCCGGCTATGTGGCCTTGTCGAAACGGGTGGTGAATGTCACAGATGTCTACGACGAGGCCGAGTTGAGGTCCATCCACCCCAGCCTGCGTTTCCTGCAGGAAGTGGATAAGCGAACCGGCTACCGAACCAAGCAGATGCTGGTGGCTCCCATCGTGGACCAGTCCAATGGTGAGCTGTTGGGCGTGGTCCAGATCATCAACAGCAAGGCGGGGGCACCCTTCGCGCAAGTGGCCGAGGAAGGGGTACGGGGTCTCTGCGAAACGCTTGCCATCGCCTTTACTCAGCGCAACAAACCCGCCACACTGGTCCGTTCAAAATACGATTTCCTGGTGGCGGATGCGGTGGTGACCGCCGATGAACTGGACTTGGCCAAGCGAACGGCTCGCAAGGACAGTCGTAGCATCGAGGACATCCTGGTTGAACAGTTCCAGGTCAAGCTTCCGGTTCTGGGTTTGGCACTGTCGAAATTCTTCAATATTCCTTACGAGCCCCACAATCCGGAGCGCATGAAGCCGGTGGATTTGCTGAAGAATCTCAAGCGGGAATACCTTGAGCAGAACCAGTGGGCGCCGGTTGACGACACGGCTGAAGGCATACTGGTCGTTTGCCTGGATCCGGAGCAGGTGAAGGGCTCCCGTGTTGTCAATAACGTTTTCCCCCGCTCCAAAATTGCCTACCGGGTCACCACCAACCGGGAGTTCAAGGAAACGCTGGATTCCCTGTTCGGTGCCAAGGGGAGTGCGGAAATGGACTCCACTTCGGTGGGGGACATGCTGTCCGGCATGGACGAGGGAGAGGATACTGACTCTACGGCTGAGGATGTCTCCGCCGCAGCGGACAACGAGCTGGTGAAACTCGTCAACAAGATCATCATCGATGCCTACCAGCAAGGTGTCTCGGATATTCATGTGGAGCCCTACCCAGGCAAGGAAAAGACCCTGATCCGCTTCCGCAAGGATGGCTCCTTGCAGAAATACGTGGAAATTCCCGCGACCTATCGCAATGCCATCGTGGCGCGGATCAAGATCATGTGCGACCTGGATATTGCCGAGCGGCGCCGGCCCCAGGATGGCAAGATCAAGTTCAAGAAATTCGGTCCCCTGGACATCGAACTGCGGGTGGCCACCATACCTTCCGCCGGCGGTGTCGAGGATGTGGTGATGCGGATTCTCGCCGCCGGTGAGCCCATACCCCTGGACAAGCTGGGGGTGCTGCCGACCAACCTGGAACGGCTCAAGAGTGCCGTCAGCAAACCCTACGGATTGTTTTTCGTCTGTGGTCCGACGGGTTCCGGCAAGACCACCACACTCCATTCGGTACTGAGTTATCTCAATACCCCGGACACCAAGATATGGACTGCCGAGGACCCGGTGGAAATTACCCAGAAGGGCTTGCGCCAGGTCCAGGTCAACAAGAAGGCCGGCCTCGACTTCGCGGTCGTCATGAAGGCCTTCCTGCGGGCAGATCCAGACATCATCATGGTGGGGGAAATGCGCGATGCCGAAACCACGGGTATCGGTATCGAGGCTTCCCTGACGGGTCACCTGGTCTTCGCCACCCTGCACACCAACAGCGCGCCGGAATCCATTATCCGTCTGCTGGATATGGGCATGGACCCCTTCAACTTCTCCGATGCCCTGTTGGGCATCCTGGCCCAGCGTCTGGCCAAGCGCCTCTGCGGCAAGTGCAAGGAAGCCTATGTGCCCGATGATGAGGAAATGCGGCTCTTCCTGGCGGAGTACTCCCAGGAATTGCTCAATACGGAAACCTACAAGCGGGACCAGGGGGCTGCTCAGGTGGTTCTGCGTCAGCGCTTGCTGAAGGATTATGGCAAGGATGGAAATTTTTCCATGTTCCATCCCAAAGGTTGTCCAGAGTGCAACAACACGGGTTACAAGGGCCGGGTGGGCCTGCACGAACTCATGTTGGGCTCCGATGCCGTCAAAAAATTGATTCAGGAACACGCCCGGGTAGCCGAGCTTGTGGCACAGGCCCTAGAGGACGGTATGTTGACCCTGAAGATGGACGGCATGGAGAAGGTATTGCAAGGGATCACCGATATGAAGCAGGTGCGGGCTGTCTGTATCAAGTAAATCCATCGTGCATACCCCGGATGACCTGATCCACCGCCTGGAGCAACTGAACGAGGTAGGGGCGGCCCTCTCGAAGGAGCGGGATATCAACCGTCTGCTGGAGCATATCCTGCTGGCGGCGAAGACCATCACCCATGCCGATGGGGGGACCCTTTACCGGGTGACCGAGGATGGTCAGCACCTGCGCTTTGAAATCATGCGTACCGACTCCCTGGGGATCGCTCTTGGCGGTACTACCGGCAACGGGATATCCCTGCCCGACTTGCCTCTGGTGGACGAGTACGGCAAGCCCAATAATGCGATGGTAGCGGCCTACTCAGCCATCAACGAGAAGACCGTCAATATCGCCGACGCCTACACGGAAGCCGGCTTCGACTTCACCGGCACCCGCAAGTTCGACGACAAGACCGGCTACCGTTCCTGCTCCTTCCTCACTGTGCCGATGAAGAATCACGAGAATGAGATCATCGGCGTGCTGCAACTGATCAACGCCATTGATCCTGTTACTGGCGCGGTAGGCACATTCTCCGCAGCGGATCAGCGCCTTGCCGAATCCCTGGCCTCCCAGGCCGCCATTGCTCTGACCAACCGGCAACTGATCAGCCAGTTGGAAAACCTGTTCGAGTCCTTCATTGATCTGATCAATCTGGCGATTGACGAGAAGTCACCCTATACCGGTGGCCATTGCCAGCGGGTGCCGGCCCTGACCATGATGCTGGCGGAGGCCGTGAATGCTACCGAGGAAGGTCCCCTGGCGGACTTTCACATGTCCGAACGGGACCGCTACGAACTGAAGATCGCCGGGCTGCTCCACGATTGCGGCAAGGTGACCACGCCAGTCCATGTGGTGGATAAGGCCACAAAACTGGAAACCCTGTTCGATCGTATCCATCTGGTGGACACCCGCTTCGAGGTGTTGAAACGGGATGCCGAGACCCGGATGTTGAGACAGTTGTTGGTCATAACCGATCCGGCCACCCAGGCGGAGGCTCAGGCAGCCCTGGCTCGGGAATGGGCACTTCTCGACGAGGAACGGGCTTTCCTGCACCGCGTCAATGTGGGCGGCGAAGCCATGAAACCCGAGGATCAGCAGCGGGTCCGTGATATCGGCACCGGTCACCACTGGCGGAACGCCGATGGGGAGGAGGTGCCATTCTTGTCGGAGGACGAAATTGAGAACCTCACCATCCGGGCAGGCACCCTGACCCAGACCGAACGGGAGGTGATCAATCATCACATCGTGGCCACCATCAGAATGCTGGAGCAATTGCCCTGGCCCAAGCATCTGCGCAATGTGCCCGAATATGCCGGCGGCCACCATGAGCGTATGGACGGCAAGGGCTACCCCAAGGGCCTGACCCGGGAACAGATGTCGATCCAGGCCCGCATCATGGGCATCGCCGATATCTTCGAGGCGCTGACGGCAAGAGATCGCCCCTACAAGCCCGGCATGAAGCTGTCCCAGGCGATTTCCATCCTGGGCAACTTTGCCCGGAATGGCCACATTGATCCGGATCTGTTCGAGGTCTTCGTTCGGCAGGGCGTGTTCAAACAATATGCTGAGCGTTATATGGACCCGAGTCAGATCGATGCGGTCGATCTGGATAAAGTATTTAGCAGCGTATCGAGCTGACAATTTTTGTCACATTTGTTGCTTCCATGGATAGTCTGGTGAAGGTCAAGTCTGAATACCGCTTATGGCAAGGGGGCATATGTGGCATGACTATTGCGGTATGTCGTCGGCAGGATTCTGTTTTTCAACCGTAAGGAGAATGTGATGAAAAAAGTGCAACAAGGCTTCACCCTGATCGAACTGATGATCGTGGTTGCCATCGTCGGCATCCTGGCCGCCGTGGCGCTGCCGGCTTATCAGGATTACACGGTACGTGCTCGTGTGACCGAAGGTCTGGCTCGTCTGGCTGAAGCCAAGACGTCTGTGGCCGAGTATTTTTCTGCTATGAATACCTTTGCACCCAATACGGCAAGTGCAGGTTTCAACTCTGCAGCGGCCGGTAATGTGATCAGGGTGGAGTGTGCTCTTAATGGCACGGCGGGTACGTGCGACATGATCGAAATGACAATGAACGCCTCAACTGTTCCGCAGTTGGCGAGCGCCAATATCCTGCAGATGTCTGGTTCCTTGACGAATGGCATGATCGTCTGGCGCTGCAAGTCCGATCCTGCAAACGGTGGTATTCCCGTTCGTTTCCTGCCTGCCAGCTGCAAGTAATCGCTGGTTCTTATAGAAAGCCCCAGCCTAGCTGGGGCTTTTTTTTGTGGTGTATAGCATGCCGTGCATATTGCGATATTGGGGCCTGATCGCCATTCTGTTTCTGACCTGTTTGGGCTATTGGGGAGGCTTGAACGGTTCTTTTTATTTTGATGACTACGGGCAGATCGTTTGGAACGCCGGTCTGACCATGCGGGAGCTCAGTTGGGAAGAGCTTCTGGCAGCAGCAACTTCCTCCAATGCAGGTCCTCTGGGTCGCCCTGTTGCCATGGGCAGCTTTGCCTTGGAGCAGTTCTTTCTCGGAGTGACACCTTACCATTTCAAACTAGTTAACTTGCTCATCCATTTGATGAACGTTGTCCTGCTGGCTTTTCTAACTACAGAGCTGGTGCGGGCCACCCATGGTGAATCAAAGGAAAGTACGCAGCGGAAGTTTCGATATTCAGAAATCGTTCTGATTTTGACGGTCACGGCCTGGTGGGCCTTCCATCCTCTGGGAGTAACGGGGGTGCTGTACATTGTGCAGCGTATGACCAGCCTTTCCATGCTGTTCTCTCTGATTGCCCTATGGGGCTATCTTTGGGGACGCAACAAGTCGCTGGAGTCGGGGAATATAAGTTACCTGCTCTTTGCTGTAACGGTTTTGGTTTTTGGGGGGCTTTTCTCGATACTGACGAAAGAGAACGGTGCCTTGACTTTCGGATTTGCCTGGTTGATCGAGATATTTGTGCTGCGCTTCAGGAGCGCGAACGTCAGACAGGAAAGGTTTCTGCGTGCTATCGGTATATTGGCGCCCATTCTGGTATTTTTGGTGGGCTTGGTTTTCTGGTGGACCCACCCGGACTGGTTGAGTAGCGCCTATGCGGACCGTAGTTTTACTTTAGAGCAGCGTCTTCTGACCGAAGCACGGGTGGGCTGGTTTTACTTGCGCCAGATTGTGCTTCCCAGCAGTGCTGCCTTGGGTCTTTACCATGATGGGTTTCCCGTTTCTTCAAGCCTATGGCAACCGTGGACGACGGTTCTTGCCATCCTGGGGCACGCGTTGCTTTGTACACTGGGTTGGCGACTGCGTAAGAGTCATCCGCTGGTGGCTTTCGGGATTGCGTGGTTCTATATGGGGCATGCGGTAGAGTCGACAATCATTCCGCTTGAGCTGGTTTTTGAACATCGCAACTATCTACCCCAATATGGGGTTCTGCTTGCCCTTGTTTCCCTATTGACCTGGAGTGGATCGTTTTTTTTGAAAACACGGATAATGCTCCTGGGAGGTCTTATCTTTCTTTCTCTAGCCACTACCGCCCTGCGAACTCAGGCTATGGGAGAGCGAATCGCTTATCCGGTATATGAGGCCGTTCGGCATCCAGAGTCGTCCCGTGCCAATTTTGATGCGGGGTTGATCGTTGCCGGAGCAATCGGCCAAGACAAGAAATTGGCCATTGAGTACTACGAGCAGTCAAGGCAGTTTTTCGATCGTTCCCGCAGTGCTGATCCACATACCCTGGCTCCATTTGTTGGCATGATGAAACTCTCGTCCGCGAGTGGAGTGCCTTACCCGGCTGATTATCTGGATGAGTTCAAGCAGCGTCTGCGTGAGGGGCTTCCCCCAAGGGCAACCAGCTTCCTTCCAAGAATCCTGGGGGAACAACTATCGGCATCTAAGCCGATCTTCTCGATTGAGGAAGGAGCCCAAATTTACCAGGCAGCGATAGAAAATCCATTATTGAACGGTTATGCCCGGGCCTGCTGGGAGGCAGGTTATGGTTTGTTCCTATTCAATATTGTGGGCGACCATGCTAGTGGTTTGATCGCTATGCGTGCCGCTGTAGCCGATGCTCCAAGTCATGCTGATTTGTGGGTATTTTTGGCGGCGATGTTGATATCGTCAGGCGATGCTATGGCTGCCGAGAATGCTATCAATGAGGCTACAAGACATGACGAGAAAGGCTATTCACGTGATGATCTGATTAAATTGCGACAAGGCCTCGAATTGCTGAAGAGTGGTAAAAATGTCGTGCGATAAAACTGTTTCTATTGTTATTCCAGCCAAGAATGAAGGTCGTGCCCTTGGAGAGTTGCTCTCCCGATTGCGGGACTTGAAAATCATTGCCGAGGTCATCGTCGTGGACGATGGTTCCAGCGACGATACGGCGCAGCTTGCTGAGGCCGCTGGCGCTACCGTGATCCGTCATCCCTATTCCATGGGGAACGGCGCCGCCATCAAGTCGGGTGCCCGCCGTGCCAGTGGTGAAATTATCGTCTTCATGGATGGCGATGGGCAGCACCAACCCGAGGACATTCCGAGGTTGTTGGCCAAAATGGAAGAGGGCTATGAAATGGTGGTGGGTGCCCGTACCACCGTCAGTTCCCAGGCGGGCCTGCACCGGGCGGCCGCCAATGGTTTTTACAACCGATTCGCCAGTTGGATGGTGGGGCAGCCGATCCTGGATTTGACCTCCGGATTTCGCGCCGTCCGGGCCAGCAAGTTCCGCCGTTTCCTGTTCTTGCTGCCCAACGGCTTCTCCTATCCCACCACCATCACCATGTCATTCTTTCGAACCGGTCTGCCGGTGGCCTATCTGCCCATCGATGTGAAGAAGCGGATCGGTCGCAGCCATGTTCGGCTGCTGCGGGATGGGGTGCGCTTCCTGTTGATCATTTTCAAGATTGGTACCCTGTTTTCCCCCATGAAGTTGTTCCTGCCGGTAAGTTTGAGTTTCTTTGGAACCGGGGTTGCCTATTACATTTATACCTATCTGACTCAGCATCGCTTCACCAACATGAGCGCCTTGCTGCTGATCACCTCGGTGCTGGTGTTCCTGATCGGCCTGGTTTCGGAACAGATCGCGGCCCTGAATTTCAAGGGCACCGACGATGGGGATGAACTGTAATTTTCTGCTCCCGGGCGCCACAAGATGAAGTTCCTGATCGATATCAATCATCCGGCCCATGTGCATTTCTTTCGCCATCCCATGGGGCTGCTGGCGGAGCGTGGGCATGAGCTGATCGTGACCAGCCGGGCCAAGGAAATGGCCTTGCCTTTGCTGGATGAACTCGGGGTCAGGCATGTGGTGCTCAGCGCCCATAAAGGTGGTGGCCTGCTCGCCCTGGGCCAGGAACTGGTGAGGCGCGACTGGGCCTTGTGGCAGGTGGCAAGGCGGGAGCGTCCCGACGCGATGGCTGCCATTGGCGGCACCTTCGTCGCCCATGTGGGCCGTCTTACCGGCATTCCCAGCCTGGTGTTTTACGACACTGAGAATGCCACCCTGCAAAATGCGATCACCTATCCCTTTGCACGCAGAGTGATCGTGCCACGCTGCTATCAGGGGCACCTGCCATCCCATCACGAGCGTTACGACGGCTACCACGAGCTTTCCTATCTGCATCCCAACCGTTTTCAACCCGACCGTGGCTTGGCCGAGCGCAACGGCCTGGACCCGACCCGGGACAATTTCTTTGTCCGCACGGTGTCGTGGCAGGCCAACCACGATTTGCTGGAGACGGGCTGGAGTGTTTCCCTGTTGCGGCGTCTGGTGTCCTGGTTGGCGGAGCGCGGCCGGGTACATATCTCCTCGGAAACGCCCCTGCCAGAAGACCTGGCCCCCTTTGCCTACCGGGGTCGGGTGGGGGACGTCCATCATCTGATGGCCCATTGCCGCCTGTTCGTCGGCGAAAGCGCCACCATGGCTTCCGAGTGCGCGGTGCTGGGTGTTCCCGCCATTTATGCAGCCCATACGGGACGGGGCTATACCGACGAGCAGGAGAGTCGCTACGGTCTGGTTAGCAACCTGCGCCAGTTTCATGCCGATCGACTGATTGATGCTGTTTCTGCGATATTGCAGCAGCCCGCCAACGTGTGGTCCGAGCGACATGGGCGTCTGTTGGCGGAGACCATCGACGTGGCGAGCTACGTGGCAAACCGCATCGAACAGCGGGGGGCGGCTCTTTAGTCATGTGTGGCATCAGCGGGGTGTTTTCTGCCTCTCCATTGTCTGCGGCCCGGGATGGGGGATGGATAGACGCGATGCGGCTGTCCCTGGCTCATCGGGGGCCTGATGGCTGGGGGCAGGAACTGTTCGAGAACGCGGCGCTGAATCACAACCGCCTTGCCATTATCGATCCGGCCGGTGGGCAGCAGCCCCTCCGAGGGGCCTTGGGTACGAGCTGGGTGGTTTTCAACGGGGAAATCTACAACTATCGGGAACTCCGCCAAGGTCTGGCCGACTACCCTTTTCGCACCCACTCCGATACCGAGGTGATTCTGGCCCTCTTCGAGCGGGAGGGCGTTTCGGGCTGGCGCCACCTCCGGGGCATGTTTGCCTTTGCCCTGTGGGATGAATCGAGCCGGACGGGCTACCTGGTGCGGGACCCGGTGGGCATCAAGCCCCTGTTCTACGGTCAGCATTCGGACAAGCTGTTCTTCGGTTCGGAAGCCAAGGCCTTGTTGGCCGGGGGCATTGTCCCCAGCTTGAACGAACAGGCCCTTCATGGGGTGATGAATTTTCGCTATCTGCCCGAGGACGACAGCTTCTTCTCGGGCATTACCCAGCTTCCCCCGGGGCAGGTACTGACCTGGCGCCAGGGAGTGTTTTCCATGACGGAGCTGCCACGGCAGCGCCCCCCATCGGGAGAGCCGCTGTCGGGCCTGTTGGCGGCGGCGGTGAAACGGCATCTGGTCGCCGATGTGCCCGTGGGCTGCTATTTGTCCGGCGGTGTGGATTCGGCCTTGATCGCTGCCCTGGCGTCCCGGGAAGGCCCCTTGGCAACTTATACCCTGGAGGTGGGCGACGATCCCAGGGAAGCGACCCATGCCCTGGAAACTGCCGACCTGTTGGGCTTGCCCAACCGTAGTGCGCCCTTGCGCATCGACGATGGTGTGGAAATGCATCGTTCCATGCTGCGCCATCTGGAAGTGCCCAAGGTCAATGCCTTGCAGGGCATGAAACTCGCGGAGTTCGTGGCCGCTCAGGGCAAGGTTGCACTTTCTGGCCTGGGTGGGGATGAGCTGTTCTATGGCTACAACGCCCATCGCATTTTCTGGCTCGCCAATATGGCCGGCAGGATTTCCGCCGGCCTGCGCCATGGACTGGCCCGCCCCCTCCTGGGGCGGCTGGCGCCGGATGCCTGGACCGAGCCGCGCCGTGGGCTGATGATGCTGGAGGCACTGCCTGCCTGGCCGCGGGTTTATGGCCTGCTGCGCAATGTCTGGGATTTCCCCGAGCTGCGGCGCCGTGTTTATGGCGAACGCATGCTGGATGCGACATTGCCGAATGCTTTCGACCGGGTGACGGAACGTTGGCCTCAAGAGAAAGACCCGGTCAAGGCCATGGCTCGATTCGAGTTGCGCAACAAGATGGTGAATGACCTGTTGTGGAATGAAGACCGGATGGGCATGCGGGTTGGCCTGGAAATCCGGGTACCCCTGTTGGATGAGGGGCTGGTGGACTATTTTCTCGACGCTTCCCGGACTGACCTGATGCCCTTGGGGCGGGCCAAGTACGCGCTGCGGCACTGCGCGCAGCAATTGCTGCCAAGGAAGATACTCAGGCGTCCCAAGAGCGGTTTTCAACTGGATATCGTCACCCTTGCCCAGGGAGCTTTGCGGCCCTTTTTTGAGACCTATCTCAGCCCTGAGCGGATCGCCCATCATCGCCTGTTCAACGGCGCCTTCGTGGGCCAGGTCATGGCAGGGCCGGCAAAGCGGGGCCAGCGCTGGCAGTGGTTCCTGCTTTACCTGATGGCCCAGACCCACCTGCTGATGGAGGAATTCGATGTGCGCTGAAGAGGCACGCCTGATGCAGGTATTCGACCAGACCCTGGCCTGGAGCCGTGCCCGGGACTACCGGGAGCATACCAAGCATGACGCCTTGAACAGTCCCCTGGTCTGGGCCGTGGCGGGACATCATCGCTGGACGCGCATCCTCGCCACCCAGGGGGTGATGCGTTTCCCGGTGAATATACGGAGCCTGCTGGGGGTGCCCCAGGTTCATAACCCCAAGGGGCTGGCTCTGTTCGTCATGGCGCTGCTGGATCGATACCAGAGCACGCAGCAGGACCACTATCTGGAGGAGGCGCGACGTTTGCTCGAACTGTTGCGCACCCTGCGATCGGAGGGCGACTGGGGTGGGGACTGCTGGGGCTATCAATATCCCTGGCAGGACCTGGGCTTCTTCGCTCCCCGGGCCACCCCCAATGCCGTGGTCACGGCCTTTGTCTGCGAAGCCCTGCTGGCGGCTTATCGGGTGACCGGGGATGAGTCCTATCGGCACTCCGTGGAATCGGCCGCCGGCTTCTTTCTGGGGCGCTTGCCCCGATTGCTGGATGAAGCTGATCGTCTGTGCCTGGGCTACATGCCCATGGACATGTCCATGCGGGTGATGGACGTGTCCATCCTGGTGGGGGCGGTGCTGGCGCAACTGGCGGCCCTGTCCGGAGATGTCGAATTAAAGCACCAGGCCCTGCGGCTGACGCGCTACGTGATTTCCTGCCAGACGGCGGAAGGGGCCTGGTTCTACACCGATCCGCCGGAGCATTCCCCGGTCAAGATCGACAATTACCATACAGGCTTTATCCTGGATGCCCTGGAGCGGGTGATGGATAGACTGAGGTATGAGGAATGGCGCGAGAATCACCGCCGCGGCCTTGAGTTCTACGCCCGGCATCTGTTCAACGCGGATGGTTCGCCCCGCTGGATGAGCCATCAGGACTTTCCCCACGACATTCACGGGGCCGCCCAGGGTATCCTGAGTTTCTCGTCACCTGCGGGGAGGAGCGTGGCGCCGGACCTGGCGGACAGGATCATGGCCTGGACCCTCGCTACCCTGTACGATCCCGCCGGACGTTTTTATTATCAGCAGGGGCGTCATTACCGCAAGAAATTCACCTTCATGCGCTGGTGCAATGGGTGGATGTGTCGGGCGATGGCGAGGTATATGGCTGAGGCGAAAGTAGAGAGGACATAGTCGGCTTATGGGAAAGATTGGGATGCTGCGACAGGAGCTCGCTCGAGCGGTGCTTTCCCCGCTTACCGGAGGGCTTGCGTCTGGTTTTATTCGACCCACCATCGCGGCGGTCTACATCACCAAGTTCTGCAACTCCCGTTGCACCATGTGTGACTTCTGGAAGGGAGACCGGGATCCCGACGAACTGTCCGCCGAACAGTGGGGTGTGGTGTTCTCCCGGCTCAAGGCCTTCGGGGTCGGCTTTGTCGGGGTCAATGCGTCCGGGGAAATGTTCACCCGACGGGATGTATTCCAGATACTCCAGCATCTGAAGGATCTGGATCTGGGCTTCGGCATCAATTCCAATGCCACCCTCTTTTCAAAGAATCGCGCCAGACTGCTGGCCGAACTGGGACCGCGCCAGGTCACCATCGGCCTGGATGGTGTGGGTGACGAAGCCTACCTGGCGACACGGGGACTGAAGGGGGGGTTCAGCAAGATCGGGCGGAATATTGGCAATCTTCTGGATGCCGGCGTCACCGGAGTAAGCCTGGGGTCCGTGCTGATGAAGGAGAATATGGCTGACTGGGTTCGCCTGGCAGAGTTTGCCCTGGAGAGGGGGCTGACGGGAATACGCTACACGGCCTACCATGACTCCTACTTCAACGCGCCCACCATACTCAAGGGACAGCAATACGGCGGAGAGGCGTTTCTGCGGGAGGCCGAGGTCCAAATCGAAGCGCTGATTGCCCTCAAGCGTAAGACCGGTATCGTCAAGAACAGCGAAGCCTATTTGCGACGAGTGCTGGAGTTCTATCGTCAGCCCCGAACCTATTTCCCTGTGCCCTGCCTTCAGGGTTCCAATCGGATCGAAATCGATGTCTATGGCAATGTGACCCTGTGTTCATTCGTTACCGAGCCGCTGGGTAATCTGGTGCATCAGGAAATGGAGGAGATCTGGTCCTCGGAAGCCCATCGTCAGGCCCGGGAGGCGGCACTCAAGGGTAAATGTCCCAAGTGCTTCCTGTCGTGTTATGGAGAGGAGAACCTGCGATTGTCCAGGGTTGGAGTATTGCCAACCCTGGGGGATAGCTTGCGTCGAGTGAAGCTGCTGTTGCAGCCTTCCTAGCCAATGGTGAAGGTGCCATTTCTCCAATGTCGGTCATAAATGAAAGAGCAACTCTATGGGTGTGATTGGTACGGAACTGTTCCTTGATGACTCAATGTCTGTCCTGGAGCGAATGTATTGCCGCGTTTTCGGAGTTCCCATTGTTGGTTTGAGAATACGGGTAAGACGGCTGATGCGCCTGCTGCCAACGTCGGCGCAGGCTGTTCTTGATGCGGGTTGTGGGCGTGGCGTCATTTCCCGACTTTTGGCAAGGCGTTACCCCGATGCCAGGGTGGATGCCATTGATCTTGATCGGGAGACGCAAGAAAACAATAGCCGGCTGGCAGCCCGTATGGGGTTGGGTAACTGCGTTTTCCGATGTGCAGATTTGATTGGATTCGAAAATCCAGACGCCTACGATTTGATCGTGTCTGTCGATAATCTGGAACATGTTGCTGACGATCAGGGCGTGATAAGTCGATTCTTCAAATCGATGCGTCAGGGCGGCGTGTTGTTGGTACATGTTCCTCACTATTACCGGCGGTGGCCGGTATTCAGGCGCGATGTCAATTTTGATGTGCCTGGCCATGTTCGGCCTGGCTATCGAATGGAAGACATCGAGAAGCTGATCGAGGGAGCCGGGTTTACCGTGATCAATAAAGGCTTCAGTTACGGATTTCTTGAAAATCTGGCCAACAATATTTCATATTTCATAACAGACGCGCGGGAACAGCGGCGTTATCTGTATGCATTGCTGTTCCCGTTCCTGAATCTGGTCGCATGGTTTGGCCAATGGGGGCGTCCTGGTTTTGGTGCTGGTGTATGGGTAATCGCAAGAAAGTAGCGATTACTCTGTTGCATCCTTTGGGCTCTGGATTAAATCACCCAGGTGGGTCTTGCTGTGTCGTAGCAGTATGGGCAACAGGATTGGTGTGAACACCACGCATACACCGATATGGAGAGCCCGGAGCAAACTGGCTCCGATTAAGCCGTCACCAAATGGAATACCCAGATAGCTGGCGAGCGCACCCATGATGACTTCCTGGATGCCAATGTTGCCTGGCGTGATGGTGAAAAAATTTGCCAACGTGGTGAATATGCCAATCACCAGAGCCATGCTGTAGGTGATTGGTATATCCAGGGCCTGGTAGATCAGTGAAGTGATCAACGCCCCAAGCACAAACTGAAGCACAATCCAGGCGCTGGTTTTTGTAAAACAATCCGGATGAGACGTCAGCCTGGCTGTTGCAGCCATAATGGGCTTAAGAGCGCTGAAAATTCTGAATCCCCCGATCCTTTGGGGCAGCTTGATGTGAAACAGAATCAGGGCAGACAGGAACACCCCTGCGCTACTGGCCATCAGGGGAATCGATAGACCAAGGCCATTCGCCCATCTGTAGCTGAGCACCACCAATCCCAGTGCACCCGAAACCCAGGCAAGAAGCAGCGCATTAGCCCCTGTTGCAATACCAAAATCCGTATAGCGGAGGCCTTTCACTCGCTTCAGATAAATCGCCTTGACGCCGGTTCCGGCTCGAAAGGGCAACAGATAACTCACCAGGTTTGAAAGGAAGGAGAGACTGGCTGTTTCAACGATGTCGAGGCGGACGGCAAAGGGCGACAGGAGAGCGTTAAATGTCAAACCGGTAACGATGAAGAACAGGCCCATCAATAGCGATAGTGTCGCCAAGCTTGCAAGATTAAGTCTTCTCAAGGCATCCAGATGCTCTGGATGTTTGATGAAAAAGTAAACGCCGCCACATAAAAGCAGCGGAGTGATTGTCAGGCCCAATAGGCGGCGCATGAAAATATGTATGAATGTTTCAGTAGGTTATGGTGCGTTTTTTTTGCCCATTGCCCATACGACACAACCGAAAGCGTAAAGCGGGAAGAGCACTCGGGCCTGTGGGTCATTCAGAAAGTGCCCGAGCAGCATGTATGGAAGCCCCAATAATATTGCCGGGAGGGATTTCTTGGTTCCGCAAGCCATCGGGACGCAGGCTGATGTCTCCAGCAAATTCAACAAACTGGTTTTCGAGTGGGGCCGCACATGGGTGGGGTCATCCCAGAAGTTGAATCCGAATGGCAGCAAGGTCGCCCGGGGAGATGGAGTTTCCAGATAGATGGTGCCTCCGGGGCGACAAACACGGACCAATTCCGTGACGGCAAGATGCGGATCTTGCAGGTGTTCAAGCATGTGGGCGCAGGTAACAATATCGAAACTGTTATCGGCGAAAGGCAGCCGTAAAACATTGCCTCGGAGAAGGATCCCGCGTGATCGGAATTGAGGTGGTGTACCCAGGTCTATTCCGTATGTATTCACATCGTCACGTAGGGATTCAAGCTGTTCCAGCAGCCCCCCCAATCCACATCCGACATCAAGAATTCTGGCGTCAGGCTTCGCCAAACGAACTGCCTTGAGAAGTGCGGGTACTTTGGGTGTCACCCCCAGATGCTGCCGGGCGAACTCCCGCCAGGGCATATTGGTTCCGCGATACCCGGCGAAATATTCAGCGCCGAATTTTTGTTTACTCATGAGGATGTCTGGCAACGAGTGTTTTGGCCGAGATCGGCATAAATCTTATGAAGTGCAGATGCGCAGGCCACCCAGGAAAATTTTTCTGCCTGGCATTTTCCTTGTGATATGACGGCGTCCCGATAGGCGTCATCGGTAAACAATTTTTGTATTGCGCTGGCCCATGCCATTTCGTCATGAGGTGGACAGAGACATTCCGGGTTGCCAACAACCTCGGGCAGGGATGAGACATTGGAGGCAAGGGCCGCCGTGCCACAGGCCATGGCTTCCAGCACTGGTAATCCAAACCCCTCATAGATTGATGGGAAAACAAAAATCCTTGACTGTCGATAGAGTGCCGGTAGATGCTCTTCCGGGACATAGCCTATTTCCCTGACTTGCCTTTCGAGACCCAGCATTTCGATGAGTTGCTTCAGTCCTTCTGTTCCGTGCCCCTTCTTTCCCGCAAGAACCAGGCGCAAAGTCAGCCCTTTCGCCTTCAATACGGCCATTGCCCGTACGACAACTTCGACATTTTTCTTTGGTGTCAGATAGCCGACAAACAGTACATACCCTGGAGACAGGGCGTATCGGGCCAGAATTTCCTCATCGCTGTCTATTGTCGAGGTGAACCGGTTTTTGTCAAAACCCAGGTATGTGAGTCGGATTGGTATTTTGAGTTTGTAAAACTCGTTCAGATCATTGACTGTCGATTGTGATGACGCAGCGATGCATTGTGAAAGACCTAGTACTTTGGGCAAGGCATAGCGATAAATCAAACCTTGAATCCGGCTTGGTCTTAATTCGGGGAATTTCCTGGACATCAGGTCATGCACCGTCGTTACGGTAGGGCACGGCGAGTTGCAAAACCCGTAGTTCGAAAGGTTATGAAAGACATCGACCTTCAGGTGCTCAAGTAATTTTCCGACGGTCAGGAAATATTTCAGCCTTCCGCGCAAGCCATCAATGGCACCAAAAGGTACTTGAGTGATATTGCTTAACGTCAATTCATCCCGATGTTCCGGGACCAGGACGATGAAGCTGTCGTTGGGGAACTGCCTTGCCAGGTGCAGCACTATCTGACGTACATAGGTGCCCTCGCCAGTTGGGAGGTGAATACGTGTTGCATCCAGGCCGATTCGCATGCTGTCTACCGGAAATTAAAGGCGCCACCAATGGACATGGTTTCCTGCTTCCACGCACGGCGCGATGGCTGATTTGACGTCGATGAAACAGCCATCAGGTTTGACTCTCTCCAAGAGATATTCTGTCGACCGACTGGTGTATTGCCGATGGGCCACCGCCAACACCACCGCATCCGCGACGGGCAACTGCTCCCAGGGCGTGAGGCTGAAGCCGTATTCCTTCATCGTCTCATCGGGGTCGGCCAGGGGGTCGTGGACGAAGACGTCCACGCCATAGGACTCCAATTCCCTCACCACCTGGGCCACCTGGGAGTTGCGGATGTCCGGGCAATCTTCCTTGAAAGTCACGCCCAGCACATTGACCTTGGCGCCCTTGATGAAGCTGCCGGCGGCGATCATCTGCTTCACGGTCTGCTCGGCCACATACTTGCCCATGCCGTCGTTGATGCGGCGTCCGGCCAGGATGACCTGGGGATGGTAGCCGATCATGTCGGCCTTGTAGGTCAGGTAGTAGGGGTCCACGCCGATGCAGTGGCCGCCCACCAGGCCCGGGCTGAACTTGAGGAAGTTCCACTTGGTACCGGCAGCGTCCAGCACCTCCCGGGTATCGATGCCCAGCTTGCCGAAGATGATGGCCAGCTCGTTCATCAGGGCGATGTTCAGGTCCCGCTGGGTATTCTCGATCACCTTGCAGGCCTCGGCTACCTTGATGCTGCTGCAACGATGAACACCAGGCTGGACGACACGTTCATAAAGGGCGGCAACCCGCTCCAGGGTCTCCGGTGTGTCACCGGCCACCACCTTGATCACCCTGCTCAGGGTGTGTTCACGATCCCCGGGATTGATGCGCTCCGGCGAGTAGCCGACGAAGAAATCCCGCTTCCATTGCCGTCCGGAGCAGCGCTCCAGGGCAGGAATGCAGACCTCCTCGGTGGCACCCGGATAAACAGTGGATTCGTAGATCACCGTGGCGCCAGTCTTCAGGTGGCGGCCGATGGTCTCGCTGGCGCCGATCAGGGGGCCCAGGTCGGGGATGTGGGCCTGATCCACCGGCGTGGGCACGGCCACGATGATGATGTCGGCCTCGGCCAGACAGGTCGGGTCGGCGGAGTACTCCGCATGGCGGGCCGTCGCCATTTCCTCATCGGGAATCTCCCGGGAAGGATCCCTGCCCTGGCAGCACTTCGCCACCTTGTGTTCGGCCACGTCGAAGCCGATGGTGCGTCCTTGACGTCCGAAGGCGATCACCAGGGGCAGGCCCACATAGCCGAGGCCGACGACGGCAATGGTCAGATCCTTTTTCATCATTTTCTCAATCCGAGGCCCCCCAGGGGGAGCTGTGCTTGATGGGTTTCCGGCACTGCCAGCGCCAGGCATCGCGGCAGATGGAATTTAGATCGCGGCGGCTTTCCCAGCCCAGCATCGCCAGGGCCTGGGCTGGATCGGCATAGCATGTGGCCACGTCGCCGGGACGGCGGGGGGCGTGGCGATGAGGGATGGGCTGGCCGCAGGCAGCCTCGAATGCATGCAGCACGTCAAGTACGCTATGGCCCTGACCACTGCCCAGATTGACGGTGAATCCGGCGCCATCCGCCAGCAGAGCAGCCAGGGCGGCACCATGGCCCTCGGCCAGGTCCATGACGTGGATGTAGTCCCGGATCCCGGTGCCATCCGGCGTCGGATAATCGTTGCCGAAAATTTCCAGGAATTCCCGTTCCCCTGCCGCCACCTGGGCCAGGAAGGGCACCAGGTTATTGGGTGTGCCCCGGGGGCTTTCGCCGATCAGGCCCGATTCGTGGGCGCCGGCGGGATTGAAATAACGCAGCACACCGATGCGCCACTGGGGGTCGGAACGGGCCAGGTCGGCAAGTATCTGCTCCACCATGGCCTTGCTGTGCCCATAGGGGCTGGCCGGTCTGAGGGGGGCCGCTTCTGCAACAGGGACCTGATCCGGTGCCCCATAGACCGTGGCCGATGAGCTGAAGATCAGGCGCTTGATTCCGCGCCGGCTCAGCGCCTGGCAGAGGGCGATGGTGCCGCCCACATTGTTGGCGAAATATTCGAGGGGAGCCGCTACCGATTCTCCCACCGCCTTGAGGCCGGCAAAATGGATGGCGGCGGAGATATCGTGGCCCTGGAGCACCTGGTCCATGCCCTGGGTGTCGCGGACGTCCAGGGCGTAGAACGCCGGGCGGCTGCCGGTGATTTCGGCAATACGGTCAATCACCTCTGCTTCGCTGTTGCTCAGATTGTCCACCACCACCACGCGATGGCCCTGTTCCATCAGGGCGACGCAGCAATGGGAGCCGATGAAGCCGGTGCCACCGGTGACGAGAATCTCTTGGGGCATGATTCAGTCGAGCAACCTGGGATCGATGACGGTGCGCACACTGGCCAGAGTCTCGCCGGACGAGGTGCTGAGCCACCAGACGGCGCCCTTGCGGATGGGCCAGGAGTCTTCCCGGCCGCTGACCAGCAGGGCCGCCAGTTGGCCCAGGGTGGGCTGATGGCCCACCAGCAATACCGGACGTTTCATCCGGGGCCAGTCGGCGGTTCTGAGCAGATCGGCGACTGTAGCATCGGGCGCGATGGCGGGTTCCACTTCATGGGTACGGCGCAGGGCATGGGCCGTCTCCCGTGCGCGCTGGGCCGGGCTCACCAGGATACGGGTGTCTCTGGGCAGCCAGGCGTCCAGCCAGCGGGCGACCTTCGCCGCCTGCCGTTGCCCCTTGGTGGTGAGCTTGCGGGCCAGGTCGTCCAGCCCAGGCGCGTGTTCTTCGGCATCGGCGTGGCGCCACAGGAGGATGTCCATGGGTTCAGTCGTTCCCGTCCAGGGTGGGTAGCCGAAACTTGCCCAGGCGGGCCAGGGCAGGCGGAATGCGGGCGAGCAGATCGCCATGGCGCTGGCCGTGCCAGCCGCCGATCAGGGTGACGGCCTCACGCAGACGGGCATCATTGCTGGCGCAGCGGCAGAGCAGGTCTCCCGCGCTGGCCAGATCATTGAGCTGCCCCAGTTGATCCTGCAAGGCCGCCAGGGGCAGCAGCAGGCGTCGGGTAGTACGAGCAGGCATCAGGGGGGCAAAGAACTCCAGACTGTAGCGAAGGCGCTTGATGGCAATGCGGACGGCGTGGAAACTGGCCGGCTGGTCGGGGCTGGCTGCTGCTGCCAGGGCCAGGACCTTGCGGCGCTGGCGACGCAGGCGACGGGCGGCGAATTGCGCCAGGGTGGTGACTGATGGCTCGGCCGGATTTTCCGGTAGGCCATGGAGCAGGGTGGTGGCCAGCAGCATCAGGCGACCATATTTGCGGTCTCCCAGAGCTGCCAGGGCATGGCGCCGGGCCTCGTATTGGTGCTCGGTGATCAGGCCGGCCAGGGCCGCCAGGCGGGGCTCGTCGGGTAGCGCCGCGACGACCGGCTGGACGATTTCCATGCGCAGCACATCCAGGTCCCGGGCCTGTCCCAGCAGGGCCATCAGCTCCCGCAGGGGCGGCAACAGATCACGGGCCAGTGCTGCCGGGAGCTGAGGGGCGAACAGGCGCAGGGCCGCCCGCAGGCGCCGGGTAGCGACCCGCATCTGGTGGATGTATTCCGGGTCCTCGTGCTTCAGGGCGCCGGCGTGATTGGCCTGCAGGTGCTCCAGGCAGTCCAGGGCGATACGGCGGAAGGCCGCCAGGGGCGGCATTTCGGCCTGGAGCAGGCTGATGCCGGCCTTGATCGGGGCGTCGGGGATGGCGGAAAAAATTCGGTAGCCCCGCTCGGCCTTGGACAGCAGGGCGGGGGTCAGGGCGATCCGTTCCGCCAGTTGGCGGGCGATGGCAAACAGCGGGGCCACCGGGCCTTCCGCCAGTTCCAGCTCGACTTCGGAAATGGCTTCGCGCCGGCCTGCGGCGGCGATCCAGCCCCGGTCCTGCATCACCAGGACGACGTTGCCCGGGGCGGGTTCGAAGCGCCAGGTGATGCGGCGGAAGTTGGTTTCGAACAGGGGGGCGATCCGATCCTTGATGGCGGGACGCTCCAGCCACTTGCGGACCTTGGGATCGGTGACCGATGAAAAGTCGAAGTGGCCGCCGTAGGGCGTCTCCCACTCGGGACGGGCGCTGAGGCCGGCCTCCGAGGCGCCGGCGCACTTCACGGTCTGCAACCACAGACGGCCCTTGCGGCGCAGGCGCAGGGCAATGCCCTTGCGATGCAGTGCCAGGTCCGGGGTATCGTAATAAAGGTTGAGCAGGGGGCCGGCCTGGCGTGAGACAGCCTGCCCCAGCAAGGGGTGCTTGAGAAAGCGCTGCTGCTCGCTTTCCGGCAATGCCAGCTTGAGTTCGATCTCCTCGGCCATGGGGCGATTCTAGCGGAGTCGTCCCCATTCCACCCGGACGGAATGCCTGGTCTCGGCAGTGATGAAGGGCTCACTGCCCCCGCGCCTTGCGCTCCTGCATTTCCTCCGCCTGCTTGGCCTTGAGTTCCCGCAGGCGGGCATCCACCTTGGAGCGCTCGAAGAAGTCCCCGTCGGGCGCCTTCTGGGCCAGCATCAGTTGTTCGATGGCGGGCATCAACTGGCCGCTGTGGTAGTAGGCCTCGGCCTGGGAGCGGTGTTGCAGCAGGATCTTGCCCTGACCGGAGTAGGTGCGGGCCTGGAGGCGGTACATGCGGGCATCGGATGGATAGCTTTGTAGGTCGCTGATGGTCAGCTTCAGGGCCTCATCCAGGCGGTGGTCCTCCAGCAGGGCTTCCGTCAGGCCGTAGGCCAGTGCCCTTTCCTGAGGATGGCGGGCCAGGGCCGGGCGCAGGATGCGCGCTGCGCCAGCGGGGTCGCCCTGCTTCATGCGCAATTCTGCGGCCAGGGTGTCCACCAGGGGGGAGGCCAACTTGAACTGGCGCAGGTTCTGTAGTTCCCGCTCCGCCCCGGGGTAGTCGCCGTTCCTCAGGCGGGCACGGGTCAGGCCATAGCGCACCGGTGCCTCAATGGAAAATTTGCGCTCCTTCAGCAGATGCTCGAAGGTGGTCACGGCGTCCGAGGGTGCTCCCTCCTGGGCTTGGATCTTGGCCTTGATCAGGAGAAAGTCCGTGGAGTTCGGCACCTGATGATAGGGGCGCATGGCGATGCGATTTTCCATGTCGGAAATTCGCTCGGTGGTCAGAGGGTGGGTGCGCAGATAGCCTGGCGCATTGCTTTCATACACTCGGCCGTATTTGTCCAGGCGTCCGAAGAAGCTGCCCATGCCACGGATGTCGAAGCCGGCTTTTTCCAGCAACTGGATGCCCAGGCGATCGGCCTCCCGTTCGAAGTCCCGGGAATAATTGAGCTGGTTCTGGATCATCGCCGCCTGGCCCCCCACCAGGGCGCCCTGGGTGATGTCGGGATTGCTGCGGGCCGCCAGGATGGCTACGGCCATGGCCAGCAGGGATGCTATTTGTCCCTGTTGTTGCTTGTTCATCAAGCGGGCCAGATGATGCTGGGTGACGTGGGAGATTTCATGGCCCAGTACCGAGGCCAGTTCCGATTCCGATTCGGCGGCCAGGATCAGCCCGGTATGGACGCCGATGTAGCCTCCGGGCATGGCGAAGGCGTTGAGGCTGGAATCCTTGAGGACGAAGAATTCGAAATCCTGGCGCGCCCCATCCACGTTGGCTGCGAGACGCTTGCCGAGCCGGGACAGGTAATCCTCCAGTTCCGGGTCATCCAGATAGGAGGGCTCCTTCAGGCGGATATCGTTCATCACCGACATGCCGATGCGTCGCTCCAGCATGGGGGAGAAATCCACCTGGGCCACCTCGCCCAGGTCCGGCAGGCCGTCGGCCAGGGCCGGGAGCTGTACCGGTGCCAGGGCCAGGCTGATCATCAGGGGGAGGAGGAGTGCCTTTCTCATGGACGGTATGATAGCCGCGCCGAACAATGGTTTACCGTCCGTCGGGGCGGCCAATTACAATCCTTTACATCATGACTCTTACTCATTTTGATGGCGCCGGCCAGGCCCACATGGTCGATGTTGGCGGCAAGGCCGAAACCCGCCGCATTGCCCGCGCCGAAGGGCGTATCCGCATGGCGGCGGAGACCTTCGCCCTGATCAGTCGTGGCGATGCCAAGAAGGGCGATGTGTTGGGCATTGCCCGCATCGCCGCGATCCAGGCCTCCAAGCGCACCGGGGAACTGATTCCCCTGTGTCATCCCATCGGACTTAGTCGGGTTGCGGTGGAGTTTTTCCCGGATGAAGCCCACCACACCATTCGTTGCGAAGTGACGGCCGAGACGGTAGGCCGTACCGGCGTGGAAATGGAGGCCCTGACGGCGGTTTCGGTGGGTCTGCTGACCATCTACGACATGTGCAAGGCGGTGGATCGGGCCATGGTGATCGAACAGATACGCCTGCTGGAAAAACAGGGCGGCAAGTCCGGCCACTGGCGGGCAGAGGACTAGCACCCGGCGGAATCCGCCGACTCATTTGGCGCTGCCAGCCTCTGGCCGGTGGCCATGAATCTCGACTCTTCTTTAGGTGCCCCATGAATTTCGACCGGGAACTGGATGCCCGCGGCCTGAGCTGCCCCCTGCCCATCTTGCGCACGAAAAAAACCCTGGCCGAAATGCAGTCTGGCCAGGTGCTGCGCATCCTTGCCACCGATGCCGGTGCGGTCAAGGATTTCCACGCTTTCGCCAGACAGACCGGCAATGAATTGCTGGCGAGCGAGGAGAAGGAGGGGGAATTCGTATTTCTGATCAAGCGCAAGTAGGGACAGGGTCCCAGTCTCGGCTGGTTTTCCTTCTGTAATAAATTACTGACTGGTTAGTTTTTAATTTGTTATAGTGCGTCTGGCTGGCTCTTCGAGAGTTAGCCAGGACGCGGCTGCCTATGGGGGTCGCAGGCTTACATGCCAATGACCATGCCAGAAGGAGAAGGCCGTGACTGGAGTTGTATCCGGACGCAGGAAATTCCTCAAATACGCGGCGGGCGCTGCTGCTGCGGGTGCCATCGGCATCCCCCTGTACCACTACAAGTTCAAGACGCCGGGTGCGGCTGCCCTCGGTCCCCGTACCACACCCAAGCTCAATTCCTGGCAAGACCTCTACCGCCAGCGCTGGAACTGGGACAAGGTGGCCAAGGGTTCCCATGGCTGGGCCAATTGCCGCTCGGCCTGTGCCTGGGATCTCTACGTCAAGGATGGCGTGGTGGTGCGGGAGGAGCAGACCGCCACCTATGAACAGTCCGAGCCTGGTGTGCCGGATTTCAATCCTCGGGGATGCCAGAAGGGCGCCTGTTACACGGAGGTGATGTATGGTCCATCCCGGACCAGCGTGCCCCTCAAGCGGGTGGGGCCCCGGGGCTCCGGTCAATGGGAGCGCATCAGCTGGGACCAGGCCATGGGCGAGATCGCCGACAAGTGCATCGGTGCCGCCAGCCGCTGGGGCACCGATACCATCTATCAGGATCTCGGCCCCAATTTCGATTTCGGCCCGACGACGGCCGGGCGCTTCAAGTTCCAGTTCATGGCCGGTGGGGTATTCGCAGACAACTGGGCCGAGATCGGCGACCTGAATTTCGGTGCCACCATGTCCCTGGGCTTTGCCCATGCCGGGGGCTCCTCCGACGAGTGGTTCCTCTCCGACTATCTGGTGGTCTGGATGATGAATCCTTCGGTGACCCAGATACCCGATGCCCATTTTCTCTACGAGGCCCGCTACAACGGCAGCGAGCTGGTGGTCATCGATCCCATGTATTCCGCCACGGCGGTTCACGCCGACCAGTGGCTGCCCATTGCCGTGGGTACCGATGCTGCCCTGGGCATGGCCGTGGCGCGGCATCTGCTGGAGGTCAATGCCATCGATCTGCCCTATGTGCGGGAACAGACCGATCTCCCTTTGCTGGCCCGGCTGGATAGCGGCCGCTTCCTGCGGGAAGCCGATCTGGTGCAGGGCGGCAGCGAGACCCAGCTCTATATGTGGCACCCGGCCAAGCAGGCCCCGGTGAAGGCACCGGGCTGTACCGGCAATGAAACCCGCCGGCTCAGCCTGGATTTCGAGCCGCCCATCGAGGGGCAGTGGAAGATCAAACTCAAGGATGGTCAGGAAGTGGTCGTGGTGCCCGTCGGCACCATGCTCAAAGAACATCTGGACCCCTGGACCTTCGAACAAACGTCTCGGGTGACCGGGCTGTCCGTCGAGCAGATCCGCACTTTTGCGGAAGGGTGGGCCAAGGCCAAGCGGCCCATGGTGCTGTCTTCCTGGGGTTCCAACCGCTACCTGCATTCGGACCTGATGAATCGCAGCAAGCTGCTGTGCCTGGCCCTGAAGGGAGCACTGGGGCGCAAGGGTGCGGGCTACCAGGCCTGCGGCTGGGTGGACCTGGAAGGTTTCGGCAATGCCATGCAGATGGAGAAGGAGGGCCTGCAAGGGCGGATCGCCGTGCTGCTGGGGGTCATGTCCCCCGGGGAGCTGTTCAACGCCACCCTGGATATCGTCATGAAGCGCAAGACCGAATCCGAAGTGGCCCAGGAAACCGAGAAAAAATATCTCAAGACCAAGCTGTGCACCACCGACGTGGTGGAAGTGAATTTCCGCTCCAAGGAGTATCGGGAAGCCCTGAGCCGGGAGCAGCAGGATCTCTTCCCCCGGCCCCTGACCGCCTATTACGACGAGGCCCACGAGAAAGACTGGGCGCCAGGCCTGCCCCGTAAGGCGCCTCCCAAGGTGTTTTTCAGCGGCGGTGCCAACCTGCTGCGCCGGAACAACCTGCCCCAGTTCCTCAAGGCCCACATCTGGGATGACATGGAACTGATCGTGGACATCAATCCCAAGTTCTCCTTTACGGGGACCCAGGCCGACTACATCCTGCCGGCGGCGGGCTGGTACGAGAAGTCCGGGATCAAGTACAACATGGCCTACGTCCCCTATCTGCATTATTGCGATGTGGCGGTGCCTCCCTTGGGCGAAGCCAAGGACGAGTACGAAATCTACTGGCTGCTGACCCGGGAGATCGAGCGCCAGGCCAAGGAAAAGAGCCTACCGGTGTTCGATGGCTGCGGCCGTGGCGATACCGATTGGAAGACTCTGCACCAGCGCTACAGCAACCAGGGGACCCTGGGCGCCAAGGATGCCGAAAAGCTGGCTGACGAAATCCTGCGCAGCGAGGCCACGGAAGGCATGACCGTGGAAGGCCTGAAAAAGACCGGCATCGCCAAATACACCGGGACCGGCGGCAATATACAGGCCGGCGCTCTCAACAACCCGGACTGGAAGGGCAAGGGTGTGTTGAACACCATGACCCGCTTCACTGAGCACAAGGAGCCCTGGCCCACCTACAGTGGCCGGATTACCACCTTCATCGACCACCCGTGGTTTGTGGAAATGCGGGAGCAGTTCCCCACCCACAAGGAAAGTCCTAAGGCGGGGGGCGACTATCCCTTCCAGTTCGTCAGCTGCCATGCCCGCTGGTCCATCCATTCCACCTGGCGCGATACACCGATGATGCTGCGTTTCCAGCGGGGTGAGCCCCAGGTCTGGCTCAACCCGACCGACGCGAAGCGGGTCGGGGTGAAGGACTACGAATATGCCGAGTTGTTCAACGACTATGGCTCGGTGCGGATGCGGATCAAGATTTCCACCATGGTGCGGCCCGGGGTGGCCTATTACTACCATGCCTGGGAGCCCCATCAGTTCCCCAACCACCAGTCCTACAAGTGGCTGATCCCGGGGCTGGTCAATCCCCTGCACATGGCAGGCGGCTACGGCCACATCAGCCATGGCATGAACCGCTACCAACCCGGCAGCGCGGTGCAGGACACCCGACTGGGCATTCGCCCCTGGACGGGGCAACCCACCGGCGCCAAGTCCGTGGCCAAGGTTTGACGGAGCACAGCGATGAAATACGACATTCCCCAATCTGATCGCCAGGTCTCCATGGTCCTGGACCTCAACAAGTGCCTGGGTTGCCATACCTGTTCCGTGGCCTGCAAGAAGCTGTGGAACACCGATGCCGGAACCGACTATTCCTACTGGAACAACGTCGAGACCCTGCCCGGCAAGGGCTTCCCGGCCAACATCCACGACCCTGATACCGCCGGCCGCAATTTGGCGGGAGAAACCCAGCGCGGCAAGCTGCCCAACATCGACACCGGCTATGGCCGGGCCTGGACCTTCAACCACAAGGAGGCTCTGGCTTCCACCGCCCAGCCGGTGAAGGTGTGGATCAAGCCCAAGGAAGAAGTGAAGTGGGGCCCCAACTTCGACGAGGACGAGGGCAAGGGCAATTACCCCAAGGACAACCACTACTTCTACCTGCCCCGGCTGTGCAACCACTGCACCCATCCAGCCTGCCTCGATGCCTGCCCCCGGGCGGCCATCCACAAGCGCAAGGAAGACGGCATCGTCCTGGTGAACCAGGACAAGTGCCATGGCTACCGCTTCTGCGTCGAAGCCTGCCCCTACAAGAAGGTCTTTTACGACCACATGCGCCAGGTGTCGTCCAAGTGCATCTTCTGCCTGCCCCGGGTGGAGGAGGGCGTCGCCCCGGCCTGTGCCCGCCAGTGTCCGGGCCGCCTGCGCTTCGTGGGTTACCGGGATGACCAGGATGGCCCCATCTGGAAGCTGGTGGAGAAATGGAAGGTGGCCATTCCGCTCCATCCCGAGTACGGCCTGGGCCCCAACGTGTTCTACGTGCCGCCCATGAGCCCGCCCCAGCTGGACGATAAGGGGCGGCCCACCAGTGAGCCGCGCATTCCCCTGGCCTACCTGGAGTCCCTGTTCGGCTCGGCGGTGAAACCGGCCCTGGATATCCTCCTGGCCGAGCGGGAGAAAAAGAAGCGGGGCGAGGCCAGCGAACTGATGGATCTGCTGATCGCCTACGACTGGAACAACAACTTCAAGCTGGCGCCCCAGCATCGGGAAGTGATTTCCTGAAGCTGCACGAGAGACGGAGAAAACCATCATGAAACAGAGTGTCAGCCTGATTCCCGCCCCCACCGTGACGCAACCTGGGGGCTATGTGCCGGTGGCCTATGCCGATCGCAGCACGCCGCGCACGGCCCTGGCCGAGATTGCCGTGGAGGCTGTGGGCAAGGGCTGGAAGATCACCCTGGCCTGGGCCTGCGGGAAACCGGTGCAGGATATTGCCCGAGAGACCGACAAGTTCGTGGATGCCTGCGCCGTTCTTGCACCCCAGGCGGCGGATGCCCCCTGGATGACCATGGGGGCGCCGGGCAAGGCGGTGGAGGGACTGCTGTGGCGTCCCGACAAGAGCGCGCCTTTTCTGATCCAGGCCGAAGGGCTGGGCTCGGTGAAGCGGACGGTTGCACCCGCCAGCGCCAAGGTCACGGGGGAATGGCGGAATGGGCGCTGGCAGGTGATGTTCGAGTTGCCCGAGTGGCCGGCCCTGGAAAAGCAGCGCCAGATCGCCCTGGCCGTCTGGCAGGGCCAGGAACAGGAACGGGCGGGACTCAAATCCATCAGTCCCGGCTGGCTGGCGGTGGAATGACGGCCATGATCGAGGCGTCCCTGAAACCTGCCGCCCTGCGCATGCTGGCCTGGGGCTGCCTGTGGAGCCCCCTGGCGGACAATGAGGAGCATCAGGAGGCCTGGGAAGTGCTGGGCCTGCCCGGCCGCTTCGAGGATGTGCGGATCGAGTACTGGAACAGCTTCCATGCCGGCATGCCCCAGCCGCCAGTACCGGTGCTGTTGCACGCGCTGTTGCAGTGTGAAGGTGCGGGGACGCGCGAAGATCTGATGCGCGTGGCCAATTATCTGGAAGTGGAGTGGGATGAGCGCCGCTTGCCCCCCGACCATCTGGGGCCGGTCTGCGAGCTTTATGGTCTGGCCATCGAGCGGGAGGAGCCGGTGCTGATCGACGGCCTGCGGGACCGATATCTGCGCCCCTGGGTGGTGGCTGCACTGGCCGCCTTGAACAACCGACCTGCCATGATGGGGCTGGTGCAACGCTTTCTGAACGATCTTTAGAAGGAAAACCCCGATGGAGCAATTCGATGTGATCGTGGTCGGCGCCGGTCTTGGCGGGGCATCCTGTGGGGCCTTGCTCGCCCAGGGCGGAAAGCGGGTGTTGCTGCTGGAGCAAAACCCCAATGCCGGTGGCAAGGGTATGACCCTGCAGCGCAACGGTTACACCTATGCCGCCTGGGTTGTCGTGTCGGCGCCTGCCGTCGATAGCATGCACGAGCGTCTGTTGCGGCGCCTGGGTCTGACGGAGCGCGTGCAGCTGGTCAGCATGGGGGCATCGGACAGTCTGTATCAGTCCTCCCAGGGGGCGTTCCGCCTGATGCCCCGGGGCGATGGCAGCAGCCTCGACCCCACGGTATTGCTGGATTGGCTGGAGGTTCCCGCCGAACAACGGATGGCGGTGATGGGCACCATCATGTCCCTGCTTTCCCTGACGCCGGCGCAGATCGATGCCCTGGAGGGCATGTCCTTCGCTCAATGGCTGGCGCCCCAGGCTCTGCCCCCGGCGGTCCATGCCTTTCTGGTCAGCCTGATGTGCGACCTGATGTACATGGTGCCGGTGGATACCCTCTGCGCCGCCGAGGCGATCCATGGCCTGCAAAGCATGTTCCAGCGGGGCGGCGGCCTCTTCTGCGTCGGCGGGTTCGGGGCCATGGCAGAAGCCCTGTGCCAGAAGGTGCGGGAATGCGGCGGCGAGGTGCGCATGGGCTGCAAGGTCGAGCAACTGATCGTCGAAGCCGGCCGGGTAGTCGGTGTGCGCACCGAGCAGGGGGATTTCCGGGGAAGCGCCGTGGTGAGCAATGTGGGCATCCAGCCCACCGCACTCAAGCTCCTGGCCGAGGAGCCGCTGGCAGCGCCCCTGCGAGAAAAGGTGCGGCAGCTGAAGCCTTCCATCGGCATGATGGGCACCCGCTATTTCCTGCGGGAACCCTTGGTGGATGTGCCCTACGGCGTCATCTTTTCCGCCGAGTCGCCCTGGACCCAGGCCCGTTTCGAAGCCGCCTGCGCCGGCCGGGAGTCAAAGCGGGGAGTGATCTTTTTCGAGGCACCCTCGGTGTACGACCCTGCTGCCGCGCCGGATGGCCGGCAGGTGCTGCTGACCGGCTACTGGTGTCCGGCCGATCCCAACCTGGACGAAGCCGAACTGGCCCAATGGCGCGAGGCCCACGAGGCCGTGATGTGGGCCGCCTATCCGCGACTGGAGTCGCTGATCGACGATCGAGAGTTCTATACGGCCCGGGATGTCAGCCGCCTGACCCGGGATACGGTGATGACAGGCCAGGGAGGCGAGTGCATTGGCCTGGGGCAGACGGTGGGGCAATGTGGTAGCGGCAAGCCGTCGATAGACAGCGGGATTCCCGGGCTGTATTTCGTCGGCTGCGATGCCGGCGGCCGTGGCGTCGGCACCCAGCAGGCAGTGGCCTCGGGCATGGCGGTGGCCGAGCATTTGATGGATTACCCCTGCAGGATTCCCGTCTAACCATTTTGAGAGTGCTTTGGACTGGTTGATCATCGGTTCGATCTCTCTGCTGTCAACGAAAGCTATCGCAACGACTGTGGTGCTTGTTTTCAGCGGCGCTTTACCCTGAAGTGGATATCTGCCGTAGATCGCAGCGAATGATGGTTTCCTTCATGTGCATGGTTAGTTGGCTTGCCTCTAGGACTTCCCGTATGAACGCTTCTGGTTCGAAGCTGACTTCAGGTGCCAGCAGTCCCTGTCCCTGCACCTCGTTGCGGAGGAAGGCTTCCATGCCGATCCTCGCACAGGTTGGCGTGGTATCCAGTTCAAGGGAGCGTTTCCCTTTCTCGAACCGTTCTTCGCTCATGCTGCCGTGTACCTCGCAGGTGATAGACACTCGGTCGCCGTTGCGGAATCCTTCTACCTCTACTTGGTTCGAATAGCCATTGGGGCCTGTGCTTAGGTCTGGTGAGAAATAGGCCTTAGCACTCACCGACTTCATATGGTGGGCGATGTAACGAGCAGGTGAGAACCCCAGGTCGTCCAGGGGTGATGTGGAGGCAAAGCCCTGCTCGATCAAGGTGCGCCATTTGTCTGATCCGGATTTGGGCATGAATGCCAGCCGGTTGCTCACCTCTTTGACTCCTGGCATGAAATGGGCCAGGGTCACTGTCTCGCCATGGCCGAAATAGTACGCGGGATAGGCACCAAAGGGCTCCGCAAACTGGACTATTCGTTCCCCGCTCCAGCCGGGAACCTGCTGCCTGATGCCATCTATCACCTGGGTCACGGTCCCGGCCGTTATATGGAACATGTGCTCCAGGATCGCCGGGGTGAACAGCGTGGGCACGAAGGGCACGGCCAAGGCCAGGCGGATCGCCTCCACCCGGTCGAGGCGATCCGCAGCGTAACGGGCCATCACATTGGTCATGCCTGGTGCAAAGCCGCAGCCGACAACCATTCGAATGCCCGCCGCTGCTACGCGGGCCATGAATTCGCTGTCGCCGAAGAGATTTTCAGCCACGTCATGGTCGTCATTGACGTCGATGTAGTCGATCCTCTTTTCTATGGCCATGTCGATGACGGGTGCCGCGTTGCGATAGTAGGGGCCAGCGGCATTGAAGATCAGGTCGACGCCTTCACAGGCGACATTCAAGCTTTGTCGGTCGTGTACATCCACGCGCAGGGGGCGGGCACAGCCTGCCAGGTCGTGGGCAAGGTGCTGTGCTGTATCGATGTTCAGATCGGCGACTACATATTCGATCTCCGGGTGGCGGGCAGCCATTTGCTTGGTGGCGTTGGCGCCGACACCACCACAGCCTAGGGTCAGGATGCGCATCATGTTTTTTCTTGAGTAAGGGAAACTCTTCAGGGAGCATGGAAAGCGAGGGGGTAAGCCCCACGCTTTCCCAGGTTCGGATTACCACTTGTAGCCAAAAGAGACGCCATACGTCCGGGGAGGTGCCCAGGTTGCAGTCCTGTAGAAGTAGAAATCGATGCCGTTCATTGATTTTTTCTCGTCGGTCAGATTCTTTACCCAGAAGGACGCTTCGGCGGCGCCGGGCCCCCCCACGGGGATATTGGCCAGCAGCAGGCGGGTGTTTAGCAGACCGATGGCTGAGATTTCCGTCATCGACGCTACTGCACCACTGGCCGCAAGCGGTGAGTCGTAGCTCTTGTTGACGGCGTAGAGAAAGCGCTCCGACAGCCAGGTGTAGTCTGCGATTAACCGCAGCGTGCCCCAATCAGTCTTGGCCAGACGGCCATCAATGGCAAGGTTCAGAGTGTGCTTGGGGGCATAGGGCATTTCGCGATTGCTGGCGGTATTGATCACGACACCTGCATTCGGGGGATTGATCCCCGCATCCAAATATTCATCGAACTTCGCATCCAGATAGCCGTAACTGCTAGTTAAGCGCCAGCCGTCGCTCATTTGCCAGGTCAGTTCAAGCTCAATGCCCTGTTGGGTGGCTTTGCCGGCGTTATATAAATTGGACTGTACCGAGCCGGGCGGGATCATCGTGAGTTGCATGTCGGTGATCTTGTTGTGGAAATAGGTCGCGTTGAACATGCCCCGGCCTTCGGCGAAATTGCTCTTCACCCCGAACTCGAGGGTCTGTGATTTTTCAGGTTGATAGGGGGTGCTCAGGGTTATCGGATTTGTTGCTTCGCCGTTCCAGCCTCCGCTTTTAAATCCCTTGGCCATGCGGGCATAAATATTGACCGTATCACTGAGTTTGTAGATCGCACTCAAAGTGGGGGTGGTGGCGCTGAAGCCGGTCATGTATTCCACAGGGGCAACACGAGTTTCAAAAACAGGCCCCTGATAACCAACGGTACCGTATTGGCTAGCCTGCAAACCACGATCTTCACGAGTGCGCCGAATGCCGGCGGTGAGGGTCAGATTGGGCGTGGCTTTCCAGTCCAACTGACCGTAGATAGCTTTTTGCTTGGTAGTTACGCCGCTGTTGACGAAGCCGTTATCCCCATAAATGCCGCGCATATCGTAGGTGAAGCCATCTTCTTTGAAGATGTAGTATCCCGCCACATAGTTGAAGCGATCAGTATTGCCGACCCACTGGAATTCGTGCGACCAGGTTCTCAGATCAGTGTCCTGTCCCGTGACAACAATGGGAAGGGGCGTCCCGTCCAGGTCCATTTGATCGCTATAGAAAAGCTTGCGGTAAGAGCCGATGTATTTGACGGTATTGCTCGGGTCGAGCTGATAGGTGGCGGTCAGAGCGTGGCCATCGACTTTCAGCTTCTGGTAGAAGGTTCCACCGGGATCGGCGGCGAAGGATTTGGGCCGGCTCGTGGAGGCACGGGACGCCGTGCCCACATAACCCAGAGCTTCCAGATCGAGGCCACCGTACAATATGGTGCCGCTGCCGTTGGCTGCATAGAGCGTGGCAGCCGTGGGCATGGAGTCGGATTCGGTGTGATCGTATTTGTAATCCACCTGAAAATCGCGGCTGATGTCGAAGTTGGCTGCGAGGCGGAATGCTTGGCGGTCTTTGTCGCTGAAAGCGCGGCCATTGTCGTTTTTCAGCCAGCCGTCCTGCATTTCGTTACGCAGGGCGAAACTCAGGCTGGTGATGCCCATCTTGGGCAGATCGATGGACAGGCGTTCGACGTGATGGCCGAAGTTGCCAATCTCCAGATTGGCCGAACCGCTGAAAACGCCGGCAGGCTTGCGGGAAATGAAGTTGATCGCTCCGCCCAGCGTGTTGCGCCCGAAAAGCGTGCCCTGCGGGCCGCGCAGCACTTCGATGCGCTCCAGATCGACCATTTCCGACAGGTTGCCCAGGGATTTGGCGACATAGACACCATCGATATACATGCCGACCGACGGGTCGACCAGTATCGATGGCTGACCGGTCGAGGCGCCGCGAATGCTGATCTGGGAAATCAGATCGTTGGCTGGCGACCGGTTGACCACCACATTGGGTGCGAGGCCAGAGATGTCTGCGCCGCCCTCTATGCCCCGTGCCTCCAGTTGTCCGCCACTGATGGCGGAAATGGACAGCGGCACGTCCTGCAGGCGTTCAGCCCGTTTCTGGGCAGTGACGATAACTTCTTCCAGTACTGCTCCTTTTTCTGCAAGCGCCGTCATTGTTGTCCCAGCCAGGGCTGAGGCAATCAGTGTGGGAATGATGCGTGCTGCAAAGTGTTTATGTTGAATATTCATCGGTCGTCCTCCGTTCATGGTTATTGAAGTACCTGCCTCACTTGCCGACGCATTGCGCGCCGTAAACCCTTTGCTGCTATGAATCGGGAATCCGTGTTCAAGGCTGGGCCGGCAGTCGCCGGTAGATGCCTTTGAAGACGGTGGTCCAGGTGCGGCCGCCGTCGCTGCTGCTCTGTTCCAGTTGGCGCAGCTCGTCGGCGGAGACCGCACGCAGTACGTTGCGACCGCGTCGTCCCGGACCCGCCGCGTCGGTCAGTACCATGCCGCCCAGGCCGGGGCGGCCCTGGCGGTCGCTGCGTTCACTGTTGCTGTCGGCCCAGAGCTGGCGCCAGCGGCCGCGCTCGGGCTGGTAGACGATCAGGCTCTTGCCGCTGCCGCCGTCGGCACCGCTCCATTCCTCGAGCAGGGCGCAGCCGCCGGCGATTGCGCTGATGCGGTTGTTGCCGACCACCGTGTTGTCGGCGGTGCTGACCTGCCAGTGGCCGATCCAGAAGTCGAATTGGCGATGGGCGGCGCTTTGGCACGGTTTGTTCGTGGTATCGGCCGCGGCGCCGGTCGTGGCGGCGGCCAGGCCCAACAGCAGGCCGGCCAAGGGGCACAGTCGGGAGGTGCTCATAGGCCGTCCACCGTGTAGACCAGCAGCGCGTTGCCGGGACGGCGCTGGCTGGCGGCGCCCGATGCCACATAGACCGCGCCATTCACCACCGCCTGGGCATAGCCGCTGACCGCGCCGCCCTCGGCCTCGATGCCATTCACCGCCGGGAATTTGCGCGCGGTATCGGTCTCCCAGAGGATCTTGCCGCTGGCGTTGTCGTAGGCCCGCAGATGGCCATCCCAGGAACCGACCAAGGCGAAGTCCGGCAGCAGCGCCACCGAGGCCGACTGGGCGGCATGGCAGCCGCGCTCGCCCCAGGTGCAGCGGGGCGGGGGGGCCGGGGTGCGCCAGAGTTGCTTGCCGTTGGCCAGGTTCAGCTTCAACACGGCCCCGGGGTTCTGGCCGGGCTTGGCATCCACGTCGCCGATGGGAACGTAGAGCTGGCCGCCGACACTGGCCATGCCGTACATGATGCCGCCCACGTCACCGCCGTAGGCGACCTTGTTGCGCCAGACGATGCGGCCTTGCCGGTCCGGGTCCATGGCGTAGACCACGCCGTATTTCTGGCCGGCCATCACCAGTTGGCGGCCATTGGGTAGCGTTGCCAGGAGGGGCGGTGAGCCGAAACCAAAGATGTTGCGGCAGTCGGTGTCCTCGCCCCGGGCCTTGCATTCGGCGTCACGCACCTTGGCCGGGGGCAGGGTGGACTGTTGCCAGCGTACCGCACCGGTGGCCATGTCGAAGGCCATGATGGAGTAGGCGCCCTTGGGATCGTCCATGTCGTAGGACTCGCCCGTGGCGGCATAGACCACCTGGCGCTTCACGTCCGCCACCAGAGGGGTCCAGATGGACGCGCCGGCGGGGCTGGAAAGCGGCAGGCCCTTGGCCGTCTTCTTCCCGCTGGGCTGGGGGGGCTGGGCAATGGTGTGGGTCTTCCACAGCAGCTTGCCGCTGGTGGCATCAAGCGCCACTACGCCACCACGGAAGGTGCAGCAGGGATAGTCCGGATCGTGGGTGAGGGGGTCCTCCATGGATGAAATCGGTACGAACAAGCGGTCGCCAGCCAGGGTTGGGCTGGCTGTGAGTCGCGTCAGTACATGCTCCTCCACTTCGGTCTTCCAGCGCAGGGCGCCGGTGTTGGCGTCAATCCCGTAGACCGTGCCCTTGGTGTCGCCAACAAAGACCAAGGGCTTGTTGGGCTGGGAGGCGGGGGCGCCGACGCTGACGCGACGGATGCTGCGCTCGGTGGCGTAGATCCAGCGGGTGCAGCCGGTCTGGGCGTCAAGGGACACCACATCGCCGGTGCCGGTGGAGGTGAACACGCGGCCGCCAGCGACGATGGGTTCGCTACCGATGCCGCCGGGATAGGCGTAGGCCCACTTCAGCTTGAGTCGCGGTAGGTCGCTGGCGCCGATGCCAGGACGGGGCTGGTGGCCGCTATTGGTCATGTCGCGGGCCAGGAAGGGCCAGTCGTCGGGGCCGATTCGTACCGGGGTGCCGGGGGTGGTGCACAGATTGGGCAGGGGCTTGGGTCCGGTGCCGGGCTGGCGTCCCGTGAGGTGGGTGGCCACGGCGCGGATCTCTGCTTCGCTCAGTCCCGCAGCCTGGGCCATGGGCTTCATCGGTCCGCTGGTGAGCACGTTGACGATGGATTCAGGACTGCGAAAGCCCAGTGAGTTGGTGGGTGGAATGCGGCCTTGAGGGTGATCGTGGCAGACCGCACAGGTCTTGGCGAAGATCGCCGCCCCCTGCTTGCCGATGACGACGTCCTGGTCGTTCACGGGGGCGAAGACTGGGGATGAGACGGAACTGGCAGTCCAGACGCCGGCCTCCTTGGCTTCGGCATGGTCGGGCAGCTTATCGGCCCGGGCCGGCAGCGCCTGGGTCAGGGCCAGTAGCGACAGGGTGATACGGAGGGACGTGGTAGTCATTGTTGTTCGGTGTATGGAGTTGTATCGGTAAGCGATTCAGGTGAAGCCCAGCTTGTCCACCAGACGGGCGGCGGGAATCATCAGCCGGCGAACCTTGAATTCGAAAAGGCCCGGGAAGCGGACCGGGACCGGTGCTTCCAGGGGCAGGACGCAGTCTTCCGGGCGGCCGGCGGCCAGGGCGCGGGCCAGGCTCATGCCCAGCAGGGGACCCATGACATTGCCCCAGGTGCCCAGGTTCATCAGGGCGAAGACGTTGTCCTCCACCCGGTAGAACTTTGCGTAGTCCTGGTGGTAAACGTGGGAGGAACTCGCCGTCACCCCCGTCCAATAGGACTCCAGTTCCAGGGTGAAAGCCCGGGTCTGGGGGAAGGTGCGGTGCAGGTAGCGCAGGAGATAGTTGAAATGGGTCTCCGCGTTGCCGGCCTGGCCCGGACCGGGGATGGTGGCGGTGACAAGGCGCTTGCGGCCGTCGATCACCAGGGGATAGAGCCCCGTAGGAAACTGAGTGAATACCACCCGGCTCGGGTTCAGGGTTTCCAGCAGGGCATCGGGCAGGGGCCGGGTGGCGAGACCGCAGGCCACCAGGGGGTATTGGGTCTGGGCCAGTTGCGGGAAGAAGGCGTTGCCGGCATGGCCGCTGGTGCACACCACGATGCGGCGGGCCAGCACGGTGCCCCAGGGTGTGGTCACGCGCCAGCGCTGGCCGTCCTTTTCACAGGCGCTGACCGGCGAGTCGCCGTACACCCGGGCACCAAGGCGGGCGGCGGCCGCCACCATGCCCTGGGTGAAGAGGTAGGGATTGACCCGGCCACCTTCTTTCCAGTGAATACCCCAGCGGTAGCGCTCGGTACCGAGCATGGTCCGGACCTGAGCGGCGTCCACCGGATTCACCTCGTAGCCGAAGTCGCGCCAGCGCCTGGCCTTCTGTTCCAGTGCGGCAGAGGGCTGGAAGGCGGCTTCGAGGAGGCCGTCGGGGGAGGCGTCGCCCTGGATGCCATGCTTCAGGCACAGGTCGTAGACGATGTTGCGATGCTGGATCAGGGCATCGACCAGGCGCCTGCCCTTGTCGGGCCAGGCCTGCAGGGGTTCAAGGACGTCGAGGAAGGGCTGGACGTGGCCCGCATTGCGACCCGAGGCGCCGTTGGCCGGCTGCCTGGCTTCCAGGGTCACGGTGGCCACACCCAGTTCCGCCAGGTGCAGGCTGACCGAGGCGCCGGCCAGACCGGCGCCGATGACGACGACGTCGGTTTCGATGTGGCCTGCCAGGGCAGGGTAGAGCGGAAGGGGTTCTTCGGGTGGCCAAGCGCTGCAATGGACGGGCACCGTGCCGCTCTCGTAGGCTAGGGTGGCCTGGCGGGGGTCAGGGCGGCGGATTAGGTCGGCGGACCCTGGGGCGATGCGGTTCAAGCGTAAACCTCCAGCACTTATTCGGTCATCAGGCCCCGGGCGGGCCGCGGGCGATGGCTGGAATGCTACGGAGGAGGAAAAATGCCCTCTAGTACCAAGTGGTACCAGGCGGTCCTGGGGGACGGCTAAGGAAGCACTGAAAAAGTCCCAATGCGTCATTCCGGCGAACGCCGGAATCCAAGAAAAACAACGCACTGGACACCGGCTTTCGCCGGTGTGACGGACTTGATCGGTGTTTCCCTAGAGCAGGAAGGAGAGGCTGCGCAGCATCAGCCGGACCAGTTCGGTCTGGCTGGCTACACCCATCTTGGCGTAGATCTTTTTCGAGTAGTTGCGGGCGGCGGTTTCGGCGATGGCCATCTCTCCGGCGGCCTCGGCGATGGTGTGGCCATAGGCCAGGTGCAGAGCCAGGGTGGACTCCTGGCGGGTGAGGTCGAAGAGCTGGGCGATGCGTCCCAGGGTGTGGCTGCGGGTCGGGCGCAGGGCCTCCAGGTTGGCCGTCAAATCGGAGAGGTAGACGATGGCGCTGGGGGCCTGCCCCCCCCGGTAGTAAGGCTGGGGCGGTGCGGGGTAAATCAGCAGGCCCAGCAGTCGTCCCTGGCAGTCGCCCAGGCGCACCAGTTCGCCTTCGCTCCGGCTGGTACTGCTGCGGGCGGTGGTCACGACGTTAACGGCCGCCTCCAGGGCCCGTTGGGCCGGGCGGTCGCTCAGGGTGATGCGGCCGCGGAAGATGGAGATGCCCGTCCAGTGGCCGATCAGGGCGGTGGCGATGTGGTTGAGGTGGATCACCTCGCCCTCCTCGTTGAGCAGGGCACAGCCCAGGGCGAAGTGGTCCACCATGCCCTCGTAGATGGCCTTTTCCGAAGCCTGCCGCTGCAGCTTTGCGTAGAGGGCCAGGGCACGGTTCAGATGGGGCGACAGTTCTCGTATCAGCGCGATGTCGTCAGCGCTGAAGGGACGGTCGGAACTGGGGTGGCCGCGCACCACGTCCACCCAGCAGCGAATGCCATCCGGCTCGGCAAAGCAGATGCGCAGATTGTGGGCAAGACCCAGGTCACTCATGAAAGCATGCCATTTGCCTTTCATGGCGGCGACCTCGGTGATGCCCACTTCCCCTGGCGCCATGCGATCGGGACGGAAGGGGTCGTCCTCCATCAACTCGGCCCGATAGTGGGCTTCCACCGCCACCCAGTCGATCCGGTCGTCGGGAATCTGTGCCATGAGGTAGGTGTCGCTTTTTTCGTTTTCGGCATGGTGCAGGGTGATCACCACGTTGCGGGCGTCAAGCACCTGGCGCAATTCCTCGGCGAAGCTCTGCCAGGGTTTGGCCTCGACCGCGCCTTCGTAGGTCAGCCCGACCAGGGTGGCAAAGGCGTCCGTCATCAGGGGCGCCCCATGAGCAGGGGCCGGCCTGGGGGCGTTGTGGCAATGCAGGCCTGTATCAGAAAATCGGTCAGCCTCATGACCTCCTGGTCACTGGGATAGCGCTTCTCGAACATGATGGCCGTCAGCAGGGGCGCGGACAGCAGGCGCATGACTATTTCATCATCCAGCGTGCCGGGGATCTCGCCTCGTGACTTGGCCCGTGTCATTACCTGTTTCATCTGCTCCTGGATCGGTAGCCAGGATTCCCGTGCGCTGCGTGGCAGATCGGCGTCGGTGGCGATGGCCAGGGCCCCGTTGAGGGCCACTTCCGTTGGATCGTTGAAGAAGTTGCGTAGCACCAGTCCCAGGCAGAACAGGTCGCTGTGCCAGTGTCCCGTGTCCGCCACCTGGATCCGCGAGTTGTGTTCGCGGAAGGCCTCGTTGATGAGGGCCTGCCGTGTAGGCCAGCGGCGGTAGATGGTGGTCTTGTGGACACCGGTGAGTTCAACGATGTCCTTGATATCGAAATGGAAGTTGCCTGCCCGCATCAGGCTCAGCACCGCCTCGGCGACCTGCTGGCGGATACGCTCGCTACGGCCACCGGTGCGCACCGAGCCCCGGGGCGGGGCGACGGTGGGCGGCTGTTCCTTGTTCATCGAGCGGGTAGAGGATGCTGACTGGGGCGTGTCCATTGTGGTGACAGAGCTTGTGTCAAAAATAGGTTTTAAGTCAATTTACCTTAGTTAATGCAACTATTGGTGATTTTGTGAATTGAGTGCAGGGTCGGCTCGTGGCTACTGTCCCGTGTTGTTGCCATCCCGGTCGCTGTCGGTACCAACTGGTACTGGAGGGCTGGCCTGGCGCTGGCTAGCATGGCTGCGATTGTCCGGGCTGGGAGTTCCGGCCACGCCACGACTCGATGACCGCAATGAAACATACCTTCGCCGATGCCCGCTTCCGTTCTGCCTGGTGCCTGGTCCTGGGCTTGGCCCTGGTGCTCTGCATCAGTTTCGGCACCACCCTCAATGCCCTCGGCGTGTTCACCCTGCCGATCATCGCGGCCTTCCATTGCAGCCACGAAGAGGCGGCCCACGTCGCTACCGTTTTCCTCTTCGCCATGACCCTGGCCATGCCCGCGGCCGGCTGGTTGCTGGACCGGGTTGCGCCGCGCCCGGTGATGGCTGCCGGCGCCCTGCTGACCGTGATCGGCTATCTGTATGCGGCGCGCAGTTCCGACCTGGATCTGTTCACCACGGCCATCGCCCTGGGGGGCATCGGCATCGGCATGTCGACCTACATTCCTGCTGTCACCCTGGTCAGCCACTGGATTCCGCCGCGGCAGCAGGGCCTGGCCTTCGGCATTCTGCTCGCTGCGGTCTCCCTCGGTGGCATGGTCTTCCCGGTGCTGCTGACCCGCATCATCGTCGCCTTCGACTGGCGCACGGCCATGACGATGGTGGCCGCGTTGATCTTCTGTATCTGCCTGCCGCTGCTGCTGTGGCTGGCGCGCATGCCGCCTGCACACCCGACAGAGTCGGCGCGGCCGGCCCCGGCGCTGGGCCACGGCATCGTCCAGGCCCTGCGCATGCCCAGCTACTGGCTCTGGATCGCGATGCTGATGCTGATCACCATGAGCAGCCTCGGGGTCTATATGGCCCTCATCCCCTATCTCGTTTCGGTCGGCTATTCGGCGGACCACGCCGCCCTGGTCAATGCCGGAGCGGGGGCGGCGACTCTCGCCGGCAATTTCCTCTTCGGTGTCCTCAGCGCCCGTTGGGGGACGGAGCGCACCCTGCTTGCCGGCACCGTCGTTGCGGCGGCCGGCATCCTCTTTCTTCTTGGTGCTCATGACCCGGCCTTAGGGTTGGGGGCTGTGGCGCTGTTTGCTCTGGTCTGGGGCAGCACCTTCAACCTGGCCAACCAGCTTTCCCCGGCCATGCTGCTCGAGTCCATGGGGCAGCGCAATTTCGGCAGCCTGCTCGGCATCGGCAACCTGATCGCTGGCGTCGGTTCCGCCTTCGGCCCCGAGATCGTCGGCTATCTGGTGGACCTCACCCATGCCTACACGCTGCCCCTGTTGTTGTGCGCCGCGCTGATGCTGGCGGCCTTGCTGCCGATCGCCCTGTTGCACGGGGTGCGGCAAAAGCCGGCAGAGGAGGCTTGGTGCTGATTCAAGGGGTGCTCGCCTCTGACGGTGGCTGAACGCCCCCCACAGGACTCGGAAACTCAACCACAACCCTAGGAAAACGCCATGCCCATCCAGCACATCAATCCCCCTGGCCTGCTGCAGTTCGACGCCATGAGCCAGGTCGTCGTCGCTTCCGGCGGACGGACCGTGTATATCGCCGGCCAGTCCGCCAGCGACGTGAACTTCGAAGTGGTGGGCGGCAACGACTACTACGCCCAGTCGGTGCAGGCGCTGCGCAATCTGCGCACCGCGGTGGAAGCCGCAGGCGGAAGTGTCGAGAACATCGTCAGCAGCACCGTTTATCTGAAGAACCTGACGCCGGAGATCGCCGGCAGGTTTCTTGAAGCCCTGGCGATCGCTTGCGAGGGCAAGTCTTTCCCGCCCCACGCCTTTTCCCTGATTGGCGTAGCTTCCCTCGCCGGTGCCGATCTCCTGGTGGAGATCACCGCGGTGGCGGTGATCGACGCCGCGGTCGCAGCGTGATCAAACAGGGACGGGTAATTCATCATTTCCCGCCCTGATCTTGATCCGTTTGCCTTTCCTCTCGCGTTGCCGTCCAGCGCGTTTCAACCCGGCCCCTGGCTGGGTTTTTTTTGCTGTCAGCGCTTGCCCAGCTTTTCCAGTTGGGCCCGCAGCTTGTCTCCCAGGGCGCCGAAGTCGGCCAGACGGGCTTTCTCCTGCTCCACCACGGCGACCGGGGCCCGCTCGACGAAGCTGGGGGTGGACAGCTTCTTCTCGGCCTTGGCGATCTCGCCCTCCACCCGGGCCAGTTCCTTGGCCAGGCGCTCCTTTTCCGCCGCCACGTCGATCTCGATCTTCAGCATCAGGCGGAAGTCGCCCACCATCTGCACCGGTGCGTCGGAGTCGGGCAGGGCATCGCCGCTGGCCGTCACTTCCGAGAGCCGGGCCAGGGCGGCCAGGTAGGGGCCGTAGGCATTCACCACCGCCTTGTCGCCGGCGGCCACCAGGGGCACCTTCTGGGCCGGGGAGAGGTTCATTTCGCCCCGCAGGCTGCGGCAGGCATTGACCATCTGCTTGAGCTGGGCCACCCAGGCCTCGGCGTTGCCGTCGCAGCGCTCCAGATCGGCCTTGGGGTAGGCCTGGGTCATCAGGGAAGCCCCTGCGCCGGGGAAACGGCCCGCCACCGGGGCGACGATCTGCCAGAGTTCCTCGGTGATGAAGGGGATCAGCGGATGGGCCAGGCGCAGGGTGGTTTCCAGCACCCGCACCAGGGTGCGGCGGGTGGCCCGCTGCTGGGCGGGCGTGCCCTGCTGGATCTGCACCTTGGCCAGTTCCAGGTACCAGTCGCAGTACTCGTCCCAGACGAATTCATAGAGGGTACGGGCCAGCAGGTCGAAGCGGTAGTCGGCGAAATGTTTGGCGATCTCGTCTTCCAGGCGCTGTTGCAGGCTGACGATCCAGCGGTCGGCCAGGGAGAAGTCGAGATACGCCTTGTTGCAGTGGTTGTCGCCGGTGTTGTCCAGGCCGCAGTCCTGGCCTTCGCAGTTCATCAGCACGAAGCGGGTGGCGTTCCACAGCTTGTTGCAGAAGTTGCGATAGCCGTCGCAGCGCTGCATGTCGAACTTGATGTCGCGCCCTGGGCTGGCCAGGGACAGGAAGGTGAAGCGCAGGGCGTCGGTGCCGAAGGCGGGGATGCCGTCCGGATATTCCTTGCGGGTGCGCTTCTCGATCTTTTCCGCATCCCTGGGATTCATCAGGCCCGTGGTGCGCTTCTTCACCAGATCATCGAGGCCGATGCCGTCGATCAGGTCAATGGGGTCCAGCACGTTGCCCTTGGACTTGGACATCTTCTGGCCTTCCGCGTCACGGATCAGGCCATGTACATAAACGTGCTTGAAGGGAATCCTGCCGGTGATGTGCTTGGTCATCATCACCATCCGGGCCACCCAGAAGAAGATGATGTCGAAGCCGGTGACCAGCACCGTGGAGGGCAGATAGAGGTCCAGGGCCGGATTGCTCTTGGCCGGCGAATTCGGGTCCCAATCCGGCGTCCAGTCCAGGGTCGAGAAGGGCCACAGGGCGGAGGAGTACCAGGTGTCCAGCACGTCCGGGTCCCGCGCCAGGCAAGGGATATTTTCCTTAGTACAAGCTTCTACATAGCTCCCACATAACTTTGCGATGATCAATATGTCTTGCTGTTGTTCCGGATACTGAGCTAAAAGGTACTGGGCGTAAGCTTCAGCCTCGTCGTGGGCGACGTAGATGCGTCCGTCGTCGGAATACCAGGCGGGAATCTGGTGGCCCCACCAGAGCTGGCGGGAGATGCACCAGTCCTGGATGTTGTTGAGCCACTGGTTGTAGGTATTCACCCAGTTCTCGGGCACGAATTTGATCTCGCCCGACGCCACGGCTTCCAGGGCCTGGCCGGCGATGGACTTGCCGTTCTCGCCGGGCTTGCTCATGGCCACGAACCACTGGTCGGTGAGCATGGGCTCGATCACCACGCCGGTGCGGTCGCCCCGGGGCACCATCAGCTTGTGGGGCTTGGTGGAGACCAGCAGGCCCTGGGCTTCCAGGTCGGCGACGATGGCCTTCCTGGCCTCGTAGCGGTCCATGCCCCGATACTGCTCGGGGCCATGTTCGTTGATGCGGGCATCCAGAGTGAACACGCTGATGGGCGTCATCTGATGACGATGGCCCACCTGCCAGTCGTTGAAGTCGTGGGCCGGGGTGATCTTGACGCAGCCGGTGCCGAATTCCTTGTCCACATAGCTGTCGGCGATGATGGGGATTTCCCGGTCGCACAAGGGCAACTTGACGTGTTTGCCGATCAGGGCGGTGTAGCGCTCGTCCTCCGGATTCACCGCCACGGCCACGTCGCCCAGCAGGGTTTCCGGGCGGGTGGTGGCCACCACCAGGGCTCCATCGCCTTCGGCGAAGGGATAGCGGATCTCCCACATGAAGCCGTCTTCTTCCTCGCTCACCACTTCCAGGTCGGAAACGGCGGTGAGCAGCTTCGGGTCCCAGTTCACCAGGCGCTTGCCCCGGTAGATCAGGCCTTCCTTGAACAGGCGGACGAAGGTCTCGGTGACGATCTTCGACAGGCCCGCGTCCATGGTGAAGCGCTCGCGGCTCCAGTCCGGGCTGGTGCCCAGGCGCCGCATCTGCTTGGTAATGGTGTTGCCGGAGTATTCCTTCCATTCCCAGACCTTTTCCAGGAACTTCTCCCGGCCCAGCTCGTGGCGGGAGATGCCCTGGCCGTCCAGCTGCCGCTCCACCACGATCTGGGTGGCGATGCCGGCGTGGTCCGTGCCCGGCTGCCACAGGGTGTTGTCGCCCCGCATGCGGTGGTAACGGGTCAGGGCGTCCATGATGGTCTGGTTGAAGCCGTGGCCCATGTGCAGGGTGCCCGTGACGTTGGGGGGCGGCAGCAGGATGCAGAAATTGTCGGTCTTGGTGGTGTCGAGTCCGGCGGCGAAATAGTTGCGGGACTCCCACTCGGGGTACCAGCGCCGCTCGATGTCGGCAGGTTCGAAGCTCTTGGCGAGTTCCATGGGATAGGGGTGGTGAAATCAATGAAAGAAAGGCGCGGCCAGGGTGGCGCGAAGGGGCGCAATTATACCGGTGGGCGCTATCATCCTCTGCCCCGATATTGCAAGGAGAACTCACCATGACAGTCCCTGATTCCGCCACCTGCGACCTTTGTGACGCACGCAAGAACGACAGTAGCGGCGATTTTCGCGTATTGCCGCCGGTCTTCCGGGACTTTGGCCTGCGCCGCAAGTTTGCCGGCCCGGTGAGTACGGTGAAGTGTTTCGAGGACAACACCCTGGTCAAGGCGGCGGTAGATTCCCCTGGCGAAGGCCGGGTGCTGGTGGTGGATGGCGGTAGCTCCCTGCGCCGGGCGCTGGTAGGGGGCAATCTGGGGGCGGCGGCGGCCAGGAACGGCTGGGCCGGGGTGGTGGTGGATGGTTGCGTGCGGGATGTGGCGGAACTGGCGGTGTGCGACACCGGCATCCGCGCCCTGGCCTCCATGCCCCTGCCCACGGAAAAGCGCAACGAGGGCCAGCGGGACGTGGCGGTGCAGGTCCAGGGGGTCTGGGTGCGGCCCGGCGACTGGCTCTATGCCGACGAGGATGGCATCGTCGTCGTCAGCCAGGGCTGATCAGTCCTTCGGTTCCTGATCGGTAATCATCGGGGGTGGCTGGCTGCGGAGGGCGGCCTCCAGTCGGGGCAGCAGTTCCTGGCGGGCCTGCTGGCCGAGTTGGCCGATCAATTGGTCGGCCAGACCGTCCAGCACCCGCAGCACCGCGTCGGGCAGGGCGTGGTCCAGCCACTGGTCCAGCTCTTCCCGCAGGGCCTGGCGCTGGGCAGCGTGGGGATCGTAGGTTTCGGTGAGGGTGGGCAGGGGCGGCTCTTCGCTGACGGCCTCGGTCAGGACAGGGATGTCCTCCTCGCTTTCGGCAGCTACCGGTTCCTCGGCCGGCGTTTCGGCCAGAGCGGGTTCTGGCTCTGGCGCCGAGACGCTGGCCGGTGCCCGCCAGCGCTTGATCAGGGCATCGGCCTGATGCAGGACATCCTTATCTTCCATCGAAGCCTGCCGCGATGTCCTGGTTGATCAGCTCGCAGCCCTGCTCCCGGTAGCGGCGGAAGCGTTCCCGGGCGGGCAGGCGCACGGCGTCGTCGGTGCTGACGATTTCCACCAGTTCCCCGTAGGCGGCAAACTCTGGCGGTACTTCGTCGCTGAGATTCAGCAGGCATTCGTCCGCCTGGGGCGGACCTGCCTGGGCGACGATGACGATGGGGGTTTCCGCCGCCAGGGGCGAGCCTTCCCGGCAGTGGGGAGTGAAACCGGTGGCCGGATGGATCCAGAGCTGGCGATCCAGCCGCTCGGCCAGGTCGGCCCGGGGCGCGTAGACCACGATGCGCCGCCGGGACCGCCAGGATCGGTCCAGCCAGTCGGCGGCGGCTGCGATCCGATCCGACGCGCCGTGGTAGAAGTGGACCCGGGTCACGCCTTCTTCTTGCTCCGGGGTTTCTTGGCCTGCTGTTTCGCGGTGGCGGCCCGGCCCATCAGGAAGTGGGTCAGCAGGGGCACCGGGCGTCCGGTGGAGCCCTTCTTTTCGCCACCTCGGTAGGCGGTGCCGGCGATGTCCAGGTGCGCCCAGTTGTATTTCTGGGCGAATCGGGCCAGGAAGCAGGCGGCGGTGATGGTGCCGGCCATGCGTCCGCCGATGTTGGCCACGTCGGCGAAGGGGCTCTTCAACTGCTCCTGGTAGTCGTCCCAGAGGGGCAGTTGCCAGGCCCGGTCGTAGGCGTTCTGGCCGGCATCCAGCAGTTCCCGTGCGAGGCTTTCGTTGTTGGCGGTGAGGCCGGTGGCTACGTTGCCCAGGGCGACGACGCAGGCGCCGGTGAGGGTGGCCACATCCACCACGCAGTCGGGTTCGAAGCGTTCGGCGTAGGTCAGGGCGTCACACAGGATCAGGCGGCCCTCGGCGTCGGTGTTGAGAATTTCCACGGTCTGGCCGGACATGGAGGTGATCACGTCGCCAGGCTTGGTGGCGCCGCCGCCGGGCATGTTTTCGGTGGTGGGAATCAGGCCGACGATGTTGAGGGGCAACTGCATCATGGCGGCCGCCTTGAGGGTGCCCAGCACGCTGGCGGCGCCGGACATGTCGTACTTCATTTCGTCCATTTCCAGCCCCGGCTTGAGGGAGATACCGCCGGTGTCGAAGGTGATGCCCTTGCCCACCAGCACGATGGGCTTGACGTCCTTGCCGGCACCGCGATGCCTGAGCACGATGAACTTGGGGGGCTGGTGGGAGCCCTGGGCCACGGAGAGCAGGGTGTTCATGCCCAGTTTCTCCATGTCGGCCCGGTCCAGCACTTCCACCGCCAGGTTATGTTCCTTGGCCAGGGCCTGGGCCTGCTCCGCCAGATAGGTGGGGGTGCAGTAGTTGCCGGGCAGATTGGCCAGGTCCTTCATCAGCTTCTGGCCCTCGGCGATGGCATAGCCTTCGCCCATGGCGGACTCGGCGGCGGCCAGTTCGCCACGGCGGGTGACGCTGAAGGTGAGCTTGCGCAGGGGGCGCCGCACCTCGTCCTTCTTGGACTTGAGCTGGTCGAACCGGTAGAGGGTCTCCAGGGCCACGATCACGGCCTGGCGGACGCGCCAGCCGATGTCGCGTTTCTTGACCGACAGTTCCGTGAGGTAGATGGTGCCGTCAAAGCCGCCGGTCTCGTTGAGGGTGCGTACGGCGGTGGTGATGGCCTGGCGGTATTCCTTTTCGTGGAATTCCTTTTCCTTGCCGAGGCCTACCAGCAGCACCCGGTCGGCCAGGGTGCCCGGGACATTGTGCAGCAAGAGGGCGGTGCCGGCCTTGCCTTCCATGTCGCCCCGGCGCAGCAGGTCGGCCAGATACTGCTGGGCTGCCTTGTCGATGACTTCGCCGGGGGCGGAAAGCTTGCGGGGCTCGAAGACGCCGACCACCACGCAGGCACTACGCTGTTTCTCCGGGCTACCGCTCTTTATGCTAAATTCCACGCGCTGCTCCTCATGCTCTGTTGGGGAAGACTGGATGTATTGCAGCCTTGCCAGGCTTGCAGGTCCCCGCCGATTATCCCCAATCCCTAGACTCAAATCAAAGTATCGATGATATTCCAGCGCGCTGTCCTGCGCGAATTCACCCAGACCGCCGTGACGGTGTTCGTGGCCCTGTTCGCCATCCTCCTGACCACCCAGTTGATTCGCCTGCTGGGGCAGGCGGCGGGAGGCAAGCTCGCCTCCGAGGCAGTGGTGGCGCTGCTGGGGTTTTCGGCCCTGAATTACCTGCCCGTGGTGCTGTCCTTGACCCTGTTCGTGGCGATACTGCTGACCATCTCCCGTTCCTACCGGGATTCGGAAATGGTGGTCTGGTTTGCCTCGGGTTTGCCCCTGGTGGCCTGGGTGGGACCAGTGCTGCGCTTCGCCCTGCCCATCGTGCTGGCCATTGCGGCGCTCTCCCTCTTCCTTTCGCCCTGGGCGCTGAGCAAGAGCGCTGAATTCCGCCAGCGCATGGACAGCCGCGACGAGATGTCACGCGTGTCGCCGGGGGCCTTCAACGAGTCGTCGTCGGCGGATCGGGTCTTTTTTGTCGAGGGCGTGGCCGAGGACCTGGGACGGGTGCGCAATATCTTCGCCAGTTCCGTGCAGCACGGGCGGCTGGGGGTGATGGCGGCGGCGGAAGGGCATACCGAGGCCCAGCCCAATGGCGATCGCTTTCTGGTCATGGACCACGGTCGGCGCTATGAGGGCACGCCCGGTACCTCGGAATTCCGCGTCATGGAGTTCGAGCGTTATGCCGTTCGGGTGGAAACCAAGGAGGCTCGTGGTATCGAGGAAACCCCCGGTAATCGGCCCATGTGGGAGTTGATGCGCAACCCGACGCCGACCAATCTGGGAGAGATCGTCTGGCGCATCGGCATCCCCCTGGCGGCCATCAATCTCTCTCTGCTGGCGATCCCCCTGGCTTTTGTGAACCCCCGCGCCGGCCGCGCCAACAACCTGATCTTCGCCATTCTGGCCTTCATGATCTACAGCAATCTGATCAGCGTCAGCCAGGCCTGGGTACGCCAGGGGCGGATGCCCTTCGAGATCGGCATCTGGGCGGTCCATGTGGTGATGCTGGTGGTACTGCTGCTGCTGTTCTGGCGCCGCCTGTCGGTGTTCTCCTGGGGACGGTTATGGCGCTGAAAATATTCGAGCGTTACCTGGCACGGGAGATCTACGGTGCCACTACTCTGGTTCTGGTGGCCTTCCTGATGCTGTTCGCCTTTTTTGACTTCATCGGCGAGATTCAGCAACTGGGCAAGGGCGGCTATCAATTGCATCATGCGGCCAGCTATGTGCTGCTCACCCTGCCGGGGCGGGTCTATGAGCTGTTTCCCATTGCGGTGCTGATCGGCACCCTCTACGCGCTGACCCTGCTGGCCCGACACTCGGAAATCACGGTATTGCGCGCCTCGGGGCTTTCCACGGGGGGGCTGCTGCGTTCCCTGGTCAAGCTGGGGTCGGTCTTCGTGCTGCTGACCTTCCTCTTTGGCGAGGTGATCGCCCCTCCCGCCGAAAAAGCCGCCCAGCAATTGCGCCTGAAGGCAACCGGCAGCATGGTGGCCCAGGAATTCCGCTCCGGGCTATGGGTGAAGGATGAGCGATCCTTCATCAATGTGCGGGATATGCAGCCCGATGCCACCCTGAGGGACATCCGCATCTATGAATTCGACGACCGTTTTCGATTGCGGGCCATCAGTGATGCAGGAGGCGGTGAGTACGACGGTCCGGGGCACTGGCGTCTGCGCGATGTGACGCAGACGTCCTTCACGGGCGAACGGGCCAGCGTCCAGCGTTTTCCCGAGATCGTCTGGCAGTCGGCGCTGACCCCGGATATTCTTTCGGTGTTGCTGGTTGTGCCGGAAAAGATGTCCCTGCCGAATCTCTATCAGTACATCCGGCATCTCCTGGATAACCAGCAGAAGACGGATCGTTATGAGATCGCCTTATGGAAGAAGCTGACCTATCCCTTGACGGCCCTGGTCATGATGGCACTGGCTGTGCCCTTCGCCTATCTGCACAGCCGCCTGGGGGCCATCAGCCTCAAGGTATTCACCGGCGTGATGCTGGGCATCGGCTTTCATATGCTCAATGGCCTGTTTTCCAGCCTGGGTGTGATCAATGGCTGGGTTCCCTTCTGGGCGGCGATAACGCCCAGTGCTCTGTTCCTGCTGGGCGCTTCGGGAATGCTGTGGTGGGTGGAGCGGCGCTAGGCGTTCAGTGCTTGAATTCGATGCGGGTGCCGGCCAGCCGGTCATGAAGAAACTGCCGATCCCGGTCGAACAGCGCCCAGATCAGGCCGGCACCATAAAACAGCAGGCTGGGCCAGGCCAGCAGGTAGCGCAGCATCAGTTGGCTCCGGGTTGGAAAGGAACCGTTCTGGGCACGCAGTTGCAGCTTCCAGGTCTGCATGGCCAGGGTCTGGCCACCATGCCGCCAATACCAGAAAAAGTAAACGCCTAGTACGACGAATACATGGGCAAGCAACGCCCAGCCGGGGAGCGCCTTGCCGAGGATGGCGGTAATGGCCAGCTGGGGCACCATGAAGGCAGCCGAAAGGACTCCAAGAATCAATAGGCCTTCATAGGTCAGGCTGGCAAGCCGGCGGCGGATGCCGGGAAGGGGAGCGATCACATTCTGTCCAGGTCAGGGCATGGTCGGGGAAGGCGGTGCAAGAGGGACGTCATTCCGTGCGGGTGCCTTGGCGCCGGCTTTCGGTTTGCGGGCTTTGGGCGGGGCGGGCAGGGGCAACGGTGGTGGGGATGAAACCGCATCCTTTGGAATGTCGGGGCGAACGAACATGGGGCTGAGGGAATGCCCCATCAGGCTGCGGCCCAGTGGTCTGCGCAGGGCTTGTTGTTTCAGGCGCTGCTTTTCCTCGTCAGGCAGTTCCATGTACTGTTCCCAGCGCAGTTTTATGGATTCACGTTTTTCCTGGGTGACTTTTTGCAGCTTCTTGAACTTCTCGCGGGCAATGCGCCGTTCCTCGGAGGGAAGTCTGGCCCAGGTCTTCATGCGGCGCTGCATGCGCTGCTGCTCTTCCGGGGTGAGTTGGGAATAGCGCTTGGCAATCCCCATCCATTTCTTGCGCCGGAACGAGGCCATCCCATCCCAGTCCTCGGCCAGGGGCTGAAGAATCTGCCGCTGCTGGGGCGTCAGTTCCTTCCAGGCCGGTGGGGTGAGGGACGGGACGGCAGCGTAGGTGACAGACACCAGGCAGAAAGCTAGTCCTGCGAGGAGTGATTTAACCACGCGTGAAAACCTTGGTCGGTGTAGGCGTCAACGGGGAGATCGGCGGCCAGCAGTGCGGAATCGATTTCCTCGTTGGCCTCGGCGTCCTCGAATGAGTTCCAGTAATAGCTTCCCACCATGCCCATCATCAGGGCACCCAGCGCGGCGACAGTACGCAAATGGGGGAGCGCTTTTTCCATTCCGATCTGGAGGCTACCGGCCAGGCTGAGACGACCCTCGGCGGCCAGTTGCTGGCGTGCCAATGCGGCCGTCCGGGCTTCCCGGAGGCGGGCAACAAGCTGACTGTCCAACTGGAGACAGCCCTGGTCCAGCACCTGCCGGATATGCAAGCCCAGTTTCAATTCATCGTTCATAGTCTGATTCCCTTTGCTTTCAGGGCGGCGGCGAGGGTCTGGGTAGCGCGAAAGCAATGTGTCTTTACGCTGCCCTCAGAACACCCCATTGCGGCGGCCGTTTCTGCAATGTCCATCTCTTCCCAGTAACGCATGAGAAATGCTTCACGTTGACGCGGAGGTAATCTTTTTATCTCATTTTCGATAACAGCAAGTACTTGCGAGCGTTCCAGGATCTCGTGGGGAGACTTGATCGGATTCGACTCGTCAGGAATCCTCAAGGTTTCCAGTGGGTCTCTATCATCTTCATCGTCTCCTCCGCCGAAAGAGGAAAGCATCGTGGTCCAGAGGGACCGGACCTTCTGTCTGCGGTAATAGTCCCGAATGCAGTTCTGCAGAATGCGCTGGAACAGCATGGGGAACTCTTGTGGTGGTTTCCCCCCATATTTTTCCGCCAGTTTCATCATTGCCTCCTGCACCAAGTCCAGCGCCGTGTCCTGATCCCGCACGGCGAACATCGCCTGCTTGAATGCCCGCCGCTCCACATCGGTGAGAAACTCTGATAATTCGATTCGGGTAGCCAGGCTGGGCCTCTAATAAAACCTTAGCATTGTCAGGGGTCAAAAATTCTTGACCTGATGCAGGTGACTCGTTATGGTTACGGGTTTTCCGGCGAGTTTTGCCGGATTGGCAAGAATGAGCGAGAAAATGGAACTGACAGGGGCTGAGATTGTAATCAGGTGCCTCCAGGAAGAAAAGGTCGAGCATCTGTTCGGCTATCCTGGCGGCTCGGTGTTGTTCATTTACGACGAACTGTTCAAGCAGGACAAGGTGAAGCATATCCTGGTTCGTCATGAGCAGGCGGCGGTTCATGCCGCCGATGCCTATTCCCGGTCTTCCGACAAGATTGGCGTCGCCCTGGTGACTTCCGGCCCTGGCGTGACCAATGCTGTGACCGGTATTGCCACGGCCCACATGGATTCGGTGCCCCTGGTAGTCATCACCGGCCAGGTACCCACAGCCTACATCGGTCAGGATGCCTTCCAGGAATGCGACACCGTGGGCATCACCCGTCCCTGCGTGAAGCACAACTTTCTGGTCAAGGATGTCCGGGAACTGGCAGCGACCATCAAGAAGGCATTTTTCCTGGCCAAGACCGGGCGTCCCGGCCCTGTGCTGGTGGACATCCCCAAGGATGTCACGGCCCAGAAGTGCGAGTTCCATTATCCCAAGTCCGTAGAGATCCGTTCCTACAATCCGGTCTTCAAGGGGCATACCGGTCAGATCAAGAAAGCTGTGCAGCTGCTGTTGGAAGCCAAGCGTCCGATGATCTACACAGGGGGCGGGGTGATTCTCTCCGATGCCGCCGACAAGCTGATCAAGCTGGCCCGTATGCTGAATTTCCCCATTACCCAGACCCTGATGGGCCTGGGTGGCTACCCGGCCACCGATCGCCAGCATCTGGGCATGCTGGGCATGCATGGCACCTACGAGGCCAACATGGCCATGCAGCATTGCGATGTGCTGCTGGCGGTGGGCGCCCGTTTCGACGACCGAGTGATCGGCAACCCCAGCCATTTTGGTGAGGTGTCGCGCAAGATCATTCATGTAGATATCGACCCATCCTCCATTTCCAAGCGGGTGAAGGTGGATGTGCCCATCGTTGGCAACGTGCCCGATGTGCTGGAGGAACTCATCGCCTTGCTTGCCGCCGGTGCCGGCAAGCCCAACGCCAAGTTCCTGGCCGAGTGGTGGAAACAGATCGAGGAATGGCGCGGCCGAGACTGCCTCAAGTTTACTCAGGGGGATGATGTGATCATGCCCCAGTTCGTGGTGCAGAAACTTTACGAAGTTACTGGCGGCGATGCCTTCGTTACCTCGGATGTGGGCCAGCATCAGATGTTCGCCGCCCAGTTCTACAAGTTCGACAAGCCCCGGCGCTGGATCAATTCCGGGGGCTTGGGCACCATGGGTGTGGGCCTGCCCTACGCCATGGGAGTGCATTTCGCCAATCCCGATGCGACGGTGGCCTGTGTCACTGGCGAGGCGTCGATCCAGATGTGTATTCAGGAACTCTCCACCTGCAAGCAGTTCCGCCTGCCCATCAAGATCGTCAACCTCAACAACCGCTACCTGGGCATGGTGCGCCAGTGGCAGGAGATGTTTCACGGTAACCGCTACGCCGAGTCCTATCTGGATTCACTGCCGGATTTCGTCAAGGTCGCCGAGGCCTATGGCCACGTGGGCATGCGCATCGACAAGCCGGCGGACGTGGAGCCGGCCCTGCGTGAGGCTTTCATCAAGCACAAAAACGATCTGGTCTTCATGGACTTCATCACCGATCAAACTGCCAACGTGTTCCCGATGGTGGCGGCCGGCAAGGGCCTGTCGGAAATGATCCTGGCCGAGGACCTGTAGGGCGAACCGAATCATGCGACATATCATTTCCATTCTTCTCGAAAATGAATCCGGCGCCCTATCCCGGGTGGCGGGCCTGTTCTCGGCCCGGGGTTACAACATCGAGACCCTCACCGTGGCGCCCACCGAGGACGCCTCCCTGTCCCGCATGACCATCGTTACCTCCGGCTCGGACGATGTCATCGAGCAGATCACCAAGCAGTTGAACAAACTGATCGATGTGGTCAAGGTGGTGGACCTCTCCGAGGCGCCTCACGTGGAGCGGGAGCTGATGCTGGTCAAGCTGCGCGCCGCCGGCAAGGACCGGGAGGAGATGAAGCGCATGTCCGACATCTTCCGCGGACGCATCATCGATGTCACCGAGACCACCTATGTGGTGGAACTCACCGGGAATTCTGCCAAGCTTGATTCCTTCATCGAGGCTCTCGATAAGTCGTTGATCCTCGAAACCGTTCGCACGGGCGTTTCCGGCATTGGCCGGGGCGACCGCATTCTCAAAATCTGAATTTCGAATTCATCATCAAGGGGTTTTCATGAAAGTCTATTACGACAAAGACGCCGACCTGTCCCTGATCAAGGGCAAGAAGGTCACCATCGTCGGCTATGGCTCCCAGGGCCACGCTCACGCCCAGAACCTGAAGGATTCCGGCGTCAAGGTCACCGTCGGCCTGCGTAAAGGCGGTGCTTCATGGTCCAAGGCCGAGAAGGCCGGGATCAAGGTCGAGGAGATCGCCAAGGCCGTCAAGGGCGCCGATGTGGTGATGATTCTGCTGCCGGATGAGAACATTCCTGCCGTCTATTACAGCGAAGTGGAACCCAACCTGAAGAAGGGCTGCGCCCTGGCCTTCGCCCACGGCTTCAACATTCATTACAACCAGGTCGTGCCCCGCGACGACGTGGATGTGATCATGATTGCCCCCAAGGGCCCCGGCCATACCGTGCGCTCCGAATACCTGAAGGGCGGCGGTGTGCCTTCCCTGATCGCCGTGTATCAGGACAAGAGCGGCAAGGCCAAGGATATCGCCCTCTCCTACGCTGCCGCCAATGGCGGTACCAAGGGCGGCGTGATCGAGACCGACTTCCGTGAAGAGACCGAGACCGATCTCTTCGGCGAGCAGGCCGTACTCTGCGGCGGTGCCGTGGAGCTGGTCAAGATGGGCTTCGAAACCCTGACCGAAGCCGGCTACGCGCCCGAGATGGCCTACTTCGAGTGCCTCCACGAACTGAAGCTGATCGTGGATCTGATGTACGAAGGCGGCATCGCCAACATGAACTACTCCATCTCCAACAATGCGGAGTATGGCGAGTATGTGACCGGCCCCGAGGTTATCAACGAGGAATCCCGCTACGCCATGCGCAACGCGCTGAAGCGCATCCAGTCCGGCGAATACGCCAAGAAGTTCATCCTCGAAGGCCGCACCAACTACCCGGAGATGACGGCCCGTCGCCGCCTCAACGCCGCCCATCCCATCGAGCAGGTCGGCGGCAAGCTGCGGGAAATGATGCCCTGGATCCGCAAGAACAAGCTGGTGGACCAGAGCAAGAACTGATCGGACGCCGTTCCCATTCCGATCCGGACAGGGCACAGCCAGGCTGTGCCCTTGTCGTCTTGGCCCCCGGCGGGTCCCAACTGGTACATGCGATGAGCCAACAGCAGAGTCATTCCTATCCCCATCCCCTGATCGCCCGCGAAGGCTGGCCATTTCTGGCAATCGCCCTGGTCCTGGCCCTGGGGGCCACCTGGTTCGACGGCTGGCTGCTGGCAGTGCCCCTGTGGCTGATCTTTATTTTCGTGCTTCAGTTCTTCCGCGATCCGCCCCGGCAGATTCCCGGCGACGGCAAGAGCGTGCTGTCCCCTGCCGATGGTCGCATCGTCGCCATCGAACCGGCCCGGGACCCATGGCTGGAGCGGGACTGCCTCAAGGTCAGCGTGTTCATGAACGTGTTCAATGTCCATTCCAACCGCAGCCCGGTGGATGGCGTGGTGGTGCAGCGCTGGTATCACCCGGGCGCCTTCGTCAATGCCGCCCTGGACAAGGCCTCCGTCGAGAACGAGCGCAATGCTCTGCACATCCGGACCTCGACTGGACTGGATATCACCTGCGTTCAGGTGGCGGGTCTGATCGCACGACGTATCCTCTGTTACGTGGAAGCCGGCGCCACTCTGGCCCGGGGTCAGCGCTACGGTTTTATCCGCTTCGGCTCCCGCGTGGACCTCTACCTGCCCACCGATGTGCGGGTACGGGTGACCATAGGCGAAAAAGTGCGTGCCACCTCGACGATACTGGCGGACCTGCCCTGAGGGCTCGGGCCGGCTACAATAGACGCCTTTCCTGATCGCTGTCAGCATTCCATGCCGGAATTTCGCACCCGTAAGGCACTGGTTAACCCCGAACTGCGTCGGCGCGGCATTTACCTGCTGCCCAACCTGTTCACTACCGCAGCCCTGTTCGCCGGCTTCTACGCCATCGTCCAGGCCATGAACCTGCGCTTCGAGCATGCGGCGGTGGCGATCTTCATCGCCATGGTGCTCGACGGCCTGGATGGCCGGGTGGCGCGGATGACCCGGACCCAGAGCGCCTTCGGCGCCGAGTACGATTCCCTGTCCGATATGGTTTCCTTCGGTGCCGCTCCATCCCTGGTCATCTATGAATGGGCACTCAAGGGCATGGGCAAGCTGGGCTGGATCGCCGCCTTCATCTATTGCGCCGGGGCGGCCCTGCGCCTGGCCCGCTTCAACACCAACATCGAGGTGGTGGATAAACGCTATTTCCAGGGCCTGCCCAGTCCCGCGGCGGCGGCCCTGGTGGCCGGCCTGGTCTGGGTGCTGCTGGACAACGGCTGGAGTGGCGAAGATGCCCGCTGGTACGCCTGTGGTCTGACGATCTTTGCCGGTGTCACCATGGTCAGCAATGTCCGCTACTACTCGGGCAAGGACATCAATCTGCGGCGCAGCGTGCCCTTCATCGTCATCGCCGGCATCGCCCTGGGGTTCGCGCTGGTTTCCAGCTATCCGCCCGGTGTGCTGTTCGCCCTGTTCCTCTGCTACGCCCTCTCGGGATATGTGCTGGCCATCCTGCGCTGGTTTTCCGGGCGCAAAAATCTTGCGCGCCCCGATTAAAAGCGTTTATAGTCACCACCATGTTTGCGCAAATCCTCTTTGCCGCCCTGTTTCTTGCCCTTGCCGGCCGTCTGCTGGTGCCGCAGCCCCTGCGCGCCAAGCTACTGCCGCTGCTGCGCCCCGCGCGCTAGCCCATCCCCCCCACAATCCGATTTGTACCCCGCCTGGCGACCCTGGCGCCCGGCGCCGTTGACCCGTATTCCGACTGGAGATCATCATGGCCCAAGAACACTTGATCGTATTTGACACCACCTTGCGCGACGGCGAGCAGAGCCCTGGCGCTTCAATGACCCGGGAAGAAAAAGTGCGCATCGCCCGGCAACTGGAGAAAATGCGCGTCGATGTGATCGAGGCCGGTTTCCCGGCCGCTTCCAATGGTGATTTCGAGGCCGTCCGCGCCGTGGCCGAGGCCATCCGCGAATCTACTGTGGCCGGCCTGTGCCGGGCCTCGGAGAAGGACATCGCACGGGCTCTGGAAGCGATCAAGCCGGCCCAGTCCGGCCGCATCCACACCTTCATCGCCACCAGCCCCATCCACATGGAAAAGAAGCTGCGCATGACGCCCGACGAGGTCATCGCCGCTGCCCGCAACGCGGTGCGCTTTGCCCGCAACGGCATCGACAACGTGGAGTTTTCCTGCGAGGACGCCGGCCGTTCCGAACTGGACTTTCTCTGTCGGATCATCGAGGCGGTGATCAAGGAAGGCGCCGGCACCATCAACATTCCCGATACCGTGGGCTACAACGTGCCGGAGCAGTTCGCCGAGCGCATCCGCCTGTTGCGGGAGCGCATCCCCAATGCCGACAAGGTGGTCTGGTCGGTCCATTGCCATAACGATCTCGGTCTCGCCGTGGCCAATTCCCTGGCTGCCGTGATGGCCGGTGCCCGCCAGGTGGAATGCACCATCAACGGCCTGGGCGAGCGGGCCGGCAATGCCGCCCTGGAGGAGGTGGTGATGGCGGTGCGCACCCGCCAGGACATCTTCCCCTGCGACACCCGCATCGACACCACCCAGATCGTCGCCGCCTCCAAGATGGTCTCCGGCATCACCGGCTTCCCGGTGCAGCCCAACAAGGCCATCGTCGGTGCCAATGCCTTCGCCCACGAATCCGGCATCCATCAGGATGGCGTGCTCAAGCACCGGGAAACCTACGAGATCATGCGGGCTGAAGACGTGGGCTGGAATGCCAACAAGCTGGTGTTGGGCAAGCACTCCGGCCGCACCGCCTTCAAGGCCCGCCTCAAGGAACTGGGCATGGAGGTGGATTCCGAGCAGGTGCTGAACGCCGCCTTCGCCCGCTTCAAGGAACTGGCCGACAAGAAGCATGAGATTTTCGACGAGGACATTCACGCCCTGATGTCCGAGGATGTGACGACGCCGGAACACGAGCATTACCGGTTGGTGTCCTCCCGCTTTCACTCCGAGACCGGGGAGACGCCCCAGGCCTCCGTCACCCTGTCCGTGGGGAATGCCGAGCACCACGCCGAAGCCACTGGCAGCGGCCCGGTGGACGCGGCCTTCAAGGCCATCGAGAGCATCGTGCGCAGCGGTGCCGATCTGCTGTTGTATTCGGTGAATGCCATCACCACCGGCACCGATGCTCAGGGCGAGGTAACGGTGCGCCTATCCAAGGCCGGCCGCATCGTCAATGGCCAGGGGGCGGATACGGACATCGTGGTGGCTTCGGTGCGGGCCTACATCAACGCCATGAACAAGCTCAGTTCCGAGCCCCAGCGGCTCAGTCCCCAGGGAGACGTTTGATTTCGCTGCCGAAGCGGGCGTAGAAGATCGCGCTGAAGAAAAAGGCCAGGGTGAGGGCGACTTCCACGGCCGCCATCGCCCGGGTCTCTGCGCCCGGGTCGCTGGTGGCCCGCACCACGCCCTCGGTGAAATAGGCCAGGATCAGCATCGAAGCCCACTGGTGGGTGTAGCGCCGGCCCCGCAGGATGCCGGCCAGGGGCAGCAGCAGGGGCAGGACCTTGAGGGCCAGGAGGCTGCCGCCCGGACGCAGGGGCGCAAGCCAGAGTTCCCAGGCCAGGCCATGGAGGATCAGCAGCATCAGGCTGATGCCGGCCAGCCGATTGAGCAAGTGGGGTCGATTCATCTTGGAACCTCTGTGAGGGCACGCATTATATGAGGCTGCTGATGTTGCCATTCCGCGTCTTGCGGCGCTTCCGCGCCGAACGCTGCACCCAGACCGCCGCCGCCCTGTCCTTTGCCACCCTGTTGGGCCTGGTGCCCATGGTGGCCGTGGCGGCGGCCATTCTTTCCCGCCTGCCCCTGGCCGACAGCCTGGCCCTGGCCATGCAGAAATTCCTGCTGGCCAATCTGCTGCCGGAAAAGGCCGGAGGCATCATCGCCAAGTACATGGGCCAGTTCGCCGTCAAGGCCCAGCGCATGACCTGGGTGGGGGTGTCCGGCCTGGGACTGACGGCCATTCTGCAAATGCTCACCATCGAGCATGCCTTCAACAACATCTGGGCGGTGAAGGAGAGTCGCCCTGTCTGGCGCCGCCTGCTGATGCATGGGCTGGCCTTGCTGCTGGGGCCTATCGTCTTCGGCGGCAGCATCGTCGCCACCACTTACCTGGCCAGTGTTTCCCTGGGCCTGGTGTCGGAGTGGCAGGCCGCCACGGCCGGTGTGCTGCGGGGGCTGTCCTTCTGTTTTGTCGCTTTCGCCTTTGCGCTGCTTTACTGGCAGGTACCCAATCGCGTTGTTTCCCGTGAGCACGCGCTGCTGGGCGGGGTGCTGGCTGCGTCGGGTTTTGCCGCCCTGCAATGGCTGTTCGCCACCTACATCAGCAGTTTTGCTGGCTACCGGCTGGTCTATGGCGCCTTTGCCGCCGTGCCGGTGTTCCTGCTTTGGCTCCATCTGTCCTGGAGCGTGATCCTGCTGGGCGCCCTGACCACGGCGGAACTCGGCATCAGCCAGGGAAGGCGCTAGCCGGTGACAGTTATCAGCCGGGCCGGTTCCCGGGCCTTGTCCGCCAGCCAGCCCAGGCCCAGGCGGGGCAGGGCGGCTTGGAGCCGTTCTGGCCGGGCCGTGGCTTGCAGATACAGGGCACCGTTCTCCTGGGCGCCGTCCCCGGCCAGACGCACCACCTGACGAGCCACCGCATCGGCCACATCCACCAGTTGGGCGCGGCCCGCCACCAGGGTTTGCAGGGTCGGTGCCAGGAAGGAATAGTGGGTGCAGCCCAGTACCAGTTGATCGGCGCCCAACGCGAGGAGGGGCATGATGCGGGCGGTGATTTCGGTGGCAAAGGCGGGGCCGTCCAGATCCAGGGTTTCCACCCGGGTGGCCCAGCCGGGACAGGCTTCCACATGGACCTCCACTCCATCGGCATGGGTGCGAATCAGGCGCGCCAAGCGTTCGCTATGGGCCGTGGATTCCGTGGTCAATACTGCGATGCGGCGGCTCCGGCTGGCCGCCGCCGCAGGCTTGACGCCCGGCTCCACACCGACGACGGAAATGCCCGGATGTTGCTGACGCAGTTCATGGACCGCCGCAGCGGTGGCGGTATTGCAGGCCACCACCAGCAGGCGGCAGCCCTGATTCACCAGATGGCGGCCGATGGCCAGGACCCGGCCCTGGATGAAGGCATCGGCTTTGTTGCCGTAGGGCACATGGGCCGTATCGGCCAGATAGCAAAGCCTGGCCCGGGGCAGGGCGCGGGCAATGGCGGCCAACACCGATAGCCCCCCCAGGCCGCTGTCGAAAACACCGATCATCGGGCGGCGGTGACCACCATTTCGACCCCATAGCCCGGATGGACCAGGCGGGCCTCGATACAGGCTCGAACCGGCGCGGTGCCGGATGGCAGCCAGGCATCCCAGATCGCATTCATGGCATCGTAATCGGCCATGTTCCTGAGGTAAATGGTCACCAGCAGGAGCCGGGACTTGTTGCTGCCGGCGGCTGTGAGCTGGGTCTCGATGCTGGCCAGGACTTCCCGGGTCTGGGTGGCGATATCCGCCTCCAGAGAGGTGGGTACCTCCACCAGGTAGAGGGTGCCGGCGTGGGCGACGAGATCCGAATATCGGGCGGTGGTGCCTCGGCGTTCGATGGTCATCGTGGAATTGGTCTTAAATGTCATTCCCGCGCAAGCGGGAATCCAGCGATGATCGAAAACCGCTATGGATTCCCGCTTGCGCGGGAATGACGGAGTGAGGTGGGTGAAATTATCAGGCGCTAACCGGGATCTTGCCGATCCTGACGCGCCATTCCTTGGGGCCGGTCTCGTGCACCGAGGTGCCGGAGGAATCCACCGCCACGGTGACGGGCATGTCCTTCACGTCGAATTCGTAGATGGCCTCCATCCCCAGATCTGCGAAGCCCACCACCTTGGCGCTCTTGATGGCCTTGGCCACCAGGTAGGCGGCGCCCCCCACGGCCATCAGATAGGCCGACTTGTTGTCCTTGATGGCTTCGATGGCCACAGGCCCCCGCTCGGACTTGCCGATCATGGAAATCAGGCCGGTCTTTTCCAGCATCATGCGGGTGAACTTGTCCATGCGGGTGGCCGTGGTGGGGCCGGCGGGGCCCACCACCTCGTCGCCCACGGGATCCACCGGGCCCACGTAATAGATGACGCGGTTGGTGAAGTCCACGGGCAGCTTCTCGCCGGCGGCCAGCATGTCGGCGATGCGCTTGTGGGCGGCGTCGCGGCCGGTGAGCATCTTGCCGTTGAGCAGCAGCTTCTGGCCGGGCTTCCAGGAAGCGACCTGTTCCTTGGTCAGGGTGTCCAGGTTCACGCTGGTGGCGGACTGGGTGTCCGGCGTCCAGGTCACGGCCGGCCAGTCGCTGAGTTTGGGCGGCTCCAGCTTGGCGGGGCCGGAGCCGTCCAGATGGAAGTGGCAGTGGCGGGTGGCGGCGCAGTTGGGCACCAGGGCCACCGGCAGGTTGGCGGCGTGGCAGGGGTAGTCCAGCACCTTCACGTCCAGCACCGTGGTCAGGCCGCCCAGGCCCTGGGCGCCGATACCGAGGGCATTGACCTTCTCGTACAGTTCCAGGCGCAGCTCCTCGGCCCGGGTCTTGGCGCCACGTGCCTTCAGCTCATGGATGTCCACCGGCGCCATGATCGACTCCTTGGCCAGCAGCATGGCCTTTTCCGGCGTGCCGCCGATGCCGACCCCGAGAATGCCGGGAGGGCACCAGCCGGCGCCCATGGTGGGCACGGTTTTCAGAATCCACTCCACCAGATCGTCGGAGGGATTGAGCATGGCGAACTTGGCCTTGGCCTCGGAGCCGCCGCCCTTCGCGGCGCAGATCACTTCCACGTGATGGCCGGGGACGATCTCGAAATGCACCACAGCGGGGGTGTTGTCCTTGGTGTTCTTGCGACTGCCGGCCGGGTCGGCCAGTACCGAGGCGCGCAGGGGATTCTCCTTGTCGCCATAGGCGCGACGCACGCCTTCATCGATCATCTGCTGGATGCTCATGGTGGCGTCGGGCCAGGTGACCTGCATGCCCACCTTGATGAACACCATGCCGATGCCTGTATCCTGGCAGATGGGGCGGTGGCCTTCCGCGCTCATGCGGCTGTTGGTCAGGATCTGGGCGATGGCGTCCTTGGCGGCGGGAGACTCTTCCCGCTCGTAGGCCTCGCCCAGGGCCTTGATGTAGTCGAGGGGATGGTAATAGCTGATGTACTGGAAGGCGTCGGCGACGGACTGGATCAGGTCTTCCTGTTTGATGGCGGTCATGATGTCTCGGGGGTGGGAGTTGGCGAGAAGGTGCGGGTTAATGGTGTTGCTTGCCGGCCTGCATGGTCTGCATCATCAGCTTGTCGGTGTAGGCAATGGCGATGGCAGAGATCAGGAAAGAGGCATGGATCGCGATCTGGGCGATCACTACTCTGTCCTCGGTCTGTGCCGCATTGATGAAGGTGCGCAACAGGTGGATTGAGGAAATGCTGATCAGGGCCACCGCCAGCTTGACCTTGAGCACGCCCGCATTGACGTGGGAGAGCCATTCGGGCTGGTCCGGATGGCCTTCCAGATCCAGGCGGGAGACGAAGGTTTCATAGCCGCCAATAATGACCATGATCAGCAGATTGGCAATCATCACCACGTCGATCAGGCCCAGCACGATCAGCATGACTTCGTTTTCGCTCAGGCTGCCGGTCTTGGAGATCAGGTGTGCCAATTCGTGCATGAACTGGTATACATAAACACCCTGGGCGGCGATCAGGCCGATATAAAGGGGGGCCTGGAGCCAGCGGCTCCAGAAAATGAAAGCTTCCATTGTCCTGACGGTCTTTTGCATGGGTTGGTCCTGAATTCAGAGGCGTGGATTTTAGCATTCGCCTTTCACCGGCAGCAGCGTAAGTCCGGCGTAAGCGTGATTCGATTAAATCCGCATGAAATAAGCAAGAACCCTCGCCACCAGGGGGATGTAACAGCAATAAATGCGGAGTTGTAGATTCTAGAATCGGCTGTCCTTCGGGATACCAAGAGAGACAAGAGGAGCGAGCAATGAGCAACCGTATCGAATCGGTACTTCAGGAAAACCGCGTATTTCCCCCGTCGGAGGCCGTGCGGGCCAAGGCCGCCATCTCGGGCATGGAGGCTTATCAGTCCCTGTGCCAGGAAGCTGAAGGAAACTACGAGGCTTACTGGGCGCGACTGGCCCGGGAACACCTGGTTTGGCAGCAACCCTTCAGCCAGACCCTCGATGAGTCCGAAGCGCCCTTCTACAAGTGGTTCGCCGACGGCAAGCTCAACGTCTCCTACAACTGCCTGGACCTGAACGTACAGGCCGGTCTGGGCGACAAGGTTGCCATCATCTTCGAAGCTGACAACGGACAGGTGAGCCGGGTCACCTACAAGGAACTCCTGGCCCGCACTTGCCGCTTTGCCAACGCCCTGAAAGCCCAGGGCATCAGAAAGGGCGACCGGGTCATCATCTACCTGCCCATGTCCGTCGAAGGCGTTGTCGCCATGCAGGCCTGCGCCCGCATCGGCGCCATCCATTCGGTGGTGTTCGGCGGTTTCTCCGCCAAGTCCCTGGAGGAGCGCATCCTCGACGCCGGCGCCGTGGCGGTGATCACCGCCGACGAGCAATGCCGGGGCGGCAAGGCCATCCCCCTCAAGCCCGCCGTCGATGAAGGTATCGCCCTGGCCGCCGCCGCTCCTGGCGGCTGTCCGGCAAAGAGCGTGATCGTCTACAAGCGCACCGGCGGCGCCTGCGCCATGGAAGCCGGGCGGGATCTGTGGTGGCATGAACTGGAAGCGGCCCAGTCCGACGTCTGCGAACCGGAATGGGTTGAGGCCGAGCATCCCCTGTTCCTGCTCTACACCTCCGGTTCCACCGGCAAGCCCAAGGGTGTGCAACACAGCTCCGCCGGCTATCTGCTCCATGCCAAGCTGACCACCCTGTGGACCTTCGATGTGAAGCCCGATGACGTGTTCTGGTGCACCGCCGACATCGGCTGGGTCACCGGCCACACCTACATCACCTATGGCCCCCTGGCCTGCGGCGCCACGGAGATCGTCTTCGAGGGCGTGCCCACCTACCCGGACGCCGGGCGCTTCTGGAAAATGATCCAGGACCACAAGGTCAATATCTTCTACACCGCGCCCACGGCCATTCGTTCCCTGATCAAGGCCGGCGAGGTCACTCCCGCCACCCATCCGCGCAACTACGACCTGTCCTCCCTGCGCATCCTGGGTTCCGTGGGGGAACCCATCAACCCCGAGGCCTGGATGTGGTACTACCAGAATGTCGGTGGCGCCCGCTGTCCCATCGTGGATACCTTCTGGCAGACCGAAACCGGCGGCCACATGATCACCCCGCTGCCCGGCGTGACCCCCCTGGTGCCGGGCTCCTGCACCCTGCCGTTCCCCGGCATCATGGCGGCCATCGTGGACGAGGCCGGCCATGACGTGGAGTGGGGCAAGGGCGGCTTCCTGGTGGTGAAAAAACCCTGGCCTTCCATGATCCGCACCATCTGGGGCGATCCAGAGCGCTTCAAGAAGTCCTACTATCCGGAAGACCTGGGCGGCCGGCTCTACCTGGCTGGCGACGGCGCGGTGCGCGATGCCAAGACCGGCTACTTCACCATCATGGGCCGCATCGACGATGTGCTGAACGTGTCCGGCCATCGCCTGGGCACCATGGAAGTGGAATCGGCCCTGGTGGCCAATTCCATCGTGGCCGAGGCCGCCGTGGTGGGTCGTCCCGACGACGTGACGGGCGAGGCTATCTGCGCCTTCGTGGTGCTGAAGCAGGCCCGCCCCTATGGTGATGATGCCAAGCGGATAGCCGAGGAATTGCGCAACTGGGTCGCCAAGGAAATCGGTCCCATCGCCAAGCCCCGTGACATCCGCTTCGGCGAGAACCTGCCCAAGACCCGCTCCGGCAAGATCATGCGGCGCCTGCTGCGTTCCCTGGCCAAGGGCGAGGACATCACCCAGGACGTGTCCACCCTGGAAAATCCGGCCATCCTGGAGCAGCTCAAAGAGGCCGCCTGAGTCATCGGCCCGGGGCGGCTGTCCGCCGCCCCGTCCTCATGCCTGCCTCCGCCGATAGTGGTGGATAGGGATTGCCGCCGCCCTGTAAAATCCGCGGTTGCCCGATTCCTGTCGTCCCTTCCCCCACGCGCTCGATGTCCTCTGCTACTCCCTGGATTGAAATACCCAGCCCCTTCGATTCCCACGGGGGGCAGGTGCTGATGCTGGAGCCGCCCTGGGCCAACGAAGGAGAGTTGCGGGCGCAGTTGCTGGACGAGACTTATTCCAAGCCTTTTGTCATCGATGATGGCGAGCGCCGTTATCTGCATTTCGACGGGCGGCTGATCCAGAGCGCCATGAGCCTGGCCGCGCCCAACGACCTGGAACTGCGCTACACCCAGAAAATGATGTCCTTCCTGCTGTTCCGCTCCAGGCCAAGGCGTCTTCTGTTGATCGGCCTCGGTGGTGGCTCCCTGGTCAAGTTCTGCCACTGTCGGTTGCCAGCCACGCAACTGACGGTGCTGGAAAACAATCCCGACGTGATCGCCTTGCGGGAGGCATTTCTGGTTCCGCCTGACAGTCCGATGCTCCAGGTGCTGGAGGCCGATGGCGCGGAATATCTGGCGAGGACGGAAAAGGGAATCGATGCGTTGCTGGTGGATGCCTTCGACAGAAACGGCTTTGCCCCCAGTCTCGCCAATCGGGAATTCTTCGAGCAGGCTCACGCCAAGCTGGCGGGCGGCGGCATATTGGTGGTGAATCTGGCGGGGGACGAAAAGACCTACGCGGGGCTCATCGGGGAGGCCATGCAGGTCTTTGACGATCAGGTCATCGTGTTCCCGGTGAGGGAGGACGACAACCATGTGCTGCTGGCCTTCAGGGATCCCATGTTCGAGCCCAACTGGCGCCGGCTGCGGGCTTTTGCCAGGGAATTGCGTGCCAAGTACGGACTGGACTTTCCCAACTTCCTGGAAAAGATCGAGCGTTCGGCAAGGCTCGGCCTGGCTCGCCGCGAAGCGGAACGCGGCTACTGAATCACGAAATCAGCGTTTCCCTGAGAGCCAGAGAAAACAGGCTCCCCAGTACTATTTAGAAAATACTGAACAAGTCCGTTCGCACTGAGCCCTTCGTCTTCGCTCAGGACAGGCTTGTCGAAGTGCAAGCCGCGCCAACACTGGGCTTCGACAGGCTCAGCCCGAACGGTTGGGGACTTGTTCAGCGTTTCCTTTACCGAGCGCATTGCCGACCACCTCGGCGACGTCACGGGCCAGATTGGTGGAGCCCTGGATGCGCTCCAGTTGGGTGCGCGCATGGCTCTGGCGTTCGCTGTCGAACTGGCGCCAGCGGTCGAAGGCTCGTGCGATGCGTGCGGCGACCTGGGGATTCATGGCCTGCAATTGGAGGATCACATCGGCCGCCAGCCGGTAGCCTTCACCGTCGGCCCCATGGAAGTGGCGAGGATTGGCGGCGCAGAAGGCACGGACCAGCGCATAGACCTTGTTGGGGTTCTTGATGTCGAAGGCGCCATGTCCCATCAGCGCGCGCACACGCATCGCGGTGCCGGGCAGACGCGAAGTGGCCTGCACCTGTAACCACTTGTCGACCACCAGCGCTTCGTCCTGCCAGCGGGTGTAGAAGTCGGCCAGGGCCGTGGTGCGCTCGGCCACGTCGAGGTTGGCGAGGGTGCCCAGGGCGGCGATCACGTCGGTCATGTTGTCGGCGTTGCACTGGGCCATCAGTCGCGGCATCACGTGCCCCTTGAGGTAGGCCTCATCGCTTTCGGCGAGATAGCCCAAGGCCAGATTGCGCAGGGCACGGCGGCCGACCTGGAGGCCGTCGGGGGCATAGGGGCTGCTGGGCGCCAGCGCCTGCCATGCTGCCTCGAACTTGTCCCGCAACCGTGCCGCGAGATGGTGGCGCAGGGTGAGGCGGGAGCGGTGGATCGCTTCCGGGTCGATGATCTGCCCGCGACCGGCCATTTCCTCCGCCAGCACCTGTTCGGCGGGAAGAATCAGGGCTTCTGCGGCCAGCGCCGCGTCATGCCGCATTCCGTCATCCAATACACGGTCCACGGCTGCAACAAAGGATTCGGGAATCCATGCCGTGTCCTGGCCCCCTGCAGCGACGCCAGCGAGCAGCACGCGGCTGGCCAGACGTTGACCGGCCTCCCAACGGTTGCAGGCGTCGCTGTCGTAGGCCATCAGATGCGCCAGTTCGGCATCGCTCTGTGGAAAGTCCAGGTGCACCGGCGCCGAGAAACCGCGCAGTACCGAGGCGACGGGTTCCGCGGGGATGTGGTCGAAAACGAAGCGCTGGGTGCTCTCCGTCAGCGAGAGCACGCAGGTGCCGGCGGGATATTCCCGCTCCAGCGCGTCGCTGCCGTCCGGCAGCACCAGGCCGAGCGCAACCGGAATATGCAGTGGCCCTTCCTCGATGGCCAGGCCGGCATCCTGCAAGCGTTGCTCGTAGGCGGTGGGGGCCAGGCTTTGGCTGAGGGTCAGGGTGTAGCGCTGCACCGCGGCGTCGTAGCAGCCCTCCGCCTTCAGATGCGGCGTGCCGGCACGGGAATACCAACGGCGGAACTGGCTGAGATCCAAGCCTGAAGCATCCTGCATGGCTGCGACGAAGTCCTCGCAGGTCACGGCCTGGCCGTCATGGCGCTGGAAATAGAGATCCATGCCATGGCGAAATGCGTCGCGGCCGATCAGGGTGTGGATCATGCGCACCACCTCGGCGCCTTTTTCATAGACGGTGGCAGTGTAGAAATTATTGATCTCGGCGTAGGACACCGGGCGGATCGGATGGGCCATGGGGCCGGCATCCTCGGGGAACTGGGCGATGCGCAACTGGCGCACCGACTGGATGCGGGTGACCGCGGACGAATGGGTGTCGGCGCTGAACTCCTGGTCGCGAAAAACCGTGAGGCCCTCCTTCAGGGAGAGCTGGAACCAGTCGCGGCAAGTGACACGGTTGCCGGTCCAGTTGTGAAAGTATTCGTGCGCAATGACCCGGTCGATGTTCTGGTAGTCGCTGTCGGTGGCGGTGTCCGGGCGCGCCAGCACATACTTGGTGTTGAAGATGTTGAGGCCCTTGTTCTCCATCGCGCCCATGTTGAAATCGCCGACCGCGACGATCATGTAATGGTCCAGATCCATCTCCAGGCCAAAGCGCTGCTCGTCCCAGGACATGCTTTTCTTCAGGGCGGACATGGCGTGGCCGCACTGGTCCAGCTTCCCCGGCTCCACGTACACCGCCAGCCGCACCACGCGGCCGGAGCGCGTAACGAAGCTGTCTTCCAGCATGTCCAGCTTGGCGGCAACCAGGGCGAAAAGATAGCAGGGCTTGGCGTAGGGGTCTTCCCAGCGAGCCCAGTGGCGCGTATTGCCAAGAGTGCCGCTGGCAACCAGATTGCCATTGGAGAGCAATTGCGGAAAATCTTGGCGCTCCGCTTCGATGGTGCAACTGAAGCGCGCCATGATGTCGGGGCGATCAGGGAAAAAGCTGATGCGGCGGAAGCCCTGGGCCTCGCATTGGCTGAAATAGCCATCCCTGGAACGGTAGAGCCCGGAAAGTTGCGTGTTGCTGTCTGGGTCGATGCGGACCCGGGTCTCCAGCGTGAAGTGATCCGGCAGGGCCGCGCCGCGCACAGCCCGGATGCACAGCGTGTCATCGTCCAGGGTGTAGTCGGAATCCACCAGTGCCGTGCCGCCAAGGGAGAGTTCCTGCAACGCCAGTTCCTCGCCGTCCAACACCAGCTCCCCCCCTGGGCCGGCCGGGTTGCGTCGGCAGGCGAGCATGCCGCGCACTTCGGTGTACTCCTCATGGATGGCGACATGCAGATCAAGCTTGTCAATCAGCCAGGCGGGCGGGGCGTAGTCTTTGAGATAGATGGTGTCGAGCATGGGGGCTATTTTCCGGCGCCGAGAAGATCGGGGCGATGTTGTTTAAGCCAGCGCCGGGTGTGGGCGAGCAGCGCCTCGGCCTGGGCGATGCATTCCTTGACGGCGGCGCTGGAGACCGGGTCGCCTTCATAGTCGTTGAGGTTGCGCTGCTTGCGCAGGGCATCAAGGACGATCACGGTGTCCTGATCGAGACCCAGGGTTTTGGGCAGGGCTTGCAGGGCGGTCTGATGGTGACCAGGCTGACTGGTGGCGGTGCGGTAGCCCTTGGCCCACAGGCCGATCATGGCGCATTGCATGAGGGTCTTGTAGGCGGCATCGAAGCGGTTGTCGGCGCTGAGCGCGGCAATCCGTGCATCGGCCAGATTGCGTTCGGCCGAGGCGAGCAGGCGCAAAACGCCGCCGGGCGTGGCTTCAAACGCCTGCAGGCGATGGATGGCCAGCAAGTTTTCCAAGGTCATGTTCGGTTCCGATGACAAAGAGTTTGGGGCTGGCAAGGATGTTGTTGACGAAGGCATCCTGGGTGGCGACGCGGCGCTTGAATTCGGCGGCGCTGTAGATCACGGGGTTGATCTCGCGTTGCAGTTGCTGCTGCGCCGGATGTAGCGCCTTGACGGCGTTACCGAAAGCGCAACCGCCGACGATGAGAAGGTCGACATCGCTGCGGATGTTTTCTTCGCCCCGTGCCAGCGAGCCGAAGATCAGCGCCAGTGTGGGCGCGGGGCTGAGCGCGTCGAGAGCACTGGCGAGTACGCTGACCGCACCGCTGGTCTTGCGGAACAGGCCCGCCAGTTCGGTGAAAACCGGACAATCGCGGTTGGCGCGGTAGCGCACCTGGTTGCCCTGTGTTTCACGCAACAACAGGCCCGCTTCAGCGAGACGGGTAAGTTCCTTGTGCAGCGTACCTGGCGTGGTGCCGGTCAGTCGTGCCAGCTCACGCACGTGATAGCTGCTGTCCGGATTCAACAGCAACTGGGTCAATGCGCGCTGACGATAAGTACCGAAAAGCAGGTCGAGCAACACGATTCCGTTCCTGGGAAATTGTAGCTTTAATAGCTACGATTGTAGCTGTTTAGACTTCAATGGCAAAGGCAGGTAGTCGAGGATGGCCTGGGCGTCAGGCCTTGCCTCCCCTCCAAACCGGTTGAAGGTGGATTTCGCATTGGCTGACACAAATGTCCGGACTCATCGCTCTTGATTGAGCTGATCGTTCAGGCCCGCCAAAGTCTTGCGTTCACAGCGGACGCGAAAGAATGCCCCCTCACTGTCGGCTCTTTCCTCCAGAACCTCACAGTTCGCGAAAATTTCGTTGCGCACTTTCTGTGCCGACCAAGGCAGGAATATTTCGGCCTCTATGCGATCCCGCTGGAAAAAGGCGACTATTGCCTTGTGCAGCTTTGCGACATCGCTATTGCTGCGCGCACTCATGACAATGCAATCCGGGTACTTCGCACGCAGTGCTGCTTCACACTCTGCTTGCGCCGCGGCATCGCCCACATGATCGATTTTGTTGAAGACGCGGATGCGTGGCACATCCTGTGCGCCGATCTCTCCAAGCACTTCGTCGGTGACCTCAAGCTGCCGTTCGAATCCGGGGTCACTCGCGTCGATGACGTGCAGCAGCAGCGACGCATCAAGCGCCTCCTCAAGCGTTGACTTGAACGAGGCGACGAGGCCATGGGGCAGGTTCTTGATGAAGCCGACCGTGTCGCTGACAAGCACCCGTGGTTGGCTCTCGGGATGCAAGGTGCGTACCGTTGTGTCGAGCGTGGCAAAAAGTTTGTTCTCGACCAGTACATCGCTTCCCGTAAGTGCCCGCATCAACGTGGATTTCCCCGCATTGGTATATCCAACGAGCGCAACATTGGCCAGTCCTTGACGCTCTTGACGTCGCGCGCGCTGTGTCTCGCGTTCGACATCCATCGCAGCGATCTCCAGTTGCAGCTCGGCGATGCGATCACGGATTTTGCGTTTATCCAACTCGGTGTGGGATTCCCCGGCGCCGCGGCCGCCGGTACCGCTACGCTGACGCCCTTGCGGGCCGGCGAGCTTCGCTGCCTCGCGCAGACGCGGTGCCATGTAGCCCAGACGGGCGATCTCCACCTGGGCTCTAGCGGCGCGGGAGCGAGCGTTACGGTGGAAGATTTCCAGGATGACCATGGTGCGGTCCATCACCTCACAGCCGACTTCATTTTCGAGCTTACGGGCCTGGGAGGGTGATATCTCGTGGTCGACGAATATGACGTCAATCCTGCCGGCATCCGGGTCGGCGGCGGCATGGAGGGTTTTCTCGAATGCGCCGGGTGCGGGTTCGCTGTCCACGAAGGCGCGTATCTCCTCCCGCTTGCCCGTGCCCAGGTAGGCCGTTGTGTCGAAACTGGTTCGTTTCTGCGTGAACGTGGCAGTGGTTGTGTAACCCAGCGTCTTGGCAAGATCGCGCAATTCCGCCAACGATGCCTCGAACTCGACGTCGCTCACGTTCGGCAACTGCACGGCCGCCACAACTGCATATTTGGGTTTTTCTTTAACTTCTTTGCGCATTCGGGGATGGACTTTCTGGGTTGGTGATGTCGGATATTACCTGCCAAGGCTACGCAGACCAGGGTGTTACACCCGGGATTTGACAACCCATGCACCTTCTCAAGAATCCAGGCAAATGAAAACGGCCCCATGATTGGGGCCGATTTCTCAAACTGGCGGAGGCGGTGAGATTCGAACTCACGAACGGTTGCCCGTTGCCGGTTTTCAAGACCGGTGCAATCGACCACTCTGCCACACCTCCGAGGGGGCGGATTCTAGCTTGAAACCCCCTGGGGCGGAGCGGTCAGGCGGTGGCGTCGGCCCAGCAGTTGGGGGTTTCGTAGAGGCGGACGCGCTCCAGGGTCAGATGGTTGCCGTAGCTGTCGCGGTACAGAGGGGCGAGGATGGTGAAGGCTTCCCGGGCCAGATTCTCCGCCGTGGGGATGCTGTCCAGCAGCACGGTCTTGTGGTCGGGCAGGGAGGCGAGAAACTCCACCACGGCCTGGTCGCCCCGGTAAGCCAGGAAGGCATGGTCCCAGGGATCCACCACATGGGCCTTGGCGATTTCCTTGACCTCGGAGAAGTCCATCACCATGCCCTCGGCGGGAGAGCCGTCCTGGCGCACGACATCGCCGGTCAGGGTGATCTCCAGCACGTAGCGATGGCCGTGGAGATGCCGGCACTGGCTGCGGTGGTTGGGGATGCGGTGGCCCGCGTCGAATTCGAGGCGGCGGGTGATCTGCATGGGATGGGCGATAATTGAGCGAGCGCGAATTATAGACCTGCCTGAGCCCATGAATCCTGCCCGATCCCTGACCGCCACTGACCATTCCCGCGACAGCGCCGGTCTGACCTATGTCTATCCGGTGATCTCCCGCCGGGCCGGGGGAGTGTCCATCGGCATCAACCTGAATCCCAACAATGCCTGCAACTGGCGCTGCATCTATTGCCAGGTGCCGGACCTGGTGCGGGGAGGGCCGCCGGCCATCGATCTGGAATTGCTGAAGGCTGAACTGGACGGTTTCCTGGACGACATCGTGCACGGGGATTTCATGGAGAAGCGGGTGCCGGAAGGCGCCCGTCGCCTGATGGACCTGGCCTTCTCGGGCAATGGCGAACCCACCAGCGCGGCGGAGTTTCCGGCGGCGGTGGAACTGGCCGCCGGGGCCCTGGAGCGCCATGGACTGAAGGGGCGGTGCGAACTGCGGCTGATCAGCAACGGCAGCCTGATGGATCGCAAGGCGGTGCAGCAGGGGGTGGCCCGCCTGGGTGCCCACGGTGGCGAGGTCTGGTTCAAGGTGGATGGGGTGACGGCGGCGGCCCTGGCCCGGATCAACAGCACCCGTACCACCCTTGAGGCCCTGGTCCGTCGCCTGGGGATATCTGCCGGACTGTGCAGGACCTGGGTACAGACCTGCGTTTTCACTCTGGATGGCGAGCCACCTGCCGCCAGGGAAGTCGATGCCTATGTGGAGACCCTGGCCGGTTTCGCCGGGCGCATCGCCGGCGTGCTGCTCTACCCTCTGGCCCGCCCCTCCCTGCAAGCGGAGGCGGGCCGGCTGGGCCAGCCCTCCGCAGCCTGGGTCCAGGCCCTGGAGACCCGCCTGAGAGAGGCGGGGCTGGTGGTGCGGGTCAGTTTCTGACGGGCCTGGAATACCCCCTCTCCCCCAACCCCTCCCCCGCGAGGGGAGATTGGCGCGACTTTTACATCAGCTCAGCGCCCGCACCGCCTCCAGCACTTCGTCGGCGTGGCCGTCGGCCTTGACCTTGCGCCATTCCCGGCGCAGCACGCCCTTTGCGTCGATCAGGAAGGTGGAACGCTCCACCCCCATCACCTGCTTGCCGTACATGTTCTTCATCTTGATCACGTTGAAGAGTTTGCAGAGGGTTTCGTCGGAATCGGAGATCAGTTCGAAGGGCAGGCCCAGCTTGGCCTTGAAGTTTTCGTGGGATTTCAGGCTGTCCCGGGAGATGCCATAGATCACCGCGCCGGCATCCAGGAAGCGGGCGTGAAGGTCGCGGAACTGCTGGGCCTCGGTGGTGCAGCCGGGGGTGTTGTCCTTGGGATAGAAGTAGAGCACGACTTTCCGGCCCCCCAGGATGGCTGGGGTGATCGTCTGGTCGCTGGTGGCGGCGACGGAAAAGTCGGCAAGGGCTTGGTCAAGCATCGTGGTTCTCCAGATGGGATGCGCTGCCATGAATCGGGTGGAGCAGGGTGAGGGCGCCCAGCAGTCCCTGCAGGGCGGCGAAGAGCCCGTAGAGGATGGCGGCGGCCACGGCCAGTTCCCGAGGGGCGCCGAACAGCCCCAGGGTCAGGGCGGCGGCAGCCTCCCGGGTACCCCAGCCGCCGACGCTGACGGGCAGGGCGGCGAGGATGAAAATGGGGCCGGCGGCGATGAAATAAAGCCACAGGGGCAGGGCCAGCCCCACGGCCAGTCCGCCCCCGGCGAAGGCGAGGATGGAAAGGGCCTGGACCAGGGCCGATCCGGCCAGTTGCAGCAAATATTGGCGCAGGGGCCGGGGGCGGTCGTGGATGGCGTCCAGCAGGCCCGCCAGTTTGCCAGGCAGGCGGTGCCGGGCCGCGGCGGAAAGCTGCCACAGCAGCAGGGGCGCGATTACCGCCAGCAGGGCCAGGAGGGCGGCGGCCGGCCAGGGCAGGGGCAGCACTGTGGCGGGCATCAGGCCCGTGGCCAGGGCCAGGGCGGCGGTGGCCAGGGAAATCACCACCAGCACCCACAGGCCGCTGATCCGGTCCAGAGCCACGCTCATGGCCGAGGCTGTCAGGGGGTTACCGGCCTGTTGCAGATGCAGGGCTCGCAGGGCGTCGCCCCCCAGGGTGCCGCCGGGCAATACCGTGTTGGCGGCGATGCCGCGCCAGTAGGCCAGCAGGAACAGGCGTCCGGGAGCACGGGCCTCCAGCCACAGGGCCAGCAGCCGCCAGCGTAGGGCGCTGGCCAGGGTGGCGCAGAGGGCGGCGGCGAAGCCCGCTCCCAGCCACAGTGGGTCCGGTCGCCCCAGGGCGCCCAGCACCCGCAGGGGATCGACGAACCACAGGACCAGACCCACCAGCCCCAGGCTGGCGATCAGGCGGATCAGGGTTTTAACGTGAAAAAGCATCAACGGAGCCGAGTGTAACCGTCGAGCACAGCGAGCCGATGAGTAGCCCCGCCCCGGGAAGGGGGCGTAGGCGGGGTTGCGCGAAGCACGGCTTCGCGCCGCCGAAGCCGGCCGACTGTGCAAAGTCGGCCGTGGAACGGGGGTGGGGGGCGTTCAATTTGCCTTTGCGCATTTTCATCCTTGGGGGTGGTGCTGGCGACCATGCGCGTTAGTCACTGAGGATTGCGCAGACTGATCACCGGCCAGCCCTGAGCCTGGGCGTGCTGGCGCAGGGTGTCGTCCGGGTCCACCGCCACCGGGTCGCTGACCAGGGACAGGAGCGGCAGGTCGTTGTGGGAGTCGCTGTAGAAATGGCTGGATTCGAAGCTGCCCCACCAGTAACCCAGGGATTCCAGCCAGGCTTCCACCCGCTCGATCTTGCCTTCCTTGAAGGAGGGGGCGCCCCGGGGCTTGCCGGTGAAGCGGCCGTTTTCCCAGGCCGGGATGGTGGCGATCAGGTGTTCGATGCCGAATTCCCGGGCGATGGGGCCGGTGACGAAGCTGTTGGTGGCGGTGACGATGGCGGTCAAGGCTCCCTCGTCCAGATGGCGCCGTACCAGGGCACGGGCCGGGGCGCCGATCATGGGACGGATGCGGCTGGCGAGGAATTCCCGGTGCCAGGCATCCAGTTCCTCCCGGCTGTGGCGGGCCAGGGGCGCCAGTTGAAAGTCCAGGAAAGCGTGGATGTCCAGGGTGCCGGCCTTGTAGTGGTCGTAGAACTCCTGGTTGCGGGCTTCATGGACTTCTGCGTCCAGCACGCCCTTGGAGATCAGGAACTGGGCCCACTCGAAATCCGAGTCGCCCGCCAGAAGGGTGTTGTCCAGATCAAAAAGTACCAGTTTCATGCAGCGTCCGATCGTGATTGCAGGACTTCCCGCAGCAGGGGAAGGGTAGGAGGGCGTTTTTGTTCCAGGGAGGCCTGGTCCAGGGCATTCAGGGCCGCCAGCAGGGAGGGCAGGTCGCGCCGGCCGTAGCGCAGCAGCCACTGGATGATGGCTTCGTCCAGGCGCATGCCCCGGGCGGTGGCCTGCTGGCGCAGGGTCTCGGCCTTGTCCTGGTCGCTCAGGGCCTGGACCTCGTAGATCAGGCACTGGCCGATGCGGGTGCGCAGGTCCTCCCGCAAGTCCAGTTCCGCCGGGGGCCGGGGACCGGCCAGCAGCAGGGTCCAGCCTTCCCGCCGGGCCGAGTTGAAGGCGCGGAACAGGGCGATCTGGGCTGCTTCACCCAGCCGTTCCACGTCATCCACCACCAGGAGGGCGCCGGACGGGGGTTCCAGATAGTCCCCCACTTCTTCCCCGCGGCAGAACAGGGTGGCTCGGTTGGCGGTGGCCATGGCGGTGGTGGCCTGCAGCAGGTGGCTGCGGCCGCAGCCCTGGGGACCCCACAGGTAGAGGGGGGCGCTGCCCGAAGCGAGGCTGATCAGGCGGACCAGCAGTTCTTCATTGGCGCCGGCCACGAAGTTGTCGAAGCTGCGGGGTTGATCCAGTTCCAGACCCAACAGCAGTTGTTGCCGGGGGATGGTCAGGGGAGCGGCGGTCATGATTCGTTTCGGTAGAAGGTGCTGTTCAGATAGAGGGTGCGCAGGCGGCGCAGACCCACCAACAGGGCTGCCGAGGCGGGCAGGGCCAGCAGCACGCCGAAGAATCCGAACAACTGGCCGAAGGCCAGCAGGGCGAAGATCACCGCCAGGGGATGGAGGCCGATGCGCTCGCCCACCAGATGGGGGGTCAGCAGGAAGCTCTCCAGCAGTTGCCCCAGGCCGAAGACCAGGGCTACTCCCAGCAGGGGGGGCAGGCCCTGGAACTGTAACAGGGCTACCAGCAGGGACAGCGCCAGGCCCGTGGCATAGCCCAGGTAGGGAACGAAAATCAGCAGTCCGGTCAAGAGGCCCAGGGGCAGGGCGAAGTCGATGCCGGCCAGGCTCAGAGCCAGGCTGTAGTAACTGGCCAGGAGCAGCATCACCAGCAGTTGCCCCCGCAGGAATTCGGACAGGACAGCATCCACTTCCCGGGCCATGGTGAGGGTGGTGTCGCGCCAGCGGGGCGGCACGAATTCCGTCAGGCGGGCCAGCAGCGTGTTCCAGTCCCGCAGCAGGTAGAACAGGGCCACCGGGGTCAGCAGCAGGGTAGCGATCAGTTGCAGCAGGGCCTGGCCGCCTTTCGCCGCCGACAGGGCCAGGCCCCCCAGCACGGATTGGAGGCCATCCCAGTGTTCCACCAGCCAGGCGCGGACTTCTTCCGTGGACCAGCCGATGCTGAGAGAAAGCCCAAAATGGTCGTGGAGCCAGGGCAGCCAGCGGTCGTTGGCCACTTCCAGCAGTTCCGGCAGGCGGTCCATCAGTTGCCGGCTCTCGGCCCGGAACAGGGGCAGCAGGGTCAGCACCAGCAGCACGCCGGCCAGGGCCAGGGCCGACAGCAGCACCAGCACCGCGCCAGTGCGGCCCAGGCGCGGGGTGAACCGCTCCACTAGGGGATCGCAAACATAGGCCAGGATGGCCGCCAGCAGGAAGGGGGCCAGCACCGGGCCGAGCAGATTGATCAGATACAACAGGGCAAGGCCAAGGCCGATCCAGAGAAGGGCCTGTAGGCGATCGGCAGTCATGTAACGCTCATGGAAGCCAATTTTCCGCTCCCATCCATGAAATACGCGAAAGGCAGGAAGTCGCACCCCCTTCCAGCCTCCCCCTCCCCCGGGGAGGGGGCCGGGGGGGAGGGTTTGTCAATTCCCCACGGGGTTCGCCCCGCGAACCCCCTCTCCGGGGGAGGTGACGATGCTGGCTCGCTACGCTCGGCAGTTTGGCCTGCCGTTTCAATTCGCTGTTTCACGTTAAAATTCGGACCTTCCAGCAGCGGCCTCAGGGCCGCGAAGCCCGCAACTTTAGCCGCCCTTCCCGAGGAACTCAACTTGAGCACCCCCCTGACTTACCGTGATGCCGGTGTGGACATCGACGCCGGCGATGCCCTGGTCGAGCGCATCAAACCCTTTGCCAAGCGCACCATGCGGCCGGAAGTCATGGGCGGCATCGGCGGTTTCGGCGCCCTGTTCGAACTTTCCAAAAAATACAAGGAGCCTGTGTTGGTCTCCGGCACCGACGGCGTGGGCACCAAGCTCAAGCTGGCCTTCCAGCTCAAAAAGCACGACACCGTGGGCCAGGATCTGGTGGCCATGAGCGTCAACGACATTCTGGTGCAGGGGGCCGAGCCCCTGTTCTTCCTCGATTACTTCGCCTGCGGCCATCTGGACGTGGATACCGCCACCGACGTGATCAAGGGCATCGCCCAGGGCTGTGAACTGTCGGGCTGCGCCCTGATCGGCGGCGAGACGGCGGAGATGCCCAGCATGTATCCGGACGGGGAATACGACTTGGCCGGTTTTGCCGTGGGCGCCGTGGAAAAGTCGAAGATCATCGACGGCACCACCATCAAACCCGGCGACGTGGTGCTGGGCTTGGCCTCCAGCGGCGCCCATTCCAACGGTTATTCCCTGGTGCGGAAGATCATCGAGCGGGTCAATCCTGATATGGACGCCGACTTCCATGGCCGCCCCCTGCGGGACGTGCTGATGGCGCCGACCCGCATCTACGTGAAGCCGCTGCTCAAGCTGATGGAAACCCTGCCGGTGAAGGGCATGGCCCACATCACCGGCGGCGGCCTGGTGGAAAACGTGCCCCGGGTGTTGCCGGAGAACGTTACCGCCGTGCTGGAACAGAAATCCTGGCCCCTGCCGCCCCTGTTCCAGTGGCTGCAGAAGGAAGGCCAGGTGGCCGATGCCGAGATGCATCGGGTCTTCAACTGCGGCATCGGCATGGTGGTGGTGGTGGCGGCGGAACACGAAGAGCAGGCCCTGGCCCAGCTCACCGCGGCCGGGGAGACCGTGTATTCCATCGGCCGTATCGAGTCCCGCGTCGAGGGACAGGCTCAGACCATCGTCGTCTGACTCGGTCGGAGGGGCGGGCCTGCCGTCCCATCTCCCTTCCTCAAAGGCCCTGTTTGGCCCTTTCTTCCCGCTGCACCTGGGTAATGTAGCGCTGGAGTTGGTTGTCCTGGGCCGGACTCAATTTGTTGAACATGCAGCCCAGCCTTACCACCTGTTTTTTCCCCTTGGTGAGCTCGGCCACGTGGCGAATGACGATGTCGAGATGCAGAATGCCATGGTTCTTGAGATCGATACGGGCGCGGGGGAAGGTCTGGCCGGTTTCGCAGGGGATGGTTAGGCTGGGAGTTTCCAGGGCGAGGCCGCCCAGGCCGATATCCACCACTTCCAGGGTCATTTCCCGGCCGTCCTGACCTTGCAGGATGCAGGGGGGGCGCTGGGTCATGGGCAGGGTCAGGCGGAAGTATTCGCGCCGTTGCAGGCGGACATACTTGTCCGGAAGCTTGACGGCGAATGCGCGCCGCTTCTGGTGCGTGGTTTCCCAGGGCATGCCGGTGACGAACTGGTTGCGGATGCCGTTGGGGCGGGCGATGAAAATGTTGCGCTCACTCTTCAGGAAACGGCGGTTGGTCTCCTCGCTGCCTCCCCAGTCGAAGACCAGGACGCCCTTTTCCTCATCCACGTCCAGCAGGACCGTGAGGATGGTGTCGCTGCCTTCGTTGAACATGATGTTCGTCTGCGTCCCGTCATTGATCAACTGGCGCAGATAGAACACGATTTCCCGTCGGAAAGTGATGGTGAATTCTTCGAGGTCTTCTTTGCTCGACGCGGTCATGACGATCAAATCGGCACTGGGGCCAGGAATTTTTCTACCGTTAAACGGGCTGTCTCGGGGGTGGTCGCGTTCAGGGAGTCCAGAACGGTCACCTCTTTCATATTGTTTAGCCAGGTCAGTTGCCGTTTGGCGAACTGCCGGGTTGAGAATATACCCCGATCCCGCAATTCCGGGGCTGGTATGCGGCCCTCAAGCATGTCCCAGACCTGCCGGTAACCCACGCAGCGCATGGAAGGCAGACCTGCATCCAGATGATATTTCCGGCGTAACTCCTGTACTTCCTCTACCAGCCCCTCCGTCAGCATCTGGTCGAAACGCAGGGCGATGCGCCGGTGCAGTTCTGCCCGATTCGATGGCGCCAGGGCCAGGGTCAGGCTGCGATAGGGCAGGCCTTGTTCCCTCTGGCGGGCAAAGAATTCTCCCAGGGGCCGGCCGGTGAGACGCAGCACTTCCACCGCCCGCTGAATGCGCTGGGCATCCGTGGGCTTGAGTCGGGCCGCTGTCTCCGGGTCCAGCCGGGCCAGTTCCCGGTGCAGGGCCGGCCAGCCCTGTTCCGCCGCCTCGGCGTCGATGGCGGCCCGCAAGTCCGGGTTCGCCTCGGGCAGGTCCGCCAGTCCCTCCCGCAGGGCTTTGAAGTAGAGCATGGTCCCGCCCACCAGCAGGGGCACCCGGCCCCGGGCCGTGATCTCCCCCATCACCCGCAGCGCGTCATCCCGAAAACGGGCTGCGGAGTAGCGCTCCTCGGGGGTGATCAGGTCAATGAGGTGGTGGGGATAGCGGGCCAGGGTCGCCGCATCGGGTTTGGCGGTTCCGATGTTCATGTCCATGAAGACCTGGGCCGAGTCGACGCTTACCAGTTCCACCGGGAAACGGTCAGCCAGCTCCATGGCCAGGGCGGTCTTGCCACTGGCCGTGGGACCCATGAGCAATATCGCCGGCGGGAGCCGGCGATATTGCTCATGGGGGGGGAGAGGCACTCCCTCCCGGCCTCCCTCGCCGGGCGAGGGAGGTGACGAAGTCGGCACGTCCGTCGGGCGGGGGACGGATAGCGGTGGCGTCATTGTCCGCGCATGAACAACTTGTCCAGCTCGTTCATGGACAGTTGCACCCAGGTGGGGCGGCCGTGGTTGCACTGGTCGGCCCGTTCGGTGGCCTCCATGTCCCGCAGCAGGGCGTTCATCTCGGGAATGCTCAGTGCGCGCCGGGCGCGCACCGCGCCGTGGCAGGCCATGGTGGCCAGCAGTTCGTTGCGGCGGGCCTCGATCACCCGGCTGGCGGGGAATTCGGCCAGATCGGCGAGCAGGGAGCGTACCAGGGCCGGCAGGTCGCCTCCCGCCAGCAGGGCCGGCACGGTGCGCACCGTCAGTTCCTGAGGCCCGGCTGGTGCCAGCTCGAAACCCAACCGGGCCAGGGTGTCCCCATGCTCCTCGGCGCAGGCCAGTTCCTTGTCGCTGGCGTTCATCAACAGGGGTACCAGCAGGGGCTGGGTGGAGGGTAGGCCGGCGTCGAGCTGATTCTTCAGGCCTTCGTAGAGTATGCGTTCGTGGGCGGCATGCATGTCCACCAGCACCAGGCCCGTGGTGTTCTGGGCCAGCACGTAGACACCATGGAGCTGGGCAATGGCATAGCCCAGGGGGGCATCCGAATTGGGGGGCAGTGAACCAGGGGGCTGAGGGGCGCTGAATGCGCTGCGGGCAAAGGCTAGATAGTCCTCGCTGCTGTTTTCCCTTACGCCCAGCGGAGCCTGGTAAGGCATGGGGCGGGAAAATCCCTCCATGACGCCCATGGTCGGGTTTCCTGCGGGTGGCGTAGTGGCGTGGGTGCCGGGCAGGGTCGCCAGGGGCGCGGCCAGAGTCCGTTGCAGGGCGTGGAATACAAACTGGTGCACGGCCCGGGCATCCCGGAAGCGGACCTCGGTCTTGGCCGGATGCACATTCACATCCACCCCCGCCGGGTCCAGGCTCAGGAACAGCACATAGGCCGGATGGCGGGCACCGTGCAGCACGTCGGCGTAGGCTTCCCGGGCGGCGTGGGCCAGCAGCTTGTCCCGCACGAAACGGCCATTTACGTAGAAATACTGCTCGTCCCGGCCGGAGCGGGAATAGGCGGGCAGGGCGGCAAAGCCTGTCAGGCCGAGGGGGCCGGCGCCGACTTCCACCGATCGTGCATGTTCCAGGAACTCGCTGCCCAGTATTTCCTGGGCACGCCGCCGCAGATCGCCGGCTGCCAGACGACGGCGCTGGCTGCCATTGTGGGCCAGGCTGAAAGCGACGGCCGGATTGGCCAGGGCCATGCGCCGCAGGGCCTCGTCGCAATGGGCGTATTCCGTGGCCTCCGCGCGCAGGAACTTGCGCCGGGCCGGGGTGTTGAAATACAGGTCCGCCACCTCCACCGTGGTGCCTGCCGCCATGGCGGCAGGTTCCACCGCCAGGGTATCGCCCCGGATGCGGCTGCCGTGCTGAGTGTCGGTGGTGCGGGAGCCGATGCTGACCCGGGCCACCGAGGCAATGGAGGCCAGGGCCTCGCCGCGAAAACCGTAGCTGGACACCCGCTCCAGATCCTCCAGACTGCCGATCTTGCTGGTGGCGTGGCGGGCCAGGGCCAGGCAAAGATCCTCGGGCGCGATGCCGCCGCCATCGTCGGTAATGCGGATCAGGCGTACTCCACCCTCTTCCAGTTGCACGTCGATCCGGGTGGCACCTGCATCCAGGCTGTTTTCCAGCAACTCCTTGAGTACCGAGGCCGGGCGTTCCACTACCTCGCCGGCAGCGATCTGGCTGATCAGGAGGTCGGGCAGGGGATGGATGCGGGCCATGGGAGCGCGGATTATAGCGGCCGGGTCGCCAGCTCACCGGGCAATCGTTTAGCCTGAGAAAGGTGCAGCGTAGGCGCCCTTAAAGGGAAGTATGCGCGGGTTTCATGCCCGGGAGGTATCCCGCCAGCGGGCTGGGCTGCTTCCCTTGGGTACTACTATCGGATCATCCCAGCCGGCGGGGGTGGCGGAGAGTTTTACTGCGGGTGCCAGGCGGCGGATTTCGCCTAAGGGTGTGGCACGGGTGATCATCTCCGGTGGTGGCAGGCGGTGGCGTGCGTTACCGAAGGCTTTGGTGAGCGCTGCCCGATCCATCATGCCGAGGGATGGGTACCACATCGCGGTTCGGGTCAGGCTGATCGATACGTGGTAGCTGCCACCCTCCTGGGCACGCCGGAGCAGTGCTGCCATTGCACCGACGGCGCCCAGGTAGCCCGCCACATGGTCGTTGATCAGTAGCGTCGAGGGCAGGGCGGGGCGGCCGTCCACTGCTTCCAGTAGCGTCAGGCCCGAGGCCGCTGATCCCAGCATGTCGAAGCCGCCGCGCATCGCCCAGGGGCCTTCCCAGCCGTAGCAGCGGATGGTGACGACGACGATGCCTGGGCGGCGTGCAGCCAGTTCCTCCGGTGAAAAGCCGAAGCGGGCCAGTGCCCGGCCACGATAGTTGTCCACGAAGACATCTGCGCCGGTGGCCAGGGTCAGGGCCGTGCGGCGTTGCTCGGCATGGTTGAGATCGAGGAACGTCGAGCGTGAGCCCACATTGGCATCCAGATAGACCCATTCATGCTCGAAGTCGTCGGGCTTGTTGAATTGCATGACTTCAGCGCCATACTCGGCCAGGCTGCGCCCCACAGTGGGGCCTGCGATGGCATGGGTGCCCGCAAGCACACGGATGCCCGAAAGGGGGCGTGAGCCGGGGTGCCAGGCTTCGGGGGCGCTTTCGCCAATCTTGCGGATGTCCACCACCGGCGTTCGGGCCAGCAGGGCGCCTTGCGGGTGGGCAAGCCATTCCTCCGGACTGCGAGCGATGCAGGTGGTGAGGCCTTGTGCGTTGGCCTCGTCCTCCAGGGCTTGGGCGTCCCATTTGCGGATTGCGTTGCGTACTGCCTCCGGCGTGGCCGCACAGCCGAGGAACTTTATCCAGGACTTGGCTTGATGGGGATAGACGGCGGAGGCGTAAAGAAAGCGGCCATCCCTGGTGTCGTAAGCGTGGGCCTGCTCAATGGGGTTTTCGGTATGGAACCCTGGATAGGGCTGGCCGTTGAGGGTGGGATTGGCCGTCATCTCCGGAAAGATGCCGTGGGCTGCGCGGGCGATGTCGATCTCCAGATCCTGCTCCTGGCCGCTGCGCCGCCGCCAGGCAATGGCGGCAGAGGCGGCACAGGCCATGGCGGGAAGAGCGAATGCGCTGGCCAGTGGCGTGGCACTGGGGAAGAGCGGCTCCCGGCCGAGGAAGCGAATCGTGCCGCCAGTGTCGGTGGAGGTCAGGCCCAGGTCGGTCATCAGGGCCGCGAAGTGGTCCTCGATCGATGCCGGCGAGGTGGCCGCCCAGGCCCGCGCCGCAGGCATCAAGGCCAAGCTGCCGGCAGCCAGCGCACTACCGAGAAAGTTCCGGCGGGACGTCATGGCCGAGGTTCCTTTGTTGGTTGGGAGAATTACATGAGTGTAAATCAGGGTTTCCTTCGAATGCTATGAACCATTAACGCAGTCCCTTCGAAACGGAGTCGGCAAAAAACGGGTCGGGTTCCGCAGCGGCCCGGTTTCATCATAAGATGCGTCGGGTATAGCCCGTTCTGCATATCCAGCATGGAGAAAACCTCAATGAGTTTCGGCCTGATCCTGCTTGGCGCCCTGGTCGTTGTTCTGATCTACGGCATTGGCCTCTACAACAGTCTGGTACAGGTGAAGCACGAAGTTGCCAAGGCCTGGGCAAATATCGACGTGTTGCTCAGGCAGCGCCACGACGAGTTGCCGAAGCTGGTGGAAGTCTGCAAGCAGTACAAGGAATTCGAATCAGCCACCCTGCAAAAGGTGATCGAGGCGCGCTCCCGGGTACAGACCGCCCGGGAACAGCAGGATATTCCCGCCCTGGGCCAGGCCGAGGGTGCCTTGCGCCTGGGGCTGGGTAGCCTGTTTGCAGTGGCCGAGGCCTACCCCGAACTCAAGGCCAACGATCAGTTCATGCAGCTTCAGAGCCGCATCACAGGCCTGGAGAACGCCATTGCCGATCGGCGAGAGCTCTACAACGAGGCGGTGAATATCAACAACGTGCGCATCGAGCAGTTTCCGGATGCCATTATCGCCCGCCAGTTCAACTTCCCGTCCCGGCCCTTGCTGGAATTCGCCGCGGAGGAAAAGGCTGACGTGGATATCAAGGCCCTCTTCGGTTGAGTCCGGTTTCCATGGCCGTGCGGCAGGCCTTGCGCCGGCATTACGCCGCCCTCGTTACTTCCGGTGCCCAGCTTCTTCTGCTGTTCGTCGCCGCAGAGAGTGAGAGTCGGGAGGGTTGGCTGGTCTGCCTGGGCTTGATGGCCCTGATCAGTCTGTTTGCCTGGATGTCCGCTCTGCGGCGGCTGCGGGCCGTCAGGGATACTCCCACTTCCCGGGTGGCGTCTGCCGCCCAGGGCTATGTGGAACTGATCGGCCGGGGGCGCCCCCTGGATGGTGCGCCGCTGCTCAGCAAACTTTCCGCACTGCCTTGCCTGTGGTATCGCTATCAGGTGGAGCGCCGTGATAGCGACAATAAGTGGCGTACCGAGGACAAGGGGGAGAGTCAGGACTCCTTCCTGCTCGATGATGGTAGCGCAGCCTGCGTCGTCGATCCCTATGGTGCGGAAATCCTCACCCAGCACAGGGATGTCTGGCAGCAAGGGGACTATCGCTACACCGAGTGGAAGCTCCTGGATATCGATACCATCTACGCCATCGGCCAGTTTCGCACCCTGGGGGGCGGCAGTTCAGAGATAAATACAAATGAGGAACTGAAGGCGGTGCTGGCCGAATGGAAGCTGGACTCAAGGAAGCTCCATGAGCGCTTCGATCTGGACGGCAATGGGGTACTGGACATGAAGGAATGGTCCCTGGCGCGCCAGGCTGCGAAGCGGGAGGCCAAAAAGCGCGTGGCTGAGGTCCGGGCCATGCCCGATACCCATTACATGGTGCAGCCCCATGACGACCGACTGTTCCTGATCAGCAACCTGCCGCCGGACCAACTCGCCCACCGCTACGGTTTCTGGGCCTGGGGCCATCTGCTGATCTTTTTTTCGTCCCTGGGAGGTATGGGCTGGCTGCTGGGCTGGGGCGGGTCCTGGGCACAGTAGAATCCGAGCAGTCACAAGCCCCATGGAAAGGCGAAGCAGCAATGGCAGCAGTTCATGAAAAGGCCAGTGGCCCGGACGGTCTGGTTGGCATCAAACTGGTGGTCGACGATCTGGAGGCAAGTGCCGCCTTTTATAAGGCAGTCTTCGGCATGGTCGAGACGGAGCGCATCAAGGTGGATGTGGGCATCCGCTATCCCCTCGACGAGATCATCCTTTCTCCGGGGGCTGCCCTGGCGGACAAGTTCGCTTTGATCCTGCTCAAGTACGTGGGCAAGGCACCTCCATCGCCCAGTGATCACATTCTGTGCCTCGCTGTGATGGATCTGGATGAAGTCATGGCCCAGGTTCAGCGGATGGGCGGCAAGGTGCTGCGGGCGCCGCAAACCGTGCGCACTGGAGGATCGAGAATGGCGATCGCCACCGACAATGCAGGCAATCTGATGGAAGTCGTGCAGATGCCGGCAGGCCAGGACAGCGCTCCCTGATCGTGGTTTTTTCGCATCGGGTAAACTGCGCCGCCCTTTAGGTCGACCTCCCCATGGATATCCTTCTTCAGTTTGTCGATATCGTCCTGCACCTGGACAAGCATCTGGAACTCCTGGTGCAGCAGTACGGTACCTGGATCTACGTCATCCTTTTCGCCATCATCTTTTCCGAGACTGGCTTTGTGGTGACGCCCTTCCTCCCCGGTGATTCCCTGCTCTTCGTGGCGGGTGCGGTGGCGGCGGTGGGGGGGATGGACATCGCCCTGCTGGTCCTGGCGTTGTCCTTGGCGGCGGTGCTGGGCAACAGCCTGAATTACGCCATCGGCCGTTACCTGGGGCCCAGGGTATTCCAGTGGCCCGATTCCCGGTTCTTCAACCGTTCGGCGCTGGACAAGACCCACGCCTTTTATGAGCGCCATGGCGGCAAGACCCTCGTGCTGTCCCGCTTCCTGCCCCTGTTCCGTACCTTCGCGCCCTTCGTGGCCGGTATCGGGGCCATGGACTGGAAGCGCTTCACCGCCTTCAACCTGGCCGGAGGAACTCTCTGGGTGGTGTCCCTGACCCTGGCCGGCTACTGGTTCGGCAACCTGCCCCTGATTCGCAACAATCTTTCCTGGGTAGTGGTTGCCATCGTGGTGATCAGCCTGATACCGGCCGCCGTGGGCTGGTGGCGGCACCGGCGGGAGAGCATCCCGCGGGCTTGAGTCAGGGCTGGGTTATGATGGGCCATGGCTTTCCGCGCGCTGGTCTGTCTGTCGCTCATGCTGGCTGCCTGTGCCTCTCCGGCCGGGCGGGAGCAGGCGCCCTTAAGGCCATCCGGCCTGTTGAAGACCGATATCGACCGGGTGGCGGAGGGGCATCGGCAGGCCTGTTACGCCAGCCTGCGGCTCCTGGCCGAAAAGCTCTACCGGCGCAATCCCCAGGAGTGGCGCAAAGGGGGCTGGCGGCAGGCGGAGGAGGGGGTGCAGCGCCTGTTCGGCAGTCGTCACAATTGGCGCTTTCCGGAGTTGCAGGGGCGTTTCGGCAGCGATGCGATCCTCGTCGCGCTGGGGGAGGATTATCGGGACGACCGGGTCTTCGCCTTCATCGCCGGCCTGGGGGGCATGGTCCATGAGGCCTTCGACAGCAAGGACGAGTTCGACGTCAGTGATGACCTGGACCCGCAGAAGCTGTACAACGCCGCCCGCAACCTGGAAATCGCGGTCTGGAAGCTGGCCCAGGGGCGCGGCAGCGATGGGGCGCTGTTTCTGCTGTCCAACGAGGCCGGACCACCGGCCAATCTGAGTTTTGAAAGGGAGTTTGGCAAAATGATAGGCAACCTGGATCTGCTTTCCGTCCTGATCGCCGACAAGGCCAACCGCAACGTGGTTAAAGTCATCCAGAACGTGGCGACAGCCGTCTTCCTGCCTATCGTCGCCGTCAAGTGAACGCGCATGATTTTTTGCACTATTCCGAGGATGAAATGCGCAAAGGCAAATTGAACGCCCCCCACCCCTGTTCCAGGGCCGGCTTCGGTTGCGCGAAGCAGTGCTGCGCAACCCCGACTACTCCCCCTTCCCGGGGCGGGGCTGCTTGTCGGATTGCTGTGCTCGACCGTTACACTCGGCTCCGTTGATTCTCTTTTACGTTGATATGAAAAAGTACGTCATTCTGATTTCCGGGCGAGGCAGCAACATGCGTTCCCTGCTTGAGGCGGATCTGCCGGGCCAGTGCGCCGCCGTCATCAGCAATCGTCCCGACGCCGCCGGCCTGGACTATGCCCGCAGCCGGGGCGTGGCCACCGCCGTGGTGGATCATCGCCAGTTTGCCTCCCGGGAGGAATTCGACGCGGCCCTGGCGGCCGAGATCGAAAGTCGCGAAGCGGACCTGGTGCTGCTGGCGGGCTTCATGCGGGTACTGACCGAGGGCTTCGTGCGTCGCTTCGAGGGGCGCCTCCTGAACATCCATCCCTCCCTGCTGCCTTCCTTCCCCGGCCTCACCACCCATGCCAAGGCCATCTCGGCCGGGGTACGGGTCCATGGTTGCACGGTGCATTTCGTCACCCCGGCCCTGGATGCCGGGCCCATCGTGATCCAGGCGGCGGTGCCGGTGCTGGACGAGGACAGCGAGGAAACCCTGGGAAGCCGGGTGCTGGCCCAGGAGCATCGGGTCTATGTCCAGGCTGCCCGCTGGTTCCTGGAGGGGCGGCTGTCCATCCAGGGCAACCGGGTATTGCTGGCGGGGGCGCGGCCGGAGGAGACCGCGCTGCTTTCACCCCGGGAATGAAGCCGGTGGCGCGCCGGGGTTTTTTGCTGGCCCTGGCGGCATCCCTGCTCCTGCACCTGTCGGTGATCGTCGGTCCCGGCTGGCATGTGGCCCTGCTGGATGATCTGCTGCATTCCCCGGCGCCGGCCATCGACGCCCGCTTGCGACCCCCGCCGCCACCCAGGCCATCCCCGCCATCTCACCCGCTCCCGCCGCTCTCCCGTGCCCCTGGCGTGAGCCGGGGGCTGGCGGCTCCCCAGCCAACACTGCCACCGGTCGCCCAGCCGGTGCCGGTGGACGAACTGCTGCCCCTGGCATCCCTGGCCGAAGTGATCCAGTCCGTGGCGGCTGCGGTGCCGGACATCGTGCCCCCCCTGCCGCGCCGGGGCCGGCTGCGGTTTGCCCTGCTCAAGGGGGAGGGTGGCTTCGTGGTGGGGCAGTCGGTCCATGAGTGGCACCATGACGGCAAGGACTACACGATCCGCGCCACCACGGAAACCACGGGCCTGGCGGCCCTGTTTCGGCCGGCCAAGGTGATTCAGGCCAGCACGGGAAGCATTTTCCAGGGAGAATTGCGCCCCCGGCGTTTCGAGATGGACCGGGGTGGCGGCGATGTGGGCTCCGCCGACTTCGACTGGTTGGCGATGCAAGCGACCCTGGGCAATGGCCAGGTGGTGGCTTTCAGCGATGGGGCCGAGGACATGCTGTCCATGTTTTATCAACTGATGCAGGCGGCCCAGCGGGGCGAAGGCTTTGTCATGGCGGTGGCCACGGGGCGCAAGCTGGAGCGTTACGCCTTCGAATGGCTGGGGGAGGAAACCCTCACCCTGAAGGCGGGTCGTTTCACCGCCTGGCATGTGAGGGTGCGCTCCGCCAGCGGCGGCGGCGACACCACCGAGGTCTGGCTGGGCAAGGAGGCGGCGGGGTTACCCGTGAAAATCCGCCATGTGGATCGCAAGGGCGAACTGTTCGATCAGCTCGCCGAGGAAATGGACTACGAAAAATGACGACGATAAAAATTACTTCCCGCCTGCTGGACCACGTGGGGTCCGCCCTGTGTGGCATGTTGCCCTTCGAACAACCAGCTGATGCGGTGCTCTCCCGGGTCTTCCGTGACCACCGGGAACTGGGCCACCGGGAGCGGGGCTTCGTGGCCGACACCGCTTACGGCGTGTTGCGCCGCAAGCGCTATCTGGAAAAGTTCTGCGGCGCTGACCGGGCAACGCCCCGGCGTCTGCTGCTGGTGGCCCTGGTGCGTCTGGCCCACCTCAATCAGCGTCAGTTGGCCGAGGCCCTGACGGCCAAGGAACTGGATTGGGTGGCCGAACTCAAGGCCCTGCCTGAGCCGGAACTGAGTCTGGCGGAAGCCGCCGACTTTCCCGACTGGCTGACGGAACAACTGCTGGCCGAGGGACGCAGCCCGGAGGAAGTGCTGCAACTGGCCCGCAGCTTGAACCAGCCGGCCCCCCTGGATCTGCGGGTGAATCCGATGAAGACCACCCGGGAGGCGGTGCTGGAGCGCTTCCAGGCCGAGGGCATCGAGGCCCGTGCCTGCCCCTACGCCCCCCTGGGCTTGCGTCTGGCGCAACGACCGGCCCTGGCCAAACACCCCCTGTTCCTGGACGGCAGCATCGAGGTCCAGGACGAAGGCAGCCAGTTACTGGGCCATCTGGTGGCGCCCAAGCGGGGCGAGATGGTGGTGGATTTCTGCGCCGGCGCCGGAGGCAAGACCCTGCTGCTGGGGGCGCTGATGCGCTCCACCGGCCGGCTCTATGCCTTCGATGTATCCGATCGGCGCCTGGCCAAGCTGAAGCCCCGGCTGGCCCGCTCCGGCCTTTCCAATGTCCACACGGCGGCCATCGCCAGCGAGCAGGATCAGCGCATCAAGCGCCTGGCCGGCAAGATCGACCGGGTGCTGGTGGATGCGCCCTGCTCGGGCCTGGGCACCCTGCGCCGCAATCCGGATTTGAAGTGGCGCCAGACGCCCGAGTCCTTGGCCGAGCTGACCGCCAAGCAGGCCGCCATCCTGGCGGCGGCCTCCCGTCTGGTGAAGGTGGGCGGCCGTCTGGTGTACGCCACCTGTAGTCTGTTGGATGCTGAAAACGAGGCCATCGTCACGGACTTCCTCGCGTCTCATCCGGATTTCGTGCGCAAGTCCTGTGGTGAAATCCTGGCCAGCCAGGGTATTGCTCTGGAGATGGGCGAATCCCTGCGGTTGCTGCCCCATCAACATGGCACCGACGGCTTCTATGCGGCGGTGCTGGAGCGCCAGGCATGAAACTGCGCGTCGCCCTGGTCGGGCTCTGGCTGCTCATGGGCAGCGCCTGGGCCGCCGGGCCGATACCGGCCAGCGGCAGCGTGGAGGCACTGTTTACCCCTTGGGACGACGCCGAAGGGGCGATCCTGCGCAGCCTGGGCGATGCCCGCCAGGCCGTCTATGTGCAGGCCTATCTGCTCACCAGCCGCAACCTGGCCCGTGCACTGGTGGAGGCCCACCTGCGGGGCCTGCGGGTGGAAGTGCTGGCCGACGCTGAAATGGCCGGCAAGGGCGACAGTTCCCAACTGCCCCAGCTGGCGGCGGCGGGTATCCCGCTGCGGCTGGAAACCGCCTACAGCGCGGCCCATAACAAGGTCATGCTGATCGATCCGGAAGGCGAGCATCCGGTAGTGATCACCGGCAGCTACAACTACACCTGGTCGGCCCAGGCCCGCAATGCCGAGAACCTGTTGCTGCTGCGGGACAACCCGGCCTTGGCGCGCCAGTACCTGAACAACTGGCGCCGCCACCGGGACCAGGCCGAACCCTATATCCCCGGCGGCATTCCGCGTCCCTACGGTGCCCCGGCGGCGGCCCCTACCACCTCACCCTGCGCCCACCTGCCCCGTGAAGACGCCCGGCTGCTCCAGTCCCTGGGGGAATGCGGGGAGCGGCGGGGGAGGTAGGGAAACTTGATGGGTAAGGTCTGCTTGGGGGCAGGGGGAGGGGCACCGACGACCCCAAGCGGCCATAGTCACCATTCGAGAAATGCTCGAATGGTGACTATGGCAAAGCCAACTGTGGCGATTCCAAAGGCCCAAGCAGTCTGATTGATATCCCCTAATCGAATACGATTTGGGTAGCGATTGAGTTTTTCCTGTTCGCTGAGAGTCAGATACGACAAATCTTGCCCCATCTCTTTGGCAACTTCCGAATACGGCAATGCGGGCGCCACAAGGGACAGTGCGTCATAAGTTAGGTAGGCGCAAGCAAGGGTAAGAATTAGTAATAACCAAGGAAGCATGGAAAGGTTCTATGGCCAATGAACATCAGTAATAAGAACGGACTCCATCGAATCATATCGCATACCGACCGGCAGCATCTGGCCGATAGTGTGTCTTGTCTGTTGCCAAGCCCCGCCGCTCAAGCCTCAGTAGCAGATGCGCCCCGATCTTTCCTGCCCGTGGTCGTCCACCAGGGCAATTGCATGAATGATGAATGTATAAAAATCAGTACTCCACGAATCCATTCTCACCCCCCAAACCGTCGTCCCGGCGCAGGCCGGGACCCAGTTTGTGCACTAAAACCTGGATTCCGGCCTGTGCCGGAATGACGATATCGGAATTTCCCGACAGATTGGGATGACGAAAACATTCATGCGATCGCCCTGGGTCGTCCGCCCTTGCTGAACCGAACATCGCCCCCGACCCTCAAAGCCCCGCGTGAGTTGTCCAGAATATTGCGGGAGTCACGATAGGGTGATGTTCCGCCAGGGCCAGCAAGTCCTTGTCGCCGGTAATCAGGTAATCGGCCCCCGATGTTTTCAGTGCCGCAAGCAAGGTGCCCAGCACCGGCTGATCATTGATGTCGCGCAGGTTCGGGTCCGTGCCGGGAAGGGGGTCAATGATTTCGGCTTGTATGGAAAGGGCATCCACCAGGTCATCGATCTCCGCCCGGGTCAAACCATGGCGGTGCGCCAGGCGGGGCAGCACACGCCGCAACTCTTCCAGGATGTAGGTAGAGAGCAGCACATCCACGGAGCCGTGGCGCCAGGCCGCCAGTATCTTGCCGGGCACGCTGGCGGGATAAGCAATGCCCGAGAGCATCACGTTCGTATCGAGCACTACGCGCAAAGTCGCCATGGCGGCTCAGCGTTTCCCGGCCGGGTGCGCCTGCCTCCGTTCCAGCGCAATGGCGGCATCGATTTCCGCCAGCCCTTTCGTCTCGGGTACGTCGGCAAAGCCGGCCTCGATGCGTTGGCATAGGGCGTCGAAGCGGCCCTGCAGGCGGCGAATGCGCTCGAACAGTCGGGCGTCAATCAGGGCGGCCACCGGCTTGCCATCCTTGTTGATCACCACGCTGTCGTGGCGATACTGCACCTGGTTGAGCATCTCGCCCAGGTTCTGCCTGAAGCTGACCGCATTGGTTTCAGTGATCATCTCATTCCTCTCATTGGTCGATATGACCATGTTGATCATTATGACTTACTGGCTATTGACGATCAATGCCTGCTTCCCCAAATGGCAGGTGCCGTTGGGTCGTTCATGGCACCACGAGTTTGTCCAGCCTCAGGGATACAGTCCCCGAACCTCGCGGGCTTCGAGGATGCGCTTGCAGGCGACGATGTAGGCGGCGGTGCGCAGGGTGACCCGGTGTTTTTCCGATTCGCCCCAGATCGTGTCGAAGGCCTCGTGCATGATGCGATCCAGGCGCTGGTTGATTTCCTCCTCGGTCCAGAAGAAGCTGGAGAAGTCCTGGACCCATTCGAAATAGCTGACGGTCACGCCTCCGGCGTTGGCCAGCACGTCGGGCACCACCAGGATGTCCTTGGCTTCCAGGACATCGTCGGCCTCGGGCAGGGTGGGGCCGTTGGCGCCCTCGATCAGGATGCGGGTGCGGATCTGCTGGGCGGTCTGGGCCGTGATCTGGCGCTCCAGGGCGGCGGGGACGAGGAACTCGGATTCGGTGTGCCAGAAGTCCTCGTCGCTGATGGTCTCCGCTTCCTTGAATTCACTCAGGGGACGGCCTTGGGCCACCCAGTCACAGAGGGCCGGGATGTCGATGCCCTGGGGATTGGCGATGGTGCCGGAAACATCCTGTAGCGCCACGATCTTCGCGCCTGCCTGGTGAAAGCAGCGGGCCACGGCGTTGCCCACGTTACCGAAGCCCTGGATGACGACCCGGGCGCCGGGCACCGCCAGTCCCAGCTTGCGGGCGGCTGCCGCGGCGATGACGAAGACGCCGCGCCCGGTGGCGTCGCGTCGGCCCAGGCTGCCGCCCAGGGACACCGGCTTGCCGGTGACGACGCCGGTGACGGTGCGGCCGCGGTTGATGGAATAGGTGTCCATCATCCAGGCCATGATCTGCTCGTTGGTGTTCACGTCCGGCGCGGGAATATCCTTGTCCGGGCCGATCAGGATGTTGATCTCGCTGGTGTAACGGCGGGTGAGGCGTTCCAGTTCGTTCTGGGACAGTTGGCGCGGATCGACCCGCACCCCGCCCTTGGCGCCGCCGAAGGGCACGCCGATGGCGGCGTTCTTGATGGTCATCCATCCCGCCAGGGCCATCACCTCGGACAGGGTCACGCCCTGGTGGAAGCGCACTCCGCCCTTGCCCGGTCCCCGGGAGGTGCTGTGCTGCACCCGGTAGCCCTCGAAGTGTCGCACCCGTCCGCAGTCCAGGCGCACCGGGACATCGACGATCAGGATGCGCTTGGGGCGTTTCAGGGTTTCCACCCAGTAGCCGAGTTCCCCCAGATGGGGCGCGACCCGATCCACCTGCTGGAGGAATATGCTCCAGGCGCCGATATCGGTGGGTGCCAGGTAGGTGGGCAACTCATGACTGGCGGCGGCGGTGTCCATCCGGGTTTTCTCCTTGGGCGTTGGTAGGCCCAGTTTAGCCGCCCTGGCGGGTGGATAGCCAGTCGGCGAAGGCATCCGCCGTCAGGGGACGGGAGATGAAATAGCCCTGGCCAATATCGCAGCCGGCGGCCTCCAGCCAGCGGAGGTCGGCCTCGCTCTCTATGCCCTCGGCGACCACGGTGAGACCGAGGGCGTGGCCCAGGGCGATGGTGGAGCGGACGATGGCGGCGTCCTTGGGGGAGGTGGCCAGGGAACCGACGAAGCTCTGGTCGATCTTGAGTTCATGGACCGGCAGGGACTTGACGTAGGAGAGGGAGGCCTGGCCGGCGCCGTAATCGTCGATGGAGAGCTTGAGTCCGATGGCGGCCAGTTCGGCGAGATGGGATAGGGCCAGAGTCGGATCCTCCATCAGGGCGCTTTCGGTGATTTCCAGACAGAGTATCGATGGCGGCAGTTCGTGGATCGCCAGCAGGCGCTGCATCAATGTCACCAGATCGGGATTGAGCAGGTCCCGGGCCGAGAGGTTGGCCGAGAGCACTACCGACAGGCCGCTCTCGCGCCAGACAGCGGCCTGGGCGGCGACTTCCTTCAGCAACCAGGGGGTGATCTCGCGGATGAAGCCGGTCTGCTCGGCGAAGGGAATGAAGCGTCCGGGGGGCACCAAACCCCGCTCCGGGTGTTGCCAGCGCAGCAGGGCTTCGGCACCGACGATGCAGTCGGAGGCGAGGGCGAGCTTGGGCTGGTAGTGCAGGATGAACTCCCGATGTTCCAGGGCCTGGCGCATTTCACCGATCAGCGAGAGATGTTCCGGCGGCGGACCTTCACCGACTTCCTCGGCCAGCATATACCCGCACTGGCGCCGCTTGGCCTCGTACATGGCCAGTTCGGCGCGGCGCAACAGGGCATCCATGTTGTGGCCGTCGTCTGGCCGGAAGGCGATACCCAGGCTGCCGCTGACATCGAGCCGCTGGCCGTCCAGTTCGATGGGTTCGCGCAGGGCAGCCAGCAGGCGCTTGGCGAAATTGCGCGCCGCCGCCATGTCGGTGTTATCGGCCACAAAGGCGAACTCGTCGCCCCACAGCCGCGCCAGCATGCCTCCTGGCGGCAGCAGGCCGGTCAGCCGTGCGCCAACCTGCTGCAACAGGCGGTCGCCGACGGGGTGGCCGAGGGCATCGTTGATGGGGGCGAAGCGGTCCAGATCCAGCACGGCGACCATGGCTGCCGCGCCTGGATCGAGTTGGTCCAGGCGTTCTGCCAGCCGGGTGCGATTGGGCAGGCCGGTGAGGGTGTCCTCGTAGGCAAGCTGCATGATCTTCTGTTCCCTGGCCGCGATGCCCAGACGCATGCTCTCGAAGCCGGCGGCGAGCTGGCCGATCTCGTCCGGGGCCTCGATTACCACGGTCCGGCTGTAGTCGCCCCCTTCGATCAGCCGCGCGGCCCGGGCCAGGGTGTTGAGGGGACCGGCAATGCGCCGTGCCAGCCCGAAACTGCCGACCACGAACAGCGCCACGCCGAGTCCGGCAATGATTTCCAGGACATGCTCAAGCTGGCGGAACACGGCTTCGCTGTACTCCAGAGAGTGCAGCAACAGCACCCGTGCCTGAGGACCCAGGGGCAGGGCGACGGCGTGGTAATGGCCACCTGCCAGGGTCATTTGTTGCGGTTCGGTGCCCAGGGTGGTCCATGGCGTCTTTTCCAGGGCGTCGCGCAAGCTTGGCGCCAGGGAGCTGGCGCGGATGCCGCCACTGGTCGATACCACGCTGACATCCAGGCCGCTGACTCGGGAGAATTCGGATGCCCAGGCATCCTCCAGGGGAAAACCCATCACCACCCAGGCAATGCGCACCGGTGCCAGGATCGGCACCACCACGATCTGGTAGAGCCTCTTGTCATCCATCTGCACCACGCCGCTGCCGCGTCCATCCTGGTGCGCGTCGTGTAGTACGGCAGCGAAGGGGAAGGGGCGAGGCGGTTGGCCGGGTCGCTGGGTGTCGACGATGACCTCTCCTTTCAGGTTGAGCACCATCATGACCCGGGCGCCGATGCGAAAGCCGTGGTTGCGCAGCACCGAGAGTACGGTGGCTTGATCCTGGGTGGCGATGGCCTCGCGGAAGCCGAAGTCGCTTGCCAGCACGGTGGCCGCCAGTTCGAGCTGGCGCTGGTCGCGCTCGATCAGCTTGCCGAAGTTGCTGGCGCCGGCGGAAAGCTGGCGTTGCGATTCCGAGGAGATGATGACCTCTCCGCTGCGGGCCACGATGAGCAGGATCAGCAGCATGACGAATACCAGCAGGCCGACGAAGACCACCGCGATGCGTCGTTCGAGGGTGCGGAACAGGCTCATTGCTCAATAACCGCCGTTGTCCAGGGGGGGCTTCGGCACAATGACGCGGGGGGCCACGTCGAGCTTGAGGTCGAAATGGCGTGTTGTTGTGCCGAGATTGATGTCGATGTCTGCCTGGGCTGCCCGCTGGCGTGGGTGCCACAGGCGCAGGCGATAGGCTCCCGTCGGCACTGGCCCTATCCGTCCACGACCGTCGGTCCCCGTCTTCGCGTACCAGGGGGTTTCCACCACCAGCACGTAGGCCACCATCCAGTCATGGATGTTGCAGCCGAGCACCACTTCTCCCGTCTTGTCGAAAACCATCGGGCTGACGGGTTTGCCGGCGTAGAGCTTGATCTCGAAAGTCTTTGCCGGCGAAAAGGAATAGACGTGATGCTTGAAGGGGTCGTGGTTGGGGAAATCTATGGATGTGCCCTTCTGCACAATGGTCAGGTAGGGGATGAAGTCCCGGTCCCGCTGCTCGATGGTCGCGCGCTGGCGTGCCTGGGGAGGCGCTCCGGCGGCTGGCTCAATCAGGACGGCGACATCGGCGACTGGTGCGCCCGCCGGCGTCCGCACTCTGACTTCCAGGCTCGCCGCGTCTGCCGCAACGGCCCAGGTCAGGAGCAGCGCGACCAGGGCCGACAGGGAGTTTAGTCGTCCACCTTGAGGGCTGGTGCGATCTGCCATATTTCGGTAGTCAGCATGCCGTCCCGATAGACCAGCACATGCCAGGCCTTGACCGGGGTCTTGCCACCGTATTCCGCCTTGGCTTCCAGGGAGGCGCCTTTGGGGTTGGTCAAGGCGGTGAGCTTGCCGACTCGGGCCGGACGAGGTTGCCCGTCGTTGGCGGCGACGAATTTCTTCCAGACCTCGGCGATCGCAGCCTTGCCTTGGTAGCGGCCGTCGAGAGGGCCGCCCACCCAGTCCATCTGGGCGTCCTCCGCGTAGTCGGCCACCAGGGTGGCCACATCGCCGGCGGCCACCGCCTTCAGGTGCGCCTCGGCCTTCTTCTCGTCCACAGGGCCGGCCAGGGCCAGGGTGGATGCCATGCAGCACAACAACACCAGAGCGCGTTTCATCACGAATCTCCTTTCCCAACCCTGTACGGCCCGTGCCGTCGGAGACCCAAGGATAGGGGAAGCCTGCCCACATTTCCAAGCTATTTTGGGCGATTGCGCCGATGGCGGTCTCACTCCTGCGTGGCTTCCTCCATCGGCACGCAGGCGCAGAACAGATTGCGGTCGCCATAGACGTCATCGATGCGATTCACCGTGGGCCAGAATTTGTTCTCCGCCACCCAGGGCAGGGGGAATACCGCTTCCTGGCGGCTGTAGGGGCGGGTCCATTCAGCGGCGGTGATGTCGGCCTGAGTGTGGGGGGCGTGCTTCAATGGGTTGTCATCGGCTGGCCAGCGGCCTTGTTCCACCTGGCGGATTTCCTCCCGGATGGCAACCATCGCAGCGATGAAACGATCCAGTTCGGCCCTGGATTCCGACTCCGTCGGTTCCACCATCAGGGTGCCGGCCACCGGGAAGCTCACTGTCGGGGCGTGGAAGCCGTAGTCCATCAGGCGCTTGGCAATGTCGATTTCGGCGATGCCGGTGGCGGCCTTGATGGCCCGCACGTCCAGGATGCATTCGTGAGCCACCCGGCCCTGGCTGCCCACGTAGAGCACCGGGTAATGGTCCTTGAGCCGCGTCGCCACGTAGTTGGCGTTGAGGATGGCCATCTCGGTGGCCCGCTTCAGGCCGCTGCCCCCCAGCATGGCGATGTACATCCAGGAGATGGGCAGGATAGAGGCCGATCCCCAGGGCGCAGCCGAGACCGGCCCCTGGCCGGTATGGGGGCCGTCGATGGCCTGCACCGGATGGTTGGCCATGTAGGGCGCCAGATGGGCCTTCAGGCCGATGGGGCCCATGCCCGGCCCGCCACCGCCGTGGGGGATGGCGAAACTCTTGTGCAGGTTCATGTGGGAAACGTCGGCACCGATCCGGCCCGGGCTGGTGAGTCCCACCTGGGCATTGAGATTGGCGCCGTCCATGTACACCTGGCCGCCGTGGGCGTGAATGGCGGCGCAGATGTCCATCACCGCCTCCTCGAACACGCCGTGGGTGGAGGGATAGGTGAGCATCAGGCAGGACAGGCGCTCGGCGTGCTGGGCGGCCTTGGCCGTGAGGTCGGCCACATCCACGTTGCCGCTGTCATCGCAGTCCACCGCCACCACCTGGAGGCCGCACATCTGGGCGGTGGCCGGATTGGTGCCGTGGGCGGAGCGGGGGATCAGGCAGATGTCGCGCTGGCCCTGGCCGTTGGCCTCCTGATAGCGGCGGATCGCCACCAGACCGGCGTACTCGCCCTGGGCACCGGAGTTGGGCTGCATGCAGACCGCGTCGAATCCGGTGATGGTGGCCAGCCATTGCTCCAGCTGGCCGATCATTTCCCGGTAGCCCTTGGCCTGGACGATGGGAGCGAAGGGATGCAGGTTGGCGAACTCCGGCCAGGTGACGGGGATCATCTCGCTGGTGGCATTGAGCTTCATGGTGCATGAGCCCAGGGAGATCATCGCGTGGTCCAGGGCCAGGTCCTTGTTCTGCAGCTTCTTCAGGTAGCGCAGCATCTCGTGTTCGGTGTGATGGCTGTTGAACACGGGATGGCCGAGGATGGCGTCCTGCCGCAGCAGGCCGGCGATCGGGCTGGAAGCAACCCGGTCCAGGGCCTCGATGTCCGCCGGCCGGCCGGTGATCAGTTGCAGCAGGGCGGCGATGTCCTGGCGGCGGGTCTTCTCGTCCACGGCGATGCCCAGCACCGTGGCGGAGACCCGGCGCAGGTTGTAGCCTGCGCTTTCCGCAGCGTCGCACAGGCGCGCCGCGTCGGCATGTTCCACCAGCAGGGTGTCGAAATAGCGCTCGGTCAGCACCTTTACCCCGGCTCCTTGCAGACCGGCTGCCAGGATTGCGACCAGGCGGTGGATGCGGCCGGCGATGGTCGCCAGGCCCCTCGGGCCGTGATAGACCGCATACATGCCGGCCATGTTGGCCAGCAGCACCTGGGAGGTGCAGATGTTGGAGTTGGCCTTCTCCCGGCGGATGTGCTGCTCCCGGGTTTGCAGGGCCATGCGCAGGGCCTTCTTGCCCCGGGCGTCGATGGAAACGCCGATGATGCGGCCCGCCACCTGCCGCTTGTGCTCATCCCGGGTGGCGAAGAAGGCGGCGTGGGGGCCGCCGAATCCCATGGGCACGCCGAAGCGCTGGCTGGAGCCGAGGGCGATGTCGGCGCCCATGGCGCCGGGGGATTTCAGCAGCACCAGGGCCATCAGGTCGGTGGCCACGGCGCTGACCGCGCCCCGGGTCTTGAGGGCGGCGATCACGGCGGAGAGGTCGGTGACCTCGCCCTTGACATTGGGATACTGGAGCAAGGCGCCGAAGACCTCCTGGTCGGCAGCTTTGCCCGCGGGGCCGAGGATCAGCTCGAAACCGAAGTACTTGGCCCGGGTCCGCACCACGGCGATGGTCTGGGGAAAGCAGTCCTCATCGACGAAAAAGGCGTTGGCCTTGGACTTGGAAATGCGCCGCGCCATGGTCATGGCCTCCGCCGCCGCCGTGGCCTCGTCCAGCAGGGAAGCGTTGGCCAGTTCCAGGCCGGTGAGGTCGATCACCATCTGCTGGTAGTTGAGCAGAGCCTCCAGGCGGCCCTGGGCGATCTCGGCCTGGTAGGGGGTGTAGGCGGTGTACCAGCCCGGGTTCTCCATCACGTTGCGCAGGATCACCGCCGGCGTCAGGGTGTCGTAGTAGCCCATGCCGATCAGGGACTTGTTCACCACGTTCTGCGCCGCCATGGCCTTCAGATCGGCCAGGGCCTGGTGCTCCCGGCGCGGGCCGGGCAGGGCCAGGGGCGCGGGCAGGCGGATGGCGGCGGGCACGGTCTGGTCGATCAGTTCGTCCAGGCTGGCGGCGCCGATGGCGGCCAGCATCGCGGCCTGGTCGGTATCATCGGAACCGATGTGGCGGGCGAGGAATTCGTCCTGTTGCTCCAGGGCGGCGAGGGGCTGAGGGGTATTCATGTGGCTACCTGTATGCGCGAATTGCCGTCATTCCCGCGAAGGCGAGAATGACGGGGTCTTGAGCGTTGAATCTACTTAGGGCAACACCGAACAAGTCCTAATGCGTCATTCCGGCGAACGCCGGAATCCAGGGAAATCAACACACTGGACACCGGCCCCGGATCAGGTCCGGGGTGACGTTCCTTCGCCGGTGTGACGGACTTAATCAGCATTTCCTTAGTCGTTCTCGGCAACGGCGGTGTAGCCGGCCGCGTCCAGCAGGGCGTCCAGTTCGGCGGGGTTGCTGGGCTTGATCTTGAACAGCCAGGCGCCATAGGCGTCGGCATTGACGCTCTCTGGAGCATCCACGGCGGCACCGTTGGCGGCGATGATCTCGCCGGAGATGGGGGCGTAGATGTCGGAGGCGGCCTTCACCGATTCCACCACCGCCACTTCCTCGCCGGCCTTGACCACGCGGCCGGCCTCCGGCAGTTCCAGGAAGACGATGTCGCCCAGGGCTTCCTGGGCGTGGTCGGTGATGCCCACGGTGACGGTGCCGTCGGCTTCCAGCTTGGCCCACTCGTGGGACTTGGCGTACTTCAGTTCAGCGGGGATGTTCATGCTTGCATGCTCCGTAATGGATAAAAGCTGTTGGTACTAAATCAGACCCTTGCCGTTGCGGGCGAAGGGGGGCTTGAGCACTTTCGCCTTAAGGCGCTTGTCGCGGATTTCCACTTCCACCTCGGCGCCATCTGCCACCGCCAGGGGAATCCGGGCCAGGGCGATGGAACGTTCCAGGGTGGGGGAGAAGCTGCCGCTGGTGGTTTCGCCTTCCCCGGCGGCGGTGATCACCTTTTGATGGGACCGCAATACGCCCCGGTCCAGCAGCAGCAGGCCGGCCAGGCGGCGCGAGGGTTTCAGGGCCGCCAGGGCCTGGCGGCCGATGAAGTCCCGGCTGGCATCCTTGAGATCGATGGTCCAGGCCAGCCCGGACTCCAGGGGGTTCTGGCCTTCATCCATATCCTGACCGTAGAGGTTCATGCCGGCTTCCAGGCGCAGGGTGTCCCGGGCGCCCAGGCCGCAGGGAGCGATACCGGCTGCGGCCAGGGTGTTCCAGACCCCGGCAGCTTCCTGGGCGGGCAGGGCGATTTCGAAGCCGTCCTCGCCGGTGTAGCCGGTGCGGCCGATGAACCAGGGGCCGCCGGGGCCGTCGTTCCAGTCGGCCCCCTGGAAGGGGATGAGATTTTCCGCCACTGCTCTGGCGCCGGGATAGGCGGCGAGGAACTTCTCCCGTGCCCGGGGGCCCTGGACAGCGATCATCGCCAGGTCCCGGCGGGGCATCAGGGTAATGGCCTGGCTGGCGGCCTGCTGCCCCATCCAGGCCATGTCCTTGTCGGCAGTTCCTGCATTGACGACGATACGGAAGCGTTCCGGGGAGAGGCCGTAGACGATCAGGTCGTCAATGACGCCGCCGTCCTCCTTCAGCATGCAGGAATACAGGGCCTTGCCCGGCAGGGCTAGGAGCTTGGCGCAATCGTTGGCCAGCAGGCGGCGCAGCCAGGGCAGGGCGTCGGGGCCGGTCAGGTCGATGGACAGCATGTGGGAGACGTCGAACATGCCGGCATCCCGCCGCACGGCGTGGTGCTCCTCGATCTGGGAACCGTAATGGATGGGCATGTCCCAACCGGCGAAATCGACGATCTTGGCGCCGGCGACGACGTGGGTCTGGTAGAGGGCGGTGCGTTGGCTCATAGAGGCGGACCCGAAATGGAAAAGGGCGCGAACCATCCGGTTCGTGCCCCATCTGTCCTTGTACCTGAGAGATTGACTCCTTCGGTGGGCACTGTCCGGAGGGTGTTCCGGGTTGCCGCTCTCCAGATTTTTGCTGCGTCGTTGGCCCTTTTGCCTGAGCGGTTCCTGGGGGTTGCGCCTTCGGCGGCATCTCGCTGATAGGGAGGTGCCCTCTCCCAACGACCGGGGCGGATTATGCCGGTCCAGGTACCGAAAGCGCAAGTGTTCCGAAATTGACGCAGCAGCTCCTTGAGGGTGGGCTGGTAGAATTCTGCGATGCAACAATCGACTTCCGAATTTCTCCAACTGCGCGGACGGCGCATCCATGTACGCCTCTGGGGCGAAACCGATGCGCCCCTGTTGTTCCTGCTCCATGGCTGGTGCGAGGTCTCGGCCTCCTTCCAGTTCGTCGTGGAAGCCTTCCAGCGTTCCTGGCGGGTGATCGCTCCGGATTGGCGCGGCTTCGGCCTGTCCCAGTGGAACGACGGTCATTACTGGTTCCCTGACTATTTTGCCGACCTGGACGCCTTGCTCCAGCACTATTCTCCCGACGCCCCCGCCCGCATTGTTGGCCACAGCATGGGGGCCGTGGTTTCCAGTATCTACGGTGGCGCCTGTCCCGAGCGGGTGTCGGCTCTGGTGAACATGGAGGGCGTCGGCCTTCAGGTGCCCACGCCGGAGGATATGCCGGGCCGGCTGGCCCAGTGGATACGCCAGTCCGGGCGTGAGGCTTCGTTCCGTACCTATCCGGACCGGACGGCCTTTGCTGCCCGGTTGCGGCGGGACAATCCCCGCCTGTCGGCAGATCGGGCGGAATACCTGGCCCGGCATCTGGCCCGGGATGTGGAGGGGGGTGTCCGCTGGGCGGCCGATCCCTGCCATCTGTGGGTCAATCCGGTTCGCCTTCAACTGGCCGAGGCCATGGCCTGTTGGCGCCGCATCGAGGCGCCGGTGCTGTTCATCCATGGGGCCGATTCCGTCTATATTCGCGAGGCCTTCGGCTCCCGGCCGGAGGAAATGGACCGCCGGCTGGCCTGCTTCGCGCGGCACCGGGTGGAAACCCTGGCCGACTGCGGCCACAATCTGCATCACGACCAGCCCGAGCAAGTGGCGGCCCTGATCGAGGGTTTCCTGCCATGAACGCCGACCTGCATTGCCATTCCACGGTTTCCGATGGCCGTCTGTCGCCGGCGGAACTGGTGCGCCGGGCCAAGGCCAATGGCGTCGAATTGCTGGCCCTGACTGACCATGACGAGACCGGTGGCCTGGCCGAGGCCCGGGCCGAGGCGGCGCTACAGGCCTTGCGTTTTGTCGATGGGGTGGAGATTTCCTCCACCTGGGGGAACGACCAGACCCTGCATATCGTTGGACTGGGCATCGATGAGCGCCATCCTGCCCTGGTGGCGGGCCTGGCCCAGGTACGCAGCGGCCGGGACGCCCGGGCGCGCCGTATCGCCGAGGAACTGGACCGGGCGGCAATCCATGGCGCCTACGAGGGCGCCTTGCGCCACGCGGGCAATCCGGCCCTGGTGGGGCGCTCTCATTTTGCCCGCTACATCGTTGAGTGTGGCCGGGCCAAGGACGTGAAATCGGTGTTCGACTACTGGCTGGCCAAGGGCAAGCCAGGCTATGTGCCCCATTTCTGGGCCACCCTGGAACAGGCCCTGGCCTGGATTCACGGCGCTGGGGGCATTGCCGTGCTGGCCCATCCGCTCCGTTACAAGGTCAGCAAAAAGGAACTGCGCCAGGTCTTCGCTGACTTCAAGGATCTGGGTGGGCGCGGCATTGAGGTGCTGTCCGGCGCCCAGAACGACAACGAGGTGCATGAAATGGCGCGGGTGGCGCGGGAGTTCGGCTTCCTGGCTTCCCGGGCCTCGGATTTTCATGGCCCCGGCGAAAGCTGGATCGATCTGGGTAAACTGCCTCCCCTGCCCGATGGGCTGACGCCGGTCTGGAGCGAACTGATCTAACGCGCATGGTCGCCAGCACCACTCCCGAGGATGAAAATGCGCAAAGGCCAATCGAACGCCCCCACCCCCATCCCCGCCCCGGGGCGGGGCTACTCATCAGCTCGCTACGCTCGATGATTACACTCGGCTCCGGCGCAGCTTTTTCACGCTAGCGCGAATATTTCCTTGATCCATGTCCCAATTCTTTTCCCTGCATCCCGAACATCCCCAGCCCCGACTGGTTCGCCAGGCGGCGGACATTTTGCGCAAGGGTGGGCTGATCGCCTTCCCCACCGATGCTGCCTATGCCCTGGGCGGACTGACGGGCGACGCGGCCCTGCTGGATCGCATCCGCCGCATCCGCGACGTGGATGAGCGGCATTTGTTTACCCTGATGTGCCGGGATCTTTCCGAGATCGCCACCTACGCCCGGGTGGATAACGCCCAGTACCGTCTGCTGAAGGCCACCACTCCGGGACCCTATACCTTCATTCTCGAAGGCACCAAGGAATTGCCCCGCCGGGTGCTGCATCCCAAGCGCAAGACCATCGGCCTCAGGGTGCCGGATCATTCCCTTTCCCTGGCCCTGCTGGAGGAACTGGGAGAACCCCTGCTGATTTCGACCCTGCTGCTGCCGGGGGAGGAACTACCCCTCTCCGATGCCGAGGACATCCGTGAACGCCTGGAGCGGCAACTGGATCTGGTGATCGAGTGCGGCATCTGCGGCGCCGAAATGACCACGGTGGTCAATCTGGCCGAAGGTGCGCCGGAGCTGGTGCGGGCGGGTCTCGGCCCGCTGCCGCCCCTCGGGCTGTGACAGCCCTCTGTTAGAATCCGCGCCCATCCCATGGACAACCTGATCCAGACTCTGGCGATCTCCGCCATTCCCATTCTTTTCGCCATTACGCTGCACGAGGCGGCCCATGGCTATGTGGCGCGCCATTTCGGCGATCCGACGGCCTGGCAATTGGGGCGCATCAGTCTCAACCCCCTGCGCCACATCGATCCGGTGGGTACGATTCTGGTGCCGGCCATGATCCTGCTGTTTTCCGGCGGTGGCCTGATGTTCGGCTGGGCCAAGCCGGTGCCGGTGAATTTCGGCCGCCTGCGGCGGCCCAAGCAGGACATGCTCTGGGTGGCGGCGGCGGGGCCGGCGGCCAATCTGTTCATGGCCTTGTTCTGGGCACTGCTGCTGAAGATCGTGGTAGGCATGCCGGACTTGGATTACAGTCTGGCCCTGGCGGAAATGGCCCGGGTCGGCATCAGTGTCAATGGGGTGCTGATGATCCTCAACCTGCTGCCCCTGCCGCCCCTGGATGGCGGGCGCATCATGGTGAGCCTGCTGCCGATCAAGGCCGCCATGAAGTTCGCCCAATTGGAGCGCTATGGCATGATCATTCTGCTGGCGCTGTTGTTTACCCATGTGCTGGATATGCTGTTGCGGCCGCCCCTGGTGCTGTACATGGCCCTGATCAAGACACTGTTTGGTTTTTGAATATGTACGCTGAAAGAGTTCTCTCCGGCATGCGCCCCACCGGGCGCCTTCATCTGGGCCACTACCATGGGGTGCTGGCCAATTGGGTCAGGCTCCAGCATGCCTATCCCTGTCTGTTCTTCGTCGCCGACTGGCACGCCCTGACCACGGCCTACGACGAGCCGGGCACCATCACCGACAATGCCATCGATATGGTTGTCGACTGGCTCGCTGCCGGAGTCGATCCGGAAAAGGCCACGATCTTCATCCAGTCCCAGGTGCCGGAGCATGCGGAGCTGCATCTGCTGCTGTCGATGATCACGCCGCTGGGCTGGCTGGAGCGGGTGCCCACCTACAAGGATCAGCAGGAGAAGCTGACCCACAAGGATCTGACCACCTACGGCTTCCTCGGCTACCCTTTGCTGATGAGTTCCGACATCCTGATCTACCGGGCCGACAAGGTGCCGGTGGGCGAGGATCAGGTGCCCCATGTGGAGTTCACCCGCGAGCTGGCCCGCCGCTTCAACCATATCTACGGTCGCGAGCCCGGCTTCGAGGACAAGGCCAGGGAGTCCATGAAAAAGCTTGGAGGCAAGGGTGCCAAGTTGTATGGAGAGCTGCGCAATCGCTATCAGGAGAAGGGCGACGGGGAGGCCCTGGAACAGGCTCGCGCTCTGCTGCACGAGGCCCAGAGCCTGTCCATGCTGGATCGGGAACGCCTGTTCGGTTACCTGGAGGGCGGCGGCAAGATGATCCTGGTGGAGCCCGGCGCCCTGCTGACCGAGGCGTCGCGGATGCCGGGGCTGGACGGCCAGAAGATGTCCAAGTCCTACGGCAACACCATCGCCCTGCGGGAGGACGAGGAGTCCATCCGCAAGAAGATACGCACCATGCAGACCGATCCCCAACGGGTGCGCCGCACCGATCCGGGCGATCCGGACAAGTGTCCGGTCTGGCAGTTCCATCTGATCTACTCCGACGATGGTGTCAGGCAGTGGGTGCAGGAGGGTTGTCGTTCCGCAGGCATCGGTTGTCTCGATTGCAAGCAGCCGGTGATCGATGGCGTGCTCAAGGAGCAGGAACCCATGCGGGAGCGGGCGCGGATATACGAGGAAAATCCCCAGGTGGTGAAGGATATCCTGGCCGCAGGGCGTGAACGGGCCAGCATCCTGGCCCGGGAAACCATGGCTGATGTGCGGGCGGCCATCGGGGTGAGTTACGGCTGAACGCCCATGGACGAGGTCGCCAGCATCGAAGAACTTGCCCCTCTGGTCGCTCATCCGGTCAAGGTCTATGGGGAGCTGATGGCAGAGATGCCCCGGGATCTGTACATCCCGCCCGATGCGCTGGAAGTCATTCTGGAATCCTTCGAAGGCCCCCTGGACCTGCTGCTGTATTTGATCCGCAAGGCCAACGTCAATGTACTCGACATTCCGATGGCGCCCCTGACTGCCCAGTATCTCAAGTACGTGGATGCGATGCAGAAGCGGCGCAATCTGGAGCTGGCGGCCGAATACCTGCTGATGGCGGCGATGCTGATCGAGATCAAGTCCCGCATGTTGCTGCCGCGCCCGCCCAAGGCCGAGACCGGCGAAGCGGAGGACCCCCGGGCCGAACTGGTGCGCCGTTTGCTGGAGTATGAACAGATGAAAATGGCGGCGGCCAAGATTGATGCCCTGCCCCAGGCCGGACGTAATTATGAATGGGTAACCGTGTGGATCGCCGACAAGGTGGTGGAACGCCAGCCGGAAGTCAGTCTGCATGACCTGCAACTGGCCTGGCTGGGCCTGATGAAGCAGGCCCATGTTACCCAGCATCACAAGATCCATCGCGAGGAACTGTCGGTGCGGGAGTTCATGACGGCCATCCTGCGCCGGCTCCAGGGCCGGGGCTTCGTGGTGTTCGAGGATCTTTTCGATGTGGCCCTGGGGCGCCAGGCTCTGGTGGTGAGTTTTCTCGCCATCCTGGAACTGGCCCGTGAAAGCCTGGTGGATATCACCCAGGCCGAGGCATTGGCCCCCATTTATGTGAGAGTTCCCGATGCTCCAACTCTACAAGCCTGAAGATTACAAGCGGGTATTGGAAACAGCCCTGCTGGTGGCGGCGGACCCGGTGCCGCTGGCCGATCTGAAGCGCCTCTTCGACCAGGAGTTCGACGAGGACACCTGGCGTACCCTGCTTGACGACCTGCGTCGGGACTGGGCCGGTCGGGGGGTGGAACTGGTACAACTGGCCACTGGCTGGCGCTTCCAGACCCGGCCCGAGTACCAGTTCTATCTGGACCGGCTGAAAAACGAGAAGCCCCCCAAATATTCCCGTGCGGTGATGGAAACCCTGGCTATCATCGCCTACCGTCAACCGGTGACCAGGGGCGACATTGAAGATATCCGTGGTGTGGCGGTCTCTCCCAATGTGTTGAAGGTGCTGGAGGGGCGCGGCTGGGTGGATACGGTGGGGCATCGCGATGCGCCGGGTCGCCCCGCCCTCTATGCCACGACTCGCAAATTTCTTGACGACCTTGGGTTGCGCAGCCTGTCGGAGCTGCCGCCGCTGACCGAAATCGAAAAGGTGATGGACCTTGCAGAAACCCCGTTCTCCCAAGAAGCGCAGTCCCCTGCGCTCCCCCCAGCCGAAGGCCAAGGCTCCTTCCAGATCTAGGGCGTCCCCGGACGTTCGTCATCCTCCCCGTGTGGAGCCGGGTGCGGAGGAACTGGCGTTCCCGGACTATCTGGAGTCGGTGGAGTTGGTGGGGCAGCCAGTGCCTCACAGCCGCCCCGCAGCGGGCCGTTTTGCCGCCGAAGTCGAGGAAGCCAGCATCAAGCTGCAAAAGGCCCTGGCCGATGCTGGCCATGGTTCCCGTCGGGAGCTGGAACAATGGATCGCGGAAGGGCGGGTCAGTGTCAATGGGGAGCCGGCCCATGTGGGGCAGCGTATCGGCCCCAAGGACAAGGTCCGTCTCAACGGCAAGCTGGTGCAACTGCATCTGGGCTGGTCCCGGTTGCCTCGAGTGTTGCTGTATCACAAGCCGGAGGGGGAAATCGTCTCACGGGATGACCCGGAAGGTCGGGTCAGCGTCTTTGAACGCTTCCCCCGCATTCGCAGTGGGCGCTGGATCACCGTCGGCCGGCTGGACTTGAACTCCTGTGGCCTCCTGGTGGCCACCAACAGTGGCGAACTGGCCAACAAGCTGATGCACCCCCGCTATGGCATCGACCGAGAGTACGCCGTGCGTGTCCTGGGCGAGCTGTCGGACGAGGTTTTGCAGCAGTTGCGGGAAGGCATCGAGCTGGAGGACGGTCGCGCTGCATTCACCCACATTGCCGCGGCGGGGGGGGAGGGGGCCAATCGCTGGTTCCGGGTGACCCTGGCCGAGGGACGGAACCGGGAGGTGCGGCGCATGTTCGAGGCCGTCGGGATCACCGTCAGCCGCCTGATGCGAGTGCGCTATGGTCCCCTGGTCCTGCCGCCCCAGTTGAAACGGGGTCAGTGTCGGGAGCTCAATGAGCAGGAAACCAAGGCCCTGCTGGCAGCCCTCAAGCCGCAAAAAAACCCGAATAATCCGTAGTCTGCTTGCGCCGGAACAGTCCCGCCTGTTACAATTGATGTGTTTATTTGGCACCGTTTCCCGTCGTGGGAGGCGGGCTTACGAAGAATGGGCAGTTTGCCCATTTTTTATTTGTGGCGCGGGAATATGCAGGTTGTTGAATTGATCGAACAGGCCGTGGCAGGCCTTGGGTATGAGCTTGTGGATCTCGAGACGAGTCCGCGAGGTCGCTTGCTGCGCGTTTTTATCGACAAACCCGAAGGGGTCAATGTGGATGATTGCGTCACGGTCAGCAATCATCTGACGCGGCTGTTCATGGCGGAAAACGTCGATTATGACCGGCTCGAGGTCTCGTCGCCCGGTCTTGATCGCCCCCTCAAGAAGCCGGCGGATTACGAGCGTTTTTCGGGTCAGGAAGTGCAGTTGAAGTTGCGGGTGCCTCACGGTAATCAGCGCAATTTCAGCGGTGTGATTGGTGGTTTGCGGGATGGCCTGGTGGTGTTGCGGACGGAGGAGGGGGAGCGGGAGCTTCCCTTCGATAATGTCGAGAAGGCCCGCCTGGTGCCGAAGTTCTGAATTTGGGATTGTGGGAGAGTAAGGAATGAGCCGCGAAATGCTGTTGATGGTGGACGCCCTGGCACGGGAGAAGAACGTCGAGCGCAATATTGTGTTCGGCGCCCTCGAGCTGGCGCTGGCCTCCGCCACAAAAAAACGCATCAACGACGAAGCCGACGTGCGGGTCGAGATCGATCGCAACACGGGTGAGTTCGAGGCCTTCCGCCGCTGGGTGGTGGTGACCGACGAGGAATTCGAGAATCCGGAAAATCAAATCATTCTGGAGGATGCCCAGCAGCAGGTGTCCGAAGTGGTCCTGGGCGATTACATTGAGGAGGCCCTGGAGCCCATAGACTTCGGACGCATTGGTGCTCAGGCTGCCAAGCAGGTGATTCTGCAAAAGATCCGCGACGCGGAGCGGGAGCAGTTGCTCAATGACTTCCTGGAGCGCAAGGAGCATCTGGTTACCGGCGCCATCAAGCGCATGGAAAAGGGTAACGCCATCATCGAGGCCGGACGGGTCGAGGCACTGCTGCCCCGGGATCAGATGATTCCCAAGGAAAATCTGCGGCCGGGGGACCGGGTGCGGGCCTGGCTGAAGAAGATCGACCGAGCGGCTCGGGGGCCCCAGTTGATTCTGTCGCGGACGGCGCCAGAGTTCATCGTCAAGCTGTTCGAACTGGAAGTCCCGGAAATCGAGGAAGGCCTGCTGGAAATCAAGTCGGCGGCCCGGGATGCCGGTATTCGCGCCAAGATAGCCGTCAAATCCAACGATCCCCGAGTCGACCCCATTGGCACCTGCGTTGGCATGCGGGGCTCTCGTGTCACGGCGGTGACCAATGAATTGTCCGGCGAACGGGTCGATATCGTGCTCTGGTCGGCGGATCCGGCTCAGTTTGTGATTGGTGCCCTGGCGCCGGCCGAAGTCATGTCCATCATGGTGGATGAGGAAAAGCACGCCATGGACGTGGTGGTGAGCGAGGACAACCTGGCCATCGCCATCGGGCGTGGCGGTCAGAATGTCCGCCTGGCCTCGGAGCTGACTGGCTGGACCATCAACCTGATGACGATCGAGCAGTCCCAGCAGAAGCAGGAGGCCGAAAGTTCGGCGATCCGGTCCCTGTTCATGGAAAAGCTCGATGTGGACGAGGAGGTGGCCGACATCCTGATCCAGGAAGGGTTCTCCACTCTGGAGGAAGTGGCTTACGTGCCCTTGGCGGAAATGTTGGAAATCGACGCTTTCGACGAGGCGACGATCAACGAGTTGCGTGACCGAGCCCGTAACGTGTTGCTTACCGAAGCCATTGTGGATGAGGAACAACTGGAAAATGTCGAGGACGCCCTGATCAACCTGGACGGCATGGACAAGGCTCTGGCCGCCAAGCTGGCCAGGCACGACATCAAGACTTTGGACGACTTGGCAGATCTGGCAGTCGATGAGCTGGTCGAAATCACCGGCATCGATGATGCACGGGCCAAGGCATTGATCACCAATGCGCGGGCCCACTGGTTCGCGGATGAAGCATAAATAAAGGGAACGACCATGGCACAAATGAGCGTTGCCCAATTTGCGACAGAACTTAAGATGCCGGCAGCCGTGCTGCTGGAACAACTGGGAAAGGCCGGAGTGGATAAGTCCGCTGCCAACGATCTCTTGTCCGAGCAGGACAAGACCCGGCTACTGGACTACCTGCGCCGCTCCCACGGGGAAACCGGGGCCAAGGCCAAGATCACCCTGACGCGCAAGCAGACCAGCGAGATCAAGGCCGCCGATGCCACTGGCAGGGCACGTACCATTCAGGTCGAGGTGCGCAAGAAGCGGGTGCTGGTGAAGCGGGATGTGGCAGAGACAAGCTCCACCGATGAGTTGCCGGTGCCGGCGGACGAGGTGCCTGTCGAACCAGTGGCCGAGACGGTGCAGCCTCCGGTGGTCGAGATTCCTCCCGAGGTTCCTGAAGTCGCCGTGGTGCCGGAAGAGGAGCCTGTACCCGAGCCAGAACCGGAATTGCCTGTTGTCCCGGAAGCGCCGGTCGTCGAGCCGGTGAAAGCTGCCGCGCCGGTGCGAATCTCGGTGATCAATGATGAGCAGCGGGCCATCCGGGCTGCGGAGGCCAAGCGGCATGCCCAGCTCTCGGCCATTCAGGCGGCCGAATTGAAAGAAAAGCAGGCTAGGGAGGCCCGAGTACGGGCCGAGGCCGAAAAGCGTCAGGCGGAACTGGTCAGGAAGGCTGCCGAGCCGCCCCGCGCTGCTGCGGCGCCGGCCGAGGCCGGCGTATCCGGCACTCTGCACAAGCCGGTGGCCAAGCCTGCCGGTGAAAAGAAACCGGAAAAGAAGGCCAAGGAACAGCCTGCATCGACCTGGAAGGATGATGCCGCCAAACGGCGTGGCGGACTCAAGACCCGCGGCGATACCGGCGGTGGCGCCGGTGGCTGGCGTGGCGGGCCCCGGGGCCGCCAGGGTGGTCGTCATGGACATGGCGATCAGTCGATGCCTGCTCAGCAGGTGGAAGCTATCGTTCGTGATGTCCATGTGCCGGAAACCATCAGCGTGGCCGATCTGGCCCACAAGATGTCGGTCAAGGCCACCGAGGTCATCAAGGCCCTGATGAAAATGGGCATGATGGTGACCATCAACCAGCAACTGGACCAGGAAACCGCCATGATTCTGGTGGAGGAATTGGGCCACAAGGCCTTTGCCGCCAAGCTGGACGATCCGGATGCCTTCCTCGACGAGGATCACGATGAAGAGCACAGGGATGCCGAGCTGCTGCCCCGTGCCCCCGTGGTGACCGTGATGGGTCACGTGGACCACGGCAAGACTTCTCTGCTCGACTATATCCGTCGCGCCAAGGTGGCGGCGGGCGAGGCGGGCGGTATCACTCAGCATATCGGCGCTTACCACGTGGAAACCGAGCGAGGCATGATCACCTTCCTCGATACGCCGGGCCACGAGGCCTTTACCGCCATGCGTGCCCGGGGTGCCAAGGCTACCGACCTGGTGATTCTGGTGGTGGCGGCCGATGATGGCGTGATGCCCCAGACCAAGGAAGCCATTCACCATGCCAAGGCCGCCAATGTGCCCTTGGTGGTGGCGGTGAACAAGATCGACAAGCCCGGTGCCAATCCCGACCGGGTCAAGCAGGAGCTGGTGGCCGAAGGCGTGGTGCCCGAGGAGTACGGCGGCGATTCCCCCTTTGTAATGGTGTCGGCCAAGACCGGCCAGGGTATCGATGAACTGCTGGAAAACGTGCTGCTCCAGGCCGACGTGCTGGAACTGAAGGCAGCCAAGGATGCGCCGGCCAAGGGCCTGGTGATCGAGGCCCGGCTGGACAAGGGCAAGGGGCCGGTAGCCACGGTGCTGGTGCAGTCCGGCACTCTGCGCCAGGGCGACGTGCTGCTGGCGGGCCAGGTCTATGGCCGGGTTCGCGCCATGCTGGACGAGAACGGCAAGCCCATCAAGGAGGCGGGGCCTTCCATCCCGGTGGAAATCCAGGGCCTTTCCGATGTGCCCGCCGCTGGCGACGAGACCATGGGTCTGGCCGACGAACGCAAGGCTCGGGAGATCGCCCTGTTCCGTCAGGGCAAGTTCCGCGACGTGCGACTGGCCAAGCAGCAGGCCGCCAAGCTGGAGTCCATGTTTGATCAGATGGGCGAGGGGGAGGTGAAGTCCCTGGCCCTGATCGTCAAGGCCGACGTGCAGGGCTCCCAGGAGGCTCTGGTCCATGCCCTGGTCAAGCTCTCCACCGACGAGGTCCGGGTCAACGTGATCCATGGTGCTGTGGGCGGCATCAGCGAGTCCGACGTGAATCTGGCCTCGGCTTCCAAGGCGGTCATCATCGGCTTCAATACCCGTGCCGATGCAGGCGCACGCAAGGCAGCCGAAGCCTTCGGGGTGGATATCCGCTACTACAACATCATCTACGATGCCGTGGATGAGGTGAAGGCAGCCATGTCCGGGATGCTCTCACCGGAGAAGAAGGAAAATATTATCGGCATGGTGGAAATTCGCCAGGTGTTCCGCATTCCCAAGGTGGGCGCGGTAGCCGGTTGTATGGTGACCTCCGGGGTGGTGCGGCGCAATGCCCATATCCGCCTGCTGCGCAACAACGTGGTGGTGCATAGCGGTGAGCTGGACTCCCTGAAGCGCTTCAAGGACGATGCCAAGGAAGTTCGGGAAGGTTTCGAGTGCGGTCTGTCCCTCAAGAACTTCTCGGACATCAATGAAGGTGACCAACTGGAAGTGTTTGAAATCCAGGAAGTCGCCAGGACTCTGTAAAGTTCCGCCCATGCCCAGCCAACGAGGTTTTTCCCGGGCCGACCGGGTCGTCGAGCAGATCCGCCGCGAGTTGGCGGATCTGATCCGGCTGGAACTCAAGGATCCCCGAGTCAGCCTGGTGACCCTCACCGATGTGGAGATCACGCCCGACTACGCCCACGCCAAGGTGTTCTACACCACCCTGGCGGGGCCAGATCAGCGGGCGGAGATCGACCGGGGCCTGAAGCGCAGCGCCGGTTTCCTGCGCCGCGAGTTGGGGCGGCGGGTGCGTATCCACCATACGCCGGAACTGCATTTCGTCTATGACAACTCGGTCGAGCGGGGCACCCAGCTTTCGCAACTGATCGACGCGGCAGTCGAGTCGGACAAACCCCAGTGAGTGCGCCCCGCCGTGCACCGCGCCGTCCAGTGGATGGCGTGCTGCTGCTCGACAAGCCCACCGGCCTGACTTCCAACGCCGCCCTGCAAAAGGCTCGCTGGCTGCTCAACGCCGCCAAGGCCGGGCACACCGGTACCCTCGATCCCCTGGCTACGGGCCTCCTGCCCCTGTGCTTCGGCGAGGCCACCAAATTCGCTGGTGAACTTCTGGACGCGGACAAGGCCTATCGGGCCACCATCCGCCTGGGCGTCACCACCGATACCGCGGATGCCGAGGGCCATGTGCTGGAGACCCGGCCGGTGGAGGTGGATCAGGCTCGGCTGGAAGCCGTCCTGGCGAGTTTTCGGGGGGGGATCGAGCAGATTCCTCCCATGCACTCGGCTCTGAAGCGGGACGGCAAGCCCCTCTATGAATATGCCCGACAGGGCATCGAACTGGAGCGCAAGCCGCGCCGGATCACCATTCATGCCCTTGAACTGCTGTCCCTGGAGGGGGAACTGGCGGTAATCGATGTGGCTTGCAGCAAGGGAACCTATGTGCGCACCCTGGCGGCGGACATCGGCGCCCTGCTGGGTTGTGGTGCCCATCTGGCGGCCCTGCGCCGCACCCGCATCGGCGGCCTGCGGGTCGAGGACGCGGTGGCCCTGGACGTCTTCGAGGCCTTGACTCTGGAAGCGCGGGACCGTTGTCTGGCGCCCCCCGATACCCTATTGGCCGAACTGCCGGTGGCAACATTGAATGCGGCGGAAACCGAGCGGGTGCTTCATGGGCAGGGTGTGCGCTGGGAAGGTCGCTCGGGGGATCGCTGGCGCTACTATGGGATCAATGGTGCCTTTCTTGGCCTGGGGGAACTCTCCACCGATGGCTGGCTGAATCCCCGCCGCCTGATCGCCTCACGTCCTGAAATCTCCGGAAGTATTTGATTCTTGCGGCCAGCCGGGGTCATCGTTATAATCCGCGCCTTCCTTCGATGGTCGGGGGAAGGCAGAATGCAGGGCTCTATCAAACCGGGGCGGCATTCTTTGATCAACAGCGTTTGAGAGATAACACACATGGCTATCACCACTCCCGCCAAGGCCCAGATCGTGGCCGACTACCAGCGTGCCCAGGGCGACACGGGTTCCCCCGAAGTTCAGGTGGCCCTGCTGACCGCCCGCATCAACGATCTGACCGGTCACTTCAAGGAGCACACCAAGGATCACCATTCCCGCCGTGGCCTGCTCAAGATGGTCAGCCAGCGCCGCAAGATGCTGGACTACCTGAAGCGCAAGAACGCCGACAGCTATCGTGCGCTGATCGAGCGTCTCGGCCTGCGCAAGTAAGCAGCACCGATGCCCACGGGGGCAGATTGACGAGCCGGCTCGGCCATCTGGTCGGGCCGGCTTTTTTATTGTTGTTGATGTTGTGATGCATGGCGCGAATGGTCGCGCCTGTTGAGATGAAAGGAAGAACAGTGCTGACTGCGATCAAGAAGAGTTTTAGTTACGGCGCCCATACCGTCACCCTGGAGACCGGCGAAATCGCCCGTCAGGCCGGCGGTGCGGTGATGGTCAATATGGACGACACCGTGGTGTTGGCCTCCGTGGTGGGTGCGACGAAATCCAAGCCGGGCCAGGATTTCTTTCCCCTGACCGTCGATTATGTGGAAAAAACCTATGCGGCCGGCAAGATCCCCGGTGGCTTCTTCAAGCGCGAGGGGCGTCCCTCCGAGAAGGAGACCCTGACCTGCCGCCTGATCGACCGTCCGATTCGTCCCCTGTTCCCGGATGGTTTCTATAACGAGGTGCAGGTGGTCTGTACCGTCATGTCCTGCAATCCCGAGGTGGACCCGGACATCCCCGCCATGATCGGCGCTTCCGCCGCCCTGGCGATTTCCGGCCTGCCCTTCAATGGTCCCATCGGCGCTGCCCGTGTGGGCTACATCGATGGCCAGTACGTGCTGTGCCCCACCAAGACCCAACTGGCCAGCGCCCAACTCGACCTGGTGGTGGCCGGTACCGCCGCCGCCGTGTTGATGGTGGAATCCGAAGCCAAGCAGCTTTCCGAGGATGTGATGCTGGGCGCCGTGGTCTTCGGCCATGAGCAGATGCAGGCCGCCATCAATGCCATCAACGAACTGGTGGAACAGGCCGGCAAGCCCGAGTGGGACTGGCAGCCGGCCGCCAAGGACGAGGCCCTGATCGCCCGCATCAATGAGTTGGCCGAAGCCGATATGCGCGAAGCCTATCGCATCACCAGCAAGCAGGCCCGCACCCAGAAGACCCGCGAGATCGCCGCCAAGGTGACCGCAGCCCTGTGTGTTGAAGGTGGTCCTGATGCCAACACCGTCGGCAACCTGCTGTTCGAACTGGAGGCCCACATCGTGCGCAGCCAGATCCTCAACGGCGAGCCCCGCATCGACGGCCGTGACACCCGTACCGTGCGTCCCATCGCCATCCGCTCCGGCGTGCTGCCCCGTACCCATGGCTCCTCCCTGTTCACCCGGGGCGAGACCCAGGCCCTGGTGGTCGCCACCCTGGGTACCGGCCGTGACGAGCAGATCATCGATGCCTTGCAGGGCGAGTACCGGGAGCGCTTCATGCTCCACTACAACATGCCTCCCTATGCCACCGGCGAGTGCGGCCGCGTTGGCTCTCCCAAGCGTCGCGAGATCGGCCACGGCCGCCTGGCCAAGCGTGCCCTCGTCGCCGTGCTGCCCAGCGCCGAGGAATTCGCCTACTCCATGCGCGTGGTTTCCGAGATCACCGAGTCCAACGGTTCCTCCTCCATGGCTTCCGTCTGCGGCGGCTCCCTGGCCCTGATGGACGCTGGTGTGCCCCTCAAGGCCCATGTGGCCGGCATCGCCATGGGCCTGATCAAGGACGGCAACCGTTTCGCGGTGCTGACCGACATCCTCGGTGACGAGGATCATCTGGGTGACATGGACTTCAAGGTGGCCGGTACCGAAAACGGCATCACCGCCTTGCAGATGGACATCAAGATTCAGGGCATTACCAAGGAAATCATGCAAGTGGCCCTGGCCCAGGCCAAGGAGGCTCGTCTGCATATCCTGACGCAGATGCAGCAGTCCATGTCCGGCGCCCGGGAGGATGTCTCTGCCTATGCGCCCCGCATGATCACCATGAAGATCAACCCGGAGAAGATCCGCGACGTGATCGGCAAGGGCGGCGCCACCATTCGCGGCCTGACCGAGGAAACCGGCTGCGTCATCGACATCCAGGACGACGGCAGCATCACGATTTCCTCCGTCAATGCCGACGCGGCCCAGGTGGCCAAGAAGCGCATCGAGGACATCACCGCGGAAGTGGAAGTGGGCAAGGTGTACGAAGGCACCGTGCTGCGCCTGCTGGACTTCGGCGCCATCGTCCAAGTGCTGCCCGGCAAGGACGGCCTGCTGCACATTTCCCAGATCGCCAACGAGCGGGTCAATGCCGTGGCCGACTACCTCAAGGAAGGCCAGGTGGTGAAGGTCAAAGTCATTGAGACCGATGACAAGGGCCGGGTCCGCTTGTCCATGAAGGCGGTGGGTTCCGAAACGGCGCCGGCGGCCGAAGCTGCCCAGTAAGGCAGGGCGTTTCACTCCTGAGCAAAAAAGGACGCTCATGGCGTCCTTTTTTGTGCACTGTTGGCGTTCGCCCCGGCGGGCCCCAATAAAAAAGCGCCCGAAGGCGCTTTTTTATTGGGGTCCTCGCTCGCCGTTCGCTTCTTACTTGGCGACCTGCTTTTCCCGGAGTTCCTCCAGGGTTTTGCAATCGATGCAGAGGGTCGCCGTGGGGCGGGCCTCCAGACGCTTGAGGCCGATCTCGACGCCGCAACTGTCGCAATAGCCGTAATCGCCGTTCTCGATCAGTGCCAGGGACTCGTCGATCTTTTTGATCAGTTTCCGTTCCCGGTCCCGGTTGCGCAGTTCTAGGGCAATGTCGGATTCCTGGCTGGCCCGGTCATTGGGGTCGGCGAACACCGTGGCTTCATCCTGCATGGTGTGCACAGTGCGTTCGATATCGTCCTGCAGCTCCTCCTTCAGCGCTTTCAGAATCTCGCGGAAGTGACTGAGCTGCTTGGCGTTCATGTATTCCTCGCCCTTCTTTGCGGCGTAGGGAGGGAACTGTTTTTTGTGCAGCAAATCTTCGGCCATTGTCTGGGTCCGTTGGTGCTCGAAAAATGAAGGCGCCTTTATAAACGAATACCAGGCCCTTCGCAAGGTGAAAATAGCCGCTCCGGCGAGCGGCCATCCGGTTCAGATTTGCTCGGCTTCCATCTCGATGGCGCCGCAGGGACATTCTGCCACGCACAGGCCGCAGCCCTTGCAGTAATCGTAGTTGAAACGGAAGCGTTGCCCTGGGCCAAGTTTGATCACCGCATTGTCGGGGCAGACGCCGTAGCAGTTGTCGCACTCGAAACAGTTGCCGCAGGACAGGCAGCGGCGGGCCTCGAAAAGGGCGTTGTCCTCGGTGAGTCCTCCCTTCACTTCCTCGAAGTTGCTCTGGCGTCGGGCTGCATCGAGCGTGGGGCGTTCCTGGTGGGGAGCGTCGGTGTAATACCAGGTATTGATGTGATCGAAACTGGCCGGGGCATGTTTGGCCGGGGCGAGGTAGCGGGTGCCGTTCAGCCAGGCATCGATGTGGCGCGCTGCCTTCTTGCCATGGCCCACGGCCACGGTGACGGTGCGCTCCGAGGGCACCATGTCGCCCCCGGCGAAGATGCCCGGATGGCCGGTCATCATGTCTTTGCTCACCTGCACCACCCCGTCCTTGATCTCCAGCCCCGGCACACCTTGCAGCAAGGAGAGGTCTACGTCCTGACCCAGGGCCAGCACCAGGGAATCGGCCTCGATGGTTTCGAATTCGCCGGTAGGCTGGGGAAAGCCGCTGGCGTCCAGTTCCATCCTTTCCACCGTCAATGAGCCTTCGTCGGCTCGCTTGATGGTGGACAGCCACTTGATCATCACGCCTTCCTGCAAGGCTTCCTCCACCTCGAAGTCGTGGGCCGGCATGCGGTCCCGGGTGCGGCGATAGACGATGATGGCCTCGGTGGCGCCCAGGCGCCGGGCGGTGCGGGCGGCATCGATGGCGGTGTTGCCGCCGCCATAGACCACCACCTTGCGGCCCAGCAGGGGCTTTTCGCCCCCTTCCATGGAGCGTAGCAGGGATACGGCGTCCATGATCCGGGCCGCATCGCCGGCCGGGATGAAGGCCCGCTTGCCGATATGGGCGCCCACGGCGAGGAAAGCGGCATCGAAGGCGCCCGTCTCCATGCTGTCGGTGATGCGCTCGACCTTGGTGCCGAGACGGAGCGCCACGCCCAGGTCCAGGATGCGCTGAACCTCGGCTTCCAGCACTTCACGGGGCAGGCGGTACTTGGGAATGCCAAAGCGCATCATGCCGCCCGCCAGGGGGCCGGCCTCGTGAATCTCCACCTGATGGCCCATCCGAGCCAGGTGATAGGCCGCCGATAGGCCCGAGGGGCCGGCGCCCACCACCAGCACCCGCTTGCCGCTCTGGCGGGCGGGTTTGGCGAAGGCCCAGCCCTGTTTGATGGCCTCGTCGCCGAGGAAGCGCTCCACGGCGTTGATGCCCACCGCTTCATCCAGCTTGCCCCGGTTGCAGGCGCCCTGGCAGGGGTGGTAGCAGACCCGGCCCATGATGGCGGGCAGGGGGTTGTCTTCGCTGAGTACACGCCAGGCCGCTTCGTAATCGCCGCTTTCGGCATGGAACAGCCAAGCCTGGATATTCTCGCCCGCCGGGCAGGCGGCATTGCAGGGGGGCAAGCGATCCACGTAGACCGGCCGGGAGGTGCGCCATGAACCGGTATGGTTGGCCAGGCTGGAGCCGACGTCGAGAGTGATGGCAAAGGGCTTATCCATGGCGAAACTCTCTGGAGCGGGTTGCAATCGCAGGCGCTTTCATTGGACTTCCTCGGTCAGCCGGTAGCGGCGGATATTGCGGTCGGCCAGGGCTTGCAGGCGAGCGATGACCTCGGTGCGCGGTTGGGGAGAGAACAGATGGGCATAGCGTTTCTGGGGGCGCAGATAGTCTTCCACCGGCAGGGGCTTGCGGATATTGAGGGAAGCGATGATCTCTCCACCCTCCGCCTCGAACACCGGGAACAGTCCGGTTTCCTTTGCCAGCCGTGCGATGCGGATGGTGTCGTGGGAGGCAGTGCCCCAGCCCAGGGGGCAGGGCACCAGGATGTGGATATAACGAGCGCCGCGGATTTCCATGGCTCGGCGCACCTTGGTTTCCAGGTCTCGCAGGTCGGCCACGGTGGCGGTGGCCACATAGGGAATCTCGTGAGCCATGGCGATGGCCGGCACGAACTTGCCTTGGCCGAAGACATTGCCCGGTTCCATACCCATGGCTGCAGTGGTGGAGGTGCGGGCCGCAGGTGGCGTGGCGGAGGAGCGTTGTACGCCGGTGTTCATGTAGCCCTGGTTGTCGTAACAGATATAGAGCACGTCGTCGTTGCGCTCGAACATGCCCGACAGGCAGCCAAAGCCGATGTCCGTGGTGCCTCCGTCACCGCCCTGGGCCACCACTCGCACTGCCTTGCCCTTTGCCTTCATGGCGGCGGCGATGCCGGTGGCTACGGCGGCGGTGTTGCCGAACAGGGAATGGATCCAGGGCATCTGCCAGGAGGTTTCCGGGTAGGGCGTGGAAAAGACTTCCAGGCAGCCCGTGGCGTTGGCGGCCACCATCTGCCCCGAGGTGGCCTCCATGGCGGCATCAATGGCATAGCGGGCGCCCAAAGCTTCACCGCAGCCCTGGCAGGCCCGGTGGCCGGAATTGATGGAATTGAAGCGCTTGTCGCTGGACTGGACGCTACGCTGCCCGAGTTCCAGCAGGCGGTTGCCGACGGTGAAGGTGCCGGTCTGGTAGAACTTGACGGGTTGGAATGCCACCACAGTTCTCCTTCTTAGTAGTTGCGAGCCGCGACGACGCCGACGTCCCGCAGCAGGTTTTCAGCGACGGGACCGGAGCGGCGCATCTTTCGTTCCCGCTCCAGTTGTCGGTTTACGATGGCCTGATCCATATCCAGAAAGGTCAAATGCTCCAGGGCATCCTGTTGTGCCTGGCGGAACAGCCTGTGCAGGGACTTCTTGGTGATGGCCCGTCCCCCCAGGCCGGCGATGACCGTATAGCCGTGGAGTTGCAGGCCGGAAAGCGCCATGCGCACGTCGGTGGAAAGGATTCCGCCGATACCGACCGCCAGGCTCTTTTCCAGTACCACCACGCGCCGGGCGCCTTGCAGGGCATCGCGCACCGCTTCCAGGGGGAAGGGCCGATAACTGCCTATGCCCAGCACACCGATGGCATGGCCCTCGGCCCGCATCTCATCAACGGTGTCCTTGATGGTACCCAGTACCGAGCCCATGGCAACGACGACGGTTTCCGCATCCTCGAGGCGATAGGGACGTACCAGTCCGCCGCTGTCCCGGCCGAATATCTCGCGGAAGGCAGCGGCATACTCGGGGATGTACTCCAGCGCCTGCATCTGTTTGGCATGGGCCAGGTAGCGCACTTCCATGAAGGCTTCCGGTCCCACCATGGCGCCGATGGTCACCGGCTCGGCTGGATCCAGCACCTGGCGCGGCGCATAGGGGGGGAGATAGGCGTCCACCTGGGCTTGTGTGGGCATGTCCACCCGTTCGTAGGCATGGGTCAGGATGAAACCGTCCATGCAGACCATCACCGGCATGGACAGCTCCTCCGCCAGGCGGAAGGCCTGGATATGCAGGTCCAGGGCCTCCTGATTCGTTTCGGCGAAGAGTTGCAGCCAGCCGGAATCCCGCTGGGAGAGGGAGTCGGAGTGGTCGTTCCAGATGTTGATGGGGGCGCCGATGGCCCGGTTGGCGACAGTCATGACGATGGGCAGGCCCAGGCCCGAGGCGTTGTACACCGCCTCCACCATGTAGAGCAGGCCCTGGCTGGCGGTGGCGGTGTAGGCGCGGGCGCCGGCGGCGGAAGCGCCGATGGCCACGGACATGGCGGCGAATTCCGATTCCACGTTGACGAACTCGCAGGGCTGGAGCTCGCCGGTCTTCACGAGTTCGCCGAGGGCCTCGACGATATGGGTCTGGGGCGAGATCGGGTAGGCGCAGATCACCTCGGGCCGGCACAGGGCCACGGCCTCGGCCACGGCGCGGGAGCCTTCCATCTGCTTAAGCATGACTGGATTCCTTTTGTTTTGCAGCGGCCATTTCGGCCCGGACGATTTCAAAGGCTTCGCTGGCGGCGGCGATGTTGCCGTTGGCGATCCTGGCCGGAAAGCGGTCCCGGATGGCCTTGATCACCGAGTCAAGTTGGATCAACCCGGACAGCGCGGCGAAGCCCCCCAACAGGGGTACGTTGGGCATGGGGCGCCCCAGGTGTTTCTGGGAAAGTTCGGTGGCGGGCACGGTGCACAGGCGCTCCGGTTGCAAGTCCCGGACGAAGTCCGTGAGTCCCAGGGCCTCGAAGCTGCGGCTGGTGTTGATCAGGATGTAGCCGTCCTTTCTCAGCCCGGCGAAGACATCCACCTGGTGCAGCAGGGTGGGGTCCTGGATGATCAGGGCATCAGGTTCCATGATCGGTTCCCGCAGGCGGATTTCCCGGTCGTCGATGCGGCAGAAGGCCACTACCGGCGCTCCGGTGCGTTCCGAACCAAAACTGGGAAAGGCCTGGGCATGCCGGCCTTCATCGAAGGCGGCGACGGAGAGCATTTCGGTGGCGGTCACCACCCCCTGTCCTCCCCGGCCATGAATGCGTACCTGGAACATGAAGTCTGCCTCCTTATCTTCATTTTGGACCGTAGTTTACGCGCCTTGCCGATATCGGCATCTTTCGTTAGTATATTCCATAATGCGGTTTTGTATCCCGCATTGTGGAATATGCTGAATCGACTGAATTACCCTTCAGCCATGGTTTAAGCTTGATACGAACAGCCTGCCATCCGCAGGTCATGACAACTCTCACAAGGAGGAGATGATGAGTTCCCTGCCATCCCTGTTGGCGTCCGGAGACGTCGATCCCCAGGAAACCCGAGAATGGCTGGACGCCCTGGAAGCCGTGATCGAACAGGTGGGGCCTGAGCGCGCCCATTACCTGATCGAGCGCCTGATCGACGTGGCCCATCGCACCGGCATCAATCTGCCCTATAGCGCCACCACCGAATACATCAACACCATTCCCCCGGATCGGCAGATCACCGCCCCCGGGGATTACGCCATCGAGAACCGCATTCGCGCCTATGTGCGCTGGAACGCCCTGGCCATGGTGTTGCGGGCCAACCAGGATGACTCGGGTCTGGGAGGGCATATCGCCAGCTTCGCCTCCGCCGCCACCCTGTTCGACGTGGGCTACAACCACTTCTGGCATTCCATCGACTCGCCCCAGGGCAGCGATCTGGTGTTCGTCCAGGGCCACTCGGCTCCCGGCGTCTATGCCCGGGCCTTCATGCTGGGCGGCCTGACCGAGGATCAGCTCAACAACTTCCGGCGAGAGGTGGATGGCAAGGGCCTGTCCTCCTATCCCCATCCCTGGCTGATGCCGGACTTCTGGCAATTTCCCACCGTTTCCATGGGGCTGGGGCCCTTGCAGGCTATCTATCAGGCCCGTTTCATGAAGTATCTCCAGGACCGGGGCCTGTCCCAGACCGAGGGACGCAAGGTATGGGCCTTCATGGGGGACGGCGAGATGGACGAGCCCGAGTCCATGGGCGCCATCGGCATGGCCGGGCGGGAGAAGCTGGACAATCTGGTGTTCGTGGTGAATTGCAATCTGCAACGCCTGGACGGTCCGGTACGGGGCAATGGCAAGATCATCCAGGAACTGGAATCGGATTTCCGCGGCGCCGGCTGGAATGTGATCAAGGTGATCTGGGGCAGCTACTGGGACCCGTTGCTGGCCCAGGACAAGACGGGCCTCCTGCGCCAGCGCATGATGGAGTGCGTGGATGGCGACTACCAAACTTTCAAGTCCAGGGACGGCGCCTATGTGCGCCAGCATTTCTTCGGCAAGTACCCGGAACTGGCGAAGATGGTCGCCAACTGGAGCGACGAGGACATCTGGCGCCTGAACCGGGGCGGTCACGATCCCCACAAGGTCCATGCCGCCTACCATGCTGCAGTCAATCACAAGGGGCAACCCACGGTGATTCTGGCCAAGACCATCAAGGGCTACGGCATGGGGGAATCCGGGGAAGCCCAGAACATCACCCATCAACAAAAGAAGATGGGCACCGTCTCCATCAAGGCATTCCGCGACCGCTTCAAGCTGCCGATCAAGGACGATGAGTTGGAGAGCCTGCCTTTCCTCAAGTTCGAGGAGGGTTCGCCAGAACTCAACTATATGCGGGAGCGTCGCCAGGCCCTGGGCGGTTTTCTGGCCAAGCGCCGGCGGGCCGTGGAGCCCCTGCCGGTGCCGCCCCTGTCGGCTTTCGAGGCCCAGTTGAAGGGGGGGGGCGAAGGCCGGGAATTTTCCACCACCATGGCCTTCGTCCGGATACTGAATGTGTTGTTGAAGGACAAACTGATCGGCAAGCGGGTGGTGCCCATCGTAGTGGACGAGTCCCGCACCTTCGGCATGGAGGGCCTGTTTCGGCAGATCGGCATCTGGAATCAGGAGGGGCAGAAATACGTGCCCCAGGACGCCGATCAATTGATGTTCTACAAGGAATCCAAGACCGGCCAGATCCTCCAGGAAGGCATCAACGAGGCCGGTGCCATGGCCAGTTGGATGGCCGCCGCCACCTCCTACTCGAATCATGACGTGCAGATGATTCCCTTCTACGTCTTCTACTCCATGTTCGGTTTCCAGCGCTTCGGCGACCTGGCCTGGGCTGCCGGAGACTCCCGTGCCCGGGGCTTCCTGGTGGGTGGCACGTCGGGGCGCACCACCCTCAACGGCGAGGGCCTGCAACACGAGGACGGCCATAGCCAGATTCTGGCAGCGACGGTGCCCAACTGCATGGCCTACGACCCCACCTTTGCCTACGAGGTGGCGGTGATCATCCAGGATGGCCTGCACCGTATGGTGGCGGAACAGCAGGATGTCTATTACTACCTGACGGTGTTGAACGAGAACTACGAGCACCCGGCCATGCCCGAGGGCGCGGCACCGGATATCATCAAAGGCATGTACCAGTTCAGGAAGGGTGCGGCCTCCAACGGTCCCCGGGTCCAGTTGTTGGGCTCGGGCTCCATCTTCCGGGAGGCCATCGCAGCCGCCGAGCTGCTGCGATCCGATTGGGGCGTGGAGTCCGATCTGTGGGGCTGTCCCTCCTTCAACGAACTGGCTCGGGACGGTCAGGACTGCGCTCGCTGGAACCTGCTCCATCCCAAGGGCGAGCAGCGAGTGCCTCATGTCAGCGCCTGTCTGGCCGATAGCCGGGGGCCGGTGATTGCCGCCACCGACTACATGAAGCTCTATGCCGAACAGATTCGCGCCTTCGTGCCACGCAACTATCGGGTACTGGGCACCGACGGCTTCGGCCGTTCGGACACCCGGGAGAAGCTGCGCCATTTCTTCGAGGTGGACCGCCACTGGATTACCCTGGCGGCCCTGCGTGCCCTGGCTGACGAGGGCGCCCTCAAGGCCGGTGTGGTGGCTGAGGCCATCGCCAAGTATGGCCTCGATACGGACAAACCCAATCCATTGAAGGTGTAAGCCATGGCCACGCTGACGGAAGTGAAAGTGCCGGATATTGGCGATTTCGATGCGATTCCGGTGATCGAAATCCACGTCAAGGCTGGCGATGCGGTCAAGGCCGAGGACAGCCTGATCACCCTGGAGTCCGACAAGGCCACCATGGATGTGCCGGCGCCGGCCGCCGGGGTAGTGAAGGAAGTGAAGGTCGCCCTGGGCGACAAGGTCTCCCAGGGCAGCGTGATCCTGCTGCTGGAGGCAGTTGGGGCGGTCTCGGTTATTTCGGTACCTGCGGCTGCCGCGCCTTCGGTACCCACTGTCGCTGCCGAAGTGGCGAATTTTCCGCCGCCAGCAACGGTCGATGTCAGCGACGACGAACTCAGTCGCTTCCGGCCGGGCGAGGTGGAACCCATTCAGCCTCCTGCCCCCAGCCACGTGCCCACGCCGGGGCAGATGGCTGCCGAGATGATGGGCGGCCACAAAGCCCATGCCAGTCCTTCGGTGCGGGCCTATGCCCGGGAGCTGGGGGTCGAGGTGGGCCGGCTCACCGGCAGCGGTCCCAAGGGACGCATCCTGCGGGAGGACGTGCAGCGTTATGTGAAGGGCTTGTTGAGTGGCGCCGCCCAGCCGGGTGCAGTCGTGGCTCCCGCCGCAGCGGGTGGCGTGCTCAATCTGCTGCCCTGGCCCCAGGTGGACTTCGCCAAGTTCGGCCCGGTGGAGAGCCAACCCCTCTCTCGGATCAAGAAAATTTCGGGCGCCAATCTGGCCCGCAATTGGGCCATGATTCCTCATGTCACCCAGTTCGACGAGGCGGATATCACCGACCTGGAGGCCTTCCGGGTGCAGATGAACAAGGAGAACGAAAAGGGCGGTGGTGCCAAATTGACCATGCTGGCCTTTCTGCTCAAGGCCTGCGTCGTCGCTCTGAAGAAATTTCCCGAGTTCAATGCCTCCCTGGACGGCGACAATCTGGTGCTGAAACAATATTTCCACATCGGCTTCGCCGCCGACACGCCCAACGGGCTGATGGTGCCGGTGATACGGAACGTGGACCAGAAGAGCGTGCTGGATCTGGCCGTCGAGATGGCGGTCCTGGCGAAGAAGGCACGGGAGGGCAAGCTGGCTCCGGCCGAGATGCAGGGGGGATGCTTTTCCATCTCCAGCCTCGGGGGCATCGGCGGCACCGCCTTTACGCCCATCATCAACGCGCCGGAAGTGGCCATTCTGGGTGTTTCGAAATCCGAGACCAAGCCCCGCTGGAATGGCCGGGAATTCGAACCCCGGCTGATGCTGCCCCTGTCCCTGTCCTACGACCACCGGGTCATCGACGGGGCGGCGGCGGCCCGCTTTACCAGCTACCTGGCCCAGTTGCTGGCCGACCTGAGGAGGTCCCTGCTGTGACCACGATTACCGTTGTTCGCAAGGGCGATGAGGTGGCCATTGCCTCCGATTCCATGACCACTTTCGGCGATACCCGGCTGGGCCGTTCCTACAAGGGTGATCACGACAAGATTCTGTATCTGGCCGGTTCCTGGATCGGGATCTGCGGCAGTTCTGCCCACCATCTGGTGCTGGCGTCCGCCATGGCCCAGTTGCAGGAGCCCCGTCTGGGCTCCCGGATGGAGGTCTATGAGACCTTTCGCCGGCTCCATCCCATCCTCAAGGAGCATGCCTACCTGAATCCCAAGGAGGATGAGGACGACCCCTACGAGTCCTCCCAGATCACCGCCCTGATCGCCAATGAGACCGGTCTCTATGGTGTCTTTTCCCTGCGGGAGGTATTCGAGTTCGATCGCTTCTGGGGCATAGGCTCTGGCCGCAATTTCGCCCTGGGGGCCATGTATTCGGCCTACGAGGGGGACGGCACGGCTTCCCAGATTGCTGCCCTGGGGGTGATGGCCGGCATCGAGTTTGATACCGCTTCGGGGGGGCCTGTGATCATTCACTCGGTCAAGCTGGCCCGAGCCGAAGCGTAATCCGACGAAGGAAAAACCACATGAGCCAGACCATCGAAGTGGGCGTACCGGATATCGGCGATTTCAATGACATCCCGGTGATCGAGATCCATGTCCGGGTTGGCGATACCGTGGCCGCCGAGGACAGTCTGATCACCCTGGAGTCGGACAAGGCGACCATGGACGTGCCGGCACCCGCGGCGGGCGTGGTCAAGGAGGTAAGGGTCAAGGTCGGCGACAAGGTGTCGGAGGGGTCTCTCATCGTTTTGCTGGAGGCGTCTGCGACAGCCTCGACGCCACTTCTCACCCCTAGCCCCGCAAGCGGGCGAGGGGAACTTCCAGCCGCCCCTGCGCCTTCGGCTTGGGTCGGGAATGCCGACCTGGACTGCGAACTGCTGGTCCTCGGCGGCGGTCCCGGCGGTTATTCGGCGGCGTTTCGCGCCGCCGATCTGGGGCTGGATACCGTGCTGGTGGAACGCTATGGCACCCTGGGCGGGGTCTGCCTGAACGTGGGCTGCATTCCCTCCAAGGCACTGCTTCATGTGGCGGCGGTGATTGACGAAGCGGCCCATGCCAGCGCCCTGGGCGTCAGCTTTGGCGCCCCCCAGGTGGATATCGATGCCTTGCGCGCCCACAAGGAAAAGGTGATCGGCAAGCTCACCACGGGCCTCGCCGGCATGGCCAAGGCGCGCAAGGTGCGCACGGTGCGGGGTGTCGGCCAGTTTGTGGACGCCCATCATCTGCAAGTGGAACTGACAAAGGGCAGCGGTACCGAGCGCAATGGCGAGAGGCAGGTGATCCGCTTCAAACAGTGCATCATCGCCGCCGGTTCCCAGGCCGTGCATCTGCCCTTTCTGCCTGAGGATCCGCGCATCGTCGATTCCACCGGAGCCCTGGCGCTGCGCAGCCGGCCCGAGCGGATGCTGGTGATCGGCGGCGGCATCATCGGTCTGGAGATGGCCACGGTGTATGCCTCCCTGGGTGCGAAGATCGATGTGGTGGAAATGCTCGATGGCCTGATGCAGGGGCCGGATCGGGACCTGGTCAAGATCTGGGAAAAGCAGAATGCCGGTCGCTTCGCCAAGGTGATGCTGAAGATTCGTACCAGCTCAGTGGAAGCGAGAGAAGATGGACTCTGGGTCAAGTTCGAGGGTGAGCATGCGCCGGCGGAGGCCCAGCGTTACGACCTGATCCTTCAGGCTGCCGGTCGTGTTCCCAATGGCGCAAAACTGGGGGCCGAGCAGGCTGGCGTGGCCGTGGGCGAGCGGGGCTTCATTGCCGTGGATAGCCAGATGCGGACCAACGTACCCCACATCTTCGCCATCGGCGACATCGTGGGTCAGCCCATGCTGGCCCACAAGGCGGTGCACGAAGCTCATGTGGCGGCAGAGGCTGCCGCCGGGCAGAAGAGCCATTTCGATGCCACGGTGATTCCCGGCGTGGCCTATACCCATCCGGAAGTGGCCTGGGTGGGCCTGGGTGAGGATGAAGCGAAGCAGGCCGGCCGTGCCATCGAGGTCGCCCGCTTCCCCTGGGCGGCCTCGGGTCGTGCCATCGCCAATGGTGCCGACTACGGGGTGACCAAGCTGGTGTTCGATAAGGAAAGTCATCGCATCATCGGCGGCGGCATCGTCGGTCCCGGTGCCGGCGACATGATCGGCGAGGTGGCCCTGGCCATCGAGATGGGAGCCGATGCCCTGGATATCGGCAGGACCATCCATCCCCATCCGACCCTGGGGGAGACCATCGGCCTGGCGGCGGAAGTCGCCCATGGCAGCTGCACGGATTTGCCTCCATCCCGGAAGAAGTAGACACTCTGCCCCTTTCATCATCTGTACGAAGGGGGGCAGCATGCTGAGCTTGCAGGAAATTTCCGACCGGATGGAAATACAGCAGTTGATGGTGGATTACTCCGAGGCCATCGATCGCAAGGATTACGATGCCCTGGACCAGGTATTCACTCCGGATGCCTACATCGATTACCGTGCCATGGGGGGGATCGATGGTCCCTATCCCGTGGTCAAGGCCTGGTTATCGGGAGCTCTGGCGAACTTTCCCCATCACCAGCACATTCTTGGCAACATATCCATCAAGGTGGCGGGGGACACCGCCACCAGTCGGGCCATCTGCTTCAATCCCATGGACATGGCCCTGCCTGACGGAAAGCGCCAGGTGATGTTCTTCGGCCTTTGGTACGTGGATGCCTTCGTGCGCACTCCCGGCGGCTGGCGCATGAACCGGCGGGTGGAGGAGCGTTGCTACGACTTCAATGTTCCCGAGGGTGTGGGCAGCGGTAGCTGATCCTCAACCCGGTTTGAGCTGGTCGCGGAACTGCTGGCGCAGTTTGGCTACCTTGGGTTCCACCACGAACTGGCAATAGCCCTGGTGGGGATTGCGGGCGAAATAATCCTGGTGATAGTCCTCCGCCGGCCAGAAGCGGGGTGCGGGCAGGATTTGAGTGACGATGGGGGCAGGCCAGATTCCGTTCCCATCGAGTTCCGTGATCAAGACCCGTGCGATCGCTTCCTGGGAAGCATCATGGGTGAAAATCACCGAACGATACTGACTACCCACGTCATTGCCCTGTCGGTTCGACGTGGTGGGGTCGTGGATGGCGAAAAAGGCCAGGAGCAGGGTGCGATAGTCGAGGGTTGCGGAGTCGAACCGGATCTGCACCACTTCCGCATGGCCGCTTTCCCCTGTGCAGATGGCTTGGTAATCGGGATTTGCCAGGTTGCCGCCGCAATAGCCTGAAATGGCCGAGACAACACCGTCCAGTTGCACCAGGGCTGCCTCCACGCACCAGAAGCAACCGCCGCCGAGTGTGGCTGTTTCTATCATGGTCTATGTTCCTGACAGGGGATGCCGATTATTATGCTCAACGATAGCGGTGGGTTGTGAATCGGGTGACCGCCGGCCCAGTTTAATGCGGTGCCATGGCAGCGGCGATGGTGCAGCGGAGGTTTTTCATGTCCCACGAGCTGTTCGACAAGCATCTGGAGATGTTCCGCAAGGCCATGGCCGCAGTGGAGAACCGGGTCTTCTGGTCGCCCTATCCGGAAAATCCGGCTGCCTACGGGGAGGGCGCGGTGGAGGAGGGGATGCAGGCCTTCGAGGCCTACCGCGATGCCTCTTTCTATCTGGACCAGCCCGGGGTGGTGGGCCGGGCCGGTAGCGAGGTCTCCCCTTTCGGCTTGCCCTTGAATGTTTCCTATCCGGTCTGCAATTCGGATGCCCTGTTGCTGGCGGGGCGGAATGCCATGTCCACCTGGGTCAAGGCGGGGCCGGATGTGCGAGTGGGCGTCTGTCTGGAACTTTTGTCCCGACTCAAGGGGCATGGGATGGAAATCGCTTTTGCCGCGATGCATACCACGGGCCAGCCTTTTCCCTTGGCTTTCCAGTTTTCCTTCGCCCACGCCCTGGATCGAGGGCTGGAAGCCACCGTCTGCGCCTACCGGGAAATGAAACAGGTGCCCTCCAGTACAGTCTGGGAAAAACCTCAGGGTGGCGGCAAGCCGCCTCTGCGCCTGGAAAAACGCTATACGGTCCTGCCCCGGGGCGTTTCCCTGGTGGTGGCTGGCGCCACCTCTCCCACCTGGAACAGCTTTCCAGCGATTTTCGCCAGTCTGGCCACGGGTAACCCGGTGATTGTCAAACCCCATTCGGCGGCGATCCTGCCCCTGGCCATCACGGTGGCCGTGGCCCGTATGACCTTGAAGGAAGCGGGGTTCGATCCCAATCTGGTCAGCCTGTTGGTGGATGACGAGACCGGCTCGGTGGCCAAGATCATGGCCCTCAATCCGGAAATGAGGATCATTGATTACACGGGTCATGCCGGCTTTGGTGAATGGCTGGAGGAAAATGCGCGCCATGCGGCAGTGTTTGCCCAGAAGGCGGGTCTGAATGTCGCTGTGGTGGACTCCACCGACGATTATCGCGGGTTGTTGCGCAACCTGACCCTCAGCCTCTGTCTCTACTCGGGGCAACTGGCGGGAACGCCCCGGGTCATCCTGGTTTCCCGTGAGGGTATCAGGACCCCTGACGGAGTGGTATCCAGCGAGCAGTTCGGCCACGATTTGTCGGCGGCCATGAGCAGGTTGCTGGAAGACCCGGAACGGGCCGGGGAAATCCTCGGGGCGGTCCAGTCCGACGCCATTCTGTCAGCGGTGGAGGCCATGGGGGATGGACTGGATGTCCTGCGCGAGGCCCGCAGTCTGTCCCTCTCCAAATGGCCCGAGGCCAGGGTCCGGACGCCGCTGTTGCTCCAGCTTCCGGCTTCGGACGTCCATCTGGTGGCGCCCGAACCATTCGGCCCCATCGCCTACGTGATGGAAGCCGCCACCACGGCGGAGAGCCTGGCGGTGGCCGAGCGGCTGATGGTGGATCATGGCGCTCTGACTTTCCTGGTGCACGCCACCAACAGCCACGTCCAGGATCTGGCGGGAGAGGTTTCCCTGCGGGCGGGAGTTCCCCTGTCCTTCAATCTGACAGGCAATGTCTTGGTCAATCAGCCAGCGGCCTATTCGGACTTCCACGGCGCTGGCGGCGCGAATCGTGCGGCTGACTGCAGTTTTGTGGATAGTGCCTTCGTCACCCGCCGCTTCTGCTTCATCCAGACCCAGCACCAGCGTGGTGTTTCCTAGGCCGGCTGTCCTGGCCGGGCCTCCGGCGGGGGGCCATTGCGTGCTATCATCTCGCGCTTATTTTGTCGCCTGAGTCCGGTGGCAAATATCCCCGGCACTCAGCCGGAGATCGCCGGGTCGGTTCGCCGGCCGCATTCATAACGCACTTCGATAGCAAGGAAGACGCATGAAGATCCATGAATATCAGGGCAAGGAAATCCTGAGAAAGTTCGGCGTGACCACGCCGCGCGGCAAGCCTGCCTTTTCCGTCGACGAGGCGGTCAAGGCCGCCGAGGAACTCGGCGGCAAGGTCTGGGTGGTGAAGGCCCAGATTCACGCCGGTGGCCGAGGCAAGGGCGGTGGCGTCAAGGTCGCCAAGTCCATGGATGAAGTCAGGCAGTACGCCAGCCAGATTCTGGGCATGCAGCTCATCACCCACCAGACCAGCGCCGCAGGTCAAAAGGTGAACCGTCTTCTGATCGAAGAGGGTGCTGACATCAAGAAGGAATACTACCTGGCCGTGTTGACCGACCGTGCCACCCAGAAAGTGGCCGTGATGGCCTCTTCGGAAGGCGGCATGGACATCGAGGAAGTGGCCCACGCCACCCCCGAGAAGATCCTCAAGGAATTTGCCGATCCCCTGGCCGGCCTGACCGACCAGCAGGCCGAGAACCTGGCCCGTGGCATTGGCGTGCCCGATGCCTCCCTGGCCATGGCCAAGGCCGAGATCCTCAAGCTCTATCAGTGCTACATGGAAACCGATGCCTCTCTGGCGGAAATCAATCCCCTGATCCTGGAAGGCAACGGCAACATCAAGGCCCTGGACGCCAAGTTCAACTTTGACTCCAATGCCCTCTATCGCCATCCCGAGATCGTCGCCTACCGCGACCTGGATGAAGAGGACGCCGACGAGATCGAGGCCTCCAAGTTCGATCTGGCCTACATCTCCCTGGACGGCAACATCGGCTGCCTGGTGAATGGTGCCGGTCTGGCCATGGCCACCATGGACACCATCAAGCTGTTCGGCGCCGAGCCGGCCAACTTCCTCGACGTGGGCGGCGGCGCCACCACGGAGAAGGTAACCGAAGCCTTCAAGATCATGCTCAAGAACCCCAAGGTCAAGGGCATCCTGGTCAATATCTTCGGCGGCATCATGAAGTGCGACACCATCGCCACCGGCGTGGTCACCGCAGCCAAGGAAACCCACCTTTCCGTGCCCCTGGTGGTGCGCATGAAGGGTACCAACGAAGACCTGGGCAAACAGATCCTGAAGGATTCCGGCCTGCCCATCATCTCCGCCGACACCATGGCCGAAGCGGCCTCCAAGATTGTCGCTGCGGTCAAGTAAGGAGTTTTTGAATGTCCATTCTGATCAACAAAGACACCAAGGTCATCACCCAGGGCATTACTGGCAAGACTGGCCAGTTCCACACCGAGAAGTGCCAGGAGTACGCCAACGGCAAGAACTGTTTCGTTGCCGGCGTGAACCCCAAGAAGGCCGGTGAGAAGATTTTCGACATCCCCATCTACGCCTCCGTCAAGGAAGCCGCCAAGGAAACCGGCGCCACCGTTTCCGTCATCTATGTGCCCCCCGCCGGCGCGGCCGATGCGATCTGGGAAGCCTGCGAAGCCGACCTGGACCTGGCCATCTGCATCACCGAGGGCATTCCCGTCCGCGACATGCTGATGGTGCGCAACAAGATGAAGCAGAAGGTCGCCAAGGGCGGCAAGGAAACCCTGCTGCTGGGCCCCAACTGCCCCGGTCTGATCACTCCAGATGAAATCAAGATCGGCATCATGCCCGGCCACATTCATCGCAAGGGTCGCATTGGCGTGGTTTCCCGCTCCGGCACCCTGACCTATGAAGCCGTGGCGCAACTGACCGAGATCGGTCTGGGCCAGTCCTCCGCCGTGGGCATCGGTGGCGACCCCATCAACGGTCTCAAGCACATCGATGTGATGCGCATGTTCAACGACGATCCCGACACCGACGCCGTGATCATGATCGGCGAGATCGGCGGTCCCGACGAAGCCGAGGCTGCCCTGTGGTGCAAAGCCAACATGAAGAAGCCCATCGTCGGATTCATCGCCGGTGTCACGGCGCCGGCCGGCAAGCGCATGGGCCATGCAGGCGCGCTGATCTCCGGTGGTGCCGACACTGCCGATGCCAAGCTTTCCGTCATGGAAGAGTGTGGCTTCAAGGTGACCCGCAACCCGTCGGAAATGGCCAAGCTGTTGAAGGCCATGCTGTAAGCGGACTGTTGCTTTGCCCCAAAGCCCGCCGGTTTTCCGGCGGGCTTTTTACGTTTTGGGCCCGACAAAAGACAGAAAAGTCTTTTCTGGATAAAAGTGGAGTGAAACGGTAGGTTTTCCCCGTGGATGGCTATAATTCCCCCTTGTTCTCCATGGAGATATGCAAGTGTTCGGACGGTTGCGAGAAGACATCGCCAGTGTGGTTGAGCGCGATCCGGCGGCACGCTCGGTGTGGGAAGTTCTGACCTGCTACCCGGGTGTCCATGCGTTGATGGTACATCGTCTGGCCCATGGGCTATGGACGCGACGCTTTTTCTGGCTGGGACGCTTCATCTCCCAGTTCGGCCGCTGGCTGACGGGTATCGAGATCCATCCCGGCGCCACCATCGGCCACCGGGTTTTCATCGACCATGGCATGGGCGTGGTGATAGGCGAGACCGCCGAGGTGGGGGACGATTGCACCATCTATCAGGGCGTTACCCTGGGGGGCACCTCCCTTTATCGGGGGGCCAAGCGCCATCCCACCCTGGGCAAGGGTGTGGTGATCGGGGCCGGGGCTCAGGTACTGGGTGGGTTTACCGTTGGTGATGGCGCCAAGGTGGGTTCCAATGCGGTGGTGGTGAAACCGGTGCCGGCCGGGGCCACGGCCGTGGGCAATCCGGCCCGGGTTATCGAGGCTGGGAGCCGGGATGAGGTCAGGGAGGCCAAGGCCCAGGCCATGGGTTTTTCCGCCTATGGAGTTACCTCCAATGCCGACGACCCCCTGGCCCGGGCCATTCACGGCTTGCTGGACCATGCCGTGGAAACTGACCGCCGCATCGCATTGCTGCTCGATTATCTGGCTCGGGCGGGAGTCTCCATCAGCGACGAGGTGGCTACCGCCGATAAGTTCGATCCCGGATATCTTTCAAAAATAGTTGACTGAAAAGATCGGAATAAATAAAGTCGACTTTGCGCATCAACTATTATCAACCCCCAGAGACAAGCAGAGGTGTTCCATGAGATTGACAACCAAAGGACGTTTCGCTGTAACCGCGATGATCGATTTGGCGCTGCGCCAGCATGAAGGTCCGGTGACCCTGGCCGGGATCAGTGAGCGACAGAAGATTTCCCTATCCTACCTGGAGCAGTTGTTTGGCAAACTACGCCGCCACAAGCTGGTGACCAGTGTCCGTGGTCCTGGTGGCGGCTACTGCCTGGCCCGGGAGATGGATAGCATCTCCGTCGCCGACGTGATCCGGGCCGTGGATGAGGTGCTGGATGCCACCCAATGTGGTGGGCGGGGCGACTGCATCAATAACAAGCCCTGCATGACCCACAATCTGTGGACCAACCTGAACCGCAAGATGTACGACTATCTGGCCAGCGTCACCCTGGAGTCCCTGGTGCAGGAGCAACGGGGTGAGACTGGCGTGGTTGCGGCCGTGATGCAGGACCAACGGCCCGCCCGTCGCGTGACCCGCCGGACTGAAATCCGCGTCGCCGCCTGAACCCCGGATTGGAACCCGTGTTCGAACCCGTCTACATGGATCACAACGCCACCACTCCGGTCGCCCCGGCGGTGATGGATGCCATGGCCCCGTATTTTTCGTCCTGCTATGGCAACCCGTCGAGCCGCCATGAATATGGCCGCGGGGCGCTCAAGGCCATGGATGAGGCCCGGCAGCGGGTGGCGGAGACCTTGGGGGCACACCCCACGGAGCTGGTGTTTACCAGCGGCGGAACGGAGAGCAACAATCTTTTCCTGAAGGGTGCCGCCCTGGCCATGAAGCCCGGCCTGATGGCCATTTCTGCCATGGAACATCCCAGCCTGCGGGAGCCTGCCCGGCAACTGGCCCGCCAGGGCTGGCGCCGGAGGGAATTGGCGGTGGATGGAAACGGCCGGGTGGATAAGTCTGATTTTTCCAGCGCCCTGGAAGACCGGCCCGCCCTGACCTCGGTGATGCTGGTGAACAACGAAACCGGGGTGATTCAGGACGTGCCGGCCCTGGCCGATCAGGCCCGCGCCATCCGCACCTGGTTTCATACCGATGCGGTGCAGGCCCTGGGCCGGCTACCCCTGAACTTTCGCCAACTGAACGGTGCCGGGGTCCATGCCATGACCGTATCGGCCCACAAGATTCATGGTCCCAAAGGCATCGGTGCCCTGGTGGTGGACAAGCGATTGGAACTGTCGCCCCTGATCGTCGGCGGCGGGCAGGAGCGAGGCTTGCGCTGCGGCACCGAGAACGTGGCGGCGATGGTGGGTTTCGGCATCGCCTGCGAACTGGCGGTGGCCGATATGGAACTCAGGAACCAGCGTCTGGGCTTTCTGCGGGATCAACTGGTGGAAGGTCTGGTGGCGCTGGGAGCACGGGTCTTCGGACGGGCTGCGGAAAGAGTATCGAACACCGTATATTTCGCCATTCCCGACCTGGATGGCGAGACCCTGGTGGGTCGCCTGGACCGGGCCGGCTACGCGGTGGGCAGCGGTACCGCCTGCTCCAGCGCCAGCCATGAGCCGTCGGCGACCCTGCTGGCCATGGGAGTGAGTCCCGAACTGGCCAGGGGCGCGGTGCGGATCAGTCTGGGCGGCGCCAATACGGAGGCCCAGGTCCTGGGTTTCCTGGCGGCCCTGGCGGCCCTGAAAGAACAACTGTTGAACCTGACGGCCATCTCCGCTTGAGGCGGCCGCAATCTGATGGAGTGATGAAATGCTGAAGTTCCCGATCTATCTTGACTACTCGGCCACCACGCCGGTGGATCCCCGGGTTGCCGAGAAGATGATTCCCTACCTGACCGAAAAATTCGGCAACCCCGCTTCCCGTTCCCACGCCTATGGCTGGGAGACCGAAAAGGCCGTGGAAGAGGCCAGGGAACAGGTGGCTGCTCTGGTCAATGCTGACCCCAAGGACATCATCTGGACTTCGGGGGCGACGGAGTCCAACAACCTGGCGATCAAGGGAGCGGCCCATTTCTACGGCGCCACCAAGGGCAAGCACATCGTCACCGTGGCCACGGAACACAAGGCCGTGCTCGATACCGTGAAGGAACTGGAACGCCTGGGTTTCGAGGCCACCTACCTGCAACCCGGCGAGGACGGACTGGTCACCCTGGATCAGTTCCGCCAGGCCCTGCGTCCCGATACCGTGCTGGCCTCGGTAATGCTGGTGAACAACGAGATCGGGGTGATCCAGCCCATTGCCGAACTGGGCGAGATCTGCCGCGAGAAGGGCGTGATCTTCCATGTGGACGCGGCCCAGGCTACGGGCAAGATGCCCATCGACCTGCAAGCCCTGAAGGTGGATTTGATGTCCTTCTCGGCCCACAAAACCTATGGCCCCAAGGGCATTGGCGCCCTCTATGTCCGGCGCAAGCCCCGCATTCGCCTGGAAGCCCAGATGCACGGCGGCGGCCATGAGCGGGGCCTGCGCTCCGGCACCCTGGCCCCCCATCAGATCGTCGGCATGGGCGAGGCTTTTCGCCTGGCGCGGGAGGAAATGGCCACCGAGAACGAGCGCGTCCGCACCCTGCGGGACCGTTTGCTGAAAGGCCTGCAGACCATTGAGGAGGTCTATGTGAATGGTGATCTGGAACAACGGGTGGCCCACAATCTGAACATCAGCTTCAATTACGTGGAAGGCGAATCCCTGATCATGGCCATCAAGGATGTGGCCGTGTCCTCGGGTTCCGCCTGCACCTCGGCTTCCCTGGAGCCTTCCTATGTGCTGCGGGCCCTGGGCCGCTCCGACGAACTGGCCCACAGTTCCATCCGTTTCAGCCTGGGCCGCTTCACCACGGAAGAGGAAATCGACTACACCGTGAAGCTGCTTCAGGACAAACTGGCCAAGCTGCGGGAGCTTTCGCCCCTGTGGGAAATGTACAAGGACGGCATTGACCTCAATACAGTTCAATGGGCTGCCCACTGATTCAAGGAGAAACACCATGTCATACAGCGAAAAAGTCATCGATCACTACGAGCACCCTCGCAACGTGGGTTCCTTCGCCAAGGAGGATGAGGGCGTGGGCACCGGTATGGTGGGCGCCCCGGCCTGCGGCGACGTAATGAAATTGCAAATCAAGGTGGGCCAGAACGGTATCATTGAGGATGCCAAGTTCAAGACCTATGGCTGCGGCTCGGCCATCGCTTCTTCCTCTCTGGTGACCGAATGGGTCAAGGGCAAGACAGTGGATCAGGCACTGGATATCAAGAACACCCAGATCGCCGAGGAACTGGCCCTGCCGCCGGTGAAGATACACTGCTCCATCCTGGCCGAGGACGCCATCAAGGCGGCCGTGGCGGATTACAAGAAGAAGCAGGAGGCCTGAATGATGATCACCATGACCGAAAGTGCTGCCCAGCATGTTTCGTCCTTCATCGCCAAGCGCGGCAAGGGCATCGGGGTTCGCCTCGGGGTCAAGACTTCCGGTTGTTCCGGCATGGCTTACAAGCTGGAATTTGCCGATACCGCCAATGAGGGGGATCTGGTCTTCGAGAGCCAGGGACTCAAGGTGCTGGTGGATCCCAAGAGCCTGCCTTACCTGGACGGCACCGAACTGGACTACGCACGGGAAGGCCTGAACGAAGGCTTCAAGTTCAACAATCCCAACGTGAAGGATCAGTGCGGCTGCGGCGAGAGCTTCCAGGTTTGATGAACAGCACGGACATCAAACTCAGCGACGACCATTTTTCCCTGTTGGGATTGCGCTGCGTCTTCGCCCTGGACATGGAGGAACTGGATCGGCGCTATCTGGAGATCCAGCATCGGGTGCATCCCGACAAGCATGCCCATCTTCCCGATGCCGACCGCAGGCTGGCGATGCAGTGGGCCACCCGGGTCAACGAGGCCTACCAGGTTTTGAAGAGCCCCCTGGCGCGGGCCCATTACATGCTGCTCCTGGCCGGCCACGATCCCCAGGTGGAAAACAATACCGCCATGGCGCCCGAATTCCTGATCAGTCAGATGGAATGGCGTGAAGCCGTGGAGGAGGCCCGGAATGATGGTGACCAGGAGGGGCTGGAAGAGCTTCATGCCCGTTTGCGGAGAGAGATGAAGACCCAGTACCAGGCCCTGAGCCAGTCGCTGGATACCCACAAGGACTATGCCGACGCCGGAGCACGGGTGCGTCAGTTGATGTTCCAGGAAAAACTGTTACACGAAATCGACCAAGCCCTCGAGACCATCGGGGCCTGAGTACATCATGGCACTACTGCAAATCTCCGAACCGGGGCAATCGACGGCGCCCCACGAGCACCGGCTGGCCGTCGGTATCGACCTGGGTACCACCAATTCCCTGGTGGCTACCGTCCGTAGCGGCATGGCGGGCATCCTCAAGGATGAACTCGGCCGCTCCCTGCTGCCCTCCGTGGTGCACTACGGTGCCGACGGTGAAGTCATCGTGGGCTTCGAGGCCCAGGCCGGCCAGGCCGTGGACCCCAAGAACACCCTGGTGTCAGTCAAGCGCTTCATGGGGCGCGGGCGGCGGGACATCGCCCATATCGAAACCATGCCCTACGATTTCGTGGATAGCGATGGCATGGTCCGGGTGCGCACCGCCCAGGGCATCAAGAGTCCGGTGGAGGTCTCCGCGGAAATCCTGCGCACCCTGCGCCTGCGGGCCGAGGCGGCATTGGGCGGGGCGCTGTCCGGTGCCGTCATCACCGTGCCTGCCTATTTCGACGACGCCCAGCGCCAGGCCACCAAGGATGCGGCCCGGCTGGCCGGTCTCAACGTGCTGCGTCTGCTCAACGAGCCCACTGCCGCCGCCATTGCCTACGGCCTGGACAATGGTTCCGAGGGCCTCTACGCGGTCTACGATCTGGGTGGTGGCACCTTCGATATTTCCATCCTGCGCTTGTCCAAGGGCGTGTTCGAGGTACTGGCTACCGGCGGCGATTCCGCCCTGGGAGGCGACGATTTCGACCAGCGGGTGTTCTGCTGGATCATCGAGCAGGCCGGCCTGGCGCCCCTTTCCCACAGCGATTCCCGTCTGCTCCTGACCCGGGCCCGGGAAGCCAAGGAATATCTCACCAACCACGGTGCCGCCCCCATCACCGTCAAGTTGAGCAGCGGCGAATATGTGGACGTGACTCTTACCACCGAGGTATTCACCGAGATCACCCGCACCCTGGTGCAGAAGACCATCGCACCGATGCGCAAGGCCCTGCGGGATGCCAAGTTGTCTGTGGATGAGGTGAAGGGCGTGGTCATGGTGGGCGGCTCCACCCGCATGCCCCAGATCCAGCGGGCTGTGGGCGATTTCTTCGGTCAGGAGCCCCTGAACAATCTGGACCCGGACAAAGTGGTGGCACTGGGAGCCGCCACCCAGGCCAACCTGCTGGCCGGCAACCGGGCTGCCGACGACGATTGGCTGCTGCTGGATGTGATCCCCCTGTCCCTGGGTATCGAGACCATGGGGGGACTCACCGAGAAGATCATTCCCCGCAATTCCACCATTCCCGTGGCCCGGGCCCAGGAATTCACCACCTTCAAGGATGGACAGACGGCCCTGGCGGTTCATGTGGTCCAGGGGGAGCGGGAGATGGTCTCCGACTGCCGTTCCCTGGCCCGTTTCGAATTGCGCGGCATCCCGCCCATGGTGGCCGGAGCGCCCCGCATCCGGGTTTCCTTCCAGGTGGATGCGGATGGCCTGCTCTCTGTCAGCGCACGGGAACAGACCACCGGCCACGAGGCGCGCATCGAGGTCAAGCCTTCCTACGGCCTGTCCGACGACGAGATCGCCGCCATGCTCAAGGATGGCTACAGTCACGCCTCGGAAGACGCCTTCCGCCGCGTCCTGCGGGAAGCCCAGGTGGAGGCCCAGCGCCTGCTGGAAGCCACCCAGTCGGCCCTGCGGGAGGATGCCGATCTGCTCTCCACCCTGGAGCTGGCCCATGTGGATTCCTGTGTCACCCGGCTCCAGGCGGTAATCATCGGCGACAACAAGCGCGCCATCGACTCGGCCATGGAGGCCCTGAGCAAGGCCACCGCGGAGTTCGCTGCCCGGCGCATGAACCAGAACGTGCAGCGGGCCCTGTCCGGCCGCAAGGTGGAGGAACTGGGCTCATGACGCAGATCATCGTATTGCCCCATCAGGAACTCTGCCCCGAAGGGGCCGTGATCGAGGGGGAACCCGGCAGCACGATCTGCGAGACCCTGCTGGAAAACGACATTCTCATCGAGCATGCCTGCGAGCAGTCCTGCGCCTGCACCACCTGCCATGTGGTCGTTCGGGAGGGCTTCAACTCCCTGGACCCTTCCGAGGAGGAAGAGGATGACCTGCTGGACAAGGCCTGGGGCCTGGAACCCAACTCGCGCCTGTCCTGCCAGGCGGTGATCAAGGAAACCCCCCTGGTGATCGAGATTCCCAAATACACCATCAACATGGCCAAGGAAGGGGGAGGCAGGAAATGAAATGGACCGATTCCCTGGATGTCGCGATTGAACTGATCGAGCGCCACCCCGATGTGGACCCCACCCGTATCAACTTTGTGGACCTGATGCGCTGGGTGATGGAACTGCCGGGCTTCGAGGAAGACCAGCGGCACTGCGGCGAGAAGCAACTGGAAGCCATCCAGCAGGCCTGGATCGACGAGCAGTCCTGAAGGCATGGATGGCGGCCCCCTGATAGACAGCCACTGTCATCTGGACGCCGCCGAGTTCGATCCGGACCGGCCGGCAATGCTGGCCCGGGCGCGGGAGGCGGGCGTGACCACCCTGGTGGTGCCCGCCGTGGAGCGGGCGAATTTCGGCGCTGTCAGCGCCCTGTGCCGGGAATATCCCGAATGTCGTCCCGCCTACGGCATCCACCCGATGTATGTGGATCGTGCCCGGGAGGAAGACCTCGACGTGCTCAGGCAGACCCTGGAACGGGAGCCGGCCGTGGCCGTGGGCGAAATCGGTCTGGACCGCTTTGTCGAACCCCGGGACGACGCCCGCCAGGAATTCTTTTTTGTCGAGCAACTGAAGATCGCCCGGGACGCGGGTCTGCCGGTGATCCTTCATGTACGCCGGGCCATCGATCCGGTGCTCAAACAGTTACGCCGCATCCCCGTGCGGGGGGGCATCGCCCACGCCTTCAACGGCAGCCGCCAGCAGGCGGAGGAATTCATCAGGCTGGGTTTCAAGCTGGGCTTCGGCGGGGCCATGACCCATCCCCGCGCCCTGCGCATCCGCGAACTGGCGGCCAGCCTGCCCCTGGAGGCTCTGGTGCTGGAAACCGATGCGCCGGACATTCCTCCCGAGTGGCTGGGGAGAGGGCGCAACGAACCGGCGCAACTGCCCCGGATCGCCGCAGTCCTGGCCCAACTGCGCCAGGTGAACGCAAGAGAGGTGGCCGCAGCCACCTCCCTTAACGTCCGTAAGGCCCTGCCGGGCCTTACGGATACCGTGTGAGTCTCCGGCTTACTTTTCCGCCTTGTTCATGGGGCAGGTGTTGATGCCCAGCAGGGGGTAGGCCGGGCAAAAACCCACCAGGCCGGTGGCCAGGGGGACCACGCCAATCCAGGCCCACACCGGGCCGCCCATCAGCGCCCAGGCGAGCAGGGCCAGACCGGCCAAAATGCGCAGAACACGATCGATACCGCCGACATTCAGTTTCATGCTGGAATCTCCTTCGGGTTGATGACGCAAGAATTTGACCACGGCCTGCCGCGCCGGTCTGTAACCAATGTCACCCAGGGCGGGTGGTCATGGTGGGCGCGTCGGCACGATAGACCATCAGCCAGAAGCCGGAACTTACCACCCACTCGGCGGCCACCAGCTCCACCGGATGGCGATGGCTGAAATCGGCGAGCAGGGACTCGTCGCAAATATTCGAGTAGGAAAAATAGGCGGCACCACCGGGCTTGAGATAGCGTGGAAGGTCCTGAAAGAAACGCTCGGCGAGCCCCCCTGCCGTATCGTCCAGGGCCTGGTGGGTGGAGCCATGGTGGGCCGTGTGCATCAGGGGCAGGTTGAACAACACCGTATCGAAGGTTTCGCCCCCCACTGGCTCGAACAGATCGCCCTGAAGGATGCGCGTGCGCTGCTCCAGCCCCGCTTTGCGCGCATTGCTGGCGCTGGTTCTGATGGCCTCGGCACTGATATCCAACATCACGGCCTGCTCGGCCAGGGACTGATGCAGCAGGGCGAGGCTCAGCACACCGGTGCCGCAGCCCAGCTCCAGCAGATGGCCCAGGCTGCGATTCTCCCGCAGCAGGGTGCGCAGGGTGAAATGGCTGCTGGAGGTGGCATGGGGGTGGTACAGCCCCGGCGCCGCCTCGATCTCCAGGCCGCAGACCTGATAGTGGGCCAGGCGATCCAGGGACTGGATGTGGGCTGCGTGGGCGTCGATCGCAAAGGGCGAGAGCAGATTGGAAAGACCCTTGGGCAGTCGTCCTGATTGAATCTCCGCAAGCATGGGGTGGGGAGGGTGGTTGTGATCGGGGGTGTATTTTAACCTGAGTAAAACAGTCTGGCATTGGCGATGCCCCGAGGGATGCAGCCAGGGCCGAGTTCTGGTTGGGAGCCGGGACTCGCCCCGGCGGGCGAGGGGCGATGCCCTCGCCCATGGCCCAGGTAGCGCACCCCCACCTATCCTCCCCCGCCAGGCGGGGGAGGTAACCAGTCACCCCGCCCGTGGGGCGGGGACGGGGGTGGGCACTTCGATTGCGCCAGCACGACGGCTCGCCGTCGCGCCCTACCGCCCCGGCCCTGCGGGCTCCCCTCCCTCCAGAAGCCCCGTCGGGCCGGCGGCTAAACTCGCCTGCGGCTCAAACATAGCCGCCGAAAATCCCCCGCCGTGACTTCCTCCGGTCGGCGGGTCAGAAGGGGCAGGGCACCGAGCGTATTGCGTAGGCATGAACCCTGCGGGGGTCTGATATGCTTCGGCGAAATTTCCGGCCCTGAACGCAAGGTCTTTCCACGCGCCCAAAGGATGGATATGGAAAATTCTATTTGGCTACCTCTGGAAAACATTTGCCATATCTGGCCGACGTTTTTCAGATGTGGATATTGGAGTATGCCGGACACTTCATTCGTTAAGTCTCTATATGGCTCTATCCGATTTTGAGAGTGAAGATGTTGCACTGCTGGCATCAGTGGCAATTGCAACGATCGCAGCAGTCATCGACACTTTTTACGGTAGCCCAGTGTTCAAAGCGCTAAAAATTCTGAGCCTCTTTCTTAGCCTTGGGTTGGCCTATCATCGAATCAAGACAAGTAAGCCCTATTTCAAAGACATGCCAGAGTCCGCATGGAAGGCCGTCGGACAGCAATACGAGGTTCGTATTTCGAAGTCTGAGCACGGCCGTGGAAAATCTCCACATGCCAGATGTTTGGTCCCTGGTCAGACCGGTGGGTTTGCAGAATGTTGGGCCGATGCTGAAGTTGGGAGCGATGGTGAGGTTGTAGTTCAAGTTAATTCGCCCGCCGCTCTTCGTATAGAAATCAGAAAGTGAAAAGCAAGCACAGCCCAAGACCTGATAAGCAGGCGACAGACCACGGTTTCCGCTAATCTTTAAATGAGCTTCAAGTATCGGCTCGCCTATGTAGTTCGTGGCGAATGCGTTTTCCGTTACGACAATGAGGTGGGGAAAGGTGATCATCGACATGTTGGTGGAATTGAAAGCACCTACACCTTCACAACCCCGGAGCAATTGATTGCCGACTTCCAACGTGACATTGAGAGGTGGAACGATGAAAACTGTGACTCTTGACGTTCGCCCGCCCTCTGACGCGATGGCGGACTTCATTCAGGCCTGGAAAACGGGCAAGCCGCAACGATCCGCCCGCATTAGCTTTGCCACTCCCGAACTGCTCTGGAAGGTACTTACCGAAAAGCGGTGGGAGCTCTTGAAGGCATTGTGTGGGGCCGGTCCAGTATCAATTCGTGAGGTTGCTCGTCGCGTTGGCCGAGACGTAAAGGCTGTTCACGGCGATGTAATGGCTTTGCTAAACGCTGGTGTGCTTGTCCGCACAGAGGACGGCCAGATTCTCTTTCCGTTTGAGGCCGTGAAGGTCGAGTTTCTGTTACAGGCCGCATAGAACGTTCATGAACCCGCTTCCGATTCCCTAAGCAACAATTGACCATATGCTCCGCCGCCCGCGCCCGGCCCGGGTTTGGGCATCCCCCTCAGCGGGGGCCGGAGATGCGGCGCAGGCCTTCCGGGTCGAGGATCTCGATCTGTTCCCGGCCCAGGCGGACCAGGCCCTGTTCGGCGAAACCCTTGAGCAGCCGGCTCACCATTTCCCGCACGCTGCCCAGTTCGTCGGCCAGTTGCTGGTGGGTGCGATAGAGGACGCGGCCGTGGCCCAGCAGCAGGTCGGCCAGGCGCTGGTCCAGTTTGCGGAAGGCCACTTCCTCCACCAGGGTCATCAGGTCCGCCATGCGCTCGGCGAAGAGGTCGAAGACAAAGGCGCGGAAGGCGGGCACCGCCATCAGTTGCTCGAACAGGACGGCGGGCAGCAGCAGCAGGCGGGTCTCGCCCTCGCTCACGCCCCGGGCCGTATAGGGCTGGTGGCCCAGCAGGCAGCCGGAACTGATGATGCAGGACTCGCCGGGGAAGATCCGGTACAGAGGCAGCTCCCGCCCGTTGGCGGCGGACTTGACCACCCGCACCGAGCCGGCGAGGACCAGGGGAAAACCCGGGCAGGGCTGGCCCGCGTCGAAGAGGGTGGTGCCGGCCGGCACGCTCAGCTCCTGGGCAGCCGTCAGGCAGGACTGGCGCAGGGGTTCGGGCAGCTCGGCGAAGACCGGGTAGAGGGATGCGATGGTGTCGTGGGCTGGGGTGGTCATGGCCGGATGATGACATGGATTGGAGCGCTTTCCATGTCCCGTGGAATTAGGTTCCCCCGTCATTCCGGCGCAGGCCGGAATCCAGGTTTTTGGTGCGCAAACCGGGTCCCGGCCTGCGCCGGGACGACGGTTTATATGGGATTGCCCTGGGGTTCAGGCCGGGATTTTCTCCGCCATATCCTGTGCCTCCGGTTGATCGGCTCCGTTCCAGTGGATCAGTTCCATGCGGCCGTTCATGTGCTCGACGATGGCGGTGCAGCTATCCACCCAGTCGCCGCAGTTGATGTAACGCAGACCCTCCACTTCCTTGATGGCGGCCCAGTGGATATGGCCGCAGATCACCCCGTCCATGCCCCGCTCCCGGGCGGTGTGGACCACCGAGTCCTCGAAGTCGAAGATGAAGCTGACGGCGGTCTTGATCCGGCGTTTGGCATAGCCCGCCAGGGACCAGTAGCCCGGCCGGCCCAGGCGGCGGCGCAGCCAGGAAATCCAGCCATTGGTGCGCACCAGCAGGTTGTAGAAGACATCGCCGAGGATCGCCACCCAGCGATGGTAGCGGGTCACCTGGTCGAACTCGTCCCCATGGGTGACCAGATAGCGGCGCCCGTCCAGGGCCGTGTGCACATGCTCATGGACCACCTGGATATCACCGAAGGACATGCCCACGTATTCCCGCAATGCTTCGTCGTGGTTGCCCGGAATCAGGAACACCGCTTCCCCGTGCCGTGCCCGGCGCAGCACCTTCTGCACCACGGTGTTCTGGGCGCTGTTCCAGGCGATGCTGCGGCTCATGGCCCAGAAATCCACGATGTCACCCACCAGATAGAGGATATCGGCCGGGTATTCCCGCAGGAACTCCAGCAGGCGTTCGGCCTGACAGGCCCGGGTGCCGAGATGAAGGTCGGAGATGAAAACCGTGCGTACCTGGGGCATGGCGTCTCGATCAATTTGTGAGTGGGAGCGCCCCAGTCACCGGGGAGGGGCGCGTCTGGCGGCGTTCGATGAACAGATGCTGACCACCGTGTTTCTTCTTGGCCTGCTTCTTGGCCTGGGACATGGAGGCGGAGACTTCATGGTGGCTGTGGAATTCCCCGGGGCCTACGGGAACGCAGCCGATGGACAGACCCGGAGGCAGATGAAAGATCGCCTGCCCCTTCCGGTCTTCGCCCCAGTAGCCGCCCAGGCCCAAATGCTCGGCGGAAAGAAAGGCATCCATGCCCCGCTGGAATTCCGCCACCACGGTTTCCAGGCTTTTCAGCCATTGAGACTGTTGCAGCAGCAGCACGAAGTCGTCGCCGCCCACATGGCCGAGAAAATCCAGCCGGTGATCGCAATGGCGCGATAGCAGGCCCCCCAGGTACTGGATGATCTCGTCGCCCCGGCGATAGCCATAGGCGTCGTTGTAGGGCTTGAAATTGTCGATGTCGCAATAGCAGGCGATGAAGGGTGCGGAGCCTTCCAGCAGCCGATCAATGTGTTCATTGATGGGCACATTGCCCGGCAACTGGGTCAGGGGGTTGGCGTAGCGGGCCGCCCGAATCTGCATGTCGGTGATCAGCACCATCAGGTCCTGGGTGCTGCCGATACCTCGGTAGCGGCCATCCTCGCTGATCACGAAGCCATCCAGCATGTGGTGCTGGGCGCTCTGGCCCAGCAGGCGACCGGCCTCCTGGACGCTGATGCGATGATCCAGCACCAGGGGCTGGGCATCCATCATCAGGGTGCAGGGCTTTTTGCCGAAGAGTTCCCGGCGGAAGGGGCGGGCAAAGCGGTCGGTCAGGGAATAGCGGTTCACCAGTCCCAGGGGCACTCCCGCGCCCTCCACCACTGGAACCACCATCAGCTCCGGATTTGCCTCGAAGTGAGCATAGAGTTCCTCGTTGCTGGTGGTCGGTGTGACCGGTGTGACCTCCCGCATCAAGCTGCGTATGGTCCGGGCCGTGGTGGTGGCCTGGGGAAAGACGATGCGCTGATTGCGTGCCAGCAGTTCGTTCACCGCCTTGTTGGGGGTGCGTTCGGGGTCTGTGACCGGGCGGGCGATCAGGAAGCCCTGGCCGAACTCGATGCCCAGATCCCGCACCGTGGCGAATTCCGCTTCGGTCTCGATGCCTTCGGCGATCAACTGGGCCTGGGAAATTTCCGCCAGTTCGTGCATCGCCTTGACCAGATGGAACTTCATCGCGTCATCGGCGATGCCACTGATGAAGTGCCGGTCGATCTTGACGAAGTCGGGGCGGATCTCCGACCACATGCGCAGGTTGGAAAAGCCTTCCCCCAGATCATCCACCGCGATCCGGTAGCCCAGGCGGCGGTAGGCCGAGAGCACGTCCTTGAAGCTGGAGAAGTCCTCCACCTGCTGGTTTTCCGTGATCTCGATGACGATGCGATGGGGCGAGAGCTCCAGCCGTTCCAGGAGCCGGGCCGTGGCACCGTTGAGAAAACGGGGGTCGGCCAGGCAACGGGCGCTGACATTGATGAACAAGGTTCCCGGCAGATGCTGACGGGCAAAGTCCTCCAGTTGCACTTCCCGGCAACGCCGCGAGAATTCCATGCTTCGGCCGTCGCGCTCGGCCAGATTGAACAGATCGGCTGGCATCCGCCAGGGGCTGTTCTCCGGCCCCCGGATCAGGGCCTCGAAACCGAGATAGCTGCGGGTGCGCAGGTCGAGGATGGGCTGGAAAACCGGCGTTAGCATCTGCTCCTCGGTGATCAGGCGACTCAGGCATTGCTGATCGGCGCTTGTCAGGCAGGGCATGACCGTGGTTTTCGGCGGCTGATAGTCCGGCATCAGGCACTCACCAGACGGAAACGGTTCACCAGTCCGCCCATGGCATCGGCCACACCCACCAGTTGCTGGATGTCCGCGCTGGCGGCGTCCATCTGCCCCCGGGTCTGATCGGTGGTGATGGCCAGGGTCTCGACGCTGGCGCTGATGGCGTCGCTGGCCTGGGATTGGCCCTCGGTGGCCGTGGCGATCTGGCGCATCATTTCGGCCACCCCGGTGGCGGTGGTTTCAATGTCCGCAAGCACGGCAAGTACCTGAAGGCTGCCGGCGCAGCCTTCTTCGGCGGCCTGGCGCACCTCGTTCATGGAGGACGAGGTAGTCCGGGTGATGCTGTTCAGGGTATTCAGCAGGCCGCTGATTTCGGTGGTGGATTGAGCGGTGCGCTCGGACAGGGTGCGCACCTCGTCGGCCACCACGGCGAAGCCCCGGCCATGCTCGCCGGCCCGGGCCGCCTCGATGGCCGCATTGAGGGCCAGCAGGTTGGTCTGGTCGGCAATGTCCTTGATCAGGGCGCTGACATGGCTGATGCGCTCGATGGCCTGGCTGAGGGAGATGACTTGGTCGGCTGTATTGACGACGGTGCGCTGGAGAAATTCCAGGCGCTCCACGGCATCATTGCCCATGCGGCGCACGTCGCTGGTGAGGGCGCGGGTATTGGCCGAGGCTTCGGCCGCGTTGCCTGAATTGGCAGCCACCGCCTTGATGGCATCGCGGATACTCCCGATGGCCGAGGTCACCTGCTCGGTGCGCCGGGCCTGCTCGTCGCTTCCCGAGCGGGCCTCGTGGGCGCTGCTGGCGATGGTGCGGGCATGACCATGGATGGCCCCGGCGGCCTGGTGGATGTCGGCCAGGATGCCTTCGAAGGTGGCGACGAAGCGGTTGATGGCCTCGGCGACTTCTCCCAGTTCGTTCCGCGCCGTTGTTGGCAGACGATGGGAAAGATCGCCTTCGGCCAGACGTGCGGCGCCCGCCTTCATGGTGATCACCTGGGCCTTGAGGTCGGCGCCGAAGCGGACCTGCAACAGGAAGATCGCCAGCCCGGCCAGAATCAAGGGCGCGATCACCCCGCCCACGATACGATCGATCTGGGCCTCGATCCGCGCTTGCCCGGTGCTGGCGGTCTCGGTGCGGGCCTGGACCAGTTCATCGAGTTTCGCCACCAGGGGCACCAGATGCAGGTTGTAGATCTGGTCCGGAATCGCCAGGGCATCCTGGGGGGCGCTGGCGAATATTTTCAGGGCGCTTTGCAACTGGCGCCGGTATTCCCGCCAGTTGGACAGGACGGCATCATCGGCGCCAGCCCGATCCGCCAGATCCGCCGCCAGGGCCGGCCATTGGGCTTCGATCAAGGCATGGGTCTGTTCCAGTTGCCGGGGCGTGCTGTCGGCCAGCAGGTCGACGCGGGACACCGCCAGCACCGAGGCCTTGATGTTGGTCAGGCTGTGGATGAAGTTGGCGTTGCGCGTGTGCTCGTTGAAGGCCTGCTTCAGTTGATGCAGTTGCAGGGCGGTGAGGGCGATCACGATCAGCATGGAGAGGCCCCCGATGACGGTGATGAGACGTAGACGATTAACGATGCGCATAGGGGGAGTCTCTTGGGTCAGCGTCAGGAAATCATCGGGCTGGCTGGCCTGGGACGATCACCGCTTATTGGGCAGGAGCGGGCTTGCGCCGCCGGGACCAGGGAACGCAGGGTGTCTACGAACTGGTCGGTGACCCGGTCCCAGGCCAGGCTGGAAATGGATGCGACGGCCCGCAGCCGGAAGCGGGTCAGCAGGGTCGGGTGAATGAGCAGGTCGGTGGCGGACTGGATGAATCCGACCTCGTCTCGCGGAGGCACGATGAAGCCGTTGTGGCCGTCTTCGATCAATTCCGCGGCGGCTGCCCGGGCATAGCTCACCACGCCGAGGCCGCTGGCCAGGGCCTCGGCGACGACATTGCCGTAGGTTTCGGTCAGACTGGGAAACAGGAACAGGTCGGCGGAGGCGTAATGCCGGGCCAGATCCTCCCCCCGCCGTACACCGGCGTAGATGTGTTGCGGATGATCCGTCTTCAGACGGGCCAGCAGGGGGCCGTCGCCGACCAGCAGCAGACGGGTCTGGGGGCGCGTCTGATGCAGGGTATCGAAGGTGCGCAGCACCAGGTCGATGTTTTTCTCCGCTGCCAGGCGCCCCACGTAGGCCACCACATGGGCGCGGGGACCCACGCCCCACTGGGTCCGCAGCTCCCGGGAACGGTGCGCCGGATTGAAGAGCTGGGTATCCACGCCCCGGGCCATCAGACCCACATTGCGATATCCCTGCTCGGCCAGGCGAGCCGCCAGTTCCCGGGTGGGCACCAGGGTGGTATCCGCGGCGTTGTGGAAGCGGCGCAGATGGGCCGCGATGGCGCCTTGCAACCAGCCCAGCCCGTAATGGCCGCTGTAGGCGTCGAAGTGGGTGTGGTAACTGGTGCTGACCGGCAGGCCCAGGCGGCGGGCGGCCTTGGCGGCGGACCAGCCCAGGGGACCTTGGGTGGCGATGTGCACGATGTCGGGCCTGTCCTCGCGCCAGAGCCGGCGCAGGCTGGTCCCCGCCGGCAAGCCGAAGCGCAGGCCCGGATAGCCGGGCATGGGCAGACCAGCCACCAGATGCTCGTGGAACTCCCGGTGGCGAATCGGCGATTCACCCAGGGATTGGACCGGGCGGATAAGCTGCACCCTATGTCCGCGCAGGCGCAGGCCTTCAACCAACCGGCCCAGGGTCATCGCCACGCCATTGACTTCGGGCGGGTAGGTTTCCGTGACCAGGGCCAGCTTCAGCGGAGTGCCCCGGGGCCGGCGTGCAATCAGCGGGTGGAACTCTTCCGTCTTCATGGCGCCCATGATGGTGGCGGCGTGCGACGGGAATATGAATGGCGGGTTACATGTTTGTGACAGAGGGAGGCATGATGCGGCGACTGGGTGCTGTGATTCACAGTGCTTTCCCATCGGGTCAAGTTTCGTTACCCAGTGAGTCAAGTACCCAGGGGATTTTCAAGGAAGAATATCGATGCTGTTGGCGTTCATGTCAGGCCAGCAGTCATGTCCGTGGTCAACATTCACTTGGGAGTCGATGATGGGACTTAGAGGCATCAACCGGATCGTGATCGCCGTGAGGAATCTGGAGGCAGCCAAAAAGCTGTATGCCGACATGCTGGGGGCGACGTTTCATGACGCCCATTGGACGGGGGCGCCCTTCGGCATCCATGTGTCCATCGCCTGGGACGCCGGTATCGAACTGTGCGCTCCCATGCCCGGCCGGGAGCACGACAGCGCGGTGTCGCAGTTTCTGGCGCACAAGGGTGAAGGGATCGTGACTGTCTTTTTCGGCGTCGATGATGCCGATGTGGCGGTCAGCCGTGCCATATCGGCGGGCTATGCTTGTTTCCATTCGCTGGACTATTCCCAGGACGAGATGGATCAGCACTTGGGCGGGCGCTTCTGCCGCTATCAGGAGTCCTATGTTTCTTCGGCGGATCGTTGCGGATTCGGTGTCGCCCTGGCCCGGATCGACAGAAAACCGGGGTAGGTCTGAGTTTCCATCATCTCTGACATAATTCCTTCGGTTCGGTGTCATTTGCATTTTTCGAAAGCGAGGGGCAGATGCATGCGATCTCTTCGGATCAGGATGATGGAGTTTGGCGCAGCCTTGAAGGCTGGAGGGAGTTCATGTCCCTCCGTTATCCGGGCGCTCAGGTGTTTTCGGAGGGGCCGAGACATAGTTTCCTCACCCGTTACCAATCATGGCAGTTCGGTGGCCTGGAGTTTGCGGAGATTCATTCGACCTCCCGGCAAAGTCTTCAGGTTCCCATGCCGGAGCGGGCTGCCCCTGACAGTTATTACCTGCCGCTGCAACTGAACGGCGATTTCCATGGCGGGCAATACGGCCGGGAATTTCGTGGGGGCGTTCGGTCGATGCTGTTGCTGGATAGCCAGGCGCCCCACTGGCGAGAGCTTGGTGCCGATAGCCATCTGCTCAATGTGCGCCTGCCCAAGCCGCTGCTGGAGCGCTACCTGGCCGATCCCCGGGCGATATGCATGAATCCGGTGAGCGCGGACTCGGGGCAGGGGGCACTGGTATGGGGTTTCATCAACGCCCTGTGGGCGAGACGGGCAGAGTTGGGCACGGCCGACATGCCGGCACTGGCTGATGTGGTGGCGCGCATGGTCGCGGGCCTCTTCGGCACCCTGCACGATGAGGAAGCCGCTGTCTCAGGATTGGTCGATAGACAACGACGCCGGGTGCTGGAATGCATCGCCGCGAATCTGAACGCCCCCCGGCTGGACGTGCAAAGCGTTGCCACCGCCTGCGGCATCTCGCCCCGCTACGTGCATCTGCTGATGCGTCACACCGGACGGACCTTTTCACAATACCTGTTGGAACATCGGCTGGAGCGCTGCCGTAACGCCTTGCAAGGCCGGCCTGGAAAACGCTCCATCACCGAGATCGCCTTCGAGTGGGGATTCAACGATGTCTCCCACTTCAGTCGTTCCTTCCGCAAGCGCTACGGACTGTCGCCGCGGGAGTTCCGGCGTCAGGCATAGCTCCGCAGCATCAGCCTCCCCGACCCATGGGGCCGTCGACTGTGCCATGTTGTATGGCGATCACCGCTGCTTCGGTGCGTGAGCGGACCTGTAGTTTTTGCAGGATCTTGGTAATGTGATGTTTGACGGTCTTTTCGGCGAGATGGATCGACTCGCCGATCTCCCGGTTGGTGAGGCCCTGGCTGAGCAGTTTGAGGATGCCGGCTTCCCGTGCAGTCAGCCTGGACAGGGCGTCGGGGGGGCTGGGACGGGAAAGTTCTGTCAGCAGTTCCGCCGCCAGGATCGGCGTGACATAGGCCTCGCCGTCCGCGATGCTGCGGGTAATGGCGCGCAATTCTCCTGCCGATACACCCTTGAGCACATAGCCATGGGCGCCAGCCTTGAGCGCCGCCAGGAGACTTTCCCTGTCCTCCGAGACGGTCAGCATCATGATCCGCACATTCGGTACGCAGGCGGCAATGTCCCGGGCGGCGGCGATGCCGCCCATGCCGGGCATGTTGACGTCAAGCAGCACCATGTCGGGTTGCAGTCGCTGGGCCAGGGCAACCGCCTCTTCTCCACTACAGGCCTGGGCGATCACCAGGAAATCCTCGGCCGCATCCAGGGAATGGGCAACGCCTTCGCGGAACAGGGGATGGTCGTCAGCAAGCAGGATGCTGATCGGGCTGGACATGAATGGCGTCCTCCGGGAAAAGTAGAAGTTTGGCGTCGATGGACGTGCCACTGCCGGGGGCGGACCGGACTGCAAAAGCGCCGCCGAGCAGTCTTACGCGCTCTCGCATGAAGGGAAGGCCCAGGTGTCCCGATATGGCATCGCCCTGGGGGTCGAAGCCGGGGCCCCGATCTGAAATGATGACTCTCACGTGTTCTCCTTCCCTGCTCACCCGCACCTGGGGGGCGCCCTCGGGCGCATGTCGCCAACTGTTGGTCAGGGATTCCTGAAGGAGTCGATATACCGTGATCTTGACCGCCAGCGATGCGGTGGCCAGCTCATCGTCGATCTGTGTTTCGACGCCTGGTCCGAACAGTCGCTCGAAGTCCTGAATGGCGCGCCGTGCCGTGTCGGCCAGGGTCAGATTCTCGATGCCGGGCAGGGCCAGGCCGGAAGCGATGTTGCGCACGTCTCCCAGGGCGGAGCGCAGGGCTTCCTCGATGCGCTGGACTTCCCCGGAGGCATCGCCGGCCGGGGGGGCGCGTCCGCTAAAGGCGTCCACCAACGTATCAAGGCGCATCAGGGCGAAGGCGATCTCCTGGGCCGGCCCGTCGTGGAGGTCGGCGGCAACCCGGTGCAGGAGTTGTTCGTTGAGTGCGGTGGAGCGGGCACCGGCATCGCGCAACTGCTTGCGCATGTGCTCGTTGTCATCAAGGGCGTTACGCAACTGCTGGAGCTGGGAATGCAGGCCGCGCTGCTGGTCGAGGATGGTGGCGTTGGCGCGGCGCACAAGACCTAGCAACAACAGGCAGATCGCCATCGTGGTCATGGCGACGAGCAGCCAACTGCGCTGCTGGGCGGAGCGGATGTCGCGGCTCAGGTTTTCCATCGAATGATAGAACTCGGCGACAGCGAAGATTTCTGCCGTGCCATGGGCACGCACCGGCACATAGACCTCGAGGAGTTGGGGCCAGTTCTCCCGTTCCGGGGGATTGTCGGATTCCTCCAGATTGCTGACCCGGGCCTGCAAGGTTCCCGCGAAGGCGGCGGCGAGCCTGCCGTCCATCGGAAACTGCTGTCCCACCTGGGCATGGTCGCTACTGTAGAGAATCGTTCCCGTCGGGCTCCAGAGTTTGAAGCGGACCACCTTGCGGCGTAAGGGGCCGGAGACAAATACCCGGTCGAGGGTGGCATGGGTTTCGCCGCCCATCAATCCGAGGACCGTCTGATCATGCAGTTGTCCGGCGAGGATGCTTTCCACGTAGACCGCCGCGATGGCGGCAGTCCGGTTGATCGAACTGCTTTCGATCTGGCGCCCGATCCAGGTGCCGGTGATCACCGCGCCGGCCACCAGGATCACCACGATCACCAGGAGAAACTGCTGCAGCAGGCTCAGTCGCCCGAAGGCCTGTGTGGCATGGGATACGCGGAGGATTTGATCGCGGTGGTGCATGACCGGGCCATGGTAGCACGCAAGATCGGCCCCGGAATCAGACCAAAGTCCTATCAAATTCGCGCCCTTGGTCCGAGTCAATTCGAGACCCTTGCCGCTAGCCCTGATGTTGCGGATGGCAATAATGGTGCATGACAACAATCCCACATAAATAGCAGGGGTAAGAACCATGAGCGTACGTAATACCGGCATTGTCTGCGTCCTGATCCTTTCCTTCGGAAGCCCGGTTTTGGCGGTGGATGAGGAGGCTGCCGAGGAATTGCTGAAAGTCAGCAAGTGCCTCAAGTGCCATAGCGTCGACAAGAAAAAGAGCGGTCCGACCTACCAGGAAGTCGCTGCGAAATACAAAGGCAAGCCCGAGGCCGAGGCCAAGCTGACCAAGCATGTGACCGAGCCCAGCAAGGTCAAGGTGGACGGCAAGGAAACGGATCATGGCGCCGCCAAGACCCGGGACCCGGCCAAGGTCAAGAATCTGATCGAGTGGATTCTGTCCCGCTGATGGCCGACAGAGTTTCCAGGGATTACGGGGGAGGGATGCGATGAGCGATATCTGGGCGGCCATACGCCGTTGGGGGCTGGTCAAGGCAATCGGGGTTGTGGCTGTTGTCCTGATTGTCATCATGCTGCTGGTGGTCGGCGGCGCCGCCGGACTGGCCTGGACCAATACCGAGAAGTTCTGCATTTCCTGCCATGAGATGCGCAACAACGTTTACGCGGAATTCAAGGACACCGTTCACGACAGGAACCGTACCGGGGTCCGTGCCATCTGTTCCGACTGCCATGTTCCGCGGGAGCCGGTGGCGCTGATACTTCGCAAGCTTCAGGCCAGTTTCGAGCTCTATCACAAGGCCGTCGGTACTGTCGATACCAAGGAAAAGTTCGAGGCCAAACGCTATGAACTGGCGCAACGGGTATGGAAGCGCATGAAGCAGACCGACTCGCAGGAATGCCGCAACTGCCACCACGAGGGCAACATCGACGCCGATCTGCAAAAGGAGGAATCGAGGGTACAGCACGAGAAAGGAAAGGCGGAAGGCAGCACCTGCATCGACTGCCATTTCGGTATTGCGCACAAAGAGCCCAAGGGTCCTCTCGGCCCCCGGGACATGAAGATTCACGATTGAAGGGAGCGGACTATGAAACGACTCATGGGGGTATTGGCGATTTCTCTGGGCCTGTCGGTGCTCGCCCCGGCCCACGCGGCACCGAACGGCGGGGCAGGCAAAGGGGCTCCCGTTACCGGCAGCCAGTGTCTGGAATGCCACGAAACCGAGGCCAGGACGCATGTCTACCACGGTGACTGCGCGTCCTGTCACAGCGACGGTCTGAATCACGCCAAGGCCAAGGAACCGGTCGCCGTACCGGCCGGACGACCGGAGAGTGCCCAATGTCTGAGCTGCCATGAGTCCGACAAGCGCCGCATGCATTTCTTGATCGCAGAGCACAACAAGGCGGGCGTCAAATGCAGCGATTGCCATGGGCTCCACACACCCAAGGTCAAGTCGTTGAATACGGCGATGGAAAAGGCGGGCAAGACCACGGCGCTATGCGCCACTTGCCACCAGGATGTGCTGGCGCGCTTCAGCATGAACTCCCATCACCCGGTCAAGGAAGGCGCAATGACCTGCGCCAGTTGCCACGATCCCCACGCCTCGAAGCAGGCATCCCTGGGCAGCAGGACCGAGCAGTGCACCAAGTGCCATCAGGCAGTGCGGGGGCCCCATGTCTTTGAACACCCGCCGGCCGCCGAGGACTGCACGATTTGCCACGATCCTCACGGTACGCCCAACAAGCGCATGTTGCAGGCGGCCCAGCCCGTGCAATGCCTGCAATGTCATTCCCTGCCCAACCGTCGGCACGGACAGACCGGGTCGACCAGTACCGCATCGGCAAGCATTCGCGCCGAGGTCGTGGCCGGCGCCGTGCTGAGGGATTGCACGAGCTGTCATGCCGCCATGCATGGCAGTTCCACCGACCAGCATCTGCGCCATTGAGAAATCAGGGGAGAAAATCATGAACGCAAAGACACCGATCAACGCCGTGCTGGCCGCGGTGACGACCCTAGCCGTCTCGCCCGCGTCCGCGGCGGACTCCGCCCCGGAAAGCATCGTCTTCAGCGGCGAAGTCACCCCCAAGCTGTATTCCTTCGACTACTTCAAGGATACGGGCCCCCGGCGCACCCAGTTTCTGGAGCGCTACAACTACCAGGAAGGCGGCAGCAACGACAGCCGTTCCGGCCTTTATCTGGACGCCGACCTGCGCATCGTCGGCTCGAACGAAAAGCGTGATGTCTTCGTGCTGGAGCGGCAGGGATTCGGCGCCTACAATCATCGCGGAATGCTCAAGGCGAACTCGGATACCCTGGGCCTTGCCGGCTACTACTCAAACTTCCGTACTTCCACGGGGGGGCTGAATTTCCTCCGGAGTCCGGGTGTGGTGGACCAGGTTTATGGTGTCGGTACCGGCACCGCCCCGGCCTACGCAACGCCGGTGGGGGCCGCCAACACCCAGACCGGTTATGCCGCTCGCTTCAATAATGATGACAGTGCCCAGACCCTGTTCAAGGTGGATCGCACCAGTTACGGACTGGGGCTGGCCCTGAAGCCGACTCTCTTTGGCACCGATTTCACCGCAGCCCTTAATTACGACGGTTACAAGCGGGATGGCAACCGCTTCGCCACTTATGTCCTGGGCGGCAGCAATGTCACCAATGCCGGCGCCGGTGCCCCCGATCTGGGCACCCAGCAGCGCTGGCGGGGTTTCAACATGCCGGTGGATGAAAAGATGAACCGCTATACGGTGAATCTGAGCGGCGTCATGGGTGGGGTCACCCTGGCCTACGATGGTTCCGTGGAGAAATTCGAGAGCCAGGCCAGGAAATTCACCATCGCCGATCCGGCGACGGTGCAGCCCCTGGTGATCACCAGCATCAATCCCATTCACTTCGTGCCGGACAGCACGCTGATTGCCAATAATCTGCGTTTCGCCACGCGCTTCGGCAGCACCTCGGTTGCGGCGGGTTACGGCCTGTCGATCCTGGAGCAGGATTCCTTCTCCGCACAACAGCGGACTCTTGGCTACGACACCGGCAAGATACGAACCGACAGCGCCTATCTGAATGTCAGCTCCAGCGCGATCAATGGTGTTGGCCTGGAAGGCTTCATCAAATACAACAACCGGGACAATGATTCGAGTTTTCCGGTGGTGGGGTTGATCGACCCGGCCGGGGACCAGACCCTCGGTGTGCGCATCAACAGCATCAAGTCCCTGAACTACGGCCTGGCCGCCACGTTCCGCCCCTCGGTCTGGAAGACCACGATGAGCGTGGGCTGGCGGCATGAAGACAAGGATCGGGATCTGACCTGGTCCACGGCACGGATACCGCTGGTGGGGGGCGTGGGCAACGTCATCCTGCCCCAGCAGTCGTTCTACCGGGAACAGAGCAAGTCCGACGAGTTGTACCTGAGCCTGGTGTCGCGTCCCATGCAGGGCATGATCCTGCGGGTGACGCCCTCCTATCTCTGGGCGGATGAGACCGGACTGGTTGCAGAGCCGGAAAAGGTCTTCGGACTGAAGACCAAGCTGACCTACACCGCCAGCAATGGCATGCTGGCCAGCGGCTACTACAACTACCGGGACCGGAAGAACGGCAACAACTCCATCGCCAGCAATACGGCCGGCGCCTTGCCCACGGGCACCCCGCTGACCCAGGACATGCACGGGACGCAGCAGTCAGCCGGCGCTTCCCTCAACATGCCGGTCAGCGAGTGGATCAACACCACGGCCAGTCTGTCCTGGATGCAGGATGATTTCACCAGCTATTACCTGCGCCAGGGGCGTCGTCGTTTCGAGGCGCCCAACAACGCCATTTCTTTCATCTTCAATGACCGGCCGGAATACAAGGTGGACACCCATGTCCTGACCCTGGGCGGAAACTGGCAGGTGAATGACCTGTTGCGCTACAACGGCGACTATGCCTATTCAAAGTCGAAGGGACATGCCGCCACCGGCGCCATTGCCCTTGCCCTTCCCGAGATCGACGAGCGCATCAACAATACGGTCCATACGCTGACCCTGGGTGTCGATTACGAAATCAGCAAGAAGGTGAAACTCAAGGGGGCCTACGTGTATGAGTACTACTCGGATCAGGTCTACCACGACATGACTTCCGGGTATCACGCGCTGATGTTCGGCGTTACCCTGGGCTTCTAGACTCGAGGGGGCTGCGGCCCCCTCGTCCTTTGGGGCTCAACCCCACAGCACCAGCCCCCAGACCAGGGGCACGTTGGCGAGGCTGACGAAGACGGCGGCGCTGCCGATGTCCTTGGCACGCTTGGCCAGATCGTGATGGTCCAGGGAAATGCGGTCCACGGCCGCTTCCACGGCGGAATTGAGCAGTTCCACCACCAGCACCAGCAGTACGCTGGCCACCATCAGGGCCTTGCCGATGCCGCTGGCGGGCGATAGCAGGGCCGTCGGGATCAACAGGACGGCAAGCCACACCTCCTGACGAAAGGCGTCCTCGTGGCGGTAGGCGGCCTGGAGGCCGGCCAGGGAATAGAAAAAAGCGTTCCAGACCCGGGCCAGGCCGGTCTTGCCCTTGAAGGGACTTTCGGGGGAAGGCGTTTTTGACATGAAGCCATTTTAGCGGCACAGGCTTCGATAAAGCCCGGCCAGTTGCCGGGCCCGATCCGGGGCGGACCAGCTTTGGGCGAATTGCCGGGCGGCGACGGACAAGTGCGCCAGGCGAGGGCGGTCGGCCAGCAGCTCGGTCAGTCCGGCGGCGAAGGCGGCCAGTTCTTCCGGCGCCGCCACTGCGCCTTGTTGCGGCTCGACGATGTCCCGTGTGCCCAGAGCGGCGAAAGCGTATACCGGCAGGCCGGCGGCCATGGCCTCCAACAGCACCAGGCCCTGGGTCTCTGTGCGGGAGGAAAAGACGAAGAGGTCGGCGGCGGCATAGCAGTCCGGCAGCTCCTGCTGTCGGTCCAGATAGCCGACGAATTGCACATGATCCTCCAGCTCCAGGCCCACCACCATGCGTTGCAGGGCGGGTAGGGCCGGGCCGTCGCCGGCGATGACCAGCAGCAGGTCGGGATGTTGGCGCCGCGCCAGCTTGATGGCGTCAATCAGAAACACGATGTTTTTCTCGTGGGCGACCCGCCCCACGTACAGGGCCATGGGCCGGCCCTCGGGTATGCCGTGCCGGTGGCGGAAGCGGGGGCCGTGGCCGGCACTGAACTGTTCGATGGGGATGCCCGTGGGCAGCACATGCAGGGGCGTGGTGACGCCGTAGCCGGCGAGGGTCTGGTGCATGGCCAGGGAGGGCACCACCACGGCGTCGAGGCCGTTGCATTGGCGCCGGGCCAGGCCTCTGGCTGCATGGCGCAGGAGAGGGCGGGGGAACAGGGGCAGGTAGTGGCCGATGTATTCCTCGAAGTGGGTGTGATAGGTGGCCAGTATCGGCGCCTTCAGGCTGCGGGCGGCCGAGAGGCCGGCGTAGTGGGCGGCGAAGGGGGTCTGGACATGGATCAGATCCACCTTGTGGCGGCTGATATCTTCCACCGCCTGCATCAGGGGACGCCAGCGCATCAGCCTGTCCTCGGGATCGAAGGGCAGCCGGCGCGAAGGGATGCGCCAGGTGGCCGGTGTGCTGTGGGGCTCCGGATAGTCCGGGGCGACCAGGGAAATTTCGATACCCTGATCCACGAGATCCCGGCGAAAGGTTTCGATGGAAGTGGAGACCCCGTTGATGCGGGGAAAATACACATCGGAAATCATCAGCACGTGCATGATGGGTTCTCATTTTGCATAGTGAAAAAGCGGCAACGGAGCCCAGTGTGTTTGTCGAGCGTAGCGAGCCGATCAGTAGCCCCGCCCCGGGGCGGGGCATTAAAGGAGGCACCGAACAAGTCCCAATGCGTCATTCCGGCGAACGCCGGAATCCAGGAAAATCAACACACTGGACACCGGCTTTCGCCGGTGTGACGGACTTAATCGATGTTTCCTTAAATTGGCCTTTGCGCATTTCATCCTCGGGGATGGTGCTGGCGACCCTGCGTGTTAACGAAGTGCTTCATGTAGCGCAGGTTGATGCGGTTCATGGGCAGCAGCACCAGCAGGTCGGCGGTGTTGAAGTCCGGGTCCCAGGCCGGGTCGCCACAGATCCAGGCGCCGGCTCGCAGATAACCCTTGACCAGAGGTGGAACTTCCGCCGGGCGACCGGTCACCAGGCGGTGATAGGGCAGCCGGGAATGGGGGAAGCCCCGGTATTCGATGGGAGACAGGTGCTGGTCGATCAGTTCGACGAAAAGATTGGAGGCGTTGTGGCCCCCATCGGCCATGCTGATGGAGGCGCATCCCATCAGGTATTCATAGCCCTGGCTGACCATGTATTCCGCCAACCTGGCCCAGAGCAGGGCGATCACTGCGCCGGAGCGATATTCCGGGTCAATGCAGGAGCGGCCCACTTCCACCAGCCGGGGCCGCAGGTGGTTGAGGCGGCCGATGTCGAATTCGGTCTCGCTGTAATAGCCGGCGGTGTTGCGGGCGCCTTCTGGCGTCAGGATGCGGTAGGTGCCGACGATGCGCCCCCTGGCTTCGTCCCGGACGATTAGGTGCTCGCAATGGGGGTCGAAGTGGTCGGCGTCCACGCCGGGTTCGGCCGTTTCCAGGCGGGCGCCCATCTCCTCGGCGAAGACCCGGTAGCGCAGCTTCTGGGCCTCGCGGATCTCGCTCTCGCTGCGGGCCAGTCCCACGTGATAATGGGGGCGGTGAATGTGTGGGGAACGGCCAAGGCCTTCGTTCAGCATGGGGATGCTCCTGTTGTTGGTGTGGCCCGAATGCTGAAGAATTCATGTTGCTGTCTTGTTTCAATCTCGTGAAGGCTGTGTGTCATGTCGCCGCGCTGTCATGAATGATTGTCACAATCCTGTAACGAGACCTTCCTAGACTGCCGCCATCCCAACCCTGAGAAGGAAACGATGATGCGCAAGTTCAAGCTGCTGGCCCTGGCTTCCGCCCTGGCCTTTTCCACCCTTTCCCTGGGTGCCCAGGCCGCGGAAGTGACCGGTGCCGGTGCCACTTTCCCTGCGCCCATCTACGCCAAGTGGGCCGATGCCTACCAGAAGGCCACGGGCAACAAGATCAACTATCAGTCCATCGGTTCCGGTGGCGGCATCAAGCAGATCACCGCCAAGACCGTGGACTTCGGCGCCTCCGACATGCCCCTGAAGCCGGAAGTCCTGGACAAGGACGGGCTGATGCAGTTTCCCGCCGTGATCGGCGGCGTGGTCCCGGTGCTGAACGTACCGGGCATCAAGCCGGGTGAGCTGAAGCTGACTGGTCCACTGCTGGCGGACATCTTCCTGGGCAAGATCACCAAGTGGAACGACAAGGCCATCGTCGCCCTGAATCCTGGCGTGAAGCTGCCTGAGCAGGCCATTGGCGTGGTGCGCCGGGCCGACGGTTCCGGCACCTCCTTCATTTTCACCAACTATCTGTCCAAGGTCAGCGACGAGTGGAAGACCAAAGTGGGCGAGGGCAGCGCGGTGCAATGGCCGGTGGGCCTGGGCGGCAAGGGCAACGAGGGCGTGGCCGCCTTCGTCCAGCGCATTCCCGGCTCCCTGGGCTATGTGGAATACGCCTATGCCAAGCAGAACAAGATGACTCACGTCCAGTTGCAGAACGCCGCCGGCAATTTCGTCGGCCCCGACGACACGACCTTCAAGGCCGCCGCCGCCGGTGCCGACTGGAGCAGGTCGGCCTTCTATGAAATTCTCACCAACCAGAAGGGCAAGGATGCTTGGCCCATCACCGGCGCCACTTTCATCCTGATGCACAAGCTGCAGGACAAGCCCCAGCAGGGTGCCGAGGCGGTCAAGTTCTTCGACTGGGCCTACAAGAACGGTGGCAAGATGGCCACGGAACTGGATTACGTGCCCATGCCCGACAGCGTGGTGAAACTGGTGAACGCTGCCTGGGGTGGCATCAAGGACGGCGCCGGAAAGGTCGTCTATAGCGCCAAGTAAGCGGTAAACTGGAAGCCGTGCCGTGCCGTGTCGCGCGATCGCGGCACGGCTTTCCCTTTCTTCACCCTGAGGTTTTTAGATTGACTAATGGCGCATCACCCCCTGTCCGCCGCAGTATCGGCGACTGGGTGTTCTTCAATCTCACGCGATTCTTCGCTCTGGGCACCCTGCTGTTGCTGGCGGGCATCATCCTGTCCCTGGTCATGGGCGCGATGCCGGCCCTGGAGCGCTTTGGCTTTGCCTTTCTCTGGACCGGGGACTGGAACCCGCCCATGGAGCGCTTCGGCGCCCTGATCCCGATTTACGGCACCCTGGCCACCTCGGCGGTGGCCCTGGTGATCGCGGTGCCGGTGAGCTTCGGCATCGCCCTGTTCCTCACCGAGCTGTCCCCTCCCTGGCTGCGCCGTCCCCTGGGCATCGCCATCGAGCTGCTGGCGGGCATTCCCAGCATTGTCTATGGCATGTGGGGCCTGCTGGTTTTCGCGCCGCTGTTTTCCCAGCATGTGCAGCCCCTGCTGGCCGCAACCCTGGGCCAGTTGCCCCTGGTCGGCACCCTGTTCTCCGGGGCGCCCCTGGGTATCGGCATCCTCAGCGCCGGGATCATCCTGGCGGTGATGACCATTCCCTTCATCGCCTCGGTGATGCGCGACGTGTTCGAGGTGACGCCGGTGATGCTGAAGGAATCGGCCTATGGCCTGGGCTGCACCACCTGGGAGGTGGTCTGGAACGTGGTGCTGCCTTACACCAAGGTGGGGGTGGTGGGGGGCATCATGCTGGGCCTGGGGCGCGCCCTGGGGGAAACCATGGCCGTCACCTTCCTGATCGGCAACATGAACTTCTTCAACGGCTTTTCCCTGTTCCTGCCCGGCAACAGCATCGCCTCGGCCCTGGCCAACGAATTCGCCGAGGCCGAATCGCCGGTCTATACCGCCTCCCTGATCGAGCTGGGCCTGATCCTGTTCCTGATCACCCTGGTGGTGTTGACCCTGTCCAAGCTGCTGCTGCTGAAACTTTCCGCCCAGGAAGGAACCCAGTCATGAGGCTTTCCCTGGCCACTACCCGTCGGCTGAAGAACTGGCTGGCCCTGGGTATTTCCATGCTGGCCATGGCCTTCGGTCTGTTCTGGCTGATCTGGATCCTGGCCACCACCCTGGAACTGGGCCTCTCGGGCCTGTCCCTGAGCGTGTTTTACGAGATGACACCGCCCCCCGGGTTGGCAAATGGCGGCCTGGCCAATGCCATCATGGGCAGCCTGATGATGGTGGGGCTGGCCACGGCCATCGGCACTCCCGCCGGGATACTCGCCGGCATCTATCTGGCGGAATACGGCCAGCACACCTGGCTGGGCAGCACCACCCGCTTCGTTAATGACCTCCTGTTGTCGGCGCCGTCCATCATCGTCGGCCTGTTCATCTACGAGGTTTATGTGGCGCGGATGGGCAATTTTTCCGGCATGGCCGGCGTCCTGGCCCTGGCCCTGATCGTGATTCCAGTGGTGGTGCGCACCACCGAGAACATGCTGCGCCTGGTGCCCAATACCATGCGGGAGGCGGCCTTCGCCCTGGGGGCGCCCCACTGGGTGGTGATCGGCCGGGTCACCCTTAAAGCGTCCATGGCCGGGGTGATGACCGGGATCATGCTGGCGGTGGCCCGCATTGCCGGGGAAACCGCCCCCCTGCTATTCACCGCCCTGTCCAACCAGTTCTGGAGCATGAACCTGAATGCTCCCCTGGCCAGTCTGCCGGTCACCATCTTCAAGTTCGCCATGAGCCCCTTCGAGGACTGGCAGCGACTGGCCTGGGCCGGCGTCCTGCTGATCACCCTGGGGGTGCTCTGTCTCAACATTCTGGCGCGCCTGGTCTTCCGCGAAAAACATAAATCATGATCGACGACAGCATCCGCGTGCAGGGCGAACCGGCCCTGGAAACCCTGATCGCCCTGAAGAGCTTCAACTTCTACTACGGCAAGTATCACGCCCTGCGCAACATCAACCTGGAGATTTCCAAGCGCCGGGTCACGGCCTTCATCGGCCCTTCGGGCTGCGGCAAATCCACCCTGCTGCGAACCATGAACCGAATGTACGACCTCTACCCGGAGCAGCGGGCGGAGGGGGAACTGCTGCTGGACGGCAGGAACATCCTGGATCGGGGCACGGACCTGAATGCCCTGCGGGCCAAGGTGGGCATGGTGTTCCAGAAGCCCACCCCCTTCCCCATGTCCATCTACGACAACATCGCCTTCGGGGTGCGGCTCCACGAGCGCCTGAACCGGGTGGAAATGGACGAACGGGTGGAGTGGTCCCTGCACAAGGCCGCCCTCTGGAGCGAGGTCAAGGACAAGCTCAATCAGAGCGGCATGAGCCTTTCGGGTGGCCAGCAGCAGCGCCTGTGCATCGCCCGGGGTATCGCGGTGAAGCCCCAGGTGCTGCTGCTGGACGAGCCCACCTCGGCCCTGGACCCGATCTCCACCATGCGCATCGAGGAACTGGTGAGCGAACTGAAGGACGAATTCACCATCGTCATCGTCACCCACAACATGCAGCAGGCGGCCCGGGTCTCCGACTTTACCGCCTACATGTATCTGGGGGAGCTGATCGAGTTCGGCCGCACCGACGACATCTTCATCAAGCCCCAGGACAAGCGCACCGAGGACTACATCACCGGCCGTTTCGGTTGATGACATAAAAAGGAGGAGCCCCATGCCTACGCTGACAAGTGACCACATCTCCCGCCAGTTCGACGCCGAGCTGGACGGCCTGCGTTCCCGCGTGACCCAGATGGGCGGCCTGGTGGAAAACCAGATCGAGCGGGCCATCGCCGCCTTCCTCAGCGGCGATCTGGACGCCATGGAACAGGTGATTGCCGATGACCACCGCATCAACGGCCTGGAGGTGAGCATCGACGACGAATGCGCCCACATCATCGCCCGGCGCCAGCCGGCGGCGGGGGACCTGCGCCTGGTGATGGCGGTCAGCAAGATCGTCACCGATCTGGAACGGATCGGCGACGAGGCCGCCAAGATCGCCCGCACCGCTCGGGAAATCTACCAGCGGGACCGGCTTCAGGTGCCCCGGCTGGCCGATGTGCGCAAGCTCGGCGAGCTGGGAGTGGAAATGCTGCGGGACGTGCTCAACGCTTTCGTCCGTCTCGACGTGGTGGAGTCGGCCCGCATCATCCGTTCCGATGCCATGCTGGACGACAACTTCCGCGGCATCCTGCGCCAGTTGATCACCTACATGATGGAAGACCCCCGCACCATCAGTTCCGCCCTGGACATCACCTTCATCGCCAAGGCCATCGAGCGCATCGGCGACCATTCCAAGAACATCGCCGAGAGCGTGATCTATGTGGTCAAGGGCAAGGACGTCCGTCATATCGCCATCGACATGATGGAGCGGGAAGCCCTGGGCAACGAGGACTGATTCGTCATGGCCGCGTTGGTATTGGTGATCGAGGATGATGCCGCGATCCGGGAGCTGCTGCGCTACAACCTGGTGCAGGCCGGTTTCGAGGTGCGCCTGACGGCCTCGGCGGAGGAGGGGGCCGCCGCTCTGCGCGGTGTGTTGCCCGACGTGCTGCTGGTGGATCTGATGCTGCCCGGCATGTCCGGTATTGGCTTCGCCCGCCAGATTCGCCAGGACGCGCGTACCCGGGAGCTGCCCCTGATCATGGTCACCGCACGGGCCGAAGAGGTGGATCGGGTGGCGGGGCTGGAAATCGGTGCCGATGACTATGTGACCAAGCCCTTCAGCGCCAAGGAACTGGTGGCCCGCATCCGCGCCGTGCTGCGGCGGCGAGCGCCCCAGCATGGCGGTCAGGTCATCGATTATGGCTCCCTGCGCCTCGACCCGTCGGCCCATCAGGTGTCCTGGCGCGGCCAGCACCTGGAGCTTGGCGCCACGGAATTCAAGTTGCTGCACTACCTCCTCGCCCAGCCGGGGCGGGTGTTCAGCCGCCAGCAACTGCTCAACGGCGTCTGGGGCGACCACCGCTTCATCGAGGAACGCACCGTGGATGTCTATGTGCGCCGTCTGCGGGCGGCCCTGGGGCACGAGGCGGAGAGCCTGGTGGAGACCGTGCGCGGCGTTGGCTACCGGCTGGGCGCTCTGGACGCACTGAATCGCTGATGGAGTTCTGGGTCTTCACTGTATTGCGTCTGGCCCTGCTGGCCCTGGCCGGCGCCGTCATGGGCTGGGTGTTCGGTCCGGTGCCGGCCCTGGCCCTGGTTTGTGCAGTCCTCCTGCTGGGGCAGGGCTATCAGATCTGGCAGTTGCGCCGCCTGCGGCGCTGGCTCAAGGCCACGGACGCCAGCCGCCTGCCGGAGGAGACCGGCCTTTGGGGCGACATCTTCGTGGACCTGTACCGGGCCCAGAAACAACAGGCACGGGACAGGGAACAGTTGACAACCGCCCTGGATCGTTTTCGCGAGGCCGCCAGCGCCTTGCCCGAGGGCGTGCTGATGCTGGATGGCGATGGCCGCATCGAGTGGTTCAACGCCTACGCCCAGACCCAGTTCGGCCTGGACCCGGGCCGCGATGTGGGTACCCTGGCCACCCATCTGATCCGGCAACCGGAGTTTTCCAGCTATGCCCAGTCCAATGACTGGCGAGAGCCCGTGCTGCTGCGGGTAGGGCAGGGGCAGGTGCGGGATCTGTCGGTGTTGCTGGTGCCCTTTGCCGGTGGCCGGCTGCTCTACTCCCGGGACGTGACCCAGTTGCAGCGGGTGGAGACCATGCGCCGGGACTTCATCGCCAATGTTTCCCACGAGTTGCGTACGCCCCTGACCGTGATCCTGGGCTTTCTCGACCCCCTGGCCCATGATCAGGACCTGCCTGTGGAAAGCCGCGCCCGCTTTCTGGCCATGATCCAGGACCAGGCCCAGCGCATGAGCCGGCTGGTGGAGGACTTGCTGACCTTGTCCCGGCTGGAGGCCAAGAGCGATCCCCAGCGGGAGGAGCCGGTGGATGTGCCGGCCCTGCTGGCCACCCTGCTGGACGAGGGCCGAGCCCTGTCCGGCGGCCGCCACCGCTTCGAGGAAGATATCGCGCCCCATGGCCTGATGGGCTGTCCCCTGGAACTGCGCAGCGCCTTTGGCAACCTGATCAGCAACGCCGTGCGCTACACCCCGGAGGGCGGCCGCATCAAGGTGCGCTGGGCCAGGGAAAACGAGGGAGCACTGTTCGAGGTGAGCGATACCGGCATCGGCATTCCGGCAGAGCATATTCCCCGTCTCACCGAGCGTTTCTATCGGGTGGACAAGGGCCGCTCCACCGAGACTGGCGGCACCGGCCTGGGCCTGTCCATCGTGAAGCATGTGCTGCTGCACCACCAGGCTCGGCTCGATGTCGAATCAACGCCGGGACAGGGCAGCCGCTTCCGGGTGCTGTTTCCGGCGGGGCGGATGGTCGCGTCAGTGCGCTAGCTCTCCAGCGAATTGGCTAGGGAGTCGGGGGGAGCCCGTATAATTCGTCCTCTGCTCCGCTTTCCCTCTCCTTCCGTCATGCCCCAAGTGCTCTCCCTGCGCGGCACCGCCGCCTTTTCTCCTTCCCGTCTTTCCCGTTTGCAGGAGCAGGTCCGCGCCGCCGTGCCCGGTCTGACAGTCCTTAGGGCGGAGCACTGGTACTTCGCGGAACTGGAGGCGGGCCTGGCCGATGCCGAGGTGGCCCGGCTCAAGAATCTGCTGGGCATCCCGACCGAACTGACGGCGGCTCCCGAGGGCGAACTATTGCTGGTGACGCCGCGCCTGGGCACCATTTCCCCCTGGGCCTCCAAGGCCACGGACATTGCCCGCAACTGCGGCTTCGCCGGGGTGAAGCGCATCGAGCGCGGTATTGCTTTCCATGCCCAAGGCAAGAAACTGGACCGGGCCGCCCTGGTGGCGAAGCTCCACGACCGGATGACCGAATCCGTGCTGGCCTCCGTCGAGGAGGCCTCGGCGCTGTTCCACCACGTGGCGCCCCAGCCCCTGACCACGGTGGACCTGCTGGCCCGGGGCCGGGAGGCCCTGGTGGCGGCCAACGGCGAACTGGGCCTGGCCCTCTCGGAGGACGAGATCGACTATCTGGTGGAGAACTTCACCAAGGCCGGGCGCAATCCCACGGATGTGGAACTGATGATGTTCGCCCAGGCCAACTCCGAGCATTGCCGGCACAAGATATTCAACGCCTCCTGGACCGTGGATGGTCAAGACCAGCCCCTGTCCCTGTTCGGCATGATCCGGGAGACCCACAAGGCCCACCCGGAGGGCACCGTGGTGGCCTATTCCGACAATGCCGCCGTGATCGAGGGCGCCCGGGTCAAACGCTTCTATCCCGATGGCAGCGGCCTGTACCGCTGGCAGGAGGAGACCACCCACATCCTGGCCAAGGTGGAGACCCACAACCATCCCACCGCCATTTCCCCCTTCCCCGGTGCCGCCACCGGCTCCGGCGGCGAGATTCGCGATGAGGGCGCCACGGGCCGGGGCTCCAAGCCCAAGGCCGGCTTGTGCGGTTTTTCCGTCTCCGACCTGAACATCCCCGGCTTCGCCCAGCCCTGGGAATCCGCCTACGGCAAGCCCGAGCGCATCGCCTCGGCCCTGGACATCATGATCGAGGGCCCCATTGGCGCGGCGGCCTTCAACAACGAATTCGGCCGTCCCAATCTGGCCGGCTACTTCCGCACCTTCGAACAGAATTTCAACGGCGAGGTACGGGGCTATCACAAGCCCATCATGATCGCCGGCGGCGTGGGCAACATCCAGGCCGAGCAGTCCTTCAAGATCCCGTTCCCGGCCGGCACCCTGCTGATCCAGTTGGGCGGGCCGGGGATGCTGATCGGCCTGGGCGGCGGCGCCGCTTCTTCCATGGCCACCGGCACCAACACCGCCGACCTGGACTTCGCTTCAGTGCAGCGGGGCAACCCGGAAATCCAGCGCCGGGCCCAGGAGGTCATTGATCGTTGCTGGCAGATGGGGGCGAACAACCCGGTGCTGGCCATCCACGACGTGGGGGCCGGCGGCATTTCCAACGCCATGCCGGAACTGGCCCATGACGCCGGCCGGGGCGCCCACTTCGATCTGCGCGCCGTGCCCAACGAAGAGCCGGGCATGTCGCCCCGGGAAATCTGGAGCAACGAGGCCCAGGAGCGCTACGTGCTGGCCATCGCCCCCGAGCGCCTGGCCGAGTTCCGCGCTCTGTGCGAGCGGGAGCGCTGCCCCTACGCGGTGCTGGGCACGGCCACCGACGACGGCCAGTTGATCGTCAAGGACGATCACTTCAGCAACCGGCCGGTGGATATGTCCATGGATGTGCTGCTGGGCAAGCCGCCCCGCATGCATCGGGACGCCCGCCGGGCCAGACCCCAGGCCGCGCCCCTGGACGTGGCGGCCATCGACCTGTGGGAGGCCGTGTCCCGGGTGATCCGCCTGCCCGCCGTGGCTTCCAAGAATTTCCTGATCACCATCGGCGACCGCAGCGTCGGCGGCCTTACTGCCCGGGACCAGATGGTGGGCCCCTGGCAGGTGCCCGTGGCCGATGTGGCGGTGACCGCCATGGGTTTCGATACCCTGCTGGGCGAGGCCTTCGCCATGGGGGAACGCACGCCCCTGGCGCTCTTGGACGGTCCCGCTTCGGGCCGCATGGCCGTGGGGGAGGCGATCACCAACATCGCCGCTGCCGCCATTGGTGACATCGGCAAAATCAAGCTCTCCGCCAACTGGATGGCCGCCGCCGGCCACGGTAGCGAGGACGCCATCCTGTTCGATACCGTGAAGGCCGTGGGTGTCGAATTCTGCCCGGCCCTGGGGGTTTCCATCCCCGTGGGCAAGGACTCCCTGTCCATGCGCACCCAATGGACTGAAAATGGGGAGGACCAGGGCCAGGCCAGGCAGGTCACCGCCCCCGTGTCCCTGATCGTCACTGCCTTCGCCCCCTGCGCCGACATCGGCCGCACCCTGATGCCCCAGTTGCGGAACGACAAGGAAGTGGGCGAAACCGAGCTGCTGCTGATCGATCTCGGCCAGGGCCGGAATCGCCTCGGCGGTTCCGCCCTGGCCCAGGTCTATGGGGTTTCCGGCGATGCCGCCCCGGACGTGGATGCCACGTCCCTCAAGGCTTTCTTCAATACCATCCAGGCCCTGAACCGGGATGGCAAGCTGCTGGCCTATCACGACCGCTCCGATGGCGGCCTCTTCGCCACCGTTTGCGAAATGGCCTTCGCTTCCCGCATTGGCGTCTCCCTGAACCTGGATGCCCTCTGCTACGACCCCCTGATGAACGACGTGGACGGCATCGAGCGGGCGCCTCAGCTCGTCGAGGGCCGCATGAACGATCATCTGATCGGCGCCCTGTTCAATGAGGAGCTGGGGGCCGTGGTGCAGATTCGTCGTGCCGATCGCACGGCGGTGATGGACGCGCTACGGGCCGCCGGCCTGGGCAAGTACAGCCACATCATCGGCACCCCCAATCCCTTCGGCGAAGTACGGGTCTGGCGCAACGCCAAGCAGGCCTTCGGCGCACCGATTGCCGAGATTCAGCGGGCCTGGAGCGAGGTGAGCTATCAGATCGCCCGCCTGCGGGACGATCCGGCCTGCGCCCAGGAGGAATTCGACGCCCTCAATGACGCCGCCGATCCGGGACTCTCCTGCCAGTTGAGCTTCGACCCGGCCCAGAACATCGCTGCGCCCTTCATCGCCAGCGCGGTGAGGCCGAAGATGGCAGTGCTGCGCGAGCAGGGCGTCAACGGCCACGTGGAAATGGCCGCTGCCTTCGATCGGGCCGGCTTCGACGCGGTGGACGTGCACATGTCCGACCTGCAATCCGGCCGCGTCCATCTGGCTGACTTCAAGGGCCTGGCGGCCTGCGGCGGCTTCTCCTACGGCGACGTGCTGGGGGCCGGTCAGGGCTGGGCCAAGTCCATCCTCTTCAACAACCGCCTGAAGGACGAGTTCTCTGCCTTCTTTCAGCGCTCCGACAGCTTCGCCCTGGGAGTCTGCAATGGCTGCCAGATGATGAGCCATCTGGCTTCCATCATCCCCGGTGCCCAGGATTGGCCCACTTTCCACCGCAACCGCAGCGAGCAGTTCGAAGCCCGCTTCCTGATGGTGGAAATCCCCGAGTCCCCCTCCATCCTGCTGGCCGGCATGGCCGGCTCCCGCCTGCCGGTGGTGGTCTCCCACGGCGAGGGCAGGGCAGTCTTTGTTGATGGCGCCCAGGACCGTGCCCGGGTGGCCCTGCGCTATGTGGACAACAGGGGTGCCGTGGCCACGACCTACCCGGCCAACCCCAACGGCTCACCGGCCGGTATCACCGGCGTCACTACCGCCGACGGCCGCTTCACCATCATGATGCCCCACCCGGAACGAATTTTCCGCAAGGCGCAGATGAGCTGGGCGCCAGCCACATTGGGCGAGGACGGGCCGTGGCTGACCATGTTCCGCAATGCGCGGAAGTGGGTGGGGTAAGCCTGGGGCCTCCTGGAAGCCGGGCCGGCATCTCTCCCTGACATCATGGGCGAGCCTGTCCTGAGCCCGGCATCGCGCCGCATCGCCCATCTCGACATGGATGCGTTCTATGCTTCCGTGGAGCTGCTGCGCTACCCTGAACTTCGGGGCCTGCCGGTGGTGATCGGGGGGCGCCGCACCCAGCAGCCCCAGGTCCTGCCCGATGGCAGTCGGCGCTTCGCTCGTCTGCGGGACTATGTGGGCCGGGGCGTCTTGACCACCTCCACCTACGAAGCCCGCGCCCTGGGGGTGTTCTCCGGCATGGGCACCATGAAGGCCGCCCGCCTGGCCCCCGATGGGATCCTCCTGCCGGTGGACTTCGATGCCTATCGGCATTACTCGCGGCGTTTCAAGGAAGCGGTCGCCGCCATCGCGCCGAAGATCGAGGATAGGGGTATCGACGAGATCTACATCGATCTCAGCGACATTCCCGAGGATTCCCTGTCACTGGCGCGGCGGATCAAGGCGGCGGTCATGACGGCCACCGGTCTCACCTGTTCCATTGGCATCACCCCGAACAAGCTGCTGTCCAAGATATGTTCCGATCTGGAAAAGCCCGATGGCATCACAATCCTGGCGCTGGACGAAATCCCGGGTCGCATCTGGCCCCTGCCGGTCAGAAAGATCAACGGCATCGGTCCCAAGGCCGGCGAAAAGCTGGCAGGCCTGGGCATCGCCACCATAGGCGAACTGGCCGCCGCCGACCCGGCACTGTTGCAAAGCCATTTCGGACTGGCCTATGCCACCTGGCTCCATGATGCCGCCCGGGGCGTCGATGACCGGCCGGTGGTGACCCACTCGGAACCCAGGTCCATCAGCCGCGAGACCACCTTCGAGCGGGATCTCCATCCCAGGGAGGACAGAGCGGCTCTTTCCGAAATATTCACCGCCCTCTGTCTGCGCGTGGCCGAGGACCTCCAGCGCAAGGGCTACCGGAGCCGGACCATAGGCATCAAGCTGCGCTACGACGATTTTGCAACCGTGACCCGGGATTTCAGTCTCCCGACGGCTACTGATGATGCCGCCACGATTCGGCGTGCCGCAGGGGAATGTCTGCGTCGGGCGCCCCTCGAAAAACGCTTGCGGCTGCTCGGGGTGCGGGCGGGAAACCTGCTGCCGGTGGCCGGGGAAGGTACGGCGGAGATGGCTGTACAGGGGGAGTTGCTTGTGTAGCGGGGTAGGGGGCACCGCAGTGAGGCTGCTACTCGGATAGGGCTTCGCAATCAGTCATTGGCGTTTGCAGCCGGTGGCATTCTGCACTGTGGCTGCTTTTCCATTGGTTGCTCATTGGGCACTATCAGGCGCTGGCGCGCCGTATTTCCCGGGGTGCGCAGCCGTACCAGCGGCGGAAGGCGCGGCGGAAAGCGCAGCCATCGTAGAAGCCAAGACGCAGGGCGATGGTTTCGATATCCCTGTCAGATTTTTCCAGGTAATGGCGAGCCATCTCCCGTACCGCATCCTCTCGCAAGCGGCTGAAGTTCACGCCCTCTGCCCGCAGGCGGCGGCGTAGTGTCGATTCGCTCAGGTGCAGGCGGCTAGCCAAGGCAGTCAGGTCCGGCATGGGCGCGCCAACTATCAGGGCGGCCTCCAGACTGGCCCGGATCTGCCTGTGCAAGGGCGGAGCTTCGTCTGCCTCGCCCCAGAGCCGGCAGGGCAGGCCGTCTACGAACTCATCCAGTTCTGCTGGTTTTCGGATCACAGGATAGTCGAGTACGGCAGCGTCAAACTCGAAACGGTAGGCGCTGGCGCCGACGGTCACCGGCGCACCGAAGAGACCGACCAGGGGAGTCAGTTCGCCCTGGAAAGTGTAGGCCAGGTCTACCCGGCGAAGCGTCACGGGCGTGCCGATCAGCCAGCTGAATACCTGTTGGTAGGCCAGCAGGCCCGAGAGGTCCACCAGGCAGGACTCCGCGCTGGGGTGGTGGCGTAGCGAATCCATCTCGAACACGGCGATGCCATCCTGGATACTCAAGGAGAGGCGTCCACCACGGGGATGAATGATGGTGCAAAACTCGGCAGCACATTCGATGGCACGGCCCAGGGTAGGGCAGGTGATCAGGGTGCGGAACATCATCACCACTGCACTGCGGCCCATGGGCGGATGCCCGTCGTCTGCGGCAACCCGTGACTCCAGTGCCTCAATGGCTTCCCGGTAGCGGGTTTTGTGGCGGGCATCACTGCCATGGGTGACATGGGCGAGGATGTCGAACAGGAGCGGCGAGGGGGCTTGAGTCACGATAGGAGTGGGGAGTGAAAAATCTGGGTATCGCCTTGTCCCCATGGGGGGCAGCGTTCGGAACCCGGCCGGGCGATACTTTACCCCTTCCCTCTGTTTCCGACAGCGTGGATGGGGGAGTCCGCGCGAGTGCAAGATAAGAGCCTATTTCAGTAGGTTCCGTACGCCGCGCCGTTGGGCTTTGGGCGCGCTGCGGCGTTGTCGGTCGCTGACATGGAATAACCATGCGGCGCTCCCTCCGCCTTGCATCGCATCCCAAAGCCCAACGGCCCTCCGGGTTGGGTCAAGGGCGGGCGATGCTGCGTTGCGTGGCTTGCGCTCATTCCGCCCTTGGCTCAACGCGGGGTACGGAACCTACTGAAATAGGCGCTAAGTGGGCGTGAGCGGGCCGGTATTGTTTTGCGTCCACCTGGGTCCTGCCCTCCGGTGCGCACTCCGGGCGACAATGACTCACCATGTTCGTCGTAAGGGAGAGAAATGATCAAGGTCCATGATCGGATCGATGTGGCGGCGGCGGATCTACCCCGCCTCCAGGCGATGATTGCCACCGCCTACCTCCCGGCTGCCGCTGCCCGCGGATTGACTCTGGTAGACAGCGCGGTTTCGCCTCCTCTGGTACTGGTGGATCGTCCGCTAACCCTTTGGCTGCAATGGGAGTTGGCGAACGTGGAGGCATTCTGGATCGCTCGCAATATTGGCGGCAATGATCCTTCCGTAGCCGCTTTCTGGTCCGAGGTGGATGGTTTTTGCGTCGATCGGGAGCGAAGCTACCTGTTGCCCGATCAACCTGCCCACAGCGCGGCTTTGCTGACCCGACCCACGAGCCTCTCAGCCTACCTCGTCCGGCCCGGTGGCTGGCGGGAGACTGCTCAACTCTATCTCAGGACCGGTGCCGACGAGAACGCCCGGCGGACGGTGGAGGATGTCCTGGCCGGAGCGGCAGGCCTGCCGGGTCTGAGCTTTCAACAGTGGGGCACCAATAGTGTGACCGATTTCGGTGCAGGTCATTACACCTGGGACCTGCTCTATCCCGATGCCGCCACCGCAGCGGCCGCCCATGCCAGTCCGCTTTGGCAACAGCACGTCATGCCCGTGTTGCGGAAATACTGCGCATCCTGGTCAGCCCTCGGTCTCGACACGATCGGCGCGGGTCTGCGCAATTCAAAATTGACGGGCGGTGTCAAGCGGACCGCCCTGTTCCGCCGCCTGGCAGGGGCCGACGGTGCCCGCGCCCCTGGCTTCGAGGCGGCAACTCTGGACATGCCCGCACATATCGATTCCATCATCAACTGGCGCTTGAGTCGGGCCCGCGTGCTGGACTGGGACAGCGGCCACCAGACCTGGGACTATGTCTGGGAGCAGGAGTACGCCAGCCTGGACGGCCTTTTGGGCGCCTACATGATCCATCCGCATCACTGGGCTCATGTCGACCGGGCCTTCGATCCCGAGTCCGGCCAACAATTCATCGATGTCCGACTCTGTCACGCATTCTGTTCCCAGGCCGAAAGTCTGCTGGGCTGTGAAGCGCCCTGATACATACATAACGCTCATGGAAGCCGATTTTCCGCCCCGGTCCATGAAACACGGGAAAGACAGGAAGGCCCACCCCCTCCCAGCCTTCCCCTCTCCTGGGGAGGTGACGATGCTGGCTCGCTACGCTCGACAGTTCGACCTGCCGTTTCAATTCGCTATTTCACGTTAACGATACGAGGATAAACCCATGACTCAACCCCGCCTTGACGGCAAGATAGCCCTGGTGACCGGGGCCAGCCGAGGAATCGGTCGAGCCGTTGCTCAACGCCTTGCCGCCGCTGGCGCCACCGTAGTGGTCTCTGCGCGCAGCCTGGATACCGCGGGTGCTTACGCCGGTACTCTGAAAGAGACCATCGCCCTGATCGAGACGGCCGGCGGACGTGCCTTGCCCTTGGTTGCCGATCTGGAAAACCCCTCCCAGCTGGGCGACCTTGTGGGCAGGGCCGCAGCCCTGGCCGGTGGTCTGGATATTCTGGTTCACAGTGGCGGAAAGGCTTCCTATGCGCCCCTGTCCACCATGCCGGAAGAGATGTTCGAGAACACCATCGGCCACTACCTGAGGGCACCGTTCCGGCTCGTCCAGCAGGCCGTGCCCGAGATGCGCAAGCGGGGAGGAGGCTGGATCGTTACCCTGGGTTCCGTTACCGCCTTGCCCCCCGGACGGCCCTACGACGACTGGGCCAAACATGGCGGCGCGACGGTATATGCAGCCATCAAGGCCGCAGTGCACCGCATGAATCAGGGCCTGGCGGCAGAGTTGCTGGATGACAACATCGCGGTGAATACCTTGGCGCCCAGCACTGCGATCCGCACGCCTGGCGCCATCGATCTGATCCCGGAGAACTATCCCTCCGAGCGCGTCGAGTACATTGCCGAGACCGCCCTGGCTCTGTGTCATCTGCCGGCAGCCCAACGCACCGGCATGACCGCCTATAGCCTGCACTTTCCCCTGGCCCACAAGCTGCCCGTATATACCCTGGACGGTCGGGAGCTGCTGCCGCCGCCGGTGATCCCCCCCTATGCCCACAGCCTGATCTCGGCCAGTGGCGAATGAAAGGACCCATTGTGACTTCCAATATCTGTTTCAAGGGCGGCACTGCCGTCATCACTGGCGCCGCTGGTGGCGTAGGCGGCGGTCTGGCCCGCAAGGCCGCTTCTTTGGGGATGAACCTGGTGCTGGCCGACCTGGATGCCGGGCAGCTCGATGCCTTTGCCGCCACCCTGGATACCGAGGTCCTGACCGTCTCCACCGACGTCACCGACCCCATTGCCATGGAAAATCTGGCGGAACAGGCCTGGCAACGCTTCGGCCGGGTGGACCTGCTGTTCAATAACGCAGGGGTGATGAGCGCCGGATTGCTGTGGGAGATATCCCCAGAGAATTTTCGACGCTGCTTCTCCATCAATGTGCTGGGGATACACCACGGCATCCGCGCCTTCGTGCCCCGGATGCTGAAGGCAGGATGCCCCTCCCACATCGTCAATACCGCATCCCTGGGTGGCTTCGTGTCCAGCCCGATGATGGCTCCGTACAATGCCAGCAAGAGTGCCGCGGTCTTCCTCACTGAAGCGCTTTATGTGGAACTGAATATGGTCCAGGCCTCGATCGGCGTTTCCGTACTCGACCCCGGCCCGGTACGCAGCGGCATCTTCAATGCCCCCTTCGGTGACGGAGGCGGCAACCCGGCAGTGCGCCAGTTCATCGACGGCATTCATCACCACATCACTGGCGGCGGCGGTATCACGCCCGATCAATCGGCAGAGAACACCTTCGCCGGCATCGAGGCCGGAGAATTCTGGATACTGCCTTATCGCGAACCTTTCGACACCCTCTTGCGGCAGCGCACAGAAGGCATTCTGGCGCGGCGTCCCCCCAGGATTGCTGCGACAGAAAGCTGAGGATATACCCCATGCTCGCGATGATCATCGAACAGACCGGCGGCCCGGAAGTCCTGCAACTGGCCCAGGTTCCCACACCCGAGGCCGGGCCTGGCCAGGTACGGGTGCGAATCGCCTGTGCTGGCGTCAACCCGGCGGACTGGAAGAACCGACAGGGGATGCTGGCCATGTATCGACCTTATGTTTTTCCCTACGTGATCGGCTTCGATGCGGCGGGTATCGTGGATCAGATAGGGGAGGGCGTCACCGGTCTCGCCGTGGGTGATCGCGTGTTCACCCCCACCAATCACGGCCAGGGAGGCTGGGGCAGCTATGCCGAGTTCGCCATCGCCGACGCCGACCGGGTCGCCAGGATGCCGGATTCCCTCAGCTATGAGCAGGCTGCGGCCCTGCCAGTCGCAGCCCTGACTGCCTGGCAGGGCTTGTTTGACCGAGGTGGCCTGAAATCAGGTCAGCGCGCCCTGATCCACGGCGGTGCCGGTGGCCTTGGTGGCTTTGCCGTGCAGTTTGCCCGTTGCGCGGGGGCCGTGGTGGCGGCGACTTGCAGCACCGCCAATGTGGAATACCTGCGGAGCCTGGGTGTGGACCGGGTCATCGACTATCGCTGCGAAGACATTACCTCCGCGGTTCAGCGCTGGGCACCCGAAGGCCTGGACTACCTGATGGACACGGTTGGCGTCAGTACGCTGCCTAACGGCCTTGATTTGGTGCGGCCTGGTGGCACATTCGTCAGCATTCCCACCTTGGTGGACGATGGCGACATTGCCGCCGCAGCGATCGCAGGGGAAGCCAAGGGTGTGAACCGGGTGTTCTCCACCATGACCGACGTGGGCTGCGCGCCAACCCTGGCAAAAATAGCGCAACTGGTGGCGGAAGGCGTTGTGAAGATGCCTCCTCTGCATGTGTTCCCCCTGTCCCAGGTCGCGGATGTCCATCGCCTTATCCAAACTGGCCATGGCCGTGGCAAGTGGGTGCTGAAGGTGGCGGATCTCTGAGCTTTTAATGGTGCGGCCTCTGTCAATTGGAGTTAAACCATGCTGAATGTAAGCGCAGGAAAAGTAGCCATCGTCGCGGGTGGTGGAGGTATCGGTGGAGCCACTGCTCGCAAGCTGGCTGCGGCAGGTACTGCTGTGGTCATCGGTGATTTGGATGAGGGCAATGCCAAGGCGATCGCCGATGACATCATTGGCGAGGGCGGCCAGGCTCGTAGCATACGCTGCGATATCAGCGATGAGGTCTCGGTAGCCGCCATGGTGAGGCTGGCGGTAGATGCCTTCGGCGGTCTCGATTTTGCTCACGTGAACGCTGCTGATCTATCGGTCATTTTCCGGGACAGCAACGTCCTCGATGTGGGGCTGGATGTCTTCGACCGGACCATCGCAGTGAATTTGCGCGGCCATTTGCTCTGCACCCGCGCCGTGCTTCCAGAATTGCTCAAACGGGGGGCGGGTGCCATTGTCTACACCACGTCTGGAGCGGCTTTCGCCGGTGAGCCGGAACGCCCCTGCTATGCGATAGCCAAATCCGGCCTTCATGCCCTGATGCGTCATGTGGCTTCCCGCTGGGGACGCAAGGGTATTCGCGCCAATTGCGTGGCACCTGGTTTCGTGATGACGGAAAACAACAAGAAGACCATGCCTCCCGACCTTCTTGATCACATGCGGGCGGCTACCCGCAGCACCCGCGTTGGCGACCCGGAGGATATCGCCGCCATGGTGGCTCTTCTGCTCTCTGATGAGGGCGCATGGATCAACGGACAAGTGATCAGCGTTGATGGTGGCGCCACCATGCGCTGAAATGCCATCACCGAGTGCCGTCGATTCAGCACATGGTCAGGCCGCCGCTGATGCTGATGGCCTGGCCGGTGACGAAGCTGGAGCCCTGGCCGGTGGCCAGGTAGATCACCATATCCGCCACTTCCTCCGGGCGAGCCAGTCGCTTCATGGGGGTCGCCTTGACCATGGCGGCGCTGAGCTTGGCGGTGATGGTGCCCTGTCCGCTGTTGCGCTGGAAAAGTTCCGTTTCTATGGGGCCCGGGCAGACCACATTTACGGTGATCCCGTAGCTGGCCACTTCCCGGGCCAGGCCCTTGGACAGGGCGATTACGCCGCCCCGGGCGGCGGCGGAGGCCGCTTCGGCGCTGGAGCCCACCTTGCCGGCATCGGCGCCGATGGTCACGATCCTCCCCTGTTTCTGGTGGATCATCGTCGGTACTACAGCCTGGCAGCAGTAGAGGACGCTCATCAGTTCCACGTCTACCGTCCGGCGCAAGTCATCCACCGGGCTTTCATGCAGCAGGCGCAGTTCATGGGTGCAGCCCTGGGTATTGACCAGCACATCGATGCGGCCGAAGGCATCCCGGGCCGCGCCGACGAACCGGGCCACCGCTACCGGGTCGCTGGCATCGGCCTTGACCACCATGCAGCGCCGGCCAGCGGCCTCGATGCGGCTTTTCAACTGGACCGCCTTGTCATCGGCAGCGTGATAGATCAGCGCGATGTCATGGCCGGCCTCGGCCAGGCCCAGGGTGACCAGGGAACCGACGCCGCCGGTCCCGCCGACAACGATGGCGACCTTATGGTTCATGGCTTGGACGGGGCAAAGTTACCCGGTCACTCCGCTTCGCGGACATAGGGCTCGTGCAGTTCCACCGGCTTCACGGCCTTCTTGCGCATGCGGATGTTGAGCATCTCCACACCCACCGAGAAGGCCATGGCGAAGTAGATGTAACCCTTGGGCACATGGTGGCCGAAACCGTCGGCGATCAGCACCACACCCACCACCACCAGGAAGGACAGGGCCAGCATCTTGATGGTGGGGTGGTCGGAGACGAAGCGGCCGATGCTGGCGGCGAACAGCATCATCAGGCCCACGGAGGCGATCACGGCGGCGATCATCACGGCGACTTCGCTGACCATGCCCACGGCGGTGATGATGGAGTCCAGGGAGAACACCAGATCGATGACCATGATCTGCACGATCACCCCCAGCAGGTTGGAGGCCACCTTACGGGAGGCTTCGCCTTCCTCGCCCTCCAGCAGTTGATGGACCTCGCCGGTGCTTTTCCAGATCAGGAACAGTCCGCCGGAAATCAGGATCAGGTCCCGGCCGGAGATATCCTGGCCCAGCACCGTCAGCACCGGTTCGGTCAGGCCGACGATCCAGGACAGCAGCAGCAGCAGGCCGATGCGCATGAACATGGCCAGAAAGAGGCCGATGCGGCGGGCGAATTCCTGCTTCGCACGGGGCAGCTTGTCCACCAGGATGGAGATGAAAATGATGTTGTCGATGCCCAGTACCAGTTCCAGAGCGGTCAGGGTCAGGAAGGCGATCCAGATTTCGGGGTTGAGCAGGAATTCGATCATGATGGCAAAGTAGGATGAGCTGGCCCGGGCGGGGCCGCGAGGGCGTCATTATGCCTGTGGGGGAGGGGCTGGCGCGTCAGGATCTGTTCATTCGTCGTCCGGTCAGGAATCTCTGGTTACCGGTAGCCAGGGTCGCTTCTGCCAGCGCGAAAAAGAAAAAGGGCACTTCGATTGAAGTGCCCATTTCCATACTTGATTTTGGCGCGCCCGGAGCGATTCGAACGCCCGACCCCTTGGTTCGTAGCCAAGTACTCTATCCAGCTGAGCTACGGGCGCGCTGTCTCTCAAGAGGGGCCGAATTATACCTAAAACTTTCCTTCGGGCAAGGCACCGGAAGGTATTTTTCCAGACTATCCCATTTGTGGGTCAATGAATGCGATGAAACCTGATGTCTCGAATGGGAATCGCCTTGACAGCTGCTTTTTGTGCAATGCAAAATCCACCCTCCATCCTTCCCGCCGTTCGGATCGCGCGGCTGTTGTCAGGAGATGTCGATGTCCACGCCGCCGGATTCTCCCCCGTTTGTGCAGCAGTTGTTGATGCAGGCCGGTCAGGCCATGGCCCAGGGCATGGCGCGCTGGGCGGCACAGCAACAGGCTGCGCCCGAGCCCGATGGTGGGGCGGTGGGCAGATTGCAGCGGGACTTGCTGGCGAGCTATGGCCGGCTCTGGCAGGGAATGTTGCAGTCCGGTGAGTCTCGGGTTCCGGGCGCCTTCGTTTCCGCGCCTCCCGGCGACCGGCGGTTTTCCGGCCGGGCCTGGTCTGATAGCCCCATTTACGACTATCTGCGCCAGGCCTATCTGCTCAATGCGGATTATCTGGGGCGCCTGGTGGAAGCTCTACCCTTGGAAGGGGAGCAGGAGCGGCGTCAGGTGCGCTTCATGGTGCGCCAGGCCGTGGAGGCTCTGGCGCCTTCCAACTTCGCAGCCACCAATCCCGAATTCATCCAGAAGGCCCTGGAAACCCAGGGCGAGAGCATCCGGCGCGGCATCGCCAATCTGCTGGCGGACCTGGAAAAGGGGCGCATTTCCATGACCGACGAGAGCGCCTTCGAAGTGGGGCGCAATCTGGCCGCTACGCCGGGCGCGGTGGTGTTCGAGAACGAACTGTTCCAGTTGATCCAGTACGCGCCACTGACCGACAAGGTGGCCCAGCGCCCCCTGCTGATGGTGCCTCCCTGCATCAACAAGTTCTACATCCTCGATCTCCAGGCCCATAACTCCTTCGTGCGCTACGCAGTGGAGCAGGGCAACACGGTGTTCATGTTGTCCTGGCGCAATGTGAAGGCGGAGCAGGGCCATCTGGGCTGGGACGACTACATCGAGCGCGGCGTGCTGGAGGCCATCGACCAGGTGCGGGCGATCTGCCGCATCAAGCAGATCAACGTGCTGGGTTTCTGTGTCGGCGGCACCCTGCTGAGTTCGGCTCTGGCGGTGGCTCGGGCCCGGGGCGACGAGCCGGCCAAGTCACTGACCCTGTTGACGACCCTGCTGGATTTCGCCGAGCCCGGCGAGATCGGCTGCTTCGTGGATGAAAAATCGGTGGCCATGCGGGAGACTTCCGTGGGCCAGGGAGGGCTGTTGCCAGGGCGGGAGCTGGCCTCGGTATTCTCCAGTCTGCGGGCCAATGAACTGATCTGGCAATACGTGGTGGGCAATTATCTGAAGGGCGATACGCCGCCAGCCTTTGACCTGCTCTACTGGAACTCGGATTCCACCAACCTGCCGGGACCTTTCCTGGTCTGGTATCTGCGCAACATGTATCTGGAAAACAATCTGCGGGTGCCGGGGCGGCTCGACATGTGCGGTGTCCGGGCCGACCTGGGGAGGGTGGATATGCCGGCCTTCGTGCTGGCAACCCGGGAGGACCACATCGTTCCTTGGCACGGCGCCTTCGCATCAAGCCGGCTGTTGGGGGGAGAGGTCACCTTTGTGCTGGGGGCTTCGGGTCATATCGCCGGGGTGATCAATCCTGCAGCAGCCAACAAGCGCAGCCATTGGATCAACCCCCAGGGACTGGAGCAGGCGGAACCGGAACAATGGTTGGCGGGGGCCGAGGAGGTCCGGGGCAGTTGGTGGCCCCGCTGGGCCAAGTGGCTCAAGGCTTTCGGCGGGCGCAGGATTGCGGCCCGGTCGATGCTGGGGGATGCTGTGCATCCGCCCATTGAGCCGGCTCCCGGCCGTTACGTGAAGGAACGGGCATAATCCGCGGGGGCGAGAAAGGGGCGCGTCCGCGCAGTGTCAATCAGCAGCCCCATGGTGAGTCATCGGAGGAGTCGATAATGCAAAGAGTTGCGTTGGTTACCGGCGGAATGGGCGGTCTGGGGGAGGCGGTCTGTATCAAGCTGGCGGCCCTGGGCTACAAGGTCGTCACCAGCTATAGCCCCACCAATACCAAGGCCCAGGACTGGTTGCGGGGCATGAACGACATGGGTTACGGCTTCAAGGCCTATCCCTGCGACGTGGCCGACTTCGATTCCTGTCGCGACTGCGTGGCACAGATCGAGAAGGATCTGGGACCGGTGGATGTGCTGGTGAATAACGCGGGCATCACCCGTGACATGACCTTCAAGCGCATGAGCAAGAATGATTGGGATGCGGTGATCCGAACCAACCTGGATTCTGTGTTCAACATGACCAAGCAGGTCATGGATGGCATGAGCGACCGCAACTGGGGCCGGGTGATCAACATTTCGTCGGTCAATGGCCAGAAAGGCGCCTTCGGCCAGACCAACTACGCTGCAGCCAAGGCAGGGATGCACGGTTTCACCAAGGCCCTGGCCCTGGAAGTGGCCAAGAAGGGCGTCACTGTGAACACCATCTCCCCGGGCTATATCGGCACCAAGATGGTGACGGCGATCCCCAAGGATGTGCTGGACAGCAAGATCCTGCCCCAGATTCCCATGTCGCGCCTGGGCAAGCCCGAAGAGGTCGCGGGCCTGGTAGCCTATCTGGCGTCCGAGGAGGCGGCTTTCGTGACGGGCGCCAATATTTCCATCAACGGCGGTCAACACATGTATTGATTGCCAGAAAGCGCGTGGCTTGCGGCACGCGCTTCTTACAGATTTTTTTGTGTATCGAAGGAAGCAGCGAAATGTCCAAGAAGGTAGCGTTGGTAACAGGGGGGATGGGCGGTCTGGGCACCGCGATCTGCAAGGCGCTTGCCCAGAGCGGCCATACCGTGGTGGCAAACTGCCTGCCCGGTTTTCCGCCGAAAGATGAATGGTTGGCCAGAACCAAGGCCGAGGGTTTCGATTTTCGCGTGGCCGAAGGCGATGTGTCGGATTTCGATTCCTGCGCCTCCATGGTGAAAAGAATCGAATCCGAGATCGGCCCCGTGGATGTGCTGGTGAATAACGCCGGCATCACCCGGGACGGCATGTTCCGCAAGATGGATAAGAGCCAGTGGGATGCGGTGCTGACCATCAATCTGGATTCCGTGTTCAACGTCACCCGCCAGGTGCTGGAAGGCATGGCGGAACGGGGCTGGGGCAGGGTGATCAACATTTCCTCGGTCAATGGCATCAAGGGGCAGTTCGGCCAGGCCAACTATTCCGCCGCCAAGGCGGGGATACTGGGATTCAGCAAGGCCATCGCCCAGGAAGTGGCAAAGAAGGGCGTGACGGTGAATGCCATCGCTCCCGGCTATATCGCCACGGACATGGTCATGGCCATCAAACAGGAGGTGCGTGATTCCATCACCGCCACCATTCCCGCCGGCCGCATGGGCACGCCGGAGGAAATCGGCGGATTGTGCGCCTACCTGGCCTCCGATATCGCCGGTTACATGACGGGGGCAACCCTGAACATCAACGGTGGCCTGCACATGTATTGACCCCGCTTGCAGGGATCGGCCGCTGGAACATGGCAGAATCTAACTAAATAAAGCGCGGATACGCGGAGGAGATGCGGTGATGGCTGGGCAGAATCGTCTGATCAAGAAATATCCGAACCGCCGGCTATATGACACCAAGACCAGCAGCTACATTACGCTGGCGGATGTCAAGGGGCTGGTGCTTCAGCACGAGGAGTTTCAGGTGGTGGATGCCAAGAGCGGCGAGGACCTGACCCGCAGTATCCTGCTCCAGATCATTCTTGAAGAGGAGGCGGCCGGCTCGCCCATGTTCACCGCTGACATCCTTGCCCAGATGATCCGCTTCTATGGCAATGCCATGCAGGGGATGATGGGCAAGTATCTGGAGAACAATCTCAAGGCCTTTACCGAAATGCAGGCCAAGTTCAACGAGCAGGCGCGAGGGGTATACGGCGGCGAAAATACTGCGGCGAACCAGGAGCTTTGGTCCCAGTTTCTCAATTTCCAGGGCCCCGCCATGCAGAGCATGATGGGCACCTATGTGGAGCAGAGCCGCAAGATGTTCCAGCAGATGCAGGACAACATGCAGGAGCAGACCCGCAAGATGTTCACTGGCATGCAGTTCCCCGATTTTTCTCCGCCCAAGGACGACAAGAAGTAGTGGCTGGTTGCAGACGACAAAGCCGCCTTGGGCGGCTTTGTCGTTTTAACGTGAACCGCGGCTCGTCACTCCGGCGCAGGCTGGAATCCAGGGGGCCACCGATCTGGACCCCGGCCTGCGCCGGGGTGACGGGTTTCATCATTCGGGGTGGCGGCCTGCCACCATGGGCGTTAGGCTTGGAATATCAGGCTTTTTCCGTCCCGGACGGTTGGAATTGCAAGCATGCCGGCGTTTGCCATAATGACAAGGGCTGCATGTCCTCGGATGGCCCACGGGAGATTTGATGCGGATTCCAAGCCTGAGTTTTAATCATGGCGAAACGATCGATATGTTGCGCGAGACGGTCCGGGCTTTCGCCTCCAATCGGATTGCCCCAAGAGCGGAGGCGATTGATCGGAGCAACGAGTTCCCCTCATCGCTATGGAAAGAATTCGGTGATCTGGGCCTCCATGGCTTGACGGTGGAAGAGGAATACGGCGGCAGCAAGCTGGGTTATCTGGCCCACATCATTGCCCTGGAAGAGGTTTCCCGGGCCTCCGCCTCGGTGGGCCTGTCCTATGGCGCCCATTCGAACCTGTGCATCAACCAGATCCATCGCAATGGCACTGGTGCTCAGAAGGCCCACTATCTGCCCAGGCTGGTTTCCGGCGATCACGTGGGGGCCTTGGCCATGTCCGAGGCCGCCGCCGGTTCCGACGTGATGGGCATGAAGCTGCGGGCCGAGCGCAAGGGCGATCGTTATCTGCTCAACGGCAGCAAGATGTGGATCACCAACGGCGGCGACGCCGATGTCCTGGTGGTCTATGCCAGGACCGACACGGACGCCGGCTCCCGGGGGATCACCGCCTTCATCGTCGAAAAGGGGATGAAGGGTTTCAGCCACGGCAAGCACCTGGACAAGCTGGGCATGCGCGGCTCCAACACCTATCCGCTGTTCTTCGACGGCGTGGAGGTGCCGGAAGAGAACGTGCTGGGCGGGGTCGGACAGGGCGCCAGGGTACTGATGAGCGGCCTCGACCGCGAGCGGGCGGTGCTGTGCGGCGGGCCTCTGGGCATCATGGCCGCCTGCATGGATATCGTGGTGCCTTATCTGCATGAGCGCCGGCAATTCGGCCGGAGCATCGGCGAGTTCCAGCTCATGCAGGGCAAGATCGCGGACATGTATGCGACCTGGATGGCTACCCGCGCCTATGTGTATGCCCTCGGCCAGGCCTTTGATCGAGCCGATGACGCTCGCCGGCTGCGCAAGGATGCCGCCGGTGCCATCCTGTATGCCGCCGAGAAGGCGACCTGGATGGCCGGCGAGGCCATCCAGGCCCTGGGCGGCGTCGGCTACACCACTGACTGTGCCGCCGGCCGTCTATGGCGGGATGCCAAGCTCTACGAGATCGGCGCCGGCACCAGTGAAATCCGGCGCATGCTGATCGGTCGTGAGCTGTTCGAGGAGACCCGCTGACATGAGCGTTCCGCACGGCCGTCCGAAGGGACGCCAGCCCGGACCCGGAGCCGCAGAGCGGCGAACCGCCGTCACCCCCTTCCATGGGGAGGGGGCTGGGGGGAGGGTAGTCCAGTGAGCGTTCCGCACGGCCGTCCGAAGGGACGCCAGCCCGGACCCGGAGCCGCAGAGCGGCGAACCGCCGTCACCCCCTTCCATGGGGAGGGGGCTGGGGGGAGGGTAGTCCAGTGAGCGTTCCGCACGGCCGTCCGAAGGGACGCCAGCCCGGACCCGGAGCCGCAGAGCGGCGAACCGCCGTCACCCCCTTCCATGGGGAGGGGGCTGGGGGGAGGGTAGTCCAGTGAGCGTTCCGCACGGCCGTCCGAAGGGACGCCAGCCCGGACCCGGAGCCGCAGAGCGGCGAACCGCCGTCACCCCCTTCCGTGGGGAGGGGGTTGGGGGGAGGGTAGTCCAGTGAGCGTCATCCAGTCCCGGCTCGACACCCGCGCCGATGATTTCAAGGCCAATGCCGCGGTGATGGCTGCCCTGGTGGCCGACCTGCGCGAAAAGACCGCCCTGGTCGCCCAGGGCGGGCCGGAAGCGGCCCGGCACAAGCATCTGGCCCGGGGCAAGCTGCTGGCGCGGGACCGCATCGACGCTCTGATCGATCCGGGGGCACCCTTCCTCGAACTCTCGCCTCTGGCCGGCTGGGGCATGTACGGCAACGAGGTGGCCTGCGGCGGCCTCGTCACCGGCATCGGCCGCGTCAATGGCGTCGAGTGCGTGATTGTCGCCAATGACGCCACGGTGAAGGGCGGCACCTATTTCCCCATCACCGTGAAGAAGCACTTGCGCGCCCAGGAGATCGCCCAGCAGAACCGCCTGCCCTGCATCTATCTGGTGGATTCCGGTGGGGCCTATCTGCCGGCCCAGGACGACGTGTTTCCGGACCGGGATCATTTCGGCCGCATCTTCTTCAACCAGGCCAACATGTCGGCTCTGGGCATACCCCAGATCGGTGTTGTCATGGGTTCCTGCACCGGCGGCGGCGCCTATGTGCCGGCCATGTCGGACGAGGCCGTGATCGTACGCAACCAGGGCACCATCTTCCTTGGCGGCCCGCCCCTGGTGAAGGCCGCCACCGGCGAGATCGTCAGCGCCGAAGAGCTTGGCGGTGGCGATGTGCACACGGCAATTTCCGGCGTCGCCGACCACTTGGCGGAGAACGACCCGCACGCCCTGGCGATCTGCCGCCGCATCGTCGGCAACCTCAACTGGCAAAAAACCATTTCCCTGGCCCTGGCGACGCCGGAGGAACCGCTCTACGATCCCGCCGAACTTTATGGGGTGATTCCCGCCGACAGCAAGAAACCCTACGATGTGCGCGAAGTGATCGCGCGCCTGGTGGACGGCTCGCGCTTCGACGAATTCAAGGCCCGCTATGGCACGACTTTGGTGACGGGCTTCGCCCATCTCCACGGCTATCCTCTAGGCATTGTTGCCAACAACGGCATCCTCTTCGCCGAGTCGGCCCGGAAGGGCGCCCACTTCATCGAACTGTGCGCCCAGCGCGGCATCCCGCTCCTGTTCCTGCAAAACATCGCCGGCTTCATGGTCGGTCGCAAGTATGAGAACGGCGGCATTGCCAAGGACGGCGCCAAGATGGTCACGGCGGTGGCGACGGCCAGGGTGCCCAAGTTCACCCTGATCATCGGCGGTTCCTTCGGCGCCGGCAACTACGGCATGTGCGGCCGCGCCTACAGCCCGCGCCTGCTGTGGATGTGGCCCAATGCCAGAATCTCGGTGATGGGCGGCGAACAGGCGGCTTCGGTGCTCTCCACCCTCCGTCGCGATGCCCAGGAAGCGGCGGGTAAGCAGTGGCGCCGTGCGGAGGAGGATGCCTTCAAGGCGCCGATCCGCGCTCAGTACGAAACCCAGGGTCACCCCTATTACGCCACGGCCCGGCTCTGGGACGATGGGGTGCTTGACCCGGCCCAGAGCAGGCGGGTCCTGGGCCTGGGTATCTCGGCAGCCCTCAACGGCCCGATCGAGAAGACCTCGTTCGGTGTGTTCCGCATGTAGTCACTAATCAGTCAAGTCATGGCAAATCGTGAGAGGAATTTCGAGCGAAGCGAGCCGATACAATCGCCTCCCCCGCGAGGGGGAGGATGGGAGGGGGCGGGCCTTGATTTGCTTTCCCGGCCAAACATCACACGCCTTCATCAAAGCTGTCCCTGTTGTGCTCCGGCTTGGCCGGCTTAGAGGAGAGATCATGTACCGCAATATCCTCGTCCGGACCGAAGACAGTGTTGGTCGCATCACCCTCAATCGTCCCGAGCGCCACAATGCCTTTGACGACCAGACCATCGCCGAGCTGAGCGACGCCCTGGCGGCGATGGAGGCCAGTGCCGAGGTGCGTGTCATCCTGATCGCCAGCGCCGGCCAGCACTTCTGCGCCGGTGCCGACCTCAAGTGGATGCTGCGTGCCGCCGCTCGGGGTGCCGAGGAGAACCTGGTCGATGCGCGCAAGTTCGCCACGATGCTGGGATGCCTTGCCCGGATGCCCAAGCCGACCGTGGCGCGGGTGCAGGGCGTCGCCTACGGTGGCGGTGTCGGCCTGGTGTCGGCTTGTGACATCGCCGTCGCCACCGCGGATGCCCGCTTTGCCCTGACCGAGGTGAGGCTGGGCCTCATCCCCGCCGTCATTGGTCCCCATGTGGTCGCCGCCATCGGCCCGCGCCAGGCGCGGCGCTACATGCTGACGGCGCAGCCCTTTTCGGCTGCCGAGGCCCATCGCCTGGGCCTGGTTCACGAACTGGCCGTCGATATCCCGGCCCTCGACGGGGCGGTGAATGGGATCGTCTCGGCCCTGCTGGCCAACGGCCCCCAGGCCCAGGCCGAGTGCAAGTCATTGATCGCCGCCGTCGCCGGCCGGCCCCTGGATGACCCCTTGATCGAGGACACGGCCCGGCGCATCGCGCGCATCCGTGCCACCGATGAAGCTCGGGAAGGCATGGCGGCCTTCCTGGCGCGGCGGCGGCCCCGTTGGCCGGCCGGGGACTGAAGCATGTTCGAGAGGATACTGATCGCCAACCGGGGAGAGATTGCCTGCCGGGTGATCAGGACGGCGCGCCGCATGGGCATCCGCACCGTTGCGGTGTATTCCGCAGCCGATGCCGAGGCGCGCCATGTGCGCCTCGCCGACGAGGCCGTGCTGCTCGGGCCGGCCGCCCCGGGCGAGTCCTACCTTGCCATCGACCGGATCATCGCCGCCTGCCGGCAAACGGGCGCCCAGGCCGTCCATCCGGGCTATGGCTTCCTCTCGGAGAATGGGGACTTCGCCGATGCAGTCGCGGCCCAGGGCCTCGTCTTCATCGGCCCGCCGGCATCGGCGATCCGGGCCATGGGGTCCAAGTCCGAAGCCAGGAAACTGATGGAAGAGGTTGGTCTGCCGGTGACGCCGGGCTATCACGGCGACGAGCAGGCGCCCGACTTCCTGAAGGCACAGGCCGAGCGCATCGGCTATCCGGTACTGATCAAGGCCATCGCCGGTGGCGGCGGCAGGGGCATGCGCGCGGTGCATCAGTCCAGTGAATTTCTCGCCGCCCTGGCCTCCTGCAAGCGCGAGGCGGCAGCGAGTTTCGGCAATGAGCAGGTGTTGATCGAGAAGTACCTGCAAGGCCCGCGTCACGTGGAAATCCAGATTTTCAGCGACCGGCAGGGCCACTGCGTCCACCTCTTCGAGCGGGACTGCTCGGTGCAGCGCCGCCATCAGAAAATACTGGAAGAGGCGCCGGCCCCCGGCATGACGCCCCAGCGCCGGGGGGCGATGGGGCAGGCAGCCATTGTCGCCGCCCAGGCCATCGGCTATGTGGGGGCCGGCACGGTGGAATTCCTGCTGGACCGGGAAGGCAATTTCCATTTCATGGAAATGAACACACGCCTGCAGGTGGAGCATCCCGTGACCGAGATGATCACCGGGCTGGATCTGGTCGAATGGCAGTTGCGCATCGCCGCCGGCGAGCCCTTGCCCCTGGTCCAGGAGCAGCTTTCCATTCACGGCCATGCCCTGGAGGCGCGGATATGCGCCGAGGATCCGGACCAGGGCTTCCTGCCGGCTTCCGGCCGGCTGGTGCATCTGGCAGCGCCGGAGGAGTCGCTGCATGTCCGGGTCGATACCGGGGTCGAAGAGGGCGACGAAATATCGCCCCACTACGATTCGATGATCGCCAAGCTCATCGTCTGGGACGAGACCCGGGAGCGTGCATGCGCGCGCATGCTGCAAGCCCTGGCCCGGTATCGTGTCGTGGGCGTAGCCAACAACGTGGACTTTCTCTCCCGGTTGGTGGCCTGCCCGGCCTTTGCCCAGGCCGACCTGGACACCGGGCTGGTGGAGCGCGAGCATGACTTTCTGTTCCCTGCCGCCACCGAGCCGCCGGCCGAAGCCTGGCTGGTCGTGGTCCTGGCCGAGCTGCTGCGCGAGCAGGAGACGGCGCTCGACGGGGCGCGGAGCGATACGGACCCCCACTCCCCCTGGCATCTGCGGGACGGCTGGCGCATCAACAGCGCCGCCCGCCGCACCCTGGTGTTCCGGGCCGGTGAGGCCGAACGGTCCATCGCCGTCGCCTATGGGGAGCGGGGTTTCGTGCTTGAAGTCGACGGCCGGGCCACGGCCGTCAGCGGCACCCTCGGTCCGGGGGGGCAGTTGTGGGCCGACCTGGCCGGCCGCCGCATCAACGGGACAGTGGTGATTGCCGCCGGGAAGCGCCACGTTTTCCTGCACGGCCGTGCCTTCGTCTTTGCAGCCGTCGATCCGCTGCTCCCGGCAGGCAGTGGGGGCAGCGCCGAGGGGGGGCTCAGCGCTCCGATGCCTGGCCGGGTCGTCGCGCTGATTGCCCAGCCCGGCAAGCGGGTGGAGCAGGGCGCCCCCCTGCTGATCCTGGAAGCAATGAAAATGGAGCACACCATCATCGCCCCGGCCGCTGGGACGATCAAACGCTTTCGCTACGGTGTCGGCGACCAGGTCGAGGACGGCGCAGAATTGCTGGAATTTGAAGTGAACCGAGGTTGATCATGGCTTTTCCATCCTCAGTGAAGATCGTCGAAGTCGGCCCTCGCGACGGCCTGCAAAACGAGAAGCAACCGGTCCCGACGGCCGTCAAGATTGAGCTGATCCGGCGCCTGGCCGAGACGGGGCTGTCGGCCATCGAGGCTACCGCCTTTGTTTCGCCGAAATGGGTGCCCCAGATGGCGGACAACGCGGAAGTGATGGCGCAAATCGAGCGCCGCCCCGGGCTTTCCTATCCGGTGCTGGTGCCCAACGAGAAGGGACTGGAAGCCGCCCTGGCGGCGGGGGCCCGGGAGGTGGCGGTGTTCGGCGCTGCCTCCGAAGCCTTTTCCCGGAAGAATATCAATTGCAGCATGGCTGAATCCCTGGATCGCTTCCGTCCCGTGGCGGCGGCGGCCCAGGCCGCTGGTGTCTCGGTGCGGGGCTATGTCTCCTGCGTGCTCGGCTGCCCCTATCAGGGCGAGGTGGTGCCAGCGGCGGTGGCCGACATGGCCTGGGCGCTGCATGAGATGGGCTGCTACGAAATCAGCCTGGGGGACACCATCGGCATCGGCACACCGGAAAAGACCAAGGCGATGATAGAGGCGGTGGCGCGGCGCGTTCCCCTGGCGCAGATCGCCGGCCACTATCACGACACCTACGGCATGGCCGTGGCCAATATCTACGCTTCGCTCCAGATGGGCGTGGGCGTTTTCGACGCCTCCGTGGCCGGCCTCGGCGGTTGTCCCTACGCACCCGGCGCCGCAGGCAACGTGGCGACCGAGGATGTGGTCTGGCTGATGCGCGGTCTGGGCATCGAGACCGGCATCGATCTCGACAGCTTGGTGGCTGTCGGCGCCTGGATATCGGCCCAGTTGGGCCGCGCCTCGAACTCGAAGGCTGGCCTGGCCCTGGGCCGCCGTTGCCAGAAATGACGCGCATGGTTGCCGACGCGCTGCAGAACCGCCCCCTATGGGTGCCATCGCCGTCACGGGCGGGTGCCAGCGCCATGGCCGCGTTCATGGCCTGTGCCCGGCAGTCATCGGGTCTGGCGTTGGCGGACTATGGGGCGCTGCATGACTGGTCAATCAATGATCCGGTGGCATTCTGGCGGGAGATCTGGCACCAGGGGGGCGTGATCGGCGAGATCGGTGCTCGGGGCCTGGTGGATGGCGAGCGCATGCCGGGCGCCCGCTGGTTTCCCGATGCCCGCCTCAACTTCGCCGAGAATCTGCTGCGGGACAGTAGCAATGCCGAGGCCCTGGTGTTCCGGGGCGAGGACAAGGTGGTGCGGCGCATGTCGCGCCGGGAATTGCGCACCGAAGTGGCCCGCTTTGCCGCTGCGCTGGAGGAGGCCGGGGTGGTGGCGGGCGATCGGATCGCGGCCTACCTGCCCAACCTGCCCGAGACCCTGGTGGCCATGCTGGCGGCGGCCAGCATGGGCGCGGTATTCACCAGCGCCTCCCCGGACTTCGGTGTGCAGGGCGTGGTGGATCGGTTCGGGCAGGTCGGGCCCAAGGTGCTGATTGCTTGCGATGGCTACTGGTACAACGGCAAGGTCATCGACATTCGCGCCCGGCTTGCCGATCTGCTACCCCGGCTGCCCAGCGTGCAGCGGCTGGTCGTGGTGTCCTATCTGGCCCTTAACGAGGGGGTGGGCGACCTTCCCAAAGCGGTCAGCTATGGGGACTTCATCGCGCCCCATGGCGACCGCAGCGAACCCGTGTTCACCCCCTTGCCCTTTGATCACCCCCTCTACGTGATGTATTCCTCCGGCACCACCGGGGTGCCCAAGTGCATCGTCCATGGCGCGGGGGGCACCCTGCTGCAACACCTCAAGGAACATCGGCTGCATTGCGATGTGCGCCCCGGCGACCGCTTGTTTTATTTCACCACCTGCGGCTGGATGATGTGGAACTGGCTGGTGTCGGGTCTGGCGTCGGAGGCCACCCTCATGCTCTACGACGGCAATCCCATGATCGACGGCGGGCGGGTGTTGTGGGATTACGCGGCGAGGGAGGGCATCACCCATTTCGGCACCTCGGCCAAGTATCTGGAGACTCTCGCCAAGAGCGGGCTCTGCCCCGGCCAGGACTACGACCTCTCCGCCTTGCGGGTGCTGCTGTCCACCGGCAGCCCCCTGGCGCCGGAGAGCTTCGACTTCGTATATCGGGCCATCAAGGCTGAGCTGCAACTGTCCTCGATTTCCGGCGGCACCGACATCATCTCCTGTTTCGTGCTGGGCAACCCGATGCTGCCCGTATGGCGCGGCGAGATTCAGTGCAGCGGGCTGGGCATGGCGGTGGACGTGTGGGACGAGGCGGGGCGTCCAATCCGGGGCGAAAAGGGGGAGCTGGTCTGCACCCAGCCCTTTCCCTCCATGCCCATCGGCTTCTGGAACGATCCTGGAGGCGGCAAATACGCGGCCGCCTATTTCGAGCGCTTCCCCGGCGTGTGGTGCCATGGGGACTTCTGCGAGATCACCGCCCATGGGGGGCTGATCATCCATGGCCGTTCCGATGCCACCCTCAACCCGGGCGGGGTGCGCATCGGCACCGCCGAAATCTATCGGCAGGTGGAGCGCCTGTCCGAGGTATTGGAGTCCATTGTCATCGCTCAGGAGTGGCCGCCGCAGAAGCCGACCGATGTCCGGGTGGTGCTTTTCGTGCGGCTGCGGGAGGGCCTGATGCTGGACGAGGCTTTGATGGCGCGCATCCGGCAGGCGATTCTGGAAAACACCACGCCCCGTCACCTGCCGGCCCGGATCGTCCAGGTGCCGGAGATTCCCCTGACCAAGAGCGGTAAGCGGGTGGAACTGGCCGTGCGCAACGTCGTCCATGGACGACCGGTGAAAAACATCGAGGCCCTGGCCAACCCGGAGGCCTTGCGCCACTTCACGGCAAGGCCGGAGCTGCTGGTCTGAGGGGACGGTTCACCGGCGATTTGGCGCATTAGAGCCTATTTCAGTAAGGGCCGCATCCCGCGCCGTCGGGCTTTGGGATGCAAGGCGGAGGGAGCGTTGCATGGTCATTCCATGCCAGCGACCGACAACGCCGCAGCGCGCCCAAAGCCCGGCGGCCCTTCGGGTTGTGTTCAGGGCGGGCGATCGCTGCGTTGCGCGGCTTGCGAAGGGAACAACCCTTCGCTGCGCCACGACGCCTTGCGCTCATCCCGCCCTGAGCACAACGCGGGGTACGTCCCCTACTGAAATAGGCTCTAAGCCGACCGGCGTGTGTGCCGTCAGAGTGATTCGCCCTGCCTTGGCGTTCGGGGAGACAATGCAAACGGAATCGGGTGCCCGTGAGCCTGCGGCTTTCGAGTAGCATATTGCATGTCATGGAAGTATTGTCATGATGCATATTTCCGGCTCGACAGGGGGCACTCAAGTGAAGTTCGATATTGAATCCATTCGCTTTCGCGGCGAGTCCGACTACGCCGATGTCTTACGTCAGTTGCCGGGAGTCGACGCGCTGGCCGCAAGAATCTCATCCGATCCGGCGCGTGTACGCCGGGCACTCATGGCGCGCAGCCTGCTGCTTTCCGAGGGCATGGCACCGAACCTCTACCGGGTGGCGCGCTGCCTCGTGGCGCGTTTCGGCATCGATGTTCTGATCGAAATCTACCAAGCGGCAGGTGCCGAAAACGCAGCCATGCACACGGTGCGTTCTCCGGTGTTGATGGAAGTACAGGGACGCATGTTGTCCCTGCTCGATGACGATACTCTGGCGGCGCTCCTCGGTCATGAACTCGGCCACTATCTTGCCCATGGCGAAGACAACCCGCACCGCAGTCCGACCTTGGCCGCGATGGCGATCCTTCATGGTAGCAACGCCCCGGAAGAGTTGATGGCTGCCGCTCAGCGTCTCTCCATGGCCCAGGAACTGACCGCCGACCGTATAGGGTTGATCGCCTGTTCGGGCGTCGATGCCGCATTGCGCCTGGAGATGGTCGTAGTCACTGGACTTGCCGCCGAAACGCTAACCTGGGACACCGAAGCCTACCTTGCGCAAAGCCGCGATCTGATGGAGGCAACGCTGGCCGAGGGCGAAATTGCCGAGGGCAGCACCCATCCGGAACACAGCCTTCGTACATGGGCATTGTGGCTATTCTCGGAAACCGATATCTATCGGCAACTCAGCGGACGCGGTTCAGGCACGCGCACCTTGGCTGAAGTGGACGCCTTGCTGCTGAGGGTGCTTGGGCATCCGCAGCTTGAGATCGGTATCCCCACTATGCTGGAAGATCCCCCCGTCGAAGTGCACGAATGCGCGTTGGCGGCATGTGTGCTGGTCGCTGCTGCCGATGGCGAATTCCATGACCTGGAAATGCAGGCCATCGAACGGGTATTCGCACCGTTGGTTCCCCAATGGCGCGACAGCCTTGATCCGGAACGGGCCTTGGCGGAATTCCAGCGCCTCGCTCCCCTGATTACCGCCAGTGGCCCGCGCTTGCAACGCTCCCTGTTTTCTGTGCTGGCCCATGTGCTTGCGGTGGATGGCGAATGCAGTTCCGGTGAAGTCGAAGTCATCGTCGCCATCGGCGGGGCGCTCGGATGCCGCAAGCTTTTTATCGAACTCTTGCCAGCCGTGCTTGCCCATTTTGGTCTCGATGTCCATGAGGCCTTGGCACGCCCAGAACGCAGCATTCCGATGCCGCCACGCGGTGCTGATGTGGATGAAGCCTTGACGGCTTATTTCCAGAGTGTCGCCCGTCGCGGTGGTGGGCAGGTCAGTTTGCGGCGGCTGTTGCGAATGATCGGCGCCTACCGATCCTCTCCGGAATTGATCGAACGCCTGGCAAATACGGCGCAGGTCAATGGACTCGGCATCGATCCCGCGCTGGGCGACAATCTCGATGCTATCCATCGGCTCGAACTGCTGCCCGGCGTAGCCGCGCCGTCCATTGAACTACCCGATGCTCCCGTCCAGGGGAGTGGGCCAGGTGGCGAACGGTTACGTCGCGCCCTGGCCCGGCTGCGCGACAAGCTGATCTCCGGAGATGGCCGAAGTCCCTCAATCCGTATGCAGGTCTGCCGCCCAGGACGTTCGGTCGACCTGTACGAGCTTGAGGGTGTCTCTACCGGTCTTGCCGAGCGAACACTGGTGCTGCTGCGTGCCGGAAAACGGGCACGCTTGTTCGATGCGTCGGAAATCGGCGCTCATGAGGTTGCGCGGCGGCAGGCCCAGGCGCTGGTGCAACTCGAGCGCGAGCGTTCGACCCGCTTTGAGGAAACCGGTGCGGACGACCTCTACCTCGGCTATCCCTTTGTTACCGGCCTGTCGGGTGGTTACCTGTTTCGTGCGCCGCTGATCCTCCATCCGGTACGCATCGAGCGCGGTACCCGCGGTGCCGGCACAATCAGCCTGATCGTCCCGTCCGACACAGTGCCGATCGCCAACCAGTCCGCATTGCGGCTTATCTTCCATCGCAAGGGATACCGCTATCCCGACGAGCTTGCCGAGAAAGCCGATGAACTCGCCGCTGTCGGCCCTGAAGCCTTGCTCGGGGAACTGGCGCTGATCGGCCTTGGGACCGTGGGTTCGCTCGACCGACTGCAGTCTTTCGCCGACCGGCGCGAGGAACTCGCCGAGTGGCGCGACGACCGATTGGAGGTCGAAGAGTGCGCGGTTCTCGGCCTCTTTCCGCAATCGAGTTCCGACCTCTTGCAGGACTATGACGCGTTGCTGGCTGTGCTCGACAAGGGCGCGCCGCCGGTCGAGCTTTTCGCCAGTGCGCGAGAGGTGCTGCCAATCGACCTGCGTGAGGCCCTGTCGTCGGACATGGCCGCCTCAACCGGGGTCGAAGTGCCGCCGCCGATCCCGGTGCTCTACGCCGACCCCGTGCAGCGGGGTGTCCTGGCTGCCGCACGCACGGCACCGGTATTGGTGGTGGATGGCCCGCCGGGCACCGGCAAGAGCCAAGTCATAGTAAATCTGGTCGCCGATGCCCTCGCGCGGGGAGAAAAGGTCGCCGTGGTCTGCGAAAAGCGCGCGGCCCTCGATGTGGTTGCGCATCGACTCGATGGTGTGGGCCTGCGTAATCTGTTGGCGGTAGTGCATGATGTGCAGGAGGACCGCCGTGCCTTGTATGGGCAAGTGGCCGCACGGTTTGAAAACCTTGAGCCGCGTAGCGATGATGCTAGCCGCTGTGGTTTGGTTGCAGGTGAAGTCAAAGCCTTGATGGAGCGACTGGAACAGCGGGCTGCCCTGACTATGGCGGTTCCTCCGGGGCACCAGGATGGTGACGCCGATCCGATGGTGCTGGGGCGGTTGCATACCTATGCCTCCGGGTTGGAGGTGGACCAGCCCTGTCAGGTCGATGCCCTGGCAGCGCTGCCGCCGTGCCGCCTCGATCCCTTGGCCGCCCAGATTGGCGCGCTGTTTCCCAATGCCGACCTCTGGCGTCGAGGATCTCCGTGGCGCGACCCGGCGGGAGCGTCGGCTCGCCCCAGCCTGGCCAGTTACGACAATGACAAGGCACGGGCACTGATGGCAAGCCTCATCGCTGCCCGCGATGCGGCAACGGCGTTGGAGCAGGCCTTGACGGAAGCGGGTCTGCCGGCGGGTGAGCCGGGGCATAAGCTGCTGCAATGCGCGGGGAGGGGATTGTCCGCCGCCCTTGATTCGCGGAAGTGGCGAGACGTCGAGGCCGGCCGGGATGCGTTCGTCGCGCTGCTGGCCGACGAGACGACGCCGGACACGGTTGAACGTACCCAATCAGCATGGCATGCACTAATCGATTCCCGTGCCCAGCGTCAGGACGCCGGCCGTGTTTGCTGGTTCGGCGAACTGATCGCCGCTCTGGCTGAGCAACCGGAAGAGGCGAACAAGCTGATGGAACTCGTTCGGCTCTGGCGTGAGCACGAGGCCGCTCTGGAACCCTTCGCCGGTCCGGTGAGATTTTCCATCGATCCGGTGTTCGAGTTGGCGCTGGGCGAAATCCGCACCCGTGCCGGCAGTCTGATGCGAATCCTGAGTCCGGCCTGGTGGCAGGCCCGGAAAACCGTGCGTGCCAGTCTCTCGTCGCAGTGGCCCGAGATGGCCGCCGCACCGATGGACCGCGCCTTGCTCGCCCGCATTGATGGCAGAGCGGCGGCGGCTAAATGCTGGCGGGCTCTGGCTGACGCCATGGACTGGCTGGCGCCCACTCAACCGCCTGGGTCGCTGGCGGAGGTGCGGGCCTGGCTGGGGGTGGCCTCGGCGCTCATTGCGCCTGCCCGCGCCATTGCCGGCTGTCGCGCCGACATGCAGATACTGGGCGTCTGGCGTGCGGCACCGGGGCCGGGGGTCATCACGGCGTGGGACAAGGAGGCCGAATCCTGGATCGACTGGCACCATCGCGCCCAGGCCCTACGCACCTCGGTCGCTATCTTGCAGGTGGAGAAAGCCGCGTTGCAGGCGGTGGCAGCCTGGCCGGAACGATGGGATGCCGAGACAGTGGCAAGCTGGGATCGGCGGATAGATTGCGTACATGCCGCGACCAAGGCAGTGACTGAGCTTGCTTCGGCCGCCGCGCCGATCCGTGCCGTGCTGTCTTGGCTGCCTCAACTGCCGGCGGCGCAATGGCTTGGGCAACTTGCCGAGGCTTGGCGTCGCGATGCCAGCCGCCTGGTCGGCGCGGACCACCAACTGGCGGCTGCGCAGGCGATGGTTCATGAAGCCGCCGTCTTCCCGTTCCATCTTGCCGACGGCGCGGAATTCGACAGTCCGGAGGCCTGGGCCGACGGCGTCCGCAAGACCTGGAGCCGGGCGGCGATCGATGCCGTTGAAAAGCACCGCGCCGATCTGTCCCTTCTTGATCAAGTCGTAGGAACAACCCTGCAAGCCGACGAGGCCAGGCTCGCGGCATTGCACGATGAAGAGCGCCGTCTTGCCGTACAACACATCCTAGCCAGGCAAGATGATTCGCTCCTGCTGCAGGTGGCGCCGGCGGACAAGGGGGCACGCCGGACGCCGGAGCAGACGACCCGCGAAGCGATTCTGCGAGAAGCCAAGAAGCAGCGCAACATATTGCCCTTGCGCGGCTTCGTGCGGCGCTTCTGGGACAAGGGGCTGCTCGATGTGCTCCCCGTCTGGCTGCTGTCGCCTGAAACCGCGACGTTGCTGTTCCCGCGAGCTCCGGTGTTCGATCTGGTGATTTTCGACGAAGCCTCGCAATGCACCGTTGAGAACGGTCTGCCGGTACTGATGCGTGCCCGCCGCGCCGTGATTGCCGGAGATGAGCGGCAGATGCCGCCAAGCAACTTCTTCAAGGCGGGCGACGATGGCGACGAGGAATCCAGCGAAGCCGGCAACGATGCGCGCGAGATGTTCGACGCCGAATCGCTGCTGGTTCTGGCCCGTCATCGAGTCCAGCGCATGGGGCTGGCCTGGCACTATCGCTGCCAGCACGAAGAATTGATCGCTTTTTCCAACCATGCTATCTACGGCGGCGAACTGCATACCATTCCTTCCACCGTCAGCCGGCTGGCACCAGCGGCGGTGCATTGGCTTGACGTTCCGAACGGGCGCTATGAAAACGGTGCCAACGCACCCGAAGCACAGGCGGTGATCGATCTGGTGGAACGCCTGCTTCAGCGCCCCGACAAGCCGTCGCTGGGAATTGTCACTTTCAACCTGACGCAACGGCGTGCCATTTTCGACGAGATCGACCGTCGCGTTGGCACCGACGCCGAATTCGCCGAACTCTGGATGCGCGCCAACGCCATACCTCGGATTGACGACCGGCCATTCGTGAAGAATCTCGAAAGCGTGCAGGGCGACGAGCGTGACGTCATCGTCTTTTCACTCGGGCATGCGCCCGTCGAGCGGACCCGCCGCGATGGCCAAACGGAACACTATGTTCCAGCCCGTTTTGGACCCCTGGGCCAGCGTGGCGGCGAGCGACGACTCAACGTTGCGGTGTCGCGGGCCAAGCAAGAAATCTTTGTTGTCGCCTCGTTTGCTCCGCATATGCTCTCGGTGGCACGCAGCAAACACGATGGCCCGCGACTCTTCAAGGGATTTCTCCAGTTTGCCTACCAGCTTGCCGCTGGCCAGCGCAACCAGGCTGAACAGACCTTGAAAGCGGTTGGAAGTGGCACGGGGCGGTCGCGCCGTGTGGACGTCGGGACGTTACCTGCATCCTGGGTGCCGCTCAACGCTCAGGTCGCCTTGGCCTTGGAGAAACTTGGCATAAAGTGCGAACTGGACGTCGGCACTTCCGGTTTTCGCGTTCCCCTCGCGGTTGTCGATGCTGCCGATTCCCGGCACTACCGGCTTGGCATCCTGTTCGATGAGGCGATCGAGGTCGAGACTGTATTTGAACGCCATCTCCACATTCCGAATGTTCTTGCCAGTCGGGGCTGGAAACTCTTGCGTATTTCCAGTCGCGAGTGGGATACCAACCGCGAACAGGTTTTGGCGGAAATCCGCACTGCACTGGGCGATCAAGGTGGCCCGAATGCGCTTGATGCTTCCGAGTCGAGCAGAATGCCGGCCGAGGCGGCAACCCATCCACTTTGACAGCACATAGATGCTTTCCGGTTATGTTTTGCTTTATGGCATCGCCATCTGGTTGACTCGTTCTTGAATGGCACCACATGCCTGCATGAGTTCGTCGAAGGCGAGAGGTTCGGCAAGCATCATGGCATCGGCGACCATGGCCATGTAGTCTTCCCACAGGGCGTCATGCGCCGCACCTTCAGGGACGATGCGCAGATTGCCAGCCACCGCAGCCCTGTAGTCGATGATGTCGCCGTTGGCGTCCTTCTCAAGGAAGAAGAACGACTTATGCTCGGCGACGGCCACCGCTACGGAGCGATCCGCGATGACTTCATCGAAGTACCGACTGCGCGAGATGGCCGCCAAGTCGTGCCAATGACGCGCATACCGTTCGCCGCGTATCCGTCCCTGCGCACAGTAGACGTGCGCAGCGGTTGCCTTTTCCCAGAAAGTGCGCGCCACGCTCATGACCACCGGTTTGGCGGTCGGGAACCAAACATCCTCGACATGTCCTTCCATGTCGCAGGCAACGGGCAGGGCCTGATGCGGCTCACCGGTGGCGCGGCCCCCGAATTCCAGCGTCACGACCGTTTGCACGTAGCCACTGCTGGGCTTGAGCGTCGGGTAGTGCAGCAGCAGCTTGTCCTTTTCCTCACCGCCGAGTTCCAGTCTTGCCTGCAACTGGTCACGTGCCAGTGCAGCCTGAAGGGCGGGGAGCACGTTCGTGGCGATCCACTCCGGCAAGCGCTCCCGTACTGCGCGGGTCCATTTGCTGGCCTGGCTGCGGCTCGCTGGCAGCAAAGCGGACCCGACGGTTAGATCCGGGATGAGCTTGCGGATATCGTATGTGAGGTCGATGTCCTCGGAGAAGCGGTCGATGAGTTTGTATGCCTTGGAGAGCGAGGTACCGCCTTTGAAGGTCAGGTCCTCGGCGAGAACCGAGTCGAAGAGGGCGCCGAGCGTCCAGACAACCCACACATCCTTTTCCAGGAGAAGCGTTGGCCGCTCCGTCTTTTCGCGGACGATCTCCAGAATCTCGCGCTGGTCGTCTTGGCTGAGCCGCAGGAAGGCTTCAGCCATGCGCCGCTTCCTCGCCAATTGCTCGCGCCATCCATGACGGCAGCGCCCCACGGGAGGATTCAAGGATCTGCCATTCTGCCGGCGAAAGTGATCGGTGTAGCGTCGCCAGTGACTTGCTTGCATGGGTCGGCCCCAGCCAAGCCAGGGCACGCACTGCGGCGCCGGCGGGGCCCTTGCCCAAAGCCAGCATCCAGCGAGGCACATGCTTCACCATGATCTCGGAGCGGCCGAGTTTGAGCTTTCGGGTTCGTCCGGAGGTCAGGTAGACCTCACGAACGGGCACTTGCTGGGTCAGGCCCAGGGTGTTCGCCGCGATGGCGCCGTGGGGAGCGACAACTTCACCGCTTTGAGCCGCCAGCGCTTGGACCACTTTCTCCGGCGCAGGTGCGCGTGTACCAAAGCGGCTGGAGACCGGTGCGACATACGCGCCACGCACGACCCGCAGCAACTTCCCCTGTTGGGTCAGCCTCGAGAGCGCCTGATCGACCGCGGCCCGTGTGCCCATGTGCAGAAATTCCTTGGGCAACACCAGACCTCCCTCGGGCAGGGATCGGGCATGGGTCAGGATGGCTTCGGGTAACGTATTCATGGATACCTCTGTTGTCAGAATAACATAATAGTTTCTGACATTTCGCATGGAACTCGCGGCCAGGGTTATGCCGCTTGACGCCATATCTGTCCACCGATGTCCGGGTGGTGCTCTTCGTGCGGCTGCGGAGGGCCTGAGCCTGGACGAGGCTCTGGCCAACCCGGAGGCCTTGCGCCACTTCACGGCAAGGCCGGAGCTGCTGGTCTGAGCAGGCAAGACTCCGATTCCCATGGGTGAGTTGCCGTCGCCTGCCGTTGGTAGAATGCGCACAATCGCCCCTCCCCCGGTCTGTGCCTGACGCGACTTGGCCCTACGCGCCTTCAGAGGCGCCCGTAGGCGAACAACTTCCTGGCCCAATGCAATGAATCAGAAAATTCCCACTGTCGGATTTGTCAGCCTCGGCTGCCCCAAGGCCTCTGCCGATGCCGAGCAGATCCTGACCCGGCTCAGGGCCGAGGGCTACGAGATTTCCGGCAGCTACGAAGGTGCCGATCTGGTGGTGGTCAATACCTGCGGTTTCATCGACGCGGCAGTGGAGGAATCCCTGGACGCCATCGGCGAGGCCCTGGCCGAGAATGGCAAGGTGGTGGTGACCGGTTGCCTGGGGGCCAAGGGCGACGTGGTGCGTCAGCATCATCCCCAGGTGCTGGCCGTCACCGGTCCCCATGCCGCCCAGGAAGTGATGGATGCGGTGCACGCCCATCTGCCGCCTCTGCACGATCCCTTCGTGGACCTGGTGCCGGCCCAGGGCATCCGTCTGACCCCCGAGCACTATGCCTATCTGAAGATTTCCGAAGGCTGCAACCATCGTTGCAGCTTCTGCATCATTCCTTCCCTGCGGGGCGACCTGGTGAGCCGGCCCATCGGTGAGGTCATGCAGGAGGCCGAGAATCTGGCCCGGGCCGGGGTCAAGGAACTGCTGGTGATTTCCCAGGACACCAGCGCCTACGGGGTGGATACCAAATACCGCACCGGCTTCTGGGGCGGCCGCCCGGTCAAGACCCGACTCCTGGAGTTGTGCCAGGCCCTGGGCGATCTGGGCATCTGGGTGCGGCTGCATTATGTCTATCCCTATCCCAGCGTGGACGACCTGATCCCGTTGATGGCCGAAGGCAAGATCCTGCCCTACCTGGACGTGCCCTTTCAGCATGCCAGCCCGCGCATCCTCAAGCTGATGAAACGTCCGGCCTCCGCCGAGAAAGTGCTGGAGCGGATCCAGGCCTGGCGCCGGGAGGTGCCGGACCTGACCATCCGCAGTACCTTCATCACCGGCTTCCCCGGCGAGACCGAGGCCGAGTTCAATGAACTGCTGGACTTCCTCGATGAGGCCCAGATCGACCGGGTGGGTGCCTTCGCCTATTCGGCGGTGGATGGCGCCAGCGCCAATGAATTGCCCAACCCCGTACCCGAGGGCCTGCGGGAGGAGCGGCGGATGCGCCTGATGCAGCATCAGGAGGACATCAGTACCCAGCGACTGGAGCGCCGCATCGGCCAGCGCATCCGTGTGCTGGTGGACGATATCGACGAGGAGGGGGCTATCGCCCGCTCCGAGGGCGATGCGCCGGAGATCGACGGCCTGGTCTATATCTCTGACGGCCAAGATCTCGAAATCGGCGAGTTTGCCGAGGTGACGGTGCAGGATTGCGACGTCCATGACCTGTACGCAACCCTGGAGCAAGACCTGAGGGCATGAACGCCCTGCTGGAGGCCTTGCGCGTCGTTGTCGGTCCCGCTCATCTGCTGACCGGGGACGCCGATATGGCGCCCTACTGCCGGGACTGGCGGGGGCGTTACCAGGGCCAGGCCCTGTGCGTGGCTCGCCCTGGCAGCACGGGGGAAGTGGCCGAGGTGGTGCGGCTCTGCGCTGCAGCCGGTGTTCCCATGGTGCCCCAGGGGGGCAATACCGGATTGTGCGGCGGTGGCGTGCCCCGGGGCGGCGAGGTGCTGATCTCCCTGGGCCGGCTCAATCGGGTGCGGGCTGTGGATGAGGATTCCATCACCGTGGAGGCCGGTTGCACCCTGACCCAGGTCCAGGAGGCGGCCCGGGCCGCCGGTCGCTTCTTTCCCCTTTCCCTGGCTGCCGAGGGCAGTGCAACCATCGGCGGCAATCTTTCCACCAACGCTGGTGGGGTCCAGGTGCTGCGCTATGGCAATGCCCGGGACCTGACTCTTGGCCTGGAAGTGGTTTTGCCCGACGGTCGCTGCTGGAACGGCCTGCGCAGGCTGCGCAAGGACAACACCGGCTACGACCTGAAGCACTGGTTCATCGGCGCCGAGGGCAGCCTGGGCCTGATTACCGCCGCCGTACTCAAGCTTTATCCGCCCCTCCGGGCAACAGCCACCGCCTGGGTAGCGGTCGCCGACCCGGCCCGAGCCGTGGCTTTGCTGTCGCGACTGCGCCAGCACTTGGGGGATCGGATCAGCGCCTTCGAACTGATCGGGCATTCCGCCCTGGAGATGGTCCTGCGCCACATTCCCGGCAGCCGGGCACCCCTGGACAAGGCCCATCCCTGGTATGTGCTGGTGGAGCTGACGGATACCCTTGTAGCAGATTTAACAGCGCCTCTGACCTCGGTCCTGGCCGATGCGAGCCTGGCGGGAGAGGTGAAGGATGGCGCCATTGCCGCCAGTGAAATCCAGGCCCGGGATTTCTGGAGGCTGCGGGAGAACATCTCGGAGGCCCAGCGCATCGAGGGTATCTCTATCAAGCACGATGTGGCGGTGCCCATCGCACGCATCGCCGAATTTATCGCCCGGGCTGACCAGGCCCTGGTCAGCGAATTCCCCGGGGCGCGCATCGTCTGCTTCGGCCATGTGGGAGATGGCAATCTGCACTACAACCCCTCCCGGCCGGCGGTCCAGGACAATGACGCATTCATCGCCCAGACCCCCCGGGTGAATCGCATCGTCCATGATCTGGTGCATGGGCTGGGGGGCTCCATCTCCGCCGAGCACGGCCTGGGGCAGTTGAAGCGCGACGAGATACTGCGCTACAAGTCGGGCCTGGAAATGGAGCTGATGCGCAGCCTGAAGCAGGCCCTGGATCCCTGCTGTTTGATGAACCCAGGGAAAGTGCTGTAAAAAAAACCGAAACCGGGTTCACATCGGGGACGGGAATCCCTATAATTCGCGCCTCGTTTGGGGGTATAGCTCAGCTGGGAGAGCGCTTGCATGGCATGCAAGAGGTCCGCGGTTCGATCCCGCGTACCTCCACCAACGAAGGCCACGTCCCTATCGTCTAGAGGCCTAGGACAACACCCTTTCACGGTGTGAACCGGGGTTCGAATCCCCGTGGGGACGCCAGTATCAAGGCGTAAGACGCATTTGCCAGGTGTCTTGGGCTTGTAGTTTTGCAGTAAGCAGTGGGGGTATAGCTCAGCTGGGAGAGCGCTTGCATGGCATGCAAGAGGTCCGCGGTTCGATCCCGCGTACCTCCACCAAAAAGGACGAAGTCCCTATCGTCTAGAGGCCTAGGACAACACCCTTTCACGGTGTGAACCGGGGTTCGAATCCCCGTGGGGACGCCAGCTTAACCCCACTTCGCTGGGAGATCCGATAACGGATCTCCCAGCGCGAGTGGCTGGATCGAGGTAGATTCCCTCGATTAGGGTTCCGATGAAATCTTTCAGGTGGTCACGATCCAATGTGGCCATGTCGTCGGCCAGTGCATCCAGCATCTTACGGACATCACTTTCCTGAATTTCTGCCAGGGTTTTGGCGGTAAGCGCCCAGCCGTTCCACATTGCTGAGCGGTCGCGGCGGCGATCATCATGTCCACGACATTTTTGGTCGCTACCGTACTTGCCCCGCCGACGTCCCGAGGCCGTCGGAAACATTCTGCCGAGTTCAAGGCTCAAGTGGTCGCTGCGTGCTTGCAGCCCGGCGTGTCAATTACCACCATGACTACAAGCGCAATGGTACGACGACACTGTTTGCCGCGCTGAATGTATTGGATGGGTAAGTCATCGGCCACTGCCAGCAACACCACACTCACGTCGAGTGGCTGAAGTTCCTGAAGAAAATCGACCGCGAGACCGCCAAGGACAAGACGCTGCATCTGATAGCGGACAACTACGCCACGCATAAACATCCCGTCGTGCAGGACTGGCTCGCCAAGCATCCGCGCTTCAACATGCATGCATTTCACGCCGACCTCAGCATCGTGGCTCAACATGGTCGAGTGATTCTTCCGCGACATCACTACCAAGCGGTTGCGTCGCGGAGCCTTCACCAGCGTGCCGGAATTGATTGGCGCCATCGATGAGTACATCGCTCATCACAACACCAAACCCAAGCCGTTCATCTGGACCAAGAGCGCTCGCGACATCCTGCAGAAGGTCATTCGCGCCAACAGCCGCTTAAGTTCCAAACAGAACGGAACACTACACTAGGCGACGCTTCGATCCCAATAGGGTTCATCGCCGATGAGTTTGACGAGAAAGTCGATGAACACCCTGACTTTATTGGGAAGATGTCGTGTCGGCAGGTACATGGCATAAACGTAGCGTTCCACCGGAATGTATTCCGACAACACGGCCTGCAACTTTCCGCTCTGCAGATCCTTGCCGATAATAAAGGTGGGCAACAGGCCTAGCCCCAGGCCACCGAGCACGGCCTGCGACAGCGCCTCGTCGTCATCGACGTGTAGCGGCCCGTTCACCGGAACCGAAATTTCCCCCTCCGGCCCGGTAAATCGCCAGCGCCCCTGCTCGCCGGAGCGAGTGTAGTCAAGGCAGTTATGCCCAACCAGGTCCGTGGGGGTGAGCGGAACACCTCGTTGGCGAAAGTATTCCGGAGTCGCGCACAGTTTGCGGCGTATCGGCGCCAGCTTGCGCGCCACCCAATGTTGCGGCGGCTGCCCGGTGACATTGATGGCCACGTCGTAACCTTCCTCGGCCAGATCAACCCAGCGATCCGTGATCGTCAGATCGACCTTCATTTGCGGATGGCGCGGCAGAAACTCGGCCAGCGCAGGGGCGACATGAAGCGTGCCAAAGGCCACTGACGCACTGACACGCAACACGCCGCGTGGCTCGGAAGCAAGACTGGCAACGAGGTTTTCGGCGGCGATCGCTTCTTCGACGATACGGCCGCCATGCTCGGCGACGGCCGCGCCAATCTCGGTCAGACTCAAGTGGCGGGTCGTGCGGTTGAGCAATCGCGCACCGAGAGCCACTTCCAGCTTGGCAACTGCCTTGCTCACGGCCGAACGGGAACTCGACAGGCGCCGTGCCGCCTCGGCAAAGCTGCCAGCCTCCACGACACGTGCAAATACCGCCAACAAGTTCAAATCGAGCATACAAAACCCTCGACAGAGGGCATGGGAAGTCAGAGTTTAGGCTGACATTGTATCCGCATAGGATACATTTCGGTTCCAATCCAGAGGCTAATCACCAGTCCATGATTTCGGTAGCATGCACCAACATGAGACACGAAAACACAACAACCCGCCCTCACAATGATGCACTGGTCCGAAATACAGGCGACTTGGTCATCTCTGATGATGACTATGTCCGCTTGCGCAAGATTGTCGGCGAACACGATCTGGCCGAAGAATTGGACCGGGCTATTGTCGTTCCAGCGGAGCGTATCCGAGAGAATACTGTCACCATGCATTCGCGCTTGATCTACCGCGACGAAAGTACCGGTACGACGCGCGAGGTCGAGCTGGTTTATCCCGACGAGGCCGATTCCATGGCGGGCCGGGTTTCGGTCCTGGCTCCTGTCGGTTGCGCTCTACTGGGCCTGAGCGCCGGGCAATCGATCGACTGGAATCTGCCGGGTGGCAAGGTTCATCGTCTGCGAGTCGAACGTGTGCTTTTTCAGCCACGGCCCGGGGACTCAGGCTCCGCCGCCGCCAAGACCCGGTAGCCAGCGGCCGCGCCATGCACACTCCCTGGATCAGCGCACTGACACATCGGACCCATTGCCTGCTCGCCCAACAGCCGGGCGAGGTGTTTTACCTCATGAGCCGGGAATTCGAGTCGACCCTGATCCGTTGCGCCCTTGCCTCCACGGGAGGGTGCCGCCAGGATGCGGCCCGCCTGCTGGGTATTGGCCGCAACACGATCACGCGCAAGATTCATGCATTGAGCCTGGACAGCATCGATGCCTTGCCCCACCCAATGCTGAAATCGCAGTCCCGTTCACAACCAACCAACAAATAACAAACCACGCTGAGGAGAATCAAATGGCGAAATCACAAAAAAATAGTTCTGCTGACATTGCGTCCCCTGATTCTGCAGCAAAGAACACCGGCATGCTTCATCCGGTCACACCTGAGCAACGCTATCACTACGTCGAGGTTGCGGCTTATTACATCGCCGAGCGACGCGGCTTCGATACTGGATGTGCCAACGAAGACTGGGCGCAGGCGGAGCTGGATATTGACCGCTTATTGGCTGAGGGACAGATCAATGGCTGAATATAGCCCTCAGGGGAAATCCGCTTCCTCGTTGTTTGAGAAATAATGCGAACGTTGAGATCATCCCGGGAGAAATCACTTGAATACGATTTCAAGCGAATCGGTATTGAAATTATTCCGTCAGGACACTTTCCTCGATCTACGTAAGCTGGCCGTCAGGCTGGGTGTCGACACTGCCAACTCCATGCTCACGGCGGTCATCGGCAATCTGCAGCGCAATGGAAAGATTCGCCGCATTGGTGGCAAAGGCCGTCACACTTTATACGTGCTGGCCACCTTTGAGGGATGAAATCACGAACGGACTTTTAAAAAAGCGGATCACGGACCGCTTCGGGGTCCCAGAACACCAAGGAGGACAGCCATGTTTCCGGAATATCGCGAGCTAATTTCCCAACTCAAGGCGCATGATCGTCGCTTTGACAGTCTATGCATCAAGCACAACGAACTGGACCAGAAGATCCAGGACATGGAGGCCCATATCGAGCCGGCAAGTCATGAAGACATTGAGATATTGAAAAAGAAAAAATTGCGGCTCAAGGATGAGATATTTGAATTGCTCAAGAAAGCCAGCGCAACCCGGCCGGCATGAAAAATTCACACACCCCCCTGTCTCCTCATGCGGAGGCCAACGCATTGCAGTCATAATTCGAAAATGCTTCCCAAGGATCTGGTCGCCCATATCGAAAACGGCGTCGTCGAGAAGATGACCATCCGCCGCTCATCACCCATTGCCGCATGGTCGATTTCAGCCTATGGACAGGCCTTGCCAGCTGATGCCATAGCCATGGTCGAACTCAACACCGAAGGCAGCCAACGTTTGTGGGCCGACCTGGATGCCGCCTATGGTTTCATCCGCAAATGCGGCTTCCGCCACCAGGTACTGATTGAGGGCTGACCGTCCCTGAAATAGAAACCTCTCGATTTTGTCCGTCCCGGGCGGCCCGGCAGTGATGCAGCGGGGTTCGATGAGATATCCTCTGCATCCTCCCGAGGAGAATGTCACGCGATGAACGCCCTGGCGATATTGGTCCTGCTGATCTTGATCTGCGGCTTTTTTGCCCTAGCAGAGATGGCCCTGGCCGCATCAAGACGGTCCCGATTGCAACTCATGGTCGATGTCGGCAGCCACGCGGCAGCGCAGGCGATGCGCATCAAGGAAACCCCTTCGCGCTTCATCGCGGCCACGCAAACCGGGCTGACCACCGCAAGTCTGTTGGCGGGTATCTTTGGCGAGAATGCCCTGGCCGGGCATATCGAGACCTTCATCGCGACGTCGCTGCCGCTGCTCGCGGCGGCGCGCAGCGAGATCGCCATCACCACCACCGTAATTGTGGTCACCGCCTTTGCCATTGTATTTGGCGAAATCGTGCCCAAGCGCATCGCTCTCGCCTATCCGGAACAGGTGGCCAGTCTGGTTGCCCCGTTCATGCAGTTGTTCATCCGCGCTCTGTCGCCAGCCATCCGCCTGCTGTCCTGGTCTGCCGACCTGGTGCTGAAGGTGCTGCCGGTGCGTTCTGCACCGGAAGTGAACGGTGTGGAGGACATCCTCGCCGCCGTGGATGAAGGCATCCGCTCGGGGGCCATCGCGCCGGAAGAGAGCCATTTGCTGGGTAATGTGTTTTTGCTCGAAGGTCGTCATGTTGCCGCCGTCATGACGCCGCTGAAGGATGTCGCCTTTATCGATCTTGACCGCTCGCACAATGAGAACCTGCATGTCCTGCGCGAAGCACCGCACGGTCGCTATCCGATTTGCCGCGGCAGCATGCAGAAAGTAGTCGGCCTGGCGGAAAGCCGTACCCTGCTCCAGGCCGCGCTCGCCGGTGAGCTGAAGCATTTTGCCGACATGCCGCTAATACCCCCGCTTTACATCCCGGCCAGCCTGACCTTGCTGGAACTGTTGCGCACGTTTCGCGAGCGTAACGCTGACTTCGCCCTGGTCGTCAACGAATTCGGCCTGACCGAAGGCGTGGTCACCATCAGTGATCTGTTTCAGACCATGGCGGGCAACATGATGCCCGGCGTCGACGCTCCGGAGCAGTCGCTCGCCGTGCAGCGGGAAGATGGCTCCTGGCTGCTCGATGGCCTGCTGCCCATCGATATGCTGCAAGACAAACTCGACATCGCGGGACTGGGTGAAGATGCCAATGGCCTGTATCACACGGTCGGCGGCTTTGTGGTGGCGCACATGGGCAAGATTCCCAAACGCGCGGAGAAGTTTCGCCATGGCGAGTGGCAGTTCGAAGTGGTGGATATGGACCACAACCGGGTTGACGAGGTGCTGGCCGTCAAATTGCAGGTGACGACCGATCCCGATCAGGGAACACCTTGATGCGCAGTTAGAGTGGCCGACATGGAACTTGTGCTGATTGTCTTTCTCCCCTTCCTGGGTAGCCTGTGTGCGGCATTTCTGCCGTCCAACGCACGCAATGCCGAAGCCTGGCTGGCCGGCGCGGTCGCGCTGGCGACCACGGCAATTGCCGTCAGCCTTTATCCCCAGATAGAAACCGGAGAAGTGCTGCGCCTGATCCTGCCTTGGGCGCCGGCGCTCGGACTCGACATCAGCCTGCGGATGGACGGCTTCGCCTGGCTGTTCGCGCTGCTGGTGAGCGGCATGGGGCTGCTGGTGGTGATCTATGCGCGCTACTACATGTCGCCGGCCGATCCGGTACCGCGCTTCTTCTCCTTCTTCCTCGTTTTCATGGGCGCGATGCTTGGCGTCGTGCTCTCCGGTCACCTGATCCAGATGGTGATGTTCTGGGAGATGACCAGCCTGTCGTCCTTCATGCTGATCGCCTACTGGCATCACCGCGGGGAGGCTCGGCGCGGCGCCCGCATGGCACTGATCGTCACCGGCAGCGGCGGCATCGCCCTGTTCGGCGGCGTGCTGCTGCTCGGCCACATCGCCGGCGGCTACGACCTCGACACGGTGCTGGCGGCCGGCCCGCAGATCCGCGCCCATGCCTGGTATCCGACGGTGCTGGCGCTGGTCGCGCTCGGCGCGCTGACCAAGAGCGCCCAGTTTCCCTTCCATTTCTGGCTGCCGCAAGCCATGTCGGCGCCGACGCCGGTCTCGGCCTATCTGCATTCGGCGACCATGGTCAAGGCCGGCGTGTTCCTGCTGGCGCGACTATGGCCGGTGCTGGCCGGCACCGACGCCTGGTTCTGGATCGTCGGCGGCGCCGGGCTGTGTTCGCTGGTGCTGGCCGGCTACCTGGCGATGTTCCAGCAGGACATGAAGGGCGTGCTGGCCTACTCGACCATCAGCCACCTCGGCCTCATCACGCTGCTGCTCGGCATGAACAGCGAACTGGCGCTGGTTGCCGCCGTATTCCACATCGTCAATCACGCCACCTTCAAGGCATCCCTCTTCATGGCCGCCGGTATCGTAGACCACGAGACCGGCACGCGCGACATCGGCCGCCTGTCGGGCCTCGGGCGCGCCATGCCGCTCACCGCCGCACTGGCCGTGGTAGCAGCGGCGGCGATGGCCGGAGTGCCGCTGTTGAACGGCTTCCTGTCGAAGGAAATGTTCTTCGCCGAGACCGTATTCCTCGACCGCCCCGGCTGGCAGCAGATCGCCTTGCCGCTGGCGGCAACGCTGGCCGGGGTGTTCAGCGTTGCCTATTCCCTGCGCCTGATCCACCGCGTCTTCTTCGGCAAGCTAGCGCGAAACCTGCCGCACGCGCCTCACGAACCGACGCGCTGGATGCTGATGCCGAGCGCGCTGCTGGTCGCCGCCTGCGTGCTGGTCGGCATCGTCCCCGAACTGGTCATCGGTCCCTATCTGCGTACGGCGACATCGGCAATAGTCGGCGCTGGCGGGACGGCGTACAGCCTGGCGGTCTGGCACGGTATCAATGCCCCGCTGCTGATGAGTTTTGCTGCCCTCGGCGGTGGCGTGTTGCTGTATGCCACTATCCTCGCCCGACGGCGGGCGACGACGGTGCCGCTGCTCGAAGCCATCGACGGTCGCCATCTGTTCGACGTATCACTCACGGCGCTGACCCGCGGTGCCGAGCAGGCGATGCGGCAACTGACGTCGTCGCGTTTGCAGATGCAGATGCTGCTGATCTTCGTCGTCGCCCTCGGCGGCGCGCTGCTGCTGACCAAGCCCTTCACCATCGGCTGGGGCAGCCAGCCACTGCTGCCGCTCGACCCCGCGTTCGCGCTGCTCTGTGTCGTCGGTGGCGCCTGTGCCCTGGCCGTCGCCTGGCAGGCGAAATATCACCGCTTCGCCGCGGTCGCTTTTGCCGGCGGTGCAGGGCTGGCAACCAGCCTGACCTTCGTCTGGTTTTCGGCGCCCGACCTGGCACTGACCCAACTAACAGTCGAGGTTGTCACCACCGTGCTGATCCTGCTCGGCCTGCGCTGGTTGCCGCGTCGCGACGAAAGCATCGCTGGCCCCGGTGGCGCCACGCCGCGCCTGCGGCGGTCACGCGATATCCTGGTGGCGGGTGGCTGTGGCCTGGGACTCGCGGCCCTCGCCTACGCAGTGCTGACCCGGCCCGCCGTTGACGGCATCACCCCCTTCTTCGTTCAGCAGGCACTGCCGCAAGGTGGCGGGCTCAACGTGGTCAACGTCATCCTGGTCGACTTCCGCGGCTTCGACACCTTCGGCGAAATCACCGTGCTGGGCATCGTCGCCCTTACCGTGTATGCGCTGCTGCGCCGTTTCCGTCCGGCACCTGAAAGCATTCCCCTGCCACGCCAGCAGCAGGAACAGGACGGCGATGCGGTGTCCGCGAACCACCCGAATCACCAAGAGGCGCTCCTGCCCGCCGGGGCCATGATGCTGCCCGCCGTGCTGGTGCGGCTGCTGCTGCCGCTGGCGATGCTGGTGTCGCTGTTCTTCCTGCTGCGTGGCCACAATACGCCGGGCGGTGGCTTCGTCGGCGGACTGATCCTGGCCACGGCGGTGATCCTGCAGTATCTCGTCGGCGGCACGCACTGGGTGGAATCGCGCCTGCGCATCCATCCGCTCTACTGGATCGCCATCGGCCTCCTGCTCGCCGCCACCGCCGGCATCGGCGCCGCCTTCGCCGGTGCCCCATTCCTCACCAGCCAGGCCTGGCACGGCGCGTTGCCAGGCATCGGCGAACTGCATCTGTCGAGCGTGCTGCTGTTCGACCTTGGCGTGTACATGCTGGTGGTCGGCGCCACGGTGCTGATGCTGGTAGCCATCGCCCACCAGTCGCTGCGCGGCCATCACAAATCGGCCGTGGGAGAAGCGCGCTGATGGAAATCGTCTTTGCCCTCGCCATCGGCATCATGGCCGGCTCCGGCATCTACCTGTTGCTGCGCCCGCGCACCTTCCAGGTCATCATGGGACTGTCGCTGCTGTCCTATGCCGTGAATTTGTTCATCTTCGCCATGGGCCGCCTGCGCACCGGCGCGGCGCCGGTGCTCGATGCGGCGCGCGGCACCAACCCGGCGCTCTACGCCGATCCGGTGCCGCAGGCGCTGGTGCTGACCGCCATCGTCATCGGCTTCGCCGTCACAGCGTTGCTGCTCGTCGTTCTGCTCGCCGCGCGCGGGCTCTCCGGCACCGACCATGTGGACGGCCGCGAGCCGGAGCGCGAATGATTCAGCACCTGCCCATCCTGCCGATCCTGTTGCCGCTCTTGACCGGCGCCTTGCTGCTGTTCTCCGGCGAAGCGCGCCACGGCTGGCGCGCTCTGTTCGCGCTGTGCGCCACACTGGCGCAACTGGCGGTGGCGCTTGCCCTGCTCGCCAGCACCGATGGCTGGATTGCCACCCCCTGGCGGGACGGCGTCGTCGTCTATGCGCTCGGCAACTGGGCTGCCCCTTTTGGCATCGTGCTGGTGGTCGACCGGCTGGCCGCCCTCATGCTGACGCTCACCGCCATCCTCGGCTTGGCCGCGCTGGTCTATGCCCTGGCCCGCTGGGAGCGCGCCGGCAGCCATTTCCTGCCGCTGTTCCAGTTCCTGCTGATGGGGCTCAGCGGCGCCTTCCTCACCGGCGACCTGTTCAACCTGTTCGTCTTCTTCGAGGTCTTGCTGGCGGCCTCCTACGGCCTCGCCCTGCACGCCTCGGGCACGCCGCGCGTCATGGCCGGCCTGCATTACATCGTGATCAACCTGGTCGCCTCGCTGGTCTTCCTGGTCGCCGCTGCCCTGATCTACGGCGTCACCGGAACGCTCAACATGGCCGAGCTGGCGGTTGCCGTAGCGCGGCTCGACGCCGACGCCCGCGCCCTGTTCGAGATCGGCGCACTGCTGCTCGGCATCGTTTTTCTCGTCAAGGCCGGTGCCTGGCCGCTCAATTTCTGGCTGCCTGCCGCCTATGCCGCCGCCACGCCGCCGGTCGGCGCGGTGTTCGCCATTCTCACCAAGGTCGGCGTGTATGCGCTGCTGCGCTTTTCCATCCTGTTCGGACAGGATGTCGCGCCGGCCCCCTTCAAGGGCGACTGGCTGTTCTTCGGTGGCCTGGCCACCATCCTCGTCGGCACCCTGGGCGTGCTCGCCGCGCAGAAGCTCGACCGACTCGCCGGCTTCATGGTCGTCGTTTCCTCCGGCACTCTGCTGGCCGCCTTCGGCTTCACCGGCACGACGCTTACCGCCCCCGCGCTCTATTACCTCGCCAGCTCGGTGCTCGGCAGCGGGGCCTTCTTCATGCTGATCGAAATGGCCGAACGCAACCGTGCCGCCAGCGCCGACTTTCTGGCCATCAGCTCCGAGGCCTTCGGCCTGCAGGAGCGCCACGAATCGGAGCATCCCGATGAAATGGCAGGCGTCGCGATTCCGGCGGCGATGGCCTTCCTCGGCCTGGCCTTCTTTTCCTGTGCCGCCATCCTCAGCGGCCTGCCGCCGCTATCCGGCTTCGTCGCCAAGTTCGCCCTGCTCAAGGCCACCATCGCCGCGCCGCCGCTGGCCTCTGCGCCGCACGCCGGCCTGATGTTCGCCGCCCTGCTGCTGTCCGGCCTCGCCGGTCTGATCGCGCTGTCGCGGCTGGGCATCCGCGTCTTCTGGGACAGCGAGCGGCCGACGCCGCGTTTGCAATGGCTAGAAGCCGGTCCGGTAGCCGGCTTGGTGTTGCTGTGTTTCGCGCTGGCCTTCGGCGCCGGGCCGGCGATGGCCTATTTCGAGGCAGCAGCGCGTGCGCTGCACGATCCCGCGACCTACATCAGCATCGTACTGCCAGGAGGCCGGCCATGAAAGGCTTGCCATGAAGCACCCGCCGCTCGTACCGCTGTTGCCGGTCGTGCTGCTGACCGTCTGGCTGCTGCTCAACGACAGCCTGGCGCCGGGGCAGATGCTGCTCGGCAGCGTCTTCGCTCTCCTGGTGACCACTGCCGTGCGGCAGCTACGGCCCCTGCCGGCCTGGCCGCGCCGCCTGCATATCGCCATCAGCCTGTGCTGGCATGTGTTTCTCGACATCGTCCGCTCCAACATCGGCGTCGGCCGCGTCATTCTCGGCGCCACGCGGCGCCAGCCGACCGTCGGCTTCGTCGAGATTCCGCTCGACCTGCGCGACCCGCACGGCCTGGCCATGCTGTCCATCATCGTTACCGGCACGCCCGGCACGGTGTGGTCCGGCCTCGATCCGGTGACCAACGTGCTGACCCTGCACGTCCTCGACCTGCAGGACGAGGAGGCTTGGGTCCGCACCATCAAACACCGCTACGAACGCCCCCTGATGGAGATCTTCGCATGAATGCCATCCTGCCTTTCGCCGTGAATTTCGCGCTCGCCTGCTTCGCCCTGGCGATGCTCTGTGCCCTGATCCGCCTGCTGCGCGGCCCCGCCGCCCAGGACCGCATCCTCGCGCTCGACACGCTCTACATCAACGGCATGCTGACCATCCTGATGCTGGGCATCGGTTTCGGCGCCGCGATTTACTTCGACATCGCGCTGCTGATCGCCCTGTTCGGCTGCGTTGGCTCGACGGCGATGGCCAAGTTCCTGCTGCGTGGCGAGGTGATCGAGCCATGAGCGCCGTTCGCCGGGCCGTCCCAAGAACGGCGCAGTCCATGACACGGAGCCGCACCGCGGCGAACCTTCGTCACCCCCTTCTTCCGGAAGGGGGAAGGGGGGAAGGGGGCGTATGACTGCCGCCGACGTTCCCCTCTGGGCCGCGCTGCCTGCCGCCCTGCTGCTGATCTGCGGCGGCCTGCTGACACTCGTCGGCTCGCTCGGGCTGTTGCGCCTGGATTCCTTCTTCGCCCGCATCCACGCGCCAACGATGGGCGGCACGCTCGGCGCCGGCTGCGTGCTGCTCGCCTCAATGCTCACGTCTACAGCGCTGGCGCAGCGACTGGTAGTCCACGAGTTGCTCATCACCCTGTTCATCCTGATCACGGCCCCGGTTACCACGACACTGCTGATGCGCGCGGCCATGCTGCGTAGCCGGGAATAGGCGAGGGCGGACTAATCGGTGGCCAGCAACAGGCGGGGCTTGGACTCACGGGTCTATCCTCTTGGGTCGGAATCATTGCTCATGTGGAGCCAGACGCGAAGCCAATCGGGTCTGACGAATCACAAACTTTTCCAGTTCAGCAACGCAGAATACCAATAGCCCGGCACCTAGAACCTTGGCCCATTCGAGCAGCGACAGGTCGGTGGAATCAAAGATGGATTGCATCATCGGGGTGTGGGTGTAGGCGAGTTGCAGCGGGATACAGGCCGCTATCGCAAGCAATATGTAGCGGTTCCCGGTCAGTCCTTCCAGGTTCACTACAGACGCAAGAATATAGCGGCTATTGACCAAGTAAAACATCTCCGCCACGACCACCGCATTGACTGCCATGGTTCGTGCCGTTTCGATGCTGGTGCCGATTTCCAGTTCCCACAGGAACAGGCCCAGCGCACCGGTCATCATTAGGACGGAAACCATCAGCACTCGCCAGACGAAGAAGCCGGACAACAACGCTTCGCCCGGCGGGCGGGGGCGTCGGTTCATGATGCCGTGCTCCGCGGGTTCGAAAGCCAGGGCCAGGCCCAGCGTACTGGAGGTGACCATGTTGATCCACAACACCTGCGCCGGGGTGAGCGGCAGGGCCAGCTCGAACAGGATGGCGGCGATCACCACCAGAGCCTCGCCGCCGTTGGTCGGCAACATGAAGAGAATGAACTTCTTCAAATTGTCATAGACCGCCCGACCTTCACGCACGGCGGATGCGATGGTGGCAAAGTTGTCGTCGGCCAGCACCATGTCGGCGGCTTCTTTGGCTGCTTCGGTGCCCTTCATGCCCATTGCCACACCGACATCGGCGCACTTGAGCGCCGGGGCATCATTCACTCCGTCGCCGGTCATGGCCACTACCTGTCCGTGTGCCTGCAGGGCCTGCACCAGACGCAGTTTGTGTTCCGGGCTGGCACGGGCAAAGACATCGACTTCCATCGCCACGCGCCGCAGGGCCGCATCGTCCATCAATGCGACTTCAGCCCCGGTTATGGCTGGCTTGCCGACGCCGATGGCGAGCTGGGCGCCGATTGCACGCGCAGTTTCTGCGTGGTCGCCGGTAATCATCTTGACGCGGATGCCGGCATGATGGCATTCAGCTACGGCACGGATGGCCTCCTTGCGCGGCAGGTCGATGATGCCGACCAGTGCCAGCAGCGTGTATCCATCTTCCAGGTCGGAAAGGCTCAAACGCTCGCCCTCCGGCGTTGCTCGCTTGCAAGCCAGCGCGAGCAGACGCAAACCTTGTGCTGCCGTGTCAGTTGCCATGCGCCGCCAGGTATCGACATCGACCGGATGCTCGCCATCGCGGCTCAATTGGAAGCTGCACATATCGAGAATTCGCTCGGGGGCACCCTTGACGAAAAACCAGGAGTCACCGTCGCTATCGCGGTGATGTGTGGCCATGAAGCGATGCTGCGACTCGAATGGAATGGAATCGAGTCGCGGCCATGCAGTCTCGCCGGCATGCTGCCAGAACCTGGTCTTGCCACCCAACACGAGCAGGGCGCCCTCGGTGGGATCACCTTCCACGTGCCAGCTGTTGTCTTCCTGGCGCAGGCGAGCGTCGTTGCAGAGCACGCCTGCACGGATTGCCATGGCCAGCGCCGGGTAGTGTTCGGTATCGATGATGCGGCCGTCGATACTGAAATCACCTACCGGAGCGTAACCGACTCCGCCGACATCGAATACATGCCCGCCGCAGACCACGCGCTGCACGGTCATCTCATTCCGGGTCAGCGTACCGGTCTTGTCCGAGCAGATTACCGTCACCGATCCGAGCGCTTCGACGGCGGGCAGGTGGCGGATGATCGCGCGGCGGCGTGCCATGCGCTGCACGCCCAGCGCCAGGGTCACCGTCATGATCGCAGGCAATCCCTCAGGAATCGCCGAGGCCGCCAGTGCCACGACCATCATGAACATTTCAGCGGGCTCATGGTCGCGCCACATCGTACCCAGTACGAAGGTAGCCGCGGACATCCCCAGAATGGCCAGCGCCAAGACGCGGCCGAAGCGGTCGATCTGGCGCAGCAACGGCGTCGTCAGGCTCTGGATGCCGGTGAGCATTTCATTGATTTTGCCCAACTCGGTCGCGGCTCCAGTCGCAACCACAACGCCTGTGGCCTGACCATAGACCACCAGGGTGCCCGAATAGGCCATATCGTAACGGTCGCCCAGCGGGGCATCGGCGCTGACGGTGTCGATGCTCTTCTCCACCGGCATCGACTCGCCGGTCAATGCAGCCTCTTCAACGCGCAAATCCTTGACCGAAACCAGACGCAGGTCTGCCGGAACACGGTCGCCCGAGACGAGGAATACCAAGTCGCCAGGCACCAGGTCGGTGGCATCGATTTCGCGCCGGCTGCCGGCACGAATCACCGTAGCATGCGGAGACAGCATCGCCCGTATGGCATCGAGCGCGGCCTCGGCCTTGCCTTCCTGAATGAATCCGATGATGGCGTTGATCACCACTGCGGCAAGCAATACACCCGTATCGACCCAATGGTGGAGAAAGGCCGTAATGGCGGCGGCCCCCAGCATCACATAGAGCAATATGTTGTGGAATTGCATCAGCAGACGTTGCAATGGGCTACGACACTTGGGCGGCGTCAGCCGATTCGGCCCGTACTGCGCCATTCGCACGCGTACCTCGGAGTCTGCCAGGCCACCCGGTTCGGTTCGCAGCGCCCGCAAGACATCTTCATGAGCCAGGCTGTGCCAGTACTCTTGCCGGGAACCAATAATCTGGTTTTCAGTCATCAGACGGGTATCTCCGTGTATCTTTATGCATGGCCCATTTGTCGTATTGTCAAACTTTTCTGTAAAACGATAGCAGCATGCAAGCGGGAGGAATTTGAACATGATCAAACTGAAGCAGCTTTTGGCCGCGACCGATCTTTCGGCCCCGTCGCGTCATGCAGTCGACCGAGGTTTCCGAATCGCCGCCACTACCGGAGCTTCTTACAATGTCATGCATGCGATCGAACTCGATGCAATCGACGCCCTGCGCGAACTGATCGGAGACGACACCGCCGAGGTGAAGCATAAACTCGAAAATAACGCACGGAAATTGCTGTCAACCTCACTGACTGATCCCGCCCACAATCAAGGTGTAACCGCCAACGCGCTGATCGTCTCCGGCGCGCCACTGGCCTCGATTGCCGCCAACGCCGATGCCTTGGAGGCGGATTTGCTGATCCTCGGCGTGCGCGGCGAGGACTACTTGCGTCATTTGCTGCTGGGATCCACAGCATCGCGACTGCTGCGCAAGACCACTAGACATCCCATATTAATTGTCAAGCAGCCACCCTACGCACCCTACCGCCGATTGCTGATTCCCGTCGATTTTTCTCCTGTATCTGAAAAATCGATCCGTCTTGGCCGCTTGGTCGCCCCCGATGCAGATATCGTCTTGCTTCACGCCTTCGAAGTTCCCTTCGAATCAAAACTTTTCTTCGCCGGCGTCGAAGAAGATGTGATTGCACGTTACAGAGTGGCGGCTCGTAATGAGGCCATGAAACGTATGCACTATCTTGCTTGTATAGCCGGACTTGAAATCGGCGATTACACGCCACTGGTCCTGTACGGCGATCCTTCACAGCAAGTGATCGCGCAGGAACAGGAACAGGACTGCGACCTCATCGTGATGGGAAAGCATGGAACAAGCGTTACAGAAGAGTTGCTGCTCGGTAGTGTTTCGCAGCATGTGATTGCCGAATCCCAAAGCGATGTACTGATTGCGGTCGATGCATAATCAGACCTCAAAAGCCCACGGCCTGCCGTCAACAAGAAGCGATACGTGGATAGCAAGGATCATGCCTCTCCGACGCAACTACCTTCGGCATTCAAGTAGTACGGGCTAAGGAAACACTATTTTATTGCGAAAAGCGAATAGAGCCATTGAAGGTTTACCAGCGCAATCCACGTCCGACTGTAAAGGAAAGCGACCTTGTCCACGCTACTCGCCAGCTTCTACGCTGGCACTGATAGGATGCCGAAAGCTTACCGACCTGACGCCCACCCTGCTGGATATGGCAGACTGGACACCCGTTTTCGGACAAGACTGAATTGTCGTGGCTTGGCATCTTTATCTGATTGAATGTGTTGATGGTTCATACTATGCCGGCATCACCACCGACGTGGTGCGGCGATTCCAGAACCACCTGTCCGGACGGGGGGCACGTTATACCCGTTCCCACAAGCCGTTCCGCTTGCTAGCATCCGCTCTCGTCGGCTCGCGGTCAGATGCCTTGAAGGCCGAGGGGGCGATTAAGCGGCTGCCGAAAGAGAAAAAGCTTTCGGCCGTCGAAGCGTTGGCAGTCCAATTTTTTCATCCACATGAAAGGTCATTCACCATGAATAAGTCTGAACTCATCGAAGCTGTCGCCAAAACCGCAGAGATCACCAAGGCGGATGCCGAGCGTGCGCTTGCCGCCACCCTGGGGACTATTGTGAAAGCGGTCTCCAAGGGTGATTCCGTCACCCTGGTGGGCTTTGGCACCTTCAAGTCCGCCAAGCGTGCAGCGCGTACCGGCCGGAATCCTCAGACCGGCAAGGAAATCAAGATTGCCGCCACCACCGTTCCGCGCTTTACCGCCGGCGCAACCTTCAAGGCTGCCGTTTCTGGCAAAAAGGCTGCAAAGAAGAAGTAATGTTCCCCATCCACCCGGCAATCGACCGGTTGTCGGGTGAGTCTCAGCCGTATCCCAGAGGATCACGGCTGGTCATCCCCATGAGTAATCCCTATGTCAAGTATCGCGACTGTCCTCAAGGAAGAAATCGCCCGGCAGGCACGCAAGGAATTGCGCAACGAGACCGAGGGCCTTAAAAAGGCTTCCGGCCGTTACCGTTCGGAAATAGCGGCATTGAAGCGTCGCATTGGAGTCCTGGAGCAGCAACTTGCCCGGCTGACCAAGCTGCTGCCCAAGGCCGAGAAGCCTCTGGCCGATGGCGCGCCTTCCCGGAAGCTGCGCTTCAGCGGCGCCGGTCTGAAGAAAATGCGGGAACGTCTTGATCTCACCGCCTCGGTATTGGCCTCGATTCTCCAGGTTTCCACGCAGACGATATACAACTGGGAAGCCGATTCCACTCATCCCAGCCAGGAACAGATTGCGAAGATCGCCGCCCTCAGGAAGATGGGAAAGCGAAAAGTGCGGGCCACGCTGGCACAGTTGAGCACAGGCAGGTAAGCCCCATCTTCTTATGGTCTTTGTGCCCCTGTGGTTCCGGGGCCTTATGGATCATGGGAGCGCTTCAGCATCTCTTTTCTCTACGTTGAAAGATGGAAAAACTTGGCCCGGGAAGTGATGCCGACACGCTGCATGTGCTGGCCACGATTCCAAGGAATTCCTTTGATGTCATTGTCGATGCAGGGAGCGGGACTGGACCTCAGACCCTGGCCTTGGTGAGGCAACTCCAGACATTGGTGCATGCGGTCGATACGTCGGAGAAATATCTGAACAGCCTGGTTCGGCGTGTGCAGGCCCTGGGGCTTGAGCATCTGGTGCGGCCCACTGCATGGACATGGCGGACATGCCCGAGGTGTTTGCGGGGATAGATCTGCTTTGGTCGGGCGTTCTCCAGTTCCAACTCCTTCATGCGCGCGATCATCGACGTATCCATCCCGCCGTACTTCGCCCGCCACTTGTAGAACGTCGCCGAACTGATGCCCAGCTCCCGACATATCTCCGGCACCGCCAGCCCTGATTCCGCCCGCTTGAGCGCCTCCATGATCTGGCTGTCCGTGAATTTCGACTTCTTCATGCAGAACTTCCCCTTTCGAGAAAATTCTACTTCCGACTACCTCTGATTGCCGGGGGGATTACCCTCGATCCCGTGGTGCGGCAGGCCTGCATCGGGCAGGCCAGGGCACTGATCGCCCTGGGTTGAGGATTCCGCCGCATTCGGTAATGGGGTGTGAGTCAAGGCGCTATACGCCGCTACATGTCTTAAGTATATTTCTCCAGAATTCTTGCGGTTCTCGACAGGCAGGACACACGATGACGGTCGGAAAACGAGAACAAGTCAAAGCTGCTTCGGCACCGCCCGGAGAGCCGGATGGTACGGAGTCATTCCGCTTTGGCACTACGGCGGTGCAGAGCTCCGCGGCGGTGGCCTTCGTTGCCATGGCCGGCCTGCTTGCCTATGTGCCGGGATTGCGGGCACTGGGCAGTATCCGGCCCGACTACATTCCCATGGCGCCCAGTACCGCCGGCTGCCTGCTGATCCTCAGCGGGGCCGTGTTCTGCCATGCCGGAAAGTATTTACCCGGCCGGGGCAGAATGGCGCTGATCGTGCTGGTGCTGCTCACCACGATTTGCGGGCTGCTGGAGGCCTTCCAGCCCTGGCTGGGACTGGAGCTGGAAAGCTGGTTCATTCCCGATGCGGGGACCCTGGGCGCATTTCCCATTGGACGGATGTCGCCTCTCACGGGCGCCAGCTTCATCATCGCGGGATTGGGCACCCTGCTGTTGCTGGAGGCGCGCCCTTCTCCTGGCCCACAGCGCCGCTGCAGCGGCGCCGCCAGCCTGGGTGTTCTGACGGCCCTGGTCGGGGCGACGGTACTGCTGGCCTATTTGTATGGCAGGCCCCTGCTGTACGGTGGCGCTGTGGTGCCAATGGCGGCAACGACGGCATTTGCTTTCCTGTCGCTCGGTATTTCCCTGGTGGCGGCAGCCGGTCCGCAGAGTTTCCCGACGCGTCTGGTCATGGAGGACTCCACGGCAGCCCGTTTGTCCCGTGTATTCCTTCCTCTTACCGTGGTTGCGGTCCTGCTCCAGAGCATTCTGTCCCAGGTGGTGCAGGTCCTGGTGCCGGTCAATGATGTCGTGTTCCTGGCGGTGCTGGTCATGGTTGTGGCCACGGTGACGGTTTCGGTGGTGGCTCGGGTGGCCCAAACCATAGGGGGCCGTCTTGACGAGTTCAACCGGCGTGTGCAGGAAAGCGAGGAAAGTCTCGCCATTACTCTGTACTCCATCGGCGACGGCGTCATTGCCACGGACCCTGTCGGCCGGGTGACCCGGATGAATCCCACGGCTGAGCGCCTTACCGGCTGGTCCCTGGCCGAAGCCCGCACCCGGCCCCTGGCCGAGGTGTTCCGCATCATCAACGCCGCGAGCCGCGAGCCGACGGCCGATCCGGTGCAACGGGTGATCGCCCAGGGGCATGTGGTTGCCCTGGCCAATCACACGGTGCTGCTGGCCCGGGACGGTCTGGAGTACCAGATCGCCGACAGCGCGGCCCCCATCCTCGACAGCGACAACAGGATCGTCGGGGTGGTGCTGGTGTTCAGCGATGTCACGGAGCAATACCGGGCCGAGAAGGCTTTGCGGGAGAGCGAGGTGCATTTCCGCACCCTCGCCAATGGCGGATCCACGCTGATCTGGACCTCGGAACCAGACAAGCTGTGCAACTACTTCAACGAACCGTGGCTGCGATCCACCGGCCGCTCCCTGGAGCAGGAGTGCGGCCATGGATGGTTGCAGGGCGTGCATCCGGAAGATGCCGAGCAGTGTTTCCATGACTACGTCGAGGCGTTTGATCAGCGCAGGACATTCCGCCTCGACTATCGGTTACGGCGCGCCGATGGCGAGTATCGCTGGATCAGCGACGAGGGTAGTCCGCGCTATGGCAGTGGCGGCGAGTTCCTGGGCTATATCGGTTTCGGCATGGACATTACCGAGCGCAAAGAGGCCGAGACCGAGATCAGAAAGCTCAATGCCGATCTTGAGCAGCGGGTCCTGGCGCGCACCGCCGATCTGGAAGCTGCGAACCAGTCGCTTACCCGTGCAAAACGTCAGGCGGAAGCCGCCAATCTGGCCAAGAGCACCTTCCTGGCCAATATGAGCCATGAAATCCGCACCCCCCTGAGCGGCATCATTGGTATGGCCAACCTGCTGCGGCGAGATGGCATGACCGCGCTTCAGTCCGACCGCCTCGAAAAGATCGACGCCGCCGCTCGGCACCTGCTGGCCGTCATCGACGACATACTCGACATCTCCAAGATTGAGGCTGGAAAGTTCGAACTGGAGGAGGCGCCGGTGGTGATCAGCAGCCTGCTGACGAATGTGACATCGATCCTGGGCGAGCGCGCCAGCGCCAAGGGCATTTCCTTGCTGATCGAGTACCGGCCATTGCCTCACAATCTGCTGGGCGACTCCACCCGGCTGCAACAGGCGCTGCTCAACTACGTCACCAATGCCGTCAAGTTCACCGAACAGGGCGTGGTGACATTGCGCTGCCTTACTCAGGAGGAAACAGCCGATTCGGTATTGGTACGCTTCGAGGTCACCGATACTGGCATCGGCATCCCGCCCGAAGTGCTGCCCAGGCTCTTCGGCGCCTTCGAACAGGCCGATAATTCGACCACGCGCAGATACGGCGGCACCGGCCTGGGACTGGCGATCACCCGGCGCCTGGCTGAACTGATGGGGGGCGAAACCGGTGTCGAGAGCCTGCCCGGCGTGGGCAGCACTTTCTGGTTTACCGCGCGGCTGAGGAAGGGCGATGGGGTCTCCGTAGATGTGAGGGTCAGCAATGACGATGTCGAAAAGCTGATCCGGCAACACCATAGGGGCTGCCGCATCCTGATCGCCGACGACGAGCCCATCAACCAGGAAATCACCCAGGCGCTGCTGGAGGGTGTCGGTCTGGCGGTCGATACGGCGGAAGATGGTGCGGCCGCTGTCGCCCTGGCGCGCCAGACCCCCTATATGGCCATTTTCATGGACATGCAGATGCCCCGGCTGAACGGGCTCGACGCGACGCGACAAATACGCCAGCTTCCCGGATACCGGGAGACTCCTATCATCGCCCTGACCGCCAACGCCTTCGCCGAGGACCGGGCCCAGTGCCTCGAATCCGGTATGAATGATGTCCTGATCAAGCCTTTCATTCCCGGGACGCTGTTCGCAACCCTGCTGCACTGGTTGGATCGGTGCGATAGTTAGCATGCGAGTCGCTGCCCCGCATTATTTTGCAGATTTCGGGGCGCGAAACGGTAGCGTCTGTTGCTGCCGGTACAGCTCGTAAGGAGATGCCTCTGCCCGTTTCAGGGCCTCTTGCAACGCGGTTCGGCCCTTGTGGAACGTCGGGTCCTTGAGGGTGGCCCGGTAGAAATTCACATAGAAGGCATCCGGCTCCACCATGATGCGGGTGGCGATCGCGACTGCCCCGGGATGCCGTGCCCTTCGATAAACGTAACGTCGTACCTCGTCCGGCATGAGGCGTGTGTCGGCTCGCTCGGTACTCAGGTCAAGGCTGATGTCCCGGGCAATGAGGTGCTGCGCCACCGTTGCAGGGATGAACTGGCCCTGCCTGTCCTGCTGGGCGATCTCGACGATCACATGGGGCGTCACGTAGCTTGGAAAGGCGTGCCCGACGTTGGTGTTGGCAATGGCGATTTCAAGGGAAATTTTGTCGTTCCTGATCGTGGCGGCCGAGGTTTGAATGTCGATACCCGAGCGCACCATGTCGGGGTCGTGGATGCCGCGCCACAGGTGGCGCCGATCCGGCATGTGGCAGGTTTGGCACTGACGGCCTTCCCGGGCATGGCGGCTCGCTTGCCATTCGGCAAAGGTGTTTTCCAGGGGCTTGCCGTTGAGACTTGGCCCATCGGCCTCGAACTGATGGCAGGAAGCGCAGAAGCGCGAATCGGAGAACGTGTTTCTTACCTGCCAGCCGCCGTGGGGCAAGGGGGGGGCGGGAGTCGGCGGGCTTCCATCCCGGCGCGGCGGGCCGAATCGCTCGTGCCGGCGCACGTGGCAACCGGCGCAGGCCAGGCCGTCCTCATGGCTTATCCCGTCGGCCCGAGCCGGAGGAGGGCGGGGACGAGCGGCCAGGCTGTCGGCCAGATGCAGGGCCTGTTCCGCCAGCGGCGCGTGACATTGGAGACAGGTCTCATGTTCGTCGCTGGCCTTTGGCCCCATGTTCCGCAACTGGCCGATCAGGCCCGGACTCATGGCCTGACTGTGCAGAGTGGTGCGCCAGTCCGCGTATTGTTGCGTATGGCAGTTTCCGCAGGCGGAGGGGGCCAGGGAGGCCTCCAGGGGCGTGAAAGCGGTAGGTGCGGCGCCCTGGGGGACAGGCGGCCTTTGCCAGTGGCGCTTGAGAAATCCGGCCACGTCCTCGGCAGGCATCGCCTGGGGGGAAGAGGGGGGTGGTCCGGGGGTGTCGTTTCTGGAGCAGCCAGCCAGCAGCCAAAGCATTACGGCGAACAGCACCCATGGCCGCTTCGGCATTTTCCGCTGCCCCCGGATCGTGCGCAGGGAGGCTTACTTCCTGGCGCAGGGATTAGCGGCCTTCATTTCACAGGGATTGGCCGGTTTCATCGCGCAGGGATTGCCTGGCATGGCCGTGCCAGGCCGGAATGTCTTCTGCAAGGTCTGGGTGTAGGCCACCAGGGCCGCCAGTTCCTTCGAGTCCCAGGGCAGCGGTTTGGCGGCCATGGGCATCACCATGCAGCCCTGGATCATCTCGTCCAGGTGGACAAGCTTGAGGCCGAGGCGGTCCTGCGCCATCTGTACCTTATGGGGATAGGGTTTGGCGAAGCTGGCCTGGAAAGCCCCGTGGTTGGCGTGGCAAGCGTTGCAGGACATGCCGTTGGTGGACAGCTTCGTGTCCATCCATAATTTTTTGCCCAGCCCGGCGTCTCCGACCGCCGGCTTGTAGTTGGCGGGACGGGTGATCATGGCGGTCGGTGAGTCCGTCAACTGCTCCTTGCCGCAGGGATTGCCCGCGGCGAGGGCCGTTCCGGCGAAGAGGGAGCACAGGGAAATGATGATCAACTTTTTCATGATGAGCCTCTCGGTGATGGATTCATGCATTAGTCGGACGTCCGGCGAATTCCTTACGGATTATTTCGGTGGTTCCCCGTCATTTCCCGCCAGGCGATGGCCGGCCCGGCGCAGGAACGCCAGTTGACGGTTGAAGGCACGGCATCCCCGGCACATGAGCAGGTGCATGCCCAGGTTCATGCGCTCCCTGAGACCGAGCTTGCGATCCTGGGCCTGGGACATCGCTGCGGTGGCTTGCTTGCAAGTCAACATGTCATTTCTTTCCTTGGAACCATCGGTTGTCCAGGCAAATCCGCAGGGCCATGCGGGCACGGTGCAGCACGACCCAGCAACTGGACGAAGTCATCGTCAGTTCCTTGCAAATTTCATGGGTCTCGAATCCCAGCAGTTCCCGCATCATGAAGACGCGGGCGGTGTTTTCCGGCAGCCGGTGCAGACAGGCATCGAAGACCTGCCAGAACTGGGCGTCCTCCAGGGACTGTTCGGGATCGCCCCAGTCCGTTGGCCTTTCGGCTGGCTGCCAGTGGCCTTGCGCATCGAACAGGGCATCGAAGGCATCGCCGGGAATCTCCTGGTTTAAGCCGCCGGCATTGGGTTCGCGGGCACGCCGCCGAATCATGTCGATGATCTTGTTTCTGAGGATGGAAAAAACCCAGGTCTTGACCTGGGACCGGCCGGAAAACCTGTCGGCGCCCTCGATGGCGGAGAGCAGGGCTTCCTGCACCGCATCCTCGGCGGCGGCCTCGTCCCGAAGCTGGAGGCGGGCGAATCGCAGCAGGTCGCCGCGAAAGCTCCCCAGCAGTTCGATCAGGGCGTCGCTCATCGAGAGTAGGACGCCATCCGGTGCAGACCAAGCACCCGTGCCGATTCGGCGACGAGCCCATCGATCAGTCCGGTGTCCGCCTCGGGCTGGAGCGCCTCGGCGGAGCCGCGGCCACCGGTGGGGGCCAGGCGAATGGCGCCGTCCTCGCGCAGGACCCTGGACTCCCCCCCGCAGTGGCGGCAATAAACCAGGGTCCCGGTTTTCTGATCGCGACGGACGACGATGGTCGGGCCGCACATGGGGCATTCCTGGACAGGAATGCCGGTATCGCTATGGCCGGCGACATGGTCCAGCGCCCCGCCTTGGCCGAGCCGGAGGAAGCGCTGGCCGAGGTCCCGGTCGAACTGGCTGCCCAGGTTCTCGTCGATGATGGCGAGGGCCTTGGCAATGGGCATGCCGTGTCGATAGGGCCGGGTGCTGGTCATGGCGTCGAAGGCGTCGGCGATGCCGACGATGCGGGCATCGGTTGGAATGTCGCCGCCCGCCAGCCGACGGGGATAGCCTCTGCCGTCCGGGGTCTCGTGGTGGGAAAGGACGGCAGCCCGGGCGAGATCCGCCAGGGGGTGGCCGGAAAGCAGGCGTTCGCCGACTTCCGGGTGGGTCTTGATGATGGCGTATTCGTCATCGGTCAACCGGTCGGGCTTGTTGAGGATGGCGTCCGGCACCCCGATCTTGCCCAGGTCGTGCAGGAAACCGCCCAGGGTGATGCGGGCAATGTCCTGGGAAGACAGGCCTGCATCCTCGGCCAACAGCCGCGAATACTGGGAGACGCGCCAGAGGTGGCCTCCGGTGTAGGGATCACGGGCCTCGACCAGCGAGGCCATGATGTAAAGACTCTTGAGCAGGTCCTGGAGCGGGTTCATGGCATGGTCGGCTTTCTTCCCGGCGGGGGTGATGAAAGCGGGCGCCCCAACTCGCGGGGGAGAGCAAGGGGCATGGAGGTATCGGCTTTCACGATAGCCTGTAGCCAGCGAATTGCGCGTCGACTTCGGTGGCGAACATGTGGTTGGTGTAGTTGGAAAGGGTCTTCACGGCCGCTGCGAGAATGATGTTCAGGGCGGCCGTCTCGCTATAGCCGGCGGCGAGAAAGGCGTCGGCTGTCGCCTGGCTGGGCTTGCCTGCCGTTTTCACCAGTTCACGGGCAAAGCGGTAGAGCGCCTGCAGCCTCCTGTCCGGGATCGGCTCGTCGGCGCGGATCGCCGCCAATACCGGAACGGGAACGCCCGACACCTTGTCCGCGATCATGCTGTGGGCTGCCATGCAGTAGTGGCAGCCATTCTGCTGGCTGATGGCCAGGAAGACCACCTCCTGTTCGGCCGGCGTCAGGCCGGAGTGCTGGCGAAAGGCGGCATAGCCGTGCAGGTAGGTGGTCAGCACGCCGGGCACGTTGGCCATGTTGGCGTACATGTTGGGTATGAACCCGACCTGCTTCCGCGCCGCCTCCAGCGCTTCCTTCTGGGCGGGACCGGCCGAGTCCAGGGTAAGTCCGCGGAGGGTGCTGGCGGTGAAGTGTTGCGTCATGGTGTTCTCCATTTGTAACGGGTGAAAGGCAAGGATCATGCAGCGCGCCACAACGCAAGATTAGAGCCGCATGGCAACCTACTGGTTATCATCTGCCCACAGTTCATAACCATTCGGACCTTTTCCCCGTGACGTCGGACGGCATTTCCCAACTGCTGGATCACATTGGCCTGCGCACGAACACCTACTACGCCGGTCCTTTGTGCGGTCTGCATGATTTTGGCGCCGGCGATGGTGTCGGCCATCTTCATGTCATTCGATCCGGGGAGATACGCGCGGTGCAGGTGGGGCACCCCGACATCCATGTGCGGGAGCCGACGCTGCTCTTCTATCCCCGTCCGATCGATCACCGCCTGGATATCGATGAATCCGTCGCCGCCGACGTGCTGTGCGCCCGCGTGAGCTACGAGGCCGGCAGGGAAAATCCGATCACCCAGTCCTTCCCCGCCGTGGTGGTCATACCCTTCGCGGCGATGCGGCGCATCGACACCACACTGGTCTCCCTGTTCGCTGAAGCGATGGAAGACATGCCGGGGAGGCGGGCGATGCTGGATCGGTTATGTGACATTCTGGTGATCCAGATCGTCCGTTTCGCCATTGCGCAGAACTTTGTGCAACAGGGCGTCCTGGCCGGTCTTGCCCATCCGCGCCTGTCCAGGCTGCTGGTCGATCTGTTGAACGATCCCCGGCAGCCCTGGACGGTGGACCACATGGCGACCCGGACCCATCAATCGCGCAACGGTTTTATCCGGGAGTTCGGTCGGGTCCTCGGCGATACGCCGGCGGATTTCCTTACCCAGATACGCATCGCCATGGCAATGCGTCTGTTGCGCAAGGGGCGCCCGGTTGCGCTGGTGGCCGGGGAGGTGGGCTACAACAGCCAGCCCGCCTTTTCCCGGGCCTTCGCCAGAGAGGTCGGCAGCAGTCCTTCAGACTGGTTGCGGGAGACTCAGGAAGGTAAGTGAGTTGCGGCCATACTCCATGGAGTCCATCATTGTTTCTTGGGCAAGGGAGAGCCATGATCCGGATCTCGATTCCACTGTTGATGGTCTGGGCGCTGGGAGTGTCGGCGGCGCCGCCCTCGGTCGAAAGAACTCTCTCCTTGCAGATTTCGGTGGCCCGTCCATTGACAGGGGGGACCCTTGATTATGACGAACTGCTCAATGCCATGGGCGATGTCTCCATCGTTCTGCTGGGAGAGGCCACCCATGGCAGCCGGGAGTTCTACCGGGAGCGTGCTCGCATCACCCGGCGCCTGATCGAGGAAAAGGGCTTCGACGGGGTAGTGCTGGAAGCGCCCTGGGAACCGGTGCGCCGGCTAGATGCCTACATCGCCGGTGGGTTGGGGAGCGCCGAGGAAGCCCTTGCCGGTTTTGCGCGCTATCCCCGCTGGCCCTGGCGCAATCAAGAGGTGCTGGATTTCGCCCGCTGGCTGCGGGTCTACAACGAAACCAGGCCGGATTCGCCGCTGCGGGTCTTCGGCATGGACCTGTACAGCGTGCCCGAGTCCGCCGGCGCGGTGGCCGCTTATCTGGATGCCATATCTCCCGCCGAGGCCGCGACGGCCCGGGAGGACTATCGCTGCTTCTCCTCCTATCTGGACGAGCCCCAGGAGTACGGACTGGCGGTGGTGCTGCACCACCAGGCCGGCTGCGGCGCCGGCGTCCGGCGGCAACTGGCCTGGATGCAACTGCGGGTCAATGGTGTGGAGATCGCCGACGAGGCGCTGTTCGCCGCTTGGCAGAGCGCCCATACCGTGGCCAGCGGCGAGGCCTATTACCGGGCCGTGCACCAGAACTGGGTGGGGTCATGGAATCTGCGGGAAACCCATCTGGCCGATACCCTGGATCGCCTGAGAACCTGGCTGGGTGCCCGCCTGGGGAGGGAGGCACGGCTGGTGGTGTGGGCCCACAATACCCACCAGGGCGATGCACGGGCCACGGACCAGGCCGTCACCGGCGAATTGAGTCTGGGGCAATTGATGCGGGAACGCCATGGGGACAAGGTGTTCCTGGTGGGGCTGACCACCTACCATGGACAGGTGCGGGCTTCCTCGGAATGGGGTGGCCGGGACCGGGTCAAGAATCTGCGGCCGGCACGGCGCGGAAGCTGGTCGGCCCTGCTGCATCAGGCCCGCCAGCCGGCCTTGCTGATGGTGTTTGCCGGCCATCCGGCCCTGGCCGCCGCCTTTGGGAAAAAGCGCCTGGACCGGGCCGTGGGGGTGAACTACCTGCCCGGCGACGAGCGGGCCATGCACTACTACCATGTCCGCCTGTCCCGGCAGTTCGATGCCGTGATCCACTGGGACCGGACCACGCCCCTAGTGCCACTGGAGGGGGCACACCCTAACGCGGATGGTCGCTAGCGCCACCCCCGTGAAATGCGCAAAGGCCAATTGAACGCCCCCCCCATCCCAGCCCTGGGGCGGGGCTGCCCATCGGCTTGCTCTGCTCGATATTACGGGGCACTCCGTAGCGGCACCGAGGGGTTGCGGCTGGCGCCGTCCGCCGCTTTCCCACTGACCTACCTGCGCGCTAGGGGATTTGGAACGGGATCGCCGATCCGGGTCAGGGTGTTGCGGTCGGTGTGATGGAACAGCTCGTCCTGGCCGTGTATTTTGAGCACCGTGTCTTCCTCGTAGGACCAGGTGCCGTCCGGGTTGATGCTGACCTGGATGCGGAACTCCACGGTGCGAAAGGCGTGTTGCAGGAAGGGCGCGGAGCGGATGCCGAAGCTGTCGTCTTCCTCTCGCGCCACCAGTTCGAAGCGGGTGGCATCGGCCGCCGCTTTGCCCCCCGCCATCACCACCTGGGCGCGGGGGATGGTCAGGGTGTGGATCACCGTGCCGGTGGCGGGCTCCCACAGCCAATAACCCACCTGGTCATGGTAGGTCTTGACCTGGTCGGGCTTGGTGACGTGGGTGTGGTAGCGCAGGCCGTAGAAAAGCTGGGGGCCGTTGGTCTGGGGATCGATCGGTTGCAGCTCGATGCGTTCCACATAGGCCTGTTGTTTCGGTCCCTCGGCCTTAGGCTTGACGTCCAGGCCCCGGGTTCCCTGCCAGATGCCGGCCATCCCCGTCAGGGGACCGAGATTGTTCAGGGTATCGGGATCAACGTCCCGGGGCTCGGTGTAGATATCGGCCGGATAGGCGTCCATGGGGGGCTCTTGGTTGATCGTGGGCGGACCTACCAGAACTTCCACCAGGCCTCGCCCTCGTTCGCGTTCGAGAAGTACTTGCTCTTGGGGAAGTTCTTGCGCATTACCCGGTTGGCATCGTCACGCAGATCGTTCATGCCCATGCCGTCGTAAGCCTTGATCATGACGAACAGGGCTTCCTCGTTGGCGGGTGCGTCGGGATAGGTACGCAGGGTTTCCTGAGCCCGGTTGGCGGCAGCCACGTAGGCCCCACGCTTCAGGTAGTAACGGGCCACATGGACTTCGTGGGAGGCCAGGGTGTTGAGCAGGTAAGCCATACGCTTGGCGGAATCCACGGCGTACTTGCTTTCCGGAAACTTGTTCACCAGCTCCCGGAAAGTGGTGAAGGCTTCCCGGGCCGCCTTGGGGTCCCGCTCCGACTGGTCCTGGTTGCTCAGGTTGCCGAAGATGCCCAGATCATCGTTGAAGTTCACCAGACCCTTCAGGTAGTAGGCGTAGTCCACATTGGGATGGTTGGGGTGGAGGCGGATGAAGCGGTCGCAGGCCGAGATGGAAGAGGCCGGCTCGTAATTCTTGTAATAGGCGTAGGCGACTTCCAGTTGGGCCTGTTGGGCGTAGCGGCCGTAGGGATAGCGGGACTCCAGCTTTTCGAAGAGCTTGATCGCCCGGTCGTAGATGCCCTCGGACATGGCGTCCCGGGCTTCCGTATAGAGCTTGGCGGCGGACCAGTTGGCCTCGGGCTCCTCCGGTTTGTCGGGGAACAGACCGCAGCCCGCAAGCAGGAGGGAAAGCAGTGCTACGAGAACCGCTAAACTACGCATGATGAAGGCCTTGGAAACGAACGCGGGCGATTATAGCCCAAGCCCCGCCGCTCTCCGCCGCGGCACCATTCCCCGGGAATGCGCCGGGCTGCGCCTGGACGCGGCCCTGGCCCAGCTCTTCCCGGATTTCTCGCGCAGCCGGCTCCAGGCCTGGATGAAGGCGGGGCGGGTGCGGGTGGCCGGTGCACCGGCCGAAGACCCCAAGGCCAAGGCCTGGGGCGGCGAGAGCGTGGAATTGGACCCGACCCCGGAACCGCTCCTGGCCGCCCATGTCGCCGAGGCCATGGACCTGCCCGTGATCCATGAGGATGAGGCCATTCTGGTGATAGACAAGCCCGTGGGCCTGGTGGTGCATCCGGGCAGCGGCAACTGGTCCGGCACCCTGCTCAACGCCCTGCTGCACCATGCTCCCGAACTGGAGCAACTGCCCCGGGCCGGCATCGTCCATCGCCTGGACAAGGACACCAGCGGCCTGATGGTGGTAGCCAAGACCCTGGCTGCCCAGACCGATCTGGTGCGCCAGCTCCAGGCCCGCAGCGTCAAGCGCCACTACCTGGCTCTGGTTCAGGGGCTGCTGGCCCGGGACGGCACGGTGGATGCACCCATCGGCCGCCATCCCAGCCAGCGCGTCAAGATGGCCGTGGTGGCCGGCGGACGCGAGGCCCGCACCCATTACCAGGTGCTGGAGCGCTTCCCCCGGGCCACCCTGGTGGAATGCCGCCTGGATACCGGCCGTACCCATCAGATCCGGGTGCATATGGCCTCCCTGGGCCATCCCCTGGTGGGGGACGAGACCTATGGCCGCCGCCGGACCGGCGATGCCCTGCTCGATGCCTTTCCCCGTCAGGCTCTCCATGCCTGGCGCCTGGGCCTGATCCATCCCGAAAATGGCGAGACCATGCACTGGGAAAGCCCGCCGCCAGCGGATTTCGCCCAATTGCTGGCCGAGCTGCGCAGCCGGACGCCATGAGCCGGGGCAACTTCGTCCTGCTCCCCGACTGGCCGGCACCGGCCCGGGTGCGGGCCGCCGTCACCACCCGCATGGGCGGTGTGAGTAGGTCGCCCTATGACAGCCTCAATCTCGGAAACCACGTGGGCGACGATCCGCTGGCCGTGGCCGCCAACCGCGAGCGCCTGCACCGCCTGCTGCCCGATCTGCCCGCTACTCCACGCTGGCTGGCCCAGGTTCATGGCACCCGCTGCATTCGCGCCGAGGAAGCGCAGCCCGGAGCAGAGGCCGACGCCGCCGTGACCGATCGTCCCGGTCTGGTTTGCGCCGTGCTCACCGCCGACTGCCTGCCGCTGCTGCTCTGCGACCGAGCCGGCACCGTGGTGGGGGTGGCCCATGCCGGCTGGCGCGGCCTCCTGGCCGGGGTGATCGAAAGCACCGTGGCTGCCCTGGGTCGGCCCGGGGCGGACATGCTGGCCTGGCTGGGGCCGGCCATCGGTCCTGCCGCCTTCGAGGTGGGGGAGGAGGTGAGGGCGGCCTTCCTGGCCCATGATCCCGTGGCGGCCAGCGCCTTTCGGCCCGCCGGGGATGGCAAGTGGCTGTGCGACCTCTACGCCCTGGCCCGGCAGCGTCTGGCGCCTCTGGACGTGGTCTGGGTGGGGGGGGGTGATCTCTGCACTCACAGCGATTCCCGGCACTTTTATTCCTTTCGCCGCGATGGCGTCACCGGCCGCATGGCCAGCCTGATCTGGCTGGCGGGCTGAAGCGTCCTCCCTTTCCGACGATACGATTCCCCGCCCATGACCCACCTGCCTGACCAGCCGCTTCCATCCTACAAAGGTATTTCCCTGGAGCAGATACTCATTGTCCGGTCTGCTGAAGACGCCCGTGTTGCCCTGGGGGATCTGATGACCGCCGATGTGCTTGGATTCGATACCGAATCGAAACCGACCTTCATGAAGGGGGAGGTCTCCGATGGTCCCCATCTGATCCAGTTGGCGACGAGGGACAGGGTTTATCTTTTCCCGGTGAAGCACCTGCCCGACATGTCGGCGGTAAAGATGGTCATGGAATCAGCCCAGATCCTGAAAGTGGGCTTCGGCCTGGGGGACGATGTGAAGCGGCTCCGGGCCAAGTTCGGCATCCATGCCGTGGGTATCCTCGATCTCGCACTGGCCCTGCGGGACGGGAAACCCAATCAGGTGGGGGCAAAAGCCGCCGTGGCCAGGTTTTTGGGGAAGCGACTGCAAAAGTCCAAGAAGATTTCCACCACCAATTGGGCCAATTCCCGCTTAACGGACAGTCAGATCGCCTACGCGGCCGACGATGCCCATGCAGCCCTCAAGGTGTATCGGGCCTGGTGCGCCATGGAGACTGAGGCCCTCTCGGGACAGGTCCAGCCGACTAAGTAAGATTCAACGGCATACGCTGGCGCCGTCCACCGCCATGGACTCTCCGGAAACGAAGGAGGCGGCATCGGAGCAGAGCCAGAGGACGGCTTCGGCGATTTCCGCTGGTTCGCCCATGCGCCCCATGGGCACTGTTCCCGCCAGCATCTCCTTCATGTCGGGTCGCTGGGCCAGGGTCGCCTCCATCATGGGCGTCGCCGTGACGCCGGGACAGACGGCATTGACGCGGATGTGGTGGCGCGCGTATTCCTTCGCCGCGACCTTGGTCAGCCCGAGAACCCCGTGTTTGGACGCGGTGTAATGGGGCAGGAAGGGCGCCGGGACGAAGCCCGCGCCGGAGGCGGTGTTGACGATGGACCCGCCCCCGGCACCGAGCATGTGGCGAATCTCGTGCTTCATGCAGAGGAAGACCGAGGTCAGGTTCACCGCGATGACCCGCTCCCACTCGGTCAAGGCCAGTTCGTGGAAGGGACCGGGGCGGGGGCTGATGCCGGCATTGTTGAAGGCACAGTGAAGGCCGCCGAAAACGGCGACAGTCCGGGCCACGACGCTCTCCACCTGCTCCTCCCGGGACAAGTCGGCCTCAAAAAACTCCGCTGTGCCGCCCTCGGCGCGGATGCGCGCCACTGTCTCCCGGCCACCCTCGGTCTGGATGTCCACCACCGCCACCCGGGCGCCACGCCGGGCGAACAAGGTGGCTGCGGCCTGGCCGATACCGCTGCCGGCACCGGTGATCAGCACCGTCTTGTCCTGGAAATCCTGCGGGATCTGGGGAAGGTTTTTCATTTTCGTGCTCCAGTCATGGGCGGCGCCACCCTCATGTTGATCAGGCCGGATGGAACGATAGGGGAAAACCGTGCCTGTGGGGAGGCCCCTGTTCATGTTTGCCTTTGGAAGGCGTGGCGCCATGCCAGGAGCTGTGCCCCTCGATCTGCAAAGGTGGGCTTCGGTTGACTACCCTGCGTGCAAGCGTACGATTTCGCCTCCTCCTGGGCCGGGAATTGAGGCAGTCTCGTAAAATCCCACTTCTGCGATGGAGTCCTGGTGGGACACTGTTCCCGCATGATCGCTTGCATGGCCTGATCTGTCGGGTTCTGGAGCGGGAGTGCATGATCAATATTTCCCCTACAAATAGTTGAATAGCGAGCCATGGTTGCCGTCGTCCATTCTTTTTCCGATCAGCACTCCGATGACGAAATTTTTGCCCTGGCCTCCACCGGCCTGAGGGAGGCGGAGTCGGCTCGACTGCGGCAGGCCTTCGACTTCGCCCGGGAGACCTATGGGGAGCGTCTGCTGGGTACCGGGGAGGCGGCCTTTTCCCATGCGGTTTCCATGGCGGTGATCCTGGCCAGCCTGGATCTGGATCTGGATACTCGCCTGGCGGCCCTGCTCTTCGATATGCCGGATGATTTGCCGGATTACGAGGAATCACTGTCGCCCCGTTTCGGCGCCGAGTCCATCCGTCTGGTCAAGGGGCTGCATCGCCTGGCCCCCCTGCGTCTGCTGATCCGCAGCAAGTCCGGGAGCGAGGTCCAGGCCCAGACCGAGATTCTGCGCAAGATGCTGCTGGCCATGGTGGAGGACATCCGGGTGGTGCTGCTGCGCCTGGCTTCCCGCACCCAGACCCTGCGCTGGCTGACGGACCATGAAACGGAGGACAGGGCCGACATCGCCCGGGAGAGCCTGGACATCTATGCGCCCCTGGCCAACCGGCTCGGCGTCTGGCAGTTCAAGTGGGAGCTGGAGGATTTGTCCTTCCGTTTCACCGAGCCCGCCACCTACAAGCGCATCGCCAAGATGCTGGAAGAGCGGCGGGTGGAGCGGGAGAACTTCATCGAGTCCGCCGTGGACCGGCTCAAGGCCGAGTTGACGACCCTGGGCATCGAGGCCGAGGTCTATGGCCGGCCCAAGCACATCTACAGCATCTGGAACAAGATGCGGGCCAAGAACCTGGACTTTTCCCAGGTTTATGATGTGCGGGCACTGCGCATCATCGTGGCCGAGGTGCGCGACTGCTATACCGCCCTGGGCCTGGTGCATCAGCTCTGGCAGCCGATCCACGGTGAGTTCGACGACTATATCTCCCATCCCAAGGGCAACAACTACCGTTCCCTGCACACGGCGGTGGAAGCGGAGGATGGCCGGGCGGTGGAGGTGCAGATCCGCACCCGGGAGATGCACCAGCACGCCGAGCTGGGAGTGGCGGCTCACTGGCGCTACAAGGAATCCGGCACCTCGGCCAGGGCCGATTCGGATTACGACGACAAGATCTCCCTGTTGCGCCAGTTGCTCACCTGGCGCGACGAGGTTACCGATTCCAGTCAGTGGCTGGAGCAGTTCAAGCGGGCAGCCCTGGACGATACCCTCTACGTGCTGACCCCCCAGGGCCGGGTGATCGATCTGCCCCGAGGGGCCACGCCCCTGGACTTCGCCTACCGGCTCCACACCGATCTGGGCCATCGCTGCCGGGGCGCCCGGGTGGACGGCCAGTTGTTGCCCCTCAACACGCCCCTGAAGAACGGTCAGCGGGTGGAGATCGTCGCCGCCAAGAGCGGCGGTCCCTCCCGGGACTGGCTCAATCCCAACCAGGCTTATCTGGCCACCCCTGGCGCCCGGCGCAAGGTCAAGCAGTGGTTCGCCTCCCAGGACGAGGCCGAGCTGCTGGCCCAGGGGCGCAGTTTCGTCACTCGGGAATTGCAGCGGGAAGGCCAGAGCCAGGCCAATCTGGAAGAACTGGCCCACAAGCTGGGCTTCCGCGACATGGAAGCGATGTTCCTGGCGGCGGCCCACAATGAGCTGGGGCCCCGGGCGATCCAGACTGCCCTGCGCGGCGATGTGGCCGATGTCGCGCCGGAGCCGGAGATCGTCACCCGGCGCAGCCGGGCCACCGATTCCAAGGTGCTGATCGTCGGCGTGGACAAGCTGCTGACCCAGTTGGGGCGTTGCTGCAAGCCGGTGCCGCCGGATGCGATCCAGGGCTTCGTCACCCGGGGCAAGGGAGTGTCCATCCATCGGGTGGATTGCATCAATTTCCGCAATATGGTGGTGCGCAATCCGGAGCGGGTGATCAGCGCCGAGTGGGGCGTGGCCCAGGAGGGCGCCCTTTACGCGGTGGACCTGCTGGTGGAGGCCAGCGACCGCCAGGGCCTGTTGCGGGATATTTCCGACGTGCTGTCCAAGGAGAAGGTCAATGTCACGGCGGTGAAGACCCTCTCCAAGAGCGGTACGGCGCGCATGGCCTTCACCGTGGAGCTGACCGGCGCCGGCCGTCTGCCACGGCTTTTCACCCTGTTGGGGGAAGTGCCCGGGGTGGTTTCGGTGCGGCGGGGGTAAGCATGTCGTGCCGCTACCCCGCCATGAGATGGATGGGGTCCCTCTTTATCGGCCTGATGCTGGCTCATCCTGTCTGGGGTCAGATGGGCAAGGGCATGGGCAGGGAGTTTCGTGAGCTGGGGGAGCAGATCGGTGCGGCCAGCCAGGCCGGTGATCTGGACCGGGGAATGTCTCAGAAAACGGAAATTTAAACACGCTAAGTCCATTGCAGACGTTAGATATTGACGAGCACGTCGGGTTTTGACTTATCTCTTGTTTGAGTTGCCTCTTGCTCTCGTGATATGATAGTAATTGGTTACTATCTTTCAGGAGTGCTCATGGACACCCATCCAAAACATTTGCCGGCCGATGAACGTCGTGCCGTAACTGTCGAATCCGTCGTGGCGCTTGCCGGTTCACAAAACCCAAGCGAGATCACCACTGCGGCTATCGCTAAACACATGAACTTGACCCAGGGTGCTCTGTTTCGACACTTCCCGAACAAGGAAGCCATTTGGCAGGCGGTCATGGAGTGGGTAGCAGAGCGCCTATTAGCCAGAATCGATCGATCCGCACAAGGAATCGAGTCGCCCTTGGCAGCCATGGAGGCGATGTTCATGAGCCATATCGAATTCGTTGCTGAGCACCCAGGTGTGCCAAGAATGATGTTTGGTGAGCTTCAGCGTGCCGAATCGACACCAGCCAAGCGCATGGTGCAAACCTTGATTCAGCGCTACGGCGAACGTTTGCATCGTCTCATCGAGAAAGGCAAGGCCAGCGGCGAGTTGTCTCTCTCGCTTGACAACGAGGCGGCGGCAACGCTGTTCATTGGCACGATCCAGGGCTTGGTCATGCAATCTCTGTTGGCGGGTGATGTGGGACGTATGCACCACGATGCGCCGCGCGTCTTTGCAATTTATCGGCGTGGCATAAGGAGTGTGCAATGAAAAAGTTACCCCTGCAAGGCCGCACCCTGGCGCTGCTTGCCGTCATCATTCCTTTGCTGGTGCTTTTTATTTATGTCGGTCTGCGATCAGGGCCGCTCGCCCCGGTTGCTGTGATGGTGGCAAGCGTGGAATCACGGGCTATCACGCCGGCGCTGTTCGGCATCGGCACGGTGGAGGCTCGCTACACCTACAAGATCGGGCCGACGTTTGCAGGGCGTGTCAAACGCTTGGAGGTGCATGTAGGCGACCAGGTCAAGGCCGGACAGGTGCTCGGCGAGATGGAGCCGGTCGACCTCGATGATCGGGTGCGCTCACAGGAGTCGGCATTCAAGCGTGCGGAAGCGGCTTTGCGCGAGGCAGAAGCCCGGCAAGCCTACGCGCAAACCCAGGCGCGCCGCTACGAGCAATTGTTTGCGGTGCGCTCGACCAGCGAGGAAATCGTCACCACCAAGCGGCAGGAACTGCAGATCGCCGATGCCGCACTATCCGCTGCTCGGGAAGATATTGCCCGGACACGCTCCGACCGCGAAGGACTCGTCGCACAACGGAGCAACCTGCGTTTGATCGCGCCGGTCGATGGCGTAGTTGCCGTGCGCAATGCCGATCCCGGCACGACCATCGTCGCAGGCCAGGCCGTGGTGGAAGTGATCGACCCCAAGAGCCTGTGGGTTAACGTGCGCTTCGACCAGATCAGCGCATCGGGGCTGGCTGGGGGGCTGCCGGCTCGTATCGTCCTGCGTTCGCGTGGCGGCCAGACGTTGAAAGGTCGCGTGCTGCGGGTGGAACCCAAGGCCGACGCGGTAACCGAGGAAACGCTGGCCAAGGTAACATTCGACAACAAACCAGAACCTTTGCCGCCGGTGGGTGAGCTGGCCGAAGTCACGGTTGACTTGCCGGCGCTCCCGGCCGTTCCACTGATCCCCAACGCTGCCGTCCGGCGCGAGGGCGACAAGGTCGGTGTCTGGCAAATCGTGGATGGTGATCTGCGTTTCTCCCCGGTCAAGTTCGGCGCTTCCGACCTCAATGGTTACGTGCAGGTGCGCGAAGGGCTCAAGCATGGGGACCAGGTTGTGACCTATAGCGAAAAGGCACTGACGGCGCGCAGCCGCATCCATGTGGTCGACCGCATCCAGGGAGTGCCACGATGATCAGCCTGGCCGGGCGCGACATTCTCCATGCCTGGGGAAAGTTCGTCTTCACCGGCATCGGGCTGGGTCTGCTGATCGGCGTCACCCTGGTCATGGCCGGGGTGTACCGGGGCATGGTGGACGACGGCAAGGCGCTGCTCGACAACAGTGGCGCCGACCTTTGGGTGGTGCAAAAGGATACTTTGGGTCCTTATGCGGAGTCGTCCAGCCTCAACGATGACGTGTATCGCGCCATTCTCGCCATGCCGGGAATCTCCCAGGCAGCGAACGTGACCTACCTGACCATGCAGGTACGCAAGGGCGAGAGTGATGTACGCACCATGGTGGTCGGCATCGCGCCCGGTGCGTTGGGGGCTACACCCGGATGGCCTCCTTATCTCGTCACTGGACGCCAGATCACGCGCGGTCACTACGAGGCGGTGGCCGACATCGCCACCGGCTTCAGATTGGGAGATCGTCTTGCCATTCGCCGAAATCATTACACCGTCGTTGGGCTGACACGGCGCATGGTGTCGTCCAGCGGCGACCCGATGGTATTCATTCCACTCAAGGATGCCCAGGAGGCTCAGTTCCTCAAGGACAACGACGCCATTTGGCAAAGCCGGCGCCGCACCGAAGCCAACCCCGCTTTCAATCGACCCGGTGTTCCAGGTTTGCTGGATGCTGTGATTGCTTCACAGAGCACCAACGCGTTCGTCAATGCCGTACTGGTCACACTGAAACCTGGTCATGCGCCGGACGAGGTTGCCGAATCCATCCAGCGCTGGAAGCGTTTGACGGTCTACACACGGGCACAGATGGAAGACATCCTCGTCGGTAAGTTGATTGCCACGTCGGCCAAGCAGATCGGCATGTTTCTAGTGATTCTGGCCATCGTTAGTGCGGCCATCGTTGCTTTCATCATCTATTCGCTGACCATGGATAAAATCCGCGAGATCGCGGTGTTGAAGCTCATCGGCACACGCAACCGAACCATCGCCGCGATGATCATGCAGCAGGCGCTCGCCCTGGGCGTGATTGGTTTCGTGGTCGGCAAGATCACAGCCACTTTCTCAGCGCCCCTGTTTCCCAAGTACGTACTGCTGATGCCGCTGGATTCCATCGCCGGTTTTTTCGCCGTGCTCGCAATCTGCGTGCTGGCCAGCATCGTCGCCATTCGCATGGCGCTCAAGGTCGATCCGGCCGAAGCCATTGGAGGTTGAGATGAGTGGCAAAGGCATTCGCATCGAAGGTTTGAGAAAACGTTATGGCGAGGGCGATACCGCGGTCGATGCCTTGAAAGGCGTGGACATGCAGGTGGCGCCGGGTGAGGTGGTGGGCCTGATCGGCCCTTCCGGCTCGGGTAAGAGCACTCTGCTCAAATGCCTGGGCGCGGTGATTGATCCGACTGCCGGTCGCATGACGCTGGGCGATGAAGTGATCTATGACGATGGCTGGAGAGTCCGTGATCTGCGTGCCTTGCGGCGCGACAAGATTGGTTTCGTATTCCAGGCGCCATACCTGATTCCGTTTCTCGATGTCACCGACAACGTGGCGCTACTGCCGATGCTCGCAGGCGTCGCCAATGGAGAGTCGCGCGCGAAGGCACTGGAACTGCTCACGGCGCTCGATGTGCAACACCGGGCGCGCGCCATGCCCTCGCAACTCTCCGGTGGCGAGCAGCAACGGGTTGCCATAGCGCGCGGATTGGTCAATCGCCCGCCGGTGATCCTGGCCGATGAACCCACTGCGCCGCTGGATTCCGAGCGTGCCATGGCTGTGATTCGCATCCTCAACAACATGGCCCGGAAGTTCGAGACCGCCATCATCGTCGTCACCCATGACGAAAAGATCATCCCCACCTTCAAGCGCATCTACCACATCCGCGATGGCGTGACCCATGAGGAAGCCGGCGAAGGACGGGGGTTCGAATGAGAGAACGATTGAATTCCAGGAGATTTTCATGACCCACCGCAAACACAGCCACGCCTCTGGAACTGTCACCCTGACCGTTACGGCCTGCCTGCTTTTATGGGGTTTTCAGTTGCCAGCTTGGGCTGGTGACGCTACCCAGGTTGAGCCACTGGCGCTACGCAAGATCATGCAGGAACTCGGGCGCAACATGCAGGCTATTACCGGTGCGATTTCGCAGGAGGAATGGGTTCAGGTCGTTCAGCTTGCCCCCAAAGTTTCTGCACACCCCGAGCCACCGCTTACTGAAAAAATGCGCATCCTTGCTTACCTCGGCGCTGATGCGACCAAGTTCAGAAACTTTGACGCGCAGACTCACGAGGCGGCGCTGGCCATGAAGCTGGCTGCTGCGAGCAGCGACGGCAAGGCGGTGATCCAATCATTCGCCCACGTGCAGGAAAGCTGCTTGGGCTGCCACCAAGCTTTCCGTAAACCTTTCGTGGAGCATTTTTATGGAGCACGCTAAAGCATGCCAGCGCCCCATCAGCCTCGAAAGACGGCTTGCGGCAACTTACCTGGTAGCTGGTCTGGTCACCGCCGGTCTGGCCGGCTGCGCCGCCGGCCCTGATTTTCAGCATCCCACTGCACCCGATGTGGTTCGCTACACTGCAACACCGGTGGCTGATAGAAGCGCGTCTGCTCCCACGCAGTTCGGCGAAACACAACGTCTAGTCGAAGGGCTTCCGATCAAAACGCAATGGTGGCAAGGCTTGGGTTCATCCGCACTCGACGGACTGATCAACGAAGCTTTCCATGTCAGCCCGACGCTGGCGAGCATCAGCGCCAATTTTCGACAGGCGCAGGAGCTTCTTGCCGCACAGGCGGGCTCGACGCAATATCCACAGGTAGATGTCGCACTGGGATCTCAGCGCCAGCAAATGAGTCCCAGTAGCCAAGGGTTGAGCGGAGATACACGTCAATTCAGCCTCTACAACGCCAGCGTTGGCGTGCATTACAACCTCGATCTGGCTGGCGGCAACCGGCGCGCACTCGAAGCCTTGGCTGCTCGCGCCGACTACCGTCGCTTCGAACTGAATGCTGCGCGCTTGGCCCTTGCCGGCAACATGGCAACCGCAGCCATTACCCGAGCACGTCTCGCCGCGCAACTAGAAGCCACTACTGCCATTTTGCGCGTGCAGGATGAGCAACTGCGCCTAGCCCATGAACGCGTGCGTATCGGTCAGGCCTCACCTGATGAAGCGTTGAGCCTACAAGCTCAGGCGGAGCAAACGCGGGCAGAACTGCCTGCGCTGCGTAAACAACTGCAACAAACCGAACATCTACTGGCGGTGCTGGCCGGCCGTGCCCCAGGCACGGGTGGCATCCCGGCCTTCACTCTGGCCGATTTCACTCTGCCCGTCGAGATGCCGCTCGTCGTGCCCTCAGAACTGGTGCGCCGCCGACCGGATATCCAGGCGTCAGAGGCGCTGTTGCATGCGGCCAATGCAGATTATGGCATGGCAGTCTCCAAGCTCTACCCACAGATCAACCTGAGCGCCAACCTTGGCTCTCAAGCGCTGACTACCGGTGCCCTGTTCGGTAGTGGCTCGGCGGTGTGGGGCCTGGTTGCGCAGCTCACCCAGCCTCTTTTTAATCCAGGGCTATCCGCTGAAAAAAGGGCAGCGCTCGCCGCTTTTGATGCCGCAGCAGCCAATTACCAGAGTGTCGTATTGGAGTCTTTACGTAACGTCGCCGATACCCTGCGCGCGGTGGAAAGCGATGCACAGACCTTGACTGCCCTTGCTGCCGCTGATACGGCTGCACAGGCCTCCTTGCAGTCGGTCGAGCGGCAATACCAGTTGGGCGCGGCCAGCTATCTGCAACTGCTCATCGCGCAGCAACAGGCACAGCAAATCCGGATCAATATGGTTGCGGCCCAGGCACAACGTTTGGTCGATAGTGTTGCTTTGTATCAAGCCTTGGGAGGCGATGTCAGTTAAGGCTATAGCTCAAGCCGACACATTTCCTGACGAGGTCAGCCGAGTTCTCCAACGTAACGCCCCAAGGCCGACAGCAGCGATCAATGCAGCTCCGAGGAACGGCAACACCGTCAGGTTGACAGACTGCCACCCCCACGCATTGAGTAAGCCACCCGCCGAGAACGACGCAAGGCTGGCCGAGCCAAACATCAGGAAGTCATGGGCAGCCTGCGTCTTGGCTCACTCGGGCGGTAGGCTTCGTCAGCAAGGTCGTACCACCGATGAACAAGAAATTCCAACCCACGCCCAACAGAATCAGTCCAGACAGGAAGTGCAGGAATTCAATGCCAGTCAGCGCTATGGTGACGTGCCCAGCCAGCAGCGCGATTCAGTACTGCCTCATATCAGCGGATGCCGTGCGGCTTCTACAAGAACAGGGCTATACCGCTTTGCAATTACGGGAGGGAGTTGCTGAGTGGGCGCAAGTACAAGGCGCAGCCTCCAATACTTAGCGTACTTTAAATTCCGTTTTCTGAGACGACCCCGGCATGTCCATTCCCCGGCTGCCGGAAACGGCGGATGAGGCCCGGGAAATCGCCGCCGTGGTGAGCGGCCACAGCGAAATCTATCTGCGGGAAAAGGCCCAGGAGCACACCGTCAAGTCCCTGGATCTGAAAGCTGCCCGCTATTTGCATTTCGCCACCCACGGCATCCTGGGCGGAGAGTTCGTCGAAATCAACAAGGCCCTGGCGGCGGAGCAGGGGGAGGGTGCAGGGCGTCCCCTGGAGAACGGCGGTTCCGGAGTGGGTGTTTCGTCCCGGGGAGAACCGCCCCTCTGACTATTCGCTGGTCAGCTCCGCCAGCAGGGTTTCCTGAGCCGATACCCGGTTGCGGCGCGCCAACTTGAGGTGGTAGTTGCCGTTGCCATCCATGGTCCAGGCCTGGCTGTTGTCGTCCAGGTAGGGTTGCAGGCCTTCCTTGATGACGCGGCGCTTGAGCTTGGTGTCAAGTACCGGGAAGGCTGTTTCGATGCGGCGCACGAAATTCCGCTCCATCCAGTCGGCGCTGGACAGGTAAAGGGTTTCCGCGCCATCGGCGAAGAAATAGAAAATCCGGTGATGTTCGAGGAAGCGACCGATCACCGAGCGTACCCGGATGTGCTCCGACATGCCCTTGACGCCGGGGCGCAGGGCGCAGACGCCGCGCACGATCAGGTCCACCTGGACGCCGGCCTTGGAGGCATCGTAAAGGGCCTCGATGACTTCCGAATCCACCAGGGCGTTCATCTTGGCGATCACCTTGGCCGGGCGCCCGGCCTTGGCAATGGTGGTTTCGTTGCGTATCGCCGCCAGGATGTTGGCATGGAGGGTGAAGGGGGCCTGCCAGAGGTGGCGCAGAGGCGCGGTCTTGCCCATGCCGGTGAGCTGCTTGAACAGCTCATTGACGTCCTCGCCGATCTCCGGATTGCAGGTCATCAGGCCGAAGTCGGTATAGATACGGGTGGTGCGGGGGTGATAGTTGCCGGTGCCCAGATGCACGTAGCGCCGATACTTGCCGTCTTCCCGGCGCAGCACCATCAGCATCTTGGCGTGGGTCTTGTAGCCGAAGACGCCATAGACCACGTGGGCGCCCACTTCCTCCAGGCGGCCGGCGATGTCCAGGTTGGCCTCCTCGTCGAAGCGGGCCATCAGTTCCACCACCACGCTGACTTCCTTGCCCTTCTCGGCGGCCTTGACCAGATGTTCCATCAACACGGAATCCGTACCGGTGCGATAGACAGTCATCTTGATCGCCACCACGTCCGGGTCTTCCGCTGCCTGCTCCAGCAGTTGCACCACCGGGGTGAAGGACTGGAAGGGATGATGCAGCAGGATGTCTTGCTTGCGGATGCTGGCGAAGATGTCGAAGCGCTTGGTCAATGACTTGGGCAGGCTGGGCTGGAAGGGCTTGAACTTGAGACGTGGCTCATTGACCCGGTCCGGGATGGACATCAGGCGCACCAGATTGACGATACCCGGCACCCGGTAGAGGTCGTCCCGGCTCAATGCGAATTGGGCCAGCAGGAAATCGGACAGTATCTCTGGGCAGTCTTCAGCCACTTCCAGGCGCACCGAATCGCCGAAGTGGCGCTGGGGCAGTTCGCCCTGGAGGGCGGTGCGCAGGTTCTTCACCTCCTCGTCGTCCACGAACAGGTCGGAGTTGCGGGTGACCCGGAACTGATGGCAACCCAGCACGTTCATGCCGGCGAACAGCTCGTTCACATGCTCGTGCATGATGGAGGAGAGGAAGACGAAACCGTAGTCTACCTCCACCAGGTCCGCGGGCAACTGAATCACCCGGGGCAGGGCACGAGGTGCCTGGACGATGGCGGCGCCACCGTTGCGGCCGAAGTCGTCGCGGCCTTCCAGTTCCACGGCGAAGTTCAAGCTCTTGTTCAGTACCCGGGGAAAGGGATGGGCCGGATCGAGGCCGATGGGGGTCAGCACCGGCATCACTTCCTTCAGGAAGTAGTTTCGTATCCAGGCCCGCTGGGCAGCGGTCCAGTCCCGGCGGCGCAGGAATACGATGCCTTCCCGTTGCAGGGCCGGCAGGATGGATTCATTGAGCAGGGCGTACTGCTCGGAGACCAGGGCCTGGGCCTGCAAGGAGATACGACGGAATACCTCCAGGGGGGGCAGGCCGTCTAGGCCGGGAATGCGGCTGTTGAGCTTAATCTGCTCCTTGATGCCGGCGACCCGGATTTCGAAGAATTCGTCCAGGTTGCTGGAAACGATGCAGAGGAAGCGCAGCCGTTCCAGCAGTGGCACACGCTTGTCGGCCGCCTGGTTCAGGACGCGCCGGTTGAAGGCCAGCAGCGACAGTTCGCGATTGAGGAAATGTTCCGAGGGAAAGAAGGCGAGGGGGGCCTGGGCTGACACCATGGACTTACGCTTTTCGGCGTGGGAGCGATTCGAGGCCATGATTGTCTTTCAGTCGTATTACGGAACCATTACAGATATTGCATCCGGGCATACGCCTTTCGGCCAGATCGAGGATACCCGTTGCCGGGTACCCTCGATCGCCTGGTCAGGCCTTCAGTACCTGGGCAATGGCATCGGCCACATGATCGATGTTGCGGGTGTTGAGGGCCGCCAGACAGATGCGGCCGGTGGATACGGCATAGATGCCGAACTCGTCCTTGAGCCGTTCCACCTGCTGGGCGGTGAGCCCGGTGTAGGAGAACATGCCCCGTTGTTGGGCAACGAAAGCGAAGTCGTGGCCATGGGCCTTCAACTTTTCCACCAGGGCGATGCGCATGGCGCGGATGCGTTCCCGCATCCCGGCCAGCTCGTCTTCCCATTGCTGGCGCAGTTCCGGACTGGAGAGTACAGCGGCGACGATGGCACCGCCATGGGTGGGCGGATTGGAGTAGTTGGTGCGCACCACCCGCTTCACCTGGGACAGCACCCGGGCTGATTCCTCCTTGCTGGCGGTGACGATGGACAGGGCGCCGACCCGCTCGCCGTAGAGGGAGAAGGACTTGGAGAAGGAACTGGAGACGAAGTATTGCAGGCCGGAGGCGGCGAACAGCTTCAAGGCCACCGCGTCGGCGTCGATGCCTTCGGCAAAGCCCTGGTAGGCCATGTCGATGAAGGCGATCAGGTTCTTGGCCTTGATGATCTGGACCACTTCCTGCCATTGGGCGTCGGTCAGATCGGCGCCGGTGGGGTTGTGGCAACAGGCATGGAGCACCACGACGGCGTTGGGAGCCATGGCGTTGAGGGATGCCTTCATGGCCGCGAAATTGACACCCCGGGTGGCAGCGTCGTAGTAGGCGTAAGTGCCCACTTCGAATCCGGCGGACTCGAACAAGGCCCGGTGGTTTTCCCAGCTCGGGTCGCTGATGTAAACCTTGGCTCCAGGCACCAGACGCTTCAGGTAGTCGGCGCCGATCTTGAGGGCGCCGGTGCCGCCCAGGGCTTCGATGGTGATCACCTGGCCGTTGGCCAGCAGGGGGGAGTCCTTGCCGAACACCAGGTTCTGCACCGCCTGGTTGTAAGCGGCCAGGCCCTCGATGGGCTGGTAGCCCCGGGCCGGCATGGCGTCGAGGCGAGCCTTTTCGGCGGCCTTGACGGCGGCCAGCAGGGGCAGCTTGCCGTTATCGTCGTAATAGACGCCGACACCGAGGTTCACCTTGTGGGTGCGGCTGTCGGCATTGAAGGCTTCAGTGATGCCCAGGATGGGGTCGCGGGGAGCCATCTCCACCGCGGCGAAAATAGAAGAGGTCATGGGGACTCCAGATAACAGGCGGCTGATTGCTTGGGGCGGCATCGTCCCGGTACCGGACAAGCCTCCCAGCGAAAAACGCAAATAATACCCGAAGCCGCCCCCGCCCCTGTCCGCCGGCTTGTCGCCTTTTCTGTCTTGGGGCTGTCAAAACCGGGGCAACTCCCGTATACTCTGCCCCCTCGAATCCGGGGCGCTTCCCGGATGCGGCGGGCGCTTAGCTCAGTTGGTAGAGCGCCTCCCTTACAAGGAGGATGTCGGCGGTTCGACCCCGTCAGCGCCCACCAGTAATTCCTATGTAAACCGCCGCTCAGGCGGTTTTTTTTCGCGCCCATTTCTCGCCCAATTAGAGATGTGCCTCTCCGCATTCGGGAAAACTCCATCTGCTCCGGTCGGTTGTGCCTTTCCGGTCACAGTCCCTTTAATGCGCATGGAAGCCGATTTTCCGCCTCGGTCCCCGGTTAGGCGTTCGATTTTTCTTCAATTTCGTTTCTCCTTTCCCGAGGGCTTTTACCCCAGGTTTCTTTAATTCTGAATCCATGGGATAGATATCGATATCCAAGGGGGATGGGAAGGATTTCACTATCATTTTCGATACTACGAAAGTTATGATGCTCCCCTTGATATTGCTGTTTTGATCGCCATTCACCATGACTGATTCCTCCCCCAATCCGTCGTTGGGCACCATGGCTGACCTGGCCGAGGGCCAGGTTCTGCTGCCGGACTTCATTCTGTGCCAGGAGGGGGGGCTGTTCGTGGATCTTTCCCTGCTGGACTCGGGAGCGCGTTTCCATCAGTTTGTTGACCGGGTTTTCGGTGCCGATCAGTGTTTCGAAGGGCTGGATTATGGTGTTTTCCAGTTGTTGTTGACGGACCCTGAGTCTCCGTTGCTTCTGCAGCAGAGCAGGGGGAACAAGGAACGTCCCCTGGTCCGTGTGGCGGCTGGGTTGCAAGCATTTTTGCCAGAGCGCCAGAGCCTTTATCGCAGCGTCAAGGTGTCCGCCGATGGTGCCCGGGCCGAGTACATTTTCGAGCCGGTGAGTCTGGAAATGGCGGAAGTCGTCACTGTCCAGGATCCTCCCGACGAGAATGGCGAAGTGCCCCCGCCTCGGCAGGAAACTCGCCGGTTTCTCCAGCGCGCCTGGCCCAAGCCCGATGAGTTTGTCGCCGCCATGTGGCGCAAAGGGCTGCGCTTTGGTCTGGACATGGCAAGGATTGCCGCCGCCTGTTCCAGCGATAAGGCGGAGCGCCAGGATATCGCCCGATGGCAGCCGGCTACCGATGGGCGGGATGCAAGCATCGTCGAACAGAGCGATGCCCTCTATCGAGACGATTCTCCCCGCCGGCTGGCCGATGGCCGCGTGGATTTGCGGGCCTTCCATAATCGGTTCCCTCAGGTGACGGCGGAGACCCGTCTGTTGCGAAAGACGCCCCGGGTGCTCGGGCGGGATGGATGGAATGTGCGGGGTGACCGGCTGGAGGCTGCACTGCCCCAGGACTGCGAACTGGATTCCCTGGCGGGGCCTGGCACCCGGGTAGATCGCACCGGCGAGGGAGAGTTCATCGTAGCGGCGATGACCGGTTTTCTCAGCATCGATACGGCAACCAATCAGCTTTCGGTATCGGACAAGATCATTGATCGCCACGGTGTGAGCCTGCGCACCACCGGGGATCTGCGATTGTCTGGGGCGGAGTTCGAGGAGCATGGCGAGGTTCAGGAACGACGCCAGGTGGAAGGTCATGACATGAGCTTTCTTGCAGACGTGTTCGGCCATATTTCATCCGATGGCGGGCGAGTGCTGCTCAAGTCCTGCTTGGCGGGGGGCTCGGTGACCAATTTTGGTGGCGCGGTTACCGTGGAGGGAAGGGCTTCCCGGGCCGTGATCGTTGCTCGGCATGGTTCGGTGCAGCTCCAATATGCGGAAAGTTGTCTGATCATTGCCGATCGGGTGACCCTGGCCCATGGCGTGGGTTGCGACATCCTGGGTGAGGATGTCCGTGTGGAGCGGGCCGAGGGTTGCGCCATTGCTGGCCGTGTCCTGACTTTGGGGCAGACCGGAGAACGCCACGGCGTGGATACCCTTGTCACACTCTTCCTGCCGGACAGCGCCGCGTGGGACAAGGAAATGGCGGATCTCGACGAGGAAGAAAATCAGATCACCCAAAAACGCCTGAAGTCGGAGGCCGCCCTAGCGCAATTGCAGCAGGAATCCGAACTGTTGCGTTTCCTTAAGCTGCGGCAGACCGTCAAGGAAGGCGCAGTGATCATGGATGCCACCCAGAAGGCCGCCTGGCAGGCCATGGTCAATCGGATGGCGCCCCTGTTGGGACAGATCAAGGCCCATCAGGACGTTCTTCAGGCGCTGAATGCCCGAAGCGGTGAAATCCTGGTCCACCGCAGTGAGCTGGAGGAGACACGACGGAGTGCTGAAGTAGCAGTACATTGCGAGGTTGGCGAGGTTGTGGGAGATACCCGGGTGCGGGGGCGGCCCCTGGCGGAAGAGGGGCTGCCTTTCGCCAGCCTCGGCGAGAAAGCCCTGCGTACCCGTCTGCGGGAAACCTCCGGAGCGGACAGGCTTCTGTTCGTGAACCGATGCGGTAGTTTCCGCTGGCCGCCTGCATCGGCTACTGATTCGTCGGATTGAGTCGGGTTCTGTTCAGTTATCAGGCATCGACAGCTTGTGTCTGAACCAGTCTTCCAGCATCTGCTTCTCGTGATGCAGGGGATCGGACCTGTCGGATGTACTGACCCGATCAAGGTAGTTCACGTCGGTGACGGACTCCTCCCCCTGTTTTAGAACCCGGGAACCCTCGGAGAGGGTATAGCGCAGCTTGATCAGGGGCCAGGTTGCGGCGCTTGACCGCATGATGCGCACGTCGTGGAGCGGAGGTGGTTGCCAGGGCTCGTATCGGCCGGCCAGATCGATGTCCAGGATTTCCAGTTTCAGGGTCTGGGTCGTTGGCAAGTATTGCTTGCCCATCTTTTGCAGATGCTGTTCCAGAGTGCGGATATTGCGATCAATGTCATGCTGGTTGATGCCGACATCCTGGTATTTTTCCGGAGCCAGGAAGTCGACGCTGACATCGCCCGCGAGGGTCGCGGGAGTGGCAAGGGAAAGGAGCAGGAAAATGAGGCTGTTGGGCGTTTTCATGGTGAGACTCCAGTTCGCTTGAGGTAGTCATAGTTGATTGGACAGCCCAGGTTCTGCTGTGGTTTCATCCAATGGAGGCGTGCCGGATCGACGGTAAAGGAGTTTATCCCGATGATCGGTCTGCTCGATATCACCAATCTTTACGTCACTGTACTCCGGGTTTCTTGATCCGGCCTGATGTGTTTTGCGAGACATGTTCGTCAATGCTTGAGTCCCCTTTTCCCGATATCGAGGCCTGGTCCCTGTTCTACGAAAGTGCCGAGTTGCCCGTGCTGCGGCACTCCCTCCAGCAACTGGACCAGATACGGGAGCGGGCGAATACGGCCAATACCCGTACCCTGGCAGCCATCATCCTGCGGGACCCTTTGCTGACGCTGCGGGTACTGAACTATATCGAGCAACATCGCGCACGTCGGCAACTGACCGACATCACCACAATAGAGCGGGCGCTGATGATGATCGGCATGGAGCCGTTTTTTCGGGATTTCCGGAATCTCCCCCTGGTGGAGGATCGACTCAAGGCCCATCCCCGGGCCCTGCTGGGTCTGCTCAAGGTGATCGCCCGCGCCCGCCGAGCCGCTGCCTGGGCTCGGGAGTGGGCGGTAATCCGTCATGATCTGGATGTGGACGAAATCACCGTGGCGGCCCTGCTGCGCTATGTCAGCGATATGTTGATGTGGTGCTTTGCCCCTACTCTGGCCTTGAAAGTGAGGGAACTCCAGGCCCAGGACCGCCACTTGCGTTCTTCGATCGCCCAGCAGACGGTATTCAATATGAAGCTCGACGAATTGCAGATGGTCCTGGTCAGGCAATGGCACCTGCCCGAGTTGCTCACCACGCTGATGGATCCTGCCCAGTCCGAGAATCCGCGGATACGCAATGTGATGCTGGCCTGTGACCTGGCCAGGCATTCGGACAATGGATGGGATGACCTGGCACTGCCTGATGATTACCGGGCCATTGAGGAACTGCTACACCTGGACCACCCAAGCCTGATGGGCAAGCTGGGCCTGGACGACAACGGGCGGCCTCCCGCCAGTTCTGGGACGGCTGCTTAATTCAGTCGGAAGTGCTGGATTGTCTTTTCCAGACTTTCCGCCAGGGCTTCCAGCTGCCGCGCTTCCTCGGCCACCTGGAGCACTGCGTGGCTGTTGGATTCCGCCATGCTGGCGATCTGCTTGATGTTGCCGCCGACGGACTCGGTGGAATCCCGCTGTTCCCGTACCGTGCCAAGGATGCGTTTCATGCTGCTGGCTGTCTGGGAGACCACGCCTGTGGTGGCGGTGAGCGTATCGGTGACTTGATCGAGATGCTGCTGCATGGTGGAAAGGGCATCCTGCCCATGCTGCAATGATGACTCGACGGTATCCGACTGGTTGCCCAGGGCGCGGGTGACGTTGTCGATCTCGTTGGCGGTGGCCGCAGATTTTTCCGCTAGCTTGCGCACTTCGTCCGCTACCACGGCGAATCCTCGCCCATGCTCGCCGGCCCGGGCCGCCTCGATGGCGGCGTTGAGTGCCAGGAGATTGGTTTGGTCGGCGATGTCCTTCACCTCCTGGGTCATGGTGGTGATGGACTTGGCGCTTTCGATGAAGGCGTTGGTGGTCTGGGTCGCATCGCGCACCGCCGAACTGGCCAGGGAGAGGTCCTGAATGATCCCGGCAAGATGGTCGGCGGTGGCCTGGGAGCGGGTCTGGCTGGCTTCGGCCAGGCCGCTGGCGTCCTCGGCCTCGGTGGCGACAGCTTCCATGGAACCGGTCACCGCCCCCACCACACGCACGGAATCATTGGCCACTCCGGTCTGTTCGGAGCTGCACCGGTTGATGTTGTCGGTCATGGCAGCGAACTGGGAGGCGCTCGTCCGCACCTTGCCGGCGGCATCCCTCAACTGGCGGGCCATGGTGACCAGGCTGCCTTGCAGCCCGGCGATTGCCGCCAGCAGACTGTCACTGTCGTCTGGCCGGAGCTGGATGCGGAAGGCCAGATCGCCGGAGGAAATCCGCTTCACCACATTGGCGGCGTACTGGGGCTCGCCCCCCAGCAGGTTGAGCAGGATGCGCACCAGTTGCACGAAGGCGGCCAGGGCCATGGAGGAGACCGTAAGGGTGACGCCGATGATCCACCACTTGCTGGATTCGGCCATCTCCATCAGTTGGGCATCCAGCTTGCCGGCCTCGTCGGCCAGTCGCATGAACATCAGGAAGCTGAAACCATTGGCGATTACCGTGGCGATCGCGAGGATGGAGAGCACGAGAATCAGGCGGTTGCGTAATGACATGGAATCACTCCGGGACGGTGGCATATGCTGAATGCCACCGATACTATCCGATAGGGATAGCTGGTCCATGATCGGGCTCAATAATCTGTTTGTTCATGCAGGCGCTTGGGCGATGCCTACGCGGTAGCGGTGACGCATTCCTGGATCAGTTCCGGCCCCCGGAAGACCAGACCGGAATAGATCTGCACCAGGGCGGCGCCGGCTTCCAGTTTGGCGTGGGCACGCGGGCCATCGGTGATGCCGCCGGCGGCGATGATGGGCAGCTCTCCTCCCAGGGCAGTTGCCAGGGCGCGCACCACTGCAGTGGATTTCTCGAACAAGGGGGCGCCTGACAGGCCACCGGCTTCACCGGCATGGGCCAGGCCTTCCACTCCCTTACGGTCCAGAGTGGTATTGGTGGCGATCACCCCGTCGATGCGATGCCGGCGCAGGGCGTCGGCGATCATGGTGATCTGCTCCCCTTCCAGATCCGGGGCGATTTTCAGGGCCAGGGGCACATAGCGGCCATGCTGGTCGGCGAGGCGGGTCTGCCGTGCCTTGAGGGCGCCCAGCAGGGCGTCCAGTTCCGATTCACCCTGCAACTGGCGCAGATTCTTGGTGTTGGGGCTGGAGATGTTTACCGTGACATAACTGGCGGCGTCATAGACTTTGTTCAGGCAGATGAGGTAATCCTCGGCGGCCCGCTCGATGGGGGTGTCGAAGTTTTTGCCGATGTTGATCCCCAGCACTCCCTTGAAGCGGGCCTGGCGCACATTGGATAGCAGGGCCTCGACGCCGTGATTGTTGAAGCCCATCCGGTTGATGATGGCCTGTCGTTCCGGCAGGCGGAACAGGCGTGGCTTGGGATTGCCGGGCTGGGGGCGAGGGGTCACGGTACCAATCTCGACGAAGCCGAAGCCCAGGCGACCCCAGGCGTCGATGCATTCACCGTTCTTGTCCAGGCCGGCGGCCAGGCCCACCCGGTTAGGAAAGTCGAGGCCCATCACCGTCACCGGTTTATCCCGGGGGGCCGGGGGCGGGGGCAGCAAACCCAGCCTTTCCAGGCGCTTGAGGCCGGCCAGGGTGGCTTCGTGGGCAGATTCGGCGCCCAGGGAGAACAGCAGGGGGCGGATCAGGCAGTAGGGCAGCATGAGGGGGAGGTCAGAAAGTTTCGAGGGTTTGCCACTGGTCATCGCGGAGGACTTCCAGAGGGTGGAATCGGGCCTTGTAGGCCATCTTGCGACTGTCACGAATCCAGTAACCAAGATAGACGTAGGGCAGTCCCAGGCGGCGGCACTGCTCGATCTGCCAGAGGATGGAGTAGGTGCCAAAGCTGGCGGAATTCAGGTCCGGGTCGTAGAAGGTATACACCGAGGACAGACCATCGCTCAGGATGTCGATGATGCTGATCATACGTAGCTGGCCGGCATCGCGAAACTCCACCAAACGGGTGTCTACATGAGTTTGCAGCAGAAAGTGGCTGTACTGGTCGCGGCTGTCCTGGTCCATGCCTCCGCCTTGATGTCGGGCCGCCTGGTAACGGTGGTAGAGCTGGTAATGCTCCTCCCGGAACACCAGCGGACGTTCGATGATGTCCAGGCTTTGGTGTTGTTGCCAGGCTCGGCGCTGGTTGCGCTTGGGGCGGAAGATTTCCGTGGGGATCCGTACCGGTTGGCACTCCTTGCAGGCATCGCAATAGGGGCGGTAAGTGAAGATGCCGCTACGGCGGAAGCCGGCCCGCACCAGTTTGCCGAAGGTCAGGCCATCAATCAGGTGAGCCGGGGTCGCCACCTGGGAACGCGCGATCCGGCCTGGCAGATAGGAGCAGCCGTAAGGAGCCGTTGCATAGAACTGCAACAGGGAGAAGACAGGAAGGTCGCGGGGGTGGGTCATGGGATTCGGTGGTCGTTGCGTATGCCATCGGCCTGCCATGTTCAAGGTCTCCCGTCCCGCCCGGAAGCATTCCGATAGGCATCGAGAATACCCGCGGCGGGCCAGATGCCGGCCGGCTCTCCTTCCACCGTGAGTTCTCCGATCAGCTCGCGGAAGCGCTGGCGGGAAATGGGGCGGGCGCCCAGGAAAGACAGGTGAGAGGTTTCCATCTGGCAGTCAATTATGCCGAAATTCCGGCGCATCAAGAACAGGCAGAGATGGGCCAGAGCGATCTTGGAGGCATCGCGCCGGGCCGAAAACATGGATTCGCCGTAGAAGACCCGGCCGATGGCGACCCCATAGAGGCCGCCTGCCAACTGATCGTCGATCCAGGTTTCCACGCTGTGGGCGTAACCCAGTCGGTGCAGCTCCAGATAGGCCTCCTGCATCTCCTTGGTGATCCAGGTACCCTGCTGGCCGGGGCGCGGGGTGTCGGCACAGGCCTGAAGAACCTGACTGAAGGCGGTGTCCAGTCGTACTTCATAGGCGCTGTTGCGCAGGCTGCGGGCCAGGGACGTGCGGATTTTCATTTCCTGGGGAAACAGCACCATGCGGGGGTCGGGGGACCACCAGAGGATGGGATCGCCCGGGGCGAACCAGGGAAAGATGCCCTGCCGGTAGGCTGCCAGCAGCCGTTCGCAGGACAGGTCGCCCCCCAGGGCCAGCAGGCCGTTGGGTTCGCTGAGCGCTTGCTCCGGCGATGGGAAGACCGGCTCCGTCGGCAGGCAGGGGATCATGGCTGGGTCAGAAAGGCCACCACGTGGTCCACGTCGAGGCGGATGCCGATCTTCTCGCCCAGGGCATGGTCGTGGTGGGAGGGCGCCAGGGACAGCACCTGGCGTCCCGAGGGCAGCCGCAGGGTGTACAGGAACTCCGCGCCCTTGAAGGCCTTGTGCACCACCTCGGCCCGGATTGGGGCTTCATCGTCGTGGATCACGTCGTCCGGCCGCAACAGGATGTCCAGGTGGCAGTTCTTGCCACAGGCCATACATTCGGCATTACATTCCAGGGGAAGATCGCTGTGCAGCAGGCCCAGTTCCATCCGTACCATCTCGGGCCCGGCCACTTCCCCCGGCAGCAGCACGCCCTGGCCGATAAAGTCCGCCACGTAACGGGTGGCCGGGCAGTGATAGAGCCGGTAGGGCGTATCCCACTGCTCGATGCGGCCGTCCCGCATCACACCCACCATGTCGGCCACGGCGAAGGCCTCGTGCTGATCATGGGTTACCAGGATGGCGGTGGTGCCCATGGCCTTGAGGACATCCCGCACCTCCACGGAGAGCCGTTCCCGCAGTTCCACGTCCAGGTTGGAGAAGGGCTCGTCCATCAGGATCAGGCGGGGCTGGGGCGCCAGGGCGCGGGCCAGGGCCACGCGTTGCTGCTGACCGCCGGAGAGCTGGTGGGGATACTTGTGGCCCTGGCCGGTCAGGCCAATCCGCTCCAACAGCTCCTCGACGCGGGCTTGTCTTTCCTTTCGGGTGGCGTTGCCCATACCAAAGCCGATGTTGTCCAGCACGCTCAGGTGGGGAAACAGGGCGTAGTCCTGGAACACCATGCCGATCTGCCGGTTTTCCGGCGGCACATGGACCGATCCGCTGACTTCCTGCCCTTCCAGTCGGATATGTCCCCGCTGCACCGGCTCGAAGCCGGCGATGCAGCGCAGCGCCGTGGTCTTGCCGCAGCCCGAGGCCCCTAGGAGACAGGCGATCTGCCCCGGCTCCAGGGAAAGACTCAGGTCCCGGACCACAACATGGTCACCATAGGCCTGGGTGATGCAATCCAGTTCCAGCAGGGGCATGACGAAATCGCACGCGGCGCGGTAGTTGAGAGCGGCTCTCAATTATAATCGCTCTCCTACGTAAACCCGCATGGTTCCGCCGTCTTGCGCCTGCCCCTGACTGCTCTCTGCACCCTGATCGCCTTGTTGGTGGCCATGCCCGTGTTTTCCGTGGGGGCAAATCTGCTGGCCGGCGGTACCGGCGAGACCTGGCGCCACCTGGTCGATACCGTGCTGCTGGAATACATCAGCAATTCGGTGCTGCTCTGTCTCGGCGTGGGCCTGGGGGTGGCCAGTGTCGGCACCGGGGCGGCCTGGCTGGCGGTGCTTCACGAGTTTCCCGGTCGGCGCCAGTTCGAGTGGCTGTTGCTGTTGCCCATGGCCATGCCCGCCTATGTGCTGGCCTACGCCTACACCGATTTTCTCCAGTTCGTGGGTCCGGTGCAGACCGGGCTGCGGGAATATTTCGGCTGGAGTCGCGGTGACTACTGGTTTCCCGACGTGCGCAGCCTGGGGGGCGCCATCGTGTTGTTCACCTGCGTGCTCTATCCCTATGTCTATCTGCTGGTGCGCACTGCCTTTCTGGAGCGGGCCGGGGGCATGATCGAGGCGGCCCAGGTGCTTGGGCTCTCTCCGGCCCGGGCCTTTTTCAAGGTGTCGATTCCCCTGGCCCGGCCCGCCATCGCGGCGGGCATGGCCCTGGCCCTGATGGAAACCCTGGCCGACTACGGCACCGTGGCCTACTTCGCCCTGCCCACCTTCACCACCGGCATCTACCGGGCCTGGTTCTCCCTTGGCGACCGGGTGGCGGCGGCTCAACTGGCCGGTTGCCTGCTGGGCTTCGTGTTGCTGCTGCTGGTCCTGGAGCAGGCCAGCCGGGGGCAGGCCCGCTACCACGACACCAGCGGCCGGCGCCGGGCCGTGCGCCAGCAGTTGCAGGGCCTGCCGGCGGTCCTGGCGGTGCTGGGTTGTCTGCTGCCCATCGGCATCGGTTTCCTGCTGCCGGCGGGTCTGCTGTTGAGACTGGCCCTGGGGGAGGAGGGCAGCGCGTTCGGGCCGCGCTTTCTGGATCTGGCCCGGAACAGCCTGACCCTGGCCCTGAGCGCCGCCCTGGTGGCGGCCGGGCTGGCCCTGCTGGTGGCCTATGGGGCGCGCTACGGCACTCGCAACCGCCAGCCGCTGGCCCGCTGGGCGGCCCGTCTGGCCGGCCTGGGATATGCCGTGCCGGGTTCGGTGATTGCCGTGGGGGTGCTGATTCCGGTGACCCGTCTGGATCATGTCCTGGCCGGCTGGTGGCAGCAGTCCTTCGGTACCCATCCGGGGTTGATCCTGACCGGGGGTATTGCCGCCCTGGTCTATGCCTATGTGGCGCGCTTTCTCTCGGTGGCCCTGCAATCCCTGGAGTCCGGCATGAGTCGCATCACCGTCAGCATGGACGATGCCTCGCGCAGCCTGGGCTGCGGTCAGGGGGAAACGCTGTGGCGGGTGCACCTGCCCCTGCTGCGGGGCAGTCTGCTGACAGCGACCCTGCTGGTCTTCGTGGATGTGATGAAGGAACTGCCCGCCACCCTGGTGATGCGGCCCTTCAATTTCGACACCCTGGCCACCCAGACCTATACCCTGGCGGCGGACGAGCGTCTGGCGGAAGCTTCCAGCCCGGCCCTGGCCATCGTGGTCGTGGGCATCCTGCCCATCATCCTGCTGGCCCGGCAGATCGCCCGGGGGCGGGCGGCTGCCGGGTGTTAGCCAATCAGCGCCAGCCCACGCGGTCGAAAATCTTCTGGGCTTCGGCGGAGTTCTTCGCCAGGGTGGAGACCGGCAGCAGGTCGGCCTTGAACTTGCCCATGGCGTTCAGGGCCGGATTGTTGGCCTTGACGCTGGGCACCACGGGCCACTCATTGTTGCCATCGGCGAAATAAATCTGGGCCTGATCCGAGGCCAGGTATTCCAGGAACTTCACGGCAGCTTCCTTGTGGGGGGCGGTTTTCAGCATGCCGCCGCCAGAAATGTTGATATGGGCGCCCTGGCGTTGCTGATCGGGCCAGACGATGCCCACCTGGGCCATGGCCTTGCGATCCTCAGTCTTGTCGGAACGCATCAGTCGCGCCAGATAGTAAGTGTTGGCGATGGTGACGCCGCACTCGCCGGCGGCTACGGCGCGAATCTGATCCGTGTCGCCACCCTTGGGGCTCCGGGCGAAATTGGCCGCCACCCCCCGGGCCCAGGCTTCCGCATTGCTGGCGCCCTGATGATGGATCAGGCTGGCCATCAGGGAAATGTTGTAGGGATGGCTGCCGGAACGCATGCAGATCTGGTTCTTGAGTTTGGGCAGGGCCAGATCCGCGTAATTGGCCACATCCTCGCTCTTGAAGGCGGCCTTGTTGTACACGATGACCCGAGCCCGGGTGGAAAAGGCAAACCAGTCGTCGCTGCGCAGGTGGGCGGGTATCCGGCTTGCCAGCGTCTTGGACTTGACCGGGGCGAACAGCCCCAGCTCGTCGGCCTTGGCCAGGCGCGAGGCATCCACGGTGATGAACACATCCGCGGGACTGGCCGCGCCCTCGTTGCGGATGCGCTCCAGCAGCTCGTCTTCCTTGGCCTCGATGCGATTGACCTTGATCCCGGTCTGCTTCTCGAAGTTGCTGTAAAGGGCCTCGTCGGTCTGGTAGTGCCGGGCCGAATAGAGGTTGAGTTCCTTGTCTGCTGCCTGGGCGGCGCAGGTCGCACCAAACAGCACCATGAGGCTCAGAGTGATTCGTGACTTCATTGCAAGGCTCCAAGGGTGATGATGAAAACCTTATTCTAATGAGAATTGTTCGCAATTGAAAGTGCTATTGGGAGCCCCAAACAAAACGCCCCGCTCGAAGCGGGGCGTGATTTTGAAATGGTGCTGCCAAGCATAACGTGAAACAGCGAATTGAAACGGCAGGTCAAACTGTCGAGCGCAGCGAGCCGATGGGTAGCCCCGCCCTGGGGCGGGGATGGGGGTGGGGGACGTTCAATTGGCCTCTGCGAATTTTCATCCTCGGGGGTGGAGCTGGTGACCCTACGCGTCAGGGCAGGGGATCGGCGTTACCCATGGCAGTGGTGTTGGTACCCCCATCCACATAGAGGATTTCGCCGGTAATGCCGCTGGCCAGGTCGGACAGCATGAAGGCGGCGGCATTGCCCACTTCCTCGATGGTGACATTACGGCGCAGAGGGGCATGGTGGGCGTTGTAGGCCAGCAGCTTGCCGAAGTTGCCGATGCCGGAAGCAGCCAGGGTCTTGATCGGGCCGGCGGAAATGGCGTTGGCCCGCACACCCTGGGGCCCCAGGCAAAAGGCCAGATAGCGTACCGCAGCTTCCAGGCTGGCCTTGGCCAGGCCCATGGTGTTGTAGTTGGGCATGGTGCGATTGGCGCCCAGATAGGTCAGGGCCAGCACCGAGGCGCTAGGACTTTTCAGCAGCAGGGGGCGGGCTGCCTTGGCCAGGGCCGGAAAACTGTAAGAGGAAACATCATGGGCGATGCGGAAAGCGTCCCGGGTGATGCCGTCGAGGAAATCGCCCTCAATGGCTTCGGATGGCGCGTAGGCGACGGAATGCACCAGACCGTCGAGCCGGTCCCAGCTCTTGCCCAGGTCGCGGAACAGGGCGTTGATCTGCTCGTCATCGGCTACGTCGAGGGGAAAGATCAGATTGCTGCCGAATTCCTCGGCGAACTTTGCGACCCGGTCCTGAAAACGATCATTCTGGTAGGTGAAAGCCAGTTCGGCGCCTTCGCGGTGACAGGCACTGGCGATGCCATAGGCGATGGAGCGGTTGGAGAGCAGGCCAGTGATCAGGATTTTCTTTCCGGCGAGAAAGCCCATATGTATTTTCCCCTCATGAACGAGCGGGGGATTATATAGTGGTTCGGCTAAACTCCCGCCCCATGTGCAAAGCGATCCTCTTTGCCGCTGTGCTGCTCCTGGCGGGCTGCGGCGGGCCCTGGAACGATCCCTATCCGGCGGCGGAACGGGAGCGCAATATCCTCTACAGCGCCTTTCTGGAACGTCCCAAACACCTGGACCCGGTGCAGTCCTACAGCGAGGACGAGATCACCTTCACCGCCCAGATCTACGAGCCCCCCCTGCAATACCACTATCTGAAGCGCCCCTATACCGTGGTGCCGGCCACGGCCCGGGAGGTGCCCCGGCCCCGCTATCTGGATGCCCGGGGTCGCCCCCTGCCGGATGCCGCCGACCCAGCCCTGATCGCCTTCACCGATTACGAGATCGCCATCCGGCCGGGCATCCGCTACCAGCCCCATCCGGCTTTCGTCGAGCCGGTGCCGGTGCTGGGGAACATTCGCACCCTGGCGGACTTCCCCCACCAGGGCAGCCGGGAGCTGACCGCGGAGGACTATGTTTACGAGATCAAGCGTCTGGCCCATCCTCGCCTGCATTCGCCGATCCTGGGGCTGATGGGGGAATACATCGTCGGCCTCAAGGACCTGGCGGGCGCCCTGAAGCACCATGACGATGCCCATCCGGGGCAATGGCTGGACCTGCGCCAGTTTTCCCTGGCGGGAGCGGAGGTCCTGGACCGCCATCGCTACCGCATCCGCCTCAAGGGCAAGTATCCCCAGTTCCTCTACTGGCTGACCATGCCCTTTTTCGCCCCCATTCCCTGGGAGGCCGACCGCTTCTACAGCCGGCCCGGCATGGCGGAACGCAATCTGGGCCTGGACTGGTATCCGGTGGGCACCGGTCCCTACATGCTGACCAAGAACGATCCCAATGCCCGCATGGTGCTGAGCCGCAACCCCAATTTCCATGGCCAGACCTATCCCTGCGAAGGGGAGGCTGGCGACCGTGAAGCGGGTCTTCTGGCGGATTGCGGCAAGGCCCTGCCCTTCATCGACGAGGCCGTATTCACCCGGGAGAAGGAACAGATTCCCTACTGGAACAAGTTTCTTCAGGGCTACTACGATGCTTCAGGCATCGCTTCCGACTCCTTCGACCAGGCGGTGCAGGTGGGGTCCGGCGGCGAGGTGAGTCTGACCGATGAGATGCAGCGCCAGGGCATACGCCTGGCCACCTCGGTGGCCACCTCCACCATGTATATGGGCTTCAACTGGCTCGATCCCCTGGTGGGGGGCGCCGATCCCGCCACGGCGGAACGGGCCCGCAAGCTGCGCCAGGCCATTTCCATCGCCATCGATCAGGAGGAATTCATTTCCATCTTCGCCAATGGCCGCGGTATCGCCGCCCAGGGGCCGATACCGCCGGGCATCTTCGGCTACCGAGAGGGGCAGGCCGGCATGAACCCGGAAATGTATCAATGGACCGATCACGGCCCCCGTCGCCGTTCCGTCGAAATGGCGCGCCAGTTGCTGGCCGAGGCCGGCTACCCCCATGGCCGGGACGCCCGGAGCGGCGAGCCCCTGGTGATCAACCTGGACACCACCTTGAACGGTGTTGGCGCCAAGTCCCGGGTGGACTGGCTGGTCAAGCAGTTGCACAAGATCGACGTGCAACTGGTGGTGCGCAGCACCGACTACAACCGCTTCCAGGAAAAGCTGCTCAAGGGCAACGCCCAGTTGTTCTATTTCGGCTGGAACGCCGACTACCCGGACCCGGAAAACTTTCTCTTCCTGCTCTACGGCCCCCAGAGCAAGGTGAAGCACCAGGGCGAGAACGCGGCGAATTATTCGAACCCGGAATACGACCGGCTCTTCGAGCGCATGAAGGCCATGGACAACGGCCCGGAGCGGCAGGCCTTGATCGACCGCATGGTGGGTATCCTCCGTCACGATGCTCCCTGGATCTGGGGCTTCCATCCTACGGATTACGCCCTGGCCCACCAGTGGCTGTACAACCGTAAGCCCACCAAGGTGGGCAACAACACCCTCAAGTACCAAAGGGTGGATGCCTCCCTGCGCCAGCGCCTGCGGGATGAGTGGAACCGCCCCGTCCTGCTGCCGGCACTGCTGACACTTCTGGTCCTGGCGGCGGTGGCCCTGCCGGCCTTGATAGGCTATCGCCGGCGGGAAAGACAGCGGGCGCGGCCCCAATGAAGTGGCAGAATGCCGCCTTCGTATCGCCTCTGGAATCCTCATGAATTCGGTCCTTGCCCTTTCTCTGCTGCTTGGTTTTCTGCTCGGGGCCTGTGTTGCCTATTTGTTTCTGCGTGGTCGGTTCGAGGAGGCCCGTCTGCGGGGGCGCATGGAGCTGGAGCCGGAGCGGGCGGCACTGACGGAGCGGGTAGTGGCCCGGGACCAGGAATTGCGGGAAGCCCGCAGTGGTTTCGAGCAGCAGTCGGCGGAGTTGCGCGCCGAACTGGAGCGCCAGCAACAGGAAGTCGCAGCCCTGCGGGAGCGGGCTGGTGCGCTGCACTCGGATCTGGAAAAGGAAAGGGCGGTGGCGGCCGAAAAACTGGCGGTGCTGGAACAGGCGCGCCAGTCCTTCTCCCAGGCCTTCCAGGCCCTCTCGGCAGAGGCCCTGCAACGCAACAACCAGTCCTTCCTGGAGCTGGCCAAGACCAGTCTGCAAGGTTTCCAGGAAGGGGCCAAGGGAGATCTGGAAAAACGCCAGCAGGCCATTGTCGAATTGATCACCCCGGTGCGCCAGAGCCTGGAGAAGTTCGAGCAGCGGGTCCAGGAAGTGGAAAAGGCCCGGGTCGGCGCCTACGAATCCCTGACCGTGCAGGTCAAGTCCCTGCTCGACACCCAGGGGGAACTGCGCGCGGAAACCGCCAATCTGGTCAAGGCCCTGCGGGCGCCCCACACCCGGGGTCGCTGGGGGGAGCTGCAATTGAAGCGCGTCGTGGAAATGGCCGGCATGCTGGATCATTGCGACTTTCACGAGCAGGAAAGCACCGACACCGAGGAAGGCCGGCTGCGGCCCGACATGGTGGTGCGCCTGCCCGGCGGCAAGAACATCGTGGTGGATGCCAAGGCGCCTCTGGCCGGCTATCTGGAAGCCCTGGAAGCCACGGACGAGAATCAGCGCCGGCACAAGATCGCCGACCACGCCCGCCATGTGCGGGACCACCTGACCAAGCTGGGGCGCAAGTCCTATTGGGAGCAGTTCCAGCCCTCGCCGGATTTCGTGGTGCTGTTCCTGCCTGGGGAGACCTTCTACTCCGCTGCCCTGGAGGCCGACCCCGCCCTGATCGAGTACGGCGTCGAGCAGAAGGTGATCCTAGCCACTCCCACCACCCTGATTGCCCTGCTGCGGGCCGTGGCCTACGGCTGGCAACAGGAAGCCCTGACCGACAATGCCCAGCAGATCAGCGCCCTGGGCAAGGAGCTGTACGACCGCATTGCCGTCCTGGCCGACCACTGGGGGGACGTGGGGCGCCACCTGGGCAACGCGGTGGGGTCCTACAACAAGGCTGTGGCCTCCCTGGAATCCAGGGTGCTGATCAGCGCCCGCCGCTTCCGGGATCTCAAGGCCGTAGGGGAGGATAAGGACATCCGCGAGGCCAAACAGATCGAATCCCTGCCCCGGGCCCTCCAGGCGCCGGAAGCCACCGACTGAATCACCGCTTGACCTTCTGGCTCACGTCATGAGCCAGAGAGGTCCGCATCATGGCGACTCCTGACCCTGACCTGGAGATCACCATGAACCCCCATTCCCTCAATGTCGATGCCGCCGTCTTTTACTCCGTTACCGTCGTCTGCGCTCTGCTGATGCTCGTGCTCTAACGCGCATGGAAACCATTTTTTCGCCGCAGTCCTTGAAATACGCGAAAGGCGAATTGAACGCCCCCCACCCCCGTTCCACGGCCGGCTTTGCACAGCCGGCCGGCTTCGGCGGCGCGAAGCAGTGCTTCGCGCAACCCCGCCTACGCCCCCTTCCCAGGGCGGGGCTACTGATCAGCTCGCTACGCTCGACGGTTACACTTGACTCCGTTGTCGCTTTTTCACGCTAACGGTCATGGCAGCAGGCGCCACCCCGAATGATGAAATCCGTCACCCCGGCGCAGGCCGGGGTCCAGACCGGCGGCCCACTGGATTCCGGCCTACGCCGGAATGACGAGGAGTGTATTTGTGAGGTTCCATGGAATTGTTCTGCGTTTCACGCTACCCCGCCCATGTTCACCCTGATCCACGGTAACCGCCAGGAAGTCCTTGCCCGTCGCCTGGCCCAGGGGCTGCGGGCGGACCCACCCGGCCTGTTCCAGGAAGAGGTAGTGGTGGTGCAGAGCGAAGCCATGGCCCGCTGGCTGAAGCTCTACCTTGCCGAGGAACTGGGTATCGCCGCGCAGCTGCGCTTTCCCTTTCCTGCCGGCTACCTGTGGGAACTCTTCGGCCGGGTGCTGCCCGCCGTGCCCAGGTCCTCGCCCTTCGCGGCGGGGCGCCTGCACTGGCGCCTGCTGAGGATGCTGGCCCAGCCCAGGGAGGAAGAAGTCTTCGCGCCTCTCGGTCACTACCTTGCCGGCAACGATCCCCTGCGCCGGGATGGTCTGGCTCGCAAGCTGGCGGCGGTGTTCGAGACCTACCTGGCCTATCGACCCGACTGGCTGGCGGACTGGAGCGCCGGCCGCCACCGTGGCCTGGGCCCCCATGAAGCTTGGCAGGCAAGGCTCTGGCAGGAGTTGCTGGCCGAGCTGCCCGACCTGCCCGAGGCCCATCCCCGGCAGGCCTTCCTCGCCGCCCTGGCGGCCGAGCCGGCCCGGGCCGCCCGACTGCCCCGGCGCATCAGCCTGTTCGGCATCGGCGCCATGGCGCCACCCCATTTCGAGGTGTTCCGGGATCTGGGCCGCCATCTGGATGTCACTCTCTACCTGCTCAATCCCTGCCGCGAATACTGGGGCGATATCGTCGCCCGCCGGGTCCAGGCCCTGGCCGCCCTGGCCCAGCCCGAGGCGGCCATCCATCTGGAAACGGGCCATGGCCTGCTCGGTTCCCTGGGCACGGTGGCGCGCCAGTTTTTCGACCAGGCCAGCGATGCGGCCCTGATGGAGGAGGCCTTCACCGAACCGGACGGGCAGGGCGCCTCCACCCTGTTGCAAAGGCTCCAGGCCGATATGCTTGATCTGCGGGAACCGGCGGCCCCCGGGGCGATGCCGGTCGATGGCTCCTTGCAGATTCATGTCTGCCATGGCCCCATGCGGGAGGTGGAGGTGCTCCACGATCGCCTGCTGGCGCTCTTCGAGGCGGACCCCGGACTGCGGCCCAGCGACGTGCTGGTGCTGGCCCCGGACATCGAGGCCTATGCGCCCCTGGTGGAAGCCCAGTTCGCCACCCAGCTCCCCGGACGCCGGATTCCCTTCACCATCGCCGACCGTCCGCCTGCGGCCCATGCGCCCTTGCAGCGGTCCTTTGCCGCCCTGCTGGACCTGGCTGGTGGGCGCCTCGAAGTCGCTGCCGTGCTGGGCTTCATAGAGCAGCCTCCTGTGATGGCCCACCTCGGCCTGGACGAAGCTCGCCTGGAACAGGTGCGTGACTGGGTGCGGGCCGCCGGCATCCGCTGGGGCGTGGATGCCGACTGGCGCGCCGCCGAGGGGCTGCCTGCCAGTGATGAGCATAGCTGGCGCGCCGGTTTTGAGCGCCTGCTGCTGGGGGTGGCCCTGCCCGCCGATGGCGAGCTGTTCCGGGGTCTGTTGCCCGCCGCCGATATCGAGGGTAGCGGGGTGGCCGTGCTGGGTCGCCTGATCGATTTTGGCGAAGCCCTGTTCCAGGCCCACCGGGAACTCAATCGTTCCCGCTCCCTGGCCGAGTGGTCGCTCTATCTGGCCGGTTTGTTGCCGCGCTTTTTTGACGTCGAGCAGGACCCTAGGGACACCATCGCCGCCCAGGAGTTGCGCAGCGCCTTGGAAGCCCTGGCGGTCGAAGCTGACGCTGCGGATTGCCAGGAGTTAATGCCCCTGGCCGTGCTGCGCCGTGCCCTGGATGAAGCGCTGGAAAGCACCGCGCCGGGCTGGGCCTTCTGCGGCGGCGGCGTCACCTTCGCCGCCCTGCGCGCTCATCGCGCCGTGCCCTGCAAGGTGCTCTGTCTCTTGGGCCTGAACGATGGCGAATTTCCCCGCAACCCGGCGCTGCCCGGCTTCGATCTGGTAGCCGCCCACCCCCGGGCCGGCGACCGCTCCGCCCGGGACGAGGACCGTCACGCCTTCCTCGAAGCCCTGCTCTCGGTGCGCCAGGTGCTGCACATCAGCTACCTGGGGCGCAGCATCCGGGACAACAGCGAACTGCCGCCCTCCACCCTGGTCAGCGAACTCCTGGACAGCATCGCCCGGGGCTATGGCGACCCGGCCGCCATCACCGTGGTGCACCCCCTGCAAGCCTTCAGCCGTCGCTATTTCGACGGCAGCGGCCCGGCCAGCTATGCCGAGGAATACGCCGCCGCCAGCCGCGCCGCGGCGGCCCGGCGTCAGGACGACAGGGCAGGGCGGCCTTTCCTCGCCGCCCCCTTGCCCCCCGGGCCGGAAGCCATGGCCGAAACCAGCCTGGATGGCCTGATCCGATTGCTGCAAAACCCGGCCAGGCATCTGCTGCGGGGCCGCCTGGGCATTCATCTGGAAGCCGGGGAGGGACTGGTGAACTCCGCCGAACCCTTCGTCCTCGATGGTCTGGAGCGCTACGGCCTGGACCAGTTGATCCTGGACCGACACGCCATGGGCGAAGCCAGCGTCCATGCCCTGGCCCGTGCCCGGGGCGATCTGCCCCATGGTGGCGCCGGCGAGTCCATCTTCCGCGCCCGCTGGTCGGCCCTCGCGCCCCTGGCGCGCCGGGTGGAGGAGGTACGGGCCGGGATGCTGCCCCCCCAGCCGGTGGACCTCGCCTTCGCCGGCATCGCCCTCACCGGGCAGCTCACCCAGCTCAGCGCCGACGGCCTGGTGGCCTGGCGTCCCGGCCGCACTCGCAACAAGGATCTGCTGGCCCTCTGGGTGCGCCACCTGATCCTGCATTTGGCAACCCCCGCCGATATCCAACCCCGCAGCCGGCTGCTTTGTCTGGATGGCAGCACCACCCTGGGGCCCGTGGCGGATGCCGACGCACAACTGTCCGTGCTGCTTCAGCTTGCGCAACGGGCCGGCAACGAGCTGCTACCCTTCTTTCCCGAGACCTCCGGCGCCTTCGTCAAGGACAGTGCCGCCAACTGGCAGGGACAGTGGTTCAGCGATTTCAACCCGGAGCTGACCGAGCACACCGACCCCTATTTCGATCTGGCCTTCGCCGGCTGCGATCCCTTCGGCGACGAGTTCCAGGCTCTGGCCCGGCAGGTCTTCGAACCGCTGTTCGCGGCGCTGGAGAAAACGGCATGAATATCCGCCCCCTCCATCCCGCCATCGTTCCCCTGGCCGGCTTCCAGGCCATCGAGGCCAGTGCCGGCACAGGCAAGACCTGGAGCATCGCCGCTCTCTACTTGCGCCTGGTGCTGGAGCAGGCCCTGCCGGTGGAGCGCATCCTGGTGGTCACCTACACCAAGGCCGCCACGGCGGAGTTGCGGCGACGCATCCGGGAGCGGCTGGTGGAAGCCCGCAGTGCTTTCCAGGCGCGGAAAGCAGACTTCCCTCTCCCTCAGGGAGAGGGGCAGGGAGAGGGTGGGGTTGTGGGTGATCCGGTGTTGTCGGCCCTGTTGACAGCGATCGAACCCGATCGAGCCGTGGCCCTGCTGACCCTGGCCATCGAGAGCTTCGATCTGGCCGCCGTGCACACCATCCATGGCTTCTGCCAGCGGGCGCTGGCGGAGCGGGCCTTCGAGAGCGGCCAGCCCTTTGACGCGGAACTGATGGCCGACGAGGCCGTGCTGTTGCGGGAGGCGGCACGGGACTTCTGGCGCCGGGAACTGGACGGGGCCGATCCTGCCTGGTCAGGCTGGTTGCTGGGCCGCCTGCCCGGTCCCGAGGCGCTGCTGACTGCCCTGCGGCCCCATCTGGGCAAGCCCTATCTGGATCATCTGCCGCCCCCTCCCTGGGATGCCGATGCTGCGGCCACCCTGGTCCGGCATTTCGCCGCCGTGGGCGAGGCCTGGCGGGCAAGGGGTGGCGAGATCGTGGCCCGTCTCAGCCAGTGGCCCAAGCTCAGCCAGACCAGCTACAAGCCGGCCCAGATCGCCCAGAATGCCGCCAAGCTGGATGCATGGTTTGCCGGTGCCGTCGATGATCCGCCTCTCAAGTCCCTGGAACTCTTTACTCCGGAAAAACTCGCCAAGGGCACCACCAAGGGCGGTACCCCACCCGAGGACCCCCTGTTCCTGGAACTGGAAGCCCTGCGCGATGCTGTCCTGGCGGTGGAGCAGGCCCATGAGCGGCGCCTGGGAGAGCTGCTGCTGCGCGCCCTGCAAGGCTGCGAAACCCTGTTGGCCGAGCGCAAGGCCAGCCTCAACCGGCTGTCCTTCGACGATCTGTTGAACGCGCTTCAGTCGGCCCTGGTCGGTCCCGGCGGCGAGGCCCTGGCGGTAAGCCTGCGCACTCGTTACGGCGCCGCCCTGATCGACGAATTCCAGGACACGGACCCGGTGCAGTACGCCATTTTCGAGCGGGTATTCCGCCAGGGGGGGCATTCCCTGTTCTTCGTCGGCGACCCCAAGCAGGCCATCTACGGCTTTCGTGGTGCCGACCTGCAAACTTACCTGGAGGCCCGCGAACAGGCCGGGGAGCCCTGGGCACTGGCCACCAACCGGCGCTCGGTGCCGAGCCTGGTGCAGGCGGTGAACGCGCTCTTCGCTCGCCAGTCCGAGCCCTTCCTGGATCCGCGCCTGGGCTTCGTGGAGGTGGCCGCAGTGCCGGCGGAACAGCCGCCCCTGCTGATCGACGGCGCGGAAGCCGGACCCTTCGATATCTGGTTCCTGCCTCGCGAAGGTGACAAGCCCCTGAGCAAGGGTGCCGCCAACGAGCGCATCGCCGCCGCCGTGGCCGCCGACATTGCCCGACTGCTCAATCTCGCCACCCGGGGTCAGGCCACGGTGGCGGGTCGGCCCCTTTGCGGCGGCGACATCGCGGTGCTGGTCAAGGGCCATCGCCAGGGCAAGCGGGTACGGGATGCCCTGGTCGCCCTCAATGTGGCCAGCGTCCGTTACGGCCAGGAGAGCGTGTTCCACAGCCGGGAGGCCATGGAGGTGGAGCGCCTGCTGCTGGCCGTGGCCGAACCGGGCCGGTTGGGTCTGGTCAAGGCGGCCCTGGCCACGGACCTGCTGGGCCGGGACGGTGCCGCACTGCATGAACTGGAGCAGGACGGCGAGGCCTGGGAGCGGGAACTGCGCCGCTTCCACGACTGGAATGCCCTGTGCCGGGAGCGGGGCTTCGTCGTCATGTGGCGCAGCCTGCTGGTGCAGGAGGGCGTGGCTCCCCGCTTGCTGGCCTGGCCCGATGGCGAGCGGCGGATGACCAATCTCCAGCATCTCTCCGAACTGCTGCAACAACTGGCCCACGACGAGGGACTGTCCGCCGACGGTCTGGCCGCCCGCATCGCCGAGGAGCGCCAGGGGGAGGGCGACGGTCTCGATGCCGAAGCCCGGCTGCTGCGCCTGGAGAACGACGAGCAACTGGTGAGGATCGTCACCATTCACAGCAGCAAGGGCCTGGAATATCCCCTGGTGTATTGCCCCTTCCTCTGGGACGGCGGCAAGCCCCGGGAGCGGATTGGCCCCCTCAAGTTCCACGACCCGGCCCAGGGCGGGCGGGCCGCCCTGGATTTCGGTTCCGCCGAACGACAGGCCCATGCTGCCGAGGCCGAGGATGAGCGGCGCCAGGAATTGCTGCGCCTGGCCTATGTGGCCCTGACCCGGGCCAAACAGCGCTGCGTGATCGCCTGGGGGGCCGTCAAGGATGCCGAAATGTCGGCTCTGGCCTGGCTGCTCCACGGCGCCGATCCTGAGGATTTTGCCAAGCGTGACGATGCCGCCCTGAAGCGCGACCTGGAGGCCCTTCGGGTTGAATGTCCGGCCATCGCCGTGAACAATCTGCCGACTGCGACGGGTGAACCCTACCGGCCGGCCACTGTGGAAACCGGGCTGGCCGCCCGGCCTTTCACCGGCAGCATCGCCCCCCGCTGGCTCAGCCATAGCTTTACCGGCTGGATGGGCAGCGCCGAAGCCGAGATGGTGAGCAGCGAACGGCCCGATCATGATGCCGCTGTCGTGGCGGTGGCCGATGAGACGGCTGAAGACGCGGCCGGGATCGCCGACTTTCCCCGGGGTGCCCAGGTGGGCTCGGCTCTGCACTTTCTTTTCGAGCATGGCGACTTCGCCCGTTTCGATGCCGCCGCCGTGCCCGCCGCCCTGCGCCAGTTCGGCATCGACGAACGCTGGGCACCCCAGGCTGCCCGGCTGGTGATGGCGACCCTGGAGGCCGATCTGGGGGCTGGCCTGCGTCTGAACCAGCTCCCGCCGGGCCGGCAGATGCGGGAGTTGGAATTCCTCTTTCCCATTGCCGCTCCCGATCCTCAGGATCTGGCCGCCGCCATCGGACCGGGGCAGGGGGCCGACGGGCATCTCGACCGCCGTGTCGCCCGGCTCCAGCCGGCCCGGGCTGCGGGCTTCCTGAAGGGCTTCATCGATCTGGCCTGCGAGCATGAAGATCGGCTCTGGCTGCTGGACTACAAATCCAACTGGCTCGGTTCCCGCCGTACCGACTACGGGCCCGAGGGCCTGGCCACCGCCATGGCCGAATCGGGCTACGACCTTCAGTCCCTGATCTACACCGTGGCCCTGCACCGGCTGCAAAAGCTGCGCCGGCCCGACTACGACTATGCCCGCCACATGGGGGGCGTCCTCTACCTGTTTCTGCGGGGCCTGCCTGACGCCGGGGTGTTCCGCTGGCAGCCCGATCAGGCCCTGGTGGAGCGGGTGGACGCCTGCCTGACCCGGCAGGAAAGGTGGTTTGCGTGAACGGCCAAAACCACGGAAAGGTTTCCCCATGACCGTCCTGCAACGCCTCGAAGCCCTGGCCGGCAGCGGCGCCCTGGAGGCCATCGACCTGCATTTCGCCCGGGCGGTGGCCCGCTGGGGCGGGGAAGATGAGGCCGTGGTCCTGGGCGCTGCCCTGGTCAGCCACCTGGCCGGCGCCGGCCATGTCTGTGCCGATCTGGCATCCATGGCCGATGGCCCCCTGCCTTTCGACAGGGACTGGATCGCCCCTTCCCTGGCGGCCTGGCAGGAGGCAGTGCGGAATCATCCGGCCTGCGTTGGCGACGGCAGCGCCCCCCTGGTGCTGGACGGTTGTCGCCTCTACCTGGCCCGTCACTGGCGCGACGAGGGCCATGTTGCCGCCGAACTGGCGCGCCGGGCCAGCGATCCCCTGGTGGTGGACGAGGCCTTGCTGGCCCGGCAGCTCGACGCCCTGTTCGATGCCGCCGATCCGGCCGTCGCCGGCCAGCGCCAGGCTGCGGCCCTGGCGGCGCGGCAGCGGGTGGTCCTGATCTCCGGCGGCCCCGGCACCGGCAAGACCACGACCCTGGCCGCCTTGCTGGCCCTGGCCATTGGTCAATGCACCCAGGGGGGAACGGCTTCCGAGTCTGTCGCGGGGGCTTCGACAGGCTCAGCCCGAACGGTGGCGCCCTTAGCTCGAACGGGGGCTCCCCTGCGCGTCCTCCTCGCCGCCCCTACCGGCAAGGCCGCCGCCCGCATGCAGGAGTCCGTGGGGGCGGCCAAGCGTCGTCTGTCCCTGGCGCCCGAGGTGGCCGCCCTGATTCCCGATCAGGCCCGTACCTTGCATCGCCTGCTGGGCCTGCGTCCCGGCGGCGGGGCGCGGCATCACGCCGGTCATCCCCTGGCCGTGGATCTGCTGGTGGTGGACGAGGCTTCCATGGTGGACCTGGCCCTGATGGCCAAGCTGCTGGCGGCCCTGCCGCCCCAGGCCCGGCTGGTGCTGCTGGGGGACCGGGACCAACTGGCCTCGGTGGAGGCGGGCGCCGTTTTTGCCGACCTGTGCTTTGCCGCCGGAAGCGGCGGCATCCTGGCGTCGGGCTACGGCCAGTTGAGCCACAGTTTTCGCTTCGGCGGCATGGCCGGCATCGGCCGGCTTGCCCGCTGTCTACGGAATGGCGATGGCGATGGTACTGTGGCCTTGTTGACTGAGGGTTCCGATGGCCTTCAGTGGCAACAAACGCCCGTTGCCGAAGCCCTGGTGCAGGGCACCCTGGAAGGCTATGCCCCTTATCTCGATGCTGTGGTCAGTGGTGCCCCACCTTCGGAACTACATCGCTGCTTTGCCTCCTTCCGCCTGCTGGCCGCCCACCGCCAGGGTCCCTGGGGTGTGGGCCGCTTCAACGCCGCCATAGAACGGGCACTGGGCCAGCGCTTCGGTCACGGCCAGCGCCAGCCCTGGTATGCCGGCCGCCCGGTGATGGTGAACGCCAACGACTACACCCTGGGACTGTTCAATGGTGACATCGGCATAGCTGCGCCGGACGGCCATGGTGAGCTGATGGTCTGGTTCGAGGGGGATGACGGCCTGCGCGCCATTCCACCCCACCGTCTGCCTGCCTTTGACCCGGCCTGGGCGCTGACGGTGCATAAGAGCCAGGGCTCCGAATTCGACGCCGTGCTCCTGGCCCTGCCGGACCAGCCCTCACCTCTGGTGACCCGGGAACTGGTGTACACCGCTGTCACGCGGGCGAAACAGCAGGTTTCCCTATGGGCGACCCCAGGTGCGCTGCGGGACGCTTGTGGCAAGGGGATAGCAAGGTACTCGGGGTTGGCGGGGCGGTTGAAGTGAGGGATGTTGCCGTGATCGGACAGGCTCATGCAGAGTTCTTTTTTGGCCGGGTCGGAGCCGGGGCGGTTTCCTGGAGTTCCAGTTGATGGCGGGCCTGATCGTCCTGGGCCAGGGCCTCGGTGAGCAGAGGCAGGCAGTCCTTCAGGGTGGACGCCAGGGTCCAGGGGGGATTGAGGATGAACAGGCCGCTGCCGTGCATGCCGAAGCCGTCCTCCGACGGGGCCTGGACGGTGAGGCTGACGTGGAGCCAACTGGCGGGCAGTTTTTTGAGTTTTTCCGGCAACTGGCGGGAGTCGCCCCGTTGCACCTGGGGATACCAGAGGGCGAAGGTGCCGGTGGCGAAGCGGGCGAGGCCTTCCTTCACGGCGGCCAGGGCGCGCAGGTAGTCGCGCTTGTCCTCGTAGGCCGGGTCCATCAGGGTGAAGCCGCGCCGGGGCGGCGGGGGCAGCACCGACTTGAGTTCGGCAAAACCGTCGGCTTGGCGTAGGGCGTAATGCTTCTCCCGGCCCGGAAAGGCCCGGCCCAGGGTGTCGGCCAGGACCCGCGCATCGGTGCTGTGCAGCTCGAAGAGCCGCAACCGGTCGGCCTCCCGCATCAAGGAGAGGGCCAGGGCCGGGGAGCCCGGGTAATTGCGCAGCCGGCCGTCGGGGTTGAAATGGCGCACCTGGTCCACGTAGTCGGCCAGGGGGGCGGGCAGATTCTTGCGCTCCCAGAGCCGGCCGATGCCGCCGGAGAACTCGGCGTTCTTGCTGGCATAGACCGATTGCAGATCGTAGAGGCCGGCGCCGGCATGGGTATCCACCACCCAGTAGGGCTTGTCCTTCTGGTTGAAATGGCGCAGCAACTGGACCAGGACGAAATGCTTGAGGACGTCGGCATGGTTGCCGGCATGGAAGGCGTGGCGATAACTGAGCATCGGGCGACAGGGGCGAACAAAACAGGGGCCTTACACTATCACGGCCAGGCCCGCCGGAAAGGGTTATCCTTGCCGCCCTTCAACGGAACAGAATGCGCTTGCTCATGAAAAAATTCTGCCGACTGATTTTGCTCGCCGTCCTGGCCGGCGCCACCCAGGCGATGGCGGGCTGGATGCCCAATCATACGGTGGTGGTGATCCTGGAGAACAAGTCCTTCCAGGACTTCATCGGCAATCCGGACGCTCCCTGGCTGAACCGGCTGGCTGCCGGCAGCGCCCTGATGACCCGGGCCTATTTCGCCGAGTCCCCCTACGGCATCACGCCCAGGGGCTTCAGGCATCCCCTGCCGACCCGGGGCAGCCAGGTGAATTACCTTTACTTCCTTTCCGGCAACGACCAGGGCATGCGCCCCGACTGGTTCCAACAGCCAAACTCTCCCTACAAGGGCAAGGTGCTGCACGACCTCTATGGGGAAAAGCTGGCGGCGCCCCTGGCGGACACGCCCAGAGGCGTCTCCAACAGCATGATCCCGGCGGCCATGCGACCCTTTGCCACCCCCAACCTGGGCGCGGCCATCCTGACCCGGGGCCTGACTTACGCGACCTTTTCCGAGTCCTTGCCCCATCCCCTGTTCGACGAAATGGCCCATAACCCACCGGGGGCTATTGATGGCTATGCCCGACGCCACAATCCGGGCATCAACTGGATCAATTTCAACGGCAGGCCCGTGGCGCAGGAGCGGCAGCGCTTCCTGCTGCCGGTGGAGAGCAATCTGGCCATGGTCAATACCGTGACTCCCGATGGCAGGAAGTTCCCCGGTTTTGCGGTGGATGCCGAGGGCCGGCCCCGGGGCTATGAACATCTGCCCACGCTGTCCATCGTCGTGCCCACCAACGATACCAATGCCCATACCGGCAGCATCGCCGCCGCGGACCAGTGGCTGGCCACCCATATCGAGCCCTATGCCCGCTGGGCGCGAGAGCACAACAGCCTGCTGATCATCCATACCGACGAGGACGGCTTCACCGATCTGGAAAACGGCAGCGGCCCCGCGGACCAGGCCATCGGCCGGATGATGGGAGGCAAGACTGTGGGTTACCAGTACGGCACCGACCGTGTCCTGACCCTGTTTTATGGCCCAGAGGGCAAGGTGATCCCGGGCAGCCACGAGGAACGCATCGATCATCTGAACGTGCTGGCCACGCTCCTGGAGCGCTATGGCGCCCTGGAAACCTTCCGCCGGGATTTCGCCGCGGTTCATGTGGACGCCCAACCCGATGCCCGCCTGGCCGAGGAGGCCCGGCGCGAGTTTGCCAACCTGCGTCCCCTGCGGGATGTTTTCGGCGAGGGCCCGGCCCTGCCGCCGCTGCCCTACCGGAAATGATCATGGACCTCAAACCTCAGCGCCGGCTGCGGGTGGTGAAATCCACCACGCCCCAGCCCGAACGAAAACCCGCTCCCTCACCGGAAACCAACCCGGCGGGCGTGCGCATTTCCAAGCTGATGGCGGAACGAGGCCTGTGCTCCCGGCGGGAGGCCGACGGCTATATCGAGCAGGGCCTGGTCTTTGTCAATGGCGAGCGGGTCACGGAGCTGGGCACCCGGGCGCTGCCGGATGCCGAGATCACCCTGGCCGGCGCGGCCAAGCTCAGCCAGTCCAAGCGGGTCACCATCCTGATCCACAAGCCCATCGGTTATGTCTCCGGCCAGGCCGAGGATGGCCATCAGCCGGCAGTGAGCCTGATCTCCGAGCGCAGCCACTGGTCCGGCGACCAGGGGCAACGCTTCTATCCCGCCCACCTGCGGGGCCTGGCGCCGGCGGGGCGGCTGGACATCGACTCCACGGGCCTGCTGGTGCTGACCCAGGACGGACGGGTGGCCCGGCAGTTGATCGGCGACGACTCCGAAGTGGAGAAGGAATATCTGGTGCGGGTGGAGGGCCGGCTGGCGGAAAACGGTCTGGCCCTGCTCAATCACGGTCTTTCCCTGGACGGCCATGTGCTGCGTCCGGCCCGGGTGGAATGGCTCAACGACGATCAGTTGCGCTTTGTGCTCAAGGAAGGCAGAAAGCGCCAGATCCGCCGCATGTGTGAGTTGGTGGGGCTGCGGGTGCTGGGCCTGAAGCGGGTCCGCATCGGCCGCCTGCGCCTGGGGGACCTGCCTGTGGGGCAGTGGCGCTACCTGGGGGGGGGCGAGGGATTTTGAGCTCGGCCCTTCGATCGGGTTCAGGGAACTTTTCTGGAATGTAAGGAGAACAACTTGACTATCCTTTGGCGCGATGGATTGAGTGTCGGCAACGACTGGATCGACTCCGATCACCAGCACCTCATAGCACTCATCAATACTACGCAACAGGCGCTCACCAGCGATCTGCCCATGGCCGATCTGCAAAAAGTCATTGATGAATTGCGGGACTACACCCATGCGCATTTCGCCATGGAGGAGCGCATGATGATCACCCTGAGCTACGCCAAGTATGACCTGCACAAGCATGCCCATCTCGAACTGATCGAGCAGTTGGCCCAGGCAACAAAACCTATTCAGGAAATTGACCAGACCCAGTGCCCTACCACCGCCCGGCTACCTGACGGGGTCAGGGAGAACCTGATTGCGCTGCTGCGTCACTGGTTGCTGGACCACATCGTGAAAGAGGACATGCAGTACAGGCCTCTTTTGGCAGAAAAACCCAGAAGCTTTGCACCTTGAAGCAGCTCCTGCTTCAACAAACCGCAATCCTGATGGCGACCAGATGTTCCTGCCGATCATCCGCCAGGGGAATCGTCTGGTCGGGCTGGACTATGCCATCGACCGTCAGGATCATCCCATCCTTCGGCCCAGCGTCATCGGCCGGAGTTTGCGAGACAGTGATGTGATAGACGGTCTCCCGATAGCGGTAGTGAATCTTGAATTCCCGCCAGTCCGTGGGCAGGCAGGGCGTCAGATGAAGTTTTTCTCCGGCGAGCCTCAGGCCCAACAGTGACTCCATGATCAGGCGGTACATCCAGCCAGCCGAGCCGGTATACCAGCTCCAGCCGCCTCGGCCGACATGGGGGGCGACGCCATAGACGTCGGCCGCCACAACGTAGGGTTCCACTTTGTAGGTCGCGATTCCCTCGGCTGAACTGCCGTGGTTGACCGGATTGATCATGGTCAGCAGTTCCCAGGCGCGCTCACCCTCACCCAGGGCGGCAAAGGCCATCGCCGTCCAGATCGCCCCATGGGTGTACTGTCCGCCGTTCTCCCGCACCCCGGGTACGTAGCCGCGGATATAGCCGGGATCGAGCCCGGACTTGTCGAAGGGCGGATCGAGCAGTTGCACCAGGGCATGGTCGCGACGCACCAGCCGGGCATCCACCGCCTGCATGGCCTGGCGCGAACGCTCCAGGTTGCCGGCCCATTCGGTTTCCCCCGGGCCGGCGCATGACAGCACGGACCAGCTCTGGGAAATGGAATCGATGCGGCATTCGCTGTTGCCGGCCGAACCCAGGGGCGTGCCATCATCGAAGTAGGCGCGGCGGTACCATTCGCCATCCCAGCCGTGCTGCTCGATGTTCTGACGCAGCCGGGCGCCTTCCGTCCGGCACACCTCGGCGAAGGCCGGGTCGCCCTGGGCGGCGGCCAGGGGCGCGAACTGGCGGAGCACTTCGCACAGGAAGAAGCCAAGCCAGACACTCTCGCCCTTGCCCGCCATGCCCACCAGATTCATGCCGTCGTTCCAGTCGCCGGAGCCCATCAGGGGCAGGCCATGGGCGCCGAATCGCAGGCCATGGCGGATGGCGCGCGCACAATGCTCGTACAGGCTGGCGGATTCGCTGGAGCGGCCGGGCAGGTCGTAATAGGAGTCGTCCTCCGGGTTGACCTGGCGGCCTTCGAGGAAGTGGGAACTATCCTCCAGCACTCCGGTGTCTCCGGTGCAGCTCACATAGCGGCACACCGCCAGGGGCAGCCAGAGATAGTCGTCGGAACAATGGGTGCGCACGCCCCGGCCCGAGGGCGGATGCCACCAGTGCTGAACATCGCCTTCCAGGAACTGGCGGCTGGCGCACAGCAACAGGTGATCGCGCACCAGGGCGGGCCGGGCGTGGATCAGGGCCATCACGTCCTGCAACTGGTCGCGAAAACCGAAGGCGCCGCCGGACTGATAGTAGCCGCTGCGGGCCCAGACCCGGCAGGCCAGGGTCTGGTAGAGCAGCCAGCCGTTGCACAGCACATTGAGGGCCGGGTCGGGGGTTTCCACCTGCACCGCGCCGAGGGTATGGTTCCAGTGCTGCCATACCGCCTCGAGGGCGGCACGGGCTGCCAGGGACCCGCGAAAGCGTTGTACCAGCTTGCCGGCCTCGTCGGTGCTGCGCCCCACGCCGAGACGGAAGACGATCTCGCGTTCCTCGCCGTCGGCCAGATCGAAACTCACCTGAAGCGCACCGCAGGGATCCAGGCCCGCGCCCACCCTGCCGGAAAGGCGGGAACGCTTCAGGGCGGCGGGATTTTGCAGCGTGCCGTTGCGGCCGAGAAATTCCCGACGGTCACCGCTCACGCTCCGCGCAGGGTCGTCCACATCGAAGAAGGCCACTCGGTCGGCGAACTCCGGGCTGTAGGGATTGCGGGCGTAGAGGGCGCCGCTCTGGGACGCGATTTCGGTGCTCAGGTGCATTGCCGATTTTTCCCGCAGATCCCCCAGGGTCCATTCGACATAGCCCGTTGCCGAGAGCCGGCGGGGCCGGCCCGACTGGTTGCGCACTTTCAACACCGAGAACTTGACGGCGGCGTTCATGGCCACGTAGATCCAGAGTTCCGAGCTGATACCTCCCGCGTGGGTCTCGAAGACGCTGTAGCCAAAGCCATGGCGGACGGTGCAGGGGGTGGCAGCGCGGACCGGCAGGGGCGTCGGCGACCAGAACTGGCCGCTCTCCTCGTCCCGCAGATAGAGGGCTTCGCCGCCGCCATCGCTGACCGGGTCGCAGTGCCAGGGGGTGAGGCGGAATTCGTGGGCGTTCTCGCTCCACGTATAGGCGGCGCCGCTTTCCGAAACCACCGTGCCGAAGTTCGGATTCGCCAGCACATTCACCCAGGGCGCTGGCGTGACCTGGCCGAGGGCCAGGGTCATCACGTATTCACGCCCGTCCGGGGTGAATCCGCCGAGCCCGTTGCGCAGCATCAGGTCCCGGTGGGGCAGGGCAGTGGCCGGGGATTCGGAATGGCGCGGACGACTCGGAGTCAGCAGCGGCACGTGGGGTTCGGCCAAGGCCCGATGGGCGAGCTGTTCCGCCAGGGTGCCCCTGCCGTCGGTGATGATGGCCCGTGCCACCGACTGGATCAGGATGCGGTCTTCGCTGGCGATCTGCTCCGCCGGCCGCACGAAGATGCCTCCGGGCCGGTCGATCACGCTGGCCTCCAGGCCCGAGGCGATCAGGCCCATGATCTGATCCTGCAACTGCTGCCGGTAACCGGCGTGATCCTCATTCCAGATCACCAGGTCCACCGCCAGACCCTTCAGGCGCCAGTAGGCATGGGCCTGCACGAGCTGGCGCACCAGATCGATATTGGCGCCGTCGCCGATCTGTAGCAGCACGATGGGCAGATCGCCGGAAATGGCGTAACCCCACAGCCCGGACTGTCCGCGCCGGTTCCTGATGAGCACGGCGGCATCGGCACGCAGGGCGGCGTTGGAGTAGATGACGGCGCTGGCCAGACGCCCGTAGAGCTGCGCGTCGGCTTCCGTGGCATTGAGCTGGCGCAGCATCACCTGGCTGTGGGTCCAGGTCAGATCGAAGACCCGATCCGCCAGATGCCGGTCCTGGTACTTGTCCACCAGGCCCAGGGCCAGCTCCCGGGTCTCGGCGATACCCGACACCATGTCGATGGTGACCGACTGTTCCGGATCGAGGCTTAGGGAGTAACGGATGGCGACGACGGGGTCCAGCACCGAGCCGTCGCTGCCCGAGAGCGGCGCCGGATCGATCAGCGCCAGGGGGGCGGCGGCGCTTCTGGTACGGCCGATGAAGCGCAGCCGATCGGTCTCGTAGGACACCGTGCCGACCTCCGCCCCGTACACCGCCATCAGGTGGAACATGAAGGGGGCCTGTTCGCCGGTGGACCGGGGCCGGCGGGTGCACAGGATGGCGCGCCGCTCCCGCAGGATCTCGGTCTGCACGAACAGATTGCTGAAGGCCGGATGCAGGGCATCCCCCGCCGGTGGCGCGATCACCACTTCGGCGTAGCTGGTGACGTCGATTTCCCGGCGCTGCGGGGAGCGGTTGGTGATGCGGACCCGGCGCAGCTCGATGTCATCCTCCGGCGAGACGACGATTTCGGTATAGGTCTCGAAGTCGCCGGGACCGGTGTTGCCCCCGTCACGGCGGCGAAACTCGGCGCGTCCTTCGGAGAAAATCGCCTCGTAACTCTTCGGCCGCTGGAGCGTGGGCTGATAGGCGGTGGACCAGAACGTGCCGCTGTCCAGATCGCGGATATAACAGAAGCTGCCCCAGGGGTCCCGGGTGCCGTCCTCGCGCCAGCGTGTGACGGCCAGATCCTGCCAGCGGCTGTAGCCGCCGCCCGCGTTGGTGAGCATCACGTGGTAGCGGCCGTTGGACAACAACTGCACCTCCGGGGATGGGGTGTCGGAACTGCCGAATACCCGGATCGGCATCTCGGTGGCGACCGATGACGAGCGCACCTCGGTCAGTTGCGCGGCATGGGAGAACAGCGCCGTGGCCTTGGGAATCCGCTCCTGGAGCAACAGCATGACCGCCTGGAACTGCGGGTCCGACTCGAAGCGCCGCTGCATCGGACGCTCCAGGATCTGGTAGGCGAGGGCGAGCAGGCTCATGCCCTGGTGATGGGCCATGAAGGATCGCACCACCGCGCTCGATTGCCCCCGGCGCTGCCGTGCCGGCGTGTAGTCCACGGCTTCGAAGAGGCCGAAGCTGCCCATGAAGCCTTCGGCCGCGAGTCGTTGCAGATTCCGGCAGGCCTCCTCGGGCGCCACCATCAGCGCCAGGGCCGAGGCGTAGGGCGCGATCACCAGATCCTCGGCCAGCCCCCGCTTGAGTCCCAGCCCCGGCACGCCGAAGGCCCGGTACTGGTAGTTGAGATGCACATCCACCGTGTTGTAGCCGGATTCCGAGATACCCCAGGGGACCGCGCGCTGCCTGCCGTACTCGATCTGCCTTGCCACCGCCGCCTTGCAGGTCTGGTCGAGCAGGGTGTGGTCGTAGGTCGGCATCACCAGGAGGGGCATCAGGTATTCGAACATCGAACCGCTCCAGGACAGCAGGACCGGCTCGCCGTCGGTGCCGGTGAGCAGGCGCCCCAGGGCAAACCAATTGTCCTGGGGCAACTGCCCCTGGGCGATGGCGACGAAACTGCACAGGCGCGCCTCGGAGGCCAGCAGGTCGTAGTAGCCCGTATCCACCCGCCGTTCGGTCACGTTGTAACCGATGCTCAGCAAATGGCGGGTCTTGTCGAAGAGGAAGTCGTAATCCATCAGGGCAAGCTCACCGGCCTGATGCACCAGAACCTCGATGGCAGCCATTCGCTCCCTGGCCGGTTGGCCACCGGCCAGGGCCAGCTCGCGCAGGGTCGGAATGCCGGCGCTGTCGCCCGACACTTCTCCCTTGTCCCCGTTTGCCGCTGGGGGAAGCAACAGGTTCAACTCGTCCAGGGCACCGCGTACCTGCCGGTCCAGGGCCAGGGCCCAAAGGCTCAGTTCGTTCTTGGGTGTCGTTTCGCTCCTGTCATCGTCCCCGGATGCCGTGGCGGTGACGAGGGCGGCGGCATGGCCTGCCAGGCGTTCCAGGGACCCGCGCAGCGTTGCAATGCCCGCCGGGGGATGGGCCGACGCGGACTCCAGTTCGAGGCGAAATGCCTCCAGGGCTGCAATGGTCAGCGGGTTTGCTTCGTCCGTCGCGTCCTCCGCCGTGGCCAGGATATGCAGTGTGTCCTGGAGGCCGTCGAACAGTCGTGTGCCCAACAGCCTGTCATCGGCCAGGGCGAGCAGACCACCACGCAGGGTCAGCAGATGGCCGGCCAGGTTGCCGCTGTCCACCGTCGAGATGTAAAGGGGCGGCAGGGCCTGCAAGGTCTGCGTGTCGTACCAGTTGTAGAAGTGCCCCCGGTAGCGTTCCAGCCCGGCCATGGTGTGCAGGGTGAGGGTGGTGCGTTCGATGAGTTGCCCGCCCGCGATGTAGCCGAAGTCGTAGGCGGAAAGATTCGCCAGCAGCGCCAGCCCCATGTTGGTCGGCGAAGTGCGATGGGCCACCGCGGCAACGCGATATTCCTGATAGTTGTCGGGGGGCAGCCAGTGGTCTTCCGGGCCGACGAAGCGGTCGAAGAAAGCCCAGGTCCGCCGCGCCAGGGCACGCAGGAAGAGGTTCTGGGCCGCCGTCAGCACGGCCTTGCGGCGCGTCAGCGGACAACTGACCCACCAGGCAATCAGCGGCGAGGCCAGCCACAGCAGCAGAATCGGCCCCGCCACGGCCAGCACCGAAGGTGACGATGTGGCCAGATGGAGCGCCGTTGCCACAGCGATGGTCGGACCGATCCCCATGGTGCGGAAAGAGGCCGCGAGGCTGCTGCTGTCCCGGGACTCCCGTTCGGTCTCGCTGGACGGATTCCACTCCAGCAGGCGTCGGCGCGTCACGAAGATGCGCCAGGTGGTGCGGGCGATGGCATCCAGACTGTAGAACGCCTCGTAGGGCAGGCAGGCCAGAGTAAACACGACCTGCACGGCGTGGTGGGAAATCGAGTGAGCAATGGTGGCCAGATGCTGGCGCAGCAGCATTTCCTGGGGCTTCCTGAACAGTCCGAGAATGGCAGCGCACCAGGCGGGCAGCAGCAGGACAGCCAGCACCGCCAGGGTCCATAACCAGGCCGGAGAGAGCAGCGTCCAGCCCAGCAGCAGCAGAAGCGTCAGGGCTGCGGGGACAAGACTGCGCCGCAGGTTGTCGAAGAGTTTCCACTGGGACAGCAGCGAGAGCGGATTGGCTGACTGACCGGGCACTTGTCGCCGCAGCCAGGCCGCCAGTTGCCAGTCGCCGCGTATCCAGCGATGGCGGCGGCTGACATCGGCGCCGTAGCGGGCCGGGGTGTCCTCGAACAACTGCACGTCGCTGAGCAGTCCGGCCCGGGCGTGGCAGCCTTCGATCAGGTCGTGGCTGAGGATGCGATTCTCGGGGAAGCGATCGCCCAGGGCTTGCTCGAAGGCATCGACATCGTAGATACCCTTGCCGATGAAGGAGCCTTCGCCGAACAGGTCCTGGTAAACGTCGGAGACGGCGCGGGTGTAGGGATCGATGCCCGGTTCCCCGCCGCACATGCGCGCATAGCGCGAACGGTTGGTGCCGGGCAGGCTGATGGCTACCCGGGGTTGCAGGATGCCGTAGCCTTCGACAATGCGCCCTTTGGCGGCATCGTAGCGGGGTCGGTTCAGGGGATGGGCCATGGCGCCGACAAATTGCCGCGCCGCGTCCCGAGGTAGTTGGGTATCGGTGTCCAGGGTAATGACGTAGCGGATGCCGGAGAGGGCCCCGGTCGCGCCAACCACCAGGGAAAAGGCGGCGCTGGCGCCGGGCGGGTCGCTGCGCAACAGGGCGTTCAGGTCCGCCAGCTTGCCGCGCTTGCGCTCGTAACCCATCCATGTCCGTTCCTGGGGGTTCCAGCACCGGGGGCGATGGAACAGAAAGAAAATGTCCCCGTCACGACTGCCGCCGTATTTCTGGTTCAGTTCCTCTATCCGGGTCCGGGCCAGCAGCAACAGGGGCTCGTCCTCGGCCAGGAATTCCTGTTGGGCATCGCGAAAGTCGGTCAGCAGGCCAAAGTGCAGGCATCCGTCACGATTCGCCAGAAACCGGACTTCCAGGGCCTCGACCAGATCCTCGACACCCCCAGGGCTGGTGAGCATGGTCGGAACCACCACCAGTGTGCGTTCCGCCGCCGGGATGCCCTTGGCAAAGTCCATTCTCGGCAGGGGTTGCGGCATCACCAGCAGGGTTGCCAGCCAGTTCACCAGGGCCACGGCCAACTGACTGGCGGCCAGCAGCGACAGGACGCCGATGGGCAGCAGCGACCAGTCGGGCAGGCCGATGGCCAGCGCTTGCATCAGCAGGCTGGTGGTGATGAGGGTGGTGATCAGGGCGATTCCGCCCAGATAGAAGGGCAGGGCGCGGCGGCGCGCGGCACGACCCAGGATCTCGGCACGGGGAAGCTCAAGCCGCACCGCCCGTTCGAGTTGCGGCAGGCCCTTGTCGATCAGGTAGAAGCCCACATGGGCTTCGCGATCATCGCCATCGGTCGAGGCGCCCGCCCGCGCCAGCTCGATTGCCTGACGCGCCACGTCGACTTCGGACAGGTGACCCTCCCGGGCTATCCGCTCCGTGGCATGGCGGTAGCGGTCCCGGGTGGCGAAGTCCATCCCGCCATAGATGCCTCCCGGGTCCTCTCTTAAGGTCTGCTCGACGACACTCATGGTCTCGACGAAGTCGCGCCAGTCCATGGCACCCAGGACCCGCAGGCTACCGATGCTGTTGCTGATGGATACCTGATGAGCGGCCTGCTGCTGATTTTCCGTCTGCACCAATTGCTCGATTGTCAGGCCCGATTCGGACAGCCGCTGCTCGATCCAGGTCAATGGCAGGGCCAGGGCGGGACCATGCCCTTGCAGGCGGCGTGAGAGTTCCGCGACAAAGGCGCTGCTCATCGGCGGGTTGGAGCGCGCCATGTCCGCTATGACGAGGATCAGGCTCTTTGGGTCGTTTTCGGCAACCTCCGCCATCTGGTCTGCCCAGGCGCCGGCCAGATTGCGCTCCGTCCAGCCGGCGGCGATGCGTACACCGACGCGCCGCAGATTCTCGATGACCGCCAGGCGCAGCATGATCGGGATCGCCCACAATTCGCCCAGGGTGAGGGCCGTGACGGTCTGGTAGGCCACCACGAAGCGGCTCAGACTTTCCGTATCCACCCGACCATCCCCGTGGGCGACGGTTTCCAGGGCAATGTCATAGACCCTTGGCCGTCCGGCCGAGGGTCCGTTTGCCAGGCGCGGCAGCTCCCTGCTGTAGCCCTTGGGCAAGTGCCGTTCGGCGGTGCGGATCTGTTCTTCGATGAGATAAAAGTTGTCGAGCAACCATTCTCCGGCCGGCGTAATCCTGCGCTTGGCCGTGACTTCCGTTGTCAGCAGCTCGCATATATCGACCAGGATGTTCTCGTTTGCCGCGAGTCGCGCCAGAAGCTGATCCGGCCCACGTCCGCTAGCCAGTTCATGGGAGGCGGCGAGGGCCTTGCCATGTTGCTCCATCTGATCGGCGCTGAATAATTCCGAGCGCAAGGGAGCCTCGGCTTCGTTGCGCTCGGAAATCCGTGACCCCAGGGGGGAGCCAAACCTGACCTGAAGTTGCCGCCAACAGACGGAGAAGATGGTGCCGGTGTTCAATTCAGGAGTGCCTTTCCAGGAGATGAAATATTAATGACGCCCGTTACTTCGGGCGCGTCCCCGAGTCCTTGATTCCCCCGGCTACCGGTTCGGGTGTCATGTCAATGACATCGAGAATTTCGCGGAAACCTGGCATCGACAATGATGGGGTCACCAGTGACTGGTTGAGAATTTCTGCGAACAGGTGAGGTGACAGAAACGAAACACCGCCTTGCAATGGGCGGATAAGCGGGGGAGTACCTGCGGGGGCGCAGCGCGGTGACCGTTCGTCCGGGACGTGTCAGGCTTCGGCAGGCCTGCCCTGAGCACCGCCGAAGGGCTCGGCCCGAACGGTACTTTCCAATTCCTTGAAGCCGACTTGAGGATCAGGCCGTGGCGGCAGATTCATCAAGCATCAATCGCCAGATTCGGGAAACCGGTTCAGCGGGGAATCAGGGGAACGATATCGCCCGCGTGCTTCTTGGTCTGCTTGGCGGCCTTCTTTTCCTTGGGGGTCAAAACGGCTTGTTTCTTTGCTTCCTTGTTGCTTTGTCGTGCCTTGCCCATGACCGTACTCCTGGAGATGCCGACGAATGCGTGGCTCGTCGAGTATAGGCCGATGGCCAGGCAACATTCGACTATTACTTGTTGAGCCGCCTCATGGCCCGTTCCAGGCCTTCCAGGGAGAGGGGGAACATACGGCCGCCCATGATGTCGTGGATGATCTGGATGGACTGGCGGTAGTCCCAGAGCCGCTCCGGCTCCGGGTTCAGCCAGACGGCCGAGGGGTAGGTGTCCAGCAGGCGCTGGAGCCAGACGCCGCCGGCTTCCGGGTTGTTGTATTCGACGGAGCCGCCGGGCTGGACGATTTCGTAGGGACTCATGGTGGCGTCGCCGACGAAGATCAGCTTGTAGTCCTCGCCATACTTGTGGATCACGTCCCAGAGGGGGAAGCGCTCGCTGCGGCGACGGTTGTTGTCACGCCAGACATGGTCGTAGACACAGTTGTGGAAGTAGAAATATTCCAGGTGCTTGAACTCGGTCTTGGCGGCGGAGAACATCTCGGCACAGACCTGGATATGGTCGTCCATGGAACCGCCCACATCGAGGAACAGCAGCACCTTGACCTTGTTGTGACGCTCGGGCCGCATCTTCAGGTCCAGCCAGCCCGCGTTCCGCGCCGTGCCCTGGATGGTGCCGTCCAGGTCCAGTTCATCGGCGGCGCCCTCCCGGGCAAAGCGACGCAGGCGGCGCAGGGCCACCTTGATGTTGCGGGTGCCCAATTCCACCGAGTCATCCAGGTTCTTGAACTCCCGGTTCTCCCAGACCTTGATGGCGGTGCGGTTGCCTGCGGATTCTCCGCCGACGCGGATGCCTTCCGGGTGGTAGCCGCTGTTGCCGAAGGGGCTGGTGCCGCCGGTGCCTATCCACTTGTTGCCGCCCTGATGGCGGCCCTTTTGTTCTTCCAGGCGCTTTTTCAGCTCTTCCATCAGCTTGTCCCAGCCCAGCTTTTCCAGCTTGGCCTTTTCCTCGGGGCTGAGCATTTTTTTCGCCATGGCCGTCAGCCAGTCCTCGGGCAGTTCGGTCTCCAGGCCGGGAATGCTTTCCACGCCCTTGAAGTATTCGCCAAAGGCCTGGTCGAACTTGTCGTACTGGGTTTCGTCCTTCACCAGGCAGGCCCGGGAGAGGATGTAGAAATCGTCGATGCTGTGGCCGGCCAGGCGGGCCTGCATGGCTTCCAGCAGGGTCAGGAATTCCCGGGTGGACACCGGCAGCTTGCGGGCCTTGAGATGGAGAAAGAAGTTGATCAGCATTACTGTAGTTTGGTCACGAAAGCGATGGGCTCGCCGCCATAGAACTCGACCCGGTTGCGGCCCAGATGTTTGGCCTGGTAAAGGGCTGAGTCGGCAGCGTGGGTCAGTTCATCCGGGGTCTTGCCATGGTCGGGATAACCGGCGACACCGAAGGAACCTGTGACGTGGAGGGTAAAGTTGCCGAAGCTGAAATTGGACGCTTCGAAGCGGGCACGCCAGGTCTCTGCTCGTTGACAGGCATGATCCAGAGCCATGCCGGGTAGCACGATCAGGAACTCCTCGCCGCCGTAGCGGCAGGCTACGTCCTCGGCACGGGTGTCGGTGCGCAGTATGTCGGCCACGGCCTTCAGAATATGGTCACCCGCCCGGTGACCATAACTGTCGTTGAGATTCTTGAACAGATCCAGGTCGAACATGATCACCGACAGAGGGTGACCATCCCGCCGAGCCCTGGCCACTTCCCGCTCCAGGGTCTCGTCCAGGTAACGTCGGTTGAACAGGCCGGTGAGTCCGTCCCGCACTGCCAGATCGGCGAGCCGGGCCTGGAGCGTCTGTATTTCTTCCAGTTGAGCCTGGAGCCGGGTATTGGCTTGAGAAATGGCGAACTCGGCGAGCTTGCGCTCGGTGATGTCCAGGTGAGTGCCCAGCATGCGCAGAGGTGCGCCTTCCGACGAGCGGGTCCAGACCATGCCCCGGCCCAGTATCCAGTGCCAGTCGTCCTGCTTGGCCTGCATCCTGAATTCGCAGCGATAGTTGGGAGTCTCGCCCCGCCAGTGGCGCTCCAGTTCTTCCCGGACCCGGGGCAGATCGTCCGGATGCACCAGGGCAAAGAAGGCTTCAACAGTGTTCTTCAGTTCATTCGGCCCGTAACCCAGGACGGATTTCCAACTGTCGGAGTAGTGGGCTGTTCCATCCTGGATGTTCCAGTCCCAGACGCTGTCTCCAGTGCTTTCCAGGGCCAGGCGCAGCCTTTCCTCGTTGTCCCGTAGCGCAGCTTCCAGCTTGCGTCGCTCGGTGATGTTGCGGCTGACACCCAGCACCCGAGTGACCCGGCCGGCGGCGTCCGTGAGCAGGGTGGTGGAGACTTCCGTGGGAATGATGCGGCCGTCCTTGTGGGGCTGATCCACTTCGGTCATGGACACCTGGGCCGATCGGTCGCCCCGGGCCAGACCCGCCATGCCTTCTTGCAGCCGGGCGCTGATGATCGTTGCCGATGCCGGAGTGAGGGCGGCATCCAGGGACTGGGCCATGACTTCCTCCGCGGTCCAGCCCCGCAGACGATGCACCGAGGGGCTGACGTAGGTGAAGCGGCGGCTGTCGATGTCCAGCAGCCAGATCACGTCGTCGCTGTTGTCGGCGATCAGCCGGTAATGCTCCTCGCTTTCCTGGCTCTGACGCAGGGCCTCGTCTCGTTGCGCCAGGGCCTGGTGCAGGCGTCGGTTGAGCTGGGCGAAATAGCCGACGGCGATGGTCATGGCCAGCAGCAGGGTGGCGAAGGCCAGCAGGGCCGGCATCATCCAGCCCGGGGCCTTGGGCGGGGTGGGGTCGTAGAGGAAACCTTCCAGGGAATAGTCGGTTGGGATCATCCCCAGTTCCTGATAGACCTCGGCAATGTGCTGCCAACGGCCCGGTTTCATCTGGCCGATTTCCACCAGGTCCGCAGCCATCAAGCGCTTCAGTTCCGCCGCCTCGAACTCCAGGTGGGCGCGACTGTGGCGGCTGGAGTAGCGCTTCTGGATCAGGTCAATGATTTCGTCTGGATGTTCCAGGGCATATTTCCAGCCATCAAGGCTGGCCTGACGGAAGGCCGCCACCTGAAGGGGCCGGGCTTGTAGTTTGGCCTCGCTGGTGAACAGGGTGTCGCCGTAGAAATCTATGCCCAGGGAGCGGGGGCTGAACTGGTTGAAGTGGAAGCGGGAGGCCTTCAGGTCGAAGGTTTCGTCGGAAGAGTAGCCGGACAGCGCATCCACCCGACCTTCGATCAGGTCGACCCACTGGAAACTGTGGGGGACTTCCTTGATCTGGCTGCGGGCCAGACCTTCCCGGGCCAGGTAGGCGAACAGCTCCGTTTCGGAAGGCAACAGCATGACCCGTTTGTCCTTCAGGTCCTGGGCTGTATCCAGATCCGCCCGGGTGAGCAGCACCAGGGGGGAATGCTGGATGATCACGGCCAGGGCCACCAGAGGCTTGCCCCGGGCCCGCTCCAGGACCAGATCCGAGGCGCCGATGCCGTAGTCGGCGCGGCCATCGAGCACGGCGGCCACCGGGTCGGAATTATTGCTGTCGGCTTCCCGCAGCACCACGTCCAGCCCGGCCTGCCGGTAATAACCCTGCTCCAGGGCCGCGTAGTAGCCAGCGAACTGGAACTGATGCTTCCACTTCAATTGCAGCGTGACCTGCTCCAGGGCACTGGCGGGGCCGACCAGCAGCGTGGCGAGGGCAAAGAGGAGCAGGCGCAGGATCACCAGGGGATCACCGGTTGTGTCTTGCCATGAAGACCAGACGCTCGAACAGATGCACGTCCTGCTCGTTCTTCAACAGGGCGCCATGGAGAGGCGGCACCACGGTCCTGTTGTCCTTGGCGCGCAGGGCCTCGGGGGGAATGTCCTCGGCCATCAGCAGCTTCAGCCAGTCGATCAGTTCCGAGGTGGAAGGCTTCTTCTTCAGGCCCGGTACCTGGCGCAGCTCGAAGAAAACCTCCAGGGCTTCCTTGAGCAATTCCCGCTTCAGGTTGGGGTAATGGACATCGACGATCTTTTCCATCGTCTCCTGGTCCGGGAACTTGATGTAGTGGAAAAAGCAGCGGCGCAGGAAGGCATCCGGCAGTTCCTTCTCGTTGTTGGAGGTGATGAAGACGATGGGCCGATGCTTCGCCTTGATCAACTGCCGGGTCTCGTAAACATAGAACTCCATGCGGTCCAGTTCCCGCAGCAGGTCATTGGGGAATTCGATGTCGGCCTTGTCGATCTCGTCGATCAGCACCACCGTCGGCTGGTCCGCCTCCAGGGCCTGCCAGAGGGCGCCCTTGACGATGTAGTTGCCGATGTCCCTGACCTTGTCGTCCCCCAGCTGGGAATCCCGCAGGCGGGATACCGCATCGTATTCGTAGAGGCCCTGCTGAGCCTTGGTGGTGGATTTCACGTGCCATTGCAACAAGGGCAGGCCCAGGGCGGCGGCCACTTCCTCGGCCAGCATGGTCTTGCCCGTGCCTGGCTCGCCCTTGATCAGCAGGGGCCGTTGCAGGGTGATGGAAGCATTGACTGCCAGCATCAGGTCGGGGGTGGCAACGTAGTTCGATGTACCTTCGAAACGCATGGGGAAGAGTCCTGAGTCGGTGGTTATGGTGTTGATTCTAGCGGCCCGCTGCCTGCTTCAGGGCTTCCAGGTAGGCCAGGCCGTCCATGGGGGCATGGTCCCGCTGGGAACGCCAGACCGCTTCGGCCAGGCAGTCGAGGATGGCGTGGAGGGCTTCGTGCGGGTCGTCGCGACGGACCAGCAGTTGCTCGTAGGCGGCGCGGATGCCTGGGGGCTGGTCGATCTGGAGCTGTTCCTCGATGGCCAGATGCAGGGAAAGGTGCAGGAAGGGATTGGTGTCCCCCTGGTCCGGCGTCCAGTCCCGGGCCAGGGCCTCTTCGCCTCCCGCCAGCAGGGCGTGGTACTCGGGATGCAGTTGCACTACGTCGGCGGCCATGATTTCCAGGGGGGTGGCGGGTAATTGTTCGATGCGCTTGCGCCAGGCTTCCATCAGGAACTGGCGAGCCTGGTCGCGGCTGGGATTGAAGAGGCTCAAGATGTTTTTTCCTTGTATTCGCAGAGGTCCCGGATCGGGCAGCGGGGGCAGTCGGGCGTGCGCGCCTTGCAGATGTAACGGCCGTGGAGGATCAGCCAGTGGTGGGCGTGGAGCCGGTATGGTGCCGGGGTGGTTTTCACCAGCTTGTCTTCCACCGTCCGCACGTCCTTGCCCGGGGCCAGGCCGGTACGGTTGGCGACGCGGAAGATGTGGGTATCCACGGCAATGGTGGGTTCGCCGAAGACAATGTTCAGCACCACGTTGGCGGTCTTGCGCCCGACACCGGGCAAGGCTTCCAGCGCCGCCCGGTCGTGCGGCACCTCGCCGCCGTGGCGTTCGAGCAGGAGTCGGCTGAGGGCGACGACATTTTTCGCCTTGGTGGGGTAGAGGCCGATGGTCTGGATGTAATCGGCCAGACCGTCCTCGCCCAGGGTTGCGATGGCCTGGGGCGTGGGGTGATCGTGGAACAGGGGGCCGGTGGCCCGGTTCACGCCCTTGTCGGTGGCCTGGGCCGAGAGCACCACAGCCACCAGCAACTGATAGGGGGTCTGGTACTTGAGTTCGGTGACGGGGTGGGGCTCGGCAGCCGCCAGGCGGGAGAATATCTCTTCCCGCTTGCCCCGGTTCATGCGCTGCTGGCCTGGGCCTGCAACTGCTGGCGCCGGGCCTGCTCCGCCGCCCGGGCATTGGCCCTGGCGTCCATCCAGTTGCGCACCGCAATCATCAGCCCCAGGAAGATGAAGGCGCCGGGAGGCAGGATGCTGATCAGGAAGCCGGGATAGTCCTCGGGCAACACCTGGATGGCTTCGGCCCCCGGGATGATCATTGCAATCCCCGCCAGCACCGTGCCCTGGCCGATGAATTCCCGCACCGCACCCAGCACCGCCAGCACGGCGGTGAGACCGATGCCCATCACGAAACCGTCCCAGGCCGAGTGCCAAGCCGGGTTCTTGGCGGCGAAGGCTTCCACCCGGGCCAGCACGATGCAGTTGGTGACGATCAGGGGAATGAAGATGCCCAGGATTACGTAGAGCTCGTGGAGCCAGGCGTTGAAGGCCAGGTCCACCATGGTCACCAGGGTGGCAATGATCAGGATGAATACCGGAATGCGGACTTCGTAGGGAATGAAGGCCCGCAGTGCCGAGACGGCCAGGCTGGAGAGCGCCATCACCAGGGCGGTGGCGAGTCCCAGGCTGACGGAGTTTGTCAGAGTGGTGGAGACGGCCAGGGTGGGGCACAGGCCCAGCACCTGGGCCAGAATGGCATTCTGCTTCCACAGGCCGTTATGGGTGATTTCCCGGTATGCGTTCATGATCTACTCCTGATAGCTGCCCCGGGTCGGCAGTGTGAACAGCTTGTCGCGCCGGCCCTCGGTCCATTCCAGGGCGCGGCGGGTGGCATTGGTCACCGCACGGGCCGAGATGGTGGCGCCAGCCATCTGGTCGAAATGGCCGCCGTCCTTTTTCACCTTCCATTGGTCCGGTCCGACATCCTCAAACCCCAGGTCGTTGAACTGGCTGATCCAGGGGTGTTTCTTGTTGCGGTCCTTCTTTGGATCGATGTAGTCCCCCAGGCCCGGGGTTTCCCGGTGCCGGGTGACGCGCACTGCCTTGAGTTCGCCGTCGTCCTCGATCGCCAGGATCAGGGCGATGCGGCCCGAGTAACCGTCCGGCGCGGCGGCCTCCAGCACCAGGGCGCGAGGTTCGCCGTCGCGGCGGGCACGGTAGAGCCGGCTGGGATCATCCAGGCCCAGGGCGGGCAGGGGGGGCAAGGTGATGTAGTCGGCCAGCAGGTCGTTGTCGTAGTCGTCCCGTGGCAGCACGGCATCGATCAGTTGCAGTTTTTCCGCCAGTGCGCTGGCCTCCAGGGCCGGTTTGGTGCTGGAGTAGGTCACCGCCATCAGGGCGGTGAACACCACGCAGAAGACCGCCAGGATGGCGGCGGTACTTACCGATATCCGGGTAATGCTGGCTTCCGGCGGCGTGGCGGGGTCGAATTGGGTTTCCGGGCTGGGGGCGTTCATTGGTCGCCTCCCTTCTTGTGGCCGAAGACCGGTGGCTGGGTGTACATGTCGATCAGAGGCACGCAGATATTGGCCAGCAACACCGCGAAGGCGACGCCGTCCGGATAGGCGCCGAAGCTCCGGATGATCCAGGTCAGCAGGCCGATGCCGGCGGCGAAGATCAGTTTGCCCCGGGGCGTGGTGGCGCCGGATACCGGATCGGTGACAATGAAGAAGGCGCCGAGCATGGCCCCGCCGGTGAATAGGTGAAACAGGGGACCGGCGAACTGCTCCGGGTTGTAGAGATGGAAGGCGCCGGCGGTCAGGGCCAGAACGGCGAGAAAGGCCGCGGGCATGTGCCAGGTGATGATGCGCTGTTGCAGCAGCCAAGCGCCCCCCAGCAGATAGCCCGCCGCCACCCATTCCCAGCCCTTGCCGCCGAGGACGCCGAAGCTCTGACTGCCACCGAAGATGGCGGCCAGGGTGGTGGGGGTTTCGGCACTGTGGAGGGCCGTGCGCAGGGCATCCAGGGGCGTGGCCATGGTCACCGCATCCAGGTGGCGCTCACCAAAAATCAGCGCCAGTTGGGCATGGAAATCGGTGAAGCCCGCCGCCGGCCACTGGGACATCAACTGGGGATAGGCCACGATCATCAGGGCGAAGGCCGCCATGGCCGGGTTGAAGGGGTTCTGCCCCAGGCCGCCATACAGATGCTTGACCACCACGATGGCGAACAGGGTCGCCACCACGATCAGCCACCAGGGAGCGATGGGAGGAAAGGTGAGGGCGATCAGCCAGGCCGTGACCAGGGCCGAACCGTCGGAAACGAACAGCCACACCGGTTTTTTTCGCAGCCGCAGCAGCAACGCCTCGCCTGCCAGGGCGGCCAGGGAGGCCAGGGCCAGCTGGATCAGGATGGCCGGTCCGAAAAAATGGCTGTAGGCGGCGATGCCAGGCACGAGCGCCAACAACACCCGCAGCATGACACTACGGACACTGGCCGGCTGACGGAAGTAGGGAGAGTTGTTGATCATGGTCAGGCCTGGGCCTCGGGAGGTTCGTCGACCTTGGTAGTCGAGGCGATGAGGGATTGTTGGGCCGTGACGCGGGCCAGGGCTTCGGCGATCAGGGCCTTCTTGGGATCATCGATGACGGCAGGAGCTTCTCCCTCGGCCGCGGCATTTCGGCCGGCGGCTTCCTCGGCCAGCTTGGCCTTGGTGGCAGCAGCCTTGGCGGCCAGCTTGGCGGCCTTTTCCTGTTTTTCCCGCTCGTCCCGCAACAGGCGGAATTCGTAGCGTTCCCGGGCTGCGTCGGCGGCTTCCTTTTCCGTCTCCCGTGCCCATATCTCGCTCTTGGCGAAACGGTAGTAATCCACCAGGGGAATATTGGAGGGACAGACGTAGGCGCAGCATCCGCATTCGATGCAGTCGAAGAGATGGTATTCCTGGGCCTTGCCGAAGAGCCTGGCGCGGGAGTGCCAGTACATTTCGAAGGGCTGGAGGTCCGCCGGGCATGCCTTGGCGCATTCGCCGCAGCGGATGCAGGGCATTTCCGGCGGCGGCGGCGGGAACAGGGCCTTCGATCCCACCAGGATGCAGTTGGTGGCCTTGATCACCGGCACCGCATCATTGGGCATCAGGAAGCCCATCATCGGACCGCCCATGATGACCCGGTCGCTATCGGGCCTGGGGCCGGCCAGGGCGATCACGTCCCGCATCGGGGTGCCGAACAGCACTTCGTAGTTGCGGGGGCGATCCACGTTGCCCGCCACGGTGACGATGCGGGACACCATGGGGCGGCCGAGTTCCAGGGCTTCATAGATGGCGCAGGCGGTGCCGCTGTTGAAGCATTGCACGCCGTAGTCGGTGGAGCGCTGGCCATGGGGCACCTCGATGCCGGTCAGCACCCGGATCAGTTGCTTGGCGCCCCCTGCCGGGTAGCGGGTGGGGATGGGCACCACCGAGAGACGAGCCGCCTTCTCGCCCAGGGCGAGCTTGGCTGCCTGCATGGCGGCGACGGCTTCGGGCTTGTTGTCCTCGATGCCCACCAGTATTTCCCCGGCCTGGAGGATTTCTCCCAGGATCAGCGCGCCTTTCAGCACGGCGCTTCCCCGCTCCCGCATCTGCATGTCGTCGCAGGTGATGAAGGGCTCGCATTCGGCACCATTGATGACCAGGTGTTTCAGGCCTTCCCTGCCGGCCTTGACCTTGAGGTGGGAGGGAAACACCGCGCCGCCCAGGCCCACCACGCCTGCATCCCGCAGGGTATCCCGCAGTTCGTCCGGCGGCAGGGAATGCCAGCGCACCGGTGATGTCTCGATCCATTCGTCCCGGCCATCGGGCTCGATCACCACGCACAGGGCGGAGAGTCCCGACGAGTGTGCCATGGTGCGCATTTCCACGGCGGTCACCCGGCCCGAAGTGGAGGCATGGATCGCCGAGGAGACATTGCCGTCGGCGGCGCCAATACGTTGCCCTTTTTTGACGGCCTCTCCGGCCTTGACCAGAGGGTGGGGCGGGCCGCCCACGCTCTGGTGCAGGGGAATCACCAGTTCGGCCGGCAGAGGTACGATGCCGATGGATTCTCGGGTGGAATCGGTCTTGTGGGTCGGTGGCTTTATCCCCCCGTTGAATTTGAACAACTGGCGCAGCATCAGGCAGCCTTGATTTGGTGTAGTGGGTATTTCCACTTCCACGTTTCCACCGTCTCGGCGATGGGTGTCATGGAAATGCAATCCACGGGGCAGGGGGGCAGGCACAGTTCGCAACCGGTACACAAACTATCCACTACGGTATGCATTTGTTTGGCGGCACCGACGATGGCATCCACCGGGCAGGCCTGGATGCAGAGGGTGCAGCCGATGCAGGTGTTCTCGTCGATCAGGGCCACGCTCCTGGGTTTTTCCTGGCCATGCTCGGCGGAAAGAGGCTTGACTTCCCGGCCCAGCAGGTCGGCCAGCTTGCGGATACCTTCCTCACCCCCCGGCGGGCACTGGTTGATTTCCGCCTCGCCCTTGGCGATGGCGGTGGCGTAGGGCTTGCAGCCTGGGAAGCCGCACTGGCCACATTGCGTCTGGGGCAGGATGGCGTCGATCTTGTCCACCAGGGGATCGCCCTCGACCTTGAACTTGATCGAGGCGTAACCCAGGGCGGCACCCAAAACGATGGCGCCCAGGGCCATGACGAGGATTGCGGAAATCATTGCGTACCTTCCCCCCTTCCGGAAGGGGGGTGACACTGGTTCGGTCGCTGGCGCGACCTCAGGTTTTGTTGCTGGCAGCACCTTGGGAAGGCCCTGCAGCGCTGCCCCCTTCGATGTGCCGGCATCCGTTCTGATGGTGTCATTTGAGCTTGTCCAGGCCGGCGAAACCCATGAAGGCCAGGCTCATTAAACCGGCGGTGACAAAGCCGATGGCGGTACCACGGAAATACGCCGGCACGTCGGCGCCTTCCAGTCGCTCCCGTATCCCGGCGAACATCACCAGCACCAGGGTGAAACCCACCGAACTGCCGAAGCCGAAGAGCAGGGATTCGAGAAAGTTGTGTTTCAGGCCGATGTTGAGCAGGGGTACGCCCAGCACCGCGCAGTTGGTGGTGATCAGGGGCAGGTAGATACCCATGAGTTGATGCAGACCGGGACTGTTCTTCTGGATCACCAGTTCGGTGAACTGGACGATGGCGGCGATGGTGACGATGAAGGACAGGGTGCGCAGGTAGTCCAGACCGAGGGGTTGCAACAACCAGTGATCCAGCACGTAGCTGGTGCCGCAGCCCAGGGTCAGCACAAAGGTGGTGGCGGCCCCCATGCCGATGGCGGTCTCCAGCTTCCTGGAAACCCCCATGAAGGGGCACAGGCCGAGAATGCGCACCAGCACTACGTTGTTGACAAGCACGGCGCCGAGCAGGACGAACAGATAACTGGTCATGGAGGAAGCAGGAGGTCAATGCCGGACCACATTGGAAGGTTGCGAATTATCTCCGGTTATGAGGGATCGGACAATCTTTCCATCGCTTCCAATGGCTCCAGTAGGGGCTTTGCGGGGTTCAGGCGGTAAAATCAGCTCATCTGCAGAGCCATCCGGTGTTTTGTGGCGTTTATTGTCCCCCTACCATGCCCTCCATCAATTTTCTGTCCGCATTGTTGCTCGCGACCTTTCTGTCGGCTTGCTCCGCCCTGATTGAAAAGCCTGCTCCGGTGGCCTCCGCGCCGGCTCCGGTGGCGGTGGCACCGATGAAGATAGCCCTGGTGCTGGGGGGGGGAGCGGCCAGGGGCTTTGCCCACGTGGGCGTGATCAAGGTACTGGAGGCCCAGGGCATCATTCCCGACCTGGTGGTGGGCACCAGCGCCGGTTCGGTGGTGGGTGCCCTCTATGCTGCGGGTCGCTCCGGCTTTGATCTGCAAAAGATCGCACAGGAGATGGACGAGGGCCAGATCGGTGACTGGTCCCTGCCGGACCGGGGGGTGCTCAAGGGCGAGGCCCTGCAAACGTTCATCAATCGGGCCGTGGACAATCGGCCCCTGGAGAAACTGGCCAAACCCTTCGCTGCGGTGGTTACCGATCTGGGTAACGGTGAAATGGTGGTCTTCCAGACCGGCAATACCGGCATGGCAGTGCGGGCCTCCAGCACGGTGCCCGGGGTGTTCCAGCCGGTCCGGATCAATGGCCGGGAGTATGTGGATGGGGGCCTAGTCAGCCCGGTGCCGGTGCGGGTGGCCCGCAGTCTCGGCGCCAATTTCGTGATCGCCGTGGATATCTCCTCCAAGCCCCAGGATCATCGCACCCAGAGCACCCTGGATGTGCTGCTCCAGACAGTGACCATCATGGGCCAGTCCATCAGCCGCCATGAATTGAAGGAGGCGGATGTGGTGATTCGTCCAGTGACGGCCGATCTGCCCTCCGCCGACTTCCAGGGCCGGCACCGAGCCATTCTGGAAGGGGAAAGGGCCGCCACGGCGGCAATGCCGGAAATCAAGGCACGCCTGGCCCGTGCGCGTTGACAGGTCCGGGGCCGACGCCTAGTCTGGGACTGCATTTCGACAAGGAGGGGCGTAGCGCTGAGCGAAACCAGGCATGACACTTTGTAGGATTAGCACATCAGGGGCCCAGGAGGCCCCGGCCCTGAGGGCAGCGCCGATTTGATTTCAGCTTGCGGGCGCATGACAAATACAGCTAAAGCGGGGATACGCCTGGCGGGATGCATACTTCGGCCAGGCGTATTCATTTTCAGGCATGCCTTGGCGGATTTCGAGGGAACAATCGATGGGCCGCCAAACCGCCCGGAATTGATTTTCCCTCGCTGGTAAGTCCTGATATTCTGAACTCAGGATTGCGCCCTTCCTTTCGCTTCGGGGGGGCTCAATCACTCGACAAGACTGAGGAGAACAACATGAATGGAATGATGAAACGTTTGATCGTCGGCATGGTGTTCTGCGGGGTATTGGCCGGTTCGGCAGCCCTGGCTCAGGATGATCAGGCCGTGCTTCAGGACAGGCGGGCGCCGGTAGTTCTGCGGCCCTTCGAAAAGACCCGGATACTGAATGACATGCGCGAGTATCTAAAGGGGCTACAGGATATCCTTTCCGCCCTGACCCGGGAGGACATGGTGGCGGTGGAGGTACGGGCAAGGGCGCTGGGGACGATCAATATCTATGAGACGAGCCTGATGTTCCCCACGGTTTCCGGTGTCAAGTTCCGGGAGCTTTCTGCCCTGGTTCATGAGGAATTCGATGCCATCGCCGACGATGCACGAAAAGGCAAGGGATCAAAGGTCATCCTGGCGCAACTGGCCCTGACCATGAAGCGCTGCACTTCCTGTCACGAATCCTTCCGCCTCACCGAGATGGCCCACTCCCGCTGATCACCTGGCCGGTCAGGGGCCGGGTAACGCTCGGAGGCAGGCGCATCTCGAAAACATTCGCGTCTGCCTCCGAGCGTGCCTCGATCTCGCCACCGTGGGCCGTCAGGATGGACCGGGTGATGGCGAGTCCCAGCCCGGCGCCGTCGCTGGCCCGTTGCCGGGAAGCCTCTGCCCGGTAGAAACGGTCGAAGAGCCGGGGCAGGTGCTCGGCGGGAATCGGCGGGCCTGAATTATTGATCGACAGACGGGTTTCCCCGTTCTCCAGCCGGATGATCCGTGCCTTGATCCAGCCCCCCGGGGGGGTGTGGCGGATCGCGTTGGAGAGCAAATTGCTGATGGCCCGACGCAGCATGAGCCTATCCCCGTTGACCAGGCCTTCACCTTCCCTGCTAAGGGAAATCTGTCTTTCCTCCGCCAGGGCTTCGTAGAACTCGAAGAGTTCTCCCACCTCGGCGGCCAGGTCCACCTCTTCCTGGGCAGGAACGATCAGACCGTTCTCCGCCTGCGCAAGAAACAGCATGTCAGAGATCATCCGCGCCATCCGCTCCAGTTCCTCGGCATTGGAGGCCAGCACGTCCTGATATTCATTGGCTTGCCTGAGCTTCGATAGTGTGACCTGAGTCTGAGTGAGCAGGTTGCTGACCGGGGTTCGCAACTCGTGGGCCAGATCGGAGGAAAAATCCGACAGTTTCTGGAAGGATTCCTCCAGGCGGGCCAACATGTCGTTCAGGGTCTGGGCCAGTTCCGCCAGTTCGATAGGCACCGAGTCCACCGCCAGCCGGTAGTCGAGCCGATGGGCCGTGACGCCCCGTGCCCCCTGTTTGATGGCCTGTAGGGGCGCCAGGCCCCGGCGAACGGCAATCCAGCCGAGAAAACCGCTCAACAGGGCGGCCAGCCCCATCACAGACCAGAGCGTCGTTCTGAACGAACTCATGAAGTCCTCATGGTGGGAGATGGCGGTGGCCACCACCAGAACGGAGGGGGCATCTCCCTTGATACCGGTTCTGGCCAGGATGGAAATCCCTCGTAACCGCTCGTGTTTCGATGTGGTCCAGACTGCCGGACGTCTGGGAGCGGTCCATGTCTTGGGCTGCAATAGATCTTCTGGAAATTCGACTGCGCCGTTCGAAAACAGGACTTGCCCCATTCCCGACAACACCAGGACTTCCAGTCCATGATGTCCGACCAGTGAGTCGTTCAGTTGCATGGGCATGTCCGCAAGATCCTGGTGGGAGTGTGCCTTCTCCAGGGTGTGCTGTACGAGTTCCAGCTTGCCGGTGAGCAGATACATGTCCTGCTCCTCGAAGTGCCGTTCCACCAACGAGGCCACCAGCAGTCCCAGCAGCAGCAGCACCGTGGTGGATACGCCGGCGAAGAGCAGGGTAAGCCGGAAGGTGATCGATTTTCTTCCAATCAACTGCACCCCGGCACCTCCAGGACATAACCCATGCCCCTGACGTTGTGAATGAGCTTGGGCTCGAAGCCCTCGTCCACCTTCATCCGCAGGCGCCGGATGGCGACTTCGACCACGTTGCTATCGCTGTCGAAATTCATGTCCCAGATCTGGGATGCGATCAATGAGCGGGGCAGTACCTCTCCTTGGCGGCGCATCAACAGTTCCAGCAGTGCGAACTCCTTGGGCGTCAGTTCGATCCGCCGGCCATCACGGATAGTCCTGCGGCGCTTCAGATCCATTTCCAGGTCGGCGGCCTGGAGGGTTTCCTCCTCCTGAGGTTTGGCCCGCCTCCGCAGCAGGGTTCGAACCCGGGCCAGCAGTTCGGAAAAAGCAAAGGGTTTCACCAGGTAATCGTCGGCACCCAGTTCCAATCCCCGGACCCGATCGTCCACATGGTCCCGTGCGGTCAGGAACAGCACAGGAAAATCCCGGCCTTCCTTGCGCAGGCTCTGCAACACATGCCAGCCATTCATGCCGGGCAGCATTATGTCGAGAATCATCAGGTCATAGATTTCGTGCAGGCCGAAATTCAGACCATCAAGACCATCCTGGACCCAGTCGACGACAAAGCCCGCTTCCATCAACCCCAGCCTCAAATATTCTCCGGTCTTGGGTTCGTCCTCCACTACCAAAATTTTCATGCTCTATTCCTTAAACCTGATTTTCAATCCCTGTCATTCTGACCTTCCCCAGAGCGTAGGCATGAAAATTACATCAATGTAATCCTCTAGTCAGACTCCTGTTAGGGTGTTCTGCGCAGAATTCGCTCCATGATGATTTGGGAGTGACGCGATGAGGCAATTCCTGACTGGCGTGGTAACGGCTCTGGGGCTGGTGTTGATTATCGGCTGGAGCCTGCTGTACGTAGGCGCTCTCGATGCGGCCGCCGATCATCCCCATGGCAGCACGGTACATGCGCTGATCGAATGGGCCCGGGAACGTGCGGTCAATCGGGCCGCTGTATCCATCGAGCCTCCCGCCGATCTGGCCCGGGCCGAGCGAATTCGCCGGGGCGCGGGCAATTATGCTGCCATGTGCGTGGAGTGCCATCTGTCGCCGGGCGTGGAAAATTCGGAAATCCGCCGGGGCCTTTATCCCACGCCGCCCAATCTTGCTCGTTCTGCTGTAGCCGATGGGGGTGAGGTGCGGATGGCCGCCCGTCGGTTCTGGATCATCAAGCATGGCATCAAGGCCTCTGGGATGCCAGCCTGGTCCAAGGGCGGCATGGACGATTCCGCCATCTGGGATTTGGTCGCTTTTCTGGACAAGCTGCCTTCCCTCTCGCCGGCGGACTACCAGCAGACAGTGAGGGCGAGCGACGGGCATTCTCATGGCGGGATGGAAGGGGCTCATGCCGACGTGACGGGAGACAAGGGCCACCAGAGAACTCATGACCGGGCAGGGCCATCCGCCCACTCGGCCCATGGCGCTCGTGCTCATGACGAGACTCACACGCATTGATGATGCGGGACAATCCTGACGGTATGGGGCGTGAGCAAGGAATTACCGAATTGTAATTTCCCGGTCAGCATCCTGTCGGCACTGAGTCCTTACACTTGCTCCATTCCATTCGTTTGATCAGCATCGGTCGCCACTGATTTCCTCAAGGAGAAACCATGAAATCTGTCCTAATTGTTCCGGTCGCCCTGACGATCTTCTTTTCGATGCCGAGTATCGCCGCCGATCATGATCATGGCGCCATGAATATGCCTGGCGATGCGCAACTTGCCGCGGGGGTGGTCAAGAAGGTGGACAAGTCCACCGGCAAGGTTACCTTGACTCACGGCCCCCTCATAAACCTCGGCATGCCGGGGATGACCATGGCCTTTCGTGTCAAGGAAACCGGCTGGCTGGAACAGTTGAAGGAAGGCGACAATATTCGATTCATGGCCGACAAGATGAACGGAGTCGTTACCGTCGTTCACTTCGAGCCAGCCAGGTAATATTGGTCAGGAATGGCTTGCCATCTCCGGTCATCCTTTCGGCATGACCGGAGACCGATACCGGACAAGCCGGAGTGTCTTGAAATTTTTCGGGGAGACGATATGCGAGGAGTGGTTTCTGTCCGGGTAGTCGCCCTGCTGCTCGTTATTGCCTTGGTGCTGCCGGTTTCCGCGCGGGAGACGGTGATAGGAAACTCTGTGGACAGCCTGCTGGATGTGGCCAAAGGGGCGAATCCTGAATACATCAGAATGCGCCTGGAGGCGGATGCAGCCGCCGAGCGCGTCACGCCGGCAGGGGCCTTGCCTGATCCAAAATTCCGCCTCGAACTGCGCGACATCACCCGGATGGGGGAACAGGATGCCACCCTGGCGCCGAATCGTGTCGGCAGTACCCGTTATCTGCTGATGCAGGATCTGCCCTGGTTCGGCAAGCGGGACCTGAAACGGGAAGTTGCCGGCTTCGAGGCGGAAGGTGCCCGGGGGCGAGCCCTGGACACCTGGGCAGAGTTGGCCACCAGGATCAAGATCGGCTATGCTCAACTCTACTATCTTCATCACAACGAGAGCCTGACCCGGGAAATTCTCGACCTGATGGTTCGCTTGGAAAAGGTGGCCCAAGTCCGCTATGCCAGCGGCCTGGCAGCCCAGCAGGACGTGATCCGCGCCCAGATCGAGCAGACCAATCTGCGCACTGAACTGCTGGCCCTGGAGACGGAACAACATCATTTGTATACCCGGCTGAACGCTCTGCTGGCCCGGCCGGCCCAGGCACCCCTGGCGGAACCTGAGCAACTGCGACCCCTGCCGGCGCCGGCCAGGCTGGATCGGGTTGTCCTGGAAGACAGGCTGAAGGCCCGCAATCCCCAGTTGTTCACTGAGGAGGCTCGTCTCCAGGCGGCAGAAAAGGGGCGGGAACTGACCTACCGGAATCGTTATCCCGATTTCACCGTCGGTGTGTCGCCCATTCAGTACCGGAACGCCGTGAAGGAGTGGGAACTGATGGTGGAACTCAACATTCCCCTCCAGCAGTCATCCCGCCGGGCCCAGGAGCGGGAATCGGATGCCATGGTTGCCTCTGCCCGGGCTCGTAAGGAGTCGGAGACCCTGCGACTCCTGTCCGAACTGGAGGAAAACCTCGCCAGCATCGAGACAGCGCGTCGTACCGAGTCCCTGGCCACCACCAGCCTGCTGCCTCAAGCCGAGCTGAGCTTTCGTTCGGCCCTGGCTGGCTATGAGACCGGCAAGGTGGATTTTGCCACCCTGCTTGATGCCCAGCGCCAGATCCGCCTGGCCCGGCAAACCCAGGTCAAGGCCCAAGTGGAAGCCCAGATGCGCCTGGCTGAGATCGAACGACTACTAGGGGAAGACCTATGATCAACGGAAGTCCCCACGGGATGAAACGGGGAGCTGGATGGGCACTGGGCCTTGTGGCCGTGGTCATGGCGGCGGGTGCCGGTTACTGGCTGGGCGGTGCCGGACGGTCTGCGGATACGGTCCAGGCTGGGGCAGTCCAGGGTGAGAAGGCGCGCAAGCTTTTGTACTACCGCAACCCGATGGGCCTGCCCGATACCTCGCCGGTTCCCAAAAAGGACCCCATGGGTATGGACTACGTCCCGGTCTATGCCGGGGAAGAAGCGGAGAGTCCGGCCGAGGCGGGTCAAGTCCGGATCAGCACCGAGAAGGTTCAGAAGCTGGGGGTGCGCACCGAGCTTGCCCAATTGCGACCGGTGGCCCGGTCGGTGCGTGCCGCCGGCCGGATCGAGCCCGACGAGCGTCGCGTGTACACCATTGCACCCAAGTTCGAGGGGTACATCGAACGCCTGCATGTGAATGTCACCGGTCAGCCGGTGGATAGGGGACAGCCTCTGTTCGAGGTCTATAGCCCGGAACTGGTGTCCGCCCAGCGGGAATACGCCATTGCCACCCAGGGAGTGGCGTCCCTCAAGGACGCGGATGGCCAGGCCCGTGGGGGCATGCAGCAACTGGCCGAGTCCAGCTTGCAACGGCTGAAAAACTGGGACATTTCCGAAGAGCAGATCAGGGCCTTGGCACGTTCCGGGGAGTCGAGGCGCACTCTGACTTTCCGTTCCCCCGTCGCCGGCATCGTCATCGAGAAGAAAGCCCTGTCGGGCATGCGCTTCATGGCCGGCGAAGCCCTGTTCCAAGTGGTGGATTTGAGTACCGTGTGGGTCATCGCAGACATCGCGGAACAGGATATCGGGCTCATCAGGAACGGCGCCAGGGCGAAGGTCCGGATCGGCGCCTATCCGGACAAGATTTTCGAGGGGGCTGTGAGCTACATCTATCCCACCCTTCAGGCCGGGACACGAACCGTTCAGGTGCGCGTCGAACTGGCCAATCCGGGTCTGTTGCTGAAGCCTTCCATGTTCGCCCAGGTGGATCTGCCGGTCAGTGGCAAGGGAGCGGTGGTGGCGGTGCCGACTTCCGCCGTGATCGACAGCGGCACCCGCCAGATGATCCTGATCCAGCGGGCCGAAGGCCGCTTCGAGCCCCGGGAGGTTCGGCTGGGCAGTCGCGATGAAAACTACGTCGAGGTGATTGAGGGGGTTAAGGAGGGCGAGCCGGTGGTGGTCGCCGCCAATTTCCTGATCGATGCCGAGAGCAATCTCAAGGCGGCCCTTGGTGGCTTCGGCCATGCCGGTCATGGCAACGCCTCCGCCCCGGCCCAGGCCGTGGGCCATAAGGCCGAGGGCGTGGTGGACAGTATGGACGCCGCCAGCGGCACGGTGGAACTCAGCCATGGACCGGTGGCCAGTCTGAAATGGCCGGCCATGACCATGGAATTCAAGGTGGCCAATGGTGCATTGCTGAAGGACCTGACGCCGGGTGCCCAGGTGTCCATCGAGTTCGTCGAGCGGGGCCCGGGAGAATGGGTCATCACCCGGCTGACGCCGAAATCGGGCGCGGTACAACATAAGCACTGACCCCCCCTCTCCTTGAAGGGAGGGGGTGGAAAAACGGGAAATCATCACCATGCTGAACGCCGTGATCGAGTGGTCGGGGAGGAACCGCTTTCTGGTCCTGCTGGCTACCCTGTTCATCACCCTGTGGGGTGTCTTCGCCGTGCTGCGCACGCCCATCGATGCCTTGCCCGATCTCTCGGACGTACAGGTCATCGTCTATACGGAGTACCCGGGCCAGGCGCCCCAAGTGGTGGAGGATCAGGTGACCTATCCCCTCACCACCGCCATGCTGTCGGTGCCCAAATCCCGGGTGGTGCGTGGGTTCTCCTTCTTCGGGGCGTCCTTCGTCTACATCATCTTCGAGGACGGCACCGATATCTACTGGGCCCGTTCCCGGGTACTGGAATATCTCAACTTCGCCGCCGGCCGCATGCCCAAGGGGGTGACGCCCCAGATCGGTCCTGACGCTACCGGGGTGGGCTGGGTCTACCAGTACGCGCTGCTGGCCAAGGACAAGACCCTGGCCGAACTGCGCACCATTCAGGACTGGTATCTGCGTTATCAACTCACCAAGGCCCAGGGGGTGGCCGAAGTGGCCTCTGTGGGCGGCTTCGTGCAGACCTATCAGGTGACGGTGGACCCGGTGAAACTGCGCGCCTACGGCATCCCCCTGATGAAGGTGGCCCAGGTGATCCGGGATTCCAACCGGGACGTGGGCGGCCGGGTGGTGGAAATGGCCGAGACCGAATACATGGTGCGGGGCAAGGGCTACCTGCGGGGGGCCGGCGACATCGGCAATCTGGTGGTGAAGGCCGACAGGGGCACGCCGGTCTTGATCCGGGACATCGCCCGGGTGGAACTGGTGCCCGATGAGCGGCGGGGACTGACTGAACTGAATGGCGAGGGAGAAGTGGTCTCCGGTATCGCCATGGCCCGTTACGGGCAGAACGCCCTGGAGGTGATCCATAACCTCAAGGCCAAGATCCAGGAGGTTTCGGCGGGGCTACCCGAGGGAGTCAGCGTGGTCGGCGTCTATGACCGTTCCGATCTGATCCACCGGGCCATCGCGACCCTGAAAACCACGCTGATCGAAGAGAGTCTGATCGTCGCCCTGGTCTGCATTGTTTTCCTCATGCACGTCCGCTCCGCCCTGGTAGCCATCCTGATGCTGCCGGTGGGTGTGTTGATCGCCTTCATCGCCATGCGCCTCCTGGGCATGAACTCCAACCTGATGAGCCTGGGGGGCATCGCCATCGCCATCGGCGCCATGATCGATGCGGCCATCGTGATGATCGAAAATGCCCATAAGCACCTGGAGCGGCTGGAGCAAGCGACTCATTCCATTCCCATCTCTCCCCTGGCGGGGGAGGGGCCGGGGGAGAGAGGTGGGCAACAAGGCCAAACGATGGTGGCAGCGAGAGCTGCCGCCATCATCGCGGCGTGCCGAGAAGTCGGACCGGCCCTGTTCTTCTCCCTGCTGATCATCACCGTCTCCTTCCTGCCGGTGTTCACCCTGGAAGCCCAGGAAGGCCGACTGTTCTCGCCCCTGGCCTACACCAAGACCTTCGCCATGGCCGGGGCCGCGCTGCTTTCCATTACTCTGGTGCCGGTGCTGATGCTGTTGTTCATCCGGGGCGGGGTCATGCCCGAGGCGAAGAATCCGGTGAACCGTTTCCTGATCTGGGGCTACCGTCCCATCATCGCCTGGGTGATGGCAAGGAAAAAGACCACCATCGCTATTGCCCTGCTGGCAATGGTTGTTTCCCTCTATCCGGCCTCCCGCCTTGGTTCCGAATTCATGCCGGCCCTGAATGAGGGAACGCTGCTCTACATGCCGTCCTCCCTGCCGGGCATGTCCATCACCAAGGCGGCGGAACTGTTGCAGACCCAGGACAAGATCATCAAGAGTTTCCCCGAAGTGGCCTCGGTCTTCGGCAAGGCCGGGCGCGCCAATACGGCCACCGACCCGGCGCCCACCGAGATGTTCGAGACAGTGATCAACCTCAAGCCGGAATCCGAATGGCGCCCCGGCATGACCACCGACAAGCTGATCGCCGAACTGGATCAGGCCCTGCAATTTCCCGGCGTCGCCAATGCCTGGACCATGCCGATCCGGGCGCGCATCGACATGCTGTCCACCGGCATCCGCACGCCGATCGGCATCAAGGTTTTCGGCAAGGACCTGGGCGAGATGGAAAACCTGGCCAGGCAGATCGAGGCGGTGGTCAAGTCGGTGCCGGGCACCACCAGCGCCTTTGCCGAGCGGATCACCGGCGGTTTCTACCTCAACATCGAACCCGACCGGGAGCAACTGGCCCGCTACGGATTGTCGATCGGCGAATTGCAGGATGTGATCGGCACCGCCCTGGGGGGCGAGATGGTGACCACCACTGTCGAGGGCCGGGAACGCTTCGGCGTGACCCTGCGTTATCCCCGGGAGTTGAGGTCCGATCCGCAGCAGATTGCCCGGGAGGTGCTGGTGCCCACCATGGACGGCGCGATGATTCCCCTGGGCCAGGTGGCCCGGGTGGAGGTGGCCAAGGGGGCACCGGCCATTCGCACCGAGAATGCGCTGCTCTCGGCCTACATCTACGTGGATATCCGCGGTCGGGACATCGGCGGCTACGTGGCCGATGCGAAGAAGGCCGTGGCCCAACAGGTTCGTTTCCCGCCGGGTTACTACGTCACCTGGAGCGGTCAATTCGAGTACATGGAGCGGGCCATCGGGAAGATGAAGGTCGTCATTCCCGTGACCTTGCTGTCCATCTTTCTGTTGCTCTATCTCAACTTCAGGCGCCTCACGGAAACACTCATCGTCATGCTTTCCGTGCCCTTCGCCCTGGTCGGCGGGGTATGGCTGATGTGGCTGCTGAACTACAACCTGTCGGTGGCGGTCGCGGTGGGGTTCATCGCCCTGGCGGGGGTGGCGGCGGAAACCGGTGTGGTGATGCTGATCTACCTGGACCACGCCTGGGAGGCGATCAAGGCCAGGCGCGGCAGCGAGGGCCGTCCGCCCACCGTGACCGACCTCTACGACGCGGTGATGGAAGGAGCGGTGGAGAGGGTACGACCGAAAATGATGACCGTGGTCGCCATCATGGCTGGCCTGCTGCCGATCATGTGGGGAACCGGTTCGGGTTCCGAGGTGATGAGCCGCATCGCCGCACCCATGGTAGGGGGCATGATTTCCTCCACGGTGCTTACGCTTGCGGTGATTCCAGCACTCTATGCTCTGGTCAAGCAATGGCGTTTAGAACGGGGCCGCGAGGACTAGACTGGCTTGAGTGAACCGCCCCGCATCCGGTCGCCCCGGGGCAGCGACCTACGAACGAGGAGACACATCATGAACGCCACAAAGGCTTCCCCGGTAGCGCTGGCCCTCTGTATGAGCCTTGCCACAGCGGCTTTTGCCAACGACGCACACCACCCGGAAAAAGCCCAGGGCGGCAAGGCAGCGCCTGCGGTCGAGGCAAAAGTTGCGGATGCGCCCCAGAACAGCGCCGTCAATACGCTGCAGAGCAACGCCGCCAAGATGCAAACCCAGGTACGGCGTATCGCCAAGGCCAAGTCCGACGAGGAGCGTGCACGCGTGGTGGATGAGCACATGCATACCCTGCACCAGAGCATGATGGCCGCCAAGGGCATGCATGACGACATGGAAGGCTGTTCCATGATGGACGGCATGATGGGCAGCAAAAGTGGCATGGGCGGCATGTCCGGCGGCGCAAAATCGGTGGCTCCCGCCGACGAGCGCATGGAACGCATGGAAAAACGCATGGATATGATGGAGCAAATGATGAAACACAGCTCCGGTGAAGGCATGCCCGGTATGGACAAGCACTGAGTCTTGTAAGGCAGGTTTTCTGAGGCTGGAGTGCTACTGGCGGCCATCGGTCCGACGGGCACCTGCGGCCAGTCTTCGTCTGAAAGGACTTCCCATGGCCGACATCGATCCTGTCTGCGGCATGACCGTCAAGCCCGAATCCCCCTATGCCTCGGACCTGGACGGCGCCCATTACCGCTTCTGCAGCGCCAAATGCAAAACCAAGTTCGATTCGGAGCCTCGGCACTACCTCGACTCTGAACCCTTAGCGCCCACTATCCCCGCGAGCACGGAATACACCTGTCCGATGCACTCGGAAGTGCGCCAGATTGGGCCAGGCACCTGTCCCAAGTGCGGCATGGCCCTGGAGCCGGTGCTACCGGATTTGAGGCAGGAGGACGACAACGCGGAATATAAGGATTTCCGTCGCCGCTTCTGGACCAGCCTGCCGCTGACCGCTATGGTCGTGGTGCTGGCCATGGCAGGCCATCGTTTCCATGGCCTGCCTCCGGCCAGCAGGACCTGGGTTGAGATGCTGCTGACCGCACCCATCGTGCTGTGGGCCGGCGCTCCCTTTTTTATCCGCTGCTGGCAGTCGCTGGTGCATCGCAGTCCCAACATGTGGACCTTGATCGGCATAGGTACCGGTGCGGCCTTTGCCTACAGCATCGTCGCTGCGCTGGCGCCGGGTCTTTTTCCGATGTCCTTCGAGGCCCATGGCAGGATTGGCGTCTACTTCGAGGCGGCCGCGGTCATTATTTCCCTCACCCTACTGGGCCAGATGCTGGAGCTGCGGGCCCGCTCCCAGACCTCGGCGGCGATCAAATCGCTGCTGGGCCTGGCGCCCAAGACGGCGCGTCGGATCAAGCCCGACGGTAGCGAAGAGGATGTGCCGCTGACCCTCGTCCATGTGGGCGACAGCCTGCGGGTGCGCCCGGGCGAGAAGGTGCCGGTGGACGGCGAAGTTGTCGAAGGCGTCAGCGCGGTGGACGAATCCATGCTCACCGGCGAACCGCTGCCGGTGACCAAGCGGCCTGGTGACAAGTTGATTGGGGCGACCCTGAACACCTCGGGCAGCCTGATGATGCGCTCGGAGAAGGTCGGTGCTGAGACGGTGCTATCCCAAATCGTGCAGATGGTGGTCCAGGCCCAGCGCTCCAAGGCGCCCTTGCAACGTATGGCTGATGTCGTGGCTGGTTACTTTGTGGTGACCGTGGTGGGCATCGCCTTGTTGAGCTTCTTCGGCTGGGGGCTGTTCGGCGGTGAGCGCGGCTGGTTGTTCGGCCTGATCAATGCCGTCTCGGTGCTGATCATTGCCTGTCCCTGCGCCCTGGGGTTGGCGACGCCCATGTCCATCATGGTGGCCACGGGCAAGGCCGCCACCCAAGGCATTCTGTTCCGCGACGCGGCGGCCATCGAGCGCCTGCGAGAAATCGACACCCTGATCGTGGACAAGACCGGCACCTTGACTGAGGGCCGCCCCGGGTTCGAGCGCGCGGTCGCCGCTGCGGGCAGCACCGAGGCGGAAGTACTGCGCTTGGCCGCCAGCCTGGACCAGGGCAGTGAACATCCCTTGGCCGATGCCATCGTGCGGGCAGCCCGGGAGCGCGGTCTTGTCCTGGACAAGGCGGATGACTTCGAGTCCTCCAGCGGAATCGGTGTGCGCGGTGCCGTGGGAGGACGCAAGCTGGTTCTGGGTAATAGCGTGCTGATGGCTCAGGAAGGCGTGGATGTCACGCCCATGGCCGAAGTGGCCGAGCAATTGCGTCATAGCGGCGCCAGCGTCATGCACCTGGCCGCCGCCGGTCGCCTGCTGGGCCTGCTGGCCGTTTCCGATCCGATCAAGGCAAGCACCCCCGAGGCGCTGACGGTGTTGCGCCAAGCCGGGCTGCGGGTGGTCATGGCTACCGGCGATGGCGAAACCACGGCCAGGGCGGTGGGCGAGCGGCTGGGTATTGACGAAGTTCATGGCGAGGTCAAACCCGCCGACAAGCTGGCCCTGGTGGAGCTTCTGCAAAAGGAAGGACGGGTCGTCGCCATGGCGGGGGATGGCATCAACGATGCGCCGGCGCTGGCCAAGGCCGATGTGGGTATCGCAATGGGCACTGGCACCGACGTGGCCATGAACAGCGCCCAGGTCACCCTGGTGAAAGGCGATCTGCGTGGCATCGCACGGGCCCGGGTGATCTCCGCTGCCACCGTTGGCAACATGCGCCAGAACCTGGTCTTCGCCTTCCTCTATAACGCTCTGGGGGTGCCCATCGCCGCCGGCATCCTGTACCCGACTTTTGGACTGGTGCTATCCCCCATCATCGCGGCGGCCGCCATGAGTCTGTCCTCTGTGAGTGTAGTGGGCAACGCTCTGCGCCTACGCGCATCCTAGAAACCTTACAGAAACGTAATATAGACGTCATGTTATTGACGGCAGACAAAGTACAAACTTATAGTGTCCTGACTCACAGGGCGACTGAAGTCCATACCAATCACAAGGAGCATCGCCATGAAACTGCAAGCCATTCTTCACGCCGTTCTGTTTGCTGCCATCGCTTCCCTGTCGGCCGGCACCTTCGCAGCCGATGCTGCACCCGCCGATGCGGCGCCGGCCAAGAAAGCAAAGCCTCATTCCCACATGGAAGAAAAGACCGGCGTGGCCGCCCCCGCCGCCGATGCGAAGCCCAGTGAAGCAAAGGTTGATGAGGCCAAGGTTAAGGCCAAGGCGAAAAGGCACCTGCATCCCCGAGACGGCAAGTAAACCGTTCTCTTGCGCGGGCGGAAAGGCTTCCTCCCGCGTCCATCGTCAAAAATCGCCGGCTCCGTGCGCCGCAAAGTGCCTTGCCGCATAATGCCAAGCACAGTGCCGGGTACGGCTAGCTCATGTGGGGCGAGAGGTGCGCGTGATTGTCGATCCACTCAAACAGCTCGTCGGCCGAAGCCTCTGATACATGACTGTAGGGATACATAAAGCGTCTGGTGAGGGGCGCGATATCAGTTCAGTGCTTTGGCAATGGCGAGAATCGGCTTCAGGCCTGACCCGAAGCGGGCAATTGCATCCCGCTGATTGCGCAGCTCGCCATAAGGCAGGTACTGGATGCCCAGATCGCCGATACGGGAGAACGCCGGTCGTTTGATTTGCTGCCGGACATCCGCTTCGCGCTCATCGGGCGCCACCAGGAACAGCGCATCACAGGTTTTGAGTTCGCTGCCATAGGCCAGATCCAGTAGGCGCACGATGCCTGAGTAGATGGAGGTCGTATGCTCCACCTCGAAGGCCGCCACGGCACGCTCATCCTGCAGCCAGATCACGTCGATCAGGCGCACTGCCTCGGCCCCCGGCAGGGTGGCCAGGCCATCTGGTAGCGCCGTCAGGCAGCCATCTCCCAGCCGACTGTCGCCGTAGGGCCGACCGCGGTCATTGGACGCAACCCAGACTGCGAATCCAAGGGCCTTGCCCAGGTCGCGTAGCCAGCCTTGGATCTGGGTGTGGGTCTCATCACTGTCCTTGGCGGATTTCACGGCCTTGCGCAGGCTGGCGGCTTCCTCCCTGACTCGCAGTAGATCGGCATGCCAAGCGTCTTCGGCCTGCTTGTCTCCATCCAGCGGCGGCACCGGGTAGCGCCCGGAGCCCACGTCGAACAGCAGACCGGCCACCGCACCCAGGTCGTTCGACAGCAGCTGCCGATGCTGCTGGTTCAGCGCCAGTATGCCGTCGCGCATGGCCAGATAGTGGTCCCAGCGTCCGAGCTTGACCTTGGATCCGGTCAGCGCGTTGTAGCCATTGACGATGGCGGTATTGAAGGGTGTCACCAGTGTTGGATGGATGAAGTAGAGCAAGTTCGCCACTGCCGGGCCGAGGCCTTTGATATTGAGGCCGTCAATATGAGTGATGGCCTGGATGATTTGCGCTTCGTTGTCGCAGCAATTACAGATATGCAGCAGGCGGGCGAAAGCCCTTTGGTTGTCCTGATTCTCGTAGATGTCGGGAATACGAAGCTTGGGCTTCCAGAGAAACGCATGGTCGGCGCCCTTAAAAATCTGGCGCTGTTCCGCCACGGATCCGACGACGGTCTCCAGGGAGGATCCGCGGTAGGCATTGCCAAAGCTGCCTTGCTCGATGTCCTGTATCACTTGGGAGATGCCACGCCGGATGGAGCGGAAGTTCTTGAGCCGTTCCTCCCACAGGAACCAGGTGGCGTAGGTACTGTGGGGGTCGACCTTCCAACGTTGGATCAGCGTCGCTATGGAGTTCATCTTTGCCTTGGCAGTCTAGTGAATCCGCATACTAACGAATTGACCTTGAGGACGAAAGCGAAGCCCAAGAACAGCTGGCCGCATCAGGGCGGGGTAAGGCCGATGTGTGCCAAGCCGCCTATGTGAACGCCGGCCTCCGGTCTCGGTAGTGGCGGTAGGCATCGCCGAAGGCATCCGACGAGTATCGCTCCTCTTTACTGGTCAGGCGGCAAGATATGAAGACCAGGACCAGGACCGGGAACATGACCAGGGTCGGCAAGGTGGGCCACTGCAGCAGGAAGCCGAACATGATCAAGACAAGGGCGACGTACTGGGGATGGAGGGCTGAAAACTGAGCAGAATGACTTGCCTGCGGAAGAATCAGAATGGTATTTCATGATGCAGAATAAATGGATTTTGGTGAGCTGGCCCCCGAGTTGGTTGGGGACTATTCTTGGGCCTTCGATCGTGTCCTGCCTCTATATGTGAGGGAACTTCCATCATGAAAGATTCAGCGCATCAATTGCCTCTACTTTCCGGTAGTGCATTCTCCGTCTCCCAGGCGGAGGACTACCTTCGTGATAGCGTGATTCCACTGCGTCTGGCATGTAATGACCGGGGGGGATTCCCCCTGGTGGCCGCCCACTGGTATTACTACGATCAAGGCTACCTCTGGTGCGTTCTGCATGGAGAATCACGCGTGGCCCAGAGACTGGCCGAGGATGGTCGTTGCGCTTTTGAAATCGCTGGCGACAAACCTCCGTACCTGGGCGTTCGCGGGCAGGGAGATGCGGCGTTGCTTGAAGGGCAGGCCGGCCCCCTTCTGGAAAAATTGCTGGATCGTTATCTGGGGCGCAGGGATACCCGCCTCGGTCAGTGGCTACTGGGACGTAAGGACCAGGAGCTGGTGCTGCGCATTCAGCCCCGGTGGGTCACCACTTGGGACTACCGGCAGCGGATGGCCGGTTAACCGGGGTGGATCTGCATTGTGATGGGTGGTCAGTCCCCCCCATGCAACCTGGACTCTGTAAAAATCGACTGCGGGAACGTAGGACAGTTTTGTCATGCAATGACGACGAGAGCGTGACTCTCTGCTACCCTTCCTCCCGGTACCTATTGAACATTAAAGGAAGCGGAGAGCCATGAAAAAAGCAGCAGGCAAGTCGTCCAGCACATCCACAGCATCCAAGGCGGTTGCGAAATCCAGGGGTGCTACGCCTTCCCGTGAAGTAGCCAGGAGCGCCACGACCAAGGCTACAACAGCCAAGGCGGGTGTGAAGACTCTGGCAGCATCTCGGCGTAAGGCGGGTTCCACCGGTGACGTGCTGAAGGAGTTGAAGTCCCTGGCCAAGGAATTGAGCCGTACCGCCAAGGGCCTCGGCACCAAGGCCGCCGGCAGCAACCCGGCGGCGGTGGCCGATATCCTGGGCAGTGTGGAACGCATGACCTCGGATGCCGCCACCAAGTCCTTGCAGGAAGCCGAGTCCGCCAAGCTGTTGCTGGCTTCGGCCCGGGATTCCCTGGGCAAGGACTGGAGCCGCAAGGAACTGGATGCCGCGATGCGCGCCACCAGCGAGCATCTGACCAACATCATCGTCGCCCAGGAATTTCAGGATCTGGCAGGGCAGGCCATCCGCAAGGCCATGAAGGCCCTGGTGGGCGCGATCATCGTGGTCGAGGGGAGCGGCGCGGATGACGGTCGGCTCTCCCAGTCCGAGGTGGACAAGCTGCTGGATGTGCTGAAGGCCTGAGCCTGGGTTGATTATTCCTGGAGGTGGCAAGGTGATACATCGGCAATATGTGTTCGCCTTCGAGGAGGGCGATGGCAAGAACAAGATGCTGCTTGGCGGCAAGGGCGCCAATCTTTGCGAAATGACCCGGATCGGCTTGAATGTGCCGCCGGGCTTCGTCATCAGCACCGAGGCCTGCCTGGCCTACCTGGGCCACAACCGCCTGCCCGAGCACCTGATGGACGAGGTGCGGCGTCACATGGCGGCGGTGGAGAAAAAGACCGGCAAGGTCTTCGGCGACACCGAGAATCCTTTGCTGGTATCGGTGCGCTCCGGTTCCGCCATGTCCATGCCGGGCATGATGGACACGATACTCAACCTGGGACTCAATGAGCGCACGCTTCAAGGCTTGATCCGGCTCACCGGCAACCCGCGTTTTGCCTACGATGCCTACCGCCGCTTCATCCAGCTTTACGGCAAGATCGCCCTCGGCGTTGCCGACGAGCATTTCGACAAGGCCATGGAGGCACTGAAGCAGCGAGTCGGTGCCGCCCAAGATGTAAATCTGACGGCGGAGCAATTGAAGGAACTGGCTGACCAGTTCGCCGCCATCGTCCAGCGGGAGACCGGCAGCCCCTTCCCCGAAGATCCTTACCAGCAGCTGGAGATCGCCATCGGCGCCGTGTTTCGCTCCTGGAACGGCAAGCGGGCGGTGGATTACCGGCGTCAGTTCAAGATCACCAAGGAGATGGCCAATGGCACGGCGGTGAATATCGTTGCCATGGTCTTCGGCAATATGGGCAACGACTCCGGCACCGGCGTGGGCTTTACCCGCAACCCGGGAACCGGCGAGAACATCACCTACGGCGAGTATCTGGTGAATGCCCAGGGCGAAGACGTGGTAGCCGGCATCCGCACCCCCAAGCCCATCGCCGAGATGGCCACGGAGATGCCCGAACTGCATCGGCAACTGATCGAACTGCGGGATCGGCTGGAGGCTCATTACCGGGAAGTACAGGATTTCGAATTCACCATCGAGCGGGGCACTCTCTACTGCCTGCAAACCCGCAACGGCAAGATGAACGCCCGGGCTACAGTGGTGACTTCGGTGGAAATGGCCAATAGCGGGCTATTGAGCCGGGATGAGGCGCTGCTGCGGGTGAACCCCCAGTTGCTGGAACAGCTGATGGTGCCCCAGCTGGCGCCCACTGGCCACCATGAAGCCCTGGCCCAGGGCCTGCCAGCCTCCCCCGGGGCCGCATCGGGCAAGATCGTCTTCGATGCCGATACGGCCGAGGCCCGGGGCAATGCCGGGGAACGGATCATCCTGGTTCGGGAAGAAACCAAGCCCGAGGACATCCATGGTTTTTTTGCCGCCCAGGGCATCCTCACCAGCCGGGGCGGCAAGACCTCCCATGCGGCGGTGGTGGCCCGGGGCATGGGCAAGCCCTGTGTTTCCGGCTGCGCCGCCATCGTCATAGACCACCATGCCCGCCGGGCCTGTATTGGTGGCGTGGGACTGGCAGAGGGGGACGTGATCACCATCGACGGCAGTACCGGCAATGTCTATGCCGGCCAGATTCCGACCAAGGAACCGGAGTTCTTCCCTGAACTGACACGGTTGCTGACCTGGGCCGACGACGTGGCCCGGCTCAAGGTGCGGGCCAATGCGGACACGCCGGCCGCCGCCGCCAAAGCTCGCAAGTATGGCGCTCGTGGCATCGGCCTGACTCGCACCGAGCGGATGTTCAATGACTCCGACCGGATTCCCATCGTCCAGGAGATGATCCTGGCCGATACCCTGGTCAAGCGCCAGGCAGCCCTGGACCGGCTGCTGCCCATCCAGCGGGCCGATTTCCATGCCATCTTCCGCGAGATGTCCGGTCTGCCAGTGACGGTGCGGCTGCTGGACCCGCCCCTGCACGAATTCCTTCCCGGCGAGAAACAGCTTCAGTTCGACCTGGACCGCCTACGGGCAAGCGGGAACCCGGCTGAACTGGCCCGGCACGAAGCGATGCTGGAGCGGGTGCGACAACTGGCTGAAGTCAATCCAATGCTGGGCCATCGTGGTGTGCGCCTGGGCCTGACCAACCCTGAGATTTACAGTATGCAGATCCGAGCCATTCTGGAGGCTGCCGCCGAATGCGTGAAGGAAGGGGTGCCCGTGGAACCGGAGATCATGGTGCCCCAGGTGGCAGCAGTAGAGGAGTTGGCCCGAGTGAAAAAACAGGTGGAGAAAATCCATCGGGAGGTGGAGGCAGCTACCGGCGTTACTGTGGATTATCACTTCGGCACCATGATGGAGGTGGTGCGGGCCTGCCTGCGAGCCGAGGACATGGCGAGCTTGGCTGAGTTCTTTTCCTTCGGCACCAATGACCTGACCCAGGCCACTTTCTCCTTTTCCCGGGAAGATGCGGAAAACAAGTTCCTGCCTTTTTACGTGGAGCAGGGCCTACTGCCAGAGAACCCATTCGAAGCCCTCGACATCAAGGGCGTCGGTCGTCTGATGACCATGGCGGTGGAGTGGGGCAGGGCTGCCCGACCGGAACTCCAGGTGGGAATTTGCGGGGAACACGGCGGGCATCCTGAATCCATCGCCCTGTGCCATCGCATCGGTCTGGACTATGTCTCCTGTTCCACCCCTCGTGTACCCATCGCCCGTCTGGCCGCAGCTCAGATCCGGTTGAATGAAATCGCCACCGGCAGTCCTCGCAGCGATGCTTGAGTCTGTGGTGCGGAGCATCCCTATAACGGAGTCTTGACGATCTCGGTGATGGCCAAGGTGGCAATGTCGTTGAGTTTATCGGCCCGCGTTCCATCCTGCTCCAGCAGAGAGGACACCATGCAGAAGCTGGCGGGCACGAACATGTCCCGGCCATCGGGTGACCGGCGCCGTACTCCGTAGCGGATTTTCTGGCGATCGTCGCCTGAGAGCTTGCCGATCAGGCTCTTGGTGGCCCAGATGGCTCCGTGGCGAGCCAGATCGGAAATTCGTGCCGCCTGGTTGATGGTGTCGCCGAGAACCACGAATTCGACGCTGGTGGATGTCTGGAAGGTACCCAGCCACTCCTGGCCCTCGGTGATGCCGATGTTCAGGTACAGCTCGTTTAGCCAGTTCTTGCGTAATTGCCAGGCCTTGCTGAGCTTCTGCATCTCATGGCTGATTTCTTGGGCGCAGGCGATGGAATTGGCCAGATAGTCGCTGTCGGGCTGGGGGAAGAAGTAATACACCAGTCCATCGCCCACGTGCTTGCCGCAACTGGCATGGTACTTACGAAAGATCGGTCCCATGGCGGTCCAGATCTCGTTAATGAGTTCGAAGTATTCCTCCGGGGGAAGTTCCGAGCATATCTTGACCGAGCTTTGCAGGTCGGCCACCAGTACCGCCAGGGGCGTCAGCACTGGCAGGCGGCGCTGGAGCAGGCCTCGGATCACCTCGTCGCGGCGGGCCAGCAAGTCCAGCAGGGAGTTGTGCTGTTCATGCAGCGAATGGTCCGGCACATAGGCGATGAAAATTCCCTCCCGGAAGAAGGAGGCATAGGCCTTGTAATGCTGGTACATGCCCATCGCATCGGCCAGGCTTATTGAGGTCTCGGCCACGGGCCTGACCGATATTTCGTTGACCTGTTTCAGGCGCTGCTGTAGCTGGTTGGACAGTTCAGCAGGAATGCCATGGCACAATTGTCCCAGTCCAGTGGGTGACAGCCGGCCCTTGGCCAGTCCCAGGTGGAAATCCAGCAGGTCCTGCCAGATGTCCCAGCAGTCCCGGGTGGACAGGAGGCGGAACAAGCCCCGTTCCTCGCTGGTGGCGGGCAGGGAGGACAGGCCGCCGAACAACTGGGTACGAGCATGCTCATTAAGCCAGGTCAGTTCGAAATTGGGGTTCAGCATGTAAGCCGGGTGGGGCAGGTCGTCCAGAGTGACCTTGATGCTTGATGAAGAGATGAGAGGATGTGCCTCGCCGATGCCTGCGCGGGATTCATTGAGGGTAATTCCGGACTTCAGTTGGGAGACGATATTGGCCATGCTGATCCCTTCCTGTTTCAGCTTCTGAATATGTCGCACACGCTCGACCGTGTTTTCGGGGAAAAACCCCAGTTGCCGCGGCCCCTTGGCCGCGCCAGGATTCATCACTACCGGCTTGGACACCAAACCCATGGCAATGTAGTTGTTCAGTGTCGCTCTTGAAATACCAGTTGAATCAAGTATTTCCTTGCTTGAAAGCATATTGCCCATCCTGTATTCCGGTTCGGGAGACGGGAGTCTACTTGAACTGTACAGTTAATACTTGATCTGTTCAGGCTATTTGTCAAGGACTATTTGGGCCATGTCATAATGTTCAGAGATTTTTGCGACAGTCATCCCGGGACTGGATTGGGAAGGCTTGAAACAGGACAAGGGGGTGTTGGCTGATGGAGCAGCAGTTCATGGAGGCCGCGTTGGTGCTGGCTCGGGAAGCGGGAGCCTTGGGCGAAGTGCCGGTGGGAGCGGTGGTGGTCAAGGATGGGCATATTGTCGGTCGGGGCAGCAACCAGCCCATCGGACGTCACGACCCCACCGCACACGCCGAGATCATGGCCCTCCGGGATGCGGCGCGGAACCTCGGCAACTACCGGCTTCCGGGCTGCGAACTGTATGTCACACTGGAACCCTGTGCCATGTGTGCTGGCGCCATCATGCATGCGCGGATTTCCCGGGTGGTCTTCGGCGCCCGGGATCCCAAGACGGGGGTGGCGGGCAGCGTGATCGATCTGTTTGGCGAAGCGCGGCTGAACCATCATGCGGGGATTCAGGGAGGGGTGATGGCTGAGGAATGTGCCGCCCTGTTGTCCGGTTTTTTTGCTGCTCGGCGTGGCAAGTCGCAGGTTGCATGATGAGAATCAGAATTAGCATTCTATCTCAATGCATTGAAATTTATGATGATAACGATTTTTTTTATCGTCGCTATTCCATCTCTACCGCGAAGAATGGGGCTGGAGAGCAGCGAGGGAGTTTCCGTACTCCCCGGGGCCGCCACCTGATCCGGGCCAAGATCGGCGCCGGACAGCCGGAAAACGCGGTATTCGTGGGGCGCCGTCCCACCGGAGAAATCTGGACGCCGGAACTGGCTGCAGCTCATCCCGGGCGGGACTGGATACTGACCCGGATCCTGTGGCTGTCAGGACGGGAGCCGGGCGTCAATCGCCTGGGCGATGTGGACACCATGCGCCGCTACATCTATCTCCATGGCAGCCCGGATACGGTGGAAATGGGCAGTCCAGGTTCCATCGGCTGTGTGCGGATGCGCAATCGGGACATCATTGAACTGTTCAATCTGGTGCCTCCCTACACCCCGGTGGATATCGTCGAATTCCGGGTGGACGGCGCACAGACGGAGACCGGCGCTCCGACGGCATCGGCCTATGGACCGGCGGGAGAGCCGCTGGGGAGCGGCCATTTGCGGGTCGATGGCTGTATCGACGGTCTTGCGGTGCTGGAGCCCTGGCGTGGCAAGGGGGTAGGAACCGCTCTGCTGGACCGTTTGCAGGAATCTGCCGCCGAGAGGAGCATGGGCCAGGTCTGGTTGGACGTGCCCCGCGCGCGGACGGAATTTTTCCAGCGGCTGGGGTTCCGGCAACAGGGAGAGGCCTTTCTGGACTCGGGAATTCCCTGTCTGCGCATGATTCGACAGCTGCCTTCAGTTTCCTAGTTCATCACTCCACCGCTGGCGGCGGGGTTCCCGGACTGCCGAAGGGGGGCCGGGCCAGCCATACCATCAGGATCAGGCCCAGGAAAATGCAGCCCGCCACCCAGAAGGTATCGTTGGCGGCCATGGTGAAGGCTTCGCGGCTGAGCAGTCGGTCCACCTGGAGCAGGCTTTGCTGGGCTGACAGTCCCAGGGATTCCATGGTTTCCAAGCCTTGGGCCGCATAGGGATTGGCCTGATGCACGGTTTCCGCCAGACGCTGATGGTGAAAACTGGCCCGGTGGTCCCAGAGCGTTACCGCCAGGGAAGTGCCGAAGCTTCCAGCCAGAACCCGGAGGAAATTCGCCAGCCCCATGGCATTGGGCATGTGGCTGGGGCTGATACGCGAGACAAGAATCACCATCATGGGGGTGAAGAAACCCACCATTCCCAGGCCCTGTATCAGTCGGGGCAGGGTGATGGAGGCCAGATCCACGTTGTTGGCAAAATAACTCTGCCACCAGAAGGTTATGGTGAAAATCAGGAAACCCAGGGTCACGACCAGCCGCAAATTTAACTTGTCCAGGTGCTTGCCCAGAACAGGGGTCAGCAACACGGGCAGTATGCCGATGGGTGCCGTGACGATTCCGGCCCAGGTGGACGTATAGCCCATGTTGGTCTGAAGCCAGAGAGGAAGCACCACGACGCCGCCGAGGAAGGTCATGTAACCCAGGCTGATCACCACCGCAGCGACCAGGAAGTTGCGTTCTCCCAAGAGGCTCAGATCCACCACGGGATGGTGGTCGGTCAGTTCCCAGACGACCAGGGCGCTGAGGGTGATGACGGCCACTATCGCCAGGATCATGATCAGATTGGAGCTGAACCAGTCCAGTTCATGCCCCTTGTCGAGCAGGATTTGCAGGCTGCCGACCCCCAGGATCAGCAGGGCCAGGCCGACGGTATCGATGGGCATCCGGGCGGTCTGGCTTTCCCGATGCCGGAGAATCGGCCAGCAGACGGCGATGCAGATCAGGCCCACGGGCAGGTTGATATAAAAGATCCAGGACCAGGACAGGTGTTCCGTGATCCATCCTCCCAGGAGAGGGCCGACGATGGGGGCCACGGCGATCACCATCATGGAAATCGCCATCGCCAGGCCCCGTTTCTGGGGCGGGTAACAGGACATCAGCAGGCTTTGAGCCAGAGGAAACATCGGTCCGGCAGCGGCCCCTTGCAGAATGCGGGCGAAGATCAGGAACTCCAGGGAATGGGCAAAGCCGCAGAGCCAGGAGGACAGGACGAAGCCCAGGGTGGCCAGGACGAACATGCGCACTTCGCCGAAGCGTCTGGCCAGCCAACCGGTCAGGGGCAGGGCGATGGCATTGGCGACGCCGAAGGATGTAATGACCCAGGTGCCCTGGGACGGGCTGACGCCCAGGTCGCCGGCTATGGTGGGGACGGAAACGTTGGCGATGGTGGCGTCCAGCACCTGCATGAAGGCGCCCAGGGACACGAAGATCGTGACCAGGATCAGGGGAATGCCGCTGAGGGGAGGACGTTCTTCCATCGGAGATGCTATGAGACAGTGCGGAAGGGAAGGATACGCGCCGGATATGAAAAAGGGCGGCTGAAGCCGCCCTTCGCTGTGCGCCGTCGATGGGGATTACTTGACCCGGTTGCGGTATTCGTCGGTGCGGGTGTCGATTTCGATCTTGTCGCCGATATCGACGAACAGGGGCACGGGCAATTCGAAGCCGGAGGCCAGCTTGGCGGGCTTCATGACCTTGCCGGAAGTGTCGCCCTTGACGGCCGGCTCGGTGTACGTGACCTCACGGACCACGGTGGTGGGCAGTTCCACGGAGATGGCCTTGCCGTCGTAGAACACCACTTCACAGGCCAGTCCGTCCTCCAGATACTTGAGGGCGTCGGTCATGTTGTCGCCTTCCACCTCGTACTGGTTGTAGTCAGCGTCCATGAAGACGTAGAGGGGATCGGCGAAGTAGGAATAGGTCACTTCCTTGCGATCCAGCTGGACCAGCTCGAATTTGTCGTCCGCCTTATACACCGTCTCCGAATTGGCGCCGGTGAGCAGGTTCTTGAACTTCATCTTGACGACCGCTGCATTGCGGCCGGACTTGTTGTATTCGGCCTTCTGGACAACGAGGGGGTCGCTGCCCACCATGATGACGTTGCCGGCGCGGAGTTCCTGAGCGGTTTTCATGACGTTAAGCCTTGGGCTGGAAACAAAAGCCCGAGATTTTACATTGATTTCATTACGAAAGACAGCAGATTACCCACTAGGTCGCCGTTATTTTGCAGTTGTCGTGCCCAGGTCTGTCCATGGACATGGAGGGTGGGCAGGGCAGCGCGAAAATCGGGCCAGGCCGCTCCTGCATCCTCGCCCTGCTCCCATGCCCACCAGAAGCGTTGCAGTGCCATTGCCCAGGCTTCAGTCTGGTGCCCAGCCAGATAGCGATCGAGAAAGGCTGCCAGCTTTACCTGATGATGCTTATCCGCCTGAGGGTAAATGTGCCAGACAAAAGGTTTCTCGGCCCATTGGGCGCGGACGAAGGAGTCCTCGCCGCGGACGAAATTCAGATCGCACAGCCAGAGTAACTTGTCATAGTCAGGCTGGGGCAGGAAGGGCACGACTTCCACCACCAGTTGTCCTTGTTTGAAACAGGCGCCGGGAGCCGCATCGCCGATGTCGAAAAAACGCCGGACTTGGGGCAGCAGGCGACTTTCCGGTACCAGTAAATGGATCGGGAGAGGATGGGCGGTCCAGGCGGCCAGGAGGGAGTCCAGGGCCGGGTTTTCATAGCCGAAGAGGGACACCACCAAGGCGTCCGCCACCGGGTCGGCCAGACCCAGACCTGCCCGGCAGGCAGCGGGGTCGAAAACCGCCCGCCGGGCCGTGTAGTCCTGTTCCCGTAGCAGGCCGCCAGTGCCGGAAACAAAGCCGGGGAAGAAAAAATGCTTGGTCAGGGGCAGGCGGGGGTGGGGCGAGGCGAGGCCATGGCAACCGGCCACCCAGTCCTCGGCCGACAGATATTCCAGGTTGATCCAGACGGGCGCCACCGGGCGACGGGCCATGGCTTCCAGATAGGCTGCCGGCAGTTCACAGGCGAAGGCCTCTATCACTACATCGGCTACGTCTTCGCAATGTCGTGGCGCATCGGTCCAGTGCACAATCGTGACCCCGTCCGCCATCTGCCGGTCCCTTGCCGGATCGATGCCGGGGCGGAGCCGGGGGAAGGGCGCCAGATCGTCCACCCACAGATGCACCGACAACCCATGTTCCATTGCCAGCTGGCGCGCCAGGCGCCAGCAGACGCCAATATCGCCAAAGTTGTCGATGACCCGGCAGAAAATGTCCCAGCGCTTTTTCATGGGCCGGTATCATAAGTCGGCCGAGCCGGAATCCTCCAGGAAGCTTCGATGAGTGGCGGTACCGATTGGCCGAAAAGGCGCAAAAAAGGCCCTCCCTCTCCCCCTTCGACGGGCTCAGGACAGGCCAAGCTCCCCCTCGCGGGGGAGGTGATTGATTTGCTCGCTGCGCTCGAGCTTTTTCCCTCTCGTTCCAATGGGGTGTTTCACGGTAACGCAATGAGTTCACTGCTGACCTGCACCGACTGTCCGCGCCTGGCCGATTTCCTGGTCCAGGTGAAATCCGGCAACCCCGGCTACCACTGCAAGCCCGTCGTACCCTTTGGCGATGATCGGGCGCGTCTGCTGATCGTCGGCCTCGCTCCCGGCATGCATGGCGCCAATCGCACGGGCCGGCCCTTCACCGGCGACTATGCCGGCATCCTGCTCTACGATACCTTGCATCGCTTCGGCTTCGGCTCGGCGCCGGTGTCGCTGGCGGCCGACGACGGCCTGATCCTGACGGATTGCCGCATCACCAATGCGGTGAAATGCCTGCCACCGGAAAACAAGCCCGAGCCTGCGGAAATACGGACCTGCAACACCTATCTGGCGGACGAACTGCGGGCTTCGCCCCAGGTGAAGGTGATCCTGGCCCTGGGCCTGGTGGCCCACAAGGCGGTGCTGATGGCCCTGGGCCTGAAGCAGAGCGCCCGAACTTTTGGCCATGGCGCCCGCCATGAGCTGCCCGATGGCCGGGTGCTGATCGACAGCTATCATTGCAGCCGCTACAACACCAACACCGGCCGCCTCACCGAGGCGAGCTTCCACGATGTGTTCCGCCTTGTCCGTGTCGAACTCGACGCCTGATCCAAAGCCCGAAGCGCCAAGCTTCGACGCCAAGACATTCCTGGCTGGCCTGACCGAGGCGCCAGGGGTCTATCGCATGCTGGACGGCCAGGGCCGGGTGCTCTACGTGGGCAAGGCCAAGAACCTGAAGAAGCGCGTCAGTTCCTACTTCCAGAAGACCGGTCATAGCCCCCGCATCGGCCTGATGCTGCAACAGGTGGCCCAGGTGGAAATCACCGCCACCCGTTCCGAAGCCGAGGCCTTGATCCTGGAAAACACCCTGATCAAGAAGTTGGCGCCAAAGTACAACATCCTGTTTCGGGACGACAAATCCTATCCCTACATCCGCCTGTCGGGGGATGAGTTTCCCCAACTGGCCTACCATCGGGGCGGCTTCGAGCGCCATTCCCGCTATTTCGGCCCTTTTCCCAACGGCTTGGCGGTACGGGAGGCCATTCAGTTGCTGCAAAAGACCTTTTTGTTGCGCACCTGCGAGAACGCCGTCTTCGCCCATCGCTCCCGTCCCTGCCTGATGCATCAGATCAAGCGGTGCAAGGCTCCCTGCGTAGGTCTGGTGTCGGCCGAGGAATATGGCCGCGACGTGCACATGGCCGAGATGTTCCTGCGGGGACGCCACGGTGAGGTGATCCAGGGCTTGACGGAGCGGATGCAAGTGGCCGCCGACCAACTCCAGTTCGAGACGGCGGCGGCCCTGCGGGACCAGGTCCGGGCCTTGCAGGCGGTGCTGCATCGGCAGTATGTCAGTTCTACTCGGGAGGAGGACGTGGATATCCTGGCCGTGGCGTCCCTGCGCGGCGAGTTGTGCATCAATCTGGCCATGGTGCGCGGGGGGCTGCACCTGGGGGATCGGGCTTTTTTCCCCCGGGATGCGGTGGGTGACGCGGATCCAGCCGAAGCCCTGGTGGCCTTCATCTCCCAGCACTACCTGGAGCATCCGCCACCGCCCCGGCTGGTGGTGGGTCTAGATGTGGCGGAGGAATGCGCCACCGTATTCGAAGGCAAGAAGGTGGCTGTGTTGTTGCCCAGGAATGAAATGGAGCGGGCCTGGCTGCTGATGGCAGAAAAGAATGCCGAACTGGCCGCCACCGCCCGGGGCCAGGCCAGCAGCCGTGCGGGAGAGCGGATGGAGGCCCTGAGGGCTGCCCTGGAACTGGCGGAGCCACCTCAACGCATCGAGTGTTTCGACATCAGCCACACCATGGGGGAGGGCACAGTGGCCTCCTGCGTGGTCTGCGTGGATGGCACCATGAAGAATGGGGAATACCGGCGCTTCAACATTACCGGCATCACGCCGGGAGATGACTATGCCGCCATGCGCCAGGCCCTGGAGCGACGTTACGGCAAGGTGGCGGCGGGGGAGGGAGTGGCGCCGGACCTGATCTTGATCGACGGTGGCAAAGGCCAGCACCGGATGGCCCGGGAGGTGTTGGAGGAGCTGGGCCTGGACCATCTACGTTCTATTGGCATCGCCAAAGGCGAGGAAAGGCGGCCAGGACTGGAAACCCTGTTCGTGTCCGGTCGTCCGGAGCCGCTACAATTGGCGCCTGACCACGCGGGCTTCCATCTGATCCAGGAAATCCGTGACGAGGCCCACCGCTTTGCCATTACCGGCCATCGGGCGCGACGGGCCAAGGCCCGGGGGCATTCGGCCCTGGAGGAAATGGCGGGCATCGGCCCGGCCCGACGCCGCAAATTGCTGGCCCACTTTGGGGGCCTCGATGGCGTCCGGTCGGCGACGGTGGAGGATATTTGCCGCGTGGAAGGGATCAGCCGAAAGCTGGCCGAGGAAATTTACCGCCAATTACACTGACCATGCCTCTGAATATTCCCAATCTGCTGACCTGGGCCCGCATCATCCTGATTCCCCTCTTCGTCGGCGTCTTCTATCTGCCGCCCCATTGGCTCTCGCCTCCAGAACAGAATGAGGTGGCCACGCTGATTTTTATCGCCGCCGCCGTGACCGACTGGTTCGATGGCTGGTTGGCCCGCAAGCTGGGGCAGACTTCCGCCTTTGGCGCCTTCCTGGATCCCGTCGCGGACAAGCTGATGGTGGCCGCAGCCTTGGTGTTGCTGGTGAAGCTGGGAAGGGCTGATGCGATCATCGCCTTCATCATCATCGCACGGGAAATCGCCATCTCAGCCTTGCGCGAATGGATGGCCAAGGTGGGGGCGGCCCGTAGCGTGGCCGTTTCCTTCATCGGCAAGCTGAAAACCGCGGCTCAGATGATCTCCATCCCCATGCTGCTCCACCATGGCCGACTGGGAGAACTGGATCTTCAGCGCTTGGGCAGTGTCCTGCTGGATGTGGCGGCCGTACTGACCCTATGGTCCATGGCCTACTATCTGTGGAAAGCTTGGCCGGAAATTGCCATCCACGGCAAATAATGCAAAGGGTGGCTTGCGCCACCCCCTTCAGGATGGATCGCGGGGAGGTTCCTTGCCCGGGGCGCCGCCAGCGCCAGGACCACCCTGACCGCCACCTTGACCCGGCAGCTTCTTTTTGGGCTTGAAAGGGCCCTTGGACTTCCTGGGCTTGTTCTGGGGATTACCGGGCCCGCCGCCATGAGGACCGGGACCACCGTAGCCACCACCACCGTGCCCACCCTGGCCCTGTCCACCACCCCTGTTCTGCCCAGGCATGTGTCGCGGTTTGGGTGATTGATGAATCGGCGGTGCGCCGATCCGGTTGCCCGGCGCCAATTGAATTTCCAGTTCCACGATCTCGTCCCACTGGGCATCGGTGCGATCATACTCGTGGATTGCCAGCAGTTCCTTGAGCCGGGAGCGGGGATCGCGGGGAGTTGGGTTGACAGGATCGTTCGTGGTCATGGGCTGAATTATTGTCGGGTTCGTCATGCCAAGGCAAATCGCCTTAATGACGGCCTGCATGCTGTGCAGGTCGCATTGTACTGACGAGAAGGGCGGTGAATTTCACCAATCCCCATCATCGCTTCCCATGGGCGCCGCCATGGCCTTCGCCCCAAAAATCCGGGGTGCGAAAAAAAACCGTCAGTGGGACGGTTTCTTTGAATTTTTGGGGTGACCGATGGGACTCGAACCCACGACGACTGGAATCACAATCCAGGACTCTACCAACTGAGCTACGGCCACCACCGAAGAGGGGCGCATTATACATGAGTCCCCGATGGATGAGAAAGTCCCGCGACGGTATCCGGGGAATCAGCCGCGAGACGATACAATCGGCGTCGTTTCTTCCCACGGATTGGCCTGCCTCACTCCATGCTGGCTTATATTCTGCGTCGCCTGCTTTATGCCGTGCCCATCCTGGTCGGCGTGAACCTGATCACCTTTGCCTTGTTCTTCGTGGTCAATACGCCGGACGACATGGCTCGACTGCAACTGGGCATCAAGCGGGTGACCCCGGAAGCCATCACCAAATGGAAGACGGAGCGGGGCTACGACAAACCTCTGTGGTGGAACGAGACGGCGGCTGGCAGTGGCAAACTTACCGAGACCGTGTTCTTCGCCAAGTCGGTTCGCATGTTCGTCCTCGATTTCGGCCGGGCCGATGACGGACGGGATATTGCCCGTGAGATCCGCCAACGCATGATTCCCTCCCTGGCGGTGGCTGTGCCGGTATTTCTGCTAGGTCTATGGGTCACCATCAGCTTTGCGCTGCTGCTGGTGTTTTTTCGCGCCACCTATCTGGACCTGACGGGCACGGTGCTCTGCGTTGCCATGATGTCCATCTCCGGGCTGTTCTACATCATCGGCGGCCAGTGGCTGGTCAGCAAGGTCTGGCATCTGGCCCCCATTTCGGGCTATGGTCAGGGTCTGGACACCACCCGCTTCCTGGTGCTGCCGGTGATCGTCAGCGTGATTGGCGGCATCGGTTCCGGTACCCGTTGGTATCGCACCCTGTTCATGGAGGAGGCCGGTCGCGACTATGTGCGCACTGCCCGGGCCAAGGGTCTGACGGAAACGACAGTGCTGTTCGGCCATGTGCTGCGGAATGCGCTGATTCCAATCCTGACCGGTGTGGTGGTGCTGATTCCCAGCCTCTTCATGGGCAGTCTGCTGGTGGAATCCTTTTTCGGCATTCCGGGTCTGGGCAGCTACACCATCGAGGCCATCAATGCCCAGGACTTCGGCGTGGTGCGGGCCATGGTGTTCATCGGCGCCGGCCTTTACATCCTTGGCCTGCTGCTCACGGATATTTCCTACACCCTGGTGGATCCCCGGGTGCGCCTGTCGTGATGAACATCAAGCCTGTCCTGCTCTGGTCCGACCTGCTGCTATTCATCCTGTTGGCCTGCGGCATCGCCGCGGCCCTGGTCTTTCGCCGCAGTCCGCCCCAGCGGGCCGCATGGGCACGGGTGGGGCGCAGCGGCACGGGCATGGCCGCTGCGGTGGTGCTGGGCCTATTCCTGCTGGTGGGTGTTCTCGACTCCCTGCATTACCGTATCCAGTTGCCGACCACGGGAGAAAATCAGTCCGCAGTCTATGGGGTCGAGGTGTATTCGGCCCTGGACGGTCTGCTGCTTCCCCTCAAGGAAAGAACGGAAAAAACTTATTCGGCTCCCCTGGCGACCCACCTCTTCGCCAAGGAAAGCCTGGTGGGCGAGGGGGGGCGGGAGTATCCGCGCCTGACCCATGGAGGCATCCATCTGATGGACGAGGCGATGTGGTCGGAAGACCTGTTACGCCAGATTTTCCTCGGCCTGGGTCTGGGTCTCCTGCTCTGGACATTCCTGGCCGCCTTGCTGGGGCCGCCGATGCGGCGGCGCGGCCTGGCCTGGCGCAGCGTGCTGGCGGTGCTGCTGACGACGTTCCTGGCGGGCGGAGTGATTGGCATGCTGGCCCAGGGTTATCACGTATTGGGTACCGACAAGGTGGGCCAGGATGTGCTGTATCTGACCCTGAAGAGCATCCGCACCGGCCTTTTGATCGGCACCCTGACCACCCTGGTGACCCTGCCCCTGGCGGTTTTCCTGGGGGTGATTGCCGGCTATGCGGGAGGCTGGGTGGATGACGGGATCCAGTATCTCTACACTACCCTCAACTCCATTCCCGGCGTACTTTTGATTGCTGCGGCGATCCTGATGATCCAGGTGCTGATCGACACTCATCCGGACGCCTTTTCCACGGCAGCGGAGCGGGCTGATGCCCGCCTGCTGGCCCTGTGCCTGATCCTGGGCATGACCAGTTGGACCGGTCTGGCCCGGCTGCTGCGGGCCGAAACTCTGAAGCTGCGGGAACTGGAGTATGTCCAGGCGGCCCGGGCCTTCGGTGTTTCGCCCCTGGCAGTGATGGTTCGGCACATCATTCCCAATCTCGGCCACATCGTGCTGATCGCCCTGGTGATGGACTTCTCGGGCCTGGTACTGGCCGAGGCGGTGTTGTCCTATGTGGGCATCGGTGTCGATCCCTCCACCATCAGCTTCGGCACCATGATCAATGCGGCCCGCATGGAGCTGGCCCGGGAGCCCATGGTCTGGTGGACCCTGGCAGGGGCCTTCCTGTTCATGTTCCTGCTGGTGCTGGCCGCCAACCTGCTGGCCGATGCCGTGCGAGACGCCTTCGACCCACGCTCCGTCCCATGAAATTGCTCAGTGTGCGTGATCTGGCTCTGACCATCGGCCCGGCCCGGCCGGTGGATGGCGTGGACTTCGACATCGGCGCCGGTGAGACCTTTGCTTTGCTGGGTGAGTCGGGCTGCGGCAAGTCCATGACGGCCCTGGCCCTGATGCGTCTGTTACCCCCTGGAGCACGCATCAACCGGGGCTCGGTCATGCTGGAGGAGGCGGAGCTGCTGGACCTGACCGAGGCCCAGATGCGCCAGCGGCGGGGCGGGGCCATGGCGATGATCTTCCAGGAGCCGGCCACCAGCCTCAATCCGGTGTTGACCATCGGACAGCAGATCGCCGAGACCCTGGCCCTGCATCGGAACCTGGGCGGTAGTGCGGCGCGACAGCGGGGCGTGGAACTGCTCCAGACGGTGGGTATCCCGGACCCGGCGCGGCGTTACGACGAATATCCCTTTCAGTTGTCGGGCGGCATGAAGCAGCGGGCCATGATCGCCATGGCCCTGGCCGGGGAGCCTCGGCTGCTGATCGCCGACGAGCCCACCACCGCCCTGGACGTGACCATCCAGGCCCAGGTACTCGATGTGCTGGTCCAGCTTCAGCGCCAGCAGGGCATGGCCATGCTGCTGATCACCCACGACCTGGGCGTGGTGGCGCGGATGGCCGATCGTATCGGAGTGATGTACGCCGGTCAGTTGGTGGAAGTGGCTTCCCGGGAGGATTTCTTCGCCCGGCCGCGCCACCCCTATTCCCGCAAACTGTTCGAGGCCCTGCCCGATGCCCGTCGCCGGGGAGGGCGCCTCACCATGATCCCGGGGCGGGTGCCGCCAGCGGATGCCGATATCGTCGGCTGCCGTTTTGCCGAGCGTTGCGACCGGGTAATGGACCAGTGCCGGGAGCTACCGCCGCCCTGGCGGGAGGCCGCCAATGGGCAGCGGATGCGCTGCCATCTGGCCCTGGAGGAAGTGTCGCAGCCGACTTCCCATGAGGAGGCTGTCAGGCCCGAGTCTTCCGCTACGGCGGCGGCACTGCTGGAAGTACGGGATTTGCGGGTCCATTTCCCGATTCGTCGGGGCATCCTGCAACGGGTCCGGGGCCAGGTTCGAGCCGTGGATGGGATTTCGCTAAGTCTGAGTCCGGGACGAACCCTGGCCCTGGTGGGAGAGTCCGGTTGTGGCAAGACCACCGCCGGCAAGGCCATCCTGCAACTGCTCGCCCCCACGGCGGGCAGTGTGCGCCTGGCGGGGCGGGAACTCACCGATCTGACTGCGGGAGAGTTGCGTCCACTACGGGGCACGATGCAGATGGTGTTCCAGGACCCCTATGCCTCCCTTGATCCCCGCATGCGGGTGGGGGGCATCATTGCCGAGGGCATGGCAGCCCTGGGGCTCAAGGGCGATCATCGACAACTCACGGAGCGGCTGTTGGAGCAGGTGGGGCTGGCGCCGGAAATGGCTCTGCGCTATCCCCACGAGTTTTCCGGCGGCCAGCGTCAACGCATCGCCATTGCCCGTGCCCTGGCGGTGAATCCCCAGATTCTGATCTGCGACGAGCCCACCAGCGCCCTGGATGTGTCGGTCCAGGCCCAGATTCTTAACTTATTGCAGGATTTGCAAGCCAGCCTGGGCCTGGCCTATCTGTTCATCACCCACAACATCGCGGTGGTGGATTACCTGGCCCACGAGGTGGCAGTGATGTACCTGGGGCGGGTGGTGGAGCAGGGCACGGTGGATGAAATCCTGCGCCAGCCCTGCCACCCCTATACCCGGGCGCTGATCGCTGCGGTGCCCCGCATTGACGGCCAGCGCGGGGAAGTGCTGACCGTGGCGGGAGATCCGCCATCGCCGGCCCAGCCGCCGACGGGTTGCCATTTCCATCCTCGCTGCCCTGAGGCCATGGATATCTGCCGACGTGACTATCCAGGGGAGAGCCGGCTTTCCTCAAGCCGAGGGGTGCGCTGCCATCTTTATCCCGGTCCTGATTAGCGCTTCTTGCGCTTCTTCCCGGCTGGCGCAGATACCCGTCCGGACTTGCCCATCGCCGTCGCCTTCCGCCCCTTGCCAGTCCGTGAGCCCCTGACCGAGGCGGATTTCTTGCCCTTGCCCCGCCCCTTGGCGCGGGGTGTGTCAGCCGGCGTCTGGGGCAGCTTGGCGATCAGGTCGGAACCGGTGTGGGCAGATGGGTCGGGCACCAACAGTTTTTGACCGGTGCTTATTTTGGTACGACGACCGATGCTGTTGATCTGCTTGAGATGGGCTACGGTTATGCCATGGCGGGCGGCAATGGTCTCCAGCTTCTCGCCCTTTTTCAGCACATGGGTGCTCCAAAGGGAAAGGGGCCGATCTTCGCTTGCATAACGTTCCAGGTTGTTCTGGAATATCGTGACCTTTTCTGCTGGCAATACCAGGGTGGTCGAACCGGTATCCCGCATCACCGGGCGGCTATGGGCGGGATTGAGGGCGATGAATTCGTCCAGGGGAATTTCCGCCAGGCGGGCGGCCATCGCTACGTCCATGGTGGCCGGCATGTCGATGGTGGTGAAATAGGGTTCATTGGCAACCGGCGGCAACTGGAGGCCGAACAACTCCGGATGGGCGATGATGTTCTTCAGGGCCTGGAGCTTGGGCACGTAATAGCGCGTCTCGCCGGGCATGGTCAGGCTTTGGTAGTCCGTGGGCAGTCCCCTGGCTTGGTTGCGGGCCACGGCCCGGGCCACGGCATTCTCGCCCCAATTGTAGGAGGCCAGGGCCAGGTGCCAGTCGCCATGCATTTCGTAGATTTTTTGCAGATAGTCGAGAGCCGCTCCGGTGGAAGCAACAATATCCCGGCGCTGGTCACCCCACCAGTTCTGTTCCAGGTTGTAGGTCTTGCCGGTGGAGGGTATGAATTGCCACATGCCCAGAGCCCGAGCCGACGAATAGGCCAGGGGGTTGAATGCGCTTTCCACCATGGGCAACAGGGCCAGTTCGGTGGGCATGCCGCGCTTTTCCAGTTCCTGGACGATGAAGTAGATATAGCGACGGCTGCGGTGAAGAATTTGTTGCAGCATCTGGGGCCGGTTCAGATACCAGGCCTGACGCTCGGCCACCAGGGGGCTGTTCAGGTCGGGCATGGAGAAGCCATTGCGCATCCGCTGCCAGATGTCCGTGGGTGGCGCGGTGAGGTCTATGGTGGCGATGCGAGGCAGGTCTTCCTCCACCGTGCTGCGGGCGGGTACTGCCGGGGCAACTTCGAAGGGGGAGGCATTCGGCAGCGCCAGAGTAGGACTCATCTGCAAGCTGGATTCCCGTGCCACCATTTCGGCGTGCAGCCGTGCTGACAGGGTTCCCATCAGAAACGCCAATACCAAGGCCAACCAAGGAAGGGCGAAGGATGGGGCACGCAGGCGTGCGACGATGATGGAGGGCCTGCGTTGCATAGTCGGCGGATGTTAGCGGAGCCTGCCGGCGCCCGTCAATTCCAATTCTTGCCAGCCGGGTGGGGTCAGAGCGATGCCTTGAAGTTATTGCGCCATTCTCGTAGTGCGGCGAACACGTCGATGGCGCTTGCAAGAGGTCCCTGGCTGTGCCGGGCAGCCGAGGCCATGACGGCGGATACGTGGCAGCGCAGGAAGGGATTGGTCTCCAGTTCATCTGCCAGGCTCATGGGCACGGTGGCCTGTCCTGCATTCATCAGCGATTTCAGTTTTTCGGCTCGTCGGAGCAGGGCAGGGGAAGCGGGTTCCACCGTCAGGGCGAAGGGTAGGTTGTAGTGGGTATATTCGTGGGCGCAATAGATTTGGGTATCCCGGGGCAGGGTGGCAAGTTTTCGCAGGGAGTGGTACATCTGCTCGGCGCTGCCCTCGAAGAGCCGGCCGCAGCCGAGGGAGAACAGGGTATCGCCACAGAACAAAATGTTTCGGCGATAATCGCCGGCGCCGAGATTGGCGAAGTAGGCCAGATGTCCCCGTGTGTGACCGGCGACATCGAGCACTTCCAGCGCAAGCTCGGCATCCGGGAACGCCAGAAGAATGCGCTCCCCGCCAGTCAGACCATGGGTGACGCCGGGAATCTGTTCCAGGGCGGGCCCATAGACGGGAACCGAATGCTGGCGCCTGAGTTCGGCCACGCCACCCACATGGTCCGGGTGGTGGTGAGTGAGCAGAATGGCGTCCAGGCGGTCGCCGCTGGATTCCAGATGTGTCGCGACGGGTTCCGGGTCACCGGGGTCCACCGCGACGACATGGCCTCCATGGCGCAGCAGCCAGATATAGTTGTCAGTGAAGGCGCGCAAGCAAATAATTTCCATAGCGGAACCATTTTCCCCGACCATCGCCCGATGTCAATGCACTTCCAAGACTGGCTGGAAACACCCCAGGGGTACTATGTACTCCAGTGGGCGCTGCACAAGCATGAATTGCTGCTGGCCGATGTATTTGGCTTCAACGCCGTTCAGGTCGGACTGCCCCGGTACGATTTTCTGCGGGGCAACCGTATGCCCTTCCGCTTTCATTGTGATGAATCGGGGCTGGTGGATGTCCGCGCTGTTCCCGGACATCTGCCCTTTGCCAGCCAGAGCGTGGATCTCGTGGTTCTGCCCCATGTGCTTGAATTCGCCGACAATCCGCATCATGTGCTGCGGGAAGTGGAGCGGGTACTGGTGCCCGAGGGGCAGGTAGTGGTGACGGGCTTCAATCCCTTCAGTCTTTGGGGGGTACGGCGCCGTTTGTCCCGTCACCCCCTGGCCGACCCGCCCTGGGATGGACGCTACATCAGCGTCCCGCGGCTCAAGGATTGGTTTGCGCTGCTGGGTTTTGAAACACGAGGTGGTGCTTTCGGACGCTATGCCCCTCCCTTCCGACAGGAAAAATGGTTGAACCGCAGTCGCTTCCTGGAAGCCGCCGGTGATCGCTGGTGGCCCTACGGCGGCGCCGTTTATGTCTTGCAGGCCATCAAACGGCAGGCGGGTATGCGACTGGTCACGCCGACCTGGCATGATCGCAAGGCTCGGGCCAAAGCCATGGTGGCCGTTACCCAGAGGAATGGACAATGATTGAAGAGTTCGTGGAAATTTTTACCGATGGGGCCTGTAGCGGCAATCCGGGCCCGGGCGGCTGGGGGGCAATACTGCGTTACGGTGACCACGAAAAGGAACTCTTCGGCGGCGATCCTGCCACCACCAACAACCGCATGGAGTTATTGGCCGTGATCGAGGCCCTGCGTCAGTTGAAACGGCCGGCACGGGTGAAGGTGCATACGGATTCCCAGTATGTGCAGAAGGGCATCAGCGAATGGATAACAGGCTGGAAGCGCAAGGGCTGGAAGACTGCGAGCAAACAGCCGGTAAAGAATGTGGATCTGTGGCAGGCCCTGGATTCCGAGGCCGGCCGCCATCAAGTGGAATGGCTCTGGGTGCGGGGTCATGCCGGTCATGTGGAAAACGAGCGCGCCGATGCCTTGGCGCGGCGCGGCGTGGATTCGGTACGGAGATAGGGAATGCGTCAGGTCATACTGGATACTGAAACCACAGGGCTGGAATATCGGCTGGGAGATCGGATCATCGAAGTGGGTTGCGTGGAACTGGTGGGCCGCAAGCTCACCCGGCGGCGCTTCCACAAGTACATCAATCCGGAACGGGAAATCGATGCCGGCGCCCAGGCGGTCCATGGCCTGACCAACGAGTTCTTGGCCGATAAGCCAGTATTCGCTGAAATCGTCGACGAATTGGTGGAGTTCATCCAGGACGCTGAGCTGATCATCCATAACGCTTCTTTTGACGTGGGATTTCTTAACAACGAGTTCGCGCTACTAAAGCGCGATTCCCTGGACAATGTTTGTGCAGGTGTGATCGACACCTTACGCATGGCAAGGGAAGTTCGGCCCGGCAAGCGCAACTCCCTGGATGCCTTGTGTAACGAATACGGAGTGGACAACTCCGGGCGCCAGTTGCACGGCGCGCTGCTGGACGCGGAATTGCTGGCCGAAGTCTACCTGGCCCTGACCCGGGGACAGGAAAGTTTGATGATGGACCTAGAGGCGCCAGCCGCCATTTTGCAATTCGACCCCAACAGCCTGGAGCGGGGCGATCTGCGAATTCTTCGCGCCAGCGATGCGGAGCTGCTAGAGCACCAACGGGTGCTGGAAGAACTGAAGAAGGAATCCAAGGGGGAATGTCTTTGGCTGAAGGAGCCAGCTTCGATTAACCCACCGTGGGCCTGACGTTACCGCATAATTCATTTATCCACTGATCTCGATGACTGTGCGTATGCCTTTGCCTTCCTTCAGATCCTGAAATGCCTCATTGATTTCAGAAAGAGGTCGTTTGCAGGTGATCAGGCTTTCCAGATCGAGGCGGCCTGTCTTCCAGAAAGACAGTAAGCGTTCGATATCAAATTTTGGATGTGCACCGCCCAGTAGGCTACCTGTCAATTTCTTTTCTTGCGATGCAAAAAGGACGACATTGCGGATTGTCGCGCTGTCCTCGAAAGGTGGAGCACCAACGCATACGGCCGTACCGCCTGGACGGATGGCGTTGATGGCGGTTTCGATAAGCTGGGCGATTCCTGCTGTTTCGAACCCGTAGTCCGCACCGATTCCGTTCGTCAGGGAAAGTGTGGAGGCAACCACGTCTTCCCGTGCCGGGTCCAGCACATGGGTAGCGCCTAATCGCAACGCCATTTCGCGGCGGGTGGGATTTGGGTCAGAGGCGATAACGATGCGGGCAGCAGTCAATCGGGCTCCCTGTATCGCCGACAGACCAACACCGCCACAACCGAGAATCAATACTGTGGCACCCGCCTCGACGTCGGCCGTGTTAAGGACGGCACCGACGCCGGTGCGAACGGCGCAGCCGGTAACGCAGGCCACGTCGAGGGGTATGTCAGGGTCGATGCGCACTGCCGAAGCTTCCGGTGCGATCGTGTATTCCGCCAAGGCGCCCGCGCCGATTCCTCGTAGCACCCTACGGCCATGGCGCAATAGACCAGTTTCTCCATCGGGGAGGGTATGGGTCATCAACCCGGGACTGGAATAGGAACAGATACCGAAGTTCCCACGCTGGCAAAAATAACACTGCCCGCAAGGGTAAATTGCGTTGATGACCACATGATCACCAGCCGCCAAAGATTTCACGCCAGGCCCCACTGAAACCACCACACCCGCAGCCTCATGGCCGACGATAATCGGTTCGCTCACCGGATACACGCCGCTGACAACACTGTAGTCCGAATGACACAGGCTGCAGAAAGCAACCTTGATGCAGACTTCGCCCTGGCGCGGCATTGCAATCTCCACGTCATCGACGATCTGGATCGGTTGCCCCTGTTTTTCGAGAATGGCAGCGCGCATGACGGCTCTCCTTTTTGGCTGCGGTCTTAAGGTAGCTCGGAAAGCGCTCGGCTGCCCCGGCTGGTTTTAGTGTATTCATTGGCGATTCTACAGTTAATTAACTTGTTAGTTAATTTCTACTCAGTTAAAAAGGCAGTATCGATTCAGCAGTGACAGTTCGGTCGATTGAAGTCACAGTGCTCGCATGTGCATTGGGTTGCCGTGGGCTTCCGCTAAGATAAAAATATGCAGAAGAAAACAGTACGCAAAAAACTAGGTCGGCCCGAGGGGGCGGGCGGCGGTATCGAAACTCGGAGGAAGATCATTATCGCCGCCGTGGATTGTTTCGCCGAACGGGGCTACGCCAACTCCAATAATCAGGATATTGCCAAAGCGGCGGGTATCACCAGTGGCGCCCTATACCATTACTTCGAGTCCAAAGCTGCGCTTTACCGGGAGGCCCTACAACTGATCGTAACCACCTTGGTTGGCACCTATCGGGCTGCCTGCGACCAAAATCCCGATCGCACCAGTATTGACCAACTGTGCATCGGGTTACGGGAAGTGATGGTGCTTTCCAGGAGTTGGCCCGGCGCCCTGCGGTTTGCGGCGGCATCATTCTCTGAAATCCAGCGTAACAGTGAGCTTGACTGGCTGAACGAAATGGACGCGCGTCTCTTCTACGACTTCTTCTACGACTTAGTTGAACGGGCGAAATTGCGGGGTGAATTAGCTCCTGGAGCCAATGTGGAATCTGTGGTTAAGGTACTCATCGTCTGCAATATGGGAATTTCATCCTTAGCCGAACAGGGCGAGGATATTTTTCTGGAGGCCGTGACTACCTTCGAGCAACTGATTGCAGGTAGTTTGATGAAGCGGCCCCATCTGGCCTAGATTCAGAGCCTAGCGTTAGGGGTTTCTGGTTTTGGCTGGTGGTCAAATTCGGCATGGTGTTCCCTCCTTGTTGGTCATCCGTCCTGAGTTCATCGCCTTGCCGCGTCGGACCATGGACGAAAAGGGCGGAAATCAAGGGGACAATCGGAAGCCGCAGCCCCGGCCTAGTGGATCTGCCGAAGGCAGGCGCACTAGGAAAAAACCAGGATTTACCATCAGTAAAGCCTGGTTTTTTAGGGGACCGGATGAGGATTGGCGGCGAAGCCCAAAGCCCTTGATTTCTGACCCGGCCATGGTTTGATCGGCGTTTTTGGCGATGAACTTGTTTAGGACAAGTTACTGGGACTTGTTTAAACAAGTCCTTGGCTCTGGGTCGTAGGGCGTTGGGTGATCTATCTTTTCTGGGACGTGCCATAGTTAATTAAATTGCATACCTAACGGCGCAGGGCGCAGGACCTTGATAGCACATTGGAATATATGTCTGATGATATTTTACATAATGCACATTATCCTGCATATAAGAATGAAATCAGGGAAGAACAAAAGGCGCTTCAAGGCCGTGCTGCCTTTGCCAGAAGGTCCGCTATATCGGTATTTCCTGCCTTTTGGGCGATATCCTCAGCGGTGTGCCCCTCCGGATTCCGGAGTTTGGCATCGGCACCCCGGTGCAGGAGCAGTTTTACCAGGGACAGGTGACCATTGCGGGCTGCGATCATCAGGGGCGACAACCCGCTGGAAGATGGCACATTGGCTTGCGCCCCACGGTCCAGCAGCAGGCTTGCTATTGTCTCGTGACCATTGAATGTCGCATAGTGCAAAGGGCTCCAGTCAGACTTTTGCGGATTTACCGGGGCGCCGGCATCAACCAACAAACGGACGCAGGCCAGGTGCCCATTGAGGGACGCCAACATCAGCGCATCATCACCATATTTATTTTTTTTCAGTAAATTAGGTCGTGATTTTAATGTTATTTCTATAATATTCTGATGCCCATTCCGGGCTGCATGCATGACCAAAGTGGTGCCTTCCCGGTCTGCTGCATTGACGTCCATTCCCCGTTGCAGCAGCGTCATCACTGTGTTGGCATGGCCCTGTTGGGCTGCGAAGAGCATCTCATCGAGAGTTCCTGCCTGGGCGAAACCGCTAAGCAGCAGCCAGAAGCAAAATGGCAATAGATGTTTCACTTGGTTTCCCGGGGAATATTGAACAGTCTGAAAAAGTTGCTGGTGGTTGCTTCTGCTACTTCTTCCAGCTCCATCTCCCTCAACCGTGCGATTTCCTCGGCCACATGGCGCACGTAGGCTGGTTCGTTGCGCTTGCCCCGGTGGGGTGCGGGCGCCAGGTACGGACAATCGGTCTCCACCAGCAGCCGGTCCAGAGGAATCTGACGGGCTACCTCCTTCAAATCGACGGCGTTCTTGAAGGTGACGATGCCGGAAAAGGAGACGTGGAAGCCCAGGTCCAGGGCCTGCCGGGCCACTTCCATGGATTCGGTGAAGCAATGGAACACGCCTCCCACGGCATCGGCCCCCTCCTCCTTAAGTATCGCCAGGGTGTCTGCTGCGGCCGAACGGGTGTGGATGATCAGGGGTTTGGCGGCCCGTCGGGCCGCGCGAATATGGCAGCGAAAGCGTTGCCGTTGCCACTCCAGGTCTCCCTCCAGACGATAGTAATCCAGGCCAGTCTCGCCGATGGCGACCACCTTGGGATGGCGAGTCAGTTCAACCAGTTCATCCTCACCGGGTTCCCTGCCCTCCTGATGATCCGGATGTACTCCCACCGCTGCGTAGAGGTTTTCATGGGCGGATACCAGGGCCAGCAAGGAAGGCAGGGCTTCCAGGGTGACTCCGGCGCAAAGCCCCCAGCCCACGCCCTGGGTACGCATGTTTTCCAGGAGTTGAGGAATCTCGCTGGCGAAATCGGGAAAATCCAAGTGGCAATGGGAATCGACGAGCAGCATGAGGAAGTCAATGTCGGGCCGGGGTCAAGGCGACCGCGCAGCGGGCGGCCAGGTCTTCGAGGAATAACAGGGTGTTGAGAGGATGTCGGGCTGTGGCTCTGACTTTCAACAGGCTGTCGTGGCAACGATTGAGCCGGGCCGGGTCGGCGGTGGCGGCCAGCCGGGAGAGGTTTTCGTTTTCCCGGGCCAGATAGCGGGGTGCGAGCGCAGCCCGGACCCGAATCAGGTCATGGAGCCATTTTTGTACTGTATCCACCAGGTTTTCCAGATTCAATTCCGGGTTGACCTTCAGTTGACTCTCCCAGTGGGCGGCCAGGGTCAGGGGATCGAGGGGTTGCCGGGACAGCGGAGCAATAATTTCGGCAGTGGAGTCCTTGGTGCCCCGCTCACTGCGAGCCAGGGCGCGCAAGGGAGCGCCACCGGCCAGGCCCAACTCCATCTCGGGGTCCTTGATACCGGCCTGTTTGAGCCAAGCGACGGCCGCGCCCGTTTCAGGAACGCCAAAAAGTACTTTGCGGCAACGGCTGCGCAAAGTCGGTAGCAGGCTACGCCATTTTGAAGAAACCATTATAAAATATACTGATGGAGGTGGTTCCTCAAGTATTTTAAGAAGTGAATTCGCGGCTGCCCCATTCATCGCATCGGCGGGGTCCACGATCACCACACGGTTGCCGTGGCGGTGGCTGCCGACGAAAACAAAGTCTTCCAAGGCTCGAATCTGATGAATCTTGATCTGGGTGGCAACTCCACTTTTTTTGCTACTGGCCTTGGTGCTCGCCTCATCGCCTTCCGCATCATCCACCTCAAGGGTGACCTTGCGAAAGTCCGGATGATTCCCCCCCGCCTGCCACCGGCAAGCATCACATTCGCCGCAAGCCCAACTGCCTCGAGGCTGTTCGCAGAGCAAACGCGCTGCCATGGCAGCGGCAAAACGGCTTTTCCCTACGCCACCAGGGCCTGCCAGCAATAAGGCATGGGGCAGGCTTGCGGGATTGCCCAGCAATGAGTCCCATAGGGAAGAGTTCCATGGAAATATTGAATTAACAGTCACTTGAAATTCTTTCTTCAAGTGATTCACGAATTTTTTCGATGCTCAGCCGGGCATCGATCAGATAGAAGCGAGTTGCGCATTCTTCAGCACGACGGTGGTACGCAGCCCTCACCCGTTCGAAGAATTCCTGCTGCTCCCGTTCGAATCGATCCGGGGCATTGCCGGTACCCTGTAAACGCTGTCGGGCCAGGCCGGCATCCAGGTCGAACAATAGGGTCAGGTCTGGTTGCAGCTCTCCCTGCACCCATTGCTCCAATTGCCTGAGCTTTTCCCAGGCCAGCCCCCGGCCGCCGCCCTGATAGGCGAAGCTGGCGTCGGTAAAGCGATCCGAAACCACCCAATGTCCCCGTGCCAGGGCTGGTTCTATTACTTCGGCGAGATGTTCCCGGCGGGCCGCGAACATCAGCAGGGCCTCGGTTTCCAGGTGCATGGGTTCGACCAGCAACAAACCACGCAGCTTTTCTCCCAGGGATGTGCCACCGGGTTCCCGGGTTGATACTACGGGATGTCCCTTGCCCCGCAAGTAGTCCACTAGCCAGGCATGGTGGGTGCTTTTACCGGCCCCATCGATACCTTCCAGCGTAATGAATCTGCCTCTTGCGCTCATCCAGCGGCTCCCTTGCGCTTCTGGTAGCGGGCCACAGCCCGGTTGTGTTCATCTAGGGTGCGGGAAAACTCGCTGGAACCATCTCCCCTGGCGACGAAGTAGAAGTGGTCTCCGTTCGCTGGGTTCAGGGCGGCCCGCAAGGATTCCAGTCCCGGCATGGCAATCGGCGTCGGCGGCAGACCGGGCCGGGTATAGGTGTTGTAGGGGGTATCGGCCAGCAGATCCCGCTTGCGCAAGTTGCCGTCGAAGGCCTCGCCCAGGCCGTAGATCACGGTGGGATCGGTTTGCAGCGCCATGCCCACACGTAGGCGATTTATGAAGACTCCGGCGATCAGGGGACGATCGGATGCCTGCCCGGTCTCCTTCTCGACGATGGAGGCCATGATCAGTGCCTCGTAGGGGCTGCGGTAGGGGGTACCCGCCGGACGGCGCTGCCATTCCTTCTGTAGATGGCGCTGCATGGCACGATAGGCCCGGCGCAGCAGGTCAAGATCGCTGGATTGCTTGGCCACCAAGTAGGTGTCGGGAAAGAACAAGCCCTCGGGATGGGGTTCAGTGGCATCCAACCGGGTCAGGACTTCGGCTTCCGTCAGGCCCGAAGTGTCGTGCCTCAGATCCGGGTGGGCATCCAGCGCCTGCCTCCACTGCCGGAAGGTCTTGCCTTCCAGGAGGCGCACCTCGGCTTGGGTGACATCGCCCCGGGTCAACTTGTCCAGCAGCTGGAAAGGGGTGACACCCTGTTCCAGCAGATAGCTTCCGGCCTTGATTTCAGTAGCTTTTCCCATCAGGCGCCCCAGAAGGGAAAACTGCCAGGGGGGGAAACCGGCTCCCGCCTCGGCCATCACCCGTGAAGCTGCCGCCAGTCCCATGCCGGAGGAAAGGGTGAACTCCAGAGGGCTGGACTTCAGTTCCAGGGGCTGACTGGCAAACCAACCTACAGCGGAAACCCCGGCCAGACTGGTCAACACCAGCAGCAGGAATAGATGCTTGAGCAAGCGCATGAAGAAAAAACCGGGGGGAGCGACGAAACAGAGGAGGAATGTCGCCGCCTATAATAGCTCAACCCAACCCCTGATTTTTATACAAAAACCATGACTCAAGACTGGAATTTCCTGCTCCAGCGGCTCCAGAAAAGCGCCGACGATCTGGGCGATGCCAGGGCCGAAGCGATGGCGGCAGCCGAAGGCACCGTTGTCGCTCCCCTGGCCGAACTGGGCCTGCTGCGGGCCAGCGGTCCGGAGGCTGCCGACTTCCTGCATCGGCTGCTCAGTAATGATATCGAGCACTTACCCACCGATGGCCTGTGTCGGGCCGCATTCTGTACGCCCAAGGGGCGGATGCTGGCGGATTTTCTGATCTGGCGGGAAGGTGAGGACTATCTGCTGCAAACCGGCGCCGACCTGCTGCCGGGCATGCTGAAAAAACTCTCCATGTACATCCTGCGCAGCAAGGTGAAGCTGGCCGACATCAGCGCCGAACGAGCGCTGATCGGGATATCCGGCCCGGAGGCAGCGGACCTGCTGATGGCGCTGGGAGGGACGCCACCGCCTCTACCCATGGGACGCATAGACTGTCTCGGCGGCAGCCTGCTGGCCCTCGACGGGCGACGCCTTCTCCTCGCCCTGCCCTTGGCCGAAGCCCCTGCCGTCTGGCAGCAGCTGGCCAGTCGCGCCCAGCCAGTGGGCAGCGGGGCCTGGCGCTGGCTGGAGATCGCCGCCGGCATTCCCCGCATCAGCCTGTCCACGCAGGAGGAGTTCGTTCCCCAGATGGTCAATCTGGATAAGGTGTCAGGCATCAGTTTCAAGAAGGGCTGCTATCCGGGCCAGGAAATCGTCGCCCGCACCCATTACCTGGGCAAGGTCAAGCGCCGCATGTTCCGCGCCCACATCGAGGGGCAAGCCCTGCCACCCGGCACACCGGTTTTCTCCCCGGAAACCGGCGACCAGGCTTGTGGTGCTGTGGTCAGTCTGGCGCCTGCGCCAACCGGAGGCCATGAACTCCTGGCGGTGATCCAGATCAGTTGTGCCCAGGCCGGCAACATCCACCTGGGCGCGCCGGATGGTCCCCTGGCCACTTTGCTCCCCCTGCCCTACGCTCTGGACTGATCATGTGCCTGATCCTGGTGGCCTGGCATGCCCATCCGGATTTCCCTCTGGTGGTGGCGGCCAACCGGGATGAATTCCATGACCGGCCTTCCGCACCTGCGGACTACTGGCCGGGTCATCCGGACCTGCTGGCCGGCCGGGATCTACGGGGTGGTGGAACCTGGCTGGGCATCACCCGTGGAGGGCGTTTCGCGGCCCTGACCAACTTTCGCGGCAGCGAACACCTCAAGCCCGACGGGCCTTCCCGGGGTGGTCTGGTGACGGGGTTTCTCACCGACAGCCGGACACCGGACGTTTATCTGGACGCCGTCACCCCCGAGGCCTCCTGCTACAGCGGCTTCAATTTACTGGTGAGCGACGGTAAAACCCTGGGTTGGCTGGGCAATGTGGGCATGCACCGGCGCCTCTTGCCACCCGGCATCTATGGGCTCTCCAATGCCTTGCTGGATACCCCCTGGCCTAAGGTGGAGCAGTCCAAATCGGCCCTGGCTGCGGCGCTCCACGCCTTGCCCGACTGCCATCCCCTGTTCGACCTGTTGCGGGACGACCGGACCTATTCCGAAGAACAACTACCCCGCACCGGGGTGGATATCGCCTTCGAGCAATTGCTCTCGGCAGCCTTTGTCCGCAGCCCCGTCTACGGCACTCGCAACTCCACCGTGCTGATCGAGGATATTCGGGGAAAACGTCTGTTCCTGGAGCAAACCTGGTCTCCAGATGGGGAACCTACGAAATGGAGGCAGTTCGAACTGTCACCCATTCACTGAATGGTCGTTACCAAGAAACCCTGAATGCAATACGCTTGAACTGTCCTTCCAGAAGGTGCAGCCTTGGCCTCACGATAATCAAAAAGAAGGAATACCCCATGACCGTACTCAAGCGCCTTGCCAGACTTGCCTGCGCTCTGCTGGGCATTGTGGCCCCATTCGCCAGCGGCGCGGACGCTCCCGCTCCTGGCAGCCTGGCACCCGTGTTTTCCCTCCCCGATCAGGATGGCAAACTGCGCCGTCTGGAAGAATGGCGGGGCAAGTGGGTGGTGCTCTACTTCTACCCCAAGGACGATACCCCCGGCTGCACCACCGAGGCCTGTGCCTTTCGTGACGATCTGCACAAGCTCACGGCCCTGGGCGCCCAGGTGGTGGGCATCAGCGTGGACGACAGCGTGTCCCATAAGGCCTTCGCCGAGAAATACCACCTGCCCTTTCCCCTCCTGGCGGACAAGGACGGCGCCGTGGCCAGTCGCTATGGCGCTCTTTCCGATCTCTGGCTGATGAAGTTTGCCAAGCGTCACACCTTCCTGATTGATCCTCGAGGCAATGTTGCCCGACGTTATCTCTCGGTGGAGGTCTCCCGCCACTCGGCAGAAATCATCAACGACCTGAAAACCCTGACCACAGCAACACCGTAGCCCGGAGCCGGAGCCCAGGCGATAGAATCGCTTCCTTTTTCGCCAGGGCCTCCCGATGTGGTTTCGCAATCTGCAAGTCTTTCGTATTCCCCGCAATTGGGAACTTCCCCTCGCCGACTTCGATAAGCAGCTTTCCCGGCAATTGTTCCAGGCCTGCGGCAGTCAGGATGCCCAGAGCCGGGGCTGGATTTCCCCCCGGGGCAATGATCAGCTGGTCCATAGCCTGAATCGTCAGTGGTTGATCGCCCTCGGGTCCGAACAAAAATTGCTGCCCGGCGCCGTGGTCAAGCAGGAAGCCCAGCAGCGGGCGATTCATTTCGAGGAGGAACAGGGTTATAAGCCGGGACGCAAGCAGATGCAGGAAATCCGCGACCAGGTGACCATGGAACTGCTGCCCCGAGCCTTCAGTCGCTATCGCTCCACTCAAGTATGGCTGGACCCGATTGCCGGCTGGCTTTGCATGGATGCATCCAGTACCGCCCGGGCAGATGAAATTCTCGAAGTGCTGGGCAAGTCCCTGGATGATGCTCCCGTCTCCCGGCTGCGCACCCAGGTGTCGCCGGCCGCCGCCATGGCCGACTGGCTGGCCTCAGGCGAGGCTCCCAGCGGCTTTACCGTGGATAGGGATTGCGAACTGAAGGCCCACGGCAACGAACAGGCCACGGTACGCTATGTGCGTCATGCCCTGGACGGGGATGAAATCCGCAGCCACCTGGAACAGGGCAAGCAACCCACCCGCCTGGGCCTGACCTGGAATGACCGCATCTCCTTCATCCTGACGGACAAGCTGGAAATCAAGCGCCTGGCCTTTCTGGACATCCTCAAGGAGGACGCGGAAAAGCAGGCCCAGGACAATGATGAACTGTTCGATATCGAGTTTACCCTGATGACGGGGGAGCTGAATCAACTCCTGACAGACCTGACCCAGGCCCTGGGGGGAGAGGCCGAAGAGGATTAACGGATTAACGATCCAGCCGGGCGCAGCAGTCGAGGACTTCCTTTACTTCTGCCTCATGGGCATCGGCTTCGGTGGCGGGCAGGGAAATCGAAAACCGTCCCTCGACTCGCCCCAGATGCATACCCAGAAACATGAAGGCCTTGAAGGCTGCCATGGAAACCACCCGGCCCAGGCGCATGTGCAGACGATCATGCTCCACCGACGCGCAAACAGCACCGTTGGAGAGCAGGCCGATATCGGAAATTTTCATCATGGGCACCTCGATCGCGTGAGTGCCCGCTTCCCGCATAAATCAGACCATCATGGAAAGCAGCCCCTCACGCACCCAATAACGCACAGATCGGGTGGATGCTGACGGACAGCCGGCATCGATTGCCGGGTTGCGGCAATCATTTCCAGGAAGCGGCAGGGTAAGCGCCCAGAGAAGCATCGGCTGCGGATATGTTTCCCGCAACCTGCAACAGACGAATCCAGCGAAGCGGTCAGCGCTCGGCGTTGACCAGCCGGGCCTTGCTCTTGGCTTCGGCCTTGTTGGCGTCCGTGGTTTGACGGCCGAAGGCCTCGCGGGCATTGCGGCCACCCTTGGTGGCTTCGATGCTCTTGACGCAGCGCCAGCGTTTGCCGGTTTTGGTTTCGATCTGGCGCATCTCATCCTTCGGATGATGGCGCTGGCAGTGATAGCAATATGCAGTATCGGACATGGATCGGAAGGCCGTTTCTGTAAGTGTCTCGGCAATCTTGCCTGTCGTTTTGGGCAACAGAAAGGGGCGACTCCGCTGGAATCGCCCCTCTATTATTAGTTGGCTCCTCGACCTGGGCTCGAACCAGGGACCTACGGATTAACAGTCCGGCGCTCTACCAACTGAGCTATCGAGGAACAGCAGAGGCGCGCATTATAGGCAGAACTTTCCATCGTCGCAAGAACAAAGTGGGATTGGATTATCGTCAGCAGAAACCCAGGCTCCAAATGGGCATTGTGGCCCGGATCAAGCCATGGTTCCTTGCCCACTGGGCAGCGCTGCTATGATCGTCCCCCCATCAGGAAATCCGTTTCTCCCATGCCTCATCCCTGCTCCTGCGGTAGCGGCCGTCCCTACGCCGACTGCTGCGGCCCCTGTCATGCTGGAACGCCTGCCGCCACGGCCGAGGCCCTGATGCGCAGTCGCTACAGTGCCTATGTCCTGGCCCTGGAAGCCTATCTGCTGGCCACTTGGCATCCATCCACCCGGCCTGTATCCCTGAAGCTTCAAGAGACGCCGCAGGCCAAATGGCTGGGATTGCAGGTGAAGCGCCATGAGCCCACCGGCCCCGACAGCGCACGGGTGGAATTCGTCGCACGCTACAAGGTAGGAGGCCGTGCCCACCGGCTCCACGAATTGAGCCGCTTCCTGCGGGAAAACGGCCGCTGGTATTACGTGGACGGAGAGTTCCCCGTCTGATCGGTTTCGATACGGATGATCTGCCGCTTGTGAATGCGGCCGCTCAGGCGAGAAAAGAAATCGGTCATGGCTATCTGCCAGCCGTATTTTCGATACAGGTCGGCATAAGCGTTGCGGCATTCTTCCGCCTCGTCCACCAGATAGGCTCGGGCGGTCTGCCACTCACCCAGCACCCTGCCCCGCACATTGCAGGGAGCAACCCGGGCCCGGGGGCTGAGACGCAGGCGCTTGACCTTGCCCACCTCCTGGGCGGAGAAAATGTAGAACACTCCCGCCCGGCTGCCATGGGGCGCAAACCAAACGGGCGTGGCCACGGCGGTACCGTTGCGGCGGAAAGTTTCCAGATTCAGATAGCGGGCGGTATCCAGGGTTTGACTCACGGCAGGCTCCTGATAAGGTGCGAGGCCCAGATGGTAAGGCAAGGGCCTGGCCATTGCGCAACGTATCGTCCCTTATGCCGCCCATCACCCTCTCCCATCAGGCTCCGGAATCCCTGCCAATTCTCTACCGGGACGACAGCCTCGTCGCTGTCCATAAACCCTCTGGACTGCTGGTCCATCGTTCGGACCTAGCCCGTCACGAAACCCGCTTCGCCGTGCAGATCCTGCGGGACCAACTCGGTCTCCCGGTCCATCCCCTGCACCGACTGGACAGGGGTACCTCGGGGGTGCTGCTGTTCGCTACCATTCGGGGCGCAGTCCTGGACTGGAGCACCGTGCGCAAGACCTACCTGGCCGTGGTGCGGGGACATCCGGACGAGAGCGGGGAAATCGACCATGCCCTGAGCCGCCAGCCCGACGACTACGAGCGTGCGCCGGACATCCCAGCCCCACCCCAGGAGGCCCTCACCCGCTATCGGCGTCTGGCCACGACGGAACTGCCGGTAGCAGTGGATCGCTATCCGACCAGCCGCTACGCCCTGGTGCAACTGGAACCCGTGACCGGACGGCGCCATCAGTTGCGTCGCCACATGAAGCACATCGCCCACCCCATCATCGGCGACGCCACCCATGGCAAGGGCCGGCACAACCGCATGTTCGCCGAATGCTTCGACAACCACCGGCTGCTGCTGGCCTGTGTGGAATTAAGATTTCCCCATCCCGTCAGCAGTCAGCCCCTGACTATCACCGCGCCGATCGAAGGCGAATTCGCTCGGGTCATCCGCGCTCTAGGCTGGCAGGGTGCCCTGCCCTCGGCTTGGTTATCGGAGTGCGATTATTCCCACTCGATTGTTCACGAGCTTTTTATCCAGTTGTTTTTCAAAGGATAAACGATTTTCAAAAGAAAAATCACCATCAGATTTACCATCAGGATGTTGTTGCTTATCAGTTCCAGACGCTGCCAGACAGTGCCAGAAAAATAATTTTTTGACGAATTTCGACCTCGATTTTTCGACTATGCAATTTGGATGATGGTATACGCATCCGGAAAGGCTTGCTGGTACTGCATCGGCAGCGTTTTCGGGTGATTAAACCAGACACTCGTGGATGTCCTTGGTCATCAGGTACAGATGATACGGATCAAGTGGCGAGGGTACGAATCCGAAGTGCTGATAAAACTCGACAGCTTGGTCGTCCTTGGCATGCACCACCAAGGCGCGCGCCGCAATGATCGATTGCGCTTGAAGAAACCGCTTCAGCGCATCCTTGAGTAGTCCTGCTCCTATCCCACTCCCCTGCTCTTCCTGATCCACCGCCAGCCTCGCTAGTAGGGTGAGTGGAACCGGGTGTTGAGCCAGTCCTTTGGCGATTCGTGCCGGAACAGTTTCGTATTCGGCCGAGGCAGCTGCCAACGAGTAATAACCGATGACGTGCGCTTCACCACGAAGGGCGACGTAGGTCCGGGCACTCTGGTTGCGCTGGTTCTGCAGCGCATGGCGATGGAGAAAGCGATTCAGCGCTTCGTTGCCGCAGTCAAAGCCGGAAACATCATGGGCCTCGGTGAGAAGTTCAGGCCCCCGTAGCGGTAATTTCATTTAGTCTCGAAGACGCTCGGTTTCTTGAGCAGTTCCCTGAGACGCGGAATCGATTTGGCCGGTTGATCGAGGGCAGCATAGAAGGCGTTCATCTGCTCTTCGGGCAGAACAAAGCGCGTCTGTGAGGCCAGGGTCTCGTCGGCCACGGTGCGTACTGCACGCAGGACAAACTCGCTGACGTTCTGGTGCGACAGGATGGCAGCCTGGCGAATGCGTTCCTTCTCGGCTGACGCGAGACGAATTTCGATGCGTTCTTCTTTGACGGTGGCGCCCATGGTGTCACTCCTTATATTGTCCGGACAGTATACGGATTGCACTAATGATTGCAAGAGTGGGGATACAACTTGAATGGCGTCATGAATCTCCGCAATCCACATGTTTTGTTGAAATTAATCCACATGTTTTGCTTCAAATAACACCCTTGGCATTCAGTTGACTGCGGTCGTGTTGGACGTTTTCGGCGTTTTGAAGCCAGGTTATCGGCCAGTGCGGCATTGGGCCTGTGGCCAAACTTTGGCAGCAATGTGCCGGTTACCTGAAGTATTGCCAATCATACGTAAAAAGTCGGTGCCGGCGGGACGGCGGCTTGTCGCGTCTCGCCCCGACTTTCAGTGCGCGATTGGCTGGAAACCTGGGTCGTCGAAATACTTGCCGTAGTTGTCGAGCGCGCCGATAACCTTGACCGCACCGTCCATACGCTTGGCCTGCTTCACCTTGCCCGCCATTTGCTCGGCGCCGGCGAGCAAATCGGCGATGATGAGGTGCAGTTGCTCATCGGCCTGGGTGCCGAGCTTGCATTTGGCAACCATATTGCCAACTGCATCCTCCACTTTTTTTGCCAGCGCCCCGTAGCTCTTGGACGTCAGCTTGTTCTCATGAATCGCGTGCAGCGAGGAAGCCATCGACTGGCGAATGTCACCCATAGCCTTGCGCAGCGGGGCGTCCGTTTCCCATTTCTTGCCGGCGTTGAGTTGCAAGGTGGCGGACGTCGTGCCGTGGCCATGGTCGTGGGCTTCGTTCGCGGCGAAGGATGGGCCGGCAGCGGCAAGGGTCAGCATAGTCAGGACGGTGAGAAGGTAGGGTTTCATGGGTGTGATTCTCCAGAACGGATGATGGTTGATGGGAGCATTCAATTGGCAATGATTCCGACGATATCGCTTCTTCAGCTTGGCCAATTATGCTCATCGAAGCTGAACGCCGGATGAACAAACAACCCAGTGTGTACAACAACAAAATGCTGGTTCACTTCTACCGAAAACTACCGTGTTGCTTGGGGTGTTAAGCAAATCCCACGGGATGGATTCCGACACGATCTTCGTTTTCTGCAGCGAACCCCACGGCGCCATCTTCAGTCTGGCGAGTGCAATGGTGAGAGTCAAACTGCCGGCAGTATCAACGAGACTTGAAGCCCGCCCAATGAGGATTTAGCCAACACCAAATCACCACCGTACATTCGCGCCAAGTCGGCGGTTATGGCAAGCCCCAGCCCCGTACCGGGAACCTGCTCATCCGCGCGAACCCCTCGTTTGAGTACATGATCGCATTCGGTCTCGGCTATGCCCTTGCCGTCATCATCGATGCGCACCCGGAGTTTGCCGGACTCGTCCGAGACTTGAATCTCGATCCGTGATCTGGCCCACTTCGAGGCGTTATCAATCACATTTCCCAACATTTCTTGTAAATCCTGTTCCTCACCGCGGAATGCCAGATTGGCTTGATCAGGAAGCACGACAAACTCGAGTTGACGGTCTGCATGCACACGTTGCATCACCCGTACCAGACCCCGTATGACGGGCTCAACGGCAGTGCGTATGCCCGGAACTTGTACCGATGCGGCAGCCTGTGCCCGGCTCAGGTGGTAATCGACCTGCTTGCGCACGGTATCGACTTGCGATGCGACCAGACGTGCCAAATCGTCATCTCGCTTCTCGGGAGCATTGGCGGCATTGGCGAGGACGCTCAGTGGCGTTTTAAGCGCATGGGCAAGGTTGCCGGCTTGCGTTCGGGCACGCTCGACCACTTCAGCGTTTTGCGCCAGCACCGTGTTGAACTCATTCACCAACGGCATGATCTCGTTCGGGAAGGTGCCTTCCATGTTTCGGGCATCTCCGTGCCGGACACGTCCTAGGGCGTTTTGCATGCTACGTAGTGGAGCAAGCCCGACGAATACCTGCATCAAAGCGGCGAGCGTCAATCCCATTCCAAGTATGCCCAGCGCCATCCAAAGATGGCCTTTGAAGTCCTCGATAGGCTCTGTCATCAGACTTTCATTGGCCGCAACCATCAACCTCAGGGAGTGAGTGTCAATGGTGACGGTACGTTCCACCACTCTTAGAGCAACTCCTTGGGGGCCTTCAATCCGATGCTGATGAATCTCTCCGTCCGCCGGGGTATCGGCCGGGACAGTCAATGTTTCATCCCACAGTGAGCGGGAACGCAAAACAGCCTTGATGGGTTGCTCATCCGCAGCGGGGATGCGATCGATCTGCCAATACAGACCGGACAGGGGTTTGTTGAGGCGCGGGTCACTCGGAGGTAATCGTACTTGGGCCAGATTCTGTTCATCGAGAATCAGTTGGGCCGTAAGTTGATTCAGATGATTTTTCAGTTCCGCATCGAACTGGGCTTCGACATGCTGATGAAAGAGTTGGCCAAGCCCCCAGCCCGCAACCAGAATCGAAATGACGATCCAGACGAGCGTGCCCGCCAAGAGACGTATACGCAGGGAGTTGCGTAAGAAGGCAAAGTTCATTGTGCTTTGTTGAGCCGGTAGCCCAATCCGCGCACGGTTTCGATCAGGCCCGGCGGTAATTTCTTGCGCAAGCGCGCGATGAATACCTCGACCGTATTCGAATCACGATCGAAATCCTGCGCGTAAATATGTTCGGTCAGCTCCGCACGGGAGACGATTTCACCCGGATGGTGCATCAGGTAAGCGAGAACCCGGTATTCATGGCTCGTCAGCGTCAGGGCAGTTCCATCCACGCTGGCACGGCTGCTGCGGGTATCCAGGGTCAGCGGACCGCAAACCAACTCGGTACTAGCATGTCCGCCGGCACGGCGAATCAGGGCGCGAAGCCTGGCCAGCAGTTCTTCCATGTGAAAGGGCTTGGTTAGATAGTCATCCGCACCAGCATCGATGCCGGCCACTTTCTCCCGCCATGTGTCGCGTGCCGTCAGGATCAGGACCGGCAAGGTACGCCCTGCCGCACGCCATTTCTTCAGAACCGTGATGCCATCCATCTGCGGCAGGCCAATGTCGAGCACGATGGCGTCGTAAGGTTCGGTCTCCCCCATGAAGTGGCCATCGACCCCGTTATGCGCCACATCGACGACATAGCCGGCCGACTGAATGCCTTCAACAAGTTGTGTGGCCAGCGTTGGTTCGTCTTCGACAACCAGAATGCGCATCAGCGGGGCTCTCCCTGGTCGTTTGGTTTATGCGATTTGCCCGGCTTTTCCTTAGAGCCGAGGATGGTGCCGTCGCGAGCGAGAATCTTCAGCTTCATCAAGACACCTCCTTTGCGCAATAACTTGACTTCATAAACCCACTCGCCCTTTTCGCGGTCAAGTTCAACCTCCATGACCTGGCCGGGATACTCGTGATCGAGCCGATCAAGAATCGTCCGCAAAGGCAGAACATCTCCAGCCTCAACGGCTTGACGGGCACGGTCATGGTCAGCGTTATCTGCTGCGTAACTGACTTCCATGCCCAACATCGCCAGCATCATCAACATGATGACGCTTGTCAGTGTAGGACGCCATTGGGTGGTGATTCTCGACGACATATTTAACTCCACAGTTTTCCAGGCTGATCTTTTAGCGCTTTGAACATGAACGCAGGATGAACAAGCGATTCAGCATTCATTCAGACAGGGTGGCGCAAAGTGCGCTCCACAGTCCGATAACCGCCAGGAGAAACGCATGAAGAACATGTTGGTCGTCACCTCAGGAATTGTTGCCATGATACTCAGCACCGCCACCATTGCCGGTCCTCGCGAAGACCTGCTGGCCCAGTATGCGGCAGCCGCCAAGGCAAGCGGTTTTTCGGCGGCACGCGGCCAGGCCTTGCATACGCAGACCTTTTCCGGCGGAAAACCTGATACGCCGTCTTGTACCACCTGTCACGGCAAGGACACCCGGGGTGCGGGTCGGGCGCTGACCGGCAAGACCATCGAACCGGTTGCTGTGTCGGTGGCGCCAACGCGTTATACCGATCCGGCCAAAGTTGAAAAATGGTTCAAGCGCAATTGCACCGAAGTATTAGGGCGCGAATGTACCCCGCAGGAAAAAGGTGACTGGCTCACCTTCGTGATCGGTCAGTAATCCCATTCATAGGAGACTCCCGTGCGCATTCCCTACCGCCCGCTTGCCATTGGCCTCGTGACCTTGGCTTTTTCTGCCCTTGTATTAGCCCGTGCCCAGGCCGGTGACCGTCATTTCTTCGCGCCTGTTACCGACCCGGTCGTCAAGGAGGAGTGCGGTAGTTGCCACCTGGCCTTTGCCCCATCGATGCTCCCGGCGCGATCCTGGCAACGCATGATGGGCGAACTGGACAAGCATTTCGGCGACAACGCCAGCCTCGATCCGGCCACCGCCGAGAAGATTACGAGCTATCTCGTTGCCAATGCAGGTGATGCAGGTGGCCAGCGCTACAGCAGCAAATTGCTCAAGGGCGTTGCCTCAGGGGCCACCCCACAGCGCATCACGGAATTGCCCAAATGGGTGAGCGAACATCGCAAAGTTCCTGATTGGGAGTGGCGCCACAAGGAAGTGCGCACCAAAGCGAACTGTATCGCCTGCCACACCGCAGCAGAGCAAGGCTATTACGAAGAATGACCATTTCAGACACTTTCCTGAGCAGGAGGATTTCACCATGCAACCATTAACCATCACTGCATTGCTTGCCACTGTTTTCTTCTCCATGTCGAGTCATGCTCAGGATGTCCGCTCTGTCAATACCGACAAAGCGAGATGGCTATCGATTCCCGAAGTGCACGCCAGACTGGAATCTGCCGGCTATCGAAATATCGAGAAGATCGAGCGTGAAAGCGGCAGCTATGAGGCCAAGGCCACCGACCAGACGGGTCGGCGGATCAAGTTGTATGTGCATCCGCAAACGGGCGAGGTCATCGACCAGCGGCAGCGTGACGTCAAGCGTGACCAATACAACACCCACGACGGTGGCTATGCAAAAAACAATCAGCGCAATTCGGTTGACTGCAACGAACGACGCTGCCGTGATGACTTGCCCCAACCGGGAAACCCTCAACCGGCCGCTGGAAAATGATCCATCAGGAGTTCTGACATGAAAATCTTGCTCGGCTTGCTTCTCGCCATCGTTACCGTCGCCTGGGGAATGGATGTGCTTGCCACAGGTGGAAGCAGTGGCGGCACTCTGCCATGGGTAATCCGGCAGGAAGCGCTCTATCTGAGTGGCCTGCTATCGATCGCTTTGATGTCACTGGCGATGTTTTTGTCCACACGTCCCGCTTGGCTAGAAACCCCGCTGGGCGGTATGGATCGAGTCTATCGGACCCATAAATGGGCCGGCATTCTCGCGGTGAGCTTCGCCGTAGTCCATTGGCTGGTAGAGGAAATCGTCGGAGACATTCTGAAAGCGATGGTCGGACGCGAAGGCCGCATACCGAAGGAGCAATTCACCGGCTTCCTGGAAGTGATGCGCGACCTGGCGAAGGACATGGGGGAGTGGGCGTTTTATCTTGTGCTGGCGATGCTGGTCATCACCTTATGGAAGCGGTTTCCCTATAAAACCTGGCGGGTTGTTCATCAAGCCATGCCGGTGCTTTATCTGATGCTGGCGCTGCATGCAGCTATGCTCGCTCCGACAGATTACTGGACCCAGCCCGTCGGCATTCTCATCGCGTTGCTTGGCGCTGCCGGAATTTATGGCGCCCTGTACTCGCTGGTGGGTCGCATCGGGAAAGCACGCCGCGCCAGCGGGACCGTGACAGCCATTGAGCAAACTGCCCCGGATGTGCTTACCGTCAGTTGCCAACTTGACAACCACTGGCGAGGCCATCGCCCCGGTCAGTTCGCTTTCATTATCTTCGATGAGAAGGAGGGGGCGCATCCATTCACGATCGCCAGTGCGGATCGGGGTGATCGAAGCATTAGTTTCCAGATCAAGGCGCTGGGTGATTACACCCGCACCCTGGGCAAGCGACTGGAGGTTGGTCATGCCGTCAAGGTTGAGGGGCCTTATGGTCGCTTCGACATGGCCCGGCAGGATTCGAACGCCCAACAAATCTGGATTGCTGGCGGGATCGGAGTGACGCCGTTCCTCGCCTGGCTGGATGCCTTGCAACAGACGTCGAGCCCAGTTTCTGCGGATCTTCACTACTGCACTCGCGATCGAGCGAATGACCCCTTTGTCGCCCGTCTCGAGGCAAGCTGCGCCGCGTTGCCTGGCATCCATCTGCACATTCATGGCGCCCAACAGGGTGAAACATTGAGCGCTACCGATGTAGTTGCGGCGCAGGCCGCCTCACGCCGGTCCGAAATCTGGTTCTGCGGGCCTCAAGGTCTGGCCGAAAAGCTCAAGCATGAACTCGGGCGTATCGGGCAAGGCAGGTTCAGTTTTCATCAAGAAGCATTTGAAATGCGGTGACACCCTTTATCCATCAGACCCAAGGAATCACAAATCATGAAAGCCATCTCGATCATCCTGCTTGCCTTGTCCATGACGACCGTACATGCCGCCACCGCTGAGGTCCAAGCGGAATCCTGCGATCAAATCAGGGAACAGATTCAGGCGCATACCGGCATTCCAGCCAAACCGAATACCTTGTTGCTGAGCAAAGTTGGAGCAAACAAAAAATGCCGTTTCACTTCTGCCGAGGCGTATCGTGCGGCGTGGGGTGATAAGCCCTTGCCCAAGGATGATCGACGTGATTATCGCTCGAAAGGGCGCGAGCACGATGATGATTGAAGCGGATGTCAAACGGATGTTGATTAAGGGTTCCTTAAGCTGAACGTGAAAGACTGCCAGAATCATGATGCCACCTGAAATGACCTCTGCCTCCTTGCTCCTCTGGATCGTATTGGGGATTACGCTGCAAATCGCGTTGTGGCTGGGTATCAGCTTCTGGCGGCATTGGGGTGAGTATCAGGCGCTGCGCACAGGCGTGGGGTCTGATGGGGGAATGGCCGTTCCCGTTAAAGAAACTTTGCCTTCAGCATCCGAGCCGGCATCTGTCGCGGCGTGGAGTGGTTTCAGGAGTTTTCGGGTTGATCGCAAGGAAATCGAGGACGGTGCCCAATCCATCTGCTCGTTTTACCTGGTACCAGAAGACAAGCAGCCGCTCCCGGAGTTCAAGCCAGGTCAATTCCTGACATTTCGTCTCGACGTACCCGCGCCCGACGGCCATACAGAGCAGATTACTCGCTGCTACTCCTTGTCCGATGCGCCCCACGCAGGGTTTTACCGCGTCTCCATCAAGCGCGTCCCCGCACCGGCAGGCAGCGCTTACCCCCCGGGCCGCTCGTCAAATTACTTTCATGACCACGTCCAGGTGGGTGACGTGCTACAAGTCCGCGCGCCTGGCGGTCACTTCCATATCGACCGCAGTGATGCACCGGTCGTCTTGATCGGTGGCGGTATCGGGATTACCCCGGTGCTGTCCATGCTCAACTGGTGCATGGCCGAACAGCCGGGACGGGAAGTCTGGCTCTACTACGGCGTGCGTAACAGCAACGAGCCGATCAAGCGATCCCATCTCGAAGCCCTTTCCGCGACCTACCCGAACTTCCATCTGCGGCTGTGTTTCAGTGACCCCTTGCCGGGCGATCAACTGGGGCGTGTCTATCACCATCAAGGGCGCGTGGATGTCGCGTTATTCAGGACGGAACTCCCCCTTAAACCCTACCATTTCTACATCTGCGGGCCGACGCCAATGATGGAAAGCCTCGTCCTGGGCCTGGAAGACTGGGGCGTGCCGGAGAGCCGCATCCACTACGAAGCCTTTGGCCCGGCATCGATCAAGCGCTCGGCAAACCCGACAGCCGTTGAACCTGTGGTAGCAACACAAAGCGACATCGTCGTCACCTTTGCCAAATCGGGCAAACAGATTCCCTGGCAGCCGGGTATGGGGAGTTTGCTGGATTTCGCTGAGGCCAATGGGGTAAAAGTTGAGTCCAGTTGCCGGGCGGGAAGTTGTGGATGTTGCCAAACCACGATCAAAGCAGGCGAAGTGGCTTACGGTCATGCGCCAGACTTTGATCCCGAACCAGGAAGTTGCCTGCTGTGTAGTTGCACCCCGAAAACCAGCGTAACTCTGGAGGCCTAGATGACCAACAACCTCTGGCGCAATCATATCCTTCCCTTCACGTTGCTGGTCAGCCTGCTCGGTGTGGCGACCCTGGTGGGCGACTATCTGCTGCACCGCTTCAATCTGGTCTGGATCGGGCGCTACCTGGGCATCCCTGGAACATTGCTCATCATCGGTTCCCTGATCTATTCGTTACGCAAGCGCAAGATGATCACCTCGGGCAATATGAAATCCTGGCTCAGCATGCACGAAGTCGGTACCTGGCTGGGTTCCCTGATGGTCTTGCTGCATGCGGGCATTCATTTCAACGCCATCCTGCCCTGGCTGGCTACAGTGGCGATGGGCGTGAATGTCATCAGCGGTATGGTAGGAAAATTACTTCTCGGTCGTTCGCGTGAGCATGTTCTGGGGCAGCGTGACCACTACCAACTGCGGGGGATGTCCAAAGAGGATATTGAGCGCGCGGTGTTCTGGGATGCGGTCACCCTGGATGCCATGACCAAGTGGCGCAAAGTCCATATCCCGATCTTCATCGTCTTCGCTGTCCTGGCACTGGGCCACATCATCAGCATCTTTTTGTTCTGGGGCTGGGTATGAACCGCACGCTGAAGTGGATCCTTGCTGCCAACCTGATTGTGTTGGCCATTCTGGCTTTCGTCTATCCCCACCTGATGGTTGGCCCCGGCAAGTTGATTCCTGGCCATGCAAAACTGGAATCAGACTGCTTTGCCTGTCACGCCTCCTTAACCGGTGCCGAATCACAGCGCTGCGTCAGTTGTCACAAGCCGGAGGAGATAGGGAAACTCACCACTGCCGGGTTGCCCGTCCAGAAGCCTCTGACGTCGACGCCGTTCCACCAAAAACTCATCAGCTCGGACTGCATCGCCTGCCATAGCGATCATGCCGGTGTGAAACGATTCCGTCCGACCGGCCATTTCAACCATCGCCTGCTGGAAAAAGCGACGCGCGATGAATGCCAGGGCTGCCACAAGTCACCCAAGGACAGTCTCCACGAGCAGATCACGGGTAATTGCAGTCAATGCCATGGCCAGGATAAATGGACGCCGGCCACCTTCGATCACGCGAAGTACTTCGAACTGGATCGCGACCACAACGTCAAATGCGCGACCTGCCATGTCCGCAACGATTACAGCCGCTATACCTGCTACGGTTGCCACGAGCATTCACAGCAGAAAATCCGCCGCGAGCATATCGAGGAAGGCATCCGTGACTTTGACAACTGTGTCGAGTGCCACAAGAATGCCGACGAACACGATATTCGAATGCCAGGAAGGGAGCGTGAGGGGAAAGGGAAGCGCGGCAAAAAGCATGATGATGACTGACTCGGCCGTACCCAGTTTGCAACGCTATGCGTGGATTTCCATTGGTGCCGCAATTGCGACCATCCTGCTCAAGGGGGTGGCATGGCATTTAACCGGATCGGTTGGCTTACTCTCGGATGCCATCGAGTCCTTTGTCAATCTGGCGGGCGCACTCATGGCGCTGTGGATGCTCTGGCTGGCGGAACAACCAGCCGACGAGGATCATCCACACGGACACGGTAAGGCCGAGTATTTCTCCAGCGCCTTCGAGGGTTTCCTGATTGTCCTGGCAGCCGTCAGTATTGGTTATACGGCAATCGAACGATTCATAAATCCCCAGCCGATCGAGGCTGTCGGCATTGGATTGGTTGTTTCAGTTGCGGCCTCAGTCATAAACCTGCTTGTGGCACGCTTGCTATTGAAGGCAGGCCGCGAGCATCAGTCCATTACGCTCGAAGCTGATGCCCACCACCTGATGACGGATGTCTGGACCTCCGTTGGTGTCATCCTTGGGGTGGGACTTGTGGCGATGTCAGGCTGGAACTGGCTGGATCCGACGATTGCAGTGCTCGTTGCCGCGAACATTGTCTGGACGGGATGGCAGTTGATGCAGCGCTCAGCTTCCGGGCTTATGGACACTGCTTTGCCGCCAGAGCAAAAGCGCCTCATTACCGAAGTCTTCGATCGCTACATCGAACAGGGCATCGCCTATCACGCCTTGCGGACACGACAGGCTGGACGACGGTCGTTCATCAGTTTCCATGCGCTAGTGCCGGGGAAATGGTCAGTTCAGGAGGCCCATGACTGGGTTGAGCGAATTGAGCGTGACCTGAGGACAGCGATCCCCAACTGCCACATCACTTCCCATCTGGAGCCGATAGATGATCCATGTTCAATGGATGATCAGGCACTTGATCGGGCCAGGTAAGCCTGCCCTCGCTGGCGACCGCCCCCGCTTCTGAACTTCCCCAGGATAATCACATGACACTCGAAGAACAACGTTCCATCCTCGCCCTGTGCCTGCATGCCGCCTTTGCCGATGGCGTCAAGGACGACCGTGAACGCGAAGAGGTAAAACGCATTGCGGAATCACTATCCGAAGGCACCCCTGGCCTAGATATGGCCCGTCTGTATCAAGACGTCCTGCTCAAACGCCTGTCGCTGGATACGGCGGCAGGCACACTTTCCGATATCGGGCAGCGTCAGTTCGCTTACGAAATGGCTGTTTGCGTCTGCGAGGCTGACGGGCGCATGAGTCCGGCCGAACGCGCCTTCCTCGACGAACTCAAGCGTTTTCTGAATCTCGACGCTGGCCAATCCAGTGCAATCGAACAGGCCATCGATCCAATTGTTTCCGCCGCCGATTTGCCTGTGAAGCCGTTGGAACAAGTCGGCCCCCTGGATGCTGAACTGGACAAGACAATCCTCAACAGCGCCCTGCTTAACGGAGCACTCGAACTGCTACCCCAGTCTTGGGCATCGATGGCGATTATTCCGCTCCAGATCCGCATGGTATATGGCATCGGTAAGGCACATGGGATCGAACTGGATCAAGGGCACATCAAGGAGTTCATCGCCGCCGCTGGAGTTGGGCTGACGTCTCAGTATCTAGAGCAGTTCGGCCGAAAGCTGCTGGGCGGCTTGCTGGGCAAGGCGGCAGGAAAGACCTTCGGGAAGGTCGGTCGCGCTGCCACCGGCATGGTCTTCTCGTTCGCCACCACCTATGCGCTCGGTCAGGTGGCGAAGCGCTATTACGCCGGTGGTCGGAGCATGAGCACCGCGTTGTTGCAGGAAACTTTCCAGAGCCTGCTGACTCCTGCAAAGCAATTGCAACAACAGTATCTACCGCAGATCGAACAGAAGGCACAATCACTGGACTTGGGGCAGGTAATGAATTTGGTGCGCGGGGTGTGACCCACCGATTGTTGTTTCCTGCTTCAAGGATTGTTGCAATGCTATCGATGCCAATTGAGGAAGCTTCAAGTCAGATTTACACCTGACCTGAACGACAGGTGACCGGTACATTGCCGTCCGACATTACCCTTCGGGCCAACAGCCGGATTGGCCGATCGGCCTCCGACAGCTACGACTCGATAGTAAAGCAAATAGATGACCTACCAATCGCTCATAGTCAAAGCAAAATGATGTGTACCATCATTTGGTCGTTGCTTATGACTGCCCGATGTTGCCAGACAATGCCAGTAGCTTGCTCCCCTCACCAGCTATTCGGCTGCTTGTATTTGCCAGACGTTGCTAGATGTTGCTCGTCTTTGCCAGTCACTCCCACTCTATTATTACAATGGCCTTGTAAGCCTTGCCGTTACTGGGTTTCATCAGAGACATCCCTTTCAATACCGTCTTCAATACCGTCTTCAGAAGAACGCTTAGTATTCATGCGGGTTTCCGGGCGATGACAAAAATTCGATCTCGTACTGACTATTCAAGACTATTGCGTCTGAAACCGCTCTCAAGCGCCGAAATAGTAGCCGACAGCAGATCAAACGCACGTAAATACCGAAGAGATTTTCACCTCGCTGATACCGTCACGAATCCAAAACGGATAGTGCAGTCCGTACTGCTGCTCCAATCCCGCCAATGAATCCGCCACTGATAATACTGCAATGGCGACACGATTAATCTCGGGCGTTTCGGTGCAGGCAATATGGAAGCAACCGGCCACTATGCTGCCGGTCAGGCAGGCCCGACAACGGCCAGACCGTCGTGTCCCGCGATCTGCTGGAGGCCACCGACTGGCGGCACGTTCCGGAGGCTTTCCAGCCTCGCAAGTAACGATCATGTCATCACTTTCCGCGCTGCCAGTTTTGCCTCAAGCAGACGATAGGCCAGCTTCTCATCGAGCTTCGGGAGGTTCGGTTCGTACTGCAAGAGATCAGCCAGCACCGGCGTCACAACATCGAACAGCGCCGACAGCAGCGCTTCGCCGACTGCACGCGGCTCTGCAAGATCCTCCAGCAGCCCCGACATTTCGCCGTGGGCGAGCTTGTTGCGGCCTTCTCGATAGACCTTGTGGACGGCGGTATCCACCGTGAGCGCGCCCTCGGGCACGGTCTCCCCCTCAGGCCTGAGCGCAGTCTCGGCGAAGCTTTTCATATCGTTCGCCTTGCCGCCTGCGCCCGATAGCCCGTCAGCGGCACAGCCATAGTTGACCACTGCCATGAAGTCGGAAGCCTCGCGACGAGCTTCACCGACCCAGTACAGCGCATTGGCCCAGCGTTCGACGAGATGCAGCGCATGTCCGCTTCGCCGTCCATCGACGTAGTGCTGCAAGATGCACCCGGCGGCATCCAGGAAGGATTGCTCGCCCGCCATCTTGGCAGCCAGCGCACCCGGACGTCCGCCAAGGCCAGGCATCTGTACGCTCGACCCACGCAATATCCGGCCGTCCAGCGTGGTCGCGAACCGGTCCTCTGCAAAAAGATGCTGCCGGCCGGCTTTCGTAAATCGTCGCGCATCCTCGACCTGGAACCTCAGTCCGATTGCGTCAATCGCAAGTCCCACCACCACCGACGCTTTGAAATGAGACCGCGCATGCTCATGCCCTTCCATCCGGATGGTCGCTACCCAGCTGTAATGGCGCAGCGTACGCAGAACGTCCAACGCATGCGACGCACGGCGGCCACCCTCGGTGGCAGCTGATCGAGTGGTCAACTCCTCCATGTCCAGTTCACGGGCCTCGAACTGGCGGATGAGCTCGCGGACCTCCGAGTCCTTGACAAAGGAATCGAGCCACTCCGCTCTCGGCAGGAACCGCACTGGCCCCACGGCGAATGCCGGCACAGCCTGATCAGAGTGAAACAGATGGCAAGGGATATGCCGGTCGACGTCGGGACTCGCGCTGGCGGCCAGTTGCTGCAAGCGCGCTTGGTAGTCGTCGGCGAGCACAGCATAAAAATCGTCACCGAGCAGCACGTCGTGCTCATTCTGGCCGTCCGGTACTGTTGGAAGGCGCGATTGGCAGTCGCGAAGCGTGTCCCCGATGGCCTGGAACGAGAGCTTCATGAAGGCCTCCCGATCAATCGTCTGGCGCAGGGCTTCGCGTGATTTCCAGTTTTGCTGTGACAGCAAGTGAGCCGCGTCCACGCCGACTTGCGTGACCGGATACTGACCGCCTTGCGACACCGGAATGGCAAGTGGAACCAATGGGTTCGCGCTGAGGGCATGCCATTGAGCAAAGGTCATCGCCTTCGCCTTGATCACGTCCTCGACGATCGTCTCCATGAGCTTTCCAGCGGGCGTCTCTGTTGCACCGCCCGAGCTTGCAAACTTGTTCTCTCTTGCCATTTTCCCTTCCTACTTAGCCCAATATGGGGCTGGCGCTACACACAACCAGCTTCATTGATCCGCGGGTCATAGCCACATATAAGTGCTGTGCGCTCATGCCCTCCGTATTCAGCACCACCGCCACTTCCGCCTCCAGCCCTTTGAGCAGCAGCGTGCTGCCGACTGCACGCTTGGGCAACGGGCGGCCCAACAATCGGTTCTCTTCGCGCACGCGCCTGGCAGCCTCCGCAAGCGGGACGTTTCCTGCCGAAGCGCCACGCAGCGCCTTGAGCACGCCGTAAAGAATGGCGGGCCGATGCACGCGCACGTTCGGCATCTCACGCAGCTCTGACAGCAGTGTTGCGGCTGCGGCGATGCAGGGGGCGCGCTGGAACGCCAAGGCACAGCTCTCCGCTGCGGACGGCGGATTCCTTGCGGTTCCTCGGGCCAACGACTCCAGACGCCGTGTCAGCTCTGCGACACCCACGTTGGTCATGACGCTTTGCGCCAGCGCCAGCAACTGCCCCATGGCCCCCGCAGACGCAACATCGAAACTATTACCGAAGGCGATGAGGTCTTGCAAATCAACTGCCTCAACGGTCGAGGCCCCTGGCGTCTGGCTTGCAAAGTTCTGCTGGCTCGAACGGTTACGGCTGTCCGCGATGATCAGCACGCGCCCGTCGGCGGTGGGCGGCAGCGTCCGCGCGGCAGCCAGTCGCTGCGGGTGGTCGTTGGGCGGGATGGTCTGAACCCACGTCACATGTGCTGGTGGCCCGGTGCGCAGATCCACCGACTGACCAGCCACCAACAGGCGGCGAACCTCCAGCAGCCATTGTCCGAGTGCTTCCGCACCGGCACTGCGCCACCGCCACGGCGTGGCCAGTTCCGCCACGACCGGGAAATGCGCGCACACTTGCTGCTCCCAGTTGGCCAACGCGTTGCCACCGAACCCGAAGATGCCCTGCATCGGATCGCCAAGCACGCAGGCCGGCAGAATCAGCGAGAGAAAGTAGATGAGATAGTGCTGAGGCACCGAACAGTCCTGGTACTCGTCAACAATGAGGTGCGTGTAGGACGCTTTCAGAACCTCGCTGACGTGCCCGGCCTGCAACAGCTTCCAGGCGAATTCGCGGATCGCCGGGTAGTCTCGCGCCGGCGTGGCGAGCCGCAGGATGTCCGGGTCGTGACCGCTGCGACCCGGAAAGCTCGCAATCAACCGAATGGCCCAGCCGTCGATGGTGCTCAATCGATAGGCACTGTGCGGCACACCGGCACGGTCCAGCCGGCCACGAAGTGCCGCCACGCCAGCATTCGTGTGCGTGAGCACGAGGATGGGTTTGCGACCTCGGTGAGCGGCCAGGGCGTGGGCGATCAACTGTGTCTTGCCGCACCCGGCCGGTGCCGTAACGGTACCGCGGGCAATCGCGCGCAGGTCGATTTCAGCGGGGCCCATGGGCAGCCCACGCAGATACCTGGTCCACCAGCGCCTTGAAGCCTGGATCGCATAGCGGCAAGTCCGGCGCCACGATGGTCCGTGCTACGTCCTCCATCCAAGAGATGGACTTGAACCAACCGGCCTTGCGTATGCGCGCCGCCTGCCCGAGCATGGCTCGGCTTGGCACTGACAGCGCTTGCGTGTTCTGGATTTCGTCCCAGACGGCCTGAACGGTCAGCGTGTTGTTAGAGACGGTGCGCAGGTGTTCGTGAATCAGGTCGCCATGCAGGTCGTGGGCATATTTGATCAAGTGCTGGCAGGCCACCGGCGTGAGGCTGCCAAACAGTTCGTCCTCCAATGCGCGTCCTGCGCGGTAGGCGACGACCGCGCCACCGGCCTGCAGAAATGCCTGTTCGATGACAGGCGTGGGCTTCTTGTCGTCATCCCGCACCACCATCACCCTGTAGCCTAATGACTGGAAGGCGGCCGCGCGGGCATAGGGGCGTTCGGGCTCGCCACCGCCACAATCGACCATGGCAATGCCCTGTGCTGCCAGGGACACGCCGCCGTGTTCGACCCGGTGCAAATCCAGGCCACGCAGGAGTCCGATCTCGCTGGCCCCTTCGCACACGATCACGGAGCCAGCCAGAAAGGCCTCGGGATAGAGGCGAATGGTGCTTTGGGTGTCGTTATCGGTGCCCACCATGCGGGCCTCGTGGCGGTGGAGACTGCGGCGCAGTACGAAGAGCTGGCCGCCCGACAGCTCCCTGAGCGCCACTGGCGAATGCGTAGTGAGAAACGCCTGCAGCGGGGCCGCTTCCTTCGCTCCGAGAGAGCCGAGAAACCGAGCAATGCGGTGCGGCTCAAGGCCGTACTCCAGTTCGTCCGAAAGGACGATCGACGCTTGGCTGGCCGCCTTACGCTGTAGACCAGCGACCAACAGGCGCGTGGACCCGACCCCGAGACTGCGAAGCGGGATGCCGCCCTCGTTGTGCAGGGAGATGGTCCCGCCTCCGAACGACACGGAATGCGAGTCGAGCAGTGCTCTCGCCTTCGCGCCGATGTGGACGCCGAGTTCCTGCGCGGTCGCAGCGACGATCCCCAGCGCTTCTCCCAATTGCAGCTCGGCCTGATCGCCAAAGGTGCCGCGCGCATCCCGCGCAGCCTTCACGAGGGCTGCCGAGGCATCAGCGCGCTCCTCCGAGATGCGGTTCAGGACCGAGCCTCGCTGCCAGCCCAAGTTGTAGTCAGCGAGCGCGCCGATCCGCGTCGGCGCCAGGGCCAGACGGTCCTTCCACGCGAGTGTCTTCACCAGACCTTGCTGGGAAGCGCGGTCGGAGATGAGAGTCCAGGATGGCTCCAGGTCGCTGGCGACGGTCAGATTGAGGCAGAGAACCACCTCTGCACCGGCGGACGGCTCGTCTTCGACGATGCCCGTGGCGGCGTGATAGCCGCGCAGAAACGCACCGAAGCTTTCCAGCGCACTCATGCTGTCATCCAGCGCGCCCAGCGTCAGCGTGATGCTGATTGGAGCGGTGATGTCCAGGCCGAAGAAGTCAGCGTCGGAAATCTGGACATTGCGCCTAGCGCCCATGCACAGATCGACCGCATCCAGCACCGTGGATTTTCCGCTATCGCCCGTGCCGATCAGACAATTGATGCCAGGCGATGGACACCACACCAGTTGCTTGATGCCACGGAAGTTGGCGATCTCGATCTTTCTTATTCTTGCCATTGGGTGCCCCTGTGATGATGCGGCCTGTTCCGCTTAAGAAAGTCCTGGTGCAGAAGCACATTGCGAAGTGTTCGATTCTTTGCGCTGCCTGCATTCTTTCGCAGGACATCGCCTGAGTTCCAATGGCCCACGGTCGTATCGATAACCACCGATGCAACTGGCGCGACTCAGGTCTTCGGAGCGTCTTTCGCTTCATAGATCCGCCGGGCTAGAAGGCTGGCGAAAATCAGATACTGCGCGGCCTTCTCCGGGTCGAGATCATGATTTAGCGAATGAGCCTTGGGATTGCGAATGCCAAGGTAAGCTCCGACCAAAATTTGCATGAACCCCTTCTGGTCATTTTTTCCCGACTCCGTGTCGAGTTCGCTGAGGATCAGGTGCGGCTTTTCCAAGCTCAACACTTGTGTCGCTAGAGCCGCGCCGTCGAGATCCAGGCCGGTGCGCTCTCGCATCAGATCAAAGATTGCAACGACGGAGTTCAACACGGCATCGCGGTAGTGTCCGTCCACATAGTGCTGGAAGGCATGCGCGAAGATAACCGGATGCAGCAGTTCCTCGAAGCCTATGCTCGGTTTGGTGCCCGTCGCGTCGCGCACATGCGCTTCTGCCCTCACCTCAACCTGGGGTAGATCGCGCGCAAGGATGTCGTCGTAATCATTAGCGTCGCCAAATCCGATATGCCTCCCAAGATTTCCCATGTCGTGCTCAGGGAACCCTGCGCCGGTCCACAGCTTGCGCAGCAGTTGATAGTCGGCTTTCAAATAGCCATTAATCAACTTGGCCCCTGCTTTATCGTCGCTCGCAAGGAGGCCTTGTGCATCGATCGCTTTCTGACGCATTGCCCGAAACAGGGCATTTACCTCCAGGTACCATTCAAGCATTGCGTCTCTCCCAGGTTGACTTCCTACTTCTTTCGCAGCATCAACTGGATCATCGCGAACAGGCGGTGGAACAGGTAGTCGACCTGATCCACATCGATCACCGGCACCTGGCTGATCTCCGAATGCCGTATGAGGTGACTGTTTCCAATGGAGTTCAGTTCTGTCGCTTCTGTCTCCAGTCTCTCCCGCAGCGACGGCACAGAAGTCACCGCGTCGAGGATGATCTTGACCGACCGTTTCTTATCGCTCGGGTCAGCGAGTGATTTGAGACGCTCCCATGCGTCCCACAACCGCTCCAGCGCTTCGCGACGCACCAATGGATTGCGGTCCGAAAACTTGGCCCGGCACTCGTCCAGCATGTTATCGAGCGTGCGATCCCCCGTATTGAAGAGCGTTCGTTTCAGCTCTTCGCCAAGCACAGGCGGGAGCACTCGTTCAATTCGACCATTGGGCAGCATCTCGAACGCAACCCCGTTGCGCGCGAATATGCGATTGACGGTCGCGCGGAAGTCCTCCTGCCCAGCTTCCTGGTCGAAGGTCAGGTGGTGATGACTGAAGAAGTCGTGATACTTCCCGGAGATCGGCTTTGCCACTGATGTGTGAACGAACTCGATGAAGTCCAAGACGAGCAAGGTGTCCGGCGCGAACGGCTGGCGCTCAGCAAAGTAGCCCTCCCCGTCAATGGAGACGGTCTCCAACGGCCAAGCCAGACCCGGCATTTCTGCGCTTACGGAAGCCGCCAAGGCGTCCGCATCGCCGCCGCAAGTGGCTTGTCCATCCGGGCAGCGTTCGGGAAAACGCAGGCCGAATGCGCCGCTATTGATCAAGGCCTGTACCGTTGCCACGAGGCCCGCCCAGACCGTGGGCGAAATCTCCTGCTCGGTGCGTGTGCGTGGACCGTTCTCACGATCGCTGAAGTAGTCGATCATCACGTTGACTCCGTTCGTGGCCACACCACGATCGTGGCGACGCGTCTTTTCAATAATTTCATCTCCCTGGGCAGAACTAACGTGTTCATGCTTGAGGCCTCAACAGCGACGCGCTATTTGGACTCCTTTGGTCGGTGAGGTTCATTAAGGTCACCACCAGTGGCGCCATGGGGCCTTCTAGCAAAGTCCGTGTTGGCAATTCAGAATGCATTATTCTAATGAACTTTTGGTCGACCTTCGTGTAGACACGTCGTCCAACGAGGTTTATCCACCGTCATGGCGATGCGCTTTCTTCAACCGCTTCCGCTACGGCGGATAAACGCTATTTCTAGAACAACTGCTGTACTTTGGTACCCGCCTTTCATTAGGTGACGGGCCGAAGGTCAGCATTGGGGCAAGTTGCTGTCACTGGCGGGTATTACATTTCATGTGGCGCTTTTGACGGCATTCTGGGTGGCAGCCTTGGCACCATTATCGGTGCTGGGACACAGTAAATCACGCGAGCCGCCCGAAATGCGTACTTTACGGTCGCATTTCAGTCACAAGCTCCGACCCTCCGTTGCTACGATCACGATGTCGCAAAATGGAGTCTGAAATGAGCCACGTCACCACAGAAAACAGCCTGGAGATTTTGTCCCTGCGCTACGGCCGTTCTCTGCTTCCGCTCTCCGTGGCTGCTCGCGAGATCGGCATCAATCTCCGAACGGCACACAATCAGATCGGCAAGGGAAAATTCCCGGTCCCCACCATTCTTCAGGCCCGGCGGCGCTATGTTCATGTTGAGGATCTGGCGGGGTACATCGATCGATTACGGCGCACTGGTGGAACGGAGAGCCATCTCCCCATGAAAGTGACGCGGACGAATGGACATACGGAAAAGTTGGAAATTCAATCCAACCATGCCTGACTGTACGTACGCGCGCGATCCAGTCCACTGGCCACTGGACATCTGCGACATTCCAATATACTAATGACAAACAACAGGAGGAGCCATGGTTATTCTTGAGTCGTGCCCATTTTGCGGCAGTCAGCATGTGGAATCCAGCGAAGTAGATATCAACGGATGGATGGTTGAGTGCATGGATTGTCATGCGACCGGACCTATCGGTCGAACCGAGGCTTTATCTGTAACTGCCTGGAGTAGGCGCCACCTGAAGGTGCCTGTCCATTCGCAATCCGTTGCAACCGCCGCCTGATACCTCCCGAGAGAAATCAGGAACGCTTGGCCAAACGTTCCGCTACCGACGGGTCGAATTCCTTCCTGGTAAGAAGTTCACTAATCGTCGATTGTCGAGACTTGATCGCATCGGCGACGAACCCTCGTCGCTCTTCAATGACCGGAAGCACTTTCTCTCTCAGAAAATCCCGCTCCAATGGCAAAAGCCGTTCGTCTCCGATGATTTTGGAGATGGCGTCCGGCAGGTCTGCGCTCATCCGTGACAAGACGCCTCGAACCAGCCTTGGTGCCACACCAGCCTCATAGGCCATCGCGTCCCAGTGCGGCCCCTCTACCCAGCCCGGCTTGTTCTCACCGGCGATGGCCATGGACATGGTCTGTCTTGGCAGGTACGCCTCCACGCAAAGCATGTCGTAGAACGGCGCCACTGCGGCTTTCTGCCCCCGCATCAGAAATGCAATGTTCTTGGCGTGCGCATCCAGATTGCCGATCAGGTAGTTGAAGGCAACCCACTGGACAACTGCATTGGCAGCCACGATGGGGCGATCGATGAAAGTGCCGCGAAGAACCCCAAACAAGTGATGCAAACCCAGGCCGCCCTCGCTCTCGTATTTCTTTGAAGGCGCCACACCCAACGCCTGGCACAGGTCGATCTGATGAAGCCGCCCGAATGCCCTGCCAGCCGCCGTCTCCGGGCTCTTATCCAATGGCACCCGGTCAAATCGTTCGATGACATAAAGTGGCTCGGGGAGATGCAGCAACCCAACCGCGGGTACCGGAACCTTCAACTCATGGGCGAGGCGCATGCAGAAAAATTCGTTGGCCGGACAGTGAGGAAAATCCGCGCTGGCGTTCTCTGGCTTGACGATATGGGTTGATGGCGCCGAACCTTCGGGCAGGAACATCGCGCCGCTGGCGTCGATGCGCAGACCGAGTTTTTCCTGTGCACCTGCCAGAGACATGCGGATTTCTTCCCATGACGCCATCAGAGGGAGATTGCGCGCCCTGGATTCCTCAATTTTTTCCTGTAGCGCCGCTCTCGCGAGTGGAACCAGAATTTCCCCTGTCGTCGCATCGAACCCTTCGGGGATTAGCGAAAGAGCCCCAGCAGTGTCCTGTCCGTGTCGAATCAGAAGCGCCCACGTGTCTCGGGGGTCGAGTCTGTCCCGAAAGGCGATCAGGTCTCGCAGTCGGCCTTCGGGCAACAGGTTCTCGAAGAACCACTCAACCGGCTTGGCATCCGCAGTATCTTCGAATTTTCGGGTGGCGATCGGAAAATTGGGCGAGAGTGCGTAATCCTTCCACTCAGCCGAGTAGACGAACTTCCACCGCCCATTTTCGATTTCAATGGTTCCGACCGGGATCCCATTGGCCGAGACAATCAAAGCACTCATGCCGCTTCACCCGGCAATCTCAGCCTGACGTCAATACCGAACCGGCTGCAGACGGACAGAACTTTTCCGATCTGAGCTGTCGGCTTCCCTTGCTCCAGACCGTTAAGAAATGGCAAACTGACGTTGCATAGCGCAGCGGCATCGCTTTGAGTCAGTCCAGATTCCTTGCGAACAGCCCGAAGAATCTCTCCAAGCTCGACGACAGAGGAGATACCTACTTCCCTGTTTGCCATAGATTCTCCGTAAAAGATAAACGACCGTTGAATTTTGCCCTGCATTAGCCCTTAATGCAAGAAAACATAAACGATCGTTTATTATTGCTGCCGATCCTTGCCTGGTGACGGCACAACCCTGACGGCTTACTTCTTTTTGGCTTTGCCGGCGACTTCCTGTTTGAAGGTGGCGCCCGCTGAGAACTTCGGCACCGTCGTTGCAGCGATCTTGATTTTCTCGCCGGTTTTCGGGTTCTTGCCTTCGCGAGCTGCGCGTGCTGCCGACTTGAACGTACCAAAGCCCACCAGAGTCACCGAATCTCCCTTGGCGACAGCGGTCACAATTTCTTCGACCAGAACATCCACGGCACGGCCGGCGGCCGCCTTGGAAAGATCAGCCTTTGTTGCCAGCGCTTCGATCAGTTCGGATTTGTTCATCAAGGTGCTCCCTATGGTTTATCAATAAAAACTGGATTCTCTCACTATTGCGAAGGCACATCGCGGGACAGCGCCCGCGATGCAGCGTCGAGGTCCATGCCCTCTGTCGGCGGACGTCCATCACGGCACAGATTCAGTTCATAGCGGACTGCAAAAGGGATTTGCTGACCATTGGTCGTGGGAACGCCGTCTTGCAATAAGGTGGCCTCCAATCGAGCACACCCCGCAGCAGAGAAGTGTCTGATGGTCCTGACCTGAACCCGTACCGGCAACGATGAACGTGTCTGCGCCTTGAAGAAGTCGGCCATTGGGCCGCTCATTTCGCCATCGGATCGGCCGCTTGGCGCATCGATGGCAGCCAGAAGATATTGCTTTAATTCGGTCGCGAGGATCTCCTCACTCGATAACAGAGCAAAGAAACAAAGTGCCATTGCGAGTGCCCGGTATCGTTTCATCGGTTGTAGTAGCTGTTTACGCGCTGCTGGACGGTGCCTTGCACGTTCTGACCGAAGGAGGTAGCGCTGGGAATGCGAACACCGGACGATATTTCCTGGATGAATTCGCTCATATCTATCCGGGAAAAGTCCAAGCGCTCGAACTCAGCCGTGGTGAAGCCTGAGCAATCCGGGTTCTCGCCGCTCCCCCAGCTTTTGCCGACCTGGCTCCTGCCCTGCTCATTGATGATCCGGGCCAGGCGGGAGTTGAAGCAGCAGTAGGACTGAGTCTGTTCAATACAGGTCCGGATAATGGGCACCCGTGCCGAACAGTACGATCCGACATGCACGCACAGGCTGGCATCCCGGTGCATCGCGAGAAGCTGTTCAGATTGCTCGCAGGAAAGCAGTTCCGACAATAATTGCAGCGCGATGGCCGCCGCCATGGAATAGGGATCAAAGTACAGGTTGAAGCTCCCCAGGGAGCCGAGCGAATAAATTGGCCCACCCAGCAGACCGCTACTCACCGCCCCCGTCGAGAATGTCAGACCGTAGAAGGTGAAAGACGGCTGGAAATTTGTCGGCGTGAAAAGCACCTCGGAGGAAATCATGGCCTGTGCACCAGCTTCGACATAGCTGGTGAATTCCGGGTACATGAAGTCGAACATGTACTTGCTGCCGGCGTTGATGGCGAGCTGGCCACCAATCATCACACCCTGCATGGTGGCTGCCATCAGGTTGTGATTGCTCCTGGCCGCACCACCACCGCCTTTCTTGCAGCAGTCGACCAGACCGAAGAGTTTCTTTCGGCATCGCTCGCCCGTACCCTTGAACAGACGTTGATCGGCGCCATAAACCCCGGCCTCGCGGGCTGCCTCCATGGAGGCCATGGCTTTGCCGAAATCCTGGTCCGCTGGATTGCTGGTGTCGAAACAGTTGGAGCCACCCTGGCAAAATGAACGCTGGTCACACACGGTCCGCTGACTCTGGGTTGCTGGCGACGCCGGGCAAGAATACGTCCGCTCGCTCATGTCGCACCCACCCGATGACAAGGGATCAACGCACTGCGAGGACACTGGCGTACACCCGCGATCGATCAAGGGCTGACAATCGTTTGTCAGGGTGCTGCCGGCACAGGTGTAATCCTCAGACCTCGTCCAGCAGGAATCTCCGGAGCTTTGCGCCCCGGCCGGCAAGGGGGAGACCGTCGAAAGGCACACTTGCAAGCCGTTGATGGTTTTGCACGGCGTGCTGTCGGTGCAAGTGGTCGCCGCATGCACGCAGTTGCTGCTGCTGGCGAGCGAGGCGCATTGACTGGTGTCGAGCGTGTTGGATCGGATGGTGTAGGACGTGTTGAGTTCGACCACGGTCGGCGTACCGGTCGACGCCGTGACATTGGTGCATTGGTAGCGACGGGTATATTGGTTGCAGGAGCCGTCAAACGCCGTGCTGTCGCAGGTCGAGCTGACCAAGGCGCACCCTTGTGTTGCCTTGATGGCGGCGCAATAGTCGACATGGTTTTCGGCGATGCAGGAATAGTCGTCCTGGTAACTCCAACAGGTTGCCGTGGAATTCAGCCCGCCCGCTGGCGGTGTAACACCGGCCAGACAGACGGTCGCCCCGCTGGAATCGAGCTTGCAAGGAGTGGAATCCACGCAGGAATGCGACGCCAGGCGACAGCGCGAATTTTGCGCATAGCTGCTGCACTGGCTGGTATTCGCTGTATCCGTGACCAGTGAATAGGTGTTGTCGAGACGAACCGTATTGGTGGGCGTGCCCTGGTTGTTTCCACAACGGAACGTCTTGGTGTAGGTATTGCACGTGCCATTGAATGCCGTGTCGCTGCACACCGAGCTGGTCTGCCCACAGCCGGCGGCCGTCAAAGCCGAACAGTAGTCGATCGAGTTCGGCTTGATGCAGGTGTAGGTATCCTGATATTCCCAGCAGCCACCGACATCCGCCAGCGTCACCACGACTCCCGATATCGTCTTGCTGGCGGTGCTATCCACGCACGTCGAACTTTCCAGCCGGCAATCGCCCGCGTACGCATTGCCGCCGAAAACGAGCAGAATCGCCAGCACATATCGAATGGCGATTCTCATCTTGCTCGCTGCTGCAAGGTGGCGCACTCATTCGAGGTCCAGCTGCTGACCGTCTTCGACATGGGGAGTTGCAAGGCAGCCCCTGTGCCCGTTCCACCCGAGGAGTTACATCCGGAACTCACATTCCGCATGGACGGCGTGCAGGTCGTCGAGTTGCAGCTGACACTGAAGTAGACGTACAGGTTGCAACCGAAACCGAGATTGCTGACGTAGTAATCGGTGACGGATTGCCCTGGGGCAACCGCCACCGGAAACCGGCCATAGCTGCCATCCCACGGATAGCCGATCCAGTTGTAGTCGTAGCGATTGACACCGTCGTAGGAACGGTATGACTCGACGACATAGGAGTGGCCATCACTTCCGCAGAAAATGTTCATGGCCATGTAGGGATCGACACACCAACTGCAGTCCATGAATGCGGTTCGGCCCAGCCATGCCCCGGGCGTGCATTGACCGAAACCCACCGTCGCCGAGACGCCGCGGCGACAACTCAAGGTCTCGTAGCCTTGAACGGTCTGGTTGCACTGGTAGTTGTAGGCAGTATTCACGGCAATCTGCCGACCGATGAAACACGTTGCGTTGCTCAGCGTCTGCATCTGCTCGACGCACTGGTAAAGGTGATACTGATCAACCGTGATCTGGCGCGCGGTCGTGCACAAATTGCTGGTCACCGGCCGATACTCGGTGCAGATTTCCGTCGTAAAAGTCGCGGGGGTCGTATCCGTCACCACCCGGCAGGATTCCGTGCTGGAACCAACGTTGATTCCGGTGAATTGCAGTGCGGGATTGCTGGCGATCGCGTTGGCGCGGCTGATCAGAGGATCCGTGGCCCGGTCGATCGAGAATGCGGGCCTGACACTGGGATTCCGGGCAACGAAATTGACGGCATCGCACTCCTGCCGTCGATAGGCGTCTGCGTTTGGAGCCTGGCTGGAACAATCCGTCACCTTGGCGACCCCGGGGCCGGAGAGCTGCCCCATGCCCCCTTGGTAATACTGGGTCTGGCTGGCGCTCTGGCCATAGCCCGGCACAATGGTTGTCGCACTACCGGTACCGATTCCCTGAAATGCGCCGCCCACCGCTCCTGACCCGAGCGACCTTCCATCGCCAAAGGCGGTGCTGGCGTCATAGCCCTGAGCAAAGACCGACGTAATTCCGCTGACGAGCAAATAGAGCAGCCAGAGAAACCTCATGGCTTGCGGCCTGCCAGTCTGGCCGAGAACCGACGAGTCGCCTCGGCCCATGTCGGTGCCTGACGCTCGATGAGATCAAGGGCGTAGTCCTGGGTGACATCGCCGTCAACCTTGATGTAACTCGTTGGTACTGCGCAGCCATCGGTGCCAATCCGGGTTGCCTGGCTGGGTTTGGCCAGCACCAGCGCCGGGACCTGCGTCACCTTGAATTGGGTGAACGCCGGTGGGTGGATGATGGCAGTGACGTTTCGCTTGCCGATCAGCTTGGCAATTTCCTCGCCCATCCGTGCCATCGAATTGCCTTTGAAACCGCGCAACACCAGAACCGCACCCGACTTTTCCGACTGGATGACGATTCGCTCCAGAGATTCCCGAGGCATCGAGAAGGACACGAAAATCATCAACTCCGGCGAGTCTGTTGGGTTCGGCCGATTGCTTGTGGCCGGAAACTGACGGTAGCCTTCGGCGATCCGGGCAATATCGGCTTGCCTTGCCTCTGGCTTGGGCAAGGACTCGACCTTGGGGACTGAAGTCGCACCGAAGTCCGTGGGCAGCTTGCCGGAGCCAAGTGCTTCCTCCATGCGCTGTCTGGCCAGTCGCATGTCGTAATCAGTCGGTAACGCTGCCTGTCCCCAGGCTTGAGTAGCCATGCAAACCCAAAGGCATATGGCGACGGGAAAGGTGCGCGTAGAGCCGTTCATGGCGTCAGAAGGCTCCCTGGCAGCAGTTGCGCTTGCGGAACACCATGTAGGCGAAGTCTTCGCCCTCGAACGGATATTCCTTCCCGGCACCCCACAGGATCGTCGAACGCCCCAAGGGCTGGCAGCACTTCCCGGCGATCTTCGCGGTTTGCGGAACCGGGTATAGCATCTGATACTTGTAGCCGGTCTTGTCCATGATCGGCTGCGGGTAGTAACCGCACAAGCCGTCCTCGCCGGAGGCGGCCCACATCAGACCTTCGCGGTGCATCTTGGCGATCAGCCGCGTCATTTCCAGGCTAGAGGCCTGGACCCCGCCGATATGCGCTTGCACGTTTCCGTTGAGTGGATACAAGCTGCCCTGGCATCCGGCACACCAGAACAAGGCGTTCGACGGAAAGCCGGCGGTTGCCGAGACACAATCCGCGGCACAGGCGGCTCGTGCCGGGAGATTGCCGAACAAAGCGACATCGGGATTGAAGATGAAGGTCAACTCGTCGTCGTTCCACATGGGATCGAGTTCGGTGAGGTACGCCACGTCGAATGAACTTTGTTCCAGGCAGGCGTTATCGAAGATCGCTTCGAGCCAGAAAATGATTGGATCGACATACCAATGCACCTGATAGAACGACGATGTCGCGGTGCTGTCCTGGCTGAAACGGGACCCGCGCGGCGCATCGAAGCCGGGATTGAGTTCGATGCCACCAAGACTGGTCATGCAGAAGGGACGGCGCACCACATCCACGCGCCGCACCGGCTCCCAGAAGCTGACCTTGAAGCCGACACGCAGTTGCGATGGACAGAGGCAGACGGGGGATCCACCAGGATTCGGAGTGTCTTCCTGATCGAGGGAAACCAGATCGAGGCCGCCAAATCGGAGCGGCATCAGGCAGCTCCAGCAGATGTCCGTAATCGGATTGGCAAACCGCCCGGTACAGGTTGCCGTAGCAAAGGCTGGGCGCAAGAAAAGCACGCCGAGCACAATGACCGAAACGAATGCGAGGTTACGGGCGAACTTCATCGATCCGCAATCTCTTGCCGTCCTGGCTGACGATCGCCGGCACTTGGCGAATCCCCAGTCGCCGAACCAACGATCCACCCTGGTCGTAATACACCGCCTGCTTCCAGGCCCGCATCAGTTTCAGGGGTTCTCCGGCCACCAGGATCGGTTTGTTCATCCCACCCCCCTCGCCCAGACGAAGCTTGGCAAAGGCCACCTGCCGACTATCACGTCCGTCGAAAAACAGCAGCTTTCGGGTCAGGGAAACATGATCGAACGGATTGATCTTGATGCCGCGAGCGAAAAGCAAGGCGCCTTCCGCGTTGCGAATATCCCGATCCACGGTCAAGGTTGGATCGACATGGTAGGTACGCGGTGAGTCAGTCGTCTTGATGCCAGCAACAGCCTTGGGGGCCTCAATACCGCCGATCACCTTGTCGCGATATTCAGTCTGTTTGCGCGCCAGTTCACCGGATTTTTCCATTTGCTTCAATCGGGCCTGGATGACCTCGATCAAATCCGGTTCCGCGATCTCATAGGTCGGGCCGACGACACCCAATTCCGCAGCGAACGCAGAAAATGTCGTACAGGTGAAAAGCACAAGGAGAATGCGAACCAGAGACCACATAAGGGGCGATTCTGGCTGGGGGGAACACCGCTGGATTTTTGAAATGCGCACTTTTCGGGCGCATTTCGGCTACCTGTAACCGCTACGGTCGCTGACGACTCGACCGGGCGCTACGTAGAGGAAACGAACTACGATGTAGGCGTCGGAATTGTCTGGTTGCGAACCTTGGACGGGGAACATCGCGCGAGAATGCGCTTCCAGCCATTTCTGGCGGTTACGGCTTCGGCAAGAATGTCGAGATACTCCGCACCGTCCACGCGTTCATCGTTGGGCAACGGGGTTGCAGCCAATTTGTTCAACAAGTCTTGGCGATGTTTTGAATCGCGCCCTAGTTCGAGCAGGCGGCTGTATGCCTCGCAGGCATAGGCAAAGGTTTCGCGCTTCCGATACTCAATCTCGAGCAGCCATTCCCGATGCCGTGAATGGGGTAGCCCCAGCGTCTCGCGTTTGCAGTTGTGGAAAACATGAGCGGCTTCATGCAGGACGAAATCGTCGAAGGGATTCGCTGCGCGGAAATAGTCTGTCGAAACGTAGCAGGTCGTTTCGATGCTCAATCCAAGGATCGGTTGAGCCTCAACCGACAGCAATTCAGTTGAGTGACTGGCCAGATAGAGGTTGGCCAAGTCCCATGCCGTACTGAGCCAAGGCATGTCCCGCAGAACCTCGGCGATATTCCGTGACGTAAGGAATATCACTGAATGTTGAAGCATGGAAAGGACGATCTCCTGTTCCGTCTTGGGAAAAAGCCCGCTCACCATGCCACTGAATTTCTGGCGCGTGAACTGGAGAAGATCCAGATCGTCCGGAAGCGTAGTAACAGGGTAATGCTGCGTCCTCGCCAGCACTTCTGCGACCAAAGCTTCGCGCAGGGCCTTGCTTCCGTTTTGTGATCGGTCGAAAAATCCGCTACCCGGCCAAGCTTCGAACTTCGGATTGTGGTCCCCGCTCTTCAGGTACGTCTCGATTTCCTCCGGCATGCTCGGATGCACTACTGGATGCGTTTGGGTGCTATGGCGACGGGACATGCGACCATCTTACGTCAGGCACAAAACGACAGCGTGTCCAAAGCCGACTTTGACATTGCAGCCGATCAACAGCCGCTTGGTGGGGCGAGCGGTCAACTAGTACATCAGGCCTCGCTGGCGCAGGAGGTCGGTCACTCGCCTTGACCGAAACCCCTGAGCCATCAGAATACTGTCAATTCCGTCTCATCCTTTGAAAAACGGGGCCGCACCTGATGGCGCGAAGCGGATGATAGCTTGACACGCGCGAATCCGCTGAAAAGTAGTGGACCGTTGCTGACTTAGGATCGATCTAACCGCGTATGGCTTCCTGACTCGTTCTTGGATATCATCCTATGACACGTAACTTCACGACCAGCTTGCTGGCTTTTGCATCAACCTGCTAAATAGACTTTTGCATTATCGGAGATGGCTGGTTGCACATGACGACTGTTACGCGGGACCATCATAATGGTGCGAGCTTGCATTCCTTCGAGGCACACCTCTGACTATTCAATCGACAGGCAACGGACATGAGGACTTGAGTATGGCAGAGGCTCCCGCCGATCAGTACTCCGCAGGCGAGCAAGGTCTGGGATACATCTATCAGCCTCGCTTCGCGCTGCTCAGGCTCTTGCAGTTGCCAGAGAGCACGTCGGTTTTGATTGAAAAGGACGACGACCTCGACTTCATCGACAAGGACGGCGTCAAGACGCTGGCCTCCCTCAAGCACAAGGGGGCTGGTGATCGTCTGACAGACCTGTCCACAGACTTCTGGAAGTCGGTCCGAATCTGGCTTGCCCGATACAACCGTGACGGGCGCAGCGAGGCCAGTCTTCGCTTCTTCCTGTTTTCGACGGGCACTGTTTCAAATGCCTCGTTCTTACGGCACTTCCTGCTTGAACCACCGACAGAAGACGAGACTGTTTCGCTGTCACAGATTGCAGACGATGTTCTTGCCAAGTCCGAATCGAAACTCATCGGTGAAATCGCTGCCGAGTTCCATAAACTCAACGACGACGAGAAGAATGACTTTCTCGCGCGCATCGTGATATTTGATGGAGGGCCTCGCATTGAGGATGTGCCTTCAACCATCAAAGATCAGCACATGCGCAGCATCCGGCGTGACAACCGCGACGCCATCTTCGAACGCCTCGAAGGTTGGTGGAATGACACCATCGTCAACCTGTTGGTCGGAAAGCGCACAGATGCAATCTTCGGCTACGAGATCTCGGACAAGCTCTCCGCGTTTGCTGAGGAATACAAATCAGACAACCTCCCAATCACTTTCAGAGGGAAGACGCCTGCTGGAGAAATCGATGCAGATAACGATCCACGCCTTTTCGTTGTGCAACTGCGAGAAATTGGTATCGCCTCTAACCGCATCCGCAACGCCATCCTGGACTACTACAGGGCGTTCGAACAGCGGTCTTCCTGGGCTCGCGAAAGTCTCTTGATTTCGGGAGAAATGGAAGAGTACGAAGACCGCCTCGTTGATGAATGGAGCCGCTATCGTGACGTGGTCTTCGAGGAACTCGATGAGGAAAGTGCCGACGCAGTTCTTTTGAAAGCCGGCAAAGCGCTGTATCAATGGGTTGACTTGGAGAGTGGAAACAACAGCACGCTTCGCATTCGGGAGCGTGTGACCGAGCCCTATGTTGTGCGGGGAGGGTTTCATATTCTAGCGAACAGCCGACCGCTTCCAAGGGTTTACTGGCACCCTCGTTTCCTCAACCGTGTCGGCCAGTTGTTGGGGGTCGAGGAATGAAAAGATGGGATCAACGACCATTCGAAGTCAAAAATCTTTTCAATCCCGCTTTCTGCGGTTTGGTGCTGTTCAGGGCATTGCAAGGCTATGAGGAGGACAACCAGGATGGCATGCCGTTCTCTCTTGCGCTGCTAGTGCTTCCGCTGTGTTTGCAGAAAGACTCTCGCGAAGTGATCGCGGGTAGTTCTCGCAGCTATCTTCTGAAAACCGTCGAAAAGAATCCTCAGTTGCTGGTTGGTTTCGCTGACCGCGCCAGCGACATGCTGCCATTTGCGCTCGAAGCTTTCGGCGTGCTGATGGAACGAGGATGCTTTGTCGTATCGCAGGATGGCCGGTTAAAGACCGTGCCGAACCGAGTTCGAAAATCCGTGACAGGAACCGCAGAATCCGTCTCCTGCCAGCGCGTCGCGCGCATCGTCGGAAAGGAATTTGCCCGTATCGCAGACCGCGTGACGGTGTACACAACCTTTGGAATACGCCCATGAAAATCAAGTCGATCCACATCTACAGTTACGACGGCCAGCGCCGAGATCTGCAGTTCAAGGTGGACGGACTGAACGTAATCACTGGTCGCTCATCCACAGGGAAATCGGCGCTCTCCGAGATCATCGAATACTGTATGGGGCGCTCGACATTCAATGTTCCGGAGGGAATTATTCGCGACAAGGTGGCGTGGTTCGCTGTGATCTATCAGTTCCCTCAGGAACAGGTGCTAATCGCAAAACCAACGCCAACAGCCGGTGGTACAAGCTGTAGTACTGCCATGCAGCGAAGGGGGAGTCATCTGACAATCCCTGACTTCAAGGAACTGGTGGGCAACACTGATGACGATGCGGTGGAAGCACTGCTGTCGCGGCTGCTTGGAATCCCGGAGAACCGTACTGATGTCGCGATAGAACATAGCCGCGAAAGCTATGACGCGAACGTCAAGCACACGTACTACTACCTATTCCAGAAGCAAGGAATTGTCGCCAACAAGGATCAACTTTTTTATCGCCAGAATGAAGGGTTTCAGCCACAAGCGATCCGCGACACGCTGCCGATTCTCCTTGGTGTTTCTTCTAACGATCGGTACGAACTGGAAGCCAAGCTGCGCGCGGCACAACGAGAGCTGAAACTCAACGCAAAGCTCCTCGAACAGGCGCGTGACGCCATTGATACATCCCAGCAGAAGGGAATCAGCCTCTTCTCGGAGGCCAAGACGGTTGGCATCATTGCGCCGGAGAATCAACAGGCCGGGGCGGATGGCGTGATCAACGCCTTGCGTACAGCCCTACAATGGAAGCCGGCCTCGATCCCCAATGATGACGGTCACAGAATATCCCGGCTTGAAGAAGAGATTAGCCAGCTACGCAAGGACCGGCGCGAGCTCCAATCCAGGGTCGACGCTGCCCGTCAGTTCTCTAAGCGGGCCGGTGGTTTTGAAAGTGAGGCATTGGAGCAAAAAGATCGACTCGCTTCCATAAAGGCCCTTCCCAAAAACCCTGAAACGGGTGAATGGCAGTGGCCATTCTGCGAAGCGAATCTGGCTCTGGAGTCTCCTGTCGCAAAAGTGCTTCTCAACGAACTAGCAACACTCGACGAGGAAATGAGCATCGTCGCCGGGCAACGCCCCAAATTGGAGGCATACCTTGCCGAGCAGGATGACAAGGTGCGCGAGGTCGTAGACGCGATAAAGAGCAAGGAAACGGAGTTGTCTGCAGCGATCGCTGCGAATGAAGTTATCGCGCAAATGGGGACGCGCAACAATGCGGCGGCACGGGTTGTGGGTCGCATCAGCTTGTTCATGGAGAATCTTGTTCCCAATGCGGAGTTGGTCTCGCGTGAGGCAGAGCACCGTCGCCTGAAGTTCAAGGTCGAGGAGCTGGAGAAGAAAATCGGCGCAGACGACAGCCACGAAAGACTGACATCGATTCTGAACATCATCTCAGCGCAGGTGTCACGGTACATCCAGACCTTCGAGGCGGAGTTCAGCGCCTTCCCTGCACGACTCGACCTAAATCATCTCACCATCGTTTTCGACCGTCCGGATCGTCCGGTTCCCATGAGCCGAACCGGCGGTGGCGAGAACCACCTGGCCTACCACCTCTCGGCATTGCTGGCACTGCACCTTTTCGCATCGAAGAACAACTGCCCGATTCCTCAGTTCCTACTCATTGATCAGCCCACCCAAGTCTATTTCCCCTCGGAAAAGATTTACCAAGAAGCGGATGGAACAGTGCAAAAGACGGAGGCAGACGCCGACCTGGCGGCTGTCCGTCGATTGTTCGAGCTGTTGCTGAATTTCACGAAGAAGGAAGTCCCTGGTTTCCAACTTATCGTGACTGAGCACGCCAATCTTCGAGACCAGTGGTTCCAAGATGCTTTGGTTGAACCTCCATGGACCAAGCCACCTGCATTGGTGCCGGAAGATTGGCCTTTGATGTCTCGGTCATCCTCATGACAAAAGAACGGAAGAACCATGACCAGCAAAATTCCGAACTCAGTCATTGGCGCGGTATCTTCTGTTCTCGCCGAGTATTACTACAGCCATTCAACACTGAACTCTTTGTTTATGGAGAGTGGGGCGCCGGGATGCGTGCCCGAAGGAAACTGCGAAACGAAATGCAGCAGTTGGCTACGGCGCTGCAACGATGACTCCACCGTCGACCCCATGCAAGTGCTCGGCCAGGTCATCCAGAAGTTCATGGACCTGGAGCCCGGCGACTGGAACCAGAAGATTGGCCCCGGGCAAGAGCGCATCCGAGCCAGCTTGGCCAAGAACCAGTTGACCTACCAGATGAATGGGTTCATCACCCTGGCAGGAGCGAGTCCGGCTACAAAGTCACTCGCGGATTTTTTCAAGGCTGGCGACTTTTCGTCTATCGAAGCAGAGTTCGAACGTGCCATCTCGCAAGTTGATCGCGATCCGCATGCCGCGATCACTGCGGCGAGCGCCATCATCGAAGCGCTGTGCAAGACGTATATTGAGACGCACGGGCTGGAGATGCCATCGAAGCAGACGATCGGTCCCCTCTGGAAGATCGTGCAACTGCATCTAGGTCTCAATGTCGATCCTACGTTGCAGGACGATCAGAAGCGAATATTGCAGGGGCTTGCATCGATTGTGGATGGCGTTGGTGCCTATCGCACACACATCGGGTCAGCACATGGGCGTGGCATCGAGCCACCGAAAATCGTTCCGTCAGAGGCTCGTTTGGCCGTTCATGCATCGCACACCATTGTGATTTTGTGATGGAGCGCTGGCTCGGCACAACGTCGCTTGCTGAATTAACCGCATGTAGTTCGCAATCGCCGGATCGAAAAGCTGCCTTTCAGAGCCATGTTTGGCCGAGTGAAAGCTAAGCGCCGCATTACTGACTGACCGAGAATCCTAGCTAGCTGAATGTCGGCAATGGCCGACGAGATAAATGCCACCGATATATGCCGAGCGGCAGTTGAAAATTGAAGCGAAACCTTGGCAACTGTTACTCTCGAATCCGAAAGTAAACCTTCGGTTTTCTGTCCTCTGTCGTGAATCGATCAGGATCAATGCCCTTCAAGCCAAAAATTTGCGAGCGTGACGCCTTGATGCCGGCCTTCAGCACAGCCTCGGCGTCTCGGACATTGATCAACAGATAGCCGTTTTCGTGATCGGCAGCCAACGTCCTATCGTTCACCGCTTGACGAAGCACGCCCACGACATCCTCAAGCAGCGCACGTTGGCGGGCAACCATCTTTTCTACGGCACCCTCCTCCTTCGAGGAAACCAGCGGGAGGACCGGAGGAGTTACCGACAGTAAAGGTTCTATCGCTTCCTTTTCCGCCGTTTCGACTTTCGCTACAGGTTTGGATTCTGACTTGGGCACCGGTTTCGAAGCTTTTTTGGACGTACTCTTTGCCCTATTGATGTCCATCATTGCCGCTACGACCGGCTGGAGGCGGAGGATCTTCCAAGGGGCTCCAATACCGACCTGAAGCTCGGCAACTTTTCTGAATGGCGCCATGGGATCGACCACCAGCCAGTTTCTTCGTCCAAGTTCGTCGAGGATCGTCTTGTTCTCCAGTCCGTACCCCTTGAACGCATCAGGCCACTTCAGACACAGGATTCCTTCCGAATCGACATGAGTGAGCTTGCTACCGTCCCTGCGGCCGTGCTCGATATCCTCTACCAGCGCTTTGAGCGCTTCACCAACCGGGCCATCCAGCTGATCAGGCGGTTGATCAGCGGTCGGTGCAGCCGGTGTGGCCGAAGTGACGATGGCGGTTGGAACCACTTCGACGGTCGGCACTGTGGGTTTTGTCGGCGCAACAACCGATGCGTTGCTCAACGACTTGGTGGGCGGATCGTCGTTACCAACCAGCCTTCCAGCTACCGATGCAGGCAGTGAATCCAACAGTGCGCCCGGGTTGTTGAGGCGTATCGCCTTCAGTTGTATGTTGGGAATTTTTTCCGCAAGGATGGCCGGAGCGATCAACCAGTAGCGGTTGCCATCGGGCTGCCCGACTTTGAATTCAGCCAGTTTGCGCTCGACCAGCATGTCGAGAATGCTGTTCGGTGTCCTCGGCAGTCCGGGCATTTTTTCCTGGTTGATGATCGCAGCGATCTCCTCGCCCCCTGCTGGCCAGACCAGGTAGAGATGTCCGTCCATGTGCCATAGCCTCGATCCCGGTTCGTTGACAATCCAGACCCCGTCCCGAACCAGCCGACGCATGATATCGAGAAGAATCCGCTCAACGGGGATTCCTATTTCGTAGCCAGCAAAGTTGGCGCCCATGCTCTCGATGTCACGCGTCACGCTGACCTGATCAGATCGTACGATCAGGTTGTGGATCATGTTTTCCTGACTGGGATGGCCACTGATCGCTTCCATCATCCAGGTCACCAGATTGGGATCGCCCTGCGATATCCAGCCCAATCCGGTTCTACCGACGATGCGTTCAACCAGCAGCAGCGAGACCGAGGTGTGGGATGTTCCGCGGTTCTTGCGCCAGCGCAGGAAATAGCGGTCTACCTGATTGCGGACGGCCCAAGCGTAGAGATCTTCACAAAATGGATCCCAGACTTTCCCTCCATCCTGATTGGTCACCATCAGATCGGTGATGGGCTTACCCAGGTCATGACACAGTGCCGCGAGAAAAACCGCCGAATGCCAGCGCGGTTCCAGTTCCCGCCGCCGTCGCGGAGTTTGATCGCCCGGCAGAAGTACCCTATCCCCGGACTGTAATGACCACAAGGCAACCTCGATGGCATGCCGGAACAAGCCCCCGGCGCCACGATGATGGTGAGTCTCGCTGGCCGGCAGCAAATGGGCGTAGGAGGCAAAGCGGCGCAAGGGCCCCAGATAAAATTCCTCATAGACATCTTTCGACGCCAACCCGGACTCTCGAATCTGCCCAATCAGTTCTTGCTGGGTTTCGATCAGCCGATCGGGATGGGATGCCGGCAACCCTTTGACAAAGGGCGGGTAACGCGGGATTTCATCGTCAGGCAAGGATTTGGCGATGGGCGGTATCTCGATTACTTGCTGCGGCAAAGAAATCTCTCCCTTGCCCATCACTTTCTTCAGCAAGTGCAACATGCGAGTTTCCTTGCGGAGACGTTGACGGCACACCCGCAAAATTCGAGCGGCATCTTTATTCCGCTCATATCAGCCGAAACGCACGGCCGATAATTTGATTGCGTTTTACCCATCCCGTCAGTTGGTAGCGGGAATCGAGACTGTCGGGGTGCCCGCCCGCGACGTAATAGCTGCCTTCCGGAATCACCCCCACGGGTCCTGGAATCAGCGGTTCGCCAGTTCTTGCCCGTTCCTTGGCTTGCCCCACCGCCCGGCCATCCACGTAGAAATCCCGTCCTTGCGTCGTCACGCGCGATCCAGGCAGGCCAACTAGGCGCTTAACGAAGATGCTTCCTTTCGGATACGGCCAGTTTCGCTCCCACCGAAAAGCCACGAACTCACCACTATCGGGGAAGGTGTCCTTGCAGATGACAAATACCGTTCCCGGCAGGCTTTCCGTCAGGTTGAAAGCGAGCATGTAGCTTCCGCTCACCGCCAGGTAGGCGGCCATCAGCCAGAGGATGAGCGGAAATCGGATTTCTTGCCATGTCGAGTATCGGGATCGCATGGCCTGACTCTATGGGATAGCCAGCGGTGCCGGTTTTCGAAATGCGCACTTCCTGGCCGCATTTCACCCACGCAAGCAAGAAGAGCCGTCTCAGGATCGGCCTTGACGGCTGACTTTGCCCGTTGCAGTTTCGGGCGACTGTGAGAAGCTGAAACGAAATACAGCCTTTGGAGACTTTTCATGAGCCTGGCCGCAGCAACCCAGACGAGCAGTTTTTTCGGGTGGATGCCCATCGTAGCGTGCGTCCTTGCAGGACTCACGCTGTACCGCTGGAACCGGCGGAACAAAACAGTCGCTCATCGTCAGATGGAGCGAATGCTTTCGGATCTGGAGGCGATCAAACACCAGGTTCTGCTGATCTCGACCGACCTGCCACCATCAAGGGCGGCGATCCGGACGATCGGCTACCTGGAGTCGGTATCCGCAGTCGAGGCCGCGTCGGATGCTGAATACCAACTCGCCGAATGCGATGCCCTTCTGACTCTGGCCCGAAACGCCTTGGCAAAGGGAGCGAACGCCATCGTCGGCTTGAGGAAAACCCATGCCCATTACGACCAACCGGGATCGCAATGGCGGGTTTCCCGAGTGATCTATTCCGGTACCGCTGTCGTCGTGGTGACGTGAAAGGGGGAGCCTCAGAAAATAAAATAAAGCACGCTAAGGCACAGCCGACCCCGTCACGCTTGCTCCGCCCTGTAACGACGTTATCAGTGGGCACGAAACATTCCCCTGCCGCGAATGGCAGGCGCACACCAGGTCAGACAGCACGGCCTCCATGCGCGCCAAGTCAGCCATTTTCTCGCGCACGTCTTGGAGCTTGTGCTCGGCCAAGCTGCTGGCCTCCTCGCAGTGGGTGCCATCGTCGAGCCGCAGCAACTCGGCGATTTCATCCAGGCTGAAGCCCAACCGCTGGGCCGATTTCACGAATCGCACCCGTGTCACGTCCGCCGCGCCATAGCGGCGAATGCTGCCGTAGGGCTTGTCCGGCTCCGGCAACAAGCCCTTGCGCTGATAGAAGCGGATCGTCTCCACGTTGACCCCCGCCGCCTTGGCAAAGACGCCAATGGTCAGGTTCTCCAAATTATTTTCCATACCGCTTGACTCCGTACATGAGTACGGAAGTAAGGTTGCGCTATCCAATCCAAATTCGAAAGGACAAGCGTATGTCTGAACCACAAACGGGGCGCGGCGCGCTCTTCGCCGGCGGGCTGGCCGCCATCCTCGCCTCGACCTGCTGCCTCGGGCCGCTGGTCCTGGTCGCCTTGGGCTTCAGCGGGGCATGGATCGGCAACCTGACCGTGCTGGAACCCTACCGACCGTTGTTCATCGGCGCGGCGCTGGTGGCGATGTTTTTCGCCTGGCGGCGCATCTTCCGGCCGACGACCGCCTGCAAGCCAGGCGAGGTCTGCGTAATTCCGCAGGTGCGCGCCACCTACAAGCTGATTTTCTGGATCGTGGCCGCGCTGGTTTTGGTCGCGCTCACCTTTCCATATTTCGCCCCGTTGTTTTATTAACCCACCAAGGAGTTCACCATGAAGAAGTTACTTTCCGCCCTCGCACTCGCCGCTGTCGTTGCCCCGGTATGGGCTGCTACCCAAACCGTCACGCTGGGCGTACCCAGCATGCATTGCGCGATGTGTCCTGTCACCGTCAAAAACGCACTCTCCAAGGTCGATGGTGTCAGCAAAATTGACGTGAGTTTGGAGAAGCGCGACGCCGTCGTTACCTATGACGATGCCAAGACCAACACGCAGAAGCTGACCAAGGCCACCGAAGACGCCGGCTATCCATCCAGCGTCAAGCAGTAAGCCAGTAAGCCAACGTCAACAACGGGAGTCACATCATGGGACTGATGACACGCATTGCCGATAAAACCGGCGCGCTCGGCAGCGTCGTTTCCGCGATGGGCTGCGCAATGTGCTTCCCGGCCCTTGCCAGCTTTGGCGCGGCCATTGGATTGGGCTTCCTGAGCCAATACGAGGGCCTGTTCATCAGCCGCCTGCTGCCGCTGTTTGCCGCGCTGGCTTTCGTGGCGAACGCGCTGGGCTGGCTCAGTCATCGCCAATGGCATCGCAGCCTGCTCGGCATGATCGGCCCGGCCATCGTGTTCGCGGCCACGGTTTGGTTGCTCGGCAACTGGTGGACGGCGAACCTGATGTACGTCGGCCTGGCCTTGATGGTGGGCGTGTCGATCTGGGACTTCGTGTCGCCGGCGCACCGCCGTTGCGGCCCGGACGGATGCGAACTCCCTACGAAACAAGGCTGACGGCGTGAGCCGGGGCCAACAAAGAAAAGGAACGATGGCATGACCACTCTCAAAATCACCGGCATGACCTGCGACTCGTGCGCGGCGCACGTCAAGGATGCCTTGGAAAAAGTGCCCGGCGTGCAATCCGCGCAGGTGTCCTATGCCCAGGGCAGCGCCACGCTCGCCGTCGAGGCCGGCACGCCACCCGACGCGCTGACTGCCGCCGTGGCGGCCGCCCTGGCAAAAACGAGTTATCGAGCCACACTCGCCGATGCGCCCGTGGCTCCAGTGGGTGGCGGACTGCTCGGCAAGATGCGCGAATGGCTGGGCAGTGACGACAAGGCTGGCGGGGACGGGGACAAACTCCACATCGCCGTGATCGGCAGCGGCGGCGCCGCAATGGCGGCGGCGTTGAAGGCCGTCGAGCAAGGCGCACGCGTCACCCTGATCGAGCGCGGCACCATCGGCGGCACCTGCGTCAATGTTGGCTGCGTACCGTCCAAGATCATGATTCGCGCCGCCCATATCGCCCATCTGCGCCGGGAAAGCCCGTTCGATGGCGGCATCGCCGCTACCACGCCGACCATCCAGCGCACGGCGCTGCTGGCCCAGCAGCAGGCCCGCGTCGATGAACTGCGCCACGCCAAGTACGAAGGCATCTTGGAGGGCAATCCGGCGATCACTGTGCTGCACGGCTCCGCCCGCTTTAAGGACAATCGCAACCTGATCGTGCAACTCAACGACGGCGGCGAGCGCGTGGTGGCATTCGACCGCTGCCTGATCGCCACCGGCGCGAGTCCGGCCGTGCCGCCGATTCCCGACTTGAAAGACACCCCTTACTGGACGTCCACCGAGGCGCTGGTCAGCGAAACGATTCCCGAACGCCTAGCTGTGATCGGCTCATCGGTGGTGGCGCTGGAACTGGCGCAGGCGTTCGCCCGGCTCGGTAGCAAGGTGACGATCCTGGCGCGCAACACGCTGTTCTTCCGCGAAGACCCGGCGATCGGCGAAGCCGTCACGGCCGCGTTCCGCGCCGAGGGCATCGAGGTGAGGGAACATACGCTGGCCAGCAAGGTTGCCCATGCGGACGGCGAATTCGTGCTCACCACGGCGCAGGGCGAACTGCGCGCCGATAAACTGCTGGTCGCCACCGGCCGCGCGCCCAACACACGCAAGCTGGCACTGGATGCGGCGGGCGTCACGCTCACCCCGCAAGGCGCTATCGTCATCGACCCCGGCATGCGTACCAGCGTGGAACACATCTACGCCGCAGGCGACTGCACCGACCAGCCGCAGTTCGTCTATGTGGCGGCAGCGGCCGGCACTCGCGCCGCGATCAACATGACCGGCGGTGACGCGGCCCTGAACCTGACCGCGATGCCGGCCGTGGTGTTCACCGACCCGCAGGTGGCCACCGTGGGCTACAGCGAGGCGGAAGCGCACCACGACGGCATCGAAACCGACAGTCGCACGCTGACGCTGGACAACGTGCCGAGGGCGCTTGCCAACTTCGACACACGCGGCTTCATCAAGCTGGTCGTTGAAGAAGGCAGCGGACGACTGATCGGCGTGCAGGCAGTGGCCCCGGAAGCGGGCGAACTGATCCAGACGGCCGCACTGGCGATTCGCAACCGGATGACGGTGCAGGAACTGGCCGACCAGTTGTTCCCCTACCTGACGATGGTCGAGGGCCTGAAGCTCGCGGCGCAGACCTTCAACAAGGACGTGAAGCAGCTTTCCTGCTGCGCCGGGTGAGGAAAAGGAGGTGTGCCATGAGCGCCTACACGGTATCGCAACTGGCCCATGACGCCGGGGTGAGCGTGCATGTCGTGCGCGACTACCTGGTGCGCGGCTTGTTGCGGCCGGTCGCCTGCACCGCGGGCGGCTACGGCTTGTTCGACGATGCTGTCTTGCAGCGTCTGTGCTTCGTGCGCGCGGCCTTCGAGGCGGGTATCGGCCTCGATGTCCTGGCGCGGTTGTGCCGGGCCCTCGACGCGGCGGATGGTGCGCAAGCCGCTGCGCAGCTTGCTGTGCTGCGCCAGTTTGTCGAGCGGCGGCGCGAGGCGCTGGTCAACCTGGACGCGCAACTGGCTGCCATGCCGACCGAGCGGCCGCATGCGGAGACCTTGTCATGAGCGCCCTTGACAACCTGCCGCCCGAGACGTGCAGACCCTTCACCGGCTACCTGTGGGGCGTGCTGGCCGTGCTGACTTGCCCCTGCCATCTACTGATTCTCGCCGCCGTATTGGCCGGGACGGCGAGCGGTGCCTTCCTCGGCGAGCATTGGGTGATCGCTGCGCTCGCGCTGACCGGCCTATTCATTCTGTCCGTAACGCGGTTGCTGCGCGCCTTCCGGGGCGGATCATGACGACCTCGCAGCCCGCCGGATGGACGGCAACCGAGTTGGCGCAAGCGGCGGCGAGCCGGCAGCTTGAACTGCATTACCAACCGCTGGTCGATCTGCGCAATAACCGGATCGTCGGCGCGGAAGCGCTGCTGCGCTGGCGGCATCCTAGCTTGGGACTGCTGCCACCAGGTCAGTTCATACCGCTGGCCGAGTCGTTCGGCCTGATGCCGGAAATCGGCACGTGGGTGCTGGGCGAAGCCTGCCGTCAAATGCGCGAGTGGCAAGCGTTGGCGTGGCAGCCGTTCCGGCTCGCCGTCAATGTGTCCGCGAGTCAGGTCGGGCCGATGTTCGATGCCGAGGTTCAGCGGGTGCTGACCGATGCGGACTTACCCGCCGAATGTCTGGAGATCGAGCTGACCGAATCGGTCGCGTTCGGCAATCCGGCCCTGTTCGCCACGTTCGACGCCCTGCGCGAGCTAGGCATGCATTTCGCGGCCGACGACTTCGGCACGGGCTATTCCTGCCTGCAACATCTAAAGTGCTGCCCGATCACTACGCTGAAGATCGACCAGTCCTTCGTCGCCGGACTCGCCGACGACCAGCGCGACAGAACCATCGTGCGCTCGGTGATTCAGCTTGCGCACGGGCTGGGCATGGACGTGGTGGCCGAGGGAGTGGAAACGCCGACCAGCCTCGCACTGTTGCGGCAAGCGGAGTGCGATACGGGACAAGGCTTCCTATTCGCCAAGCCAATGCCGGCGGCGGCATTCGCTGCCTTTGTCAGTCAATGGAGGGGACCACCATGAACGTCAACGAACCGACCACCGCTTGCTGCGTGTGCTGCAAGGAAATCCCGCTCGATGCCGCCTTCACCCCGGAAGGCGCGGAGTACGTCGAGCACTTCTGCGGGCTGGAGTGCTATCAGCGCTTTCAAACGCGGGCCAAGGCCGCAACAGAAATCAACGCCGAACCGAGCGCTTGCGATTCGCCGCCGTCAGGTTGACGCATAGCTAATAGACACTCAATTCCCAGCAAGCACATGGATGATCGCGTATTCCGTTCTTTCGGCTCGGTCTGTGCCAACAGCAACGCGGATGCTGCCGTGAGGCGAAACAAGTAGACGAACCCAAAGCCCGTCTGCTTCGCTCACAGAGGGACGATTACTTCACTCGTTGGTGATGACATAACCTTTGGCGGCCTGGGTAAACTCGAAATCGACCGTCTTGCCGACAATAAGTTTGTCCAGCAGCATCTTGTCTTTGACCTGAAACCCCATGGTCATGACTGGCCAGTTCAAACTCTTGACGGGTTCATGGGCAAGGGTGACGACATTGGTGCCGGTGTCGACCGTGGTTACCTTGCCATTGGCCATGTGCACGGTTTGCCCTGCCGCTGGCTTTCCCATCGGCATGTCCTAGCTTAACGTCAATACTGTTTAGATAGATCATTTTCTACCGTTACAGGTGCCATGTATCTGACGGAGAGTGTCACATGGCGAGAGTCAAGGCGGAATTGTCGGCTGGAGCGCGGCTGGCGGACTATCTGACGGTAGGGTTCCTGGCGATGAACTGCCCGTTGGACAAGGTGCGGCAAGCGCTGGCGGCCAACGATGCGCAGAGCAAGCGACGGCGCGGGTTGCCGCACGACGTGCTGGTGTACTTCGTGATGGCGATGGTGCTTTACGCCAATGTGGCCTACGAAGAGGTGCTGCGACTGGTGGTCGAAGGCTTGCGTCCGTTGCTGGGTGACGATGGCGTGTCCAACACGAGCGTGACCAAAGGCGCCATCTCGCAAGCGCGTGGGCAAGTAGGCGTCGCTCCGCTGCGGCAGCTCTATCAGGAGCAGGTCGGCCCCAACGGCCCGGTCGGCATGCCAGGCGTCTGGTACGTCGGCTTGCGGGTCATGGCCATCGACGGTTCCACACTGGACATGCCCGACGAGGTGGCGAACGCCCAACACTTTGGCTATCCCGGCGCGTCGCGCGGCAGTTCGGCATTTCCACAATTGCGTTTCGTCGCGATGGCCGAGTGCGGCACCCATACCCTGTGCTACGCCAACCCCGGCCCCTACGCCACCGGCGAGGTCACCTTGGCCGGGCCGGTCATCGATCAGGCGAATGCCTCGATGCTAGTGACGGCGGATCGCAACTTCTACAGCTACGCCTTCTGGCAACGTGCGGTCGCGACGGGCGCGAAACTGCTGTTCCGAGTCAAACGCAATTTGCAGCTGCCGCGAGAAAAGGAACTGCCCGATGGTTCCTATCTGACGACCCTGTATGCCGGCGACAAAGATCGGCGCCGACTGACGAACGGCACGGTCGTTCGTGTCATCGAGTACGTGCTGGACGGCATCTCCGATTCGGAACCGTCCTATCGCTTGATCACCAACTGGCTTGATGTCAATGCCGCACCGGGCATCGAACTGGCCGCGCTGTATCACCGGCGCTGGACCATCGAGCAGACCTTCGACGAATTCAAAGTACATCTGGCCGATCGCGACGTGGTTCTGCGCAGCAAGCGTCCCGAATTGGCCGAACAGGAGTTCTATGCCTTGCTGCTGGCTCACTCCGCCATACGACGGCTCATGACCCAAGCCGCCGCCGCAAGCGGTCAAGCCGCCGAGGACTTGTCGTTCATCCATGCGGTGCGCGTGCTCAAGCGACGCCTCCCCACGTCGGTCGCTATTCCCCCCTGAGCACCGCCAATCCTGGTTCGATAGCGTGCTCCGGGAAATCGCTTCTGGGCGCGCGGTTACCAGCCGTGGCAAGCGCAATCCTCGTGGGGTGAAACGGAAAATGAGCAACTTCAATCTCCGAAAACGCCGCACTCCGCTGAATCAATCGTGCGATCCAATTCCACGAATGTTATGTATCTAAACAGTATTGAGCTTAACGTGCATTATTTCCCGAATTCTGAGACGCCCCTAAAATCCAGCACTCAAGAGTCAATTTCCCTTGACCGGAAGGCTGTGGCATACTTGCATGAAACGTCAGTGAGGTTTTTTAAATATGCTGCACCGGAAAGACACTGTGAATGCCGCACTCGACCGGCGATGGAAGCAACTGGCCGGCAAGGTTTTTCGACGTAAAGACCTGGCCGATGAATTGCCCAGCGTTGATCGGGAGCTCGGTCTGGCATTGAAGGCCGGAACCGTGCGAAAGGCTGCTCAGGGGCTTTATTACGTCCCCCGAAAAACGCCGTTTGGCGATGCACCACCAAGCGAGGAAGCACTCGTCGAAAAGTTTCTCGATGACCACCATTTCCTGATGTTCAATCCGAGCTGCTACAACGCCTTGGGGCTGGGCACCACGCAGCTTTACAGCAAGACCGTCGTCTACAACCACAAACGCCACGGCACGTTCGCCCTGGCCGGGTTTGAATTCGACTTTCGCGACAAGCCGCGGTTTCCCTCGCGCAAGCAGGTCACTCGTGAATATCTGCTGGTCGACATGCTGAACAACCTGAGCGACCTGGCCGAAGACCCGGAAACCGTGTTGTCCAATGTGCGCCGCAAGCTCGACACTTTCGACGCAGGCCGTCTCGAGAAGATGCTTGCCGATTACGGATCGGCCAGGACACGCCGCGTTTTTCGGCAAATGAAGTCGGCTGTCCATGCCTAAAGCCGCAATTTTCCTGCACGACCATCCCAACTTCGCGGATCTGATCCGACAGGTCGGCCAGGCTCAACGCGTCTCCTCCTATCTGGTCGAGAAGGACTATTGGCTGATGCACAGCCTGTGGGGATTGCAGCAGCAGGGTTGGACGTTTCAGCTCAAGGGCGGGACATCCCTCTCGAAGGGGCATCAGATCATCCAGCGTTTCTCCGAAGACATCGATCTTCGCATCGAGCCCCCGGCGGATCGCGATGTCAAAACCGGGAAGAACCAGGACAAACCGGCCCACGTCGAGACACGACGGCTGTATTTCGACTGGCTGGCCGAGCAGATCGCCACAAAGGGGATCGCGGGTTTCGAGGCTGTTGAACGGGATACCGAATACGACGATGCCAAGTACCGCAGCGCCGGCATCCGGTTGCGCTACCCGGTGCATACCGAATACCTCCCGGGTATCAAGGAAGGCATCCTGCTGGAAGTCGGATTCGACGATACCGCACCCAACATGCCCTGCACCATCACCTCGTGGGCACTGGATGCAGCGCTCAAAAGCACCGTGAAGGTCATCGACAATCGCGCACTGGCGGTACCTTGCTACAGCCCGGCCTATACCTTCGTGGAAAAGCTGCAAACGGTTTCGACCAAGTTTCGGCAGCAACAGGATGCCGAGGTTTTCCCGAAGAACTTCCTGCGCCATTACTACGATCTGTACTGCCTTCTGGACAATCCGGAGGTGCAGGCATTCCTCGGCACGACGGCCTACCATGCCCGCAAGAAAGAACGCTTTCGGGCCGGCGATAACCTGCACATCGCCAGCAACGAAGCCTTCTTGCTGACAGATTCCTCAGTTCGCGCGCTCTACGACAGCAAGTACCGTGAAACCGCCTCGCTTTACTACGCCGGACAAGTGCCGTTTCAGAGCATTCTTGAACGTCTAGCGCAGTACCTGGACCGGATGTGATCATTTCTTTCCGGCAAGCGTGTCGGTCAAATATTTGCCCGGATTGTCTCCGGTAAGACCGTCTGCAATCCGGCCCGCCGCTTCTCCGACCTGTTCGACCGTTTCAGCCGTCTTGCCTGCCACCGAGGTCGGCTTGAGCTTCCGGAACGTCGAAGGTGTCGCGTTTTCCTGATGGGTTTGCGCAGCCCCGGCCTGCCGGTCACGAACCTCGAAGCTGTTTCGGGAGAACTCCTGCATCGCCGTATGCATGGCCTGATCCGTCGGGGTAGCCTGAGGAGACACGCCAGAGAGTCTGGCGGCACCCTTCACCTGTCCCAGATAACCCGCGCCTGCTGCCTCGACCGTCTGTCCGTCCGGCACTCCCGCGCGATTCGCCTCATGGCGCGCCCGCACTGCCTCGGCGCCAGATACTTGCCCCGCCATTTCTCCCAGCATCCGGTCGTAGTTCTGGGTGGTGTATTCCTCGATGTAGGGTCGCAGGCGATGCGGATCGCCCATGACGCCCTGGAACTTCTCGTAGTTGTATTCAAGCTTCGGTAGCAGGAAGTCCTTGATGAAGTGATCCTGAAGCTGGAGGTTGGAGCCAAGCTGCCCGGAATGTGACAGCTCCCACATCTGGCGATGACCCTCGGTTTCCTGAAACGAGGAACTGAGCGCATCACGGGACTGCCGTGCCCGATCAAGAGACGCTCGCTGTCCTTCCGATCCCGACGTCTTTCCTTCGTCGGAAGTTCGATAGTTTCGCTCCCAGCCATTGTCGATGACGGTGCCGACTTTCTTGCCAAAGCTCGACTCACGGGCAAACTGAGCCATTTCCTCCAGGGAGCGCATCGAGTCGGCCGAGTTTCGCATTTTGGCTGACATTTCCACACCACCACGCAGGCCGGTAATTTCGAGCAGCTTCGGCGTACTCATGCCCATCGAAGCCCCAACCATGAGTTCCATGGCCACCTTTTCGCTGACGCCGAGTTTTCGGGCCCACTGATCGACCTGCCGCAGGGTGTCATTCGCTTCCTGATTCCGGCTCGACCCCATGCCGTGTCGGTAGCCTGTAGTGTCACTGGCACCCTTCGCATGTGATCTTTCGAATCCGGCTTCCTGCTTGATCGCCGCCAGAGCACTTTCAGCGTACTCCGCGGATCTCTGCTGCGATGCCTGCTGCGAACGTTCATAGTTTTCCTTGGCTGCAGCACCGAGCGAATCGTTGAGTGCCATGTCGGCACGCACATCGCTCTTGGCCTGCTTCACTACAAAGCCGCCGCCGGAAAAGTGGCTGTAGTCGAAGCCGCCCCGCGCCTGATACTGGGTTGCTCCTTGGCGCAGGCTCGGGTTCATATCGACGGCCAGCCCCTTCATGGTGTCGTGACTGGCATTGTTGAGCGAGGCATTGCCCATCTGCATGTTGCCCATGGCCAGGCTGCTGGCAATCTTCTCGGGGTCGCGAGGTGGCGCAACCAGCCCTGCCACGGCCTGCATGCCGACCTCGCCGCCCTTCACGACAGCGGCGGCAATGGCGGGAATGGAGATGACCAGCATGCCGGCAATGGCCTGGTCGCTGACAATCGCGGTATTCAGGAAGCTCATCTGTTCGATCGACAGGCCGCTCGATGCGCTGCCGCTGATGTACTGGCTTCTCGAATACATGGTGATGATGAAGTTCATCACAGCGTACAGCGGCGCCCAAAGCTGTATCCAGAAGAGACTCGCCGCATAGGACTTGATGACCCCGGTCGCTTGGTGGCCGCTCAACACCACGAAAAGCAGGAATACCGGAAAAATCGCGTACTGCACCATCTCGATGGTGTTCCTCACCTTCGGCATGGTCGACTCGGCGACCCGCGCCATCAGTTTGTAGGAATCACTGGTCGAGCGCAGCGATTGCGCCATCGCCAGATTGGTCTGGGCGCTGGCTGCATCGCCCAGTTGCGCCGGCAGCATGTACTGGGCATCGATCATGAAATTGGCGACGATGGCCTGCTTCACCGTGTCCTGTGCCGACGACGAAATCCCGAGAAGATAGTTGGTCGAGGTCGCCAGCGATCCCGCAATGGCAACGCCGGCATCAGCTGTCGTCATGCGGGGATAGAGCCTGGAACCAAGCAATGTCACTTGCCGGCTCGTCTCGGCGGTGATCTGGGTTGTCAGCGTCTGATAGCCCGCGTCACAGCCCACAGTGCTCATCAGCGTCGGATCGGCGAGATCGCGGATCGTCACCAACCTCGATGGATTGGTTTTGCCGTTCAGGATGTCCCAGATGTTATTGACCTGGAGAATGTCTTCCTTCATGCGGATATAGCCGGTCGCAATGTCGGGCGCAACACACTCCCGGTAGAACTCCAGCAGATTACTGGTCAATACCGGATTCCCGCTCTTGATCGCCTGCCGTTCCGAAAGGACGCGATGCCCGAAGAGCGTCCCGTTCCTGCGGAACTTCACATCGTCAGGCAGCGAAAAAACCGTCTCGAAAGAACCGGTGAGCCAATCCCCTACCTTGCTCATCGTGTGCGCGAATGCCCCGAGACCAATCGGCACATTGGCCACGGCCCGCGGTGGCTCGTTGCCCGTGCGATCAATGATCATGACCGTCACTTTGGGAATAAGCAGCATCGACTGGAAGATTGCGAGGAAGAAAAGCCACTTCCACATGCCGTCAAGCCGCTCCCTCCCGGTCAAAGTGGCGATGACGACGACGATCATGCCGACGATGGCGATGGTTTGAAGCAGGCCACGGTAATCGCCACTGCCCATGAGCGACGCAACCGCATTAAACATCGCCTCCAGCTCGACGACATTCCAGTAGGCATAGACCTCGTACATGGCTTACCGGTTGAAGACAGCCATCGACTGGAAGATGTTGGTCGGCATCCCGGAATTGAGACTCTGGTGCATCAATTGCAGCGAACGGCTGAGTTCGGCGACCTGCATCCCTTTCTGATATTCGGCACGAAGCATGTCCCGCGCTTCCTGCTCGACCTCGGTCAGCCGAACAAGGATTTTTTCTGCCGCCATCACGGCATCCGGTCCGCTTTTGCCGGCATCGTTCTGCAAGGCATTGCGCAGAGTCTTTGAAAGGTTCGTGAAGTACGCGTAGGCGACATCCACGGCGATCAGTTGGGCGTAATCCTCGGTGATGCGGTCACCGCCAGGGATACTGCTGGATACCGCGAGCATCTTCCAGACAGGCAACGAGGAACTACCAATCAGGGCCGCATCCATGGAGGACTGTCCCCCCGTGTCACGATTGACGATCTTGTCGCGCATGGCGGCAATCCGGGTACGGACCTGGCGGGAAAACGGCGCAACCGTGAATGCCGTTTCCGAAAAACTCGGCGTCATACATTCAGCCAGATCCGTTCCACATTTGAGGCCGGGGAGATTGACGGTGGCCGACGCGCCGTCACCAACAAACTGGCGAAACGTCAGCTTGCCCCCGGGCAGGTAGGTCCATCTGGCTTTTTCATCTGCGTTTTCACCAGGTGGCGTAACGATGATGGTGCCGGTCAGACTCATCAACAATTCTCGTGTTTCATCGGTGATGCCGGAAATGCGGTTGAGTGAGCGCCAGACCACGTTGCCGGGATCGAAGATTTCCCGCGCGCCCTGCGAGGTGGCTTTTGCGGCATTGCGAATGTTCTTCGCCGTGGTGCGACTCTTCTTCCATTCATCCCAGGACTCGAAGACGTCACCGAACATGTTGAGACTGGCTCCAGCCGTCTTGCCTTCCTTTTCCTGGACACGATCCGTGACCATGCTGCCCACCGCGCTGACTATTCCCTCTGCCGCCTGGCAGGAGTTGATGTTCAGGTTATTCATCTTGGTGGCCTGGTCCTGCAGGTACTTCAGCAGATCGCAAAGGTCGGGCGACATCGAGCACAGGGCCATGTTGAAGGCGGCGCCAATGGCGTTATTGCCGATGTTCCGCAGCAGCGAGACAAACTGTTCCTTGTTGATGAAGGAAAACGACCCGGCAAAGAGATCAATGCCGCCGCATCCGGCGCTGAAGGACGGCGGCGAGATGCTGGCCAGTTGATAGTTGCGGACAGGCGTTCGCATGTACAGGCTGCCGCCGGTGTACATGTTCATGGTCTGACCGCGGTAGGCATTGGGGCCGGTGACGTTGCCGTAGGCGCCGATCTCGTTGAACCAGTCCTGCATCGACTGGTTGACGGTGGCGTGCGCAGGAATGCAGGTCAGCGCAAGCGCGAAGGATGCAAGTTGCGCACAGCGCCGTGATGAAAGTGCCATGCCGATCTCCATCAGTAAAGTTCGCCTGGTTTGGTCTGGGTCAGGATGTAGATGCGCTCGACGATTTCCTGCGCCGAGAGGACGCCGGAGCCAATGGGCAGCAGACGCCGATCCTTGACATTGCCGAGCACGACCAGCGGCACAACCGATACACCCAGCGCACCGGCCATCCCGTTATCTTTGGCCGGTCTTGGATAGTCGGGAAGACCGCCGCCATCGAGCGAAACGGGAAACACGGTGATGCCGTATTGCTCGGACAGCAGCTTGAGCGTGGGCGCCAGGCGATGGCAGTAAGGGCAATCCGAGCGGAAGATGAAGAACAGGCCCCATTCCTTCGCCAGCGCCGCCATTGTGTCTGTCTCGCGCCGGTTGCGCTGACTGTCACGCACCTGGATGGCCGCGTTGTTCGACGGATTACGCAGCTGATAGTTGATTTCGGGATTGGCCCAGACCACTCGCCGCCATACATCCGAAAACAACGATGCCCGGTCCATCAGGGCTTCCTGAGCAACGATGTAGGTCTTCAGGTTTTCCGAAGTCGGCTTGAGGATGGCGATCGCCCGTTTCTGCTCGACCTCCTCGCGCAGCTTCTTGAGCGCATCAACGGCTCGTTCGCCTTCGCTCTCTGCGCGGTCTGGAGTCTTCTTTGGACTGGCTTCGGCGGCTTCCTCTTCCGCCAGATCGCAATACCAGTGAAACCTGGCTTCATCGCACTGCCAGGAGGACGGATAGTCCAACGCCTCACGCGCCTGGGCGCTTGAACAAAGCAGGACGGCAAGTAGCGCCAACAAGCGTCTCATCGGCATGGATCACTTGGTCGTCGACGCCGGCAGGACAAGACCAGTCGCCTGCGCAACCTGCTCGGTCAGGTCTGGAATTCGCGAATCGGAGGTCTTGAGCAGTGCCGCCGTATTTACCAAAGCACAGGCACATCCCCGGCTGACCTCTTCGAGGCCAGCATCTAGCCTGGCGCCGAAGGCCTTGGCCTCCTCGAAGAGTTTTGCTTGCTCCTGGGCGTCCAGTCCCGGCTTGATCCGTTGCACCATGGATTGCTGCTGATGGGCGACCAAGCGGGCGATATCGACCCGCCCAAAACGGGGAATCTCCGGCGGATGGCGGTACATCCAGACGACCAGAAGCATGGCCCCCGCCAGCAAGGTGGCAATGCTGGTCAGGACGTAGGGCTTGATCGATGGCACGGCACGACTCTCAGGATCAGGTTGCACGTTGGGTTACCAGTTGTTCAATGGCATCCGCCACCGACAATCCTTGATCGCGCAGACGTTTGATCGCCTCGTAATCTTCGGCGCGCGTCGAATAAACCAACATGGAGAAGGGATCGAGCAGGAGGCGTCCCAGGCCTGACCCCATGGGCGAGTGAATATAGATTTCGGAGAAATTTCCATGCTCGGTACTGACGGAGCCAAGCTGGCGCTTCAGCCACTCGTCGAGAGAGAGTTTCCCTTCCTTGCCCAGGCGCTCGATGTTCTCCGCTTTCTGGCGCAGCAGGAACAGCCAGTCGGCGTTGTTGATGGCCGCCTTGGTCGCTTCGTTCTTGTAGTAGTCGTCGACCGACTGGGTGATCGTGCCGAAAGCCCCGCCATACTTGCGGGCGCGCCGATAGCCAGCCTCGATGAAGCTGCCGCTTGACCCCGAACCCATCAAATCCCAGCTTTCGTCGATGATGACCAGCTTGCGCCGGGAACGGTCGCGGTACATCTCCTGAGTGATGCGGTACATGATCAGTTGCATCACTACCGATTGCAGGTCTTTCTTGGATTTCAGTTCTTCCAGCTCGAGCACAACGAAGTCCTTGTCGAACTGGATGTTGGCATCGCCCTCGAAGTAACTCGCATACACGCCGTGGCGGGTATAGGGTTCCAGCGCCGTCGCCAGGCGACTCAGATCCCGCTCGTATTCACCTTCGCTGGATAGACGACCAGTCTGGAGCAACTCGTAGATATCGGTGATCGTCGCCGAGCGTCCCTTGGCGTCCCAGACACGCTTGATGGCGGACCCCAGCGCCGTGTAGCCGTAGTTGTCGAGCGGCTCACGCGGGCTGGCCATCTGGGCCAGCAGCGGCAGGACCATCTCCATGTCGGCGTTGATATCGATGATCATGGAGAACGGGTTGAGGCAGATCGTGTTCTGCCGCTCGTCGGAAAATTCGATGAACTCGCCGTCCAGTAACTCGCACAGGTTCTTGTAGGAGCGACCGACGTCGATGATCCAGACCTTCGCACCCGCGCCAAGGTAGCGATAGGTCATTTCATTGACGAACACCGACTTGCCGGAACCGGACAGCGCCGCGACGGCAAAATTGAAATTTCCGCCCGTGTTGTCGAACAGGTCGAAGCCGATGATCTGCCCTCGTCGCCCGAACAGTGTCATCACCGGCGTCTGCGTACCCTTCCACTCGGCGATCAGCGGCGAGGTCATCACCGCGTTGTCGGCCGTCTTGGTATTGATCCGGCCGAACTGACGTAGGTCGTTTTGCAGGGCCGGGGTCAGTGTCATCGGCATGGTCGCGGTCAGCGCCTGATGCTGAAGGTAGAAATCCTTGGTCAGATCGAAGCCGCGGGCACGCCAGACGGCGCGCACGGAATGCTCGCAGCGCGAAGCGTCCTCCACCCGAGAAACCAGGCATACCTGGTGATACATCCCGACCACGGTGCGTCCGCTGTCGAATGCCTTCAGAACCATGTCCCAGTCGCGTTTGCGCTCCTGCAGATCGGGCTGGAAATGGGCGAGATAAGACCCAGCGCTCTGGGTCGCCCGTGCGGCCTTCATCTGAGCCCGCGTACGCGCCGACTCGTAGTCAAGTGCCACCGCGCCCATGGTGATGATGAAGGGACAGGGCATCGCGAGGGCCAACTGATAGGGATCGCCGATCAGGTAGTTCATGCCGGACAGCCGGAAGTATCGCGGATACTGGCGGACAGAAAACAGCTGCAGGACGGACTCGGCCCCGCCGGCCTTGCGAAAGCGAATGTCGCCATCCCCCACCCGCGAAGCGATTTCCAGATTGGAAATCTGCTTGCGCAACGGCTGATCGGCATTCCAGTCGATCGGCGCCACGGATCCCCCGGAAAACAACCGTGAGTGGTCGAAGAAATCTCCGACAAAGTTGAGCAGTTCCTCTGGTCCCCAGTCATGGCCAGGCAAATGGGCGGACTTCAGAGTGGCATGAATGCTTTCCCGGATGCGCAAGGCCTCATCCACATCGGCCGGCAGTTCGGGATCGAGCGGCAAGGTGACCGAGATGACCGACCGAAAATCTCGCAGCAGGTAGGTCTGATGACCAAAGATCGATTCGCCGGTGCCTTTCAGGTAGTGATCGATCCGGCGGCGTGCCAGCAAGCGGAAGATGTTGCTGTGCCGACGCTGAATACCCTCGTCATCGGAATCAATCGCAGAGGCTGGTAGCAAGTTGGCCTGCTTCTTCAGCGCGGGCAGGATGTGCGGGCTGCCATACAGCGAGACTTGGATACCCGTACCGGGTGGGCAGGACACGAACAGACTGGCCAGCACCTTCTCCATTTCGTCGTTGGCACCTGTCTGCGGCAGAGTCTCGATGCAAAAGCCGATGGCGTGTTCCTCGCGTTCCCCAAAGCCTCCTTGATCCAGTGCGAAGAGACGTGTGTCGTCCTGCCAGGCGAGATAGGGAAGAATTCCGCTCAGGCGAGGCATCCGTGAAATTTCCTGCAACAGATGCCGTGGCAAACGATCGGCTTCGGCGTTCCTTTCAGGCAAGAATGCCTCTCTCAAGATTTCCGCAAATCCCATTACTCCACCTCACCAGGCACGGACGGCACCGAACGCGCAGACGCTCCGGGCAGCAGGGACGGAGGCATTGCACCGCTCGGTGGCGATGCACGCTCCATTTGCAGGGACTGTCCGCCCGTTGGTGGCGATTGCGGCGCAAACGTCTTCGGCGGCACAACCGGGCGGTAGCCTTCCGTCGCCTTGCGCCGCGAGTGCTCGATTTGCCAGCGGCCGGAATCGACAACCATGTAGAAATAGGACTGATCGTGCAGCACCTCGTCGTCATCTTCCCAAGGAGCCAGCCACACGCGACGCACCTTCTGGGCGCTGCGCAAGGGATCGCCGGAGCGCGGAGCCATCGCATCGATCCTGGCCTGAGCATTCAAGACATTGCCCGGTTTGACCACAGGACGTTGCCCCGGCAGATTGTTCTGCACAGCATTGGCATAGACGCCTGACAACGAGGCGCAGGAAATCCCGTCCGGCGCCTTGCAGGAAAAGCCCCCCTGTCCATCCAGGCCGGTCATGCTGGCACAGCCGGCCAGCCCGAGCATGAGCGGGACGAGCAGCGTCTGGCCGACGCTCATCGCCCAGCCTCCAGCAGCCACTGCTCGATACGCTCCTTGGGTGCCGCGCCCGGCAGGGTGCGACCGTCGGCCGACAGCAGGGTCGGCGTTCCCTGAATGCCCAGACGCTGGCCGAGTTGGATATTCCGTTCGATCGGATGATCGCACTTGCGGCTGGACGGCACCTTGCCCGATTTCATCAACTCCGCCCACGCCTGCGCACGATTCGCCGCACACCAGACGGCGATCGACTTGTCCCTGGCCTCGGGGTGTAACCCGTCAAGAGGAAATGGGAAGGTGTAGAGCGTGATGTTGTCGAGCTTGTCGAGTTCCGATTCCAGGCGTCGGCAATACGGGCAATCCGGATCTGAAAATACCGCCAGCACCCGTTCGCCCTTGCCGCGCACGATTTTGATGGCATCTGCCAGCGGCAATTCACCAAAGGCAACCCGAGCTGCCTTCTCCACCCGCTCGGCGGTCAGGTCGCGCTGTTCCTTCATGTCGAACAGGTGCCCGAAAACGAAATAGCGCCCGGTCGCATCGGTATATGCGGCATTCTTACCCATCACGACCTCAAACAACGACGGGATTTCAGAGCGCTGCACCCTTTCAATCTTGGTGGCCGGATACATCTCCTTGAGACGGATCGACAGTGCCTCGGCAGACTCATCGGCCGCCACGGTGGTCGAGCCGGCGACGGCAAGAATGAGGCCGAGCACGGCCATGGGTAATTTGATGCTCATGTAGTCGTACTCCTGTTCGAGGTCAATTGGCTTGGTAGGGTTCAAGCGGCTTTTTCTGGATTTCCCTGCCGCGCCGCCAGATATCGGTGTAGGTATCGGGAGCTCCGCCTGCCGATTCGGTTTCGAGGGAGAAGCCTTTGGTGAACACCACATCCACGGTGCGCCCGGCATCGACTTCGATGATCGGGAACATCTTTTCGGCCAGCGTGATGTAGTACTGGGACAGGCGGTCCAGCGCCTTGCCGACTCCGGTACCGATGCCAGCCTGGAACTGTTTGCCCGGATCGACAGTGCCGACGGAACCCAGCGGATTGGTCGAAACCGTGGTCGCGCTTTGCTGAAAAGCCTGCCCAATGCCGGCGCCGATGCCGGCAACCAGCGCATTGGCCAGCACCTGTCCTTGCTTGCTCACCAGGCGGCCGCGCATCCCGGCTTTGCCGTCTTCGCCGACAACGTAGCCTTTCACCGGAACATCGACGGCCTTGCCGTCGTGGCGAACGCAGGAGAGCGATTCGAGCCGGATATAGGCCCGCTCCGAGCTGATGTCGCCATGGCTCGCGCCCAGCACCAGGCACTCCTTGATCTTGAAGCGGTAGCGATTGGGCAGGAAGGCGTTGTCCTGAACCCGCATCAGGATCGGATGGGGATTGCTCTGCGCCTGTCCGCCGGTCGGCGCATCCAGTCCGCCGAGCAGCGCTGCCCGAAAGAATGACCCCGAAGGCACATAACTGAGTGCGTCGCGTTTGGCGTCCGGCTTGACTGCAGATTCCTGAGCCGCCACGCGTGCATCGCTCACTTCGAAGGAAGCTATCCCCGGTGGCCGTGGCGGCGGTGGCGGCTCCATGGTGCGATCCTCCTTCGTGCCATTCAGCGCAGTCTGCACGAGTGGCGGCGGCAGCGGAGGCATGGGCGCCTGTACCGGCATAGGAGCTGGCGGTGGCGGCAACGTCAGTGCCGGTGGCAAAACTGACGCAGGTTTTTTGTCGAGCGTATCGACCTGCTGGCGCAAGCCTTGGATCATGTCCTCCATTTGCCGCATCTGTTCGGCGCTCTTGCTCATCCAGATATCCCTGGGGTCCGCTTGAGCCCCCGGAGTGGCAATCGGCATCGGTTGCGGTCGTGACGGGTTGCTTCCCTGGGGTAGCTGTACCGGTTTATCCCAGATGGCTACACCGCCAAACACCAGCAGCAGGAAAGCGCCGATTCCCAACCCGAGGATCAGGTATTGCCGATGCTTCGGCGACAGACGGGAAATGGCCCCGGCGATCCTGGATGGCGGCGGATTAGCCATTGCGTCCCTCCAGCACCACCATGACCTGAGTCGATTCGCCAGGCTCCAGCTCCAGCGTCTCGACCATCACCGCGAGAACGCCACGGCGATAAAGTTCGCGCTCGTCGATGACCATCCGTTGCTTGGAAACATTGGTCAGCTGGTACTTCTCGCCGACCAGCGCGCCTTCCAGCGTTCTCACCAGGACAAAGCGTGCCTCGTTCCAGAGCGGCACAATGTCCAAGGCATCCTTCGCGCTCATGTCTTCCGGTTCCGCATCGCGCACCAAGGCCAGCATGACGCGACGAATGGCGGCATTGCGTGATTCATCGGCGCCAAACGCTTTCGGCTCCTGACGCAGCCGACTGCGATCACGGATCACGATGGTCTCGGCCGGAACATCGGCCACTTTGACATTCAGCTTCCAGTGCCGTCCGGCATCGTCGGCGACAAACAGCGTCAGAAATGACTTCTCCGCAGCCGGCTTCACATAGGCCACGCCGCTGTCCTTGTCCGGCGTCACCTGGAATTCGCCCTCGACCCCTTGGATGCGTCGAATCTTCCGCCCCTCGACACGGATCAGGTTCGGTTCGCTGCGCGACATCGTGGCGATAAGCCCGTCATCCTGGCTGCCTTCCAGGGTTTGACCCGCGAACGCCGCCAAGCTGGCGCTAGCGAGAAACAGTGCCAGTAACAGCGGCTTGCGCATTGGTGGCAGCGCTTGCGGCCCCGAAGGGATCCTGGTCGCTGGTTTCCTTGAACTCGGATACATGGAGTCTCCCGTTGAGGTACCGAAAGCCGACGACATAGGTCGTCTGCTTCTCGGCGGCTTTCTTGTCGCTAACCCAGGTTTGCAACACACCAGAGAGCGCCACTTTCATGGCCGACTCGTCAACCGTCATGGCCTGCGTGGAAAACTGGGTCGAAGCGTTGTTCTTGCGGATGAAGTCCCCCCGTGCGCCAAACTCGGCTTGTAGCCGGCCGTAGTCACTGGGAGCGGTGTACTTGAGGAACTGGTCCTTCTGGAAGTCGGCAACGTGGGGCGTGATATTCAGCGCGAGCCCGGCATACCAGTACGCCATTTCCTTCAGGTATTCCCCGGAAACCTTCTGCCCGCTCACCCAGAAGGATTGGTGGATTTCAGGGGGGACGAGAATCGTTCGTTCCGAACCGGCCACGGTAAGCGAAGCCCCTGCGTTCGCCAGCAGCGCCAGAACCAGGCCGACGAGCGCGATTCTCATGAACAAGATCTCGTTGCGCTGGTTGTCCCGCTCGGCGGTGAATTTACTGAACTTCATGGGTCAGCCCAGAAAGAACCGATAGTGCGATGGCGGTGTCGCTCGGGCTCGGATCACGATCCAACTGGGCAGCCACCAATACAGGGCATGCAGCGCGAACTTCGGATGCTTGCCCGTCTTGATGCGGCCGTATTGCCAAGCGACCACGCCACCGAAGAGCATCCCGGCCACCATCGCCCCGGAAACGACGCCCATGCCCATGACCAGCAGGAACAGGATCGCCTGGTCGAAATCCCACCACAGGAAGCGCTCCTGCGCTTCCAGGGACTTGGGGATGTAGCCGATCTCGTCCATGCCGGGGGCGACCTCAGATCGTCGCGGTCAGGATGCCCGAAGCGATCGTCGGGGCATACTGAAGGAACACCGCGAAACCGATGCCCGACAGGATGGCGATCGGATTCAGCCGCGCCAGGGAAAACAGTGCACCAAGACCGATAGCGGCGACTGCGGCGGCCTTTCCGAAGTAGCCTTGGACGAGGCCGGTGAGCCAGGTGTAGAGGCTCTGGAATTCCGTTCCGGTGGTACCCGCGATGGCGCCTGTAGCCGCGACCAGCAACATGAGCGCGAGCGCGCCCTTCAACGCATTACGACTGCTTTGCATAACTTGCCCCTTGAAGATCGATAAAACACTTGATGAGCCAGCCGAGGCCCAACCCCACCGAAATACCACCCAGATGGGCTTCAAACCCGTTCTCGATCGGCGAGCCTGGCGCGAGGATGCCGATGGCGATGAATCCGCCGGCGATGGCGATGTCGCGGATAAATCCGCGGGTACGAGGTAACTTCACTTCATTGCACTCCCTTGCTGTTACTGCTGCTGACCGCATCCCGCTTTGCAACGAGATGCACCAAACGGATTTCCGCGCGCCGGTTCTGACGGCGGGCGGCTTCGGTACGAGAACTGTCGACGTAGCAACACATGCCCGTAGCTTCCACCTTGACCGGTACCGAAATCCCGTGTCGGACAAGCCAATCCCTGACGGTGTCGGCACGTTGCCTCGCCAGACGATCATTGAACGCTCGGGTGCCAACATCATCGGTGCGACCGACGACTTCGATACGGATCGACTTATTTGCATCAGGCAGAAGAGCATTCATCTTCCTTGCCCCTGCCTCGGTCAGATGACTCTTTCCAAAATCGAAGTGGATGACATGCTCATCGGTCTGCTCACTTGTCAGCGGCGACGAAAGTGCCGGATCAAGTAGTGGTTGCGGCGAGACGCTGATCGCATTTCTGGATCGCTCGATGACGGCCAAAGTCTTTTGCGTGGGACGAGGACAACTCGCCCCCGCGCACGTCGCGAATTGGCGATCTATCCAGCCAATGTCATGACGGATCTGGTCAGATACCGGAAGTTCGGGTGCGGTACTACAGCCCGCCAGAACGAATACCGATCCGATGCCCAGCATGCGCATCAGGATCGCCATGAATTGAGTCGGGCAGCTACCCGGTGGGAATAGGCGTTACGCTTGGCCGGTGAGCGTGCGTTATAGGCACCTACTGCCTCCCAACCGTATCCATGCCGGCGAATGTTCTGCGCAAGTATCCAGGCGCCAACATGAGTGTTGAGGCAGGGATCAAGCAGCTTCTGTCGATCGATTCCGAAGGCGGCAAGAGTCTCCAGCCATCGACTGTTGATTTGCATGTGACCGAGATCTTCACTGCCGTCCCGGTTCACATTTCGGGCCTGCGGATTTCCGCCGGACTCGACGGTCGAGATGGCTTCCAGCAACGCTGGAGCAACGCCGTAGCGCGCCCCGGCCTGTTCAAAGCAATGGGCTTGGCTCGAAAGCGAAAACAGCAGAAAGTGGGCTGCGACCAGAATGCGATTCATGGCCCGCATGGTAGGGAGCCATCAGCTGCCTGCGCGGCCGAAATGTGACCTTTATGGACGCATTTCGAAAGTCAACGACCGTTGAATAATCGTAGTGAAGCAAATCGGCGTTAGCAGCTCGTCATCGATTCACAATCGCTTCTGTAGATTGCTCACCCACAGCCAGAGCGAATAAGACAGAGACACCGTCAGTACCGGGGCAATCAGGGCGGGGAGCGGGATCGGCATCAACAGCCAACAGGAGAGCCCCACCAGCGCTACCCACATGACACGAATCCCCAATTTGTGTCGGATTGGGCTTTGGGCAACAAAGGAGAACTTGCGTATCTCCCGAATGTAATGTCCGTCCAGATAGGCAACGAGGGCAAGCGGAATACCTGGAACAAGCCACCCGATCAGCACATGCAACCGATACACCAGAAGACCTATCCATAACCAGGTCGCCTCGATACGCGAACGCATCCATTGACTGAGACTCGCGTTCCCCAAGGGGCCTTGCCCTATGGATTCTGCCTCAGCCAGAAAACCCTTGAAGTCCTTCACCATCGAATCTTTAAGGCCACGGACAGCCTGACCATAGACCACGTGCTCACCTTCACCTGCAATGGCATAGACCTCGCCACGCTCAGTCATCCAGGCTGATCGAATCACTGCGGGAGGTATGAAAACCCACGTTGCCACGACGGCAATGAAAACGCCAATAGCCAGTACCGTAGCAACCCCGGAGTCATTTCTCTGAGCCATTACCGCTCCGTAACCAGAATCGGGATACGCCCCTTCAAGGTTCGACCACCCGACAATCGAGCAATGAAATGCAAGGGCGGCAACTCCCCCAGCATGGCCGCGGGAAACAAGTCGGCCTCCTCTTCGAGAATCTGCTCCTGATACGACGCGCTGTATTCGTCGTGAATACGCGTGTCCACATTGTGACCGTAGCGTAGCGCCATCGACCGCACCTTGGTCTGTGGCATGCCTTCGGCGATGTACTTTTGCGTCTCTGAATCGAGTACCCGCAAGGCGATCTTGTTGTTGGTGTTGGCCAATACCTGGCGAGCCTTGTTCTCATCACCGAGGCGGCTGGCAAAGTCAGCAAAGGTCTGCGTCGCTATCGTTACTCGAAAATCTGCGCCTCCGCCCTTGTTCATGAGCTGGATCGCCGGCTGATTGAGAACCTCGGCCGCCTCGTCGATGAAGAGATTCACCGGCGTCAGGGTATCAATCCCATAGTTGTAGCGATCCCCCGCCACAGCGGCAAGATCAGCCAGCATGATGGAACCGATGGCGCTACCAACCGTTGAGTCCGCCAGAGAGTCGAGACCGATATAGACCACCTTGTTGCCGCGAATTATCTTGGACATGTCGGTCACAAGGCGTTCATGACCAGGCTCGAAGTCCGGCGACAGCAGCTCCTGCAGCGGATCACTGGTAAGCATTGAGAGAATCGGGATCAAGGATGCCACCATCTTTTGAAAGTGATCCCGGTTGTGCTCGTAGGTCGAAATCAGGCCGTCCAGGTCAACCGACTGGGCTTCATGGATGGCAACCTCTTGGTAGAAGGCCACATAGGCCTGGAGCAAGCGGTCCTTGTTCTTCCGAATGTAGGACGAGGCACGTGTCTCCCAGTCGCGAACATGCGCGACAAAGTGGACTTTCAGCGCTCGTTGCAGAAGACTTTCCGGCCCACCTTCCACGTAGCGCCGAAGCTGGACCAGATTGGGACGATGGCCAGTGGCTATCATGCCGTTAGTGATGTCGTTCAACACCTTCCAGCCGAATGCAGTGAAGGGATCGGCGCCTGTTTCCGAAGGAATCAATGCGGCGACGCGGCTGGCCAGCTCAGTCTTGCGGTTCCAGTTGCGCAGCGGGTCAATGCACGCCGATCGGTCCGGGTGTGCCGGATGGAAATAGACGAAGCGATCACCCTCTCCACTGGCATCACAGGCAGCACGTGCATTCTGGGCGAGACCATGATCCCCTTTGGGATCGATGATGATCACGGTTTCACCGCGAAAGATTGCCTGGGCGATCAAAATGTCGAACAGGCGAGTCTTGCCGACCCGAGTGCTACCAACGATCAGGCTATGGCCCACCAGGTTTGCCAACTCGGAATAAATATCCTTTTCGGGGGCAAGACCATGAACCCAGTAGGAACCTTCTGCGTGCTGAGCAGCCGTTCCAAGGGTGCGAACCACACCCATCGACATCAAGGTGTGCAGTTTGGTCGCTTCGATATCGGTCCAGGGAAAACCACGCCCCAACCAATACGACTTCGATGCGATGGCCTGCCGAGATTTGCACCGCAAGGCTTCCAGATCGATAAATTCCTTACCGAAGAATTTGAGACGTCGATCTTCGACATTCCGGCGATAGGCCTGAAAACTGCGCACCGCTGCACCGGCTACACAGCCGATTCCAAGCACGACACCAAAACCCCGGAAGATCGGCGCCACAGTGGTCAAGAGAAAAATCGAAACTGCGCCAACAGTCCAGACTACCGCCATGCGCGCTTCGAAGTTCGGACGCCATGGGACTTCAAACTGGTAGGGTGAGGATGCATTGGCCATTGTTTTGGACCCTTCCCGTTCAGCGCCATGCTCCCGCGCCGTCTTGGGACGCTTGGGAAAGTAGGTGCATGACCGCAATTCCCGACCAAATTGCTACCGGCCATTCTGCCGCCGGCATCCAGGTCGACAGGATCAATCCCATCTGGACCATGATCGAAAGGAGACCCAGTGCGAACGCCAAACGCCGGTTGATTGTGCCGGCTTGCCGCGACGACCAAAGGAGAATCACAAGCCAGGAAACGGTAACAACGACAGCGGTCAAGAGCTCATGTCCGCGCGCAAACTGCTCTGCCATCCCGCCAAGGAATACCAGGATCAACACAATACCGAGAAAACTCCTGGAATCTGGCATCGACTTCCAGTCGCCGCGCAGTCGCAGAAGATTCCACCCATGCCAACACAGTGTTGCCATCAACCCCGGTTTCGTCAGACTCATCATGATCCCCTTGCTTAGAATTCGTTAAGCCCCGTATCGTGGGGCAATCGATGCGATCAGACCCGATGGAGGCACCGTATAGCGTGCGGTCAAGTCCTCGCATTGCCGGTGTTGATTGCGAGGCACCGCCGGCCGACCTCGGGCGGATATCCCCGATGTCTGTCGAGGTGGAAACCTACCGCCTGAAATTCATCTTACGGATTTCCAAAAATATGCAACATCCGAAATCGATCCAAATCGGTCACATTTCGAATACAGGTTATCCACAGGTCGCCTGCCGATGGAGAAGTTATCCACGTGAAATCTGTCTCACCGCAGAATTCAGCTGGATCGTCGACAGACTGGGGGATCTCCGGCGCCACGAAATTTTGCCCACGTGAAATCTGTCCCGCGACCATGTGACAACTGTCCCCGAATTACGTGACAACTGTCCCGGCCATCGGCGGGGATCCCTTATGGGACAAGGCATACAGCCTGCTTCAAGTAGTTGCTTGTAGGTTTACAAGTAGATTGCAAGTAGAGCACCCCTTTTTCTGTGGAAAAAATCATAAAAGACCGACACGGGAAAAAGCCCCCCCGATTCTCAGCAGGACTACACCGAAAACCCGTCGTCAGAGTCTGGATAGTTTGGCGGAACCGGTATGCCGGGTATGCAATCGGCTTGCACCCACAAACAGGCCAGCGTCCTGCGGCGTGGCATTGGCTTCTGGGTAGAACAACTGAGCTTCTTTCAAGCGAAGAAGAAACCGCTTCTTGAAATCGATCAGGCCTCGCGGACTATCGCCGTAGTCCGCACCGAATTGAAGCTTCAAGGCTGCCCACGGAATCATCACGCCAGGTCGGTTTTTCACGCGCAACAGAAATATTCGATAGACCAGCCAGGAATAGATATCCATTGCCAACGGCGATTTCGACAGCGCCCGCAGCACGCGCATGTCGATCGGTACGGGAGAGTCGGTAATGTTCTTGAAGAAGGTATTGGACAGTCTGAGGCTGCTTTCCCAGAGCATCCGATCATCCGGTCGGTGAGGATCCCACAGCACAAAGGCCTCGTCGGCGATAGGCATGTTCTTGAGCCCGTACCGTCCTTCGATTTGGTAAGTGATGGACAGCATCGACGAAAACAGTTTCAGCGATTGCGTCCGCAGGCGCAGACAGTCCCTGCCGTCCGTGCGCATTCCGAGTTTTCTGAGGAATTCGTTCTGACTCCGGCCAAGCCCCAGTGTGGGCGACTTGGTACGTACTGCTTCGGTACATATCCATGCAAGCAATAGCCGCGGGACGGTGCCGAAAGGCAATCCGAATTTCGGATTGGCGATGATCGAGAGCGACACGGCTCCGCTGGAGCGTTCGAAGTACGGAACGCCAGGATCGCTATGCGGCAAGGTTGTCTGCACCAACGCCTGCCCCAGGAATCCGATGGACTCGGCATCGTTCTCGCCGGCGGCAATATCGGAGGCAAGTCCGATCAATTTATGGACTCGTTCCGAGCCTGTCATGGCAATGCAACGGCTCGCAAGGGTTGGCGAATCCTCATGCAGCAGAAATCGAAAACGGCCGTGGGAAGAATTGCATCGAAAATCATTCCCACGCTTTTAGCAGGACGAAAAACTCACCGGCGGCCGAAATGCGCCCTTCCTGGCCGCAATTTGAAATAGGGTTGGAATCCGGTCAGCACCGGAGTCCAAGGAAATCTCAATCGACTATTTCCACCTGAACCCACTTCATGACGTCCCCCTGTGCTGTCTGTACTTGATTTGCTACCAGCAGGATTGGTCCGTTGGGTACCAACGCGGTGGCGAGCGGATGCTTGAGACCATCTGCCCAGCCGCCATGAAGGCCCATGCGTTGTTCCTGTTCCGCCCGCTCGATCAGATCGCAAACATCGCTCAGCGACAGCTCTTTCAGCGTGATGCCAACAGTCAACGATGCCAGCATGCGCAAGTCGAACGTGTCGGTCACGAGATACCGCGGCGGCATGTTCATGCTGCGTCCTCCTCTGGCAGCGACTCTCCGGCACAGTCGGCCAAATAGCGCTCCATTCGCCCAAGGATCACCAGCATCGAAGAACAGTAATGAGCCTGACGGCGGAGGGATGCCGCCTCGGTCTCCGCCTCCACAACCCGCTCACGACTCCACTCAGGTGCGAACTTGAACAGGTCGCCCATGTCATAGCTATACACAAGATCGGTGCCGCGCTTGTTCTTGTTGCGCTTGCGAATGTAATGATGCTCTGTGGTCCGATTGCCCTTGGCGTCGCGCTTCCATACCCGTTGATACCATTCCAGCATGAGCGTATTCTTCTCATGCCGAACGCGATATTTCAGGGTATTCTGGTCGTCCCAGCCCTTACGGAGGGAATTCCCCTCGACAGTAAAGAGCTCAAATCTGACCGCCGTGTTGGAGGCCTGATCGAACAGATCACCAATGTAGTTTTTGAGTATCGTTCGAACCTGCCCGAGTCGTTCATCCATACCATCTCTCCAAGCTTTAAGCTCCGGTTGCATCCCCCGCACAATCCACAGCGGGGCTTTCGACCTGTTTCTCAGCCACGCTGAGAATTGGATCGCCCGTTGAATCCATCTGAAAGTAGGCCCGACCCGGCATTCGGGGCAATCTGACGTTCGTTTGCACCCGTCGTACCAGTGAAACCACAGCAAGCCCAGCTATGACGCTGGAACCCCTGTTGTTCCGGATTCAACGGACGCCATCGTAGAAAGCATCCGTGTCCCTGCGCGCTCGAAATGTGACCTTTTTGGGCGCATTTCAAAATCCGCAACCACGGGGCGCGCCATAGGATCAGGTGCTCTGGCGGTGCTCTCGCGATATGCACTCTCGCAATCCCAGACATTACGTTCTGTCGCGGGGTGCCCTGCAGTGCTACTGCCAGGTCTCATGACCCGATGTCGGGCATGACAGTCACTGAAGTGCTACGGGAGAGAACCTGAAATGAATGTGCTCGGAATCGACATTGGCTATTCCAATCTCAAGCTGGCGTTTGGCAAGGCGGGCCACAATCCACAAGTTCTGTTGCGCCCTGCCGGCGCGGCACCAGCGGACCGCTTGGGAGAGAAAATTTCCGGCAAGGCAGAAGATGACTTTCTGCGCGTGATGGTCAACGGCAACCCGTTCGTTGCAGGACTATCGCCGGACCGTGCCGAATTGTGGAGTCGCGAACTTCATGAGGATTACCCATCGACAGAGTCGTATCGCGCGCTCTTCCATGCCGGATTGCTGCTTTCGGAACTCGATCAGGTAGACGTGCTCGTCACTGGCCTACCCGTCAATCAATACTTGAACCCGGACCTCCGCGAACGGCTTCAATCGCAGATGCAGGGAGAACACCAGGTCACCCCACGGCGACGGATCACCGTCCAACAAGTCAAAGTAGTGCCGCAGCCGGTCGGAGGATTTGTCGATCATGTCTGGAACTTGACCGACGCCTCCGAGTTTGAAGAGTCGCGAGTCCTGGTGGTCGACCCAGGTTTCTTTTCAGTTGATTGGGTGCTGATCAGCCATGGAGAGCTGCGTCGCCAATCCTGCGGCACCAGTCTCGAAGCATCTTCCGTCATCCTGGATGAAGCGGCGAAGCTGGTCGCCAATGACTTCGGGGGAAACATCGGACGCGAGCGGCTTGAAAACGCCATCAGGCAGAATCAGACTGAGGTTCGATTGTTTGGAGAGCGAATCGATTTCGCCTCCTACCTCAAAAAAGCTGCCGACAAAGTAGGGCCGATTGTGGCCACACGGCTAAGAGAATCTCTGCGCAAAGAAAATGCAGGTGCCGACATCGTACTGTTGGTTGGTGGCGGCGCAGGATTCTTTGAGCCATCGGTGAAAGAAGCATTTCCGAACCTCAAGGTCTCCACATCCGATCTGCCGGTCTTTGCCAATGCCCGCGGTTTCTGGCGGATAGGAGCTTGAGATGTCCTCGATCAGGGTCGTCGTCAAAATCCCGACCAGCATTTACCCGGAACTTGTTGCGGATCTATCGAATGTTCAACTCCGAGACCGGGCCGAGCGACTTCGGATACTGGCTTTGCTTGGTCTCAGAGATGTACAAAGACTGCCACCACCGTCGGTCCGAGAATCTCCAGCAACCGAGGACGTGTCAAAGCCGGATCAAAGGGCAACGGCGACCAAGCTGATACAACGGCTCAAGGGCAGTTTGTAATTCGCCGCTCTGGTACCGATTTATGCCCTGATCATCCTCTGCTGCTTAACTCGCAGTATGGGCAGGATCGGGCGTGGAATTCGTTTATGTCGAAGATGTAGTAGGTCTGGCAGCGACCACATCTCCGCCACTCGACGATCTTGGCGCGAACGTCTCGCACGGCGAAATAGGCGGCATTGATATCGAGTTCCCGATGCGCCATCCGCCGATGTATTTCCCTCGCCCGTAACAGCATCGGGGCAGAAACCCTGCTGTCATCAGCGCCACCAAGGCGTTGATACACTGCGACGAAACTCGCCAGCTCTGCCGCCGAGAGGGCATCGATGATGAAAGGTCGAACCGACTCGGGGAGCCTGCCATTCGGCGGACTTTCGGCATGAATCACGCGCCAGCGAAGTCGGAGTGGCTTGATATGAATCTGGGTCAGATGATTCACGATCGGTAGCCTGAGCTTCAGTCTGACCAGCTCGTGGGCTATCCGATGATTTTCCAACTCCTCAGGGGAAAGTAGCGCCGCCACGACTATTGCCTGCCAGCGTTGCCTCGGCGTACGTACTTCGAGCATCTCGTGGCAGTTGCAATAACCGGGTGAATACCGAATCGGAGAACCGCAAGGTATAGAGCGAGACACCGACTGTCTCAGCCAACTCTTCGATCTCTTCCATATCCAAGGTGGCAATCTTGTCGATGACGGGCTTTGATAGACCTGTCATCAATTCGGCGGCATCGCTGTCGTTGGCCATTTGACGGGTCAGAAGGAGAAGCTGCCGGTTGATTTTGAGAATGTCGCGCTGTTCCATAATATAAATTCCAATGAATGGTCACGAGTGCGCATTTTATATTACAATTACCCTAAATGTAACTGCCACAAGGAATAAATTATGACGACCGCTATGGAGGCAACCTTCCTTGGACAAAACCCCGTCGCAGAGATTCTGGAAGCGCTGATGGACAAGCACAGCCTGAATCAGACTGACTTAGCGCACCGCTCCGGAGTCTCCCAGCCCGCGATCAATCGCATCCTCAAGGAACGCAACAAGGCCAAGAAACCTCGCCGCGAAACTTTGGAGAAAATTAGCGGCGTGCTGGGCGTCACACCCGAGCAACTCACGGGGCAAGACCCCATTTCAGTACGCTTGTTTGACAAGGGTGCAGTACCCATCGGACGCTGGGAAACGCTGACCCACGTCCCGTACTCGGGCGATATGCCGCCGGGCCAAGCTTTGATTTGCCCGATACCCCATAGCGATATGTGCTTCGCTCTGCCGGTAATTGGGGAAGCCATGGTGGGTGAAGACGGCTATCGGGAAGGTGAAGTGATTTTTGTTGATCCGGCCGTGAAACTCACGCACGGTTGCGATGTTGTCGCAGTCAGCCCGAAAGGCGGACTATTCAGGCGATTCGTAGAGACGCCGGAAGGCCAGTTTCTCAAGACACTGAACCCGTGTTGGCCCAACCCAATCCTACCGCTCACATCGGAGATCATCCTAATGGGAACGGTGATTTTTTCTGGCCGAATTCGTTAGCCATTACGATAGCGCATCTAATATGTAATACGCTATTACCAATAAAATGACCCCGCACACCAATTGGTATGCGGGGCCAAATTGTTAAATCAGTCCCCGTTCTGCAAAGGACATGACCGAGGCATCGGTCACAATGAAGTGATCGAGCACCTTAACGTCAACCAGCGCAAGCGCCTGACGAAGCTGCTGTGTCAGCATCTCGTCGGCTCGTGATGGCTCCGCGCTACCACTAGGGTGGTTATGTGCAACGATCACCGCCGACGCATTCAGCTTCAAACCAACACGCACCATTTCGCGTGGATACACCGATGTTTGCGTGGTCGTACCGCGAAACATCTCCATGCCGGCGATCAACCGGTTCTGGGCATCGAGCCACAGCGCCACGAAGCTCTCATACTCCTGACCTCCTAGAAACAATCTCAAGTAGCTTTTCACGGCATCGGGAGATGCCAGAGAGTCCGAAGGGTCCGTTAAAGTTTCCTCCAGCGCACGTCGCAGCAGTTCCCGCGCCGCAAGCAGCCGGTCGGAAACGGCATACGCCGGAATCTCCTCAGCAATACCTGGAACGGTTGCCGGAAAATTTCGCCGCAGGCCAAACAGCTCAGCCAGCGAACGATTGAGACAATTGGCCGCCGACGATCCGAGCAGGATGTCCAGTAGCTCACGGTTGGTTTGATTCATCATCTTGGGTGCCTCCAAAGTATTGCAGGACGGCCCCTCCCCCAAAGGGCGATGAGTCGCCCCATAGGGTGAAATGAATGGATTTGGATTACTGCAACACGCCCGCTTCGTCAGCGGTTTTTCCCGCAGCAAGGATCTTCTGGCTTGCGCTGAAAATCCGCTGCGCCGACTTCTCCGGCAATACATCGCCATCGAGCCAGGACTGGATGTAGCCTCGCGACTCATCGCGTCCGGGCAGTTCGAGGATGGAACACAGCAGGAAGGCCACGCCCTCTGCCTCGACCTCCTGAATACTTCTCGGGATCGTCGCGGCGTCATGGCAATCGCCTTCTTCGGTATGGCCAAGCACCACATGCGCCATTTCGTGAAACCGGGTCTTGTGCGGATACTCGGCGATCGGACTCACGGCAATTCGCCGTTTGACCGCATAGCCCTGCACATTCCCATCCATGAACTCGAATGGCTCCTGCGAGATACCGAGTTCCGCCAAGGCAGCTTCGGCATTCCACTGGGGCGATTCGATGGCTTCGACGTAGTCCTCGCCTTCGGTCTGATCCAGGCTGAACCAGCGTGGTGCCAGCCTGAATAGCGTCAGCAACCGACTGTTTTCTTCCATCGATTCGTCGTCGGACTCCGGTTCACGGCGCTTGACCGTGATCGGCATCCAGAGCGACAACGCCTTCTGGCCCTTGGTGACGGAGCGTCCCAGTTCCTTCCATCGGAGGAAACTGGCGATCGGCGCCATGGGGAGCTCGCGCTCTTGCAACTGAATGGCTGCCAGAATCTGGTTGCCGATGCTGAAGCGATGGAACCGGCCATAAGCGGCACTGACGATTCCGGGCTCCGAGAGCGCCTGCGTGAGCAGGGGTGCAAACTTGTCATGCATGATGCCTCCAAAGAAAAATGGGGAGGCACCGTCCCCGTTGGGGAGCAATGCGTTCCCCGTGGGATGAAATTTCCGGTCGAAGCCGGATGACTGATGGAAAATCCGATGGACTTCCGGTTCTGCTACTTCCTTCTTGCCGACCACACCGACAGGGCAAACTCTTTGGCCTCGACTGCATGCGGCCCAAGGAATTCGCTGGGCTTGCCTTCGATCTTGATGAAGAGTCGCCTTCCGACCACAGCAATGTGCTGACGCGCACCGCAATCGGAGTCGAAGCGCGTGCGCAGGAATTGCCGATAATCGCCTTGCCATCCTGCCGGCGGAGCAAACGCGCCCTGCCCACCCGGCATGGTGTCGATCAGACTGAAATCGATAACGCCGTACATGACCGCTCTCCTAGGCGGCTTGATGCAGCGCTTGCTCCACGCTGACCAAGGCGGGAAATCCCGCTTTACCCTCAAGAACGAACACGTCCAGCCAGTCGATTCCCTTCTTGCCTTCGGGGATCTCCATGGCCGGTGCAATGGCGCCGGCACGGATACCCAGGGACCACAGCCGTTTGACCAGCTCACGCGCCGCTTCCTGCCCGTGTCCGGACGGATGTTGGCGTGAGGGCCGGTCCTTGTCGGCAAAGACCAGAATCTGGTCGATGCCGGCCGGTGGCTGGAAAGTCGCCAGCAGATGCGCGTTACCAGTAGCCCAGGCGGGAATGCCCGTGGCCTCGGTGACGGCAAGTGCCGTCTCGATCCCCTCGGTGACTGCCAGGCGATGATTCGCCGGCACCAGCCGAATGGCGCCCCCGGTCATTTGACGCGCCAAGGGATGGCGCATCAGCTTCTTGGGGGAATCGACCGGCGCCTTACGGCCCTCGGGGGTGAGATAGGTTCGGTGGATGGTGACTGCATCGCCACCTTGCCCCGTCACTTGCGCAATCAGGGTCGGGTAATCAGCAAGTCGCCGGTTGTCCTCGTAGTATCCGAGTGCTGCATGAAACCGCAGCGTCTCAGGCACCTTGACCGACAGACCGCGACGAGCCAAATATAACCGTGCCGGCTCGGCGCTCGGATGGGACAAGGCCACAGACTCCCGCCAGGTGCGATTCAGCTGCTCCCGACGCATCTCATCCTCGGATTTATCCGCCGCCGATTTGGCACTGCGCGACCGGCTGCCGACCTGTTCAGCCACTTCGCGGATCGTCTGGCCAAAATCCCATCCATTGATCCACATCAGCAGCGCAAACCCGTTGGCAAAACTGCCGCAGGTATTGCAAATGCCTCCCCCCGTATCGGCGACATCCCGAAACAGGCGAAAGCCATCCCGACCGCCGTGAACCGGACAAGGCACATGCTTGCCTGTCCGTTCCAGTGCGGCTTTCAGCGGTGACGCGAGAGCAAGCAGAACCCGCTCCCAGCGACCTCGCGCATCTTCCTTGACTTGCTGCGTCTCGTACTCGTGCTTCATTGTCGATGCCTCCATGTAAAAACTCCGTGTGGAAATCTCCGCGCGGCATGGAGCGATCCCGTCCGGGAATAGCTCCCCGGCGGGGTTGATGAATGCTGTTTGTTTTCTCGTGGCCAGCTACCACACGTCCGTCCAATGCCTTACGGCGTCAGACTGAATCCCATGTTCAGGCTTTGCACAGCAGGCTCGAATTGCGCATCGAACCTGTTCTGAAAAGCCCCGGCGCACAGAGCGTGCGCGCCGGGTAAGTGGACACAGGAGGGAGGAAACTGGATGCGATGCTACGCACCCGATCCCCCTCTCGGATTTTGAAATGCGCCCTTTTTGGCTCGACTTCGGCTTTCCACTGAAACAGTTCCATGCAGTGCAAGACAGGTATGTCCGCCGTCACCCATTCGGGCAACAGCGGCACACCCTCACAACACCTTCACGCGACTTCGGTTTCCGCTTCCATCGCGCCGGCATTGCCCTTGTCGAGATCGAGACTGGCATTGATCTCGCGTTGGCGCACCAGCAATTGCGTCAGTCGATCCTCCTTGTCGAAGGGCTTGGATATCTCGGCGAGGATGTCGGCCAGGCGCTTTTCTGCCCGTGCCAGATCCTCATGGACTTCCGCCAGCCTGCCTTCCAGAGCGTTGGCCACGTTTTCGATCACCCTGACCATCCCGATGGGATTGTCGGAATGATGTGCCACGTAGGCTCGCCGCTTTTTCAGCAGAAAGCTTGGTCCATCGGCTGCCGCCGTCGGTATCGACACCGCCAGATCGAAGCCGGCAAACTGCCCGACGACGATCTCCCCCGTAGAAGTCTTCCAGTTCCCGATCTTCCGGGTTCTGGCCTTGGCGTCGACGTAGTACCGAACGAGCGCATTGCCGGCTTCCGTACGATCCACATAACGCTGACCGTCGATCACCATGCAAAAACGCTGGCCACGAACATCCACCCGATCGGCGATATCCGCTTCGATCGCCTCGATCCGTTGCCGGAGTTTCTCGATGCGACCGGGCAAGGTGGCCGACTCCCTCTGGTTGGACCATCGCTGGTTGTCCCATTGGGATTTGAGCAAGGACAGCTTGGCGACCTCGGCATCGATGCCGGCCTTTTCCATGACCAGCGGATTGCCGGACGCCAGTGCCTTCACTTCGGCATAGGACAGCGCCGCCAGCTCCACATCCTCCGCGCTACGCATCCCGGTATCCCCCCGCATCACCTGGGCGATGAAGCGTGCCTTGGTTTCGAGGGTCTGCCAGATGTAGGCGTCGAACGAGGCCTCCGTCACGTAACGGACGATACGCACCTCCTCATTCAGGTTGCCCTGACGAATGATGCGTCCCTCCCGCTGCTCGACGTCGGACGGACGCCATGGCGCATCCAGATGATGCAATGCCGCCAGGCGCGTCTGGATATTGGTGCCCACCCCCATTTTCAGGGTGCTGCCCAACAAAACGCGAATCCGCCCTTCCCGTACGGCCTTGAACAACTCGGCCTTCGCGGTATCGCTCTCGAAGTCATGGATGAAGGCGATCTCCGTTCCCGGAACCCCCATCTCCACGAGCTTCGCCCGTATGACGTGATAGACACTGAACCGTCCATCGTCCGTTGGCGTACTCAGATCGCAAAACACGGCCTGAGTGCCGCGGAAAGCCGTCGTATCGCGCCAGATGCCATGAATCCGCTCGGCGCACAGGCTCACTTTCCCATCCGGTGCCTCCGGCGCACAAGGAACTACCAGCCGCAGGTCCAGCGCAGCCTTGCGGCCATCGTTGGTTACCGCCAGCATGTTGTCCTCGTTGGGTGACACAGTGCCATTGCGAATAGCTTCGGCACGTTCCACCAGCGTTGCCACAAACGCCTTCAGGGCCGCCGTGGGTTTCGCTGTCACCGTCTCCAGATGGAAACGCGGCACCGGTAGCTTCAACATGTCCGCCGTTCGAATGTCCGCCACTTCGCGGAACATCGTCATCAGCTCGGGCAGATTCACGAAGCGGGCAAACCGCGTGTTCATGCGGTATCCCCCACCATCGGGCGACAACTCCAGGGCCGTCACCGACTCGCCGAAATTGCCCGCCCAGGTATCGAACTGCGCCACATGATTCCCCCGCAGCGTCGCGGGTTGCAGATAGCGTTGCATGGTCCACATCTCCGCCATCGAGTTCGATACCGGCGTTCCTGTTGCGAACACCACCCCCGACCGGCCGCCATGCTTGTCCATCACATGCCGCGTCTTCACGAACATATCGAAAGCACGTTCCGAGTTGGCATTGGGCAGTCCTGCGACCCGTGCCATCTTTGTGAACCGGTAGAGGTTCTTGAAGTAGTGCGCCTCGTCGATGAACAGGAAATCGACGCCCAGTTCCTCGAACGTGAGCATGTCATCCTTCTTCGACTTCGCCGCCAGCTTCTCCAACCGCGCGAGCCAGCTCTTCTTGGCCCGCTCCAGCTCCTTGACGATCCGATTCCCCCGCTTCTGCGATTTCGAGGCCCGAATGGCACACTCGATCTCATAGACACGCGCTTCAATGAACGTGGTCATGGCCTCGTCGCTCATCTTGATCCTCTCGAAAGAGGCATGGGTAATCAGCACGCCATCCCAATCCCCAGTGGCGATTCGTGACAACAGCGTCCGGCGTTTGTCGCCGACCAGGTCGTCCTTGCTCGCCATCAGGATGTTGGCCCCGGGATAGGCTCGTAAAAACTCCGCTGCAAACTGCTCCAGCATGTGGTTTGGCACCACATAGCACGGCTTGCTGGCCATTCCCAGACGCCTCAACTCCATACCGCCACAGATCATCGTCAGGGTTTTGCCAGCACCGACCACATGGGCCAGCAAGGTATTCACCCCGCCCGACACGATGCGCCAGATGGCGTCCTTCTGATGCCGATGAAGGTTGAACACTTCGGAGAAGCCCGGCAGAGCTAGGCCCGACCCATCAAACTCCCGCAAGCGCACAGAATTGAATTGGTCGTTGTACAGCCTGACCAAGCGCTCACAGCGATTCGCATCGGCAAACACCCAGGCACCAAATGCTTCCTTGAGCGCCTGCTGCTTCTCACGTGCGGCAATGGTTTCCTCCGTGTTCACGAAGTACCGGTCGGTCACCGGATCGCGATCCCGAATCGTTGGCACCATCTGGTTCAGCGTCACGACAAACAACTCGCCTGCCGAGATACGTCCGGTACCGAAGGTTTGGGTCGATGCGACCGACCGTTCACCTTGCCAGGGCACATCGATGTTCCACGCCCCGGCTTCCGCACAGAACTCCACCGTGCATCCCTCGCACTCCAGCAACTGATCGAGGAATTCGGCATAGTCCCTCGCCGGTATCCAGGTCGATCCGATCCGGGCATCGATTTCTCCCGGCCCCAGATCAGCAGGCACCACCGCTTTCAAGGCATCCACATTGCGAACAAATTCTCCGCCCGCTGCTTCTGCCATTTCCAGCTTGCTGCGCACGTTCCCGGCCAGGTAAGCATCCGCGGTTTCCCACTGCGATGTTTCCGGATTCAGGAAGATCAGACCGCGATCCGCCATGTCCGGGAGGAACGCCGATGACGCCTGCCCAAGCAGGGATGCCATCAACGCAACATCCACACATCCGCGCTCATGCAGCGACACCAACAGGGCCTCTTCCGGCGTATTGCAGCGGTCGACCTTGCGGACGACCCCCACGGTCCGACGGAAGAACACATCGGCCTTTTCCGCCACGCCGCCCTCCGGATCGTAATTCTCCAGAGACAACAGCAATGGCAGGTCGGGATCTCCCTTGAATGCCAGCTTGTTGGCCTTGGCATGCAGGTAACCATGCCGCGCCACAAAGCCGTCATAGGCCATGTTGAGCATCGTGCGGTAACTGCCAAGACGGCCATCGTCATCCGTGAGATGCTGGACATGCAGCAACTTCCTCGCCGCATCACGAATCGCCATCATGCCGACGATGCGCTTGGCGGCCGTTGCCGATACCCTTCCCTCGACGACCAGCAGCTCCTGGCCTTCCGAGACAGCCAAACGGCCATCGTTGGTGAGGCAGAATGCGCCCGGCTTCACGAACTCCGGCGCTGCGACACGAATGTCGCGCTGCGGCTTGCCACTGGGCTCGGAATTTCTCGCCGCCCGGGGGTGATGAACGCCCTCTGGCAAACGCGCAATCCGTTCCCGTAAAGCAGTGCCGATATCGCCATCGAAAATGGCGGCATTCGACAAGCCATAGCCATTCGACTTTTGTCCCATGCGCCCGATCAGCATCTCCGGGTTCTGGACATACCAGTTCGAGACATACAAACGGCGGTAGCCATCGCACATCGCATAGGGCGCTTCGACCACGCTGATCCAGTCGTCAGTGTCCTTTTCGCCTGCCCCCAACTTCTGGAGAAAAACGATATCGGTCGTGACGTCGGTATTGGCGATCTGCGAAAAAGTCCCGGACGGCAGACGGATCGCCCCCAGCAGCCTTGCCTGGGAGGCCATGTAGCGCCGCGCCCGGTCTTCCCACTTGTCGAGTGTTCCGGCCGACGTAATGAACGCCACCAGACCACCCGGACGGGTCACTTCCAAGGCACGTCCGAAAAAGTAATCGTGAATCAGGAAATTTGCATAAGGGACATTCCGATCATCCGGCACCTGATAGTTCCCGAAGGGAACATTCGAGATCACCAGATCGAACCAGTCTTTGGGCAATCGCGCCTTCTCGAAGCCCACCGTCAAGGTACGAACCCCGTGTTGCCCATACAGGCGCGACAGTATCCGCGACGACAGACGGTCGATTTCGATGGCCGTGATTTCCGATACTTCGGCCAGTTCCTTTGGCATGGCACCGATGAAATATCCGGTACCTGCCGAGGGATCGAGGACGCGACCACCCCGAAAACCAAGTCGGCGCACCGCTTCCCAGATCGCATCGATCACGAAGACTGCCGTGTAATGGGCATTGACCACACTCCCCTTGGCGCTCGTGTAATCCTCGCCCAACAGATCCGGCAATGACTCGGCTCTCGCCCGCCACGATGGATCGTCCTGCTCGGGATTGAACGCTTTGGGAAGCCCGCCCCATCCGGTATACCGATTGAGGATGGATCGCTCTTCGTCAGTCGGAAATCGGTTCTCGGCATCCAGCAACGACAAAACTTCGATCGCTGCCAGGTTCGCCTCGAACTTACCGACCTCCCCACGCAAAATCGCGTGCAGAGAGCCATCCAGCGCGGGCCATACCGAGCGGAGTGGCTTGGGTGCCGGAACGTCGGCAGCCACTTCGACAACCCGTTCTGCGATGTCGCTCGACTTTCCTTCATCGATGATCAGTACCGCGTCATGTACTTGGCTGACCAAGGGAAAGGCGATGATTTCCGCCGTGCATCTTGCCTCCGGCAATGGATCGTCCGGGGCAAATCCGGGAAGCCACATCGTGACCTCCGCGAGTTTCTTGAGTTTCATACGGGTCTCCTGAAAAGCCGGAGACACGCTCCCCCTCCGGGGGGTGTCCCCGGATGGGTTGAGAAACATTGGTGGATCGGATGCCGAAGGCGCGAGCCCTGACAACCGACCGGGTGATGCAAAGACGACTGCCTACATTTCGCCGCGCCCGCCGACTTCGATCTTTCGCCACAGGGACTTGGAATCACTCAACCAGTGATAGCGAACGAAGGCCGACAAGTCGGCGTCATCGTCGATGGAAAGGATGAAGCGCTCGATACCGTCCCCGCTGCCGTTGAGCGCCAGACCGGTCCGGTTTTCGCGGAGCTTGGCCAGGCACTCGGCGTCGTAGCGATCGCGCATCTTCTGCGTGTCGATATCGATACAGAGTGAAACCCGGACGCCCCGGTTTCTGGCTTCCTCCAATGAGACGGCATCCGCCGCCACCCGCCGCAGGCGAGCGATGTAGGCCTCCGGCTTCATCCAGCGACCATGCGGCTTGAGCGATCCGCCTTCACAGGCGGCCGCAAACTCCACGACGGTTTGCATGACCTGCCAGGACATGCCCAGGGCCATGCAGGACCACCGACGCGGACGCTTGCCATCCTGCCGATAGACATTGTTGTCACCCCCCAGCGAAGCCAGAATGAAATGGTCCTCGTAGGCGGATTCGATACGTTCCTTGGGCAGACGAATTGCCACCCAGTCATACTCGATGCGATACGACATGTGATGCCTCCAGAATTGAATGCCGGAGACACCTATCCCTTCCGGGCGATGTCCCCGGACGGGTGATGGCCGTGAGGCCGAATGGATTTACAGCTGTTCCGCCTTGGCTTGCGAACACAGGTAGAGCAGACAGCTCGAATTGCGCGGCCCCCACCAGCGATGCCAGCGGACCTGAACTTTGGCTTTCTGCTCCGCCGGCAAACCGAAATAGGTATGCCGGGCGATTCGCCACCATTTGGCGGTGAATTGGCGCCGTTCGACCTCGACGACGTCGGCACGCTGTGCACGGCGGGTCATGACTTCATCTACCGAGGGTTGCAATGCCGCGACCTGATCCGCGAAAAGCGGCAAGGCCTCGCGTTCTGCCTTCTGCTTGCGCAAAACGGCTGAACGCTTTCTCGGGGTATCCCGAAAACCTTCATAGCGGGGATAGCGATCGAACATCATGACCATCCCCTTGCCACGCGAATCGCTTCGCGCAGCATTCGTACATCGTGCTTCATGGTGCCTCCAGTAAATAATCGGGAGGCAGCGACCCTGTCGGGAGCAAGCCCCCACAGGGTTGAGAAATGCTGTTTGTTTGGCGCGGCCAGCTACCGCTTTTCAGTCGTTCCCATATGGGAACGGCCAAACTCGGGTTTTCCACAGCGGGCTACGGAAATGCACAACCCGTTCTGGAAAACCCGGCACACGCAAACGCGCATGCACCGGGAAAATGGCTCCCACCCTCAACTCCCCTGCCCTTTGCGCTTACGACGGCGCGCAGGCTTGGGATAGCCGAATCGGGACCATGCCGCCGGATCGACGGGAAGCGGTGTCGTCCGGGCATTTTTGAGATTCACGAAAACACCGTGATAGGCGATCTGGCCGTAGCGGAACAACTCCCACAGCAGATTCAGGGCATACAGCGAGACCCCGCGATTGACGAAAAGCGACTGTTTGTCGAGGGCATCGGCCAGCGAGCAGGATGGCGTGTCATCTTCGGCTTCCTGCGACTCATCGACGATCTCCGGGAGAAGATCGCCGGCATGAGGCAGCCGGTTCGCATCGGGCTTGGCCCAACGAGCCGGCACAACGCCGAGAATGACCTGACCATCATGCAAGCGGTTGCCCAGATCGAGCCAATACCCGCCGCCAGCGCGTCCCACCGACTCCAGGATTGCTTTGCGCGCCAGACGATTGTCCACACAACCAATCGCCAGATCGGTGCGCAAACTCTCGGCTGCAGTCACTCGCCTTGTCTCCGCCTTCCAGCCGGTGCCCATCGCCATGTTGATGCGATTGACGAGCACCGTGGCCTTGGGCAACCCCACGTCGGACGGATAGAACATCTGCCGCCCCACATTGGCTTCCGACACTTGATCGGCATCGATGACGGTCACATCCAGACCACCGGGATGGCCCAGCGCGAGCATGGCCGTGTGCAGCTGGGCCAGACCCATCAGCATCTGGGAACCGGTTCCCCCGGCCCCAATCACGGCGACACGAACCTCCCGCGAGAGCAACTCAGGCGCAAGATGATGGATAGCCATCGCTTCCTCCTGCCTGATCGCTCAAACCGGTAGCGTCGAATGCCAACGGCACGAACAGCCCATTGGCACAGAGACGAAACGCCGTCGAACACTGCCCGCGATCGCAATTGCCAATCACGCCGGCAATCTTGAACTCGCCGCGATCATCTCGATCATCCTCTATCGAAAAGAACGCTGACAAGCGACCGTGGGAATGCAGATCGACTACCAGATGTTCATCCTCGTCGAGCAGCGGACGGTGATAGCGCACATGACAGCATCCCGCCGAAACTTCCGGCGGGAACACCAGCCGCATTTCCCCCGACGTAGCGTTCCACACGATCCAGCCCACGCATTCCTCCGGACACCGATCAAGGGCATACCGGTAGAACTCCGTGACCAGATGGCACGGAATCTTGCCAAAGGTAAGTGACAGTTCCCTGCCTACCCAGCCATAAGGCATAGGCACGCTCTTCTGACTGGCCAGCGGCACCCGTAGGTACAGCCATGGTCGCCGAGCTTCAAGCCAGAGGCCGTCGCCCGTCACCAAAAAGCGATGACCATTGTCGGACAAGGGAGTGAAGCCACCGTAACGCGGCACCGCCACCACCGGCGCTGACTGCTGCAATGCTATGTCTCTCGCATCCATCAGGCCTCTCCTTCAATCACGGCTGCTTCGAAAGCTTGCCGTAACGTCAAGCCCGTCGGAACGAGCGTGCGCGTCGGAAAGCGACTCAGGCGACCCTCCAGCAGATCCCGCCACAAGGCAAACGGACCGGCCCGGTAACGGGTCAGCCCCCTTGGGGTATGGATGTTCGGATGCGTGAAGTAGGAGCGGAAAAAGGCCTCCTCCCAGGCAAGGTGGTTGTGCACCTGATCGCCTTTCGGCAATCGGGCGCTACCGACACAGATCGTGCCGTTTTGCCAGACATTGAAGAATGGCGCGACGAACAGCGGCTTATCGGCATCGGGACGTTGCCGCCCCTTGAACGCAAACACCTTCCATGCCTTCGTGGTCACCACGAACACCAGTCCCGGACAGGGAACGCGCGCGGTACGTGCACCCAGTTCTTTGCAGTCGAACCAGACCTGCCTGTCCTGCGGGAAGCTGTACCAGACGACGAACCCCGATCCTTCCGCGAGCACATGCGCCGGCTTGATGGCCGGCTTGAGCAGCGTTTCAGGATCGAGAATCCGCATCAGCGCCAACAGTCCCGCCTTGCTGGCCGGAACGCCTGCTTGAATGACCGGACGATTGCCATCGTCCGATCCCACATCATGGACAGACACGAAAGCGGGCTTTCGTTGCGCATCCTGATAGACCAGCACGGCATGAGTCAGCCGATACGACTGTTCGCTGGAAAACGTACTGACATTGATCGCCATCGCGACCTCCTTGTTGAAATGGCGCAGGCGTGTCGAGCCCGGCGGGCAGGACATCACCCGCACCGGGTTAATGGAACTCACAGCGGCTCGGCGATCAGAGCAAGTAGCCGATCCAGTGACGACAACAACTGCAACCCCAGACCGGTCTTGTTGAGCCAGACATGGAACCCCTCGGCATCGAGAGGGACCGCCTGGGCGCCGAACAGATCGGTATAGCCATCGCTGGCGCAGTTCGCGTATTCGATAAAGTCATCGAACACCCGATCCATGGGGTCATCGACATCCCACCTCAGGTAGGCCCCGAAATAGACGCACTCGACCTCCATGCCGTCCAGGCCGGGAAGCTGCCCGCCGTCCGCCAGCAACTGCCCGATTTCGAGCACCACGGCAGCCACCGGAGCGACTTCAGGCAAAGTGGCCTGGATGCCTGACAGGGCATCCTCATCCAGCACCGGCTTGGCGCAAAGCACCCAATCCGGGAAATGACCGTCATACCAATCCGGAGAAATTGCATCCCCCAGATCCTCTTCGGTCATTCCCATCGAGCGCATTTCTTCCAGCCAGTCGGCCTGATCGCCACTCCCTTGCCAGTGGATGTACTCGCACAGATCGCGCGCCGATTGCGGCGTCAGGGCATACAGCGTGCGCCCCGAAGCCCGTTGCAACCAATGCAGCGCCGTCTCGCCCAGACCGGGACATAAGGTCTCGATCCGGGTCAGCCGATCTTTCATGCCAAGCCATTCCACCTGTTCAGACTGGATGGCCCAGTACCACCGGGCATCGTCGTCACTGGCATCGGGAAACAGCGATCCATAGCCCAATGTTGCTGGACTAGCGGCCGCATGAACCTCGAAGGCAATGTGCTGCAATTGCCCCACCATGCGGTTGATCCACGCAACCAACGCTTGTTGCACCAGCGTAGGCGGCAGACCGCTCGCAGACTCGGGAAGCTCCCCAACCTCCAGCCAGCGTAAGGCCAGCATCGCCCAGCGACGAACATCGAGACTGGGATTGAGGCTGACCGTGAGGCCAGCGCCAAACTGCGGCAGGCTCAGAGGATCAGGGCCTGGATGGAAGCGGCCACCTGACAGCGATCGCCGGGTGCGACGGTTGCTTGAGACCGTATCACCAAGCGTTGCAAGGCTTGTACGCATCGTTTCATCTCCTCGTGATCGAAGGCAGGAACCCCGTTCGGGATTCCGCCTTCAAAGTGCGAGAAGTCGCCATCGGCAGCGGCTTGCAGCCGTTCCTTGAGCGACACCATGACCTACTCCTTGCGCAGGACGACAGGCCAACGCCGATCCAGCCACCTGACCAATCGTCCCAAGGCGATCGTCAGGCGTTCAACCGGTGTCACAACAGCCGATTGCGGTTCGACATAGCTCAGGCCGTCATCGCGCCGCCGCACCACGATCCGGGAGGTTCGCGATGCATTGGCCGACAAGGCACCCTTGGTGCCGACGGCACGCCGGAAGGTGTAGATCAATCGATCACCCTTCTGCTCCGGCCCCTCGATCGAGGCCGTCGTGATCTCCGGGTAGGTGGCGGAATAGACATCCCGCACCTGCTCCGTCGACAAATCGCAGCCGGGATCGGGCAAGGCAATGCCGTTGTAGGCAAACGAACGCTGAAGCTTCTGAACGGTAATGGTCATGACCGCCTCCTCATGCGAAAAGGTTGTCTTCGACCGAAACATCGGCGACTGCCGGCGTCCCGCTCTCGACTTCATTGTCATCATCGACATCGGCCGCCGCCGTTACCTTGGCGGTGCCTTTCCTGAGCGCGCCTTCGGCTTTCTTGCTGGCGTCTTTCTTCGCCGCTTCAAGAATGCTGCGGGTCGCCTCCAATTGCTCGGCAAGCGACTGGTGCTCTTCAGCAAAGCTGCGAAGCAGACCGACGAACTGTGCATCCAGCTCCTCCGCCGTTCCGGTCAGGACCAACGGGATCGCCAATGCCTCGGCATCCTTCGCATCTTTCGGGGTGGGTCGCACCGTGACGGTGATCAATCCTTCCCGGGCAGATGACAACGTGACTGCCAGTGCCGCGCAGCCGTCCAACAACGATTTGAGTTCCTGAAAAAACATGGTGGTACCTCCAAAGAGAAAATGGCAGGCGCACCACGCCCCTTGCGGGGAACGTGGTCCCCGCTTGGGTGGAAAGAAATTGTCTTACGCGATGTTGAAACGCATCGACCGCGGCACCTTGCCCTCATAAGGGAAGGCCGCCACGTTCAACAGCGCCTTGACGATGTCGTCCTTCTTGCCGCTCATGGCCTTGGCAAATGCCCCGCCCATCGCTGCCTTCAAGCCGATCTCGTCGCACATCGCCTCGATTTCGCTCTTGGTGAGCAGCTTGAGAAACTCTTCACAGAGCTTCCAGTGCCGCCCGAGATCGATCTCGAGATAGTTGAGGAGCTGGACCAGGGTCTTTTCCTCAATGCCGTCCGCAGCGGATGCCGCCAGTCCCAGAAACAGCTTGTCCCGAACAGACTCATCCGACTGCGCAACCAGGCGTGCTGCCTCATCCGTCTTGAACACGAAGCTGGTGAACTCCTGCTTGGTGATCGCGGCGAATGCCTTGCCCAGCTTGGTATCGCTGATATGCCGGGCATTTCCCGATAACGCCAGAGCGATGAGTACCGTGAGATTGTTGTCACGGTTGGCCATCAACTCCCGACGCAGCGCCTTGCGCCAGACTTCCAGCCGGTAGTCCTTGACCCGTTGCGAGTCCTGGACCTTGGCCTCCGACTTGGCTTCGGCCTTGCCGGATGACTTGGCAGGAGTTGCCGACTTGCCTGACGCTGTCTTCGCAGAACCTTCCGCCGGCGTTGCCTTGTCCTTTTCCAGCTTGATGCGCGCTGCCACCTTCTTGGCATTGCAGCTCGCATCGAAGCACAGGTCGGGATAGACATTGCCCAACTTGCCCGGCACAGCCGAGATCGCGGCACCGAAGTTCTTGCAGGCGCGGCAGGCTTTCGCCTGTTCGCCGCCCACCCCGGTATCGCCCTCCGCCAGCAGTCGCAGGAGCGTGAAGTTCTCGCCGGGTCGGACGATCCGAATGGTCGGATAGTCGTCGGCCAGTGATGCCTTCTTCACGTCAAGTGACGCCTCGGTCTTGCCATCGAAACACGCCCCGTGGGTGCAGTGTCCGGCGGCAATCGCCTCGCCAAACAGTGCCTGCTGGTTCCCCGAGTTGTGGGGACACGACGTGCACTCGTCCTTGTCGAAGATGGCGCTGCTCAACGCCCGTGAGATCTGCTCAAGTTGCCCGCGAAACTGGGCGACCGTTGGCAGACTGGACTGTGACAGCAACTTCTCCAACACAGCATCCTGCTTGTCGCGGGTGACCGCAGCCAACAGCTCTGCGTGACCCAGCTGGATGCGCCGCTCGGACAAGGCCCGACGGACCCGTTCCGAACAGTTCATCAGCGCCAGGCGCTTGTCGAGCGTGGTTCGCGACCATCCCAGACGACGCGAGGCCTCGTCCCGATCCCCCTGACAGCGACCAAGAATCTTGGCTGCCGCTTCGGCTTCTTCGGTCGGACTCATGTCGGCACGCTGAATGTTCTCGATCAGCGCCGCCTCGTCGGCTTCGCCATCGTCCAGATCGCGCACCAGTGCCGGGATTTCATACTCGTCCCCGAACACCTTCTTTGCTGCACGCCAGCGACGCTCGCCGGCGACGATCTCGTAACGCCCCGCATCGCGGGGGCGAACGAGGATCGCCTGCAGTACGCCCTTGGATTTCACAGAATCTTCCAACGCCGTCATTTCCGAGGGATCGAAGTAGCCTCGGGGATTGCGGCCGGGAAGGATGTTCCCGACCTTGATTGATGCTTGCAGTTGCATGATGCCTCCAATGAAAAAAGGCAGGCAGCCGCATCCCCGGACGGGAATGCGACTGTCCCGCCAGGGGTGAAATAAATCGTCAATGAGTGTGTCGCCGCCGGTAACGTTCCAGCACCCGATCCCGAATTTCTTCGTCATCGAGGCCAAACAGACGACAACACGCCCGGTAGGTAAAAGCACCGGACTCCGAACGTGGCGCCCGCATCCAATCGAGAATGTCTGCCCGCGTTTTGGCGGACACCCTCAGATCGAACAGGTCGTGCAGCGATTTCTCCAGAAGCAGACCATGCAGCCGCAGGATGTCATCCTCGGTCCATGGGATCTCGTCATCGAAGTTCGCTTCACGTCCTGCCATGCGAGCTGGATCGGGTCGATGGTCCTGACCGCTTTCCTTGTGCATGGCCATCTCCGTCATCAGCACGTGAATTGCCTGTGCTAGTGATGGTCGCCGGCCTTGACCAGGCGGTAGCTGTCGTACTCCAACTGATAGCCGTTGCCCTGAATCACGCTCAGAAGTTCGTTGCGCGCCAGTACCACAGCGGCATCGTCTTCCTTGTTCAGGGTCAGAAATCCGACCTTGTCGAGCACTTGCACCGCCCGCGCACAGATCCGGATGGCTCCGAACTCCGTGTCACCGAGCATGGTCATTTGCCATCCTCCCCGAAAATGTCATTCGCCGAGGAAGACGGATTGGCCAGTGCAGACTTGCGGCTACGGTAGGCGCGCAGCACCTGTTCCAGCTCGGGGCCCTCGAACGAACCTTCGGCCCGGACATAGACTTCATCCAGTTCGTCGGTCGTGGCCGCCCTGCCGATAATGGCCAGAGTGTCCTGCAGCAGCTTGCCGGAGGCTTGAGGCTCCGCAACTTTAGGCGACCCGGCCTTGTCAGACTTGCTTTCCTTGTCACCGGACTCGGTCGTGGGTTGAATGATCTCCCCCGTTTCCTCATCGATGATTGGCGCCCAGGAACCTTCGATGGCTTCGGTGATGCCGATGTTCTGGTTTTCACCACGCTCGGTCACTTCATCGAGCGCCAGCGCCATCGCCAGTTCGGGCGACTTCGGCAACAAGTTGCACAGCCGGCGAATCACGGTCTTGAGGCCCATCGGGACGAAATGCGTATCCCACGGACTTTCCTTGCCGTACTTCTTGGCCATCTGGTAGCCCCGCGAGTTGTCGCGCACCTGTTCGATCTGTTCCTTCGACAGGGCGTGAAACGTGCGAGTGCCGTCCTTGAACACCGCGACGGCATAGAAGCCCACGATCACACCGCGCTCCTCGTCGGAGGCAGGGAATCCGTTCTTCTTCAACGGTTCGTGCATCAGGGTCCGGTTAAGGCCCAGGACGATGTCGAACTTGTCGTTGATGCGAACTTCGTGACCGTAGATGTCCTGCACGATGCCGCTGTTGCGGGCCAGCTTCATGAGCCCCTGATAGCCGGGGATCAACTGGCACTGATTGCCAAAGGGCACCAGGTGCGCTTCGCCCATCAGGCCGACTTCGAGCCCGAGCTGGCTGGACTGGATCACCGCCGCAAAGACGCTGCGGGGATCGGTCTGGGCCAGTTTCGGGTTCATGCGGAACGCGGTCAGAGCGATGCGCACCATGCGATCTGGACTCAAGTGCTTGGGCAGTGCGCGGGCAATTTCGCCTTTGAACTGCTCCAGCATGGCCGGGAAAGGCACCACGTTGGACTGAACGCCTTGGCGGGACTTCTGGATGTTGCGTAGGGTTTGAGACATGGTTTTCTCCAAAGAAGAATGGCGAAGACACCTGTCTCCCATGACGGGGATGGGTATCCCCGCCGGGGTTGATGACCTACAAAAGTTGCCGCGGTTTAGGCGGCGTCCAGCTCGAAGGCTTCTGTGTTGGCAGCCCAGCGTGGCAGGGAGATCAGTTCAATCTCGCCACCCGGTTGGTACGCCGGCCAGTTGCCCGATGCCTGGCACCACTTCAAGAGCTGAAGTGCCGCCCGGTATTTCTTGCGCCCGATCTCGATCACATCGGGATCGGCGCGATAAACAGCTACCGCGTGCGGCGCGTCCTTCTCCACAGCGACAAACAGGAACGGAAGTTCCATTCCAGTCACGGCCGACGTAGTACGCCGTCTGGATGTCGTAGCCGAAGTTCGCAATGGATTTGGAGAAGCCGCTACTGCTGGCATCGACGCAGGTCTTGAGATCAACGATGGCATCACCGTTGAACCAGTCCGGCCGACACTTGCAGTTGAGGCCCGTGTCCGCATCCGTCCAGAACGCCGAGAGCTCGGCGTCACCAACGGACAGAAGTTGTGCCGCCCCTTGATGGGCAAACACGGCACGCTGCACCAGGGTGAGCGTGGACATCTCCTCGGAAGTAATCACGATCTTGCCCTGATTGGCTTCCTCGAAGCGTGCTGCGGCTTCCTTGCCTTCCTTCGTGCGACGGTCGAATTTCTCCGCCACCACGAATTCCTCGGCAAAGCGATCCTGCTCCAGTACATAGGTATGCACTGCCGTACCGAATGCCATGGCGGGCGTCGGTTGATGCGGATGATCCAGATACTCGCGCAGGTGGGCCGGGCTTTTGAGCATCTTGACGATACCCGAATGGCCGATGGCTTTCTCCGCGTGATACTGCGTGGCCGGCATGACGAGCAGGCCGGGATGATTGAGTTTCATGATGCCTCCAGAGTGAATGCCGGAAGCACCGACCCGAACCGGGGCGTTGTCCCCGGCTGGGTTGGAAAATGCTGTTTGTTTCGCGCGGCCAGCTACCGCTTTTCAACCGAACGGATAACCGTCCGATCAAATCTGGCTTTCCGCAGGACGCTCGGGGCGAACGCCCTCGGGAAAGCCCCGGAAGTCCGGGGCGATGGGATCATTCGATGGTTCCGGCTTTGCGCGCCATGTCGAGTGCCTTCAGCAACATGTCACGGGTTTCCATGTCCCGCTTGCCTTCCCTCAGCCGTTGATAGAGATCACAGGCAAAGGCCATGGGCAGCGGGTCGAACAGTCGAACGAGATAGGGATTGAGTTTCATGATTTTCTCCAGAGGTTGTTGAGATTCCCTGGCGAAAACCGCATCCAATATGGAGCGATCCCCGCAGGACAAAGGGCTCTTCGAGAAAAGCGCTTTGTGCTGCGGGGAAGCCCCCCACAGGCAATACTGCGAACTACAGACCGAGCGCGCGAACGATCGGACGGCTGATGATCCAGCCAGAAATGCAGCATGCGAGAAGAACGAGTTCCATGAGATGCCTCCTGAGGTAAAAAAGGGGGCACCCCTCCCCTAGCGGAGGCGATGCCCCCGCTGGGGTTGAAACTTCAGGCAATGACTTCGAAGGAAGCCTTTGCCGTGTTGCCGGAATCGTTGCCGATTCCGTTCCGACGCAGATACGCCGGTACGTCGTACTGCCGCCAATCCGTTACCGGTTCCTCGGCGGGTAATTCATCTACTTCAGCCACCACCTCCTCGACCTTGGCCTGGAGCGGAACTCGCAGGAAAGAACCACGAATGGCTTCCAGCGCAAACTGAAGAAACGAAAGGATCAGATGCAGTCCTGCCAGCATGGCCAGGACGAGAATGACGCGCTCCATGAACAAACCTCCAAAAGTGATGGAGGCCTGTCCCCCAAGGGAGGAAGACCTCCCGGTGGGGAAACTAGAAACGTGCGACTCAGAACGGCTCGATGTCGGGTACATCCTCGAATGCTGGTCCCGAAGCGGCTGCAGGCTTGCCTTTACCGTTGCCGGTACGCTTGCCTTTGCCTGCGTCGGGCGCATCGTCATCCGCAGGACGAGTGCCGAGCATCTTCATCTCGCTGGCGAGAATTTCGACGACATAGCGATCCTGACCCTCTTTGTCCTGCCATTTGCGGGTCTGGATGCGACCTTCGACGAAGACGGGCGAGCCCTTTTTCAGGTACTCGCCGACGACCTCTGCCGTGCGACCAAAAAAAACGACACGGTGCCATTCGGTGATTTCCTTCTTTTCACCGGACGACTTGTCCTTGTACGTCTCCGTCGTTGCGATCCGAATCGTTGCGATCGCTTCGCGGTTCTGCGTGTAACGAACCTCAGGGGCGGCACCCAAGTTGCCGATGAGGGTGACTCTGTTTAGTGATGCCATGACTACCTCCTGACAAAAGTTGAAATTGGCAGGAAGGCCGTCATTACCTGACGGGGTATCCCCGCCGGGGTTAGTGAATGCTGTTTATTTCGGAAGGCCAGCTACCTTCACCGTGGCCTCCATAAGGAGGACATGAGATGGACAGATTCTGGCTATCGTGCATCACTGTGTGTGATCGAAATGCAGCCAAAAATGGCGCATTTCGGAATCCGTGACCGGCATGCGCTGACTACTCTCCCGAGGCTATTTCAACCGGGAGACAGTCATGGCCACACGTCAGTACAAGCTTTCAACCAACATACCCACCGTCAGGCTGAGCAATAGCCGACCGTTCATTACTCAGAAGGCCATGCTGAATTCCTTGCATGCCCAGCAAATATTCGAACGTGGCTACGACATGTGTGCCAACGGCCTGTTCTCGCTGACTGTCGTTTTGCGCTTCATCGGTACCGAAGACCAGGCCCAGGCGGTGGAAGCAATGGTTGATGACCTTCTCGATAAGACGCTGGAGGAGATTCGCCAGGAGATCAAGCGCATGCAGGATATGAGCGAAGCCAATGGCTGCGAGACGATGATCGGCTATACCAACGCCCGTCATGTCGAGATTCAGATCACCTCGCCGCGCTCGATCCGATTCCTCGCCATCATCCGCGAATTCGATCAGTTGATCGCCGCGATGGATACCTTGTGGCTTGCCTGCCTCATCGACGACACGCACTACGCCATCGAGGCCTATCAATGGAAACGCAGGATCCTTCGAGTAGCCGGGCAAATTCGCACCCTGGCCACGCGCGCGATTCTGGCGGCGCGCAAGAAAGAAACCGTGGAACTTGCAGCGGAGGAAAAAGAGTCGGTGACAATCAGAGAGTTCACAACGACAACAAATGACCACCGCATTACCGGAGATATCGTTGATTCGTAATTCTTCTCTCCGCTGTGTAGGCTGCATCGCTCCTCTCGGAGACAACAACCTGACCAAAAGGTAATTTCGGAGTCATCTTCCTGTTTGTATGCGACTCCTAAGATGGCATCACGGTCGGACGAGAAATGTCCGGCGCGATCAACCCAATGTCACTAGGAGAACACCATGAAAACCACGCTTACCAAAATCGCTCTGATCGCTTCCCTGAGCGCCATTGGCACGACAGCCGCATTGGCCCATGAGGACTATTCCGAAGGCGGAAGCCTACATTGGCTCTCGCACGCTTCGGAATCAAAGAGCCAACCGACAGCCAACCAGCTTGCCCCCTTCGGGTATCAATCCACCGGCACCGCAGCGCGTGTGGTGAGCGTTGACGCCGATACCAAGTACCTGAATGTCACACGCCTCGAAACCGTCCAAATCAAGGCCGGCGGGAAAACGGTCACGTGGATGTTCGATACGCGCGGAACGGCGCCGTTTCCGCTATCCAAGATCATTCCGGGAACCGACGGCGTAACGGTCTACGTTGCAGAAAATCCGGCCTACATCGGCGGTTGATCGACTTACCGGATGGTTACATAGATGTAATCATTAGGTAAGCATCCGGTTAGGATGGAGCGAGCAAAATAAACTTTGCGGTGTATGACGAATTCCGCGTTTTATGAAGTTTCCACAGAGGAGTATGAAAAATGCTGAAGAAATTTTTGCTGGTCGTTGCAATCAGTTCTGCCGCCGCTTCCGCGTTCGCAGGTGATGCTGCCCGTGCCGAAGCTAAGCAGGTAATTGATCTCAAGGATGGTTCGACGGTCTACATTTTCAAGGATGGCAAGATGGCCATGGAAAATAAGTACGGTCATGCTGTTCGGATGAAGGAAGATACCGTCATGGAAACCAAGGATGGTCAAAAAATCATCATGCATGGCGATGAAGTAATGCGCCTGGATTCGTTGCTACGGAAGGGGCACGAAGGCTGATCAGCGCGCCATGTGGAATGGAGTGGCTTCTTCGGGAGCCACTTCCAAGTTGAAGTATTTTTGGAGCATACCTCGCATTCCCTGTTGCAGATCGTACGCATCGGCTTGGATCATCTTCTGGTACAGGTCTCCGGCAATCCGTTTGAAACTTGCCACAACGACTGGATCAAAATGCCGCCCCGAATCGTTTTCGATGATGGTGAGCGCCTCGGCGAGTCCCATCGGCTTCTTGTAGGGACGCTCCGAGGTCAGTGCATCGAAAACGTCGACCACGGCGAATATCCTGGCAACGCGTGGGATTGCATTACCGACCAGTCCGTCGGGATACCCGGTTCCATCAAATCGTTCGTGGTGATGCCGTATCGTACATGCCGCTCCGGTCAGCCACGGGTTGTCCGCCACGATTTCGATGCCCAGAAGCGCGTGGGTCTTCATGATCCGGAACTCATCATCAGTCAGCTTTCCCGGTTTGAGCAGAATGCTGTCAGGAATGCCGATTTTCCCCACATCGTGAAGAAAGGCACCCGCGACCAGATCGGCGATTTCATGTCTTGGCAGTTCCAATGCTTCGGCAAGCGCAACCGCATAGAACGTCACCCGATAGTTGTGGGCATCGGTATCGGAATCGCGTTTGGCTATCGCGTTCCCCAAGGACTGTATCAGAGATAGATTGGAGTCCAGCAGGCGACGCGACAGCCCCACTGATCGGTGCAGCATGGCCAGCAATAGCGGATAGAGAAGGAGAGCGGTAATCAAAACAGATGAGGACGCCGTCAATGCACCATTGCGAATCTGCGCTCTTTGCGACTCCAGGGCCTTGCTATCGAGGCGGCTAACGCCTTCCAGATATCCCGCAAGCTCGCCGTCAGTTCCAAATAAAGGGAGAACAACTTGTATGAGCCGTTCGTCGGATGCCTCGATCCAGCTTGTATGGCTTCGACCTCGCCCAGGCCATTCATGTTGCCTCGATTTCGCAGCCTCGATAAGAACTCCCGTGACATCTTCCCAAGACTCGTAGATCTGCCTTTTGTCATTGGCGAATATGCGAACGCCGATAAACCGGTTGCGATCCAGTAAGCGATTGAGTTCACCATGGTCCGTGGTTGAGCCGGCACTGATTGCTAACTGCATGGCCGGCGACTCGAAATGTCGGGCGCTGTCTAGAGCGTAGTCAAGCGCTGCTTGCTCCGCTCGATAACTTTCGATCAGATACGACGCGCCGCCCGCAGCCAAACCGATGACAACCGCGGCCGCTCCCACCCTTCGGGCAAGCATCCAGCGGAGTTCCCGAGGACTTACGGGCAGTGCAATGGGCATTTCAATCCTTCAGGCTCTGGAGCATTTCCATCATGTGCTTGAAGTGCCCACTGACGCGGTCACGCGAAAATTCCCACATTACCGAATTCTCTGCAAATTTCGCACGCTCCACATTCATATCCACGGTGTTGCCATCGGCACTGGGTTGCGTTGGAACGTGATATTTGAGCGGATACGGCGAAAGGCCGACCTGTGCCTGCCCTTGAACATGCCCTGAGGCCGTGGTGGCGAGCGAAAGCGGTGGTGTATTGGCGATGGATCGTGCAACCCGTAAGGCCTCTTGGAAATCGATATCAACCGCCTTGTATCCGGGGGTATCGGCGTTGGCGATATTGGAAGCAATCAGTTCTTGTCGATAGGCGCGTACCCCGAGCGCCGTTTCGTGAAATCCGTGTTTTTCACCTTGATGGTTTTCACCGATGGTGAAATGCCGAGGATGAGTGCTTCCGCTCTGGCTGCCGGCAGTGGCATGCGAACTGTTGGCGTGCGGAAGAGCGGGAGTGCTTGGGCCGGCCCCATGACCGGCATGTCCGCCGCCCGTCGCTTGGCCGATGGCTTGCGATAGCGTGGAAGCAAAGGTTTGCCCGGAGGCAGATGACGACTGATCGCCGGGATGATTCCCATGCCCACCGCTATTGGATACAGGCGCGATAGACTGCGCACCCCCGACTCCCGCGACCGGCGCCATGCTCAGGTCACCTCGATCGGCCCGATTGGCTTCAGTTCATGATGCCATCGATCACCATGCGTGGCTTGCGCGTCGGCCGAGAATGCCGAAATATCTGCTCGGCCTTGCCATTGAACGTGTCCAGATGCCTTGACTACAAGGGGAAATGGTGCCGTGCCTCCAGTCCCATGGGCTCCGGCGACGATTGCCGCCACGGGCCGCTGCTGCAATCCCGTGCCAGGGGTGTTGGTGTCTTGCGCGGCACTACCTGTCATTTTGGCGCTGTGGGCAATCGCGCTCGCAAGTGCACGCGAAAACGATTCCCCGGCAACCGACGGCGAGGCGCCAGACAGATGGTTCGAAAGCTTCCCTGTACTGGAGGGTGATGGTTCAGCCGATGGATACCCGATTTCGTGAGAGGAATGCACGATTGGCCCTTACTCGTTCATGATCAGAATCGTCTTGACCGGATCCATCGGTCCCACGTCATGCCATTTATCATCGCGTCCGGCGACTACCGCCTCATCGCAACATCCATGGTTGCATTCGACAATCCAGCGCTTCATCAGAACTGCATGGCAGTAGGCGTAACGAACCGTCTTGGGACTGCACCCAACGGCCTCGGCGAGCAAACGACACGAACACCGGTTGCCGTGATCAACATGTTTGGTTTCGCTCATCGCAAAAATGCCGAGGCCCCGGAGCGGGGCCTCGCGATACCGGACTTACTTGCCGTCCCGGGGATGCAGGTGCCTGTTCTTGTCCTTGGTCGGATCTGGCTTTTTCGCTTCCGCCGAAGCCACCTTTGACGCTACGCCGGTCTTCTCTTCCATATGGGAGTGCGGCTTCATGTTCTTGTCGCCTTGCATGTCTGCCGGCGGCGTCTTGGCTTCCACCGCCGTATTCGTATCCGAGGCCGCTTGCGCGTTGATGGAAAGAGCGGCTAGTGCCGCCAACACACTCGCTGCAAGAATGGATTTCAGTTTCATGGCAATTTCTCCAAAGGTTAATGCGGGGTGAATTCATGGCGTCCAGCAAAGATCGGACAAACAAAGTCTGCTCCTGGGTAGCCGTCAACAACATGACCCGCGGATTACATTTGCGTCAGCTTTTGCCATTCGACAATTCCACGCCTGCACGGCAGCTGTGGCCGAATCCTTCACAGGACCGGTGGAATGGCAATCGACGCATTCGACCATCCAACCGCCGAGATCGATTTCCTGCAAGGCGGATCGGGCACTGCCACAAAACGGGCAGGCATCGGGACTGCTCACGAAGGCCGTCTTCGCTGCTGTTGCCACGAGACCGTGAGATGCAGGCATCGGCTACAAACCGCCTGTACCCGAGGAATTTCCAAGCATGCGTTCCACGTCGGCTTCGGCATCAAACCAGTCGGCCATCTCGCTTCCAGGCTGGAACCCGCGCTGTTCGGCTTTGTAATAGGCGGCTTCGGAAATCAACTGCTCGCGCGGAATGGCGGCAGCATCGCTTACCTGGGTCCCTTGCTGCGGCTGATCACCAGTCCTGGTTTGCCCTGCGGAATTGTTTTTGCCCATTTATGCCTCCTTGCGGTCGAAGTTGACTTGCGAATAAGGGTTGATCAGGCGGTCTATCACTTCATGGAAGGCCTGCCGGAGTTGCGCCTCCGAGCAGCCCATCAACATGCCATCGTCAAAGGCATCCTGCGCTATCTGCGATAGTTCGTCGATGTTCTCGTTCAGTACCTTGATCTTCTCGATGCAGGCGATCGCCCGACCGCAATCGGAACGCCAGATCGAGGCGTGTTTCCTATCGATCGAGGAAGCGCGCGTATCCATGACTTTTACTTGTTCGTCAAATTGGCAAAAACCTGCCGCTGAAAATCGATTCCGTGCGAGACGGAGGCGGTCCAGTGGGCAACAGCGATCTTTCCGCCAGTGACAAGCACCTCGGCAAGATTCCCTTGATTCGGGGGTTCCGTGATCGGAATCGCCAATAGCTGACGAGCCGTCTCCGTGTTGGCTTCGACGGTTTCTTCGCAGTATCCCAACCCTGCGCGACTGATGCGAAATATCAGATCAAGCTGGGACTGATAGTGGTTTCGTAGCTGCTCAATTGCGGGCCTCATGGGCGGGCTCCCTATAGATGAATCCAGAGTATTCGCAGGCAGCCTCCCTCGCATCGAGTCGGCAGACCTAGCTGAATTTCTTGGGATCTTAGGACTGACGGGCTGACGAGAGCATGTCCGCCTGATTACATCTTTGTCATCGAAATGTCAGGAAAACGGCTGCGTCAATCCCTGAGCAGGGTTCGGAACTGGTCGTCTTACCGAGACAGGGATTTTGAGATGGAAAATATCGGCTTCAGTCCCGAGCCAAAGCGGACAATGGCTTTTTGTTGACCGAGCAACTCGCCATAGGGCAGATACCGGAAATTCAGCTCCCCGATCTTGGAAAATGCCGGTCGGCGAATCTGTTGCAAGACGTCGTTTTCGCGGCCATCCGGTGCCACCAGGAACAAAGCTTCGCATGTCCGAAGTTCATTGCCATAGGCCAAATCCAGAAGGCGGACGATGCCCGAATAAATGGATGTCGTGTGCTCCACCTCAAAGGCTGCGATGACGTTGCCAGTCGTCCTGTCCAGCCAGATCACGTCGATCATTCTCACCGACTCGGCGCCCGACACAGTGGACAGATGATCCGGCAACGCAGTCAGGCAACCATCGCCCAGGACACCCGTCTCGTGGGCACGGTTGCGGTCGTTGGCGGCAATCCAGACCCCAAACCCCATCGCCAATCCGATATCGCGAAGACACCCTTGAATCTGGGTATGGGATTGATCACCCGCCGACGCGGACGTGGCCGCTTTGGATTGCGCAGCGGATTCTTCACGGACCCGCATCAAATCCTGCCGCCATGCCAGTTCGGCAGCCTCGTCGCCATCAAGCGGCGGTACGGGATAACGCTTGTTGCCGACATCGAACAGCAAGCCGGCCAAGGCACCCAGATCATTGGACAGCATCTGTCGATAACGGCCATTCAGAGCGAGAGCGCCCTGCCGCATCGCCAGATAGTGATCCCACCGACCGAGTTTCACCTTGGCACCGGTCAGTGCGTTATATCCGTTGACGATGGCGGTATTGAACGGCAGGACCAAGGTCGGGTGAATAAAATACAGCAGATTTGCGACCGCAGGCCCCAATCCCTTGATGGCGAGGGAGTCAATCTGGTTGATGGCCTGGAGGATGGCCTCCTCGGTATCGCAGCAATTGCAGGTATGCAGCAGGCGGGCGAAGGCTTTCTGGTTCTCGGGATGCTCGTAGATATCGGGAATCCGCAGTTTTGGCTTCCACAGGAAAGCGTGGTCTGCCCCCTTGAAGATTTGCCGCTGCTCGGCAATCGATGCCACAACCGTTTCCAGCGAGGAACCGCGATAGGCATTGCCAAAGGTGCCGGCCTCGATATCCCGGACGACTTCGGCAATACCACGACGGATGGAGCGAAAGTTTTTGAGACGTTCCGACCACAAAAACCAGGTCGAAAAAGTGCTGCGGGGATCGTCCTTCCAACGGGTGATGAGCGTACCGACGGAGTCAGTCATGGTGATGGCAACGGTATGAAATTGGCAAGATTATCGGTGATTCCCCTCATGCCGTATATCGCCGCAGGGAATGAGTTCGCCCGACTCAAAGCAGTGGTCGATGCACATTGCCCGGCGCTGAACCTGTTCAGTTACGGAACATCGGCGGGAATCGCCGTCGTCTGTCATGCCCGACCGCCAACGAATCGCTAGTTGCGTTGGCTATTCAGCAGGCCGCTCCAAAGGGGCCACCACCCCGGGGTCGCCTGCGCATAGGCTTGGTAGGCGTCACCGAAAGCCTCCCGGGCCTGCTGCTCTTCCCGCTTGGACAGTCGGACGTAGATGATTACCAGAATGGGAAACAGCATCAGAGTAATCAAGGTCGGCCACTGGAATAGAAATCCGATCATGACCAGAATGAAGGCAGCGTACTGAGGATGCCGGACCCACTGGTATGGGCCGCTACAGGCCAGCTTGCCGGCGCGCTGTGCGCGGTACAGCACCGGCCAGGCGGAGGACAGCAGCCAAAAGCCGCCCAGGATGAAGGCGCTGGAGAGCAGGTGGAACGGTCCGAAATGAGGATTGCCTTTCCAGCCGAAGATCATCTCCGGTAGATGACCCGCATCATGGGATAGCCAGTTGATGTCGGGGAAACGTTCAGTCAGCCATCCGGACAACAGGTAGATCGTCAGCGGGAAGCCGTACATCTCGGTGAAGAGCGCGACGATGAAAGCCGAGAACATGCCAAGCGTTCGCCAGTCCTGTTTCGACTGCGGCTTGAAGAAGCTGGCGGCGAACAGAATGAAGAAGACCGAGTTGATCAGCACCAGGGACCACAGGCCGTAATCGTAGTTCTCGGGCGTCATGGTTTGCGCTCCGTGTCCTTGTCGTTTCCACCACCATGGTGATCGTGGTTGCCGTGCATGAAGAAGTGCATCAAAGGACAGGCCAGCAGGAGCAAATAGGGCAACGCTCCAAACAGGTGGGCGCGATGTTCGGTCAGCAGGTAAAACAGCGCGATAGCGGCAAAGACCCACCAACCCCACGCCATCTTGCGGGCATGGCGATGATCGTGATCCGTTGTCTCCGATGCCGGTTCTTGTCGCGGTTGTTCATTGACCATGATTTCTCCAAGCGTTCATCATCGCCGTGCGGGCGGCCGATTGCAGCAAGCTCCATCACCGCTGCGGGTGGCGTTCGACAATTCGTTGGTTTCCCCGAACTTCCACCAATCGCGCTGTAGTCGATGCCATCCACCCTTGAGCGTCAGACCCGCGCCAGCGGTTACTTTCTCAATTTGGTCCAGGGTTATCCGCCGCAGGTCATACTCGACTGCCAAGTCAATGCCATTCCAACTCGACGAAATGACTCCCTGGAGCCTGGCAATCCTAATCCGGGCCTCGTCGACATTGAAAGTCGCCGACGCTGCAGGACGCAACCCATGCCGCTTCAGGATTGGCACGGCTTCAGGGGGCATCCGATTCTCTCCTCGGCTTACTTGCCATCCCGGGGATGAAGATGTTTCGACTTGTCCTTATCGGCTCTCGGCTTGTCGCTTGTCGGTGTATCGGTCTTCTTGTCGGCATCCGCACTCGTGGATGCCGGCGCCATCCCACCCTTTTCTTCCATGTGGGAGTGGGGCTTCATTTTTTTCTTGGCGGGCATGGTGGCCTTCTCGCCAGGGGCGTCGGCAGCAGGCTTGTCGCCATCGGCCGCGAGTGCGCCAGCGGACAGGGAGGCAGAAGTAGCAAGCAGCAGGCCGGCAAAGAGATTGTGCAGTTTCATGATCAGGTTCCAATAGTCAGTAGAAAGGGATGAATCGGTGAGACAAGGCATAACTTGCGCCCATCTTGCTGTCGCGGAAATGACTGCGCGATTACATTTTTGTAAGCATGTCGGATGTAGCCCTTTAAGAGACTTGGCGCAGACGCAAGGCATTGCCTACGACGCTGACAGACGACAGGCTCATGGCCGCCGCCGCAATGATCGGCGATAGCACCAGCCCGAAGACCGGGTACAGGATGCCGGCGGCGATGGGTACGCCGAGGGCGTTATAGAGGAAAGCGAACATCAGGTTCTGCCGCATATTCGCCACAGTGGCCATCGACAACTCGCGTGCCCGGGCGATGCCCCGCAAATCGCCCTTGACCAGGGTGACCTGCGCGCTGTTCATGGCGACATCCGTTCCCGTCCCCATGGCGATGCCGACATCGGCCTTGGCCAGGGCCGGGGCATCGTTGATGCCATCCCCCGCCATTGCTACAACCCGTCCTTCCCGCTGCAGGCACTCGACCAGTGCCAGTTTGTCCGCCGGCTTGACTTCACCATGCACCTCGTCGATGCCCAGTCGCTTGCCGACTGCCAGTGCGGTGGTGACACCATCGCCGGTAGCCATGATGACCCGCATGCCAGCCTGGCGCAAAGCAGCCAGGGCGTCGGGGGTACTCTGCTTGACCGGATCGGAGACGGCCAGCAATCCCCGCAGCCGGCCATCGGCCGCCAAGTACATGACGCTGGCACCTTCCTGGCGCAGGGCTTCGGCAGCGATTCCAAGTTCCGCGACATCGATGCCTTCCTGAGTCATCAGCACTGTATTGCCGAGCACTACGCGCCGTCCAGCGACGATACCGCGCACGCCGATGCCGCTCGACGATTCGAACTGGTCGGCTTTGTCCAGCAGCAGTCCCTTCGCCCGCGCCGCCTGCACGATGGCGTCGGCCAAGGGGTGCTCGCTGCCTTGGTCGAGACTGGCGGCCAGGCGCAGGATTTCCTCCTCCTGCCCAGCCTGAACGGCCACGGCTCGCTCAAAACTGGGTTTCCCTTCCGTCAGGGTGCCCGTCTTGTCGACGATCAACGTATCCACTTCGCGCAAGCGCTCGATGGCCGCCGCGTCGCGGAACAGGATGCCTTGGGTGGCCGCCTTGCCGGTCGCCACCATGATCGACATCGGCGTGGCCAGGCCCAGGGCGCAGGGACAGGCGATGATCAGCACCGAGACACTGTTGATCAGCCCGAAGACCCAACCCCGCTCCCCGCCGAACAAACCCCAGGCGAAGAAACTCAACAGGGCGATCAACACGACGCCAACCACGAAATAACCCGCGACCACGTCAGCCAACCGCTGCATGGGAGCCTTCGAGCGCTGGGCCTGAGCCACCATCTGGATGATCTGAGCCAGCACGGTTTGGGAGCCGACTTTTTCGGAGCGGATCACCAAGCTGCCCGAGGTGTTGAGCGTCGCGCCAATAACCTTGTCGCCCGTGCGCTTGGTCACTGGTAGCGGTTCGCCGGTCAGCATTGACTCATCGACCGCGCTACCACCCTCGGTGACTTCGCCATCCACCGGCACTTTCTCGCCGGGCCGGACCCTCAACAGATCGCCGACATGGACATGATTCAGGGGCACGTCTTCCTCGCTGCCGTCCGCCCTGATCCGGCGCGCCGTCTTCGGCGCCAGGCCCAACAGGGACTTGATCGCCGCCGAGGTCTGGGAGCGGGCTCGCAGCTCCAGCATCTGCCCGAGCAGCGTGAGGGAAATGATGACGGCGGCGGCCTCGTAATAGACGCCAATGCGGCCGTGAGCCTGGAACGAGTCCGGAAACAGGCCAGGGGCAAAGGTGGCAACCACGCTGTAGGCGAAGGCAGCCCCGGTGCCGAGGCCGATCAAGGTCCACATGTTGGGGCTGCGCAAGACGACGGATTGCCAGCCGCGCACGAAAAATGGCCAGCCAGCCCAGAGTACGATCGGCGTGCTGAGCAGCAGTTCCAGCCAGGTTCGCTGGGCCGGCGATACCGACGTTAACTGGTGTCCCAGCATCGCCAGTGCAACGACGAAGACCGTCAGCGGCAGGCTGTACCAGAAGCGACGACGAAAATCCCGGTATTCGGCGTTTTCCTCGTCATCTTCCAGCAATGGCAAAACCGGTTCCAGCGCCATGCCGCATTTGGGACAGGTGCCAGGCCCGGGTTGGCGCACTTCCGGATGCATCGGACAGACGTACTCGGCGCCGGCCACTGGAGCCGGTGCCGGCGACGGAGCCAGATAGCGAGCGGGCTCGGCATCGAACTTGATTTTGCACTTGGCGCTGCAAAACCGGTAGTGCATCCCCTGGTAGTGGGATGCATGAGGAGACTCGGGCTTGACCGTCATGCCGCAAACCGGATCGATCTGCGAATCCGGGGACGTTTCCGGTGATGGCACCTCTTGTGCGTGGTGATGCTCAGAAATCTCGTGTGCCATGAATACTCCTATTGGATTCCGACCTTCTTCTGTGCGGCGCGGACATAAGCCGTAATGTGTGCCACATCATCCGGTGTCACCTGCGGCACGGGTGCCATGTCACCAAACTGCCAGTGATGGGCACGCACGCCATTCTTGGCGGCAAGCTGAAATGCAATGTCGGCGTGGTGCGACGGCTCATAGATGCGGTGCAGGAGCGGTGGCCCCTTGTCTGAACCATTCAGCGCGATGCCATGGCACGAGGCGCAATTTTTCGCATACAGGGCTTTCCCGACAGCGGAATTGGGTATCAGGCCAGGGCTGGGTTTGGGTATCTGCCAGCCTTGGGCATATGCTGTGATGCCCGCCACAACGAGCACCCCTGCCACGAGCTTTTGGCGAACGGTTTTGCGCATATGGGATGCGGAAGGACGCGCCCGATTGATCGCCAGTGGCATAACAAATCAGTGGGAGTGGCCGGAACTTGTCCCACCGCCCGATCCGCTCCCGTAATAACCGCTACCGGCACAGCCGCCAAGCAATGCCGCAACTACAACAGCTATCGCTGCTAGAACTTTTCTTGACATCACAATCTCCCTTGCGTTGAAAAAGAGTTTCAACCATCTCAATCGAAATGAACTTGATATTCCACCCCCGCCTTGTCCTGGCAAGCGCCTTGCGGCGTCTTGCCGGCGCCCCAGGCCAACTGGCAGGTCAGTTCGGCGCCGTCCGCCGACTTCGGAACCGGCTCGGCTGAATACGTCTCGTGGCTCCTGTCGAGTCCTGCGAAAATACGATCCCAGTGCTTGGGATTAGTGTTCCTGTAGCGACGTTGCAGCTCAGCCAGATTGGTGTGGCGGTGAATTTTGAAGCCCTCTGCGATATAACACCGATCGCCGATTGTCAGGGTAAGGCGGCGGGGATTCTCGTGGATGAACTCACCGCGGACCAATGCCGGCGAAGAGTCGGCCCGCAACTGGTGCAAATGAGGAGCACAGCCGGCGATAACGGCGGCACCGGCAACAATCAAACCTGTCTTGAACATGATGTCTCCTTCATGATTTCTTATCGATCAGCTCCGACAATTGGTACCCCTTCGCTTCCGCGCTTCAAGCGCCATTCCTTGACCAGCGCATAGATCGCCGGAATCACCGCCAGCGTCAGTACCGTCGACGAAATCATGCCGCCGACCATCGGTGCGGCGATGCGGCTCATGACTTCCGAGCCGGTTCCGGTGCCCCACATGATGGGCAACAGGCCGGCCATGATCGCCACGACGGTCATCATCTTCGGTCGAACGCGCTCGACGGCGCCCTCCATCACGGCTGCATACAGGTCTTCAGCGCCCGGTTGCCGTCCCGCCAGCGCTGACTTTTTCTTCACCGCTTCCCATGCATGATCGAGGTAGATCAGCATGACGACCCCCGTCTCAGCTGCCACTCCGGCCAGCGCGATGAAGCCGACCGCCACCGCCACCGACAGGTTGTAGTTGAGCAGCCACATCAACCAGACTCCGCCGACCAGCGCGAAGGGCACCGAAAGCATGACGATGAAGGTCTCGGTCAGGCGCTTGAAATTGAGGTAGAGCAGCAGGAAGATCGACAACAGAGTCACCGGGATCACGACCTTCATTTTTTCAATGGCCCGCTCCATGTACTCGAACTGGCCGCTCCACGTGACGTAATAGCCGGGCGGGAACTTGACGTTTTCCGCCACGGCCTTCTTTGCGTCGGCGACATAGCCGCCGATGTCCCGGTCGCGGATGTCGACGTAGATGTAAGCTGAAAGTAGCGCATTCTCGGTACGAATCGACGGCGCCCCCTTGGCCACCTCCACTTTCGCCAGCTGCCCCAAGGGGATCATTGCCCCCGCCATTGTCGGCACCAGTACCTCGCGGGCGATCTGCTCCGGATCGGAGCGCAGTTCGCGCGGATACCGAACGGTGACGCCGAACCGCTCCCGTCCCTCGACCGTGGTGGTCACCATTTCACCGCCCAGGGCGGTACCGATCACATCCTGCAAGTCGCCAATCGCCAGACCATAGCGCGCCAGCTGCTCGCGGTCCGGTTTGATGTTGATATAGAAGCCCCCGGTAATGCGCTCGGCAAAGGCGCTGGTGGTGCCGGGAACGGCTTTCACGGCAGCTTCGATCTGCTTGGCCAGCTTCTCCATTTCACCGAGGTCCTTGCCGAAAACCTTGATGCCGATCGGGGTGCGAATACCGGTGGAGAGCATGTCGATGCGCGCCTTGATCGGCATGGTCCAGGCGTTGGCCACGCCGGGGAATTGCAGGGCCTTGTCGAGTTCGGCAATCAGTTTGTCGGTGGTCATGCCGGGGCGCCATTCGGATTCCGGCTTGAGGTTGATCACCGTCTCGAACATTTCGGTTGGTGCCGGGTCGGTCGCCGTGTTGGCGCGACCGGCCTTGCCGTAGACCGAGCTCACCTCGGGAAAGCTCTTGATGATCTTGTTCTGCGTCTGCATGAGCTCCGCTGCCTTGGTGATCGACATGCCCGGCAGGGACGCTGGCATGTAGAGCAGGGTTCCCTCATTCAGCGTCGGCATGAACTCGGAACCGAGCTTTGCGGCCGGATAGATCGAGACGCCAAGGGCGAGCAGCGCCAGCGCGATGGTCATCTTCTTCCAGCGCATCACCCCGGCAATGATCGGTCGATAGACCCATATCAGGAAGCGGTTCACCGGGTTCTTCGCTTCCGGCATGATCTTGCCGCGAATGAACAGCATCATCAGCACCGGCACCAGGGTGATCGACAGCAGGGCGGCGCCGGCCATGGAGAAGGTCTTGGTGTAGGCCAACGGCGAGAACAATCGCCCCTCCTGCCCTTCAAGGCTGAAGACCGGCAGGAAGGAAACGGTGATGATGAGCAGCGAGAAAAACAGTGCAGGTCCGACCTCCTTACATGCTGCGAGCATCGCATCGGCGCGATCGCTGGTCGAATGTCCTTCGGGCAAACGCTCCAGATGCTTGTGTGCGTTTTCGATCATGACGATGGCGGCGTCAATCATGGCGCCAATGGCGATGGCGATACCGCCCAGGCTCATCAGGTTGGAGTTCATGCCCAGCGAGCGCATGGCGATGAAGGCGATCAGCACGCCGACCGGCAGCATCAGGATGGCGACCAGGGCGCTGCGCACATGCAGCAGGAAGACGATGCAGACCAAAGCGACGATGATCGACTCCTCAAGCAGCGTTCGCTTGAGGGTGTCGATGGCGCGGTGGATCAGCTCCGAGCGGTCGTAGACGGTCTGCACCGTCACCCCCTCGGGCAGGCCTGGACCGATTTCGGCGATCTTGGCTTTCAGGTTATGGATGACTTCCAGCGCATTCTGACCATAGCGGGCCATGGCGATGCCAGACACCACTTCACCCTCGCCATTGAGTTCGGTCAGGCCGCGCCGCTCGTCCGGCGCCAGTTCGACGCGGGCGATGTCACGGATCAGCACTGGCGTGCCCTTGTCGCTCTTGACGACCAGCATCTCGATATCGCCACGGCCTGTGAGATAGCCCTCGCCGCGCACCATGTATTCGGTCTCGGCCATCTCCACAACCCGGCCACCGACGTCGCGATTGGAGTCGCGGATCACCTGAGCGACCTTCATTAGCGGGATGCCGTAAGCGCGCAACTTCACAGGATCGACCGTGACCTGATAGGTCTGGACGAAACCACCTATCGAGGCGACTTCGGCAACGCCGTGCGCCTTAGTCAGTTGGTAGCGCACATACCAGTCCTGAATGGTACGTAACTCGGCCAGCGTCTTGTCCTTGGCCAGCAGCGCGTACTGATAGACCCAGCCAACCCCGGTGGCATCCGGCCCGAGCGACGGCGTGACGCCCTTGGGCATGCGGCTTGACGCAAAATTAAGATATTCGAGCACACGCGAGCGTGCCCAGTAGATATCGGTACCGTCCTCGAAAATGATGTAGACGAAGGACGCACCGAAGAAGGAGAAGCCTCGCACCACCTTGGATTTCGGCACCGACAGCATGGCGGTGGTCAAGGGATAGGTCACCTGATCCTCGACCACCTTCGGCGCCTGGCCGGGGTACTCGGTATAGACGATGACCTGCACGTCGGAAAGATCCGGCAGCGCGTCAATCGGCGTCCGCAGCACGGCGAAAACGCCCCAGAGGATGATGAACAGCGTGGCGAGAAGAACCAGGAAGCGGTTCCGGCCCGACCAGTCGATGATATTGGCTAGCATAGCGTTTTCCGTTTCCGTGGCGGATCAGTGACCGGCATGGGCCGCCGGACGCGCCGCGCCGGTTCCCGCCAGTTTGACGATGACCCACTCGCCGGGCTTGCGTTCGATGAAGGTGAATTCGATGCTTGCCCCCGGCTTGAGATTACCGATCAGGCCGGAATTGGCCAGCGTGAAGTCCATCGTCATGCCGGGCCATTTGAGTGTGGCAACCGGGCCATGGGTAATGGTGACGGTCCCGGCCTTGAGATCAATGGCGTCGAGTTTCCCCTCGGTGCGATGATCGGCGCTGGCTGATTTGGCGCCCTCGCGACGCTCAGAACCGACAGCGGCGGCCGGTGCTGCTGGTGCTGCTTGTCCCGGCGCCGCAGCCCCGCCGCCGTGGGAAGCATGACCAAAGCCACCAACCGCCGCCTTGAGGTTGCTTTCGGCATCGATCAGGAAATTGGCTGCCACCACCACCGGCTCGCCGTCCTTGACTCCATCGATGACCTCCACATAGGTATCGCTGCGGGTACCAAGCTTGACCTCGCGCGGTTCAAACCGACCTTCTCCGGCCTGGATCAGGACGATGCGGCGGGTCCCGCTATCGATGACAGCTGAGGTGGGTATCGTCACCACTGAGCCCTTGGCAGCCACTGGCAATTCGACCTGAGCGAACATACCCGGCTTGAGAAGTTGGCCGACATTGGCTACCTCGACACGAACTGGGACAGTACGCGTCTCGGCATTCAGCGTCGGATAGACGTAGGTAATGGCCCCCGTGAAGGCTTTGTCCGGATAGGCGTTGATGCGCACCGTCGCCTTGGCGCCAGACTTGACCAGGCCGATATCCTGCTCGAACACGTCGGCCACCACCCAGACGGCCGAGAGGTCGGCAACCTGGTAGAGCGCCTCGCCTGGCATGAAACGCATACCTTGCAGCGCCTTCTTCTCCGTAACGACGCCGGCGACCGGCGAGCGAAAAGTCAGCGTGCGTTTGGTCTCACCGGACTTGGCCAGCGCCTTGAGCTGTTCTTCGGAGATGTCCCAGTTTTTCAGGCGCATCAGGCTGGACTCGGCTAACTGGCGCATGCCGCGCTGCGCCTCGCCTCCAGCTTCCTTCAGCGAATCGATGCCTTGCGCGGCAATCGCGTATTCGCGCTGGGCGGACACCAGTTCCGGACTGTAGACTTCGAACAGAGGCTGGCCTTTGCCGACCGGCTGTCCAGTGACGTTTACATGCAGACGCTCGACGTAGCCTTCGAACTTGGGCGTGATGGCGTAGATGCGCCGCTCGTCCGGCTCGATGCGGCCGGCGGCGCGGACGACGCGGTCGAGGACGCGCAGTTTTGCGGTTTCGCTCCTGACGCCGAGCTTCTGCACCTTGTCGGTGCTGATCTTGATCTGGTTGGCGGCGGCAGGTTCATTGTCCGGTTCGCCTTCATAGACCGGGACATAATCCATCCCCATGGGGTCCTTCTTGGGTGTCGGCGAGGTATCGAGCAGTCCCATTGGATTGCGGTAGTAGAGCAGCTTGCGTGCCTTGCTTTCGCCGGTAGGTGCCGCCGCCGATTGCGCCGACGTAGCCGCCGCACCGTGGTCGCCGCCCTTGCGCGTACCCATCCAATAGCCCCCCCCCGCCGCCACGACCGCCACGACCGCCGCCAGCACCACTCCCGATCCCTGCCTCATAGTTCTTCTCCGATCAATCGTTCGATATCCGCCAGGCGTCCTTGCTGTTCGGCCTGTGCCTTGATGACATCCTGTTTGGCCTTGCGGATCTGCCGCTGCGCATCGAGCAGCGTGGCGAAGTCCACCTTGCCGGTCTCGTAGCCGGCCAGCGCGGCCTTGAAGGTCAGTTCCGCCTGCGGCAGAAGACTCGTCTGGGCCAACTGCTCCATGCGGCGCGCAGCATCGATGCCGGAGAGGTTTTCCGAAAGGTCGGCAAGCAACTGGTTGGCCGTGGCGTCCTTGCGCGCCTTGGCCGCATCGAGCATCTTCTCGGCTTCGCGCTCCTGGCTGCGCCGGCTCTCTTGTTGCAGCGGAATGTTCAGTTCGAACATCAGTTCCCATTCATTGACCCGGCTGCGGGTCTGGATCGGCGACACGCCAACGGTGAAATCCGGGTAGCGATTGCGATAGGTGAGATCACGGTTTTTTTCCGCCGCGCGAATCTTGGCGTCATCGGTAAACAACTGCGGATTCCTGCCGCGTAGCCGGTCTTCGAGCGTTGTATAATCGAGTTTGGCTGGAATCGGCACCGGCCGCAGTTGTTCGGGATCGGCCAGCGACGACTGGGCGGGACGTGCCAGTAGCGCATTGAGGCGGGCGCGCGCGTGATGGTGTTCCGTCTCCATCTGGATCAGTTCATTGCGCATGGAGGTACGTTCGACCTGGGCACGGATCGCATCCTGCTGCGGCGCCAGGCCGCCGGCATAGCGTGCCTGACTGATGCGTTCCATGCGGTCGATCAGGTCGATGACCTCCTGATTGAGGCGGATCAATCGCGCGACGGCGAAATACTGCGCATATGCCGTCTTGATGCGCGCCGCCTGTTCGGTCCAGGTCAGACCGGCCTTGCCTTGCGCCGCCTGAGCCTCGGCTTCGGCCGCTTCGCGCTTGAGATCGCGCTTGCCCCAGAACGGTAGCGATTGCATCACCGTGTATTTGGTGCTGCCGACACGGCTTGGCAGCAGATTGAAACTGGTGCCGGATTCGGCGCCGAAGTTGGTCACGTTCTGCAATTCGGTGCGCAGCACCGGATCGGGCAGCGCACCGGCCGGGTAAACCCGCTCACTGGCCGCTTCGGCCTCCAGACGCATTGACGCATACTCCGGATTGCTCGACTTCGCGTAGTCGAGCAGGCTCTCGACCGTTCGTCCCGGCAGCGTTTCCTGCGCGATAGCTGAACCCATCATCGCCAGAGCCAACAGCATCGCCAATGCCTGCGTGGCAGTCACGCTTCGCATACAACCTCCCCTAGAAAATCGGATAGTTCGTTATGTCTTTGCTTCAATCAAAATGGTATGCCACAAAAACCAGTGCAGCATTACACGACATCATTTTCTTGCCCGCCCGGTGATACCCATTGTGCTTACTTCACGCCCGTTACCGCGTACCCTTTGCCTTCTTTGACGAATTCGAATTCGACCTTCTTGCCCACGGCCAGTTTGTCGAGCAGCGCCTTGTCCTTGACGACAAAACCCATGGTCATTGCCGGCCAATTGAGGCTCTTCACCGGCTCGTGGGCGAAGGTCACCATCCCGGCCCTGGAATCGATCTCCTTCACCACGCCAACAGCCTGGTGGGTGGCACTCGGCTTGGCCTTCTGGCTACCCATATCCATAAGCTTTGCGTCATCCATCTTCTGCTTGCCCATGTCCATCCCCTTCATGTCGCCCATCATGTCGGCGGCAAATGCTGTGCTGGCCCCGAGGGCCAGGGCGACCAAGAGGGTGAGGGTTGCCGGTTGCTTCATCGTGGTTCCTTTCACTACGGGTTAAAAATCGACTCTCATCGTCGGACGATGGCGGACGGCTGGCGGGCCGTCCGCAGCTAACTCAGAACTTCGGGTTGAGGGTGCCCTTTTCGGTGAGCGTCTTCCAAAGGGCGTTGTTCTTCATGACGAACTTGCTCCCATCCTTGGCTTCCATGACCACCTTGTCTCGCATCTTGACGCGGTTTCCGCCGGCATCGATATGGACCATGGTGCCGTCCTTCTGGACAGTGACTTTGCCGCCGTCCTTTAGCTCGATGGTCTCTCCGGGCTTGACCCGTTCGTCGGCGGCAAACGCGGACAGGGACAACAGCATCAGCAGGGGAAGTATGTATTTACGCATGGTGATTCTCCTTTGAGAAATGAACAAAAATCGGCGCACTGGCTGCGCCGGGTGAAACAACCAACATGGGCTTTACACTGCCTTCGAATGGCCAATCCCAAGTTAGTTGAAATGAATGCAGGGAAATTCCACGCCCCGCCACCAAAGCTCCACTCGCTGATGGGATAGAACGTCCGCACGGGGTAGTAGTCGGCCGAATGCGTGAAGGTACAGAAATGGCGTGCATCAAATCGGGGAGTAGCGCTCCGGCGATAACCCAACCGAGCAGGCATTGTTTCTGGGACGAAGTCCGATAGGACCCGTCGTCCGATATCTGCCCAGAGCGCATGGGAAAGCATGTCCATTGGTTGTTCTATCCACGTTGTCTATCTGACGCTTCGCTTGCGCTTGTTTTCGCGCTGGTTGCTATTTTTCTGGCAGGGCTGCGGCTTCCTGCTGAAATGAAAAACGATGACAAAGGCAATGACGATGCCGATGAGGCTGCCGTAAATCATGTAATCAAGTAATGCCGGGGGCGCATTCTCGATGTGGTGGATACGGATGCTCATCGACCGAGTGCGGCGTCGCTCCGGTGTGTTTCACGCGAGTCGGCGTGTTGCGAGGCGACCAGCGGATTGCTGCGCAACCGCCCATCGGCGATTTCCAAGCGGGCCATGCTATTGCTCCAGCACGAAGCGGACAATCGTCATCGCCCCGTAAATCTGGTCGGCTGCGAAACGAATCTTACCGCCATCCTTCATCTGGTCGAGCCATGCCATGTCCTTGACCTTGAAGACCATGGTCATCGCCGGCATGCCGTTCGGCAAAGGGCCATGGGATACCGTGACCTTGCCGGCGGATTTGTCTATTTTCTTCACCAAGCCATCTATCAGCGGGGCATCCGCACTTGGCTTTGCGGACATCGTGTCGTGTCCGGCGTGCGAATTGTGATCTGAGGCGGCAATTCCCGGCATGGAAATTCCGGCGGCGACAACGAAGGCGATGGCGGCAATGGTTTTCATGATGTTCTCCTGTGACAAGCGGTTCAGTGTTGGGCGAATACGCGTGTCGATCCGTCGGATTGGACCAGCAACGTTTGATAGGGCATCGGCTTCGAACTTTCCATTCCCGGCGAGCCGGGCGGCATGGAGGGAACCGACAGGCCCAGGGCCTTCGGCTTCTCTTTCAGCAGACGCTGGATGTCGGCGGCAGGGACGTGGCCCTCGACGACATACCCGCCGATCTTGGCGGTATGGCAGGAACCCAACCGGTCCGGCATGCCGAGCTTCTGCCTGACGGCAGGCACGTCCTCCACGTCATGCGCCTTGACCTCGAAACCGCTCTGCCGCAGATGCTCGACCCATTTGCCGCAGCATCCGCAATACGGACTTTTGAATACCTCGACCACAGTGGCTTGCGCCATGGCGGCGGAAGCGCCCAGAAGGGAGATCAACAGTAGTGCATATCGGTTGAGCTTCATGACGGAGTTCCTCGGTTGTTCGGATGGAAGCAGTCTGACCCATTCATCCCGACAGGAAGCTGACCCGGAAATTACATTTCCGTTATCTGCGCCTTCCTCTTGCAGTCGTTTCCGGCGGGTGGCCTGCATCATCAATGCTTGTGATCAGCATGCCCATCCTTCGCGACAGCCAGCGGGGTAAAGCGCGCCTGTTCGGCCGCCTTGCCCGGAAAGGCGATCGACACGACGACCTTCATATCCAACGCCGAGATGTACTTGGCCATCCCCTTGAGCCGGTTGTCGCCGTCCGGAGCCAGTGTCGCGGTCGCCTTGGCCTTGCCGGCCAAGATGGTTGCCGTGCCGCTTGCGCCGCTGGTGGCAACCTTCTTACCGTCGTGATCGGTGACATACACGACCACCGCGTTGTCCTTCGCTTCCTTGCTGTCCTTGACGACCACCAGTTCGTAGTGATAGACCCCGGCCATGCGCAGCTGGCCGCCGTTGGGCGCTTTCTGGGTATCCAGGACTTCGTCGGTGTGGGCAAGCAACGTCGGGCTCGCCAGACCAAATGCACTGGCGGCGGCAATCAGGAACAGGGCTTTCTTCATGGCAAACATCTCCTTGGTATTGGAACGGACTAGAAACTTTCTTTTTCCTGGCTGGCCAACAGATGATCGAGGGGGCGTTGGCCCCACAGCCAGAACATCACCGGGGTCAGCAGGGTATCGAGCAGGGTCGAGCTGACCAGGCCGCCGAAGATCACCACCGCCACCGGATGCAGCACTTCCTTGCCCGGGGCGTCGGCGGAAAGCAGCAGCGGCATCAGCGCGAAGGCGGCCACCAGCGCGGTCATCAATACCGGTGTCAGCCGCTCCAGCGAGCCGCGCACGATCATGTGCTGCCCGAAGGTTTCGCCTTCGAACGCACACAGGTTGATGTAATGGCTGATCTTGAGGATGCCGTTGCGCGTGGCGATGCCGGTCAGCGTGATGAAGCCGACCAGGGCCGCCACAGACAGCGGCTGCCCGGAAATCCACAGCGCGATCACGCTACCGATCAGCGCCAGCGGGATGTTGCCCATGATGATCAAGGTCAGCGCCATCGAGCGGTAGCGGCTGTAGAGAACAATGAAAATCATCGTCAGCGACACCAGCGCGAGCAAGGTGATCAGCCGGGCCGCCTGCTCCTGCGCCTGGAACTGTCCTTCGAGCGCGGTGAAATAGCCCTCGGGCAAAGGTTTGGCGGCCAACTCGGCACGGATGTCGGCAATCACCTTCGACATGTCGCGGCCGTCGGTGTTGGCCGAGAGCACGATACGGCGACGGGAGTTCTCGCGGCTGACCTGGTTGGGGCCGTCGCTTTCCTCGACGCTGGCGATCTTGGACAAGGGCACGTAACCGGTCGGCGTCTCGATCAGCAGGTCGGCCAATGCCTGCGGCCCGCGCGCGGACTCCGGCAAGCGCACCAGCAGGTCGAAGCGACGGTTACCCTCGATGATCTGGGTGATTCTCTCGCCCTCGATCATTTGTTCCAGCCCGCGTAATAGGTTACCTGGCGCCACGCCGTAGCGTGCTGCCTGCTCGTAGTCGAGGCGAATCTTGATCTGCGGGATCAGCACCTGCTTTTCGATCTGCAGATCGGTCACACCGGGAATCCGCGCCAGCCGGTCACGCATCTCGGCCGCCAGTCCGCGCAAGGTATCGAGATCGTCGCCGTAAATCTTCAGCGCAATCTGGGCACGCACACCGGAGAGCAGGTGGTCGAGCCGGTGCGAAATCGGTTGGCCGACGTTGGAGGCGGCAGGCAGGCTGGCTAGACGCTGCCGGATGTCGGCGATGATCGCGTCGCGGCTACGCGCCGAGGCTTTCAGGTCTACGTCCATTTCGGTGTAGTGCACACCTTCCGCATGCTCATCGAGTTCGGCGCGGCCGGTACGGCGTCCGACCTGAGTCACCTCGGGCACTTGCATCACCAATTGCTCGGCCAGAGTGGCGATGTTGTTGGATTCTGCGAGCGAAGTGCCGGGATTGAGCAGGACATTGACCGTCAACGTGCCTTCGTTGAAAGGCGGCAGGAAAGAGCGCGGAAAGAAGGGAACGCTTGCCGCGACGATGATGACCAGTGCCACGGCGCCGGCCAGCAGGCTGCGCGCATGACCGAATGACCAATGCAGAAGCTTCGCATCCCAGCGCTTGAGCCAAATTACCAGCGGGCTGTCGCCGGCGTGGAGCTGCTTCATCCGCGGCAAGAGGTAATAGGCCATCACCGGCGTCAGCGTCACCGAAACGATCATGCTGGCGAGAATCGAGACAATGTAGGCGATGCCGAGCGGCGTGAACAGCCGTCCCTCGATGCCCGGCAGCACGAACAGCGGCACGAATACCAGGACGATGATCACGGTCGCATAAACGATGGCGGAGCGCACTTCCAGCGTGGCGGCGGCGATAACTTCCGCAACCGGGCGCGGGGCCGAGTTTGCCAAACCCGCGGCTCGGTTCAGCTTCAGACGTCGCAATACGTTCTCCACGCCGACCACAGCATCATCCACCAGCTCACCGATGGCGATGGCCAGACCGCCCAGCGTCATGGTGTTGATCGACAGACCGAAGTAATGGAAGACCAGCGCCGTGGCCAACAGCGACACCGGAATCGCCATCAGTGAAATCAGCGTGGTGCGCACGTTGAGCAGGAACATGAAGAGGATCACAGCTACCAGGATGGCGCCGTCGCGCAGCGCCTCTTCAACGTTGTTTACCGAATGCTCGATGAAGTCGGCCTGCTTGAACAGAAAGGACGGCGTATCGAATCCCTTGGGCAGGCTCTTGCCGAGCACGGCCATTGCTTTCTCGACTTCGCGGGTCAGTTTGACGCTGTCGGCGGCCGGCTGCTTCTGCACCGAGAGAATCACGGCCGGCTTCCCCTTGTAACTGCCGTCGCCACGCTTGATGGACGGGGCGAGCTTCACGTCCGCCACCTGCTTGAGCAGGATCGGCTGGCCGTTCTTGACCGTCACCACGAGATTCTGCAAGTCTTCGATTCGCGAACTGCGACCGATCTGACGGATCAGCCATTCGCGGCCCTGGGCTTCGAGAAAACCGCCGCTAGTGTTGGCGCCAAAGTCCCTCAGGGCAGTTTCCAGCTTCTCCCGCTCGATGCCGAGCGCCTGGAGCTGCGCCGGCTTGATCTCGACACGGTATTGCCGCACTTCGCCGCCGATCGGTATGACCTGGGCGACGCCGGGAATCGTCAGCAGGCGCGGGCGCACCACCCAGTCCGCATATTCACGGACCACCATCGGACTGATCTTGTCGGGATCAGCCGGCAGTGCGATCAGCAAAATCTCGCCCATGATCGACGAGATCGGCCCGAGCTGCGGCACGATGCCGGGTGGCAAGGCTTCGCGTACCAGATTGAGGCGTTCGGCGATCTGCTGGCGGTTGCGATAGATGTCGGAACCCCATTCGAACTCGACGTAGATAATCGACAGACCGATACCCGACACCGAGCGCACACGCGTCACACCCGGCATGCCGTTCATGCTCGACTCGACCGGGAAGGTCACCAGTTGCTCGACTTCCTCCGGGGCCATGCCGCCAGCCTCGGTCATCAGGGTAACGGTCGGCTTGTTAAGGTCGGGGAAAACGTCGACCGGCATCTGTCGCAGCGTGATCGCGCCATAGATGATCAGCAGCAGCGAGATGCCGAGAACGATCAGCCGCTGCTTGAGCGCGGCGTGAATGATGTAGTCGAACATGTCAGCGCACCTGCGAGAGCAGCCCGGCGCCGACGGTCACCACGCGGTCGCCGTCATGCAGGCCATCAAGGATGGCGACGTTGGCAGCATCGAGCGACTGGTGACGAATCCGGCGGGCGACGAAGCGCTCCGCCTCGGTATGGACCCAAACCGCCGTCTCGCCAGCGCCGACTTTGGTCAGTGCCGCCCGTGGCACGGTCGCGCCCTTGACACCTTTGTCGATACGGACGATCACTTTGACCGGCTGACCAACAGCCACTGCCGCGTTAGGGTTGGTGATGCGAAACAGCAGGGGCAAGGCCTGCTCGCGCAGTTGCTGGCCGCCGCCGACAAACTTGAGGTCCAGCGCGGTTTGATCTGCCAAGGCGCTGGCGGAAACCAAGGTCTTGGCGATGCCGACATCGTAAGCCAGCGCCTCCACGGCGAGGCGGGCGGGATCGACGATCTCGAACAGCACTTCCTTGGCATCGACCACCTGCCCGGCCAGCAAGTGGTGCGAGGCGCTGACGATGCCGGTCGCCGGTGCCACGAGCTGTTCGGAGGAGTCGATGCTGGCCCGGACATATGCCCGCCGTTGCAGCAAGGCGGCGTGCTCGATGCGCGCGGCCTCGATCTCTTTCTGCGGCACGGCGCCTTCGAGCTGCTCAAAGCGTTTCATCTTGCCCTCGGCGATGGCCAACTGCGCTTCGAGTTCGGCAAGGCTTGCCTTCTGGTTGCCACGTTCGATGGCGCCACTGATCGGACGCAGGTAGGCCAGGACTTCGCCTTTGGCGACCTTCCTCCCAGCGGTCGGCATGCCCTTCGGGCCGGGGATGACGCTACCGGCGAACATGGCCTGCACCCGTCCGCTCGTTTCCGGATCGGGAATGATCTGGCCGTTCAATTCAACCGTCGCCGCCAGTTCGGCGATACGCACCGGCTGGGTGCGCAAACCTAGCTGACGTTGCACCGGCTTCGGCACGAACAGACTGCCGTCGGCCAGCCGCTGCAGCGCTGCAGCCACCCCGGTTGTTCCTCCCGCCGACACGGCGGCAGGCGTCTGCTTCTTGGCGTCTTGGCTGTGATCCTCGTCGCCATGGGCCAGGGCCGTTCCCGAAGCCATGCCTAATGCCAGTGCGGCCACCAGCCTATATAAGTCGATCTTGCGCATCATCAAATCCCCTTCTTGGCACGCTTGCGGCGCCGTGCAGCAAACAGAATCCCGGCTACCAGAAGCAGCGCTCCAGCCAGTACCCAGACAGCCCACTCGCTCCAACCGTGGGTATGCACCTCATTGGTCACGGAAGCGGAGGTATCCAGCGTTGCGGTAAGGAGATCGACGCTATCGCCGGCCTCGACGCTGATGGTCAGCGGATGCTTGGCCGGCGGCAGGGGCGTGGCGACATCGAGCACGTAGGTTCCGGGTGTGGTTTCGCTGGCCACTCCCTTCAGCCCCGCACCCTCGATCTCCACCTTGGCTTGTGTCACCGGTTCATTGCTGGCGAAACGATCGACATACACCACCAGCTTCTTGCCTTCGAGCGAGGTGACGACCTCGAATTCCTCGGTCGTTGCGGCGGCACGCGGCGTGACACTCTGGCTGACCGGGAGAGGTGCCGGCGCTTCGTGGCTATGCCCATCGCTACTGTCCCCGCCTGCCCAGACGGGCAAGGAAAAAGTGACGAGCGTCACAAGAAAAAACTTCTTCACATGCTTCACGGCAACACTCCCAGAGCTTGGTTCAAACGTGATATCGCGGCGGCGCGGGCCACGCGCTGGCGGTCAAAAAAGGCATCGGCATCAAAGGCGGCGGCCCGAATGCGCAACAAGGTCGCCAGGTCGGATTCGCCCAGCGAAAAGGCTTTCTCGGCGAGACGCAGGTTCTCGGCGGAAAGCTGACGGCGTTCCTGTGCCATGGCGAGCTGGCGCTGTGCCGCCTGCAGGTTGCGTTGTGCGCGCTCGACGTCGAGCCAAACCCGGGTCTGGGTACGCAGCAGGTTGGCATCAGCCTGGTTCGCCTCGGCCTGCGCCGCCGACGTTTCCCAACGCACCTGGGAACCCGATGAAAACGGGATCTTGAGCTTGATGCCCACGCTGTTGGAGTAGGACTCGGCGAAATCGCCGCGCTCGCGTACCACCCGCAAGGCCAGTTCCGGCGCGGCACGACGCGATTCATCCGCAACTTGGACGCGCGCACGGGCGCTGCGTGCAGCGGCTGCGGTTGCGGCCAGCAAGGGGTGGGATTCAACGGAATCGCCGGCTTCACCGACAAGTCGCGTAGTTGTCGGCGACTCTTCGTCAAGATCCTTCGGGGCGGGAAAACCAGTGAGGGTTTGCACGGCCTGCTCGGCCTGGAGCAGCGTTGCCTCCGTCTCGATCAGCTCGGCATTGGCGACATGCGTCTCGGTTTGCGCCAGATTGGCGTCGATACGGGACAATTCGCCGACCTTGTAGCGCCGAACGACATCCGTTTCCAGGGCGCGTGCGGTTTCCAGGCGCCGTGCCGCCAGCACCTTTGCACTGCGTGCCGCTGCCAACGCCCACCACGCCTCCCGCAATTCGCCGCCGACCTCCAGGCGCACGGCAGTTCGTCTGGCAACGGCTTCGTCGATGCGGCTTGCCGCTTCGCCTTCACGCGCTGCTTTCTGGCCGGGCAGCCACAGTGGCACCGCCAGTTCGACTTCATATTCCTGCTTGCCCTGATTGCGGTTGAGCCGGTCGTTCATGCTACCGATGCTGACCGAGCCTGGCTTGGGCGTCAGTCCGGCCGCGACATCCTTCGCAGCGCGTGCCTCGGCCTCGCGGGCATCCAATCCGGCGGCTTGCGGGTTCAAGCGCCAGGCCTGTTCCACAGATGTCGCCAGTCCGGATTTCGGCGTTTCTGCCGCCTGCACGGAAAGACCGGCGAGCAGCCCGACAGCGCCAACCGCCACCAGCCTCAGTTGGCGGGATTGATGGGAGAAGGTGGGTTTCATGCCTGCCGCGAAGCGAGAAACAGGAATAGGCGACGGCGCGCAATGTCCTGACGATTTTGAGTATGAGTTTCCACAGCATTCGCTCCTGTTCCACGATGAGCGAATTCTGCGCAGCCACACCTAACGCCATACTGACTGCCAGATTACATTTCTGTAATCTGGCAGGATTTCCCATGTTGCCGACGCAGAATGGCGAAAATCGCAACACGGGAGAACACTCATGAAAATACTGGTCGTCGAAGACGAGATCAAAACCGGGGATTACTTGCGTCAAGGCTTGACCGAGGCCGGGTTCGTCGTCGACCTGGCGCGCGATGGTCTGGACGGGCTGCATCTGGCGCTGACAGACGCCTATGACTTGGCGATACTGGATGTCATGCTGCCCGGCATCGACGGCTGGGCGGTGCTGCAGGGTATACGCCGAGCCGGCAAGGACATGCCTGTGCTGTTCCTGACGGCCCGCGACCAGGTACAGGATCGTGTGCATGGCTTGGAGCTGGGGGCCGACGATTACATGGTGAAGCCTTTCGCCTTCGCGGAACTGTTGGCACGCGTGCGCATCCATCTGCGGCGCGGCAGCAAGGCAAAGGAGCCCGAGTTTCTGCGCATCGCCGACCTCGAACTCGACCTGATGCGGCGTCGGGTCACACGCTCCGGCAAGCGCATCGATCTGACCGCCAAGGAATTCGCCTTGCTGGAACTGCTGCTGCGACGCCAAGGCGAGGTCTTGCCGCGCTCCCTGATCGCTTCGCAGGTCTGGGACATGAATTTCGACAGCGATTCCAACGTGATCGAAGTCGCGATGCGCCGCCTGCGGGCAAAAGTCGACGATGATTTCGAACCCAAGCTGATCCGTACCGTGCGTGGCATGGGCTATGTGCTGGAGATCACCGAGTGAAGCCTGCCGGACGCAAATCCATCACTTACCGCCTGACGCTGCTGTTCGCTTCCGCATCGACCGCCGTCCTGCTCGTGCTTGGGCTGTTGATCGGCAATTCGGTCGAGCACCACTTCGAAGAGCTGGACATGGAGGTACTGAACGGCAAACTGGAACTGACCCGGCACGCCTTGGAAAAGGTACATTCGCAAAGCGATCTGGATGCCTTGCCGCAACAACTGGATGACTCACTGGTGGGGCATCACGGTCTCGCGGTCGTGGTGGTGGCGCCATCGGGGCAGACTCTGTTCGTTACCAGCGGAGCCGAGTTTCCGCAGGCCTTGCTTATGCAAACTTCAAATATCTCGCAATCGCGTCCGATCATCTGGAAATCGAAGGGCGGTGTACCTATGCGCGGGATTTCGGAAACGGTCCTATCCGGCATCAAGGGGGAGAAACCGGCTGTCGTTGCCATTGCGACGGACATCTCCCACCATGAGCGTTTCATGGGTTCGTTTCGGACTACGCTGTGGTCGGTTGTCGTCTTGGCCGCGTTCATCACCGGACTACTCGGCTGGATGGCGGCCAAGCGCGGGCTGACGCCCTTGCACGCTATCAAGCGCGAGGCGGCAGCCATTACGGCGGATCGGCTGGATTCCAGGCTACCCACCGAATCGATCCCTGTCGAACTGGTCGATCTGGCCGAAACCCTCAACCAGATGCTGGCTCGTCTGGAGGATTCCTTCCGGCGCTTGTCAGACTTTTCATCGGACATCGCCCACGAACTGCGAACGCCGGTCAGCAACCTGCTGACGCAGACCCAGGTCATGCTTTCGCGTTCCAGAACGGTTGATGAATACCAGGACGTTCTTGCTTCCAACGCGGAAGAACTGGAACGCATGGCGAAAATGATCGCCGACATGCTGTTCCTTGCCAAGGCCGACAACGATCTGGTGATGCCGAATCTCGAAGCGGTTGATCTTCGAACAGAGGCAGAGGGGCTGGCCTCTTTCTACGAGGCTGTCGCCGAGGAAAACGGCGTTACTCTGACTGTCGATGGGAGCGCCACGGTAAGTGGAGACCGCCTGATGCTGCGCCGGGCCATCGGCAACTTGCTGTCAAATGCCTTCGGACATACTCCCCGAGGGAGTTATGTCCGAATTCAAATCGGCATGAATGAAGATCGAACGGCAATGATCCAGGTTGAAAACTCCGGCGAGACGATCTCGCCAGAGCATCTGCCGCGTCTCTTTGACCGTTTCTACCGGACCGACCCTTCGCGGAAACGCCTTGCAGATGGGGCTGGTCTGGGGCTGGCGATCACGCGCTCGATCATTCAAGCGCACGGTGGATCTGTGTCGGTTCAGTCGGCCGAAGGTGTCACGATGTTTGAACTGAAAATTCCGGCATCGCATTGAGGCATCAGCGTCGACGAACCTTCGCGACTGCCGGATGGACGCTTCCTCCTTTGTGGGCACCCCGCATGTGGCCGTTGCCGTCGGACGAATTAATGGATGACTGCTTCAATTCATTAAGAATGCCGCAGTGCCCGGCATCGCTGACCTCCTGACAGAGTTCGCGCAGCCCCTTGAGTTGCCGTTCCAGTTGGCGCAGTTCGCGGATGCGGCTGGCGACATGGCCGATGTGCTCGTCGAGCAAGTCATTCACGCCACCGCAGTTTTCCTCTGGCGAATCCTTGAAGCGCAGCAGTAGTCGAATCTCGTCGAGCGTCATGTCCAGGCTGCGGCAGTTGCGGATGAAGCGCAGCCGTTCCGCATGCGAGTGTCCATAGATGCGATAGTTGCCATCGGTACGCGCGGTTTCCGGCAACAGCCCCTCGCGCTCGTAATAGCGGATGGTCTCTACCTGGGTACCGGTATGGCGGGCCAGTTCTCCGATTTTCATGGTGGTGTGTAACTCACTTCCTTGTGCCAGGACAGCATCGAATTTATGCCGCGATTGTAGTCCCTTGACTCTTTAGCCGCTACAGGGTTTTAAATGTCGTCAAGCAAGGAGATTCTTTCATGACATCACCCACATCCGAACACACGATTCGGATCAAATCCTCCGGCTGCGGGTGCAGCGGCAGTTGCTCGACTACGCTTCCCCTGTCCGGGCCGCCATTCGCGGCTGGCCAGGCCAGCGCGACCGTTCTGCTAATTCCGGCGATGGATTGTCCCAGCGAGGAAAACGACATTCGCCGCGCCCTGGCAAATATCGATGGCATTCGTTCATTGAGCTTCCAACTGTCGGCACGGACGCTATCCATCGACGCACCCGACTCGGTATTACCCGCCGCCGTCGCGGCCATTCGCCAGGCCGGTTACGAAACCAAGACACTCGCCGCTGGCAGCGAAGCAAGGGAAGGCAGTTCCACAAAGGCTGATTTGTGGAAAGCCCTGTTGGCGCTGACCCTGGCCACGGGCGCCGAACTGGTGCACTTTATTGCGCCCGATACGTTGCCGTTCAAGGGGCTGGGCATGGCGATGGCGACCATAGCCATCGGGCTCGCCGGGTTGTCGACCTACACCAAGGGACTGGCGGCGTTGCGCCGGGGCCAGTTGAACATGAACGCGCTGATGGGCGTGGCGGTGACTGGCGCCTTCCTGATCGGGCAGTGGCCCGAGGCGGCGATGGTCATGGCGCTGTATGCCATCGCCGAGCTGATCGAGGCGCGGTCGGTGGATCGGGCGCGCAATGCCATCAAGAGCCTGCTCGATCTGACGCCCGATACGGCTGAGGTTCGGCAGGCCGATGGCGTCTGGCGGGAAGTTCCCGCTGTGCAGGTAACGCTCGACGCCTTCGTGCGCGTCAAACCCGGTGCGCGAATCCCGCTAGATGGTCGCGTGACGGCGGGAACAAGCGCGGTCAACCAGGCTCCGGTTACCGGCGAAAGCATCCCGGTGGACAAGGCCGAGGGCGACATCGTGTTCGCCGGCACGATCAACGAAACCGGCACGCTCGAATTTCGGGTCACGGCGATCTCCACCAATACGACACTGGCCCGGATCATCCATGCCGTGGAGCAAGCCCAAGGAACAAAGGCACCGACCCAGCGTTTCGTCGACCGATTTGCCGAGATCTACACGCCATCGGTTTTCGCGATCGCTGTCGCGGTGGCCCTGCTGACGCCCTGGCTGCTGGGCTGGAATTGGTCCGATGCGCTGTACAAGGCACTCGTACTACTGGTGATCGCCTGCCCCTGCGCACTGGTGATCGCCACGCCGGTAACGGTCGTGAGCGGATTGGCGGCGGCGGCCCGGCGCGGCATTCTGATCAAGGGGGGCGTCTATCTGGAAGAGGCGCGCAAGCTGCGCGCCATCGCGCTGGACAAGACCGGCACCATCACCGAAGGCAAGCCGCGCCTGGTGGCGACCGAGACGCTATCTTCGGCCGTGCCGGAGGCCCGCGTGTTGGCTTGGGCCGCCAGTCTCGCCGGGCACTCCGACCATCCCGTCTCGAAGGCTATCGCGCGCGGACTCGACCTGCCCGAGAATAGCCTCCAGGATTTCGTCGCGCTTCCCGGGCGAGGCATCGAGGCACGCACCGATGGCGAACGGCTGACGCTAGGCAATCATCGCTTGATTGAGGAGCGCGGCCTGTGCAGCAAGGAAATCGAGGCGCGGCTGGCGATCCACGAGTCACAGGGTCGCAGTGTGACCCTGCTGGCCTCGGAGAAGAAGGTGCTGGCGATTTTTGCCGTTGCCGACACGATCAAGGACAGCTCGCGCACGGCCATCGCCGAACTGCATCAACTTGGCGTCGCCTCGGTAATGCTCACCGGCGACAACAGCGCGACGGCCGCCACCATTGCCCGCGAGGCCGGCATCGACGATGCGCGCGGCAACCTGCTGCCCGAAGACAAGCTAGCGGCCATCGAGGAAATGCAAAAGCGCTATGGTTCGACCGCCATGACCGGCGACGGCATCAACGATGCGCCGGCGCTGGCCCGTGCCGACATTGGCGTGGCGATGGGCGCGGCCGGAACCGATACCGCGATGGAGGCCGCCGACATCGTAATCATGAACGACGATCTGCGGCGGATTCCTGAAGCCATTCGGTTGTCGCGGCACACCCATACCGTGCTTTGGCAGAACATCATGCTGGCACTGTGTATCAAGGCCGTATTCTTGGCACTTGCATTGTTCGGCAACGCCACAATGTGGATGGCTGTCTTTGCCGATATGGGGGCAAGCCTACTGGTTGTGGCGAACGGGCTTCGAATGTTGCGCAAGTAACGGCGATGCTGGAAAGCATGTAATGTTTGTACGAAGGACAAGGGTCGGTAGCGTGATTGATTGATGACCAGTGAACGACGTCGGATTCAACAACGGCTCACGGCTGAATGGTTCCAACTGAAGCAGTGAGTCTTGCTGTGCGAAGCGCAGGATATTTATGGCCGAGTAGGCTTGTGTCCTCAGCCTGCCGGTCTTTAATGGCGATGCGCTCGATATTGCCCGGGCCAAGATACAGATTCAGGCGGCCGATATATGTCGCCTCTCCGGGCTTGATGCTGAAGCGATAAACGAAATCACGCGCTGGCCGGTACTCGGTTTCTCCATAGGGACTTGGCTCACGCACCTGCCACGTATGGAATTCGTATTCTCCGGGTAGCAGTCGAATGGCTGCCAGTCGCCCCGTTGTCTTGCCGCCATCCTGAATGTCAAGCGCATCGGTATTGTTCGGTCCCTTGACCACTACCGAATGCGTGAATGGGCGTTCCTTGCCCCCTTCCTGTACCGCCCGCGCATGCTGTCGCGCTGACGCGTAATGCTGCGAGACGACGGCGTAGGCTTCTCCGCGCGGCAATACTTCCCGGATCCGATATTCGTAGCCCGATACCTTCTCCAGAGGCTTGCCGCTCAGAGTCAAAGAGACAATGGCCAAGCCCTCTGGTCTGTTGGAATCCAGCGTATATGCTGAAGGCAAGTCAGGTGAAGCGGCACAGCCGGCAAGGCCGGCCATGAGCAGCGAAGACAATAGCGTTCTTTTGATCATTTTTTTGTCCTTTCCAGTTAGCCCTCAATGGAGCGGTTACTTCAGGATGAGCGGATAGGAGCGGTCACCAGACGAACAACTTCCCTCCGCCGTTTCACCGTGGGTGTCCCAGTGACAGTCAAGCACGCTGCCATCGCTAGCCTTGAGGGTGGATCGCACTTGACCAATATGCTTTTGGTGCGGATATGACGTCGCCGCCTTTTGTTCCGGTGTCGGTGCCGTGGTGCGCCATTCGCCTGTATACGTCTTGCCATTGAGACTGACTTCGACTCGATATGGTTCAACAACGCCTCGGGTAACCGAACCGGTAAGTTTTGTTCCAGGCTGTGTAGTTTGGAGCGTGCCTGTCGAAGCGCATGCGCTCAATCCGAACAGGATTCCACAGGTCATTGCGAACTTCGTTTGCATGGTATTTCCTTTGATTCGCCAATGTCGTATGAATAATTGCCAGCTACTCACAGGCGCCTATTGGCTTTGTCAACTTAATCCTGGCGTCAATGTGTACCTGGAAGCGGCGCATCGGGCGCCGCCGCTTTTGTCTCAAGTAGTTTTACGATCTCGTGATGGCCATTCATGCGGGCCACCCATAGTGCATCGCGGCCCCCGGATTCGATTGCGTCCCACCGAGCCCCGCCGGCCAAAAGCACTCGGACCACTTCCAGATGCCCCTTGTAAGCAGCCATGAACAAGGGCCGGTCACATTCATGGGTCGCCGCATTTGCGGCTGCGCGATGCGCAACGAGAAAACCGACGATGTCCGTGTGGCCATTGAAAGCAGCCCAGAATAGCGGTGTCCAACCATGATTATCAGCAAGATCGATATTCGCGCCTTGCGCGAGCAACTCTTCGGCAATGGTGAAATGCCTTCTGAAGATCGCGTGAAACAGCAAACTGAAGCCTTTTGCATCTTGCCAATTGACAGCAACTCCGTCCCGCAGAAACACGCGCACACGCGCCAACCTTCCCTCCTGAACCGCCTCCACACAGGCCGCCTCAACGGAAGAGTGTGCTGCGCCTCTGGCCACAGTTGGCCGAAGCTTGTGTTCTTCTTTCAATGACTGCATCATCTGACCTCGACTGCACGCTGAATATCGTTCACAAAAATCCAGCCCGCTTCGGTCTGCCCCGTATGCGCCGCTTTGGCGATGGCGTCAACCAAAGCATCGGCCGCGTCGTCCGCGCATGCCAGTTCCAGCTTGTACTCGGTGACGACGGCTTCGGCCAACTCCATGGAGTAATGCTGCTGCGTCGGGTCCGTGCTGGCCAGCGGCCGTTGCACCTGGGATACGGTGATGTTGTGGCAACTGGCGCCGGGGGTAGCCAGTTCGCACAGGCCCGATTGCCGCAGCGCCTGCAGCACGTCGGCGATGCGATGCTGACGGATGAATGCCTTGATCTCTTTCATGTCGGTTCTCCTTCGTTCACTTTGCAATCTGTCGCCGGCTCACTCGAACCGGAAGTTGACGTGCGTACCCTCCGCAGTCACGCAATGTCCTGCCGGAGAGCCGCCTGACCGCCATACAGCGGAGCACCGCAAGGTCGTGCCATTGCTTGAACGCAATTCGGGCTGGGCCGTATACACGTAGTGATCGCTATCCAGTCCGGAAAAAATCCGGTCGTAATGCTTGCCCGGATAATATTTCCGTCGCAGTTCCGCCAGATTCTGGTTGCGCTGGATGGCAAAACCGCTCGCTTCAAGGCGGGTGCCCCGAAATTCCAGAGCCATCGACGCCCCCTCCGATCCCTCGTGCCGGAACGTACCGACAGCAATATCCTGATCGCTCTCATCCCGCATCAGGCTGTGCGTATGCCCGGCGCAGCCAACCAGTGTGAGCGTTATCAGGCATGCCGATGCTGCGAGCCATGTTTTCATGATTTTCCCTTTTGTCAGACCGACGACCTATCGCGTTCCCTGCGGGTTTCAAGCCATTCATACATGAGTGGCAACAGTAGCAGTGTCAGTGCCGTGGAAGTGAGCAGCCCGCCCACCACGACGGTCGCCAGGGGGCGCTGTGTCTCCGCGCCGACGCCCTGCGAGAGCAACATCGGAATCAACCCCAGGATTGCGACCGAGGCGGTCATCAGCACCGGCCGCAGGCGCAGCGCAGCGCCCTCGCGCACCGCCTCGCGGATGCTGAATCCCTGTCGTCGCCGGTCGTTGAGGAAGGACACCAGGACGATTCCGTTAAGCATGGCGACGCCGAACACTGCGATGAAGCCGATGGCCGAGGGCACCGAAACGTATTGCCCGGTGATTGCCAAACCGAAGACGCCGCCGATCACCGCGAACGGAACATTGGCGATGATCAGCGTAGCGTGCGCCAGGGAATTGAAGGCCGTGTACAGCAGCAGGAAGATCAGGCCGATTGTCAGCGGCACGATGACGGCGAGCCGGGCCATCGCCCGCTGCTGGTTCTCGAAAGCACCGCCCCATTCCAGCCAGTAACCCTCGGGCAGTTTCACCTGGCTGCGAATTTTGGCGTCGGCTTCCTTGACGAAACCATCGACGTCGCGACCCTTCACATCCAGCTGCAGCACGGCATAACGCTGCAACTGCTCGCGGCGGACGAAAGAGTAGCCTTCGTCGGTGTCGACGGTGGCGACCCGCGACAGCGGCACCAGCGCGCCGGACTGGGTGCGGATCGGAATGTCGCCGATCGCCTGCGGGCTGTCGCGGAAGGCGGCGTCGAGGCGCACCTGGAGTTCGAAGCGCTTGACGCCGTCGATGACCGTGCTGACAGTCTTGCCGCCGATGCCGGCCTGCACCACTTCGAGAATCTCGTCGGCGTTGATGCCGTAACGCGCCGCCTCGTCGCGGTTGACCTTGACCACCAGTTGCGGCTTACCCTTGTTCGCTTCCAGCGCCAGATCGGCGACGCCGGGGACCTTGTCGAGCACCGCCTTGGCTTCGCCGGCCAGGCGGTCGAGGGTGGTCAAATCCTCGCCGTAGATCTTCAGAGCCAGGGTGGCGCGCACGCCGGAGATCAACTCTTCGACGCGCATCTGGATCGGCTGGGTGGCGCTCAGGACGACTGTCGGGATGGCTTTTTCCATGAACTCCTGCATTTGTCCCGAGAGTTCCGGCATCGGCATCTTTTTCGGCCACTCGTTCTGCGGCTTTACGTCGACCAGCACTTCCATGTAATTGACATCGGCGGTTTCGCCTTTTTCAGAACGGCCGATGGTGGCGAGGGTCGATTTCACCTGCGGGAAGTTCTGCTTCAACAGCGCATCGAAGCGTTTCGAGACTTCGATGCTTTCCTCCAGCGAGGTCGACGGGATTCCGGTCACCCGGAACATGATCGAGCCTTCCTGCAAGTTGGGCATGAACTCCTTGCCGAGGAAGGGGAAGGTGGCGAGCGCCGCCAGCAGCAAGCCGACGGCCGCAGTGATGACCTTTCGCTTGTTTTCGAGCGCGTAGTCGAGCAGCGGCAGGTACAGTTGCTTGGCCCAGCGCACCAGCGCCGTGTCCTTTTCTTCCTTCGGCTTCAGGATCAGCGCCGAGAGCACCGGCACCAGCGTCAACGTCAGGATCAGCGAGCCGACCATGGCGAAGGTGATGGTCAGCGCCATCGGCTTGAACAGCTTGCCTTCGAGCCCCGTGAGCGAGAACAGCGGCAGGAAGACGACGATGATGATGAGGATGGCGAAGGCGATCGGGTTGATCACCTCGCGCGCCGCTTCCAGGATGACGTGGGTCCGGTTCACCGTCTTGCCGGCCTGATGCGAGAGCAGGCGGAAACCGTTCTCGACCATCACCACCGCGCCGTCGACCATCATGCCGATGCCAATCGCCAACCCCGCCAGCGACATCAGATTGGCCGACATGCCGACGTAGCGCATGAGGATGAAGGCGATCAGCATCGCCAGCGGCAGCGTGACGACGACGACGATCGCCGAGCGGACTTCGCCAAGAAACAGAAAGAGGATGATGGCAACCAGGATCGAGCCTTCGAGCAGTGCGCTCTCGGCCGTAGCGAGGGCCTTGTCGACCAGTTCCGTGCGGTCGTACACCGGCGTGATCGACACCCCCTTGGGCAGCGCCTGCTCGGCGAGCTTGACCTTGGCCTTGACCGCGTCAACGACGTTCTTGGCGTTTTCGTTGATGCGCGACAGCGCCGTGCCCATGGTGACTTCGTGGCCGTTGCGAGTCACCGCGCCGAAACGCAGGCCGGGTGCTTCCTTGACCTCGGCGACATCGCGGACGTAGATCGGCGAACCTTCGCGCTGCGTGATCACGACGTTGCCGATGTCGCGGCTGCCGGTCACCAGGCCGAGTCCGCGCACCAGGTACTGCTCGCGGCCAAGGTTGACGTACTGGCCGCCGACCTGGCGATTGTTGGCCGCCAGCGCTTCCATCACGGCCTTGAAGCTGAGCCCGTACTTGATCAGCTTGTGCGGCTGGATCAGCACCTGGAACTGCTTCTCTTCGCCGCCCCAGGAAGTGACATCGTCGACGCCGGCAGCGGTGCGCAGCAGCAGGCGGACGTTCCAGTCTTGGAGCGTGCGCAGGTCCATCGTGTTCAGCTTCTTGTCGGCCGATTCGATGGTGTACCAGAACACCTGTCCGAGTCCCGACGAGTTCGGACCCAGCGTCGGTTCGCCGTAGCCCTCGGGCATGCGTGACTTGGCTTCGAGCATCTTCTCGCCGACCAGCCGGCGGGCGAAGTAGATGTCGACGTCGTCCTTGAAATAGACGCTGACGAAGGACAGGCCGAAGAGCGATACGGAGCGGATTTCTTCCACCCCGGGCAAGCCGGCCATGGCCGTTTCCATCGGGAAGGTGAGCAGCTTCTCCACATCCTCGGCAGCAAGTCCCGGCGATTCGGTGTAGACGTTGACCTGGATCGGGGTCACATCCGGGAAGGCGTCCACCGGCACGGAGCGAAACGCCTGGACGCCGAAGACGACGACGAGCAGGAATCCGACCAGTACCAGGATTTTGTAGCGCAGCGACAGATCGACAATGGAATTGAGCATGATCGATCCTCAGTGCGAATCGCCGATTTGCGATTTGAGCAGGCGGGCCTTGAGCGCATAGGTACCGGCTACCACCACCTTGTCGCCGGCCTTCAGCCCGTTCTTGACCACAACTTTGCCGCGCAGCTTGTCGCCGAGTTCGACGACGCGCGGCTCGAAACCGCCGTCTTCGGCGATGAAGGCTGTCGGCTGTCCCTGCATCAGCACCACGGCCTCCTGCGGCAAGACCAGTACCTTGTCCTTGCCGGCGACAGCGGCGGTCCCACTGGTACGGATCGCGGCGGTGGCGAACATCTCGGGCTTGAGCCGGCCGCCCGGATTGGCAACCTCGACGCGGGCCTGGACGGTGCGCGTCTCTTTGTCCACGACCGCCGCAATGTAGGTGAGCTTGCCTTGGAAGGATTCGCCGGGATAGGCGTCTACCGTGACGGTCGCCTCGGCGCCGGGCTTGACGCGACCGAGATCCTTCTCGAACAGGTTGGCCTCGATCCACAGGCGCGACAGGTCGGCGACGGTGAATACCGATTTGTCGGGTTGCGCCAGTTCGCCAAGGATGGCGTGCTTCTCGATGACCGTTCCGGCGAACGGCGTGTTCAGCGGAAAGGTCGACACCGCCCGGCCGTCCTCGGCCGGCGCCGGGCCGACGCCGAGCATGCGCAGCTTGTCGCCGGCCGCGGCGAACGAAGCCTGCGCCTTGTCGTATTCGGCGTGGGCACGCAGATGGTCCTTCTGCGCGATGATCTGCTCGCCGTGCAGTTTCTCGGCCCGCTCGAAGTCGGCCTTGGTCACCGCGAGCTGGGTCTTCGCCTGAAGATAGAGCGAGTGGGCTTCGCCGACTTCCAGGCTGTCGAGGACGATCAGCGCCTGGCCGGCCTTGACCGGATCGCCGAGATTGGCGGAAACCTTGACGATGCGCCCCGGTACGCGTGGCGCGATATGCGTGATGCGGTCCTGGTTGGGACGGATGGTGGCGGTTACGATCAACTGTTCGCTGATTTCCTGCGCCGCAAGTTCGTCGACCTTGATTCCGGCGGTCTCGATTTCTTCGGCGGTGAGCTTCAACAAATCTGCTTCGCCTTCCTTGTGCTCGCCGTGCTTGTCACCGGCCTTGTCTGCGCCGCCGCTTGCCGCGCCGGCTGGTTGCGTTGCCGCTTGTGCAGCCTTCGCGGTCGGCTCCGGCTTGTCGCAAGCGGTCAGGGCAAGCGTCGCCAAGCCAATGGCCAAGGCGAGCGTCAGGTCGGTTTTCGATGTCTTCATGAGGTCTTTTCCGATGCGTGTGGGTTGGCCGGCGATGGCGGATGTGGGCTTCATTGGCTCGCGCTCCAGCCGGCGGTTTGTTCCAATTCGCTGCGCGTCAGGGCGAAGTCGGTCATGGCCTCCAGCACTTCGCGGCGGGTGTCGAGAACCTGCCGGGTGGCAAGAAGCATCTGGACGAGGCTGATCTCGCCGGCACGGTAGGCAGCGGTTGACAGACGCTGGTTTTCTTCGAGGCGTTGCAGCACCGATTGATCGAGCCGCTGCGTTCGCTGGCGCAAGCTATCGAGCTTCTGCCACAGCACCAGGACGCGGGCGCGGGTATCGCGGCCGGCAGCCTGTTTCTCGATCTCGGCCTGGGTCAGCTCGGCCGACGCCTTGCCGATGCCTGCACCATTGCGCCGGAAGAGCGGCAAGGGAACTGATACGCTCAACCCGATGATCTTCTCGCGGGCATCGCCAGGGCCTTCGCGGGCGGAATTCAGGCCGACGGTGATGTCCGGGTAGGCTGCCGCCCGTTCGAGGCCGAGGCGGTTACGCGCGGCTTGCTCGCGATGATCGAGGGCGCGCAACTGGGCACGCCCGGCTGCCGCCGTGAGTAGCTGATCGAGGGTATAGGGCAGCCCTGGTTTAACGGCGAGCGCGCCTTTTACCGCCGGAAGCTTCTCTGCCGGCAGTTGCAGCAGGGTGGCCAGTTCCGCGCGAGCCTGGATCAACTGCTCGCCAACGGTTTCGAGCTGGTTGCGTGCCCGTCCGAGTTCGACTTCGGCGAGGTTGGCGTCGAGCTTCGTGTCTTCGCCTGCGTCGAAGCGCTTACGCGTGACGGTGCTGTTCTCCCGGATCAGGTCGACCAGTCCCGTTTCCATTTCGGCGCGCAGTTGCAGGGCCACCACGCGGACAAACTTTTGCTCGACCTCGGCGCGCAGTTGCCGCCGGATTTCCTCGATCGTTTCGCGTAGCGCCGCCATTTCCTGTTCGGCCGCCGCGCGCCGGTAGCCCTGCTGGCCGGCAATCTCCAGCGTCTGGGTCAGGCCGATGGCCCACTCGCGCTGCGTGCGTTCGTTTTGCGTGGGATCGGGAACCGTCCGCCGCAGGCGCTCGGCAGCGATCTGCGGGTTGTTCCAGAGCAAGGCCTGCGTGTCGGCAAGTTGTCCTTCGGCGGCAGCGAGATTCGCCCGGGCGCTCTTCAGGGCAGGATTGCCCTGTTCGGCGAGTTGCCAGGCGTGCTCCAGGGTCAGCGGCAGGTCAGTCGCCGGAGCAGCGAGTCCGGCGGGCGCGGGTGTCGCTACCACCTTGACCAAGTGCTGCGAGTTTTGTGCGAGGGCAGGCAGCGCGGCGAGCAGCCCTAGCGATAGCAATAGCGTCTTATTCATCGAAATCCTTAGCAAGTTGAACCATGCGAAGAATCCGACGGGACGCACCGACAGCCCGCTAGCGCGGACTCAGTCAGCCGTCAAGGACGAAAAAAGTTGAAGCGCGTCCCGCCGGATCAGGCGAGCCGGGCGAGTGGCGGACGGTCGAAGGGATCGACGGTAGTGGAGCGGAACTCCGCTACAGGTGGTGCGACGAGCTGGGGCGGGCTGTTATCGCCCAGTATCGGCGACATAGCCGGCACAAACGACGAGAACGACAGGTGACAGAATCCGCAGTCAGGATCGATCTGGGTGCCGGTGTCGCTCGACTTGTGCGTCGAACGATCATGTTGATGCATGTGATGCCCAAAATGCGCAGCCTGCGGAGATTCCTTCTGATGCTGGCAATAGCTAGCCGCAACCGCAAAGGCGGCGTTCAGCGAGAGCAGCACGGCAAGAATGAAGGCGAGGTAGGTACGCATCGCTACAAAGTATATCAGGACTCATCTCGCTGAGATAGCACAGCTTCCTATTGCATTCCTATTGCATGGATCGAACGCTTTCAATCGATCTGAGGTGCCCACCGCAGCCCACGATGCAACATAGTATTTGGCCGCCAGTGTAAGCAGTAATCTCGAAATGCGCCCTTTTTGGATCGATTTCGAAAACACAGCCAACCCGCGGCAAGCTGTAATTGTCGATAGCACTGAATAGTCAGGAATCGACAATGAGCAAACCAATACAGGTCAAGCGCTTGATCAGACGCGAAGAACTACTCCGTCTCATCCCGCTTTCCGACTCGGCAATTTACCGGCTCGAAAAGTCGGGCGGCTTTCCGAATAGATTCAATCTGACGCCACGCTGCGTTGTATGGGACCTTGACGAAGTGGAGAGCTGGATCCAAGAAAGACGCACAGCCCTCATCCAATCTCACCTTTCCCCTGATGTCCAAAAACGCAAATTCAGACCTGTCCGAAAACAGGCCTGACGCCGACACCAGCCCGCTCGGTAGCATCAGATTTCTACGCCGCTGCGCGGGAGGGACGATGAATGGGCGTGATTTCTTTTCCGGCAATCCACGCATCTACCATGTTTGCCCATTGCTGAAGCATGTCCTTGCGCTGATCCGCATACTCTGCCTTGTTGTAGATCGCCCTGACTCCCTTCTGCTCATGGGCCAGGCATTTCTCAATCCAGTCGGTATTGAATCCCGCCTCATGCAACAGCGTTGAACCCGTTCGGCGGAGATCGTGAACGGTGAAATCGTCCAAAAGCAAATCCTTTTTCTTCGCATGCTCGACCGTGACTGTTATAACGCGGTTGAGGGTGTTGTTGGACATACCCTTGTCACCTTCATACCGGGACGGCAAGATGAAATTGGATCCGCCAGCGCAAGTCTTCAGCGCAATCATGATGTCCATGGCCTGGTCGGACAAGTAGATAACGTGGGGTCTTCTGGCCTTCATTCTCTGCGCGGGGATGGTCCACTTGGCGCCAACGAAATCCATCTCATCCCATGTGGCATTGAGAAGCTCCCCCTTGCGGACGAGCGTAAGAAGAACAAGCTTCAGCGCCAACCGGATGGTTGGCAGCGTAGGTACCAAGTCCAGTTCTCGGAAGAAAACATTGATTTCATCCGGAGAAAGCGCCCGATCTTTGGGCTTGAATGTCGCGATCGACGATGCCCTGACATCGTCGGCGGGATTCGCGACCTTGTGACCGCGCTCAATCGCAAACCTGAAGACCTGAGCAACAATGTCCCGGATATGAACGGCCGTGGCCGGTGCATTGCGCTGTGTCTTGACTCGTTCGCACAATGCCCGCAAATCCTCGGACGCTATCTCCTTGAGAAGACGTCGGCCAAACTCGGGCTCGATATCGCGATCAATGACGGATTTCCTCATATCCCGAGTGCTATCCGCCATGCGGTATTCGCTCAGCCACAAGGTTGAGAATTCGCCGAAAGTTTTGGCTGCTTTCGACTTCTGAATCGAGCGCTGCTTTTCCTTTGCCGGTGACTTCCCCGCAGCAATTTCCCTCTTGACTCCGATCAGTTTTTCCCTGGCCTCGCCCAAGGTAAGTCCTTCTGGACCGTATTGACCAAGAACGAGAGTTTCGCGCCGACCGTTGAGTCGATAGTCGTATCGGAAGGAAACAACTCCTGACGGGGTAACCGCCACATAGAGGCCGTCACGATCGACCAGCTTGTACAACTTGCCGGTCGGCTTGAGGTTCTTCAGTTGGGTATCGGTAAGCATAGTGGCCCTTTCCTGGTCGCCGATACCGTCAACGCAAAATTCCATAATTTCGCCAGCAAACCCGCATGGTTACTGGGTTTTGCATTTCACGATACCGTCAACGCGTCCATTTGATGTTGACGGTATCGATGTTACGGAAGGTCTTAAGAAATGCCAATACCGTCACCGATACCGTCTCCAGAAGTGGGCTACCCTGAATAGTCAGGAATAGTCAAAAACAGAAAACCCCTTGTTTTACCAAGGGGTTTTCGTGTTTTCTGAATAGGTACGAATAGTACCGAAAGCCTATGTAATTATTCATTCCCACTCAATTATCTCTTGAGCCGTGAAACCCGCATGAATGCTGGTTCTGGCTCGTTGATTTTACCGTAATACCGTCACCGATACCGTCACCAGAAGAATGCTTAGTATTCATGCGGGTCTCCGGGCGGTCCCGAAAAAACGACCTTTCGATAACTATCGGAGGCTATCGGATTACAGGCGATCCCAAACGAGTCTTGATCGTAGCAGAGATGCATTGATCCGGTTGACGGTATCGGGCAGGCAACAGCGATCTTGATACCGTCAGACGTATCTTGGGATACGTGATCAGTAAAGGTGCGCACAGTCTGTCCCATCGTTTCTTGACTAGGTGGAACGCGAAAGAGCTTTCAGCCGCTCAACCACTTCTGGATCGAGCTCTCGTCGGCTCAATAGCTCAATGACGGTTGATTGCCTGCCCTTGAGGGCATCGGTAACGAACCCCCGTCGTTCCTCGATGACCGGCAGCGCTTTTTCGCGGATGAAGTCACGTTCGGTAGGCAGCAGCCGTTCATCTCCGATGACCTTGGAGATCGCGTCCGGCAGGTCAGAATTCATTCGCGACAAAACACCGCGGACGAGCCTTGGCGCCACCCCTGCCTCGAAGGCCATCGCATCCCAGTGGATGCCCTCGACCCAGCCAGGCTTGTTTTCACCGGCGATGGCCATGGACATGGTTGCCCGTGGCAGATACGCCTCGACGCACAGCATGTCGTAGAACGGCGCAACCACCGCTTTCTGGCCGCGCATCAAGAAGGCGATGTTCTTGGCGTGCGCATCGAGATTGCCGATCAGGTAGTTGAAGGCAACCCATTGCACGACCGCGTTGGCTGCAATGACTGGACGGTCGATAAATGTACCCCGGAGAACCTCGAACAGATGGTGCAAGCCCAGCCCGCCCTCGCTTTCATATTTCTTCGAGGGCGATACCCCAAGCGCCTGACACAGGTCGATCTGATGAAGTCGCCGGATAGCGGCTCCTCCGGGCTCTCCCTTCGGGTCGGACGACTCCCGGTCAAAACGTTCGATGACGTACAGCGGCTCCGGCAAATGTTTCAGATCGACGTTGGGAACCGGAACCTTCAGCTCGGCAGCCAGACGCATGCAGAAGAACTCATTCGCCGGGCAGAACGGGAAATCCGCGCTGGCGTTCTCCGGCTTGACGATATGCGTCGAGGCGGCCGTCCCTTCCGGAAGAAACATTGCACCCTGCGTATCGATGCGCAGGCCCAGCTTCTCCTGGGCGCCGGCCAGAGACATGCGAACATCGTCCCAGGACGCCATGAGCGGCAAATTGCGCGTGCGCGATTCCTCGATCTTTTCTTGCAATGCCTCTCGCGAAAGAGGAAGCAGGATCTCTTGCTCGATCTGGATTTCGCCAGCTTCATCGGGAAGCAGGGAAAGCGCCCCGGCCGTGTCCTGCCCGTGACGAATCAGTAAGGCCCAAGTGTCGCTCGGATCGATGCGGTCCCGCGAAGCAATCAGCTCGCGCAGCCGGCCTTCCGGTAAGAGGTTCTCGAAGAACCATTCGACGAGCCGGACATCCCCCGAATCCTGATACTCACGCGTCGCCAGCGGCAAACTTGGCGAAAGCGCATAGGCGCTCCAGTCCGGGGCGTAGTTGAACGACCAGCGGCCACCGATCACCGCCAGGGTACCGACCAGTGTGCCATTGGCCGTGACGCGCAGCTTGCTCATGTTGCGTCACCCGGCGCCATGGGGAGTCTCAGCTTGACCTCGATACCGAAGCGATGGCAGACGGACAGAACCTTGCCAATCTGGGCAGTAGCCTTGCCCTGCTCCAACCCGTTCAGAAAGGGTAAGCTCACGTTACACAGGGCGGCGGCATCCCGTTGGGTCAGCCCAGATTCCTTGCGAACGCGGCGAAGGGTGTCCCCGAGTTCGCTGATCGAGACAATGCTGATTTCCCTGACCGCCATCGGAGCCTCCAAAAAAGATAAACGACCGTTTAATTTTGCCCTGCTCCGAGTTACGAAGCAAGAAAAACTCAACGGTCGTTGATTGTTTTCCGGGGGCATTGCGGTGTTTCGGCAACGCCCCATCGAATTACTTCTTCGCCTTGCCCTTATTCGCGACCTGCTCCTTGAAGGATGCGCCTGCCGAGAACTTCGGCACGGTCGTCGCCTTAATCTTGAGCGTCTCGCCGGTTTTCGGATTCTTGCCCTCGCGAGCTGCGCGATCTGCGGACTTGAAGGTGCCAAAGCCTACCAGTGTCACCGAATCGCCCTTGGCGACTGCGGTCACGATCTCTTCTACCAAAACGTCCAGCGCACGACCGGCGACCGTCTTGGAAAGTTCAGCTTTCGTGGCCAGCGCTTCGATCAGCTCGGATTTGTTCATCGTGGTACGTCCTTTCGGTTATGAAAAAAACTGGATTCTCTCATCATTGGGGCAATGGCTTCGGTGACAGTGCCTGTGATGCGGCGTCGAGGTCCATTCCCTCGGAAGGCGGACGACCATCACGACACAGATTGAGTTCGTAGCGGACAGCGAATGGAATTCGACCACCGTCGCTGGTTGGGACAGATTCTTGCAACAAGGTGGCCTCCAGGCGCGAGCATCCCGCCGTTGGAAATCTCTTGATCGTTTTAACCTGGACACGGACCGACGCCGACGACCGGGTTTGCGCCTTGAAGAATTCAGCCATGGCTCCGCTCAATTCCCCCTCGGACTTGCCGGTTGGGGCTTCGATTGCGGCCAACAGGTGTTGTTTCAAATCCGCAGCAAGGACATCCTCGCTCGTCAGGAAAGCAAAGAAACAAAGTGCCATCGCGGGTACCGTCAGAGGTCGTTTCATCGGTTGTAGTAGCTATTCACGCGTTGCTGGACTGTGGCCTGCACGTTTTGCCCAAACGAGCTGGCGCTCGGGACGCGGACGCTCGACGAGATTTCCTGAATGAACTCGCTCATGTCGATCCGAGAAAAGTCGAGCCGCTCGAACTCGGCGGTCGTGAAGCCCGAACAGTTCGGACTCTCGCCGCTTCCCCAGCCTTTGCCGATCTGTCCCCTGCCCTGTTCATTGATGATCCTGGCCAGACGCGAGTTGAAACAGCAGTACGACTCGGTCTGCTCGATGCAGGTGCGAAGAATCGGAACGCGCGCCGAGCAGAAGGAGCCAACATGGACACAAAGATTGGCATCCCGGTGCATGGCCAGGAGCTGTTCGGATTGCTCGCAGGAGAGCAATTCGGAGAGCAGTTGCAGCGCGACGGCCGCGGCCAGCGAATAGGGATCGAAGTACAGATTGAAGCTCCCCAGCGATCCGAGCGAGTAGATCGGGCCACCGAGCAGGCCGCTGGTGACCGTCCCGGTCGAGAACGTCAGCCCGTAGAAACTGAACGACGGCTGAAAATTGGTCGGGGTGAAGAGCACCTCCGAGGAAATCATGGCTTGGGCGCCGGCCTCGATGTAACTCGTGAACTGGGGGTACATGAAGTCGAACATGTACTTGCTGCCGGCATTGATCGCCACCTGCCCGCCTGCAACGGCCCCCTGAATGGCGGTGGCCATCAATACGTTATTGCTTCGGGCCGCCCCGCCGCCGCCCTTCTTGCAGCAATTCACCAGACCAAAGAGCTTCTTGCGGCACTGTTCGCCAACGCCTTTGAATAGTTGCTGATCCGCACCATAGACACCGGCTTCGCGCGCCGCTTCCATCGACGCCATCGATCTTCCGAAATCCTGATCGGCCGGATTGCTGGTATCGAAACATCCAGTCCCGCTTTGACAAAAGGAACGCTGATCGCAGACGGTCCGTTGCGTCTGGGAGGCCGGGGACGTTTGGCATGAATAGGTTCGTTCGCTCGTGTCACACGCCCCGGAAGCGAGCTGGTCGATACATTGCGAGGAGACCTGGGTGCAACCGCGATTGATCAGATCCTGGCAGTCGTTGGTCAGCGTGGTGCCGGCACAGGTGTAGTCCTCAGACCTGGCCCAGCAGGAATCACCAGAGCTTTGCGCGCCGGCAGGTAAGGGCGATACGGTGTTCAGGCAAACCTGCAGGCCGTTGATCGTCTTGCAGGGCGTGCTGTCGGTGCAGGTACTCGCGGCATGGACGCAATTGGCGCTTTGCGCGAGCGACGCACATTGGCTGCTATCCAGCGTGTTGGACGTGATGGTGTAGGACGTGTTGAGTTCGACGACCGTCGCGGTACTCGTCGACGCCGTTACGTTGGTGCATTGGTACCGTCGGGTGTATTGATTGCATGACCCGTCGAACGCCGTGCTGTCGCAGGTCGAACTGACCACCGCACATCCTTGGGTGGCCTTGATGGCGGCGCAATAGTCGATGTGATTCTCGGCAATACAGGAGTAGTCATCTTGATAACTCCAACACGTCGCCGTGGAATTTAGTCCGCCCGCCGGCGGTGTGACTCCGGCCAGGCACACCGTGGCGCCGCTGGAGTCGACCTTGCAGGGCGTTGAGTCGACGCAGGTATGTGCCGCCAGACGACAGTGGGAATTCTGGGCGTAGCTGGTGCACTGGCTGGTGTTGGCGGTATCCGTCGCCAGCGTGTACGTGTTGTCGAGGCGAACGGTATTGGTGGGCGTTCCCTGGCTGGTGCCGCAGCGAAACGTCTTCGTGTAGGTATTGCAGGTGCCATTGAAAGCCGTGTCGCTACAAGTCGAACTGGTCTGCCCACAACCGGCAGCCGTCAGGGCCGAACAGTAGTCAATGGAATTGGGTTTGATGCAGGTGTAGTTGTCCTGATACTCCCAACAGCCGCCGACATCGGCCAAGGTCACCACTACGCCTGAAATCGTTTTGCTGGCGGTGCTATCGACGCAGGTCGAGCTTTCCAGCCGACAATCGCCGGCGATCGATCGTCCGCAGAGTGCGATGAAAAGCAGAACCCCGAACACCAGTACCTTCATTACTGCGCCCGCTGTTGCAGTGTGGCGCATTCATTTGACGTCCAGTTGCTGACCGTCCTCGACATCGGCAGTTGAAGCGGCGCCCCCGATCCGGTTCCTCCCGCAGAATTGCAACCGGAACTGACGTTTCGCATCGATGGCGTGCAGGTCGTCGAGTTGCAACTGACGCTGAAATACACATAAAGATTGCAGCCGAACCCAAGGTTGCTGACGTAGTAGTCGGTGACCGACTGCCCAGGAGCCACCGCGACCGGGAACTGCCCGTAGCTCCCATCCCACGCATAGCCAATCCAGTTGTAGTCGAAGCGATTGACGCCGTCGTAAGACCGGTAGGGCTCCACGGTATAAGACCGGCCATCGCTGCCGCAGAAGATGTTCATGGCCATGTAGGGGTCGTAGCAATAGCTGCAATCCATGAACGCCGTGCGACCCAGCCACGTACCGGGCGTGCATTGACCAAACCCCACGGTGGCGGATACGCCTCGCCGGCAGCTCAGGGTTTCGTATCCCTGTACCGTTTGATTGCACTGATAGTTGTAGCTGGTGCTGACCGCGATCTGCTGGCCGATGGTGCAGGACGCATTACTGAGCGTCTGCATCTGTTCGACGCATTGATAGAGATGATTCTGATCGACCGTGATCTGGCGCGCGGTCGAACATAGATTGCTGGTCACCGGACGATACTCGGTACAGATTTCGGTCGTGAAGGTTGCCGGTGTCGTATCTGTCACGACACGGCACTGCTCCGTACTCGACCCCACGTTGATTCCGGTAAATTGCAGGGTCGGATTGCTCGCGATGGCATTGGCACGACTGATCAGCGGATCGGTGGCCCGGTCAATTGAAAATGCAGGCCGCAGACTCGGATTGCGCGCCACGAAATTCACCGCGTCGCAATCCTGCCGCCGGTAGGCATCCGCATCGGGCGTCTGGCCGGCGCAATCCGTAACCTTGGTAACTCCCGGTCCCGACAACTGTCCCTGCCCACCCTGGAACAACTGGGATTGCGAAGCACTTTGCCCATAGCCCGGCACCATCGACGCCGCATTCCCGCTGCCGATGCCCTGAAAGGTGCCGCCGATCGAGCCCGACCCGAGTGCCCTCCCCTCGGTGAACGCCGCACTTGAGTCATACGCCTGCGCGAGCGCATTGCTTGCGACGAGCGCTATGACCAAGAAAAGACACCTCACGGACGACGCCCAGCCAGCTTTGCGGCGTAGCGCCGTGCCGCGTCCGCCCACGCCGGTGACTGCCGCTCGATGAGGTCGAGGGCGTAATCCTGGGTAACGTCGCCGTCGATCTTGATGAAGCTTGCAGGAGATGCGCATCCGTCTTCGCCGATCTTGGTCGCCAGCGAGGGTCGCGCAAGCACCAACGCAGGAACTTGCGTCACCTTGAACTGTTTGAACGCGGGAGGATGAATGATGGCCGTGACATTCCGCTTCCCGACCAGGCTTGCCAGCTCTTCGCCCATACGGGTCAGCGAGTTTCCCTTGAGCCCGCGCAACACAAGGACAGCGCCGGACTTCTCCGACTGAATAACGATTCGTTCAAGGGCTTCCTTCGGCATCGAGAAAGACACGAACACCATCAACTCAGGCGTGTCGGCCGACTTTGCGGTGGCCATTGCCGGCATTGGGCGATAGGACTCGGCGATCTTGGCAAGGTCTGGACTCTTGGCGACCGGCTTCGGTAATGCCTCGATCAGCGGCACCGACGACCGATTCACTTCCTTGGGGAGCCCGCCCCCCTTCAGCGCTTCTTCCATGCGCTGACGTGCCAATCGCATATCGTAGTCGGTAGGTAAAGCAGCCTGTGCCCATGCCGAATTCACCGCGAAGTTCGCCATCGGAATCGCGATGAGGAGTACCCACCGATATCGGGTCATGGCTTCAAAACGCTCCCTGGCAGCAGTTGCGCTTCCGGAAAACCATGTAGGCGAAGTCCTCGCCTTCGTACGGATATTCTTTACCGGCACCCCAAAGGATCGTCGAGCGTCCCAGGGGTTGGCAGCACTTGCCGGCGATCTTCTCCGTCTGCGGGATCGGGTACAGCATCTGATACTTGTAGCCAGTCTTGTCCATGATCGGCTGCGGGTAGTAACCACAGAGACCGTCCTCGCCAGAGGCCGCCCACATCAGTCCCTCACGATGCATCTTGGCGATCAGGCGGGTCATCTCCAGGCTGGATGCCTGCACCCCGCCGATATGGGCTTGTACGTTGCCATTGAGCGGATACAGGCTTCCTTGACATCCCGCACACCAGAACAAGGCGTTCGAGGGAAAACCGGCGGTTGCCGACACGCAGTCGGCCGCACACGCTGCCCGCGCAGCGAGATTGCCGAACAAGGCCACGTCCGGATTGAAGATGAAGGTCAGCTCATCGTCGTTCCACATCGGATCCAACTCGGTGAGGTAGGCGACATCGAACGAGCTTTGCTCCAGGCAGGCGTTGTCGAAAATCGCCTCCAGCCAGAAGATGACCGGATCGACGTACCAATGCACCTGATAGAAGGATGATGTCGCGGTACTGTCCTGCCTGAACCGCGATCCTCGCGGCGCATCGAATCCGGGATTGAGTTCGATGCCACCGAGACTCGTCATGCAGAACGGCTGACGCACGACATCCACGCGCCTCACCGGCTCCCAGAAGCTCACCTTGAAACCCACTCGCAACTGGGACGGACAAAGGCATACCGGCGAGCCGCCGGGATTCGGCGTGTCTTCCTGATCAAGCGACACAAGGTCGAGGCCGCCGAAGCGCAACGGCATCATGCAACTCCAGCAGATGTCCGTGATCGGATTGGCAAAACGCCCCGTGCAGGTAGCTGTGGCGAATGCTGGGAACGCCAGTCCAGTGGTCAGCATGACCAGCAAGCAACGAAGGAGGTTATGGGCGAATTTCATCGACTCTCAACCTCTTTCCATCCTGACTTACGATGGCCGGTACTTGGCGAATACCCAGCCGTCGCACGAGCGCCCCGCCCTGATCGAAATAGATCCGCCGCTTCCATTTGCGCATCAAGTTCAGCGGCTCGCCAGCAACCAGGATGGGCTTAGCGTCTTCATCCACATTGCGTATTGCCTGTTGCGCAAAGGAAATCTGCCGTCGATCCCGTGCATCGAAGAAGATCAGTTTGTGCCGCAACGAAACGTGGTCCAGCGGATTCACTTTCTGCCCGCGAGCGAACAAGAGCGCGCCGTCTGCGCCGCGGATGTCCCGATCCAGAGTCCAGGTTGGATCAACGAAGTAAGTGCGCTGTGTCGCGGTCGCCTTGATGCCTGGAAGCGGCTTTGGCTTCTCGATGGCGCCGACGACGCGATCCCGATATTCCGTTTGCTTCCTGGCCAGATCGCCGCTCTTCTCCATTCGCTTGAGACGCGACTGGATGGCCTCGATCAGGTCTGGTTCAGCGATCTCGTAGGTCGGCCCGACGATGCCAAGATCATCGGCACGGGCAATGGGCGCTAAGCCGATAAGCAGCAGGACAAGGAAGCGGACGTGAATCGACATGGCGATCGATTCTGGCCGTGTGATACCGGCGCCGGATTCTGAAATACGGACGTTTCGGTCGCATTTCGAATCCACGCCTCAGCTTGGGTGCGATGCGCCACAGCAATCGGACCAATGGGGCTGCGGTTTGAAGCACAGAGATCCCGTGCTTCCAGTTATTTCCCAGCATACAAGCGGCTCTGCGGCGCGGGGCGTCAAGTGTGCGTGAGAATTCCGCAGTACGCGGGATCAGGGGATACCCAGTTTCCCCATCCGCTGGAAGGCATGGTAGCTGACGTTCGCCGTTCGCTAGAATTGCCAAGACGAACGGCAGCAGAACCAAAGACTGTAGACGTTCAAAATTGCACCACCGATAAGTACTCGTCGACCACAACGGTCGTTGGGATGTGTCGCCACCAACGGCCGCAGTGTGGTGGTCGGCTGTCGTAGCCCTGGAATTCTGGTCGAATGACCGCTTGGCACTGCTGGCTACAGCCGAATCTGACCCTGAAGAGACAATCAGGTTTCCACGCTCTAAGTCGGCAGTGCAGCGATTGCTTGTATTATGACGTCAGGCAAGTGCCGGCCATGCACCCGACGTTGCTGATCGGCGGCCCCTAAAAATGCAGGCTGAACCCAACGTCTGAGACTTCGCTGACCGTCTCACGCGGTCAAGCCCCTAGGGTTGGCGTAAACACCTACTTGCACCTGGGCTTCGCTATGACCAGTTCACATAGTGCGTGGGTAGGAGAACGATACAAGGGGGTATATGGCATCTGCTAAGCGCGACTTTGAGCGGTTTGTAGCGTGGCTGCATCTGCCAGCCACCAAGCCCCCCCCAGAGGTGAAGCGACTGGCGAACCTTGCCTTGTCCAACTTTGATGGGTTGGCTCAAACCGTTCGCCAGCACAGCCAGCGGTCCACGTACTTGGTCAATCACGCCCGCAGGGTCTTGGCCCAGACGCCCGACGGACCGCCCGACATTCAAGCTGTGGCGGCCGATGGCGCCTGGCCGTGGCAACGGCTGCGGGACATGACTATCGGCCCCTTCCGAGGCTTTCGGACGCCCGAGCCCTTCGATCTACAAAAGCGTGTCATCCTGTTCTACGGCCCCAACGGCAGCGGCAAAACCAGCTTTTGCGAAGGCCTGGAATATGGCCTGCTGGGCTCGGTCGAAGAGGCCGAGACCAAACGCATCGACGGACGCACGTATCTCGCCAACCTCCACGCGCGCCGCTTTGAGCCGCCGGCCCTGCGGGCGACCGACAATCAGAATCGGGAAGTCGCGGTCAACTCAAACCCGGACACATTCCGGTTCTGCTTCATCGAGAAAAACCGGATCGACGCGTTCTCCCGAATCGCCGCTCGGCCGCCCGCTCAACGCACCGAACTAATCGCCACACTGTTCGGAATGGACAAGTTCAACGAGTTCGTGGGCCACTTCAACGAGTCCATTGACCAGCAGCTCACGCTGACCGCCACCAAGCAACTCGCGTTGACCGGGAAGCGCAACGCCCTGGCCACTGACCAAGCCACGGTCAATGGCGAGGCGAAAGCCCTGCTGGACCTGGCGAACGAAGAGGCTGCCCTCGCCCTTACGTACTCTGCGGGCATGACGTATGCGGGACTCAAGGCGCTTATCGGCACGGCCGAAGCGCCCGGTCGCCTGCAGCAGCTCGAAGGCATCCTCAACGCCGTGCCACCTGCGGCCATCGGCCTTTCGCGTGAAGGCCTGCTAAGCGCCTTTGAAGCGTCGCGCCTAGGCCAAGAAGATCTCGCAGGCATCGCCGCCAAGCTCGAGGCCCGCAGCAGCCAAGTTTCTTTCAAAGACCTCTACACCGCAGTTCTGGCTCTGCAAGCCACCGAAGGCGACCACTGCCCGGCGTGTGACACCCCGTTGACGGACGCGAAATCCAACCCCTTCGACAAGGCCACGGTCGGCCTGGCGCAGTTGAAGGAACTCGGCGAATTGCAAGATGAGCGCGAGACCGCGCAAGGCAAAGTTGCCACCGCGTCACGCGAGCTCCGTCGGCAGCTTGCCAACCTGGCCGCGTTCGTCGCAACTCAAGGGGAGCAAGAGACGCCGATGGGCCGATACCTTGCCGGCCTAGCTGCCGAGCCTGTAGGAGATTGGTGGACGGCGGTCTACCCCGCCCAAGTGCCGCAGGAGGGCGGCGCTGTAGCCGCCGCCGTGACGCTAGCGCAGATTTTGGCCGTCGCCGACTGCGTGGCGGTGCAAGACGCTGCCACGCTGCTGGCCCGCCAGGAGCGCCAACGCAACATCACCGAGCGTGACGGACTCATTGCTTTCCAACTGTCTGTCCAAGCCCAAGATTTGAAGCGACAACAGCTTGTCGATGGCATAGCAGCGGCCAAGGGCCGAATCGCGGCGTTCGATGTAGACAACGCGGCACTCATCGGCGACGTTGCCCAGGAAGCGCTCGAGATCGCGCGCGACACTCCAATCAAGGCCGCATACGACCGCTTCCTAGCTTTGCTCAAAACCTACCGCAACAACCTTCCCGGAACCCTCATGGCTGGCCTTAACGACGCGGCCATGAATCTCTACAACGAGTTCAACCGCAACGACTTGGAACCAGACAAGCTCGCGGCGCTCCATCTGCCAGTGACCGGCGAACAGAAGATTGAGATTTCCTTCCGGGGCAACCCGCAGGTCCGCGTGGACGCCCTGCGCATCCTGAGCGAAGGCCACATCCGTTGCTTGGGATTGGCGATCCTCCTTGCCAAGGGCCAGAGCATCCAAAGCCCGCTGATCGTGTTCGACGACGCGATCAACGCTATCGACCACGACCACCGCAGCGGTATCCGCGAGACGATCTTCGAGAGTGACCATTTCGCCCAAACGCAACTCATCGTCACTTGCCACAGCAACGAGTTCATCAAGGACATCCAGCAGCACTTGCCCGCCCAGCGGCGTGGCGATTGCCAGGTTTACCTGTTCCTCAACCACACCGGTAACTACCAGCCTCGCGTGACAGGTAATGTCCCGAGCAAGAACTATGTGGTGAAGGCCCGTGTGTCAAAAGACGCACTGGACAACCGCGAGGCCCTGGCGTCTTGCCGGCAGGGCCTCGAGATGCTGTCTGAGAAGGTGTGGCGCTGGCTCGCCAGCCACGATCTAGGCGTGCTGAACCTGCAGCTCGCTGGCGTCGGCGCGGAGCCCGGCTTGCGCAACCTCTGCGAAGCTCTCTTCAAACGGCTGAAAGACGCAGCGACCTTCAATCACGCCAACAAGACCTTGCTGGTGGCCGCCTACGGCCGGCTTCTTGGCATCCCGGCCGCCAATCTAGTGTGGACCTATCTGAACAAGGGTACGCACGAAGAAGCGAACCGGGATGACTTTGACGCTGACCTTGTGGAGACTGTGGTTCAAACCCTTGAGGCGCTGGATGGCCTTGACCTTCGCGTAGGCCGGTAGCCATGTACGAATTGCACCGCCTGGGGTGGAACAGTTTTCAGCAGCTATGCCAGACGATCTGCCGCGAGGTTCTGGGGCAGACCGTCGAATCGTTCCTCGACTCGAACGACGCGGGCAAGGATGGCGCGTTTGCCGGCACCTGGACTCCTGCGCCGGGCGAAGTCTATGCAGGCCGCTTCGTGATCCAGTGCAAGTTCACGGCGGACGCCGGGCGTAACCTAAAGCCATCAGACATCAAGGACGAGATCGAGAAAGTTTGCAAGCTCGTCGCCGTAGGTCAGTGCGACGTTTACATACTGATGACGAATGCCGGAGTTTCGGGGACGCAGACGGCCAAGGTTAAAGCCCTGCTCGCCCAGGTCGGCGTTCAGCATGTGTTGGTTTTTGGCTCCACCTGGATCAATCAGCAGGTCAGGGAGAAGAAGAGCCTGCGCATGCATGTGCCGCGCATGTATGGGCTCGGAGACTTGAGCCAGATTCTGGATGAGCGCGCCTATGCACAAGCCCGAGCGGTGCTGGAGTCGATGCGCGAAGACCTCGCGAAGGTGGTCATCACGGCCTCCTACGGAAGAGCGGTGGAGGCATTAAACGAACACGGGTTCGTGATGCTGATTGGCGAGCCGGCGGCAGGCAAAACAACGATCGCCTCTATGTTGGCCATGGCCGCTGCCGATAAATGGGGCTCGTCAGTGCTGAAGCTGAATGATCCCGCCAAGGTGGAAGAGCGATGGAATCCGGAGGAGCCGTCGCAGTTCTTCTGGGTCGATGACGCCTTCGGCATCATGCAGTACGAATCGTCTCTGGCGCACTCGTGGAACCACATCCTGCCGCAGGTAAGGACGATGCTGCGCCAGGGGGCCAAGATCGTGATGACTTCGCGGGACTACATCTACAAGCGTGCCCGGCGTGATCTCAAAGAAGGCGCCTTCCCGCTGTTCAACGAGAGCCAAGTAGTGATCGACGTTCACAACCTCTCAATCCAAGAGAAGGAGCAGATCCTCTACAACCATCTGAAGCTCGGTAATCAGCTCCCCGCGTTCAGGGCCGAGATCAAGCCGCATCTTCCATCGGTGGCGGCACACCCTCGCTTCATTCCCGAAATCGCCAGGCGGCTTGCGGACCGTAACTTCACCAAGCGGCTCTATCTGACGGAGTATCGCCTTGGTCAATTCGTGCAGAAGCGGGAGCAATTGCTGCAGGAAGTGCTCGACGGTTTGGACAAGGACAGCATGGCGGCGCTAGCGCTTATCTACATGAAGAAGGACTATCTCGAAAGTCCGATTTCATTGCAGGAAACGGAAGAAGATGCGCTGCGCAGGCTAGGCAGTAGCCTCGGGAAATGCATTACGGCATTGGAGTCCTTGAATGGCAGTCTCGTCCTGCACCAGCAGGCGGACGGTGAATCGGTATGGCGCTTCAAACACCCGACGATCGGCGACGCGTTCGCTTCGGCGTTGGCTCGGAGTCCGGACCTTCTGGGCATCTTCCTGCTGGGAAGCGCCACCGAGAATCTGATCGAGCAGGTAACCTGCGGCAATGTCGGTATTGAGCAAGCGGTGATGGTGCCGAAGCCGCTCTATCCGCAGATGATCGAGCGGCTTACGGAGTTCACTGCGAGCGACAAATACAAGTCCCAGCATCTGGCGATTTGGGGCGCGAAGTGGTCGCTGCATTCATTCCTCACTCGGCGGTGCTCGAAGGAATTTCTGACCCTCTACCTTCAGACGAACCCGGAACTGATTGACAAGGTTTGCCGTCCCAGCCTGTCTTTGAGCTCTTCTTCCGAGGTAGCCCTCGCTATGCGTTTGCATGAGTTCGGGTTGCTGCCGGAGGAGAACAGGAAAACCTTCGTTCAAGCCGTTAGCGCATATGCCATCAGCGGCGAAGACGTGTACGCGCTCGACGACGAGGACATTCGCAGCGTGTTCACAGATGCTGAATTCGACGCGGTTATCGCCAGTGTCCGCTCAGACCTACTACCAAGGCTGAGCTGGGTGCGCGAAAAGGAACAGGATGGATACAGGGCTGACGAACCTGCCGATGAATACATGGAACATTTGTTCGAAAGCTTCAAGACGCTGAAGGACAAGTTCGGCGATGACGCGGAAGCGGTGCGGATCATTGATCGCGAGATCGACCTGGCGAAAGACTGGATCAACGACAACGACCGTGCACTTCCAGATAGGGCACCCCGATCACTCGGCTCAGCCGGGACGATCGACAAGCCACATGGTACCCGGAGCATTTTCGACGATGTCGACGTCTGAGGAGCGGGCTCTAGCTGCATGTCGGACGTATATCAATCACGAACCACGCAACCCACACGCAACCCATTCCAAATGGCACAAGTACTCGAAAACACAACCTTCGAACGAATTTGACGTTGATTACCGCCTTCGATAAAGATCAAACTGAATCTTCGGTGGCTGACCGAACTAATCAAGCCTGTATCGTCGTGTGCCGCCGAGTTCGCTTGACAGGAGAACACCGCTCACGAATATGCTTCCAGCCATTTCTGGCCGCGATCGCCTCGCGCAGAATATCGACGTATTCGCCCTCCTCGACACGCTCATCCGGTGGCATGCCTTCTTGCTCAAGTTCGTCCAGAAGGCTGCTCCGCGCCTGGCGAGTGGCGCCGAGTTCAAGAATACGGCTATAGGCTTCGCAGGCATAGGCGAAGGTTTCTCGCTTTGTAAAATCGATGTCGAGCAACCAGTCCCGATGGCGTGCTTCGGGGAGCCCGACGGTCGCACGCTTGCAGTTGTGAAAAATGTGCGCCGCCTCGTGGACCACATAATCGTCGAAACGATTGCCGGTACGGAAGTACTCCACGGACAGGTAGCAGGTTGTCTCCTCGCTCAGCCCCAGAATCTGGGGAGCATCGTCGGATAGAAGCTCCGCATCAACGCTTGCAAGGTAGAGGTTGGCAAGGTTCCACGCTGTCATGTGCCAAGGCGTGCTTTCGAGAACCGCAGCTATCGTCGCCGGTGTCAGAAAGACGATGGAGGATTCCATCACGCCGAGGACGACCTCTCGCTCGGTGGAGGGAAACAGGCCGCAAACCAGCGGGGACAATTTCGTACGGGCGAACGTGGGCAGGTCGATGCCTTCGAGGAGGGTCGATGCCTCCACATGACGGGTCCGCTCAAGAACTGCTGCGATGAGTGCGCCACGTAAGGCGGCATGCCCCTGCTTTTCCCGCTCGACAAACGAACTGCCGGGCCAAACAGCAGACCAGACATCGGAATCTCCGCTGAGGAGATAGCGATCCACTTCATTTCGTTGGGCCGGTGACATCATGCTGGGATCGGTCGGATTGGGGTGTTGAGGGTATTCGATAGTAATGCGATTTCTTCCTCGTTTGGCACAAGAAGACATCGGGAACGGCGGTGCCAAGTCGCATGATTTTCACTCGTTCCACCTGGAGCCGTTCCGTCAAATAGGGTTCGGCCTTCCGGGATTGAATCCAGACGAACGCACCGTCCACTTCCGGCGTCAGGATGCCCTCCTTAACTCCTTCCCGCAGGGTGGCGACAATTCTTTGTATCAACTCAAGTCGCGCGTCATCTGCTACCTCACTGCCCCCCTTTTGACTTGTCGTCGCCGAATTAGCCGGGCCGGATGAGGACGGCAGAGACGGCGACTCAGGCTGAGGCTGCTGTAAAGCCATAAGCTGCCTGACGATAGGCTGGAGTCGGACGACCTTCCATTTCTGACCGCCTTCCACTTCGATCTCGGCAATCTTGCGAAATGGCGAGAGCGGATCGATTACCAGCCAATTCTTGCGCGACAGACCTTCGAGTATCGCCTTGCCCTCCAGCCCATAGCCGGCGAATGCATCCGGCCACTTGAAGCAGAGTGCGCCAGAAGCGTCAATGTGCGCCAGGGCCAGGATGGATTTTTCGCCGGAGCGAATATCCTCGGACAACGCCTTCAGCATCTCTCCGACCGGACCGTCCAATCGATCCACGACCGGGGCGGGTGGATCAGATACCGGCGCCACCTGCTTCTCGATCGGTGCGACAGCCTTGGGCGACGCGGGCTCAACCGCGGCGTGAGGTATTTGCAACGGGACATCAGGCACCGCTATTGCCGGCGCAGCCTGCCCAAGTATCGTCCCCGGAACGGACGGCGGTGGCGGGTCGACCACCAGACTCACATCCCGCAACCTGATCGCCGTCAGTCTGATATTGGGTATCTTCTCGGCCAGAATGGCAGGAGCAATTGTCCAGTAACGATTCCCGTCGACTTGGTCCTCACGGACATTCGCCAGCTTCCGATCGACGAGCATGTCCAGAATGCTGTTCGGGGTTCTCGGCAGACCGGGAATTTTTTCCTGGTTGATGATGGCGGACATTTCTTCGCCGCCGGCAGGCCAGACGAGATAGAGGTGCCCATCGATATGCCAGAGACGGGAACCAGGTTCATTGATTCCCCAGGTACCCTCCCGCACCAGCCTGCGCATGATGTCCACGAGAAATCTCTCGACGGGGAGACCCAGTTCATAGCCGGTAAAGGCAACGCCAAGGCTGCGCAGATCGCGCTCAACGCTGACCTGGTCGGATCGAATGACCAGATCGTGGATCAGGTTCTCGGCGCAGGGATTACCGTTGATGCTTTCCATCATCCAGAGCACGAGTTCGGTATCACCCTCCGCGATCCAGGCCAGCCCTTTGGGGCTGATGATCCGTTCCGCAATCAGGGAAGAGATGGCCGTATGCTTCTTTGCACGATTCTCGCGCCAGTGCAGAAAGTAGCGATCCACCTCGGACCTATTGGCCCATGAGTAGAGGTCTTCCACGAAGGGATTCCAGACCTTCTCCCCGTCCCGGCTGGTGACCGCAAGATCGGTGACCGGCTTGCCCACGTCGTGGCACAGCGCCGCCAGAAACACTGCGAAGTGCCAGCGCGGTTCGAGCTCGCGACGACGGCGGGGTGCCTGCTCGCCCGGCAGGAGTACCCGGTCTCCGGATTGGAGCGACCAAAGGGCGACCTCGGCGGCATGGCGCAACAGCCCCCCTGCCCCGCGATGATGATGGGTTTGGCTTGCCGGCAACAGATGCGCATACGACGCAAACCGGCGTAGCGACGCCAGGTAGAACTGCTCGAAGATGTCCGGTGACGCGAGCCCCGCTTCCCGAATCTGACCGATCAAATCCCGCTGCGTCTCGATGAGTTTCTGCGGAGGCGTCGCGGGCAGACCCTTCATGAAGGGTGGATAGCGAGGAATCTCCTCCTCATCCTGGCGCAATAGCGGCGAGTTCTGGGGCGACATCGCCGCCGGCTCGTCTTCCACTTTGTCGCCAACACGAATTGCCTTCCTGATGAACCCGAACAAGCCTCAACCCCCAAGTTCGCCGGCGTCCAATCCTCGACGGACACCGGGCAAGAGACGAAGACGCTGGCGCGCCCAATCTGGATCGATCTCCAGAATCCCGCAGATCGAGTCGAAAGAATTGGGGAGCATCGGAATCCCATGGAAGATCCACGTCAGCGCTTCCCGCTGCATGCTTCCAGGTTTTCGCTCCGCCCCATCCATCGACCTGACATTGCCCTTGGCATCTTCGACCGCCTGCTGAAGCACGGCAATCCAGAGCCGCTGCGTTCTTTGCCTGACTTCCAACGAGGAAGATCCAGACCGCACCCCGACAAACCCCATAAACCCCATGTCAAAAGATCCGGTGCGCTTTCCCGATGATCCGTTCTCGCGCGATCCAGCCGGTGATCTGGTAGCGCGAATCCAGGCTATCGGGGTGGGATCCCGCAACGTAGTAGAAGCCGTTCGGAATGGTTCCAATCGGGCCGATTTCCAGAGTCTCTCCTGTCCTGGCCTTTCCCTTCGCCCGGCCAACCGATGTTCCGTCGACGAAGAACTCTCGCCCATGGGTTGTCACCGTTGCCCCGGGTAACCCGATCAGCCTCTTGAGAAAAATGCTTCCGTGCGGATAGGGCCAGTTCGCCTCCCATTTGAAGGCAACCAGGTCTCCCCGTTCTGGCATGACACCCCGCTCGACAAGGAAGACGATGCCGGGAAGACTCTCGGTGAGATTCAGGCCGACAAGATAGGCGCGGCCAAATGCCATCTGGGCTGCCATCGCCCAAAGGACGAATGGGAACCAGCGGCCGATCAAGTCGTAGAGGCGGATCAACATGGCGGCACTGTAGCGACGAGGGCTGCCACACGATTGCCGAAATGCGCTCAGCAAAGCCGCATTTCGCGCGCACGGCGCCGATGAGCGAGATCACCGTCTCTGGTCGCCCGAGCCAGGTTGCAGTTTTGACGGGCTATGCGATGCTGGAACGAAAAACCGACTGGAGAAACCCATGACCATCGCCGCCGCAACTCAGACAAGCAGTTTGCTTGGTGCATTACCGCTGTTCGCTTTACTGCTGGCGGGCATCGCCTTGCTGCGCTGGAATCGCAAATCCAAAGCCATTACGGAACCGCAGATCGAGCAACTTGAGCACGAGCTTGATGCGATCAGAAAACAGATATTGCTGGTCACGACGAATGACGTGCTAGGCGGTCGGATTGTCAAGACGATTGGGTACGTGGAGGCGCTTTCTGCGACAGAAGCAGCGTCCGACTGGGAGTATCGCCTCGCTGAAAAGGACGCGTTGCTCAGGCTGGCTCGGAAGGCGCTGGGGATCGGCGCAAATGCCGTCGTCGGCATCAGGAAGATCAACGCCCACTACGATCAGGCCGGATCGCAATGGCGGGTATCGCGAGTAGCCTATTGTGGGACCGCGGTCATCAGCGCGAACTAGTGCGGCGATCCTTGGTCGGGTAGACGACCGTAACCTTTGTTGATTCGTTTCGCCATATCTGGAAATAGCACGCTTAATACGGCGTCGAAAGTGGCTGGCCGCACGTAAGCCTCGTCATTGGCGTCGACCTTCGCTTTAAGGGTTTGTCGCCAGATCTCATATTTGCGAGTTTGCTCTGCGCTGAAGTGCGCCTCCAAGCCGTAGGACTTCACCGCGAAGCCATACAGCGTGTCCCACCGCTTGTTGTCTTTCCCGCTCTGCATGATGGCGTTCAGGACCTGATATCCAGACTTGACGTCGTATCCGACGCCCGTATTGCGCTGGATAGAAAGTAAGCGAGCGATCAAGCCTGCCTCGTCAAGCATGATCGGATCGGCCGCGCCCGGCAGACCATGCGCGGACAAGGCTTCAGCTGCTTCCACAATCTGCGCCCAGGCATCGCTTTCTGTGTCGAGCAACTTGGGCTTCGGACCGTCGCCTTGGTGGTGCCGCTGCGCCCGCCTGATGCGCACGTTTGCGTCGTGAAACGCCGTCACGGCATCGAGGTAGTGGCGTGCCCAATGCGACACCGGCATGGCAAGCCACCGGGGACGTCTCAATTCGATGAGCCGCTCACGATAGCGGAGCGTCACAGGATGCTCGTCGAGCGCTGCGTTGATCTGTCGCCGTTTGATCGGGAAAATCGGATGATGCACCCAGCGCTTGCCGACCGTCTGATTGACGATCAAGTCACGCAAGTTTTCCAGAGTGATGCGACCGCCGAGTTGGCTCAAGTCAATTTCCAGCGTAGGCAGGTTGAGTTCGCGTATACGCTGTCGTTTTTCTTCGTCGATGCCATGGGTGACGGTGACTTCCACGAGCAGGGTAAGCGGCCAAGAAAGGCTATAGGTATCCTCAATTTCTTCCTCAAAGCCATCGTTCACCCTTGTGTCGGTAATGCCTTCCGTGTAAATCTGCCGTCCGCCGAGATTGCCGATGACGTCGGGAACGATTCGACCGAGGCGCCTTTCCAATCGCACATCGTCAAGTTCTAGCGTTCGCTGTGCCGTAAGCCACGTCATCCGCAGAGTATCGGATTCCCAATCCCCGCAGAACTCGTCGGGCGGATCCCGCGTGACTGTGACATCGAGGCCGGGCGTCGCGATTCGTTGCTCACGTTCGAGAATAGCTTTGACCTCCCGGTGAAGCAATGTCTCGCGTCGCAAGTTTCGCGCGATGTCTTCATCGATGTCCGGCGAGAGGTGGGCGCGAAAGTCGGCTTCGTCTTCGGCACTCCAGTTATCCAGAGCGTCGCAGGCCGCCTGTGACGCAGCGGCATCACCTTTGGCCGCCAATGCACGGTCGTTCCAATGGGCGCACCAATGGATGTCCGGCAGAATCCGCAAGCGGGCGCGGATTTCCGCGGGGCTTAGATTGGCGAGTTCAGGGTCGGACAAGAATATCGTCACCACAGCCTGGCCGTCGAATTCGCTGGTGGGCTCCCGTCGGCCCGTGAGGTCGACCAAGAGTTTGCGACCGTCATCCAGGGTGAGTTCGGCGGTTGCACGGTCAAGCAGCCGCGCCCCACTGACCGCTCTGCGCTCGGCCGGTTCCTCAACCCAGACTTCATAGCCCTGGCCGCTAAAGCCGGTTGCGGTTCTCGACATGACACGGCGTGGCAGTTCGATGAAGCCGTTTTCCGACAGGAGATGTGTCGCGGCCAAGCGTGCAGCGACGAGCGTGCAGGCATCCTTTTGCGAGCCTGCTGGATGGCGAAAATGCGCGGTGGGGCGAACACGGAGAGGCTGGCCCGCCATAACGGGCGTCAGCCCCAATTGGCAGGCAGGGCAGGTGCAGGAGCACTGGCGATCAACGACCTCGCTGTCATGGATATAGCGGGGTTCGCCGGTCAGCGCATCATGCGCCCACTTCAATGGAACCTCTGATGCTGCCGGCGTTCTCAGGTCTGAAGGTGCGCCGGTACTCTCAACTTGCCATGTGGTCACCAACTTCTCCAACGCTGCAATTCGGGATCGCGTTGGTTAAGCCTTCGCTGCTTTCTTTGCCTTTGCAAGCGCCGCGTCGTCGATGGCTCCGGTGAGGTACAACATGGCAAGGATGCCAGTGGGCTGGGGAATGCCGCGGCCGGCTTCATAGCGGCTACCGCCACTCTGGGTGACACCTAAGCGACTCCAGAATTGCATCTGGTTCTCGCCACGCGCTAAGCGCACGGCTTTGATATTGCCCAGGGAGGGTTTCGGCTGCTTCTTACCGGGAGCGGGGAGTTTGGACATTTCTGATTCCTTATCATCGAGGTTGAAAACGCTATAAGTATACGCGGCACTGCATATTTGCCGACGGCAATAATGCTACGCAGATGTTCATGATTCATCACAGGGCTACGACCAGGAGTACTGCATCGTTGAGGACGAACAGCATAGCCAGATCAGCCGAAGTTCATATCCTACTTGCCATGTTTTCCTTCGAGGGTCTCTTGAATGTATTTGCCGGGGTTCGGCCCGGTCACGCCGGTTGCCACACGATTTACTCCGTCAACAACATCCTCCGCAACCTCTGCTCCCTTACCGACGAGTGAGACCGGCTTCAATTTGCGGAAATTGGATGGCGTTGCATTTTCTTGATGGGTTTGCCCTGCCGCTTCTTTCCGATGATCGACCTCGGCCGCGTTTCTGGAAAACTCCCGCATCGCGGTATGCATGGCTTGATCGCTCGGTCGGCCTTGCGGAGTGACTCCAGCACGCCCCGCTCGCCCCTTCACCTGCCCCAAGTAGTCACCGCCCGCCGATTCGACCGAATCGCGACCCGGCACGCCAGCTCGGTTCGCATCGTGCCGCGCCTGGATCGCCTCAGCGCCCGGCACCTGCCCGGCCATCTCGCCCAACATCCGGTCGTAGTTCTGCGCGGTGTATTCCTCGATATATGGCCGGAGCTTGTGCGGATCGCCCATGACCCCCTGAAACTTTTCGTAGTTGTATTCGAGCTTGGGCAGCAGGAAATCCTTGATGAAATGATCCTGGAGCTGAAGATTCGATCCAAGCTGACCGCTATGCGAAAGCTCCCACATCTGCCGATGCCCTTCCGTCTCCTGCATTGACGCACTAAAGGCGTCGCGCGATTGCCGGGCGTGGTCCAGCGACGCCCGCATGCCTTCGCTGCCGGCCGTCTTACCCTCATCAGTGCTTCGATAATTGCGCTCCCAGCCGTTATCGAGCACGGTGCCGACCTTTTTTCCAAAGCTCGACTCGCGGGCGAACTGGGCCATTTCCTCCAGGGACCGCATCGAATCGGCGGAGTTGCGCATCTTGGTCGACACCTCCACGCCACCCCGAAGCCCGGCAATCTCCAAGAGCTTCGGCGTACTCATGCCCATCGAGGCGCCGACCATCAGTTCCATCGCGACCTTTTCGCTGACGCCGAGCTTTCTGGCCCACTGATCGACCTGGCGCAGGGTTTCGTTGGCCTCCTGATTCCGGCTCGACCCCATGCCGTGGCGGTATCCTGTGGTGTCACTGCTGCCCTTGGCGTGGCTTCGTTCAAACCCCGCCTCCTGTTTGACAGCCGCCAGAGCACTTTCGGCGTACTCCGCGGATTGTTGCTGTGTTGCCTGCTGCGAGCGCTCGTAATTCTCCTTCGCCGCGGCGCCGAGGGAATCGTTGAGCGCCATGTCGGCGCGGACATCGCTTTTCGCTTGTTTGACGACGAAGCCGCCGCCAGAAAAGTGGCTGTAATCGAATCCCCCGCGTGCCTGGAAATTGGTCATACCCTGCCGCAGGCTCGGGTTCATATCGACCGCCAGTCCCTTCATGGAGTCGTGGCTGACGTTGTTGAGGGAAGCGTTGCCCATTTGCATGTTGCCCATGGCCAAGGCGCTGGCGATCTTCTCCGGGTCGCGCGGCGGCGCCACCAGACCGGCGACTGACTGTAGACCGACCTCGCCACCTTTCACGATGGCGGCGGCGATGGCCGGAATCGAGATGACCAACATGCCCGCTATCGCCTGGTCGCTGACGATAGCCGTATTGAGGAAGCTCATCTGCTCGATGGACAAGCCGCTTCCAGCGCTTCCATTCGTGTATTGGCTTCTCGAATACATCGTGATGATGAAGTTCATCACCGCATAGAGCGGCGCCCAGAGTTGAATCCAGAACAGACTGGCCGCGTAGGACTTGATGATGGCGCCGGCCTGGTGGCCGCTGAGCACCACAAACAGCAGGAACACCGGAAAGATGGCGTACTGGACCAGTTCGATGGCATTGCGCACCTTGGGCATGGTGGATTCGGCGATCCGCGCCATCAGCTTGTAGGAGTCGCTCGTGGATCGAAGCGACTGCGCCATCGCCAGATTGGTCTGGGCGCTGGCGGCATCGCCCAACTGCGCAGGCAACATGTATTGGGCATCGATCATGAAGTTGGCGACGATGGCCTGCTTGACCGCATCCTGTGCCGAAGCCGAAACCCCTAGGAGATAGTTGGTCGAGGTTGCCAGGGAACCGACAATGGCCGTCCCGGCATCCACCTGAGTCATTTTCGGGTAGAGGCGAGAACCCAGTAAGGTGATCTGGCGGCTCGACTCGGCAACAATCTGGGTGGTAAGGCTCTGATAGGCGACATCGCAGCCGACCGTAGTCATCACCGTCGGGTCCGTCGTATCGCGCAGGGTCACCAGTCGCGCCGGGTTGGTCTTCCCGTTCAGGCTGGCCCAAACGTCGTTCACCGCGATGATGTCTTCCTTCATGCGGATGTAGCCGGTGGCCAGATCCGGCGCGACGCACTCCCGGTAGAACTCCAGCAGGTTGCCAGTCAGAATGGGATTGCCGCTCTTCACGGCAAGACGCTCGGAGAGTACCCGGTGACCGAACAAGGTGCCGTTCTTGCGGAACTTCACGTCGTCAGGAAGCGAGAATACCGTCTCGAACGCGCCGGTCAGCCAGTCCCCTACCTTACTCATGCTGAACGCGAAAGCACCCAGACCAATCGGCACATTGGCCACCGCACGCGGCGGCTCATTCCCGGTACGATCGACGATGGTCACCGTCACCTTGGGAATCAGCAGCATGGACTGGAAGATGGCGAGGAAGAAGAGCCACTTCCACATGCCATCCAATCGCTCCCTTCCGGTCAGGGTGGCGATGACGACGACGATGATTCCCACGATCGCCATGGTGCGCAGCAACCCGAGGTAGTCGCCACTGCCCATGATGGAAGCGACGGCGTTGAACATCGCCTCCAGCTCGGCGACGTTCCAATAGGCATAGACCTCGTACATTCCGGCTCCGCCTGACCTTACCGGTTGAAGACCATCATGGACTGGAAGATGTTGGTCGGCATCCCGGCATTGAGGCTTTGATGCAGAAGCTGGAGCGAACGGCTCATCTCGGCAACCTGCATGCCCTTCTGGTATTCGGCGCGCAGCATGTCCCGCGCCTCCTGCTCCACTTCGTTGAGTCGGACGAGAATTTTTTCCGAAGCGGCGACGGCATCGGGACCGCCCTTCCCGGTCTCGTTCTGTAGAGCACCGCGGAGTGTCTTTGAGAGATTCGTGAAGTAGGCGTAGGCGACATCCACGGCAATGAGCTGGGCGTAGTCTTCGGTGATCCGGTCACCGCCAGGGATACTGCTGGATACCGCGAGCATCTTCCAGACCGGAAGGGATGAATTGCCGATCAGCGCCGTATCCAGACTGTTTTGCCCGGTAGCGTCCCGGTTGACGATCTTGTCCCGCATGGCGGCGATCCGGGTTCTGACTTGCCGGGAGAACGGCGTCACGGTAAAAGCGCTTTCCGAAAAGGTCGGCGTCATGCACTCCGCGGTATCGACGCCACACTTGAGGCCGGGCAGATTGACGGTCGTCGAACCGCCGTCACCAACGAACTGCCGGAAGGTCAGCTTGCCGCCGGGCAGATAGGCCCACCTGGCTTTCTCAGCGGCGTTCTCGCCGGGCGGCGTCACGATGATGGTGCCGGTCAGGCTCATCAACAGTTCCCTGGTCTCATCGGTGACACCGGAGACACGGGACAGAGACCGCCACACGACATTACCCGGATTGAAAAGCTCCCGGTATCCCTGTGAGGAATTCTTGGCAGCCGTGCGGATGTTCTTGGCCGTGGTGGAGCTTTTCTTCCACTCGTCCCAGGACTCGAACACATCCCCGAACATGTTGAGGTTCGCGCCGGCGGTCTTGCCCTCTTTCTCCTGGGTCTTGTCCGTCAACATGCTGCCCGCCGCAGTGACGATCCCTTCCGCTGCCTGGCAGGAATTGATGTTGAGATTGTTCATCTTCGACGCCTGATCCTGTAGGTACTTTAGAAGGTCACAGAGGTCGGGCGACATCGAGCACAGGGCCATGTTGAAAGCCGCGCCAATGGCGTTGTTGCCGATATTTCGCAGCAGCGCGACGAACTGTTCTTTGTTGATGAACGAAAACGATCCCGCGAAAAGATCGATCCCGCCGCACCCGGCGCTGAACGACGGCGGCGAAATGCTCGCCAACTGATAGTTGCGCACGGGGGTGCGCATATAGAGACTGCCCCCGGTATAGAAATTCATCGTCTGCCCGCGATAAACGTTGGGGCCGGTCACATTGCCGTAGGCACCAATGTCGTTGAACCAGTCCTGCATGGACTGGGAGACGTCGGCGACTGCCGGACGGGCCAGTGTCGAGAAAATCAACGTGGCGGCCAGGGTTCGCCGGAAACATGAACGGTTCATGGTCAGCCTCAATAAAGTTCGCCGGGGCGTGTTTGAGTCAGGATGTAGATGCGCTCGACGATCTCCTGGGCCGAGAGCACGCCAGAGCCGATGGGCAGCAGCCGGCGATCCTTGATATTTCCCAGCACCACGAGCGGTACTACACTGGCGCCCAGCGAAGCGGCCATGCCGTTGTCTCGCGATGGGTTGGGAAACTCCGGCAATCCGCGGCCATCAAGTGAGATGGGGAACACCGCGATCCCGTACTGCTCCGAGAGGAACCTCAGCGTCGGTGCCATGCGATGGCAGTAGGGGCAATCCGACCGGAAGAAGAAGAACAGCCCCCACTCTCTCGCCAATCCCGCCATCGACTCTGCTTCCTTGCGTGCCCGCTGGGTATCTCGCACCTGGATGGCCGAATTGTTGGAAGGATTCCGCAACTGATAATTGAGTTCCGGATTTGCCCAGATGACGCGGCGCCAGACGTCCGAGAACACCGAAGCCCTGTCCATCAGGGCTTCCTGCGCCACGATGTAATTCTTGAGGTTCTCCGGCGTCGGCTTGACGATGGCGAGCGCCCTCTTCTTCTCCGCGTCCTCTCTCAATTTCTTCAGGGCCGCGACGGCTTCGTCTTCTTCGCTAGCCGCCTTGGGTTTTGGACTTTCGACGGCGTGATCAGCCGTCTCCGCATCCCGTGGGATATCGCAATACCAGTTGAAGCGATTCTCGTCACAGCGCCAGATGGAGTCGTACTCCAAGCCGCTGTCCGCCGACGCCGCATTGGCGAAGAGACAAAGTACGAACAGGAGAGCAAACGTGAGCGAACTTCGCATCGATCATTGCGCCGGTGCGCTCGTAGCCGGTTGCTTCAGGATGTCCGCCACCCGTTCGGACAAGTCCGGAATGGCTGTCGCCGACGTCGCCTTGAGCAGCGCCGCCGTATTGATCAGGGCGCACTGGCACTCCCTGCCCACCTGTTCAAGGGCGGCATCCAGACGCACACCGAATGCCTTGGCTTCTTCGAACAGCTTGCCCTGCTCGGCTGCATCCATTCCCGGCTTGACCCGCTGCACCAGGGATTGCTGCTGTTTGGCAACGATGGCGCCGATATCGATGCGAGCGAATCGCGGAATCTCCAGGGGCCGGAAGTGCAGCCATGACGCCGCAATACATGCCCCTAGCGCCAGCGTAACGACGCCGGTGAGGAACTGTGTTTTCAAAAGACTCATGACGATTTCCGCCTCACTGTGATTCGCGTTCGATGACAAGCCATTCGATGGCTTCCGAAACCGATAGACCCTTTTCTCGCAGGCGTTTGATGGCCTCGTAGTCCTCGGCACGGGTGGAATAGACCAGCATCGAGAAGGGATCGAGCAGGAGCCGTCCCAGGCCCGACCCCATCGGCGAGTGGATGTAGATTTCCGAGAAATGGCCGTGCTCGGTACTGACCGAAGCGAGCTGACGCTTCAGCCATTCATCCAGGGACAGCTTGCCCTCCTTGCCCAAGCGCTCGATGTTTTCGGGTTTCTGGCGCAGCAGAAACAGCCAGTCGGCGTTGTTGATGGCGGCCTTGGTCGCTTCGTTCTTGTAGTAGTCGTCGACGGACTGGGTGATCGTGCCGAACGCGCCGCCGTATTTGCGGGCGCGACGATAGCCGGCCTCGATGAAACTACCGCTGGCGCCCGAGCCCATCAGATCCCAGCTTTCGTCGATGATGACGAGCTTGCGCCGGGACCGATCGCGGTACATTTCCTGAGTGATGCGATACATGATGAGCTGCATCACCACCGACTGGAGATCCTTCTTGGATTTCAGTTCCTCAAGTTCAAGGACAACAAAATCCTTGTCGAACTGGATGTTGGCCTCACCCTCGAAGTAGCTCGCATAGACGCCGTGGCGGGTATAGGGCTCCAGAGCCGTAGCTAGGCGGCTGAGGTCGCGTTCATACTCACCCTCCAGAGAAAGGCGACCGGTCTGGAGCAGTTCATAGATGTCGGTGATGGTGGCGGCGCGTCCCTTGGCGTCCCAAACCCGCTTGATGGCCGACCCCAGTGCCGTGTAGCTGTAGTTGTCGAGCGGCTCGCGCGGACTCGCCATCTGGGCGATCAAGGGCAGAATCATTTCCATGTCGGCACTGATGTCGATGATCATGGAGAAGGGATTGAGGCAGATGGTGTTTTGCCGCTCGTCCGAGAACTCGATGAACTCGCCATCCAGCAACTCGCACAGATTCTTGTAGGAGCGGCCGACGTCGATGATCCACACCTTGGCGCCGGCGCCAAGGTAGCGATAGGTCATCTCATTGACGAACACGGACTTGCCGGACCCCGACAGTGCAGCCACGGCGAAATTGAAATTGCCGCCGGTATTGTCGAAGAGATCGAAACCGATGATCTGCCCACGCCGGCCGAATAGCGTCATCACCGGGGTTTGCGTCCCCTTCCATTCGGCGATCAGCGGCGAGGTCATGACCGCGTTGTCCGCCGTCTTGGTGTTGATTCTCCCGAACTGACGCAGATCGGCCTGAAGCCCTGGCGTCAGGGTCATGGGTAGCGCCGCCGACAGGGCTTGATGCTGTAGATAGAAGTCCTTGGTGAGGTCGAAGCCTCGTGCCCGCCACACGGCACGCACGGCGTGTTCGCTGCGCGAGGCATCCTCCACTTTCGAGACGAGTGCGATTTGGTGATACATCCCGACCACCGTCCTGCCGCTGTCGAAGGTTTTGAGCACCATGTCCCAATCGCGTTTGCGCTCCTGAAGGTCGGGCTGGAAGTGCGCCATGTAGGAGCCGGCACTCTGCGTTGCCCGCGCCGCCTTCATCTGGGCCTTGGTTCGTGCCGACTCGTAGTCGAGCGAGACGGCGCCCATCGTGATCAGGAAGGGACACGGCATGGACAAGGCGAGCTGGTAGGGATCGCCGATCATGTAGTTCATGCCGGAAAGCCGGAAGTACCGCGGATACTGTCGCACCGAGAACAGTTGCAGTACCGATTCGTCGCCGCCGGCCTTGCGGAAGCGGACGTCCCCATCCCCCACACGGGACGCGATTTCCAGATGGGAGAGTTGGTCGCGCAGCGGCCGATCCTCGTTCCATTCGATGGGACGCGCCGCGCCGCCCGCAAACAGGCGGGAGTGGTCGAAGAAATCCGCCGTGAAGTTCAGCAGATCGCCCGGCCCCCAATCACGCCCCGGCAGATGGGCCGACTTGAGCGTGGCGTGAACGCTTTCCCGAATGCGTAGCGCCTCATCGACATCTGCCGGAGATTCGGGATCGAGCGGCAAGGTGATCGAGATCACCGCACGGAAATCCCGCAGCAGATAGGTCTGGTGACCGAAGATCGACTGGCCTGTGCCCTTCAGGTAATAGTCGATGCGGCGGCGGGCAAGGAGTCGGAAGATATTCCGGTGACGTCGTTCCGCGCAATCCGGTTCATCGACCGCAACAGAAGATGGAAGGAGGTTGGACTGCGCCCGCAGCAGCGGAAGGATATGGGGGCTGCCGTAAAGGGAAATCTGGATACCCGTCCCTGGCGGACAGGAGACGAAGAGGCTGGCGAGCACCTTTTCCATTTCGTCGCTGGCGCCGGTCTGAGGCAGGGTCTCGATACAAAAGCCGATGGCATGTTCTTCCCGCTCACCGAAGCCGCCCTGATCCAGGGCGAACAGCCGGACATCCTCTTGCCACGCCAGGTAAGGAAGAATCCCGGTGAGGCGCGGCATCTGCGAAATCTCCCGCAACAATTGCCGGGGCAAATGGTCGGCTGACGCCGTCCGTTCCGGCAGGAAAGCCACGCGAAGCGCGTCGGACCAGCTCATCAGCCGCCCTCCCCGCTGGTGGCCGCATTCTCACGACCCTGCTGCGGAAACATTGCATTGGCCGGTGAAGACGGATTGCTTCGCTCCATCCGTAGCGTCGGCCGCTCGCCGGCGTTAGGCACCGCAGGTGCAAAGACTTTCGGCGGCATGACGGGTCGGTAGGCTTCGCTCGCCTTGCGCTGCGAATGCTCGACCTGCCAGCGCCCCGGATCGACGACAAGATAGAAGTACGACTGGTCGTGCAGTACCTCCTCGTCGTCTTCCCACGGCGCCAGCCAGACGCGCCGCACCTTTTGGGCGCTGCGAATTGGCTCACCGGAACTGGGCGCCTGTTGCGTAATACTCGGCGCCGCCGGCTTTCTCTTGGCGGCTTCCACCGTTGGCTGCTGGCCGGGCAGATTGTTCTGCACGGCATTTGCATAGACGCCGGAGAGCGATGCGCAGGAAATACCGTCCGGCGCCTTGCAGGCAAACTTCCCCGGCCCATCCAGCCCCGTCATCGTGCCCGCGCATCCGGCCAGAGACAGCAGCAACGGGATCACAATCCAGGCACTGATCCTCATGGCCGACTCTCAGCCAGCCATTGCTCAATGCGTTCGCTGGGCGCAGCGCCCGGCAGCATGCGCCCGTCGGCTGACAGCAGGGTCGGCGTTCCCTGGATGCCCAATCGCTGCGCCAACTGGATGTTCCGTTCGATCGGGTTGTCGCATTTCCGCTTCGCAGGCGTCTTGCCGGTTCTGATGAGATCGGCCCAGGCGCGGGCGCGATCCGGCGCGCACCAAACGGCAACGGACTTGTCGACGGCCTCGGGATGCAGACCTTCCAGGGGATAAGGAAAGGTGTAGAGCGTGACGTTGTTCAGTTTGTCGAGCTCGGCTTCGAGTCGCTTGCAGTAAGGGCAGTCTGGATCGGAGAACACCGCCAGCACCCGCTCGCCCTTGCCGCGCACCGTCTTGATGGCATCGGGCAGCGGCAACTGGGCGAAATCGATGCGCTGCTGTTTTTCCATGCGCTCTGCCGTCAGGTCGCGCTGCGTCTTCATGTCGTAGAGATGGCCGAAGACGAAATAGCGCCCGGTCGCATCCGTATAGGCCGAGTTCTTGCCCATCGTCACCTCAAAGAGAGTCGGAATCTCCGAGGCTTGAACGCGCTCGATCCGGGTTGCCGGATACATGTCCTTGAGACGTTTCTCCAGGCTGCCAACGCCGTCATCGGCCTGCGCCGCCATCGACAGCATCCATGCGAAGAGCATGGGCAGCCGTTTGAACCGTGGTTGATTGAACTGCATGGGTCACTCCTTGTAGGGTTCGATGGATTTGTTCTGGACTTCGCGGCCCCGACGCCAGACGTCGGTGTAGGTGTCGGACTCGCCGCCCACGCTGTCGGTATCGAGAGAAAATCCTTTGGTGAACACCACGTCGACCGTCCGGCCGGCATCGACTTCGATGATCGGGAACATCTTTTCGGCGAGCGTGATGTAGTACTGGGAGAGACGGTCGAGCGCCTTGCCGACGCCTGTCCCGATCCCCGCCTGGAATTGCTTGCCGGGATCCACCGTGCCGATAGAACCCAGCGGGTTGGTGGACACCGTGGTGGCGCTTTGCTGGAAGGCCTGGCCGATACCGGCGCCGATCCCCGCCAGCAAGGCGTTGGCCAGTACCTGTCCCTGCTTGCTGACGAGCCGGCCGCGCATACCGGCCTTGCCGTCTTCGCCCACGACGTAACCTTTCACGGGAACGTCGATAGCCTTGCCGTCATGACGCACACAGGAAAACGATTCGAGCCGGATGTAGGCGCGCTCGGCGCTGATGTCGCCGTAGCTCGCCCCCAGCGCGAAACATTCCTTGACCTTGAAGCGGTAGCGGTTGGGCAGAAAGGCGTTGTCCTGCGCCCTCATCAGGACAGGGTGCGGATTGCTCTGTGCCTGGCCGCCCGTGGGCGCATCCAGTCCGCCCAAGAGCGCCGCCCGGAAAAATGAACCCGAGGGCACATAGCTGCGGCCGTCCTTTTTCTCGGCTGCTTTGCGAACCGCTTCAGGGACGATCACCTTGCCCTCGCTCACCTCGAACGAGGCCATGCCCGGTGGCCTGGGCGCCGGCGGCGGTTCGCTGGCTTTGCTTTCCGCTTCCGGATTCACAGCCGGTGGCGGCGGCAGGACCATCGTGCGCGCCTCGGGAGGCATGGGCGCCGGTGCCGGCGGCATGGGCATTGCCGGGAACTGAACGGGATTCGCGGTCGGAGGTTTCTTCTCGATGGTGTCGACCTGCTGGCGCAAGCCCTGGATCATGTCTTCCATCTGGCGCATTTGCTCCGAGGACTTGCTCATCCAGATGTCGCGCGGATCGGCTTGTGCGCCGGGCGCGCTGATGGGCATGGGCTGCGGACGGGCCTGGGGCGTTCCCTGAGGAAGTTGCACCGGCTTGTCCCAGATCGCCACGCCACCAAATACCAGCAGCAGGAAGACCGACGCACCGAGCCCCAGGATCAGATACTGGCGACGTTTGGGCGACAGGTTGGAAACCGCGGTGGCGATCCGGTTCTTGGGCGCGTCAGCCATCGCGCCCCTCCAGCACCACCATGACGTTGGTGGCCTCGCCCGGCTCCAGTTCCAGCGAGTCCACCATGACGGCCAGGACACCGCGCCGGTACAGTTCGCGCTCGTCGATCACCATCCGGGATGACGACACGTTGGTCAGTTGGAATTTTTCTCCGCGCAAGGCGCCCTCCAGTGTCCTTACAAGAACAAAGCGGGCTTCGTTCCAGAGCGGGACGATCTCCAGCGTGTCTCTGGCGGTCATGTCTTCGGGTTCTGCATCCCGCGCCAGGGCCAGCAACACGCGACGGATCGCGGCATTGCGCGAGTCGTCGGCAAGGAATGCCTTCCCCTCGGAGCGCAGGCGGCTGCGGTCGCGGATGACCAGCGTCTCGGCCGGCACGTCGGCGACCTTGAGCATCAACTTCCAGTGGCGGCCAGCATCGTCGGCCACAAAAACGCTGAAGATCGGCTTGTCCGTATTCGGCTTGAGATAGGCGGCGCCGCTCTCTTTGTCCGGGGTGACGAGGAACTCGCCCTCGACACCCTGGATGCGGCGAATCTTGCGGCCCTCGACCCGGATCAGGTTTGGCTCGCTGCGCGACACGGTGGCGATCAAGCCATCATCCGGACTGCCCTCAAGATATTGCCCGGAGAACGTCGGCGCTGAGACGCTACCGAGGAGCAGCGCCAGTGCCATTGCCGGCACCGAACGGATCCTGGTCGCTGGTTTCCTTGAACTCGGATACATGGAGTCTCCCATTGAGATAACGAAAGCCGACGACGTAGATCGCCTGCTTCTCGGAGGCTTTCTTGTCCCCGACCCAGGTCAGGAGAACGCCGGTAAGTGCCACTTTCATGGCCGCCTCGTCAGCCATCACCGATTGCGGCGAAAACTGGGTCGAGGCGTTGTTCTTGCGGATGAACTCTGCTCTCGCACCGAACTCGGCCTGGAGGCGGCCGTATTCGCTGGGGGCGGCATATTTCAGGAAGAGGTTCTTCTGGTATTCCGCGACATGAGGCGTCACGTTGAGCGCGAGCCCGGCATACCAGTAGGCCATCTCCTGGAGGTACTCTGTGGAGACCTTCTGGTCGCTGACCCAGAAGGTCTTGTGCACCTCGGGAGGTACCAGAATGGTTCTCTCCGAACCCGCCACGCTGAGCGATGCGCCGGCGTTGGCGAGCAAGGCCAGCACGAGACCACCGACGGCGATTCGCATGAACAGGATTTCTGCGCGCTGGTTGTCCCGCTCGGCGGTGAATTTGCTGAACTTCATTGCTCAGCCCAGGAAGAAACGATGATGCGAGGGCGGAGTCGCGCGAGCGCGAATCACGATCCAGCTCGGCAGCCACCAATAGAGCGCGTGCAATGCGAACTTGGGGTGCTTCCCGGTCTTGAGCCGGCCGTACTGCCAGGCAATGAGTCCCCCGAAAACCATGCCCGCCAGCATGGCGCCGGACACCACCCCCATCCCCATGACCAGCAGGAAGAGGATGGCCTGATCGAATTCCCACCACAGGAAGCGCTCCTGCGCTTCCAGGGATTTCGGGATGTAGCCGGTCTCGTCCACGCAGCGCTCGCCCAGATCAGATCGTCGCGGTCAGGATGCCGGACGCGATGGTTGGGGCGTACTGTAGGAACACGGCGAAGCCAATGCCGGACAGAATGGCCATGGGATTGAGCCGCGCCAGAGAAAACAGAGCGCCGAGACCGATGGCGGCCACCGCAGCGGCTTTGCCGAAGTAGCCCTGAACCAAACCCGTCAGCCAGGTATAGAGACTCTGGAATTCGGTACCGGTAGTTCCCGCCAGCGCGCCGGTGGCGGCGGTCAGCAGGACGAGCGCCAGTGCGCCCTTCATCCATTCACGACGGCTTTGCATCACTGCTCCCCTTGAGATCGACAAAACACTTGATGAGCCATCCCAGGCCGAGTCCGACCGAGATGCCGCCCAGATGGGCTTCGAATCCGTTTTCGATGGGCGACCCCGGGGCGAGGATGCCGATGGCGACAAATCCGCCAGCGATGACCACGTCACGGATGAAGCCGCGGGTATGAGGTAACTTCACTTCACTGCGCTCCCTTGCTGTTGCTGACCGCGTCTTGCCGATTGACAAGCCGCACCTCGACGCGCCGGTTATTTCGGCGTGCCGTTTCGGTGAGTGCCGTATCGAGGTAACAGCACAAGCCCTCGGCACGAACCACAATCTCTGCATCGATCCCTTGCTTGAGGAACCATGAACGGACGAACTCGGCCCGCCGTCGGGCAAGGCGGTCGTTGTAGGCTTTGCTGCCGATGTCGTCGGTTCGGCCGTCAATCTCGATGCGCTGGAAGTTCGCGGCGATAGCCGTGAGGCGCTTGAGTGCCTTTTGCCCGTCGGCGGAGGGAGCGCCCTTACCAAACTCGAATAGAACCGTTGCTGTTACCGGCTCCTCGTGGCGAACGACGGGAGCGACTTTCGGGAGAGGCTCGGCGATGGGAGGCGCTGACGCTTTCTTGGCGATAGGGAGTTCGACCAGCGCCAGCGTTTTGCGCGTTGGCGTCGGACAATCTTTGCCGCTACATGTCTTGAACTGGCGCTCGATCCAGGCGATGGCTTCATGTGGCGCGGCGGTCTGTGGTGCCTCCGGCAAGCTTCCGCAACCCGGCAGGATCGAGGTCGCAAGCAGCAGAATGGCGACGAGTCTCAGGATCGCCATGGTTTGACCTTGGCGGCGACCCGACGGGCATATGCCGCGCGCTTTGCCTGTGAACGAGCGTTATAGGCGCCTACTGCCTCCCAGTTGTAGCCGAGGCGACTGATGTTCTGCGCGAGAATCCAGGCGCCGACGTAGGTATTGATACAGGGATCGAGTAGCTGATCTCTGCCAATTCCGTAGGTGGACAACACGCCCAGCCATCGACTGTTGATCTGCATGTGCCCGACGTCTTCCGAGCCATCGGCGTTGCGATTGCGCGCGGTCGGATTCGACCCGGACTCGACGAGCGAGATAGCCATGAGCAGAGATGGCGAGACGCCATACCGCGCCGCAGCCTGATCGAAACAGGCGGCTTGGCACGTTGATGCCAATGGCAAACACAGGAGCGCAAACAGGACACGTAACATGGCCGCCATGGTAGAAATCCAGGTGGTGGCTGCGCGTCCGAAATGTGACCTTTACGGGCGGTTTTCGACGGCCACAAGCGTGTGACTTATGAGGGGGGACTTGGCCTGTTATCAGGCGTTTTCCCATAAGGCTGTCGATCCGTGGCCATCGACGCGGACGTCAAGACACGTCGAATCAATGACAGGATGGTGCCGGCCGTAATTTGCCGGTTCGATCATGCAGCGGCAGGTCTCTAACTTGAGCGGTCATTTGGACGGTCCGGCCACTGCGAACTCCTCGCCCGTGGACTAAACCGCTCGCGCGGTAGGGGTGGTACTGGACCGTAGCAGGGTGTTCTGGACCGTAGGAGGTTTGCAACGGCAGGTAACTGCCGATGTTGGAAATGAGGCAATCCCGCCTCGATTTCTGACAGGAGCAAGCCATGGAAACTCAGAAGCCGAGCATCAGTCCGTTGCGCCAGCGCATGATCGAGGACATGCGGATGCGCAAGTTTGGCGAGAAGACGCAGTCCCAGTACCTTCGTGCAGTACGACAGTTTTCCAAGTACCTCAGGCGATCTCCGGACACCGCCAGCGTCGAGGAACTGCGCAACTACCAGTTGTATCTTGTCGACCACGGGGTTTCGCCGGCATCGCTGAACTCAGCAATCTGCGGGCTGAAGTTCTTCTTCAGCGTCACCCTGGATCGGCCAGAGGCGATGGCCAAGATGAAACCGGTACATCTGCCGCGCAAGCTGCCGGAGATCCTGAGTCCCGACGAGGTGAAGCGGCTGATTGCCGCCGCCGGCAATCTGAAACACCAGACTGCACTGGCCCTGGCCTACGCGACCGGACTGCGCGTCAACGAAGTGGTCCACCTGAAGGTCGGCGACATTGACAGCCAGCGCATGACCGTTCGGGTTGAACAAGGCAAAGGACAGAAGGATCGCTACGCATTGCTGTCGCCCGTCCTGCTCGAACGCCTGCGCGTCTGGTGGCGCGTTGCCCGTGCCCAAGGCAAGATGTTCGACGGCGGCTGGCTGTTTCCTGGTCTGGACCCAGTTCGGCACCTCAGCACCCGGCAACTCAATCGTGCCATCCATGCAGCGGCCGACGATGCGGGAATCGAGAAGCGCATCTCGATGCACTCGCTGCGCCATGCCTTCGCCACCCACCTGCTGGAGCAGAAGGTCGACATTCGCCTGATCCAGGTATTGCTCGGGCACAAGAAGCTGGAAACGACCGCCCTCTACGCCCAGGTCGCCACCGACATTCTGCGCGAGGTGGTCAGTCCGTTGGAGAAGCTGAACTCCGCGTAGTGCCGCCATGGGGCGGCCCGCCCTGGAGGTCGCCGACATCTTTCGCACCCACGGTCCTGCGTGGCGAGCGAAGCAAGCAGGACACTTGAGCCTCGGCCAGCTCAAGGTCATGTCGGCCATCGAACAGTGCCGTACCGCGGCGCTGGGAGGACACGCCTTGCGCTGCGATGCCTGCGACCATGAGGAGTTCAGCTACAACTCGTGTCGCAATCGGCACTGCCCGAAGTGTCAGGCGCGTGCCGCGCAACGTTGGCTTGAAGCCCGGCAGGCCGACCTGTTGCCGGTCGAGTATTACCACGTCGTTTTCACGCTGCCCGAACCGATCAGCGCCATTGCCTACACCAACAAGGCGGCAATCTACCGACTGTTGTTCGACGTGGCGGCGGAAACGCTGACGACTATCGCCGCCGATCCGAAACATCTGGGCGCACAGATCGGCGCCACGCTGGTGCTGCACACCTGGGGTTCGGCGCTGACGCATCATCCACACGTGCATGGCATCGTCCCCGGCGGCGGTTTCTCCCGGGATGGAGAGCGCTGGGTGGCCTGTCGGCGTGGTTTCTTCCTGCCGGTGCGCGTGCTGTCGCGGCTGTTCCGACGGCGTGTCGTCGAGGAACTGGAGAAGCTGCATCACGCTGGCCAGTTGCAGTTCTTCGGTGAGCACGCTGGGCTGGCCGATGCCGGTGCCTTCGGCCGGTGGCTGGCGCCGCTTCGATCCTGCGAATGGGTGGTCTATGCCAAGCGTCCGTTTGCCGGTCCCGAGGCGGTGCTGGCCTATCTGTCGCGTTACACCCATCGGGTGGCGATCTCGAACCGGCGGCTGGTGGCGATGAGCGAAGACGGCGTGACTTTCCGCTGGAAGGACTACCGGGCCAAGGGGCGCACCCGTCACAAGACGATGACGCTCGCGCCAGAGGAGTTCATGCGCCGGTTCCTGCTGCATGTCCTGCCCGGCGGCTTCCACCGCATACGGCATTACGGCCTGCTGGCCAATACCGGACGACGGGAGAACCTGGTCAGGGCGCGCGCATTGCTCAACGCTCCTCAGCCCCAGCCGGTGGCCGAGGATGCCTCCTCGACTACCGTGCCGACCTTCGTTTGCCGCTGCTGTGGCGCCGCCATGCGTGTCATCGAGATCGTCATGCGCCGGCAACCCATTCGCGCTCCACCATGAGGACCAATTCGTTGCTTCGTCGCATGCCCGTGTCGGCTCCCGGTTTCCCAGCGCCGAGAGCGGACTGTCGTTGCGCGGCGCCACGCCGACGCAATTCGCCTTCCCAGATCCATGCCCTCTGGGAGTCAATCGCCTACACCGGCGTCGGGTCCTGCGCTCCCGACCACCGGATGTTCCGGTCATCCGCGCCCACAACCGCCACCGCCGCCTTCAAATACCCATAGCTCGTTGCGCTCTACCCAACCCGCGCAGCAGCGTTCCGCGGTTTCCTCCCTGGAGGTTTATTCAACGTCTGCCCGCAGGCATTCGCGCGTCTTCCAGCATCGTCACGTGGAGGGCAGACGTCGAACAAACCTAAACCGAAGTTGCCAGTGAGCTTCCTGCCAAATCAGTCCGCTGTAGGTTTTTGAACGGACATTCGACAGCGGACGCGCAGCCGAACGCATGCGCTTCCCGTGCGTTACTATTCCTCACTGTAGCCCCCAGGGGCATCAGAAACAGTGGGCCAATTCCGACAACGACAACAGCGTGCAAGCGTTGACATCCAATTATGGGCCACCCAATGGAAGGACTGTCTGTCTTGAATGGACGATACCGCATCCTGCGGATGATCCAGGCAGGCACAGGCGAAGAAATTCAGCACCTTGGTAAGCCTGGGTGCTGCCGCTTCTGCGGATGCACCGAGCCTGGACGGTTTCGGACCGTGGCGCACACATTTCCAGAGGCACTTGGTAACCGGTGGGTCGTTTCCGACGACGAGTGCGACGACTGTAATCAGCGGTTCTCTGTCTATGACGACGCCTTGGCGAGCGCGCTGCGCCCGTTCCTGACTCTCGGTGGAACTGCTGGTAAATCTGGGGTTCCCCAGACAGGGCGATCCGCAGGCAAGTCCGTAATTCGCCACGCCAGGGTTGATGGTCGAAGGCAGATTTTCATCAAATCAAACAACGTTACCCCCCAAGATCAAGTTCAATTCGCCCCGGACGGGCGGCACCTAAGAATTGCATTTCCGGTGGAAGGCATCAAGTTCCGGCCACGGCGCGCTTACAAGGCGCTTTCCAAGATCGGCTTGTCCCTTCTGCCGACCGACCTTCTATCGCAATATTCACAGCTTCTGGCCTGGCTCCAGACGCCTGACGACCAGATCGAATTCCCCGTGCTGGAAGTCGGCCTCTCCTTCGGTTCTATCGGCAACGCGCCGCCGGTTGTATGCGCGGTGTTGCTGCAGCGAGCGGAACCTGCAGACCCGATCCCACACCTATACCTGCTATTTTGTGCAGGCTCAGTCTGCGCGCAGATTGCGCTGATGTCGGACAACTTGGAGGACCATTTGCCGCCTACGGAGATGGGTAGCATCAAGGTGGATTGGTCCTTGGTTCTCGGCCCGAACCAAGAAATCCGCCTTAACTACGGCAATCCGCGGCCATTCAATTGGACCGCCCAGGAGACAAAGCCGCAGCCCGTGGAGAGCTTCGTGTTTGACTTCGATACCGTGACCACAATCGGCAAGTTCACGCCCAGATTGCGGCGTGAGATTGATGATGAACGGTGATGGATGCTGACGAAGTGGGAAGGGACTCGAACGGCCGCAAAGGTCGACCTTCTGTCGCTGGCCGAGGGGCGATGACGGGAAGATAATCGGCCATTTAGCGGCCCTTGGCTCGCCATTTAAGAAGGTGTCTCCCAAAGGCGCGGCTAATATAGGTAGCCGTAGAATTGCCGCCAAAAATCATCCAAAGAATGTTTGCCCAAAAACCCTTCAGAACGTCGATTCACGACTACGAGATCGATCAGTTGTTCCGTCGATTCCGACAAGTCATAGGGGATAGCAACTGGCGTCAGCGTGTCAAAAAGCTCGAGGAAGAGATCCGGGGAAACAAATTCCTGAGGCATCACCACCTCAGCGAAAACGAAATCGCCTACCAACTCAATTACTGTAGCGACCTGGAGCGGCAGTATGGCGCATTGCTAGTTGGCCGAATGGACCTGTCACCGGTCTATCCGGCGCTGGCGTTCGCGTCCCACTGCCTGAGCACGTTGGAGAGAATGGACGCCACCAACCGCACCCGGGCAATCGGGCGAATCCAGGGTGCTTTCCGGAATCCTGAGGACATGCGTGCCTTGCAGTTCGAGTTCACAGCGGGGCTACATTTCACCAAGCTTGGCCACCGGCTGGCGTGGCCCGAACTGGAAACCGGTGGGGATACCTACGATCTGCTGGTTGAAAATCTTGGGCCTGCGGGCTTGGAAGTCGAATGCAAGGCTATTACGGACGAAAAGGGTCGGCGCATCAGCACCCGGCACGCGCTCGAATTTTGGAATCTGATGCAGCGGGATCTCATGGCTGCAACCCGGGGGCTGTACGGTGGCCTATCGATCGTGATGACGCTGTCCGACAAACTGCCGACCAGTTACACCGAGCGCAAGGAGTTGTCCAAGCTTGTGGCCAGAACGATTTTGTCCGGTAAGAGCCACGCGTATCCACTGGTGACCATTTCCATCCACGACTTTGATGCCCAACTCCTTCAGGGCATCGACTGGAACAACGTTGGTCAGAACACGCGAGAATTGATCGAGTCGATCACCGGCACCCGCAATCGTCAGGCCATGATTACGGGGCTGAAGGGCGGCGGCGCCGTCATTTGCATCGTCCAGAGCAGGCTGGACGATTCCCTGTTCGACGCTATTCAGAAAACGGTCAAGAGAGCCGCTGCGAAGCAAATGACAGGTAGCCGCCCGGCGATGATTCTGTTGGAGTTCTGCGGCATATCGCCGGAAGGCATGGTGAACCTCGCGGAACACGACAACACCCCAGGTAATGCACCGACGTCACTCCGCCGGTGGGTCAGCGAATTCCTTTCGAATACCACTGATCGGGACCATATCGTGGGAATCGGATTCATCAGCAGAGGGGCGATGACCAAGCCCAGCGCAAACGTTGTCACAAGCACTGGCTCCGCCTACGTATTCCACAGACGGGAAAGCCCTTACTGGGACGACGCTTTCAGCGGACTATTCGACCAAGAGAACATGCCCGTTTAGGCGCAGGTTCGTTGGTCGAGGTCAAGCAGTGTCCTATCTGCTAGCAGATTCGGTCAGTGGCGACACAAGCGGCTATGTCGCCGTTAATAGTGTCCAGTCGGTTGTCATTGCCGTTAAAGGTGCAATATACTGAAAACGGTAAAGACTTGGCAGTAGTGCTGTCTACCGTTGTCTCAATTCAAGACCTTGTAAGCGGCCTGGCGTTTTCTCTCCAGTTGTTCGTTGAGTTTTCAATCAATTTCAACATGGAGGTCTTTATGGAAACTAACCTGTTCACCGTCTTCAATGCTGTGAAGTCCGAGTGCGCGTCACTATGGGGGATTAAGCGCCGGGCCGAAAGAGCAAGGGATACCTGAGAGCAGTGGGCAGTAGTCAAGAGCTGACGCGCCCCCACCAATTCCAGCCCGTTGAGCTAGCCTTCAACGGGCTTTTTCGTTGACCGTCTTTCGTATCCACGACCCCCTTCAAAATGCCGTCATGAGGGAGCCCAGTACGACGAACTGATACCTACATTGTCGGAGGCAATAGATAACGCTCCCGCGAATGGCTATTCTGGGTTGCATACCAAACATTCGTACAAAGGAAGCTCACTGGCAGCTTCGGCCGACCACCGGCCATTGTACTGGGATAGGCCGCTACCCTACTTTCGTTTGACATTATCGCCCGAGGTTCCCTCCCTCCATCGAATCTCTAAGAGGATCAATGGAACTGAGGATGGCCCTGTAATGCCGGCCGATAGACCTGCTCGAGCATTTGCTCGGCCCATTCGCTCCTGCCTGCAACGTTGGAGATGTGTGATAGGGCCTGCCCCAGTCTGTTGATGAGTGGCAGGGATCCAGTAGCCGCCGCTTCGCGCACCCATGCTTCTCGGTCGACTCCTGGAATATCTTGCACCAGAAGTTCCGTGATGGACCAGGTAACGGGCTCCGCGATTCCGTTTTTGAGACACGACATTTCCCCATGATCTATCGCATGCGTGTGAAACTGCTCCAGTTCCTTACCAGGCCTGCGTAGCACTACAGGACAGGAGCCGATCTCCAACAACAACCAAGCAGCGACATTCAACAAGTCTCCGTCCTGATTGCAGAACGCTAAGTTAAATGGCCGAAGTTGGGACAGGATTAACCAACCATCAATATTGGCGACGGCGACTAAGTCCTCTTCGTCGAGATCGACCGTGAACGGCGGCGAGAGAATGTCGCGTGAGCGCATCGTCGTAGTGCCGTTCACGTCGACTTCGAAGTCGATTAGTCCGACCGACGGAATCATCGCAACCATCTTGGATCCGGGCGCAATTGGTCGCCGTACCGGCGGCAGTTTGAGCAGTCCGTTGATTAACAGCAGGTAGTCTCCTGGGCCTAGCTGCTGGAGCGACCGATTGATTGCATACGCGCCGATTGCATCGCCCAGGGGCATACGAGCACACGATTTCACAAGCCATTTGGCTGCCTCATCCGGATTCTTCTGTACCTTCCGTTGCAGAAGCGTGGCTAGCCTTACACCGACCTCGTGACCAAACAGTGCAGGAACACGAATGACATACAGCGAATCGCCAGAGTACGCTGTAGAGGCCTGGACTAAACCTGCTCGCACTAAATCGTGACAGCCATCGCGATCGATGTTTTTTCTTGCATTTTCGCGTGTGACCGAGAAGACATACAGCGATGACAATCGGTCTCCGTGATGGCGCTTGGCCATTAGTTCATCGACGTAGATGCGTGCGAGGGTTCTGATTTCGTTCCTTACGGCGCCAAGACAGGCGAACCTCTCGTCTGCGACCGAGAACATCTCCGTACCGAGTAGAGGAGGTAGTACTGCAGCCGATCCTTCAGGAAGGCTCTCCATCTGACTCGCCACGGCGGCGCGAAGCACCCATGGTGCGCGAAGCTCCGGTGCATATTGCCCTCCGTCCACAAGACCTCCACCCAGTTGGTAGAGGCAGTCGCGAGCGGACGCGAATTCATTGTCATCGTAGTTTCCGACCTCGATCCTTGTGCTGTTGCGGCCCAGCCGAGTTGGCTCGCGGCGGTTCGGCTTTAGTGTCAGATGGTCGAAATCGTTTTCATCTACAGCGACGACCAACTGAAGATGTGCACCCATCCCTCCCGAAATCATCTCGTCCAGTTCAGCACTGAGCACCGCGCCTCCCGATGGGAGCGAGTCAATGCACAAGACAAACCTGTAATCAGGCCGGCTTGCAACCCGCCGCAGCCACATCCGTGCATCATCTTGCGTTGCAGGCCAACTGAACAGCGCAGCCAGAACGTTCGCAAGGCGCCGGAATAGCCCTTCAGCACACGAGCTAGCCTCGATGAAGAGCACGGCCCAACCATTTGCATCTGCTGTTTCTTCCAGCTCTCGCAAAACTGAACTCTTCCCACAAAGAGGCGGCCCAGAAATAATAACAACACGGGTGTCAGCGGCACGGATGGCAATTCGCGCTGCTTCGGTCGCTTTCCTCGGTACAAGGAAGTTCTCCACAAAGCGCTGGCTAGAGGTCCACGATCCCGTGAGTTCATGCAGTTCCGTCGCATTCATCGCTGCAATTGCGGCAGCTGAGAGGTCGGTGCCAAGAAGTTTGCTAATTGCGCCTGTTATGGACGACTGTGCCGCGGCCGCGGCGGTGGCAATCCGGTGAGCGAGCTCCCCAGCGTCGATAGACGCTTCCTTTAGGAGCTTCATGTCATGGGTCTGATAGATGTTGGTGTCCGAGCCGTTGGTAATCACCACGATTGGGGCTCGGGTGAGCAATGCGTACGACGCTCCTTGCGCTTCATCATCAGCCGTGAGCGGTAGTCCTTCGCGCTTCAGTTCGATCACAGCCAGCGCTTCATCGCCTTGGTATACGAGAATATCCGCGCGCCCCTCGACATAGCTTTGACTACCGGCCTCCATTTCGGTGTGCCCGACACGGACCTTGAATCGCTGTTGGATACGAAGACTTGTTGTTCCAGGAAAGACGCGCTGCAAGGTATCGGCGATCCTTGCTTCAAGCTCAGCTTCCGGCGGACTTGTGGTCGTGATCGACATTGTGAGATGTAATGGGTCAAGTCATGCACCGGTGTATTAGTCCTTGCCGGTAACATCGCGTCCGAAATAGGTGCAACATTACGCAATTGCGCAACCGCCTAGGCGCTGAAACGGCACCGGCGAACGTACGACCAATGTCGGTCAAAACCTCAAGCAACTTTAATGTCTCTTTTGCCCGAGGAGTATGCCTAGGATTCCCCTTCGCCCCTGCGCTCTTTTTACATTATCCCCCGAATGCCCGGAACTCGGCCAATCTGGCCGTTCGCGTACCCGCCTGTCGAAGTCGGCAATGTGCCGGCTACCTGCCGCTTAGCTGAATGACGTTTTGACGTTGCCTGCCTCAAAGACGGCTTGAGTATGGATGGAACCATCTTCAAACAGACCAAGCTGGCGCACATGTGCCTCAGCCTGTTCGGGATCAGCCGTAAAGAGAACAACAGCTAAGTCTTTTAGTGCCCTTGTGCAGCACACATAGAAAAGACGGCGTGTTCGATCCACCGTTGTTTCTTCGCCAGCATCGATGCGTTTTAGGTCGGTTTCAGAAGGCTTTTTGAGACCCAGGTATTTTTCATAGGAAAACTGGAAATGGGTACTCTCCGCATCGTCTAGCACGACGAGCACCCTATCAAATTCAGCCCCCTTGATGCCTTGCTGAGTCCAAAAAGGTGAGCGCTCCGAAATGTAGGTCTGGTACGCCTGAAGCTGTTTAGCAGGGCACGCTAAAAAAGCATCCATCGAGGCCATTTCCTTATCGGATTCATCGTCGTCTTCTTGGTCGTCGTCATCTTCTCCTCCTTCTGCGGGCGGGGCAGGTGGAGCTGCTTCGGGATCCAAGTAAGATGCTAGGCGGGGATCAAGGATTAGTAATCCTGCGGCATACACTTGCTTCAAAAGGTCACCAATCGTTACGTTGGAATTCCCGACGATGCCTTCTGCAATTGAGGCAACAAGTTCGCTAAGTGCTTTAAGCCGTTCTGCGACGTTCGCCCCAGCTAGAGTGTCTTTTTCAAGAAGGGGCGAATACTCCCGGATCAGCCGCATCGCTTCGAGCTGCCGCCCTTCTGTATGGGCAATCGCTATCGGAATCAGAAATTTCACACACGGTGAAATGGGCCATGCAGAACCATCCAGAAAACCGTCTTTGAATGCCGCCGGCGCTTTGGAGTTGAGCGCCGTGTAAAGCTCTCCGAACCCTAAGCGCTTCGCGGCCATCTGGTGAACAATGACAAGAAGCTTGACCTGCTCTTCGTCACTATCACCAAGTCGCCAGCGACTATCACCAGTTCGCGCCGCCATCCAGTCGCGTACTCGAACCAAGTTAGCATCTCGCGTATCGTCCGCAGGCAAGATGAAAAGGTGGGCCGAACCTTCAGGAGTTGGCCTGATGCCCTCAGGGCTTAGACGTTGGCCTGGAACCTGAACGAGGTCATCACCATCGCGTCGAATAGCGTTCGCAAGGTTCAAAACCTTAGTTGAGCACCGAAAATTCTCCGGCTTTGGAATGTCGGCCCAATTGGGTGCCGCTTCAACCAAGCCGGTCCCCGTGGCATAAATACGCTGCATCGGGTCGCCGAAGAAACCAAGGCAAAAGGTGACGCCGGGTTCGCGCTCAACGGTCTTCAATGCCTCTATAACTTCTGTGGTCGTATCCTGACTCTCGTCCACAAATACGAAAGGAAATTGGCGCGCGAGAAGGGTTCGAAAAAGAGGCCGCTCCGCGATGAGGTAGGGCACAAGCCTCAAAATGTCGTCGTGCCCTAAAATCCCTTTTACATAGTCGCTACCTGTTCCGTATCGGAAGCCTTTGACTGCGGCGATCCGCCCCGACTGCCTTTGGAGACGCTCCAGATCTCGGGTGTCTTTGTCCTTGGTGCGCTGTTGAACCCTGGGGCCATAGGTTGCCTGTTTCTGTTCAAGTGCCTCAATTTTTTCCGTGATACGCGCAGTCACCCAGACGCGAATGTCGTTCTGAAACGGCTTGGCTAGCAGCCACATGAAGCTGTGGATCGTCGAAACGTGAACCAGCGGATCACTGCCGACATCCCTCCATATCTCTCCGGCTGCTATCTCGGTGTAGGTAATGCAAGCAATGCGCTGACGAAATTTTCTCAGCTTATCGCCATGTATTCGGATGGCCGATGACAGCCCCTTAATGAGAGAAGTGGTTTTTCCGGAACCAGCACCGGCCTTCATTATGAAGCTGCGCGGTGGAACGTTCCCAAGGCAGTTTCGCAGGTCGATGTCTGCCTGGGTGTCCGGCTTATTTGCTCGGCTACTCATGCTCAGCCTCTATCACGCCAGCTTCTGCGATGGGAACGGCGTCAGGCAGTACGGTCTCAAGTTCGATCCGCACTTCATCCTTTAGCCAAACCAGTCCGTCACGGATGTATGCCGGGACATGCCACGCATCCTCATTTTCAGTGAGTACAGCGAGCGCGAACTTCGTCTTATCGAAATTTTTCCGCGAAACTTTCTGATGGAGGCCCTTGGCAAGCACGCTGGGATCGGCGGCTCCCCCCTTTACAATCAGGCCAAGAGGCTTCCTTGCTGCGGCTTGAGACCACTCTGGATTTTCGAGCCCAAAGTCCTCCTCAAGCGTGCGCCCACAAAGGTTTTCAGTGGAACCGTTCCAAGTTACGGCCCGTTCGGTCTGATAGGCGACGCGAACCTTTGCACCGTCTACAAGCTCGTGAGTTTTGTCGGCTTCCGAGGCGTTGCGCAAGTCTTCGATTGTTAGCTTGCCAGGAAGCCACTTTATAAGGGTTTGATTCGAGGTCGCAGCGCCTGGCTCATTGGGCAAACAAGCTTTACCGTACATTTTCTTGAGTGGGCCTGCCACCGGCTCGCCGACCGGATTTTGTCCGTCATCCTGAGCCTGCACAGCGATGCCTTCCTCTTCATCAGCAGGAACGTCGAACTCCTCGACTTCCTCATCATCAACTGCATCGCCGGCCTCAGGAACGACGAGGGCGACGCTATCAATATCGGTAACGATTAGTGTCGTTAGACCGAGAAACTCTATGAGCGATTGGAAACGATGACCAAAGGCCCCTCCGACCTCCAAAATACATAGACAAGCTGATCGGAGAGTTTTCGCAGCCTTCCGAATCATTACAGGTAAGAGCAATCTTTCAACATTGCCTTCAACAAGAATAGCGGCATCTGAGAAGAAGAGATCGCAGTGCGTCAGCTTCAAATATCTTTCTAGAAAATCCCGATCATCTGGCTGGGCTTGGTAGAAGGCAGATAGATTTAGAACGTCGGTCAACTGTTCATTGCCCACTTTCTTCCGGCGGAAGTACCGGATTGGCTTGAATCCTCGCTCGTAAAGAATGTGCGGCGAGTGGGTCGTTATGACCATTTGACTGCCAAAGATACTTCCGTCGTCGCCTTCTATGTTCAGAAGCTCAAGCACATTTCGGATGAATACCTGCTGGAGTTGGGCGTGCAGATGGGCCTCTGGCTCCTCCACGAAAATCAGGTGCAATGGAGGGCGATTGTCCATCGACATCCACCTCGCTTGGGCGTCCAAAATCTCCACGACCATATAGATCAAATTCTTGAACCCAAGTCCGTTGTAACTGTCAGGAAGCGTAGCAATGTCTTCGCCATCTCCGATTTGATAGTGGACTCGCGCATCCTGGCTCATAACATGGGCAGGGTCTAGCGCCGACATAATTTTCAATCGCGGGTTGTTAATACCCGGATAGCCAAGCTTGGCGAGCCGATCAAGCATCGGCTTGAATACGCCATCTAAGTGAATGTTGAGCGCTTGCTCGGAGTCGAACAACGCCTTGAGAGCTGTGTGATCGTCTTGCCTTTGATTAAGGTTGCGCTTGTAAAAGCGACTTAAACGCTTTGATAGGTCTTCCGATCTCCCGCCGGCTTCCGGATTGGGATCAGCCAGGTGTCGTTGAGCCCCCAGACTGTCGATATGGATAAGCGATTTCAGAATCGTTCCGCCGCCTGGCTCTCCACCTAGTTCTTCTGGAACATAATCCCCGATCTCACGAAAGTTTTCATCAAACTGTGTGCGATCCAGGATGAAGTAGCGCAGCTCATATTCGCTCTTGAGTTCGCGCTGAAGATAGTCCGTCATGGAGCGAGGCCAAGGAACATATTGTGACCCTGGCGTCAGTTCCGCAGCCTGCTCTGTACCCTTAGCCTTGGCGTCTTGGTAATTTTGAATGAGGTTAATCGGATTTCGTGCAGTCAGGGAAACTCGTATGCCGACCTTGGTTCCCTCCCATGCTGTACTCGGAAGCAAGGGAATTACCAGATAGAGGTCTGGCGCGGCAACCTCGAACCAGAGATCCAGCTCTATGCTTGGAAGTGAGATACCGTCGGGAACTGGTTCGTCCAGATTGATGCCACCAGCTTCATCGAAGGTTTTCCAACAAGAAGAGCTGAAATCATAAAGACTGAAACGATCCCTTCCTCCTGTGACAAACGCATGGATGGCCTGAGTTGCCGACGTTTTTCCGCTGTTATTCGATCCTACAAATATTGATATGTCGTCAGCCAACTCAATATGAGCGTCTTTCAGGCGTCGAAAATTTCTGAGACGATACGAGTGAAGATGCACGAATTCCTCCGCTGTTTTTGATGATTTCTAGGAGGCTGTATTCGCAAATTGATGACGAAGCGTTCTAAGAAGCATCACCACGCGGTAGCCGAAGGCAGCCATTCATGCAAATAATATGCGAAACACATCACTATGTCTCCGCTTATCGGACCGCGCAGCTCCAGGTTCGCTGCTCGCTCATCCCTGATGGGACTGGCTAGCGCCAGTCTTCCACGTCCCTGGCGCCTCCGGCCCTGCCTTCCGATCAGGGTCTGTACGCTTCGCTTGCCGTGCGGTCTCCCCTGGCTTCATTGCCTTCTCTCGACTATAGCCCGCAGCACTGTCCAAGAAGTCCGATGCGCTGATCGCGTAGGAACTGGCAACCCTGCGGAGTGCTGAGTCACCGCTGATAGCGGAGGCCAGTCCGCCAGGGCACCCTTAACGACAGAAGAGCGTCCCGGCGTGCCGCCGTCGGGCTCGCTGGCTATGACCTTAGCTGCCTCGATTACCTGAAGGTCCGCTGACGGCTGGACACCTGTCGCGCATCTGGCGATGGCTGTACGGCAGTTCAGGCCGAGAACCGGGCGACATTTAGTTGGCCGATTCGCAGCGGGATTGACACGTCAAGTCCGCACCGCTAGGCCAAGGCAGCGCGGGTACTGCAATTGCACAAGCACGCGCATAGTCAGGGCGCTATACCCTAGAGCCGCTTCTGCAAATTGCTAACCCACAGCCAAAGCGAATAGGAGATAGCGACAATAAGCATTGGGGCCAGCAGCGATGGCATCGGCACCGGAACCACGATCCATCCGGCCAGCCCTGCCAGCACCATCCACATCACCCGAACTCCCAGCTTGTGCCGAATCGGGCTTTGGGCAACGAAGGAATACTTCCGGATTTCCCGAACAAAATGTCCGTCCAGGTAGGCCGCCAACATGAGGGGAATCCCCGGGAGAAGCCATCCCATCAGCACCTGTAGCCGGTAGGCAATCAATCCAATCCACAGCCAGGTTGCCATGATCCGGTCCTGCGTCCAGCGGCTGAACCCCGCGTTTCCCAGCGGGCCCTGCCCTATGGCTTCCGCATCGCGGATGTACCCCCGGAAATCTCCGGCCAGCGACCTCTGTAGATCATCGAAGGTCCGGCCATAGACGGCGTTCTCGCCTCTGCCGGCCATGGCATAGACTTCGGCGCGTTCCGCGGTCCAGGCATTTCGGATGACGCCCGGCGGAATGAACACCCACACCGCCACAATCAGGATGAATGCTGAGATGGCAATGAAGGTACTCAAGCCGGTATCGGCGGTTTTGGCCATCAGCCCTCGGCCAACAGGATGGGGACACGCCCCTTGAGCGTTCGACCGCCCGACAGACGCGCAATGAAGTGGAGCGGCGGCAACTCTCCCAGCATCGCCGCAGGGAACAGTTCTGCCTCTTCCTCGAGAATCTGCTCTTGGTAGGAAGCGGTGTATTCGTCATGGATATGGGTATCGACGTTGTGCCCGTACCGCAGCATCATCGAGCGCACCTTTATCGGCGGCATGCCTTCGGCGATGTATTTCTGTGTCTCGGAATCCAGAACGCGCAGGGCAATCTTGTTGTTGGTGTTGGCGAGCACCTGTCGCGCCTTGTTCTCGTCTCCCAGTCGGCTGGCGAAATCGGCGAAGGTCTGCGTCGCAATCGTTACCCGGAACTCCGCGCCACCGCCTTTGTTCATGAGCTGTATAGCCGGTTGGTTGAGCACTTCCGCCGCCTCGTCGATGAATAGGTTCACTGGCGTCAGCGAATCGATGCCGTAGTTGTAGCGGTCGCCGGCAACGGCGGCGAGGTCGGCCAGCATGATGGAGCCGATGGCGCTGCCAACCGTGGAATCCGCCAGGGAATCGAGGCCGATATAGACGACCTTGTTGCCACGGATAATCTTCGACATGTCCGTCACCAGACGTTGATGACCCGGCTCGAAATCCGGGGACAGCAGCTCCTGTAGCGGATCGCTGGTCAGCATCGAGAGAATCGGAATCAGCGAGGCCACCATCTTCTGGAAGTGATCCCGGTTGTGTTCGTAGGTCGAGATCAGGCCATCGAGGTCGACAGACTGCGCTTCGTGGATAGCAATGTCCTGGTAGAAGGTGATGTAGGCCTCAAGCAAGCGATCCTTGTAACGTCGGATGTATGACGCAGCGCGGGTTTCCCAGTCCCTCACGTGGCTGGTGAAGTGAATCTTCAAGACTCGCAGGAGGAGGTTTTCCGGGCCGCCTTCGACGTAGCGCCGAAGCTGTACCAGGTTGGGCCGATGACCGGTGGCGATCATGCCGTTGGTGATGTCGTTGAGCACCTTCCAGCCAAAGGCCGTGAAGGGATCGGCGCCGGTCTCCGAGGGAATCAATGCCGCCACTCGACTGGCCAGTTCTGTCTTTCGGTTCCAGTTACGCAGCGGGTCGATGCACGCTGAACGATCAGGATGGGCCGGATGAAAGTACACGAACCGATCGCCTGCCCCGCAGGCTTCGCAAGCAGCACGGGCATTGCGGGCCAGTGCATGATCGCCTTTCGGGTCGATGATGATGACAGTCTCGCCCCGGAAGATCGCCTGCGCGATGAGCAGATCAAAAATCCGGGTCTTGCCGACACGGGTTGTCCCAACAATGAGGGTATGTCCGACCAGATGGGCAAGCTCGGAGTAGAGATCGCTTTCCGGCGCCAGGCCATGAATCCAGTAGGCCCCTTCGGTCTGCTGGGCAGCTTTGCCTAATGTTCGGACAACGCCTAGCGCAATCAGGGTATGGAGCTTGGTCGCCTCGATGTCGGTCCAGGGGAAACCCTTGCCAAGCCAGAAGGCGTTCTGCTGAGCGGACTCGCGCGCTTTCTTTGCCAGCGCCGCCAAATCGATGAACTCTTTGCCGAACAGTTTGAGTCGGGATGCCTCGACCAGCCTCCTGTAGGCCTGATAACCCCGCCACGCCGCGGCGACGGCACAGCCGATGGCAAGGATGGCGGCGAATTGCGAGAACAGCGGGGTGGCAACGGCGAACAGCAGGATGAGCAGCGCGCCACTTACCCAAACGAGCGCCATTCTGGCCTCGAAGTTCGGTCGCCAGGGAAGCTCGAAATCGTAGGGTGAGGCCATTGCCGATCACCGGAAATTTGCGATCAGGCCCCTGCCCCGCCGCCGCTCGCCTTCGACAACAAGTGCATTACCGCCACGCCGGACCAGATCGCCACCGGCCACTCGATCCCGGGAATCCAGATCGAGAGGACCAGCAGTGCCTGGATGCCCATCGACAAAATGCCCAGAGCGGCGGCGAGGCGACGATTGATCTGTCCATCCTTCCTCGATACGGCAAGAATCAGCCCCAGCCAGACGAGGGTAGTGACCATCGCGAGCGACCAAGACCTGCCCCGCACAAGCTGCTCGGCCAGTCCGCCCAACAGCGTTCCCGACATGGCGACCCCAACGAAGCCCATCGAGTCCGGCATTCGACGCCAGTCTCCACGGAAGCTCAAGAACTGCCAGCAATGCCACGTCACGGATGCCATCAGGCCGGGTTTTGCTACTTGTTGCATACCTTGCTCCCTACTCAAAAGACAAGAGGCGCCCCGTTTCGTGGGGCGGTCGATGCGATCTGCCGTGATGGAGGCACCAATTTCTGGGCTTGCACGACCTCGCATTGCCGGTGTTGAAGCTGGGGCACCGCCGGCTGGCCCCGCGACATCCAGATCAAGGCAATTCGCCTCATCCGTTTCCTGCTGCAATCCATCTTACGGATTTCGAAAAATATGCAACTTTCGAAATCCGTCCTGGCAGGTCGCATTTCCGAACGGGTTATCCACAGCGGCCAGCGCGGGGCCGTAGTTATCCACGTGAAAACTGTCTCATCGAGATAATTCCGCAATCGACCGCCAGCAGGGCTTCGGGCAAAACGACGAAAGTTATCCACGTGAAATCGGTCTCGCCGCCATGTGAAATCTGTCTCACAAGCATGTGACAACTGTCTCACCAACATCGCTGAACGCCTTGTGTGGCAAGGCTTGCAGGCCATCCCCAAGTAGTAGCAGGTAATCTGCATGTAGATTTACAAGTAGTACCGGAGTACCGACCTGTGGATAAACCGCCAGAAACGGAGAACCGCGAATCAGGATGGCAACGAAGAAAGCCTCGCGCCACCGGTATGGCGAAGACGCAAACGGCTGGCCACCACAAAGAGCCCGGTGTCCTGCGCAGTTACGTTGGCCTCCGGATAGAACAGCAGAGCTTCCTTGAGTCGCTGTAGGAATCGCTTCTTGAAGTCGAGCAACCCTCGCGGCGTATTGCCGTAGTCGGCGCCGAACTGAAGCTTCAATGACTGCCAGGGGATGAGAACGCTGGAGCGATTGGTGACACGCAGGAGAAATATCCGGTAGACCAGCCAAGAATAAACATCCATCGCAAAGGGTGACTTGGAGAGCGCGTGCAAGACGCGCATGTCGATTGGCACAGGCGACTCTGTTACGTTCCGAAAGAATTCGCTCGATAGCTTGAGCGTGCTTTCCCAAAGCATCCGGTCATCGGGGCGGTGAGGATCCCAGAGCACAAATGCCTCGTCGGCAATGGGCATGTTCTTCAGTCCAAAGCGTCCATGGCTTTGGTAGGTGATGGACAACATCGACGAGAAAAGCTTGAGCGATTGCGCGCGCAGCCGCTGGCAATCCCGTCCGTCCGTTCGCATCCCGAGTTTGCGCAGGAAGTCGTTCTGGCTTTTGCCGAGACCCAGCATAGGTGACTTGGTCTTCACGGCCTCCGTACATATCCACGCCAGGAGAAGGCGCGGGACGGTGCCGAATGGGAGACCGATACGCGGGTTGGCGATGATGGACAACGACACGGAACCACTCGTTCGTTCGAAGAACGGCACGCCGGGATCGCTATGGGGCAAGGTCGTTTGAACCAGAGCCTGCCCCATGAAGGCGAGCGACCGGACGTCGACTTCGACGTCGTTGATTTCCGAAGCCAGGGCAATCAGCTTGCCGGCCCGAGAGGCGCCGGTCACTGATCGCCCCCGATAGCAATGCAGGGGCAGCGCGCGCACGACCGAAGGTGAATGAGGACGGCTGCAAGGTGGGCGCGCATGCCCAAGGTTTTAGCGTCGGAAGTTCGTTCCGAACTGGTGAAATGCGCACTTTCCGGCTGTGTTTCGGTTACCTTGTCGGCGATGATGGCCTTGCACGAAATATCGTATATATTCCGGCCTTCGGATTCATTTCCATGCCGTAATCATCGTCGATACCCATGAGTCTCCTGTATCGCACTTCTGCCCAGAAGGCCCAACCCCCCGCGCCAGGAACGCGCGTCCTGATCCGAGACGAAGAATGGCTGGTGCGCAATGCCGACCAATGCGCGTCGGGCGGCTATCAGGTCAGTTGTGTTGGTGTGTCCGAGACCGTACGCAATCGGGAAGCCGTCTTCCTGTCCGCCTTGGATGAGGTCGAAGTCATTGATCCACGCGAAACCGAGCTGATCGACGACGCGTCTCCGGGCTTCACGGCCTCCCTGCTGTATCTCGAAGCGCGCCTGCGCCAGACCGTGCCCACCGGCGATGCGCTGGCGCTGGGGCATATGGGCGTCATGGATGCGCTACCGTTCCAGCTTGAGCCAACGCACCGCGTACTCAAGCAACTGCGGCCGCGCATCCTGATTGCCGACACGGTGGGCCTGGGCAAGACCCTGGAGGCAGGCATCCTCACAGCAGAACTGATGCGGCGCGGCAAGGGCCGGCGCATTCTCGTCGTCACCACGCGCGCCATGATGCGGCAGTTCCAGCAGGAATTCTGGAGCCGCTTTTCGATAGCGCTCACGCGGCTTGACTCGGCGGGGGTCCAACGCATCCGTCGACGGATTCCCGCCAACCACAATCCTTTCCAGTACCTCGACCGCTCCATCATCTCGGTCGATACGCTCAAGCGCGATGGCGAGTACCGGCACCACCTGGAAAAAGCCTGGTGGGACATCATCATCATCGACGAAGCACACAACGTCAGCTACAAGGGCAATCGCACCCAGAGTAATCGCCTGGCCGACTTGCTGGCGCGCCGTTCCGATGCACTGATCCTGCTGACCGCAACTCCGCACAACGGCAAGAAGGAAAGCTTCGCCAGCCTCGTGCGCATGCTCGATCCGACCGTGCTGCCGCCCAAGGCCGACTACACCAAAGCCGATGTCGAGCACCTGTTCGTCCGCCGCTTCAAGCGCGATGTGCGCGAGCAGATTCGCCAGGAGTTTCCCGAGCGGGAAGTCTTCAAGTTTTCCGCAGTCGCTACGCCAGCCGAAAACGCCGCCTTTGACGCCTTGGCAGCGCTCAAGCTGAAGTCCGACGAGGGCACGCGCGAAGGCGTCATGCTGTTCCGCACCACGCTCGAAAAAGCCTTGTTCTCGTCGCCAGCGGCCTGCCTGCAAACCCTCGACGAACGCCTGCGGCGTACGCGCGCCAAGGATGCCGCCCATCCCGATATCGGGCCGCTGCAAGCCTTGCGTGAGGCAGTCGCGGCGGTCGGACCCGAGTCATTTTCCAAATTCAAAGAACTTGTAAGCCGCCTGCGTGGCGAAGGCAAGCACGGTGACGACAAGAAGCGCTGGCACTGGAACGGCAAGGTTGCCGACGATCGTCTCGTCGTCTTCACCGAACGGATCGAGACCCTCAATTTCCTGCGCGAGCATCTTTCACGTGCACTTGGCCTGCCCGACAGTGCCGTCGCAATCCTGCACGGGCAACTGCCGGATGATGACATGCAGAAGATCGTCGAAGACTTCGGCAAAACGCTTTCGCCGCTGCGCCTGCTCATCGCATCGGACGTTGCTTCCGAGGGTCTGAACCTGCATTACTGCGCCCATAGGCTGGTGCACTTCGATATTCCCTGGTCGCTGATGGTCTTCCAGCAACGCAACGGCCGGGTCGATCGATACGGGCAGGGGCAGACACCCCTGCTCGCCTACTGCATGACCGATCCGTCCCACGAGAAGATTCGTGGCGACGTGCGCAACATCGAGATACTCATCGACAAGGATGCCGAGGCGGCACGGAACATCGGCGACCCGTCAAGTTTCATGGGGCTCTACGACGAAGAACTCGAAGTGGCCAAGGTTGCTCACGCCATCGAATCCGGTTTGAGCACTGAAGCCTTCGCCGCCGAGTTGTTCAGTGCAGACTCCGAGCTTGATGGCTTTGCCATGCTCGACGATTTCTTCGAAAGCGCGCCGGTGCTCAGGGATTCGGCAATGGAGCACACGCCGGCATATGCCGGCACGCCGATCAGCGTTCCGCCATCGCTCTTTGCCGACCATTTCGCCTACGCCAGGAATGGACTCGACTGGTTGCACACGCTCAACCCGCGCGAGAACCCTTCGCCGCGTTGCGACGACGGCAAGTCGTCGCTGGCCTTTCAGCCCAATGCCGATCTGGGGCAGTTGCTCGAACGGGAACTGGCGCCGGAGATGTGGCCGCGCGACAACGTGTTCGCGCTTTCCGCCGACATTGACGAAGTGAGCAACGCCATTCGCCATGCCCGTGATACACAGGAGTGGCCGGGCATCCAATATCTCTGGCCACTCCACCCGATATTGCAATGGCTGGATTACAAGATGCTGGCGATATTCGGCCGGCAGAAAGCGCCTGTCGTGCGCGTGCCGCGCGGCCTTGCCGCCGGTGAGGCGCTCGTCCTGCTGACCGGGCAAATTCCCAACCGTCGCGGTCAATCCGTGCTGGCCGAGTGGATGGGAGTGCGCCTGACTGTCGCCGATAGCCTTGCCGTGGGCACGCATTCCCTGCCCGAGGTCATGGCACTGACGGGGCTTCGTTCCGGCGAACTCATCAACGACGGCGCGCCGCTGGCTGCATCCAGCCTCGAACGCTTGCTTGCACCGGCACTCGACGAAGCGGCGCGGGTGGTGAGGAACAGGAAGCGCGAGTTCGATGCCTGTTACGGACAAAGCCTGAAGAAGGAACTTGATCACCTGCAGGAACTGCGCAGCCGCCATGCAGCGCAGTTGGAAATCGATTTCGCCCAGACGCCCGATGCCCTGGCCCAAAGTCGCAAAAAGAAGCGCGAGGCCGATACCGACGACCTTTTCGCCCAATACCAGCAATGGGCGCGGCAGACACTGGAACTCGACGACCGGGCGCAATTCACCGTTGTCGCCGTGCTGGTGCCGGGAAGCGCAGCATGAGTTTCACCGCCGCCGGGCTGGAAAACGTCAACGAGTTCTACAGCCAGCACTACCTCGATGAAATCGTCGAGCGCGACCTCAAGGATCTGTTCGAACGATGGAAGCAGGAAGGCGCGACCAGCCCGCCGTCGCGGCTGCGTGCATCCATCAACGGCTATTACCGCCAGCACGACAAGTTCCTGCGCGAAAAGACATTGCCCGCACGCCGCGCGCTGCTCGCCGACCTGACCGAGCCGATTCTCGGCGCGCTCGGCTACACCCTGCAACAGGAATCGCTGGCCCTCGACGACCTGGCGCTGTCGGCGCTGGCCGTTTATCGCAATGCCAAGGGCACACCGACACTGGTCGTGTTGCCCGCTGTTGCCTCGCATGGCGATGACGACCTCGCCACGCTCGACCTCTCTCCACGTCAGCCGGACGAGCCGGAACAGGGTGAGGCCAAGGCTGGCGAGACCTGGGAGGAGGCACTGACCAAGGCGGTCTTTGCCGACAGCGCCCCGCCGCGCTGGGTGCTGCTGGTATCCCACGACGAATGGCTGCTCATCGACCGCGACAAATGGGGCCGCAAAGCCTTCCTGCGCTTCAAGCTGTCAGAGCTTTTCGCGCTGCGCGACGACAAACTGCTGCGCGCCTTCGCCGCGCTGGCCGGGATCGGCTCGGTGCTGCCGGCCGAAGGCATCGCGCTGCTCGACACCCTGACCGACAGTTCGCATCGCCATGCCTTCGAGGTCTCGGGCGACCTCAAGTACGCGCTACGCGAGGCCATCGAGCTTATCGCCAACGAGGCCATTCGCCACAAGCGCGAAGTCGCCAAGGAAAAGGTCTTCGACCGCAACGACATCGACCTTGCCCGCGAACTGTCACGCGAATGTCTGCGCTACATGTACCGGCTGCTCTTTGTTTTCTATCTCGAAGCGCGACCCGAACTGGGCTACGCGCCGGTGGAAGCCGAAGCCTATCTCAAGGGCTACAGCCTCGAACATCTGCGCGATCTCGAACAGTTGCCGCTGACGACGGACGAGTCGCTGAACGGCAATTACATCCACGAAACCCTGAAGCTGCTGTTCAAGCTGATCTGGGAGGGCTTCCCAGTCGCGGGCGCCGATGGTCAACATGACATGCTGCCAACCCTGGGCGACAACACCGGCTTCATCCTGCCGCCCTTGCAGGGGCACCTTTTCGATCCCGATGCGACACCCATCCTCAATTCGGTGCGGCTGCGCAACCGCGTCCTGCAGCGAGTCATTCGGCTGATGTCGCTGTCACGCGAGGGCTCGAAGCGGCGCGGTCGCATCAGCTACGGCACGCTCGGCATCAACCAGCTTGGTTCGGTGTATGAAGCGCTGCTCTCCTTCCGTGGTTTCTTCGCCGAGGAAGAACTCTACGAGGTGCGCCCCGATCCGAACCGCAAGAAGGAAGATGCCGGCGAGGAAGGCGACTCCGGCGAAGCGGATGACGATCGTCCCGACACCGATGGCGACGACCTGTTCGGCGATAGCGAACCGGTACGCGCGGAAAAGCCCAAGAAGGAAGATTTCGATCCGCTCGCCCCGGCCTGGTTCGTCCCGGCGCGCGACATCGGCCAATTCAAGCCCGTCGAAACCCTGTTCGGCGGCGAGGCGCGCAAGTACGCCAAGGGCACCTTTATCTATCGCCTTGCCGGCCGCGAGCGCGAGAAAAGCGCCTCGTACTACACGCCCGAAGTTCTGACACGCTGTCTGGTCGAGCATGCAGTGGCCCCGCTGCTCGAAACTTGCGCCAGCGCCGACGATATCCTGCGCCTGACGGTCTGCGAACCCGCGATGGGCAGTGCGGCCTTCCTCAACGAGGCCATCGACCAGTTGGCCGAAGCCTACTTGCTGAGAAAGGAAAAGGAAGTCGGCGAGACCATCGACCACGACCGGCGCGCCGAGGAGAAGCAGCGCGTCAAGATGTACCTCGCCGACAACAACGTCTTCGGCGTCGACCTCAACCCGGTAGCAGTGGAACTCGCCGAAGTTTCGCTGTGGCTCAATGCCATCTTCAAGGGCGCGCATGTGCCCTGGTTCGGCCTGCAACTCTTCAATGGCAACTCACTGGTTGGCTGCCGGCGCGATGTCTTTACCACCGCGCAGCTTTCGCCGGGGCGTGGCGAAGGCGGACAGGCGGAGCGCGACTGGCGCGTCGCCGTGCCGCGCCGTGTCGCCAGCGCCGACTTTCGCCAACAGGGCGACATCTGGCATTTCCTGCTGCCGGCCGACGGCATGGTCAGCGTCACCGACAAAGTCGTCAAGACCCTCGAACCGGTGCGCACGGATGCGATCAAGGTCTGGCGCAAGGCATTTCTGAAGCCGCTGGAAGCCAACGAAATCGCTCGCGTCGAGAAACTTGCGGAAGGGGTTGAAGCGCTGTGGCGGCAACATGCCGAAGAAGTCGCCCGCGTGCGCCGCGCTACGGCAGACGAATTGCATGTCTGGCCCGACCCGGCGCCGAATCGTGCGCCGACGACCACCAAGCAGAAGGACGCCATCTACGCCCGCGAGATGCTTTCCGAACGGGTGCGCAATGCCTCGCCCTACCGACGTCTCAAGCTGGTCATGGACTACTGGTGCGCCCTCTGGTTCTGGCCGGTGACGGGGGCGGAAGACCTGCCAACACGCGAGGAATGGTGGTTCGATCTGGAGACCCTCATCCTCGGCAATGCAACCCTGGCGCCGGTGGCGGCCACCGACTTCTTTCCCGAAACCATGCCACAGCAGAACATCGACTTCACCGTAGAGCGCGACCGCTACGGCCACGTCAATCTCGACGTCCTGCTGGAAAACAACCCGCGCCTGAAGCGCGCCGCCGTCATCGCCGGGACGCAGCGCTTCTTCCACTGGGAACTGGAGTTCGCCGACCTGTTCAAGGCGCGCGGCGGTTTCGATCTGATTCTCGGCAACCCGCCCTGGATCAAGGTGGAGTGGAACGAGAAGGCGATGCTTGCGGAATACTCGCCGCTGTTTGCGCTGCGGAAGTTGTCTGCTAAGGAAGCGGCCGACCGGCGCGAGGCGGTGTTTGATGCTGCACCGAATGCGCGGGAAGACTACATCGAGGAATGCGCCGGGCAGGAGGGTATGCAGGCGTTCATGAACGCGACGCAGAATTTTCCTGTGCTAGTCGGGCAAAAATCCAACCTTTACAAGTGCTTCTTACCAGTGGCTTGGCGTTTAGGTCATCCTGGTCATGGTATTCAGGGAATGCTCCATCCAGAAGGTGTCTTCGACGATCCTGATGGTGGTGTTATGCGAGCGCCGACTCTTGCGCGGCTGCGGGCGCACTACCAGTTCATCAACGAATTGCAGCTTTTCCCCGAGGTGGATCACCACACCAAGTTCAGCATCAACGTTTATGGCCCACCGCAGAAGCCACATTTCTTGCACATCGCCAACCTGTTTGATCCGGCGACCATCCGCGCCTGCATCGAACACCCCGGCGGCGGCGCAACACCCGGCATAAAGAGCGAAGCTGGGCGCTGGCAAACGGCGGGGCACAAGAACCGGATCATCGAGGTTGATACAGCTACATTGGCTATCTTCGCCAAGCTCTACGATGAGCCAGGCACACCGCCGGAGCAGGCACGGCTACCCGCGGTACATTCGAGCGAACTTGCTGCTGTCTTGTTAACACTGGCTACCTACCCAAGACGCCTTGGTGCGCTCACGGATCAGGACGTGCTTTTTAACGCCACGCATTGGAACGAAAAAAATGCACAGACAGATGGCACCATTCGACGGGATACGGGCTTTGTAACAGGCCCAGCAGAATTTGTGCTTTCGGGCCCGCATTTTTTCGTAGGCAACCCGTTAAATAAGACTCCAAGAGCAACATGCACAACAAATAGTCACTATGACGTTATCGATTTAACAAGCGCGCCTGATTCGTACCTGCCTCGAGTTAACTATCGACCGGCATGCGACTTGGCAACTTACTCTTCAAGAGTGCCAAGAGTAAGTTGGAAAGAGGAAGGAAGAAGGCAGCCAATGGCTCAGTATTATCGAGTCGCAAATCGCCGAATGTTTAGCGCGACTGCTGAGCGCTCTGTAATCACAACAATTATTCCGAAGGGCTTCAACCACATCAACACAATTGTTTCAGCCGTATTTCGGGAAAATTCAGTGCTGCTCGATATGGCGGCGCTCACTGCATCTTTGCCGATTGACTTTTTCATTCGTACAACCGGAAAAACTGATCTGTGGGAGTCAACGCTACGTGCTCTGCCTCTGTTCTCGGGCAGACAACTTCATTTGCGCATTCTCGCCCTCAACTGCCTCACCACCCACTACGCCGACCTCTGGCGCGAGTGCTGGCAAGACGACTTCCGCCGCGACCGCTTCGCCAGCACCGACCCGCGCCTGCCCGCCGATTTCTTCAGCAAGCTCACCCCGGAATGGACGCGCCACTGCGCCCTGCGCAGCGACTACGCCCGCCGCCAGGCGCTGGTGGAAATCGACGTGCTCGCCTCGCTGGCCCTCGGCCTGACGCTCGACGAACTGCTGACCATCTACCGCGTGCAGTTCCCGGTGATGCGCCAGTACGAAGCCGACACCTGGTACGACACCAATGGCCGCATCGTCTTCACCGCCAGCAAGGGCCTGGTCGGCGTCGGCCTGCCGCGCAAGGCCGGTAAGCGCGATATGCCCTGCGAGATCATCTTCCCGGACGGCCAGACCCAATCCCGCCCCCTGGGCTGGGAGGACGCACGGAAACTGCCGGATGGCAGCCGCATTCGCCGTCCCGTCAGCACCGACTTTTTGCCCGGCGGCCCGGTGCAGCGCATTGTCGAATACCTTGCCCCCTTCACCCTTGCCAATCGGGAAGCGGACTACCGCACGGCCTGGCCGGTGTTCGAAAGCCGGTCAGGCAGCCCCGCGCCTTTGGCCGGGGTTACTGAAACAGTGGCCTGAATTCGGCAGATTCTCAGCCTAGATCGGCGGCGCGCCGAGGCGCTTTTTAGTGCTTTATATTGACAAGTATAAATTAGTACGAGAATATAATTACAGATAAATTCCGGTCGAGGTTGCCATGACGCAGGAGCAAAGCCGCTTTTCGTTTCACCGCCAAGCCTTGGCGGAAGATCTGTGCAGCAGCCTGGAAGGCAAGGGTCTGGTCGATAACTCGTCCGGCCTGTTCCTGGCGGCCCCCCGCCGTACCGGCAAGAGCACCTTTCTGCGCGAAGACCTGGTGCCCGAGGCCACGCGCCGCAACTGGTCGTGCATTTATGTCGACCTGTGGTCCGACCGATCGCGCGACCCGGCGTTGCTGCTTGCCGAGGCGATCAAGAGCGCTATCGCCGAACACTTGGGCGCCATCGCAAAAATGGCCAAGTCGACCGGGCTCGACAAGCTCAACATCATGGGTGCCCTCAGCTTCGATTTGTCCAAGGTAGGCCAGGCCGGCGGCATCACCCTGGCGGACGCCCTGGCGCATCTTGCCGACAAGGCGGGCCAACCTGTCTTGCTGATCGTCGATGAGGCGCAGCATGCGCTGACCAGCGACGAAGGCGTCAATGCCATGTTCGCGCTGAAGGCAGCACGCGACAGCCTCAACCAGGGCAAGGCCGGGACACGCCTGTTTCTGGTCTTCACCGGCTCGCACCGCGACAAGCTGGCGCACCTGGTTCTGAAGAAAGACCAGCCGTTTTTCGGCTCGCAGGTCACCCCCTTCCCGCTGCTCAAGCAGGACTTCACGGATGCCTATACCGACTGGGTGAATGCTCGGCTTGCTGCCGGCAATCAGTTCGGCAAGCAGGACATGTACGAAGCCTTCCAATGGGTTGGCCATCGGCCCGAATTGCTGAAAACGATGATTGGCGAAATCGCGCTGGATCTGGGGACCGCCGGCAATCTGGGGCAAATGCTCAAGCAGGGCGCCGAAGGCATACGCAACCGGATCTGGGACAGCATGGAAAGCGAAGTTGCCGGCCTGACCGAATTGCAGCAGGCGGTGCTTGAGGTCATGGTGAAGAAGGGCAAGGACTTTTCTCCCTTCACCGAGGATTCGCTGAAAGCCTACCGCGAGATCCTAGGCCAGGAGGCGCTTGCCGCGCACACGGTGCAGGCGGCGCTGGACGGCTTGCGCGAGAAGAACCTGATCTGGCGCTCCGCACGTGGCGCCTACGCCCTGGAAGACGAAAGCCTGGCGCAGTGGTTCAGCCAGATACGCGGGAATCGGTGATGTCCGAAATCACCACGCTTGCAGTCCTGTCGGACTAAGCGGCCCCAATCATGCAGCCACTGATCGTCGCCAATGAAGTTCGTCGCTGCGTTGCTGATTTTCTCGCCACGGCCTTCCCATCGACGACTCCGGGTTTTCAGGGGCTGATCGACCGCTTTCTGGCACACCCCGCCAATCTGTTTCGCGGCCCTTACCTGAGTGTCGCTTTACCATTTCGCGCCGGCCACGAGGCCGGTACGCGCTTTGGCTGGCTGCCCGAGGGCTTCACTCCACACGCGCATCAAACCCGCGCCTGGGATCGGCTGACGGGCGACGATGCCCTGTCCACGCTGGTGGCGACGGGCACGGGCTCGGGCAAAACTGAGTGCTTCCTGTTCCCTGTCCTCGAACACTGCCGCGAGCAAGCGGCACTGGGGCGGCGCGGCATCAAGGCGGTGATCCTTTATCCGATGAATGCGCTGGCCACGGACCAGGCAGCGCGCCTGGCAAAACAGATTCTCGGCACGCCCGCGCTGGCCGGGATACGCGCCGGCTTGTATGTGGGTGAGACACCGGACGAGGAATCCGACAGCGTGCGGGTGCTGCTCGATGGCAGCTTTTCGCTGATCACCGACCGGGCGGAGCTGCGCCGGAATCCGCCGGACATTCTGCTCACCAACTACAAGATGCTCGACTTCCTGCTCATCCGGGCCGATGACGTCGGGCTGTGGGCGCACAACCGGCCGGACACTCTGCGCTACCTTGTCGTCGATGAACTGCATACCTTCGACGGCGCGCAGGGCACCGATCTGGCCTGCCTGATCCGCCGCGTCAAGGCACGGCTCGATACGCCGCCCCGGCACCTGATCTGTGTCGGCACGTCGGCGACCCTGGGCGACGACAGCGAAGGCTCATTGCTCGACTTTGCCAGTGACGTATTCGGAGAGAAGGTCGATGACAAGGCGGTGATCGGCGAGGATCGCCTGTCGGTCGGCGAATATCTGGCCGATTGCACGGTCGAGAGCATGAACTGGCCGCGTCCGTCCGATGCCGATGTTCTGGATTCCAACCGCCATGCGTCCATGGCCGACTACCTTGCCAGCCAGTATCGCTTGTGGTTCGACGAGGTGGTGACGGCCGACGAGGTGGAACAGCGCGAGTGGCGCGTAGCATTGGGTGAGCGCCTGAAAAGCCACGTCGCGTTTCAGAATCTGCTGCGCGATCTCGACAAGCTGGGCCGGCGCGCCGTGCCCATCGATGATCTGGTGACGCAACTTTCACGGCGCCTGCGTGCAGACGAACAACCGTCGTACGTGGCGCGCTGGCTGGAAAGCCTCGTTGCCCTGATCTCTCACGCACGCAGGAAGAAACTGCCGACCAAGGCGGCGATCGACAGCGATGACGATCTGCTCCCCCTGCTGTCGGTTCGCGTCGAACTCTGGTTGCGCGAGTTGCGGCGGATGGTGGCCAGGATGGCGACCGAACCGGTGCTGCGTCATCAGGCGGATCTCGGTACTGCCGACAAGGGCGTGCACCTGCCGGTCATCCATTGCCGCGACTGCCACGCCACCGGCTGGGGTGCGACGATTCCCAAGACCAGTCCGAACCAGTTGCATGCGGACTTGCAGGCGTTCTATACGGCCTTCTTTGCCGAAGACGTGTCAACGCGCTTCATCTATCCCAGCGGTGACACGCCAGCCAATCGCCGCTTCTTCGAGCCGAAGAAGGTTTGCGTCAGTTGCGGCACCCTGCACACGATTGAACATCCCACCTGCGGCCACTGCGGCGCGGGCTCCGACGGCGGGCCGGGCCTGTTGCGCGTGGACATCGCCGCGAACCGCAAGGAAGTACGACGGAATGGCAGCCCATTGACGGTGGCGCACCACGACTGTCCCTATTGCGGCGGACACAAGACGCTGACCATTCTTGGTTCTCAGGCGGCGAGCCTGGCCAGCGTCGCCATCAGCCAATTGTTCGCCAGCCGTTTCAACGCGGACAAGAAGCTGATCGCCTTTTCGGACTCGGTACAGGATGCGGCCCATCGGGCGGGGTTCTTCGCGGCACGCACCTGGCGCCTGAACCTGCGGCCGGCGATGGCGCAAGTGATCGCTGCGGCCGATGCCAGCGGCAAACCGCTGGCGCTGGCGGACCTCTACCCGGCGTTTGCAGCCTTCTGGCAGGAGCGCCTGGGCATCGCCGGTTTCGTTGCCAATTTCCTGCCGCCCCAACTGAACTGGTTGCGCGATGCCGAGACCTTGTCCGAAACCGGTGCCTTGCCCGAGGGCAGCGACATCCCTCGTCTGATGGGCAATGTGCTGCCCTGGGTGGTGCTGGCCGAGTTCGGTCAGGATGCCCATGTGGGGCGCACCCTGCCGGCCACCTTGACGGCCGCAGTTGCCGTGGATGAAGAACGACGGCAGCGCGCGATTCGCGATCTGGCTGGCCGCCTGAAAGAGGAAGTTGCCGCGCTCGCCGCCGTGTCGGATGCGGAGGCGGAGCGCTTCATCGATGGCTTGATCTCCCGCATGCAGGAAATTGGCGCGTGGTGGGACAAGGGACTGGTGTTCTATGCGCGACAAGGCGCGCGCGCCTTCGCTTACCGCAAGAATCCGGCGGAATACCGTCTGCTGTCCGGGCCGCGTCCGCCCCGGTTTTTGACCCTGCCGGAGTATTTCAATTGCGACAGTGTGCAGCTCGACACGTCGGGGATTTTTCGCGACTGGGCGTACAAGAGTTTTACGGCTCTGGCTGCCGTCGCTCTGGGCGCCGATGCCATGGTGTCGGAAATTTACCGCCTGGCCCTGCTTGCCCTGCAAGAAGCCGGTATCGCGCATGCCGAAGAAGGTGAGAAGGAAGTTGCAGTCTGGGGCCTGGAGCCCGGCGTCTTTACGCTGCGGGCGGGTGCTACACGCTGGCAATGCGCTAGCTGCCAACAGTCGTCGGTGGCGGCGACCGATGTTGATTTGACGGGAGAGCCATGCCGGCGGCTGGGCTGCACGGGCGTTCTGGTGCCGACGACCGATGTCGGCGGCTTCTATCGACGGCTTTATTTGTCGGCGGAAATCCAGCGTGTGTTCGCCCGCGAACACACCGGCCTGCTCGATAGACGAACGCGTGAAGGTGTCGAGCGTTCCTTCATGGCCAAGCTGGCACGACCAGGAAAGGTGAATCTGCTCTCGGCGACGCCGACACTCGAAATGGGTATCGATATCGGCGATCTCTCGGCAACGTTGCTCTGTTCGGTGCCGCCGGCCCAGGCAAACTATCTGCAACGTGCCGGTCGCGCCGGTCGCGCAACAGGGAACGCATTTCTGCTCACCTTCGCGGCAGCGCGCCCGCACGATCTCTACTTCTGGGCGGCACCACGCGAGATGGTGGCCGGAAACGTCGCGTCGCCCGGTGTCTTCCTCAACGCGTCGGCGGTGCTGGAACGACAGCTCACTGCTTTTGCACTGGATGCCTGGGTTCGGGAAGTCGGCAAAAAGGCAAAGATCCCCCATACCATCCGCCCTGTGCTCGGTGCGGTGATGAAACCGAACACGGCGCAATTTCCCTACCCCTGGCTGGATTATGCAGAGCGCAATCGGTCCTTGCTGCTGGAAAGGTTCATTCGTCTGTTCGATCACGGCGCCAATGTCCTGACCGCAGAAACCTGCGAGTGGCTGTCACGGTTCATTGCTGGCGATTCGGGCACCGAGGGCAGTCTGCCCTGGAAGATTGTCAGTCGCCTGCGCTCCATCGCCGAAGACGTCGATGAGTTCCGCAAGCGCCGCGAACGCGTCGATGTGGAAATCAAGAAGGTCGATGCGATGCCGGTAAAAGGCGAGAGCGACGAAGAAGAACTTGCCGAACTGAAGCAGGAAAGCGCAGCACTGGGCAAACTGATCGCCGGCATTCTCGACCGCGCGACGTTCAATGTGCTGACCGATGAAGGACTGCTGCCGAACTACGCCTTCCCGGAACAGGGAGTGCTATTGCATTCCGTCATTCTGCGCAACCGCAAGACAGGCGCTGCGGGTGATGCTGGGGGCGAAGCGCTGGCGCCATTGACCCTTGAGTATGAACGTCCGGGCTCTGCCGCGATTACCGAGTTGGCGCCGGGCAGCCTGTTTTATGCCGAAAGCCGCAAGGTGACGATCGAGCAGGTTGATGTATCGAAGGATCGCCCGTCGAAGTGGCGCTTCTGTCGCCAATGCGCATATTGCGAACCCGAGGGTCTCGGCATCAGCCACACGGCATGCCCTCGCTGTGGCGATCCGGTGTGGAGCGACATGGGCCGCGTGCGCGACATGCTGCGATTGACCAAGGTTTATGCGCGAACGCCCGATCACCTCGCACGTATCGCAGATGACTCCGACGAGCGCGAACGGCGCTTCTTTGTACGGCAGGCGCTAGTTGATAGTCCGCCGGATGCGGTGCGGCAGGCGTTTGCGATTGAGCGTCCCGAGTTTCCGTTTGCTTTCGAGTTCCTGAATCGAGTGTCGTTCCGCGAGGTCAATTTTGGCGAGCGTCAGCCCGATGGCGCGCCGATGATCATCGCCGGCGTCGAATTGCCGCGCCCCGGCTTTGCCATCTGCCCTGACTGCGGAACGCTGCAACGGCGTCGTCGCCAGGGCGAGGAATTCCGCAATCACGCGCCCTATTGTCCACATCGCAAGGATGAGAGTGCTCCGGCTCAGCAATGCGTCTTCCTGTACCGCGAATTCGACAGCGAGGGTATTCGTCTCTACCTGCCCGAAGCAACTTTTGGCGGCGCCGATGAACGCTTGCAGTCTTTTGTCGCCGCGTTGCAGCTCGGATTGGCCAAGCGTTTTCGTGGCGCGGTGGATCATCTGCGCATCGCACTGGATATCCGGCTTGCCACGGGCGAAGAATCGCCGCGTCAGTATCTGGTGATCTACGACAGCGTGCCTGGCGGTACCGGATACCTGAAGGAACTGATGCGTGACGAGCAGCCGCTCTTCGAGGTGTTTGAAGCCGCACTGGCGGCGATGGATACCTGCGAATGCAATCACGATCCGGACAAGGACGGTTGCTACCGCTGCCTGTTTGCGTACCGCAACAGCCATGACCGTGAGGAGATTTCGCGCCGGATGGCGCAGAAGCTATTGCGCGAGATTCTCGACCATCGCGGGCAGTTGAAGCCCGTCGACGGCCTTTCGAAACTCAAACCCAGCAATCCTCTTTTCGATAGCGAACTGGAAGCGCGGTTTGTCGAAGCCTTGCGCAGGCCGGGTGCCGATCTACACGATCGCTTCGTCGTGACCGAGGTGCTGGTCAAGGGCAAACCGGGATACCAGGTATCGTGCGGTGGACCACGTGGGCGTCGGTGGCGGCTTGAACCCCAGGTGGAGCTTTGGGTCGCCGACGGGGTAGTCATTCCGAGCAAGCCGGATTTCGTGTTCTGGCCGGACGACGACAGTGGAGACTCGCCGATCGCCGTGTTTCTCGATGGCTGGAAGTATCACCGGGACATCATCCCCGTCGACCTGGCGAAACGGATGGCCATTGCAAAGAGCGGGCGTTTTTCGGTATGGACGCTAACCTGGGCGGATGTTGACCACTGGTTGAATCCCAAGGCAGATACGCCTGTTTCTCCCTGGCCGACATTACTGGCTTCGGACAAGGACGTAGTCGGCAACCTGCTGAGGAACCTCGGTCTCAGCCACATGTTGGGCTTCAGGGCGCTACCGACGATGGCGCAGATGCGTACCCGTCTCTGTGGGCTCGACCATGAAATGATGCGCCGGCACGCGGCGGTCCTCGGCCTCGGTGTCTTGTTGCCACACGGCGATCCAACTGTGGCCGCACAGGTTGCGACTTCGTCGTTCGCGATTCAATTGCAGGATCTGGAACTGCCTGGACTCCCTCAACAAGCCGACAGCCGCGTTGGCGGGCGACGCCTGGCGGAAGACATCATTCTTGTCGCTGCAGGAATCAATGCGGATCAGGCCAAACAGATGATGAGCGGGCATGTAAATCGCGAAGCGGAGCCAGGGGTGCTGATTCGCTGGCATGCCGATGAAGGGATTCCTGAAGCCGATTTACTCGCCGCATGGCATGGCTTATGGCAGACAGGCAATCTCCTGTTTCCGCTGACGCGCTGTTGGGCAGGCGCCGACGACGGAGCAGACTGGAGCGCGTTCCATGATGCACCACTGGTGCGCGCGCCGATCAGCGGTTCGATGGACCTGGCGTGGATCGAGGTGGCGGAGTTGGTGTCTGCGGACCTGCAGGGTCTGGTCGTCTCTCTGAGTTCGGACGGATTCGAGGCCCCCATTGTCGGGTTTGAGCTTCTGGACGACAAAGGCAGGGTCGTGTCCGATGCCGAGCTTGCCTGGCAAGAGCACCGGATAGCTGTGTTTCTTGCGGATTGCGCGACGAGCCTGATCAAGGAATTTTCTGATCGAGGATGGCGTTGTTTCGTCGTTGGCGACACGGAGCTTGAGGCGAAACTAATAGCCGCACTTAAGGGCAAAGAGAGGAAAGCATGAGCACGGCACCCAAGATTGCACTGTCGGATGATTTCTTGAAATCATTCGCCGCGATTCCCCGAGATAAGCAGCAAGCAGTGCTGAAGTTCGTGGCACTGTTCCGCCAGAATCCACGGGCACCCGGCATCAACTACGAGACGATTCACAATGCCGCAGATTCCAACATGCGCTCGGTGCGAATCGATCAAGCCTTGCGGGGCATCATTCTCAAACCGGTCAGCGGTGAGGTGTATTGCCTGCTGTGGGTAGACCGACATGACGATGCCTATCGCTGGGCAGCCACGCATCGCGTCGCGATTCACCCGGACCTCGGCAGCATTCAGGTCTTCGCCGTTGAAGCGGTTGCCGAATCAGCTGCTGTGCCTCCAAGACCGCCCGAGGCCAAGGGCTTCTTCGACTCACTGAAGGATCGCGAAATTCGTCGCATGGGCGTTCCCGAGGAAGCCTTGGCTCGTGTGCGAGCCATCACCACTGAAGATGGCCTCGAATCGCTTCAGGCTACCTTGCCTGAAGACGCGTTTGAAGCACTGTACCTGTTCGCTGCTGGTGACTCCTACGACAAGATCATCGCCGATCACGAGGCGGTCGCAGGCGTTGTCGATACGGAGGATTTCGGCAAGGCATTGGATCAGGATGCGACCCGGCGTCACTTCGTCGTGATCACCGACGACAGTGACCTCGATGGACTTCTGGCGGCGCCGCTGGAACGTTGGCGTGTGTTCCTGCATCCCAGTCAACGCCGGATGGTGGATAGGGACTGGAACGGACCGGTACGCGTGCTCGGCGGTGCCGGAACGGGCAAGACGGTCGTGGCAATGCATCGGGCGGCCTGGCTGGCACGGAAATATCGCGACTTGCCGGGAAAGCCGGTTCTCTTCACGACTTTCACCCGAACCTTGGCTGACGACATCCGCTCCCATGTCGCTTCACTTTGTACGCCGCAGGAAATCGAAAAGATCGCTGTCGTCAATATGGACCAGTGGGCGATCAGCCTGTTGCGTCGATTCGGTTATCAGCATGAACTGCTGTACGACGACGGGCGTCGCCGCGAGTTCTGGCGGCTGGCGCTGACTCGGGCACCAGGCAATTGCACGTTCCCGACGGCATTCTTTCGCGCCGAGTACGAACGCGTGATATTGCCGAATGGCTGTGAAACGGGTGAGGACTACATGCGCGCCAGCCGGCTTGGCCGAGGCGGACAACTTGGTCGCGTGCAGCGCAAAGCGCTGTGGCCGGTCTTTGCCGAATATCGCGCCCAACTGCATGCCGCCAACCTTAGGGAACCGGAGGAAGCCTTCCGCGACGCACGTGTCCTACTCCAACTGGAAAAGGAGTCCCTGGGCATTCGGTCGATCATCGTCGATGAGACGCAGGACATGAGCGCTGCAGCGCTTGGCTTGCTGAGAGCGGCGATACCGACCGCAGAAAACGATCTGTTTCTGGTCGGTGATGCCCATCAGCGCATATATCGCCACAAGGTGGCCCTTTCCAAGGTCGGCATCGAAGTCCGTGGCCGCAGCCGCCGACTTCGCGTGAATTACCGGACTACGGATGAAATCCGGCGCTGGGCCGTGGCGCAACTGGAAGGATGCGAGGTTGACGACCTCGATGGTGAATTGGATACGCTAAAGGGCTACCGTTCCCTGACCCACGGCGGGATGCCTGACATCACTTCGTTTTCGGATGCAGTATCGGAAAAATCGCGGCTGCTTGCCGTACTCGCGGAACTCACGGGAGATAACCTCGACTCATCCAACGTTTGCCTGGTGTGTCGCACCAACGAAGAACTTGATCATTACCAGAGCACGCTGGAAGCGGATGGAATCAAGACGCTCAAGCTTGACAGGAATACGGCCGACGACCGGAGCGTTGAAGGCATTCGCCTCGCCACCATGCATCGCGTCAAGGGACTCGAATTTGAGGTTGTGATCATTGTCGGGTATCGATCCCCCGATTACTACGCGGAACATTTCTCCCGCGACGAAGATGCCGGAGTCGTGTCGGATTCAATACTCAGCGAGCGGTGCTTGCTACATGTTGCAGCGACCCGCGCCAAGCGACATCTGGTTTGTTTATTGAGGACCTGAGACGATGACCAAGAACAAAAGCGCTCGATTCCAGGTGGATTCTCGCCTCGCGAGATTACTGAGCCAGGAATATTCTTCTACTGAAAAGGCGCTCAAGGAACTGATAGATAACGCCTGGGATGCCGATGCAGACTCAGTAAGCGTCACGCTACCAGCTCCAATGAGTGACGAACCAATCGTGGTCGTCGATGATGGATGCGGAATGACTACCGAAGAAGTGAGGCGGCACTACCTTGCCATCGCTGCCGACCGTCGAATACATCGCGGGGATCGTTCAACCAATAAACAGCGTCTGATCAAGGGGCGTAAAGGTGTTGGGAAGTTTGCCGGGCTAATGGCGGCTTCCATAATGACGCTTGAAACATCTGCACGTGGTGTTCTGACCAGCTTCACCTTGCGACTCGGTGATCTTGCCGAAGTAGACGATATTGAGCACCTGCCTATCGAGCTTGTTACTCAACCCTGTGATGATTCTTCTCGCGGTACGCGAATTACTCTGCACGGCCTGCATTCAAATCTGGCATTCCCGGACCCGAAAAAGTTTCGTCAAATTCTCTTGCAAGAATACGGCCGCGAAGCTGGGTTCGTCGTTAGCGTGAACGACAAGACTCTTGGCGTTGATGATGTCGACGGGAGCTACCAGAACCAAACACTGACTATTGAGGATGTGGGTGACGTACGCCTCGCCTTTGCGATCGGCGAAACCAGGTCGGTCTCCCGACAGCCAGGAATCGTCATCCGCGTCGACGGAAAGACTGTAGGCAAGCCTTCTTTCTTCGGTTTGGATGAACAAGAGGATTTCCCACCAAAACTGCTGAAGCGTCTCTACGGTGAAATTGATGCCGACGGTCTTCGCGATCACGTTACGGCCGGTTGGGACAGCCTTGTCGAGAACAGTGAGTTGCTGGCCCGCGTCACCGAAGCGATAAGGCCAGTGGTATTTACCGCTTTCAAGGAACGGTATGGGCGTGAAATTCAACTCGCTCAGGCCCGCTTGCGCCGTGAAGTTCATGAACGACTGGCGGCGTTGCCAGAGCACCGGCGTGAATATGCCGAAAGAGCCGTAAAGAAAGTCCTCGACCGGTTCTTTGGAGAGCCGCCGGAAAAGATTGAGCCGTATGTCTTTGTCCTGCTTGAGGCTATTGAACGCTCTGACTATGGGGCCGTCGTAGAGCATCTGGCCGAAGCTCAGCGACGCGATGTGGCCACGCTGGCGGACGCACTCGAACGGTTCGGTTTGGCTGATATGGCGCATTTGGTGGAGCAGGCAAATGCCAGGCAGGCGTTCTTGGATCGCTTGGAGTCATTGACCCTCGCTCCGGAAACGCTGGAGGCGACCATGCACAAGGCTATAGAGCGGAACCTATGGATATTTGGCCCAGAGTATTCACTTTTCAGCTCGAACAAAACATTGCAGCGCCATGCCGACGAAATGCTTGGCAAACAGTTCGTAGGTGAACGGGCAAATAATCGGCCCGACCTATTACTGAATGAAAACCTCAATGGCGAATGTCTCCTGATCGAGTTCAAGCGACCTTCTCACCCTCTGAATCGAGACGACTATACCCAAGCGACGAACTATCGTCACGATTTGGCGAAGATCGTAAGTAAGCCGATACGTGTGTTGGTAGTTGGTGGCCGACGCTCACCGGACTTTCCGACCACTAATCGTGAACCAGACGTAAGCGTCGCCACGTTCGGTGACGTTATTTCGTCCGCGCGGCGGCAACTGGAGTGGCAGTTGAAGGTCCAGGAAGTGTGATGCTTTTCGAATGGCCGCCACGACTGCCTTTTGTTTTCGCATGAAATTCGTGGCCGCTCAGACACTGGATTACCGCAACTTCACAAAGATCTCAGTTGGTAGGGCCCCTCCCTCGATTGGTACCGTCATCTCGACAATTGCTTTGACCTGATCATCGACATTAGAACGAGAGAAGTCAAACCATGTTGGGAATTTCTTTGGACCAGTACACTGCACCACACGCCAGTAGCTAACGCCTTGATCCATGCGAACGGTAAGTACCTTACCGTTCGAGAATTTCACTTCGAGAACGCGACCATGCTGTACGGAAAACTTGCTTGGGACCAACACTTTTGTTTGCAACCCTAGATACTCAAACGATTCCTTGGTCACTTCATCTCGTACGCTCAAGTCAGGCCAGTCTGAATACACCGTATTAAACGCTCGACTTTCTCCACCACTTCTCACGGCAGTCGTTGTGATTACCAATTCAGGGTTGTCCCAGCGATCTGTTCCGACGAATTCCTTCAGTCGGCTGACCAAGTCCACTAACAGTGCAACTGACAGCGGCGAGAAGAGGTACCGATCACTGTAGGAAATCGAGGTGATATCAGCGCTCGCCATCTCAAATTGCTGAGATGCACCTTTGTGTTCGCTGGCAATGACTTCCCAGAACCTCGTTCCGAACCCTTGCAGGGGCCCATCGATTTCGTGATGAATCACTATTTCTCGATCACCATCGTCTGATACCTTTGGACGAATTTCGGACGATTCCACTTTTGCTGTGACGATGCCTGAACCGTCCGGAAGCGTTCCGATAACCAATGGTGTGCTCGAAGATCCCCATTCATCGTTAGGGCACAGCGAGGTCTTGTCAGTGCTTGCCCATGCGATCGAGTGGGATCCGTGACTGATCTCTGCGATGATTGCTGCACCACCTTTTACTGGGAGTGCCTTGGTTAGGCCGATCGTAATAGTGGGGTGATCGGACAAACTCGACAGCGCAAAACGATCCGCTTCTTCAAGGCTATCGAAAAGGGATTTTTCAATAACGATTTCGAGTGGCCTTGATAGGGCGGCGAGGCGGTAAGCCAGCAGCCTGAGAGAAGAAGTGGCGATGTCGGCTAGTTCAGGAGAGCCTCCAGCGAATAACCTGGTCCGAACGGCGGCGGAATGGCTACTTTCACGCAATACGGCTGAGACGATTCCGGCAATTTCGACCTTGGAACTATCCCCGAGGTATCGCAGCGATTCCGGAATCTTCAACATATCGAGCCATCCCGGAGTGATGATGGCAAGAGCAGAATGCCTATCCAGTACGCCGGCCTCAAACCGTTGATCGAAGTCGAGCACGCATTGTGGGCAGCTGCTGTCACAGCCCTTCGGACAATCCAGTCGCTTTGCGGCTTCCCGGAACATGTCATTTACCAGCCGTTCTGCGCTTGACGCATAACCGGCAGCGAAACGGTCAAAGATGAAGAGCGATTGGCATCGCGCGTCATCAGTTGCCCGAGTCTCTTGAACGTCACAGCCCAACTCATTGGTTTGCACACCCAGTAGTGCGGCCAATGCGTCCCGAAGTGCGACGGCAATCGTAAGGGCTACACCTCGATCCGTTACCCACTGACCATTGATGTCCCTAAGCTGTATCTCGAGTACATCGGTCCTGACCTGATGTCCTAAAACGATCCCAGTCTTGACTTGATATTGATTGGTACTCCCAGCGCAAACTCTGTCCTCTGAGCGGCTGCGCAGTTTCCTATGTTCAGAGCCGGATTCAAAAACCTTAGGCGGGTTTCCATCTGAAAGCATTGGCTCGGCCCGGCCACAAGCAAGACATAACGCATATCCTTTGCCATGCAAGCCCGCAGAATGGTGATAAACGCGTCCATCACTTGTGACGCGAAAGCGCCCCAAAGCTGGGTTCGGCATGGGCGCCCATGAACCTCTAGCGCTAATCCATGGACGTTCAACAGGCACAAATTGCTGGGCCGTGACATCGTTGTGCGGTTCAACGTAGAAATCAACCGAGAAGCCGGCTGGTTCCAAGAACTGCTGGATATCATTGGACTGAACCGATGCCCCACAGGCGTCGCAGTGAGTCGCCAGGTTCAGTGAAGACGTAGTTCCACTAGCCCCACAACTCCGACAACGCCACGCAAATTTAAGCGCTTGGGTCTCACGTGCATCCTGTTGGGTGGCGGGAATATGCCAGTTCAAGGTAATACCCGCAGATTTATAAACAAGCCCATCCATGACGAGCTCTGCGCCGGGTGCGTATTCCCGAAGAGCGGTCGTCAAGTCTCGGCTGGCCAGGTCCCGCTTCATGAATCGGTTATCGTCTCGCCCGCGCTTTGCAGGGGAGTCCGCCGGCGGGAGACGCTTGGCTGCGCTCACCGTGGTGTTATCGAAGCTTGCAATGGAAGTAGGGAAGCCATAGCTGGGGAGAAAACCCTGGGTCGCCAGCTCACGAAGAAGATATTCTTCCGCGAGTCGTCGTTTTTGGAATCCGATGGCCTTAGCAGCAGGATCGGTGGTGGAGCCAGGGCCCAATCCACCTTCCTGTTCGAGCAACGCCTTCCATTCGACCTGCCATTTTTCGAAGATGGATAGCATTTCTAAACCACTTTGCAGAACGAGCCGATCAGTATCCTGGCCTTCAAACAGGCTATGCCGAACAAGTCGTTTCAGACCCAAATCCACATCATGAAATGAGGAGGGGATATAGGCTTCACACCAGTGAGCAAATCGTTTGGATGGCCCGCTATCCTGATCGTCGAAGAACCAACCACAGGTCAACTTCGTCATATCCTGGGGGTTCGCTTGGAGCAATTCGGCGAGGAATCGCGCAAGAATCATCGCGTTGACGTGTCGCTGAACAATGACGGCGCTATTCAGGGACACCATTGGTGGCGGCAACTTGGCATCAAACGCCCAACGCGTATTGAGAAATACGCTTTGATCATGAGGATTTGACTTGCACAACGTAACGGCAGTGGAGCGGGTTTCTCGCCTTCGGCCAGCCCGACCGGCCCGTTGTAGATAATTGGCGGGATGCGGCGGCACATTATTCATTGCTACCATCTGAACGCCGCCGATATCGATTCCCATTTCCATGGTCGTGGAGCACGACAGAAGGTTGATCCAGCCTTCCTTAAAACGTTTTTCGTATTTGGCCAAGAGTTCCGACGACTGTTGGGCCGAATGTTCCGCAGCTGAGAAATACGGAGCTGACTCGATTACTCGGTCATTCACGTTCGACCAAAGTCCTTCCTCGCGCAGCTTGATCAGACCTTTCTGATTTCCAAGCCATTCTCGAGCCCTTCGGATGCGTATGGGACCTTCAACTTCGCCGCCAAATGCCAGATCGTAGATAGGAAGGTCTACACGTTCGCAAAGTGCAATGTCTTCTCGCATGATTCGCGGAAGATAGGGGGTTACCCCTCGGATTGTCGTGTCCAGAAAACGTCTCGTCACTGGGCAAATCCAAGCGTTAGGAATAGTCGAGAACGCCATATCCTGTAGCCGGAGGATGTATCCACTGCCAGTCATGGTCAGGGTTGTCATGACTTGTTGCCATGCGGCTAGGAGCAAACTGTCGACAGAGTCCTGTCCCATTTGCGTCTCTACATCGACTTTCAAAAGGTAGGCGAGGAGACGAACCACGCCACTTTGAGCTTTGGATCGTCTTGCCGACGGCCATCGACGCTGGCCACGTGCAGTTTCAGCCTGATTGGGCGAGACAACCCAGTTACGCGGAAAGCGCACGCCCATCCAGTTTCGCCATAAATCCGGGATATCGAGACTGCCCCCACCACGGACAAAGTAGTCGATCGTGATTTTCAGGAAATCCTTCCATTCCTGGAGTGTGAAACCCCGGCCAGTCCAATCGGCTGGCGCTGTAGTGATCTGGTCGAGACGAGGGTATCGAAGCGAAATCATCCCCAGGGTTTCGAGGTTGTTCTGTCGTTTGGGACGACGACCAAGTTCTCTCACCATCAGCATCCCGGACAAATTGGAGGCACCTTCGTGACCGCCGAACACTGCTTGCGAATAGCCTTGATACGTATGTAGCATCGCCCGGAACTCATGGCCTTCTTGAGCGATAGCGGCTTGCAGCGTCTGAAATGGCACGGCAGCAGGGGCATTAGTCGTCGCAAGTCGTGCGCGCGCTTCCTCCAGCATCTGAACTATGGGAGCCTTCGCTGCATCAGGCATTCCGGGAGTCGCCAGGATGTTCTCGAACTGCAGAACCTGTTTCTGGATTTCGTCTTGACCCGCTCCCGCAATGGGCGCGCTTGCCATTAGGACGTGGTGGTAGATCAGTCCGCGAGCTTTAGTTCGCTCAGCATCCTGCTGCAACTTAGCAGCCAGTCTCGCCGTGCCTTGGCGACTATCGCTAAACGTCAGAAGGCGTCGACCGCGATAAGGATGATCGGCAGGATCTTCCCCGTCGGGGGCATATTCCAACAAGGTTGGGAGCAGTCCGCCTAAGAGGAATGGTGCTCCGATTCTCGCCTTTCGGAAAAGCCGGTCGGTTCGCGCATCCTTGGCGCCGCATGCGGGGCAGCCAAGTCCGTCACCGCCATCCTCGAAAACGATCAGAGCAAGTGCTTCTGGATCGCTGCTTTCAACAATTTGGCGTGTCCTGCGATTGACGTGCATCACGCCCGTATGAGGAAGACTTCGGTTGGCGATAAGCATCTGATGGCCGCGTCCGTCGCCTTGCTCTTCTTCTAACTCGTCTGGTTCGTCCGATTCCTCCTCATCCATTTCAAGTTCGAACTCATCAACAGCAGACTCGGGTATGGCTTGAACAATAGCGCCTTTGCTTTCTTTGGATAGGAGATAGATAGACCCGCACTCGTCGCAGGAAGCAAACTCATACGCGGGAGCACCGCAGGTACAGTGATTTCTTGGGCCTAGGAATACTTGTCCGAATGGCCACGAGGGGTCATCAAGCTTTGTTCCACGTCTTTCGGGACATTTGGAATCCGAGCAGCACCATAGCCCAGTAAGAGTTTGATGAAATATGTGGGCGCGGAGCGGAAGGTATGGAGCGCCTGCGGTATCCACCGTGCTGGTCAATAAATCGAGCCAATCCAGGGCCTGTTGTTGCTGTTCAAGGGTATAGGTTGGTGCTGGCCCAAAGATGACCGAACAAACTTCAGAGAGTCGTGCGACAGGCGTTATCTTTCGCGCAACAAAGAGGTCTCGAATCTTTCGCGCGATGGTATTGCCGGCCAGAGATAAATAGCGCTTCGGGGACTCCTCATTCCCTGAGTCGATTTCACGAAGTGCATCGATGGACAGCTGCTTTTCAGTCGCCAATGAAGGTAAGGCCGGTACTTGTCGGTTGGCGGATACGAGATAAACGCGAGAAACATCAACGCCAGCAACCTGTGCCAGAAACTCCTTTAGGCGAACACCTGCTGGTCCTTCTGGATCGCCGATCGTTGCGGACGTCGCTATGAATCGAACATTGTCTGAACTTACGCCGTATGCGTGAATAACACGCCGGATCAGCAGTGCTAATTCGGCAGCTTGAGAACCAACGTAGGTATGTGCTTCATCAAGGACGATCCACTCAAGCTTTCCTTGCGACTTACTGAGGATATCTGCGTCTTGGGTCCTTACCAGCATGTACTCCAGCATCGTGGCATTCGTCACGAGGATGGGAGAAGGGGAGGCACGAAGGGTCTTGCGGTCCTGAACTTCGCATCCACTCTGAGCTACAACCCCTGCAGGAAGCGTTTCGGGGGTCAGACCGTTATAGAGGCAAAACCGAATTTTGTTTCCGAAGCCATGTGTCCAGGCCCGAAGACGATCCCGCTGGCTGTTGATCAGAGCGTTGAGGGGATATAGAAACAGTGCGCGAACGCCGACTAATTGACTCCCCAGTGCCGCCTGTTCGCGGGCAAGTCGATCCAAGATAGGCACCATGAAGCATTCAGTTTTCCCGGAGCCGGTTCCGCTGGTCACGACGAGTGATTTCGCGGGTTCTTCAGCGAGAATCTTCCAAGACTGAAGCTGGTGAACGTAGGGGGTACGGTCCTTCCCAAAGCGATATTCGCCCACCAGATCTGGTGGCGGTGAATCCATTGCCTCCACCACGGAAGATGCGAGGAGGTTTCCGGACAAATCGCTCATTCGGCAAGGGCTTGGCGACCAGCCAAACACTGCCTCGAAGGTTGGATCAGCCAGAAAACTTCCGGTGTCTCCGTATGGACGATCAAACACCTCCATCAGATGCCGACGCAGCGGCACATTCGAGAAGCCGAGCCAACTCACCGTTCCATAATTGGCCCGATTCGATAGCGCCGTAAGCATGTCGGCAAAGTAACGTTGCTCCATTTTTCTTATTCCTGGCTGATCTGAATTGTTCCCGTTGCGATGCACCGAGCAATCGTTAAGTCGAAGGCTTCGGAGAACCATTCAGGATCAAAGGACTGAATTTTTCGTATTGAGGAGATAGCTCTCGCATCCTGTCCCAGATCCAAGGCAAACGATCCTGAGGCGTGTAGCGCGAGATAGATCGGCGCATTGATGACCGAATCATGAAAGCCGTGCCGCTCTGGGCAGAAAAAGGCTGCACCACCATTCCGGCGAGCTGCTGCAATTTCATCGCTGAATGCTGCAGGCCAGTTTCCCTCGGCATTATTGCGGAGCAATTGCTGTACTCGAGAGTTTTCACCACCAAACAACTGGTTGGCAAAAAACTGATCCATGACTGGATGTTTGGCAACAGTCAAATCTTGATTGACTACACCTGTTGCCAAAGCGCGAGCCGCTTCCAACAGCACGCGAAGTGAAAGGCACGATGAAGCCAGCGCTTGAATTCGTCGATCAAGATGGGTCGAAATCACTATCTGGCTGGTTTCCACCCCGTACCAGGATTCTCCTTGGGTACTGAGTGCACGCATCGCTTGAGCCCATGCGGATAAAGGGACGGTTTCCCAGGCGAAAGGCAATTCGTTCGGGAACCTCTCGGCAAAGTCTGTAGCCAGTCCTCCCATACGAATGGCTAAAGCCGCCATTCCTGCAGGGGAGTGGGTGAGCCGTCTCCACAAATCGAGGGTCGATAATGGCAAATGTCCGAATAATCCAGCCAACTGCTCGACCAAGCTCCAATCGTTGTCTAGAAAGTCGGTGGAGATTCGGTCAACCACTTTATCGAGAGCGACCTTACGGTACCTCTCTGATGAAATGCCCAATGCGACCGCCAGGCCGATCTCAGGGTCCGTTTCTGGGGGTTCAACTGTATCCCCGGGAGGGATCTCGTCAGCGTCGTCCTTGACTGAGCCCACAGCCCAGAGCATCGGACGGAAAATCAGTTTTGCATCATTGCCGGGATAAATGAGCCATGGACCGTTTGGCAAGTCCGTAGCGGGGAATAACCAGGTTCCTGATGGCACGCCCTCCGAAAATGATGGCGACAAGCGCAGAGGTTCTTCGCCAGGCGCATTCATTCGCACTGCATAGACAGGAAGGCTTTCTATCTCGTCTAGGGTTAATTGGGCCAGTTGTTCCTGGGGGAGGCCCACTTCAGTTCGCTTCGAATCACGCTCAAGCTCAAGCGCGTATCGAGCTATGCGGAGGTTCGAGTATTCCCCAGTAGACAACTTCAGTCTGACGCTGACGAAGGCGTCCAGATCTTCTGCTCCTGCCAGCATCCGCTGAATATCAAGGGCGTAGTCGATCAATCGTATTTCTACCCGAGTCTCACCTGGACTCGGGATGATTGTTTGAACATTTTCACTGACAGGATGGGCATGATTGCCTCGATGAAGCCCCAGTCGTAGTTCAGCCCGATGAGACCCATTTCCCAGAAACCCAACCATCCGAATTCCGCATATCTTCCCGACTGCCAGGAGGGCGTTCTTGCCAAGGTGGTCGCCACTCGGGTCAATGGCACGAACCCCCTTCGCCGGAAACGGGACTCTGATTCCCGCTTCATCCGGATTGCCACGCCATATAGCGCGAATGTCTATCCATTCCGGCGGATTGCCATTCCCGGTGTAGGTGAGCGCCACAAGTAAATTTTGACCATCATGAGTCGTCTGAAATGACACCGCTGGGGAATCGCACGTTATGGCGAGTAAGCTCCAGTTTGAGAATCGCAAGCAGCCCTTTGATATGTCCGGTCCAGGCTCTATCGTCATTGTTGCTTGCGGCGGTAGCAGGACCAAGCGGGTACGCCACTTGGCTTCGCCTTGAGATGGCCAGAATGCAGTGACCGGACCGACAAGCTGATCTGGTGTCTGAGTAACTCGGCCACCCTGAACTCGCCACGCGATTAAGCCTTGAACCGCTTGCTCCAAGCCCGACTCTGAGACCTGAAACAATCTTGGAACGCCACGGAAGGCGCGATCCGGGTGGGTAAAGGTGTCCCAAATGCGTGAGCCGCGAAGTTCAAATTGGTCGGTTGATGCCGCTGCTTGGCCGCACCGAATTTTGTAGAACAGGCCATCCGGGTCTTCGGCACGTACAACCCCGGTGATCGCCCATACGTTACGTGAGCCGTCCGGTAACGTGCCCTTATTGACCAGAGAGCCCTCATCATCGGCGCTCACGGTCCAGTTTGACGGGGCGCACAAGAGACCACTGATTCCCGATATTGAGCCCGATCCTTGCCGAGTAAATCGATATGATCGTGCCGAATCAGCATTAGCTTCGAAGATCCAGGGCAGCTCTGCATCCAGAGCCTCGCCGCGAGTGATTTCTCGATAATGCGACTGGCCTGTGGCCGTCAGAAGCAACATGGAATGTTCTGAGGCCGCTATATCGTCACGGCTATCGAGAGGGCGCCGATCGATTCGAAAGCGTTCCTGTCCAGCCAATTTTCGAAGAGCGACATCCGTCGATTTATCGCTCCTATGAATCGCAAAGTTGGCGTTCGGGGCAGATCCTGCGCTTCGATGCTAAAGAGGCTTCCCAAGGCGGACGCATCCAGATACTCAGGCAAAACTATGTCTGAACGGAGATTCCACGCGTCATCGTCATTGGACTCAAGCCGGCGCTCCACCACGATATGCTGGACTTGCTTAACGATTTTTCCAGCCGCATCTCGAATCAGCTGTTCAATGAGCCCCTTGGCCTGGTCATCTTCGACAGGTAAAGGGAAATAGTCGCGCCAATTTGGAACGGCTTTATCGAGCTTCTCAATGGCACTTTCAGAGTGTGTAAGGCGGGCAGCGTCCTTCAATCGCAAGACGGTGACCACAACCTCAGTGAGAAGAACAAAGACTTCAGTCTGTCGGTACGTGCTTGGCAGATAGGTCGATAAACTTCTGACCCATTCTTGTATCTCCCTGGCGTCGGTCGTTCCCGACGAGGCAAGCTGGAGTACACGACCAAGAACCTTGCCGATGTTGCCTCTGGCCGTGCCCAGCAGTTGCATAGGGAGGCCACCTTGGAAGGCAATGCTTCCCAGAAAGCGAAGACCATGCGCATCAGATAAGCGAAGTTTCCACTCCTGGAAACCGCGTTCGACGCAGTCGCTACGCTGGGCCTGTGTCCAGCCGTCAGCGGGGGCACCAATTGCGTTAAGAATGGGATCCCAAGTAAACCCTGTGCCATCGTACCTACGCCGCCACCACTCAGCGGCATAGAGCACGAAAAGTGCAGGAAAGAAATCAAGCCGTCGGACTACGTCACCAAGCGTAGCAATCGTGAGGTAGGTTGAAATACGCTCATGAAGGATCGCCTCAAGATCATTGAACTCCTCGGTTGTCACTCTGTAACTGTATAGAGGACGACCGGTTGGATAGTTCAGCTCGCGCCGATCTAAGAAACTGCGTTTCCATTGCGTTATCGGATGCACTACGGGGCCTCCCCCCTGCAAGTGTTCATCTCACCAGCACCATAATTATCCTGAGTCAAGTAGGGGGCATTTCATCACATCCCGCCTTCATGAGATACCCCCCCAATAGCCCGGCAATGCTCCTGGCGACTCGCTTGGATCGAATATGTCGGAGCGCCTTATAACCTTTGTGATACGTGCCTCCAGTGAATACAGCGCCGAAACAATGTCAGAGCGGTGTTCCTCTGGAATGACGCTAGCCTTTCTTCTACTGGTAATCATCCCCTTCGATTCTTTCGACGGATGAGTTGAAGATCAGGCTGATGACTCAAGCGTAGGGGCATAATCGCGCATTGACCACTGACCAGGACGGAGTCTCGAATGCGCTTCATCCATTGTGCCGACCTGCATCTCGACAGTCCCCTGCGCGGCCTCGAGCAGTACGAAGGTGCACCAGCCCAGGAGATGCGTGGAGCCACCCGCCGCGCGTTTGAAAACATCGTCGATCTCGCCATCGAGCGCGAAACAGATTTCGTCCTCATTGCCGGAGACGTCTTTGATGGCGACCTACAGGACTTCAACGCCGCTCTCTTCTTCGCCAACCAGCTACGCCGCCTCAACGATGCAGGAATCCGCGTTTTCATCGTGCGCGGTAACCACGATGCCGTCAGCAAGATCTCGAAATCCGTTCCCCTTCCCGCGAACGTCCATGTCTTCAAGGCCAACAAGCCCGAGACCGTGACCATCGCGGCACTCGGCGTCGCCATCCATGGCCAAAGTTTCGCCACAGGGGCCGTGACGGAGGATCTCGCTGCTGCCTACCCCGAGGTCATCCCGAGGATTCTCAATATCGGTCTCTTGCACACGGCGCTGGCCGGTCGCGAAGGCCATGAGCCGTATGCGCCAACGACAACTGAACGCCTTGTGGCCAAGGGCTACGATTACTGGGCTCTCGGACACGTTCATGCGCGCGAGATCGTGCAGAAGGATCCCTGGATCGTCTTCCCTGGCAACACGCAAGGCAGACACTCTCGTGAGCTTGGACCCAAGGGCTGCATGGTCGTTGAGGCGGATGAACAGGGGATTCGGTCCGTCGAATTCGTGGAAACCGATGTCGCCCGCTGGCAGCATTTGTCGATCGATGCCACTGATCTCGTCTCGCTGGATGACTTTCAGGCAGCTATCCAGTCGGCGGTGCGGGGTGCAGTGCATGACGCCGGCGACCGCGTTCTTGCCCTGCGTTTGTTTGTCACGGGTCGCACGTCGTTGCATGGGCGCCTTGTCACAAGTCCCGATGGCTCCCGAGCGGAGATATGCGCATGGCTCAACGAAGCGTCGGGCGGCATGGCCTGGCTCGAAAAGCTCAAGCTCTCCATCGCAGCACCACTAGATCTTGCTGCCCTCGCAGAGCACGACGATCCCATCGGCTTCCTCATACGCAAACTCGACGAACTCGCCGCTGATTCTACGGCCCTTGCGACGCTGGCCAGCCCAACCCTGTCCGAACTCAGTCTGAAGATCCCTGCGGAGCTGCGAGAACACGATTCGGCATTTAATCCCCTATCGCCTGAGCTCCAGGCCGAAGCCCTGGCCACCGCGCGTGAACGCCTCCTTGCAGCAATTTCGGTGGAGGGTGCGCAATGAGGATCGCCCGCCTTGACCTCAAGGCCTACGGCCATTTCACCGACCACCCGCTCGAATTTTCTGGTGTACCGGACTTCCATATCGTCTACGGCCCCAATGAAGCTGGGAAGACCACGATGTCGCGCGCGCTGCAGGCGGCCCTGTTCGGTTTTCCCAGAAGCACCACGGACGACTTCAAGCACTCCTATGCCAACCTCCGCGTCGGCGTCGTGCTTGAGTCGGCCGAAGGCACATTGGCGGCAATGCGTCGCAAGGCGACCAAGAACAGCCTCATCAAGTTCGACCCGACCACAGGCGAGGAGCTGGGCGAGGCGATCCCTGACGATTTGCTGCCGCGCTGGATGGGCGGGCTGTCCGAGGGTCTTTACACATCGATGTTCAGCCTCGGTCACGATGAACTTGTCGCCGGTGGTAAAGCGCTCAGTGCAGGCGAGGGTGAAATCGGCCAAAGCCTCTTCGAGGCCGGCGCCGGCTTAACTTCGATTCGCACACTGCGCGAGCAGCTCCAGGGTGAAGCCGATCGATTGTTCCGTCCCCAAGCCCGTACGTTAGCCATTCACCAGACAATTAACACCTACGCCGCAGCAAAGAAAGTAGCGAGGGAGGCGCAAACACGGCCAGCACAATGGGAGACCCTCCGCAAGGCCGCCGATGAGGCGAAGCATGTCTACGAAACCGCCCGAGGGGAGCAGGAGCGCCTACAGCAGGAGTCTCGCCGCCTTGAACGCCTGGCGGCCGTGCTGCCGGACATTGCCTCCCGCACGCATGCACTTGAACGCCTCGTGGCTTTGGGTGAGGTCAAGCAGCTCGAAGCGGATGCCCGTGAAAAACGCATCGCCGCCGAAGCCCGCCTGCAGCACGCTGAGGACACCTTGACGCAAGCCAACGATGATCTCGCGCGTCTCCAACAGGAACTAGACGACGTACCGCGTTTTCCGGTCATGATCGCCGAGGGCGGCGCAATCGAGGCGGCCTATTACTCCCTTGATTCCTTCCGCGAGGCACGCGACGACGCGGCGGCAGCTGGTGGCCGCATCGAGCTTGCCCGTCGCCAAGTCGCTGAACTAGCAGCCGTCATTGGCGAGATGTCGCAAGACGACCTGCGTTCCGTTATTCCAGGCGCCACGCTGCGTGCCCGCGTCCAGGGCCTCGATGCCGAGGGTCAAGCAATCAAGAGGGACCTGCGGCTGGCTGTTGAAACGCGGGACACGACACAAACAGAATTGCAGGAGCTCAGCGCTGAGCTGGATGACCTCGGGCCGCAAAGCGTTCCACCATCGCTGCCTGCCGCCTTGCGCGCCTTCGATGCCGATGGCAACCCTGAAGTGCAGGCGGCCGAGCTTGCGCGCCAGGTAAAAACACAGCGAGCCCGCCTAGAGTCCGATGCCAAAGCGCTTTCGGACAAGGGCCTGAACGCCGTGGTTACCATGACCACGCCCATGCCGTCAGAGATCCAGTCCTTCCGGGAAAGACGCGACGAACTGAAATCGAGGCAACAGTCCATCAGGGACCGCCTAAACGGACTTGAGGATGACTTGGGCAGTGTGTCCGGTGAGATCGAAGGCCTCCTTCATATCGGCGACGTGCCGACCGCCGAGCACTTGGCCGAGCAGCGCGGGGTGCGTGACGACCTGTGGCAGAAGATTCGTCGCAAGGCGTTCCCCGACGACAAAGAGATTCTGGTTCCGTTGCCGACGGCGACCGAATACGAGATGGCGGTGCTGGCTGCCGACGGTACGGCCGATACCCGATTCACCGATGCGGCACGCGTCTCGCTGCATGCCGAATTGGTGAAACGCCAACGACAGATGCAGAACGGAATAGAGATCGAGCACGGACGGCTATCGGAAGTCGAAAGACAGATCGATGACCTCAAGCAGTCGTGGATGGCGCTCATTTCAAAGCATGGATTGCCTGTGCAAGCGGTTCCAGAAGTTTCGGAATGGATCGCTGGCCGCGAGTCCCTCATGCAGCGCTATCAGGACTTCATGGAGATTGAGGCTCAGGCTGCCGACGCATCGAGCAGAACAACGTCCGGACGTATTCGCCTGTCGGAGGCACTCATTGAAGCGGGCCTGCCGTCATGCGACGACGAATCCCTTGCCCAGGCGATCGCGCGCGCGCGGAAGCACATCGATGAGGCCGGAAAGGCGGCAACCAGTCAACAGCATCTCATGCGCCGGAAAACGCAGGCCGAGGGCCGTCTAGCCAAAATTGAGGGAGAGATCGGCGACCAGGAAAAAGCACTGGTGGACTGGCGAACCCTGTGGGAGCGGTCGATGGGCGACATTCGCCTTGATGGCGGCGCCCTCGGCATCGAAGCAACGGCGCGTCTGGCCCAGTTCTCGGAGTTCGAAACGGCCCTCGATGCTCTTGACGAGGGGCACGCCGCTCTCAATGCGGCGCACGTAACAGTGACGCGGACGGAAGACGAAGCGAAACGCCTCGGCACGGTCGTTGGCTATGCCTCAGAAGAGCGTCCGGCCGATGCCGTCATCGAGACACTCTACGAACGCCTCAAGAATGCCCGCGACCAGGAGCAGCGAGCCAGAACCCTGACGGAGAAGACGGAAGAAATTCGTCGGCTCAAGGCACAGAACGAACAGGCCATAACGGCGGCCAAGGGGGAGATCGCCACCCTGATGGCAGCTGCCGGATGCCAAAGCCTGCCTGATCTCGTCGAAGCCGAAAATCTTAGTGCCGATCGCATCCGTCTCGATGCAGAACTTGCGGCGATCAACGCTCGCCTCGTGCAGGCTTCAGCGCTTCCCTTGCAGGATTTGCTTGTACAGGCGGAGGGTCAGGATCTGGTGCTGGTTCATGCCGCCCTTGATCGTGTTGGAGAGGATCTCAAGACGGCTGTTACCCAGGTCCAGGTTCTGCATACGGGGCAGATCACCGCGCAGGCGGCCCTTGATCGAATCGACGGCACAGCCCAGGCAGGCGCCGCAGAGCAGGAAGCCGCCGAGGCCGCCGCTCACCTGTCCACCTTGATTGCTGATTACGCTGCCGCGCGTCTGGCTTCCGCTGTCCTGTCCGATGTCATTGAGGCATACCAGGAGCGCCACCAGGGACCGCTCCTGGCGCGTGCGTCTACACTGTTCGCCGCAATCACCGATGGCAAGTTTGCTGGCGTGGCTACGGACTTCGACGAGGACAAGACGATCCTTGTCGGTGTGCGCGACAGCGGCCGGCGTGAGAAAGTTGCCGCCTTGAGCTCAGGTCGCCGTGACCAGCTGTTCCTTGCTTTGCGCCTGGCGGCCATTGAGCGCCATATAGCGAGCCAGGGGCCGCTGCCCGTCGTGGTCGACGACATCGTGATCAACTTTGATGACGCGGCAGCAAGCGCCACTTTCAAGGTGTTGTCTCAACTGGCACAGAAGACGCAGGTGCTGTTCTTCACACACCATGAGCACCTTCTCGATCGCGCGGCAGGTGTCGTGGGTGCGGGACAATTTCAGGCACACAGGCTCTGAATGGCACACAAGAGCCTCTCTGTTTTCCCGACAGCATCAATCCTCCAGATCAAGTCAGACGCCAATCTCGACTCGCGCCCACTTCATCACCGTTCCTTGATCCGTCTCCACAGGGCGAGCCACGAGCAGGATAGGGCCCTGCGCTACCAAACTCGCTGCCAACCGGCTATTCACTGCGTCCGCCCATCCGCCATGAAGTCCGAGTTGTTTCTCGCACTCCGCTTCCTCGATCAGGTGGCACACCTCGTCAAGAGAAATCTCGGTCAGCGAAATATTCGCGGTCAGCGACGCCAGCATTCCAATGTCGAACTGGTCGGTCAGCAGGTAACGAGGCGCTTTGTTCATGCCGGCACCTCTATCTCGGCCTCTTGTTCAACTCCGGCCATGAATCGCTCCAGCCTGCTCAACGTGGTGAGCATGTCCGCGATGTAATGCGCCTGGCGTCGATATTGAGCGGCTTCCGCCTCGACCTCCTTGACCAGATCGTTGTCCCATCCCGACGTATGCCGGAGCAGGTCGTTCATGTTGTAGCAGTAGACCTGAGCATCCCTTCTGGCGCTTTTGTTGCGCTTGCGGATGTAGTCCCTGACCATGACGCGGCCATCCTTTTTCGTGTCTTCCCATTTGATGAAATACCATTCGAGGGCCAGGGCATTGCCTCGCTGACGCACCCGGAATTGAAGCGTGTTTTTGTCCTTCCACTTCTTCCCCCTGTTGGCATCCACGACTTCTTGCAGGTAGCGATTACCAAGGTCTTTGGCATTCTCGAAAATTTCTTTCAGCAACGCTTCCAGCAGCGTGCGAGCTTCTCCAATCTGGCCTTCCATACGTAGTTCTCTCCACATCTTAAAGATCAGGCTTCGTCGCCCACCAAATCCTTTTGCAGCTCGCCTCCGCGATGGAAGCCAACTGCCCGTCCCTCATTACCGACAAATCACCCTGCTCAAGCCCCTGAATCCTGTCTGAACGCCAAACCGGACCGAATCAGGAGCCTTTTCTCGCAGTCGTAGCCATGCCATGAATAGGCATTGCCTTCTCGCTAGGCCAGGCCGGTGATGTTTCCCTCTGTCGATAAGGATTCAAGAGCCGCATCGTATTCACCGCCCCGCTTCTCGTGCACCCGAAATGCGTCCTTTTCGGGCGCATTTCGGCATCCAATATCGGCCTCATGCCAATAGGATCAGGTGCTCTGGCGGTGCGCGCAACGTTAACAATCGCTTCAAATTGCGTTGCAACCTTGCAGATTTTCTGCGGTGTCACTGCCGGCCATCTCGACCCGATCCTGGGTGTCGCGAATCACTGAAGTGCTACTGGAGACAATCCGCAATGAATGTTCTTGGAATCGATATTGGCTACTCCAACCTCAAGCTGGCCTATGGCGAACAAGGCGGCGAACCCAAGGTTTTGCTGCGTCCCGCTGGCGCGGCGCCGGCCGACCGGCTTGGAGAAAAAATCGGTGGCGGCGAAAACGAAGACTTTCTGCGCGTACTGGTGAACGGCTCGCCGTTCGTCGCCGGGCTGTCCCCCGATCGCGCCGAGCTTTGGAGCCGGGAGCTGCACGAAGATTACCCATCCACCGACTCGTATCGCGCCCTCTTCCATGCCGGTCTGTTGCTCTCGGAGCTCGACCAGATCGACCTCGTCGTGACAGGATTGCCGGTCAATCAGTACCTCAACCCCGAGTTGCGCGAACGCTTGTCCGGGCAAATGCAGGGCGAACACCAAATCACTCCGCGCAGGAAGATCACTATCACGAAGGTCAAGGTCGTTCCGCAGCCGGTGGGGGGATTCGTCGACTACGTCTGGAGCCTGCCGGATGCCGCGGAAATAGAAGACAGCCGGGTCCTGGTGCTCGACCCCGGCTTCTTTTCCGTCGACTGGGTTTTGATCAGCAACGGCGAGTTGCGGCGCCAGTCCTGTGGCACCAGCCTGGAGGCGTCATCGGTGATCCTCGACGAGGCCGCTCGGCTGATTGCGGAAGATTTCGGCGGCAACGTCGGCAGGGAGCGCATCGAACACACGCTTCGCAATGGGCATGCCCAGGTGCGGCTATTTGGCGAGCGGATCGATGTCGCCCCCTATCTCAAGAAGGCTGCCGACAAGGTCGGCCCCATCGTGACTACCCGGCTGCGTGAATCCTTGCGGAAAGAGAACACCAGTGCGGACATGGTGCTGCTGGTCGGCGGCGGCGCCGGATTTTTTGAATCGGCGGTCAAGGATGCTTTTCCGCAGTTGAAGGTAACGACGTCAGAAGCGCCGGTGTTTGCCAATGCGCGGGGATTTTGGCGCATGGGAGCATGATGTGTCAGCGCTCCGGATCGTCGTAAAGATTCCCGCCGGCACCTACCCGGAACTGTGTGCCGACTTGTCTCAGGTCAGCCCGCGCGAGCGGGCGGAGCGCATGCGCCTGCTGGCGATGATCGGGCTGATGAATCTCACCGAGACCGGACAACGAACACCCCATGCCGGGGTGAACAGCACGCCGGTGCATGGTCAGTCGCCACCTCCGCAACGGCATTCAGCCGCATCGAGGCTCATCAAGAAATTGAGCGCCGGACTTCAAGATTGACGAGCAGTCCTTCTGACAGCCACCATCCATGCCGGAACGCCGCAGCGATCAACGTCGTCGGCTGAGCGCACAAAAAGGGCATGATCGGGCGTGCGACTCATTGGGTTCGTAGATGAATCCGGCTTGGCAATGAGGACAACGCTGCCAGACCACAATTTTTGCCCGCACATCCCGAATGGCATACCAGGCTGCGTTGATGTCGAGATCGCCACTCCCGACCCGGTCGTGCATTTTCCAGGCCCGCAGCAGCATCGACGCCGTGACGGACTTTCCATCGCCGTCGTCGAGCCGGTTATAGAGCGCGACAAAGCTCGATAGATTGGCCACCGACATCACGTCGCTGATGAAGGATCGAACGGAGTCGGGCAGCTTCCCATTTGGCGGACTCTCCGTGTGAAGCTGCCGCCAGCGCAACCGCAGAGGCTTCGAGTGGATATCCGTCAGGTAGTGAATGATCGGCACCCTGAGCTTCAGGCGGATCAGTTCATAGGCGACCCGGCTGTTTTCCAGCTCTTCAGGGGAAAGTAGGGCCGCCATGGCCATTACCTACCAGGGTCGCCTGAGCATAGGTACTTTTCGCATCCCGTGGCATAAGGAGCAGCCTGTTCAAGGCTGGATCGGTCAGCCTGAGCGTGTAGAGCGAAACGCCCACCTCCTCGGCCAGTTCCTCGATTTCATCCATATCGAGCGAGGCAATCCGCTCGATAGCTGACCGGGGAAGTCCGGTCATGATTTCCGCTGCCTTCCCATCCTGCGCCAGTTGGCGCGTAAGTAGCAGGAATTGCCGGTTGATCTTCCGTATGTCGCGTCGCACCATAAGACAAAAGTAATAAAGTTGACAATCAGTACGCATAGTATATTACACTTATCGAACCAATAACAACATAACGCATAAATTATGTCCGACACCGAAGCGATGACCGCATCGAGGAACAATCCCGTTGCCGAGATTCTGGAAGCGTTGATGACCAAGCATCGACTGAATCAGACGGCGCTGGCGCAACGCTCTGGGGTTTCCCAGCCCGCCATCAACCGGATACTCAGGGAACGCACCAAAGCCAAACACCCGCGCAAGGAGACGCTCCAGAAAATTGCAGCGGCCCTTGGGGTGACTCCGGGCCAATTGACGGGCGAGGAACCCATCGCGATCCGAACGTTCGCAAAAGGAATGGTCCCATTTGTTCAATGGGAAAACCTCACGGGATCACCTCTCAGCGGCGAACCCATTCAGCACAGCTCACTCGTGATCTGCCCGGTCGAACACGGCGACCTGACATTTGCCCTCCCCGTCGTTGGCGAGGCGATGACAGGAGAAGATGGCTACCGGGAAGGCGACATCATTTTCATCGACCCCGGCGCTCATCATGGGCACGGCAAGGATGTCGTCGTCGTCAAGGGCCAATCCGCCTTTTTCCGCCGCATGGTGATTACGCCGGAAGGTCAATTCCTCAAAGCACTGAACCCAAGTTGGCCAACTCCGATCATCCCATTGACGAACGATGCCATTGTTTGCGGCACCATTGTGTTCTCTGGGCGAGTTCGATAGCCATTACCGCGAGAATCCGCACAATGTAATTCTTATTACACTTGACGAGGCGATGAACGCATTGCGCTTTGGACAAAAAAAGCTATTTGCATTCTGAGGCTGGAAACCAGGTATCAACGGCACCCTGGAACTGAGCCGTTTTGTGCAAGACAGGGTTGCCTGACACCGAAACCCGACGGCCCGTTACGTGCAATATAGGGTTGGGCGATGAAAGGCCAATGACGGCAATGCAGTGTTTACCTTCACTGGCGGGCCTGAAATGACGATGCCTTGAGCGGCGGCTTACTGAGTCTACCCGCCGTTCCAGCAGGTAGAATTGGGGTCAGGTGGCGGTCCGGGCTCGGCCAGCGGTCGCTCAGCCTTCGAAAACCTGGCTGCCTCTATGGCAGCACTACTTCCCGCCCACCATCTGTACCCAAGATTCTTCGCGCGATCTGCTTGCGGCTGCCACCCCCACCATGCACGCAAGCCCAGCAGGGTAAGGAGGATCACGGCATAGATCACTGGCTGCGTTGTGTCAGCCTTAACCATCCACCGGTAGTGCAGCACGGCGACGACTCCTATCAGGTAGACCGTGCGATGTAGGGCTTGCCAACGCCAGCCACCTAGACGGCGCACCATGGCGTTGGTCGATGTCGCCCCCAGCGACACCAGCAGCGTGAAAGCGCACATACCGGCGGTGATGAAGGGACGTTTGACGATGTCCTTCAGAATCGCGTCCCAGTCGAAGAACTGGTCAAACCAGAGGTAGGTGGTGAGATGCAGACAAGCGTAGAAGAAGCAGAACAAACCCAGCATACGGCGCAGCCGCGGCAGCCACGACCATCCCGTCAGCCGCCGCAGCGGCGTGATCGTCAGTGTAACTAGCAAGAAGTTCAGCGCCCAGATACCCATACCGCGCGTGACGGCTTCTATCGGGTTGGCCCCAAGCATGTCGCGCATGAAGCCTACAACATACCCGACCAGCGGCAACAGACTGACCACTAAGAGGGTTGCTTTCGCCCATGCAATACGGCGATCCATCAGAAGTTCTTCCGCAGATCCATGCCGGCATAGAGCTGGCTGACCTGGTCGGCATAGCCATTGAACAGGCGCGTCTTCCGCTTGAGGAATTCCCCCAGCCGCCGTTCTGTCGCCTGGCTCCAGCGCCGGTGGTCCACTTCTGGATTGACGTTGGAATAGAAACCGTATTCCTGCGGCCCGGCCTTCATCCACGCAGTGCGCGGTTCCTGATCGGTGAAACGGACGAGCACGATGGACTTCGCGCTCTTGAAACCGTATTTCCACGGCACGACTATGCGTATCGGCGCGCCGTTCTGGTTAGGTAGCACAGCACCGTAAAGGCCTACGCAGGCGATTGCGAGAGGGTGGTTGGCCTCATCGAGACGCAGCCCCTCGACGTAGGGGAAGTCGATCAGCCTTTGGCGCACACCCGGCATCGCCTCGGGCTGGACGTCGGTGTAGAACTCAACGTACTTTGCGCTGCTCAGCGGCTCTACCTGCTTGAGCAGTACCGACAGCGGGAAGCCGACCCAGGGGATAACCATGCTCCAGCCCTCTACGCAGCGCAGACGGTAGATGCGCTCTTCCAGCGGAGCCAACCGCATGATGTCCTCGATGGCCAGGATCTTGGGCTTGCGCACGAGGCCATCCAGGGTCACCGCCCAGGGCGTCGTGCGCATCTTGCCTGCAATGGGCGCGGGGTCTTCCTTTCCACTTCCAAATTCGTAGTAATTGTTGTAGCTGGTGACGTGTTGGTTTGGCGTGAGCGACTCATTGGTCGAGAAGCTGCTCTTGCTCGCAACTGCGAGACTCGTGGCTACCGGCGCCGCTTGAGCTGCGGGCAGCAGCAGTCCGGCAGTGGCGCCTGCGGCAAGACGAAGGAACTCACGCCGCTGCTCGAATATCTTCTGTGGGGTAATTTCAGAAGGTAAGACATCTGCGGGAAACTTGATCAACATGGCTAGTCTTTCTTAGATTCGTACCGAAAGTGCTAACGCACAAGGCGACACGATCCGGTACTTACAGCCTGCAAAACCCGGCCACTATGGCGATCCTGCACGAAAGCAGCAACACCGAGTTGTGCGACCTGCCAGCCAGGATCGATGCTTAATTCCCTTTTCTCGTTAATCCGACCTCCCGGCATTGGCAATGGCCCAACCAGTGTCCGCACGACGTGATCGTGGTGCAGGGTCGTGCCTTGGTTCTCGCCAGCGCTCACCGTCGAGACAATCTGGTTTTCGGTAACGGCGAGAACCAGTTCTAGTCCTTCTGCACTCGCCGGCGCGGTAGCCTCGGTGCTGATGGTCAGTAGGCCTGGGCGCGACAGCGAGGCACTGATTGTGATACGGACCGCAGCCGTCTGGGCGTTGATGCGGCGAATCTCCGCCGCAATACCACCGTGCCAATCCCGCACCTCACTGCCGGAAACGAAAAAGTGCGGCGTGAAGACGCCGCGGTGGCCATTCCACCCGACAAGTCGCGACTGCCGACCAGCAAATGCCTGCTGCGCAAAGATGTCCTTCCATCCGATGTAGTCCCAGTAGGGCACATGCAGCGCCAGAGGGACGATCGAACCGGGTCGATTACGCGCGCCGGCGGCCTCGCGCAGCCACGCATCTGCGGGCGGACAGCTTGAGCATCCTTCCGACGTGTAGAGTTCAATGAGCGCCGCCGTCTGCGCTCCACTGGATGCGCTACAGGTCTGCGCGTCTGCTGCGCCAACCACAAACTGAAGCGCTACGGCGGCAAGCAACGCGGCATGCCGGCGATAGAGTCTTACCACCGCAACAAGCGACGCCCAACCGATGCGCCGACACCGACGGGGACGAGAATGCCCAGCAAATACCAAGTGCCAATAAACGGGGCTTCCATTTCCGGGCAATGCAGGCAATAAACCAATGCGCCGACTGCACCGGAAAACAACCCGGCGGCAGCACCGGCGAGGCGCAGTTGTGTCGGCGCGAGGCCTTGAACCGCCCAAAATGTCGTAACGAAAACAGGTACCGACAACATCGTGATTAGGGTCGGGCAGACCATCCACGTCTGGCCTAGGAGCAGACTCAGCCGTTCACCAGGATCGGCATTTATCAGGATGAAGGTAATCAACACCCAGATGGCAATAACCGGCAGGCTGATCCCTACAGGAACAAGTCCGAGCCTGGCTCCCGGCCGCGAAAGGCGCACCATGGCGAGAAAGCCAGCTATGGCAAGGAATCCGGAGAATCCTACTTTCATCCAGAACTTCGGCAAGGCAAGTGCGGGGAGCAAGTCCGGGCGCAAGCCAAGAGTGACGAGCATCAGCAGGATCGAGGCGGGTAATCCCCAAAAGATTGCAGTGGAGAAACGACGCTTCGCTTCGTAAGGCTCAACGGCACCCACCCCAGTTGCCAGCATGGTCACAAGATCATCGGTTCTCATGCGCCATCCTTTATCTTTGCTGCGAGTGTTCGCAGCCCCCGGTGCACGCCTACCTTGACTGCCGATTCCGACATACCGGTTTTTTGAGCAGTTGCCGCTATCGACAGCCCCTCTAGCTTTGTGTGGATGATAGGCAGGCGTTGCCGTTCTGGCAGTTGGTCGAGCAGTTTGCCCAGATCGCGCCTTACTTCAGCAGCTTCGTTGTCTGCCGAGGAAAATAAATCGCCCACGTCGTCGAGCGAATCAGTCAGCGAATCGCGATGCTTACGCCGACGCAGCAGATCGACCAGCTTGTACTTCGCGATCGCATGGACCCATGAAGTCAGTGGCTGATTTGCATCGTAAGTATGGCGTTGGTTATGCACGGCCAAAAGAGATTCCTGTACAAGATCCTCAACTTCATTAGACAGATGGGCGAGACGCTTCCTCAGGAAGGCTCGCAAATGAGCGCTGAGCTCCTTTAGAAACGCATGGTAGGCATGTGCGTCCCCAGCCAAGCCACGGACCAGAAGACTCTGTAGCCGCTCCTCGCTTTCGCTCAATCGCCCTTCATTGCTAATTCGCTGCATCGACACCCCTGGTTACACCAGCAAATAATAAAACTCTCACCCTTTGGCCGATAGCTAAATATATTTGTTCAGCGCTGTAACTACTGACCGACTTGCTGCGAATTAGAACATCGACCGCAACAATTCACGTGCCACTCCGGTCCATGGTAAGCGGTTGAGGTATCCACGAAGGGATTGAATCACATGCATTCGCGTGTCCGCCGCGTATCACGGGCGCTTTCAGGGAAGGCACAGCTTCATCTGATCCGTTGGTATGCATTGTGGAAGCCTTCGATTACCGGCATCTACGTCATTCAATCATTCCATCATTCACAAAGGAGTTCTCCATGAGCAGGATCACCGTAGCCATTCTGTCCCTCGGACTTGTATTGGCCAGTACTGCAAGCTTTGCAGAAGACACCATGAAGAAGGATGCCATGGCCAAGGACTCCATGATGAAGGAGGACATGGGCAAGAATGGGAAGAAGAATGGCATGAAGAAGGAGGCCATGAGCAAGGATCACATGGCAAAGGACATGAAGAAGGACGCCATGAAGAAAGATGCCATGGCCAAGGATGGCATGGCCAAAGACGAAATGAAGAAGTAATCGGTTGCGGCGTGAAATGAAATCCGTCAGGAGGCCGTCTGGCCTCCGACTGATTCTTGCGCAAATAACCGCTTGATCTCCATGCTCGCCACAACGATATAAATCTATATGCCTTCGTTGAATGAGTGACTTTGGTTACAGCCTCGAAAAAAATAAATCCATTATGCAATTTTCGTTGCCTTGATTTATATCAACTTTGCGGCGTGTTTTTTGGTTCAATTTACCGGCCATCCGCATTAGCAACTTTTAATTTTTTCCGAAAGGGAGTTTAGACATGAGCAAGATCACTACCGCGATTCTCTCGATAAGTCTCCTTCTGGCGGGAGGCAGTGCCCTGGCGCAACAAGCCGCCATGGAACAGAAGCCCATGATGGACCAGAAGATGGCCATGCCAGGACCGGTGGACCGCACCAAGATTCTGGCTGCGCCAGGGGTCTTCGGGAACTTCTCCACCTACAAGGTTCGCCCTGACTACTACAAATTGTCCGCTGCCGAGCGCAAAGGTGCTGCCGATGAGGTCATGGCCGTCGTCGACAAGCACAAGGACAAGGTCATTGTCGACGCCTACCTGACCCGCGGCTTCAAGGCACAAAGCGACTACTTCCTGCGCGTCCATGCCTATGATATGGCCGCCACTCAGGCTTTCCTGATTGACTTTCGTGCCACCCGTTTCGGGATGTACTCCGATGTCACCGAGAACCTGGTCGGCATGACGAAACCTCTGAATTACATCAGCAAGGACAAGTCTCCTGAACTCAACGCCGGTCTAAGCTCGGCCACCTACATGGGCGATGCGCCACGCTACGCTTTCATGATTCCCGTGAAGAAGAACGCGGAATGGTGGAATCTCAGCGATGCCCAGCGCCTCAAGGAAATGGAAACCCACACGATTCCAACCTTGGGTAACCTGGTTAATGTGAAGCGCAAGCTCTACCACTCGACGGGTCTCGATGACACCGACTTCATCACCTACTTTGAGACCGCCGACCTCGGCGCTTTCAATAACCTGCTGCTGGCGCTGGCCAAGGTGCCCGAGAACAAGTACCACGTCCGCTGGGGCAACCCCACCGTGATGGGCACCATCCAGACGTTCGAGAACGTCGTCAAGACTTTGTCCATGGGCCATTGACACTCCCTCGGTCCGGCCGCCGACCGGAACGTCGGCACGGTGGCCGGATGCTTTTCATCCAAGGGACTTATGTAATTCATTCGGGGAAACATCATGACAATCAGTCGCCGCCAGTTCATCAAGGGCAGCCTGTCCGTTGCCGCTGCCGCCGGACTGCCGTTCTCACTGAATCGTCCGGCCCTCGCGGCACTCGTCGAGCGCAAGGATAGGCCGTGGGAAGACGGCTATCGCAACCTATTCAAGGGTGAGCGCAAGGTGCGCACCATCAACATGCCGAACTGCACCGGATCATGCGCCTGGAACGTGATCGTCAAGGACGGCATCGTATTGCGCGTCGAGCAACCGCTGGACTATCCTGACGACGAATACAACCCACGCGGCTGTATGAAGGGCGCGACCTACCATCGGCGTGTCTATTCCCCGAACCGCGTCAAGTTCCCCATGAAGCGCATCGGCCCGCGTGGCGCCGGCCAGTGGCAACGCATCTCCTGGGACGAGGCGCTGGATTTCATCGCCAGCGAGATCAAACGCATCGCCGCGAAATATGGCCAGAACACGATCTGGGTCTACCCGCCTGTACCGGCCACAGGCATCGTCAAGCAAGGTGCCGGCTTCCGCTTCGCCTCGGTAAACGGCTTTGGTATCGGCACTTTCTACAACTGGTATGGAGACCTGCCGCTAGCGCATCCGATCACCTGGAACGTGCAAACCGAGGAACACGAGTTTAAGGATCTACTCAACACCAAGTACGCCATCATCTGGGGATCGGACATGTTGCAGACGCGCATGCCTGACGCCCACTTCTTTACCGACATACGCGCCAAGGGCGTCAAGCTCGTATATATCGCGCCATACTTCGATCCGACCGCAAGCGCGGTGGACGAATGGGTGCGTGTCCGACCGGGCACGGACGGCGCCCTAGCGCTCGGCATGTGCCATGTCGTGGTCAAGCGCGGCCTGACGGACGACAATCATCTGCTCAAGACCACTAGCGGCCCCCTACTGGTGCGCAACGACAACCAGAAGTACCTTAAGGCGACGGATGTCTTGGCCGACGGCGACGCCAAGGCCTTCATGATCTGGGACAAGGCCGCCGGCAAGGCCATGCCTGACACCTATTTCAGCGACAAGCCGGCGCTGACCGGCACCTTCGATGTCACCCTCAAGGATGGCAAGAAGGTCGGCTGCTCCACTGCCCACACGCTACTGCTGAAGAAGCTCGAAGACTACGATCCGAAAACCGTGTCGGAAATCACCGGCGTGCCGGCTGATGTCATCGAGCGCATTGCGGTCGAATACGCTTCCGCCAAGCCTGCCAGCATCTGGGCCGGTACCGGTATCAACCACTGGTACCACGGTGACCTCATCGGCCGCGCGACCATCGAACTAGCCTGCCTGACCGGCAATGTTGGTGTCAACGGCGGTGGCGTCAGTCCCTGGGCCGGGCAGTATCTGATGCGTCTCAATCCAACGGATTACTTCTTTCCAAAGAAGGAAGGTGGCAAACCGGATGATCGTTATCGCGCCGTGCCGCTCGATACCGCTTATGTGGTCAATGGCCCGACTGAAACCATGGCCAACAAGGACAAGCTGTGGCGGCAGATCCGCTGCATCTGGGCGGCCGGCGGTAACCTTCTCGGCGAAGCCTCCGACCAGAGCAACCTGACGCGCAAGGTGTTGCCGCAGATCGAATTGATCGTTTCACCGGAAATCGAGATGAGCACCACGGCGCAATTGGCCGACATCGTGCTACCGGTGGTGAGTTGGTTCGAACTGCCCTACGACATTGCCACCACGCCGTCGCATCCGTATATCCAACTGGCCGAAGGCTCCATCGAGCCGATGTTTGAGGCGAAAACCGATATCGAGATTTACTACGAGATGTGTAAGCGCCTCGGTACTGGCGACATCTTCAAGTTCAACCGGCCCGAGCCCGCCATCGAACTCCTGCTCGAAACCGGCGGACCGCAGGTCAAAGGCATTACCTTCGAGCGCCTGAAGAAGGAACGTTGTATCAAGGTTAATTTGCCCAGCTCACCGTACGCCTCATTCACCGAGGAAATCCAGGGCAAGAAGAAGTTCAAGACGGCATCGGGTCGCCAGGAACTCTACAAGGACGAAGACCGCTTCATCCAGTACGGTGAGCAACTACCGGTGCACAAAGAACCCCACGTCGCCACGCCTTATGGACCTTCCAAGGTGTGGAGCGAAGCCAAGAAAGAACGCAATCCTTTGTACGAAAAGTATCCGATGGTCTATCACGCTCGTCACACCCGCTGGAGCGTGCATTCGTCATGGCGCACCACCGAGGAGGTTCTAAAGCTCGACGATATCGGTCAGCCGTTGCTGGAACTCAATCCGGTCGATGCCGCCAAGCGCGGAATCGTTGCCGGAGATTGGGCAACGGCCTACAACGAGCACGGCTTCGTCAAGGCCAAGGTCAAACTGCGTGAATCGGTGCCGCCGGGCGCGGTGCTGATCTATTTCGGCTGGCAGCGCGACCAGATTCGCGAGGGCCACTGGAACGCGTTGACGCACAACGACATCAACCCCATCCACGAAATCTACTTCATTCCCAACGTCTGGGGGCCGGTCTCCGGCCACTTCGACAAGTTGTGTGAAGTCAAGAAATCGTAAGCAAGGAGAGCCGCCATGTCAGAAAAGCTTTGGCAAAAATACTACGGGCAGCCCAACCCGCTCTACGGCAACCGCGTGCAGTTCGGCATGCTGCTTGACCTCAACAAATGCATTGGCTGCCATACCTGCTCCATGTCGTGCAAGCAGACTTGGACCAACGGCCCCGGCCAGGAAAACATGTTCTGGAACAGCGTCGCCACGCAGCCTTACGGTAAGTATCCGCGCAAGAACGGCAGCAAGAATCCAGCCGATTGGGACTATCGTTTTTCCAACTTGTACCAGGATACGCCCAAGGGCAAATTCCCCAAGCTCTGGCAGTTCTACTTGCCTCGCCCCTGCAACCACTGCTCCAATCCGGCCTGCTTGCCTGCCTGCCCGACACGCTCGATCTACAAGACCGAAGATGGCATCGTGCTCATCGACCAGGACAAGTGCGAAGGCTTCCAGTACTGCGTCAAGGCTTGCCCCTACGACAAGATCTACTACAACGCGGTGACGAAGAAATCGCAGAAGTGCATGTTCTGCTTCCCGCTCCTGGAAAAGGGACAGGAACCGCAGTGCGTGAAGACCTGCGTCGGCAAGATCCGTATCTTCGGCAACCTGATGGACCCCGAGAGCACGATCTCGAAAATGATCCGCGATCCGTCCCTGGGGGTTAAACCCTACGATCCGGAGGTGAACCTGAAGGCGACCCACCGCGTCATCAATCCCATTCAAAGCCGTCAGTACCGGCCCGACTTCGGCACCATTCCATCGGTCTGGTACGTGCCGCCGAAGAATGTCCCGCCCGCAGAAGTCGAAAAGTATTTCGGCCTTGCCATGGGTGGGCTGATCGACGAGCCTCACCATGTCGAGGCGCCGGTCAAGATGAAGGACATCTAACAGGGATATGGTAGCCATGAATGCACTGACTCAAGCAGAACTCGACGCCGCTGCGATGGGCGATCTGACCAGTCACCCCTGTTCGGTAGCGCTGGCGCGGGCACGCCTCTATCACTTCCTGGAACTGGCGTTGGCGCATCCCGGCGAGGATGGATTCGACTACTTTCGCCAGGAGTCTACCGAGCAGGAGTATCTAGACATCTACGCCGGTTTGCTGGAACAGGACGCGGAGCTTTCGGCAACAGGACTGGCAGCGGCCAGCGCCTTTTTCGCGCGACTGAAAGAACTGTCCTTCCAGGACGTCGAGGCCGCCCATATCGCCTTGTTCTCGGCGAATTATCCGCGCCTGCCATGTCCGCCGTATGGTTCGCTATATACCGCGCCCGATAGTGAAAAACGCTTGGCGGCAATGCTTGAGATCAAAGAGTTCTACCAGCAAAACGGCGTCGACATCGCCGACACCTTCGACGATCTGCCCGATCATCTATGTGTCGAACTGGAGTTTTCCCATTTGCTGTGCTTCAGGGAAAACGCAGCCGTCACCAACGACGACGCCGACATTTTCGCTGGGGTACAGCATGTGCAAGCGGAGTTCCTTGACAAGTTTCTGCTGCCGCTCGGCAACAGTCTCGCCGATCACGCCGCCGCCGCAATGCCCGACAATTTGTACGCTGATTTGCTCGCGACACTGCGATGCTTCCTTCTCCAGCATCGTCGGGAACTTGGTACTAGCGTCGAATCTTCATCACAAGATCAGGAGATCCAGTCATGAAAACCATCTCTGTACTGTCGCTCGTCGCCAGCGTAACAGCGGCATTGACCGGTCCGTCAGCTGCTGCGGACACGAAAGGGGGCCCGATGAAGGTCGTGGCGATGGCCAACATGTGGGGCGAAACCCCGACACCTCATTTCAAAGTTACAGGAAAGCCCGTTTCCGCCGCGCGCGGTCAAGATGTCTTCATGGATCATTGTGCGATCTGTCACGGACTCTATGGCAAAGGGGATGGGCCACGGTCGGCATTTTTCCAGGCTGGGGTGCAGTACATAGCCGATCTTTCAAATGCGGACACGATCAAAGGACGGGACGAGCAGTTGCGGGAGAGCGTCCGCGAAGGTTTGCGACGCTTTCCGGAGCCAGCCTATGTCATGCCCCAGTTCAAGTACATCCTTTCCGAGGAAGAAATCCGCAGCGCTCTTGCTTACGTAAAGACCTTGCCCAGCAAGTCGACAAAGCATTAGTTAGAACTCTCGGATACAGTTGTTCTGTAGTAACTTCTCAAACCAATTCGAATATTGGAATGGATATGGAATCAAGAATATTTTCGGTAACAGAATATATTCGTCCATTTGACGGCGAACCAATTCGTTCAGTGGTACTGGAAACGAAAGACTCATCTGTTGTTGTTTGGCATACCCATCCTGGGCAAGAAGTAGCCTCTCATGTTCACCCGCACGGCCAAGATACTTGGACAGTTATCTCTGGTGAGGCTGAGTATTACCAAGGTGGAGGCATAGTCGCTCATCTAAAGGCTGGAGATATTGCCATAGCAAAACCTGGGCAAGTGCATGGCGCTTTAAATACTGGCCCAGTACCGTTTGTATTTGTCTCAGTGGTTGCACCTGGCAACGCGGGTTTTGCGTTAGCTGAAAAATAGTCTTTCTCAAATGTGTGCCCAAGAGAGTTAACGAATAAGGTTAGATCGTGCGCAGCCACGATCTGAACCGATTGTTGGACGAGCCCGGCCCTGAGCGCGGCTCATAGCAAATATGTATTTGGGAAGTTTCCCGGTTTGACGTCTTGCCTGGAAAACGGCGGCTTGAAACACCGCGGCTGCCTGCCGTTGAGGCCGGCGATGCCGATTCAGGCGTTGATCGGCGTATTGCGCCAGGATGCGAGGCGAACGGAACGCTCAGCTTGTGGGCGCTGATATCCCGTTGCCGGAAAGAGGCGTGGTGCTTACATGGTCAGAGGGTGCCCCCGGCGGCAAGCAGGGCCGGTGCAGGCCCCGCGAACAGTGTTCGAATCCGCGTCTTCACAATCACCATCACCGCCCCGCAGCAAGCGCAGAGGATCGGCGCCCGTTCCTTGACCCAGGCCAGCACCGGATTCGGAGCGAACCTGAGCAGCAGATGCAGCAAGGCGATCAGGCGCTTGCAGTTCGGATGCAGAAAGCCGAAATTGCGTGCCCGCCGAAAGCCCTTGGGCAGCACATGCTGCAACACCAGCCAGAGGAAATGGGCGCCGGACACGGTGCGTCGTTCCATCCGCCCGGTCCTGGCGTTGCGATAGCGGAAGCTGACCTGGGCGTTGTCGCAGGCGACGATATCCTTCTCGGCGATGACACCACGGTAAAGATAGCGCCCCAGGTAGACCAGCGCCGGCTCGCCGCTACCCACCGATTTGCAATCCACCACCCACTTCTCGGGGTGACGGCGAGGCAGCGCCAATCCGGCGGCCTCGATGCCCGCCAGCATCTTTCCCCGGAAGACCTTGGCCAGGGCCTTGTGGTTGAACAGGTAGCCGCCCTTGGCCTGGCGCCGCTTGGTGCGCCATTGTCGGCGCTCGCCATCGACCGCCGCCGCCGGCATCACCAGATGCACATGCGGGTGATACTCCAGCCGCCGCGTGTGGGTATGCAGTACCGCGATGGCCCCGGGCGTGCCCTGCAGTTGCTTGTCGTTCTGGCTGAAGATGCGCACCGTCTCCCAGCAACAGCGCATGAGCAGACCGTAGACGGCGCTCTGGTGCGCCCAAGCCAATCCCCTGAATTCGGCGGGCAGGGTGAAGGTCAGCAGAAAGTACTCGGCCGGGACCTGCTTCTTCAGTTGCCGTTCCAGCCACTGCTGACTCTCGTGGTGCTGACAGTGCGGGCAGTGGCGGTGGCCGCAGGAATGCGGCACCATCTTCTGGTGATCGCATCCCGTGCAGCGGACCTGCATCATGGGGCTGGCCTGGGTGCGGCACTGTTTCATCGCCGCCAAGGCGCGATGGTGGTCGGACGTGAGCCGGTTCCGGTACTGCGCCAGGAAGTCGGCCTCGAAGGTATCAATGACGGTAGCCAGGCGGATCATTTGACCTTCCCCCAGGCGAGACGGAAGCCGTCCATCAGTCCGTTGATGCGGTCGAGGGCGTGATGCTTGGTCTGGTCGGTGAGATGGGTGTAACGGGCGGTGGTGAGAATGGAGTGGTGGCCGAGAAATTTCTGTACCTCGATCAGATCGACGCCGGCCTCAATCAGGTGGGTGGCATAGCTGTGGCGCAAGCTGTGGGGCGTGATCTTTTTTTTAGGCCGCAAGACTCGATCACCTTGTGCAAGGTGGTCTGCACACCTCCGGTGTCCATCGGCGTGGTGGCGCTGGCCGCGCCCTTCAAGCCGCCCAGGCGGCTGGGAAACAGCAGCACGGGATTGCGATGCACCGTCCAGAAGCGCCGCAAGAGTTGATGGGTGGCATCCGGCAGCGGCACGAAGCGATCCCGGTTGCCCTTGGCGTCGCGGATATGCACGCGCCCGCGCGCCGCGTCGATGTCGCCTACCTGAAGGCGCAGTCCTTCGCCCAGACGCAACCCCAGGCTGTAGAGCGTGAAGTAGAACACCCGGTAGCTGAGCACGCGGGTGGCGCCGAAAATCCGCTTGGCTTCCTCGACGGTGACGATGTCGGGCAGGCGCTGGGTTCGCGGCGGCTTGATCAACCCGGGCGCCACCCAGGGCTTTTTCAAGACATGCGCGTAGTAGAACTTCAAGCCGTACAGGTCGAGCTTGACCGTGCTCCACGAGTGCGAGGCCACCAGGTCGGTGAAGTAGTCCGTCAGTTGTTGCGCGGACAGCGTGTCAATCCGCTGATCGAAGTAGTCGCCGACGCGGCGGATGGCGCGGGAGTACGCTTCGATGGTCTTGGGTTGCAGCCCCTTGAGCTTGAGATGCTTGAGATGCGTCTGGTATTGCCGGTCAAAGTGCGCGGCGATGTCGTTCGTCATGCTGGTTTATCCTCACGAAATATTGCAGAATCAAACCCCTCGGCATCGAGGGGATGAAGGTGCAGAATAATTCGTGGTGCCGCAGCAAGCGATTCCTCCGCGTAGCGGCTTCGTCCAACCCATCAATCAACACGGACTGGCGCGGTAAAGCCGCGCCAGCCGGTTATGTCAAAATAATTAGTCATCAGGATTATTGAGGAAATACAAATGAAGCTTCTGTATGCAACCGTGATTGCCGCGACTGTACTGGTCGCCACTCCTGCTTTGGCCAACAAGGATCTAGCCACCAAATCCGGTTGCTTGGCCTGCCATCAAGCCGATAAGAAAGTTGTTGGCCCTGCATATCGGGATGTCGCCAAGAAATACGCGGGCGATAAAGCCGCTGAGGCTATGTTGTTTGACCGAGTGAAAAAGGGGAGTGCTGCCACCGGTGGCAATAAATGGCCCGGCCCGCCTATCCCCATGCCGCCGAACGAAGGCACCGTTAAGGACGATGACATCAAGGTACTCGTTAAGTGGATATTGGCTGGCGCCCATTAGTACGCCAGTTAAGGAACTATCAATTCAATTGGCCGTCTGCGTGGAGTACGCTCGAGCGGTTCCGGCGACGGGGCTCTGACCGCTGGTCAATCACTCCGAGGGGCAGCTTAAGGATCGGATTCTGTTGAAAAAGTTTCTGACCACCAATTCTAGTCGATTCGCGGGGGTACTCTACCCATTGCCGGGGCAATGATCGTCGATTGTAGATCGATCTGAGAGGTCGGCATTATGCCACTCACATTGTCGAAATTTCGAAACGACTTTTTCAACACAATAGGATCGGTTAGCGGACATCGCGTATGGCCATGTCAAGAGTCTGTGTGATTAAGGTTTATTCGATGTCCGCCCTACACGCGGTGACGTTGGAGTATTAACAGAACGCAAGTGGGCAATCGTTGAATATGCCTCGAAGGAGGAAACCGCGAAATACTGCGGGAGAGATTAGGAAGTGCGCGGGCCTATGGCAATTGGACGGTTGCTGCAGTGATGCCGGTAGCCGGCCCCCAAAGTCTTTTCTGCCGGATATCACGATGGCGAAGATCGCCAAATATATCAGATGCGCTGCGATTCGATGTCTCACGGGACAGACATGGATTTCTTCCGGATAACTGCTGGCCGAGACATAACTGCGCGGATAAAGTATCTGATTGCCGCCGGCATTTTCTGTGCTGCGCTCGGACTGAGATTTCTGGTTCTTCCGGTCGAAGCCGGCTTAGCCTTTCTGACTTTCTATCCCGGAACGGCCATCGCGGCGCTGCTCTGCGGCGTGGGGCCGAGCTTGTTTTACATGATTTTGGCGGCAGTTGCCGGTGCCTATATCTTCAACCCACCCCATTGGGCATTTGGCCAGAGTGACATCATCCCAACGTGTGCCTTTATTGTTTCCGCCACCACCATTCTATTTGTCGTCCATTCCTACCAACGTGTTGTTGTCCGTCAGACACAAAACCTTACCGACGAAATCGATGCACGGCAGCGGCTTGCCAGCGAATTGCAGAACTCTTTAAATCAACTCCGTGAACTGGAGTCGGAGTTTCGTCAGACTTTCGAACAGGCCGCGGTCGGAATTGCTCATCTGGCGCCAGATGGCCGCTGGCTGCGGGTTAATGAGTGCCTATGCAACATCATCGGCTACAGCCGTGACGAACTGCTGTCAAAGACGTTACAGGACATTGCACATCCAGACGACGTGGAGGCCAATTTTGTGTTGCTGCGGCGAATACTTGCAGGAGATCTAGACTTGGGCAGTTTCGAGAAGCAATACCTGCGCAAGGATGGCGGTACCGTCTGGATCAACCTTGCCATGTCGCCGGCACGCACTACCAATGGTCATCCGAGTTACTTCATCGCCGTCCTGGAGGACATCACCAACCGTAAGCATGCCGAGATGCAATTGCGACTGGCGGCCAAGGTCTTCGACCGCGCTGGCGAAGCCATTATCGTCACCGAGGTGGACGGCCGCATCATCACAGTAAACGAGGCGTTCACCGGAATCACAGGCTATACGGTAACTGAAGCCGTTGGCAAGACACCTTCGCTGCTGAAGTCCGGACTTAATTCACCCGAGTTCTACCGCAGTCTCTGGGGCCAGTTGGAGACGGAGGGTTGGTGGCAGGGTGAAATTTGGAACAAGCGCAAGAATGGCGAAATCTACCCAGAATGGCTGACAATCAGCAGCGTACGTGAAGCAGACGGCCGCCTGTCGAAATATGTGGCAATGTTCAGCGACATCTCTGCAATGAAGGAGTCTCAGCGCAAGCTCGAATACATCGCCAGCCACGATGATTTGACGGCGCTGTCAAATCGTACCGTATTCCAGAATCGTCTTCGCCAGGCAATCGCCCAGGCCCGTCGGGAGAGCCATTTGCTGGCGGTTCTTTTCATCGACCTTGATAACTTCAAGACCATTAATGACACCCTAGGTCATGACGTCGGCGACTTGCTGCTTAAAGGTGTCGCCCAGCGACTTCTCACCTGCATCCGCGATGCCGACACAGTCGCACGCTTGGGCGGAGATGAGTTTGCCGCACTGCTGTGCAATATCGACTTCCTAGAAGTCAGTGCCGTCTGTCAGCGCATTGTCGACGCTCTGTCCAAGGTTTTCCAAGTCATGGAACATGACTTGTTTATTACATCGAGCATCGGCATCAGCCTTTTTCCAAACGATGGCAATGATGAAGGCACCCTGCTCAAGAATGCGGACTCTGCGATGTACCGTGCCAAGGAACAGGGCAAAAATCACTTTCAGTATTTCGCTGCTGACATCAGGCTGGAGATACAGCAGCGACTCGCTCTGGAGACTGGACTACGGCGCGCCCTCCAGCAAAGTCTGTTCGTCCTCCACTATCAACCCCAGGTTCGCCTTGCTGACAGCAATCTTGTCGGCGCCGAAGCTCTGATTCGCTGGACCGACCCTGAGTTGGGATTTATCTCGCCAGCAGAATTCATTCCCGTGGCTGAGAAGTCGGGCCTTATCGGAGGCATCGGACTGTTTGTAGTCAATAGAGCGATTGAAGACATACTCGCTTGGCGCTCAGTTGGTCTGACGCCGCCACCCGTCGCCCTCAATATTTCCCCGAGTCAACTACGCGACGATCGCTTTGCGGCATGGCTATTTGATAGATTGGCTACGGCCGGGTTGCCTACTAGCAGTATCGTTATCGAACTTACGGAAGGTGCACTGATGGAGCACGGCGAAGAAGGTCTGAAGATGCTAAATGACCTCGCCAGCCGGGGGATCAAGATCAGCATTGACGACTTTGGCACTGGCTACTCATCCCTCTCCTACCTCAAGCGCATGCCTGTCGCAGAACTGAAGATTGACCGAAGCTTTGTCGATGGCATAGCCAACGAACCTGATGCCCGGGCTATTGCCCATGCGATCTTGAGCCTTGCCCACACCTTGGGTTTGTCCGCAGTGGCGGAAGGTGTGGAAACGGAACAGCAGTTGACCGTATTGCAAATGCTTGGTTGCGACACAGCTCAGGGATTCTTCTTCCACCGGCCGATGGACGAAGCACATTTCCGCTTGCTGCTACAGTCTGATGCCAGTGCCGGTGTATCAGCCAACGGTGCGCCAACTTGACCTCCACGCGATTCGGCGAAACGCGCCGCGTCAGATACACTAAACGGCTAAAGATTGGGAACCGATCCTTGAGCGCGATACTTGATCGCATTAGTGAACGATTGGGCCGCAGCCTGCCCAAGCTGGAGGCTGTACTTTTCCCCTTACACCGAAGCTTCACCTACCGGGTCGGCATCGTGCTGATTCTGGTAATGATTGCGTTTGTCGTTCGGCGCCTGATCGGTCCCGACGAGCTCGGTGTGCCATTTCTCACCTTTTTCCCTGCAGCGGCGATCTCGGCGGTTTTTGGGGGATTCTGGGCGGGCATGCTTGCGACAGCATTGGGAGCGATCACCGCGACCTATTTCTTTATTCCGCCGTACTCCATGTTTTCCTTTGCGTTTCGGCCCGAAACGATTTTCGCCAACATGGTCTATCTGCTCGACGAAATAGTGGTTTGTTCGGCAATCGCAGCATTGCATCGCTTTTACCGCATTACGAAGGATCAGAACGCGGAGCTGAACACGTTGATCCAGACGATTCCCGATCTGATCTGGCTAAAAAGTTCTGAGGGCATTTATCTGGAGTGCAATCCTGCCATCGAACAATTCTACGGACTGAGAAGGGATGCCGTCATTGGCCGGACCGCTCGGGACTTGTTTCAGGGCTCGGTGGCCGAGTCCATTCATCGGCAAGACGAGGCAGCTCTGGTTACAGACGGTCCCTGTACCACCGAGGGGTGGGTCACCCGCGCCTGCGATTGCCACAATGTACTATTGGAAACCACCACGACCCCCATGCGCACCGCCGATGGCAAATTCATCGGCGTGCTGGGCATCGCTCGCGACATTACCGAGCGCCGGCATCTTGAGGACGAGGTGCGTGCGCGCACCGTTGAGTTGGAACGGGAGCGCGCTTTTCTTACCGCAATTTTTGAGCATACCGGCGACGGAATTCTGGCCGTGGATGGAGAGGGCTACATCGCCCTGGCTAACCACGAGGCGCGGCGCCTGCTGGGCATAATCGAGGACAACACGCCGCGCCGGCTGGCCGAATTCTGGCCCGATTGGCCGGCAATCGCCAGCGGAGCTGCCGAGCGCGGCGAAGCTCGCCATGATATTGAAGCTGCCGGGCGCGTCCTGGCGCTTTCTGTTACGCGCACAGGAGAACTCAGCGAAACCCGTTACGTAATTGTGGCACGCGATGTCAGCGAAGAACACCGCCTCGCCGACGAACGCCGCGAACTTGATCGCCAGATGTTCCAGATGGAGAAAATGGCGACCCTTGGAGAATTGACTATGGGCGTTGCGCACGAAATCGGCAATCCCCTCGCCGGAATGAAAGCGGTAGCCCAGTCACTCCAGTACGAGGACGATCTGCCTATGGGTGCGAGCGAATCGCTACAACGGCTGGAGGCGGAAATTGACCGGCTCGGAGACTTTCTGCATAGTTTCCATGGATTTGCCGCGCCGCCGCGCACACACCCCGTTCCGTGTCGATTACACGACATCGTCGAAGACACATTGTTTTGGACGCGCAAGGAGGCTGTATCCCACGATGTGGCCATCGGACTGGCTATCGACAAGTACCTGTCGGTGCATGCCGATCCCAACCAGATCAAACAGGTGCTGCTGAATCTTGTCGTCAATGCCATTCACGCCATGCCGCATGGCGGAGCGCTACGCATAGCCGCCCATAACGAGAACAACAATGTGCGCATCGAGGTCGCCGACACTGGCGGTGGAATTGGCACCGATGTCCTACCACGCATATTCGATCCTTTCTTCACCACTCGCGCCACCGGTTCCGGTCTGGGCCTCGCCGTCGTAAAAAAGATCGTCAGCGAGCATGGCGCACGCATCGAAGTCAAAAGTCGTTCCGGGCATGGCACATGCTTCACTCTATACTGGCCTGCTGCTTCGATGGAGTTGCCCGCATGAGCGCGTTGCTGATCGTAGAGGACGACACAACCATCCGCGTCACCGTGGGCAATTTTCTCGCCCGCCTAGGCTATAGCGTCGACGTTGCGGAAAATGCCGCGAGTGCTCTCAAGCAGTCTCGCGGTCGGCGGTATCGCCTGATTCTGCTCGACCTGCACTTGCCCGATGGTGACGGCCTCGACCTGATTGGCAAATTCCGTGAACTAGACGACGACACGCTGGTGGTCATCATGACCGCATTCCCCGAAGTGCGCACCGCGGTCGCCGCGCTCAAAGCCGGCGCCTACGATTACATCACCAAGCCATTCGATCTGGAAGACGTACGAGAACTTATTGGACGCGCCATGGAAACCAGCAGGCTGCGTCATGAGGTCGCCTGGCGTCGGGCTCAGTCTGACGTCTGCCAAGTGGATAGCATCGGCGGCGAAAGTCCTGCATGGCAGCGGTTAACGGAGGTAACACAGAAGATCGCGGGAGCTGACCACGTACCCGTGCTGATCTGCGGTGAGTCCGGTAGTGGCAAGGAACGTGTAGCCCGAACCATCCACTGCGGCTCGCCGCGGGCCGGTGGCCCCTGGGTGACACTCAACTGCTCGGCACTGCCGGAAAATCTGCTCGAATCAGAAATGTTCGGTTACGAGAAGGGCGCCTTTACTGATGCCCGGCAGTTGAAACGCGGACTGCTAGAGTTGGCTGACGGCGGTACACTGTTTCTCGACGAAATCGGCGATCTTGCCCTGACTCTACAGCCCAAACTACTACGGGTATTGGAGACGCAGACTTTCCGCAGACTCGGCGGCAGTCGAGAGATAAGCGTCGATGTTCGCTTCGTCGCCGCGACGCACCGCAATCTTCCGGAAATGGTAAAGAACGGTCAGTTTCGCGAGGATCTCTACTACCGCCTCAATGTCGGCGCCATCGAAGTGCCGCCCCTGCGTGCGCGACGAGAAGACATTCTGCCCCTGGCACGGTACTTCCTCACCGAGGCTGCACGCGCAGTAGGCTCACCCACGCTGGCGCTGGCCCCAGCGCTGGAGTCGATGCTGGAAAGTTATGCGTGGCCCGGCAACGTACGTGAATTGCGCAACGTTCTGGAGCGTGCTGCAATCCTTTGCGCAGAAGACACCGTCACCACCTTGCAGTTGCCGCGAGAAATTGTGGGCTGCTGCGCTGCGCTCGCCGTTCCGTCAGAGCAATCCGATCAACCGTTCCTGGACTTGGCGGCGATGGAACAACACTACATTCAGCGCGTTCTGGACTCGGTTGGCGGGAACAAGACTCGCGCTGCCGAACTTCTTGGTATCACCCGTCTGACCCTCCGCAACAAGCTCAAACATCAAGACCGCGACGATAGTCCGGTCACTTCCTGATCGGTTGAATTTCGATCAGACGGTCATGTATTGACCGCAATCTGCTTCACCCTCCTGCCGATACCCGCCACTGCCCATCGTTCACGGCCTTTTTGCGTGCTGGCACGTCTCATGCATAAGGAAGTGCAGAAATATTTTGGTCGGACTAATCGTGCAAGGAGAGCCGAAGTCATGAAATCATCTCGCAGGGCGTTTCTCAAGGCCACTGGTGCTTCTTCGCTAAGCATCATGCTGGGCGGTTCATATTCATTGCGGGCCCTGGCGCAAAGCCAGGATGCCATGGCCCAGCATGAATATGCTGGTTGGGAGGATTTCCATCGCAACCAATGGGCTTGGGACAAGAAAACGCGCGGCGCCCACCTCATCAACTGCACCGGCGCCTGTCCACATTTCGTCTACTCGAAGGACGGTGTGGTCATGCGCGAGGAGCAGTCGAAGGACATGGCGCCGATGCCCGGCATCCCCGAATACAATCCGCGCGGCTGCAACAAGGGCGAGTGCGCCGTCGATTACCAATACGGCCCGCACCGCATCAAGTACCCTTTGATCCGGGTCGGCGCGCGCGGCGAAGGCAAGTGGCGCCGTGCAAGTTGGGACGAGGCGCTCGAACTCATCGCCGACAAGATCGTCGATACCATCAAGAACGAAGCGCCGGACTGCATCAGCGTGTTTTCGCCGGTGCCCGCCGTCGCACCGCTCTCATTCAGCGCCGGCCATCGTTTCGCCCACCTCATCGGTGCCCATACCCATACATTCTTTGACTGGTACGGCGACCATCCGACCGGTCAAACGCAGACCTGTGGCGTGCAGGGAGACACCTGCGAAACCGCGGACTGGTTCAATTCCAAGTTCATCGTCCTGTGGGGGGCGAACCCGGCGATTACCCGCATCCCCGATGCCCACTATCTGTCCGAGGCCGCCCTCAACGGCACCAAGATCGTCAGTATCGCGCCCGACTACAACGCATCGAGCATCAAGGCCGATCAATGGATACACCCGAAGCCCGGCACCGACGCGGCGCTTGGCATGGCGATGGCCCACGTCATCATCAAGGAAAAACTCTTTGACGTACATAACGTCAAGGAGCAGACCGACCTACCCTACTTAGTGCGCAAGGACAATCAACGCTTCCTGCGCGAGGCCGATGTGGTCTCAGGCGGATCGCCAAACAAGTTTTACGCCTGGGACATAAAGACCGGCAAGGCGGTGATCATGAAGGGCTGCTGGGGCGATGAGCCGGAGCAGAAGGCGCCCCCGGTAGCCTTCCTGGGCCGCAACACCAACACCTTCCCCAAGGGCTACATCGATCTGGGCGAACTTGATCCAGCACTGGATGGCACTTACAAGGTGGCGCTCAAGGACGGAAAAACGATAGATGTGCAACCGGTCTTCGATATTCTGAAGCCGCGCATCATGAATGACCATACGCCGGACAAGGCAGCAATGGTGACCGGCGTCCCGGCCAAAGTGATTGTCCAGCTAGCCCGCGAGTTCGCGAGCGCCAAGCCAGCCATGATCGTCAGCGGCGGCGGCACCAACCACTGGTACTACAGCGACGTATTGTTGCGCGTGTTCCATTTGCTGACCGCGCTTACCGGTAGCGAGGGACGCAACGGTGGCGGGGTTAACCACTACATCGGCCAGTGGAAGCCGGTGTTCGTACCCGGAGTCATGGCCCTCTCCTTCCCGCAGGGACCAGCCAAGCAACGCTTCTGCCAAACCACGATCTGGACCTATATCCATGCAGAAGCCAACGACGACATGCTTAAGTCGGGCATCGATACCAATAAATACTTGAGAGACGCCATCGCCACGCGCCAGATGCCGAATTATCCGCGCGACTTCCGCGATCCCAAGGTATTCATTGTTTATCGCGGTAACTGGCTGAACCAGGCGAAAGGCCAGAAGTACGTGCTGCGAAATCTGTGGCCCAAGCTTGATCTCATCGTAGATATCAACATCCGCATGGACTCGACGGCCCTGTATTCCGACGTCGTGCTGCCTTCAGCGCACTGGTACGAAAAGCTCGATCTCAACGTGACCGAAGAGCACACGATGATCAACATGACCGAGCCGGCAATCAAGCCAATGTGGGAATCGAAGACCGATTGGCAGATATTCCTCGATCTGTCGAAGAAGGTGGAGGCTGCGGCATTAAGGAAGAACTTCACCAAGTTCAACGACGAGCAATTGATGTGGAACCGGGATCTGTCGACCCTGTGGAACCAGATGACGAACGACGGCAAACTGGCCAATGACGAAGACGCCGCACAGTTCATCCTCGACAGCGCGCCTCAATCAAAAGGCATTACCTTACAGATGCTGAGAGAGAAGGGGCCGCAACGCTTCAAGAGCAACTGGACGTCGCCGATGAAGGAGGGGATTCCCTACACGCCGTTCCAGAACTACACGGTCGACAAGAAGCCATGGCCAACGCTAACAGGGCGCCAGCAGTTCTATCTTGACCACGATACCTTCTTCGCCATGGGCCTTGAACTGCCAACCTACAAGGCGCCAATCGAAGCAGACAAGTACCCGCTGCGATTCAATACCCCGCACAGCCGCTATGCGATTCACTCGACCTTCAAGGACAACGTCCTTATGTTGCGGCTGCAACGTGGCGGACCCTCGGTGGAAATGGCACCGGCCGATGCGGAAGCCCGCGGCATTAGCGACAACGATTGGGTCGAACTGTGGAATGACCATGGTCGCGTCATCTGCCGCGTCAAGGTTCGTCAGGGCGAACAGGTCGGACGCGCGACCATGTGGCACACACCCGAGCTCTACATGGATCTCATCGAAGGCAGCACGCAAAGCGTCTGCCCGGTGCGCATCTCGCCCACCCACCTGGTCGGCAACTACGGCCACCTGGTATTCCGGCCCAATTACTACGGTCCGGGCGGAACCCAGCGCGACACGCGGGTAGAGGTCAAGCGCTATACCGGCGCCACGCCGATGAGCCTATGAGCAACGTAAGCGGACGATCCAGGAAGGAAATGAATCATGGCTAACATAATGAAAACATCCAAGCGGCAGTTGACCTTCGTGGCTGACTTGAACAAATGCATCGGCTGCCAGACCTGTACCGTTGCGTGCAAGAAGCTATGGACTACCGGACCCGGCCAGGATTACATGTACTGGCGCAACGTCGAGACGACACCCGGCAAGGGTTATCCGAAGAACTGGCAGACGCGAGGTGGAGGTTACAAGGGCGGCGAGTTACAGAAGGGAGAGGTTCCGCCGATGATCGACTACGGTGTACCCTTCGAGTTCGATTACAGCGGCAGGCTGTTCGAGGGCAAACCGGGGCGCGTTAGGCCCAGCCCGACACCGCGCTCGGCCCCCAACTGGGACGAAGATCAAGGCAGCGGCGCCTACCCGAACAACCACTTCTTCTATCTGCCGCGCATGTGCAACCATTGTACCAAACCGGCCTGTCTAGAAGCCTGCCCCAACGACGCTATCTACAAGCGTGAACAGGACGGCATCGTGATGATTCATCTCGACATGTGCAAGGGCAACAAGGCATGCGTCAAGTCCTGTCCTTATTCGAAGCCTTATTACAACCCGCAGACCCAGAAGTCCAACAAGTGCGTCGGCTGCTTCCCGCGCATCGAGAAGGGCATCGCCACCGCCTGCGTCGCACAATGTGTCGGTCGCGCCATGCATGTCGGTTTCATCGATGACCCGATGAGTTCGGTGAACAAGTTGGTCAGGCAATGGAAGGTGGCGTTACCTCTGCACCCCGAGTACGGCACCGAGCCGAACGTTTTCTACGTGCCGCCTGTTCTCGGGCCCGGCATGGAAGATGGTGTCGGCAGTGTCTCCGATCAACCGAAGATTCCCTTGTCCGAATTGCAAGGCCTTTTCGGCCCAGACGTGCAGGAGGTGATGAAGATGCTCAAGATGGAGCGCGAGAAGAAGCTAAAGGGCCAGCCATCGGAGTTGATGGATACGCTCATCGGCCGGCGCAGTGCGGACATGATGCTCTCGCCGCTCACCTGATTCCGGTCGAACACCTATTCCAGATCGAGTGGAGGATTCACACCGCTAGAAGGGTCCTGGCAATCCGTACCGAGATTCAGAAATCAAACATGGAGATGTATTCAAATGAAATGCAGTAATCGCAATAGGGTATCCATTTTTTTGGGCACTATTTCTGCCTTGGCGTTTTCCTCCGCAGCGCTGGCGGTTGACGCTGAGGCCGCGAAAGCACTGGCCACGCAGAACAACTGCCTCAAGTGTCACTTGGTGAGCAAGGAAGGTGACGGTCCAGCCTACAAGAAGGTTGCCGAGAAATACAAGGGCAAGGCCAATGCCGAGGCACGACTGATCGAGCACATCACCTCTGGAGAAAAGGCCAAGTTTCCCGATGGTCACGAGGAGGAGCACAAGATCGTCAAGACATCTCCACCTAAGGATATGGAACAGATTAAGAACCTTGTGCAGTGGATTCTTTCGCAATAGCGGTAATTCTTGGCACGAATGTTCATGAAATCTGATCGCAGTATTTGCGGATCCAGTTGGTCTGCCTTGCGAAAACCCAGTGCCAGGCATTCGTTGCTAACGTTGCTGGTTGTCGGTTTTTTCTCGGGCATCATTTTCTGGGGCGCTTTCAACACCGGCATGGAAGCGACTAACAAGCTCGAGTTCTGCATCGGCTGCCACGAAATGCGCGACACCGTCTATCAGGAATACAAGGAAACCATCCACTACAGCAACCGTACCGGCGTGCGCGCCGTTTGCTCCGACTGCCATGTGCCCAAGGACTGGACGCACAAGCTGATCCGTAAGGCCAAGGCGAGCATGGAGGTCTGGGGCAAGGTCACCGGCAGCATCGACACCAAGGAGAAGTTCGAGGCCAAGCGCATGGAACTGGCGACGCACGAGTGGGAACGCATGAAGTCGCGCGACTCCATCGAGTGCCGCAACTGCCACGACTTCGACGCCATGAGCAGCGAATTGCAAAAGCAGACGCCCTACAAGAAGCACATGAAGGCAAAAGCCGAAGGCAAGAGCTGCATCGACTGCCACAAGGGCATCGCCCACAAGCTGCCTAAGGAATACACGGAGCCTGAGGAGTAGCCGTCTGTCAGGCAGGGCTCTGCCCACTTCATGCGAGGGCAGCACTGGATCAGGAAGGGATTGAAAATGAATGAAATGGGTTCAGCAAAGAACATCAGCCGGATCGTGAAATCGATGGCGCGCAACCGTACTTATGCGCTCCTTGCCATAGGGTTCCGATATCCGGAAGAAGATACGTTTCTGCGGCTCGCCGACGGAAGCTATGCCGAGGAGATCGCTGGTGCCCTTGAGGTGTGTGCGCCGGAGTTAGTCGACACCTTCGAGGAAATAATTGCACCTCGCCTACGGGTGACAACATCCGGTCAGGAACTCGCGTCGGCCTACCTGAGCGCCTTCGAGACTAATATGCCGGATCCCAGTGTTTCTCTCTACGAGGGCAGTTACCACCAGCGTGGCAGCAAGCCAGCATTGCTGCTCGAACTGAAAAGCTTCTACCGAAATTTTGGTTTGGCCATCGCCAAAGAAGAAAACGATCTCGAAGACGCGCTGAGTGCCGAACTCGAGTTCATGCAATTCCTAACTGCCAAGCAAACCCAAGCGGAGGAAGGTCTGCTGGACAAGGTTCCCTACCTGCGCGCGCAGCGTGATTTTATCGAGCGGCACCTTGCGGCTTGGCTTCCAGCACTGCAAGCCGACGTTACGAGCAAGCTCAAAACCCCCTTTTATGTAGCGCTTACCGAACTGCTAACCAGCTTCGTCTCTTACGAGATCACAGGGATGCAGCGTGACGTTACTAACCTTGACAGGTAACGGGCAGCGCTAAATGCTGTCAACGGATATGGGCGCACTTATCGATGCCTGCGGTCGCAAGATCGATTACTTGCGCCTGTCTGTCACTGACCGGTGCGATCTGCGTTGCGCCTACTGCATGCCCGAGGACTATGCCGATTACGAGGCACCTGGCCACTGGTTAAGCTTCGATGAAATCGAGCGGCTGACGGGTATTTTCGTCAGCCTCGGCGTTACCCGTATACGTCTTACTGGCGGGGAGCCTCTGCTCCGTGGAAGAATCGTGGAATTGGTGGCGAAACTGCGCAGGCACTCAGGACTAAGCGATCTATCGCTATCTACCAACGGGACTCGACTAGCCAGGATGGCTGCACGACTCAAGTCGGCAGGCGTGGATAGAATCAACGTTAGCTTAGACACGCTTTCGCGTTCCCGCTTCCTCGCACTTACCCGGCGGGATGCCCTAGGCGACGTCTTGGCAGGGCTGGAAGAAGCGCGCAACTGTGGCTTTACGCCGATCAAGATCAACATGGTTTGGCTACCCGACTTTAACGGGGATGAAATCGGCGCCATGATTGAGTACTGCATGGACAAAGGTTTCGTGCTACGCCTGATTGAGAACATGCCAATGAGCGATAGTGCTCGCGCTCTTGGCACCGGTTCACTGCAAGCCTTGATCGAAAGTCTTCGCAAACGTTACGATCTTGTTGACCACGTTCTGCCAGGCGGTGGTCCAGCACGGTACCTGACTACGCCAGACAATATTTTCAGTATCGGCTTTATCACTCCGGTATCCCAGCACTTCTGCGCGACCTGCAACCGGATCCGCCTGACAGTTGATGGCGCACTGCATCTTTGCTTGGGGCAGGAGGATCGGCTTGAACTCCGGCACTTGCTGCGGACTGGTGCCAGCGATAGCGACCTAATAGATGCGATCCAGTCTGCAATGCAGCGTAAGCCGGATCGTCACGAGTTTTCCAATTCGTCGCACAAGCTGGTGCGGGTAATGGCATCCACTGGCGGCTAGGCTGGCTTCTTACTCGCAACAAATAATCGTATCGCTGTCACGAGTTCACAAATTCTCGCCACACTGTGGTTTGGGTAATGGCATCCACCGGTGGCTAGACGGCGTCTGGCCGAAAACTATTTGATTTCATAGGACGGCATCCCTTGTGCTGCGGTCACTGGGTATGCCTATGCCAGCAGTCGGCTTTCAGTTCCAAAGCAGGCACAGCCACCACTGGCCCGGTTCCAACCAATTGGAGTTGTATTGAGGTTGCACCCGAAAGGCTGATTCCAACCTCGGCACTCAGCCAGATTGGACTTTGAAACCGCCAACCCTAAAATGCAAATAGCCCAAAAAAATACCCGCCGTAACTGGCGGGTATTTTTTTGGATCAGATCAGCCCCCTTTCCGCAAAGGACATGACCGTGGTGTCGGCCACGATAAAGTGGTCGAGTACCTTGATGTCAACGAGAGACAGCGCCTGCCGAAGTTGGTTGGTGAGCGACTCGTCGGCGCGTGACGGCTCGGGACTGCCGGATGGGTGGTTGTGCGCAAAAATCACGGCCGAGGCATTGAGCTTCAAACCGATCCGCACGACCTCGCGCGGATACACCGAGGTTTGCGTCGTCGTGCCGCGAAACAGCTCCATGCCGGCAATCAGCCTATTCTGCGCATCAAGCCAGAGCGCCACGAAGCTTTCGTACACCTGCCCACCCAGAAACAGCCGCAGGTAATCGCGAACGGCAGCCGGTCCAGCAAGACTCACCGCATCGCTGCTGAGTGTTTCCTCAAGGGCGCGACGCAGAAGTTCCCTTGCTGCCGCCAGGCGGTCGGATACCGCATAGGAGAGAATTTCTTCTCGCACGCCGGGAACGTTTGCCTGTCGAACAGCGCGCAAGCCGAACAATTCCGCCAGCGAATACATTGGAATCGAAGCATTCTCTTCTCCAAGCAGGATGGAAAGAAGCTCGCGGTCGGTTGATCTAATCATCTTGGGTGCCTCCAATTGAAAAGCGGAGCGGCACCGTCCCCTTGAGGGCGATGGCACGCCCCGCGGGGTTGAATGAATAAAACTTACTGCGTCACTTCCGACCGACTGACCGGTTTTCCAGCATCAAGAATCTTCTGGCTTGCGCTGAAAATTCTCTGGGCCGACTTCTCCGGCAACTGCCCGTCTTCGAGCCAGGACTGAATGAAGCCTCGCGCCTCATCCTGTCCCGGCAGATCGAGGATGGAACACAGCAGGAATGCCACGCCCTCCGCCTCGACCTCCTGAATGCTTCGTGGGATCGACGCTGCGTCATGACAATCGGCTTCTTCGGTGTGCCCCAGAACGACGTGAGCCAATTCATGAAACCGGGTTTTGTGGGGATACTCGGCCAACGGATTAACTGCGATCCGCCGCTTCACCGCGTAGCCCTGCACATTCCCGTCCATGAACTCGAAACGCTCCAGCGTGATGTCGAGCGCATTCAATGCAGCCTCGGCATCCCACTGCGGCGACTCGATCGGCTCGACGTAGTCTTCGCCTTCGGTCTGTTCCAGACTGAACCAGCGCGGCGCCAGCTTGAACAGGGTAAATAGATCCCCGCCGTCGCTGGACGAGTCACCGTCCGGGTCTGGGTTCCTGCGCTTGACCGTGATCGGCATGCAAAGTGAAATTGCTTTCTGCCCCTTGCATACCGAACGTCCCAAATCCTTCCAGCGGTTGAAACTGGCAATTGGCGACAGGGGCAAGTCCCGTTCCAGCAGTTGCGTGGCAGCCAGAATCTGGTTGCCAATACTGAAGCGATGAAACCGGCCGTAGGCCGCGCTCACGATCCCAGGCTCGGTAAGAGCCTGTTCGAGTAATGGCGCAAATTTGTCGTGCATGGTGCCTCCAAGAAATATCGGGGAGGCACCGTCCCCCTCGGGGGCGATACGCTCCCCGTGGGATAGAAATTCCGGCCGAAGCCGGTTTGTCGTGCTGCTGTTACTTCCGTTTCGACAACCAGACGGACAGCGCGAATTCCTTCGCCTCGACGGCATTCGGCCCCAAGAACTCGCTGGGCCTGCCCTCGATCTTGCGCAGAAGAATTCGGCCAACCACGGCGATCTGCTGGCGCGCACCGATGTCGCCATCGAAGCGTGCTTTCAGGAATTGCCGGTAGTCGCCCTGCCATCCCGCCGGTGGAGCGAACGGCCCGAAGCCGCCGGGCATGGTGTCGATGAGACTGAAGTCGATGACGCCGTACATGCTCATCTCCCCGTCACGCCGCCCGGCTCAGCGCCTGTTCGACGCTACCGAGCGCGGGAAACCCCGCCTTGCCGAGAAGATCGAACACATCCAGCCAATCGACGCCTTTTCTGCCGTCGGGAATGTCGAGGGCAGGCGCGATCGCCCCCGCTCGAATCCCCATTTCCCATAACCGGGTCACCAACGTCCGCGCCGCTTCCTGTCCGTGGCCGGAGGGATGCTGCTTGGATGGCCGGTCCTTGTCGGCAAAGACAAGAACCTGCTCGACGCCGGGTGGCGGCATGAAGGTTTCCAGCAGATAGGCATTACCTGTCGCCCAGGCCGGGAGTCCGGTGGCTTCGATGACGGCCAGGGCCGTTTCGATGCCCTCGGTAACGGCCAGGCGGTGGCCAACCGGCACCAGTCGAACAGCACCCCCGGTCAACTGACGGGCCACAGGATGGCGCATCAGCTTCTTGGGGGCATCGACCGGCGCCTTGTGACCATCAGGCGTCAGGTAGGTGCGATGGATCGTTACCGCCTCACCTCCCTGCCCTGTCACTTGCGCGATCAGGGTCGGGTAATGAGCCACGAGGCGGTTGTCCGCGTAGTAGCCCAACTCCGGGTGGAACCGCAAGGTGTCCGGCACCTTCAACGACAATCCGCGTCGGGCCAAGTACAAACGAGCCGGTTCAGATTCCGGATGCGACAGAGACAATGATTCTCGCCAGGTGCGATTGAGATGCTCCCGGCGAATCTCGTCGTCCGACTTCCCCGCTCTGACCTCGCCATGCTTTGCCGACGGCAACCGGATCGGCTGGCTGCCGACCTGCTCGGCCACTTCGCGAATCGCACGGCCAAAGTCCCAGTCGTTGATCCACATCAGCAGCGCAAACCCGTCGGCAAAACTGCCGCAGGTGTTGCAGATGCCACCGCCCGTATCCGCGACATCCCGGAATACTCGAAAGCCATCCCGACCGCCATGAACCGGACAGGGCACATGCTTCCCCTGCCGATCCAGCGCGGCTTTCAGCGGTGGGGCCAGGTCGAGCAGAACCCGATCCCAGCGTCCCCGCACATCCTCTTTGACGCGATGCGTCTCATACTCATGCTTCATTGCAGGTGCCTCCATGAAATTGGAACGCTCCGCGCGGCATGGCGATACCCCGACCGGGATACGCTCCCCGGCGGGGTTGATGAATGCTGTTTGTTTTCTCGTGGCCAGCTACCACACGTCCACCCGATGCCTTACGGCGCCGGATTGAATTCTGTGTTCCGAACTTTTCGCAGGAGGCTCGATGAACCTCCTGTGAAAAACCCCGGCACGTTGGCCGGGAAAAATGACACAGGGGAGGATTCACGGCCATGCTACGCAGCCGCTCTACCCCATGGGATTTGAAATGTGACCTTTTCGGATCGACTTCGGAAGTCATTCCGATTGCATGACGTGGCGTCAGGAGGCCTCTGCTTCAGCCTCCATCGCCCCGGCGTTGCCTTTGTCGAGATCGAGCGCAGCATTGATCTCGCGTTGGCGTACCAGCAACTGCGTCAGCCTTTCCTCCTTGTCGAAAGGCTTGGACAACTCCATGAGGATGTCGGCGAAGCGCTTTTCAGCCCGTGCCATGTCCTCAGAGGCTTCCGCCACGCGTCCTTCCAGGCTGTTGGCTACGTTCTCGACCACCCGGACCATCCCTTGCGGGTTGTCGGAATGATGAGCCGTATAGGCACGTCGGCCTTTCAGGACGAAACAAGGGCCATCGCCGGATATCGTGGGGATGGACACATCGAGATCGAAGCCGGCAAACTGCCCAACCGACATCTCTCCCGGTGAGGACTTCCAGCTGCCGAACTTCCGGGTTCTGGCCTTGGCCTCGATGTAGTACTGCAAAAGTGCCTCTCCCGCCGCTGATCGCTCGCTATAGCGCTTTCCGTCGACCACCATGCTGAAGCGGTTACCCCGCACATCCACACGGTCGGCGATGTCGGCTTCGATTGAGTCGATCCGTTCCCGGATCTTCTCGATTCTGCCGGGCAGTGTCGCCGACTCTCGCTGGTTCGCCCATCGCTGGTTGTCCCATTGGGATTTCAGCAAGGAGAGCTTCGCGACATCGGCATCGATACCTGCCTTTTCCATCACCAACGGATTGCCAGATGCCAGGGCTTTCACCTCGGCATAGGACAACGCCGCCAACTCCACGTCCTCCGCGCTGCGCATTCCGGTATCTCCCCGCATGACCTGGGCGATGAAGCGTGCCTTGGTTTCGAGGGTCTGCCAGATGTACGCATCGAACGATGCCTCCGTCACATAGCGGATGATCCGCACCTCTTCGTTCAGGTTGCCCTGCCGAACAATGCGTCCCTCCCGCTGCTCAACGTCAGCCGGCCGCCACGGAGCGTCCAGATGGTGCAACGCCGCCAGGCGCGTCTGGATGTTGGTGCCAACCCCCATCTTCAGGGTGCTGCCCAGGAGGATGCGAATCCGTCCTTCCCTTACTGACTTGAACAGTTCTGCCTTGGCGGAATCGCTGTCGTAGTCGTGGATGAAGGCGATCTCCGTTCCCGGAACGCCCATTTCGACGAGCTTTGCCCGAACGACGTGATAGACGCTGAACCGTCCATCGTCCGTCGGTGTGCTGAGATCGCAAAACACGACCTGTGTCCCCCGGAACGCTGCGGTTTCCCGCCATATCCCAAAGACATTATCCGCACACTGGCTGACCTTGCCGTCCTGAGCTTCCAGGCTTGAAGGATCAACCAATCGCATGTCCAACGCGGCCTTGCGGCCATCGTTGGTCACCGCCAGCATGTTGTCTTCGCTGGGCGTCACATCGCCGTTGCGAATTGCTTCCGCTCGGGCGACCAGCGTTGCCACGAACGCCTTCAGCTCCGCAGTCGGCTTGGCCGTCACGGTTTCCAGATGGAATCGAGGCACCGGCAGCTTCAGCATGTCCGCGGTGCGGATATCGGCGACTTCCCGGAACATGGTCATCAGTTCCGGCAGATTGACGAAGCGCGCGAACCGCGTGTTCATGCGGTAGCCACTGCCATCCGGCGACAACTCCAGGGCAGTTACCGATTCCCCGAAGTTTCCCGCCCACGTATCGAACTGCGACACATGATTGGCGCGTAGCGTCACCGGCTGCAGGTAGCGCTGCATGGTCCACATCTCGGCCATCGAGTTCGAGACCGGTGTCCCGGTTGCGAATACCACTCCCGAACGGCCGCCCTGTTTATCCATCACATGGCGCGTCTTCACGAACATATCGAAGGCGCGCTCCGAGTTGGAATTCGGCAGACCTGCCACCCGCGTCATCTTCGTGAAGCGGTACAGGTTCTTGAAGTAGTGCGCCTCGTCGATGAAGAGGTAGTCGATGCCCAGTTCCTCGAACGTGAGCATGTCGTCCTTCTTCGACTTGGCCGACAGCTTCTCCAACCTTGCGAGCCAAATCTTCTTGGCCCGCTCCAACTCCTTGACGATGCGATTGCCCCGCTTGCCCGATTTCGAGGCCCGAATGGCGCACTCGATTTCGTAGACTCGCGCTTCGATGAACGACTCCATTGCTTCGTCGCTCATCTTGATCCTCTCGAAAGAGGCATGGGTAATCAGCACCGCATCCCAGTCGCCGGTGGCTATCCGGGACAGCAGCGTCCGGCGTTTGTCGCCGACCAGATCGTCCTTGCTGGCCATCAGGATGGTTGCCCCCGGATATGCCCGCAAGAACTCCGCCGCGAACTGCTCAAGCATGTGATTGGGCACCACGTAGCACGGCTTGCTGGCCATGCCGAGGCGCCTCAACTCCATCCCGCCGCAGATCATCGTCAGGGTCTTTCCGGCGCCGACCACATGGGCCAGCAGCGTATTCACCCCGCCAGACACGATTCGCCAGATGGCGTCCTTCTGGTGCCGATGGAGGTTGTACACCTCCGAAAACCCCGGCAAAGAAAGCCGTGAACCGTCGAACTCCCTCAGCCTGACGGCATTGAACTGGTCGTTGTACATCCTGACCAACCGCTCGCACCGTTCGGGATCGGCGAACACCCAGGCACGGAATGTCTCCTTGAGCGCCTGCTGCTTTTCCCTGGCGGCAATGGTTTCCTCGGTGTTCACGAAATACCGGTCGGTGACCGGATCGCGATCCCGGATCGTCGGAACCATCTGATTCAGCGTGATGACAAACAACTCACCCGCCGAAATACGCGCGGTGCCGTAGGTTTGGGTCGACGCTACCGACCGCTCGCCTTGCCATGGCACATCAATGTTCCAGGCACCCGCCTCGGCGCTGAACTCCACCGTGCAACCATCGCATTCCAGGAGATGATCGAGGAATGCCGCATAGTCGCGCGCCGGAATCCAGGTCGAACCAATCCGGGCATCGATTTCACCCGGCCCCAAATCCGGCGGTATGACCGCCTTCAGTGCGTGGACGTTGCGGACATAGTCATCCCCCGCCGCTTCCGCCATTTCGAGCTTGCTGCGCACGTTGCCGGAAAGATAGGCATCGGAGGTTTCCCATTGAGCGGTTTCTGGGTTGAGGAAGATCAGACCGCGATCCGCCATGTCCGGAAGAAACTGCTCCCGCTCCTGCCCAAGCAAGGACTCCATCAACGAAACGTCGACGCGTCCACGCTCGTGCAGGGATACCAGCAACGCCTCATCGGCAGACGCACATCGATCCACCTTGCGAACAACACCCACCGTTCTGCGGTAGAAAATGTCCGCCTTCTCCGCCGTGCCGCTTTCCGAATCGAAATTCTCCAGAGAGAGCAGCAGCGGAAGATCGGGATCGCCCTTGAATGCCAGCTTGTTGGCCTTGGCATGCAGGTAGCCATGCTTTGCCACGAAGCCGTCATAGGCCACGTTGAGTGCCAGCCGGTAACTGCCGAGCCGACTATCGTCCGCAGTGGCATGCTGGATGTGGAGCAGCCTTCGCGCCGCATCACGGATCGCCATCAAGCCGCGAATCCGTTTGGCTGCCGTTGCCGACACCGACCCGTCGATCACCAGCAACTCCTGCCCTTCCGAGACGGCCAGTCGGCCATCCGCGGTCAGGCAGTACGCGCCCGGCTTCACGAACTCCGGCGCTGCGACACGAATGTCCCGCCGCGTTGTGACGGACGGTTCGACGGCACGAGGCGTGTAGATGCCCTCGGGCAAGCTGGCTATCCGCTCCGCCAGCGCCGCTTTCACATCGCCATCGAAGATCGCCGCATTGGCGAGGCCAAAGCCATTCGACTTTTGCCCCATGCGACCGATCAGCATGTCCGGGTTCTGGACATACCAATTCGACACGAACAAGCGCCGGTATCCCTCGCACATATCGTGCGGGGCTTCCATGACGCCGATCCATTCGTCGGACGCCTTCTCGCCCTCTGCCAGTTTTTGCAGGAAGACGATATCGGCCGTGACTTCGGTGTTGGCGAGGTGCGAGAACGTCCCGGACGGCAGACGAATCGCACCGAGGAACCGGGCCTGCGCGCTGATATGACGCCGCGCCCGGTCGTCCCACTTGTCGAGCGTGCCGGCAGACGTGATGAACGCCACCAGTCCGCCGGGGCGAGTCACTTCCAGCGCACGGCCGAAGAAGTAATCGTGGATCAGGAAATCCGCGAAGGGCACATTCCGGTTGTCCGGCACCTGATAGTTCCCGAAGGGAACGTTCGAGATCACCAGATCGAACCAGTCCTTTGGCAGTCTGGCCTTCTCGAAACCAACCGTCAGCGCCCTTACCCCGTGATGCCCATACAGGCGCGACAGGAGGCGGGACGATAGGCGGTCGATCTCGATGGCCGTGACTGCCGACACTTCCGCCAAATCCTTCGGCATGGCCCCGATGAAATACCCGACACCAGCGGAAGGTTCCAAAACACGACCACCCTGGAACCCCATCCGCCGAACCGCCGCCCAGATCGCTTCGATCACGAAAACTTCCGTGAAGTGGGCGTTGACGACACTACCCTTGGCACTCTCGTAGTCCCCACCGAGCAACTCAGGCAGGGATTCGGCTCTCGCCTTCCACGCCGGATCGTCCTGATCGGGATTGAATGCCTTGGGAATACCGCCCCAACCGGTATAGCGATTCAGGACGTCACGCTCTTCATCCGTCGGCGGACGCTTGTCCGCCTCAAGACTGGACAGCAGCGAGACGGCGGCCATGTTCGCGTCGAACTTGGCGACATCGCCACGCAGCATCGAGTGCAACGCCGGATTCAGGCTGGGCCAAAGCGTTCGGGGCGACTTTCTCGCCTCGATCACCCGCGGCACAGGGGATACGTCCTGCGCTGTTTCCTCGTTCGCTGGCACGATGTTCGATGCCGGCACGACGGACGGAAAAGCAATGATCTGCGCCGTTTGAATGCTGCCGGAAACATCCTGAAGGGGATCGCCCGGCGCGAAGCCCGGCAGCCACATCGTGGCCTCGGCAATTTTCTTGAGTTTCACGTTTATCTCCTGGAAAAACCGGAGACACGTGCCCCATCCGGGGTGTGTCCCCGGATGGGTTGAATAAAACGACTGTCCGTCATGGAGCGCCAGCTCTCGCCAAGCGCCACAAGACTTGATGCCTCTATGCCGTGACGTCCCTCAGCAAGTCCCGAGACCGCCGGCGCGGTGCTGATCGAAAAGCCGTTTCACGCGGCATGCCGCAGTTGCCTTCTCGGCAGCCCGTGGCGATACGCTTTGCGGAATTTCGACACGGCGACGCTCAATGGCATCGATTCCGTGAGCAGACGACTCGTCCACGCACAACTGCGACGCGTAACGGTCTTGGCGCCGACCGCATTGATCTCTTCTTCGATGACAGAAATCAGCAGGTCGTCCAATGCGTCCATCTGCATTGACGACGCCGTAATGAAGCGCTCTGGCGTCAGGCCGTAACCGGATACGAACTCGGCACGACTGAGGTTGGCGAGATCGCAATCCTCGTCGGCTTGTTGCACCGGATAGGTCACGACAGCCAACTTGGAGATTTCAACCTCCTTGACGGCCACACGAACCCGCCCGCACTCCAGCAACGGGAACATCCATTCCGTTCGCTCCAGCGGGTTCATCGACGCGCGATGCCCGTACCGAAACGAGTCGAAGGGAATGCCGTGTCTGATCAATACGGACGCCGTCCCTTCCAGCGCACTCACCACCGTCGCCAGCTCGGAATCGTAGGACTCCTGGAGGTGGGCGTCGTAGCTGATATCGGCATCGATTTCACCGGACTGGACGAGTTTGGAAAACTCCTTGTCATCCACCCAGGAATCGAGATCGACGTAAAAGAGGCGATGCGTCCCGCGCGGAAGCCAGTTACCTACTCCCATGATGTGTCTCCTTGAAATCGCGGAGACACCGCTCCCCATGCGGGAGGTGTCCCCGCAAGGGTTGTGGCCGGACGGCCGGAAAGGGTTACAACTGTTCTGCCTTTGCCTGAGCGCACAGATACAGCAGGCAACTGGAATCGCGCGGTCCCCACCAACGACGCCAACGGGTGAGAACTTTCATCCTCTGCTCCGCAGGCAACCGGTAGTAGTTCTCCCGTGCAATACGCCACCATTTCGCCTTGAACTTCCGGCGTTCCACCTCGAAGGCATCGGCCTGCAAGGATCGCTTGGCCATGACCTCTTCCACCGACGGTTGCATGGCTGCAATCTGCTCGGCAAACAAGGGCAAGGCTTCGCGCTCGATGCGTTGCTTGCGCAGTACCGCCGAACGCTTTCTGGGGGTGTCGCGAAATCCTTCGTAGCGGGGATAGTGATCGAACAGCATCACGCGCTCCCCATCGAAAGACTCTGATCGCTCGTCATCAGCCCAAGATGAACCAGGTAATGCTTCAACCCGGCCAGATCGTGCTTGTGACGCATCCACCCATCCTCGAATATCTCAAAGCCCTTGATTTCGAAGACGGTGCGGTCGCGGGTATTGCGAACGTCCGCATAAAATTCGCCGCGTTCGTCCAGGTTGATGAAGTACCGGTAGACGGCACTCCTGAAATGTTGCCTCATGACGCCTCCATGAAAAATGTGAAAGGCGCCAGAACCCCGATGGGGACTGTTGCCCCACGGGGTTGGATAGGTGTTGCTTGTGCTGTTTATTTCGAGCGGCCAGCTACCGCCTTTCTGGCTCTGCCCTATGGGCAGCACCGGAATCCGCTTTCCACAGCGGGCTCGTGTTACATGGAACGGAACCCGCTCTGGAAAGCCCGGCACACGATCTTGTGCGTGCGCCGGGGAAAAGCCCTGCCCTCATCCACGCTTGCTACCGCGCTTACCGCCGCGCTTGCGTTTCGGAAAGCCAAACCGGGCCCACGCCTCGGGATCGACGGGAAGCGGTGTCGTCCGGGCGGTCTTGAGATTCACGAATACGCCGTGATACGCGATCTGTCCGTAGCGGAATAGCTCCCACAGCAGATTCAAGGCGTACAGCGCCACCCCGCGATTGACGAAGAGCGACTGCTTTTCCAGCGCATCGGCCAAACTGCATGACGGTGACTCGTCATCGGCTTCCTGCGCCGCGTCCGCGATCTCCGGGAGAAGATCCACGGCATGCGGCAGCCGCTCTGCATTCGACTTGGCCCAGCGCGCCGGCACCTGGCCCAGAACGACTTGGCCATCGTGCAGACGGTTGCCCAGATCGAGCCAATAGCCACCACCGCCGCGCGCCACCGAATCGAGAATCGCTTTTCTGGCGAGGCGATTGTCCACACACCCAATCGCAAGATCGGTGCGCAGATTCTCGCTGGCCGTCAGGCGCCTCGTTTCAGCGTGCCAACCGGTACCCATCGCCATGTTGATGCGATTGACGAGTACCGTTGCCTTCGGCAATCCCACATCGGACGGATAGAACATCTGCCGCCCGACATTGGCTTCCGACACCAGGTCGCTATCGATCACCGTCACATTGAGGCCCCCGGGATGTCCGAGAGCCACCATGGCCGTATGAAGTTGCGCCAGGCCCATCAGCATCTGCGAACCTGTACCGCCAGCGCCGATCACCGACACGCGAACTTCTCGGGTGAGAAGTTCAGCAGAGAGTTGATGGATAGCCATCGCACCCTCCTATCTGTCCCTTCATGTCGGTGGAATCGAAAGCCAATGGCAGAAAGAGCCCATTGGCGCAAAGGCGGAATGCCGTAGAACAACGCACGCGGTCGCAATTGCCGACCACGCCGGCAATCTTGAACTCTCCCCGGTCATCGCGATCATCCTCTGTCGAGAAGAAGGCCGACATCCGTCCATGGGAGTGCAGGTCTACCACCAGATGCTCGTCATCATTGAGCGCCGGTCGTTCGTAGCGAACGTGACTGCACCCCGAGGACATTTCCCTCAGGAATGCAAGCCGCATCTCGCCCGTGATGGAATTCCACACGATCCAGCCGACGCATTCCTCCGGACACCGATCGACGGCATACCGAAAGAACTCGACGACGAGATGGCGGGGAATCTTGCCAAAGGCGAGGGACAGCTCCCGTCCAATGCAACCATACGGCATGGGAACGCTCTTCTGGCGAACCAACGGCACCCGCAAATATAGCCAGGGACGCCGGGCTTCCAGCCACAGACCATCGCCGGTCACCAAGAATCGGTGGCCATTGTCTATCAGCGGCTCGAACTCACCATATCGCGGCACCGTAACCACCGGCGCCGAGTGCTGCAAGGCGATATCTCTCGCGTCCATTTAGGCCTCCGCTTCCAGCACCGCCGCCTCAAACGCCTCGCGCAGCGTCCAGCCCGTCGAAACGAGTGAGCGCGTCGGAAAACGTGCGAACTGGCCATCGAGCAGATCCCGCCACAACGCAAACGGCCCGGCCCGATAGCGGGTCAGCCCCTTGGGTGTATGGATGTTGGGGTGCGTGAAGTACGACCGGAAGAAGGCTTCCTCCCAGGCTTCGCTTCGATGCACCTGATCGCCTTTCGGCAGTCGGGCACTCCCCACGCAGATAGTCCCCGTGTTCCAGACGTTGAAGAATGGCGCGACGAACAGCGGCGTATCGGCATCGGGACGTTGCCGTCCCTTATAGGCAAAAACCTTCCATGCCTTGTGGGTCACGACAAAGACCAGACCCGGACACGGCACACGACCTGTGCGCGCCCCCAGTTCCTTGCAGTCGAACCAGACCTGCCGCGCTTGGGGTTTGCTGAACCAGACGAAAAACCCCGTCCCCTCGGCGAGCACATGCGCCGGCTTGAGCGCCGGCCGCAGCATCGTTTCGGGATCGAGAATCCGCATCAGGGACAACAGTCCGGATTTACTGGCCGGAACCCCTGCCTGGATGATCGGTCGATCTTGACCATCCGTCGACACGTCATGCACCGAGACGAACGCCGGCTTTCGGCTGGCATCCTGGTAGACCAGAATCGCATTGGTCAACCGGTAGGACTGATTGCTTGAAAACGTACTGACACTGATCGCCATGGCGACCTCCATTAGAAATGCAGAGGTGTGCCCTGCCCTTGCGGGCGCGACAGCACCCCCGCAGGGTTGAAGAATTACTCACACCGGTTCGGCGATCAAGCCGACCAGTCGATCCAACGCCGACACCAGTTGCAGGCCCAATCCCGTCTTGCACTGCCAGACGTAGAACCCTTCGGGATCGAGGGGCATCGCTTCGGCGCCATAAAGATCGGTGTAGCCATCGCAGGCACAGTTCGCGTATTCGATGAAGTCATCGAACACCCGCTCCACCGGATCTTCGGCATCCCATTTCAGATACGCCCCGAAATAGACGCACTCGACATCCAGCCCTTCGAGCCCGGGGAGCCGTCCGCCATCCGCTTCTAGTCGCTCGATGTCGAGCAGCGTCGTTGCGAGCAGCGCAGCCTCCCCTCCGGCTTCAGCCAATCCCGTCAGGACGGCCTCATCCAGTACCGACTTGGGGTTGATAACCCATGCCGGAAAATGCCCGTCGAACCAGTCCGGCGAGATGGATTCCCCCAAGTCCTCGTCCGTCATGCCCATCGCCGTCATTTCTTCCAGCCAGTCCGCCTGATTGCAACTGCCTTGCCAGTGGATGTACTCGCACAAGTGGCGAGCCGTCTCCGGCGTCAGGACGTAGAGCGTTCTTCCGGAAGCGCGGTGCAACCAGTACAGGGCCGTCTCGCCCAGGCCGGGGCATGCTGCCTCGATCCGGGTAAGCCGATCCTTCATGGAAAGCCACGCCACCTGCTCGGACTGAAGTGCCCAGTACCACTGATCGTCCTTCTCCGATGCTTCCGGAAAAAGGGATCCATAGCTGAGCGCTTCGGGACTGGCCGCGATCAAGGCTTCAAAGGCGAAGTGCTGTAACTGCCCGACCTGACGATTGATCCAGTCCTGCATGGCCTGCTGCACCAGCGACGACGGCAGTCCGGATGCCCCCTCCTGAATCTCTCCGGTCTCCAGCCAGCGCAATGCCAGCGAAGACCATCGACGAATATCCAGGCAGGGATCGAGACTCCCCGTGAGACCGCCACTAAATCTTGGCAGGCTCAGAGGATCAGGGGCAGGACGAAAGCGGCCACCTGGCAGCGTTCGCTGGGTGACATGGTCCCTTGGGACCGCTGCACCAAGCGTTGCAAGGCTTGTACGCATCGTTTCATCTCCTCGTGATTGAAGGCGGGAATCCCTGTCGGGACTCCCGTTTCAAATTGCGAGAAGTCGCCATCGGCAGCGGCTTGCAGCCGTTCCTTGAGCGACACCATGGCCTATCCCCTCCGAATAGCCGGCAGGAACCGACGATCGAGCCACCGGGATAGGCGCCGCAAGGCAACCTTCAGGTGATCGACCGTCGTCGTCCCGACCGAATACGGCTCGACATAGGTCAGCCCGTCCTCGCGTTGCCGAAGCACGACGCCGGAGGGGCGCCGCGAATCGACGGAAACCGCGCCTTTCGTTCCGACGGCACGCCGGAAGGTGTAGACGAGTCGCTCCCCCTTCTGCTCCGGCCCCTCGATGGAGGCCGTCGTAATCTCGGGGTAGGTGGCGGAATAGACATCCCGCACCTGCTCCGGGGTTAGGTCGCTTCCGGGGTCAGGCAATGCGATGCCGTTGTAGGCGAAGGAACGAAGCAACTTCTGAACGGTAATGGTCATGATCGCCTCCTCATGCGAAAAGGTTGTCTTCGACCGGGACGTCCACTACTTCGGGCGTCTCGGGCTCTTCGTCATCACCTCCATCGGCCGCCGCCGTCACTTTGGCCGCGGCACCTTTCCTGATCGCGCCTTCCGCCTTCTTGCCGGCGTCTTTCTTCGCCGCCTCGATAATGGATCGAGTCGCTTCCAGTTGATCGGCGAGCGACGTGTGCTCTTCGGCATAGCTGCGGAGCAATCCGACAAACTGCGCGTCAAGCTCTTCCGGCGTGCCGGTGAGCACCAGCGGAATCGCCAGCGCTTCGGCATCCTTGGCATCCTTCGGGGTCGGCCTCACCGTGACGGTGATCGCACCATCCCGACCGGACGACAGGGTGACCGCCAGCGCCGCGCAGCCCGCCAACAACGATTTGAGTTCCTGAAAAAACATGGTGGTACCTCCAATGGAAAATGCAGGCGCACCACGACCCTTGCGGGGATCGTGGTCCCCGCGTTGGGTTGAAATGAAACAGGCTTACTCGACGTTGAAGCGCATCGAGCGCGGCACCTTGCCCTCGTAGGGGAAGGCAGCCACGTTCAGCAGCGCCTTGATGATCTCGTCCTTCTTTCCGTTCATGGCCTTGGCAAATGCCCCGCCCATGGTGGCTTTCAGTCCGATCTCGTCGCACATCGCCTCGATCTCGCTCTTGGTGAGCAGCTTCAGAAAGTCTTCGCAGAGCTTCCAGTGCCGCGCCAGATCGATGTCGAGGTACTTGAGGAGCTGAACCAGGGTTTTCTCCTCAATGCCATCGGCTGCCGATGCCGCCAGTCCCAGGAACATCTTTTCCCGGACCGCTTCATCCGACTGGGCAATGACCCGCGCCGCCTCGTCGGTCTTGAACGTGAAGCTCGCATAGTCCTGCTTCACGAGCGCGCTCAAGGCCTTGGTCAGCTTGGTATCGCCGATATGCCGGGCATTGCCTGACAGCGCGAGCGCAATGAGTACCGTGAGATTGCTCTCGCGATTCGCCATCAACTCCCGCCGCAGCGCCTTGCGCCACACCTCCAACCGATAATCCTTGACCCGTTGCGAGTCCTGGACCTTGGCTTCAGTCTTGGCGCCCGCCTTGACCGACGACTTGGACGTCGAGGCAGTCTTGCCGCCCGATCCCTTGCTCGAACTCGCCGCTGGCGCGTTTTTCTCCTTCTCCGCCTTGATGCGCAGCGCCACCTTCTTGGCATTGCATGACGCATCGAAACACAGATCGGGATAGACGTTCCCCAGCTTGCCCGGCACCGCGGAAATGGCGGCGCCAAAGTTCTTGCAAGCACGGCAGGCTTTCGCCTGATCGTCGCCGACGCCGGTATCGCCCTCCGCCACGAGTCGCAGCAAAGTGAAGTTTTCTCCGGGGCGAACAATCCGAATGGTCGGATAGTCGTCACTCAGAGACGCCTTCTTGGCATCCAGCGCGGCCTCGGCTTTCGCATCAAAGCATGCCCCGTGGGTGCAGTGCCCTGTCGCAATCGCCTCGCCGAAGAGCGCCTGCTGGTTCCCCGAGTTATGGGGACAACCGGCGCACTCGCCCTTGTCGAAGATGGCGCTTCCCAGCGCCCGCGAGATTTGTTCAAGTTGTCCGCGAAACTGGACTACCGTCGGCAGGCTGGCCTGGGAAAGCAGCTTCTCCAGCACCGCGTCCTGCTTGTCGCGCGTGACCGCCGCCAACAACTCGGCATGGCCCAACTGAATACGTCGCTCCGACAAGGCCCGACGGACCTTTTCCGAGCAATTCATCAGCGCGAGCCGCTTGTCGAGCGTCGACCGTGACCACCCCAGACGGCGGGCCGCCTCGTCCCGATCGCCCTGGCAACGTCCAAGAATCTTGGCCGCCGCTTCGGCTTCCTCGGTAGGACTCATGTTGGCACGCTGAATGTTTTCGATCAGCGCCGCCTCATCGGCTTCGCCATCGTCGAGATCGCGCACCAGCACCGGGATTTCATAATCGTCCCCCAACACCTTCTTCGCCGCCCGCCACCGGCGTTCGCCGGCGACGATTTCATAGCGACCCGAATCGCGGGGACGCACCAGAATCGGCTGAAGCACACCCTTCGATTTCACGGACTCTTCCAGCTCCGTCATCTCCGAGGGGTCGAAGTAGCCACGAGGATTGCGGCCGGGAAGAATGTTCCCGACCTTGATTGACGCTTGTAGTTGCATGATGCCTCCAATGAAAGAATGGCAGGCAGCCGCATCCCCGGACGGGAACGTAGCTGTCCCGCCCGGGTTGAAATGGTGAATGGTTAATGGGTGTGGCGTTGCCGGTAGCGTTGCAGCACCCGATCCCGAATTTCTTCGGCATCGAGGCCAAACAGACGGCAGCACGCCCGATAGGAAAATGCCTTTGATCGTTCCTTCGTTACCTGCATCCATTCGAGAATGTCGGCCCGTGTGGCAGCGGACACCCTCAAATCGAACAGGTCATGCAGCGATTTCTCCAGCAGGAGCCCATGTAGCCGCAGGATGTCATCCTCGGTCCATGGGGGCTCATCGTCGAATCTCGTTGCACACCCCGTGATGCATGACGATTCCGGTCGGATCATTTGTTCGTCTTGCCTGTACATGACCGCCTCCGGTGATAAGCATGAATGGCACCGATTTCGGTGTCACCCAGTACGCTCACTTGCCCTCTTCCCCGAAGATGTCAGTGACAGTGGACGGCGGATTGACCGAGGCGGCATTACGACCGGGACCGGAGTCCTTGTCGCCTTGCCCCTGCCCACCGGAATCCTGGTCCTCCGACTCATCGTCGATGATCGGCGCCCAGGAGCCGTCGATAGCCTCGGTAATCCCAATGTTCTGGGTCTCGCCGCGCTCATGCAGCTCATCCATGGCAAGTGCCATCGCCAGTTCGGGTGACTTCGGCAGCAGGTTGCACAAACGGCGAATCAGGGTCTTGAGGCCCATGGGAATGAAATGCGTGTCCCAGGGGCTTTCCTTCCCATACTTCTTCGCCATCTGATAGCCACGGGACTTATCCCGCACCTGCTCGACCTGCTCGTTCGACATGGCGTGAAATGTGCGGGTGCCGTCCTTGAAAACTCCGACGGCATAGAACCCGACAATCATTCCGCGTTCCTCGTCGGATGCCGGAAAGCCATTCTTCTTCAACGGCTCGTGCATCAGTGAACGATTGAGGCCAAGCACGATGTCGAACTTGTCGTTGATGCGCACCTCGTGGCCGTAGATGTCTTGCACGATCCCGCTGTTGCGAGCGAGCTTCATGAGGCCCTGATAGCCGGGAATCAACTGACACTGGCTACCAAAGGGTACGAGGTGAGCTTCGCCCATCAGACCAATTTCCAGCCCCAACTGACAGGACTGGATGACCGCCGCAAAGACACTGCGAGGATCCGTTTCGGACAGCTTGGGATTCATGCGAAATGCAGTCAGAGCGATCCGCGCCATCCGATCCGGACTCAGGTGCTTGGGCAGCGCACGGGCGATTTCGCCCTTGAACTTCTCCAGCATGGTCGGAAACGGCACTACATTCGACGACGCGCCTTGACGGGACTTCTGGATATTGCGCAAGGTTTGAGACATGGTTTTCTCCAAAGAAAATGGCGGAGATACCTGTCTCCCGAAGCGGGAAGTGGTATCCCCGCCGGGGTTGATGAACTACGAAATTCCGCCGATCAGGCGGCGTCCAACTCGAAGGCTTCGGCGTTGGCAGCCCAGCGTGGCAACGAGATCAGTTCGATCTCGCCGCCAGGTTGATATGCCGGCCAGCTTCCAGACTCCTGGCACCACTTCAGCAGTTGAAGTGCCGCCCGGTACTTCGTGCGACCGACCTCGATGACTTCGGGATCGGCGCGATAGACCGCCACGGCGTACGGCGCCTCCTTCTCCACGGCGACAAACAGAAATGGAAGCTCCATTCCGGTCACGGCCTTGATCCCATCGACGTAGAACGCCGCCTGGATGTCGTAGCCGAAGTTCGCGATGGATCGTGAGAAACCGCCGCTGCTTGCATCGATGCAGGTCTTGAGATCAACGATGGCTTCACCGTTGAACCAGTCCGGCCGACACTTGCAGGCCAGCCCGGTCGCCGGGTCGGTCCAGAATGCAGACAGCTCGGCCTCACCCTTACGGATCAGACTGGCTGCCCCTTGATGGCAATACACAGCCGCTCGCATGAGGGTCAAGGTGGCAATATCTTCCGCGGTAATCAGCGTCTTGCCCTGATGCTCCTCCTCGAATCTGGCTGCCGCCTCCTTGCCTTCCTTGGTGCGACGGTCAAACTTCTCCGCCACCACGAAATCCTCGGCAAAGCGTTCCTGTTCGAACACATAGGTATGGACCGCGGTACCGAATGCCATCGCTGGCGTCGGTTGGTGCGGATGGTCGAGGTATTCACGAAGATGCGCCGGGCTCTTCAGCATCTTGACGATGCCGGAGTGTCCGATGGACTTGTCCGCGTGATACCGCTTGGCCGGCATGAGCAGCAGGCCGGGATGATTCATTTGCATGGCGCCTCCGGATAGAAATGCCGGAAGCACAGACCCGGACCGGGTTGTGTCCCCGGCTGGGTTGGAAAATGCTGTTTGTTTCGAGCGGCCAGCTACCGCTAATTGCTCGGGCGGATAACCGCTCGATCAAATTCTGTTTTCCGCAGGGCGCTCAGCGCGAACGCCCTCGGGAAAGCCCCGGAGTCCCGGGGCGAGATTCATTCGGCTTTCCTGGACAGCCCCGACAGCACCAGCGCTTTGCGCAGCATGTCTCGGGTTTCCGGATCGGTCTTGCCGGCCTTCAGCCGTTGATAGAGATCGCAGGCAAAGGCCATCGGCAGGGGATCGAAGAGTCGAACGATGAAGGGATTGGATTTCACGATTTTCTCCTGAGGTTGGTTGAACAGCCACAGCGAAAATCACTCCGATGGTGGAGCGATCCCCGCAGGACAAAGGGCTCTCGTGGGAAAGCGCTTTGTCCTGCGGGAAGTCCCCCACAGGCAGTGCTGCACGTCAGATGCCGAGCGCGCGAACGATCGGACGGCTGATGATCCAGCCAGAAATGCAGCAAGCGAGAAGAACGAGTTCCATGAAGTGCCTCCTGAAATGAAAAAGGGGGCACCCCTCCCCTGACGCGGAGGCAATGCCCCCGCACGGGGTTGAAAGAATCAGGCGATGACTTCGAAGGAAGCCGTTGCCTTGCTACCGAGATCGTTGCCGATCCCATTGCGGCGCATGTACGCCGGGATGTCGTACTGCTTCCAATCCGTCGTCGGTTCCTCGACCGGTTCAGGCTTGCTCACCTGGCGCGGCGTCCGTGCAAAAAACCCTTTGAGGGCTTCCACGGTGGACTGGAGAAACGAGAGAATCAGATGCAGTCCCGCCAGCATGGCCAGGACGAGAATGACGCGTTCCATGAACAAACCTCCTGAAGTAAATGGAGGTCCGTTCCCAGCCGGGAAGGAAGACCTCCCGGCGGGGAAACTATGAAACGTGACGCTCAGAACGGCTCGATGTCGGGTACGTCCTCGAATGCGGGTCCCGAAGCGGCAGCGGGTTTTGCGTTACCGTTGCCGGTACGCTTGCCAGTGCGCTTGCTGTTACTGGCTTCCGGAGCATCGCTATCGGAAGGCCGACTGCCCAGCATCTTCATCTCGCTGGCGAGGATCTCGACCACGTAACGATCCTGGCCGTCCTTGTCCTGCCATTTGCGGGTCTGGATGCGACCTTCGACGTAGATGGGGGAGCCCTTTTTCAGGTACTCGCCAACGACTTCGGCAGTACGACCGAAAAAGACGACGCGGTGCCATTCGGTGATTTCCTTGCGCTCACCGGACGACTTGTCCTTGTACGTCTCCGTCGTTGCGATCCGAATGGTGGCGATCGCTTCGCGGCTCTGGGTGTAACGAACCTCTGGGTCGGCACCGAGGTTGCCGATGAGGGTGACTCTGTTGAGTGATGCCATGTTGCCTCCTGACGAAAAAAGTTGGCAGGAAGGCCGTCAGTTCCTGACGGGGTATCCCCGCCGGGGTTAAGTAAATGCTGTTTATTTCGGAAGGCCAGCTACCTTCACCGTGCCCACCATAAGGAGGACATGTGATGGGCGCATTCTGGTCGCCGCAGATAGGTGCGGGCATTCGAAATGCGTACTTTGCGGTCACATTTCGGAACGCTGGCGGCAATTGCCTTGACTACCCTCCCTACGCTCTATCCATCGGGAGACATCACATGGCACAACGGCAATACACCCCCTCGGCGCACATTCCCACTATCCGGCAAAGCAACAGTCGTCCGTTCATTACACAGAAGGCAGTGCTCAACTCGCTTCACGCCCAACAGATTTTCGAGCGCGGTTTCGATATGTGCGCGAATGCCCTGTTTTCTCTCACCGTCGTATTGCGGTTCATCGGAACGGAGGACCAGGCCCAAGGGGTGGAAGCCATGGTCGATGATCTCCTCGACAAGACGCTGGATGAGATTCGCCAGGAGTCGATACGGCTACAGGAACTCAGCGAGGCCAATGGATGTGAAACAACGATCGGCTATACCAACGCCAGGACCATCGAGATTCAGATCACGTCGCCTCGCTCGATCCGGTTCCTGGCGATCATCCGGGAGTTCGATTCGCTGATCGCGCGAATGGATGCCTTGTGGCTTGCCTGCGTGATCGACGACACCAACTATGCTCTTGGCGCCTATCAATGGAAGCGCAAGATTCTTCGATTGGCCGGCCAGATTCGCAACATCGCGACCCGTGCCGTCCTGGCTGCGCGCAAGAAGGAATCAACCGAAATCGCCACCGAGGCCAAGGAATCAGCGGTTGTCAATGAAATGGCAGCGCCGGTGACAGAGACCCCGGCCATTCCGATCTCCGTGGTGTAGGTGGAACTCAATCCTTACCAAGAACGCGCGGTCGTCGCCAATGGCCATTGCACGGTGCTTGCGTGCCCTGGCTCAGGCAAGACACGGGTTCTGGCCGCGCGTGCAGCGCATCTTCTTGGAACGAACGAACGGGGACGTCTTTGCGCTGTTACCTTCACGCGCGATGCGGCAGATGAACTGAAGTCGCGGATTCTGGCCGCTTGTGGCAAGACCAACGCGGTGCGATTGGCGGTCGGGACGTTTCATTCCATTGCGCTATCTCAAATGCGCCGCAACAAAAGTTCAGGACTGGGGCGCCTCATCTCCGATGGCGAGCGTCTCTCGCTGATTCGTCGCTGTTGGCAGCAGCACGCAAAGCGACTGCCCTTGGAAAGCATCGTCCAGGCAATCGATGCGGCCAAGTCCAGACTCGAATGGAAACCGTCGGAATGCGCTGAAATCGAGGCCGCCCTTCAGAGCTACGGTGAAGTTCTTCAGGCGGAGGGATCCGTCGATTTTGCCGACCTGATGCTACAGGCCGTTCGCGACATCCAGTCGAAAACGATGCCGCCACTTTCAATTCGCTGGCTTCTTGTCGATGAAGCGCAGGACATGGACGCGGTACAGATGGAGTGGGTCAAAACCCATGCCGATCACGGCATCGAGATCACGCTGGTCGGCGACGACGACCAGAGCCTGTACTCGTTTCGCCATGCGATGGGTTACGAGGGCCTACGGCACATCTCCGAATACCTATCGTCGGCTGTCATGTCCCTTCCGATCAACTACCGCTGCCCTGAAAACGTTCTTCAGCATGCCAATCGGCTGATCGCCCATAACGCGGATCGTGCGCCGAAGAACGTTGAGGCTTTCCGCAAGTCTCCAGGCGTCATCGACGTCATTCGGTTATCAGACCGATGGAGCGAGGCCGACTTGATCGCATCTCGCATCCAAGCCGAGTCGGAGAAAGCACAGTGGGCGATACTTGCCCGAACCAACAACATCATCGACAAAGTGGAAGTCGCATTTGCTGATAGGGACATTCCATATCACCGCATGGGAGGGAAGAGCGTATGGAACAAAACCGTGGGCAGCACACTGCTCGGGCTCTTGCGATCAGTAGGCGATGGAAGTTGGACCGGTGTTGCCAATGCACTGTACTTCACTGGAATGGCTCCCCGGCTCGTCAACGAACTCTCTCGGATTCAGGGCATCACCTGCCACGAACGTCTCGATCAAATCATCGCGGAATATGATCATTCTACGAGTCCGAAAAGCGATGAAACGCTTCTGATAAGTCTCCACGACGGAATGCATGACTGGGTCGATCAAGACAAGCGGGAACGCCAGGCATTGGTAATTCACGCCGTCACGGCCTGGCTGGCTGATCGAACCACAGAAGAAAATGGAACACTATTGCGTCGGCTAGAAGGAATTCTGTGCCGGCTCAACGGCAGTTTGTCGGTGCGGCTGATGAAAGCGGCTAGTCGGTCGAAAGCTGTCGGCAAAGGTGCTGCCATCATGACATTGCACGCAGCGAAAGGATTGGAGTTTTCGAATGTTTGGATTCTCGGTGCCGAGGAAGGCAACCTACCCCATTCGGACTCCACACCGGAGGAAGAACGGCGGCTCTTTTACGTCGGAATGACCCGGTCGAAAAATCGGCTGATCGTCAGCAGTGCGGCGAAGGAAGGATCGGCATCCAGGTACATCACGGAGTCTGAACTCAAGCCCTGCCAAAACTAGACGGCCTAACTTACCAGAAAGTCCGGGACTAGGTTTTCGAAAGGCGCTCGTTTTGGATCGATTTCGGAAATACGGCCACTTCGTCGCACGTTGTAATTGCCGATATCCTCGAAACCTAGGGAATGACAATGAATGATCCAATCCTTACCAAACGATTCATTCGCCGCAATGAACTTCGCAAGCTCATTCCGGTGGCCGACACTACAATCTACGAACTGGAGAGGGCCGGCAATTTTCCCAAGCGCTTCAACCTGACTGCTCGATGTGTCGTTTGGGATCTGGAAGAGATCGAAGAATGGATCGCCGAGCGTAGAGCGGCGCTCACAAAGAAGGTCTCACCGCCTGATGTCCGGCAGCGCAAGACCCGGCCGGTTCGGCGAGATACATGAATCTTTCGCAACCCGGTCGGTGCGCAAATCGATAGGCTCATGCAGCCTTGCTGAGTATCGGGGTCACTTTCATCCCTGAAATCCAGCCATCAACCATATTTGCCCATTGCTGAAGCATGTCCCTTCTCTGCTGTGCATATTCAGCCTTGTTGTACACCGCCCTTACCCCTCGTTGTTCGTGAGCTAGGCATTTCTCGATCCAATCAGAATTGAACCCAGCTTCATGGAGCAGCGTTGATCCGGTCCGGCGTAAGTCATGCACCGAAAACTCCTCCAACGGCAGTTCCTTTTTCTTCGCGCGTTCGACGGTCACATCGATGACGCGATTCAACGTCGCGTTGGACATGCCTTTGTCGCCTTCATATCGGGAAGGAAGCAGAAACTTTGACCCACCGGCACAAGTCTTGAGGGCAATCATGATGTCCAGCGCCTGCTGCGATAGATACACCACATGTGGCCTGCGAGCCTTCATACGCGCCGCTGGAATTGTCCAAGTGGCCTCCATGAAGGCCACCTCATCCCACGTCGCATTGAGCAGCTCCCCCTTACGGACCAGCGTCAGCAGTATCAACCGCAACGCCAATTTGATGGTGGGCAGCGTCCCGACATGGTCGATCTCTTCGAAGAAAATCCGTATTTCGTCGGGGGATAGAGCGCGATCCTTGGCTTTGAAGGTCGCAATCGCAGACGCCTTTACATCATCGGCTGGATTGGGAACCTTGTGCCCACGTTCGATGGCAAACCGGAAAACCTGTCCAACAATCTCTCTGACGTGCACCGCGGTAGCTGGCGCATTCCGAGCCTTGATCTTTTCACAAAGAGAACGAAGGTCATCGGAAGTTACCTCTCGCAGGAGCCGCTTACCGAATACGGGAGCCACGTCGCGATCGATGATGCTCTTCCTCATCGCCTTGGTGCTATCGGCCATTCGATTGTCGTTTAGCCAGAGATCAGTAAATTCACCGAACGTCTTGGCCTCTTTCGTCTTTTGAAGGGCGCGTTGCTTTTCCTTCGCCGGAGACTTTCCTGCGGCAATCGCTTTCTTGGCCGCGATAAGCAGATCCCTCGCCTCACCCAGGGTGATGCCGTCAGGACCGTACTGGCCCAAGACCACCGTTTCTCGGCGGCCATGTAACCGATAGTCGAGCCGGAAAGAGACAACCCCGGACGGTGTAACAGCGACGTACAGTCCATCGCGATCCACCATTTTGTAGAGCTTCTCGGTGGGCTTGAGGTTCTTGATCTGGGTATCAGTGAGCATTGGGATCCTTCCCGGGCTGCCCGATACCGTCAACGAAAATTTGTCCGTTTTCGCCTTGAAACCCGCATGAATACTAGGTTTCTCTTCTTACGATACCGTCAACCCGCCGATTTCGTGGTGACGGTATCAATCATACGAGTGTGTCAGCAGAATGCCAATACCGTCACGGATACCGTCTCTGGAATCCGGCTACCCCCGATAGTCACCGATAGAAGATGAAAGACAAGTTATTGTTAAATATAAATATTTAACCGTATTAGTGATAGCTACCGATAGCCCCTGAAAGACGTCGAATCATTCCCACTCGATAGTCGCAGGCGGTTTTCCGGAGATGTCATAAACAACGCGGTTGATGCCCCGCACTTCATTGATGATGCGGTTGCTCACCTTGCCCAGCAGGCTGTGGGGCAGTTCGGCCCAGTGGGCGGTCATGAAGTCCTGGGTCTGCACGGCGCGCAAGGCCACCACGTATTCGTAGGTGCGGCCGTCGCCCATCACACCCACGCTCTTCACCGGCAGGAACACGGCGAAGGCCTGGCTGGTCTTGTCGTACCAGTCGGCGGCCCGCAGTTCGTCGATGAAGATGGCGTCGGCCCGGCGCAGCAGGTCAGCGAAGTCCTTTCGCACCTCGCCGAGGATGCGAACACCGAGGCCGGGGCCGGGGAAAGGATGACGATAGACCATCTCGTGGGGCAGCCCCAGGGCGATACCCAGTTCCCGCACCTCGTCCTTGAACAGCTCCCGCAGGGGCTCCAGCAGCTTGAGGTTGAGGGTCTCGGGCAGGCCGCCCACGTTGTGGTGGCTCTTGATGGTGTGGGCCTTGCCGGTTTTCGAACCGGCCGACTCGATCACGTCGGGATAGATGGTGCCCTGGGCCAGCCACCTGGCGTTGGGCAGCTTCTGGGCCTCGGCCTGGAATACCTCGACGAATTCGCGGCCGATGATCTTGCGCTTGGCCTCCGGGTCGGACACGCCTTTGAGGTGGCCCATGAACTGTTCGGTGGCATCCACGTGGATCACCTTGACCCCCAGGTTGCGGGCGAAGGTCTCCATCACTTGCTCGGCCTCATTGAGACGCAGAAGGCCGTTGTCTACGAAGACGCAGGTCAGTTGCTCGCCGATGGCCCGGTGCAGCAGCGCAGCCACCACGGAGGAGTCCACCCCGCCGGAGAGACCAAGGATCACCTCTTCCTGCCCCACCTGGGCACGCACCTTTTCGATGGCTTCGTTCACGTAGTCGGGCATGTTCCAGTCGTGGCCGCAACCGCAGATCTCATGGACGAAGCGGGCAATCATTTCCTTGCCCTTGAGGGTGTGGGTCACTTCCGGATGGAACTGCACGGCGTAGAACTTGCGCGTCTCGTCGGCCATGGCGGCCACCGGACAGGATTCGCTGCTGGCGATGACCTTGAAGCCAGCCGGCATCTCCGTGACTTTGTCGCCGTGACTCATCCAGACGTCCAGCAGGCCATGACCTGCGGCGTTGCTACGGTCCTGAATACCCCTGAACAGCTCGGAATGGCCTCGGGCACGAATTTCCGCGTAGCCGAACTCCCGCTTGCCGGAGCTTTCCACCTTGCCTCCCAGTTGCTGGGCCATGGTCTGCATGCCGTAGCAGATGCCCAGCACCGGCACCCCCAGTTCGAAAACCACCTGGGGCGCCCTCCACTCCTCGGCTTCGTATACCGAGTTGGGACCGCCGGAGAGGATGATCCCTTGAGGATTGAACTGGCGGATGAATTCGGCAGAGACATCGAAGGGATGCAGTTCGCAATAAACCTGCTGCTCCCTCACCCGGCGAGCGATAAGCTGGGTGACCTGGGAACCGAAATCGAGGATGAGAATCTTCTGGTGGGACATGGCGTTCAACCCTGGAAATAACAAAGGCGGCCTAAGCCGCCTTGGCTCGGACAGAGCCGCTCAATCAACGTGATAGTTAGGTGCTTCCTTGGTGATCTGCACGTCGTGGACATGGGACTCGCGGATGCCGGCCGAGGTGATTTCCACGAACTCGGCGGTGCTGCGCATCTCATCGATGGTACGGCAGCCCACGTAGCCCATGGAGGCCCGCAGTCCACCCATCAACTGGTGGATCACCGCGCCCACAGTACCCTTGTAGGGCACCCGGCCTTCGATCCCCTCGGGAACCAGCTTTTCCACGTTGGCGTCGGAATCCTGGAAATAACGATCGGCCGCACCGTCCTTCATGGCCCCCAGGGACCCCATGCCCCGATAGGACTTGTAGGAGCGGCCCTGGAAGAGCACTGTCTCGCCGGGAGCTTCCTCTGTGCCGGCAAAGAGGCCGCCCAGCATCACGCAGTTGGCACCAGCCGCAATGGCCTTGGAAATATCCCCGGAATAACGGATACCACCATCGGCGATCAGGGGCACGCCCAGCGCCGCCAGAGCGGTGGCGACATTATCGACGGCGGTGATCTGGGGGACACCCACGCCGGCAACGATGCGGGTAGTGCAGATGGAGCCAGGGCCGATGCCCACCTTGACCGCATCGGCGCCGTGATCTACTAGGGCCATGGCGGCCCCGGCAGTGGCGATATTGCCGCCGACTACCTCAACCCGTGGGAAATTCTTCTTCACCCACTGCACCCGCTGCAACACGCCTTCCGAGTGCCCATGGGCCGTATCCACCACGATCACATCCACGCCGGCCTCGGCCAACAGCTCGACCCGTTCCTCGGTGCCCTCGCCGGTGCCTACCGCAGCGCCAACTCGCAGGCGGCCCAGTTCGTCCTTGGAGGCCAGGGGATGTTCGCTGGACTTGAGGATATCCTTCACGGTCATCAGGCCGCGCAGTTCGAAATCGTCATTGACCACCAGCACCCGCTCCAGGCGATGCTTGTGCATCAGGGCCTTGGCCTCCTCCAGGCTGGCACCCTCCTTCACGGTGATCAACCGCTCCCGGGGGGTCATCATGGCCCCCACGGTCTGGTCGAGATTGGTCTCGAAACGCAGGTCCCGGTTGGTGACGATACCCACCACCTTGCCCCCCTGCACGACAGGCAGGCCGGAAATGCGATGGGTGCGGGTGAGGCTCAACACCTCGCGCACCGTCAGGGTGGGCGGAACCGTGATCGGATCCTTGAGCACCCCGGACTCGAAACGCTTGACCTTGGAGACCTCGGCCGCCTGGCCCTTTGGGGTCAGGTTCTTGTGCACGATGCCGATGCCTCCCTCCTGAGCCAGGGTAATGGCGAGCCGGGACTCGGTCACCGTGTCCATGGCTGCAGAAACCAGGGGAATGTTGAGTCGGATGTTGCGGGTGAGCTGAGTGGCGAGACTGACGTCGCGGGGCAATACGGCGGAATGGGCCGGCACCAGGAGGACGTCGTCGAACGTCAGCGCCTTCTGGAGGAGTCGCATATATGTTCCTCTTGTGGCAAAGCGCAATTATACGTGCCCGACCCCGGCCAAGCCAAATAGACGCTTATTCCCCGGCGGCGTCGCCGCCCTTTTTCATCACCTTGCCCTCGGCGGCCCGCTGCTTGCGCACTTCCTTGGGGTCGGCGATCAAGGGACGGTAGATTTCCACCCGGTCCCGCTGGCGCAGCCCGACATCGAGCCGGGACAGCTTGCCGAAAATGCCAAACTTGCCCTTGACCAGATCGATCTCCGGGTGTTTTTGCAGCAGACCTGAGGCTTCCAGGGCCTGTTGCAGAGTAGCGCCTTCCGGTAGCTTGAGGTGGATCAGTTCCTGCTGCCCAGGACGGGCGTAGACCACTTCGATTTCGATGGATGTTTCAGCCATGGAGTTGCTTTGCCCTTTTGACGAAGGCCTCGACGAAGCTGTTGGCGATATGGCTGAACACGGGGCCCAGCACCTTTTCCAGCATCTTGCTGGAAAATTCGTAATGCAGACGGAACTGGATCTTGCAGGCGTGCTCCCCCAGGGGAGTGAAGCACCAACTGCCATCCAGGTGTTTCATGGGCCCATCCCGCAGACTTATCTGCATCCGCCGGGGAGCTTCCTTGAGGTTCTGGGTCGAAAAATGGGACTTCACACCGCGGTAGTTGATGTGCAGGGTGGCCACAGTGGTGGTCTCGCTACGTTCGTGCAGTTCCGTGCCGCCGCACCAGGGCAGAAACTTCGGATAGTCCTCGACCCGATCCACCAGTTCGAACATCTGGGCCGGCGTGTGTTCGATCAGGACGGTTTTCTCGACAACGGTCATGGAAGCACAGTGGTTTAGCGTGAAAAAGCATCAACGGAGCCGGGTGTGACCGTCGAGCGCAGCGAGCCGATGGGTAGCCCCGCCCCGGGGCGGGGATGGGGGTGGGGGGCGTTCAGTTTGCCTTTGCGCATTTCATCCTCAGGGGTGGCGCTGGTGACCTTGCGCGTTAGAATCGCCCAATTCTACCGTGCAGCACCACCATGAGCATTGTCGACAACAAGAAGGCCTTCCACGACTATTTCATCGAGGATCGCTACGAAGCCGGGCTGGTCCTGGAAGGCTGGGAGGTCAAGTCCATCCGGGCCGGGCGCGTCCAGATCAAGGAAGCCTACGTGGTGCTGAAAAACGGCGAAGTATTCCTGATCGGCGCCCACATCAGTCCCCTGACCACCGCCTCCACCCACATTCACCCGGATCCGGTGCGGACTCGCAAGCTGCTGCTGCACAACGCCGAGATCAGCAAGCTGATCGGCAAGGTGGAGCGGGCTGGCTATGCCCTGGTGCCCCTGAACCTCCACTACGCCAAGGGCCGCATCAAGATCGAAATCGGCCTGGCCAAGGGCAAGAAGCAGTTCGACAAGCGGGCCACGGAGAAGGAACGGGAGTGGAAGCTGGAGCAGAGCAAGATGCTCAAGGAGCGCCAGCGCTGATCAATCAGCGTAAAAAAACAAGCTTTCCCGCCGGGCCGCCCTGACCGAAGGAAATCCCTGTGGGACAAGGGAAAGCGGTACGCGGCGCCAGCCGCAACCCCTCGGTAACCCCCACGGAGTGCCCCGTAATATCGAGCAGAGCGAGCCGTATCGAACCCCCCGGAGGAGGGCGAAGGGGGCGAGCGTTTACATCACTCTCGCTCGAAGAGGGCGATGGATTCCACGTGGGAGGTATGGGGGAACATGTTGGCAATGCCGGCCCCCTTCAGGCGATAACCTTTTTCGTGTACCAGGATCGCCGCATCCCGGGCCAGGGTTGCCGGCTTGCAGGACACATAGACAATGCGGCGGGGTCCGTCCTCGCCGATGGCCTTGACCAGTTCCACCGCGCCCTCCCGGGGCGGATCGATCAGCATCTTGTCGAAATGGCCCAGGGCCGCCAGGCTTTCCGGTGTGGCCTGGAACAAATTAGCGACGCCGTATTCGCAGCGCTCCGCCAGGCCGTTCAACGCCGCGTTGGCCCGGCCCCGCGCCACCAGTTCCTTGCTGCCTTCGATGCCCACCACCGTGGCGCCCAGGCGGGCAATGGGCAGGGTGAAGTTGCCCAGGCCGCAGAACATATCGGCGATCCGCTCGCCCGGAGCGGGCCGCAACAGTGCCATGGCGCGACGCACCAACACCCGGTTCACCCCATGATTGACCTGGGTGAATTCCGTGGGCTGGAAACGCAGGCTCAGGCCAAAATCCGGCAGGCTGTAGGCCAGGGGCGACCGATCCAGGGGGTGGAACAAGTGCGCCGTTGCCGGCCCACCAGGCTGGAGATACCAGATCACCCCTTCCCCGTCGGCAAACTGCCGCAGCAGTTCCTCGTCCTGGGGCGTCAACGCCTCCAGATTGCGCAGCACCAGTACCGGCAGGGTCTCGCCACCGCTATCCCCCACCGACACCTCTATCTGGGGCAGGCGATCCGGGGTGGACATGCGCGCCACCAGGGTCTTCAGCTTCGGCAGCAATCCAGAAATCAGCGGCGGCAGCACCGGGCACTGATCCATCACTGCCACATAGCTGCTGCGTTTTTCGTGGAAACCCACCAGCACCCCGCCCTTTTTCGGCACATGGCGCACTGACAGACGGGCCCGCTGGCGATAGCCCCAAGTGGCACTGGTGACAGGGCCATACATCACTTCGGGGCGAAGCCGGGCCAGATGCCACAAGGCGTCCTCCAGTACGCGCTGCTTGGCTGCGGTCTGGGCCGAGGGAGCCAGATGTTGCATGCTGCATCCACCGCAAACTCCGAAGTGGGGGCAGCCGGGCGTGACCCGCTGGCTGGAGGCCCGGAGAATCTGAACCACCTGGGCCTGTTCGTAATTGGGCTTGCGCCGATAACTGGCATATTCCACCCGTTCGCCGGGCAAGGCCCCCTCGATGAAGATCGTCTTGCCTTCCACATGGGCAATGCCACGGCCTTCGTGGTCCAGGGATTCGATCAGGGTGACGGGCATGGGGAAGCCTGTAAACATGACGGCGGGGGCGGCATTATAATCAGCCCAGGCATCCCGTCTCCTGCCCTTCCGCCATCGAGATGAACGATCCAGCCATCACTCCCTTCGACAGCGAGACCGGCTTTCGCCAAGCCATCGGCACTGTCATCGCCCAGGCACGGCAGGAACTGCGTGTCTTCGACCGGGATATCCAACGCTTGCAGTTGGAGCAAAAGGCCAGCATCGCCGCTCTGGAGGCCTTTCTCTCCGCCTCCCGGGATAACCGCCTGCGTATAGTGGTCCATGACACCAGTCACCTGGAGCGTTATTGTCCCCGCCTCCATGCCTTGCAGCTCAACCACCTCCAGGCCATGGAAATCCGTCAGTCGCCGGATGAACTGCGCCATCTGGCAGAGGTTTATGTTCTTGCTGACCGGTGTCATGGCGCCCTGCGCCACCATGGGGACCATCCCCGGGGCAAGCTGATCCTGGACTCGGCTGACGAAATTCACCCCTGGTGGCAGCGTTTCGATGAGCTCTGGGCCCATGCTTCGCCCTGGTCGGCCAGTCGCACAGGCCTGTGAGGTTTTCGAGGTTTCCCAATTCCGCCAGGGGTTTACTCCATCCGCCAGGGCCGTTATAGTCCGCTCCCATGTCCGTCAAGACCCTCCTTGGCGCAAGCGCCTTGGCCCTTGCCCTGACCCTCCCCCAGGCTGTGCGAGCCGACGAGAATCCCGCCCCAGGCGGTGAGATTCGTGCGTCCCTGATGGATCGGTACGCAAGCCGCGCCCAGCAGGCCATCGATCAGGCCCTGGACCTTATCGGCATTCGTTATCGGCCAGGGGGCAGCGCGCCCGAGTCCGGTTTCGACTGCTCGGGTTTTGTGGGTCATGTATTCCGGGAAGGTCTGGGCCTGATCCTGCCCCGCAGCTCCAAGGAAATTTCCAACGCCGGGGAAGTGGTGCAGAAGACCGAATTGCGCCCAGGCGATCTGGTGTTTTTCAACACCATGCGGCGAGCCTTTTCCCATGTGGGCATCTACCTGGGCAACAACCAGTTTGTCCACGCGCCGCGAGTTGGTGGCAAGGTACGCATCGAAGACATGCGCGAAGGCTACTGGGTTCAACGCTATAACGGCGCCCGTCGTCTCGTCATCGAATAGTCCTTGCCTCCAGCGGTGTTTGCGGCGGGAGGAAAATGCAGTCAGGCGCATAATGGCGGCCCGATGACAAATTACAGTCGTTCAGGCCAATAACCGTATCTCAGGCATGTCTCAGAACAGCGCCCCCCCACGCACGCGAAAACCCCGGACCGGCGGCAAAGGCTCCGGCAAGTCCCCTGCGGCCGTGGCAGGCAGGCCACCGTCGGCACCGCGCAAGAAGCCCATCCAGAAGCGGGGCGAGTTCACCGTCACCAGCATCATCGACGCAGCCAGGGAAATTCTGCTCAAACAAGGGGTGGAGGCGGTGACCACCCGCCGGGTAGCGGAACGGGCAGGTGTTGCCGTGGGCACGCTGTATCAGTATTTCCCCAATCGGGACGCCATCCTGATGCAGTTGGCGCATCGCATCATGAGCGAGGAGTCGAGCGATGCCCGGCCTCAGTTGTTCAACCTCTACCATCAGTCCCTGCGTGAGTTCATGGGTGCCCTATATGAGCGTACGGTAATCATCGAACGCAAACTGCTAGGGCTGGGAACGGATTTCCACCAGCGTTTCGCCCGATATCTGCAATTGGGCAGTCATACCGAGACCCAGTCCATGGGGGAAGCACCGAACTCGGAGCAATTGATCGCTGCCATGAGCAAGGTGCTAAGAGATCACCCCATGGAGGCCACGGAAACCGATCAGGAGCTGGCTGCCTTCATGATCGTACGTGGTGTACGCAACATGATGGCCACGGTGGTGGAGGAACGCCCGGACCTGATGAACTCACCCTCACTCACACCGATGCTGATCCGGGTCGTCATGGCCATTGCCGCCGGCGAATCGCCACCCCAGGAGGAAGACAATCCCAGTCAGCCGGACTGAGAGGCTGACTCAGCGCTCCTGGGCCGCATTCTGAGCAGGGCGGCGCTGATATAGGAGTACAGGGTCTCGCCCTCCTGGTTCAGGAGGGACACTTCGAACTCGACGATACCCAGGCCCGGACGGGAACCGGATGGGCGCTTGAGGAGGCAGACAGAGCGCGCCTCCAGCCTGTCACCAGGGCGCGCCGGTGCGTGGTTCCTGATTGCCCGCATGCCCAGGGCGCTGACCGTGGCCCACTTTTCCTCATCGGAATGGCAAAGCCGGTTGGTGATGGCGAAGAGATGCACACTGGAAGCGACCAGCCCTCCAAAGATGGATTGCCGGGCCGCTGCTTCATCCAGGTGAAAAGGCTGGGGGTCCCACTCCATCGCGACCCGAATGATTTCCTCCTTGGTCAGATCGTGGCGCCCCGGGTAGCTGAGAGCTTCCCCCGCCTCTACGTCCTCGTAATATCGCATCCTTGCTCCATGCAGCAAAAACTCAAGCGCGCCGTAGCGCCTTAACATCGAAGGGCAGACGGCGCAGACGCTGGCCGGTGGCCGCGAACAGAGCGTTGGCGACGGCGGGGGCAATCACCGGCGTACCCGGCTCGCCCACTCCCGTAGGTGCCTCGGCCGAAGGCACGATATGCACCTCCACCCGGGGCATCTCGGGCATGCGCAGTACCGGATAGGTATCGAAATTCCCCTGGTCCACCTGGCCATCCTGGAGCGTGACCGCACCATGCAGGGCCGCCGATAAACCAAAGGCGATACCGCCTTCCATCTGGGCCCGGATCACATCGGGATTGATGGCCAAACCACAATCCACGGCGCAGACCACCCGATCCACATGGAAGCTGCCGTCATCCCGCACCGTCACTTCGGCCACCTGGGCCACGTAGCTGTTGAAGGACTCATGGACCGCCACGCCACGCCCGCGCCGTTCCCCGGCCTTGGCCGGCGGCAAGGGCTTGTCCCAACCTGACTTCTGGGCGACCAGTTCCAGCACTCCCAGGTGGCGGGGATGGCCTTTGAGCAGTTCCCGACGCAGAGCCACCGGGTCCTGCCCGCCTTGATGGGCCAGTTCGTCGAGGAAGGACTCCACGGCATAGGCGCTATGGGTGGACCCCACCGAGCGCCACCACTGCACGGGGACCGCCTGGGTCGGGGAATGGAGCTGCACCTGGATATGGGGAATCCTGTAGGGCAGATTGGCGGCCCCCTCCACCGATGAGTGGTCGATACCGTTGCGGACGGCGAAGGACTCGAAAACTGTCCCCTTCATGATCGACTGGCCGACGATGGTCTGGCTCCAGGCCACCGGCCGGCCGGCAGCATCCAGCCCTCCCTGCAGGCGATGATGGAACATGGGCCGATAGTAGCCGGCCCTCATGTCATCCTCCCGGGTCCAGAGCATTTTCACCGTGGCCCGGCCCTGGTGCTTGGCGGCGTAGGCTTGGGCAATATGGGCCGCCTCCAGCACGTAATCAGAATGGGGATTGGCGCGGCGGCCAAAACTGCCACCGGCATAGAGGGTGTTGATTTTCACCTGTTCCGGTTTAAGCGCCAGCAACTTGGCCAGCACTGCCTGATCCCGGGTCTGAAACTGCGTTCCGTTCCAGATTTCACAACTCTCCGGCGTCAGCCTCACCACGCAGTCCAGCGGCTCCATGCTTGCATGGGCCAGGTAGGGGAAATCGTAGCCCGCCTCGATTCGGGTCGCTGCGCCCGCCAGGGCCTGTTCCCCGTCGCCATCGCGACGGGCCGACATTCCCTGGGTTCTGGCAAGTTCACGATAGCCAGACAGCATCTCCTCGGAACTGCCCCGGAAAGCCTGGCCCTCGTCCCAGGCCACCGTCAGGGCATCCCGTCCCTTTTTGGCGGACCAGAAATCATGTCCCAGCACGGCCACGCCGTTGGGAATGGCCAGGACATCGACCACGCCCTTGACTGCCAGTGCTCTGGCGGCATCGAAGCTTTGCAGTCGGGCGCCGAAGCGAGGTGGATGGACCACCACCGCCGTCAGCATCTCGGGCAGTCGGACATCCTGGGTATAGAGCGCACGCCCCCGGCTCTTGTCGAGGCCATCCTTCCGGGACAGGGGCTTGCCGATCAGGTTGAACTGGGCCGGCGTCTTCAGACTCACCTGTTCGGGCACCACCTCCCGAACCGCAAGGGAGGCCAGTTCGCCGAAATCCGAGTTGCGCCCGCTCGCCTTATGGATCACCTGGCTCTTGTGTACCGTGAGGCTTGCCAGGGGGACATTCCACTGGCGGGCGGCGGCGGCCAGCAACATGGCCCGGGCCGCGGCGCCCGCCTGACGCATCTGCAGGAAGGCCTCGGCCATGGCATTGCTTCCCCCGGTGGCCTGTATTCCCATCTTCAGGTTCTTGTACTTTGCTACATCCGCCGGCGCGGACTGGACCCGGACCCGAGCCCAGTCCGCATCCATTTCCTCGGCAACCAGGGTGGCCATGCCGGTATGGGTGCCCTGCCCCATTTCCAGGTGTTTCATCATCACCGTCACGACGCCATTCCTGCCCACCGTAACGAAGGCATTGGCGACCAGGGCTTCATCGTGGGAGCCCTGAGGGGCGGCGAGCACCCGGCCGGGGGCGAAGCAGACCGCCAGGGAGAGGCCGAGGCCGGTTTTAAGGAAATCCCGGCGGCCAGACTGGATATTTTCTATGTGCGCGCTCATCACCATCTCCTCAGCCCAGCATCCGGGCAGCTTCGTGAATGGCGGCCCGAATACGGACATAGGTGCCACAACGACAAATCAGTCCGCCCATGGCGGTGTCAATGTCGGTATCACTGGGTTTGGAATTGCTGGTCAGCAGCGCGGTGGCCGCCATGACCTGTCCCGACTGACAGAAGCCGCACTGGGCCACATCGAGCTTCTGCCAGGCCGCCTGCACCGCCTGGCCGACGCGGGAGGCAAGCCCCTCGATGGTAGTCACCGAGGCACCGGCCACCGCCGAGACCGGCAGGACGCAGGAGCGCACCGGCTGGCCATTGAGATGGACGGTGCAGGCTCCGCACAGGGCCTGGCCACAGCCATATTTACTGCCCGTCAGGCCCTGACCATCACGTAGCGCCCAGAGCAGGGGCGTGTCCGGCGCCACGTCCAATTGGACGGGTTTGCCATTGAGGGTGAAGCGGATCATTTCGGTCTCCCGGGAAAATGTCTGACGCGTCCATTGTACGAAGCCCACTGTCCGGAGAACAGAACGAAATACGCTAGGGAAACATTGATCAAGTCCGTCACACCGGCGAAGGAACGTCACCCGGAACTGATCCGGGGCCGGTGTCCAGTGTGTTGATTTTCCTGGATTCCGGCATTCGCCGGAATGACGCATTGGGACTCGTTCAGCATCTCCCTAGGACAATAGTCCCAGGCGACGGAACATCATCATACCGCCCTCCTCCACGCTGCCTGGATGGCAGGCAGCGTCGAAGCTGGTGGCGGCCGGCCATTGCCGGACCACGGCCTCGGGCGTGAGTTTCTCCCCGGCGCCGATCATGGCGCCGGCGCTGCGCTCCCAGCGCAGCTTGGCCCACCAGCCGCCACCGGCCTCAAACAGGCTGCCGGTTTCCTGGCAATCTTCATGGCACAGATAAGCGACCACCGGACTCACGGCGGCCGGCGTCATCCGGGCCTGCCAGTCCTCCGGCATGCGGCTGCCCATCATCTGGGAGGCGGCGATGGGCGCCAGGGCATTGACATGGATATTGTGGCGGGCCCCCTCCACCGCCAGGGTACGGGTGAGACCGTAGAGGGCCAGCTTGGCGCTGCCGTAGTTGGCCTGGCCGAAGTTGCCGTAGATGCCAGCGGCAGAGACCGTAAACAACACCCGGCCGTAATTCTGCTGCCGCAGGTGGGGCCAGGCGGCATGGGTCACCCGGTAGGCGCCCTGCAGATGCACATCCACCACCGCCTGCCATTCGGCGTCGCTCAGCTTGTGGAAGGCCCGGTCGCGAATGAAACCGGCGTTGTTGATCACGCCGTCGATGCGACCGAAAGTGTCCAGGGCCGCCTCGACGATGCGTTCTCCTTCCAACACGGAATCCAGGTTGGCGCAGGCCTCGCCGCCAGCGGCGCAGATTTCCGCCGCCACCCGCTCAGCGGCACTGTTGCCCGCCCCGTCCCGGGCCGGGTCGTTCACCACCACCCGGGCGCCGCGGCTGGCCAGCAACAGCGCATGGCTGCGCCCCAGGCCGTTGCCAGCTCCCGTGATTGCAATCACCTGGCCGTCGAAGCGCAGGGAGTTGGAAGCTGTCGGCATCGTCATTGTCCTTTCTGCTGGAGCGCCTTCGCCTTGGCCATGTTGGCCTTGGCCACCAGGAAATCCTGAATCGCCAGGGCATCCTCCGGCGTCAGTTGTTCGTAAAAGGCGGGCATCCCCTTGTCCTGGCGCGCGCCGCCCAGCACGATGCCCATGAATTCATGTCGGGTCCGAGGTGTCATGGCATCCAGATTCGGTACGCCACCGGTGCCGGAACCATGGCAGACACCACAGTGGTTCATGTACAGCACCCCGCCCCGGGCGATCTGCTCCATGGTCGCGGTGACCGGCGGCGGATCAATCGTCAGGTCCAGGGGCGGCGAAGGGGGCAGCGAGGCCTTGCCATCCAGCTTGAACACCACCACCCGGTTCACGTTTTTCAGGCCCATGGCCGTGGCGCCGTCGGGGAAGCCGGTGGCATGGCCGCCGCCCCAGCCGATGCCGGTAGCGATGTATTGCCGGCCGTGGACGCTGTAGGAAATCGGCCCGCCCATGATGGCGGAGACAGTGCGGTACTCCCACAGCTTCTCGCCCTTGTCGGCGGCATAGGCCACCAGCCGCCCGTCGGAAGTGCCGTGGAACACCAGATTGCCGGCCGTGGCCAGGGTGCCGCCATTCACCGGCATCAGTTGCTCCACCTGCCAGGCCTTCTTGCCGGCGGCCACGTCCCATGCGATCAGGGAGCCCCGCACGTTCTTTTCCACCGTCGGCCCCAGGGAGGGATCGGTGATCCAGGGGGTCATGTCCATGCCTGTGCTCCAGCGTCGGTTGCGCTCCCGATACTTGGCGTTGGGGTCCATGACGTAGAAATTGGGCATCTGCAATTCGCCGAAATACAGCAGGCCCAGCTTCGGATTGAAGGACATGGGGTTCCAGTTGTGGCCGCCCAGGGGGCCAGGAAACTGTAGTGCGGGCTTCTCGGCGCGGGCATAGTCCGCCACCGGATTCTCCACCGGCCGGCCCGTGGTCAGGTCGTAGTGGGAGGCCCAATTGACCTGGGTGAACTTCTCGGCGGAGAGCAACTTGCCGTTGGTTCGATCGAGCACGAAGACGAAGCCGTGCTTGGGCACCTGGATCAGCACTTTCCGCATCTGGCCCTGGAAGTCCATGTCGGCCAGGACCATCTGGGTCGTGGCCGGATAGTCCCATTGTTCCCCGGGCGCCAGCTGATAGTGCCAGACATACTCGCCGCTTTCCGGCCTCAGGGCGACGATGGAGGAGAGGAACAGGTTGTCGCCGCCGCCAGGACTGCGCAACTGGCGCGGCCAGGTGCCGCCGTTGCCGACACCGATGTAGAGCAGGTCCAGCTCGGGGTCGTAGGACATGGCGTCCCACACCGTGCCGCCGCCCCCCCAGGTCCACCACTGGTCGCCGTGCCAAGTCTTGGCGGCCATTTCCAGCGCCGGGTGCTCGAACGGCTTGGCGGGGTCGCCCGGCACCGTGTGGAAGCGCCAGGCCAGCTTGCCGGTCTTCGCGTCGTAGGCGGAGACATAGCCGCGCACGCCCATGTCGGCGCCGCCGTTGCCGATCAGCACCTTGCCCTTCACCACCCGGGGGGCGCCAGTGATGCTGTAGGCCCGCTGGGGATCGATGGTCATCGTCTCCCAGACCTTGCGGCCGTTGCGGGCGTCGATGGCTACCAGACGCCCGTCCAGGGTGCCCACATACACCCTGCCCTGCCACAGGGCCACGCCGCGGTTCACCGGGCCGCAGCAGGCATTGCCGGCCATGGGGCGATCCACCTTGGGATCATATTTCCACAAGGGCTTGCCCGTCTCGGCGTCGAAGGCGTAGACGATGCTCCAGGCACCGGTGACGTAGAGCACGCCATCCACCACCAGGGGCGTGGCCTCGACCCCGCGCTCGAATTCCAGGGTCTGGCTCCAGGCCAGGCCCAGGCGGGAGACGTTCTTGTCGTTGATCTGCTCCAGGGGACTGAAGCGCTGTTCCCCGTAGGTGCGGCCATGGCTCATCCAGTTGCCGGGCTCCCGGTCCGCCGCCACGATGCGGGCACCATCCACGGCGGCCGTACGGACAGTGCCCGCGATCCCCTTCATGGCGGGGACCAGCAGGGCCGCCACCAGCAGCCCGGAGGCTAGAACATTGCGCATATGTTTTTCCGAATAAGAAAGGGCCGGCAGAACCGGCCCCGAAAAGTCCACGTTGCAGTCCATCAGGGCTTGATGGACTTTTCGATCATGGCTTCCAGCTTCTTGCTGTAGGGCGGCAGCAGGCCGAAGAGCTTGCGCGGATCGTACCACCCGGCCTTGTAGATCGTGCGGGCATGGGCGAACTCCAGGAAGCCCTCGTGGCCGTGGTAATGCCCCATGCCCGAATCGCCGATGCCACCGAAGGGGGCGTCGTCCAGGGCCGGATGCATCGCCACCTCGTTCAGGCTCACGCCGCCGGAGATGGTGTGGTCCAGCACGTAGCGCTCCTCGGCCGCATCCTTGCCGAAGTAGTACAGCGCCAGGGGCCGGGGCCGGGCGTTGATGGCTGCCACCGCGTCCTCCAGGCGCTCGTAGCTGAGCACCACCAAGGCTGGGCCGAAAATCTCGTTCTGCATGATGGCGGTGTCGGCGGGAGGATCGATCACCAGGCGCAGGGGCAGGCGCTTGCCCTGGGCCCCCGCGAAGGGGCCGCCGCAGGTTTCCACCCGTGCACCGCGAGCGGCGGCTTCGCTCACATAGCCGTCGATGCGGGCGCAGTGGCGCTCGTTGATCACCGACACCCAGTCCGGATTGCTGGCATAGCTGCCAGGATAGAGGCTGTCGTAGGCGCCGCGCAGGGCGACGACGAAGGGCTCCAGACTCTCCTTCGCCACATACACGTAGTCCGCATTGACGCAGAGCTGGCCGCTGTTGGTGCCCTTGGCCACCATGGTGCGTTCCGCCGCCAGGGCCAGGTCGGCGCTGCGGCCGACGATCACCGGCGACTTGCCCCCCAGTTCCAGGGTCAGGGGCACCAGATGCTCGGCCGCGTTCTTCATCACCGCCTTGGCCACCGCCGTGCCGCCGGTAAGCACCAGATGGTCGAAGGGCTGGGCCGAGAAGGCCTGGCCCAGCTCCAGGCCGCCATTCACCACCACCACCTCGGACGGATCGAAGAATTCGGCCACCGCCGCCGCCAGCGCGTTGGCGGTGCGTGGATTCAATTCGGAAGGCTTGATGATGGCTCGGTTACCCGCTGCCAGCACATAAGCCAGGGGAGAGAGGGTGGTGTAGAGAGGGTAGTTCCAGGTGCCCATGATGCCCACCACGCCCTTGGGGTGATACTCCACCCAGCCCTTGGCGCCGAAGAGACTGAAGGGCATCGCCCCCTTGCGCCGCTGGGGCTTCATCCACTTGCCCACCTCCTTGCGGGCATGCTTCAAGGAGGTGAGGGACCCCATCAGGTCGTACATCATGGTCACCACCCGGGGCCGGTTGCCGAAATCGGCATGCACCGCCTCGCACAGGGCATCCCGGTGCTTCACCAGCATGTTGATGGCGCGCTGGATGCGGTCCTTGCGCACCGCCAGGCTCACCGCCCCTTCCGCGATACGGGCCGCCTTCTGCCGCGCCACCAGGGCTTCCAGTTCCGCCACTTCCGTGGCGGCCAGCGTCGTCATTTGATCCATGCTGTCATCTCCTCTCGCAACCGCCGGAAGCGGCTTGTTGTCAGCGGGACATGGTGCCACCGGAGGCGGAGGAAAAACATCCGGATTGCCCATTATGGGCAACCGGTTTGCGGCGGTGTTGACTCAAAACCGGCCGATGAAACCGTCAGCCATCCAAATACGTGACCTGACGTGCCACGAGCCTCCAGGAAGAGTTCTGGCGATACCAGACGTGGAGATAACGAGACCGGGACGTTGATGCCTTCCCTGCAAGAACAGCCTCCACGCGATACACACCGCTCACGATTGCGACATCTTCGTAGTACGTCGTCCGCACTTCAGAACGAGCCGCAAACTGAACACTCAGTTGGCCTGCATCGAGGTACTGCAAAAAAGCCTTTTTCGCCAAGGATCGCCCTGTGGCCGTGTTGTAGAAAAATTCCGCACCCAGCACCTTTTCGAGTTCGGAACGATCATTTGCAAGCAGGGCGGCAATAAAACCTTCCTCTGCCGCATCCAAATCTTGTTCTGTGCCAGCAGACCAGGCACCGATGGATATAACCACAAGCAGCAGGCAGAGCATTGTTCGACCTAAATTGGGCAGTTTCATGGGTAAGTCACGGCCCAGAAGCCTCGATGGCGCTGGGTAAGAATAGGAGAATAGGGGGTACCTCAGACCATGTTTTCGCCGCCTTTTCGATCTCAATCAAGACATGAACGTGCGTGCGTCCAGCATGCTCATACCTGGCGGCTGACCTAGCCTAGCCTGGCCCTCACATATATAAAATCACCTGTTCATTCAGCACCGAGGGCCGCTCCTGGCCGACCACATGAATGGCGATTTCCAGGGTCACCTGGGTACCGGCCTTCACCGCCTGCACGGCCTTGACGCGGCAGCGGGCATGGATGGGGCTACCGGCGGGAACGGGACTGGGAAAACGCAGCTTGTCGGAGCCGTAATTCACCATGTTGTTGAAGCCGACGATTTCCCAGTCCAGGGGAATCTGGAAGCGGCTGGCCAGCACCTGCACCAGGGCGCCGTGGGCGATGGTGGTGCCGAAGGGGCTTTGGGCCTTCGCTCGTTCGGGATCGGTGTGAATCCAGTAGTCGTCGCCGCTCAGGGCGGCGAAGTCGTTGATCAACTGCTGGGTGACGACAAGCTCATTGCTCCAGGGGGAATATTCCCCACTGATCAGGGCCTGCAGGCCGGCGAGGTCGCGGAAGTCGATCTGACGCCTGGGGGTTGTTCGGCTCATGGCACGGCTCCGGTAGGAATCCAAAGAGGAAAATGGTATCCCGACGATGCCGTCGGTTTTGTTCGCAATTCCGGCACCGATAAAATTTCGGCGGCCAATGCCATTAAGCTTGTACCCTGAAAATAAATCCATTGAGCCCGGCGTCATCCCGATAGCCCGGCCATTTCCACATCCCTGGCAGACAGAACAACACCATGAGCGCAGAAGAAGACACCTTCAATCCCTTTGAATGCCCGACCGTGAAGGCTCCCGTGAATGATGACTGGGCCGCACGTCGCGAGGCGGTGGAAGCCGCCCGGGCAGTCATCGGCAAGCTGGTCACCACCACCAGCGACGCCGCCACCCTGAGATCCGTGGCGGCCGACCTGCTGCGCCAGGCGGAGATCCTGGACCAGGCGCCCAGCCTCCATGGCCGGCTGGCCTTCGAGAACGGCCTGCACGGCACCTCGCGCCGGCTGGGTTACGAACTGAACCCCCTGGACGGCAAGAGCAATCCCCTGGCGCCCCCCTTCAACACCTGGTTCGAGGATGGCGTGGCCCATGGCCGCGCCTATCTGGACTGGCGCTACGAAGGCCCGCCCAACACGGTGCATGGCGGTTTCGTCTGCGCAGTATTCGACCAGTTCCTCGGCATCGCCCAGAGCCTGACCGGCCAACCGGGTCCCACGGGTACCCTGACCACCCGCATGCACCGCCCTACCCCGCTCTGTACCGAACTGCACCTGATCGGCCGGGTAAAGGAGGTGAAGGGCCGCAAGAACATCCTGGAGGGGGAAATCTGGGCCAACGGCATCATGACGGCCTCCGCCGAGGGGCTCTTCATCCATGTCAGCGCCGAGCGCTTCCGCCAGTTGATGAGCGGCCCTACTTGACGCTCCACGGTCAATTGACGCATCCCGCTTTTCCATAAACTCAATCACAGGAATTTTTCATGAGCGATACGATCCACTATCAAGATGCCGAAGGCCTTAAGAAACTGATCTCCCCCGAACTGGGCGCCTGGAGTCCCTCGGTGAAGGTGACCCAGGACATGATCAACCAGTTTGCCGAACTCTCCGGCGACCGCATGTGGCTGCATGTGGATGTGGAGCGCTGCAAGACCCAGAGCCCCTTCGGCGGCAAGACCATCGCCCACGGCTTCCTGCTGCTGTCGATGATCTCCCGCTTCCAGACCCTGCCCGATGTCTCCACCATCGTCACCGGCTACCGCCACATGATGAACTACGGCTCCGACAAGCTGCGCTTCCTCAACCCCGTGGTGGTGGACAGCGAGATCCGCGCCCGCAGCCGGATCAAGGACATCGAGGTCGCCAACGGCAAGACCAAGGTCACCTCCGAGACCGAGCTGGCCGCCGTGGGTAGTGACAAGCCTGCCTTGATCTACGAGATGGCTTTCGTCTTCGTCTGACCTGCCATTCGCATTCCGTTCCGGGACCGCAGCCTTGCCGGCTGCGGTTTTTTTACCGGAAAACAGCCAGTGAACGGCAGGAGACCAGCCTGCTGCGGCCTGAACGGTCGGGGCAGAAATGACTTCACGACTTAGTGGAAAATGGCCACAAAAGCCCTAACCGAGCAGGTTCGCATTTCAAGCCCTGCGACTCAGGCCAGTAGGGCAGCAAGGTAAAATTCCCCCACTGACAGAGCGCTAGGCAGTCCGCTGTCCGCACTCTCCGCGACACGCCCGACGGGCGTCTTCCCGTTTCATGAAATAACACAAGAAGGAGCGACCATGGCTGAAGCCGTTATCGTTGAAGCCTGCCGGACCCCCATTGGCCGGGGCAAGGCCATCGTGGGTGATCTCAGCGGAATGCATGTCACCGCCCTGCTGGGCGCAACCTTGCGGGAACTGATCCGGCGCAGCGGCATCAACTATGCCGACGTGGACATGATCGCCGGCGGCTGCGTGACCCAGGCCGGCGAACAGTCCAACAACATCATCCGCCAGTCCTGGCTGTCCATGGGCGAGGGCTTCACCACCGGCGGCTTCACCATCGACGCCCAGTGCGGCTCGGCCCAGGTGGCCAACAACACCATCGCCCATGCCATCGCCTGCGGCTCCCTGGATATCGGCATCGCCTGCGGCGTCGAGTCCATGAGCCGGGTACCCCTGGGCTCCAATGCCTACAACGGGCCGGGCTATTTCATCCCCGAAGGCTATCCCTACGACTTCTCCCACAACCAGTTCGTCAATGCCGAGCGCATCGCCGAGATGCGCGGCATCACCCGCGCCCAGGCCGACGCCCTGGGCGTCGAGTCCCAGCGCCGGGCTGCCCAGGCCTGGGCCGAAGGCCGCTTTGACCGCGAAGTGGTGCCGGTTACCGCGCCGATCCTGGGCGAGGACGGCAAGCCCACCGGCCAGACCAAGGTGGTGAGCCGCGACCAGGGCCTGCGCCCCACCACTCTGGAAGGCCTGGCCGGCCTGAAGACCATGGTGGAAGGCGGCATCCATACCGCCGGCACCAGTTCCCAGGTGTCCGACGGCGCCGCCGCCGTGCTCTGGATGAGCGCCGAGGAAGCCAAGCGCCGGGGCCTGAAGCCCCGCGCCCGGATCATCAGCGACGTGGTGGTGGGCGCCGACCCCTACTATGTGCTGGACGGCCCGGTGGATGCCACCGCCAAGATCCTGAAGCGCAGTGGCATGACCATGGCCGACATCGACCTGATCGAGATCAACGAGGCCTTTGCCGCTGTGGTGCTGTCCTGGGCCCAGATGTACAACGCCGATATGAACAAGGTGAACGTCAATGGCGGCGCCCTGGCCCTGGGTCACCCAGTCGGTTCCACCGGCGCCCGCCTGATCACCACCGCCCTGCACGAACTGGAGCGCCAGAACAAGCAGACCGCCCTGATCACCATGTGCTGCGGCGCCTCCGTGGGCACCGCCACCATCATCGAGCGACTGTAAGCCTGGCTCCCAACGGGGCAGTCGCAGACTGACTGCCCCGCTTCAAAATCAATTCATGCAATATTCCAAAGGAGATGCAAATGGGTGATTTGTCCGGTAAGGTCGCCATCGTCACCGGCGCCGGCCGTGGTCTGGGTCGCGAGGAAGCCATCCAGCTGGCCCGCCAGGGTGCCCGGGTAGTGATCAACGACATCAACCTGCCCGCCGCCGTCGAGGCCTCCCACGCCACCGTGGCCGATATCAAGGCCCTGGGCGGCGAAGCCATCGCTGTCTTCGGCGACTGCGCCGACAGCAACGATTCCGACACCCTGTTCAAGACCGCGCTGGAAACCTTCGGCGATGTGAACATCGTGGTGAACAACGCCGGCTTCTGCCGCGACAAGACCATCTTCGCCATGAGCGACGACGAGTTCGACTCCGTGGTGCGCGTGCATCTGCGCGGCCACTTCGTGAACATGCGCAACGCCACCAAGTACTGGCGCGAAAAGGCCAAGGCCGGTCCGGTCTATGGCCGCCTGGTGAGCACCGCCTCCGAGTCCATGCTCTACGGCACCCCGGGTCAGCCCAACTACGCCGCCGCCAAGGCCGGCATCGTCGCCATGACCATGGGCGCCGCCCAGCTGATGATCAAGTACGGCATCACCGCCAACGTGATCATGCCTCGGGCCCGTACCGACATGACCGCTGCAGCGCCTTCGGCCCCGATGTTCGCCGCGCCGGAAAAAGGTTTCGATGTCTTCAACCCCGAGAACGTCGCTCCGTTGGTGGGCTATCTGGCCTCCCCGGAGTCCGGCCACATCTCCGGTGAAGTGTTCGTGGTCTGGGGCGGCCAGGTCACCGTGGTGCAGCGTCCGACCCTGGGCACCAGCTTCAACAGCTCCAATGGCGGCAAGTGGGAACTGGACGACATGCACAAGGTCATGTCCACCTACTTCAACGAGTCCCACAAGACGGTGGTGGACGGCTACACCATGCCGGTCTGATGGCATGAGAAAAGCCCGCCGGAAACCTGGCGGGCCTTCAGAAAAAACGCCGACCCTCAGGTTGGCGTTTTTTTTTGCGGCTGTCGTACCTGAGTCAGCGGTTTCCGGCAACCTCCGCCTTCAGCGCCTGCTTCAGCACCTTGCCACTGGCGTTGCGGGGCAGGGTCTCGTCGCGGATCGAGACGTGCTTGGGCACTTTGAAGCCGGCCAGATGGGCGGCCACGTGCTGACGCACGGCCTCCGCATCGAGGCTGACGCCAGCCTCGGGTACGATGGCGACAGCCAGGGCCTCACCCATTTCCGTATCGGGCACGGCGAAGGCCGCCACCTCGGCCACGCCGGGCAGGTGGTGGATGCAGGACTCCACTTCCAGGGTGGAGATCTTCTCCCCCCCCCGATTGACGATGTCCTTGATGCGGTCGACGATGAAGACGAAGTCTTCCTCATCCACATAACCCACGTCACCCGAATGGAACCAGCCGTCCCGCAGCGCCGCCTCGGTGGCGGTGGGGTTGCGCCAGTAGCCCATCATCACCGTCACGCCACGCACGCAGAGTTCGCCGGTGCTGCCCTGGGGCAACACGTTGCCCAGGTCGTCCTCGGCATGGATCTCGACGATGGGCGAAACGATGCCGCTGGAGCGGGGCTTGTAGGCGAAGGCTTCGGCGGTGAAGGAGGATGCCGTCGAATTGGTCTCGGTCAGGCCATAGCCGGTACCGGGCAGGGACTTGGGGAACTTGCTCAGGGTCATGTCCAGCAGGCCCTGGGGTGTCGCGGAACCGCCGAAGCCCACGGCCGCGATGCTGGACATGTCGGCCTGGTCGAAACGGGGCGAGCTGAACAGCTGCTGCATCATCGCCGGTGAGCCGTTGAGCTGGGTCAGGCGTTCCTGCTCGATCAGGTCGATGGCCTGGTCCACGTCCCACTTGTACATGATGACGATCTTGCGCCCTGCCTTCAGTGCCCCCAGAAACAGCGCCTGGAGGCCGCTGACATGAAACAGGGGCACCGACAGCAGAGCCGCCGGCGCGAAGCCGGAAGCCATCATGGCCTGGATGCGCTCGGGGCTAGCCATGGCTGTGATGGCTGAGACGAAGTCGATGTTCATCAGGGCCTGGCAAAAGGCCCGATGGTTGGACAACACACCCTTGGCCCCGCTGGTGGTACCGGAGGTGTACATGATCATCACCGGATCGTCGCCGACGATGTCCACCTGGGGTGCCGCCAGGGGTGTTGCGGTCAGCGGGTCGTAGCGGCTTACCCGGGGTGCCTCGGCGGGCGTATCGGTAACGATGGCCTCGATCCCCAGGCCCTCCAGGTCGCCAGTCACATGGGCCAGGCGCTCCGGATCGCAAAACAGTACCTTGGGTTCGGCATTGCCCAGGTTCTGCACCAGTTCTTCCCGCTGGCTCCAGCTGTTGAGGGGAACGGCGATGGCACCGAGGGAGACGATGGCGACGAAGGCCGCCATCCACTCGGGGCGGTTGCGCATGGCGATGGCCACCCGGTCGCCCTTCTTCACGCCGTAGCGGCTGGCCAGCTGGGCCGCCAGGGTGTCGGCGTGGCGGAAATACTCGTTGAAGCTCCAGCGCTGCCCCTGATAGACCAGGAAAGTCCTGTCGCCGAACTGGCGACCCTGGTTGATCAGGTGCATCACGTTCTCGGGGGCATTCTTGAAGACCTGATAGGTATGGCCTCCCAGTTCCCGGTCCGCCAGTTCGAAGGGGGCTCCCGGGGCCGTCACCTGGGCCCGGGCTGCATTCAGTTTCTCGACGATATCGTTCATGGCTTTACCTGGCGAAGATCAGAAACCACGCAGGGTGGCGTAGCGGTCCCGATGGAAGGAGGCATCGCCGAACAGCTGCTGGGAGACCCGGGCCCGCTTGAGGTAGAGGCCCACGTCCAGCTCGTCGGTCATGCCGATGCCGCCGTGCATCTGCACCGCCTCGTTGCTGATCAGTTCCAAAGTGTCGGAAACCTTGGCCTTGGTCAGGGAGGCCAGGGTCGCCAGTTGCGGCGAGTTCTCGTCGATGGCGGTGAGGGCCGCCAACACGGCGCTGCGGCTCATCTCCAGGGCGATGTACATTTGCGCGGCCCGGTGCTGCAGGGCCTGGAAGGAACCGATGGGCACGTCGAACTGCACCCGCTCCTTCAGATAGGCAACGGTGGTCTCCAGCAACCAGTCGGCTGCGCCCAGCATCTCGGCGGTTTGCAGGATGCGGGCCCGATCCAGCACGCTGTCCAACAGCGCGGCCCCCTGCCCTACCGTACCGATCACGGCGCTGGCGGACACGGCCACGTTGCTGAAGCGGATCGAGGCAATATTGCGGCTATCCACCAGGGTGCGGCGCAGGCGCTCGACGCCGGGTGCCTTGGCATCCACCAGGAACAGGGTCAGGCCTTCAGCATCGCCCGGCTGGCCGGCGGTGCGGGCGACCACCACCAGTTGGTCGGCGATGGTGCCGTCCACCACGTAGTGCTTTTCGCCGTTCAGCACATAACCGTCACCATTGGCCTGGGCCGTGAGGGCGATGGCCTTGGGATCGTGGCGCGGCTTTTCGTCCACCGCCAGGGCGAACAGGGTTTCGCCACCGATGATCCTGGGCAACCACTGTTCCTTCTGGGCATCGCTGCCGCCCAGCAGGATGGCGCTGCCCCCCAGGGCCACGGTGCCGAACAGGGGGGTGGCGGCCAGGGTCCGGCCGGCCTGTTCGAACACGGCGCCCAGGCCCTTGTAGCCGAAGTCCAGGCCGCCGTAGGCCTCGGGAAAGACGATGGCCGTCCAGCCCAGTTCCACCATCTGTTGCCACACGGGGGGCTGGTAGGCCAAGGGGTCTTGGTTGTCGCGCAGCTTGCGCAAGGCGGCGACGGGCGCGTGCTCCGCAAAGAAGCCCCGAGCGGTTTCCGCCAACATTTCCTGTTCGGAATCAAACAACATTCCCATGATTTTTCCTTAAGGTGAAAAATGAGCTTTCCCGCCGGGCCGTCCCAAGGGAAAGCGGAGAGCGGCGCCAGCCGCAACCCCTCGGTGCCGCCACGGAGCGCCCCCAAACATCGAGCACAGCGAGCCGTATCGAACCCCCCGGAGGGGGGCGAAGGGGGGCGATCCTCATCCTTTTATTCCGGCAGGCCGAGCACACGCTTGGCGATGATGTTGAGTTGCACTTCAGAACTGCCCCCCGCGATGGAGTGGGCCTTGTCGTTGAGCCACTGCTTGGTGGCTTCCAGCTCGTCCTTGGCGAAGCCCTCGCTCTCCCAGCCCAGGCCCTGCAGCCCCAGGGCCGCCACCATGGTCTCGGAGCCCTTCTTCAGGGTGTCGGACAATTGATATTTCATGGTGGCACTGACGTTGGTCACGTCCTTGCCGGACTTCATCATCTCGACGATGCGCTGCTGGGTCAGGCCCTGCACGTGGGTTTCGATTTCCAGGCCAGCCACCTTGTCCCGCATCACGGCGCTGCTGATACGGCCATTGGCGTCCCCCAGGGCCTTCTTCACCACGGGCACCAGGCTGGGTCCGGGCAGATTCAGCTCGGCGAACTTGGACATGGCCTTGCGCTCGAAGGTGAGCAGACGCTTGGCCACGCCCCAGCCGCCGTTCAGGGGGCCGACCATGTTCTTCACCGGCACCCGCACGTTGTCGAAGAACACCTGGCAGAAGCTGGACTTGCCGCTGATCAGGTCGATGGGCCGCACGGTGACCCCCGACGCCTTCATGTCGATCAGCACCATGGTGATGCCCTGCTGCTTGGTGCCCTCGTTGCTGGTGCGGACCAGGGCGTACATCTGGTCGGCGAGGAAGGCGTAGGAGGTCCATATCTTGGAGCCGTTGACGATGAAATCGTCGCCCTCGCGCACGGCGGACATCTTCAGGGACGCCAGGTCGGAACCGGCATTGGGTTCGGAAAAGCCCTGGCACCAGCCGATCTCGCCACGCCCCGTGCCGGGAAGGAAGGTACTTTTCTGCTCGTCGGTGCCGAATTCCAGCAGTACCGGGCCGATCATCCAGATGCCCAGGCTGACCAGGGGCGGACGGCAGCCCGCCCGGGTCAGTTCCACCTCGACGATACGGGTGCGGGCCGAATCCAGGCCGGCGCCACCGAAGGCCGTGGGCCAATCAGGTGCCAGCCAGCCCTTGTCGCGCATGCGCTCGTACCACAGGCGGGCATCCTCGCTCTTGAATTCGATCTTGCTGGACGCCATGGGAATTTCGCCTTCCTGGGGCGGCGTGCGCAGGGACGGCGGGTAGTTGGCTTCGAGCCAGGCACGCACTTCAGCGCGGAAAGTGTCGAGTTCGTTCAATTTATCGTCCTCTGTTTTTGATTCAAATCTGTGTCGCCGGGACCGGGGCTTACGATGCCTGTACCCGATACTGATAGCTGCCGTCCTGCTGTAACTCCCGCTGTAACCGCCCTTGGCCGCAAAGATAGGCCAGATGGGCCAGGGTCTCGGCGATGGCCAGGATGCTGTCCATGGGGCCGCTGCGATGGGTGAAAAAGCGGTTTGCCAGGCCGTAGGCGGTATCCGGTTGCTCGGCGCAGAGGGTCTGCATCTTGTCGAGCACGCCCTGATGATGCTGGCGCAGTTCCTCAGCCCGGGCCTTGAGGCCATGGAAGGGCAGCTCATGGGCCGGCAGCACCAGGGTTTCCTCGGGCAGGCGGCCAATGTGCTCAAGGGAGACGAACCAGTCCTCCAAAGGGCTTGCCTCGGGCTCGAAGGGCAGCACGCCCACATTGGGGCTGATGCGGGCCAGCAATTGGTCGCCGCTCAGCAACACCCCCAGATCCGGGCAATAGAGGGAGGCATGCTCGGGCGAGTGCCCTTCCCCCCCCCACACCTGCCAGACATGGTCGCCGATGGTCAGGGTCCCGCCGTCCCGCAGGCGCTGGTAGGCCCGGGGCATGGGCGACTCGGTAAAAGCCTGGCCGAAGCGATTGAGGGCATCGATCAGATTGAGCAGTTGCTCCCCGGGCAAACCCGCCCGGATAAAGAACTCGCGAAACTCCCAGGACTCTCCCGAGAAGCCCCCGTCGAAAATCCGCATCGCGAAATATTCGGCCCGGCTCATGTAGAGGGGCACCCGCAATTTCTCGGTGAACCATCCAGCCAGGCCGCAGTGGTCCCCATGGTGATGGGTGCAGATGATGCCGGTGACGGGGCCGTCCAGGGCGGGCAGTATCCGCTCCCAGATATCCCGGGTCTCCTGGGTGTTGATGCCGGTATCGACGATGCGCCAACCGGCGCCATCCCGCACCAGGTAGAGGTTGATGTGATTCAGGGCCAGGGGTAGCGGCATGCGCAGCCACTTGATCTGGCCCGGCACCACATCGATCAGCTCACCATTGGTGGCCGGCGCCTGGAAGGGAAAGGAAAGTGTCGTCATGGGGGCTACCCGTCTAAGTCTGCAATTGCGTGGATCAAGGCGCCACAAAGGGCTTCATGCCCAGTGCCGCCAGAGCACTCTCGCTGTAAGGCACATAGTTCCTTGCCTTGTCGTCCCGTACCCAGAGCGGATCGCTGAATTTTTTTGGATCGTAGCCCTGGCGTTGCAGGTCCACCCGCCGCAGCTTGAAGGTGGAGGTCATGTCGGCCTGGGGGCTCACCCGCACGAAATAGGGTACTGCATAGCCGGGCAGGTTGGCCGCCGCCATATCGTAGAAGACCTTGGGATCGAAGTCGCGGCCCGGGGCCATCACCACCGAGGCCATGCCGGCGCGGCCTTCGTGGTCAGGCACAGTCACACCGTAGATCGTCAATATTTCCAGCCCCGGATAATTGGCGAAGGCATCGGCCACTTCGCTGGTGGACACATTCTCGCTCTTCCAGCGGAAGGTGTCGCCAATGCGGTCCACGAAGTAGAAGTAACCCTCGTCGTCGTAGCGGGCCAGATCGCCCGAGGAAAAGTAGGAATCCCCTTCCACGAATACATTGCGCAGGATCTTCTTTTCCGTGGCTTCCGGCGAGGTATAGCCTTCGAAGCGCCCGCCGCCGATATCGGGATGATTGACGATGAAGGCGACGATTTCCCCGATCTCACCCGGTTGGCAGAGGATCATGTGGCCGTTCTCGTCCTTCGGATGGCTCTCGGTCTCGACGTCGTAGCGGACCAGGCGGATATTGGTCTTTTCCCAGTAAGGGATGCGGCCGATGGAGCCCTTGAAGTTATCGACGTTCTGGATGTTGCCGTTGGACTCGGTGGCCCCCCAGCCTTCATAAACCTGCTCGATGCCGAAGCGATTGACGAAGCGGTCCCACACCTCGGCCGAGAGGCCGGCGCCCATCACCTTGCGCAAGGTGTGGTTGCGGTCCTCGGGGGTTTCCGGCTGGTTCAGCAGATAGCGGCAGATCTCGCCCACGTACTGGGCGAAGGTGATCCTGTACTTGCGCACGTCAGCCCAGAATTCCCGCAGGCTGAACTTGCGCCGCAGCACCAGGGCGGCCCGGGCCGACAGGGCCGTGGAGGTCAGGGACATCAACGCCGCGCCATGGTACAGGGGCAGGAAACAGTAGAACACGTCGTCCTTGCCGGTAGCCGTGGTGACCTGCATCACGTCGCCGGTGGTGAGGACCCGCATGTGGCTGTTGAGCACGGCCTTGGGCAGGCCGGTGGTGCCGGACGTGTAGATGTGGATGAAGGGGGTCTCGCCGACCACCCCGACCCGTACCGCCTTGTCCAGGTTGTCCGCGGGCTGGCCGGCGGCCAGGGCATCGACATCGGCCCCGCACATGGCGCGCAGGGCCTCGCTGGCGGGCTTCTCGGCATCCCCCAGGCGCCACAGGGGCAAGCTGCCCCGGACTTCCGGGCAGTCGAAATGCACCAGGCATTCCTCGCCCACCACCGCCGCCTTTGCGCTGGTGATCGAGAGACAGTGGGCCAGGGCCTTGCCGGTGATGTTGGTGTTGATCAGGGAAGCGGTGACGCCCAGCTTGGCCATGGCCCAGAGGATGAAAAAGAACTCCGGCCGGTTCTCCACCGCCATGGCACAGGCATCGCCGCACTGGAGCCCGAGTTTTTGCAGGGCGCGGGCGTACTGGTTGGCCTTGGCATTCACCTCGGCATAGGTGTAACGGCGGTCGCCGTAATAAAGGAAGATGCGATCGGGAGAGTCGGCAGCGCACTCTTCGATGCGATCCGCCATCGTGTAGGTCTGCTTGGGCTTGTGCCGACCGGCAATCTCGTTACGACGGTCCAGCTTTATCTGTGTCTCTTCCCGCGATACCACCATTTATCGGTCTCCAGTAAAACAGCCAACACAATCCCCCAGCACCAATGCAGGAGCCGGAGTTCGGGGAAACCCCAACTCCGGCCTCATGGCGACTTATATCACCACGGGGTCATACTGCGCGGGGAGATATCCTCCCCGGTTGTGTATCAGCGATCGGCCCTGGGCATACCCAGGCCGAACTGGGATGCCATGTCCCGCAGCATCTCGTTCACACCACCTCCGAAGGTGTTGACCAGGGCGCCCCGGTATTCCTCCTCCAGGATGCCACCCAGCATTTCCGCCTGGCTGCCATGGCGGTACAGGCTCCCCGCGCCGACCACCTCCATCAGCTTGCGATAGACGTCGATGGTGGCCTCGGTGCCGAACACCTTGGAAGCGGAAGCTAGGCCCACGTCCATCTTGTCCATGGTCAAGTCAGCAGCCATACGGTAGCTCATCAGCCGCATCGCTTCCACCTGGCGGTAGCAGTCGGCCAGCCGGCTCGCCACCCAGGGCGTATCGATCGGGCGGTGGCCGTTCTCGTCGGTAGTCCGCGCCCATTCCAGGGTCTTCACAAAATCGCCCCGGGCCTTGACGCCCATGGCCCCCAGGCCGATGCGTTCGTGGTTCAACTGGGAGGTGATCAGTTTCCAGCCACCATTGACTTGCCCGACCAGCATTTCCGGCGGCACAAAGATGTTGTCGTAATAGGTGACATTGGTCAGATGGCCCACCGTGTAGATCGGCGTGAAGGAGAAACCGGGGTCCTTGGTATCCACGATCAGGATCGAGATGCCCTTGTGGCGGGGAAGATCGGGATCGGTACGGCAGGCCAGCCAGATGTAGTCGGCCGCATCCGCGTCGGAGGTGAATATCTTGTTGCCATTCACCCGGAAGCCGTCGCCGTCCTTCACCGCCGAGGTCTTCAGGGTCGCCAGGTCGGTGCCGGCGGAGGGCTCCGTATAGCCGATGCTGAAATGGATCTCCCCGGCCGCCATGCCCGGCAGGAACTTCTTCTTGTGTTCCTCCGAGCCGTGGGTCATCAGGGCCGGACCCACGGTATTGATGGTGACGAAGGGCAGGATGGCCCCGGCCAGGAAGGACTCTTCGAAGAAGATCAGCTGTTCCAGGGGCGTGTAGCCCTTGCCGCCGTATTCCTTGGGCCAACCCACCGCCAGCCAGCCGTCCTTGCCCATCTGGCGCACCTGACGCTTGTATTCCTGGAGCCGGGCCGGGTTCTTGTAGTCATGCAGCAGCGACTTGGCCTCGGGCGTCATCAACCGGGCGAAATAGGCCCGGATTTCCTGCTTCAGGGCTTCTTGTTCGGGGGACAGGTTTGTGTACATAGCTAAGACCTCATTCGGAGGACAGGATTAAACCGCTGGTGGGCACGCCGCTGCCGGCGGAGACCACCACATTTTTGACATTGGCCACCGGGTTGACGGAAGTGCCGCGCAACTGGCGCACCCCTTCCGCCACACCGTTCAAGCCATGGATATAGGCTTCGCCCAGTTGGCCACCGTTGGTGTTGATGGGCAGGCTTCCGCTGCGACTGTGCTCACCGGCCCGGACGAAGTCCTTGGCCTCGCCCCGCTGGCAGAAGCCGAAGACCTCCAGCTGGGGCAGGATGAAGGGAGAGAAATGATCATAGAGCACCGCCGTCTGGATATCTTCGGGCTTCAGGTCGGCCATAGCGTAAAGCTGGTCTGCCACCAGGCGCATCTCGGATAGGGCCGTGATGTCCTTGCGGTAGTAGGAGGTCACGCTCTGCTGGTCGTCCGTCATACCCTGGGCCGCGGCAGCGATCAGCACCGGCTTCTGCTTCAGGCTCCGGGCCCGCTCGGCGGAAACCAGCACCACGGCCACGGCACCGTCGGATTCCTGGCAGCAATCGTAGAGATGCAGAGGTTCGACAATCCAGCGGGAAGCCTGATGCTCTTCCAGAGTCAGGGGCTTGCCGTAGAAAAAGGCCTTGGGGTTGGTGGCGGCGAAATCCCGGGCCGCCACGGCAACCCGACCGAAATCCTCGCTGGTGACACCGAAGTCGTGCATGTAGCGGCGGGCCGCCATGGCGATCCAGGAAGCCGGGGATACCAGGCCGTGGGGGATGTACCAGCCGAAATGCACCGACTCGACATTGGGGCTGGCAGGCCAGTCGGCGACGCCGGAGCCAAAGCAGTACCAGGAACGCTCGTTCATGGCCCGATAGCAGACCACCACCTCGGCGACGCCGCTGTGGATGGCCATGGCCCCATGCAGCAGGGGAGCACAGGCCGCGCCGCCACCTTCATGGGTGCGGCTGAAGAACTTCAGGTTCTTGCCGCCCAGCAGGCGGAATATTTCCCGCTCGGGCACATTGTCCATGGTGTAGGTGGACAGACCATCCACCTCGGCGGGGTCGATGCCCGCATCCGCCAGGGCCGCCAGTACCGCCTCCATGCCCAGGTGCAATTCGGTGCGCCCGGAGTTCTTGGAGAACTCCGTGGCACCGATGCCTGCGATGGCCACGCGCCGGGAGAGGGGATGTTTGCTCATCGCTTATCCCATCCTCAGTTAGGCAGGGCCAGAACCACGGTGGCCATCAGGTGGTTGCCGATGGAATTGCGCCCCGTCACATCCAGTTCGAGGGTGCGATCGGCATCACCCTTGGCGGTCACCTTGGCACTCATGGTCATGGTATCCCCGGGGTAGTTGGGTGCCCCCAGGCGGATGGCCACCTTGCGGAACATTGCCTCCGGACCGGCCCATTCGCCCAGGTAACGCTCCACCAGGCCCCCGGTGGTGAGGATGTTCATGAAAATGTTGGGGGAACCCAGGGCCCGGGTGGCCTCCAGATCGTGATGCACGTTCTGGTAATCGCGGGTGGCGATGGCGCAGGAAACGATCTGCCGCACGGAGATCGGAATATCCAGCGTCGGCAACTCCTCGCCAACGCTCACCGCGTCGAAGCGCCGGGTTTCGGTCCAACTCATAGCTCGACCCCGTGGGCCTCCGGACTGGCCAGCCATTGCCCCAGAGCGGCCAGTTGGGCCGGCTTGCCGCCAAAGGTCATTTCCAGGGCACGGCTCCAAAGAGTGAAGCGATGGATCGGGTAACTCAGGTCCACCCCGATGCCGCCATGCATGTGCTGGGCGGCGTGGGTGACGTGATAACCGCAATCGCAGGCCCATACCTTGACCGCGCCGGCCGCGCCCACCGCATCCAGGCCGGCATCCAGGCGCCAGCACAACTGCCAGAGGGTGGAACGCAGGGACTCCACGTCGATCAGGCAGTCGGCGGTCTTCTGGGTGATGGCCTGGAAAGAGGCGATGGGACGGCCGAACTGCACCCGCTCTGTCGTATAGGCCACCACCCGGGTCAGCGCTTCCCGCGCCACGCCCAGGTGCAGCGCGCCCAGACAGGCCACCACCCGGGGCTCCAGCCAGGCCAGGGCTTCCGGTGCCAGGGCCGAATCCGCCGGCAATTCCAGACCGGTAAACGTCAAGTCCGCCGCCGGCTCGTTGTGGGTCAACATCCCGGCCATCTTGCCGATGCCCGGCAGGGACAGGTCCACCGCGAAGAGGCGCACCCCACCCGCCGTCTGGGCCGGCAACAGCGCCACGGCGGACTGTTCGGCCAGGGCAACGGCCACCGCCCGGCCCTGCAGGCGCCAGCCGGCCGAGGTCTGCTCGGCCTTCAGGGAGAGTCCACGACTGGAAATGAGCCCCTCCAGATTCACGCTGGCCAGCTTGGCGCCGCTGACCAGATCAGCCAGCCAAGCCGACTTGGCCCCCGCCGCGCCGAAACGGGAGATGGCCACCGCCGCCAGCTGGGTGGACCACAGGGGCACCGGTGCCACGAAGCGGCCCTGCTGCTCCAGGGTCAGCATCAACTCCACCATCCCCAGGCCCGTGCCGCCATCTTCCTCGGCGACGATCAGGGAAACCAGGCCGGTCTCCTGTAGCTGTTGCCACAGGTCGGCGTTGTAGGCAGCGCCGCTGTTGTCGTACTTCTGCATCTGGTCGTCGGCGCAATAGTCCGAAAATACGCTGGTCGCCAGATCGGCAATGGCACGCTGCTCTTCGCTGAAAGTGAAATCCATCTATAGCTCCCTCAAATGGGCCGGAACACCGGCACAACCAATTCTTCATCCGTCCGCAGGAACTCCACCTGCACCGGCATACCTATTTGCACTTCGGAATACTTGATCCCCGCCAGGCCCGCCACCAGGCGGGTGCCCTCCTCCAGTTCCACCAGCAATACCGGGTTGGGGCTTTCGATCCCCGCCACCTGGGGATGATGCATCACCACAAAGGAATGAATGATGCCCCGGCCACTGGCCTGGATTGCCTCCCATTTGAAGGAATGGCAATGGGGGCAAGTCGGACCGGGCGGATGGCGCAATTCGCCGCAAGCGCTGCATTTCTGGATCAGCAGCCTGCCTTCCTTCAGGCCGTCCCAGAAGAACCGGGTGTCCTGGCTGATGCCGGGATGGGGACGACGGGGCTGGGCTTCGGCCGGCTGCTCCGCTTTGGATTCTGCCTCGTCAGGCACCTGATGGGGCCGATAGACGAAGAGACGGAAGCGCATGGTGCCCACCTTCTCGCCCTCGGTGGTCATGAAGGTCATCAGATTGGTGACGAAATACCCGGTCCCCAGGGCCGTGCGCTTCAATTCACTGACCGACTCAAGCATGGAGGTGAAGCACAGGGACTCCCCCAAGCGCAGGTAGCGGAAATACTCATGCTCCGAATTGACCGCCACATTGACCGGAAAGCCATTGTTGGTCAGGAACTCCACCGCCTCGTAGGGGTTCACCGTGCTGGAACCGGGGGGCGACTCGCCATTGACGCCGGCCAGGGTCCAGGCCTGCATCATCGTCGGCGGCGCCACCTGTCCGCCATGGATGGACTTGGCGGCGAATGCGGGATCGTGATAGAGGATGCTCTTGTTGCCCATGGCCTCGCACCATTGGCGGATCATGGGCTGATTGACCGGATCCCAGGCATAGACGCGACCATACTCACGGCCCACCATCGCCTTGACGTGGGCTTCGACATCGACATTCGTCACGGACATTTTTGGCTCTCAAATTGATGGATGAACATGGCCCGGATCAAATCGTTCATCCTGGGGCAACGCCGACGGGGAGCCCCCAGACGCCCGACGTCTATTCCAAAACTTGATCGAATCTAGCGCACTGGGTCCTGCCCCGGCAACTCACATTTGCGCCGCAACGAACATTTGCCAAATGGCGCAATCACCGGCCTGAACAGACAGGTATATCCTTGTTCGTGTTTATATTGCGTCGCAACAACCAGAATACGGCTCAGGAACGCAATTGGGATGACAGCGCTGATCCGGGAAAAGCGACCCATTCGGTACCAGCGTGATGCCTTACGCTGAATGGGGAACCCATATGCTTTTCCTTGCCGGCCCCTGTTTAAGCTTCTCCTGGAATTTCGTCTTCCAGAAGTGAGCCGTTGGGACTGGAGGAGCCAGCCAAGGGTAATCGGCTCCGATCCGGACTACCTCTGGATACTGGCGCGGGACAAGCAGATCCCCGTAACCGGTCGGTCGGGCTCGAAGCCTGGGGGTTGCAGTGGATCGCTTGATCTGGGTGGCCCACCTCCGGCCCGATTGAGCCGGAACCGCCCGGTGCTCCGATTCTCGGGTACCGGTTCGGCAATGACGAGGGCCGCCGGGGGCGGCCCTCAGTTGAACTCACTTGTCCAGCTCTTCCAGCCGCAGCCGGATGACTTTGCGCTTCACCACCGGCAGGGCCTCGATCCTGGCGATGGCGGCATCCGCCTGCTTTTCCTGGCAGACATGGGTCAGGATGATGATGTCGGTCTGGGCCTCGCCCTCGCCGGGTTCCCGTTGCAACAGGGCATCGATGGAAATCCCCGCATCGGCCAGGATGCGGGTCACGTCGGCCAGGACACCGGCCTTGTCTTCCACTCGCAGGCGCAGATAGTAGGCGGTCTCCACCTCGGCCAGGGGCAGGATGGGCGTGTCGGCCATGGCGTCGGGCTGGAAGGCCAGGTGGGGCACCCGGTTCTCTGGATCGGCGGTATGCATCCGGGTCACATCCACCAGGTCAGCGATCACCGCGCTGGCGGTGGGTTCGGCACCGGCGCCCTTGCCATAGTAGAGGGTGGAGCCCACGGCATCGCCCTGGACCAGCACCGCGTTCATGGCCCCTTCCACGTTGGCGATCAGGCGCCGAGCCGGAATCAGGGTGGGATGGACCCGCAGCTCGATGCCGTTTGCGCGGCGCTTGGTGATGCCCAGCAGCTTGATGCGGTAGCCGAGCTGCTCAGCGTACTTGATATCCTCGGCCTCCAGCTTGCTGATACCCTCCACGTGGGCCTTGTCGAACTGGACCGGGATGCCGAAGGCGATGGCGGAAAGAATGGTGATCTTGTGGGCTGCATCCACGCCCTCGATGTCGAAGGTGGGATCTGCCTCGGCGTAGCCCAGACGCTGGGCTTCCTTGAGCACCGTGTCGAAGGGCAGGCCCTTGTCCCGCATTTCGGAAAGAATGAAATTGGTGGTGCCGTTGATGATGCCGGCGATCCACTGGATGCGGTTGGCCGCCAGGCCTTCCCGTACCGCCTTGATGATGGGGATGCCCCCGGCCACGGCGGCCTCGAAGGCCACCATCACGCCCTTCTTCTGGGCGGCGGCGAAGATCTCGGTGCCATGGACCGCCAGCAGGGCCTTGTTGGCGGTCACCACATGCTTGCCGTTCTCGATGGCCTTCAGCACCAGTTCCTTGGCGATGCCGTAGCCGCCGATCAGTTCCACCACGATGTCGATCTCGGGGTCCGTCACCACGGAGAAGGCATCGTCGGTGAGGGCCACCTGGCCCCCGGTCACTTCCTTGGCCAGGGCCAGGTTCTTGTCCGCCACCTTGGTGATGCGGATGGGACGACCGGCACGGCGGGTGATTTCCGCCTCGTTGCGAGTGAGGACAGTGTAGGTGCCGCCACCGACGGTACCGATGCCAAGAAGGCCGACATTAATAGGTTTCATAGTTCAGTGAGAAGTGATGAGTGAGAGGTGAAAAGTGCGCGGGCGAGTCCTTGCCCTCGACGCTTCTCAGGTGCCGTGGCGCTTGCGGTAGTTCTCCAGGAAGCGGGCGATGCGGCCGATGGCTTCCCGCAGGTCGTCCTCGTGGGGCAGGAAGACCACGCGGAAATGATCCGGATGGGGCCAGTTGAAACCGCTGCCCTGGACCAGCAGGACCCGCTCCGACTCCAGCAGTTCCAGGATGAACTGCTGATCATCGGCAATCGGGTAGAGCTTGGGATCCAGTCGGGGAAAGAGATAGAGGGCGGCCTTGGGCTTGACGCAGGTGACGCCGGGAATGTCGGTCAGCAGTTGGTGGGCCAGATCCCGCTGGCGGCAGAGGCGACCGGTGGGTACCACCAGGTCGTTGATGCTCTGATACCCGCCCAGGGCGGTCTGGATCGCGAATTGGCCCGGCACATTGGAGCACAGGCGCATGGAGGCCAGGATGTTGAGGCCCTCGATGTAGTCCTGGGCATGACGCTTCTCGCCGGAAATCACCATCCAGCCGGAGCGGAAGCCGCAGGCCCGGTAGTTCTTGGACAGGCCGTTCAGGGTCACGAACAGCACATCGTCCGCCAGGGAGGCGATGGAGGTATGGACGTTGCCATCGTAGAGCACCTTGTCGTAGATCTCGTCGGCGAAGATGATCAGATCGTGGGTGCGGGCAATTTCGATGATTTCCCGCAGCAGTTCCACCGGATAGAGGGCGCCGGTGGGATTGTTGGGGTTGATCAGCACAATGGCCCGGGTGGTGGGCACGATCTTGGAGCGGATGTCGGCCAGGTCCGGCAGCCAGTCCGATGCCTCGTCGCAGAGGTAATGGCGCGGCGTGCCGCTGCCCAGGGTCACCGCCGCCGTCCACAAGGGATAGTCGGGTGTCGGCACCAGCACCTCGTCCCCCGGATTGAGCAGGGCCTGCATGGCCATCACGATCAGTTCCGAGGCGCCGTTGCCGATGTAGATATCCTCGATGCCCACCCCGGCGATGTGCTTCTGCTGGGTGTAGTGCATGATCGCCTTGCGGGCGGCGAACAGGCCCTTGGAGTCGGAATAGCCCGAAGAGTCCGGCAGGTTGCGGATCACGTCCTGGACGATCTCCTCCGGCGCCTCGAAGCCGAAGGGAGCCAGATTGCCGATATTCAGCTTGATCACCCGGTGCCCGTCCTCCTCCATCTGCCTGGCCCGGGCCAGGACCGGTCCCCGGATGTCATAGCAGACATTGGCGAGCTTGGCGGACTTCAATACCGGTTGCATGTCGAGGATTCCTTTGGGATGCGATGGGCCGGAAGCGGCACAAGGCGGCCACCGGCAAAGGGTATAATCTTACTCAAGCCCTTGCTGCGCCGCAATCAAACGACTGCGGCGCTTCTTTTTTGCGGCGTTTTCTTCCATGAAACTGCATCCCAAGATCACCGTCGGACAATACGCCATCACCGGCCAGGGGCCGGGTTATGTGTCTGTGAACGGCAGACGCCTGGAACACAGTCTGATCATCACCCCCTTGCAACTGGACGACACCTGGCCCGTGGCCCGGCCGGAGGATCTCCAGACCGAGCACCTGCTGCCCCTGCTGGATTTCCAATGCGACGTGGTGCTGCTGGGCACCGGCCTGCGCCAGCGCTTTCCCTCACCGGCCCTGCTGCGCCCCCTGATCGAGGCCCGCATCGGCGTGGAGGTGATGGACACCGCCGCCGCCTGCCGCACCTATCACATCCTCACCAGCGAGGGCCGGGCCGTGGTGGCGGCCCTGATCGTGGAAAAGCCGACACCATGAACACCCGCCGCCTGGCCTGGATACTCTGGATTGCTCTTTTCGCAGTCTGGTTCGGCACCCTGGATCAGCGGGCTCTGATCCGCCCCGACGAGGGGCGCTATGCGGAAATTCCCCGGGAAATGGTGGCCAGCGGCGATTGGCTGACCCCCCGTCTCAACGACCTGAAGTATTTCGAAAAGCCGGCCCTGCAATACTGGGCCACCGCCACCGGCTACGAACTGCTGGGTGAGGATGAATGGACTGCCAGGCTCTGGCCCGCCCTGACCGGCTTCCTTGGCATCCTGCTGGCCTGGTACACCGGCCGCCGCTTGTGGGGGCCCCGGGCCGGACACCTGGCCGCGGCCATCCTGGCCGGGACCCTGTTCTATGGAACGATGGCCCATGTCCTCACTCTGGATATGGGGCTCTCGTTCTTTTTGCAACTGGCCTGGACCGGATTCATCCTGGCCCAGCAGCCCGATACCCGGGCCAGTCGGCGCTGGATGCTGACGGCCTGGGCGGCCCTGGCCCTGGCGGTATTGTCCAAGGGACTGGTGGCCCTGGTGCTGACCGGCGGCACCTTGGTGGCCTATTCCCTGTTGAATCGGGATTTATCCCCCTGGAAAAAGCTCGCCCCCCTTTCCGGGCTGGCCCTGTTTCTGGCCATCGCGGCGCCCTGGTTCATGGCCGTTTCCGTCGCCAATCCGGAATTCCCCCGTTTCTTTTTCATCCATGAGCACTTCGAACGCTTCCTGACCACGGTCCATCGCCGCAGTCAGCCCGGCTGGTATTTCCTCTATGTCTATGCGGCAGGCGCCCTGCCCTGGACCCTGATGCTGCTTCACAGCCTGTTCAAATCCTGGCGGTACGAGGAAAGCAGCCCCTTTCAGCCTCTGCGTTTCCTGGTGATCTGGGTGGTCGTGACCTTTGGTTTCTTCAATCTGTCCAGTTCCAAGCTGCCTCCCTATATTCTGCCGATACTGCCGGCCATGGCCCTGCTGGGAGGTCGACACCTGGCCGAACTTTCCCGCCGTGCCCTGCTGCTTCATTTGGCCGCGCTGATGCCCCTGGCGCTGACCGCCCTGATCCTGGCACCCCGGGTGGCCCATTGGCAGGACAAGGACTATTCCCCGGCCATGGTCCAGGGGCTGACCTTCTGGCTGACCACTGCCGCCGTGGTTTTTGTGCTGGGACTGGCGGGGGCAGCCCTGCTGGCCTGGAAGGAGCGCAAAGTATCCGCCCTGGTCATGCTGGGGATGGCCGGACTGCTGTCCGGTAGCGCCATACTCCAGGGTCACGGCCAGCTCTCTCCCTACAGTTCCAGCAAGGAGCTGGCGCTGCGCGTCGCCCCCAAGCTAGCCCCTGGACTGCCCTTCTACAGTGTCCTCAGCTACGAACAGACCCTGCCCTTCTATCTCAAGCGCACCCTGACCCTGGTCCAGTTCCGGGGCGAAATGGCTTTCGGTCTGGACCGGGAGCCTGGAAAGGGCATACCCACCGTGGCTGAATTCAAGCAGCGCTGGCTGATCGACAGTGAGGCCTATGCCATCATGCCCATCGAGGAATTCGACAAGCTCGTGGCCGAGGGCCTGCCCATGGAGGAAATCGATCGTGACGGGCGCTATGTGATTTCCCGGAAACCGCCCCACACCGCCAGCCCCGACACCAGGATGCCATGACCCCCATCGCCTTCACCCTGATCCTCACCGGCGTACTGCTCAACGCCGCCGCCCAGTTGCTGCTCAAGGCCGGTACCAATGTGGTGGGACATTTCGATTTCCATCTGGACAATCTCATACCGATCGGGATGAAGATCGCCTTTCAGCCCTACATCATGGGGGGCATGGTCTGCTACGCGGTGAGCCTGGTGGTCTGGATCATGGCCCTGTCCCGGGTTCCGGTGAGCATCGCCTACCCGATGCTGTCCATCGGCTATGTGATCAATGCCCTGGTGGCCCACTACTGGTTCGGCGAGGCCCTGGTCATGCAGAAGATGCTGGGCATCGGCTTCATCATCATCGGCGTGGTATTGGTGGCGAAATCGTGAATACGGATTTCCTTCCCTTCACGCGCCCCTCCATCGACGAGGCAACCATTGCCAGCGTCACCGAGGTACTGCGCTCTGGCTGGATCACCAGCGGCCCCAAGGTGCAGGCCTTCGAATCAGCGCTCTCGGTACTCTGCGGCGGCCGTCCGGTGCGCGCCTTCAATTCCGGCACGGCAGCCCTGGAAGTGGCCCTGCGTCTGGCGAACATCCAGGCTGGCGACGAAGTGATCACCACGCCCCTGACCTGGGTCGCCACCGCCAACGTGATCCTGGAAGTGGGTGCGACGCCGGTGCTGGTGGATATCGACCCCGCTACCCGCAACATCGACCTGGATCGGGTGGAGGCTGCAATCACTGCCCGAACCCGGGCCATCATCCCGGTGGACCTGGCAGGCCTGCCGGTGGACCGGGACCGGCTCTACGCCATCGCCCATACCCACCAACTGCGGGTGGTGGAGGATGCGGCCCAGTCCTTCGGCGCCTCCTGGAAAGGCCGGCCGATCGGCAGCACGGGAGACTTCGTTGCCTTCAGCTTCCACGCCAACAAGAACCTCACCACCACCGAGGGCGGCGCCCTGGTGCTGCCGGCGGACGTGGACGCCGGCCTCTGCGAGCGCCTGCGCCTGCAAGGGGTGCAGCGTTTCCCGGACGGCGGCATGGACGTGGACGTGCTGGGAGGCAAGTGGAACCTGACCGACGTGGCCGCCGCCGTGGGCCTGGGTCAGCTGAAACATCTGGATGAATTCACCGAACGCCGCCGCCAGCTGGCCCGGCGCTACTTCGAGAAGATCGATCCGACCCTGGGCCTGGCATTGCCACCCGCCGACTTCAGCAACTCCAACTGGCACATGTTCCAGCCCCTGCTGCCCCCGGGCACCGACCGGGGCGCCTTCATCGCCGCCATGAAGGACCAGGGCATCGGCGTCGGCGTCCATTACCCGGCCCTGCATCTGTTCAGTCTCTACCGGAACCTGGGTTTCAAGGCCGGCCAGTTCCCCCAGGCGGAGAATGTGGGCGCCCGCACCGTTACACTTCCCCTGTTCCCGGCCATGGAGGACAGCGACGTGGATCGCGTCTGCCAGGCCCTGACAAACGCACTCCAGCGCTGAACCATGAGCACACCCGAAATCTCCGTCGTCATCCCGGTCTACAACGAGGAAGCCGGGCTCCAGAACCTCTTCGACCGGCTCTACCCGGCCCTGGACGCTCTGGGCGCAGCCTACGAGGTCCTCTTCGTCAATGACGGCAGCCGGGACCGCTCCGCCGCTCTGCTGCGGGAACAGTTCGAGCGCCGGCCCGACGTGACCCGGGCCATCCTGCTGGCTGCCAACGCTGGCCAGCACATGGCCATCATGGCGGGTTTCGAGCATGCCCGGGGGCAGATCATCGTCACCCTGGATGCGGATCTGCAAAATCCTCCGGAGGAGATCGGCAAGCTGATCGCCAAGATGCGGGAGGGCCACGACTATGTGGGCAGCATCCGCCGCAAGCGCCAGGACAGCCTGTTCCGCACCTGGGCCTCCAAGGCCATGAACCGGCTGAGGGAGAAGATCACCCGCATCAAGATCACCGACCAGGGCAATATGCTGCGGGCCTATTCCCGCAGCGTGGTGGATGCCATCAACAGTTGCAAGGAAGTCAGCACCTTCATCCCGGCCCTGGCCTACACCTTTGCCCGCCATCCCACCGAGGTGGTGGTGGAGCACGAGGAACGGGCCGCCGGCGAGTCCAAGTATTCCCTCTACAGCCTGATCCGCCTCAACTTCGACCTGATGACCGGCTTCTCCCTGGTGCCCCTGCAATGGTTCTCCATGCTGGGCATTCTGGTCTCCCTGGGCTCGGCAGCCCTGTTCCTGCTGCTGATCGCCCGCCGCCTGATCCTGGGCCCGGAAGCCGAGGGGCTGTTCACCCTTTTCGCCCTGGCCTTCTTCCTGATCGGCCTGACCCTCTTCGGCATCGGCCTGCTGGGGGAATATGTGGGCCGGGTGTATCAGCAGGTGAGGCATCGCCCCCGCTACCTGATCGAGGCTGTCCTGGAAAAAACGGAATGACCCGCGCCGTCGTCTTTGCCTACCACAACGTGGGTGCCCGCTGCCTCAGGGTGCTGCTGGCCCACGGGGTGGACGTGGCCCTGGTGGTGACTCACCAGGACAGCCCCACCGAAAATATCTGGTTCGAGCGTGCCGCCGATGTGGCGAAGGAGTACGGCATCCCCGTGGCCATGCCGGAGGACCCCAACACCCCGGAATTCATCGCCCGCCTCCAGGCCCTGGCGCCGGACTTCCTGTTCTCCTTCTACTACCGGCTGATGCTCAAGCCCGCCCTGCTGGCGCTCCCCATCCGGGGCGGCTACAACATGCACGGTTCCCTGCTGCCCAAGTACCGGGGCCGGGTGCCGGTGAACTGGGCAGTGCTGCACGGCGAACGGGAAACCGGCGCCACCCTGCACCGCATGGTGGAAAAGCCCGACGCTGGGGAAATCGTCGCCCAGCAGGCGGTGCCTATCCTTCCCGACGATACGGCCGGCGATGTCTTCCACAAGGTCACCCTGGCAGCAGAAATGGCTCTGGACCGGGTGCTGCCCGACCTGCTGGCCGGCAGCGCCCCCCACGTCATGCCCGATCTCGCCACCGGCAGCTATTTCGGCGGTCGCAAGCCCGAGGACGGCCAAATCGACTGGAGCCAGCCTGCCGCCGCTGTCCACAACCTGATCCGTGCCGTGGCCCCTCCCTACCCGGGAGCCTTTTTCGAGCTGGGGGACCACCGCATTGTCGTCACCCGCAGCCTCTCCCAGCCGGTTAGCCGGGGACTGGCCGGACAACCGGTGCTATACGCCGACGAAAGCCATCTATTCGCCCGCTGTGGAGACGGCGGCGTGGTTAAAATTCTTGCGCTTGAACTGGACGGCAAAGCGATTCCTCCGATCTCCCTGCCGGCCCGCCTCGGCCAAAACCCGATTCCCCTGGTCTGACCATTATGAAAAAAATCCTCATCCTCGGCGTCAATGGCTTCATCGGCCACCATCTGTCCCAGCGCATCATGGAGACCACCGACTGGGAGGTCCATGGCATGGACATGAACTCCGAACGGGTCGCCGATCTGATGGGCAATCCCCGCTTTCATTTCTTCGAGGGCGACATCACCATCAACAAGGAGTGGATCGAGTACCACGTCAAGAAGTGCGACGTGATCCTGCCCCTGGTGGCCATCGCCACCCCGGCCACCTACGTCAAGGAACCCCTGCGGGTGTTCGAACTGGACTTCGAGGCCAACCTGCCCATCGTGCGCCAGGCCGTGAAGTACGGAAAGCGGGTGATCTTCCCCTCCACCTCCGAGGTCTATGGCATGAGCCAGGACCCGGAATTCGATCCTGAAAATTCCCCCCTGGTCTACGGCCCCATCAACAAGCCGCGCTGGATCTATGCCTGCGCCAAGCAGATGATGGACCGGGTGATCCACGCCTACGGCCAGCAGGAGGGCCTGCAATACACCCTGTTCCGCCCCTTCAACTGGATCGGCCCGGGCCTGGATTCCATCCACACCCCGAAGGAAGGATCGAGCCGCGTGATCACCCAGTTCCTCGGCCACATCGTGCGGGGCGAGCCCATCAAGCTGGTGGATGGCGGCGCCCAGAAGCGCGCCTTCACCTATGTCACCGACGGCATCGACGCCCTGATGAAGATCATCGCCAACAAGGATGATGTCGCCAACGGCAAGATCTACAACATCGGCAATCCCGGCAACAACTACTCCATCCGCGAACTGGCCACCCTGATGCTGGATCTGGCCAAACAGTATCCCGAATACGCCGAGTCCGCCGCCAAGGTCAAGGTGCTGGAGACCACCTCCGCCGAGTACTACGGCAGCGGCTATCAGGACACCCAGCATCGGGTTCCGAAAATAACCAATACCATGGCCGATCTGGACTGGGCGCCCCAGGTGAAATTCGAGGACGCCCTGCGCGGCATCTTCGAAGCCTATCGGGGCGACGTGGCCCAAGCCCGCAAGCTGATGGACTGAGGCATCCCTGTCGATGCCCCAGCTCGCGCTCAAGATCGATGTCGATACCTACCGGGGCACCCTGATCGGCGTGCCCCGGCTGGTGGAGACCCTGCGCCGTTTCGGCGCCCAGGCCACCTTCCTGTTTTCCCTCGGTCCCGACCACACCGGCCGCGCCATCAAACGGATATTCCGGCCCGGCTTCATGAAAAAGGTGTCCCGCACCTCGGTGGTTTCCCACTATGGTTTCAGGACCCTGATGTACGGCACCCTGCTGCCGGGGCCGGACATCGGCCGCCGCTGCGCCGCCATCCTGAGGGGCGTGCGGGATTCCGGCTATGAAGTGGGCATCCATTGCTGGGACCATGTGGCCTGGCAGGACCAGGTAAGCAAGGCCGACATGGCCTGGACCGAAGCGGAAATGAAAAAAGCCGTGGACCGTTTTCGCCAGGTCTTCGGCGACGAGCCCCGGACCCATGGCGCCGCCGGCTGGCAGATGAATCCCCATGCCCTGCGCCTGACCCAGCGCCTGGGTCTCAGCCACGCCTCCGATTGCCGGGGCACGCGTCCCTTCATCCCGGTCTGGAATGGCGAGGTGGTGCAATGCCCGCAACTGCCCACCACCCTGCCCACCCTGGACGAATTGATCGGGGCGGACGGCGTGAACGAAAGCAATGTCCATGAGCGCCTGCTGGAGCTGACCCGGGAGCCGACGGCCAACGGCCATGTCTTCACCCTTCACGCCGAACTGGAAGGCATGAAGCTGATGCCGGTATTCGATCGACTACTGGCGGGCTGGAAGGCCCAGGGCTACGAGCTGGTCAGTCTCAACGCCGTCAGAAACAGCCTGGATCCAGCCAAGCTCCCCCGCCACGAGGTGAGGCTGGGGGAGATTCCCGGTCGCTCGGGCACCCTGTTGCTCCAGGGGCCGGAGTTCCTGGCCCCCTGGGCCAATGCGGCTTAACGTAATGGAAAACACGGAACAATTTCGTGGAACCTTACAAACACCCGCCTCGTCATTCCGGCGAAGGCCGGAATCCAGTGGGCCGCCGATCTGGACCCCGGCTTGCGCCGGGGTGACGGGTTTCATCATCAGGGGTGGCGCTTGACCCTTGGGCGCCTTTTCCCCTTCTTCCTGCTGGCCCTCCTGCTCCTGGGCTGGGGCATCTGGGAGGCCACGGGGCTCACCGGCAAGGACGAATACCTGCTGGGCCTGCGCATTCCCCTGGAAATGATGCAGCGGGATGCCTGGTGGGTACCCTTCATCGACGGTGCCCCGCGCCTGAAAAAACCCCCTTTGCTCTACTGGCTGGGACGCCTGAGTTACGAAGGCTTCGGCCCATCATTGGTGGCCGCCCGGGGCATCACCGTGGCCTTCGCCCTGCTCCTCCTGGGCTGCACCGCCTGGCTGGGCAAGCGTCTCGGCGGTTCCCTGGGCACGGGCCTGCTGGCTGCCGGGGTGCTGCTGGGCATGAGCGGCATGGCCTCGGAATCCCGTCGCCTGATGCTGGACGTGCCCGTGGCCGCCCTCTCCATCTCCGCCTTCTGTCTGTATCTGGGCTGGCTGGATCGGCGCCGGCCCGTCCTGCTGCTGGGGGCCGCGGTCCTGATCAGTGGTGCCTTGCTGACCAAGGGCCCCATCGCCCTGGTGGCCTGCGGCGGCGGCCTGTTGGCCCTGTGGTTCACCCGTCCGGAGTCCCGTAGCGCCCTGGTCCGCCATTGGGAAACCCACGCCCTGGCCCTGGCGGCTGCCCTGGCCCTGCCCCTCTACTGGTATCTCCATGTGCGTCAGCACTACGGCGCCCAACTGGCCGCCGCCGCCCGGGACGAACTGGAGGCCCGGCAACTGATGGCGCTGTCGCCGGACGCAGCCATCGGCATCCTCACCCTGGCTCTGCCCTGGAGCTTCATTGCCTTCCATGGCCTGTGGCAGCGCCGCCATCGGGCTGAAACCCGCTTCCTGGGGCTGTGGCTGCTGTTCACCCTGCTGCCCTTCTTTTTCATACGCAGCTTCGAACGCTATCTGATCGGCTCCCTGCCCGCCCTGGCCCTGCTGGCCGCCCTGGCCCTGAAGGCCGGCACCGTGCCAGCCTGGACCCGGCGCCTGGGCAGTCTGGTGCCGGCCCTGCTCGCCACTGCCCTGGCCCTGCTGCTATGGCGCTGGCAACTGGGGGGCTGGCTACCCCTGGCGATAGTCCTGTCGGTGTTCCTGATTCTCTGGTGGCGGCGGGAATGCACGCCCCGGGGGCTGATCGCGAGTACCGCCCTGCTCTGGGCCGTGGCCTGGGGTCTGGCTTTCCCCTGTCTTGGCGTCAATGCCGTGCCAACCTCCCTGGTGGATCTGGCCCGGCAGCGCCCGGTCATTCTCTTCGCCGGTCCCCAGCCGGCCCTGCTGCCCCTGCTCAGCGGCCGGGCCCAGCGCCAGACCAGTCAGATGGATCGGCTGGCCGCCACCGATCTGACGCCCGGTACCTTGCTCACCCTGCGGGCCGAGGACAGGCCCCAGCTCGACCGGCAGTTGCAGGCCCTGGGCCGCTCGGCCCGACCGGTCATGGCGTTCCAGACCCTCAGCTCCGCCGGCTCCGGCATCCGTTTCGCCCGCCAGGGGACGACCCGGGCCGATTGGCAACTGGCCTGGAACGGCCGCTCCCCGATACCGCTGATGTCCACCATTCAGGTGCTGGAGATGGCGCCTTGAAACGTCTGGCGGCACTGGCCGGCCAGCGCTGGCTGCCTCCGGGCCTGTTCCTGCTGGCCCTGCTCCTGTCTGCACCCCGCTGGCTGCCGCCCCCGGCCCCGCCCCGCTTCCTGCCGGCCACCGGCCCCCTGCCCCTGGTCCACCCCGGCACCCAGTTGCTGCCCCTCGAAACCCGTCTGCTGCCCAGTTCCCGGGCCAGCGCCCACAGCGTCAGCCTGACCTCTCTGGGAGAGGAGCGCATCGCTGCCGCCTGGTTCGCCGGCAGCCGCGAAGGGGCCGAGGATGTGGCCATTCTCTTCTCGATCTTCGATGGCCGAGGCTGGGGCGAACCTCAGGCTGTCGTCCAGCGGCAAGCGGCCCAGCAGGCCAGCGCCCGCCGGCTGCGCAAGCTGGGCAATCCGGTGCTCTGGAAAGACGGAAACGGCATCCTGCATCTCTGGTTTGTCAGCGTGGCCTACGGCGGCTGGGCCGGCAGCGCCATCAACCATATCCAGTCCGATGATGAGGGCCAGCACTGGTCTTCGTCCCGGCGGCTGATCACCTCCCCCTTCTGGAACCTGTCCACCCTGGTGCGCGGCGCCCCCCTGGCCCTGGCCGATGGGGGGGTGGCTCTGCCCGTCTATCATGAGTTCATCACCAAGCATGCCGAATGGCTGCGCCTCGACCACCAGGGCCGGGTCCGGGACAAGCTGCGACTGCCCGGTACGACAGGACTCTTGCAACCGACGGTGGCAGTCGTAGATGAGGACCAGGCCCTGGCCCTGCTGCGGGACAGTAGTTCCCATCAGCGCATCCACGTCAGCCGTTCGGCGGATGGCGGTGCCCACTGGTCAACAGTCACTGCCACCGAACTGCCCAATCCCAATGCCGGCATCGCCCTGCTGCGCCTGGCCGATGGCCGCCTGTTGCTGGCCTACAATCCCCAGCCCTCCGACCGCAACCGCCTGGCCCTGGCCCTTTCCGCCGACCAGGGGCAAAGCTGGTCCCTGCCACGACTGATCGAGCAAGGTGACGCCGGTGATGAATTCTCCTATCCGGCCCTGGCCCAGGACGACAGCGGCATGGTCCATCTGGCCTACACCTGGAAGCGGGAGCGCATCAAGCACCTGCGCTTCTCGCCCGGATGGCTGAAGGAGCTGCGCTGATGCCGCTCCTGGCCCAGGCCCTGTTGATTGCCGCCCTGGCGGCCCTGCCCTTCAGAGGCCGCTGGAAACTGCTGGCCCTGCTGCCGGCCATCCTCAGCCTGGCCCCCCTGGGCGAGGGAGTTTCCCTGGCCATGATGCTGCGGGGACTGTGGGGCGACTTCAGCGTCACCAGCCTGCAACTGCTGGTCCTCTGCCTGGCCGGCCGGCCCCCTCAAGCCCTGGGCTGGCGCGGACCCGCTCTGATCGCCGCCAGTGCCGCCTTGTTCTATCCCCTGGCCCTGGGTCTGGGCGATTTCGATCCCTACCGCCTGGGCTACACAGCCTGGCCCCTGCTGGCTGTTTTCGGCGCCTTTGCTCTGGCGGCCTGGTGGCGCGGGCAGCCCATCTGGCTGTGGCTGCTCACCATCGACATTTTGGCCTGGGCCGCCGGCTTGCTGGAATCCCCCAATCTCTGGGACACTCTGCTCGACCCATTGCTGGCCGCCGCCATGCTCATCCTCGCGCTGCGCAACGGCTGGCGCACTTACAAGACCCGATCATGACCGATACCTTTTCCTGCGATGTTTCCATCGTCATTCCCATCTACAACGAGGAAGAAAACCTGCCCGATCTGGTGGCCCGGGTCGGCGAGGCCATGGAGCCCTCGGGCTTCAGCTTCGAGCTGATCTGCGTGGATGATGGCTCCAAGGACGACTCGGCCCGGGTGCTGCGTGATCTGGCGGCCCGCACCGACTGGCTCAAGCCTCGCTACCTGATGCGCAACTACGGCCAGACCGCCGCACTACAGGCGGGCTTCGATGGGGTGCAGGGACGCTACACCGTGACCCTGGACGGGGATCTTCAAAACGATCCCCTGGACATCCCGGCGCTGATCCGGACCCTGGAGTCCCGCAGCGACATCAACATGATCTCGGGCTGGCGCAAGGAACGCCAGGATGCGGCCATCAATCGCAAGATCCCGTCGATGATCGCCAACCGCATCATCGCCAAGGTGACCGGCGTCAGGCTCCACGACTACGGCTGCGCCCTCAAGGCCTACCGTACCGAACTGGTCCGCCGCATCCGCCTCTATGGCGAACTGCACCGTTTCATTCCGGTGCTGGCCTTCGAGGCCGGGGCCAAAATCATGGAAGTGCCGGTGCGCCATCACGCCCGCACCAAGGGGGTCAGCAAGTACGGCATCGACCGCACTTTCCGCGTGATCCTCGATCTGTTGCTGATGAAATTCATGCTGCGCTACCTGCATCGTCCGCTCCATGCCTTCGGCGGCGCCGGCCTGTGGATGGGAGTCCCCGGCCTATTAATCTGCGGCTATCTCAGCGTACTCAAGCTCTTTGGTGAGTCCATCGGCGGCCGCCCCCTGCTGCTGTTGGGCATCATGCTGGTGCTGATGGGCGCCCAGTTGATCGGCCTGGGCCTCCTGGGGGAGATCCTGATCCGCATCTACCACGAGCCCGAGGGTCGAGCCCAGTACCGTTTGCGCCCGCCACCGGAGGATTGAATCTCCGGGGCATGATGGGTACCACGCTGGCGGCATGACCCCATCCGCGCCGTATACAACAGGCCAACATGCACGGCGAACAGGCCCTGCTCATCCCCCGGGAAATTGACACAACCATGACAGAACCCACCCCCTGCTCTCCAAAGCCAGTAAGTCCGGCCTACGCCCACTACGTGCTGGCCCTACTGACCCTGGTATATGTGTTCAATTTCATCGACCGGCAAATCCTGTCCATGCTGATCGAACCCATCAAGCAGGAGTTCGGCGTCTCCGATACCGCCATGGGTCTGCTCACCGGTTTCACCTTCGTGGTGTTCTATACCCTGGCCGGCATTCCCATCGCCCGCTGGGCCGACCGCAGCTCCCGCAAGTTCATCATCGCGCTTTCGCTGACCATATGGAGCGCCATGACCGCCGCCTGCGGTATGGCTCGCAATTTTACCGAGCTGTCCCTGCTGCGCGTTCTGGTGGGTGTGGGAGAAGCCGGTGGCAACCCACCGGCCCATTCCCTGATCGCCGACTATTTTCCGCCGTCGAAACGGGCCACGGCGCTGTCCATCTATGCCTGGGGGGTCTATATCGGTGCCGCCATCGCCTTCCTCGCCGGCGGTTATCTGGTGAGCCACTACAGCTGGCGCATGGCCTTCCTTGTGGTGGGCCTGCCGGGCATCCTGCTGGCCGTTCTGGTGGCCCTGACGGTGCGAGAAGTTCCCCGGGGGCTTTCCGAACATCGGACCCATGAAATCCGTGAAGAAGCCGTGCCCCTGAAAGAAGTCATCCGCTACCTGCTGGGTCGCCGGGCCTTCGTCTTCATCGCCCTCGGCGCCTCGGTGCAATCCCTCTCGGGCTATGGCGTCCTGACCTGGGGCCCTACCTTCCTGTCCCGGGTGCACCACATGCCCTGGACCGAGATCGGCGTCAGCATGGGCTGGATCATCGGTCTGGCCGGCTGTTTCGGGGCCTATTTTGGGGGGCGTCTGGCAGACCGCATGGGCACTCGGGATGCCCGTTGGTACATGCGTCTGCCTGCACTGCAATCAGCCTTGGCCATCCCCTTCGTGGTCGGTTTCACCCTGATCCCGGACCAGTCCCTGGCCCTGCTCTGCTTCATCCCCTTCTACGCCCTGGGCGCCATGTACGTGGGACCGATGTTTTCCATGGTGCAGGGTCTGGTGCAGTTGCGCATGCGGGCCACGGCATCAGCCATCCTGCTGTTCGTGGTCAACATGGTGGGCCTGGGCCTGGGTCCCCTGACAGTGGGCCTGCTCAACGATTACTATTTTGGCGCCATGCATGGCCCCCTGGCGATCCGCTACTCAATGCTGGTGGTGGGCCTGCTGGGCGGTATGGCCAGTCTGCTGTTCTGGCAGGCCGCGCGGACCCTGAAGGAAGACCTGGCCAACAGCAAAGGGTGAATGGCAATAATTTCTTACACCTGCTTACCTGAAGCGACTATCGGCATCGGGGCAATCGGGCTATCGTTGCCGTGGTCAATCACCACCCAAGGAGTTCATCATGAAATTGCCCAGAACCTTGCTATCTCTCGGCCTGGCGGGGCTGATCGCCGGTTTTTCCGCTCAGGCTGCTGAACCTGCCTCCCCAAAGAAGGATGCCCCAGCCGGATACGGCATGCCCTGTCACGATGGCGGCGGTGGTCACGACAGAATGTACAAGCGCATGCAGGAGCGGCACGACGCCCACCACAAGGCCCTCCATGACAAACTCAAGTTGAATGCCGACCAGGAGGAAGCCTGGAAGGCCCTGACCGCAGCCCATCAACCTCCGGCCGAGGGCATGCGTCCCGATTGGGCGGAGTTGGAGAAACTGTCCGCGCCGGCACGCATGGAAAAGATGATGGATCAGATGAAGCAGCGCCAAGAGCACATGGGCGCCCGCCTCCAGGCACTGAAAGCCTTTTATGCCAAGCTGAGTCCGGAACAACAGAAGATTTTCGACCAGGAGAGCCTGGCGCCCTGGAAGAAATTCGCCGAGCACAAAAAGGCCCGGCGCGAGGCCAGGCCCGGGGCCAAGTAAGGCTCAGCCTTCCTGAATCATGGCTCCGGTCTACCCGGACCGGAGCCATGGGGCACCGCCCTGCTCACCGGCCCTTGCGCTGACGATCCGACTTGCGCCAGTACTGAAGTTCGTCTTCATGAAACTCGATGTCGAGTTCCATGACCCTGGTCTGTAGGCGCTCCTGCACATCCGCCACCGCCTTGTTGTAGATGACCGGGCCGATCTCCTCCAGGAAGAAATTCAGCAATGCCCCGGCAGTGACATTGCCGATCCGCTCCTCCATGTTTTCCTGAAAATACCGTTCGATGGAAGCGATGGCTTCCGTGCGTGTGTCCCTGGGGATATCAATGGTCATTTGGGTAGGGTGCCGTGAAAATCAATCGGTGTCGGCTTCCCGACTGCGTTTGGCTTCATCCAGCAGGTAACGCTGGTAATCATCCAGATCGCCGTCGAAAGACTCGATACCACCCCGGGAAACCAGCCAGAATTCGTCGCAGACCGAGCGCAGCAGGGCGCGGTCGTGGCTGACCAGCATCACCGTGCCCTCGAATTCGTTGAGGGCCACGCTGAGAGCTTCGCGGGTGGACAGGTCCAGGTGGTTGGTGGGCTCGTCCAGCAACAACAGATTGGGACGTTGCCAGACGATCATGCACAGTACCAGGCGCGCTTTTTCGCCGCCGCTCATGGTACCGACCGGCTGCTTGACCATATCGTTGCTGAAATTGAAGGTACCCAGGAAGTTGCGCAGGTCCTGCTCCCGGCCCGCCACATAGCCACTGCGGCCGGCGGCGATGGTTTCCTTGGCGAGGCGAATCATGTGTTCCAGAGGGGTGTCCTGGGGCCGCAGCACGTCCAGTTCCTGCTGGGCAAAATAGCCGATATTGAGGCCGCGGCCTTCGGTGACTTCGCCGCTGATGGGCGCTAAGGCCCGGGCGATGGTCTTGACCAGGGTGGACTTGCCCTGACCGTTGGCGCCAAGGATGCCGATGCGCTGACCAGCGTGCACCGAACGATTGATGTTGCGCACGATGACCGTGGGCGGTGTGCCCGGCGGCGCCTCCGCCAGGGGCGGGTAGCCGATGCTGGTGGTGGACATGGACAGCATCGGATTGGGCAGGTTGAGGGGTTCATGGAACTCAAAGTTGAATTCGGCGTCGGCCAGTACCGGAGCGATCTTTTCCATCCGTTCCAGAGCCTTGACCCGGCTTTGGGCCTGCTTGGCCTTGCTGGCCTTGGCCTTGAATCGGTCGATGAACTTTTGCAGGTGAGCGATCTTTTCCTGCTGGCGGGCCATGGCCGACTGCTGCAACAGCATCTGCTCGGCCCGCATGTCTTCAAAGGCGCTGTAGTTGCCGCCGTACCGCACCAGCCTGGCATTGTCGATGTGCAGGGTGACCTGGGTGATGGCGTCGAGGAATTCCCGGTCGTGGCTGATCATGATCAGGGTGCCGGCGTAGCGCTTGAGCCAGGCTTCCAGCCACACCAGCGCATCCAGATCCAGGTGATTGGTGGGCTCGTCCAGCAGCAGCAGGTCGGAGGGGCACATCAGGGCCCGAGCCAATTGCAGCCGCATGCGCCAGCCGCCGGAGAAACTATTCACCGGATTGTTCAGCTCGGAGACCTTGAAGCCGAGACCGAGGATCAGGGCCTGGGCGCGGGCTTCGGCATCGTGGGCGCCGGCATCGTTGAGTTCCATGTAGGCATGGGCCATGCGCATGCCGTCGTCGCTGGCTTCGGCGGCATCCACCTCGGCCTGGGCCGCCAGCAGCACGGTGTCTCCCTCGATGACGAAAGCCGTCGCACTCTGTTCGGTTTCCGGCATGTCCTGGGCCACCTGGGCCATGCGCCACTGCCGGGGAATCGAGTAATCGCCACCGTCTTCATGGAGCGTGCCGTTGAGCAAACCGAACAGGGTGGACTTGCCGGCACCGTTGCGGCCCACCAGGCCGACCTTCTCGCCGGGATTGAGGGTGACCGAGGTGTTGTCCAGCAATACCTTGGCGCCACGGCGCAAGGTGACATTTTTGAGGATGATCATGGGGAAGCGACTCTTGGGGGATGCGCATGATAGCCAGCGCAGCCGGCGGCGCCTACGGAAATTTCAGCGCTGGCCACCGCCCATGCCAGGCGCTACGAGATCGAGTTGGCCCCGCCAAGCGCCAGTTGCCGTTGCACAAACAGGGCAAGCAAATGACTCGCATCCTGATAGAGCGGATGGCCGCCCGCGGCGACGAGGCTTGCATGGATGTCGGGCATCCAGCGGCCGGCGTGGCGCGTCAGGAAGTCGGCTCCGGCCCGTTGAAAGGCGCTGCCATTCTGTCCATGCTTCTGGTAGCGGGCGTGCTGGAAGGAAAGAAAGTGGAGGAATTCCAATTCGCTCACCAGATGGTCGGGCATTTCGTTGGGACTTCGGGCAATGACCAGGCCGAAATGTTTGTAGAAGCGAAGCACTTCTTCCATAACTTCCATGCGATGGCCCCGGTGTTCGCCCTCGTGCAGAGAGCATAGGGGAGTGTCCCGCTCCCCCAGGTAGAACAGCCGGCTGTAATCGCTCGCCAAGGCGTCCGGGTCTGTCTCGCCGACGAAGGCGTTCTCCCCCAAAGCGCTGACCAAGGCCGGATCGATGGCCGTGAATATTTCCAGAACCTGCTGCCGCAACCTGCCACTCGCGTAAGCCTGGATCAGGGCCGCGTCCGGGTGGTCGAACAATTTTGCCAACAACAGCCAGCCGCGGCCCATGCTCACTGCCAGGGGCTCGGGCAGTGGGGCGCTGCGCTCGTCGGACAGCATCCGATGGAGAGTAATGGGCTGACTCATGCTCGGGCTATCCTTTCGATCTCGACCCGGGTATCGCGGTCTGACGGACCAGGTGTGGCGGCCTCAGGCAGGGGCTGGAGGTGGAAATACCCCCCTGCCACCTGCAGGGGGTTGATCGGGTTGGGCGTTACGGCCGCGTAGGACTTGCCATTCTTGAACTGGTAGGGCTCCCAGGCATGGTATTGCATCACCTGTCCCGGCCGCAGACTGGGTGCGATCTTGGCCATGATTTCATACGAATCGATGTCGTTATATACCCGCACCCGCTCACCATCCTTGATGTGGCGGCGCTTGGCATCCTCGACATTGATCAGAATGATGGGTTCGCCCCGCTGCAGTCGCAACAAATTGTGGTGATCTCGCCAGCTGGCATGGATCGACCAACGTGTATGGCCCTGAGTCAGATGCAGAGGATAGTTGCCGCCAAGGCGCGGACTGTCTTTGTGGATCGGCAGTTGCTCCCCCTGCTCCATGAAAAATGGATGGTCGATATAGAACTGGATACGTCGGGTCAGGGTGGGCCAGGGAAGCTTTTTGTCCGTATGCCAGGTATTTGCGGTAATGGTGGCATCGGGCTTGATATCAGTGGCATTACCGATGTTGATGAAACTCATGCCTAGGTCGGTATAACGGGCAAATCCCTTTTTCTTGATTTCGGCCCAACTGATACCACCGAGATTGGTTGTCATCTCCAGCAAGTCGGTCATCACCTTCTCGTCGCTGTTTTCGTCATAACGACCCTTGAAACTGAACTCATCGTAGACCTGGTCCAGGCGGCGGGTCTTGCCGGCACGATCCACAAAGGTCTTGATGTCGCGTTCTTTGGCCCGCTTCTGGATGGTCTTCTGCAGCAGGCAGGTAAAGGCCCAATCTGACTTTGACTCACCAATTGGCGGCACGGCCTGGCTGATAATGTGAGCATAAGGTGCGAGGGGCGTCGCCCATGTAATATCGTTTTTCTCGTACCAGCCGGCGGCGGGGAAAACGTAGTCACTGTGGAGCGCGGTGTTACTCATGCGCCAATCGAAGGTGACCAGCAGATCCAGATCCTTGATAAAGGTTTCGTAGAGCTGGTTGTAGCCCCGGGTGCGACGCAGGATGTTGCCCCCTACTTCAAGAAAAATGCGCTGACGGTTTTTCGGTGGCCGAATCTGCCAGCCCTTGTCGTAGGCCTCCTGGAGGAAAGAATCCAGTTCCCGCTTCATAGTAGGGTCATACTGTGCAGCGCTGCCGATCAGCTTACCCAAGCCCACCTGATACCAGAACAAATTGCTGGCGATATAACCACCTTGCCGGTAGGCCTCTCGCACCAGATCGTAGATGATCATCTCGTCGGTCATGCCAGCCATCTTGGACTTGATGAACTTGGGTGCAGCCTTGAGTTTCAGCAGTAGGGCACCGATCTTGGGCGAGTAGTCGGCATCGGAGACATTGATAGTCTCGGTGCCGGCAATGGTCATGGCAGGAAATCCAATAATGCCACTGCCTTTTTTGCCCATCTGGCCGCAAAGAGTGAGCACCAGGATCTGACAGCGTTCCATTTCCAGACCATGGTAGAACTTGGAGAAAACTGACTGGGTCACCATCGTGGCCGCCTTAGCCTTGGCGATGCGGCGAGCCAATTTGCGGATGGTTTCGGTACCGATGCCGGTGATGGCCGAGGCTTTCTCCGGCGTGTAATCGACCAACTGCCGCTTGAGCAGGGAGAATACCGGGGTTACCGTGACCAGACCACTCAAGGTCTTGACCGGAAACTCTCCCTCCAGAGCTGGCTGGGCACCCTCCAAGGCCAGCGACTTGTGAGGGCAGATGCGCATTTCCCCGCTCGCCATGTCGTGGAAGTAGAAACGATCTTCCGCACCTCCAGTCTCCATATCGCTACCGCGCAGAAACAGGCCGGTATCTTTGCGGACCAGCAGCGGCAGATCAGTCTGCTCCGCTATGAATGCCCGATTTTCCAGGCCCTCCTCCACGATAACATGGCACAAGGCCAGCCCCAGTGCAGCGTCGGTGCCGACATTGACCGGAATCCAGGTGTCGGCGTGGATCGAAGAGGCGTTGTAATCGGGCGCAATAGTAATGATATGCGCGCCGTTGTAACGTGCCTCATTGAGAAAGTGGGCATTCGGAATCTGGGTATAGATGGGATTACCGCCCCAGATCAGAATCAAATCGGAATAGAACAGATCATCCATGGAGCCCGAGAAGGTAATCTTGCCCACGGTGGCCTGAGCGCCAGGATGATGATCGCCCACGTCGCTGTTGATATCCAGGATAGGGGTATCAAGCACATGGCCACTGCGATGGACGCCAGTGCCATTGCAGCCGCCGGTGTTGGCAGTGCCCATATCCCAGACAATGGAGCCTGGCCCATCGGACACCATCACATCAATGATTTTGTCGGCGATCTCCTGCAATCCCTCCTCCCAGGTGATGCGTTTCCAGCGCCCATCACCACGGGCGCCAACACGCTTCATGGGGTATTTAATGCGGCCCTCGTCATACATTTTCTGGCTGTAGCAGCCCCCCTTCTGGCATCCCCGTGGATTGTAGTCGGGCACATTGGGGTCGATCTGCTTGTATTTGCCGGCCTGTTCTTCACGCCAGACGATGCCGTCCTTGACGAATACATCCCAGGAGCAACCGCGCTGATACCAGCAGTTCACAAAATGGGTGGACTTTGCCACGCTGTCCCAGGTCCACTGTTTTCGATATATATCCTCAAACGTGGTGTAGGCCGGCGCCGCGCCATGCGGTGGTGCGCTCAGGACGATCATGCCGTCACCACCGACCCATTCCAGCTGTTTGAGAGAAAGCAGCAGGCCACCGCCCGCGAGGGCGGCACCACCACCAATGATGAGTTTGCGACGACTCTTATCGAGCATGGAAATCTCCAGGAACATCGGCCGGGCTCTTGATGAAGTCAGGAAATATGTCTTTGGGCCATTCGTAGACGATCAGCGTGTCCAGCAATTCCGATTTTTCGCCAGCGCGCTTCTTCTCCATTTCCTTTTCCATGGTCGCCAGGGCACTGTCGACGTTGGGGCCGAACAAGGTACGCAGATAGTCGGTAGGTATGCGGTGAGTGCCCTCCTTCACATTGCCGGACATATCGACTTCCGGAGGGGACAGTGGAGGAATGTAATAGACATTGGGCTGAGTACCATATTCGGCATGTAACGGCAGGGCGACCTTGTACTTGTAGATCAGCTTGTGGATGGGTGCCGTTTCGTCATCCAGATAACCGACGAAACGCAACCGGCCCGGGCACTGACGGGCACAGGCTGGTGCCACACCGGCCTCGACCCGGGGATAGCAGAAAATGCACTTCTGGCTCACCTGACGCACGTGGTTGAAGTAGATTCGTTTGTAGGGGCAGGCTTCCATGCAGAAACGGAAGCCCTTGCATTTGGTATCGTCAATCAGCACGACGCCATCCTGCTCTCGCTTGTAGATGGAGCCCCGGGGGCAAGCCTCGACACAGGCGGGATGAGTGCAATGATTGCAAAGACGAGGCAGATAGAAATAGTAGGAGTTCGGATACTCGCCGTCCCCCTGGTCTTCGTCCCAATTGGGTCCCCAATTGGGATCCTTGTCGTCAAACGTCATGGGGTGCAGATGGGAGGTCTTGCCACCACCTTCGAACATCACCTCCTTGTGATTGAACTTCCAGGCATCACCGTGTTCCTGACGAATCGGAATAATCCCCGGACGGGCCTTGCCGTCGGGCTCGAAACCACCGCCCATCTGCTCCCAGCCCTTGGGTGTGCCCTTACCGGGCATGGTATTTACGACCGACCACCACTGGCCTTCCATGCCTTCCTTGTTGGTCCATTGGGTCTTGCAGGCGATGGAACAGGTGTGACAGCCGAGGCATTTGTTCAGGTCAAAAACCATGGCCAACTGCCGCTTTGGTTTCACTATTTCGCCGTTGAGTTCGCGGCCGATGGTGGAATGATCACTCATGAGAAATCCTCGCAGTCATTGATTGAACTTGCAGGCGGGCGGCCAGCTCAAGTCGCCAGGGAAAATTCGGTCCAGTTGGGCGAAAAGGCCTTTAGGCCGGCCCGCTCCTGACGATACCCATCCCATACGGCAAAGCCGATGCGTTGCGGTGTATTCAGTACGAAACCCGGCTGACTAGTGATAATCGGGGGCGGCATCAGGAGCCGCCTGAACACAACCTGCCAGTGCCCATCCTGCCATTGCGCGGCAACGCTAATGTTCTGCTCAGGCTGCACGGTGCTGCTGCCGATGCCCTGGGCGAGGTTAACCGCTGCCGTGGGCGCACCGTTGTCCTTCCAGTGCCAGATACTGACCGGTGCATCCTGGGCACCCATGAAAATCGGCGCATGCTCATGGAGCGGAAAAAGCAGCGCGGCGGCATCCGGAAACTCATTGTTGTCCTGATGCGTCCGCCGGGGCGGCTCGTCGGTCTGCCATTCCAGACGCAGGGCTAACTCGGTCCCGTCGTGCGCCGCCTGGAAACCCAAGACACGCAACTGACCAAATCTCTCATCCTTCCATTTCGCCTGGACATATTTCGACGGCTGCATCGCCACAGGGGCTGCCATGAGTTTGATTTTCACGCTGGGCAGGCGATGCCAAAGTGCTGCATTGGGGGCATAAATCTCCGCCATGGGCAGATTGACGCGCGGTACCTTGAACATAATTTCTCCGTGAGTGGACTGACGGTGTTACGACCTGACACAACATCTCAGCAATACGTTTTGCGCTCAATGTATACAATGAACACTACATCGTCAACATATCTACCTTAATGAGGGCAACTGTTATAATCAGACCATTCCACCGTTGGGATGAGCTTTTCAGGTATTACCGTGGACACGATGTATGAGCGCCAAAAATAGGCTGGCTGCCGGATCAAAGAAAACCAACCGCAGTAGTCCGTCAGTCGAGAACCGCCGCCGTCGCGCTGAGCCCCTTTCCCGCAGCACGATTCAGCGGACTGCGCTGACCATCGTCGATGAATTGGGCCTGACAGGGCTCACAGTGCGCAATCTGGCTCAAGCGCTGGGGGTCACACCGATGGCCGTCTATCGGCACTTCGAGAACAAGGCTGCCATCGAGAACACCCTGGTGGACCTGGTGGTGGGGGATTATCAGGTCACCAACCACACGGAAGCAGACCTACACCACTGGCTGGGCCGAACCTTTGGCGCCATGCACCAGGCGCTTTGCGAACACCCGGGCATTATTCCCCTCCTGGCGGGTGCCACCTATTCGGGCAGCAACGCCGTGCTCGTACTGGAGCAGGTGTTGCAGCGCCTACGAGAAGCTGGCATAGGTAGTGCCGATGCGACGCGCCTTTTCTACGGCCTGATGGCTTATACGCTGGGTAGCGTGATGCTGATGGATAGCGTCGTGCTGGGGCAGTACAGGGAGTCAAAAGCTGTCCTTGCGGAGTTGCGGCGGCAGCGCCGCCACGGATTTGCCAGTCTGCCCCAGAGCACCTATCCCTACGTGGTGGAAGCGGCGCCACACTTGGCGACCCATTTTGGCGGTGAGGGCTTCGCACAGGGGCTGCTCAGCATCATTGACGGCATTCTAGGAAAGGCTGCAGCCCCGCAATGAATCGCCTCACTGTCAGTCGACAGTTCATATGCAGTTCATCGAGGACCAGGCATCGCCATTGAGAACCAGGTCGGTTTTGGGCTTCCCACCATTACTTGATGGAGAACTTGCCCCTGGTATTGGACAAGGTGCCTGCGAAACTGGTCGTTATGACTCTCTACCACTACTTTTGATGCTGGCAAGCGTTGTAGCGTATTGATTAGGACCAGCTTGATTAGGCTGATTTTCGACGGCCGGCGCTTCAGGTACGCAGGGGGTGCATCCAGACAAACAGCCCCTGCCCCTGGTCCTCGGCCAGACGGGCCAGATCAGCCAGGTCGGCAAGCATGTCTGCAATCGCATCATCGCCCCAGCCGGCGGACTCGAACTCCTCGGTTTCGGTCAGCTCCGCAGTGACCGCCTCCAGACCATCCTCATCGAGTTCTACCAGACGCTCCAGCATCTCGTCGGCCAGCCGCAACACCAGCGCTCCCTCGGCGGCGGAAATATAGATCGGATCGTAAAGGGCGGCCGCATCGTCGAACAGATCACCCGTCAGCAGACAGTGGATCGTTGCGATCTTGGCGATACTTAGATCACGCAGTTCGATACCGCTCCATTCGGAGACGGGTTGCAGCGATTCGCCAATGGACTCGACCTCGTCCTCTTCGGCAGCAATTATATTGACAAGGATACCCATGGTCGGGATTCTACCGTGCCGGGGACAGCAACCAGGACATGTTGCCGCGATCAAGGGACCCGAAACCATCATTTACCGGTTCAGCAGACCCGCAAAGCATTCACTTTGTATTTCTCTCGCGAATGATGGGCGGTACGAACTTGACGGAAAACTTCCAACCCTCAGGCGTGGCTTTCAAGATCAAGGCCTTGGAATTGGCGCCCTCCTCGAAGGCGGGTTCGGCACCGGCGAGTTCTATCGCGCCGATGCCCTTGATGACGCAGGCCCCGGGAAGCGTGACGAAGGCCGACTCCGCCGCCACCAGGACAAACTGACCTTCCTTGGACTCCGAGCATGACAGCCCCCTCGGCACCGATGAGGGATCGTTTTTCCAGGCATGACGCAGATCATCAAGCCCTTTCAGCAAGGCCTCGGTGGTCTTGACCGCAAGCGCGACTTCCCTGGATTTCGTATGGCCCATCAGTTTGTCTCCGCGTTGGATTCCCCAGCCTATTTAAGCATGGCTCCGGTCCCCAAATGATCCATCATCGTCCCCATCCGAGATTCAAAGGAGTTGATCCATACCCAGAATCGCTCCTTAGAATGAAAACAGTGTCGGACGTCAAGGCTCCCCCTCCCCTGTCAGCACCGTCAAAGGAGATATTGTGAAGATCGAAGCCACCATCACCGCCCCGCCCTCCATAGAAGAACTGGCCCGGCATGCCCGGGAACTGGACGAACTGGGCTACGACAGCATCCTGGTGCCGGAAGCCGGTCATGACCCCTTCCTGCCCCAGATGATCCTGGCGGAACACACCCGGCGCGCCCGCATCGGCACCGGCATCGCCATCTCCTTTCCGCGCAGTCCCTTCGTCACCGCCCAGATGGCCTGGGACCTGCAACGTTTCTCGGGCGGCCGCTTTGTCCTCGGGTTGGGTACCCAGGTCAAGGGCCACAACGAGCGACGCTACTCGACTCCCTGGCCCTCCCCTCCCGGTCCCCGGTTGCGGGAATACATCCTCTGCATGAAGGCCATCTTTCGACACTTCAGTACCGGCGAGAAACCCGACTTCAAGGGAGAGCACTACCAGTTCACCCTCTGCAACTCCTTCTTCAACCCCGGCCCCATCGAGGGGATCAGCACGGTCCCCATCCACGTCGCGGCAGTCAATCAATACAACTGCCGGCTCGCCGGCGAGTTGGGGGACGGCGTGCGCATGCATCCCCTCAACACGCCCGCCTATATCCGGGACGTGATCCGTCCCGCCGTGGCCGAGGGCGCGGCCCGGGCCGGCCGCGACATCAGCGCAGTGGAATTCGCGATCAATCCCTTTTTCATCACCGGCAGGACCGAGGAGGAGTTCGAGGAATCCAAGAAACTGATCCGCAAGCACATCTCCTTCTACGCTGCCACGCGAACCTATTCGGCGGTGATGGAGCATCATGGCTGGGGCGAAATCGGCGAGGAACTGGTGAAACTGTCCCAGGCCAACCGCTGGGAGGAAATGCCTGCCCTGGTGACAGACGAAATGCTGGATACCTTCGCCATCATGGGTCTCCACGAAGAGCTTCCCGGAAAACTGACCGCCCGCTATTCCGGCATCGTGAATACGGTCAATGTGGTTTTCGGTCCTCCCTACGCCGAATTGCAGCAACGGCAGCGCCAGCAGTTCGTCAGCCTTGGGCGTATGCTGCCGGCCTTGAAGCAGGTGGTCTGAAGTCTGGAAACGGGCGCCGCTAATGGCACGGGAGGAATGATCATGCGCATATTGCTGATGGCCCTGCTCGCATCAATATCCCTGACGGCTACCGCAAACGACGATTGCGGCTCGCCCTACGTCATTGACGAAAACAAGGCCGACATGGGGCCCCGGCATCATCCCATCGGCCGCCCCCTGCCCGCTACCGGCGCCTTTCATCAACCCACGGGTTGTCTCGAAGGTCTCTGGTTTTACGACCGGAATGGCAACGGTAGTCCGGATGCTGCGGAGCCGCGATTGTTCGGCGCTCAGCGGGTAGTGGATTGCGGCTCCTGCCATGGTGAATCCCCTGCCACCAGATCGGCGGCATCCGCCAGCGTATTCCTGCGCCTGGATGCCGCCACCCTGTGCACGGTGTGCCACAACCTCTGATTCCACCCTCAGGCTGATCAGGAAGCGAAAAAGCCGGCGCCCTGAAAGGGAGGCCGGCTTTGTATTTATGGAGAGGAGTTCAGCTCAGATGATTTTTTCGCTGCGGAGCTTGGTGAGGAGTTGCTGAGCGATGTCGGCGGGGGAGCTGCCGGAGATGAACTCGCAATTGCCCTGGACCTCGGGGACGAACTGTTTGGTGAGGACCACGAGGGGCTGGAGCTTGTCGGCGGGGAGCAGCGAACTGGCGGCGAGTTCGGTGGGGGCCATCTTGCGGGCGGCCATCTTGGCCTTGGCGGAGGGGAAGCGGGGGGTGCCCAGCTCGTTGCTGACGGTGATCACCGCAGGGGTCTGGCCTTCCACCACCTCGTCGCCATCGGGGGTGGCGCGGGTGACCTTGAGGGTGCTGCCGTTGAGTTCGACGGCCCGGGCCAGGGGCGCCACGGCCATGCCCAGCTGCTCGGCGATGAGGATGGGCACCACGCCCTGATCGTCGTCGGAGGCCTGACGGCCGCAGAGGATCAGATCGGCGCCGCCGGAGGATTTCACATAGGCGCTGATCAGGTTGGCGATGACCTGGCCGTCGAGTGCGGTGCTGCCGGGGTCGATGGCGACGATCTCGTCGGCGCCCAGGGCGGCGCAATGCTTGAGAAGATCCTTCAGGTCCTGCCCGATGGAAACGGCGACGAGGGTGAACTCGGCGCCGGCATCCCGCAGGCGCAGGGCGGCCTCCATGGCCTGCTCGTCGAAGCCGTTGATCAGGCGCGGCACCGCGGCGGCCTCTGGGGTCTTGCCGTCGGCGGCGAACTTGAGGTTGCCGGCCAGCACGTAGTTATTGACCGCGTTGGGGTCCAGCACTTCCTTCACACACACCACGATACGCATAGGGAGAATCTCCGGGATAAATCTGGTTCGGCGGGGTTAACTTGAAACAGCGAATTGAAACGGCAAGTCAAATTTACGAGCGCAGCGAGCCGGCATCGTCACCTCCCCCAGAGAGGGGGAGGCCGGGAGGGGGTGGGCCTTCCTGCCTTTCGCGTATTTCATGGACAGGGGCGAGAAATCGGCTTCCATGAGCGTTAATCGAGGGTCACATCCAGGGGACGGCCATTCTCGTCGATCAGGGTCAGGCTGTCCGCATCGCACCAGACCGCCTCATAGGCGAAACCTGGAGGCTTGCGGGTCAGTTGGGCCAGCAGGTACCAGCGCCAGGGATAGGGACCGAAGTCCCGGTAGGCCCCGGTCAGGGTACCGGTGAACTCCTGCCGACCGGCATACTTGGTGCCCTCGATAGGGCGCCCGCCGTCGCACTCGGCCCGCTGGCCCTGCAATTCCGGAGTGAACCCACTCCGGAACGGCAGGTCATCGCCCGAGGGGGCCTCAGGCGTCGGCGAAGCGGTCGAAGACATCGAGGGCTTCCTCGACGATGTCGGACAGGATCTGACGCGCGGGCTTCATTTCCTTCACGTAGTGGATGCCCTGGCCGGCGGCTTCGGTCATCAGGTCCTTGCGCTGGTAGTCCAGGGAGCCCTGGATGTAGTTGGAGGACAGGATCATCTGCAGGGGCGGCTTCAGGGGCTCGGGAGCTGCATCGCTGAGCCATTCGTCGTGCCAGGGAGAGCGGGTCGTGCGCATGGTGTAGCCGGAGATGCAGTTGGAGTAGACCGTGTCGTCGGTCTCGGCCTCGATCAGACGCTCCTTGAGGGGCAGATTGACGTCGGATTCGCGGGAGGCCAGCCACAGGGAGCCGGTCCACACGCCGTCGGCACCCAGGGCCAGGGCGGCGGCCAGATGGCGGCCGGTGGTCACGCCGCCGGCGGCGATCACGGGCACGCCGGTGCCGCGGGCCTGGTCCACCACCTGGGGCACGATGGAGAAGGTGCCGATGTTGCCGGTATGGCCGGCCGCGTCATAGCCTTGGGCGATGATCACGTCGGTGCCGGCCTCGATCTGCTTCTTGGCCTGGCGGGGCTTGCCCACCAGACCCCAGACCTGCATGCCCAGATCGTGAGCGCGCTTCAACAGGAAGGCGGGGGAACCCAGCCCGGAGGCGAACACCGGCACCCGCTCGTCAAAGACCACATCCAGCTGGGCCAGGGCGCGCTTCTGGTCGAGGCCGCCCCAGTGGTGGATATCGGGAGCGATCTTGGGATCGGGCACGTTGTACTTCCGCTTGATCATCTGCTCGAAATCCCGATGGCCCTGGGGGATCATGGCCAGCAGTTCGTCGACGCTCTGTTCCTCGGCCACGGAGGACGGCAGTACCAGATCGATGCCGAAGGGCTTGCCGCCGATGCGTTCGCGAATCCACTTGATGTCGGCGGCGATCTGGTCGGGGGTGTGCAGGGCCTCGCCCAGGACGGCGAAGCCGCCGGCGTTGATCACCGCTACCGCCACGTCCTTGCAGTGGGTGAAGGCGACGACGGGATACTCGATGCCCAGTTTCTCGCACAGTTGGGTATGCAGCGGACCGCTCATGAAAAACTCCTCTTACGGGTTCGATGGATGCGAGGGCGCGGAAGACGAATCTCCCCACCCGGATCAGGCCGACAATCTAGCGGCTCCGGCCACAAAAATGAAGCCCCTCCCTGCCCCGGAAGGGCGCTCTGGCAGGGCGCTGTCCTGAAATGAACCTGGATAGTCCTGATCCGATTCGTCCTGTGAAATCGACGGCGATTGGCCGGGGGCACCGATGGCATTAGACTACGCTCCCATTGATCGGCTGGGGTGTTTTGTGGCCATGAGCCGCGGTGTCCCCATGATCCCCGGGGAATCCCGGTGCCCCTTGCCCTGTTCGACCTTTGATTTCGGGAAACCACGATGAAGCCGGCCCCTTTTGACTACCATGCTCCGGCCACCCTGGCCGAGGCGGTGCGCCTCCTCCAGCAGTACGAAGATGATGGCATCGACGCCAAGGTGCTGGCCGGTGGTCAGAGCCTGATGCCCATGCTGGCCCTGCGCGTTGCCCGCCCCGAGGTGCTGATCGATCTGCGTCAGGTGGCCGGACTCACCGGCATCCGGGAAGACGCTGGCACCATCGTCATCGGCGCCATGGAGCCCAAGCAACTGGCGGCGGAGTCGCCCCTGGTGCAGCAGAAGCAGCCCCTGTTCCATGCCGCCACGGAACTGGTGGGTCATCGGCAGATCCGCAACCGGGGTCCGTGGGCGGGTCCTTTGCCCATGCCGATCCGGCCTCCGAGTATCCGGCTGTGGCCCTGGTGCTGGACATGGAATTCAAGGCCGTGGGTCCGGGGGGCGAGCGGAGCATTCCGGCGGAAGAGTTCTTCGTGACTTACATGACCACCAGTCTGGAGACAAACGAGATTCTCACCGAGGTACGGATGCCGGTGATGGCGCCGGGGACGGGCTGGGCGATTCAGGAGATGGCCCGCCGGAACGGCGATCTGGCCCTGGCCGGGGTGGCCCTGACCCTGCAAGCCAGTGGCGGGATCTGTACGGCAGCGCGGATCGCCGCCTTCGGGGTGAATGCCACGGCGGTGCGCCTGCCCCAGGCCGAGGCGGCTTTGGTGGGCCAGGCCCTGAACGCGACAAATTTTACGAACGCCGCTGCCCTCGGCGCCGCGGAACTGGTCGAACCCATGACCTGCATCCACGCTTCGGCGAGCTACCGCCGGCAACTGGTCAAGACTCTGCTGGAGCGCTGTCTGGCGGAAGCCGCCGGCCGGCTGGGGTAAGTAGCGCACACGACACTCAAGAGGAATTCCTGATGACGACAAAGCAAACCGTGAGCGTCACGGTCAATGGCACTCGCTACGAGCGGGACGTGGAACCCCGCCTGACCCTGGTGGATTTCCTGCGCCATGAACTGGCCTTGGGCGGCACCCATGTGGGCTGTGAGCATGGCATCTGCGGGGTATGCACCGTGCTGATCAACGGCCGTTCGGCTCGTTCCTGCCTGACCCTGGCAGTTCAGGCCGATGGCGCAGAGATCACCACCATCGAGGGCCTGCGCAACCGCCAGACCGGCAGCCTCCATCCTATCCAGCAGGCCTTCGTCGAGGCTCACGGCCTTCAGTGCGGCTTCTGCACCCCAGGGTTCATCATGACCACCCTCGAACTCCTCCGTAACAACCCAGACCCCTCCGAGCACGACATCAAGGAAGCCCTCGGCGGCAACCTCTGCCGTTGCACCGGCTACCAGTCCATCATGGCCTCCGTCAAACTCGCCGCTTCTAAAATGCGCGACGCTCAGAACACCTCTGCCTAACCTCCTTAACGATTCAAGCGAAAAGTAATCATGACCGATTCCAAGTCCAAATTTGCCGCCGGCCCCCTGGCCGGCCTGCGTGTGCTAGACATGTCCACCATGCTGGCGGGCCCCTATGGCGCCACCCTGATGGGGGATCTGGGTGCCGACGTGATCAAGATCGAATCCCACTATGGCGATGAGAGCCGTCACCTGGGCCCGATGCGGGGCGACCAGCGCGGTCCCTATCTGAGCCTGAACCGCAGCAAGCGCGACCTGGTACTGGACCTGCAACAGGAAGAGGCCCAGAAAGTCTTCGCCAAGATCGCCGCCACCACCGATGTGCTGGTCACCAACATCCGCGAACCGGCCTTGTCCAAACTGGGCCTGTCCTACGAGCAGGTGAAGGCCCATAAGCCGGACATCATCTGGGTCCGGGTCACGGCCTTCGGCGCCGACGGCCCCTACGATGGCCGGCCCGGTATCGACTTCCTGGCCCAGGGCTACACGGGCGTGCTGACATTGAACGGGGAGCCCACGGGTGGCCCGGTGCGCACCGGTTTCCCGGCCGTGGATGTAATGACCTCGCTGCTGGTGGCCAATGCCGCCATGGCGGCGCTGCGGGTGCGGGACCAGACCGGCGAGGGCCAGCGTATCGAGGTGTCCCTGCTGGACGCCCTGATGCATGCCCAGGCCAGTTCCATCGGCACTTATCTCGCCACCGGCGACCGGCCGGTGCGCACCGGCAACCGCAGCCTCTACTTCGCCCCCTCCGGCGTTTATCCCACCAAGGATGGCAAGCACGTGGTGATCACCACCCCGGGCGAGAAGTTCTTCGGCAAGGTCTGTCGCGCCCTGGAAACCGACTGGGATACCGACCCCCGCTTCCATGACATCAATGCCCGCCTGGCCAACGAGGATGAGTTGGACCGGGTGGTGGGCGAGCGCACCAGCCAATACACCCGCGACGAGCTGGTCGAGAAGCTGATCGCCGCCGACGTGCTGACCGCTCCCATCAACGAGGTGGAGGACGTGATCCAGGATCCCCAGATCCTGCACAACAAGATGATCGTCTCCACCCAGCATCCGGAACTGGGGGAGTTGAAGGTAACAGGCATTCCCGTCCGCTTCTATGGCACGCCCTGCGAAGTCAGGAAGCATCCTCCGATGCAGGGCGAGCACACCCGGGAACTGCTGGCGGAACTGGGTTACAGCACCGCCGAAATCGACGATCTGATCGCCCGTGGCCTGGCGGCCGACCGGGTGGAGTTGCTGCGGCTGAAGGAAGAACGCAAGGCGAAGAAAAAAGCCCAGCAAGGCTGAAGTCTTGCAAACCCCGATGGCGGAGGCGGACGCCCCGACCGTGTGCTGGACCGAAGGTGGAGCCGAGCGCTCTGCCATCTGGCGCTCCGAGCGCGGCGCTCCGCTGCCCCGACGGATAGTGATCGTCGACGACAGCCTCAAGGCTGACGCCGCCTATCGCCTCGCTTGCGAAGGCAGTGCCCTGCTGTGGCAGGGCGACTACCAGAACGCCCGCCAGGTGCTGCAAGCCCTGGCACGGCGCATCGACCGTAAGGGCCCAAAGCCGGCTAGCGCTAGTCCGGGTGAAGCATTTCACTGCCACCGCCAGGCCCAGGCCCAGCGGGCCCAGGTGCTGGGGATGCTGCTCCTGCCCCTGAATGCGGACTACCATATCCCCCTGCGTCGCTCTCCGGATGTGCAACAGGCCTGCCTGGAGGCCTATGGCCCTGCGAATGGTCCATCCCTGGTGTCGCTGCGGGAGATACTGGGCCTGATCGGCGCCCACCAATGGCGCCAGAAGGGAGTGGTGCTTCCAGCCCTGGGAGCGGCGATCCACCCCCATTACGGCGTGTTCTCACCGGTGCGGGGCGAGTATCTGGATCTGGTGGCCCAGGCGCCGCTGCCTTCGCAAACCCTGGCCTTCGACATCGGCACCGGCACCGGGGTGCTGGCAGCCTTGCTGGCCAAGCGCGGCGTGGCCCGGATCGTGGCGACCGACCAGGACCCGCGCGCGCTGGCCTGTGCCCGGGAGAACCTGGCGCACCTGGGCCTGGCACAACAGGTGGAAGTGCTGGAGGCTGACCTGTTTCCACCGGGCAAGGCGCCCCTTGTCGTCTGCAATCCGCCCTGGTTACCGGCACGGCCCAGTTCTTCAGTCGAAAGCGCGATCTATGATCCCGACAGCCGCATGTTGCTGGGCTTTCTCAAGGGGCTGCCCGCTCATCTGGCAAGCGGTGGCGAAGGCTGGCTGATCCTCTCCGACCTGGCCGAGCATCTGGGCCTGCGCAGCAGAGAGGAATTGCTGGCCGCCATTGCGGCGGCGGGCCTTACCGTACTGGGGCGGATCGATGTGCGGCCCCGGCATCCCAAGGCCGGCGACCGCGAGGATCCGCTTTACGCGGCCCGCAGTGCCGAGGTCACGTCCCTCTGGCGCCTGGCGGTCCGCGCAACACATTGATCAGTGCTGGATTCGCCCCCAGCCCGGGTGGTCGAAATATGCCGAGTAATCGTCCAACGCCTTGAGGATACCCACGGCGCCCTGGTGTCTGCCGGCTTTTGACTTGCCGCCCATCCGTTCGACGCCGGCCAGCATCCTGCCGAGGATGAGATGCAATTGCTCGTCGGCTTTCGGGTCGAGCTTGCAATTGGCGATGATGGTGTTGATGTCGCCGCGCACCTCCCGCGCCAACTTTGCGTACTGGGGGGATGCCAGCTTGCCGGCGTGGATATCCTCCAGGGAGTCGCCCATCCGCTTGCGGATCTGCTCCATCCCACTTCGCAGCGGCACATCGGTGGACCACTTCGCGCCGCTCTCCTGGAGCATCAGCTGTGCGGATGTACCGGCATGATGGTCGTGTTCATGGTGGTGATCCGCAGCCAGCGCGCCACCCATCGTCAGTCCGGCAGCAATAAGCAAGCTGAGAATCTTCTTGAAAACCATGGGGTCTCCTATCGGTCATAGTCCGGAATCGGCACGGGGCCGCCAGACTGCACCCGATTCCTTAAAAAATTCTTAAGAGACTCCTCTATTTTCATTCCTCGTCACTGTCGTCCGAGTCTGAGTCGTTGTCTCTGAAGTCGGTGAGTTTTTTGCTGGTCCATGATTTGAATGCTCTACGGAAGTTGGAGACGGAGGAGTAGCCGAGGATGAAGCCGATTTCCTTGGGGGTGAGGGAGGTGTACTGGAGGTACTGGATGGCGAGTTCGCGGCGGGTGTCGTCGAGGATCTGTTGGTAGGTGACGTTTTCGCGGACGAGCCATCGGCGGAGGGTGCGGGAGCCCATGTTGAGGCGCTCGGCCATGTCCTCGAGGGAGGGGAACTTGCCGGGGTTCTTGACCAGGTAGTTGCGGATCCGGTTGGAGAGCAGGTCCCGGTCTTCCTTTTGGGACACCAGCAGTTGGCACTGACGCTCGCAGAGCTTGAAGACCTCCTCGTTGGCGAGGCTGATGGGGTCCTGGAGCCGGTTGATGTCGAAGACCACGATGTTCTTCGGCTGGCTGAAATACAGGGGGCAATTGAAGCGCCGCATATAGGGCGTCAGGTCGGCCGGCGCCGGATAGGTGACGTGCAACTCCAGTACCGGGAAGGGCCGATTGGTCAGGCTGGAAGAGAGCTCCATGGTGCGGCTGATGAACTCCTCCACCGCGAAGCGCATCAGGTCCCCCAGCAGATAGGAATCCCGCACCTCGAAGAACCAGCGTCCGCCCTGGATATGGCCCACGGCATGGACGATCATGTCGTTCAAGGCGCCGTACTTGTTGAAGACCTCGCTGGACTGCTTCAGGGTGGCGGAACTGAGGGCGGCATAGCCCAGGATGCCCAGGTTGCTGATCTTGAACTCCGCCCCACGGCGATGCCCAGATAGGGGTCCCCGGTCAGGTCCAGCATGTTCTGGATGGTGCGGCGGAACTGGGCGGGCAGGATGCGCCGGGACGGGTCCTGAAGCCGGTTGAGGTCCAGGCCCGTGCCGGCCAGCACCTGCTCGGCCGTAAAGCCCCGGCTGCGCATGCAGTCCAGGTAGAAACTGAGCCGGCTGGGGGACTTCAGGTGATCGGACATGGCAACCGGGGGCGAGGAGAGGTGAAGGGCAGAGGCGGTGAAATATACCGCGATGCTCCCTGGAATGTCCAGATATGATACAAATCTAAAGGCATTCTCCTACGGTCCTCAATCTGGCCGATGGCCTGTGAAGGGGATGCTGAGGGGGCTACGGCAAGGAAGGTGCCGGCAGGGCCGGATCGCCGTGGAGAGAGGCGTCGCTCCTGGCCGATGGAGACAGAGCCTGTCCGCAAATGAAATGTCAAAGGCCGAATTGGAAGCGCGGGGATAGCAAGGGCGCCAGGGGAGTCCATTAGACTCTGGGATCGGGTAATTTTTGCAAGGAATCCGCACTATGACAGTGGTTCTATGTACCTGGGGTAACACCCTCGAGGGTGGCACGGAAGAAGCCCTCACCCTGGCCCGGCAGTTCGCCGCCGCCAATGGCGCGGCCCTGAACTGGGTGGTGATCGGCCCCGCCGCCAACGACGCGGCCCAGATCGCCGGCCAGTACGGCGTGGCCAGCCTGGATGTGATCAGCGACGCCAAGCTCGCCGGTTTCGGCCCGGATGCCCTGGTGGCCTCCCTGGCCCAGTATTGCGAGCAGATCAAACCCACCACCGTGCTCTTCAACCAGAGCGCCCCGGCCCGCCTGATCGCCCCGCGCCTGGCCGGCCGGCTGAATGTGCCGGTGGTGATGAACACCTTCGCCCTGGCCCAGGCCGGCAACACCCTGTCCGTGACCGCCACCGCCTTCGGTGGCGACACCCATGTGGTCTATCAACTGGCCGCGCCGGTAAAGGTGATCTCCGTGGTCACCACCTCCCTGGTGGCGGAAGCCGCTGCGACCGCCACGACGCCGGCCCGGCGCGACATCGCCGTGGATCTGTCGGCGGTGGAAGAACGCTTCAAGGTCACCTCCGCCCCCCGGGCCGAGGGACCCCGTCTGGAAGATGCCGAGATCATCGTCTCCGGCGGACGTGGCCTGGCCAGTGCCGCCAACTACGATGCCCTGGTGAAGCCCCTGGCCGAAGCCCTGGGCGGCATGTGGGGCGGCTCCCGTGCCATCGTGGACGAGGGCTGGATCGACTCCTCCCGCCAGGTGGGCCTGACCGGCAAGATCACCCGCCCGGGCCTGTATCTGGCGGCGGGCATTTCCGGCGCCAGCCAGCACATGGCCGGCTGTTCCGCCGCCAAGACCATCGTCGCCATCAACAAGGACAAGGACGCCTCCATCTACCGCTACGCCCGTTACGGCATCGTGGCGGACTGCCTGGATGTGTTGCCCGAACTGATCAAGGCTATCAAAGCTTAACGAGGAGGAAAAAGCATGAGCGAACAACGCGTACCCGCCGTACCGGGGCTGTTTACCGAAGAGGGCGGCGCCAAGATTTTTGGCAACCGCTGCACCAGCTGCAACACGCCTTACTTCCCCAAGGCGGCGGCCTGCCACAATCCCCGTTGTGCCGAATCGAAGATGGAAGACACGACCTTCGGTGGTCAGGGCGTGATCTGGAGCTACTCGGTGGCGGACTTCCCGCCGCCGCCGCCCCACAAGTTCGACAAGCCCTTCAAGTCCTACGCCATCGGCGTGGTGGATCTGGACTGCGGTCTGCGCCTGGTGGGCCAGATGGTGGATCCCGCGGAGAAGGTGCAGGTGGGCGCCCAGGTGGAGTTGGTGATCGATACCCTCTACCACGAGGACGACAAGGCGTTCACCTCCTGGAAGTTCAAACTGGTTTAAAGAAAACACTCGCCCCCCTTCGCCCCCCTCCGGGGGGGTCGAGTCGGCTCGCTACGCTCGGATATCACGGGGAACTGTCGTGGGAAGAGGGTGCCGTTTGCGCCTCCGGCGCGTGCCGCTTTCCCCCATCGTGGGAAATGTGGCGCGGCGGGAAAGCTGCTATTTCACGTTAACCGTAAGGTGACAAGGAGAATTCAAATGCAAGAAGTTGCTGTTCTGGGCGTAGGTATCCATCGCTTCGGCAAGACCGGGGACGATATCGTCGGCACCAAGTCCGTCACCGAGCTGTGCCGCGCTGCCGTGGAAATGGCCTTGAAGGATGCCGGAGTGTCCTGGAACCAGATCCAGGCCGTGGCCGCCGCCAGTTCCCGTTTCTCCGGGGGCAAGGGTTGGGGCCTGAACGGAAACGACATCGTCGAGGAAATGGGTTCCACCGGGATTCCGGTCTATAACATGTCCGCCGGCTGTGCCGCCGGGGGCAACGCCTTCAACGTGGGTTACGCCCTGGTGGCCGGCGGTGTCTACGACATGGTGCTGGTGATGGGCGGCGAAGTGATGCCCAAGGGCATGATCCAGACCTCCGGCGTGGAAGAAGCCACGGACCCCGAGTTCCTGCGCCAGCGCTGCATCGGCATGCCCGGCCCGTCCTTCTGGGCCACCCTGGCCCGCCGTCGCATGTTCGACTACGGCACCACGGAAGAGCAGTACGCCAAGATCGTGGTCAAGGCCCGCAAGAACTCCGTGGGCAACCCCTTCGCCCGCTTCCAGAAGGAAGTGTCCCTGGCCGAGGTGCTGGCCTCCCCCTACGTGAGCAATCCCCTGCGCCTGTTCGAGATCTGCCCGGTGTCCAACGGCGCCGCCGCGGTGGTGATCTGCTCCCAGGCCAAGGCCCGCCAGTTCTCGGCCAAACCGATCACGGTGGCCACCTCCACTGTGGCGACGGTGGACTTCTCCGACGCGCTGCCCCGGGGCCTGTCCGGCCCGTCCCCCAGCGGCCCGAGCTTCCATACCGAATCCAAGGCCGCAGTGATGCGGGCTTTCGAGCAGTCCGGCATCGGTCCCAAGGACGTGAGCTTCACCGAACTCCAGGACAACTGCTGCTACTACGAGCTGGCCTATCCCGAGGAGTGGGGCCTGTGCGCCCCCGGCGAGGCCGAGCGCCTGCTCGAAGCCGGCGAGTACGCCCCCACCGGCAAGATGCCCATCAACCCCTCCGGCGGCTTCGTCTCCTTCGGCGAGGCCACCACCGCCATGGGCGTCTGGCAGATCGCCGAACTCACCCTGCAGCTCCGCGGTCAGGCCGGCAGCCATCAGGTCCCCAACGCCAAGGTCGGCCTCGCCCAAACCAACGGCCTCGGCGGCAATGCCACTGCCGCTATCCTGAAACGGTAGGATGTACCCAGAACAGACCTCAAGCTCACCAGGTTGAGGTCTGCTTCAAAGATTTAATGTTGTAACCTCCGTACAGACCAACTGATAACTATCTGACTTGAGGAGCTGAATATGTCAAAAAACCGTGACGACATGGTGAAACCGGATTGGATCGACGATGCAGGCTGGGCGCTGCTCAAGGAGCAGACTGCATCTCTGGATCGTATTCGTGGCGATGCCAAGATGGATGTCGACCTTTACAAGGCCAATCCGGATGGCTGGTCCACGGGCACGGGCTCACGTTCGGGGTTGCCGACCCTGCTGTTGACCACCATCGGCCGCAAATCGGGCGAGAAGCGAACCACGCCGCTGGTGTTCATGCAGGACGGCGAGAACATGGTTATCGTGGGCTCCCTGGCGGGCCATGACAATCATCCGACCTGGTACATCAATCTCAGCACCAACTGGAAGTGCTGGGTTCAGAAGGATCGCAATGTGATGGCCTGTGACGCCCGGGACGTGACCCCCGCGGAACGGGAAGCTCTATGGCCCAGGCTCGACAAGGTGTTTCCGGCTTGGCATTATTTCCAGGATCAGACTGAACGCGTCTTCCCGATGGTTATTCTCAAGCCGACGGGTCCAGCCTGATCGACTGGTTCCGGGTTTTATCGTCGGACTGCGACCAAGTTGCGTGGATATCGCGGCTTGGTCGCTTTTTGCTTGTCATCGCTAAAACAATGAGGAGAGCAGCGCCATGAGTAACGTGAAATTCGAGCACCTTTTCACACCCTTGCAGGTGGGGCCCATGCAGGTGCCGAACCGTATTTGCGAGACCACCAATACCATCAACTCTTCGATGGCCCCCGGGCTGATCGACGAGAATTTCATCGCCCATCATGGTGCCAAGGCTAAAGGCGGAACGGGCTGGATCGGCAGCGAGACCTGGCTGCTCGACGTGCCGTTCCCGCCGGAAACCTCTCCTGAGGTCGGGCTGTCCCTCGGTTTTGCCGCTCCTTTCGCTGCCTATCAGAGCCCCGATTTTCTTCAGGGAATGAAGAAGTTCTGCGATGAAGTGCACAAGACCGGTTCCGTGGCGGTTGTTCAGCTGACCCACCTCTGCTCGGCCTGGGGCCCGTCCCCGGTGCCCGTTATTGGCGCCCAGGATTACACGCCCCATGTACTTGGCGAAGAGGAAATCGAGTTCCTCCTGAACACCTATGCGGATGCGGCCGAGGCTGCCAAAAACGTAGGCGCGGATGGCGTGGAGATTCACTGCGCCCATGAGACTCTCGGCTACGCTTTCCTGTCGCCGGTCACCAATCGGCGCACCGACAAATGGGGCGGTGGCCCTGAGCAGCGCATCCTCTACGTCGTGGAGGCCCTGAAGCGTATTCGCGCACGAATCGGCGATTCGTTGGCTGTAGGTATCCGCATCGCCGGCATGGAGTTCCGGGAGGGGGGTTACGACAATCTCCAGATGCGCGAGATGCTCTACCTGATCGGTGAAACCGGCCTGATCGACTTTGCTGACATTGATGTCGGCCATTGCTGGGGCGCGCCTTCCTACGTACCCAACTCCTACTATGGCCATGGACAGTTCCGTGACTGCGGCAAGGGGGCGCGGGTCGACCTGGACCCGAAGATCAAGGTCCTGTTCACGGGTCGCATCAACGATCCCGTCGTGGCCGAGGAACTTCTCAAGAACGGCTACTGCGATTTGGTAGGCATGGTGCGGGCCGGCATCGCCGACCCCGATTTCGCCAACAAGGCGCGCGAGGGTCGCTTGAGTGAGATCCGGCGCTGCATCGGCTGCACCCGCTGCATCGATGAGGCATCGGAAGCCGTAACCATACCTTACACGCCGACCTGCTCCATCAACCCGATGATCGGCAATGAGCTGCGCTGGGAGGAACAGTTCAAGCCGGCCGCAACCCCGAAGAAGGTGGTCGTCGTCGGTGGCGGTCTGGCCGGCTGCGAGGCCGCCAGGATCTCCGCACTGCGCGGCCACAAGGTCACGCTGCTCGAGAAGGGCAAGCGCCTGGGGGGCCAATTGCTGATCGCATCGAAGGTTGCCGGCCGGGACTCCTTCGAAGACCAGGTCTACTTTGAAGAAAATGAAATGACGCGCACCGGTGTCGAGGTACGGCTCAACGCCGTGGCAGACATGGCCGCCATCAAGGCCCTGTCACCCGATGCCGTAGTGATCGCCACGGGTTCCCTGCCCCGTGTGCCTCACGATGTCACCGGCCTGGAACAGGCCCACGTCGTGCAGGGCTGGGACGTGATGCAGGGCAAGGTGCAGACCGGCAAGCGCGTCGCCATCATCTCCCAGGAAGACTATTACGAGACTCCTTGCGTTGCCGAATACCTCGCGGCCCTGGGCAAGGAAGTGACCGTATTCCACAAGTCTGTCCATCTGGGCACGGAGATCGCTCGCTACTCTATCGGCATGGTGCAAAAGCGTATGGAAGAGTTCGGTGTGACGATCAAACCCGGCCTGATCCTCAAGGCCATTGACGGTAATGCCATCGAACTCGTTTCCTCCTGGGGGGGCAAGAACTACCGGGAGGAAGGTTTCGACAGCGTGGTGCTGGTATATGCCTCGACGCCGCAGTGCGAACTCTACGACCAGCTCAAGGCCGAAGGCAGCATCAAGCAACTCTATCTGGCAGGCGCCGCTTGGCTGCCGCGCCACATGGCAGAGTCGACACGCCATGGCGCCAACATCGGTCTGGTGATTTAAAGCCGAGGGCCGGAAACCACCGGTCCAACGCTGGAAAAAGAACGGGCTGTCTTCGATGCCGGGACAGCCCGTTTTTTTAGAGCTCCGCCGCCCTGGCAAGGGCGGATAGTTCTATTAGAGAAACTTGGAGACTACGTTGTCAGCATAGCGTTTAATGGCATCCACCTTCACTGACAGTGGAGGCTGTTGCCGCATGATGCTGCCTACGCCCATCTCAGCCAGGATGCCGGGGTCGCTCCAAGGCGTAACTTGCAAATCGGTAATGCCCAGATCCCCCAAGCGACGAATGTCGTCCACAGAGTTGGCATTGGGAACGTGCATCATGATATCGAAGGGCTCGTTCTCGCGCCCAAACTCGCGTCGATAACCATTCAGTTCCGCCACTACCGCCGGGACATCTTCCATGTTGTGAATGACGCTGACCCATCCATCGCCGTAATGGGCCGCACGGCGTAGCGCAGGGCTTGTCGTACCACCCACGTAAATTGGAATAGGCTTCTTCGGCACAGGCGCCATGGTCAGACGGTCGAACTCAAAGTACTTGCCGTGGAATTCCTGCATGCCTCCCTTCATTAGCAGCTTGAGGACTTGAATGGCCTCATCCTGGCGCGCACCACGGGTCTTCATGTCCTTGTGGAGCCACTTGAACTCTTCGGGCATCCAGGCCAGGCCTACGCCCAGGGCGACACGATCGTTGGCAAGAGCAGCCACAGAGAACAGACTCTTCGCCTCCAGTAAAGGCTCGCGAACAGCCAGCCGGAGAACAGAGGGCAGGAAACGGATGCGCTTGGTCGCCACCGCCATGTTTGTCATTGCTACCCAGGGGTCCAGAACGGGCATATCGAGAGGCCAGAAGCGCGTGCCATCAGGATTGTAGGGGTAGGGAACCGAGATCACCTCGGGGAAAAAAGGTGCATCAGCCACTTGGATGCAATCCCAGCCACAATCATCTGCCGCCCGTGCAATGTCTTGATGCTCAGCGGGGTCGCACATGAACAGGTGAAATCCGAATCTCATAACTCGTCTCCTCGTTGTTTCGTGAGCATCAAATACGGCGCGCTCAAAAGCTTAGTTTTAAAAATATGGCAATGCTGCATCCTCACTCATGGCTAAAGATATCTCAAACCGAGCCTTGGCAGTTGTACTCCTTGGTGTAAAGCATCTGATTTGCCATCGGTATTCATCCTGCGCACAATCAGGCATCAAACTGCCGGAAATTAGCTCTGGCTCAGGGTTTTCCCTCCCCGCCAGAAAGTCTTTCCGCTAGGATTGGGCTGCGGGAAAACTTTCAAGGAATGCAATGACCTCCCCGGTTCCAATCTTGTCTCCGGATGAATTGCTGGATGCTTTTGCCACTCCATGGGGGTTGGATGCCTATTCTCATGCGGTTGGACATGCCTGCCTGCTACTGGACCTGAGCCGGCCCCTTGCTGCAGGAAGAGAGGAGGATGCGGTACGGGCGCTTATGGGACTTCCTTGTCCAACCCTGGGGCTTGGCGCTTTGCCCCAGGTTCCCCAACCCCACGGACTACTGGCTGCGCTGGATGTAGTACTGATAAACCAGGACGAGTTGCCGGGAATGTTGCGGAATATCCAAGCCCATCCCCTGGCTGCCGCCACCCTGGTGCAATTGCTGCGCCACAACAGCCGGGCCAGTATAGAGGACGGCCTGCTGGCGGAATCCCTGGCTTACGCGATGCTCCAGGGTAGCCAGGAGTTCCGGCACTTCCTGGCCGGACGAGGCACGCCGATACGAAATGACGATGAGTATCCCCTGTTGATCACCAGGCTGGGCAACATTCTGGACATAACTCTCAATCGCCCGGAAAAGCGCAATGCCTATTCGGCGGCGATGCGAGATGCCTTGTATGAGGCCCTGAGTTTTCTAGCGGCCGATTCCAGTCTGGAACGAGCCGAGGTGCGGGGTGAAGGAGGCTGCTTCTGCATCGGCGGAGACCTGGAGGAATTCGGCCTGTCCACGGATACTGCCCAGGCCCACCTGATTCGCATGTCCCGGCCGGTCGGACTGATGATTTCCCAATTGGCAGACCGGATTGAATTCCATGTACACCGGGCCTGCATCGGCTCGGGCATCGAACTACCTGCCTTTGCCAAACGGGTGACCGCCACGGCCGACACTTTTTTTCAACTGCCGGAAATCACCATGGGGCTGATTCCCGGTGCCGGCGGCACAGTCAGTATTTTGCGTCGTATCGGACGACAGCGTATGGCGCAGTGGGCGCTTTCCGCACGCCGGATCAAGGCGGCTACGGCGCTTGAATGGGGGCTGATCGACGCCGTCGTCTGACGGCGCCACAATCATTGCTGAGCCGGCGGCAGCGCCGCCACCACCAGTTCGGCGATGTCGAACACCTTGCGCTCCTCGGTGTGCTTGGTGGCGCTGGAGGTCAGCATCAGCAGGCAGAAAGGACAGGAAGTGGCGATCTTGTCGGCGCCGGTATCGAAGGCTTCCTGGGCGCGCACATCGCTGATGCGCGCAGTGCCGCCCTTGCCACCCCAGTAGTTACCGCCGCCGGCGCCGCAGCAGAAGCTCTCCTTGCGGTTGCGGGGCATTTCTATCAACTGCCCCACGGCGGAAACCACGCTGCGGGTCTCGTCCACGATATCGTTGTGACGGGCCAGATAGCAGGGGTCGTGGAAGGTGATCTTCTCGTTGCTGTTCTGCACCACGGTCAGCTTGCCAGCCTGGATCAACTGGTCGATCAGCACCGAGTGGGGGATGGTCTGCCAGTTGGCGCCCAGCTCCGGATAGTAGCGGTCAAAGCTGTTGAAGCAGTGGGCGCACATGGTGATGACCTTCTGGATCTGCATTTCCTGGAACTCCTCAATGTTGGTCATCGCGATTTCCTGGAACTGCATCTCGTTGCCCATCATCTTGGCGGGATCACCGGTACAGCGGGACTCTTCCAGCACACCGTAGGAAACACCGGCGGTTTCGAGAATTTTCACCATGGCCCGGGCGATCTGCTGAGCCCGTTCCTCGTAGGTCACCGAACAGCCTATCCAGAGCAGGTACTCGGTCTCGCCTGGCTCGAAGACCGGCACATCCAGCCCCTTCTTCCAGTCATCCGGATTGGCGCCGGTACCAATGAAGGGATGGCCGCGCTTTTCCAGGTTGGCGTTGGCGGCGGCCATGGTGTCGGGCATTTCCGAGCGGTCCATCACGAAATGGCGTCGGAATTCAATGATCGCTTCTGCCGGGCTGTTGCTCACCGGACACTGCTCGACGCAGGCGCCGCAGGTGGTGCAGTTGAAAATGGCTTCCTGGCCCAGTTCGTCGATCAGACCCGCATCATCGGCCTTGCCCTGCTCCAGGTATTCGGCGCAAATCGCCATGATGTTCTTGGGGGACAGCTCCTTACCGGTCTGAGCGGCGGGGCAGGCCTCGTGACAGCGACCGCACCAGAGGCAGGCGGAGAAATCCATCAGGTACTTCTGGCTCAGGTCGGAGAGTCGGGCCGCACCGAAAACCACGTCCTTCCCGTTCTCCTCTTCCGCATCGAAATCGATGGGTGACAGGTTGATGCCGGAACGCTTGTGGGCCAGGGCAGAATTGGCGGGGCCCAGCACCATGTGGGACATGGGCGTATGGGTGATCAGGGCAATAAAGGCGATGCCCATCAGGCCATGGATCCACCACATCAACTGATTGCCGCCCGCCAGCAAACCAGCATCCATCCCCCTCAGGGCGGATGCCATGGCGCGGCCGAGAAACTCCACCTGACTCGTGGCGGCAGGATCGGTCAGTCGGAATGCCTCAGCAGTGAAGCCCGCCAATACGATCAGCAGCAATAGGGCCTCCATGGGCTCGAAGCCGGGCCGGGTCTTGCGGGCTGTCAGTCGATCGGGCGGAGCAAGACGGCGCACGATAAAAAACAGGATACCCAGCAACATCATGATGCCTGCGACTTCGCGGCCCATCTCCATCAGGAAATAACCGAACCATCCGCCGTAGATGTCGATGCCGATGAAGGACAGGGGGAACAGGCCATGGCCCAGAATTTCGAGCAGTGCGCCAAAGAACAGCAGGAGGTGCGCAATGCCCGATGCCGGGCGTTTCATCAGCCGCGAAAGCAGCAACCCGCGCTGGGCGAAGGTTCGCCAATTCGCCTTGGCCAGCACCGCCTCACGAGTGATCTCCTTGCCGAAATAGGGCTTGCCCTGGGCGATGCGTTCCCAGTACTTGCGCAGTCCCAGATATAAGCTGAACAGCGCACCGCTGAGCAGTACCGTCAGGATCGCGTAGTTGATGGCGGATATGGCGTACATGTGGGTTCGACCTTTTTATTGGCGCCTGACGTGGCGGCAAGCGGATCAAGGGGCACCGAAGATACCCCCGGATGCTCTGGGCCGCAAGATTCCGGCCCTTTTCATGCAAAACGCCCCGGATACCACTCCGGGGCGTTGCCTGAGGAAAATATTAGCGTTTCAGGATAGCGGCAGTGGCATTGCCGCCGAGGCCGTTGGTTTGGGCGAGGCCGACCTTGGCGTTGGGGACCTGATGGCTGCCGGCCTGACCGCGGAGCTGCAGGGTGAGTTCGGCGATCTGCCAGACGCCCATGGCGGTGGTGGCCTCGCCGAAGGAGACGAAGCCGCCGGAGGGGTTGATGGGCATCTTGCCGGTGGGGGCGTACTCGCCGGCTTCGAGCAGGCGCTCGGCCTCGCCGGGGGCGCACAGGCCCCACTCCTCGGGATAGGCCAGCTCGTAGTAGCAGCAGTTGTCCTGGAGTTCGGTGAAGCTCACGTCCTTGGGACCGATGCCGGACTGCTCGAAAGCCCGCATCACTGCGGCCTTGGATTCGGTATGGAAGCTCGGGCCGCTGGGGGACGGGCCGGACAGGCCCCGGGGCAGCGCGTCGGAGAAGTCCACCGTCGCCACAGTGGAGGTGGCCACCGTGATCGGTTTGGCCGAGAACTGGCGGGCCTTGGCCTGGGAGCAGATCACCACCGCGGCGGCGCCGTTGGACACCGGGCAGATCTCGAACAGGCGCAGGGGATTGCTCACGTAGGGGGAGGCCAGCACCTCGGCCAGGGACACTTCCTTCTGGAAGCGGGCGAAGGGATTGCCCACCGAATTCTTGCGGGCCTTGACCACGATCTTGGCGTACTGCTCTTCCGTGGTGCCGTAGTCGAACATGCGGCGCCGGGCCAGGGTGGCCCAGAAGGACGGGCCGGGCATGCCGATGCAGCGCTGGCGCAGGAACTCGGGGTCCGTGGCTTCTTCCACGCCGGAGGTCTGGATCATGCCCTTGGGCATCACTTCGCCGCCCATCACCAGCACCATGTCGTAGACACCGCCGGCCACCAGGGCGTAACCCACGTTGAAGGCGTTGCCCCCGGCGGCACAGCCGGCGGACATGTTATAGACCGGAATCCCGGTGGAACCCATTTCCTCGACGATGTCGTTTCCGTTCAGGCCCCAACCCTTGCCCCCGGAGAAACGGGAACTGGCGGCGGCCACGGCCTGGATCTGGTTCCAGGACACTCCGGCATCCTTCAAGGCCATTTCCACGGCAGCGCGGCACAGCTCGGTGACGGACTTGGTGCCGACGATATCGTCCCCGGTCTTGCCGAAGCGATGGATACCTACGCCCAGAACAGCAACTTCTTGCATTTGAATTCTCCTTGTCACCTTACGGTTAACGTGAAATAGCAGCTTTCCCGCCGCGCCACATTTCCCACGATGGGGGAAAGCGGCACGCGCCGGAGGCGCAAACGGCACCCTCTTCCCACGACAGTTCCCCGTGATATCCGAGCGTAGCGAGCCGACTCGACCCCCCCGGAGGGGGGCGAAGGGGGGCGAGTGTTTTCTTTAAACCAGTTTGAACTTCCAGGAGGTGAACGCCTTGTCGTCCTCGTGGTAGAGGGTATCGATCACCAACTCCACCTGGGCGCCCACCTGCACCTTCTCCGCGGGATCCACCATCTGGCCCACCAGGCGCAGACCGCAGTCCAGATCCACCACGCCGATGGCGTAGGACTTGAAGGGCTTGTCGAACTTGTGGGGCGGCGGCGGCGGGAAGTCCGCCACCGAGTAGCTCCAGATCACGCCCTGACCACCGAAGGTCGTGTCTTCCATCTTCGATTCGGCACAACGGGGATTGTGGCAGGCCGCCGCCTTGGGGAAGTAAGGCGTGTTGCAGCTGGTGCAGCGGTTGCCAAAAATCTTGGCGCCGCCCTCTTCGGTAAACAGCCCCGGTACGGCGGGTACGCGTTGTTCGCTCATGCTTTTTCCTCCTCGTTAAGCTTTGATAGCCTTGATCAGTTCGGGCAACACATCCAGGCAGTCCGCCACGATGCCGTAACGGGCGTAGCGGTAGATGGAGGCGTCCTTGTCCTTGTTGATGGCGACGATGGTCTTGGCGGCGGAACAGCCGGCCATGTGCTGGCTGGCGCCGGAAATGCCCGCCGCCAGATACAGGCCCGGGCGGGTGATCTTGCCGGTCAGGCCCACCTGGCGGGAGGAGTCGATCCAGCCCTCGTCCACGATGGCACGGGAGCCGCCCACATGCCGCCCAGGGCTTCGGCCAGGGCTTCACCAGGGCATCGTAGTTGGCGGCACTGGCCAGGCCACGTCCGCCGGAGACGATGATCTCGGCATCTTCCAGACGGGGTCCCTCGGCCCGGGGGGCGGAGGTGACCTTGAAGCGTTCTTCCACCGCCGACAGATCCACGGCGATGTCGCGCCGGGCCGGCGTCGTGGCGGTCGCAGCGGCTTCCGCCACCAGGGAGGTGGTGACCACGGAGATCACCTTTACCGGCGCGGCCAGTTGATAGACCACATGGGTGTCGCCACCGAAGGCGGTGGCGGTCACGGACAGGGTGTTGCCGGCCTGGGCCAGGGCGAAGGTGTTCATCACCACCGGCACATTCAGCCGGCCGGCCAGGCGCGGGGCGATCAGGCGGGCCGGGGCGCTCTGGTTGAAGAGCACGGTGGTGGGTTTGATCTGCTCGCAATACTGGGCCAGGGAGGCCACCAGGGCATCCGGGCCGAAACCGGCGAGCTTGGCGTCGCTGATCACATCCAGGCTGGCCACGCCGTACTGGCCGGCGATCTGGGCCGCGTCGTTGGCGGCGGGGCCGATCACCACCCAGTTCAGGGCCGCGCCATTGGCGGCGGCGAACTGCCGGGCCAGGGTGAGGGCTTCTTCCGTGCCACCCTCGAGGGTGTTACCCCAGGTACATAGAACCACTGTCATAGTGCGGATTCCTTGCAAAAATTACCCGATCCCAGAGTCTAATGGACTCCCCTGGCGCCCTTGCTATCCCCGCGCTTCCAATTCGGCCTTTGACATTTCATTTGCGGACAGGCTCTGTCTCCATCGGCCAGGAGCGACGCCTCTCTCCACGGCGATCCGGCCCTGCCGGCACCTTCCTTGCCGTAGCCCCCTCAGCATCCCCTTCACAGGCCATCGGCCAGATTGAGGACCGTAGGAGAATGCCTTTAGATTTGTATCATATCTGGACATTCCAGGGAGCATCGCGGTATATTTCACCGCCTCTGCCCTTCACCTCTCCTCGCCCCCGGTTGCCATGTCCGATCACCTGAAGTCCCCCAGCCGGCTCAGTTTCTACCTGGACTGCATGCGCAGCCGGGGCTTTACGGCCGAGCAGGTGCTGGCCGGCACGGGCCTGGACCTCAACCGGCTTCAGGACCCGTCCCGGCGCATCCTGCCCGCCCAGTTCCGCCGCACCATCCAGAACATGCTGGACCTGACCGGGGACCCCTATCTGGGCATCGCCGTGGGGGCGGAGTTCAAGATCAGCAACCTGGGCATCCTGGGCTATGCCGCCCTCAGTTCCGCCACCCTGAAGCAGTCCAGCGAGGTCTTCAACAAGTACGGCGCCTTGAACGACATGATCGTCCATGCCGTGGGCCATATCCAGGGCGGACGCTGGTTCTTCGAGGTGCGGGATTCCTATCTGCTGGGGGACCTGATGCGCTTCGCGGTGGAGGAGTTCATCAGCCGCACCATGGAGCTCTCTTCCAGCCTGACCAATCGGCCCTTCCCGGTACTGGAGTTGCACGTCACCTATCCGGCGCCGGCCGACCTGACGCCCTATATGCGGCGCTTCAATTGCCCCCTGTATTTCAGCCAGCCGAAGAACATCGTGGTCTTCGACATCAACCGGCTCCAGGACCCCATCAGCCTCGCCAACGAGGAGGTCTTCAAGCTCTGCGAGCGTCAGTGCCAACTGCTGGTGTCCCAAAAGGAAGACCGGGACCTGCTCTCCAACCGGATCCGCAACTACCTGGTCAAGAACCCCGGCAAGTTCCCCTCCCTCGAGGACATGGCCGAGCGCCTCAACATGGGCTCCCGCACCCTCCGCCGATGGCTCGTCCGCGAAAACGTCACCTACCAACAGATCCTCGACGACACCCGCCGCGAACTCGCCATCCAGTACCTCCAGTACACCTCCCTCACCCCCAAGGAAATCGGCTTCATCCTCGGCTACTCCTCCGTCTCCAACTTCCGTAGAGCATTCAAATCATGGACCAGCAAAAAACTCACCGACTTCAGAGACAACGACAACACAGAAAATGTGGAGGATGAGGTCGAGGAGGAATGACGGGTGGCGGAACCAGGAGCATTGAATCCCAATGCTCCTGACACCTTTGACACCTTATTTTCCATGCCAAACCGATGGGCTGAAACATTTCCCGCCATGACAATCCTTCGCTTTATCGGGCCTGTTGCAAGACCTTCCAGACCCGATGGGGCGAGGCCGGGGTTTCACGGATATCGACCCCCAGGGGCGCAAGGGCGTCATTGATAGCGCACATCAGGGCGGCCGGTGTGGTATGAATGGCCCCCTCGCCGCAACCCTTCGCGCCCAGAGGCGAAAAGGGAGAAGGGGTGACCACCATGCTTTTCTCAGCCATAGGCACCTCGTGGATGGTAGGCATCAGGTAATCCACAAAGGTGGTGACCAGGGGCTGGCCCTGGTCGTCATAAACATATTCCTCGAACAGCGCCGCCCCCACCCCCTGGGCCAGGCTACCCTGGATCTGGCCTTCCACCGAGGCGGGGTTGATTCGGGTGCCACAATCATCCACCAGGAAATACTTGAGAATCTCGGTGCGCCCCGTGGCCCGATCCACTTCAACCTGTACCACGTGAGTGGCATTGGCGGCCGTCAGATAGCTTTTGCAACGCCCTTGATCATCGGGTGCTGTGCGACCCGGGCCGGTCCACACGAAGGTGGCCTCGGGACAGGGCTCCACGCCCGGGGGCAGGAGGTCGCTGCGGGACAGCATGGTGCCAGCGACTTCCGCGAGACTCATGCCGATGGCCGGATTGGCCTTCAGTTGCAGTCGACCATCCATGAGTTCCACCTGGTCCGACGTGGTGTGCATCAGATGAGCCACCACTTGACAGAAAGTGGCCCGGAGTTTCTCGCAGGCCCCCAGGATAGCGCCAGTCACAGCAGTACCCAAGCGGCTGCCCCCTTGGCCGAAGTGGGGCATAGCCACGTCGGTAGAGGCTGTTGCAATCTTGACGGCGTTCATTTCCACGCCCAGATAGTCGGCCACCACCTGGGCCGCCACAGTGAACTGGCCCTGGCCCTGGAGATTGAAGCCCACGGCCACGGTGACGTTGCCGAGTACATCCACAGCGACCTTGACACCCTCGGGCACACCTACACCCGGCACCCCCACAGTGGCATAGGCATTCCAGTCGAAAACGCCGGGCTCCACGGTGCTGACGACCCCGATGCCCATCAGGCGTCCTTCAGCCCGGGCCTTGACCTGTTCGGTCCTCAAGGCCTGGTAGTCGGCCATGGTCAGCACCTTATCCAGTACGGCTTCGTAGTCGCCACTGTCGTATTCGTTGCCGCTGGGGATGGTGTAGGGAAACTGATCCTTGCGAATATAGTTCTGGCGCCGCAGTTCGGCCGGATCCTTGCCCAGCTTGCGCGCTGTCATATCCACCAGGGATTCAAGTACGAAAAAATGGGGAGGAGGTCCGTAGCCCCGGTAAGGATAGGTGGGTGCTCGGTTGGTGGCCACCAAGGTCAGGTCGTAGGCAGCCGCCTCGATCCGGTAGGGACCGGTGAAGGCCGCCAGAGGCTTGGCCGCTGAAATGGTGCCGTAGCCCTCGGCGCCGGCCCCCTGATCATCCACCAGACGGACCTTGAAGCCGGTAATGGTGCCGTCAGCCTTTACCGCCAGGTCTGCCTCGTAGTAGCGGTCCCAGGACTGGCCGCCACCGGCCAGCAGATACTCCATGCGGTCTTCGATGTATTTCACCGGCCGGCCATCGGCCTTGCGAGACAGCAGCGCGGCGATGTCGGTGCCTCGGGGCCCCCCCTTGCCACCGAAGCCGCCACCCTGGGCATGGGTGATGATCTTGACCTTGTTGGCCGGCAGGTTCAAGGATGCGCCCCGGCCCAGGGACATGAAGCGCGGGGTCTGATAGGAGCCACGACAGGTCAGGCTATGGTCCGTCAGGTCCCATTGGCAGATGCAGCCGAAGGTTTCGGTGGGATTGGCCCCCACCCGATTCCAGCGGAAGGTGTTGCTGATCACATGGTCCGCTTCGGCGAAAACCTTGTCCACCTCGCCCCAGTTGTAGGTACGGCTCTGGATCACGTTGGTGCCCCGCTCCTCGAAGAGCACGGGGGCGCCGGGGGCCATGGCCTCGGTGGGGTTCACCACCGGTGGCAGCAGTTCGTATTCCACCTGGATCAGTTCCAGGGCGTCCTCCGCCAGGTAGCGGCTGTCGGCGGCCACGGCCGCCACCGGCTCGCCCACGAAGCGGACCTTGTCCACCGCCATGCAGTAGGCCCCCCAACCTTCCGGGGCCGTGAACACCGGGTTGCACCAGCGCTTGACATCCTCGCCGGTCAGCACTGCATGAACCCCGGGCATTGCCAGGGCGGCACTGGCATCGACGCTGACGATGCGGGCATGGGGATGGGTGCTGCGCAGAATGGCGCAGTGGAGCATGCCCGGCAGGGACAGGTTGTCGATGAACTCGACGGTGCCCGTCACCAGGCCCGGGTCTTCAATTCGATTGACCTCCTTGCCCACAAAACGGGGCGCTGTCGTCGGCAGGTGTTCAGGGAGTTTTGGAATCTCGATCGTCATGATTTTTTTCCGCTTCCATTTATCTGGTGCTAAGGGGAGGTTCAAGCGACCTGAGCGTCGCGCATTTTAGAAGCGGCGAGTTTGACGGAGGCCATGATGGACTGGTAGCCGGTGCAACGGCAGAGGTTGCCGCCGAGGGCTTCCTTGATGTCGTGCTCGGAGGGGTCTGGGTTGTTACGGAGGAGTTCGAGGGTGGTCATGATGAACCCTGGGGTGCAGAAGCCGCACTGAAGGCCGTGAGCCTCGACGAAGGCCTGCTGGATAGGATGGAGGCTGCCGGTCTGGCGGTTGCGCAGGCCCTCGATGGTGGTGATCTCTGCGCCATCGGCCTGAACTGCCAGGGTCAGGCAGGAACGAGCCGAACGGCCGTTGATCAGCACGGTGCATACCCCGCAGATGCCATGCTCACAGCCCACATGGGTGCCGCCCAAGGCCAGTTCATGGCGCAGGAAATCCACCAGGGTCAGGCGGGGTTCCACGTCCCGCTCGTAGCGAGTGCCATTGACCGTGACGCTCACGGTTTGCTTTGTCGTCATCAGGAATTCCTCTTGAGTGTCGTGTGCGCTACTTACCCCAGCCGGCCGGCGGCTTCCGCCAGACAGCGCTCCAGCAGAGTCTTGACCAGTTGCCGGCGGTAGCTCGCCGAAGCGTGGATGCAGGTCATGGGTTCGACCAGTTCCGCGGCGCCGAGGGCAGCGGCGTTCGTAAAATTTGTCGCGTTCAGGGCCTGGCCCACCAAAGCCGCCTCGGCCTGGGGCAGGCGCACCGCCGTGGCATTCACCCCGAAGGCGGCGATCCGCGCTGCCGTACAGATCCCGCCACTGGCTTGCAGGGTCAGGGCCACCCCGGCCAGGGCCAGATCGCCGTTCCGGCGGGCCATCTCCTGAATCGCCCAGCCCGTCCCCGGCGCCATCACCGGCATCCGTACCTCGGTGAGAATCTCGTTTGTCTCCAGACTGGTGGTCATGTAAGTCACGAAGAACTCTTCCGCCGGAATGCTCCGCTCGCCCCCCGGACCCACGGCCTTGAATTCCATGTCCAGCACCAGGGCCACAGCCGGATACTCGGAGGCCGGATCGGCATGGGCAAAGGACCCGCCCACGGACCCCCGGTTGCGGATCTGCCGATGACCCACCAGTTCCGTGGCGGCATGGAACAGGGGCTGCTTCTGCTGCACCAGGGGCGACTCCGCCGCCAGTTGCTTGGGCTCCATGGCGCCGATGACGATGGTGCCAGCGTCTTCCCGGATGCCGGTGAGTCCGGCCACCTGACGCAGATCGATCAGCACCTCGGGGCGGGCAACGCGCAGGGCCAGCATGGGCATCAGGCTCTGACCACCGGCCAGCACCTTGGCGTCGATGCCATCATCTTCGTACTGCTGGAGGAGGCGCACCGCCTCGGCCAGGGTGGCCGGAGCATGGTAGTCAAAAGGGGCCGGCTTCATCGTGGTTTCCCGAAATCAAAGGTCGAACAGGGCAAGGGGCACCGGGATTCCCCGGGGATCATGGGGACACCGCGGCTCATGGCCACAAAACACCCCCAGCCGATCAATGGGAGCGTAGTCTAATGCCATCGGTGCCCCCGGCCAATCGCCGTCGATTTCACAGGACGAATCGGATCAGGACTATCCAGGTTCATTTCAGGACAGCGCCCTGCCAGAGCGCCCTTCCGGGGCAGGGAGGGGCTTCATTTTTGTGGCCGGAGCCGCTAGATTGTCGGCCTGATCCGGGTGGGGAGATTCGTCTTCCGCGCCCTCGCATCCATCGAACCCGTAAGAGGAGTTTTTCATGAGCGGTCCGCTGCATACCCAACTGTGCGAGAAACTGGGCATCGAGTATCCCGTCGTCGCCTTCACCCACTGCAAGGACGTGGCGGTAGCGGTGATCAACGCCGGCGGCTTCGCCGTCCTGGGCGAGGCCCTGCACACCCCCGACCAGATCGCCGCCGACATCAAGTGGATTCGCGAACGCATCGGCGGCAAGCCCTTCGGCATCGATCTGGTACTGCCGTCCTCCGTGGCCGAGGAACAGAGCGTCGACGAACTGCTGGCCATGATCCCCCAGGGCCATCGGGATTTCGAGCAGATGATCAAGCGGAAGTACAACGTGCCCGATCCCAAGATCGCTCCCGATATCCACCACTGGGGCGGCCTCGACCAGAAGCGCGCCCTGGCCCAACTGGATGTGGTGTTCGACGAGCGGGTGCCGGTGTTCGCCTCCGGGCTGGGTTCCCCCGCCTTCCTGTTGAAGCGCGCTCACGATCTGGGCATGCAGGTCTGGGGTCTGGTGGGCAAGCCCCGCCAGGCCAAGAAGCAGATCGAGGCCGGCACCGACGTGATCATCGCCCAAGGCTATGACGCGGCCGGCCATACCGGCAACATCGGCACCTTCTCCATCGTGCCCCAGGTGGTGGACCAGGCCCGCGGCACCGGCGTGCCCGTGATCGCCGCCGGCGGCGTGACCACCGGCCGCCATCTGGCCGCCGCCCTGGCCCTGGGTGCCGACGGCGTGTGGACCGGCTCCCTGTGGCTGGCCTCCCGCGAATCCGACGTCAATCTGCCCCTCAAGGAGCGTCTGATCGAGGCCGAGACCGACGACACGGTTCTCTCAACTGCATCTCCGGCTACACCATGCGCACGACCCGCTCTCCCTGGCACGACGAATGGCTCAGCGATGCAGCTCCCGAGCCCCTGAAGCCGCCCCTGCAGATGATCCTGTCCTCCAACTACATCCAGGGCTCCCTGGACTACCAGCGCAAGGACCTGATGACCGAAGCCGCCGGCCAGGGCATCCACTACGTGAAGGAAATGAAGCCCGCGCGTCAGATCCTGTCCGACATCGTCGAGGAAGCCCTCGATGTCTTCGACCGCTTCGCCGACGCCTGAGGCCCCCTCGGGCGATGACCTGCCGTTCCGGAGTGGGTTCACGCCGGAATTGCAGGGCCAGCGGGCCGAGTGCGACGGCGGGCGCCCTATCGAGGGCACCAAGTATGCCGGTCGGCAGGAGTTCACCGGTACCCTGACCGGGGCCTACCGGGACTTCGGTCCCTATCCCTGGCGCTGGTACCTGCTGGCCCAACTGACCCGCAAGCCTCCAGGTTTCGCCTATGAGGCGGTCTGGTGCGATGCGGACAGCCTGACCCTGATCGACGAGAATGGCCGTCCCCTGGATGTGACCCTCGATTAACGCTCATGGAAGCCGATTTCTCGCCCCTGTCCATGAAATACGCGAAAGGCAGGAAGGCCCACCCCCTCCCGGCCTCCCCCTCTCTGGGGGAGGTGACGATGCCGGCTCGCTGCGCTCGTAAATTTGACTTGCCGTTTCAATTCGCTGTTTCAAGTTAACCCCGCCGAACCAGATTTATCCCGGAGATTCTCCCTATGCGTATCGTGGTGTGTGTGAAGGAAGTGCTGGACCCCAACGCGGTCAATAACTACGTGCTGGCCGGCAACCTCAAGTTCGCCGCCGACGGCAAGACCCCAGAGGCCGCCGCGGTGCCGCGCCTGATCAACGGCTTCGACGAGCAGGCCATGGAGGCCGCTCTGCGCCTGAAGGACGCCGGCGCCGAATGCTCCATCGTCGCCGTCTCCATCGGGCAGGACCTGAAGGATCTTCTCAAGCATTGCGCCGCTCTCGGCGCCGACGAGATCGTCGCCATCGACCCCGGCAGCACCGCACTCGACGGCCAGGTCATCGCCAACCTGATCAGCGCCTATGTGAAATCCTCCGGCGGCGCCGATCTGATCCTCTGCGGCCGTCAGGCCTCCGACGACGATCAGGGCGTGGTGCCCATCCTCATCGCCGAGCAGCTGGGCATGGCCGTGGCGCCCCTGGCCCGGGCCGTCGAACTCAACGGCAGCACCCTCAAGGTCACCCGCGCCACCCCCGATGGCGACGAGGTGGTGGAAGGCCAGACCCCTGCGGTGATCACCGTCAGCAACGAGCTGGGCACCCCCCGCTTCCCCTCCGCCAAGGCCAAGATGGCCGCCCGCAAGATGGCCCCCACCGAACTCGCCGCCAGTTCGCTGCTCCCCGCCGACAAGCTCCAGCCCCTCGTGGTCCTCACCAAACAGTTCGTCCCCGAGGTCCAGGGCAATTGCGAGTTCATCTCCGGCAGCTCCCCCGCCGACATCGCTCAGCAACTCCTCACCAAGCTCCGCAGCGAAAAAATCATCTGAGCTGAACTCCTCTCCATAAATACAAAGCCGGCCTCCCTTTCAGGGCGCCGGCTTTTTTAATGGGGAAACTGCCTGAGGAGGATCAGCCACGGCCCCTTGCCGGACAGATGAAAATAACTTGCATTTAGGAATTACTCTCATTTAAGATGAGAACAGTTCCTAAGTGAGTGCAGCTTGTCATGAATACTGTTCCTGCTTCTATCGCCCCATCACCTCGCCCTTTCTCCGGGTTCGGATTCGCCTTGGTGGTGCTGATTCATGGAGTGGTGCTTAGCCTGCTGATGCAGTCCCGATCGATTGCCATGCCGGTACGCGAAGAATTGCTGACCATGAATGTGCTGGCGCCGATGATAACGGCTCCTCCCGCCCCAGCGCAGTCCAGGATGACCCCATCCCTGCAGACCACTCCGGACCTATCCCAAACCATGGTGGCTGATGCCACCATCACCCTTCAGGCCACGCCCCAGGCCGCGACTCCTCAGTCTGCGCCAGCGCCTGTCCCTGCTCTGACCCAGCCACGCTTCGACGCCGATTACCTGGACAATCCCGCCCCACCCTACCCGCCCATGGCGCGCCGCCTGGGGGAACAGGGCCGGGTGATCCTGCGGGTTCATGTATTGCCCAACGGCCAGGCCAGTGAAATTCATATCCAGACTTCCAGCAACTCCTCGCGCCTGGACCAGTCTGCCCGAGACACTGTCAGCCGCTGGCGTTTTCTGCCGGCGCAACGCGGGGAGGAAGCCATTGCCGCCTGGGTTCTGGTGCCCATCGCTTTCAGTCTGAACGTCTGAGTTTTCCCATCCCGAACCTTCTCCATGCAGGGGCTCATGGCCCTGGCAGGGGGCCTATTTCCATCAAAAAAGGAGCCACACCATGCACCACCCCGCCAATTTACACCTGCGTCCCCTGGTCGCTTTGACCCTGCTCGCCCTGGCCCCCCTGTCCCATGCAGACACCACCCTGCGCGAAGTCAACGTCCAGGGATCGGCGGAGCGTGCTGACGGCCCGGTCACAGGCTACCGGGCGACCCGTTCCGCCACTTTCACCAAGACCGACACATCCCTCAAGGAAATACCAGCGTCCGTCAGTGTAATACCCGAAGCCTTGATCAAGGATCTGGCCATGTCCGGCATGGCCGATGTCTTGCGTTATGTGCCTGGCACCCATGGCGCCCAGGGCGAAGGCAACCGGGATCAAGTGATGCTGCGGGGTATCAACACCACGGCCGACTTTTTCGTGGATGGCATCCGGGACGACATGCAGATCTTTCGTGATCTTTACAACCTGGAGCGGGTCGAGGTCCTGAAGGGGCCCGGCGGCATGGCTTTCGGCCGGGGCGGCGCCGGCGGCGTGATCAACCGCGTAACCAAGAAGCCGGTGTTCGACTCCGTCGGCGGGGTCAGCGTCAGCCTCGACAGCGAAAGCCGTCTGCGGGGCAGCGTCGATGTCGGCAACCGGCTGAATGACAGCGCCGCCTGGCGTCTTAACGCCATGACGGAAGATGGCAAGAGCTTCCGCGATGGGGTCGAACTGAACCGATATGCTGTCAATCCGACGGTCACCTTCCTGCTCTCCCCCATGACCTCCCTGACCCTGGGCTATGAATATGCCCATGACAAGCGCACCGCCGACCGGGGAATTCCCTCCTTCAACGACCGGCCCTTTGGAACCGACCGGAGCAGCTTCTTCGGCAATGCCGATCAGAGCGAATCCCGCTCCACGGTCAACAGTCTGTCAGCAGTCCTGGATCATGACTTTGGCAACGGCACCCAGCTCAAGAACAGCTTCCGCGCCACCGACTACGACAAGTTCTACCAGAACGTCTATGCCAACGGTGCCGTAACCGGTGGCGGACTGGTGCGCATCGAAGCCTACAACAACGCAGACAAGCGCCTCAACGTCTTCAACCAGACCGACCTGGTGAGTAAATTCAGCCTCGGCGGTTTCGAGCACACCATGCTGGTAGGCCTCGAACTGGGCCAGCAGACCAGCACCAGCGTGCGCCAGACCGGCTTCTTCGGCAATGCCACCTTCCTCAATGTCTCCGCCAATTCGCCCTCAGCTACCGCCACAGCCTTCCGTGCGAGCGGTTCCAATGCTAACAACCGGGTCAAGGCCGACACAGTCGCCGCCTATGTACAGGACCAGATCACCCTCACTCCCGAGTGGAAGCTGCTCGCCGGCCTGCGCCACGACCATTTCGAGACCCGCTTCGACGACCGTCGCACGCTAGCCTCCCCCACCGATCTCACTCGCACCGATAACGCCTGGAGCCCTCGTCTGGGCCTGACCTGGTCCCCCACTTCGACCACCACTTGGTATGCCAGCTACAGTTCGTCCTTTCTGCCCTCCGGCGAGCAATTGAGCCTCGCCAGCAATACCGCCGATCTGAAGCCTGAAACCGCCAAGAATTATGAAACAGGTATCCATTGGGATATTCGACCCAAGCTCACTCTGTCCGCCGCCCTGTTCCGCACCGACCGGGATGACGTCAAGGCCACCGATCCCAACAACAATACCCGCCTGATCCGGAGCGGCCAGCAACGCACAGATGGAATGGAACTGGGGTTGCAGGGAGAAGTAATCCCCGGCTGGGATATCTATGCTGGTTATGCCCATCTGGATGCCCGCATCACCAAGGCAACCACCGTTCCTGCCGGGCGCAAGATCGGTCTGGTGCCCGAAGACAGCCTTTCCCTGTGGAACAAGCTTGCCCTGGGCGGTGGCTGGGGTGCCGGCCTGGGCGTGATCTACCAGTCCGAGGCCTACACCTCAACCAACAACCGGGTGAAGCTTCCGGCCTTTACCCGGGTCGATGGTGCCCTGTATTACCAGTTTGCCGACGGCAAGACCAAGCTGGCCCTCAACCTGGAGAATCTGTTCGACAGGAAGTACTACCCTACGGCCCACAACGACAACAACATCAGTGTCGGCGCGTCCCGCAATGCCCGGCTGACCTTGAGCACCACGTTCTGAGGCCACATCTCCCTGCGTCAGGTCTTCTGTTGCAAGACCTGACGCAGGGCCTCACTCAACGCACGGATGGGTAGAGTCACGCAGCCATGGCGGCTGGGATGGGCCGCCACCGGCGCAAAGACCTGGAGTTCTTGCCACTGGTCCGGCGAAACTCCCACCCTCCCCGTCAGCAGCCCCTCCAGGGCCGCTGACACCTGCCCGATTTCCTCGGCATTACAGCCCGATGCCCGCAAACCAAGCATGGAGGCAGATGCCCGGCACAACAGGCAGCCCTTGGTCTCGTGGGACAGCGCTACGATGCGGCCATCGGCACAGCGCAGATGCAGGTCGATGCGGTCGCCGCAGAGGGGGTTGTCCAGACGCAGGCTGACATCGGCTGCCTCCAGCCGGCCCGCCCCATGGGCGGCCTGGGCCAGAACCTTCAGGGCTTCCTGATAGAGGGCGGCACTCATCGCAACAACCCGATCGCCGCCGCTAGCCCGGTCAACAGGGCATCGATATCGGACTCGTCGTTATAGAAGGTAATGCTGGCCCGGCTTGCGCCCTCCACACCAAGAAACTCCAGCAGGGGACGGGCGCAATGATGGCCGCCCCGCAAAGCCACGCCCCGGTCTCCCAGCACCTGGCAGAGATCGTGGGGATGGATGCCCTCGATGGCGAAGGAGAGCACCGGCAGACGTTGCTCCATGTTCACCGGCCCCAGCAGGCGCAGGCCGTCGATGGCAGCCAGGCCCTGGAGCAGACGCACCGCCAGGGCTCGCTCATGGCGATGGATATCCTCCCAGGGCAAACCCTGCATCCAGTTCACGGCGGCCCCCAGACCAACAGCTTGGGCGATGGGCGGGGTGCCAGCCTCGAAGCGTCGTGGGGGATCGAGAAACACTGGCTCCTGCAGATTCACCTGGGCCACCATGCCGCCCCCGGTCATGAAGGGCGGCATGGCCGCCAACAGTTCGGCCCGTCCCCAGAGCACGCCGATACCGCCGGGTGCAAAGCACTTGTGGCCGGAGCAGGCATAGAAATCCACGCCCAGTGCCTGTACGTCCACCGGACCATGCTGCACCCGCTGGGCGCCATCCAGCAGCACCCTGGCGCCCACGCGCCGGGCCGCCGCGACGATGGCCGCCACATCGGTGATGGCGCCGGTGACATTGGAGGCATGGGTCACGGCGATCAGCCGGCAACGCTCGCTGACGCAGTCCGGCAGTGCCGCCAGATCAAGCCTGCCCTCTGCCGTCACTGGCAGCAGGCGCAGATTGATTCCATAACGGGCTTTCAGTTGCTGCCAGGGCAGGAAGTTGCTGTGATGCTCCGCCAGGGAAATCAGCACTTCATCCCCGGGCTTCATCAGCGCACCCAAGGAAGCTGCCGCCAGATTCAGGGCCGCCGTGGCACCGGAGGTGAACACCACTTCCTCAGCGCTAGCGGCGTTGAGGAAGACCGCCACCTGCTGCCGGGCTCCCTCGTAGGCGGCGCTGGCGGCCTCCGCCAGGGCATAGCTGCCCCGCTGCACATTGGCCCGGGATGTGGTCTCGTGGCGGACCAGGGCATCCAGGGCGGACTGATGGATCTGGCTGGTGGCGGCATTGTCCAGATAATGCAGTCCGCTGGCACTCGCCAGGAGGGGAAACTCACTACGCATCTTGCGGTGATCAAAGTTCATGGTTCTCTTGTCTCGGCCAGGGCCTGGGGGGTGTCTACGTCGGCAAAGATGGCGTCGGTGTCGAAGCGGACAGCCCGCACGCTATCGGCATGGCGCTCCAGCAACAATCGGGCGCCCACATCGCCCTGGAGTTGGGACATCTCGTCGAAATAGGCCCGGGGCCAGAGCAAAGGATTGCCCCGTCGGCCCTCCCGCTCCGGCACCAGGATAGCCGGCCGGGCCGGATCGAAGGTGGCGATCAAGCGATCCAGATGGGCGGCGCTGATCCAGGGCATGTCGGCCAGCACTACCAGCACCGCCTCGGTGTCGCGAGGCAAGGCTTGCAGGCCGGCGCGCAACGAACTGGCCATGCCTTCGGCGTAGTCCGGATTGAACACCCGCGATACCGGACAGCCCGCGAGAGCCGTCTCCACTTGCTCCGCCTGATGGCCGGTGACCACCATTACCTGGGCGCAGCGGGAACCCAGGGCCGCTTCCACCACCCTGCGCACCATGGGCTGACCCGCCACCGGACACAGCAGCTTGTTCCGCTCCCCCATCCGACTGGAACGGCCCGCCGCCAATACCAGGGCAGCGATACGAGGTCCGGCCGCCGCCGCTGGTGCAGGCGGCCCGTCGGAATCGGATTCCACCTCGTCCGCCGCAAAGGGACTGCGGATCAGCCCCCCCACGCCCATGTCCATGATGTCCTGACTGCCCAGGGGCAGGCCGGCCAGTATCCGCTGCAACACCCAGTCCAGGCCATTGCGGCGGCGGGAGCGGGCGCAGCCGGGCAGGTTCACCACCGGCACCGCGCCCACCCGCCCCAGCAGCAGCATGTTGCCCGGCTCCACCGGCATGCCGAAATGCTCGATGCGGCCCCCGGCGGCCTCGATAGCGGCCGGCACCACGTCGCCCCGGTCCTTGGTCACCGTTGCGCCGGAAATCAGCACCAGTTCGCAACCAGCCTTCAAGGCATGACCGATGGCCTCCGTCAGAGCATCCTGGGTATGAGCACAACGCAACTCCATATCCAGGGTGCTGCCCAGGCCTGCCAGCCGGCCGGCTGTCACCGTCACGGTGCGATCCAGCAAGCGCTCCGGCGTTGCATCGCCCCGGCTCAGGATCAGGGCCACCCGATGGGGCATTAAGGCGGCCAGCCCGAGGGGCGGCCGGCCATCGATGATGCAGCGCCACGCAGCCAGCAGATGCGCGGATATGGCGAAGGGAATGACCTTGACGGTAGCCACCACCTGACCCGGTCTGACCAGGGCATGGGGAACCAGGGTGCCCACAGTAATGGCCTCGTCCAGCCGATTCAGGGCGTCGATGCGCTCCCGGTCCACCACCAGCACTCCCGCCGCCTGGGCGTGGAGATTGCAGCGTCCGGTGTAGGCCTCCCTGGGGGCCAGCGAATCGCCGGCCAGCATTCCGGCGACGGCAGCGGCAGCGGCATCCTCGTCCAGTTCATCGGCGCCCAGACGGGCCCCCGTCACCCGCCTTATCCCGGCCGCCGCCAGGGCGGCGATGTCGGCGGCGCTCAATACCCGGCCCTTGCGCAGGGAGAGCCCGGGCCGCTTCAGCGTATGGGCGAGACGCAGGCCCTCGGCCTGCTCCAGAGCGAAGTCGCCGAAGATCATGCCGGCTCGCCCCGGTAGCGGCAGCGGATGATCTGGGCCAGCACTGACACCGCGATTTCCGCCGGCGCCCGCCCACCCAGGTCCAGCCCCACCGGGGCATGAATGCGGGCAAGCTGCTCGCCCAGCCCCTCGTCGGTCAGCCGTGCCACCCGCTTGGCATGGGTGCGGGTGCTGCCCAGGGCGCCGATATAGAAGGCCGGGCTGTTCAAGGCCGCGATCAGGGCCGGATCGTCCAGCTTGGGATCGTGGCTCAGGGTGACCACCGCCGTGCGGGCATCGGGCGCCAGTCGAGCCAGGGCCTCGTCGGGCCATTCATCACTCAAGTACACCCCGGGGAAACGCTCCGGGCTGGCGAAGGCCCGCCGGGGATCGATCACCGTCACCTCGTAGCCTGCCAGGCGGGCCATGGGCGCCAGGGACTGAGCGATATGCACCGCCCCGACGATCAACAGCCGGGGCGCCCCCAGATAGACCCGCACGAAAAGATTCTCGTCAGCCTCCAGCAAACCGCTCTGCTCCCCCTGAAGCCGGGCGCTCACCGCCGCCAGCAGCCTATCGTCCAGGACCAGATCGCCTTTCGCGATGCCCGCCTCCACCAGGCACTGGCAGCCGTCGCTCAAGCGGGTCACCAGGGCCACCGGCCGATTGTCCATCCGGGCTGCCAGCAAAGCATCGAGCAGCGAACCAGCCAGTCCCTGTACCAGCACCTGGACCCGGCCGCCACAGGCCAGCCCCACCTCCCAGGCCTGCTCGTCGCTGACACCGAACTCCAGCAAACGGCTGCGGCCGTCGGCCATCAGGGCCTTTGCCTCGCCAATCACCGCCCCCTCGATACAGCCCCCCGACACCGAACCGACGAAGCCCCCCCCGACCTCCACCGCCAGATGGCTGCCCACCGGCCGGGGCGAGGAGCCCCAGGTACGCACCACCGTGGCCAGGGCGGTACCCTGCCCCGCCTGCTGCCAGGCGCGCAACTGCCGGAGTATGTCGTCGTGATCGCTGGCCATGAAGGAATTGGCAATTGCCGCTGAATGTGGTCGGAAGCATTCCGAAGGGACAGGATTTTCCCAAATTCCCGGAGGCCGAAGCAAAAAAGATGAAAAACCTCTACCGGCGCCCAAAACCCGACCAGATTGGGGGCGGTGCGCACGGATCGATCAGGCCGTTCCGGGCACCGTCACCAGATGGCGCAATTTGGCATCTTCGTACCATATATGTCCCACCAGCCACTTCTTGAGGAAATTCAGGACATCGAACTGGGCAGTCAGGGGATTGATGTGGAGTTCGTCATAGAGCTCCTTGAGTTTCTCTCGGAAGCCATGATGTTGCAGCTTCTGGTTGTCCAATGCCGGATAACCGTAGTGCTCCATCATGCGTTCCTCGGCCTGGAAATGTACCTGAGCATACTGATCAAGGGTCTTCAGTACTCGGACCACTTCCTTCGCCCCAAGCTTCTGCACCACGCTGTCGAAGAGATCATTGGTCAGATCGAAAAGATAGTGATGATGGGCGTCGATGGTATCGATACCGATACTGAGGGAATCGTCCCAGATCACCCAACCCCTCTCTCGGGAGGGAAGCTCAGGTAGGGTAAGCACCTGGTTCGGATTGATGATGTCGTCCCGGTAGAGTTCGCGGATGCGCAGGATTTGCGGCAGGGCCTGATCGAAGGCGTCGACCACGACGGGATCGAATTTTTTGCCGGCCTGGCCATGAATCCACTGAATGGCTTCATTCACCGGCCATGCCTCCTTGTAGGGCCGGTGGGAAGTCAACGCATCAAAGACATCGGCGATGGCGCAGATGCGCGCGAATACGGGAATCTCCTCACCCTTGAGCCCCTTGGGATAGCCGCTGCCATCCCAGCTTTCATGGTGCGAGACAGCGATCTCCCGTGCGGCCTCGATCAGGGCGTCACTGCCCCGGAGGATGCGCTCCCCGATCTCGGTATGGGTCATCATCACGGAGAATTCCTCATCCGTCAGGCGGCTGGGTTTGAGGAGGATGGCATCGGCAATACCAATCTTGCCCACATCGTGCATGGGCGCCGCAATGGAAAGCCTTTCCCGCTGGGACTCAGACAATCCCAGTGCCTTGGCAATGGCACCCGCATAGTTTGTCATGCGCATCACATGGAGCCCGGTTTCGTTGTCCCGGTATTCCGAGGCGGCGCCGAGGCGCCGGATGGCATCGGTGCGGGCATCCTCCAACTCGATTTCCCGGACCCGCAGGGTCTCCATCACTACGCAGCGGTTGACCAGACCGGACAGGGCGATACCCAGATCTGTCATGAATTCCACTTCGAAGACATCGGGCTGCCAATCCTGTTCCATTCCCAGCAAGGCGATGCCGATAAGCTTGTCGTCTCCGGGCAGGGGCAGAGCGAAGTAGCGCTCATTTCCCGTCATCACGGTATGAGCCTGAGACTGGGGTTCCAGGGGCAGCGATTCCAAGGAACTGCCCTCGACCCAGGGCGGAGGAACACCATGCTGGGCCACTTGTACGAATCGCCCCCGGGGGTTCAGGAGCAGGATCACGGCACGAGGCAGAACCCGGATTGCCGGCAAGCCTTTAAAAACCTCCAGCAGCCGCACAAGCAGACCATCCAGATCACTGTCGGTACCGCCTGCCAGGGTCAGTTCGAACACCAGTTTGCTGATTGCCAGAACTTCCTGATCCTTGTCCACAACACCTTCCCCCTGATTACTGCACAGTCTCTGCGCTGAAGCGTCCGAACATTAAAGGTATTGGAGAAAAAGTAAATTGACCTATGCCAATTCCACCTCCCCTGGTCCGTGACGCAGGAGTGATGGACGACGGTGGTGCCCCCTTGCATCTCCCCGGCCTCGAATACTACTGGTGCAGCCCGGCCTGATTGATGTGGCAACGAAGAAGCCTACAGGGAAAGGGTTTCAGTCCCCGCGGAGGTGGCGCTTTTCCAGGGTGCAATCGCGGCTTGCCACCACCTTGCCTTCGGAATCGACAGTTTCCAGCCTGACGGTAAAGCCCCACAGTGCGGCAACGTGCCTAAGCACGGCATCGGCGGAATCGCCCAGGGGGCGGCGCTCATATTCCAGGTGCCGTAGCGTCAGGGTGCGATCACCGCGAAAATTCACGTCCCAAACCTGGATGTTGGGCTCCCGTGCGCCCAGGTTGTACTGTTCGGAAAGTAGTTCTCGCAGGCGACGATAGCCGGGTTCGTCATGAATCGCCTCTACACGCAGGTTCTCCATGCTGTCGTCGTCGAGCACGGCGAAGAAATGAAAGTCGCGCATCAGCCGGGGCGACAGGTACTGGGCAACGAAGCTCTCATCCTTGAAATTGCGCATGGCGAAATCCAGGGTCTCTTGCCAATCTGAACCGGCGATATCCGGGAACCACTGGCGATCCTCCTCGGTAGGAGCCTCGCAGATGCGACGCAGGTCTCGCCACATGGCGAAGCCCAGGGCATAGGGATTGATGCCCGAATAGTGGGGGCTGTTGTAGGGGGGCTGGGCGACGACATTGGTGTGGGACTGAAGAAACTCGAACATGAAGCCGTCGGACAGGCGCCCTTCATCGTAGAGGGTATTGATCAGGGTGTAGTGCCAAAAACAGGCCCAGCCCTCGTTCATCACCTGGGTCTGGCGCTGGGGGTAGAAATACTGGGCCACCTTGCGCACGATACGCACGATTTCCCGCTGCCAGGGTTCCAGCAGCGGTGCGTGCTTCTCGATGAAGTAGAGCAGGTTTTCCTCCGGCTCCTCGGGGAAACGACGCTCGACCGCTTCGGCCTCTCGTGCCAGGCGCGGCGGCAACGTACGCCAAAGATCGTTGACCTGCTGCTGTAGATATTCCTCCCGGTCTTTCTGACGCAATCTTTCCTTTTCCATGGAAAGCTTGGGCGGATGCTTGTAGCGATCAACGCCCACGTTCATCAGCGCATGGCAGGCGTCGAGCAGTTGCTCGACCTCGGCCACGCCATGACGCTCCTCGCATTCTGCTATGTAGCCCCGGGCGAAAATCAGATAGTCGATGATGGCGTCGGCCGAGGTCCAGGTCTTGAACAGGTAGTTGCCCTTGAAAAAGGAGTTGTGGCCATAGGCGGCATGGGCGATCACCAGGGCCTGCATGGTCAGGGTGTTCTCCTCCATCAGATAGGCAATGCAGGGGTTGGAATTGATGACGATCTCGTAGGCGAGCCCCATCTGGCCGCGTCGGTAGGTCTTCTCGGTGGCGAGGAAATGCTTGCCGAAGGACCAGTGGTGATAGAGCACCGGCATGCCGATCGAGGCATAGGCGTCCATCATCTGCTCGGCGGTGATGATCTCGATCTGATGCGGATAGGTATCGAGTCCATAGGCAGCGGCGACGCGACGAATCTCGGCATCATAGTGAGCCAGGGCCTCGAAGTTCCATTCCGATCCCTGGGGCAGCATCTTGGAGTGGCGTTTGCGTCGGTTCATACCAGTTTCTTCTTGAACAGGGCGCGGAATACCGGATAGATGTCGGGCAGGCTCTCGATGCGCTGCATGGCAAAGCGTGCCTTGTGGCTGTCGACGATCCGCTCGTATTCGCGCCAGAGGTTCTGGGGCTGGCCTCGAGTGATCTCGATATAGGCGTAGTACTGGCAGAGCGGCAGCAGACGGCTGTCGAGGATGTCTCGGCAATGGGGGGAGTCGGCCTCCCAGTTGTCACCATCGGATGCCTGGGCCACATAGATGTTCCAGGCGCTGCTGGCATAGCGCTCGGCGATGATCTTCACCGTCAGGTCGAGGGCGCTCGACACCACAGTGCCTCCGGACTCCCGCGACTGGAAGAACTCGTCCTCCTCCACCTCCGCCGCCTGGGTGTGGTGGCGCACGAAAACAACCTCGATATGGTCGTAGGTGCGGGTAAGGAACAGGTAAAGCAGCATGAAGAAGCGCTTGGCGATCTGCTTCTTTTCCTCGTCCATGGAGCCGGAGACATCCATCAGGCAGAACATCACCGCTTGGGTCGATGGCTGCGGGATACGCACGCGATTGTTGTAGCGCAGATCGAAGGCATCGATGAAGGGGATGGCCTCGATCCTGGTACGCAGCCTGGCGATCTCGCGGCGGATTTCGCGCACATCGGGGTCGAGTTCGGTTCGCGTGGCCAGCAGTTCCTCCAGGCGCTTCTCCAGTTCGGCGATGCGGCGGCGCAGGGGCGAGGCAAAGGCGATGCGCCGCCCTGCCGCACCCCGCAGGGAGCGGCGAATGCTGATGTTAGCCGGCACGCCGGTCTGGGTGTAGCCGGCCCGCGCACGCTTGTACTCCTCGATGCGGGCGAGCTGGGTCTTGACCAGATTGGGCAGGGCCAGTTCGTCGAAGAAAATGTCGAGAAACTCCTCCCGGGAGAGGGTGAATACGAAGTCGTCCAGACTTTCCCCATCAGGACTGCCCTGGCTGCCGCCGCCCCCACCACCCTGGGGCCGCTCGATCTCGTCGCCGGTGAGAAAGCGGTCATTACCGGCATTGACCTGACGCCAGACGCCAGCGTGGCCTTGGCGAAACTGGGGCTCGGAAATATCCCGAGCGGGGATGCTGATCTTCTCGCCGCTGTCGATGTCGCGAACGCCGCGTCGAGCAATGGCCTCCTGCACAGCTTCCCGAATCTGCCCCTTGAAGCGGCGCAGGAAGCGCTGGCGGTTAACGGCACTCTTGTTCTTGGCATCGAAACGCCGGTCGACGATGCGCACCATGCGTACGGCTTGCGCCATATCTTCCTCCCGTTGCCGCAGCTCCCTCGCCGGATCGCGGCGCTATGAGGATTTGCGCACCCGCAGGTACCACTCGGCGAGCAGGCGCACCTGCCGTTCGGTATAACCCTTGGATGTCATGCGATTGACGAAGTCCTGATGCTTTTTCTGCTCATCGGCACTGGCCTTGGCATTGAAGGAGATCACCGGCAGCAGATCCTCGGTGTTGGAGAACATCTTCTTCTCGATCACCGCCCGCAGCTTCTCGTAGCTGGTCCAGGCCGGGTTCTTGCCGTCATTTTTGGCGCGGGCGCGCAGCACGAAGTTGACCACCTCGTTGCGGAAGTCCTTGGGATTCGAAATGCCGGCCGGCTTTTCGATCTTCTCCAGCTCATCGTTGAGGGCGCCCCGATCCAGCATCTCGCCGGTGTTCGGATCGCGGAATTCCTGGTCCTGGATCCAGAAGTCCGCGTAGGTGACGTAGCGGTCGAAGATATTCTGGCCGTACTCGGAATAGCTCTCCAGATAGGCGGTCTGGATTTCCTTGCCAATGAACTCGGCGTAATGGGGCGCCAGGAATTCCTTGATGAAGCGCAGGTAGCGTTCCTCGATCTCGGCCGGGAACTGTTCCTGCTCGATCTGCTGTTCCAGCACGTACATCAGGTGCACCGGGTTGGCCGCCACTTCCCGGTGGTCGAAGTTGAAGACCTTGGAGAGTATCTTGAAGGCGAAGCGCGTGGACAGTCCGGTCATGCCCTCGTCGACACCAGCGTAGTCCTTGTACTCCTGATAGCTCTTGGCCTTGGGGTCGGTGTCCTTGAGGTTCTCGCCATCATAGACGCGCATCTTCGAATAGATCGAGGAATTCTCCGGTTCCTTGAGGCGGGACAGCACCGAGAACTGGGCCATCATGCGCAGGGTGTCCGGCGCGCAGGGCGCGGCCGCCAGGGAAGAGTTGCGCAACAGCTTGTCGTAGATGCGAATCTCGTCGGACACCCGCAACGAGTAGGGCACCTTGACGATGTAGATGCGGTCGAGGAAGGCCTCGTTGTTGCGATTGTTCTTGAAGCTCTGCCACTCGGCCTCGTTGGAGTGGGCCAGGATCAGGCCGTCGAAGGGAATCGCCCCGAAACCCTCGGTCCCCTTGTAGTTGGCTTCCTGGGTCGCCGTCAGCAAGGGGTGCAGCACCTTGATCGGCGCCTTGAACATCTCGACGAATTCCATGATGCCCCGGTTGGAGAGGCACAGTCCTCCCGAATAGCTGTAGGCATCGGGATCGTCCTGGGAGTAGTGCTCCAGCTTGCGGATATCGATCTTGCCCACCAGTGAGGAGATGTCCTGGTTGTTCTCGTCGCCAGGCTCGGTCTTGGACACCGCAATCTGCTTTAGCACCGACGGGTACACCTTGACGACACGGAACTTGGTGATGTCACCGTTGAACTCGTGCAGGCGCTTGACCGCCCAGGGGCTCATGATGGTATTGAGGTAGCGGCGCGGGATACCGAAGTCCTCCTCGAGAATAGGGCCGTCCTCCTCGGGCTTGAATAAACCCAGGGGCGACTCATGGACCGGCGAACCCTTCACCGCATAGAAAGGCACCAACTCCATCAGATACTTGAGCTTCTCTGCCAGGGACGACTTGCCGCCGCCCACCGGGCCCAACAGGTAAAGCAACTGCTTCTTTTCCTCGAGCCCCTGAGCGGCGTGGCGGAAGTAGGAGACGAGTTTCTCTATCACCTCCTCCATGCCGTAGAACTCGCGGAAGGCCGGATATATCTTGATGATCTTGTTGGCAAAGATGCGTGAAGCCCGAGGATCGGTGCGGGTATCCATCAACTCAGGCTCGCCGATGGCGAGCAACATGCGCTCGGCGACACTAGCGTAGGCGATCGGATCTCGCTTGCAGAGCTCAAGGTATTCCTGAAGGGACATCTCCTCTTCCTGAAACGCCTCGTATCGGGACTGGTAGCGGGCGAAGATCGACATGACAGACCCTCCTCAGAGTGCAAGTACTACAACCGTATGAACACTGTGACACTGAAAAAGTTCTACGACAATCCGACGTGTGATTTGAGAGGAGCGTCGAATAGTCTGTTCAGTCTCAACTTAGTCGCGGCCAACGATGGGAGCAACCTCGAAAAAGCGGAGGAAAGTGCAGCATTCATTGCGCAGCATTCGACACGTAACAAAAGGATGACAGGCAGCGCTTTCCGAAGAGACTGCCCTTGCCCGTTAGAATGAGCCCCTCACTCATGATTCGGGAACCCTGATGTTGACCATCTCCACCACTTTCCAATACGCCAGGGAGAACATTCATCCAGGTGGAGATAACCATGGTCGCGTTAACGCAGCGACGGTTGGCGTGAATACCAATTGCATCACCCTGACTGAAACCATGGACTGATCCGCGCCAACCAGGCATGCATTCCACCAGCCTCCATCCATATACGCCCTTATCCGGCCACCCCTGCCGTCTGGCGGGTCAAGGTCTGGCCAGCGACTACGGCCGTACCCTGCTCACCAGCCTCGGTGCTGAGGTTCGGGAAAGCGTCGGGCTGGGCGACCAGCATCCGGCCCTGGCCTGGGCCTATAGCGGGCTGATGGTCCTGACCGGAGAGCCGGGCCGGGAGCCCCTGATGGGTCCGACGCCTCTGGCCAGTTGCGTCCAAGGTGTCCTGACCGCCTTCTCCAGTCTGGCGGGCGATGCCCTCCGGGAAACTCTGCCCGATGCCCGATTGCTGTCGGAGCGGGCTGCTCTGGCCGGATTGGGTCGCCAGGGCGCCATCTCACCCGGGGGTGGCTGCCGCCTGCTGGCCACAGCGGATGGCTGGTTGGCCCTCAGCCTCAGCCGGGAGGAGGACTGGCAATTACTGCCGGCCTGGCTGGAAACCGATGTGACGCCAAATTGGGAGGCCCTCCCCGCCCTGCTCGCCCGCCGCACCACCTCGGCGCTGCTGGACCAGGGACGCCTGCTGGGGCTGGCTCTGGCGCCCCTGGCCATGCCGGCGCCGGCTGATGGCTCCTGGTACAGCATCGAACATGAAGGCCCGTCCAGCCAGGGCCACCGTCGGGACACTCCCCTGGTGATCGACCTGAGTTCCCTCTGGGCCGGCCCCCTATGCGGCCATCTGCTGCAAAAGGCCGGCGCCCGGGTGGTCAAGGTGGAAAGCCAGCAACGGCCGGATGGTGCCCGCCAGGGTCCGGCGGCTTTCTACCATCTGATGAACCAGGGCAAAGCCAGCGTGGCCCTGGACTTCCAGTCCCGCCAGGGTGTCGACCAACTACGCCGTCTATTGCTGGCCGCCGACATCGTGATCGAAGGCTCCCGGCCCCGGGCACTGCGCCAATTGGGCGTCATAGCGGAAGAAGTGCTGGCGGAAAACCCTGGCCTCACCTGGGTCAGCCTCACCGGCTACGGCCGGGGCGAACCCCAGGCCCAGTGGGTCGCCTATGGGGACGATGCCGGCGTGGCAGCAGGACTCTCGGGCCTGCTGCTGGAACTCACCGGACTGCCCCTTTTCTGTGGCGATGCCATCGCCGACCCCCTGACCGGACTTCACGCCGTCCTGGTGGCCTGGGCCAGTTATCTGGGCGGCGGCGGGCGCCTGATTTCCCTGGCCCTGAACGATGTGGTCGGCCACTGTCTGCGCCATGCCCTGCCCCCCACGACCGAGGCACGCTACGCACGCTGGCAGGAATGGGGCGCCCTCGCCCATCAGGCCGGACTGCCCACCGGGCTGCCTACGCCCCGCCTCGCCACCTCCCGAGCCCGGCCCCTGGGAGCCGATACCTGGGCGATCCTGACGGAACTGGGCATCCCATGCTGATCCGCCACTGTGAGATTCACGGTGACACCCTGTCCGACCTGCGCATCGAAGGGGGAGCAATCACCGACATTGGCGACCAAATCCATCCCCGGAGCGGTGAAGAGGTGCTGGATGCCGCCGGAGGCGCCCTGCTGCCTGGCCTCCATGACCACCATATTCACCTGCTGGCCCTGGCCGCCGCCCTGGACTCCATTCCCTGCGGTCCTCCCCGGGTCAGCACCCCGGAACAACTGACCCTCGCCCTGACCCAGGCCGCTGCCGAGGCACCGGAAGATGGCTGGCTGCGGGGCATCGGCTACCACGAGTCCGTGGCCGGCGACATCGACCGGCACTGGCTGGACCGGGTGGTGCCCCACCGTCCCTTGCGCATCCAGCATCGCAGTGGCCGCCTCTGGATTCTCAACTCCCGCGCCCTGCAAGACCTGGGCGCCGACATCCCCGCGAAATTCACGGAGGACCTGGCCAGGGGACGGCTCCACGATGCCGATGCCTGGCTGCGCCGGCGTCTGGGCAGCCGTCCTCCGTCCCTGGAGCGCGTCGGCAAACTGCTTGCGTCCCATGGTATCACCGGCGTCACCGACACTTCCCAGCACAACGGCCCGGAAGAGCTGGCCCACTTCGCCGCCGAGCAGGCCCGGGGCCACCTGCCCCAGGCAGTGCTGCTCATGGGTGATGCCCGTCTCGACGGTGCGATCGCCCAGGGAGACGTGACGCCGGGTCATTACAAGATTCATCTGCACGAAGCCGACCTGCCTCCCTTCGACGACCTCTGCGCGGACATCCGGCGCAGTCACCAGACCGGCCGCAGGGTAGCCATTCACTGCGTCACCCTGACCGAACTGGTCTTCGCCAGCGCGGCCCTGGAAGCAGCGGGAGTCCTGCCCGGCGACCGCATCGAGCATGGTGCCGTTGCCCCCCCAGACACCCTGCCCCGCCTGGCTGCCCTGGGACTGACCGTGGTGACCCAGCCCAATTTCGTCCTGGAGCGGGGCGACGCCTATCTGCGCGACGTGGACAAGGCCGACCTGCCCTGGCTCTACCGGGCCCGGGGCCTGCTGGAAGCCGGCATTCTCCTGGCCGCCGGCAGCGATGCCCCCTATGGCAACCCCAATCCCTGGCTGTCCATGGAAGCTGCCGTGTGCCGTCGCACCGCGGCCGGATTGTCCCTGGGCACGGAGGAAGCCCTGAACCCGGAACAGACCCTGGCTCTGTTCACCGGCACGGCCGACAATCCCGGAGGACCGTCGCGACCCATCGAAATCGGCGCCCCGGCCGACCTGTGCCTGCTGGATCGCCCCTGGAGAAATGCCCGGCCCCGGCTCGGCGCCGTGGTGGTGCGGGGAACCTGGCGGCAGGGCCGGCGCCTCTGGAACGCAGAGGAAAGCTGAAGCCATCGCATATATGCCGAACAAGTATTAGAATCCGGCCCTTGCTTAGAGCCTATTTCAGTAGGGGACGTACCCCGCGTTGTGCTCAGGGCGGGATGAGCGCAAGGCGTCGTGGCGCAGCGAAGGGTTGTTCCCTTCGCAAGCCGCGCAACGCAGCGATCGCCCGCCCTGAACACAACCCGAAGGGCCGCCGGGCTTTGGGCGCGCTGCGGCGTTGTCGGTCGCTGGCATGGAATGACCATGCGGCGCTCCCTCCGCCTTGCATCGCATCCCAAAGACCGACGGCGCGGGATGCGGCCCCTACTGAAATAGGCTCTTAATTCAAGGGGCATCAAGCCTCTTTCCGGAGACTCCCCCATGCTTACCAGACTCATACAATGCGACGTCACCGGAACGGTCAATCTCGCCGACCCGCCGGCAGTCTCGGATGCGGTGTGCGCCATACTCAAACAGCGCTATGGCCACTTCGACGCAGGCACACTGCGCCATGGTTTCTCCGACATCAAGGATGCCTTCTGGGGCCGGTATCCGGGTCTGCTGCCCTGCGACACACCCTATCACGACCTGCGCCACTCCCTGGGCACCGCGCTGCTCATGGCCCGCATGGTGGATGGTTATCAATCGGGCCACGGCACAAATGCCCCCGACCTGAATGCAGACGACGCTGTACTTGCCATCATGCTGGCCCTTTATCACGACATCGGTTTCCTGCGCCGGGAAAGTGAAGTCCATCTCTGTGGCGCCTGCCTGATCAATGACCATGAACAGCGGGGCGTTGACTTCATGAGGCGCTATCTGGCGCAAGGCGCTTTTACCCGGTTCGCCGACCAGGCAGAACTGATCCACGCCACGAATTTCGCCAAACCCATTTCGGAAACCCTGGCCGGCCGGCCCAGAGAGTTCTATCTGATCGGCCAGATGTTGGGTACAGCGGACCTGATCAGCCAACTGTCAGGCCGCTATTATCTGGAGCGTTGTCGCTACTATCTGTATCAGGAGTTTGTGGATGCAGGCGCGGATCGAAGCATTGGGCCCAACGGTGAAACTCTGATGCTTTATGCCTCACCGGAAGACCTGCTACGCAAAACCCCGAGCTTTTACGAGCACTTGGTGAGAAAGCGTCTGGACGAGGATTTCGACAAGGTCTACCGCAATATCGCCTATCACTTCGGCGGCGATGATCCCTATACACGGGGTGTGCAGCGCAACCTGGACTATCTGCGCCAACTGATTGCATCCAACGACTTCACGGGCCTGCGCCGCAAGCCCGTACCCGTGATTCCATCAGTACGGGAACTGGAAACCCACAACTAGGCTTCCCGTACAGTCACGCACTTATCAAGGCGTAACCCCCCCCAATCTTACCGGCTGATGATTCTGGTTGCGGCGCCCCTCACTCAGTGCCAGTCCACGCAGCAGCGCATTGCGTAGCTGACGCGGATCAATAACATCGTCATAACCCAGAATATCCGCCACCTGATAGGAGCCGCCTGCCTGTTCGGCCTCGATGCGGGCACGGGTAGCCTCGTCCAGCTTGGCCGATTCGACAACGCTGTTCACCGGCATGGCCCCCAGAGTGACGCCGGGAAATGCCAGGGAAATCGTCTGACCGTCGAAGGGATTCATGGCCATGATGGACGAGCCAAAACCGAAAGCCTTGCGGATCGTGACGTGTAGCTTGGGCACCTGCAAGCGATGCTGGGCCACGAACATCCGGGCGGCATGACGCAGGGTGCCCTGACGCTCGGCAGCCGTACCGCCGATCACCCCTGGGTTATCGGCCAGGAATATCACCGGCAGATGGAAGGCTCCGGCCACGTCGAGGAAGTGGGTAGCCTTGTCGGCGGCAGCAGTATCAATAGTGCCTGCCAACACACTCGGATCGTTGGCGACAATGGCCACGCTGCGCCCTCCCAGCCGGGCCAGGGCCGTAACCATGGAAGCCCCGAACTGGGGTTGCACCTCGAATAGACTGCCCTTGTCCACCAACAACTCCAGCACCTTGCGCATCTTGTAGGCACGGCGCGGATTGGGATCGATCAGATCAAGGATTCCATCCAGGACGCGGGGATCCGTATCGGGACCGGCCAGCACCGGTGCAGTTTCCCAGGCATTGAGGGGAAAATAGGAAAGATAGCGGCGGGCCATGGCAATGGCTTCCTGGTCGTTCGCCGCCAGATTGTGGGCCACCCCCGACTCGACCACATGGACCTGAGGGCCACCCAGTTTTTCCTTGGTCACATCCTCGCCGATGGCGGCCTTCACCAGGGGGGGGCCAGCGGCAAACATGGAGGCGTTCTCGCTCATGACGACAAAGTCCGACAGGGGCGCGGTCAGCGCCCCATGTCCGGCCGAGGCCCCAAGTACCAGGCAGACCATGGGCACTTGACCAGACAACTCTGCCAAGCCCTGCAAATCGTTGGGGCGACGACCGGCATGCGTATTGGTCAGTCGATGCCCAGCACCTTCCAGCATGAAAACCAGGGGTACCCTTTCCTGGGCCGCCAGTTGTGTGAGCCGGTAACGCTTGTCTGCCGCACCATCACCGATGGAGCCGCCCAGTACTGTGAAGTCCTCGGCAGCCGCCAGGGCCATCCGTCCCTCGATTCTGCCGAAACCGGCCACCAGCCCATCTGCCGGCGTGGGGTGCCCCCCCTCGGGTGTCAGCCCACCCACCAAGCCCCCAATTTCAACGAAAGTCTCCGGATCGAAGAGCTGTTCGATGCGCTGACGGGCATCAAGCTTGCCGGAAGCCCGCTGGCGCCCAACCCGCTCTGCTCCACCCATTTCCCGGCTGGCGGCCTGGCGCCGAGCCAATTCCCCCAGTATCGCGTCCCAGCCACTCGCCTTTGATGTTTTTGCAGTCATTGCCATCCCGAATTAAATAAACACAGAAAAAATCAAAAACACCTGGAAGCACATCGGCCAAGGCCATATCAAGCGTCGTGGGCCTCGCCACCAAAGACCAGTTTTTGCAGCCGGAACAATTCGTCCCGGGCAGCGGCAGCCTGTTCGAATTCCAGGTTCCTGGAGTGGTCCTGCATGGCCTTTTCCAGACGCTTGATTTCCCGGGCCAGTTGCTTTGCGCTCATGGCCTCGTAGCGGGCCTGCTCTTCCGCTGCTTTCAGGTGTGCCCGCTCCCGGTTGGCTGATTCGGCATCATAGACACCGTCGATGATGTCCTTGATGCGCTTGGTGACACCCTTGGGAACAATGCCGTGTTCAGTATTGAAGGTGAGCTGTTTTTCACGGCGCCGTTCAGTTTCGGCCATGGCCCGCTGCATGGAGTCGGTGATGCGGTCGGCGTAAAGAATCGCGGTGCCGTTGAGGTGACGGGCGGCCCGGCCCATGGTCTGGATCAGGCTGCGGGTGGAGCGCAGGAAGCCCTCCTTGTCCGCATCCAGGATCGCCACCAGGGACACCTCGGGAATATCCAGGCCCTCCCGCAGCAGGTTGATACCCACCAGCACGTCGAACTCCCCCAGGCGCAGGTCCCGGATGATCTCCACCCGCTCCACCGTATCCACGTCGGAATGCAGGTAGCGCACCCGGATGCCATTGTCGGCCAGGTAATCGGTCAGCTGCTCGGACAGGCGCTTGGTGAGGGTCGTCACCAGCACCCGCTCCTCCACCGCCACCCGCTTCTTGATTTCGCTCAGAACGTCATCCACCTGGCTCAGGGCGGGCCGCACCAGCACCACCGGGTCCACCAGGCCCGTGGGCCGCACCACCTGCTCCACCACCTGGCCCTGGTGCTCTTCCTCGTAGGCCGAGGGCGTGGCTGAGACAAACACGGTCTGGGGCATCAGGCCCTCGAACTCGGCGAACTTCAGGGGCCGGTTGTCCAGGGCGGAAGGCAGGCGGAAGCCGTAATTGACCAAGTTTTCCTTGCGGGAACGATCCCCCTTGTACATGCCGCCGACCTGGCCGATGGTGACGTGGGACTCATCGATGAACAGCAGGGAGTCCGGGGGCAGGTAGTCGATCAGGGTGGGGGGCGGCTCACCCGGCTGGCGGCCGGAGAGATGGCGCGAGTAGTTCTCGATGCCCTTGCAGAAGCCCAACTGGTCCAGCATTTCCAGATCGAAGCGGGTGCGCTGCTCGATGCGCTGACACTCCACCAGTTTCTGTTCCTTCTGATAGAACTCGATGCGCTCCCGCAGTTCCCCCTTGATGGCCTCCACCGCCCGCAGCACCGTGCCCCGGGGGGTGACGTAATGGCTGGAAGGATAGACGGTGAAGCGGGGCAGCTTCTGCCGGCGCTGGCCGGTGAGGGGATCGAACAGGGAGAGGGACTCCACCTCGTCATCGAAGAGGGTGACACGCAGCGCGTTCTCGGCGTTCTCCGCCGGGAAGATGTCGATCACGTCCCCCCGCACCCGATAGACGCCCCGCTGGAACTCCACCTCGTTGCGCTCATACTGCATTTCCGTCAGGCGGCGGATGATGTCCCGCTGGCCCAGTTTTTCGCCCTCCCGCAGATGCAGCACCATGCTGTGGTAATCCACCGGATCGCCGATGCCGTAGATGGCCGACACCGTCGCCACGATCACCACGTCGCGCCGCTCCATCAGGCTCTTGGTGGCCGAGAGCCGCATCTGCTCGATGTGTTCATTGATGGATGAATCCTTCTCGATGAACAGGTCCCGGGCCGGCACGTAGGCTTCCGGCTGATAGTAGTCGTAGTAGGAGACGAAATACTCCACCGCGTTCTCGGGGAAGAACTCACGGAACTCGGAATAGAGCTGGGCCGCCAGGGTCTTGTTGGGGGCCATCACCAGGGCCGGCCGGCCCAGGCGGGCGATCACATTGGCCATGGTGTAGGTCTTGCCGGAACCGGTCACCCCCAGCAGGGTCTGGAAGGACAAGCCGTCCTCGATGCCCTCCACCAGTTTGGCGACGGCTTCCGGCTGGTCGCCGGCCAGGGGAAAGGGCTGGTGCAGGCGAAAAGCACGGTTGGGGAAATCGATCAGCTCACCCATGGGCGCAGTTGGTCAGGGAAAATCCGTAGGAAAAGCCGGGAATCATAGGCAGGCGCTATACACATGGAAGCAATTTCGCCCCTGTTCCTTGGCCCGGTACATGGCCTTGTCCGCGGCATCCACCAGCGCTTCCAGTTCCTGCCCGTGGTCCGGATAGAGACTGATGCCTATGCTGGCCGTCACCGCGACTCTCTGTTCATTGCCATCCATGGCTACCGGAAAAAGCTCGAGCAGCTTGCTGGCGACCTGGCCGGCGTCCTCGGCACTGCCGACCCGCTCCACCAGGATCACGAACTCGTCGCCGCCAAAGCGGGCCACGGTATCCTCTTCCCGCAGGGCGGCCCGCAGCCGGCCGGCCACATCCCGCAGCAGTTCGTCCCCGGCATGGTGGCCGAGACGATCATTCACCGGCTTGAAGTTGTCCAGGTCCAGGAACAGGATCGCCAGCCGGCTACCCTCCCGGCTACAGCGTTCCAGGCTGTGCTGGGCGCGGGCATCGAACAGCAGGCGATTGGGCAGGTCGGTGAGCGCATCATGATGAGCCAAATGCAGCAGGCCCCGATGGGAAGTCCGCAGGGGCGACATTTCGGTCAGCACACCAACCATGCGAATGACTTCCCCCTCGGTATTGCGGATGGTGCTGATGGACAGCCAATAGGGGAAAATTTCGCCACTCTTGTGGCGATTCATGACCTCCCCCTGCCAGCTCCCATTGTCCATCAAGGACTGCCACAGCCCGTGGTAGAAAGACTCATCATGCAAGCCGGAACGCAGTAGGTTGGCCGACTGGCCAATGACCTCGTCGGCACCATAGCCGGTGGTTTTGACAAAGGCCGGATTCACCGCCTCGATCCAGCCATGGCCATCGGTAATCATGATGGCTTCCTCGGCATGCTCGAACACCTCCGCCGAAACCCGAAGGTTCGCTTCCGCCTGGCGCCGTTCGGTGACATCGAAACAGACGCTGATGTAGCCCAGGAAACCACCGCTCTCCGCCCCTTCTTCGTCGAAAAAGGGGCGACCCACATGATGAATCCAGCGATATTGACCCCGTGCATCCAGCAAGCGGTAGTCCATCACAAATGGCGCCCGTCGGTCGAAACAGATGCGCCAGCGACTGAAAAATGGCTCCCGATCCTCCCCGTGCAAAGCCAGGGTCCAGCCCTGGGACTCGGCCTGGGGCAAGTCCATGCCGGTCAGGTTCAGCCAAGTGCGATTGAACCAGTCGAAGCGGCCGGAACCATCGGTGCGGCACACCGGCGCAGGAAAATCATCCAGCAGAGTAGTGTAGTAGTCCCGGGCCCGGACGATCTGCTCATGATGCTCATTGAGCAGATCCACCAGACGCTTGAAGACCTGCAACACCGGCTCCACCGGCAGGGAGGCCACCTCCCCCGGCCGGGTGCTGCGCACTACGAAGCAATGGCGATCCTCGTCCAACAGATCCACCAGCATGCAATGGGAAATCTCCGCCAACACAGCGGACGAATGCTCCTTGGGGTCCTTGGCCAGTTGCTGGCCCAGGCTGTCCAGCAGTTCCAGGGAAAGGCCATGATGAACAGCATGGGCCTCCAGCAGCTCGGGAGCGATCCCCAGTTGTCGCAGGGCCTCCTCCTCGTCCTTGAAGTGCCGGGCCAGGGCATCCCGGAACGCGGTAAATAGCCGAGTGTGATCGCTGCCGGTGTTCTCTACATCTGCGGCAAAGCGGTTCAGTAAATTCACCAATTCCCGATGTTGGGCATCGATCTGGGCATGGCCGGTATCGAAACGGGCGTTCCAGCGAATCAGCGGACGATGAACCGGGAACATTGAGGCACCTCCAACAGCATTTGCACGGCAATCCACGAAGCCCGGCCGGCCAGCCCCCGCCGCCCGCTCCACACCTCTATGACCAGCAGTTTACTTGAGTACTGCACCAAGGGGCGGGGAGACTCAGTGGCTGGGGGCACAACCGGGCCATCGGCATACGGATCGTTTGCCCGTCACTCGAAACCTCTGCCCCGTGGGACAATCCCCTCCCATTGAGAAAGTCCCTCCGCCTTTGCTGAAATCGCCAGGTGAAAAGAGACAGAGAAATCGAATCATTCCACTTAAAAACAATGAATAACGATACCTCCCCCCTCCCTCCCGGCCACACGCCGATGATGCAGCAGTATCTGCGCCTCAAGGCGCAGAACGCAGACCTGCTGCTGCTCTACCGCATGGGGGACTTCTACGAGCTGTTCTACGAGGACGCGGAGAAGGCAGCCCGCCTGCTGGACATCACGCTGACCACCCGGGGCCAGTCGGCGGGCAAGCCAATTCCCATGGCTGGTGTGCCCTTCCACGCCCTGGAGCAGTATCTGGCCCGGCTGGTGAAGTTGGGGGAGTCGGTGGCGATCTGCGAACAGATCGGCGATCCGGCCACCAGCAAGGGGCCGGTGGAGCGGGCCGTGGTGCGCATCGTCACCCCCGGCACCCTGACCGACGCGGCCCTGCTGGATGACAAGTCCGACAGCCTGTTGCTGGCCCTGGTGGTGGAGCGCCAGCAGGCGGGCCTGGCCTGGCTCAATCTGGCCAACGGGGATTTCCGTCTGATGGAAACCAGACTGGATACCCTGCCGGCCCAGTTGGAGCGCCTGCGTCCGGCCGAGCTGCTGCTGCCCGACGGCCTGCGCTCGGCCCCGCCCGAAGTCCGGGCCACCCTGAAGCGCCTGCCGGACTGGCATTTCGATCCGGAATCGGCCCGGCGCCAGCTCGCGGAGCATTTCGGCGCGAGGGATCTGGCGGGCTTCGGCGCCGAGGGTCTGCCCCTGGCGGTGGCCGCCGCCGGCGCCCTCTACCAGTACGCCCGAGGCACCCAGATGCAGGCCCTGGCCCATGTCACCAGCCTCGCCGTGGAGCACGAAGGCGTCTATCTGCGTCTGGATGGGGCCACCCGGCGCAACCTGGAGATTACCGAAACTTTGCGCGGCGAACCTGCTCCCACCCTGCTTTCCCTGCTGGACGGCTGCGTCACGGCCATGGGTTCCCGCTGGCTACGCCATTGCCTGCATCACCCCCTGGCCGACCGTTCCGCAGCAGCGGCCCGCCATGAGGCGGTGTCGGAGTTGATGGGGACGGCGGGAGACGGCCCTCTGCCCGAGCTGAGGCGTGAGCTGAAAGGCATTGCCGACATCGAGCGCATTACCGCCCGCATCGCCCTGAAGAGTGCCCGTCCCCGGGACCTGTCCTCCCTGCGGGACAGTCTGGGTCGTCTACCGGCCCTGGCGGCTGCCCTGGCCTCGCCCCGGAGCGAACTGCTGGCGGAAATCGGGGCGCGGCTGGCCAAGCCCGAGGACTGCCTGGCCCTGCTCGGTCAAGCAGTCGCCCTCGAACCCTCGACCCTGCTGCGGGAGGGGGGCGTCATCGCGCCGGGCTATAACCCTGATCTGGACGAGCTACGGGGCATCCAGGCCAATTGCGGTCAATTCCTGCTGGAGCTGGAAGCGCGGGAAAAGGAACGCAGCGGCATCCCCAGCCTCAAGGTGGAATACAACAAGGTCCATGGCTTCTACATCGAGGTCACCCATGCCCATGGGGACAAGATTCCCGACGACTACCGGCGCCGCCAGACCCTTAAGAATGCCGAGCGCTACATCACACCGGAACTGAAGGCCTTCGAGGACAAGGCCCTGTCCGCCAACGAGCGCGCCCTGGCCCTGGAAAAGCAGCTCTACGAGGCCCTGCTGGAGGCCCTGGCAACCGCCATTCCGGGACTACAGTCCATCGCCCGGTCCCTGGCCCTGCTGGACGGACTCTGCGCCTTTGCCGATATCGCGGCCCGCTGCGACTACTGCCAGCCGGAATTCCGCGAGGCCCCGGGCCTGGATATCGTGGAGGGGCGTCATCCGGTGGTGGAGGCCCAGGTGCGTCAGGCCGGCGAGAGCTTCATCGCCAACGACACCCGGTTCGACGTCAGCCGCCGCCTGTTGCTGATCACCGGCCCCAACATGGGGGGCAAGTCCACCTACATGCGGCAGACGGCCCTGATCGCCCTGCTGGCCCACTGCGGCGCCTTCGTGCCAGCCCGGCGTTGCGTACTGGGTCCCTTGGACGCCATCCACACCCGCATCGGCGCTTCCGACGATCTGGCCTCGGGCCGCTCCACCTTCATGGTGGAAATGACCGAGGCCGCAGCTATTCTCCATGGTGCCACGGAAAGATCCCTGGTGCTGATGGACGAGATCGGCCGCGGCACCTCCACCTTCGACGGCCTGGCCCTGGCCTTTGCCATCGCCCGCCACCTGATCGAGAAGAACCGGGCTCTGACCCTCTTTGCAACCCATTACTTCGAGCTGACGCGGCTGGCCCAGGACTATCCGGGCTGCGCCAATGTGCATCTGGACGCGGTGGAGCACGGCCATCGCATCATTTTCATGCACGCGGTGGAGGAAGGCCCTGCCTCCCAGAGCTACGGCATCCAGGTGGCGGCATTGGCAGGGATTCCCGGCGCAGTGGTGCGGGACGCCAAGCGGCGGCTGACCCAACTGGAAAACGCCCAGATCGCCGCCGGTCCCCAGACGGACCTGTTCGCACCAATGAGCGAGCCGGAGCCGGAAAGCCCGTGCACGGAACATCCGGCCCTGAGTGCCCTGGGGGAGACCGATCCCGACGCCCTGAGCCCCCGAGAGGCCCTGGAACGACTCTATGCCCTGAAGCATTTATTGGGATAGCGGAGACTTCACCCTTCCAGGATGCCACGCATCCCGGAAGGAATCCTGCAAATCAGTGATGGTGTCCCTGGGGGCCGTGCACGTGGCCGTGACCGATTTCTTCCTGGGTGGCCGGACGCACATCAGTCACGGTGCAGGAGAAGTGCAGCGCGATGCCGGCCAGGGGATGGTTGCCATCCACCACCACCTTGTCGTCGGCTATGTCGGTGATGGTGTAGAGCTCGTCGTCCTCGCCGTCCTCGCTGGCCCGTTCGAACTGCATGCCCACCTCGATATTCTCGGGGAACAGGTTGCGGGACTCGATCAGCACCAGTTCGGCGTCGTAATCGCCAAAGGCGTCCTCCGGTTCCAGGTGAACCTCCAACTTGTCGCCCTGAGCCTTGCCATGCAGGGCCTCCTCGATCACATCGAAGATGCCGCCATAGCCGCCGTGCAGATAAACGAGGGGTTCAGCACCCTCGTCCACCGGATTGCCATCACTATCGACGACCCGGTAGTTCAATGTGACGACAGAGTTTTTTTGGATTTGCATGAGTGCTTTCCGGAACCGTTGAGTTCCTTGACGAGTTGATAGACCGTCGCGGCGTGCCCCTTGGGTGTGATGCCATAGAAGGCGTGGCGGATGATGCCGTCCCGGTCGATGATGAAGGTGGAGCGGATCACGCAGAGCTTGCGATGACCGTCCTTTTCGCGCATCTGACACACCCCGTATTTCCGGCAGACTTCCCCTTCCACATCGGAGAGCAGCCGAACCGACAGACCAAATCGATCGCGAAAATCGGCATGGCTGAGGAAATCGTCCCGGGATACACCGATGATCTGGCAACCGAGACGCTTGAATTCCTCCTCATGGTCGCTGAAATCGATGGCTTCCTGGGCGCACAGCGGCGTGCCATCCCGAGGGTAGAAAAAAAGCACCACATGTTGGTGCCCCCGCAGGGACTCGAAGTCGAAATACTCCATGTCCGAGTCGGGAAGGCTGAAACCGGGTGCTGGTTGTCCTGTGTGCAGCATGTCCCCTCCGAAGAAGGTGAGCGTGATTTGATTCTAACTGAGGCCTTGCGAAAAAAGTCCACAGAAAAAAGTATCCGTCGCCAGGCTTGACGGGGTGCCGGGGCCAGCGAATATTGATGGAGTGCAAGAGACTGCCTCATGAAGGAGTTGGTGATGTTCCCCACGAATTTTCTGGCCATGACTCAACAACGCCCCCATGCCCCCCTTGAGGCACAAAGCCGCCCCATGCTCCGGGCGGCATCCCATCAGGTGCTGCTACGGGTCGAGGCCTGCGGTGTATGCCGCACCGATATCCATCTGGCCGATGGTGAGCTGCCCCAGGCCCGCTACCCGGTCGTGCCCGGCCATGAGATCGTCGGCCGCGTCGCGGCCCTGGGCGACGGGGTCACGACCTTTGCCCCCGGCCAGCGCGTCGGCGTACCCTGGCTGGGCTGGACCTGTGGCCGATGCGAGTTCTGCCGTCACGACCGGGAGAACCTCTGCACCGAGGCACGCTTCACCGGCTGCCAGATCGACGGAGGCTATGCCGAATTCTGTCTGGCCGACGAGCGCTACTGCTTTCCCCTGGATGAAACCGCTGATGCGGCATTGCTGGCTCCCCTGCTCTGCGCCGGCCTGATTGGCTATCGAGCACTGTCCATGGCCGGCGACGCCCGGCACATCGGGCTATATGGCTTCGGGGCCGCAGCTCATATTGTCTGCCAAGTAGCCCGCTGGCAGGGGCGGGAGGTCTATGCCTTCACTAAAGAAGATGATCACGCCAGCCAGGCCTTTGCCCTGGGCCTCGGCGCCACCTGGGCCGGCGGTTCTATGCAGGCGCCGCCCCGGCCTCTGGATGCAGCCCTGATCTTCGCCGCCGTGGGCTCCCTGGTACCGGCGGCCCTGGCAACGCTGAGAAAGGGCGGTCGGGTAGTCTGCGCCGGTATCCACATGAGCGACATCCCCGCTTTTCCCTACGAATTGCTCTGGGGGGAACGCAGTCTCTGCTCGGTGGCCAACCTGACCCGCCAGGACGGCCTGGATTTCCTGGCTCTGGCTCCCCAGGTGCCCGTGCGCACGGAAGTGACCCGTTTCCCCCTCGTCCGGGCTGTCGAGGCCCAAACCCGACTGCGGCGCAGCGAGCTCCAGGGGGCGGCAGTGCTGATCCCCTGAACGGGGCTGATCAATCGGTACGGTGGGCTTCGGCAAGGTACTCCCGGGAGCGCATTTCCACCAGGCGGCTGACGGTGCGTTTGAATTCCTCGGCCTGGGGGCCTTCCAGGTAAAGCTGTTCCGGTTCCACCGCCGCGCTGACGATGAACTTGACCCGATGATCATAGAGCACGTCCACCAGCCAGGTGAAGCGCCGGGCTTCTGAGGCCTGCTCGCGGCTCAGCCTGGGCATGTTGGACAGCATCAGGGTATGGTGTTCCCGAGCCAGTTCCAGGTAGTCGTTCTGGGAGCGGGCACCGCCGCAGAGCACGTCGAAATCGAACCAGATCACGCCATCGGCACGGCGCCGCACCGGCACGCTGCGTTCCAGGATGTCGATGGGGATCCGCTGCCCCTCGCTGCCGGCAATCTCGCGAAAATCCCCCGCCATCCTGGCTTCGGCTTCGACATCGGCGGGCACCAGAAAGGTCTCGATGCGCTCCAGGGTACGTAGCCGGTAATCGATGCCTCCATCCACCTCCAGCACATCGAGCTGCTGCTTGAGCAGGGCGATGGTGGGCAGGAACAACTGTCGTTGCAGACCGTTGGGGTACAAGCCGTCGGGGGGATAGTTGGAGGTGGTGACCACCACCACGCCCTGTTCCAGCAGGCTGGAAACCAGCCGGCCCAGGATCATGGCATCGGCGATGTCCGACACATGGAACTCGTCGAAACAGAGCAACCGCACCTGACGGGCGATCTCCGCCGCCACCCGCATCAGGGGGTCCGACTCCTTTCTGTGACGCTTCAGGGCCTCATGCACTTCATGCATGAAGGCGTGGAAATGCACCCGGCGCTTGCGCCGATAGGGCACGGCCTCATAGAAGGCGTCCATCAGGAAGCTCTTGCCCCGGCCCACACCGCCCCAGAAATACAGGCCCCGGGGAGGCGTGGCGCGGGAGATCAGCTTCTTGAAGCTGTTGCTGCGGGCCTGCTTGAAATTCAGCAGCCGCCGATGAAGATCGTTCAGCCGTTCTGCCGCAGCCTGCTGGGCCGGGTCGGGGATGATGCCCCGCTCGGCGCATATTTTATGAAATGCTTTCAACATGGAAAAACCTGAAGCTTTCAGACCGGGGAACGGCAACGCCACCCTGCGGTGCCCACGCTCCCCGGAGGGGAACCGCTGCTAGAAATGCAGGGGACGCTTGTCCACCGCCAGGGCCGCCTCGTGCATCACCTCGGACAGGGTCGGGTGGGCATGGCAGATGCGGGCCAGGTCTTCGCTGGAAGCACCGAATTCGACGGCCACCACGGCCTCGGCGATCAGCTCGGAGGCGTTGTTACCAATCACATGGACGCCCAGGATGCGGTCGGTCCTGGCGCAGGCCAGCACCTTGACGAAGCCAGTGGTATCGCCCTGACCCAGGGCACGACCATTGGCGGCAAAAGGAATCTGGCCGGCCCGGTATTCGACGCCTTCGTTCGTCAACTGTTCCTCGGTCTTGCCCACCCAGGCGATTTCCGGATGGGTGTACATGACCCAGGGAATGGCGTCGTAATTGACATGGCCGGCCTGACCGACGATGCGCTCGGCCACCATGACGCCCTCCTCCATGCCCTTGTGGGCCAGCATCGGTCCCCGCACCACATCGCCCACGGCCCAGACATTGGGCAGGTTGGTCTGGCAATGATCATTCACCTCGATGCGGCCCCGCTCGTCGATCTTCAGGCCCACGTTGTCGGCCCCCAGATTGTCGGTATTGGGTACGCGACCAACGGAAACGATCAGGCGGTCACATTGGAGGGTACGGGCTTCGTCTGCGGTTTCATAGGCGACAGTGACGCCCTTCTTGTCCACGGTCACCTTGCCGATTCTGGCGCCCAACTGGATGTCGAGGCCCTGCTTGCGGGTGAACACCTTCCAAGCTTCCTTGGCCACGGCCTGGTCGGCGGCGGCGAGGAAATCCGGCAGTGCTTCCAGAATGGTGACCTCGGAACCCAGGCGTTTCCAGACGGACCCCAGTTCCAGGCCAATCACCCCGGCACCGATCACCCCCAAACGCTTGGGCACGGCATCAAAGGACAGTGCCCCGGCGTTGTCACAAATGATCTTGTTATCCACCGGGATGCCGTCCAGATGACGGGGCTTGGAGCCGGTGGCGACGATCACATGTTTGGCCTCCACGATCTCGCTGCCGTCCTTGCCGGCCACTTCGATCTGCCACAGATCGTTCTCCTGACCAACAAAGCGGCCATGGCCCGACAGCAGGGTGACCTTGTTCTTCTTGAACAGGCCCTTGATGCCCTGGGTCAACTGGCCGACGATGTTGTCCTTGCGCCGGACCATGGTGGCCACGTCCATCTTCACCCCTTCGGTGGAGATGCCGTGCATGACGAAGGAGTGGTTGGCCTGATCAAAGAGTTCGGAAGACTGGAGCAATGCCTTGGAGGGCACGCAGCCCACGTTGAGGCAGGTGCCGCCGAGGCGAACCTCGCCCTTGGGATCGGCGTAGGACTCGGACTCCACACAGGCGGCGGACAGGCCCAGCTGGGCGGCGCGGATCGCGGCTACATAGCCGCCAGGGCCAGCGCCGATAACGACCACTTCGAATTGTTTAGACATGTCGGATTCCTAGTTCGATTACAAATCCAGCAGCAGGCGCGCCGGGTCTTCCAGGGCGTCCTTCATGGCCACCAGGCCCAGCACGGCTTCGCGGCCGTCGATGATGCGGTGATCGTAGGACATGGCCAGGTAGTTCATGGGGCGGATCACGATCTGGCCGTTCTCCACCACGGCCCGGTCCTTGGTGGCGTGGATGCCCAGGATCGCCGACTGGGGCGGGTTGATGATGGGGGTGGACAGCATGGAGCCGAAGACGCCGCCGTTGGAAATGGAGAAGGTGCCGCCGGTCATGTCCTCCAGGGAGAGCTTGCCATCCTTGGCCTTTTGGCCGAACTCGGCGATCTTCTGCTCGATCTGGGCCAGGCTCATCTGGTCGGCATTGCGCAGGATGGGCACCACCAGGCCCCGAGGACTGCCCACGGCGATGCCGATGTCGAAGTAGCCGTGATAGACAACGTCATTGCCGTCCACCGAGGCGTTCAGCACCGGGAACTTCTTCAGGGCGGCGACGGCGGCCTTGACGAAGAAGGACATGAAGCCCAGCTTGACCCCGTGTTCCTTCTCGAACTTGTCCTTGTACTTGTTGCGCAGGTCCATCACCGGCGCCATGTTGACCTCGTTGAAGGTGGTCAGAATGGCGTTCTGGGCCTGGGACTGGAGCAGACGCTCGGCCACCCGTGCGCGCAGGCGGCTCATGGGCACCCGCTGCTCGGGACGGTCGGCCAGGATGTTCTCCACATTCACCGCAGTGGGCTGGGCCAGGGCCGGCCGGGCCGGCGCGCTTGCCATGGGAGCGGCAACCGGTGCGGGAGGAGCGGCGGGCCGGGCGGTTCCCGTCACGTCTTCCTTGAGGATGCGCCCTCCCCGACCAGTGCCAGTCACATCGGCGGCGCCGAGGCCCTTTTCCTCCATCAGCTTGCGGGCAGCGGGCATCACCTGGGGCGCGGCGGCAACAGGCGCAGCGGGAGCAACGGCAGCCGGCTTGGCTGCCGGCGCGGGAGCTGCAGCCCCGGCCTGGGCTTCGGTATCGATGCGGGCGATCACCTCGCCGGAAACCACGGAGGCGCCATCGGCCTTGATGATCTCCACCAGCACACCGGTGCCAGGGGCTGGCAGTTCGAGCACCACCTTGTCGGTTTCGATGTCGATCAGGTTTTCGTCACGGGCGACGGCCTCACCGGCCTTCTTGTGCCAACTGACCAGGGTCGCTTCGGCGACCGACTCGGACAACTGCGGAACTTTGACTTCGATCAGCATGATAGATCTCTCGTTCTGTAGGGGTTAACGTGAAAAAGCATCAACGGAGCCGGGGGTAACCGTCGAGCGTAGCGAACCGATGGGTAGCCCCGCCCTGGGGCGGGGATGGGGGTGGGGGGCGTTCAATTTGCCTTCGCGCATTTTCGGGCGACCATGCGCGTTAGACGGGCGACTTGAGGGCGCCAAACGCGCCTTCGATGACAGCCTTCTGTTGGGCGTTGTGTTTGGCGTAATAGCCCACGGCGGGGGAAGCGGAAGCCGGTCGCGCCACCAGGAACAGTTCCTGGCCAGGGCGCTCCACATGGCGTACCAGGTGGTTGCGGGAGGCAAACCAGTACCACATGCCCTGATTGCGAGGCTCCTCCTGGACCCAGACCACTTCCTTGGCCTTGGGATACTTGGCGATCTCCGCCGCCAGTGCCTCGGTGGGGAAGGGATAGAGCTGTTCCAGGCGCAGGATCACGGTATTCCTGATGTTCTGCTCGCGACGGTGGGCCAGCAGCTCGTAGTAGAGCTTGCCGGCGCAGACCAGCACACGGGTCACCTTCTTCGGGTCCATCTCGTCGGTCTCGCCGATCACCGTCTGGAACTGGCCCAGGGCCAGTTCCTCCAGGGAGGAGACGGCATCCTTGTGGCGCAGCAGGGACTTGGGCGTGATGATCACCAGGGGCTTCCGAAGCTTGCGCAACATCTGGCGCCGCAGCAGGTGATAGATCTGGGCCGGGGTGGAGGGAATCGCCACCTGCCAGTTTTGCTCGGCGCAAAGCTGCATGTAGCGCTCGATGCGGGCCGAGGAATGCTCCGGTCCCTGGCCTTCGTAGCCGTGGGGCAGCATCATGGTGAGGCCGGAGAGCCGGCCCCATTTGGCTTCGCCGGAGGCGATGAACTGGTCGAATACCACCTGGGCGCCATTGGCGAAGTCGCCGAACTGGGCTTCCCAGACCACCAGCTCGTTGGGCTCCGTCGTGGAGTAGCCGTATTCAAAGGCCAGCACCGCTTCCTCCGACAGCACGGAATCGATCACGACAAAGGGGGCCTGCTTGGCATCGATATGCTGGAGGGGCACGTAGTTGCCGGCATCCCAACGCTCCCGGTTCTGGTCGTGGAGCACTGCGTGGCGGTGGAAGAAGGTGCCCCGGCCACAATCCTCGCCGGAGATCCGTACGCCGTAACCCTGCCGCACCAGGGTGGCATAGGCCAGGTTTTCCCCCATCCCCCAGTCGAGAGGCAGTTTGCCTTCGCCCATCTGGCGTCTGTCGTCGATGATTTTCTGGACCCGGGAGTGCAGCGTGAAATCGGCGGGAACCGTGGTGAGGGCCGTCGCCAGACGCTTCAGGTCGGCCATGGGCACCTGGGTATTGCACTCGTCGGTGTATTTCTGTCCGACAAAGGGCGTCCAGTCGGTGGCGAATTCCCGCACATGGTTGGCCAGCACCGGGTTGTAGAGCAGCTCGCCCCGGTCCAGGGCGGCCCGGTAGTCCTTGATGATCTGCTCCGGCTCCTCGGCGCCGCAGACACCCTGGGCCACCAGCCGGTCGGCATAGACGCGGCGGGTGCCGGGATGGGCCTGCACCTTCTTGTACATCAGGGGTTGGGTCACCATGGGTTCGTCCTGCTCGTTGTGGCCCAGCTTGCGGAAACAGACCAGGTCGATCACCACGTCCTTCTTGAATTCCTGGCGGAATTCCATGGCGATCTGGGTCACCAGGGCCACCGCCTCCGGATCGTCTCCGTTCACATGGAAGATGGGCGCCTCGATCATCTTGAAGATGTCGGTGCAATAAAGGGAAGAACGATAATCCCTGGGATCGGAGGTGGTGAAGCCAATCTGGTTGTTGACCACGACATGGACCGAGCCGCCGGTGCCATAGCCCCGGGTGCTGGAGAAGTTGAGCATCTCCTGATTGACGCCCTGCCCCGCCACCGCCGCGTCACCATGCAGCAGCACGGCCAGGACCTGATTGCCCGCCTCGTCCTTGCGCCGACGCTGACGGGAATAGACCGAACCGGTCACCACTGGATTGACGATCTCCAGGTGGGAGGGGTTGAAGGCCAGGGTCAGGTGTACCGGTCCGCCCGGCGTGGCCACATCGGAGGAGAAGCCCATGTGATACTTGACGTCGCCGGCAGTCAGGTCCGCGGCGTGCTTGCCCTCGAATTCGGAGAACAGCATTGCGGGCGCCTTGCCCAGGGTGTTGACCAGCATATTGAGACGGCCCCGGTGGGCCATGCCGATCACGATTTCCTGCACCCCATGGGTGCCGGCGGTGCGGATCAGTTGATCCATGGCGACGATGGTGGATTCCCCACCTTCCAGGGAGAAGCGTTTCTGGCCGACGTAGCGGGTGTGCAGATAACGTTCCAGGGTTTCCGCAGCAGTCAGGCGCTCCAGGAAGCGCTTGCGTTCCTCGGCGCTATAGCGGGGGGTGGACCGCAGGGGCTCCAGTTTGGCCTGGATCCAGCGCTTCTGGGTCACGTCGCTCATGTACATGTACTCGGCGCCTACGGTGCCGCAATAGGTCTGACGGGCGGCCTCCAGAATCTCGCGCAGGGTTGCCTGCTCGCTGCCGGTGGCCGTGGCGAAGGAGCCGGTCTTGAAGGTCTGGCCCAGGTCGGCCTCGGTGAAGCCGTAGAAGGACGGCTCCAGTTCGGCCACCTGGGGACGCTCGGCTCGCTTCAGGGGATCCAGTTGCGCCCAGCGGTTGCCCAGGAAGCGGTAGGCATTGATCAGTTGCAATACCTTGACCTGCTTGTCGCTGGATTCGGAGGCCCGGGCCGAAGACTGTAGCGTGCCATCCTTGGCCCGCTGGGCGAAGGATGCGACGATGGGCGCATGGGCCACGTCGGGGCCGGTATAGTTGCCGGCCCCCGGCAGGGTGGACAGCTTGTCGAAGTAGTCGCGCCAGGCGGGGTCGACGGCGGCCGGGTTGGCCAGGTAGGTTTCGTAGAGCTCCTCGATGAAAGGCGCGTTGGTGCCGAAAAGATACGAGTTGGAGAGCATCTGCTTCATCATGTATTCACCTTGATGGGGTGATAGGAATTCCTGCGGTAAAAAAACAGGGGCAGTTGCCTGCCCCCTGTTTTATCGATTTTTTTATTTTTTATTATCTTTTTGTGATTGGCGGAACGTCTCGTCGCGCCGCGCCGATATACAACTGGCGCGGTCGACCAATCTTGTATTCCGGATCGGTGACCATCTCCTCCCACTGGGTCATCCAGCCCACGGTGCGGGCCAGGGCAAAGATGCAGGTGAACATGGAGGTGGGGATGCCCAGGGCTCGCTGCACGATGCCGGAGTAGAAGTCCACATTGGGGTAGAGCTTCTTCTGCACGAAGTAGTCGTCTTCCAGGGCGATCTTTTCCAGTTCCTTGGCCAGCTTGAACAGGCGATCGTTCTCCAGGCCCAGTTCGCCCAGAACCTCGGCGCAGACCTTGCCCATCAGCTTGGCGCGGGGGTCGAAGTTCTTATAGACGCGGTGCCCGAAGCCCATCAGCTTGAAGCTGTCGTTCTTGTCCTTGGCACGCTTGATGTACTCGCCGACACGGGACACGTCACCAATTTCCTCCAGCATGGTCAGGCAGGCCTCGTTGGCGCCACCGTGGGATGGGCCCCACAGGCAGGCAATGCCGGCGGCAATGCAAGCGAAGGGATTGGCACCGGAGGAGCCCGCCAGACGCACCGTGGAGGTGGAGGCATTCTGCTCATGATCGGCGTGCAGGGTGAAGATCACGTCCAGGGCACGCACCAGCACCGGGTTCGGCTTGTATTCCTCGCAGGGAGTACCGAACATCATATGCATGAAATTGGCGGTGTAATCCAGGTCGTTGCGGGGATACATGAAGGGCTGGCCCATGGAGTACTTGTAGGCCATGGCCACGATGGTCGGAATCTTGGCGACGATGCGATTGAAGCTGATGCTGCGATGCTCGGCATCCGAGGTGTCCATCGCATCATGGTAGAAGGCCGACAGGGCGCCCACCACGCCCACCATGACGGCCATGGGATGAGCGTCGCGACGAAAGCCCTGGAAGAACTTCACCAACTGTTCATGCACCATCGTGTGGTTCTTGATGGTGTTCTCGAAATCTGACTTCTGGGCAGCGTTGGGCAGCTCGCCATTCTTCAGCAGATAGGTGACTTCGAGGAAGTTGCAGTTCTCGGCCAGTTGCTCGATGGGGTAGCCACGATAGAGCAGTTCGCCCTTGTCGCCATCGATGAAGGTGATCCTGGACTGGCAACTCGAGGTGGAAAGAAAGCCCGAGTCGTAGGTAAACATGCCGGTCTTGCCACCCAGCGAACGAATGTCGATCACATCGTTGCCATGGGTGCCGGACATCACCGGGTATTCCGATGTATTGCCATCGACAGTCAGGGTTGCGGTGCGTTGCGTCATTTTGAGTATCCCTATAGTTCAACCATCTATCCAGGCCGTTGGCTTGCGTCAAACCTGACGCAGGCGCTCGACCATCTGTTTCAGTTCCAAGTCATTGGTGTCGGCACGACCGCTCACCAGTTCCCACAGATCATGATCTTCCAGTACCAGCAGCCGGGTCAGGGCCGCCTCTGTCCTTTCGTCCAGGTCGTCACCCACCTGTTGCCAGAATCGCTGGAAAACCAGATCCAGTTCCAGCAGAGCGCGCCGACAGTGCCAGCGTAATCGGCCCAGCCGTGCGCTCCTGTCCTGATTCACTATGTTTTCCACGCCCGTCGTCAGATTGCGCGCCGAACCATCATGTCCTTGATCTTGCCGATGGCCTTGGTGGGGTTCAAGCCCTTGGGGCAGACATCGACACAGTTCATGATGCTGTGGCAGCGGAACAGGCGATACGGGTCATTCAGGTTGTCCAGACGCTCGTTGGTGGCCTGATCCCGTGTATCGGCGATGAAGCGATAAGCCGCCAGTAGGCCGGCGGGACCGACGAACTTGTCCGGATTCCACCAGAAGGAGGGGCAGGATGTCGAACAGCAGGCGCAAAGGATGCACTCGTAGAGTCCGTTCAACTCCTCCCGGTCCTCGGGGGACTGGAGCCGCTCCCGTTCCGGAGGCGGATCGTTGTTGATCAGGTAGGGCTTGATCGAGTGGTACTGTTTGAAAAACTGGGTCATGTCCACGATCAGGTCGCGCACCACGGGCAGGCCGGGCAGCGGACGCAGCACGATGGGCTGCTTCAGGGAGTCGATGTCCTGGAGACAGGCCAGACCGTTCTTGCCATTGATGTTCATGGCGTCGGAGCCGCAGACACCCTCACGGCAGGAGCGGCGGAAGGACAGGGAGTCGTCCTTGGCCTTGAGCTTGACCATGGCATCCAGCAGCTTCTTGTCCGTGGAGTCGCACTCGACGGAAATGTCCTGCATGTAGGGCTTGGCGTCCCTGTCCGGATCGTAGCGGTAAATCCTGAATTGAATGGTACGAGTCGTCATCGCTAAGTTCCTCTCAGTAAGCCCGCTTCTTCAGCTCGATGGTATCCACGGACAGCGGCTTCATCTTCACGGCCTTGTACTCGAGACGGTTGCCGTCCCGGTGCCACAGGGTGTGCTTGAGCCAGTTCTTGTCATCACGACCGTCGGGAGTCTCGGCGGTATCGAGAGCATCGTCACGCACATGGGCGCCGCGGGATTCCTTGCGGGCCTCGGCGGAAATCATGGTGGCCTTGGCCACTTCGATCTGGTTGTCCAGTTCCAATGCCTCGATGCGGGCCATGTTGAATATCTTGGACTTGTCCTTGATCTCGGTCCTGGCCACGTCGTCAGCCACCTTAAGGATTTCCGTGACACCGGCCTTGAGCAGGTCGCTGAAGCGGAACACGCCGGCATGTTTCTGCATGGTTCGTTGCATGGTCAGCCGTGTCTCATGGACGTTGGCCCCGCCCTTCTGGTTGTTGAGGCGATCCAGACGAGCCATGGTCTTGTCGATGGAAGCGGTATGGAGGGGCTTGTGTGCCCGGCCCTTTTGCAGATCCTCCACCGCAGTTTCACCGGCAGACTTGCCGAACACCAGCAGGTCCAGCAGGGAGTTGGTACCCAGCCGATTGGCACCGTGCACCGAGGCGCAGGCGCATTCGCCGGCAGCGTAGAAGCCATTCACCACCTGATCGGTGCCCAGCACCACCTGGCCATGATAGTTAGTGGGAATGCCCCCCATCTGGTAGTGGCAGGTGGGCACCACGGGCAGGGGCTCCTTGATGCAATCCACGCTGGCGAACTGGAGACCGATCTCGCGGATACCGGGCAGCCGCTTCATGATGGTGGCCGGGTCCAGGTGGGTGATGTCGAGCAGCACGAAGTCCTTGTTGGGGCCACAGCCTCGGCCTTCGTTGATTTCGGTCACCATGGCGCGGGACACCACATCGCGGGAAGCCAGATCCTTGGCGTTTGGCGCGTAGCGCTCCATGAAGCGCTCGCCACTGCTGTTGCGCAGGATGCCGCCTTCGCCGCGCACTCCTTCGGTGATCAGCACACCGGCACCGGCCACGCCGGTGGGATGGAACTGCCAGAACTCCATGTCTTCCAGGGGGATGCCGGCGCGAGCCGCCATGCCCAGGCCGTCGCCGGTGTTGATGAAGGCGTTGGTGGAGGAATGGAAGATGCGACCGGCGCCGCCGGTGGCGAAGATCGTGGCGCGGGCATGGAAGGCAACGACTTCACCGGTTTCCATGTCCATGGCGGTCACGCCCTGGACATCACCTTCGTCGTCGCGGATCAGGTCCAGAGCCTGCCACTCGACGAAGAACTGGGTATTGGCCTTGACGTTGCGCTGATACATGGCATGCAGCATGGCGTGACCAGTACGGTCGGCGGCGGCGCAGGAACGACGCACCGGCTTCTCGCCGAAGTTCGACATGTGACCGCCGAAGGGGCGCTGATAAATCTTGCCATTGTCCAGGCGGTCGAAGGGCATGCCGTAGTGTTCCAGCTCTACCACCACTTCGTTGGCCTTGCGGCACATGAATTCAATGGCATCCTGGTCGCCGAGCCAGTCCGAGCCCTTGACCGTGTCGTACATGTGCCAGTGCCAGTGATCCTCCTCGGAGTTGCCCAGGGATGCGGCGACGCCGCCCTGAGCCGCCACCGTATGGGAACGGGTAGGGAATACCTTGGAAAGAACGGCCGTCTTCAAGCCGGCTTCGGACAATTGGATCGCCGCCCGCAGGCCGGCGCCGCCGGCGCCCACGATCACAGCATCAAATTTTCGTACGGTATAAGTCACTCTCACAGCCTCCACAGAATCTGCACACCCCAGACGGCGTAGCCGGCCAGGACCAGGATGGTCAACACATGCAGCGTCAGGCGTAGCGCGGCGCACTTGACGTAATCCATCCAAAGGTCACGCACACCGATCCAGGCGTGGTAGCAGAGGGAAATCACGAACAGCGGCGTGATGAAGCGCATGTAGCCGTTGCTCATGAAGGCATGCCAGCTTTCCGAGGATTCGGCGACGCCGCAAAACAGCAGGGCCACGGCAAGAACCAGGGTATAGACGGCCATGACCACGGCGGTGATGCGCTGGGCCAGCCAGTCCTTGAGCCCGTAGTGGGCACCGACAACGATACGGGATTGCATCTCAGAACACCCCCAGAAATTTCATGGCAACAAGGGCGGTGAGGCCCAGGCTCACCACCAGCACAGCCTTGGCCGAGGCCCGGGACGGCGCCTTATCGACACCCACATGAACATCCATCAGCAGGAAACGGATGCCGGCGCAGAAGTGATGGATATAGGCCCAGCACAGGCCAAACAGCACCAGTTTGACCAGCAGGTTGCCGGTGACCTGTTTGAAGGTCAGGATATTCTCGGCGGACCCCAGGGAAAGCTGGAGCAGGCAAAGCAGGAAGGGCAAGGCCAGGAACAGACCGGCACCGCTGACTCGATGCAGAATCGAGACGATGCCGGGAATCGGCAAACGAATCTCCCATAGCGTCAAGAATTTCGGACGCTGCTTTATTGTGATTTCTGGCATATCGCTCGTTCTCCCAAAACATGCAGCCCCAATGGCGCCGCAACTTCAAAAAAGGGGTTGATTATATCGCCTCGACCCTGCCGTCTGTTCAGCCTAACTCGTTGAGATAGTAGTGCTCGGCTGTGGAGTAAAGGCCCCGCCGCCATTCCACCGGGCGGTCGCCGTAGGTAAAGCTGACCCGCTCCACCGATAACAGCGGGCTGCCATCATCCACACCGAGCAGTTCAGCGCTGTTGCGATCCGCCGCCACGGCACGAATGCGCTCCTCGGCGCGAATCATGCGCACGCCAAAACGAGTTTCAAACAAGCTGTAGAGGGAGCCCTGCCAGTCCTTTAACACTTCCAGGGACAGGCCGGAAAAAATTTCGCCGGGCAAGTAGATTTCATCGACCACCACGGGCCGGTTCGAAAATTGGAGCAATCGCCGCACGATGATGATGGCGTCGCCCAGCTTGAGTTGCAGTACCCGCGCCGCTTCCGTACCTGCCTTGGCACGCCAGCACTCCAGGGGCCTGGAAGTGGATTGTTCGACGCCCCCGGCAAGGGGCACCAGACGCAGAAAACGGAAAAAGGCACGGGGGTCGGCATGACTGGCCACGAAAGTACCCTTCCCCTGCTTGCGGATCAGCAGGTTTTCAGCGGCCATCTCATCAATAGCCTTGCGTACCGTCCCCTGACTCACATTGAATCGGATCGCCAGATCGGATTCGCTGGGAATAGCCTCCCCCGGCCGCCATTCTCCTGATTCCAGACCTTGCAGAATCAAGCTCTTGATTTGGCGGTAGAGAGGGCTAAAAGTGGGGGACTCCGCGACCATGGCGCGCATTCGATCATAAAATCCTCCAGATGTCCATCATCTGATTTGTGTCTTATATAAGATATATTATAGCAATTGACACACCACAAGATTCCAGGCTAGCATTCCAGCGTGTCCGGTTCGAGACGGCGGGCTCAAGGCAGCATGTGGCATACCCATTTGCTCCCGCCTCCGGTTCAGGCATGCCGCTGACGCCCCCCCATTCAACACTTTTTGCTTCGTCTAGGAGTTCGCAAAATGGCCAAAGCCCCCGTTCGAGTCGCAGTGACCGGCGCTGCCGGACAAATCGGTTATGCCCTGCTTTTCCGTATCGCCAGCGGTGAAATGCTCGGCAAGGATCAGCCGGTCATCCTGCAAATGCTGGAACTGCCCATGGAAAAGGCCCAACAGGCCCTGAAGGGCGTGATGATGGAACTGGAAGACTGCGCCTTCCCGCTCCTGGCCGGCATGGTCGGTACCGACGATCCCCGCGTGGCCTTCAAGGATGCCGACTACGCCCTGCTGGTGGGTGCACGTCCCCGTGGCCCAGGCATGGAACGCAAGGACCTGCTGATGGAAAACGCCAAGATCTTCATCGAGCAGGGCAAGGCTCTGAACGACGTGGCCGCCCGCAACATCAAGGTGCTGGTAGTGGGCAACCCCGCCAACACCAACGCCTACATCGCCATGAAGTCGGCGCCCAGCCTGCCCAAGGAAAACTTCACCGCCATGCTGCGCCTGGACCACAACCGTGCCCTGTCGCAACTGGCCACCAAGACCGGCAAGCCGGTGGACAGCATCGAGAAGATGGTCGTCTGGGGCAACCACTCCCCCACCATGTATCCCGACTACCGCTTCACCACCATCGCCGGCCAGGCCGCCCCGGCCCTGGTGAATGACGAAGCCTGGTACAAGAACGAATACATTCCCAAGGTGGGCAAGCGCGGTGCCGCCATCATCGAGGCCCGAGGCCTGTCCTCCGCCGCCTCCGCCGCCAATGCCGCCATCGACCACATGCGCGACTGGGCCCTGGGCACCAATGGCAAGTGGGTGACCATGGGGATTCCCTCCGACGGTTCCTACGGCATCCCCCAGGACGTGATCTATGGCGTGCCCGTCACCTGCGCCAATGGCAAGTACGAGCGGATCACCGGCCTGGAGATCGACGCCTTCTCCCGGGAGAAGATGGACTTCACCCTGAACGAGCTGAAGGAAGAGCAGGACGGCGTCAAGGCCCTGCTGGGCTAATGCCGGTCGGCGGGGACGAGGAGCGCGCCAGGTGAGTCACTCCATTCACCCCGCTCAGGTGCTCTATCAGGGCACCAAACCTTTCCCCGCCCTCTCTGCCTGCGAGCATTACGCCGGCAGCGAAAAGCTGATACGCAAGGCCCTTCAAATCCAGAAGGAACTGGGCCCCATTTTCGACATCACCTGTGATTGCGAAGATGGCGCCCCCGCCGGGCGGGAACGGGAACATGCCGAGATGGTGGCGGCCATGATCAACGACACGACCGCCAATACCCACGGCCGCGTGGGCGCCCGCATTCACGATGTCACCCATCCCCACTGGCGCCAGGATCTGGAAATCATCATTGGCTGCGCCGGCCATCGGGTAGCCTACATCGTGCTGCCCAAGCCCGACTCCGCCGACGATGCCCTGACCCAGATTACCGCCCTGGACGAAATGCGCCACCGTTATGGCGTGGATCGGGAAGTTCCGGTCCATGTGCTGATAGAGACCCATGGTGCCTTGCGGGAAGTCTGGCAGATCGCTGGCCTGCCCCATGTGGAATCTGTCGACTTCGGCCTGATGGATTTCGTCAGCAGCCATCACGGTGCCATCCCCGGCAGCGCCATGCGCTCCCCCGGCCAGTTCGATCATCCCCTGGTGGCACGGGCCAAGTGTGAGATCGCCGCCGCCGCATTGGGCCAGGGCGTCGTCCCGGCCCACAACGTCACCACCGAATTGCAGGACGTAAACGTAGTCCGCAAGGATGCCCGCCGTGCCCGGACGGACTTCGGCTTCCTGCGCATGTGGAGCATCCATCCATCCCAGATCCAGCCCATCGTTGAGGCGATGCGTCCCCGTTTTGAAGAAGTCACCGAGGCCGCGGCCATTCTGACGGCGGCTCAGGATGCAGCCTGGGGGCCCACCCAGCACCAGGGCAAACTCCATGACCGGGCCTCCTACCGATACTACTGGGAGCTGTTGCAACGGGCTCGTAACACGGGCATGGCCCTGCCCGCCGACATCCATCAACGTTTTTTCGATTAACCCAACACTACGAGAGGAACCGCCATGCTCGAAGCCTATCGCCAGCATGTCGCCGAGCGCGCCGCGCTGGGCATCCCGCCCCTGCCCCTGACCAAGCAGCAGACCAGCGAACTGATCGCACTGCTGAAGAGTCCTCCCCAAGGCGAGGAAGCCTTCCTCGTGGACCTGATCACCCATCGCGTGCCGGCGGGCGTGGATGACGCGGCCGAAGTCAAGGCCGCCTTCCTCGCCAAGGTCGCCAAGGGCGAGGAAGCCTGTGCGCTGATTTCCCGCACCAAAGCCACAGAACTGCTGGGAACCATGGTCGGCGGCTACAACGTCAAGCCCCTGATCGACGTTCTCGACGACGCCGTGGTCGGCACGGTCGCGGCCAAGGCCCTCAAGTCCACCCTGCTGATGTTCGACTTCTTCCACGACGTCGCCGCACTGGCCAAGAAGGGCAGCGCCAACGCCAAGGACGTGATGCAGTCATGGGCCGATGCCGAATGGTTCACCCAGCGTCCCGAAGTGCCCGCTTCGCTGAAGGTCACCATCTTCAAGGTCACCGGCGAAACCAACACCGACGATCTGTCCCCTGCTCCGGATGCCTGGAGCCGCCCTGACATTCCGCTGCACGCGCTGGCCATGCTGAAAAACCCGCGTCCCGGTATCGAAGCCGACAAGGCCGGCGAACGGGGCCCCCTGAAGCAGCTCGAAGCGCTCCAGGCCAAGGGCAACCTGGTGGCCTACGTGGGCGACGTGGTGGGCACCGGTTCCTCGCGCAAGTCCGCCACCAACTCCGTACTCTGGTTCACCGGCGAAGACATTCCCTTCGTGCCCAACAAACGCTTCGGCGGCGTCTGCCTCGGCACCAAGATCGCCCCGATCTTCTACAACACTATGGAAGACGCGGGCGCCCTGCCCATCGAACTCGATGTCGGCCAGATGAACATGGGCGACGAAGTTGAACTGCGCCCCTATGAAGGCAAGGCCCTGAAAAACGGTGCCGTCATCGCCGAATTCAGCGTCAAGTCCGATGTCATTTTTGATGAAGTCCGTGCCGGCGGTCGCATCAACCTGATCATTGGCCGGGGCCTGACCGCCAAGGCTCGGGAGGCCCTGGGCCTGCCCGCCTCCACCCTGTTCCGCCTGCCCGGCACCCCCGCCGATACCGGCAAGGGCTTCAGCCTGGCTCAGAAGATGGTCGGCCGCGCCTGTGGCCTGCCCGAGGGCAAGGGCGTTCGCCCCGGCACCTACTGCGAACCCAGGATGACCTCCGTTGGTTCCCAGGACACCACCGGCCCGATGACCCGGGACGAACTGAAGGATCTGGCCTGCCTGGGATTCTCCGCTGATCTGGTGATGCAGTCCTTCTGCCACACCGCCGCCTACCCCAAGCTGGTGGACGTCAAGACCCACCGCACCCTGCCCTCCTTCATCACCGCCCGGGGCGGCGTGTCCCTGCGGCCCGGCGATGGCGTGATCCATAGCTGGCTCAACCGCTTCCTGCTGCCGGATACCGTCGGCACCGGCGGGGACAGCCACACCCGCTTCCCCATCGGCATCTCCTTCCCCGCCGGCTCCGGCCTGGTGGCCTTCGCCGCTGCCACCGGCGTGATGCCCCTGGACATGCCCGAATCCGTGCTGGTGCGCTTCAAGGGTTCCCTGGACGAAGCCGGCAAGCGCGGCATCACCCTGCGTGACCTGGTGAACGCCATTCCCTACTACGCCATCCAGCAGGGCCTGCTCACCGTGGCCAAGCAGGGCAAGAAGAACATCTTCTCCGGCCGCATCCTGGAAATCGAAGGCCTGCCGGACCTCAAGGTGGAACAGGCCTTCGAGCTCACCGACGCCTCCGCCGAGCGTTCCGCCGCCGGCTGTGCGGTGCGCCTCAACAAGGAGCCCATCGTCGAATACATGCGCTCCAACATCACCCTGATGAAGTGGATGATCGCCGAAGGCTACGAGGACAAGCGCACCCTGGGCCGCCGTATCAAGGCCATGGAGGAGTGGATCGCCAAGGGCACCCTGCTCCAGCCCGATGCCGACGCCGAGTACGCCGCCGTGATCGAGATCGACCTGGCCGATGTCAAGGAACCCCTGCTGGCCTGCCCCAACGACCCGGACGACGTCAAGCCCCTCTCCGCAGTGGCCGGCGCAAAGATCGACGAAGTGTTCATCGGCTCCTGCATGACCAACATCGGCCACTTCCGTGCCGCCGGCAAGGTACTCGACGGCAAGAGCGACATTCCCACCCGCCTGTGGATCGCTCCGCCCACCAAGATGGACGCCATGATCCTCAACGAGGAAGGCTACTACGCCATTCTCGGCAAGTCCGGCGCCCGCATGGAAATGCCCGGCTGTTCCCTGTGCATGGGCAATCAGGCCCAGATCAGGAAGGGCAGCACGGCGGTGTCCACCTCGACCCGCAACTTCCCCAACCGCTTGGGTATCGACACCCAGGTCTATCTGAGTTCCGCCGAACTCGCCGCCGTATGCGCGCTGATGGGCAGGATTCCGACCATGGCGGAGTATCTGGAGCAGGTCAAAGGGGTGAACGCCAAGGCCGCCGACGTCTATCGCTACATGAACTTTAACGAAATACCTCAATTCGTTGATATTGCTAATGAAGTTCAGGTGTAGTGTCTAAGTTTTTCAGATAGATAAGCACTCGAAAACCCCCGTCAATACTGATGGGGGTTTTTGTTTTTAGACACTTTGCAGCATAGTAATATGCCCATGGTTTGCCTTCGGACTGCTGTCGTATCCTGAAAATTTGCCCTGATCCCACAAAAAGATACAGAAAAATGTCCCGCGAAACCGATGCCCGCATGGTGGTCGATCAGCTCCTCAAGGATGCGGGCTGGGACATCTTCGACAAGTCGCAAGTCTCCACAGAAGAACCTGCCGCCGACGGTCGCGCCGATTACCTGCTCAAGAATTCGCTCACGCGCCCGCTGTGCGTCATCGAAACCAAGCGCTTCGGCAAAGACCCCTACGGTGCCAAAGAACAAACCTTGCCCTATGCGCAGGGCTTGGGCGCCCCGTTCATTATTCTTTCAAACGGCAACGAGCACTATTTCTGGGACTACGGCGATGGCGATGCGCGCCCTATCATGGGCCTGCCGTCGCAGGCTGATCTGGAAACCCGCGCCAATCTGAAATATCACCGCAAGGGCACGCTTCAGGAAACCCTTGCGATCCTGCCCTACCCGGAAACCTTCTGGTTCCGGGGCGAACAGGCGGAAGCACGGCAATATCAGCTCGAATGCCTCAAGGAAGCCGACAAGGCACTGGTCACCGGGCGCCGCCGGATGCTGTTCGAGATGGCCACCGGCACCGGCAAAACGCTGACCATCGCCATGCTGATGAAACGCTGGTTTCAGTCGGCGGCAATTTCTCGCGTGCTGTTCCTCGCCGACCGCATCGAACTTGCCAAGCAGGCAAAAGAGACATTCGACGAGTACCTGAAAGACTGGCCGACCGAATTGCTCTACGGTGGCAAGCGCAGCCTTGAGGGCCAGATTGTCGTCGGCACGCTCGACACCATCGCCGCGCAGTTGGGTGAAGGGGGTTTCGGTCATGCTTATTTCGATCTGGTCGTCACCGACGAATGCCATCGCTCGATTTACAACAGTCACCGCGCCACGCTGGGCCACTTCGACGCCTTGCATATCGGCCTCACGGCCACCCCCAGCCCCGGCGAACTGCGTTGGGTCAGCGACAAGGAACGCCAGCTCGTCAAGAACACCTACATGTTCTTCGACTGCTGGGATGCCGCCACCAAGCGGGGCAAGCCGACATTCGCCTACACCATTCAGCAAGGCATCAAAGACAAGTGCTTGGTGCCCTACAAAATCTACGTCGCCGACACCCAGCTAAGTCTTGAAGGCACCACCTGGAATGAGGAGGAAATCAGCGCCACCGATTGGGGCCGTCGCGCTGAATCGGAAGACCGCCTCAAGACCATGCTCGACGAGTTTTTCCGCGTCGAGACTCCGCGCTTGAAGGAGCGCCCGCGCAAGACCATCGTCTTTGCCGTCTCCGACAAGCAGGCCGATATGCTGGCCAAGCTCATCAATCGCCTGCTGCCTGACGATCTTTGTCTGGCTATCGCCTCGCGGCTGAATGTGTCACCGGGTCAGGTGCGCGAATCCTTCGCCGAAAAGATCACCAGCTACACCAACAACGGCGACCCCAAGCCGGCCATCAACCGTTTCAAATATGACCCGCTGCCCTATATCGCAGTGTCGGTGGACATGCTCGACACCGGTTTCGACCACAAGGAAATCGAAACCCTGCTGATGCTGCGCCCCACCAAGTCGGCAATGAAATATGCACAGATGCGCGGTCGGGGTAGCCGCATTTGTCCCAAGATCGGCAAGACCGAATTCTGGATTTACGACTTCGTCGGCAACGTCGCCCGATTCAACGACTCCAGCATTGACTACCGCACGCCCAAAGAAATTGGACAGGGCGGCGGGGGCGGGGGTGGTGGCGATGGACCCGGCCCCGGCAATGAATGGGTCGTCATTCCCGAAGGCCAGAAAGAAGACGAAATCCGCAACCAGCACATGATCCTGGTTGGCCCGGAAGGCTTGCAGATCGACCGCCATACCTATCAGGATGAATGGGCGGCCAAGGTTTCCGAACTGCACAAGGCCGACCCCGTGGTGCAGAAAATCTTTGCTGGCCAGCAAGTCAGCGAAGAAGAATGGGAAGCGCTGCGCCGTCGCCTCGACGCCCCGAAAAACTACTTCTCCGAAGTCAGCCTGCGCAAGGCGTTCGAGCAGCCCACCGGCTCGCTCACCGACTTCATCCGTGCCGCGCTCGGCGTGTTCAAGTTCCCCAGCCGCGAGGAACGCATCGAGCGCGTCTTCGATGCCTGGGTTACGCAGCATTCAAGCAGCCTCAACCCCGGACAGGCCACCATGCTGCGCCTGCTCAAGCAGCGCGTGCTGACGGGCGACACCATCGAATTGCGCATCTTCAGCCAACCGCCGTTCTCCATCTATGGCGGACGGGCGCGCATGGAACAACTTTTCGGCAAGGACGGCCTCGCGCAAGTCGTCGAAGAACTCAACACGCTGCTTGCCGCGTAACTCGTAAAACCGCATCACGATAGGACGACATGGATTCCGGCCAACTCAATTCGCTACTCAAGCGCCTCTGCAAAACCCTGTGGGAGGCGCAAGTCTCCAACCCGATTACCTACGTCACCCAGCTTTCCTATCTGCTCCTCCTCAAGATGCTGGAGGAAATGGACGCCGAACACGAAGACGCTGGCAACGACAAACACAAAACGCTGTTCACCGAAGTCAGCACCGCCAGTTGGGGCAAGGTCGATTTCGAGCCGCTGCGCTGGAGCGTGCTCACCAGCAACCCCGATAACGCCAAGATGCTCGCCACCCTGCGCGACACCCTGCCCAAGCTGGCCGAACACCCGTTGCTGTCGCAAGGCGCCCGCGCCATCTTCAACGGCGCGGCGGTCGTCATCCCGGACGGCGCAACGCTTCGCAAGCTCACCGATGCGCTCTCGCCCGTGGCCTTGCTCGCGGAAGATTCCGACATCAAGGGCGACTTGTTCGAGATGCTGGCCAGCGATCTCGGCGGACAAAAAGCATCCGCACAATTTCGCACCCCACGCCACCTTATTCGCGTCATCGTGTCGATGGTCGATCCAAAAATCGGCCAGACCTGCTGCGATCCGGCCGTCGGCACGGGCGGTTTCATCATTGCCGCCTACGAGCACATTCTGCTGGCCAATACCTCGCCCGAATTCATCCGCGAAATCGACAGCCCCTACGGTGGCAAGGTCAAGCGCGGCATCGGCGACAAGCTCAAGCGCGCACAGTGGGACTTTCTGCAAACCGGCGCCCTGCATGGCTTCGACGGTGACCCCGACATCCTGCGCATGGCCGCCATGAATGCCGTGTTGCACGGTTTCGATCATTCCCCCATTGTGCGCCGTGATTCGATCTGCGGCGGCGAAGACCGCTGGGACGAAGTGCAGTTCGACATCTTGCTGGAAAACCCGCCGTTCTCCGGCGCGCGAACCGACGCCAAGCCGTCGCTGCGCATCGAGAAGGGCGACAAATACGTTCTCTTCCTTGCCCATGCCCAACGCTCGCTGCGCACGGGTGGCCGCGCCGGCATCATCTTCCCCAACGGCATTTTGTTCGGTGATACCAGCAGCCATATCGAAGTCAAAAAGCGCCTGCTCGACAAGTTCGACCTGCAAGCCGTGGTCATCCTGCCCAAAGGCATGTTCGAGCCTTATACACCCAACCCGACCTGCTTCCTGATCTTCGAGAACAGCGGCAAACCGACGGAAAGCGTCTGGTTCTATCGCCTTGAAGGCGACGGCTCCACGCTGACCAAGTCGCGCAAGTTCGGCCCGCAATACCGTAACGACTTTCCCGACCTGCTTGCCAAGTGGCCCGCACGGGTCGAAGAACCCGGCCGCGCCTGGCGCGTACCGGCGCAGGCGATCCGCGACAATAACTACAACATGACGCTGTCCGGGCTCGGCTTGATCGAGCCGGACAAGACCGAGCACGAAGCACCCGAGGAAATACTGGAGCGCGTCGCTGAAAAACAGGAGCGCGTGCTGGAACTGATCGAAGAAATGCGGGCGCTGCTGCTGGAAGAGGCGGGCAATGGAGCGGTTTGAACTGCCTGAAGGGTGGCAGTGGCGGGCACTTGGGGATGTTTGCCGCGTTGTGTCCGGCGCAACCCCGAAGACTGATCGCCCGGAATTTTGGGGCGGTGATATTCGTTGGGCGACGCCAAAGGACCTTGGGAAGCTTGCTGGGATCGAAATCTCTGAAACTGATAGACGAATTTCGCAGGAAGGGTATGAAGCCTGTGCAACCCAGCTAATCCCGGCGCAATCTGTCTTGCTTACGAGCAGGGCACCGATTGGCAATCTCGCGATCAATACGGTTCCAATGGCAACAAACCAAGGATTCAAGAACCTTGTGCCAAGTGATGCCATTTATACTCGTTTTCTCTACTGGGCACTGAAGCATCGGATCGACGATCTTATCCATCTGGGGCGCGGAGGCACCTTCGCTGAAGTTTCGAAGGGAATTGTCGCGGGGTTTGAAATACCTGTTCCTCCAATTCCAGAACAGAAGCGCCTCATGGCCCGCATCGAAGCCCAAACCGGCCGAGTCGAAGCTATCCGCAAAGCGCAACAAGAGTTGATCGACGACATGCGCGCGACACTGGCGGGCTATTACGCGGAAATCATCACCGATGCCGAGTGGAAACCTTTGGGCGAGGTTGCGCCACAAGAACGCCGCCCGGTCACCGTGCAGGCGGGCCAGAACTATCCCGAGCTGGGCATCCGCTCTTTCGGCAAGGGCACCTTCCACAAGCCGGCGATCAGCGCCGAACAGCTTGGCAGCAAGCGGCTGTACCACATTCACCCCGGCGACCTGATTTTCAACAACGTCTTTGCCTGGGAAGGCGCGGTCGCTGTGGTCAAGCCCGAAGACGCCGGCCGCGTCGGCTCGCACCGGTTCATTACCTGTGTGACCAAACCCAAGGTCGCCACGTCGCCATTCCTGTATTTCCATTTCACGACCGAGCAAGGGCTGCACGATCTGGGCGACGCATCCCCCGGCGGTGCCGGCCGCAATCGCACCTTGGGACTGACGAAACTGGCAGCCATTAAGGTGCCCGTGCCGGATTACGACAAGCAAGTCGTGTTCGCAAGGCTATGGGAGAAAGCTCAAGAGATGAATCGCCTGCAAGCCGAACTGACCGCAGACCTCGCGGCCTACGTTCCGGCCCTCTTGGCCAGGGCATTTCGGGGAGAGCTTTGACAGCACTGACGGTCTTTGTCCCGCGCCTCAATGATGAGCTGTGGGACGCACAGCAGCTTGTCCGTATCTGGCAACAGGTACAGGAGGCCGGCGACGGGGCAGAGGTCACTTTTGACTTCTCCCAGTGTGACTTTCTGCGACCCAACGCAGTGGCATTCCTTGGCGGGCTGTCCCGACTGATTCGGCATCGGGGCGGCAAGATTCGCCTGTTGGTAGGCACCATGCGCGGCAAGGTGGAAGCCAACTTGCTGCAAAACGGTTTCGCCCATGCGATGGGCGCGGAAACACCAGCTTGGCAGGGCAACGCCATCCCGTATCAGGAACATCTGGCGCAGGACAAGAACAAGATCATCGACAGCCTGAAACGGGACTGGCTCGGGCGTGGCTGGATTAACGTCAGCGCGGCCTTGGCCGATGGAATTGCCGGGCAAGTGTGGGAGATCTTTGCCAATGCCTTCGAGCACAGCAAAACCACGGTGGGCATTTATAGCTGCGGGCAATACCTTCCGAAGCGGCGGGAATTGCTCCTGACGGTGGCCGATTTCGGCGTGGGCATCCCCTCGAATGTTCGCATCTACCTTGGCAATCTCACTATGCCGGCTGCGGATGCTATGCGATGGGCATTCACGCCGGGGCACACCACCCAGCCGCAGCAGACCTTTCCGCGCGGGTTAGGCTTTGAATTGCTTAAGGAATTTGTTCAGAAGGCCAACGGCACGATGGCGGTCTATAGTCACGATGGCCGCGCTAACATTGACCGAAAGGGCGAAACCTACGATAATTTCCAGCCTTTTTTTGAGGGCACCCTGGTTCAGATTCGGCTATTGTGTGACGATAAGCATTACATGCTGTCCAACGAAGTAGCGGCAACAAGCACCACCCCATTTTTCTGAACGGGAGACACCATGTATATCAAGGTCAAAGATTTAGTAGGCGAGAATGCCATGACGCTGGACGACGGCGAGGCCGTCTATGCGCGCATTCACGACCCGCTGGCCCACGGCGAAGCCGTTGAACTGGATTTTGACGGCGTAGAAGTCTTTGCCTCCCCCTTCTTCAATGCCGGCATTGGCCGCCTGCTGGGTGACCTGACGGCGGATACCCTGAACGCCCTGCTGAAGTTTGAGCACCTTTCCGACTTTGGCAACCGCGTGCTGCGCCGCGTAATCGAAAACGCCAAGGAATACTATGGCGCCACTGCCCCCCAGCGGCAGGAAATTGACCGCATCGTTCACGACAACGCCGTCGCCGCCTGATGCCGCTGGTCGTCCGCGCCAAGATTGTCGATATACGGGCGGATACCCCGAAAGATTCTGATGTTTTCCTAGTCGATACCAACGCCTGGTATTGGCTTTCCTATCCGCGGGCGTCGGTTGACCTTTCCACCAGCCAAGCACTCTACCCCAGCTATTTGAAGGCGGCGATTACCGCAAAATCGACGCTGCACTGCTATGGCCTGACATTCGCCGAGTTGGCTCATAACATTGAGAAAGCCGAGCGCGAAATTTACGCCAATCGGGCGAGCAAGACGATTGGGACCAAGGAATTCCGCTACGAGTATCAGAATGAGCGTCGCAAAGTCGTCAAGGTAATTGCCGACACTTGGGCCGACGTACTCGACACGAGCACAATGCTCGACCTCGATATGAATAGTGGCTTCATGCAGTCAGCCTTAACCCTGTTCCCATCCGTCGGCCTCGATGGCTACGATTTATTCATGGCCGAGGCGGCCTTGAAGGCCGGCGTCACCCAGATCGTGACGGACGATGGCGACTATGCGACGGTACAGGGGCTGACGATCTTCACCGCGAATCAAAAAGTGATACAGGCGGCAACGACAGCTGGCAAACTGGTTACTCGGTAGCGCCTGGCCGTTGTCGCGGGCCTTTGATTACGGGCTGGCTTTCGGTTATCGCTTGGCCAAGTTTGGACTTCGAAGCCGGTTTGCCATGAGCGACATAAATGTCCCCTAAAAACACAGCCCTTCGTATCAGAAACCTAGCATGTGGGGCGTGTTCCAGCTCTCGCTTCAAGAATTGCCTCCTCGAACAGCTGCCGAAGCTCCGGAGGAAGAGTTTCGTCCTTCAGCCGCTGATGGAACCCGTGCGTGGTTTCATGCTGAAGTATCCGCAACTGTTTTGCCAATTCGTCCTTGATCTCAATTTCTGATACTCCGAGCTTTTGGCCTGCCTCGAAGTCTTTACGTTCCGATGCTCGTCGAGTGACGGCAAGCAGACTGGCCTTTGTTGCCACAAGTTGATCTATATTCCACCATATCGACAAAGCCTGCCAGGGGCCTAACCATCCCACCACATAAGCATTTGCGATCACACGTCGAAACTGATCCACCGGCATCGGTTGATCGGCATTGATATACCGGCGCCACGTCCGATCACTGAAATCTTCTTTATCTGCCGCTAAACCAAGTTGCCTGAATAGATGTTCACTGGTAACGCGAGGCTGCTTGCAGCGGTCGCATACATAGCCGGCGGTTACCACGAAGGGGCCTTTCTGTCCCCCCCTAAAATATAGCCCCGGCGAATCTGGTGGACACGGGTCAGTCTGAGACCATTTTTCGCACTCAATAGTCTCCGGCGCAGAGCGCATGCATGCGATTTTCCGGATGTAGCGAAGTGTTGATGACGTAAATCTTGGTGGAAGCGTATCCCTAGCTCGACTTGGCCGCCTCTGCTTCCAATCATTGATTACTTCACGGAATGACCATGAGAAGTCATCCATCTGAACCGGTGACGGGCAAGCCTGCATATTTGCTTGCTGAACAGCAATCGCCGCTTCGAAATAGGTTAGCCAGCCTCTTGCAAGCGCCCATGCAGTCACCTTCCTGAGTTGATCTGCCGACATACGCTGACGGCCACTAGCCAGCCGTTTCCATGTGGCAAAGCCATCACTTCCGCCAAGGGCGCTTTTTAGCCCGTTTGCGACCTGCATCTCTGGAACAAACGGCCTCTTGCAGTCATGACACTCATAGGTCGTCGATTTCAGGAATGGTCGTGATCCGCTGCTTATTTCTGATCCGGAATTTTGCATCGCCGAGGTTTGAGACCACATATCGCATTCGATTTGACCTGGCGCGGCACTTCGGCATGCACCTGCACGTATCAGGCAGAGCACCGACGAGGAATATTCCGCCGGAAGCTTTGTGCGAATACCACCCAGCAAACGACGGCCCAAGGCCAGAAATTGTTTGAAGTGGTGATGATTGCCCATCAGAAAAGCCATTCACATCCCCCCTCAAAATCCCCTGCTATCTGTCCGGACTAGCACAAGACGCATCGGGACAATGACGCCATGTTTCAAAGTCACCAAAGCAGCATATCGGCAGCATCAGAAATGTCCAGCAAAAACCACTCCAAAGGAATGAAAAAGGAAAGGGGTTACACACCGGACGCAATGGGCTGATTGCCTGGAATGCCGCGTCCAGTGTGGTTTAGCGGCAGATACAGCAGTGACAGTGAAGCACATACGAAACGCATCAACTGTGGATGTACAAGGAGTTACAGCATGACCACAAAAATCTTGACCGTAAGGGTGCCTTCCCCGCTTTATGCGGCGCTTTGTCAAGACGCTGGCGAAATCGGCGTCCCAGTCTCTGCTCACATCCGGAGGCTGCTCGAACGCGAAAACGATGCGCAGCAGATCGACGCCATGCGGCGAGAACTGCTTGCACGCATCGACAGCCTGGCCGGGCAACGCATGGCGCCTTCCCCGGCAAGCGAAGAAACCTTGCATCTGTGCCGCGCAGTAGCGGCGCACTTGAACCCTCAACTGGTCGCACAGGTGCGCGCCAAACTCGCCCAGAAATCCTAAGGAGCTCACCATGAAAATCACCCTCCGTATTCTTGCCCTGGCGCTTCTGACCAGCATTCTCATCTCGCTGTTTGCTTGGTGCTGGATGGTTCTGCACCAGTTCAATATTGCCAACCCATGGACCACGCTGCCCATGGGGCTGTGGCAAACATTTGAGCATCCGAGCTTGCGTCCCATTGCCTGGAAGGCTTTGGCACTGGGATTTATCCCCATGGGGTTTGCGCTCTATTGGACTGGCGACTGGTCGAACGATGGCGACCGCGTATTGCGTGGTGCCAAGCTGGTCACCGGGAAAGAACTGGCCAAGCGCACCCGGCTCAAGCGGCGGAAGGATGCCGCCCCTCTGCAAGTGGAAATAGCCGGGGTGCCGATTCCAGTCGAATGCGAACCCAGTCATTTCCTGTTGTCCGGCAGCACAAACACGGGGAAAAGCACGGCAATCGATCAGCTTCTAGCCACCGTAATTGCACGAGGCGACCGTGCCATCGTCATCGACCCCAATGGTCATGCTCTAGCACGCTTCGGCAAGAAGGGGGACACGCTGTTAAATCCGTTCGACAAGCGTAGCCCTGGTGGGTCGTTGTTTAACGAGATTCGCAAACCTTACGATTTCGAGCGGTTGTCCAAAAGTGTAGTGCCGGATAGTCCCGATCCCAATACTCAGGAGTGGCACACATCCGCCCAATTGATGCTATCCGAAACAATGCGGACAATGGCCCAAGCCGGCGAAAACACGACCGAGCGCCTGTTGTACTGGCTGACCGCCGCTCCAGCTGCTGAGTTGGCCAGTTTCTTGGTGGGATCGGCGGCCAGTGGCCTGTTCCAGCCTGGCGCCGAAAAAGCCCTAGCCAGCACTCGATTCATTCTGACAAAGCACGTTGGCCCTTACCAGCATCTCCGCGTCGGTGACTTCAGTCTGCGAAATTGGCTGGAATCCAGCCAAGGCAATCTATACATCACCTGGCGGGAAGATATGCTGGACAGCCTGCGCCCGTTGGTTAGTGGCTGGGTGGATATTCTGATGGCGTCGATTTTGATACTGCCGACGGAGAATCCACACCCGTTATGGTTGGTCCTGGATGAGCTGGCCAGTCTGGAGCGCCTTGGCAGCCTGGAAGCTGCGCTGACCAAGGGGCGCAAACATGGCTTGAGGGTGGTTGCTGGCTTGCAAGCCGTGGCACAACTCGATGCGCTGTATGGCCGCGACAATGCCAAAACGCTGCGCAGTTGTTTCCGTAACCTCCTGGCGCTCGGCTGCTCGAATGCAGACCCTGAAACGGCAAAGGCCATTTCAGATGGCCTTGGCCAGATCGAAATCGAGCGCATGCAGACCACTTACAACCAAGGGCAAACCGGTGCCACGACAAGCAAGAGTAGCCAGCGCACCACCGAATCCCTGGTACTGCCTTCGGAACTGACTTCACTGCCCCCACTTCATGGCTACCTGAAGTTCGCAGGAGACTACCCCGTCGCCAAAGTCCAACTGGTCCCCGGGAACTTCTCTGCTCGTATAAAGCCATTCAAGGAACGGTGATATGTTGAGCCTATCCAATGTCGGCAACTGCGAGGCTGCTGCCGAGTACTACGAAGCCGCCGACGACTACTACACAGGTGATCGTAGTCCGAGCAACTGGTGGGGATGCAGTGCTGCTATATTGGGCCTCTCTGGGCCGGTCGATGCCAACGTCTTTGCCGCACTACTCGACGGCCGCTTGTTAACCGGTGAGATTTTGCACCATGCCGCCGCAGGCCGCCGTGGCGGCACCGATGCGACATTCTCGGCGCCAAAATCCGTATCCCTCCAGGCTTTGGTGGGCGGTGACATGCGCCTGCTGGGAGCCCATCAGCGAGCGGTGGATCGCGCGCTCGTGTATGCCGAGACCCTGGCCGCCTGTCGCGTAACTGAGGATGGACAGACCCGCTCGATTCCAACAGGCAATCTCGTGGTGGCCCGCTTCGAGCACGACTTGAGTCGAGCATGCGATCCGCACTTGCACACGCATACCGTCATCCTTAACGTCACCAGCCGGGCCGATGGGCAATGGCGGGCGCTGAACAATGAGGCCTTGTACAGGCACAAGATGCTGCTGGGTACGCTGTACCGAGCTGAATTGGCGCGCGAGGTTCAGGCGCTCGGTTACGAAACTCGTGTGACACATGCGGACGGCCGTTTCGAGTTGGCGCACATTTCGGAAGACCAGGTGCTCGCCTTCAGCCAACGTAGCGCCGCCATCGAGGCGCATCTGGAAAGGCAAGGCCAGGCACGCAACGAGGCGAGCGCTTGGGCGAAGAAGATCGCTGCCGTGGCCACCCGAGATCGCAAGACCGCAGTCGACCGCGATCAATTGCGGCAGGAGTGGCAAACACTCAGTGAAGAGCATGGCATCGACTTCACCAGCCCGGTAGGGCATGGGCGGCCGGTGGCTACCCGCGACGATGTGCAGGCGGTGTTGGTCCAGGTTGTGGAACACCTTGGTGAGAGGGAAGCCGTGTTCAGCCGCATGGAACTGTTGCGCTCGACCCTTGAGCAGGGTGTTGGCACCCTTACCATTGACGAACTGAAGGCCGGACTGGAAGAAGCTCGCCAGTCGGGGCTGCTGATCGCCAGCGGCAAGGATTACACCACGGCAGCAGCGCAGGCGCGCGAGGCGGAAATCCTGTCTATTGAGGAGTCAGGACGAGACTCGCTTTCACCAGTCTATGACGGCGACAGGATGGCCCTTGAAGCACAACTGGGAAGCCTTGGAGAAGAACAAAAGCAGGCGGCATTGGGCGTCCTGCTTACATATCACCAAGTAATGGGTATTCAGGGCCGGGCTGGTGTCGGCAAAACAACGCTCCTGGCGGCAACAACGACAATTGCCAAGAACTGCGGCTACACGGTTCTGGGTCTGGCACCGAGTGCCAGTGCCGCACGCGAACTGGCGAGCACCGGCATTCAGTCGGAAACCATTGCCACCTTCATGCGAAGGAAATACAAGGGACTGGATGCCAAGACGGTGCTGGTGGTCGATGAATCCGGTATGACCTCCACGACGCAGATGTTGGCGATCTTGCGCGCTGCCCAGGAGGCCCACTGCCGAGTTGTCATGGTCGGTGACACGTCGCAACTCGCTGCCGTCGAAGCCGGCAAGCCGTTTGCGCAATTGCAGGCCAACGGCATGGCCACAGCCCTGGTTGGGCAGATTCGGCGTCAGCGCAATGCTGTCCTCAGGCAGGCTGTCGAGCACGCAGTCGATGGTAAGGTGGCTTTGGCAGTGGAGCTGCTGAAGAAGGAAACCACGCATATCGTCTCGACGGCCGAACGCCATGACCGTATCGCTACCGATTACACGACCTTGACCCCGGAGGAGCGCGCGCAAACGCGCGTGATTGCCGGAACGCGCCATGCACGGCGCGAGCTCAACCGCCGCATCCGGGAGCGCCTGGGCTTGGAAGGCGGCCAAGACTTCACCCTCCTCGTCCGTAAAGACTTGACCGAAGCCGCACGACGCTCGACCTTGAACTACGACGCAGGCGATGTTCTACAGGCCGAAGTCGACTACACGGCCCTAGGGTTTAAGCGCGGTGAGTTGGCCCACGTTGTGGCACGGTTGGACCACCGCATCCTCATCGAGCGGACGGACGGCTCGCGTGTGGCCTGGCAGCCAGCAACCATGTCCAGGATCAGCGTCTTCGTCCCTGAAACACGACCGCTAGCCGAGGGGGACCTGGTCCGTGTGACAGCCAATGATCGAGGGCGTGGCTTGGTCAATGGCGATCTCGGCCGAATCGTAGCACTCGACCCAGAGAGTCGCCGGCTGACGATGGAATTGCCGGATGGGCGACACGTTTGGTTGGACGGCACCCAGCCATTAATGCTGGATTACGGCTATTGCTCCACTGTGCATTCCGCACAAGGCCAAACTTGCGAGCGGGTCATGATCGAAGCCGATGCCAACAGTCTGACTGCAAATCGCGCAACGTTCTATGTCGCCATCAGTCGAGCTCGCGAATCAGCGATGATTTACACCGATGACCGCGAAATGCTGCCATTGGCAATGGCCCGTGAATTGACGAAGGCGTCGGCACTGGATGTTCAGCATGAGGCCTGCTTGGAATAGCTCTCAGCAGACATAGCCGTGTTTCTCAGCACCCTTCATCTCCGCGAACTGACAGGATTGCAGCGTCCGTCATCCATCCGTCGTTGGCTGGATGAACAGCGGATTCCATACTTGGTGGGTGCAGACGGATGGCCACGCGTACTGCATAGTGTCATCGCAGAACGCATGGGGGGCGTTATTGTTCCTCAACCACCAGAACCAAGGCTAAGATTACGACATGGCTAGGACACTTCCTCGTTGGATGCATGCCAAACATGGCGCTTACTACCTTGTTCGTAGCAACAAGTGGACATTCCTCTCTCGCAATCTGCACGATGCCCTTGTCGAGTATGCACGTCTGACGGCAGGCCCGGACAAAGGAGCCCTCGGCGAGTTGGTAAGTCGGGCCTTGGCCGACATGAAGCTGACCGTCGCCCCCAGCACTTTCAAGAACTATTCGACCTGCTCCCGCCGTGTGCTTGAGGCCTTCGCCGAATTCACTCCGCCGCAAATCAAGCCGCACCATGTCGCTCGGTTCATGGACGACAACAAAGCCACTCCCAGCATGGCAAATCTGCTGCGATCTTTCCTCAAAGGTCTGTTCCAGCGTGCTGTGCGCTGGGGGATCGTTGAATCTAATCCGGTGCGCGACATTGAGCAGTTCAAGACCGAGAAGCGCGACCGCTACATCACAGCAGCCGAGTATGCGGAAATCCGCAAACACGCTACCCCAACCCTTGCGTGCCTGATGGACATCGCCTACATCACTGGGCAGCGTATGGGCGACTGCCGGCACATCCGGTATGCGGATATTTCCGAGGCTGGGGTTTTCGTGAAGCAGCAGAAAACCAAGGCCCGCGTGCTCATCGCCATGACCCCAGACCTAGCCGAAGTCATCGCTAGGGCGAAGGCACTACATCAGTCGGTCAAAGGATTGACGCTGTTCCACCGCCGCGATGGGATGCCGATCCCCTACGGCACCCTTTACCACCAATGGGCGAACGCCTGCCGCGATGCCAAGGTGGAGGATGCGCACTTCCACGACATCAGGGCCGCGGCGGCTACCGACGCCAAAGCCCAAGGGCTTGATAGTAAAACCCTGCTCGGGCACACCACCGAGAGCAGCCACAATCGCTACCTACGCAGCAAGGAAACCAAGGTAGCCGTTCCGAACCGTGCGAGAAAATCTTAGACAGTCTTAGACAAATCAGCCGAAAACCCGCACGGCTGACGTGTTAAAATTAACGCTACATGAACTTCGACCAGATTGCCGAGTTCAGGGAAGTGGCGGATACCATCGCCGTGTAATCCGTCTCATAAGCTTGCCGGCCTACCCGCTGGTTTCCTCTCGACGCCCCGACCCACAAGGCCGGGGCGTTTTTCATTGCCCGCCCCGGTTTTCACCCTCAAGGGAGGGCTGCAAGATCGGCAGCCAGACCCGGAATTTGGTTCCCTGGCTGGTCTCGCTCTCGACGGTAATGCGGCCATGATGCTTCTGGATTATGCCGTAGGAAACCGAGAGTCCCAGTCCGGTACCCTTGCCGACCGGCTTGGTGGTATAGAAGGGATCGAAGATGTTGCCGAGGTTCTCTGCAGCGATGCCTTTCCCGGTATCGGCGATTTCGACCCAGATCATTTCTCCCTCGGTGCCGGTCCGGATCGTGATGATGCCCTTGCCCTCGATGGCCTGGGCCGCATTCACCAGCAGGTTCATGAAGACCTGATTCAGTTGCGAGATCACGCACTCGACCAGGGGCAATTGGCCATACTCCTTTTTCACCTCGCAGGTGTATTTCAATTCATTCCAGATGACGTTGAGGGTGCTCTCGATCCCGGAATGAATGTCATCCATGGTCCACTGGTCCTTGGACTCCATGTGGGAGAAATTCTTGAGGTCCACGACGATCTTGGTCACCCGCTCCAGGCCCTGGAGGGACTCGGCGATCAGGGCACGAATGTCCTGTTTCACGTAGTCGAATTCGATCTGATCCTTCACTTCGTGCAATTCCTCGAATATGTCACTGCGCTCCGGCAGGGAAACCTCCGCCCGCTCATAGGCACTGACAACGCGCATCAGGTCCTCGGTATATCTTTCCAGCGACTGCATGTTGGATTTGATGAAGCCGATTGGGTTGTTGATCTCGTGGGCCACCCCCGCCGCCAACATGCCAATGGAGGCCATCTTCTCGGATTGCAGAAGCTGGTTCTGCGCCTGTTCCAGCTTGGTATTGAGGATCTTCAGCTCGTGGTTGGTCCGGCTGAGTTGCTCCAGACGGGCCTTTTCCTCGGCCTCGGCCTGCTTGCGCGCGCTGATGTCGCGGGCGATGCCGATGGAAAGCCACTTGTCCTTGTGTCTGACCGCCGAGATGGACATCTCCAGGGGAAATTCGGCGCCACCCTTTCTTCGGGCCATCACTTCCCGAGACCCGCCGATGGCCGCCCCCTGGCCCGTGGTCTTGAAGCCGGCAAAGCCTTCACGCGCCGCCGGTCGGAACCGCTCGGGCGTCACCAACTCGTGTACATCCTGGCCTAGCGCCTCCTCGACCGAATAGCCAAAGATATTCTCGGCCGCACCGTTCCAGAAGGTGATGGCGGCGTTCTCGTCCAGCATGACGATTCCGTCATGGGCGGAGGCGCTGATGGAGCGGAATTTCTCCTCGTTCTCGCGCAGGGATTCCTCCATGCGGCGAATCGTGGTGAGATCGGTCATGGTGGTGACGTAATTGCTGATGCGGCCCTGCTCGTCGCGGATTGGCGCCATGCTGAGCAGCACCGGAATCACGCGCCCGTCCTTGCCGCGGCGCGACACCTCGCCGGTAAAGCCCTCCATGGAAGCAGCAATGGCGGCAATCCGCAGCGGGTCGCCAGCATCATCCCCGGGGACGCCGAGCAGACTGATGGATTGTCCCAGCACCTCCTCCATCCCATAGCCGAAAAGCCGGGTGAAGGCCTGATTCACGTAGTCGAAATTCAGTTCGGCATCGATCAGAATGACAGGTTCATGGGACTGACGGAGTGCCTCGCTGAGGCGGCGGATCTGGGTCTGAGCCTGCTGCCGGTCCACGCCATGGCGGATGTTCAGCAGCAGGTCATCCATCTGGTAGGGCTTGAGCAGATAGGAAAAGGCGCCCCGGCGGGTGGCCTCGATGGCGGTGTCGAGGGAGGCGTTCCCGGTCAGGATGATCACCTCGGTCAGGGGCGAGACAGCCTTGATGCGTTCCATCACGTCAAGGCCCGACATGTCCGGCAGCTTGAGATCCACCAGGGCCAGGGGAATCAACTCCTGTGTCGCCATGGCGATCGCCTCGGCACCACTGCCCGCTACCACGCTGACATAACCCTTGACCCGCAGGATGTCGGCGAGGGTCTTGCGGAGGTTGGGGTCGTCGTCGACAACCAGCACCTTGCTGACGTGATTCATTTTCGATTCCATTCCTTGCAGTCGGATACCTGCTTCCTGGCCGGGGCGTTCATATCAGCGCATTACGCAGCCAGGAAAGCCGGATTTCCTCGATGACCCGAAGCAGGGCATCGATTTCGAGGGGCTTCTGGAGGCAGGCATAGGCGCCGCTTTGCAGTCCATCCGCGATGGCATCGCCCATTTCCTGGTGATAGCCGGTCACCATCACCACCGGCATTGAGGGATAGCGGAGCCGAATCTGCTTGAGAACATCGACACCGCTCGCCTCCCCCAGTTTGAGGTCGAGCAGGACCACCAGCTTGCGATCATTTTCCAGCCCCCTCATGACCTCCTGGGCCTGAGTCACGGTCTCCACGCGGAAACCCTGCATGCTCAGAATGTCCTTGAGGGTCTTGCAGAAATTGGGGTCATCGTCGACGATCAGGATGTTTTCCTTCTGGTGGAGCAGGTCGAGGAAGGAAAGCACCATCTGGATGTTGAGGGGCTTGGACAGGATGGCATAGGTGCCGGCCTGCCTGGCCTCCTCCAGGAGATCTTCGGTGGCATAGGCGCTGACCAGGATGACGGGCAGCGCGGGCGCGATCTCCTTCATGCGTTTCAGCGCCTCGACACCAGAAATGCCGGGCATCTTGATGTCCATCAGGACACAGTCCGGCCGGTCGCTACCGAGCATTGCCACGCCTTCTTCGCCCGAATAGGCCGGAATGGTCTCATGCCCCTTGACACGCAGGATGTCGCAGGTGGTTTTCACAATTTGCCGATCATCGTCAACCACTAGAATTTTCACTGGCTTCACCTGTTCCGTTGCTGATGATATTCATGGCCAGGGTATTACGCCGATGGCTGCGGATTCTGACTGGCGTCTGGCAGCGTCACCGTAAAAGTCGTCCCCACGTCCCGCTCGCTCTGCACGGCTACCGTGCCGCCGTTGGCCTGAATCAGGTTTTTCACCACCACCAGGCCCAGGCCGATACCCCGTGCCTTGGTGGTGTACAGGGGTTGAAACAGCTTGGCCAGGTGTTCCGGCGTCATTCCGCAACCGCCATCCCGCACGCTGACGATGATGGCCTTGGCCTGCCTGTCTTCGCTGGCCCGTATTTCCAGCGTTCCGCCTTCCGCCATGGCGTCGATGCCGTTGGAGATCAGGTTGCGGAATACCTGATGAATCTGTAGCGGGTCCACCAGCATCGGCGGCAGGTTGTCGGGAATGTCCAGGGTAACGCTGACGCCGTCCGGCACCGTGCATTTGTGCAGGGTGCGCGTGATCAGTTCATTCACCCCGGTCTTTTCGGGATTCGGCGGCTTGGTGCGCACCGAATCGAGCAGATCGGCAACGATGCGTTCGGCACCGACGATCTCGTCCTTGATGATGCCGAGGTACTCCTTGGTGGTGGGGTCGGCCTCCGATAGTACGGTCTGAAGGAAGTAGACGGCGTTGCTCATGACCCCCAGGGGATTGCGCAACTCGTGACCAACGCTGCCGGCCACCTGGCCCAATACCGCCAGTTTCTCCTTGCGTACCAGTTCATCCTGGGTATCCACCAGTTGCCGGGTCCGCTCCGCCACCTTTTCCTCAAGGGCGCCATTCAACTGCTCAAGCTGCCGGTTGACGTCGCGCAGATCCGCGGTGCGCTGGGCAACCTCCGTCTCCAGATGGTCCCGATGCCGCGCCAGTTCGGCATCGCGCTGCTGGATGCGTTCCAGCATGTGGTTGAAGGTCAGCGCCAGGACACCCACCTCGTCCGTGCCCTGCACGGCGACGCGAACGGCATAGTCCTGCTGATCCGACACAGCCTGCATGACCAGGGCCAGATTCTCGATTGGGCCGACGATAGCCCGCTGGAGTCTGGTGAACAACCATGCCGTAAGAATAAAAGCACCCAGGGTCGCAAGAAAAACCAGGCCGATGCTTCTGATAACCCCGTCATACAGGCGCTTCAACTCGGACTCCACATAAATGATTCCCTGCGTTTCCCCCTTGAAACGGATCGATTGAGCGATGACCAGGTGGCCCCAGTCAAGGTGTACCTCCCTCGGCGCCAGGCTGGGCATCGGGTGTGATGTATGTCCGGGTCCATCATAGGTCGCGAAGACCACACCATCCTTATCATGAATGACGGCATGGACGATATCTGGCTGGGCGGCCAGAGCTGCCAGGGTGTCGGCGGCGGCCCTGCGGTCGTCGAACATCATGGCCGGTGCGGCGTTGGTGCCGACCACCTCGGCATAGGTAGTCAGGTCGGCAATCGCCCTGCTGCGCCATTCGGCGATGTCCTTGACGGTGATGATCAGGCCGACGGTCAGCAAGGCCAGACCGGGGGCCAGCAGGCCGATCAGCATCAGCTTGTGCTTGATCGGCGCGTTCCGGTAGCGTACCAGTAGATTCATGGGACTACCCTCCCCCCGGCCCCCACCCCAAGGGAGGGGGTGACGGCGGTTCGCCGCTCTGCGGCTCCGGCTATTGGCTGGCGCTCCTTCGGGCGGCCGGGCGGGACGCTCATTTCCCCATCTCCTTGACGATGCGTGCCAGTTTCAGCAACTGGGAACCGATCTTGAGTCCGGCTCGCCGAACGGCCTCCGGATTGATCTCGAAGCGAACTTTATTGTTAGTCAGGTAGAAATTCACCATGACACCCTGCTCCGCATAGCCATCCGTATCCCCCATCGTCAGCACTGCGCTGTCGCTGACCCGATCCAGAACATAGTCAAGGTTGGTGGATTCCGATGCCGTGATGAACAGCACATGGCATTTCTTCAGATTGGTCTGGGCATTGGCGAACAATATCTTCCACGTTATATCGCGTGGATCGTCCCCCGTCCCCCAGATGTCCCGCATCGTCCAGATGGCACTGCCGAAGGGATCCTTGCCCCAGATGCACAACATCAGACTTTTCTCGTCAGCTTGCGTGGCGGGCCATTCGACAAACTTGGCGATATTGTGGATGAAGGCTGCCTTGACCTCGTACTCAGTGGCTGGCGCAGCGACGGTGACGACGCAGGCACCAGTCAGGAAGAGGAATAACGCAGTTCGTAGCGCCCGCCCCCACTTCGACAGCGAATAGCGCCTGGGGCACAAGACTTTCGGGCGGTCCATCGACAACGCCATATGACTCTCCCGCTGAGACCGGAACCTCTTCCCGGCACAACCACGACCGCTTCCGGCTTGGCAGCCGTCACGATGGCCAGCGAATCCGCGCAAACCGTCCATCGGCCTCGCAAACCCGAAGTGAGTATATCGCCCTATCATCGAAAAATTGCAGTGCGATCCATCAAGATCGACAAGAACAGCAGCACTCTCGCCACAGACATCTTGACGCAGCGCTCCGCCTCCGGTATCAGGTGGCCCGCTCACTAGCCTGCCGCACCAGGTCGCGCCAGAGCCGCGACGGATCATCGGAAAACAGTTTATTCGGCTCCAGATTCGCCACCAGCCAGTCACCCCGTTCTATCTCCTGTTCCAGTTGCCCCCAGCCCCAGGAGGAAAAACCCAGGAACAAACGCAGATGCTTCGGGGGCTGGCGCCGATACAGCAGACTCGTCAAAAGTTGGTGGCCGAAGCTCATGTAGAGTCCCTGCCCCAAATCCAGAGCACCACTGCCTGGGCTTTCCGTGTCCAAGAACAGGTAGACCAGCTGGGTTGGCAAAACGGGACCACCAATGTGAAGAGTCAGGCGTCCATCATTGTCCGGCAGGCCCGGAATGCCGCCAAGACGGTGTCCCAGGGGGCGATTCAGAATCAGTCCCATGGGTTGCCTGCGACCGTGGCGCGTTACCAGGACCACGGTTTCCCGGAAGCGCGAATCCTCCAGCCTTGAGGAGGCCACCAGCAACATGGTGCTGGTAGCCGGTTGCGCCAGCGCTACTGGGCCGAACCGAGTCAGCAGCAGTCCCCCACCCAGGGCAAGAAGGAATTGGCGGCGCGCCATGAAAGGCATCGATTTTCTCTCCACTGACCTCGAGTCGGATGCCGGCCATCCGGAATGAGTTCCAGTGTAGTCCCGCCGCCTCGTGTCGTGGGAAATCCACGCCCGCTTTGGCCTTTCGCATGGTGCTCCGGATGCAGTATGCTGACTCCTCCGGCATACGCCTACGGTTGATTCGGAGTTCGCAACGTGGAACCTACCCTGCTTTTGGTCGACGATGAAGAAAATATCCTGCATGCACTGGTCCGCCTGCTGCGCGGCGCTGGCTATCGGCTCCTGACGGCAACCAGCGGCGAGGCCGGCTTGCTGGTCCTGGACAACAACGAGGTACATGTCATCCTTTCCGACCAGCGCATGCCCGGCATGTCCGGTTCGGAATTCCTCAGCAGGGTGAAGGATCGCCATCCCGAAGCAGTGCGCATGGTCTTGAGCGGTTATTCCGACCTGGCGGCAGTGACCGACGCCATCAACCGGGGCAACATCTACAAATTTCTGCTCAAGCCCTGGGACGACGACCTGCTGCGGGCCAATATTCGCGAGGCCTTCGAGCGTTACGAGCTAGGGGTCAAAGGCGCCCAGTTCACCAAGATTTACGAGAATACCGTCGAGGGCATTCTGATCACCGACGGCAATAGCTATATCCAGGCTGTCAATCCAGCCTTCACCACAATTACCGGCTATGGGGCCGACGAGGTAGTCGGCAAGACCCCCGCTCTCCTGCGCTCTGACAGGCACGACGAGACCTTCTTCCGCACCATGTGGAAATGCCTCCACGAAACCGGCAAATGGACCGGCGAAATCTGGAATCGCCGCAAGAACGGCGAAGAGTTTCCGGAATGGCTGAATATCACCGCCATTCACGACCCCCAGGGACGGCTGCAACAGTACGTCGGCCTGTTCACCGATATCACCGAGCACAAGCAGGCCGAGGAAAAGCTGCGCTACCAGGCCTATCACGACCCGCTCACCGACCTGCCCAATCGCCTGATGTATACGGAGCACCTGGATCTCGCCCTGCCTCAGGCGGAGCGGCGGGAACAGCTATGCGGCGTGATGATGCTGGACCTGGACCGCTTCAAGAATGTCAATGACACTTATGGTCACGAATTCGGCGACAAGCTGCTGATCACCGTGGCCCAGCGTCTGCGCGACAGCATCCGCAAGGAGGACACTCTGGCCCGCATGGGGGGGGACGAATTCACCTTCCTGCTGCCCCTGGTCACTGACGTCCAGGACGTTGCAAGGGTAGCGGAAAAGGTACTGGCCGGTTTTGCCAAGCCCTTGACCATCAATGGCAAGGATATGTTCGTCACTCCCAGCATCGGCATCAGTCTCTTTCCAAACGACGGCCATGACGCAGAGACTCTACTGAAGAACGCCGATGCGGCAATGTACCGGGCCAAAGAACAGGGACGCAACAATTATCAGTTCTACACCACCGACATGAATGCGCTGACCCAGCAGCGCCTGTCTCTGGAAAACGACCTGAGACAGGCGGTCGAACGCTCCGAATTGGAGATGTACTATCAACCCAAGGTATCACTCAAGGACGGCCGCATCGTCGGCGCCGAAGCCCTGATCCGCTGGAAGCATCCAGAGCGTGGCTTCGTCCCGCCTGGCGACTTCATCCCATTATCGGAGGAAAACGGCCTGATCCTGCCCATCGGCGAATGGCTGCTTCGGGATATCTGCCAGCAGATACGGCATTGGCATGATGAAGGACTGCATCCACCCTGCATCGCAATCAACATCTCGGGGCGCCAGTTCCAGCGCCAGAACTTGCCCGATCTGGTGGCCCAGATCATGGCCGATAGCAACATTCAACCGGACGACATCGAGCTGGAACTCACCGAAGGCACGATCATGAGCAACGCCGAGACCAACATCGAGATGCTGGTAATGTTGAAGCGCATGGGACTTTCCCTCGCTATCGACGATTTCGGCACCGGCTATTCATCCCTGAGCTACCTCAAGCGCTTTCCCATCGACGTGCTGAAGGTCGACTACAGTTTCGTGCGCGACATTACCACCGATAACAACAGTGCCGAACTGGTGCGCGGCGTGATCGGCATGGCCCACGGGCTCAAGCTGGAAGTGGTCGCCGAGGGCGTGGAAACCGCGGCTCAACTGGAGTTGCTGCGCCAGTATGGATGCGACGTGATTCAGGGCTTTCTGTTCAGCAAGCCACTACCAGCCGGGGAATTCGCTGCACTGGTAAAGGCAGACCGCCGTCTCGGCTGACAGGCATGCCCCGGGGCGGGGCTACCCATCGGCTCGCTGCGCAACACTCGACAGGCTCAGCCCGAACGGTTGGGAGCTTGCTCAGCCTTTCCTTAAGCATGTGGCGTCACTCCATCGCTGCCTGGGGACCGAGAACCCGCAGCACCTCCTCCAGGTCAGTGTCACCGCTGGTCACCTTTTCGGCCGCATCCTGAACCAGGGAATGCATGCCCTTGCGGGATGCCATGCGGCCGATTTCCAGGATGCTGGCACCGCTGCTGACGCAATTTCTCAATTCGTCGTCGAAGCCAAGGACTTCGTAGATGCCCAAACGCTTCTGATAACCGCTGCCATTGCAACGCCCGCAGCCCTTGCCACGATAGGCACGCAAACCGCCAGTGGCGAAGGCAGACCCCAGCCGCTGCTGCAAACGGGCATCGGGAACGACCTCCTCGCGGCAGTCCGGGCAGATGCGCCGCACCAGACGCTGGGCGATGATGCCCTCCAGGGCGCTGGCTACGACGTAGGGTTTCAGGCCAAGATCGAACAGGCGGGCAATGGTCGCTACCGCCGAATTGGTATGCAGAGTGGAAAACACCTGGTGACCGGTCAGCGCCGCGTGGAAGGCCACCTCGGCGGTCTCGAAGTCGCGGATCTCGCCGAGCAGCATCACGTCCGGGTCCTGGCGCAGTAAAGAGCGCAGGATCAGGGGAAAGGTCAGACCGATCTTTTCCCGCACCAGCACCTGGCCCGCCATGTCCAGGTAGTACTCGACCGGATCCTCGATGGTGACGTAGTTCTTGGTGGGGTTGGCATTGTGCTGGAGCAGCGAATAGAGGGTCGTCGTCTTGCCGCTGCCGGTGGGACCGGTCGCCAGGATCATGCCCTGGGGACGGGCCGCCATGTCCTCGATCAGGGCCAGGTTACCGCTGGAAAATCCCAGTGCGCTCAGATCGACCACTGCAGAATTGCGGTCCAGGATGCGCATCACCACCTTCTCGCCATTGATGGTGGGCAGGGTAGACATGCGCAGATCCACGATCCGCAAGGGCGTTTTGACGGTAATGCGGCCATCCTGGGGGCGTCGCCGCTCGGAGATGTCGAGCTGGGACATGATCTTCAGGCGCGACACCAGGGGCTGGTGCAACTGATGGGGAATGTGGATCTTGTCCACCAGAACGCCGTCGATGCGGTAGCGCACCACCACGCTCTTGGTCCGCGGCTGGATGTGGATGTCGGACGCCCCAAGGCGGATCGCCTCCAGCAGAATTGCATTCACCAGACGGATCGCCGGCGGCTCCTCTGTCTCGCGCAGCAGGTCCTCCAGGGAGGCGGCATCGTCTTCCTCGATGACCACCTCGATGCCCTCGTAAGGGTCCTTCGAGGTAACCAGGGTTTCCAGTTCCTTGAAGTCCATCTGCCGGTCGCCATAGATCTCCTCGATCTTGGCCTGGATGGCGGCGGCATCGGCGGTCACTACATTGAGGTCGAGCCCGGCGGTGAAGCGTACATCGCTGATCAGTCCGGCATCCAGGGGATCGGCCATGGCCAGCATCAGGGTACGACCATCGAGGCGCAACGGCACCACCAGTTGCCGCTCGCAAAAGCTGTGGGGAATCAGTTCGGCCAGTGCGGTATCGACCGGGAACTCCTTCAGGTGCACTTCCTCGATCAGCAGATCCTTTTTCAGAATGTCACGTATGGCTCGCTCGGAGACCCAGCCCTTTTCCAGCAGCAGTTTGATCATCGGCTCCTTGCGGGTCTCAACCAGTCGCACCAGTTCCTGTATCTGGGCAGTGGACAGCAGGCCCTTCTTGTTCAGCATGAAGCCAAGCTGGCTGCGGTTGGTCACCGACAGTCGGGTCAGGGCGGATATCTCCTTCGCCTTCTGTGCGTTCTCGCGACTCAAAAGCCGATTCTTCTGCACCAGATCGAACTGTTCCAGGGCAATGCCGACGGTAATGCGCAGATCATCGTCGTTCCAGGGCTTGAGGATGAACTTGTAGACCGCGCCCTCGTTGATCGCCCCCAGCACCGCACCAGTGTCGGCATGGCCAGTGAGCATGATTCGGATGGTATCCGGCGAGCGTTCCTTCACCTGGCGCAGGAAATGGGCACCATTCATGGCAGGCATCATGTAGTCGCTGATCACCAGATGGGTGACGGCCTCACCCAGTCGCTGCAAGCCCTCCGCGCCGCTGGCGGCGGTCACCACCTCGTAGTTCTCCCGGTGGAAAACACGGGTCAGCGCCTTGACCACGCCCGGCTCGTCATCCACGATCAGCAGGCGATAACGCGTAGCAGGGGCTTCGGGGCTGGCATCCGCCTTGCCGGTAAATAGGGCGCTGTAGTCGTTCACAATGGCAGGAAAATGGTGACAGTGGTGCCGGTACCTATGCGACTGTCGACGGATATGCGGCCGTGGTGAGCCTCGACCACATCCCGTGCCACGGTCAGTCCGAGTCCGGTGCCGCTGCCCACCTCACGGGTGGTATAGAACGGATCGAACATCCGCTGGATTTGTTCAGTGGACATGCCGACCCCGTTGTCGCTGACAATGATCTCGACCCCTTCTTCGACGGGACGGGTCGCCACAACCACTTCGCCGGGATGCCCGCTGTCCTGGACCGCCAGCAAGGCGTTGTGGATTACGCCTAGAAACACCTGATTGAGATGTCCCGGCAGGCAAATCACTTTCGGCAATGGCTCCAGTTCCAGTCGTGTATCGACCCCGGGGGGCATCTGCCCGGCCAGCACGGTCATCACCTCGCGCAGATTGCCATTGAGGTCGACCATCTCCGCATCAGCCCTTTCAATGTTGGAAAAGCCCTTGAGGTCGCGCACGATCCGCGCCACCCGGTCGATGCCCGAAATACAGTCGTTAACCAGCTCGACACCGTCTTCGCTGACGAAATCCAGGTCCAGCTCGGACCAAGCCGAAGGCACCTCGCCAAGCCGGGCCTTGAGTTCTCCCAGCTTGGCGATATAGCCGCCCAGGGTGGTGATATTGCTGCGCACGAAGCCGATGGGATTGTTGATCTCGTGGGCCACGCCGGCCGCCAACTGGCCCACGGAGGCCAGCTTCTCCGCCTGGTAGAGCTGGCGCTGACGCTGGTCGAGCAGACTGACCTGCGCAGCCACCTGCCGTTCCAGATCCTCGGCCAGGGCCCTGTAGCGCGCCTCCGACTCAACCAGGGCCTCATGCTTGGCCAGCAGGGCCTCATAGTTGGCCTGGGTCGACTCGGTGTGCAAACTGCCAGCCATCAAATAACGCATGCGTGCCAGCAGGATTTGTTGTAGCAGGCCGGCGGCGGCCCGCAGACGGTCGGCATCCACCACCGCCGCAATGAACCCGATCGGTTCCAGCTCGATGACCAGAGCCTGACGAGTGCTTCCCTCTAGTTCCCGTCCCCAGAGCAGTCTGCCTTCGGCATCGACAATTGCCAGATTGCTCCCTAGCAGGCTAGACAAAGGAGCGCCGATGGTTTCCAGCAGCGGAGCAGGCAGGAGCTCCGCCAGGGCGTAATCACGGTCGAAGCTGTGACTCATATCAATGACTCGCTCCCAAGGCCCCGGCGACGAACCCAGCCTCGTCAAGACCATGGCGCAGACTGAGACCCAGGTCGACATCGTAGCGGCGAAAGACGCCGCGCAGCAATTGCTCGAAGGTCTCGCGCACGCCCTCTCCCGTCAAGGCAGTGGCGAATAGCAAGGGCCAGGCGGTTCCGTCCCAGCGACTGCGAACCTCCTCCTCGGCAACGATGTTCGGCAGGTCGCGCTTGTTGAACTGGACCACCAGTGGCATACCCTCGAAATTCAGTCCCACTCGGGCGACATTCGCCGCCAGGTTTCGAAAGGCTTCGGCATTGTTCTGCTCCTCGACCTGCTGGGAGTCGGCCACGAAAACCACGCCATCAGAGCGAGACAACACCGCCTTGCGCGTACCATCATGGGCCACTTGGCCAGGTACAGTGAATAATCTGAGCCGCACCAATGCGCCCGAAGGGGCACGAAAGCCCAGGGGCAGGAGATCGAAAAACAGTGTACGGTCACCCTGGGTTTCCAGCGTCATGATCTCGCCCTTGCAGTCCGGCGCCAGCAAATCGTGCAGACGCATCAGATTGGTGGTCTTGCCGCTTTGCGCTGGCCCATAGTAGACCAACTTGAAGGTCAGCCGTTGATGCGACTCGTCGAATTCTGGCATAGGTCAGGCATACGGTCGGTTACGAATAACAGCGCGGCACCCACGGGCCACGCGTATGGGATTGTCCTACAACCCCGACCAGGAATCACGGGAATTTTTTGTTTCACTGATACCTGGACCAGGTTCTCGATTATTCACCGGGGGTCTGCTCATATTCGATACCTTATTCAAGCCATAGATGACACGTAGAAATCCGGAAGAAGGACATAGGATCTTGCACTTCCCCGTGGTTAATGCTTTTTCTTCCAGGGCAATCCCGCGTAAACGGCCCATCCGCCAGGTGGCGCCCATGCCGATCAATGGGGCCTGCCATCGACGCGCGGTCGGACCAGGAACGGGACATAGCGCCAGCCCAGGATGGAAAAGCAGGTACACCAGCAAGCAGCGGCCAACATCACCCATCCCGGGTAGAAGGCCGCGTTGAATTGCGGCGCCGCCACCCGTAGCGCCAGGCCCGCGATCATGATCCACAGGCAAAGCTTGTCGCCCCGGTCGAACATCACCTGGCGCCCGGTATGCCCCTTGGAGATGCGGACCATCATGGCGGGAATGATCAGCCCCATGACCCCGAAGGTAAACAGATGCACCGGCAGGGCGCCGACCCAGGCGCCATGACCACTTCGATCCAGGGCATCCACGAGGAGCTGGGCGACGATGCCCAGATAGCCCAGGTACATGATGCCGATGTCTATCCGGCTCAGCGCCAGGCGTGGATGCCAGTAGAAAAAGCGCCCCAGCAGCAGTGCGGCCAGTGCTGTCTCCAGAACGATCATCAGGCCCGTCGGCAGGGTACCGGCAGCGACCAGGACCAGCGCCAAGAGCTTGATGGCGCCATCCAGCCGGGCATGGCGCAGGATATTGGCCTGGAACGCGCTTTTCATGAATGCGGTCACGGTTCTTTCCAACATCACCAGGAAGGCCACACGAAACAGGGCCAGGGCCATTCCCGTCCCAAGAGCGAAGTGCTCCGGGCTCAACATGAAGGACTTCGCCAGCAGAAAGGCCGGCAGAATCAGCAGAAAGAAATAGTTGTCCCGATAGGAGTCAGTCTTGCGGTGCCGGATCAGCGCCCAGGACAGCATGGCAACAATGGCGCCGAGAAACAGATTGTTCGACAAGAGGAACAACCAGTCGGGCCAGGCGCCGCCGAACCCCATGCCGATCCGCTCGAAGATCCAGGCCGCCGCAAGGAAAGCCAGGGCGGGACCGTGATAGCCCCGCACCGACAGCCAGCTCCTGGAAGCCGTGAGCAGAAAGCCGCCCAGCAGCGCCCAGCCGAAGCCGAAGAACATTTCGTGGGCGTGCCACTGCACCATGGAAAAGTTCGCAACCGGAGGCGCCATCCGGCCGGTGAACATCAGCGCCCAGATCAGGGGCAGGGCCAGACCGGAGAGCATGGCCAGAATGAAAAACGGACGGAACCCCAAGGTCCATAGCGAATGGTCATTCAGCGTCATTGATGCGCTTTCCTCATGCTCGGTTGTAAGGTCGAATGGCCGTGACCTCCATGGGATACGCTGGAAGGGCCAGGCTGACTCATAATGGAAATATCGAACCCACATTATCATCGAGTGCAAGAGGGGATGGCGAAGGCGCTGATCAATTCGTAACTGGCCAACCTCGGGTCGCGGTGTGTCCCCCTGGCCCGAATCCGGCGGGCACCGGGCTTTCTTGCACAAACGCGAACATGGTTCAGGAGTTGTACGAGCCTGACTATCCGTTACCATGCCCGCCATCGCCCACAGGAAGAAACAGCCATGGATGAATCTCGTCGCAAACTGCTCAAGACCGGAGGCACCCTGGCCCTGGTTACCAGCATGGGGGGCCTGTCCAGGCTTGTCCAGGCCGGCAGCCTACCCCTGGCGGAGTACGAAAAACTGGATGCAGTGGCCATGGCCCAACTGATCCGCCGCCGCCAGATTTCCGCCAGCGAGTTGCTCGAAGCGGCCATCGCCCGGGCAGAAGCGATCAATCCGGTCCTGAACCCCATCAACCTGCGCCATTACGAGTTGGCCCGGGCAGCGGCGAAGATGCGGCCCCTGGACGGTCCCCTGGCCGGCGTACCCTTCCTGCTGAAGGACCTGGGCATCCAGTTGAAAGGCACCATCACCAGCAACGGCTGCACCTTCTTCAAGGATGCCGTGGCCGATGCCGACAGCACCCTGACCGAGCGCTATCGCAAGGCCGGGCTGGTGATCTTCGGCAAGACCACCAGCCCGGAATTCGGCCAGACCGCCACCACCGAATCCAGACTCTGGGGCCTGACACGGAATCCCTGGAATCCGGCCTACAGTTCCGGTGGGTCTTCAGGTGGGGCCGCAGTGGCGGTGGCGACGGGCATTATTCCAGCCGCCCATGCCAGCGATGGCGGCGGTTCGATCCGCATTCCGGCCTCCCATTGCGGCCTATTTGGCCTCAAGCCCAGTCGAGGCCGGGTACCTACGGGACCCAAGGCCCTCGAAAGCTGGCTGGGCCTTTCGATGCAGCACGCCATTACCCGCTCGGTACGCGACTCCGCCCTGCTGCTGCAAGTGAGCCAGGGCCCGGAGTCCGGTTCCCGCACCGCGCCTCCCGTCATCGCCGGCAATCTGCTGGAGGCCATCCGCCGCCCGGCCAAAGGCCTGCGCATCGCACTGATGGAGACCAACCCCTTCGGTGCCCCCATCCATCCGGAATGTCTGGAAGCGGTGCGCAAGACGGCAAAGCTGTGCCAGCAGCTGGGCCATCACGTGGAAATCGCGGCTCCGGTCCTGCCCATCGCCGACATGTTCGGCGGCATGGGCGTGGTAACAGCCACCGGCATGCTCTATACCGTCCGCAACCGGGAAAAGCTGCTGGGACGGGAGGTAAGGGAGGACGAAATGGAACCCCTCAACTGGAGGTCCCTGCAACTGGCCAAGGGCTACACCGCGGAGCAGCTCTATCGGGCCCGGGCCGCCTTCGACGAGGGGGGCCGGGTGCTGGATGAGTTCCTGGGCCGCTACGACCTGATCCTCAGTCCCACGACCGCCGCCCTGCCCCCGAAACTGGGAGAGATTTCCCTGGATCTGCCCTACGAGGAATTCGCCCGGGAAGCCATGAAGGCTTCGCCCTTCACGGCCATGTTCAACATGAGCGGCCATCCCGCCATGTCGGTGCCCCTGCACTGGACACCGGACAAGCTGCCCATCGGCAGCCAGTTTGCCGGCCGCCACGGCGATGAGCTGACCCTGCTCCGGCTGGCGGCCCAATTGGAGCAGGCGGCGCCCTGGGAAAATCATCGGCCGTCACCCATCGCTGGCTGATTTGCAACAAATCAGAGAAATTTCCGAACAATCACGGCTATTGAACGAAAGGCCCGGACGCAGACGCGTCCGGGCCTTTCGCCAGTTTACGAACAGCATTTGAAGATGTTCGCCCTAAAATCCGTACACCCCTTTTCTTCTGGAGTCTCCGTGAGCGAATCCAAAGTTCTGACCCACGTCGATGGTCATGTGCTGCATGTCACCATCAACCGTCCCGAGCGAATGAATGCCATCGATACCGAGACCAACTTCGCCCTCCAGGACGCCATGAATCGCTTCGCCGCCGAGGATGATCTCTGGATCGCGGTGATCCGCGGTGCCGGCGACAAGGCCTTCTCCGCCGGCGGCGACCTGAAGGCCATGAACGCTGCTGCCAACGGCGGTCCGGCCTACCTGGTGCCGGAGACAGGCTATGGCGGCCTCACCGCCCGTTTCGATCTGGACAAGCCGGTGATCGCCGTGGTCAATGGCCTGGCCATGGGCGGTGGCTTCGAGATCGTCATGGCGGCAGACCTGGCCATTGCCGCCGATCACGCCACTTTTTCGCTGCCCGAACCCCTGGCCGGCATTGTTGCCGTGGCCGGCGGCATGCATCGTTTGCCCCGGGAGATTGGCCACAAGCGGGCCATGCAGTTGCTCCTCACCTGCGAAACCATCACCGCCGCCCAAGCCCTGGACTGGGGCCTGGTCAATGAAGTGGTACCCGCCGCCGAGCTGGATGCCGCCACCGACCGGTTGGTGAAGCAAGTGCTGCGCAGTGCGCCCCTGGCCCTCCGGGCCAACAAGCAATGTATGCAGCGGGGCCTGGGGCTGTCCCTTGAGGAAGCGACCCGGCGCCAGGACAATGGTTTCTATCCGGCCCTGGATGCCCTGCGCACCAGCGAGGACATCCTGGAAGGTATCAAGGCCTTTGCCGAAAAACGGGCCCCCGACTGGAAGGCACGCTAACGCGCATGGTCGCCAGCGCCACCACCGAGGATGCCAATGCGCAAAGACCAATTGAACGCCCCCACCCCCATCCCCGCCCCGGGGCTACCCATCGGCTCGCTGCGCTCGAAGGTTACACTCGGCTCCATTGATGCTTTTTCACGCTAAGCGCTGGCCTTAGCGGCTCGCGCCCATTCATCCGGCAGCATCCATGAGTTCTGCCATGCCAGCAGTTGCTCCGCCGGCATGGGGTGGGCGATGGCATATCCCTGGGCCAGATGGCAACCCAGTTGCAGCAACAAGACACCATGCTCCAGGGTTTCCACCCCCTCGGCGATGGCCTGGCGGCCGAAGGTGTGGGCCAGGCTGATAACGCCCTCGACGATGGCCCGGTCATCCCGATCCTTCAGCATGTCTCGCACGAAGGACTGATCGATCTTGAGCTCCTCCGTGGGAAGCTGACGCAGGTAAGTCAGGGACGAATAACCGGTGCCAAAATCATCCAGGGCAAAGCTCACTCCCAGGGCACGACAGGCCTGAATGACCTGGGAAACCTGGGCCATGTCCTCCACCGCCGATGTCTCCAGGATTTCCAGGGTGAGCTGGCTCGGCGCAACTCGGGGATGTGCTGTCAACAGGTGCCTGAGCCGCCCGACAAAGTCCCGCTGCTGCAAGTGCTGACTGGAGATGTTGACGCTGATGTTGATCAGTAGGCCCTGGGCCTCCCAGGAAGCCATCTGGCCCAGGGCTTCTCCCAGTACCCATTCGCCCAGGGGCAGCGCCAAGTCGGCACTTTCCAGCGCGGAAAGAAACTGCCCCGGGACCAGCAGACCCTGTTCCGGATGCTGCCAACGCAACAGGGCTTCGGCACCGATCATCCGTCCCGAGCGCATGTCCACCTTGGGCTGGTAGTGGAGCCGGAGCTCGCCATTCTCCAGGGCCGAGCTGAAGCGCTTGATCTGTTCCTGCTGGTTCCGGGATGCCCGGTCGTGTTCGGGATCGAACAGGCGGAAACAGCTCTTGCCCGCCTGCTTGGCCGCATACATGGCCTGATCAGCGTGGCGAATCAGGACATCGGCATCATCTCCATCAAGGGGATACAGAGTGACCCCCAGGCTGGCGGAAATAACTACCTCCCCATGGGGAAGCGGATAGGGCCGGTTGAGCGTATCGAGAATCCGGTGCAGGGCCTGTCCCACCTCATCCACCTCGGTCATTTCGCCCAACAGGATCACGAACTCGTCCCCACCCAGGCGGGAAACCGTATCGGCGCCCCGTACGCACTGACGCAGACGCTCGGCGGTTTCGATCAGCAACTGGTCCCCGGCCTCATGACCCCAGGTGTCATTGATGGGTTTGAAACCATCGAGATCCAGATAGCAGACGGCCAGCAGCTCCTTCTTGCGATCCGCAAGGGCCATCGCCTGCCGCATTCGGTCCCCCAGCAGAACCCGGTTGGGCAGATGGGTCAGCAGATCATGGTAAGCCAGGTGCTCCAGCCGTTGCTGGCTATGCCTGAGTTCGGTGATATCGGATGAGATGCCCACGTAATGAGTCAGCCGGCCATTGGCATCATGGACCGCCGTAATGCGTGAATACTGGACATAAACCGATCCGTCCTTGCGCCGGTTGTGCAACTCACCAACCCAGACATGTTGGGTCAACAAGGCATGCCACATGGTGCGATAGAACTCGGCATCCTGCATGCCCGAATGCAGCATCCTCGGGTTGGATCCCACCAGCTCTTCCCGGGAATACCCCGTCAACCCCTCGAAGCTGGCATTCACATCAACGATGATCCCGTTCGGATCGGTGACAACGATGCCATCGGTGACACTGCCAAAGGCCACTGCCGCCAGCCGCAGACCTTCTTCATTACGACGGCGCTCCGTGATATCTCGGGTCACACCGAGAATGGCAGTCACCTCACCCGTCCCGTTGCGCATGGGGACAGCCTGGGTCTCCAGCCAGCGGCGGGTTCCCTTGAGGCCCTTGATCTCGAACTGTAGGGTTCCCGACTCTCCCTTCATGACACGCTCGTGCAAGGCCATGAAAGCATCTCGACATTCAGGGACGACGATGCCCGAGATGGGCCGACCCAACACCTGTTCAGCACCGTCGGCTTCGACCATGGCAAGGCCGGCAGGATTCATCTGTCGCAAGGTACCATCGGAATTGATCACCTTGATACACTCTGGATCAGTCTCGACGATGGTGCGCAGTTCGATTTCCCTTTCCATCAGGCTTCGTTCTGCTGCCTTGCGGGCCGAGATTTCCACCAGAAAAACAAGAGAACATCCCGCCTCTATTCCCACCACCCGCCACATCACCCAAGCCGCGCCACCACCCCGCCGTAAAACACGGTTTTCTCCCTCCACGAGGCTGCCTGACAGCAGATTTTCCTTGTCCCAGTGGGGCGACTCCCTATCGTTTGGCAAATAAAATTCCGTCAGCCTATGTCCCGCCAACTCGTTGCGCGGGATTCCCAACAGTCTTCCTGCCGCGGGATTGGCCTCCATGATCAGTCCATCGCTGTCAGCCACCAGAATGGGGATCGGTGCATCGGCCAGGTAGGAGCGAAATTTCGCCTCACTGAGCGTCAGTGCCTGTTCGGCCTTCCATTGCTCCGTCACATCCCGCAGACTGGCCACCAGCCCCTCTACTCGCCCGTGCAGCCGATAGGGTCGATAGGCCACGTCCAGCATGTGTTGCTGACCATCCGAAAAAGTCTGGGTCTCCCTGAAACGGGCTGAGCCGCCTTCCAGGGTCCGGGTGATATAGGGGGCGACACTCTCATAGAAGGCTCCCCCCATCACATCCCGTACATGCCTGCCGACCAAGGCTTCCGGGATACTGCCGTATACCTTGGCATAGGCGCTATTGACCACCTGGTAGCGCTGCTCCCGGTCCAGGAAGGCCAGCAGGTCGTCGGAGGTTTCCACGATTTCCCGGTAACGCTGCATGTCCTGTTCGGCGTCAAGACGCGCATCCTCCAACCCTCTGTCCTGTCGGTAGCCCAGGCCAAAACCGCATAGTCCCACCAGCCAGAGCATGCCATGGGATGCCAGGATTGCCAGATGGGTTTCGGCCCCCTGGGCCTCGAAGGACTCCAGGGGCACCACCGAACTGATGCCGCCACGAATATCCCCCAGGCGATAACCCTGGTCGGCATGGCATTGCAGACAGGCCTGCTCCGCCACGATCGGCAGCATCAGCCGCAGGTAGCGCTTGTCATCCCGCTCGACGATTTCCCGGTATTCTGCCTCGCCTTGCTCGAAGCCGGTCAGGGCCTGCCTTTCCCACTCCTTGGGCGCATTGCCCGGATTCATGGGCTTCAGGCTGGTAATACGGCTCTGGGCACCAAACTCCCCCATGTATTCGGACTGCATCTGGCGCAGCATGTAGGCCGGGTTCATCAGAGTCAGGGCCATGCCATCGGAGGTGACCACATCCCGCTTCGGTACCTTGAGATAGGGATTGGGTGGTGTTCGGGTGTCGGGCTGCACATAGACGCCACCGTGGCTCGCCGCCCAGCGGCGGAAATTGAGATCCTTGGCAATGTTGGCCCGAGCCGCCGTCATCGCCGATTTTTCAACCTCGAGACTCTGCTGATAGAGACTGTTGCCCACTGATACAGCAACCAGCAAGGTCCACACCAGGGCGGCGGCAAGATAGCGACGACCGACCGGAGGCCGGATGATTTCCGTTGCCGGAACTTTATCCATGGGACGATTCTCGACGCACGTCGATTTCTTGTTCGGATTTGCATTCTCTCATCATCCGCAGGCGTAATAGCAACCTGCGGGAACGATCCCATCCAGATGGGCCCGCCTATAATCGCAGCCCCTTCCCGCATCTGCGCCGCCCATGCCTCTGCTGTCCCTCACCCAAGCCTGCCTTGCCTATGGTCACGTGGCTCTGCTCGATCACGCGGAGTTCCTTTTGGACGCCAGTGAGCGAGTGGCTCTGATCGGCCGCAACGGCAGCGGCAAATCCTCCTTGCTGGCGGCCCTGGCCGGAGAAGGCAGTCTGGATGACGGCCAGGTCTGGCGCCAACCGGGCCTGCGGCTGGCCTATGTGCCCCAGGAGCCCCCCTTCACGCCGGAACAGAGCGTCTTCGAGGCCGTGGTGGCCGGCATGGGGGCCGCTACCCGCCTGCTGGCCGAATGGCATCAGGTTTCCCATCAGTTGTCGGAATCCAGCGGTGACCACGAAGCCCTCCTGGCCAAACTCAACCTGCTCCAGGAAGAACTGGAGTCTCTGGGCGCCTGGTCCGCCGCCCGCCAGGCGGAACGGGCCATCCAGCGCTTCGACCTGGACCCGGAGGCCCGGGTGGGCAGCCTCTCCGGGGGCCAGAAAAAACGTCTGGCCCTGGCCCAGGCCCTGGCCACCGAACCCGAGGTGCTGCTGCTGGACGAGCCCACCAACCACCTGGACCTGGGGGCCATCGAATGGCTGGAAAACCTGCTGCTGGAATCCGGCATCAGCCTGTTGTTCATCACCCATGACCGGCGCTTCCTGGACCGTCTGGCCACCCGCATCGTGGAACTGGACCGGGGCCGGCTGACGAGCTTTCCCGGCACCTTCACCGCCTACCAGGAACGCAAGGCCCAGATGCTCCAGGACGAGGCCCTGGAGCAGGCCCGCTTCGACAAGCTGCTGGCCCAGGAGGAAATCTGGATACGCAAGGGCGTGGAGGCCCGTCGCACCCGGGCCGTGTTCCGGGTCCAGCGTCTGGACCAGTTGCGCCGGGAGCGGGCCGCCCGCCGGGAGCGCATGGGCCAGGCCCGACTGAGCCTGGATGCCGGGGAAAAAAGCGGCCAACTGGTGGCTGAGCTGCACGGCGTCAGCAAGTCCTTCAGCGCCAAGCCGGTGGTCCGGGATTTTTCCACCCGTATCTTGCGGGGCGACAAGATCGGCCTGATCGGCCCCAACGGTGCCGGCAAGACCACGCTGCTGCGTCTGATCTTGGGAGAACTGGAACCGGATGCCGGACAGTTGCGCCTGGGCACCCGGCAGGAAGTGGCCTATTTCGACCAGTTCCGCACCGCCCTGGACCCGGAGGCCACCCTGGCAGAGGTGATCTCACCCGGTTCCGACTATGTGGAGATCAATGGCGAACGCAAGCACGTCATCGGCTATCTGGAAGACTTCCTCTTCGCCCCGGCCCGTGCCCGCTCGCCGGTGAAGTCCCTCTCCGGCGGCGAACGCAACCGCCTCTTGCTGGCCCGGCTCTTCGCCCGGCCCGCCAACGTGCTGGTGCTGGACGAACCCACCAACGACCTGGACATCGAAACCCTGGAACTGCTGGAACAACTGCTCCAGGACTACAGCGGCACCCTGTTCCTGGTCAGCCACGACCGGGCCTTCCTCGACAACGTGGTGACCCAGACCATCGCCTATGAAGGCGAAGGCCGTTGGGGAGAATACGTGGGTGGCTACGAAGACTGGCAGCGCATGCGAAAGTCGGCAGCCCCTGCCATCATCACCTCCGCCTCCAGCAAAGCGGACAGCGAAAAAAGGGCTGCACCCGTCAGAGCCAAAACCGAAAAACTGAGCTGGAAAGAACAAAAGGAACTGGAATCCCTGCCCGACCACATCTCAGCCCTGGAAACCGAGCAGGCCGCCCTGGCAGCACGCCTGGAGGACCCGGCCAGCCACGCCGGACCGGCCGCCGAAGGCACCCGGATCGCCGCCCGCCTGGGCGAAATCGAGGCTGAATTGCTGGTCTTGCTGGAACGTTGGGAGCAATTGGAAGCCAAGGCCGGGCCGCCGAAGGGCTGATGAATGCCATAATCGGACTTCGATGATGACCTGAATGATAGGTATGCCAGAGTTGCCTGTGTCGGCCTGCCTGTAACCTGATGACGCCAGCACAATGGCAGATGCAGCACCGTGAAGCGAAGTTTCCCTGGTGGAAAGGATAGTCAGATGAAAGTCCCTGTCCGTAGCTTGCTTGTTCGCTGCATTCTGATGGCGCTTGGCGCGCCGGCCTGGATGCTGAGTACCGATGTCGCCGCCCAGGCGGCCGACAGTGACGAGGCAGCGCTGATGCGCATCCAGGGCCTGGCGGAGATCGTCGTCACCGCCCGGCGCAAGGAAGAGAATCTGCAGGACGTGCCGACCTCGATCACGGCCATCGGCGCCAAGGATCTGGCGGACCTGAAGATCGACGGCCTGATCGGCGTGGCCCGGCATATCCCGAACGTCGATATCCGTCAGCAGGCGGGCAGCATGGTGGCCGTGTCGCACTTCCGCGGCATCACCAACAGTTCCCTGAATCCCCAGGTGGATGCGGGCATAGGCATCTATGTGGATGGCGTGTATCTGGGCCGCCTGAGCGCCACCGCCTTCGACATCGCCGACCTGGCCCAGGTGGAAGTGATGCGGGGCCCCCAAGGCACCCTGTTCGGCCGCAACTCCACCGGGGGCGCGGTCAACCTGATCACCACCTCGCCTTCCGGCCAGTTCGGTTTCCATGGCGAACTGGGCTTCGGCAACTTCAACGATCGCCGGCAGAAGTTTTCTCTCGACCTGCCCGAGTGGAACGGCCTGTCGGCCCGCGTCACCCTGGGTCATCACCAGAACGACGGCTATGTCAGGAACAGCGCCCCCAGGAACACCTACCATTTTTCCGATGGGTTCGATTCCATGACGATCAGCGAAACCGGCGGCGCCAACGACAACGATCTGGCGCTCATCAGCCTGCGCTATGCCGGCGTGCCGGGCCTGAAGCTCGACTACAAGTACGATTACAGCAAGAACCGGATGACGATACCTTACCGTCAGTCGATGAGCCTCGCCCCCCAAACACCGCCCGCCGGCTTTGTCGAGGTCTCGGCACCAATGGGTTTCCATTTCATGGAAAGTCTTCCGGCCGCGTTTGAAAGCCCGAGCATCATGAAAGTGGAGGGCCACTCGATCACCGCGGAGTACGAACTCGCTCCCGAACTGAGCGCCAAATACATCGGCGGCTTCCGCAAGTTCGACATCAGCTACGGCCTGGACGGTTATTACGGCGCCGGGCTATGGAGCGACGGCATCCGCTACTGGAGCCCGGGCATATCCCTGAGGGAAGAGGATCAGCATCAGTCCTCCCATGAATTCCAGTTGCTGGGCAAGCGCGGGAACCTCGACTGGATCGCAGGCCTGTTCCTGTTCGAGGAAAAAGCCAAGCTGGACAACCCAATCTTGCCAGGTCCATTTTTTGGCGGGATTGCCCCGGAGGTGACCTACACCCTCAATCCCGACACGGACTACTACATCGGCCAGAAGGTGAAGACGGACAACCAGTCCCAAGCCCTGTACGTGCACGGCACCTGGCATAGGGATCAGTGGGACTTCAGCGGCGGCTTGCGGCGCACCTGGGATGACCGGCAGGAGCACGTCATGGCCGCAGGCCATCTCGATCTCCGCCCCTGGGGCGTCCCGGTGTTTCTTCCCGGAACGAATGGCCGGGATTTCCGCTACCGCGGCAGCCACAACGACTACGATCTGTCGGCGACCTACCGGATCGCGCCGGGCATGAACGTCTATGCAAAGTACGCCACGGGTTTCGTGTCGGGGGGCATCCTGCAAGGAACCGCCTTCCAGCCGGAGACCGCCAAGTCCTACGAGGCGGGTTTCAAGGGCAGTTTCATGGATAACAGCCTGCGCTTCAACGCGGCCCTCTATGAAATGAAGCGCCGGGACCTGCAAATCGAAGGCTTCGCTGCGACTGGCTACGTCTTGCAGAACGTGGGCAAGTCCAGGTCCGATGGTGTAGAGCTGGAGCTGACCTATGTACCGATGGAGGGACTGACCCTGAACGGTTCCTACGGCTATACGCGGGTCAAGACCGACGGTCAGATAAGAACCTCACAGCCCAGGCAGACGGCTTCCTTCGGGTTCGATTATGAATTCCAGCGACTGGCGAACGGTGTTCGTCCCAGTTTCCGGATGGATGCCAGTTGGCGAGATGATATCCGCCACCTGAGTTGCCCAGCCGGACTGTCCCAGGTCGCACTGGGCTGCGGCACGCTGGATGCCTACGGCAATCCGGAAATTGCCAATCCGACCCTGGACCGACAGGCGATAGTAAAGGCCCAGACCCTGTTGAGTGCCCGCTTTACCCTGCGCGAGATCAGGCTGGGCGCCCATGGGACAGCCGCGGTGTCGCTGTGGGGCCGCAACCTGCTGAATAACGACAAGCCGGATTACATCTACACGCTGGGCGGAAACAACATAACCGGCACCTTCCAGCAACCCAGAACCTACGGCATAGACCTCAGCGTGGGCTACTGATCTGGCGCCAACTTTCATGATGAGGATAACATCCCCATCATGGAAAGGCTTGCCCCCTCCGAGGGGTTCGATACGGCTCACTCTGCTCGATATTACAGGGCACTCCGTGGCAGCACCGATGGCTTGAAACTGGCGCCGCCCGCTGCTTTCCCTTGTTCCACAGGGATTTCCTTCGGTCAGGGCGACCCTGCGGGAAAGCTCGTTTTTCGTTATCGAGAGACGGTCAATGTTCGGCGGGATGGTCCTCGTCCCGTTCGAATCCATTGCGGTAGAACATGGAAGCCGTCTGATACCAGGCAATCGCCTCCTCCACCAGGGCCTCATCGCTCAACGCCTGGCCCGGCCGGCGCGGCACTAGCGGACTGGCAACCACGTCGACCTTGCGCTTGGGCTTCAGGGTGACCATGCGGCCATCCCGCAGATAGCCCAGGGTCTGGTAATTGGCGACGAAGGCCCGGTCGGCCGCCGGAGACGAACGCAGCAGGTCGAAGCCCATGTACTTGCTGTCGTAGGGCAGCCCGATCAGCCCCAGCAAGGTAGGTGGAATGTCGATCTGGGAGGCCAGACGGTCATGGCGCCGGGGCGCAATCCAGCGTGGGGCGTAAAACATCGCCGGGATCCGGTAACTGGCGACGGGGATGGCGCCCGCTCCCCGGGCGTTGGCGCCATGGTCGGCGGTGATCACGAACAGGGTATCGTCGAACCAGGGCTTTTGGCGGGCAACTTCCATCAGGTGGCCGATGGCCCAGTCGGTGTATTTGACGGCGCCTTCCCGACCGCTCCCTGAAGGGATATCGATGCGACCTGCCGGGTAGGTATAGGGACGATGATTGCTGGTGGTCATCAGATGAGCAAAGAAAGGCTTGCCATTGGCATGAATACGATCGAATCGCTCGATGGCGGAGTCGAACAGATCCTCGTCGGCCACCCCCCAGATGTTTTCGTGATGGATCACTTCGGGTCGGACCGCGGTGCGATCGAACACCTGATAGTCGTTGGTCGAAAAATAGGTGTTCATATTGTCGAAATAGCCATAGCCGCCGTACAGGAAAAGCGATTCGTAGCCAGCGTCCTCGAAGACCGCCCCGAGGGTGGCCAGATGCCGGTTGCCCGGGCGCTTGACGATGGACTGGCCTGGGGTCGGCGGTATCGACAGGGACAAGGCTTCCAGCCCACGCACGGTCCGGTTCCCGGTGGCAAAGACATTGCCCAGCACCAGGCTGTCCCGGGCCAGGGCATCAAGATTTGGTGTCAGGCCCCGGCGGTCCCCCCAACTACCGAGAAATTCCGCCCCGAGGCTCTCGACGCTGATCAGGACCACATTGGGCCGCGGTAACACGCCCCCGGCATTGACATGGCGCATCAGGTCCAGGCCTTCCCTGGACCGCCACTTTCCCCGCTCTCCTTCCAGCATGTGATGCACCAGGGCCTCTGCCCTGGCTTCAGGGAGCGTCCGATAATGGCGCAGGTAATCCAGCTCGTTGTTATGCAGCGCGGCAAAAAACTCCCAGGGACCATTGCCTGCCAGTTCGTTCTGGCCCTCGCTGTCGAAGCGGTTCTTCAGGCCGGAATCCAGCCATAGCAACGCCGCCAGGGGCACCGCCAGGGCCAGGACCAGACCGGCAAGACGCGCCCTGAACCCCAGGGGCATCGCCAGCCCGGACCAGAGTTGCCGGCCGGCCAGGGCCGCCATCGACAGGGCCAGAACAGCGATACCCAGGAGTATCTTGCCGGCCGGATAGCTCTGCCAGATATTGCCGATGACTTCCTGGGTGTAGATCAGGTAGTCCACCGCAATGAAATTGAAACGGCCGCCGAACTCCTCCCAGAAGACCCATTCGGCGACAATGAGGAACAGCAGAGCGAAGATCGTCGCGGCGAACCAGGCCAGGCCGAGCAGACGGGTGACTCGCCAGGCCGCCACCCGATTGGGCAACAGGGCCAGGGTAAGCCAGAACGGCGCGACGAAAAAACTGGCGGCGGCAAGATCGAAAATCAGGCCCACCAGGAAACTGGCCGGAAATCCCCACCAGGAACCGCCGATGGGAAAGCCGGAGGCAAGGATCAGTCGCGTGACTTGAAAGCTGGCCAGGGCGAAGACATAGACCAGCAGTACCAGACGGAAACGATCCGGAAAGCACCGCCGCAGGGCGCTCAGCGCCTGCCGAAAACCGGATGGCGAAACAATGTTGGACGAACTACGAATAATGCCGACTCCCGCTCAATGAGGTTTTCCGGGCCTTCCTTGCCCGCTCCAGTACCGCCGCAGAGAATACAGAAACTCATCCGGCAGATATACGGCAGCCGCCCGATGAATGGCGCCTTTCCTTGTGCCGTCCAGCTTGCCATCGATTGAAACCGAATATTTCACGGGGAGGATTATCCGGGCCGCGGCAATGAGGGGCAAATCAGTGAAGTTTCCCGTTACGGATCAAACCCACGGCGATGCCCTCGATGGCCAGGGGCCCATCCACCAGGATGGGTGGGAAATCCGGATTCTCGGCCACCAGCTCAATCCGTCGACCCTGGCGCCTGAGGCGCTTGACCGTGACCTCGTCCCCCAGGCGGGCGACGACGATCTGGCCGCTCCTGGCCTCGCCGGTCTTATGCACCGCCAGCAGGTCGCCATCCAGGATGCCCACATCCACCATGCTGTTGCCCCGCACCTTGAGCAGGTAATCCGCCTGGGGACTGAACAAGTCAGCCTGCACCTGGACCCGGCCCAACTGGTTTTCCACCGCCAGCAGGGGGCTGCCGGCGGCCACCGAGCCCACCAGGGGCAGGCCCAACTGCTCCACTAGGCGTATGCCCCGGGCCGAGCCAGCCTCCAGCACAATGGCACCCTTTTTCGCCAAGGCCTTCAAGTGGTCCTCGGCGGCATTGGGCGAAGCAAAGCCAAAGGCATTGCAGATTTCGGTACGGGTGGGCGGCGCTCCCAGCACCTCCAGGCTGCTGCGGATGAAGTCGAGGATTTCCTGCTGGCGCGGCGTGAGATTGAAGTCCATGAGCGGTCCTAGATGTTCCGGGAGACGTCCCGGCTCCGGTAACTGTATTTTTTTACAGTTACCGAAAAAAATCAAGGCCGTCGGCCCCCGCCAGGAAACCCGCTTATCACCGCAAGGCCTGTTCCAGGTCCGCGATCAGGTCAGCCGGATCTTCCAGTCCGATGGAGAGCCGCAGCATTGCGTCCGAAATGCCGCGTCGGGCGCGCTCTTCCGCGGACAGGCCATGATGGGTCGTAGTGCAAGGTTGGGTAACCAGACTTTCTGCTCCCCCCAGGCTGGGCGCCAGGGCAAAGAGGCCCAGGCGATCGGCGACGCGGGCAGCGACGTCGCCATCCCCCTTCACCTCTATGGTCACCATGCCGCCAAAGCCATGCATCTGCGCCTTCGCCAGGGCGTGTCCAGAAAACTCGGGCAGGCCGGGATAGAACACCCGAGCGATCCCCGGATGCCTGGCCATGGCTTCGGCGACGGCCTGGGCTGCTGCGTTCTGCTGCCTGACCCGGACGACCAGGGTGCGCAGGCTGCGGGAAAGCAGCGAGGCGGTCTCCGGGGAGATCGTGGAGCCCAGGTTCTTGCGCCAGTTCCAGACCGGCATCAGCAGTTCCTTCGATCCCATGAGTACACCGGCGGTGAGATCGCTGTGGCCACCCAGGAACTTGGTGGCACTATGCACCACCAGATCGGCACCCAGTTCCAGGGGGCGCTGATTGACGGGAGAGGCGAAAGTGTTGTCCACCGCGACCCGGGCGCCGTGGGCATGGGCCCTGGCGGCAATGGCGCGGATATCGAAGATGTCCAGGGCGGGATTGGTCGGAGTCTCGAAGAAAACCAGCTTCACGCCAGCGGCCAGCAGTTGATCCAGGCGCTCCAGTTCATGACCGAGGATCAGATGGGTCTTGATGCCCAGCAGGGGCAGCTGTGTCCCGAGCAGCTCCAGGGTGCCGCCGTAGGCATCGCCGACACAGACGATGCCGTCCCGGCCGTGGGTCAGGAACAGGGCTGTTTCCGCCGCCATGCCGGAACAGAAGGCCCAGGCCAGCTCCGCCCCTTCCAAGCCGGCCAGAGTCTCCTCCAGGGCGAAGATGCTGGGGTTCAGGCCGTAGCGGGTATAGAGGGGTCCCGCTGCCCTGCCCTCCACTACATCCAGCAGGTCGGCGGTGGAGGGAAAGGCAAAGGTGGTGGTGTTGTAGATCGGCGTGTAAGGGCTGCCGTAGACATCCTGCTGGGAACTGCCATGAACGGCCAGGGTTGCCAGGCCGCGAGTCAAGTTTTCAGCCACGCGATTTCTCCTGCGGGAATAGGTATGGGTGCGTATCAGACCAGCCAGTGTAGCGAAAGAAAGCCCGACCGAAGATAGCCGAGGAGTTCCGTCCTGCTGATCGCCGTATCGCATCTGATCCAGCCATGACTCGTAACCCTAACTGGATAAAGCCGCCCCATTGGCCCGCGCCGTGTGCAGTTTTTTGTAGCTGTCGATCAAACGCTGGTGCCTATCGAGCCCTTCCAGTTTCATGCTCGTTGGGGTCAAGCCGAAGAAGCGCACACTGCCGTCCACTGAGCCCAGCACCGCGTCCATCCGCGGGTCGCCGAACATCCGACGGAAATTGACCACGTAATCGTCCAGATCCAGATCGTCGTCCAACAACACCTCCAGCACCACATTCAAGGCCTGATAAAACAATCCGCGCTCGACCGTGTTTTCGTTGTATTGCAGGAAGGTTCCCACCAGCGCTTGCGCCGCTTCAAAGTGCTGCAAGGCGAGATGAATCAGCAGCTTCAACTCCAGAATCGTGAGCTGACCCCAGGCCGTGTTCTCGTCGAACTCGATGCCGATCAAGGTGATGATGTCGGTGTAATCATCCAGCTCGCTGTCCTCCAGACGTTCGAGCAATGCCTCCAGGCCGGCATCATCCAGACGATGCAAGTTCAGGATATCGGCGCGGAACAACAGTGCCTTGTTGGTGTTGTCCCAGACCAGATCCTCGACCGGATAAATTTCCGAATAACCCGGCACCAGGATGCGGCAGGCCGTTGCACCGAGTTGGTCATACACCGCCATGTACACTTCCTTGCCCATGTCTTCGAGAATGCCGAACAGCGTTGCGGCTTCCTCGGCATTGGAGCGCATTTTTGTGCTGTGACCCTGGCCGGAAAAGTCCCATTCGACAAAATCGTAATCCGCTTTGGCGCTGAAAAAGCGCCACGACACCACGCCGCTGGAGTCGATAAAGTGTTCAACAAAGTTATTCGGCTCAGTCACGGCGTTACTTTCAAAGGTGGGCCGCGGCAAATCGTTCAGGCCTTCAAAACTGCGCCCCTGCAGCAGCTCCGTCAGACTGCGTTCCAGCGCCACCTCCAGGCTCGGGTGCGCCCCGAACGACGCAAACACACCCCCCGTTCGCGGGTTCATCAAGGTGACGCACATCACCGGAAACTCCCCGCCCAGGGACGCATCCTTCACCAGCACCGGGAAGCCCTGCTTTTCCAACTCCTCGATGCCGGCCAGGATGCCGGGATATTTCGCCAGTACCTCCTGCGGCACATCCGGCAGCGCGATTTCACCTTCCAGGATTTCCCGTTTGACCGCCCGCTCGAAAATTTCCGACAAACATTGCACCTGCGCTTCAGCCAGCGTATTGCCGGCACTCATGCCATTGCTGAGGAACAGGTTGTCGATCAGGTTGGACGGGAAATACACCACCTCGCCGTCCGACTGGCGGACATACGGCAGCGAACAGATGCCGCGCTGCACATTGCCGGAGTTGGTGTCGACCAGATGCGAGCCCCGTAACTCGCCATCGGCGTTGTAAATCTGCCGGCAGTATTCATCGAGTATTTCAACCGGCAGCGCATCTTCAGGGCCAGGCTTGAACCAGCGTTCATTCGGGTAATGCACGAACGCCACGTTGGCAATGTCTTCACCCCAAAACTGGTCGTTGTAGAAATGATTGCAACTCGCCCGTTCTATGAATTCACCGAGGGCAGATGCCAACGCACTTTCCTTGGTTGCACCCTTGCCGTTGGTAAAACACATCGGCGAATGCGCATCGCGGATATGCAGTGACCATACATTGGGAACGAGATTGCGCCACGACGCGATTTCGATCTTCATGCCCAAGCCCGCCAGAACCCCCGCCATATTGGCGATGGTTTGCTCCAGGGGTAGATCTTTGCCCGCAATATAGGTACTCGCTTCCGAAGCCGAATTCAGCGTCAGCAATGCCTGGGCATCGACATCCAGATTTTCCACTTCCTCAATCACAAACTCAGGTCCGGTTTGCACCACCTTTTTCACCGTACAACGATCGATGGAGCGCAAGATGCCTTGCCGATCCTTGTCGGAGATGTCTGCCGGCAACTCGACCTGAATCTTCAAAATCTGCTGGTAGCGATTTTCCGGATCGACAATATTGTTCTGCGACAGGCGGATGTTATCGGTCGGAATATTGCGGGTTTCGCAGTACAACTTCACGAAGTAAGCCGCACACAAAGCCGATGAAGCCAGAAAATAATCGAATGGCCCCGGCGCCGAGCCATCGCCCTTGTAGCGGATGGGCTGATCGGCCACCACCGTGAAGTCATCGAACTTGGCTTCAAGACGAAGCTTGTCGAGAAAGTTGACCTTGATTTCCATAGGGGCATCCCAAAATAGCGTTCAAAACGAATCATGATTGGCGACGAGACGTCAGCGACGTCATTCCGGGGCCGCGAAGCGGAACCCGGAATCCAGAACGCAACGCAGAAAGCCCCTGGATTCCGGGTTCTGCCCATTCGTGCAGCCCCGGAATGACGGTCCTGGGCGATGGGTTGAGGAATGTCGCTAATCAGCAAATGAATCGGCCGCCATTATCCGGTTTTCCCGGTGGGAGAACCGTGCTTCTCAGCAGTTCGAGGATCCGGGGTGCTGGCGACAACGATGGACATGCCGCGGCATCCGGCAAGACAGTTCCCCGTAAGCGGCCGGCGCTAGAGTTTGAATAGTCAACCTAGGGTCGCCTGGTTATCATCCCCGTCGCTTGCGCAAAAAGGAACATCATGGAATTTCTGACCTCCTACGACCACGGCATCCATGCCATCGATTCAGGCTACGGCGGCGAGCGCTTCGACGCCATTCACCTGATCGTGGAACAGGGCCGCGTGGCCGTCATCGACACCGCCACCAATGCTTGCATACCCCGCCTGCTGGCCCAGATGGAGACCCTGGGCATCGCCCGGGAGCAGGTGGATTATGTGATCCTGACCCACATCCACCTGGACCATGCCGGCGGTGCTGGCCAGGCCATGGCGGCCTTTCCTTCGGCCCAACTGGTGGTACACCCCCGGGGCAGCCGCCACATGGCCGATCCAGGCAAGCTCTTCGCCGCCGTGCAGGAGGTCTATGGCGAGGAGGAAGCAGACCGGCTCTATGGCGAACTGCTGCCAGTGGCGGCGGGCCGCATCATCGAGGCGGCCCATGGCAGCACGCTGTCCCTGGCCGGACGGGAACTGCTGTTTCTGGATGCGCCGGGACATGCCAAGCACCACATGGTGATTCGGGACAGCCGCAGCGGACATTTCTTCACCGGCGACACCTTCGGCCTGTCCTATCGGCATTTCGACGCCGGAGGCCGGCAGTTCATCATTCCCACCACCTCCCCCAGCCAATTCGATGCAGCAGCCCTGCACCGCACGGTGGACATGATCGCCGGCTACCACCCTACTGCCCTCTACCTGACCCACTACGCCCAGGTGGTGGATGTGCCGCGCCTGACGGCGGACCTGCACCGGCTCATCGACGCTCATGTGGCGGTCGCGGAACACTGCCGGCCCCTGGGAGAAGAGCGACAGGAACGCATCCGGGCGGGACTGGTCGAGTTGTTTCTGCGGGAGGCTGCGAATCAGGGCTGGGCACTGCAGGGCGAACCCATGCTGAAATTCCTCGCCATGGATATCGACCTAAACGCCCAGGGACTGGACATCTGGCTGGATAGCTGAGTTTTACCTGCGCTGGCGCCGCGCCTCGAACAGGCAGATGCCGGTGGCCACGGAAACATTGAGGCTTTCGACACTGCCGAGCATGGGTATGCGCGCCAGTTCGTCGCAGGTTTCCCGGGTCAGGCGGCGCAGGCCGTCGCCTTCCGCTCCCAGCACCCAGGCCAGGGAACGGCGCTGGTCCACGGCGTAGAGATCCCGCTCCGCCTCGCCGGCCGCACCCACGGTCCAGATGTCCCGTTCCTTGAGTTCCCGCAGGCTGCGGGCCAGGTTGGTGACGGTGATGTAGGGCACGGTATCGGCGGCGCCACTGGCCACCTTGATGGCGGTGGCATTCAGGCCCACGGCCCGGTCCTTGGGAGCGATCACGGCATGGGCGCCGGCCCCATCCGCCACCCGCAGGCAGGCCCCCAGGTTGTGGGGGTCCTGGATGCCGTCCAGCACCAGCAACAAGGCCGGTTCCTCCAGGGTGTCGAGCACGTCGTCCAGGGTGATGTGACGCTGGACGGCACTGATCCGGGCCACCACACCCTGATGGTTCGGCGCCATGCCGTCGAGGCGGGCACTGGCCACCGGCAGCACCCGCACAGCGCAATGCTCGGCCAGTTTCAACAGGTCCCGGACACGGCCATCGTGGCGGTCCTCGGCCAGATAGATTTCCTTGACCCCTTCCGGGTCGTGGCGCAATTTGGCGGTGACGGCATGGAAGCCGTGAATCAAGCGGGTTTCAGCCATGACAGTTCTCCCCTGCCCCCAGTTCCCGTGCGGCGGCAAGGCCGGCCTGGTAAAGGGGTTGTTGAATCAGTGCATCCCAGGACAGGGCGGGCGCCGTGGGCAACAGGCGACCCAGCCGGGCCCCACGAACCGGCTCCAGGGACGGCCGCCAGCGGGTCAGCAGTTCTCCCACCGCATCGGGAGCATTGCACACCAGCAGCACGTCGCAGCCCGCCGTCCAGGCCGCCTCGGCCCGGGCCACGATGTCTCCGGCCACGGAAGCCCCTTCCATGGAGAGGTCGTCGCTGAAGATCACGCCGTCGAAACCGAAGGCGCGGCGCAGTTTCGCTATCCATACCGGTGAAAAGCCGGCGGGTCGTGCATCCACCTTGGGGTAGATCACATGGGCCGGCATCACCGCATCCAGTTCCAGCCGGGCATAGGGCTGCATGTCCGCGTCGATGGCAGCAGCCTCCCGCTCATCCACCGGAATCGCCACGTGGGAATCGGTCTCCACCCAGCCATGGCCGGGGAAGTGCTTGCCGCAGGCCCCCATGCCGGCGGCCTTGAGACCTTCGATCAGAGCACCGGCCAGGGCGCTCACCACTGCCGGGTCCTGATGGAAGGCCCGGTCGCCGATGACGCCGCTGCGTCCCCAGTCCAGGTCCAGCACCGGGGTGAAGGAGAAATCCACACCGCAGGCCCGTAGTTCCGCCGCCAGCACATAGCCGATGGCCCGGGCCGCCGCCGTGGCAGCGCTCGGGTCCTGCTCCCAGCGCCGGCCCAGGGCCGCCATGGCCGGCAGTCGGGTGAAACCCTCCCGGCAGCGCTGCACCCGGCCACCTTCGTGATCGATGGTGATGGGCAGCGGTGGAGAACGCAGGTCGTGGATGGCGGCGCAGAGCTCGGTCAGTTGATCCGGGCTCTGGTAGTTGCGACTGAACAGGATCACGCCACCCACCAGGGGGTGGCGCAAGCGCAAGCGATCCAGGTCGGAAAGCGCAGTGCCGGCAATGTCGATCATCAGGGGACCGAGGGGCATGGAGGATGTCATGCTTGTTCCAGTATCACGAAGGCCAGGGCGTAAGCGCCCTCGTCGGAAAGGGATAGATGGGAAGTGAGGCCCCGCTGCTGAAACAGGGCTGCCAGTTCCTCACCGAATTCGAAACAGGGCTTGCCCAGGGCATCATGGCCGATGGCGACGGCGGGCAGCAACAGGGGGGCTCGCACCCCGGTGCCCAGGGCCTTGCCCAGGGCTTCCTTGGCAGCAAAGCGCTTGGCCAGAAAGCGCGCGGGATCGGTGCTGGCGCGGCAGGCCTCCCGCTCCGATGGCGCCAGGATTTTTTCCAGGGTGCGCTCGCCGTGGCGCTGCAAAAGCAGGCCAAAGCGGGCGATCTCGGCCAGATCGGTGCCGATGCCGTGGATCACGCCGGGCGGCCTCCTGCCGCCGCGACCATCACTCGCTTCATTTCCCGGATAGCGGCTTCCCAGCCCATGAACATGGCGTCCGCCACCAGGGCGTGGCCGATGTTGAGTTCGGCCATGCCGGGAATCGCGGCGATCGCGGCCACATTGCCGAAATGCAGGCCATGACCGGCATTGACCCGCAGCCCCAGAGTCAGGCCATGGGCCACGGCGCGGCGGATGCGCCCCAGTTCCCTTTGCGCCTCCTCCCCTTCGGCCTCGGCATAGGCGCCGGTATGGATCTCCACCACCGGCGCCCCGGCCTTGCGGGCTGCGTCCAGTTGGACCGGATCGGGGTCGATGAACAGGGAGACGCGGATGCCGCCTTCGCTCAGACGACTCACCGCATCCCGCACCCGGTCGAAGCCACCCATCACATCCAGCCCCCCTTCGGTGGTCAGTTCCTGACGTTTCTCCGGCACCAGGCAGACATCCTGGGGCCGAATGCGCAGGGCAAAGGCCAGCATTTCCTCAGTGACGGCAGCTTCCAGATTCATCCGGGTCTTGAGCAGAGGACGCAGGGCCTCCACATCCCGATCCTGGATGTGGCGCCGGTCTTCCCGCAGATGCAGGGTGATCAGGTCCGCGCCGGCCTGCTCGGCCAGCAGGGCTGCCCGGATGGGATCGGGATAGGCAGTGCCCCGGGCCTGGCGCAGGGTGGCCACGTGGTCGATGTTGACGCCAAGATCAATCATGGAAATTCTTTCAATTCAAAACAGTTACGTACCGTGAAACAGAAAATTGAAACGGCAGTTAAATTTTCGAGCGCAGCGAGCCGGCATCGTCGCCTCCCCCGGAGAGGGGGAGGACGGGAGCGGAAAATTGGCTTCCATGAGCGTTACAGTTCCTGCAAGTCCATGAACACCCGCCGCGATTGCAGCACATGTCCGTTGAGATGGTGGGCCAGCAGTTGCCGCATCAACAGCTTGCTCTCGGCCAGAGTACGAGGATCCCGATAGTCATCGGCCTCCAGGTCCAGCAGGGTCTTGCCGGCCAAAGAGGGGAGGCCATCATTTTCCTGGGCGGCCACGGCGCCCCGCTCCACCAGGTAGAGATAGCGTCGGTCCGGCCGGATCGGCGTGCCATCTGCCTCCCGATCCAGGCTCAATCCGTAGCCGATTTCCTTCAGCAGAGATTTTTCGAAGCGGCGCAGTTCCGGCGCATCCGCCCCATCGCCGGCCAGGGCCGCCAGGGCTTCCCCGTAGGCGTCGAACAGGCTGGGATGGGCATCCTCCCGGGGCAGCAGCTTTTGCAGCAGTTCGTTCAGATAATAGCCCAGCAGCAGACAGCGTCCGGTCAGCAGCGGCAGGCCGCCCATCCACTCTGCCTTGGCCAGGGTCTTCACTTCGCCACCGCCGAACCAGCCCAGTTCCAGGCGCTGGAAGCCGATCAACACGCCACGCAAGGCGGAGCGGGGACGCCGAGCCCCCCGGGCCAGCAGCGCCAGACGGCCGTGGTCCCGGGAAAAGACATCCAGGATCAGGCTGGTTTCGCTATACGGATGAGTATGAAGCAGAAAGGCCTGCTGGTCGTCCTGGCGCTGCTTGACGCTCATCGCGCTTCAGCCGGGCCACCCCGGGAAAACAAGGGAGACAGGGGAAGAGCCAGCATTACTCGTAACCGAGGGATTTCAGGACGCGTTCATCGTCGGCCCAGCCGCTCTTGACCTTGACCCAGGTCTCCAGCCAGACTCGACCGCCGAATAGCTGTTCCATGTCCTTGCGGGCATCGGTGGAAATGCGCTTCAGGCGCTCCCCGTCCTTGCCGATCACAATGCCCTTGTGGGCCTGCTTGTCCACGATGACGGCCGCGTGGATGCGGCGCAGGTTCCCTTCCTGTTCGAACTTCTCTATTTCCACGGCGATGCCGTAGGGCAGTTCCTCCCCCAGGTTGCGGAAGAGTTTTTCCCGCAGCATTTCCGCCGCCAGGAAGCGTTCGGAACGGTCAGTAATGTCGTCGGCATCGAAAACAGGAGGCGCCTCGGGCAGATGACCGGCAGCCACCTTGAGCAATTCATCCACGCCCTGCCCTTTTTCCGCGCTGATGGGAACGATGGCGGCGAAGGGATAGGTCTCGGCCATTTTCTGCATGAAGGGCAGCAACTGGCCCTTGTCCTGCATGCGGTCGACCTTGTTGATCACCAGCAGCACCGGTCGATTGTCCGGCAACACCGTGACGATTTCATCCTCACCGCTGCCCCAGCGTCCCGCTTCGATGACGAAGAGCACCACATCCACGTCGGACAGGGTCTGGGTGACGCTGCGGTTCATCATGCGGTTGAGGGCATTGCGGTGCTGCATCTGGAAACCCGGGGTGTCCACGAAGATGAATTGACAGTCCTCCGTGGTCAGTATGCCGTGGATGCGGTGCCGGGTGGTCTGGGCCTTTTTCGAGGTAATGCTGACCTTGGCCCCCACCAGACGATTGTTGAGGGTGGATTTGCCCACGTTGGGGCGACCGACGATGGCCAGATAACCGGTACGGAAATTCATTTTGATTTTGCCATTTCAAGAGCACTGCGAGCCGCCGCCTGTTCTGCGCCGCGGCGGCTGGGTCCGCTTCCCTGGCTGATGATGCCCAGTTCGGGAATACCGCACTCCACCTCGAACTCCTGGGCATGGGCCTCGCCCCGGGTGGTCCGCAGCAAGTAGCGGGGTAGGGGCAGGTGGCGAGCCTGAAGAAACTCCTGAAGCGCGGTCTTGGCATCCTTGCCGGCATCGCTGGGATCGACCCGATCCAGCAAAGGCCGGAACAGCCCGGCGATGACGCCAGCCACGCCATCGAAGTTGCTGTCCAGGTAGATGGCGCCGAAAATCGCTTCCAGGGCATCGGCCAGTATGGAGGGACGGCGGAATCCGCCGCTTTTCAACTCCCCCTCCCCCAGGCGCAGGAAGTCGCCCAATTGCAGGCACAGAGCCACCTCGGCCAGGGTTTCCTGACGCACCAGACTGGCCCGCAGACGGGAGAGATCGCCCTCCCGCAACTGGGGGAAGGCATCGAACAACAAGGCGGCGATCACACAATTGAGCAGACTGTCGCCCAGGAATTCCAGACGCTCGTTGTGGGGAGAACCGTAACTACGATGCGTCAGAGCCTGAACCAGCAGTTCCGAACGGGTAAAACGGTAACCCAGTGCTGGTTGCAGTGCCGCCGGTTTCATTGGGTGGTCGAACTGCCCTCGAAATCGATCAGCAGGCTGACATTGCCGAACAGCGGAACCTTCTTGGGATAGGCAAAGGCAATCACGATCTGCTCCTCTTCCTTGGAAATGTCCAGATCCACGCCCTTGATGCTCTCGACACGATCAATGGGGGCACGCTTGTCGAAAGCCTTGCGAATTTCAGACACGCCGCCCTCTTTCAAGCCCGGCTCCTGGGCCATGGACTTGATGATTTTCTGGATCGCGAAATACTCCAGAACATCGGGAGTCACCTTCATGCCCAGCATGGCCACGACCCCGAGCAGGATGCAGGCCATCAGCAGCCCCCCCAGACTGATACCCCGTTGCAATTTTTTTACCCGAATCATTGCATCCTCCCCTTAACGTGAAAAAGAATTAACGGAGCCAAGTGTGACCATCGAGTGCAGTGAGCCCATAAGCAGCCCCGCCCCGTGGCGGGGTATGGGGGTGGGTGGCGTTCAATTTGCCTTTGCGCATTCTCATCCTCGGGGGTAGTCCTTGCAACCATGCGCTTTAGTGGAACGACCCGATACGCTTCAGGTCACTGAAGTTGAACCAGACAAAGAAGGCCTTGCCAACGATATTCTCATCGGGAACAAAGCCCCAATAGCGGCTGTCCTGGGAGTTGTCCCGGTTGTCGCCCATCATGAAGTAATGACCCGGTGGCACCTCGCAAACCACGCCCTCGCTATTGTAGTTGCACCGATCTCGGTACGGAAACTGGGTGGTCTGGGAAATGAAGGGCGGCGCCTCATCGGCCAGCAGGACGGAATGCTCCACCGTGTCCAGTTGCTCCACGAAACGGGGCGTGTAGTAAAGCCGATCCTTGTCCAGAAAATCATCCACCTTGCGTGTCGCCACCTTCACGCCATTGATGGTGAGCTGCTTGTTGAGATAGGCGATCTTGTCGCCGGGCACGCCCACCACACGCTTGATGTAGTCCAGGGAGGGGTCCACCGGCCAGCGGAACACCATCACGTCTCCCCGCCGGGGAGAATTCAGTTCCACCACCTTCTTGTTGATCACCGGCAAGCGGATGCCATAGGTGTATTTATTGACCAGAATGAAATCCCCCACCAGCAAGGTCGGAATCATCGAACCGGAAGGAATCTTGTAGGGCTCCACAAGAAAGGAGCGCAACAGGAACACCGCGATGATGATGGGGAAAAAACTGGCGCCGTATTCCACCCACAGGGGGTCCCTGGCATCGGGCGCCCGGCGCTTGCGGAACACATATTTGTCGGCCGCCCAAAGAATGCCGGTGGCGACGGAAAGCAGAAACAGGATCAGGGCGAAGTTCATTTTTTCTTTGGGTTAGCGTGAAAAAGCTGCGCCGGAGCCGAGTGTACTCATCGAGCGCAGCGAGCCGATGGGTAGCCCCGCCCAGGGAAGGGGGCGTAGGCGGGGTTGCGCGAAGCACTGCTTCGCGCCGCCGAAGCCGGTCGGCTGTGCAAAGCCGACCGTGGAACGGGGGTGGGGGGCGTTCAATTGGTCTTTGCGCATTTTCATCCTCGGGGGTGGGGGGCGACCATGGGCGTTAGGAATGAGGAATCAGGGCCAGGCCCGCTTTACTTGCCGACCCGCAGCACGGCGAGGAAGGCTTCCTGGGGGATTTCCACGCTGCCTACCTGCTTCATGCGCTTCTTGCCGGCCTTCTGTTTTTCCAGCAGCTTCTTTTTCCGCGTGATGTCGCCGCCATAACACTTGGCCAGCACGTCCTTGCGCATGGCCTTGACGTTCTCCCGGGCCACGATGGTGGAGCCGATGGCGGCCTGAATGGCCACGTCGTACATCTGGCGGGGAATCAGTTCCCGCATCTTGGCGGCCAGCTCCCGGCCGCGATAGGGCGCATTGGCCCGATGCACGATCAGGGACAGGGCATCCACCTTGTCGCCATTGATCAGCACATCCAGCTTGACCACATCGGCCGCCCGGTATTCCTTGAACTCGTAGTCCAGGGAGGCATAGCCCCGGGACACGGACTTCAGCTTGTCGAAGAAGTCCATCACCACCTCGGCCATGGGCATGTCGTAGGTGAGCTGTACCTGACGGCCATGGTAGGCCATGTTCACCTGGGTGCCGCGCTTCTGCTCACAGAGGGTGATCACCGAACCCAGATAGTCCTGGGGCACGAAGATCTTGGTGGTGATGATGGGCTCGCGGATTTCCTCCACCTTCTGGGCTTCGGGCAGCTTGGCGGGATTCTCCACCTGGATCAGGCTACCGTCCCGCATCAGCACCTCGTACACCACGGTGGGAGCGGTGGTGATCAGGTCCTGGTCGAACTCCCGCTCCAGGCGTTCCTGGACGATCTCCATATGCAACAGACCGAGGAAGCCGCAGCGGAAGCCGAAACCCAGGGCCTGGGAAACCTCGGGCTCGTATTGCAGGGCGGCGTCGTTGAGCTGCAACTTTTCCAGGGCATCCCGCAGGCCCTCGTACTGGTTGGATTCCACCGGGTAGAGGCCGGCAAAAACCTGGGACTTGATTTCCTTGAAGCCCGGCAGGGGTTCGGCGGCAGGATTGTCGGCCAGGGTGACGGTATCCCCCACCTTGGCGGCCTTGAGTTCCTTGATGCCGGAGATGATGAAGCCCACCTCGCCGGCGTTGAGCTGGGGCCGGGGCTGGGACTTGGGCGTGAACACCCCCACCTGATCGCACAGATGCATGGAACCGGTGGACATCAGCCGTATCCGGTCCTTGGCCTTGAGGCAGCCATCCACCACCCGGACCAGCATGACCACGCCCACATAGTTGTCGAACCAGGAATCGATGATCAGGGCCTTCAGGGGTGCATCGTTCTTGCCCCTGGGATAGGGGATGCGGGCGATCACCGCTTCCAGGATGTCGTCGATACCCATGCCGGTCTTGGCCGAGCAGGGAATGGCATCGGTGGCGTCGATGCCGATCACGTCCTCCACTTCCTGGCGGGCATTGTCCGGATCGGCCTGGGGCAGGTCCATCTTGTTCAGCACCGGCACCACTTCCACACCCAGTTCGATGGCCGTGTAGCAGTTGGCCACGGTCTGGGCCTCGACCCCCTGGGAAGCGTCCACCACCAGCAGCGCCCCCTCGCAGGCGGAGAGACTGCGGGATACCTCGTAGGAGAAATCCACGTGCCCCGGGGTGTCGATCAGGTTCAGGTTGTAGACCTGACCGTCCCGGGCCTTGTAGCTCAGGGCCGCGGTCTGGGCCTTGATGGTGATGCCCCGCTCCCGCTCCAGATCCATGGAATCGAGTACCTGGGCTTCCATCTCCCGGTCGGAGAGACCACCGCAGCGCTGGATGATGCGGTCGGCCAGGGTGGATTTGCCATGGTCGATATGGGCGATGATCGAGAAATTGCGGATGTGGTCCATTGGACGATAAAAAAGGCGCCTTTTCAGCGCCTTGCGGGGCTACGGAGGGCCGTGATTTTAACGGAAAGCCGCCAAATACTCACGAACTTTGGCCTCGTCCAGGAAGTAGTGGCAGAGCTCGCGCCCTTCCGCTTCCAGCACCGGAACCCATTCGTCGTAGCGGGCCTCCAGCACGGGGTCTGCATCCACGTCCACCACCCGAACCTCGAATCCATGCTGACCACGCAGGGCTTCCAGCGCGGCCAACATGTCGTCACAGAGATGACAGTAAGTCCTGCCATAAAGCGTCAATAGGGGCTTATCTTGACTCACCGAAGCCCCGGATAGAAAGAAAGGTCTGGTTCTCGCCCCGCTTCACCAGCAAGGTGAAGGTGGCCGCCTTGTCCAGCTTGGTCAGCAAGCCATTGAAGTGCTCGACAGACTTGATCTCGGTCTGCACCCCCTTGTCGATCAGGGCCAGGATCACGTCCCCCGGACGCAGGTCGACGCGGCTGTTGCGCACATCGTCCACCACCACGCCGTTCCTGATCCCCAACTGTTTTTTCTGCTCGGCGGCGGGTTCGGACAGTGACAGCCCGAGGCGGTTCACCGCCGGTTCGGCCGCCTTGCCGGGTTTCCGCTGGCCCGGCCCGGCCTTGCCTTCATCAAGCATTTCCGCCACGGTGAGGGTCATGTCGCGGGCGCTTCCCTTGCGCCAGACCTGGACCGTGGACTTGCTGCCCGGCCGGGTCATGCCCACGATGCGGGGCAGATCGCCGGACTGGCCCACCGTCTTGCCGTCGAACTTGAGGATCACGTCGCCTTCTTCAATGCCGGCCTTGTCGGCCGGGCCGCCGCTCTCCACCTTGGCCACCAGCGCCCCCTGGGGACGGGGCAGACCGAAGGACTCTGCCAGTTCCCGAGTGACTTCCTGGATCACCACGCCAATGCGGCCCCGGCTCACCTTGCCCTGGGACTTCAGTTGATCCTTGATCTCCATGGCAATGTCGATGGGAATGGCGAAGGAAAGTCCCATATAGCCGCCGGAGCGGGAATAGATCTGGGAATTGATGCCCACCACCTCGCCCCGCATGTTGAACAGGGGACCGCCGGAATTGCCGGGGTTCACCGCCGCATCGGTCTGAATGAAGGGCACATAGTTCTCCTGGGGCAGGGAGCGGCCCTTGGCGCTGACGATGCCGGCCGTCACGGTGTTGTCCAGGCCGAAGGGGGAGCCGATGGCCACCACCCATTCACCCACCTTCAGCTTGCCGGGGTCACCCAGTCTGACCACCGGCAGGCCGCTAGCCTCGATCTTGAGCAGGGCCACGTCGGTGCGCCGGTCGGTGCCCAGCACCTTGGCCTTGAACTCGCGCTTGTCGGTCAGCCTCACCACCACCTCGTCGGCCTCGGCCACCACATGGGCGTTGGTCAGGATGTAGCCTTCGGGACTGACGATGAAGCCTGATCCCAGGCCCTTGTTCTCGAATTCCCTTGGCATCCCCGGCATGCCCGGAATCCCCCGGGGCATGCCGAAACGCTTGAAGAATTCGAACATCGGATCGTTCTCGTCGAAGGGCAACGGGGAACGGTTGCCCTTGATCACCTGGGTGGTGCTGATGTTCACCACCGCCGCCCCCTGCTTTTCCACCAGGTCGGTGAAATCCGGCAACTCCCGCCCCTGGGCCAAAGCGCCGAGAGCCAGGCAGGTCAGCCAGAACGAAACCAACAATCTCTTGATCATGCTTGAATCTCCTCCATGCTTATTGGATATTCCGTCACTTGAAATGGATCGACAGGCCAACGTCGGTAGCCCGCTCCCAGCGCCGCCGATTCCAGCGCAGCAGCAGCAGTCCCAACGTCAGGCCGGACAGGGCGCCCAGGACGGCAACGCCGTCGCCTCCCCCCGCTACCGTCACCAGCGCGGCGCCCACAATGGCCAACAGGACGCAGGCGCCATAAGACGCCAATGCGGCCTTGAGCACCACGCCTTCGGGAACGCTAAGCATCACCACATCACCGACACGGGCCTGGATGGTATTGGGCACGCGGTATTGACGGGTCGCGCAAGCCGAAGTTCCCCCCATCACGCCGCCACATCCACCTTGCTCATGACAACGCCCGCAACCACTGGTACGGGCCACGTCCACCACCGCCATGCCATTCTCCAACCCGGACACCACCGCCTCGACCGTACTCATTTCCTGCGTGCCTCGATTCCATCCACCAGTCTTACCAGGGCTACCGGAGGCACATCCCCCAGAGCAGTCAATAGATGATTCCCCAGGAGCCGCTTATAGACATTGACCGCACCCATGGCAAAGACACCCGACTCCGGCCTGGGACTGGCCAGATCCAGGGGCTTGATGAAAACCGATATTGCCGCCAGGCCATCGGAAAACACCAGGTGGGTCATTTCATTGCCATCCCTCCGGGATTTGCGCTTCATTCCCGACATCCGGTGGAAACCCGGCAATGGGGCACGAAAAACCCATTCATCATCATCCGGGGTCATGTCCCGGGAACGGGTGTCATGAACCCGCCAGTCGCCACCCTTCAATCTGGCATGGACCTTCAGGGACTCCCGATCAACCGGCCCGCCGATGCGCACCTCGGTAAAGGTAAAGCTCTCCCTGGGATTGCCGCCCTCATCCAGCAGGCTGGCCTTGAGCATCAAGCCGCTCTGGGCTTCCACCCAGAACTGCCGGCGGTAGCGCAATTCATCCTTGGGGTCCACCAGGATGGTCTGGGCATCGAAGCCTGCCACCCGTCCCGGCGGGCCCCGGCGGATGTTGTAGTAATCGGTGAGGGTGGTGAGCCGTTCCGGCAGTACCGCAGGAAAGCTGCGCCGACCCTTGCTGCGTTCCATCACCAGCAGACGCTGATCCGGGATATAGCATTTGATTTCGTCCCCCTCCCGCACCACTTCGCGGGGACTGTCGTCCAGAGTTTCCGTTCGTTCCAGTTCACGGCCGTTTTCCAGCAGATGGGCGATGCGGGAAGTTTCCGAACGACTGCCTTCCTGATAGACGAAGACACCGCTGTAGTTCAACCGGCGGGCCGAGTTGGCAACCTTTTGCAGCCACTGCAAGGTATCGGGCGTATTTTCCGCCAGGGCACCAGGAGCAAGGCTCCAACTCGCAAGACAGAGCAGCAAGCAGCGCCAAGGCATCATTTGCCGGCGCCCGCCACGCTGAAGGAGACCGGACGTATCTCGCGAACGCTGCTGCCCAATCCCAGGGTGGAACTGTGAAGCTGATGGGCGATCAGATATTCCTGCATGTCCGGAGATGCCTCTTGGGTCACCAATCCCCGGGAACTCGCCACCTGGACCGGGACCATTGCCTGCGGCCGGGTCAATTGATCCGTCTGGGCCTGAGGGGCCAGAGCCAGCCACGCCACCACCGCCACACCCGCCGCCGACGCCGCCAGGGCCAGTGCGGCCGGACGTAGCCGGTGGCGACGAATACGCGGCGCCAGCACCGTCGGCTCCTGCGCCAGCATGGTCATCACCGAGGCCGTCAAGTCCGCATCCAGACGGGGCTCACCGCGCAGGGCATCGCCGATCAGATGATAGATGCCGACCGCCTCATGGGCATCACCCGGTTGGCGCAGCATGTCCAGCACCAGCGCCGACTCGTCCTGATCCAACTCACCGTCCAGCAGGGCTGAAAGTCGTGTCTCCATCCTTACCACCTCCTATCCGGTGCCGTATCCAGCAGGGGGCGCAATTCCTTCGCAATTGCTTCCCGCGCACGGAATATCCGGCTACGTACCGTTCCGATCGGACAGTCCATGATCTCGGCGATTTCCTCGTAACTCATGCCATCGATCTCTCGCAGGGCAATGGCCGACCGCAAGTCATCCGGCAGCCGATCCATGGCCCGATTTACCGTCTCCGCGATCTGCTTGGACATCAGCACCCGTTCGGGGGTATTCACATCCCGCAGCAGACCACCGCCCTCAAAGGTTTCCGCCTCCTCGCTATCCACCTGTGCCGTCAACTTGGCGCGCTGGCCCTGGGATGCCAGCCAGTTCTTCGCCGTATTCACGCCGATTCGATACAGCCAGGTGTAGAAAGCACTGTCACCTCGAAAACTGGGCAAGGCCCGATAGGCCTTGATGAATGCCTCCTGAGTCACGTCTTCCGCTTCTCCCGGATCCCGTACCAGGCGTGACACCAGCCTCAGCAACTTGCGCTGATACTTGGTGACGAGCAGGCCGAAAGCCTGTTTGTCACCTGCCTGAACGCGCTCCACCAGCGCCTGATCCGCCTCGCGGTCTCCCATTTCACCTATACATTCGTGCGATCCTTGCTGGACCAAGCTCGAAGTATAACTTCCCGGCCCGCCCTGTCGCCCCGCGGCATGACGGCATCAGCCACTGCCAGAAAGACAGATCGAATCGCGGATAGTTCCTGGACGAATAAGGGTATTGGGCAGTGGTATATTCGCCGGGCCATGAATTCCTCTCCCATTGCCCACTTCGACGTCCTGATCCTCGGCAGCGGACTGGCCGGCCAGTCCCTGGCCTTGCGGCTGGCCCAGACCCATCGTGTCGCCCTGATCACCAAACGCCACCTCGACGACTCAGCGTCCTCCTGGGCCCAGGGCGGCATCGCCGCCGTGCTGGACGAGGCGGACTCCATCGCCAGCCATATCGATGACACCCTGGTCGCCGGCGCCGGTCTGTGCGACCCGGAAGCCACCCGCTTCGTGGTGGAGAACAGCCGCCAGGCGATCCAGTGGCTGATCGACCAGGGTGTGCCATTCACCCGAGACGATTCCGAATTCGGTTTTCACCTGACCCGCGAAGGCGGCCACAGCCAGCGTCGCATCATTCACGCGGCCGACGCTACCGGCGCTGCCGTCCAGCGCACCCTGACCGAGAAGGTCCGGACCCATCCCAATATCACAATTTTGGAAAACACCATCGCGGTGGACCTGATCATCGGCGGCAAGCTAGGTTTGAAGGACAACCGCTGCTGGGGCGCCTATTTGCTCGATATCGAAAATGACCAAGTCATTACCGTCGGGGCTTCCTTCACGGTGTTGGCCGCAGGCGGCGCCGGTAAGGTCTACCTCTACACCACCAACCCGGACACCTCAACGGGAGACGGTATCGCCATGGCCTGGCGGGCCGGTTGCCGGGTGGAAAACATGGAGTTCATTCAGTTCCACCCTACCTGCCTGTACCACCCCAAGGCCAAGTCCTTCCTGATCTCGGAAGCGGTGCGAGGCGAAGGTGCCCTGCTGCGCCTGCCCGACGGCACCCGCTTCATGCCGGACCACGACCCCCGGGCCGAGTTGGCGACCCGGGATGTGGTGGCCCGTGCCATCGACTTCGAAATGAAGCGCCATGGCGTGGATTGCGTGTTTCTGGACATTACCCACAAGCCGGCGGATTTTCTCAAAAGCCACTTTCCCAACATCCATGCCTATTGCCAGGGACTTGGCATCGACATCGCCAAGGAATGGATCCCAGTGGTGCCCGCCGCCCACTTCACCTGCGGCGGTGTGGTCACCGACCTGACGGCCCGTACCGACATCGACGGCCTCTATGCCATCGGCGAAACTGCCTGCACTGGTCTCCACGGCGCCAACCGCCTGGCCAGCAACTCTCTGCTCGAATGCGTGGTCCTGGCCGAAGCGGCCGCCAAAGACATTGGCCAGCAGGCGCTATTGAGCATCCCCGACCTGCCCCTCTGGGATGAAAGCCGGGTCACCGATGCCGACGAGGAAGTGGTTATCTCCCACAACTGGGACGAGTTGCGCCGCTTCATGTGGGACTACGTGGGCATCGTCCGCACCAACAAGCGCCTGGAGCGGGCCATGCATCGCATCTGCCTGCTGGAGGACGAAATCAGCGAGTACTACGCCAACTTCCGCGTCAGCAACGACCTGATCGAGCTACGCAACCTGGTACTCACCGCCCACCTGATCATCCGCAGTGCCCAGCAGCGCAAGGAAAGCCGGGGCCTGCACTACAGCCGGGACTATCCCGCCCCCCTCGCCAACGCACGGAACACGGTCCTGCAACCGCCGGGACTTTAGTTTCCATCATGTCCCACACTGACGATCTCTTGCTGCGCTTCATCGCACCAGCACCAGAGCCCTGCCGGTATCTCGGTGACGTGGAAATCCACCAAACCCTGCTCTCTGCACCGGCGAACTACCTCGATTTTCTCTGGCAACGCCTAAGCGCCGTGGCCGATGGCAGCATTTCTCTTCAACTACCGGAAAAGCAGATTTTCGAGGATGGACCGCTGCAGGGTGACTTCCGCATCATGCCCTGTATCACTCTGACCAACGGCGTCCCATTCAAGACCGTGAAGGTGGTGGGTACCAATCTGAACCAGCGCATCGTCCCTGGTCAAATCACCGTGGGCAAGGCAATGGTGTTGGACCCTGTGGAGAATTTTGTCACGCACATGGCCGACGCCAATCTGCTGTCGTCCCTGCGTACCGGTGCCTGCGCGGCTCTCGCCATGCGTTCTCACCATGCAGGGCAAGGTTGCCTGCGTATTGTCGGCGCCGGCAAGGTCGGTACCTACACAGCCCTGCTGGCACTGGAAACTCTGGCCTTTTCGGAACTCCGCCTCACGGATCGCAACCAGGGCCGGGTCCAGGAATTGGCGGAACTATTGCGTCATCGCCATCCCGGAGTGGCCATCAAGATGGTCGAACCTGGAGCGATGGCAAGGGGAGAAGATGTCGTAGTGCTCACCACCACCAGCGAGGCACCGTTCTTTTCCCCCCGACATACCGATGCCCCACTGGTCATCAGTCTAGGCGCCGATTCCCGCCATCAGCGGGAACTTACCGACGATTGGGTCTCCGCGGCCGAGCTGTGCTGCGAGTCCTTGGATTCCATGGACTATGGAGACCTGCTGGCCTGGCGCGATGGAGGACTGCTGGATGGTGATCTGCCCACAGCCTGGCTGGCTCGCCTGGCCGGACGTGTGTCAGACGACGCCGATGCCCCCGGCCATCAGCGTCAGGTGTTCATCTCCACCGGCTCCGCGCTGATGGACAACTTGACCTTGAACTACCTTCTGGCACAGCTCTGAAATTCAGCCTGACGGGATTTCACTGACGAAATCCTCGTACTTGTGATTCACCGACGGCTCAAGTCGGGGTACACGAATCCATTCGAACCGGAAGGGATGGCCCAGATGCTGTTCCAGGGCCGACTCCAGCCGGATGGTCTCGTCGGGCAGCAAGGGACGCTCCATCACATAGCGGATTTCGATCAGGTCCAGGCGATGCTGAATCAGGCGAAATTGGCGCACCGGCGCCACCGCCAGCCACATTTCGGCGGGGAAGCTGGGCCAGTGGCTTTGGCCATCGGGTCGGCACAACATATTGCGCAAACGCCCGTGGATTTTCGCCAGGGTAGGCAGACCCCGGCCGCAGGGGCAGACCGGCCCCACCTCGGCATAGTCACCGATGGCATAGCGAATCAGAGGCATCGCGAAATTGTGCAAGGGAGTCACCACCACCCGACCGGTCTCACCCACGGCACAGGAAGCCCCATCATCATCCAGCACCTCAACCAGGACATGCTCGGACTGGACATGATAGAGCCCGCTCACCGGACATTGCAGGGCGATGTAGCCGCACTCTTCGGAACTGTAGGTGGCGCTCAGTCGGGCACCCCAGGCCCGCTGAACCAGGCTGGCCAAATCTGCGGGAACACTTTCTCCATAAACTCTGACTTCAAGAATGGAGTCCAGCCCGCCAACATCGCCCCGCAGAAAATGCAGGGCCAAGGCCCTGGCGTTGGAGGGATGAGTGATCAGGTAGGCCGGGCGATGGTGTAGCAGCCAGTGGGCCTGATCGTCAATATCGTTGCCAATGTTCAGGGTGATGCAGGGACCGGTGGTCACCGCCTCGGTCAACAGGCCACCCCAGTTGGGAAGGCTGGTTTCCGCCACCTTGGTACGGATCGCTGCCAGTTTTGCTTGCAGATCGCGGCCATGCCAGAGATGGTCGCGCAAGGTCAGGCCATGCCAGAGGAATCCATGGAGCTCGGAAGCCAGAAAACGTAGCGGTGTCCCCAGGGAACCCGAGGTGAATTGCTCACTGATCCCGCCATGGGCCGGAGGCGGTGAGTTGCTGACCAGTTCGGCAAAGAATTCCTGCACCTGGAAACGGGACAGCTCTGGCAGCCTTCCAAATTCCGTTACCGGAGGCGATAGGCCTCCTTCGGCTTGCCAGACTTCTCGATAGTAGGGAACGGTGGATGCCGCATGTTGCAGCAGCAAGGCCAACTGGGACTGCTGCCGCATGTGGATGCGCTCCGGCGTCCACCACTGGGAGCGCTCCAGTTGAAACTGGAGGGCCAGCAACTGCGCACCCCGGTCGGTCGCAATCCCCGGCCACGCATGGCGACCCAGGGCATTGGCAAACTCAATCGGGCGCGGGTTCGCTGCTCCCCCTTCAGCCAAGACCTACCTCACCTCGCAATCTACATTCTTCTTCTTTTCCTGAGACTCGTCTTTCTTGTCGTCTTTCTTGTCGTCTTTCTTGTCGTCCTTCTTGTCGTCCTTCTTGTCGTCTTTTTTATCGTCCTTCTTGCTTTCGTCCTTCTGATCCGATTTATCGTCCTTCTTGCCCGCCGTGTCACTGCCGGCGGTTTTTGGCCCTTCGTTGCTGCTGGACTGGAAGGAAGCCGGAGGAGTGAAGTTCTTGTTCACCCCGGGATCACCGGGAAGTTGCTGGGGTGGGCCGGCGGGTGGCACAAAGCCGAACTGCCCCGCGCTCAGCACGATGGGTGGAGGCAGTGGCGGCGGTTGCACACCGGGGGGCAGGGGCGGCAGCGGCGGCGGCGCAACCATCACCTTACCGTCGATCACATCCACATAAGTGCCAGGGGGCAAGCCCCCGCACGCGCCGGGTATGCAGACGGTCGCCCCGTAAATAGTGCCCCTAATGCCGATGGTCGCGGTAGCCGTCTGCAAACGGTAGGCATCCTGATTGCCACGCTTGCCCACCAGACCGGTGATGGTCCGCAAGGCACCCTTGAGCAGTCCAAATACCGCGCTGTCCTTTTCCGGGGCCTTTTGATCGAAGCTAAAGGTGTCGATCCGCATCTGGCTGTCGGGTTTCATGGTGACCTCTGCCTGGTCTGCAAACTTGACCTTGGCATAGGTCTTGTCGGCGGTCACCAAGGTATCTCCCTGTTCCACGGTGGATGCCACCGAGAGTACCCGCCGGGAGCCATCACTCTTGACGGCGAACAGGGGGCCGGAGATATTGGTCACCCGGCCGGCGACTTCCGCCAGGGCCGGCGCCACCCACAAAGACAGCAGCGACAGCAGTAGCAGCTTAAGAAAATGCTGAACAAGTCCGTTCGCACTGAGCTTGTCGAAGTGCAAGCCGCGCCAATACTGGGCTTCGACAGGCTCAGCCCGAACGGTTGGGGACTTGTTCAGCGTTTCCTTAATTGCAGTAGGTCTTCGCATTGCTGCTCTCCTGTTTTTTGCCGGATGCGCCACCTGTCTGCTCGGACTTCTTCTTGTCCTTGTCATCCTTATCCTCTTCCTTCTTCTGGCCGGAAGGCTGGCCTTCGCCGGATGAATCCGCCTTGCTGGTGGAGGATTTCTCTCCGCCACCACCACCGTTACTGGTCCCCAGCGGTGCCCCGCCTCCCCCACCGCTGGTACTGGCAAGTTGCTGGGGCTGGGTGGAGGAAATATTGGTTTCCTTGGTAATCGTCTGTTCGGCCTGTTCGATCTGATTGACAACCGTCTTGACGGTATCATCCGACGAGGTCCCACCATCGGTCGAAGAACCTCCACTGCAACCGGAGGCACTCGTCAGGCAGGCCAGTTGTTCAGCGGTGGACTGATCCGATGACGGCAGCACCACGGAGCAGCCAGGCAATGAAGCATTGGCCGTGCAACTTGCCAGGGATGGCAGCACCGCGCTGCAACCTGCCGTCGTCGGCGCGGTGGTGCAGGTGTCCAGACTCGGCAGCACCACGGAACAACCCGCCAGGGTCGGCGTCGTCGCGCAACTCGCCAGCGTCGGCAGCACCGCGCTGCAACCCGCAAGCGTCGGATTCGTCACGCAGCTATCCACGGTGGGCAACACCGCACTGCAACCCGCCGTGGTCGGCGCAGTCGTACAAATCGCCAGACTTGGCAGCACCGCGGAACAACCCGCCAGGGTCGGCGTCGCCGCGCAACTTGCCAACGTCGGCAGCACCGCGCTGCAACCCGCAAGCGTCGGCGTCGTCGTACAGCTTGCCACCGTCGGCAACACCGCCGTGCAACCCGCCAGGGTCGGTGTCGTCGTACAACTTGCCAAGGTCGGCAACACCGCCGTGCAACCTGCAAGCGTCGGCGTCGTCGTGCAGCTTTCCACCGTCGGCAATACCGCCGTGCAACCCGCAAGCGTCGGCGTCGTCGCGCAACTTGCCAAGGTCGGCAACACCGCCGTGCAACCCGCAAGGGTCGGCGTCGTCGTGCAGCTTTCCACCGTCGGCAACACCGCCGTGCAACCCGCAAGGGTCGGCGTCGTCGTGCAGCTTTCCACCGTCGGCAACACCGCTGTGCAACCTGCAAGCGTCGGCGTCGTCGTGCAGCTTGCCAAGGTCGGCAACACCGCCGTGCAACCCGCAAGGGTCGGCGTCGTCGTGCAGCTTTCCACCGTCGGCAACACCGCCGTGCAACCCGCAAGGGTCGGCGTCGTAGCACAACTCTCCACAGTGGGTAGTACTGCCGTACAACCTGCCGTGGTTGGCGCAGTCGTACAGGTCGCCAGGGATGGCAGCACCGCGGAACAGCCTGCCAGCGTCGGCGTCGCCTCGCAACTGGCCAGGGTCGGCAGCACCGCACTGCAACCCGCCGTAGTCGGCGCAGTGGTACAGGTTGTCAGACTTGGCAGCACCGTCGAGCAGCCGGAAATCGTCGGGTCCGCGGTACATTGCGCCAGGGTGGGCGCCGTCGGCGCCGCGGTCTGGGTAATGGTCGGCGTCAAGGGATTGCTGCTGGTGTTCTCGATCGAAGCGGAATTACTGACTGTGCCACCGGTAAGCACTACGCTCCCACCGGAAGTAATGCCGCTGGTGCTCGCCAGGGTCAGGAGTCCGTCATTGCCTGCCGTCAGGGCCACACCGGTGCCGCCATAGATGGTGGCCAACGCATTGAGCGTCAGGGGGCTGTGGGCCGTGATGGAAACACTTCCCAGGGGGGCATAGATATCGTCATAACAATCGCAACTGGTGTCGGCAATAACCACCTCTCCGGTATTGTCGATGGTGACATTGCCGCTGTCATTGGTTATCTGCATGACGGTCAAGGGCGACGCCGTGTTGTTCAGGACAATATTCCCGCTCCCGTTATCCGCAGAGAATTTCGAGACGGCATTGCTGCTGTTGGTCAGGGAGATGCCCGTTGCCGCCGTGGCGTACAGCGTGCCGCCGGCACCGGTAGAAACATGCCCGCCAAATTCCCCGCTGCCGACGGCAGGCACGCTGATGCTGCCGGTCGTGGCCGTCAGATACAGATTGGACGAACCATTGACCCAGACCCAGGAGGGAGTCGAGTTTACCGATGAGCGGATGGTGAGATCACGACCGGCGGCCAATGTCACGTTGCCACTCCCCGACCAGACATAAGTGAAGTTATCTACCAGGATGTCGCGCACGGCATCCAAGGTGACCGTTCCGCTGGTGCTGGCGAAAATATCTGCATAGGAGCCGTTTGCATTGGTGCCAAGCTTGATGTCCCTACCCGCCAGAAAGCTGATGTTGCCGGTGGTGGTGTCGGCCAGGACAAGGCTCGACGACGGGTTGGCAATGATGTCGCTGGTGGCCCCGGTAGCCGTCAGGCTGACACCCGTTACTCCATGGATGACACCCGAACCGGAAGTCGAACTGAGGTTGATCGAGCCCGCGCCCGCGTTCAGGGTAACCGTGGTATCCCCGGCGACTCGCCCCGAGGTGCCGTTCACCGTGATCGCCCCGGAAGAAGCGACAAGTGAAGCGTACCCGGTGGTACCGGACGCGTACACCGGCGCCGTCACCTGGATATTGCCCGCCGAGCTGCTGACGCTGACATAACCTTCTGCGCCATCTGCAGTGACGCTGGAATTGATATTGACGCCGCCGCTGCCGGAAATGCTGATCCCGCCATCCAGGGTACTGCCACTGGTAGTCAAGGCAGCGCCAATGGTCGTTGTCCCATTGCCTGCGACGAGATTAAGCATCCCCCCATTGGTTCCCTGGATGGATATGGGAGCATTCACGATCAGGTTGCCGGTGCTGGTCTGCACCGTAATGCCGCCACCGTATGCATGTACACCACCGATGGGGGTGACATCGCCGAAGGGCGTGACGGTACCGACAGTCAAGGCCTGGCCATTCAACATGGTGATGGATCCACCGGTGGACTCCGCCAGGAAAGTGTTGACCAGATTGCCCGTGGAATGCCACAGGGAAACCGAAGTACCCCGCGCCCCCAGCGCGTCGGCGGTGATCGCCCCTGGCGCCGCACCTAATTGGGAAATGATTCCACCACTCATGAGATACAGATCACCCGCGCCCCGATTGATCGCATCATTGATATAGATGCTGCCCGATGCGGGGAGGGTCACCGAAGGGAAGGGAGACGCATTGCCCGTGTTGTCGTAACCCATGGCCAGTTCGCCGGCAACGATGGAGGCGCTGTCTATATCCGCGCTCTGCAAGCACAGTCGCCCCGCCGTACAGGCGCCCGTGTTGATTTCGATCTCTTTCCCGGAACTCCTGGGCAGGATATGCACGCCGCCCGCGGTGGACTCCACCGTCCCACTCCCTATGGAGAGATTGTCGGTCATGAGCATGACATCGCCAGCCCCGGCCTTGATCAGCGCCGATGCGCCCCCCAGGCTGACGCTGTCCGCCAGGACCGCCACACCGTCTCCTATCCCCTGGACCACCCCGGAGGCACCCAGGGAAACGCTGTTGGCACCGTTGTCCAGCCATACGCCACCGCCATAGGCCCTGACTGCGCTATTGACCGTGATGGCCGCTGTGTTCTTCACCTTGACCCCCCCCGTGGCGACACCCGATGCCACGGCGTAAAGGTCGCCACTGAACGCATTGATCGCGTTGGAGATATCGATCACGGACCCCACGGCAGCCAGACTGACATTGCCTGTGGTCGTCAGCCCACCATAGCCCGCATCCTGGACAATATTCCCGCCCGAAGAAAGCGTGATGGCGCCACCGTTCGTGGAGGTGATGCCATTACCAAAGGTGTCGATCGTGGTGAGGAAGATATCGTTCGCGCTGCTGTATGCGATGCCGCCATAAGCCGTGGCCGCAACGATTCCCGTGGGATTGGCTTCCGTCAGGGTGATGGTGCCGCCGGTACCCGTTGCGCTCAAATAAACCGCCCGCCCCGACAACAGGCCATTGGCCGTCTGGGCGATGGGCGGAGCGCTGGTGCCCAGGGTCTTCAGCATGATCACGCCGTCGTCGGTGCCTGCGGTGTAATTACCCGCCCCTATGGCGATCGAGATGCCTCCATAGCCATTGGCCGCAGTCAGGGTATCCACCTCGCCCACCGTCAGGCCGTTCGCGGCAGTGAAGTAGAAATGGTTTTCCTGATTGCTGTTATCGCCAACTTCCGCCGCGAGGGTAGTGACTGCGTGACCAGAGCCGCCACCGCTGAAATTGTTCAGTACCACGTTGCCCAGGGAGCTGACTGCCAAGCCACCGGCGGTGATGATCTTGTCCTGGGTCTGGGTCACACCGCCACTTCCTGCCTTGAGATGGAGTTTCGCCGTGCCGGCATTCACGTCTCCGGCAAGGTTCAACCCATTGCTCCCATTACTGGTGCCAATCCGCCAGGTGCCGAAACCGCTGATGTCCGCCAGTTCGATATCGGATAACGCGAAGCCTCCGCTGGCGCCAAGCCCCAGGGACACGTTGGTGGACGTGCTCATGGGTTCAAGGATGATCTTGCTGGCCGCCGCGCCGCTGACGGTGATGTTGGTGTCGATGGAGATGGCGTCACCCGAGCCGCTGCCGGCCTTCAGGGTAAGATCGCCGGCATTGGATCCGCCCAGAATCCAGGCCGCGCCGCCATAGTTGTTGTCCAGGAAAAGGCCGTTGCCGGTGGAACTCGTCCCCCCCAGGGATATGGGCGCCCCGGCAGAAGACAGCACCCCGCTGGCGGCGTGGTCGCCAATGCTGATGCTGACGCCGGCACTCCCGCTGTTGGATGTCCCGTCGATGGAGATACTGGCGGCAACACTGGCGGAGGAAATCTTGATGTCCCCATAAGAGTTCGTGGTATAGACATCCACCCCGCCGCCGCCGCCGGAACCGCCGACACCCAGAATGGTGACGGTACCCGTACCGAGAGAGCCGACAAAGGTCTCGGCGCCGACACCGTTCTGAATGCGTACCCCGTCCATTCCTCCGCTGCCGGTATTACTGGCATAACCAGAAACCGTCAAATTCCCATTGGTTCCACGAACCGTGGAGCTGGACATGATGTTGATGCCGGGGCTGCTGTTGGAGGAACCGCCATAGCCCGCGAGGGACACCGCGCCAGTGCCGCTGGATGTGACCATGGACCCCACGCCAACCTGTATCCCGGCGCTCTGCCCACCAACCCCAGCGCCATAGCCAACGATGGAAATCGCCCCATTGCCAGTGCTCAGCGTCGTCGTGTTATTGATGTTGACACCGTGATTGGAAACCCCGGATCCAGCACCGGAAGTACCAAAAACAGAGATGCCGCCGGTCGTGGTAGTAATGGAGGAACTGGTGGAAATATCCACACCATCGTTGAATGTCGTACCGGCACCGCCGGTGCCGGTAATGCTCACCGTCCCGCCGGCGGAAGACAGACTGGATCCATCGACAAAGACACCATTTGCCTCGGACGTACCAGCAGTCCCCGTACCCTTGAGGGTAATGTTGCCTCCACCGGAATCCAGTGTGGCACCCGAGATATACACACCGTCCAGCAATACGCCACCATGCCCCACAGCCGCACCAGTGCCGGAACTCCCACCCACCATTTTGATGTCGCCGCCGTAGGTCTTGATTGCGCTGCCGACACCACTGACCTTAATGGCACCCGTCGCGCCATCCTGCACCCTGGAATTCAGAGCGACATCCATGCCCTGTTCGCTGTAGTCACGAATAGCACCGGTGAGAAGGACGTCCTGGTCTGCCAGAAGATTTGCCGCTGACTGGCCCACATAACCCGAGCGGCGCTCGATCTGTCCCGCGATGGTGATGTTGCTACCTTTGACCAGGGCATCCCTGCCAGTGAGCAACCGGGCACCAGAGTTCAACAAAAAGTCGCCAGTAGTCCCACCATAGGCATTCGCGGTCAGACTCAGGTCAGACTGTCCACCGCCGGAATCCGCAATATTGACCGTACTGACCTTGGCGTTCGCACCAATAGCGATGCCCTGGGCGGCAGAGAAGGTGACGTTGGCGTTATTGGCTACCAGGGAAACGCTCCCAGCCACTGTGATGCTGCCCGCGCCGTTGCTATCCTGATCCGCGATCAAATTGATCGCCAGGGGATTCCCCGTGGAAGTGATATCCGCATTGACGACGATATTGTTGTTGGCCTTCAGGGTCAGGTACTGGTTACTGCCCGTAGGCACGCTGGCAATGGCGCTGCTGACCGTGATGTTGCCGGCATCGGAACCGGCGTTGGTACCGCCACCCGGCGCATAGGCGGTGTCAATGACCACATTGGCACCGCCATCCAGTTGGCCAACGATGGTCGAGGCCAGAATCTGGGTCAGCGAATCACCGCCGTAGTTCACCGTTGCCCCGCCGTAGGATTCAAGCCCACCGTACTGAGCCACTGCCGCGACAATCTCGATGTCGTAGGGGTCGATCAGCCAGGTGCCACCCTTGCCTACATTGACCTTGGCCTGATTGATATCCAGCCACCGCGCCGAGGTATCGACAAAGCCGCCCTTGCCATCGGGTGCGCTGGCCTGAGTGCTGATGGTCCCTTTGGCGATCAGCGCATCGCCCCCTTGCATAATGACCTCGCCGCCCCGGTTCAGCCCGTCGGCAGAGGTGCTGCTGCCGCTGTCCAGTTCCAGGCGCTTGCTGGCCCGGAACACAATGCGACCGAATTCGTCGGTCTCCACCGCATCGGCGGAAACCCGTCCCTTCTGTTGCAACACGGCGCCGAAAAGGCTGGTGCGACCGGCCTCAGTGACGATCTGCCCCAGGTTGACCGCCTTGTTCTCGGGAGCCGAAACCACCACCTGGATGTCGGGGTGGCCGGCTTCCACCAGTTGTACGCTGCCACCGGCAGCCAGGATCACTTCGCCGCCGGGGCTATGGATGATGCCGGCGTTCTCGATGTCTGATGCCACCAGGTAAATGCTGCCACCCCTGGGGGTCTGCAACACACCTTCATTGCGGATGCCGCCGGCTACGGCGCCGGCTTCGAAGTTGAGCTTGCCGGCAAGGAAGTCCTTGTCGGAAATGTTGAGGGTAGAGGCGATCAGGCCCTGGGTATCCACCCGTGCGCCGGGACCGAAAGCAATCCCATTGGGGTTGATCAGGTAGACGCGGCCGTTGGATTGCAAGGCACCCAGAATCTGGGAGGCATCGGGTCCGGTGACCCGATTGAGGATGGCGGAAAGGTTGTTCTGTTGCAGGAACCGGGTGGTTTCCAGGGGGGAGACAGAAAAGCTCTGCCAGTTGATGATAGTGCCGGGGACGTTGGTAATGCTGAGGGTGTTGCCGCTCTGGCTGAAGGAGGCTGAGCCTGCCACCACCTGGGGACCGGAGGGCATGGACCAGGCCGGTGCCGTGGCGAAGCAGGACGCGACCGCCAGCGCCATCAGGCGCGGACGCAACGAATCCCGTAATGTGGCGGTTTGATTCCTGGCTGACCTGGCTTTCATGGTCATTCCCCTACCCAAAATTGAAACAGCCACCTCTCCGAGGGGCAAAATCCCACACTGATCTTAGTTCCAAACCCCAAAATCCGGCGTGACACAATTGGCTTTCAGAAAAAGTAGCCAAAGCGGGCATGAACCCGCCAATCCCCCCGCTTCACCGCGCCACCGGGGTTTTGTACCTTGGCGTAATCGGCCTGAAAGGCGGCATCCTTGGTGTAAGCCCAGCGCAGGCCGACACCCAGACTTGAAATATGTTCCCGAGCCTGTTCCCCGGGGAGAGGCTTGATCCGATAGACCGAGCCAAGATCGTAAAAAGCCAGCGCGCGGCAGCGTTGAGCGGAGGAAAAGCCCGCACAGAGCTCCGGCGAATAGAGTTCCAGACTGGCCTGCTGGCCCTTGTCGGAGGCGACTTCCCGCTCCAGGAAGCCCCGTACCGAGGCAGCGCCACCCACGCCGAACTGCTCACCGGGTATCAGGGGCTTATCGGCCCATTGGGCAGTGACGGCCAGCCGAGCCTGCCAGTCGGCGCCCAGGGTGCGGCTCAGGGTCAAGCCACCCCGCACCACCTGATACTCGGCGTCCGCCCCGGCCCGTGCCTTGCTGATGGCCGCCTGATCCCCATTGCCGCCGCCGGGCAGGTTATGTACATAGGTGCCGTAAAAACTGAATTCGCTGCCCGGCTGCGCCAGCTTGCCCGAGTACTGCACCGACAGAGGACGGATGTCCAGGTCATTACCCAGTTGCAATGCCCCCACCCCGATGCTGTTCTCGAATTTCTTCTCTTCCAGGCCGAAGACGACGTTGTGCTCGTAGTCACCCCGGCGCTTCAGGTTCCAGGTGTAACGGGCGCCGAAGGACTTGCCCTTGCCGGTGATGGCCAAGTCGAAGGGACCTACCGCAATGGAGCCGGCGTTGACATTGGAGTCCGTGGTGTAGAGGTCCAGACTGTCTCCCATTCCGTATAGGGGCAGTCGGTAAGCCAGGGCATAGACCTTGACGTCGCTGGCATGCTGCCCTGGGGAAGTCTGGTACTGAAGGGTCAGCACATGGTCGCGGTTCCAGAGGTTGGCGTGCTGGTAACTTAGGCCCAGCCGGTTCTGGCCCGTTTGCGCGGTACCCGTGTTGTCCACCGTCATGCCGGCCTTCCAAAGCTTCTCGTCGGTGACTTTGAGCTTGGCAATGACCTCGTCTTCCTGGTCGCCGGGTGTCAGTTGCAAAGCAATTTTCTTGGCGGGATTTTCGTTGGCGACCCTCAGGCTGGCGGAAAGGTCATCCACCCGTGGAGATGTGCCTTCCCGCAGGCCGGGCAGGGAAGCACGGATGTTGGCGGCATCAAAAAACGCGTTGTTCGTCACATCCACCTTGCTGATGCGGCCCTCCACCACCCGCAGCAGCACCTCCCCTCGTTCCAGCACCTGTTCCGGCAACAGCACCGAGACTGTGGTGTAGCCTTCCTTCCGGTAACCTTCCTCCAAGGCCTCCAGTGCCCGCTGCACATCGCCGAAATCCTTCTCAGTGCCGGAGAAGGGCTGGACAAGGGATTCGACCTGGGCTGACGACAAGAGGGTGTTTCCCTCCACATTGAAGCGGGAGATGGGAAATTTTGGAATTTCCTGAGCAATGCTTGAAACGGCAATCAGGGAGTACAGCAGGCTCAGGAGGCGAAGGCGGCCGAAGCGTGACGGCATGGGGTGTTCCTTCTCAAGAGAAAGCGGCCGGCCACTGAGCTCAGCCGATCTAGTGGGGAGTACCGGAAGTCTCGTCCATTTTAGCGAGGAAAACAATCCGTTTCCCGGGAAAACGCAGGCTATGCCTGGGTATTTCCTGCTTTCCAGCACAGCCACACCCGGAGTTTCCGATGATTGTCGACACCCAGGGCATCCGGAGGCAACACCAGGTTTCTCTGCTGCCGGCCAGTGCGTAGTCGCAACACAATCAACCAGGCATGGACGGTGGTCGGAGGAACCACCTCCAGTTCAAGATTGCTGTCGTCGGCCCAGGCCAGCTCCATCCGACCATCCCTGCGCAGGATGAGGGAAGCCGGGCCATCCCGATGCCAGGCGTGGCGCGCCACGGCGTGGAAGGAAGAAAGTACCAGCAGGAGGATCAATAGTCCTTTCCCGGCCAAAGGCAAGTCGCAGGGAAATACCGCCGCCAGGGCCAGTCCGTGGCCCAGAAGCAAAACGGCCGTCAGGGATGCTGACGGCCGCAGAGCAATCGTTATGGGCAGTTGCACTGCCCTGCACTCCTAGAACCGGCGCAGGGCGAGGGTACCGTTGGTCCCGCCAAAACCGAAGGAGTTGGACAGGGCAGCCCGAATCTCCATCTTCCGCGCCGTGTTGGCGCAGTAGTCCAGGTCGCATTGCTCATCCTGGTTGAAGAGGTTGATGGTGGGAGGCGATATCTGGTGGTGCAGGGCCAGGGAGGTAAATACGGCTTCAACACCGCCGGCAGCCCCCAACAGGTGGCCGGTCATGGACTTGGTGGAATTGACCACCAGTTCCCTGGCATGGTCGCCGAAGCAGCGCTTGACACCGACGGTTTCCGCCAGATCGCCCAGAGGCGTGGAAGTGCCATGGGCATTGATGTAATCCACCTCGTCCGGATTCATCCGGGCGTTCTTCATGGCGGCAACCATGCAGCGGCGACCTCCATCGCCGTCCTCGCAGGGCGCAGTCATGTGGTTGGCGTCAGCACTCATGCCATAGCCGGCCACTTCCGCGTAAATGCGGGCGCCACGGGCCTTGGCATGTTCATACTCCTCCAGCACTAGGACACCGGCCCCCTCGGCCAGCACGAAGCCGTCCCGGTCCTTGTCCCAGGGACGGCTGGACGTGGCCGGATCGTCGTTGCGGGTGGACAGTGCACGGGCCGAAGCAAAACCGCCGATGGCCAAGGGGGAGACCGTGGATTCGGCGCCGCCGCAGACCATCACGTCGGCATCGCCATACTCGATCAGCCGGGCCGACTCGCCGATACAGTGGGTGGCCGTGGTGCAGGCCGTCACCATGGCCAGGTTGGGTCCCTTCAGGCCGAACATGATCGACAGATTTCCCGAGATCATGTTGATGATGGTACCGGGGATGAAAAAGGGCGAAATCTTGCGGGGACCGCCGCCAAGATAATCGTTGTGGGTATCCTCGATCATTGGCAGACCGCCTATGCCGGAGCCGATGTTGACCCCAATGCGTTCAGCGTTCTGCTCGGTGACCGTGAGACCGGAATCCTTAATGGCCTGGATACCGGCCGCCATGCCGTAATGGATGAAGGTATCCATGCGGCGCGCCTCCTTGGGAGACAGATAGGCGGAGACATCGAAGCCCCTGACTTCCCCGGCGATCCGAACCGAGAAAGCGGAGGCATCGAACCGGGTGATGGGGCCGATGCCGCTCTTGCCGGCGACGATGTTGTCCCAGGCTTCGGAAATGGTGTTGCCGACCGGCGAAAGGATGCCGAGGCCGGTGACGACGACTCTACGACGCGACAAGGCGGACTCCTGATCTGAAAATTACTTCTTGACGTTGTTGTTGACGTAGTCGATGGCCTGCTGGACCGTGGTGATCTTTTCGGCCTCTTCGTCGGGAATCTCGCACTCGAATTCCTCCTCCAGGGCCATCACCAGCTCCACGGTATCGAGGGAGTCCGCGCCCAGATCATCCACAAAGGACGACTCGTTCTTGATGTCGGCCTCGTTTACGCCCAACTGCTCGGCGACGATTTTCTTGACGCGTTGTTCAACATTCTCCATTTTGTAGCTCCTTCCCTGATTTATCGGGTGTGGTGAGAAAAAGAAGTCGGGCCTGGCGCGAGAAATCGCGTTACGCCGCAACAGCCTGGCTAGTTTACCAAAAAGCGTTACCGCGCCAGTCTCGGCAACAGGGGTTCAACACATGTACATACCGCCGTTGACATGCAACTCGGAACCGGTGATGTATCCAGCCCTGGGACTGGCCAGAAACGCCACCACCGCCGCCACCTCGTCGGCCTGGCCGAGACGATTGAGGGGAATCTTGCCCAGCAGGGCGTCCCGCTGGGCATCGGGCAAGGCACGGGTCATGTCGGTATCGATGAAACCGGGGGCCACGCAATTGACCGTAATGTTGCGGCTGCCCAGTTCCTGGGCCAGTGCTCGGGTCATGCCGGCCACACCGGCCTTGGCGGCGGCATAGTTGGCCTGCCCCGGATTGCCGGCGGCCCCCACCACGGAGGTGATATTGATGATGCGGCCGGATCGGGCCTTCATCATGCCGCGCATCACCAGCTTGCACATGCGGAACACCGACTTCAGGTTGGTGTCCGCCACGGCATCCCACTCTTCGTCCTTCATCCGCATGGCCAGATTGTCACGGGTAATGCCGGCATTATTGACCAGCACGCTCACCGAACCATATTTTTTCTCGATCTCCGCGATCAGGGCCTCGCCCGAAGCGCCATCGGTCACGTTCAGCACCGCGCCCCAGCCGATGACGCCGGCGGCATCCAGAGCCTTCTGGATATCGGTGGCGCCCTCCTCTGAGGTGGCGGTACCGATCACCGTAGCGCCCTGGGCGCCCAGTTCCAGGGCAATGGCACGGCCGATCCCACGGGAAGCGCCGGTCACCAGCACAATCTGACCTTTCAACATATTCCGTTCCTTAACCCGCCACGGCGGCCAGGGCCGCTTCGATTCCGGCCAGATCGGCCATGGCACCACCGACCAAGCCGTCGGCGCAGCGCTTGGTCACCCCGGCCAACACCTTGCCGGGACCACACTCATAGACATGACTGACGCCTGCCGCCTGCATGGCCCGCATGATTTCCACCCAGCGAACCGGGGCAGCGGCCTGGCGCACCAGGGCGTCCTTGATGCCAGCTGGATCACTGACCGCAGCCACATCCACGTTATTGACCACTGGGATCGAGGGAGCGGAAAAATCCAGCGCCGCCAGCCGCTCCTTGAGCCTTTCGGCCGCGGGCTGCATCAGGGAGCAATGGAAGGGCGCGGATACCGGTAACATCACGGCCCGCTTGGCTCCCTTGGCCTTGCAGGCATCGGCGGCCCGCTGTACGGCGGCGGCATGGCCGGCGATCACCGTCTGTTCCGGGGCATTGAAATTGACGGCCTGCACCACCTCGCCCTGGGCACTTTCAGCGCAGACAGCCTTGATCGCTTCAACGTCCAGCCCCAGGATCGCGGCCATGGCACCAGTACCTGCGGGCACGGCTTCCTGCATGGCCTTGGCACGCAGTTCCACCAGGGGCACTGCATCCTTCAGAGACAGCACGTCAGCCGCCACCAGGGCCGAATACTCCCCCAGGCTATGACCCGCCACCATGGTCGGCAGGGCACCGCCCTTTTCCAGCCACAGGCGCCAGGCGGCGATACCGGCAGTGAGCATCAGGGGCTGGGTGTTCACGGTCTGACTGAGGGCCTCGGCGGGGCCTTCCGCCGCCAGTTGCCAGAGGTCACGCCCCAGGGCTGCGGAAGCCTCATCGAAGGTGGCACGGATCACGGGGCTGTCGCCATAGGCATTCATCATGCCCACCGACTGGGAGCCCTGGCCGGGAAAAACGAGCGCAAATTTCATGTCGTTCTTGGAGATCAGAAGGTAAGGAGGGAAGCGCCCCAGGTGAAGCCGCCCCCTACGCCTTCCAGCAGAATCGTGTCGCCCCGCTGGATGGTGCCGGCCCGAACCGCTTCGTCCAGGGCCAGGGGAATGGACGCCGCCGAGGTATTGCCGTGGCGATCCACGGTGACGATGCATTTCTCCGCCGGCAGGCCCAGTTTCTTGCCGGTGGCCTGGATGATGCGGACATTGGCCTGATGGGGAATCAGCCAATCCACTTGTTCGATGGTCTTGCCGGCGATTTCCAGGACTTCATGGGCCACCTCTGCCAGGACCCGCACGGCAAACTTGAACACGGCCTGCCCGTCCATGCGCAGAAAGGGATCGCCGATGGGCAAACCGCCACAGAGGTGGCCGGGCACCGACAGGATGCCGTGATGGGAACCGTCGGCATGGAGGGCCGAGGAGAGAATTCCTGGCGTATCGCTGGCTTCCAGCACCACGGCGCCGGCACCATCGCCGAACAGGACGCAGGTGCCCCGGTCCTTCCAGTCGAGGATGCGGGAGAACACTTCAGCGCCCACCACCAAGGCACAGCGGGTGTCGCCAGCGCGGATGAATTTCTCGGCAATGGACAGGGCGTAGGCGAAACCGGTGCACACCGCCTGCACGTCGAAAGCCGGCGAATTATTGGCCACGCCCAGCTTGGACTGGAGAATGGCCGCCGTGCTGGGGAAGATGTAGTCCGGCGTGGAAGTGGCGACGATAATCAGGTCCACCTCGTCCGGCCGGCGACCGGCGGCCTCCAGTGCCCGGCGGCAGGCTTCGGCGGCCAGGTCGCTGGAAGCGACGCCGGCCGGCGCCAGATAACGGAAGCGGATGCCGGTGCGATCAACGATCCAGTCGTCGTTGGATTCCAGTTGATGGGCCGCGATCAGGGCGGCATTGCTGATCGGTTCCCCCGGCAGATAGCTGCCGGTGCCTGTAATCTTTGCGTGGTTCATGCGGTGGCGGTAGCGGAAACGGTTGAGGCCGTCATGGCGGCCATGCGGCTGACAATTTTGTCCGTCAACCCGTTGCGTGCCGCCTCGGCGGCACGATCCAGGGCACAACGGAAAGCATAGGCATCGGCCGAGCCATGGCTCTTGAAAACAATGCCATTGAGTCCCAGCAGACCGGCGCCATTGTAGGCGCGATGATCGAAGCGCTGCTTGAAGGCCTTGAGCACCGGCATCGAAATCAGAGCGGCAAGCTTGGTCAACAGGCTGCGGGAGAATTCCTCTTTCAGACCGCCGGCAATCATGGTCGCCAAGCCCTCCGACGCCTTCAATACCACATTGCCCACGAAGCCGTCGCAGACCACGATATCGGCGGTGCCCTTGAAGATGTCGTTGCCCTCGACGTTGCCGATGAAATTGATTCCGCTATCCCTTAGCAATTCTCCGGCCTGCTTGACGATGCCGTTGCCCTTGATGTCTTCTTCGCCGATGTTTAACAGTCCAACGCTGGGGCGCTCCCGATGCTCCAGGACGGACACCAGCACCGATCCCATGATGCCGAACTGCAACAGGTGCTCCGGCTGACAATCCACGTTGGCCCCCAGATCCAGCACATAGACATGGCCGTCATGGGTCGGGAGGATGCCGGCGATGGCGGGCCTGTCGATACCAGGCAGGGTTTTCAGGACGAAACGGGAAATCGCCATCAGGGCACCGGTGTTGCCGGCAGACAGGGCTGCATCCGCAGTGCCATCCTTGACCAGATTGGCACAGACCCGCATGGAGGAATCCCGTTTGTTGCGCAGGGCGGAGGCCACGGGCTCGTCCATGGCCACCATCTCGCTGGCGTGACGAAGCGTCAGACGAGATCCGAATTCGGCCACGGCGGACGACACCAGGGGGCGAACTACCTCCTCCCGCCCCACCAGGATGACTGAACTGCCGACGTCGCGCCGCAGAAATTCCAATGTCGCAGGAATCGTGACCACTGGACCGTGGTCACCCCCCATGCAATCCACCGCGATGGTTATCGCCATCGAATTGATATCAAGAAAAAAGGCCGAATGCGATCGACGCATCCGGCCATTTCGATCCGGCGGATTATTCGCCCTTGGCCTTGATGACCTTCTTGCCGCGATAAACGCCGGAAGGGGAGATGTGGTGACGCAGATGAGCCTCGCCGGTGGTGGGCTCCACCGCCAGGGGCGGGTTGGTCAGGAAGTCGTGCGCACGATGCATGCCACGTTTGGAGGGGGACTTCTTGTTCTGTTGAACGGCCATTTCAGACTCCTTGCATTAAATCGTTACTGCTTCTTCAGCTTTGCCAGCACCGCGAACGGCGATGGCTCCTGTTCATCCTTCAGCGGCCTGGGCGGTTCACAACGCCCATGGCGGGGAACCAGCGGCAATGCCAGCAACACCTCGTCCTCGATCAGCGGCAGCAAAGCCAGTTCACTTTCGGCCTCGATGGCATCGGCACTATCGTCTTCCAGATCATCCTCGGGCCACGGGGCGCCGGGAGCAACCAGCCGAAGTCGGGCCGCCACATGCAGCGGAACCGCCATTCCTTCCAGACAGCGCTGACAGCGCAACACCACCTCGCCATCCACGTTGATCATCAGGAAGCTTGCCCCCTGAAGATCACGCTCTCCCTGCACCTCGTAACGCAAGGCACCGGCATCATCCACCAGCACATCACTCAGTCGAAGCAGCGCCGCCACTGGAATCGAGCCGAATATCCGGCCCCCGTCCCGGGCGAATTCGAGACTATCGACAACCGTCCCGGAGAGATCCTGTCTAGGCTTCTGCGACATAAAGGGCGCGAATGCTATCATGCCGGCCCTTTCCTAGTCAAAACAGAAACATGCGCCGGCTTGTCCTCGCCTCCACTTCCACCTTTCGCCGGGAACTGCTGTCCAGGCTCCAACTGCCTTTCGAAACCGCCGCACCGGACACCGACGAGACCCCCCTGACTGGCGAAGCCCCTGCTGCCACGGCGGAGCGACTGGCGCTGGCCAAGGCCCAGGCGGTCGCAAGCCGGTTCCCCGGCGCCCTGATCATCGGCAGCGACCAGGTAGCCTTCCATGGACACCAGCGTTTCGGCAAGCCGGAAACACGAGAGAATGCCAGCAAGCAGCTCCGGGCCATGAGTGGAAAAGCGGTGATTTTCCATACCGGTTTGTGCTTGCTCAATACTGCCACCGGACGTAGCCACGTGCGAGGCATTCCCACCGAGGTGCATTTCCGCGAACTGTCCGACGCCGAGATCGGCCGCTATCTGGACAAGGAGGACGCCCTCAACTGCGCCGGCAGCGCCAAGTCCGAGGGCCTGGGCATTTCCCTGATGGAGGCCATGCGCGGTGACGACCCCAACGCCCTGGTGGGCCTGCCCCTGATCGCCCTGTGCCAGATGCTGCGCGCCGAAGGGCTGGAACTACCCTGATGGCGGGAACCCTTTATCTGATCCCCGTTGCCCTGGGGGATATTCCCTGGTCCCTTTTCCTTCCCGCCGGCACCCGGGAGCGGGTCTGCCAAGTGGACCATTTCGTCGTCGAGAACGCCAAGACGGCTCGGGCCGAACTCAAGCGCCTGGAGCATCCGACACCCCTACGGGACATCGCCATCGAAGCCCTGCCCGAACAACCGACCACCGCCGACCTGGAGCGCCTCCTGGCGCCGCTCATAGCCGACCATGACCTAGGCCTGATGTCTGAGGCCGGCTGCCCTGGCGTGGCCGACCCTGGCGCCCTGCTGGTGCGCCGCGCCCATGAACTGGGCATCGTGGTACGCCCCCTGGTGGGCCCGTCCTCCCTGCTGCTGGCCCTGATGGCCTCCGGCCTGGAGGGCCAGCGTTTCGCATTTCATGGCTATCTGCCAGCGCGGGAGCCGGAACGGGGGCAGCGGATCGTGGAACTCGAACAGGACTCCCGACGGAATAACCAGACCCAGATGTTCATCGAGACACCCTATCGCAACGGCGCCCTGTTCCAGGCCCTGCTCCAGCACTGCCAGGGAACGACCCGGCTGTGCCTGGCGACGGATATCACCCTGCCTTCGGAATCCATATCCACCCGCACCGTGGCCCAGTGGAAAAAATCGCCGACGCCGGATATGGAGCGGCGCCCGACGGTGTTTCTATTGCTGGCCGAGGGCGAGTCCCGCCAGGCAAGCCGGCGGCGGAGCTGACCCCCTTGGAGCCTATTTCAGGCTGAATCGTACCAGGGCGCTGGCCGCACCTTCCGCCATGTCGGCGCCGAAACGCTGTGCGAACTTCTCGGCAAAATTGGGTTTCACCGTGTAGTCGCGAATGTCCTCGGCCTTGATCACGTCCCGGGCCACGGACTCCACCGTGCCAAAGGCGTCCGCCAACCCCAGTTCCAGACTCCGGGCACCGGACCACATCAGGCCTGAAAACATATCGGGAGTCTCCTTCAGGCGCTTGCCCCGCCCTTGCCGCACCACATCGATGAATTGCTGGTGAATTTCGTTGAGCATCTGCTGGGCATGCTCCTTGTGTTGGGCATTCTGGGGAGAGAAGGGGTCCAGGAACCCCTTGTTGGTCCCCGCAGTCAGCAGCCGGCGCTCCACTCCCAGCTTATCCATGGTCCCGGTAAAGCCAAAACCATCCATCAGCACGCCGATGGAACCCACGATGCTGGCCTTGTCCACATAAATCTGGTCGGCGGCGGTGGCCACATAGTAGCCACCGGAGGCGCAGATATCCTCGACCACGGCATAGACCGGCACCTGGGGAGACTTGGCCCGCAGGCGGCGCACTTCGTCATTGATGATTCCGGCCTGGACCGGGCTGCCACCCGGACTGTTGATCAATAGGATCACGCCCGCGGTGCCCTTGCTCTCGAAGGCCGATTGCAGGGCACTGATCACGTGCTCGGCGCTGGCGTCGGACTTGGCCGAGATCACGCCGGCGATCTGAACCAGGGCCGTATGGCGCCTGCCTTCCGCCAGCTTGTCAGTCTCTCCGCCCCAATCAGCCAGCAGGGCCAGCACCACGCCCAGGTAAAGAAAACCCAGGACTTTGAAGAAAATGCCCCAGCGGCGGCGGCGGCGCTGCTCCACCAGGGCATCATGGGCAAGTTTTTCCAGAATCTGGCGTTCCCAGCGGGGTTCAGAGTTGTCACTCACGGCGGCTTCGGCACAATAGGTCAGGGGGGCGCAGTATACCTGCCGGGTCAGCCATGGGCCCGCAGCCAGGCAGCCAGTTCCGGCACGGTGTCGGCGCAATGCAACGGCGCCTCCGTCTCCAGCGCCTGGCGGGCGTGGGCGCCGTAGCTCACCGCCAGGGCCGGCACCCCGGCATTGCGAGCCATTTGCAGATCATGGGTGGTATCCCCGATCATCAGCGTCGCCCCGGGCAGGATGCCAAACTCAGCCATCAGTTCCTCCAGCATCTGGGGATGGGGCTTGGAAAAACACTCGTCGGCACAGCGGGTGCCATGAAAAAAATCACCCAGGCCGCTGACCCGCAGAGCCCGATCCAGCCCCACACGGCTCTTACCCGTAGCCACGGCCAACAAGTGACCTGCCCGGCTCAGTTCTTCCAGCATTTCGGCGACGCCGACAAACAGGCTTAGATCCAGATCGCGGGACAGATAGTGATGGCGGTAGCGTTCGCTCATCTCGCCATAGCGCTGGGGTTCCAGATCCGGCAGGGCCAGGGACAGTGCATCGATCAGGCCCAGGCCGATCACATGACGAGCCCGTGCATCGCTGGGCGGCTCGAAACCCAGATCCTGGGCCGCCAACTGGATGGCGGACACGATAGCGCCCGCCGAGTCCATCAGGGTGCCATCCCAGTCGAATACGATCAGGTCGAAGGTCTTGGGCAAGAACGTTCTCCAGGAAATCAGGACATTGGTAGCGCGGCCTGACGAAGGCCTGCCTGCCAGCCGCCGTCGGCGAGGAACTCCGAACCGGTCGTGTAGGAGGCCTCATCGGTGGCCAGAAACAGGGTCACATAGGCCACCTCGTGGGGTAGGCCAACCCGGGGAATGGGCATGTTGCTGTAGTAGGCGTCCATGTTGCGGGGGTCCTGATTCTGCTCGGAACGGCCGCCCATGTCGGTGAAAATCCCCCCCGGATGAACGGTATTGACGCGGATGCCGTAGGGACCCAGCTCGATGGCCGCAGCCTTGGTCAGACCGCGAACCGCCCATTTGCTTGAGGCGTAGGCGGACAAGCCGTTCTTGGCCTGGAAGCCGTCGATGGAGGAGATATTGATAATGGAACCCTTGCCCGCAGCCTTCATGGGCTCAATCACGGAACGGATACCGAGGAAAGTACCCAACTGGTTCACGCGGATCACCTGCATGTAGTCCTCTTCGGTCATATCCTTGAGCGCCTTGGGATTCAAGATCGCCGCATTATTGACCAGCACGTTGAGGGGGCCGAAGGCCTGGGCGCGGGCAACCGCCTTGTCCCAGTCGGTCTGCTTGCTCACGTCCATATGAACAAAGGTGGCATTGGGCCCGAGTTCCTTGGCCAGGGCCTCGCCCTGAGCATCGAGCAGGTCGCCGATCACCACCCTGGCGCCGTTTTCCACAAACAGGCGCACCGTGGCTTCTCCCATCCCCTTGGCGCCACCGGTAACGATGGCGACCTTTCCATCCATTCTGGCCATGATTGACTCTCTCCTGATTGATTCGACTACTGAATGATGTTCAAGTGCCGCCAGGGCTCCGACGCCTCAATCGAAATTGAATTCGCTCATGGGGCCAGTCACCATGCGCGAGTGGTCACAGAAACCCGGCAGGTCGGCATACATTTCCTGCACCATCTCGGACGAGCCGAAATAGCGATTTTCATCGGTGAAGTCGCGCAGTTCGCGAAAATGCTCCGAGACAATGGCGCGATAGGGTGGCGCCCCCGGCGTCAGCGGACGCGCCACGGCGTTGCGGACGTAGGACCAGCGCAGGGGATGAAGGTCGAAGGAAATGGCGGAATGCTTCACTTGCCAGTTGTAATAGAAGTCCGCCTCGCTCACGCCTTCAGGCTTGGCATGAGCGGTGAACTGGGTAACACCGGGGCGGCGTGCGCCATCGGCCCAGCCCCGGGTGAAAGGCTGCACCACGGATTCGGTGACCAGATAGCCGTCGCATCGGCTCGCTAGCGCTGCCAGCAGGGGTTCCACCACGCCGCGGGCATCGACATTTTCCAGCCAGAACTGCACCACCCCCGCCAGGTTATCCCAGGGACCGGCGATACGGCCGGGAGCCGCGGCACGCACGGCTTCGTCCAGATCGGATACCAGCACGTCGATGTGCCGCGCGCCGACCCGCTGCATGGCGGGCACCACCTGGCCCAGCATCTGATTGGTGAAATCTTCGTTGCTCAACCCCGGCTTTCGCTGCAACAGATAAACCAGCTTCTCCATGGAAAATCCTCCCTGTCGGTTTTGTGGGTTCTATCGAACCATAATCGTTCTATTCGGACGCTTGAACTGTCGCGCCCGGCCAGTGGCCTGTTCTTTTTTCGTTCTGGTCCAGGTGAACCAGGAAGGCGGTCAGTTCCGGTGGCAGTGGCGCCGCCAGAACCAACGGATCGCCGCTGAGCGGATGCGGTAGGGCCAGGTGCGCAGCATGGAGGAACATGCGCTTGAGGCCGGTCTTCTGCAAGGTCTTGTTGAGGGCAAAGTCGCCGTATTTGTCGTCGCCGGCTAGGGGAAAGCCCAGATGGCTCAGATGGACGCGGATCTGATGGGTCCGCCCGGTCTTCAGCTCAACCTCGACCAGGCTGAAATTTTCCCAGCGCGCCACCAGGCGCACGATGGAATGGGCTTCCTTGCCCTCGGCGGACACACTGACCCGACGTTCCCCCTCCTCGGTCAGGTATTTCTGCAGGGGGAATCGGACATGCTGCTGTGCATTCAGCCAGCGCCCCTTGACCAGGGCCAGGTAGCGCTTGGAAATACCGCCATCGCGAAACATGTCGTGGAGACGCACCAGGGCGGCCCGCTTCTTGGCCACAATCAACAATCCGGAGGTGTCCCGGTCCAGACGGTGGGCCAGTTCCAGAAACTTGGCCTGGGGGCGGGCGCGCCGCAGCTGTTCGATCACGCCGAAGTCGACACCGCTGCCGCCATGGACGGCCACGCCGGCCGGCTTGTCGATGACCAGCAGGGCCTCGTCCTCATGGACGATGGTGAAGTCCCGGGCGGGCACGGCCGGCCGGGAGGTTTTTTCGCTCAGCCGCATGGGAGGGATACGTACCACGTCCCCCTGCCGCAGACGATAGTCGGGGCCGATCCGGCCCTTATTGACCCGTACCTCGCCACTGCTCAGGATGCGGTAGATATGGCTCTTGGGCACCCCTTTGGCCAGACGAATCAGGAAGTTATCCACCCGCTGCCCGGTGTGCTCTTCTCCAACTTCGAGAAGGGTTGCGGAATCTTTGCTTAAGCCATTCATTTTGAAATACAATGCCTGCGCCGTTTCTTGACGGTGTGCCCGACGACCCGAAGCGGCGGCGGCGGCGCTAGTCCAGAGATGTTGTCTTACCCTATGGCCGATCGATCGAATCGATCGATAAAGAATGGCCGGCGGATGTGGCAGGGGAGTGAAGAGGTGAGCCACGCGACTTGTCGCGTCATCGCCCACTCCGGCAACCCAGGGTATCTCGCTCGCCCGAAGCAGCGATACTACTTCAAATTGCGCGCAATACAGGCATCCACGATTGCTTTGCGCTGCTTACACCCCATGGTGAAAGCAGCGCAACCCGAACTACCGACAAACCCGAAACCGCTTGCTTACAGGCCTATGAACCAGCCTTCAACACTGCAAACACGGTCCGCGCCGTCAGCCACTTAACCGCCTGGCGGCATGCGGTTTGTCGTGCCCTGCTTGCGCGCGGGAGCACACATGAAACGCATGCTTTTCAATGCGACGCAGGCCGAGGAACTCCGCGTCGCGATCGTTGATGGTCAGAAACTGATCGACCTCGACATCGAATCGGCCGCAAAGGAACAACGCAAGAGCAATATCTACAAGGCGGTCATCACCCGCATCGAGCCCAGTCTCGAAGCGGCGTTCGTTGACTATGGCGCCGAGCGCCACGGCTTCCTGCCCTTCAAGGAAGTCTCCCGATCCTATTTCAAGGCCGACATGGAGCCGGGCCGCGCCCGTATCCAGGACGCCCTGAAAGTGGGCCAGGAACTGATCGTCCAGGTCGAGAAGGACGAGCGTGGCAACAAGGGCGCCGCCCTGACCACCTTCGTTTCCCTGGCCGGCCGCTATCTGGTGCTGATGCCCAACAACCCCCGGGGTGGCGGCGTTTCCCGTCGCGTCGAGGGCGAGGAGCGCCAGGAACTGCGGGACATCATGGACCAGCTCGATGTCCCCGGCGGCATGAGCCTGATCGCCCGCACCGCGGGCATCGGCCGCGGCCTTGAGGAACTCCAGTGGGACCTGAACTACCTGCTGCAACTCTGGGGTGCCATCGACGGTGCCGCTCAGGGCCAACCCGGCGCCTTCCTGATCTACCAGGAATCCAGCCTGGTGATCCGCGCCATCCGCGACTACTTCCAGCCGGACATCGGCGAAATCCTGATCGACACCGACGACATCTACGAACAGGCCCAGCAGTTCATGGCCCACGTGATGCCGGGCACGGTGAATCGGGTCAAGCGCTACCACGATGACGTGCCCCTGTTCTCCCGCTTCCAGATCGAGCACCAGATCGAATCTGCCTACTCCCGCCAGGTGACCCTGCCCTCCGGCGGCGCCATCGTCATCGATCACACGGAAGCCCTAGTTTCGGTGGACGTGAACTCCGGCCGCGCCACCAAGGGCAGCGACATCGAGGAAACCGCCTTCCGCACCAACTGCGAGGCCGCCGACGAGATCGCCCGCCAGTTGCGCCTGCGGGATCTGGGCGGCCTGATCGTGATCGACTTCATCGACATGGAGAGCAGCAAGAACCAGCGCGAGGTGGAAAACCGCCTGCGTGACGCCCTCCATCACGACCGGGCCCGAGTCCAGACCGGCAAGATCAGCCGCTTCGGCCTGCTGGAGCTTTCCCGCCAGCGCCTGCGCCCGGCCCTGGCCGAGACCAGCTACATCACCTGCCCCCGCTGCACCGGCACCGGCCACATCCGCTCCACCGAATCGGCGGCCCTGCACATCCTGCGCATCCTCGAAGAGGAGGCCATGAAGGAGAACACCGGCGCCATCCACGTCCAGGTTCCTGTCGATGTCGGCACCTTCCTGCTCAACGAAAAGCGCGGCGACATCGCCCGCATCGAAATGCGCCACCGGGCCAATCTGCTGATCGTTCCCAACCGCCATCTGGAAACACCCCAGCACGAAATCGTGCGACTGCGCCATGACCAGTTGAACCTGGAAGACATCGCGCTGGCCAGCTACCAGATGGTGGGCAAACCCGCCGAGGAAGGCTATCTTTCCCCCGCCGCCCAGAACGAGGTCAAGCCCCCCAAACAGGAAGCCGTCGTCAAGGGCATCACCCCGGAACAGCCGGCACCTATCGTCGAACCCAGGTCGGCGGCTCCCCACACGGCGGAACGCCCGGCCCAGCCCGGCATTCTCGCCAGGATCATCGCCTGGTTCACCGGCGACAAGGAACAACCCCAGCCGGTTGAGGAAAAGAAACCGCAAAAAACCGGACGTCGGGACCGTAACGAACGCGGTGAGCGGGGCGACCGCAACGGCAGGGACCGGAATGGACGAGGCCGCCAAGGTCGCGAGGGTCGTGAAGGTCGCGAAGGCCAGGGCAACCGCGAAGAGCGCCAACCCCGGGAAGGCACCGAGCGCAAGGAACGCAACGAGCGGCCCAAGCGCGAGGAAGCCCAGAACGAGGGCGCACGGGAACCCCGCCGCCAACGTGGTGAGCGTGGCGAAAAGACCGGCGACAAAAACGAGCGTGCCGAGCAGACCGAACGTCCGGAAAAGGCCGAGCGCGGCGAACGGGGCGAACGCGGAGAAAGAAATGAACGTCCGCCCCGCCAGCCTCGTCAGCCCCGTGCCGAACAGGCCGAGCAACAGGTAATTGCCGAGGGAAGCCAGATTCAGGGTGCCGCAACGGCCGATGACAACGAAGCCCAGAGCGAGCGCCGACGTGGTCGCCGGGGCGGCCGCGGCCGGGGGGAGCGTCGCAACGAGGAAACCGGTGCCAGGGAAACCATGGCCCCAACCGCTGACACTGCCGCGACTGGCGAACTGGTGGAGCCGATAGCAGTGGCACCTGCCGTTGAATTAACCAGGGAGACCGAGGCCGTCGCCACAATGACGGCAGAAGCCACTCCGAAAGAGCAAGCTTCCGTGACTGTGGAAGCCGTGATACCGACTCCAGCCGTTGCCCCCCCCCCGGTTGCAGCCCGCGCCATCGAGGCTCCAGTAGCGGTAGCCGCAGCAGAGCCCGCGGCTCCCGCTCAAGCTGAGAAAATCATCGAAGCTGAACTGGCGCCAGTAGCGGAAGTGGTGGCACCGGCCATCGAGCAGCAGCCGGCAGCAGCACCGGCAAAGCGTGAAGCCGAACCGATCGACCTGAGTCAGGCAGGCTTGGTCATGATCGAAACGGTGAGCAGCCGTCCTGCCTCCGCACCAGTCGCAGTGGCAACCCAGCCTCTGGGCCGCAAACCCAAGCCGGTGCAAGTAGTGGCCGACGAACCCTTGCAGATGGTGGAAACCCGCCACTGATCGGCAAACGGTCATTGGCAAGAATGGGCGTCCCGATGGACGCCCATTTTTTTGGAACCTCAGGTTGAGAGCACCATCCTGCGGGAGGCAAGTGAAACTACCATGTCCATCCAACAAAAAAGGCCCCGCAGGGCCTTTTTCATTCTCTGCAAGAATTGCCCGTCACATGCTGGTGTAGATCGGTCCCTCGCCTCCCTGGGGCACGACCCAGGTGATGTTCTGGGTGGGGTCCTTGATGTCGCAGGTCTTGCAATGCACACAGTTCTGGGCGTTGATCTGTAGGCGCGGATTGCTGCCGTCCTCGTCGCGCACGATTTCATACACGCCGGCCGGGCAGTAGCGCTGCTCGGGGGCGTCGTACTTGGCCAGATTGACCTGGATCGGCACGCTAGGGTCCTTCAGGGTCAGGTGGCAGGGCTGGTTTTCCTCGTGGTTGGTGCTGGAGAGGAACACGGAGGAAAGCCGGTCGAAGGTCAGCACGCCATCGGGCTTGGGATACTGGATCGGCGCGCACTCCGAGGCCAGTTTCAGCTTGCTGTGGTCGGCGCTGTTGTGCAGGGTCCAGGGGGCCTTGCCGCCCAGCAGCGTCTGGTCAATGCCCACCATCAGGGCGCCCAGGTAGGTGCCCTTGCTCATCCAGGGCTTGAAGTTGCGGGCCTTGTGCAGTTCCTGGTAGAGCCAGGAATTGCGGAACTTCTCCGGATAGGCGGTCAGCTCGTCCCGCTGGCGCTCGGTGCCCAGGGCCTCGGCCAGGGCTTCTGCCACCATCATGCCGCTCTTGATGGCTGCATGGGAACCCTTGATGCGGGAGGCGTTGAGGAAACCGGCATCGTCGCCGATCAGGGCGCCGCCCGGGAAAATCAGCTTGGGCAATGATTGCAGGCCGCCGGCGGCAATGGCTCGGGCACCGTAGGACAGACGCTTGCCGCCCTCGAAGAAGCCGCGAATCCTGGGGTGGGTCTTGTAGCGCTGGAACTCCTCGAAGGGAGACAGATGGGGATTGCTATAGCCCAAGCCCACCACGAAGCCCACGGCCACCAGGTTCTCGCCGAAGTGGTAGAGGAAGGAACCGCCATAGGTGTCGGAGGCCAGGGGCCAGCCGGCGGTGTGCATCACCATGCCCTTGACGTGGTTCTCGGGCTTGATCTCCCACAGTTCCTTGATGCCGATGCCATAGGTCTGGGGATCGGCACCGTTGCGCAGATTGAACTTGGCTTCCAGTTGCTTGCCCAAATGACCCCGGCAGCCCTCGGCGAAGAGGGTGTACTTGCCATGGAGTTCCATGCCCGGTTGGTAGGCGTCGGTGGGTTGGCCATCCTTGCCCACCCCCATGTCGCCGGTGGCCACGCCCTTGACCGCGCCGTTCTCGTCGAACAGCACCTCGGCGCCAGCGAAGCCCGGGTAGATCTCAACCCCCAGGGCCTCGGCCTGCTGGCCCAGCCAACGGGTTACCTGACCCAGGCTGATGACATAGTTGCCATGATTGATGAAACAGTCGGGCAACAGCATGTTGGGTACCTGGACGCCGCCGTTTTCGGTCAGGAAGACGAAGCGGTCTTCCGTCACTTCGGTGTCCAGGGGGGCGCCCTGTTCCTTCCAGTCGGGAATCAGTTCGGTCAGGGCGATCGGGTCCATGACCGCGCCGGAAAGGATGTGGGCACCGATTTCGGCGCCCTTTTCAATCAGGCAGACATTGATGTCGGCATTGAGCTGCTTGAGCCGAATCGCCGCCGCAAGCCCGGCAGGGCCGCCGCCGACGATCACCACGTCAAATTCCATCGCTTCGCGTTCCATGGATTCCTCGCTAGATAGGTGCCAGTGCAGAGCTGGTGATTTTAACCCAGGTTGGAAAGCCGAACGGCGCCGGAAACGAATTCGGCGTTCCTTGGAACGGAGTTTCACCGATGAAGCGGACGATCTGCTCTAATCGCCGATATGACATTGACGATAATCGCCGGCGCCGTCGGCATGCTTTGGCTTCAGCAGCAGGCCTATCTGCTGGATCACGGCATGCTTTTGCTACTGGCAGCCACCGGCCTGCTGGCCGCTCTGGCCGGCCGATGGACTACCCGGCTGCGATCCCTGCTGCCGGTGGGCGCCTTCCTGCTGGGTATCGCCTGGGCCGGCACCCTGGCCCAGCAGCGCCTGGCCGATGCCCTGCCCACCGCCAGCGAAGGAAAGGATATCCGGGTGACGGGCACCATCGCCACCCTGCCCCAGCCCTTCGAGAATGGTTGGCGCTTCGAATTCGCCCCCGAACATTCCGCCCGTCCCCTCCCCCGCCGGATTTCCGTGGCTTGGTACCAGGGCTCGCGGCCTCAGGACGAAACCGGCCATGACGGGATTCCCCAACTCCACGCGGGAGAACGCTGGCAACTGACCCTGCGCCTGAAGCGCCCCCATGGCAACCTCAATCCGGGGGGCTTCGACTACGAAGCCTGGCTCTTCGAGCGGGGCATACGGGCCACCAGCTACGTGCGATCGGCGCCGGACAACCGGCGCCTGGATGCCTTCGTGCCCAGCCTGGGCCATTGGATAGAACGCCTGCGGGAGAACGTGCGCCAGCGCTTCCAGGCCACCCTGGGGGAGCGCCCCTACGCCGGGGTGCTGGTGGCCCTGGCGGTGGGGGACCAGAACGCCATCGACCACAGCCAATGGCAGACCTTCGCCCGCACCGGCCTGACCCATCTGATGAGCATTTCCGGATTGCACATCACCCTGGTGGCCAGCCTGATCTACGGGCTGACCGGCTGGCTGTGGCGCCGTTCGACTTATCTTCCCCTGCGCCTGCCGGCCCAGCAGGCGGCAGCCCTGGGGGGATTTCTCGGGGCCTGGACCTATTGCCTGCTGGCGGGTTTCGCGGTGCCGGCCCAGCGCACCCTCTACATGCTGGGGGTGGCAGCCCTGGCCCTGTTCCTGCGGCGACCGATGGCGCCCCGACAAGTGCTGGCCCTGGCTCTGCTGCTGGTGCTGCTGCTCGACCCATGGGCCGTGCTGGCCGCCGGTTTCTGGCTCTCCTTCGGCGCCGTGAGCCTGCTGTTCCTGGTGGGCGGCGGCCATCTTCGCCCCGGCCACTGGCTGGGCCAATGGGGCCGCGCCCAGTGGGCCATGACGGTGGGCATGCTGCCCCTGCTGCTGATCCTGTTCCAGCAATTTTCCCTGGTCTCGCCCCTGGCCAACGGCCTGGCCATTCCCCTGGTCAGTTTTGTCGTCACGCCCCTGGCCCTGCTGGCGGCCGTGCCCGGCCTGGAGTTCCTGCTGCTGCCCGCCCACGGCATCATGGCCCTGCTGATGTCTTTGGTGGAGTGGCTGGCCTCGAGCCCCTGGGCGGTCTGGCAGCAACACCAGCCGCCCCTCTGGGCCACGCTGCTGGCCCTGGTGGGCGCCCTCTGGCTGCTGCTGCCCCGGGGCTTTCCGGCCCGCTGGATCGGCGCCGTGATGCTGCTGCCCCTGTTCCTGGTGCCGCCGCCCCGCCCGGCTCCGGGAGAGGCAACAGTCACCGTGCTGGATGTGGGCCAGGGCCTGGCGGTCCATGTCCAAACCGCCCATCACGACCTGATCTTCGACACCGGTCCGGCCTTTTCGCCGGACGCCAACAGCGGCAACCGCATCATCCTGCCCTACCTCCGGGCACTGGGTGTGGGTCGCCTCGACCGGGTGGTGGTCAGCCACGAGGACAAGGATCATGCCGGCGGCGCTGAATCGGTGCTGACGGACCTGCCGGTGGGGGAACTGCTCAGCTCCCTGCCCTTCGAGCATGATATTTCGGCCCTGCCCGTGCCCCAGCGCCTCTGTCTGGCGAGCGAAGGCTGGCAATGGGATGGCGTGGAATTCGCAATGCTGCATCCCGCCGAGGCCGACTACGACCGGCAGGGTGCCAAAAGCAACGACCTGAGCTGTGTACTGCGCCTCGCCACGCCCCATGGCAGCCTGCTGCTGACCGCCGACATCGAGGCTCGCTCCGAGGCCGCCCTGCTGAGTCGCTTGGGAACCGGGCTGCAAGCGGATGTGCTGCTGGTGCCCCACCACGGCAGCCGCACCTCATCCACGCTGGAATTCATTGACGCCGTGGCGCCCCACCACGCCGTGATCCCGGTGGGTTACCGCAACCGTTTCGGTCATCCCAAGGCCGAGGTGCTGGCCCGCTACCACGGCATCCCGCTCCATCGCACCGACCGGGACGGTGCGGTGCGGCTGGACTTCCGTCAGGGCAACATCCAGGTCAGCCACGAGCGGGAGCGCCGGCGGCGCTACTGGCAGGGACAGTGAAGCTCCGTCATTCCAGGGGGATCAGGCGTCCATCCTGGATACGCAGGCGCCGTCCGGCCCGGGCCGCCAGTTCCGGATCGTGGGTCACCAGTACCAGGCCGGCACCCCGCTCCCGGTTGAGGCGCAGCATCAGTTCGAACACCGCCTCCGCCGTGTGTCGATCCAGATTGCCGGTGGGCTCGTCGGCCAGTACACAGGCCGGCCCCGCCACCAAAGCCCGGGCCACGGCGGCCCGTTGGCGCTCGCCCCCGGAGAGCTCACCGGGTCGATGGGTCAGACGGTGACCCAGGCCCACCTCCTCCAGGATCGCCTGCGCCTGCCCCAGGGCGACTCCCCTGGGCTGGCGGCGGATCAGCAGGGGCATGGCGACGTTCTCCAGAGCGCTGAATTCTGGCAGCAGGTGATGGAACTGATAAATGAAGCCCAGGGCTTCGTTGCGCAGCCGGTCCCGCTCCCCCTGGGGCACGGCCGCCAGATTCCGGCCCAGCAGTTCCACGCTGCCCTGACTGGGCGCGTCCAGCCCCCCCAGCAGATGCAGCAAGGTGCTCTTGCCCGAACCGCTGGCGCCGACAATGGCCACCGCCTCTCCCGCTGCCAGCTCGAAGTCGATGCCCGACAGCACCGGCACCTCCACCGTGCCCTGGTGGAAGGATTTTCTCAGGCCCCGGCAGCGCAGGATGAAATCCAGGTCACTCATAGCGCAAAGCCTCCGCCGGATTGACCCGGGACGCCCGCCAGCTCGGATACAGGGTGGCCAACAGAGTCAGCAGGAAGGACACACCGCTGATCACCGCCACGTCATTCCAATTCAACTCCGAAGGCAGGTCGGAGATGTAATAGACATCCTTGGAAAGGAAGTGGATGCCCAGCACGCGTTCGATGAAGGGCACCACCACGTCGATGTTCAGGGCCAGGGCCACGCCTCCGGCCACGCCGGCCGCCAGGCCCACGACACCGATCACCAGGCCCTGGATGATGAAAATGCCCATGATGCTGCGGGAACCCGCCCCCATGGTGCGAAGAATGGCGATGTCGGCCTGCTTGTCGGTCACCGCCATCACCAGGGTGGAAACGATGTTGAAGGCCGCCACGGCGACGATCAGCAGCAGGATCAGGAACATCATGTTCTTCTCGATCTGTACCGCCCGGAAGAAGTTGGCGTGGCTGCGGGTCCAGTCGGTGACGTAGGACGTCTCGGGGATCAAGGGCAGCAGTTCCCGGGCCACGGAGGGGGCCTCGAAGAGATCCGCCAGCTTGAGCCGGATGCCGGAGACCCGGTCCTCCATGCGGTAGAGCCGCTGGGCATCCCCCATATGGACCAGGGCCAGGCCCGAGTCGAATTCATACATATTGGCCTCGAAGATGCCCACCACCCGGAACTGCTTGAGGCGGGGCAGTACGGCCGCTGGCGTGACCATGCCCTGGGGCGCGATCAGGGTCACCTTGTCGCCGGGCAGTGCCCGCAGGGACCGGGCAAGGTCGGCCCCCAGGATGATGCCGAATTCGCCTTCATGCAGATCACCCAGCTTGCCGGCCTTCATGTAGCGGGCGAAATCCGCCACCTTGTCCTCTTCCTCGGGCAGGACGCCCCGCACCATCACCCCCCGCACCTCGTCGCCCCAGGAGAGCAGTCCCTGGGCCTGGACGTAGGGCGCGGCGGCGCGAACCTTGGGGTGCAGGATCAGGTTGCGGCTCAGACCGGACCAGTCCTCCAGTTCGCCATCGGCACCGGAAACCTGGATATGGGCAGCGACCCCCAGGATGCGTGTGCGCAGCTCCTTCTGGAAGCCGTTCATCACCGACAACACCACAATCAGGGCCGCCACGCCCAGGGCGATGCCGGCCATGGAGAGCATGGAAATGAAGGAGATGAAACGATTGCGGCCCGCACCCCGTTTCTTGGCACGGGTATAGCGCAGGCCGATCAGCAGTTCATAGCTCATGCAGGGGACTCGAAAGGCCAGCAGGCGGCCTGGGGAAACAGAAGGGCGCCATGATACCTGCTTGGCTGGAATGCTCCCCGGAACGCCACTACCTAATCGGCTCACCGCGCTCGACGGCCACACTCGGCACTATTGATGCGGTTTCACGTTAACATCGGCCCATGCGCATTACCTTCGTCATTCCCGGCCTGCTCTGGCCCCGGCAGGCCCTGCTCGATACCCTCACCGACCTTCCCCTGCCGGCGCTGGAATCCCTGCTGGGCCGAGCCCGGCACGGTACGCCACCGCCCTCCCCCCAACATTACTGGCAGTCCGCCTTTTCCCTGGACCGCTGGGCCGCCGCCCCCCTGCGCCGCCTCGGCCTTGGGCTGGAGGACGATGGCCGGACCTGGCTCTGCGCCGATCCGGTGCATCTGCAACTGGGCCGGCAAAGCGCCCTGCTGGGCGATCCGGCCGACCTGGCTCTTGAGTTCGAAGAGGCCCGGCAACTGCATGCCAGTCTGGCCCCCCTGTTCGACAGCATGGGCGAACTATGTTTCGACGGCCCCAACACCTGGCACCTGGCCCTGTCGGCCCCGCCTCCCCAGGTGCCGGAACAACTGCCGGTGGGTGCCTCGGCCGTCGCCCTGCTGCCCGAGGGGCCCACGGCCCGGCCCTGGCGGCGCCTGCTCAATGAAGTGCAGATGAGCCTCCACGGCCATCAGGTGAACCAACTCCGGACAGCGGCAGGCAAACCCACCATCGACAGTCTGGCCCTGTGGGGCGCGGGCAGCCGGCCCCAGGCCCGACGCCGGCCCTTCAATCATTTGTGGAGCGACGATCCCCTGATCTGGGGCCTCGGACATCTGGGCAACATTGCCACCCGCAACCTGCCGGCGAGCTTCGAGACGGCCCGGCGCGCGGTCTGCATCCATTACGACGGCCTGATCGGTCCCTCCCGACTCCACGACGCCATGGCCTGGCGCGAGGCCCTGGCCCGGTTGGAAAGCCAGTGGCTGGCGCCGGCCCTGCACCACCGGGCAGTGGACAGCATCGAGCTCCTGGCCTGGGGCGAGGCAGGCGCCATCCAGCTGACCCTGGACGCCTGGCAACGCCGGAAATTCTGGCGCCATCCCTTGCCCCTGGCTGAACTGGTCATACCCCAGGCCGACGAGCCTCAGAGATCATGACAAGAATCGTCTCTCGCAGCGTTTCCCCTCGCACCAGTTGGGTCCTCGAACAGGCCGGCATTCCGCCGCTTCTGGCGCGGCTTTACGCAGCCCGGGGAATACGCTCCCGGGAAGAGGTGGATACCCAACTGGAAGGGCTGCTGCCCCCGGACCAGCTCAAGGGCATCGCCTCGGCCGCCACCCTGCTGGCCGACGCCTTGTCCCAGCAGCAGCGCCTGCTGATCGTCGCCGACTACGACTGCGACGGGGCCACCGCGTGCGCCGTGGGCCTGCGCGCTCTGCGGAGCTTCGGCGCCCGGGTGGATTACCTGGTGCCCAACCGCTTCGAGACCGGCTATGGCCTTTCGCCTGAGGTGGTGCGACTGGCGGCGGACCATGCCGGTGGCAAGCCAGACCTGATCATCACCGTGGACAACGGCATCGCCAGCATCGAGGGGGTGGCGGAAGCCAGCCGGCTGGGGATGACCACCCTGATCACCGACCACCACCTGCCCGGCGACCAACTGCCGGCCGCCGCTGCCATCGTCAATCCCAATCAGCCCGGTTGCACTTTCCCCAGCAAGGCCATGGCCGGCGTCGGCGTGATGTTCTATGTGATGCTGGCCCTGCGGGCCGAACTGCGGCGCCGGGGCTGGTTCGGCCCGGCGCGGCGCGAACCCAATCTGGCCGCCCTGCTGGACCTGGTGGCCCTGGGCACGGTGGCCGACGTGGTGGCCCTGGACCGCAACAACCGCATCCTGGTGGCCCAGGGCCTGGCCCGCATCCGCGAGGGCCGCATGCAGCCGGGTCTTGCGGCCCTGTTCCGCATGGCGGGACGGGACCCGGCCCGGGCCGGCACCTTCGATCTGGGCTTCGCCCTGGGACCCCGGCTCAACGCCGCCGGGCGCCTGGCGGACATGTCCCTGGGCATCGAGTGCCTGGCCACCGACGACGAGGCCCGGGCCATGAACATCGTCCAGGAACTGGATGCCTTCAACCGGGAGCGGCGGGAGATCGAGAGCACCATGCGGGAGGACGCGGAAATCCTGCTGGACGGCCTGGACGCCGAGGAACGGGCCAGCCTGACCCTGTTCGATCCGGCCTGGCATCAGGGCGTGATCGGCATCCTGGCGGGTCGGGTGAAGGAGAAATTCCACCGTCCCACCTTCGCCTTCGCCCGGGGCCAGGAAGGAGAACTGAAAGGCTCGGGCCGCTCCATTCCCGGCCTACATCTGCGGGATGCCCTGGACCAGGTCTCCAAGCGCCATCCAGACCTGCTGCTGCGCTTCGGCGGCCATGCGGCGGCGGCGGGCCTGACCCTGCGGGAAGCGGATCTGGCCCGCTTCGAGGCCGCCTTCGAGGAAGCGGCCCAGGGCCTGCTCGCCCCCAGCGACCGGCAACGGACCCTGGAAACCGACGGTCCCCTGGAAAGCGGCTACTTCTCCCTGGAGTCGGCCCGGCTGATTCAGCAGGCGGTCTGGGGCCAGGGCTTTCCCCAGCCTCTGTTTTCCGACCGCTTCGAGGTGGAGTCCCAGCGACTGCTGAAGGAAAAACATCTCAAGCTGACCCTGCGCAAGGGCGGCAGCCGGATCGACGCCATCTGGTTCAACGCCTGCGCCACTACCGGCACCCAGGTGGAAGCCGCTTTCCGCCTCGACATCAACGAATACGGTGGCCGCCAGAGTGTGCAACTGATCGTCGAGCACTGTGTGACCGTCTGAACCCACCACCCACAGGAGGGAACCCCATGGCCTACGATCCGCAAAACATCTTCGCCAGAATCCTCAGAGGTGAAATCCCCTGCATTCCGGTTCATGAGGACGCCCACACCCTGGCCTTCATGGACATCATGCCCCAGGCCGACGGCCACACCCTGGTGATTCCCAGGGAACCGGCAGAAACGATATTCGATCTATCACCGGAAGCGGCCCATGCCCTGATCGCCAGCACCCAAAAAGTCGCCCGGGCGGTGCGGGCGGCCCTGGAAGCGCCGGGCATCCTGCTGGCCCAGGTCAATGGCGCCGCCGCCGGCCAGACCGTGCCCCATGTGCATTTCCACATCATTCCCCGCCGAGGCGGCGAACCCCTTGGCCTTCATGCCGCGAAAATGGAAGATGCGGAAAAACTGAAAAGCTTCGCCGCCCGCATCATCGCCTGCCTCGACTCGAATTGAACCCTGGGCAGCGGCTATACTTGCGCCCGTTTTCCCGGTCACGATTCCCATGAATGCCACACCCCCCATCGCCGAATTCCGCGACATCCATTTCGCCCATGGCCCGCGCCAGATCCTGCGGGGCATCAACCTCAAGGTACCCAAGGGCAAGATCGTGGCCATCCTGGGGGCCTCGGGCTGCGGCAAGACCACGCTCCTCAAGATTCTCGGCGGACAGTTGGTCCCGGCGCAGGGCAGTGCCATGATGGACGGCCAGATGGTCCATGAACTGGATACTGACGGCCTTTACGCCCTGCGCAAGAAGATCGGCGTGATGCAGCAACTGGGGGGGCTGTTCAGCGACCTCTCGGTCTTCGACAACATTGCCTTCCCGATGCGGGAGCACACCGACCTGCCGGAAGATCTGATCCACGACCTGGTGCTGATGAAGCTGCACTCGGTGGGCCTTCGGGGTGCCGACCAGCTGATGCCGGCGGAGCTTTCCGGCGGCATGGCCCGGCGCGTGGCCCTGGCCCGGGCCATCGCCCTGGACCCTTTGCTGCTGATGTACGACGAGCCCTTCGCCGGCCTCGATCCGATTTCCCTCAACGTCATCGCCAACCTGATCCGGCAACTCAACGATGCCCTGGGCGTCTCCTCCATCGTCGTCACCTACGATGTCTCGGAATCCCTCAAGGTGGTGGATTACGTCTATTTCATCGCCGACGGCGTGGTGGTAGCCGAAGGCCCGACCGATGAGATCGCCCATTCCTCGGACCCCTTCGTGCGCCAGTTTGTGGATGGTCGTCCCGATGGACCGATGGCCTTCCACTATCCCGCCGTGCCCATGGCTGAGGAACTGGCGGTCTGAAGGTGAAACAGCCCACCAGTCGCGAGCTACAGCGCCAGGAAACCTTTGCCCGCGTCTATGAGACCGCCCTCGAAGAGTTCAGGCGGGTAGGCGTAGATCAGACCAAGGTCAGCGAAATCTGCCTGCGGGCCAAGGTGGCCAAGGGGACCTTCTTTTTCCATTTCCCCACCAAGGACCATGTGCTGCTGGAGCGTCAACGAAGGATCTCCGAAGCCATGGCGGAACGCATCGAGCATGAGCTCTCTGAGGCAGCCGACGCAAAGGTTTTCCTCGCCAGGCTCACCGACATCGTGCTGGAGGAGCACCAGGCGGTGGGCGACCTGGAACTGGTGCGCCAGATCAATCTGGCCATCGTGCGTCAGGGCGGATCCCAGCGCTTGAGCATTGTTCACACCGCCTTCGGCAACGCGCTCTCTGCGCAGATCCGGCACTTGCAACAACGAGGGGTCCTGCGCAAGGGCATCGACGCCGCCAAGCTGGCCGATACGTTGCGCTTGAGTTTTTTCGGTTTCCTGGTCAACCCCCAGTCCTCCTTCGACACCAGCCGGCCCCGCATCGCCCTCCTCACCAGTCTTCTCGCCGAAGCGCTGATGGTCTGACCCACCCCATTACCCTGCGTGGCGGGCCAGCGAAATATTTCGCCAAGAATCTCATTGACCGCGGTCAGCGAAAGTACTAGGATGTATTTCATTCCTTCGCAGTATCACCTCGCAACCCTGGCGGAGGACAATCCATCAACGGGATATCTCAAACATGGATTTCGAGTTTTCAGAAGACGAGAAACAGTTCCTCCGCGATATCGGCAGATTCCTCGAAGAAAATCATGACCCCGAAGTCATGGATCTCCATCGGGAAAATCTGGCGCAACTCGCCGATACACCGACCCGTCGGGCCTTCATGAAAAAGCTCGCCGCCCGGGGCTGGTTGGGAATCACTTGGCCTGTAGCCTATGGGGGGCAGGATGGCCAGGGTTTCTACGAATACCTCCTGAACGAAAAGCTTTCCTCGGTGGGTGCCCCTCAATTGGGCAAAGGCACCGGTGTCGTCGGAAAGACGCTGATCAAGGTCGGATCGGAAAAACTGAAGCGCGAATTCCTGTCCAAGATACTCAATGCGGAAATCGAATTCGCCCTCGGTTACACAGAGCCATCCGCAGGATCGGATTCAGCCGCCATGAAGCTCAAGGCTGAACGCAGCGGGGAAGGCTGGATTCTGAACGGGCAGAAGTCGTTCACCACGTCGGCACACTTCGCCGACTGGTACTGGGTCGGCGTGCGCACCGATCCCGATGCCCCGAAGCATCACGGCATCACACTGTTCCTGTTGCCCATGAATCATCCGGGACTGACCATCCAGCCGATGTATACCATTGGTGGAGAACGCACCAACGCTGTCTTTTTCGACAATGTTTTCATACCTGACGACTATCGCGTCGGCGAACTCAACAAGGGCTTCCAGTACATTGCCGAAGCGCTGGATATCGAGCGGTTCGGCATGTTCACCTTCTCGCCAATCAGGGGACGCACCGAACTACTCTGCGATTACGTCAAGACAGCAAAGCGCGACGGAAAGCCACTCAAGGACGATCCGGTCGCTCGCCAGAAAATAGCGCAACTGGCCACCGAGTGCGAGGTGGCCCGCGTACTGGGGATACGGTTCGTGGATGCAGCACTCAATGCGACCAAGACCCCGACGGCAGAAGCATCGCACTACAAGCTTTACTCCACGGAATTTTCGCGCCGTCTTGCCGATGCCACCATGGACATCATCGGTCCCGGAAGCCAACTGACCGCCGACAACCATGGCGCCCCCATTGAAGGACGAGCCCCGGGTAGCTACGTGCTGACGGTCCTTGAAACCATCGGCGGCGGCACCTCCGAGGTTCAACGCAACATCATCGCCACGCGCAAGCTCGGCTTGCCGAAAAACTTCTAGCCAACCCTCCGTCGACAGTGGACACAACACTATGAAAATCTACACCACCGCCCCCCTGGAAGACCCCCGCAAGGCCCGCACCCTCTACAAGGAGCTGGAGGATATCGGCTACGACGGGGGCTTTTCCTTCGAAGCCAAGCACGACCCTTTCCTGGCCCTGGCCGTGGCCGCCGAGCACACCACCACCCTGCGTCTGGGCACGGCCATCGCCATCGCCTTCGCCCGCAACCCCATGAACCTGGCCAACCTGGGCTACGACATGCAGTCCATCAGCGGCGGCCGATTTGTGCTGGGCCTGGGCTCCCAGGTCAAGCCCCACATCGAGAAGCGCTTCAGCTCCACCTGGTCTCATCCGGCCGAGCGGATGCGGGAAATCGTACTGGCCATCAAGGCCATCTGGAACTGCTGGGAAGGCAAGGGTCCCCTTGATTTCAAGGGCCGCTTCTACACCCACACGATCATGATTCCGGCCTTCAATCCGGGGCCCAATCCCTATGGCCCGCCGCCGATCTTCACTGGTGGCTTCGGCCCCCTGATGACTGCGGTCGCCGGCGAAGCGGCCGACGGTTTCATCTCTCACCCCTTCAACACCCGCCGCTCCCTGCTGGAAAACACTCTGCCCGCGCTGCAACAGGGCCTGACCAAGTCTGGCCGCCAGCGTAGTGATATCGAGGTGATGAGCGCCACCCTGGTGGTGACCGCCGACACGGAGGAAAAGCTTGCCGCCTCCAAACTGGCAGCCCGCAAGCAACTGGCCTTCTACGGCTCCACCCCGGCCTATCTGCCGACCCTGGCCTGCCATGGCTGGGAGGGCGTCCATCAGGAGCTCAATCGACTGTCCAAGGAAGGCCGCTGGGATGACATGACCGATCTGATCGACGACACCATCCTCAATGAAATCGCCGTCGTCGGGGAGCGCCACGAAATCGCCGGCAAGCTACGCGCCCGTCTGGACGGCATCGCCGACAGCGTCAGCATCACCCACAATCGTTGCCCGGACCCGGGCCATTGGGCCGACGTGGTGCGGGATCTGAAGAAATCCGCCTGACAAAACACGAGGGAGCGAGAAATGAGCGATGCCAACCATGAAACCACGCTGCGCCAGGCCTGGGCTGACTTCTGCGACGAGTTGAAGCGGGCCGGGGACATTCCCTTCGGCCCCACGGTGCCGGCCCATGTCAATGACCGCAGCGCCGGTTTCGAGGTCCTGGCCCGCAACATCTCCCTGGCACTGAACTTCCAGCATGACTACGCCGATCCCCTGTACCCGGAACTGATCCACTACTTCGACCCGGTACGCAAGCAAGGAGGCGACAACACCGACGCGGTCTATGTGGGCGCCACCATCAACGGCAGCGACACCTACCGCATCAGCGGCGACCGGGGCAGCGCCCGCTATTTCGCCGTCACCTCGGTGGAAAAGGGACAGACGCCCTGGGGCGGCAAGGTGGCCCAGACCCTCTTCGCCGACGACCTCCAGGTGGATGCCGACAGCCGCTTCGAGTTGATGATCGGCCCGGCCCGGCCCGATGGCTACACCGGCAATTGGCTGCGCACCACGCCGGAGACTTTCCGCGTCACCTTCCGCCAGTTCTTCGCCGACTGGGAAAGCGAACGCCCCATGAAGGCCCGCATCGACCGCCTCACCGGCGACATGAGCCCGCCCTCGCCGCCAACGCCAGAACGCCTCGCCAAACAACTGCTGGCCTCGGCGAAATGGGTCAATGAATCCATCGAGTTCTGGATCTACATGATCAACATGTGGAAGGCCATCCCCAACACCTTCCGCTCCTACAAGCAGCTGGCCGACCAGGCCATCGACGCCACCCCCGGCGGCGAGCCCATGGTCGCCTACTGGCAACTGCCGACGGACGAGGCCCTGATCATCCGGGTGCGCCCCCCCCGCTGCCAATACTGGGCGGTGGAGTTCGGCAACTTCTGGTGGACCACCATGGACTACCGCTACCGGCTGTCCAACACCAACTGCCATTACGCCCAACTGGAAGATGACGGTGAACTGATCGTGGTCATTGCCCACGAGGACCCGGGCCTGCCCAACTGGCTCGATCCCTCGGGTTATGCCGAAGGCTATGTCTGCCACCGCTGGATGCTGGCCGACAGTTGTCCGGTTCCCCAGGCCACCCAGGTCAAGGCCGCGGAATTGTTCGAGCACTTGCCAGCCAGTGTGAAGCGCATCACCCCGGAAGGACGCCGGGCGCAACTGGCGGCCCGACGCCGGGGCGTGATCAACCGCTTCGGCAATCTCTGACCTGTGGCGCCATTGTCGGGAGAAACCCCATGAGTACAGACAATCCGCTGGACTGGACACCCCCGCCTCGCCCCGACTGGCTGGCCCGGGTCAATGAGGAAGGCCGGGGCATGGACATCGCCAGCCTGGTTCCCCTCCATCCCCAGGAACTGATCGACACGGCCATGGCCAACACGGGACTGTCCGACTTCGGCAAGGACGAATGGCGGGAACCCTTTGAAGTGCTGGTGAAGGCCATCAACGAGGAGGCGGAACTGAACCTCTTTGGCCGCCTGATGACCCGCAGCGATCTCTTGATCTGGCTCCAGGAAAGACTGGAGATCGAGGAAGCCTATCGGCGTCACCCGCAGATCGAAGATGAGATCGTGGATGCGCCAGTGTTCATCGTCGGCCAGGCCCGCTCCGGCACCTCCATCCTGTTCGAGCTGCTTTCCGCCGACAGCCAGTTCGGTGCGCCAATGAACTGGGAGATCATGTTCCCCTGCCCACCGCCGGAGGCCGCCACCTACCGCAGCGACCCGCGCATCGCCTGCGCCCAGCACCTCTTGACCCAATGGCACCGGGTGGCGCCGTCCTTCCTCTCCATGCACGAGCTGGGCGCCACCATCCCCAACGAGTGCAAGGTGGCCATGAACTGCACCTTCGTCACAGATAACCTGACCGGCCTGTTCCAGATTCCCAGCTACTACGCCTGGCTGGCCCAGGCGGACCTCACGGTGCCCTACGCCTACTACAAGCGCATGCTGAAGCTGCTGCAATGGAAGAACCCGCGCCGCCACTGGCTATTGAAATCCCCAAGCCATATCGAGAGCCTGCCGGTGCTGTTCCAGGTCTTCCCCGACGCCCGGGTGGTCTATACCCACCGGGACCCGATCAAGGCCCGGGCCTCGGTCACCAACCTGCTGGGCACCCTGTATTGGATGCGCAGCGACAAGCCCTTCGATGCCGGCTCCTTCGAGCGCCTGATGACCCCCGAGGCCTACGCCTTCAGCCTGAATCGGATCATCGATCAGCTCGAAGCCGGCGAAGTTTCCCGGGCTCAGGTCCATGATTTTCTCTTCTCCGACCTGATGCACTCCCCCCTGGAGGCCCTCACCGACCTCTACCGGAAGATGGACCTGCCCTTCCCGGACCAGGCCCGGCAGGCGGTGGCCAACTACCTGGCTCACAAGCCCCAGGGCAAGTTCGGCCAGAACGTCTATCGCGTGGGCGAGCAGGAACAGATCGCCCGGGAGCGGATCATTTTTGCCCGCTATCAGCAATTCCACAACGTGCCGAACGAAGTCTGACATTCAGGGGAAATCGACAATGGATCTGAACATGCAGGGCAAGACTGTCATCATCACCGGCGGCAGTGGCGGTATCGGCCAGGGGTTGGTGCTGGAATTCGCCCGGGAGGGTTGCAACGTGGTGAGCGCCTCCCGGGACGCGACCACTGGGGAGAAGCTTGCCCGGCAGGCAGCCGATCAGGGTCTGGCCGGGCAGGTGCTGGCCCTGGCCACCGACGTGACCCAGCGGGCCAGCGTGGAAGCCATGGTGGCCGAGACCCTTCGCCGGTTCGGTCCGGTGGATGCCCTGGTCAATAATGCCGGCGGCGTCGCCCATCCCGCCGCCTTCGCCGAACTCGACGACGAGGCCCGGCGCTGGGAAATCGCCCTCAACATCGACGGCGTGGTGAACTGCTGCCAGGTGGTGGGCCGGGACATGCTGGCCCGGGGCCAGGGCAGCATCATCAACATTTCCTCAAACTCTTCCCTGCTGGGAGAAGCGGCCGCCGGGGTGGCCCACTACGGCGCCACCAAGGGCTTCGTGAACAGCCTTTCCAAGGCCCTGGCCTGGGAATGGGCCAAGCAGGGGGTGCGGGTGAACAACATCTGCCCGGGCTGGATCGTGCCCCACAAATCGGAGAATGTGGGGGACGGCAGCTTCTGGAACCGTTTCGGCTTCGAACAGCTGGGCAAACCGGAAGACATGGAAAAAGCCCGAGAGGAAGGCACCCTGTTCAACATGAGCGGCCTGCCCATCCCTCGCCTGGGCCGGCCCGAGGACATCGCCTACCTGGCCCTGTTCCTGGCTTCGGAGCGCTCCAGCTACATCACCGGCCAGTTGATCAGTGTCAGCGGCGGCGCCTACATGCCGTAAACCGGCCAAACCGGAACCAAACATGAGAGGCTTCGAAAAGGGTCTTTGCTGTCTGGCCGGAAAAGCAGCAGAAAGGCCCGCCCCCTCCCCCTTCGACGGGCTCAGGGCAGGCCAAGCTCCCCCTCACGGGGGAGGCGACTGTCTTGGCTCGCTGCGCTCGCAATTCGTCGCACGATTTTTCAAAACTCAAGTCGTTAGCGATTAATGCCACCACGAAATAGTCCATGCAAGACGACGACATCGAAAAACTGACGGCCGCCTGGGATGCGTTTTGCGACGACCTGAAGGCGGCCGGACGCATTCCCTTGCGGCCCGATATTCCGGACCACCCGCTGGACCGGGCGGCAGGCTTCCAGCAATTGATGCGCAACATCTCCCTGGCGTGGCAGTTCCATTACGAATACCGGGATCCTCTCTTCCCCGAGCTGGCCCGCTATTTCGACCCGACCCGCAAGCAGGGCGGCGACAATTCCGACTGCGTCTATGTGGGCGCCCAGATCAATGGCACCGATACCTACCGGATCCGGGGCGATCGCGGCAGCGCCCGGTATTTTTCCGTGGTGGCGGTGGAAACCGGTGCGACCCCCTGGGGCGGCCGTGTCGCCAACGTCCTGTTCGGGCACCAGATCGAGACCGCACCCGACGGCAGTTTCGAGCTCTGGATCGGCCCCGAGCCCCGGCCAGGCAACTGGCTCCCCACCACGCCCGATACCTTCCGCATCACCTTCCGCCAGTATTTCGCCGATTGGGAGACGGAGCGGCCGATGCGTGCCCAGATCGACCGCGTCTCCACGCAACTACCGGCGCCGCTGCTCTCGCCGGCCGCCCTGGCCCGGGGGCTCACCGACTCCATCCGCTGGCTGCGGGACTCCATCGAATACTGGCCGGAAATGCTGGCCCGCTGGAAGCCCTACCGAAATCAGTTCCTGTCCTACTGGCAGCTGGAGAAGAATCGCATCGATGCAACGCCGGGGGGCGATCCTCTGGTTTGCTACTGGGAACTGCCGCCGGACCAGGCCCTGATCATCCGGGTTATGCCGCCCGAGGAGTGTGTTTATTGGGGCGTCGAATTCGGCAACACCTGGTGGGAAACCATGGATTACCGCTACCGGCTGTCCAACACCAATATGCACTACGCGGTGCGGGAGGACGACGGGGAACTGATCGTGGTGGTATCCCACGAAGACCCGGGCGTGCCCAACTGGCTGGATTGCTCGGGGTTTGCCGCCGGCTATGTGACCTTCCGCTGGATGCTCTCGGAACAACAGCCGATCCCCCAGGTGACCCAGATACCCCTGGATGAACTGCACCAGCGACTACCTCCCGGCGTCAAGCACATCAGCCCTGCCGAACGCATCGAACAACTGGCCATCCGGCGCAGGGGTGTGACCCGGCGCTTCGGCTACTGACCTGAACGCCCCCATGGAAGGAAGACCATGAGCGACAGCACCCTTGACTGGCAGCCGCCCCCGCGACCGGAATGGTTGGCCCGCTTCAACGCGGAGGGCCAGCATACGGATCTTCGCAGCCTGGTGCCCCTGAACGCGGATGAGTTGATCGACACAGCCTGCCGCAGGACGGGCCTGTCCGATTTCGGCGACAACCGCTGGCGGGAACCCTTCGAGGTTTTGCTGAAAGCGCTGGAGGACGAGGCCGATCTGCACTATTTCGGCCGCCTCATGACCCGCAACGACCTGTTGATCTGGCTCCAGGCACTGCTCGGCGTCCAGGCGGCCTTCACGGCCCACCCGGAGATTGCCGACGAAGTCGTGGACCGTCCGGTAATCATCGCCGGCCTCTCGCGCTCCGGCACCTCCATCTTGTTCGAACTGTTGTCCCAGGATTCCCGCTTCGGCTTGCCGCGCCACTGGGAGATGATGTTTCCCTATCCCCCGCCCGAGCGCGCCACCTACGACACCGATCCCCGCATCGAGCACTGCCAGCACCTGATCACCCAGTGGAACCGGGTGGCACCCACCTACGCCACCATGCACGAGATGGATGCGCGCCTGCCCAACGAGTGCATCATCGCCCAGGCCTGCACCTTTATCAGCGAATACATTCCCTTCCTGTTCCAGGTGCCCAGCTACATGGCATGGCTGGGCAGCAAGGCCGATTGGGAATATCCCTACCAGTTCTACAAGAAGCTGCTCCAGCTCTGGCAATGGCGCAATCCGCGCCAGCACTGGCTGCTCAAGGCACCGTCCCACCTGAACTACCTACCCACCCTGTTCAAGGTCTTCCCCGACGCCCAGGTGCTGCTGACCCACAGAGACCCGCTCCAGGCACAGGCTTCGGTGACCAACCTGGCCGGTACCTTCTACTGGATGCGCAGCGACAAGCCCCTGGATGTAGCGGCCTTCGAGGGCTTGCTGTCGCCCCGGCACATGGCGGCGCGACTGGATCAAGTCATAGACTGGCTCGAAAGTGGCTCAATCCCGAAAAAGCAATGTTCGAACTCCCTCTACGCCGACCTGGTCAAGCATCCTCTGCAAGCCCTGCACAAGGTGTACCGTCAGATCGGACTGTCTCTCGATGGAGAAGCGGAGCGGCGCATGGTCCACTACCTGCAGAACAAGCCCCAAGGCAAGTTCGGGGCCCATCGATACGGCGTGGGAGAAAGTGATGAAGTGCGCCGCAAACGCACCTTGTTCCGACGCTATCAAGCCTATTTCGAGGTACCTGACGAAGCGGTAATCTGAAAGGCCGTACCGCTGCGCCCGACGTTTACACTCGGCTCCGTTGATACTTTTCCACACTACAGTCAAGGAGGATTTCCCATGTTGCTCAAGCTGATGTTGTCTCCTTCGGGACTGGCCCTGGACCGGTTTCTGGTGAAGTGGATCGGCCACTCCCTGTTGAATCACCTGTTTGCCAGGAATGCCGGCTTCACGGCGCGCCCGGCCCTGCTGTTGGTAACCCGGGGAAGCAAGACGGGCCAGCCCCGGGAAGTCGCTCTCCCGTACTTCCAACTGGACGGAAAGCTGATGATCGTGGGGTCCAGGGGCGGAATGCCGGAAGACCCTTACTGGGCCAAAAACCTGAGATGCAATCCAGATGCGGCGATTTACATCCAAAGGAAGAAAAGGCCGGTTCGGGCGCGTATCGCCCAGGGCGATGAACGCAAGACCTTGTGGTCCCAGTTGGAGGCTTTGGTGCCCACCTATGGCCAATACCAGGCGATGACGACACGAGAAATCCCCGTAGTCATCCTGGAGCCGGCGTAAGCAGTTTGCAGGATATACATGAGATTTTTACCAGCGTCGACGTCGACCTGATCAGAGTCACTTATCCGATGAAAGACCCTTTATGAAAATTGCCATTCAGGATCGCGTCGTCATTCTCACCGGAGCCGCCAGCGGCATCGGCCTGGCCTGCCTCAAGGCCTTCGCCGCCGAGGGCTGCGCCGTGGTCGCCGTCGACATCAACAGCACCCAGCTCGACCAGGCCGTCGCAGCAGCAGCTGGCCGGGTGGTCGCCCAGGTAGCCGATGTCACCGATCCGGCCCAGGTGCAGGCGCTGGTGGATCGGGCGCTCAAGGAATTCGGCCACCTGGATGTGATGTTCAACAACGCCGGCGGCGCTTTCCCCACTCCTACCGAAATCCAGAGCATCGAGGACTACCGGCGCATCGTCGCCCTCAACCTGGACTCGGTGTACTACGGCATCCACGCCGCCCTGCCGGTGATGCTGGCCCAGGGCTGCGGCTGCATACTCTCCACCACTTCCGGCGCCGGCCTCAATGCGGTGGGTGGTCTGGCCGCCTACGGCGCCGCCAAGGCCGGAGTCATCAGCCTGATGAAGAGCGTGGCCACGGAATTCGGCGGCCGGGGCATCCGCGCCAACACGATTTCACCCGGCCCCATGGACACGCCGGGCCTCCGCGCCTGGCTGGAAACCTTTCCCGACGGCCCGGCCCGCTACAGCCGCCAGGTACCCAGTGGCCGCCTCGGCACCGGGGAGGACATCGCCCACACGGCCCTGTTCCTTGCCAGTGATGCGGCGGCCTACATCAACGGAGTGGTGATTCCGGTCGATGGCGCCATCCATGCCAGACTCGCCTCCCCCCACATCGAATAAGAAGACATTGCATGGACCTCGAGCTCCAGGGCAAGAGATGATCTGCCCGCCGCAGCATGCCTCCGCCCTGCCATCAGCAGAGTGCCTGCATCGTGCGTTCTGACCAGCTTACCGTGGCAGCCAGGTAAAGGAATCCGCCGCCACCGCCGGGTCCGGGCGGTCCATCCAGGGCAACACACCCAGCAGCGGTGCATCGATGTAGCCCGCCAGAGCGGCGAGGTTTTCCTCCCTCCGGGCCATGACCGGGTCCACGCAGTTGCCCACCCACCCAGCCAGGCGCAAGCCCCGGGCCTGGATCGCTTCCACGGTCAACAAGGCATGATTGATGCAACCCAGACGCAGGCCTACCACGAGGATCAGGGGCAGGTCCATGGCCAGGGCCAGGTCGGCTGAGTCACCATCAGGGCCCAGGGGCACGCGAAAACCGCCGATCCCCTCCACCAGCAGTATGTCCACCTGATTGGCCAGTGTCTCGAAAGCAGCCAGGATCGGCGCGAAGCGGATTTCCAGCCCCTCCTCCGCGGCCGCCAGATGGGGCGCGACGGGACTGCGCAAGGCATAGGGATTCATCAGGTCGCGGGCGCAGTGCACATTGGCCGCGGCCCGCAGCAGTTCCACATCCTCGTTCAGGCCCGCCGCATCCAGGCCGGCGGCCACCGGCTTCATGGCGGCCACCCGAAGGCCCTGTCCCGCCAGGCGATGCAGCAGGGCGCAGGTGGCGAAGGTCTTGCCCACCCCGGTGTCGGTGCCGGTAATGAAATAGGCCTGGGTCAAGTCGGTACTCCGAACGAAGTCAACCAACCAAGCAAGTCATCGGCCGGCAAGGGACGTGCATACAGATAGCCCTGGCCTTCATGGCAGCCGACTCGCTTCAGCAACTGGGCCTGGGTCTCCGTCTCCACACCTTCGGCAATCACCGTCAGGCCCAGCTTGCGACCCAGATCCACCACCATTTCCGCAATGCGCGCCCCTTCCTCGTGGCCATTGATGGTGGAGACGAAGGACTTGTCGATCTTCAGGCGATCCACCGGCAGATTATCCAGATAGGACAGGGAGGAGAAGCCGGTGCCGAAATCGTCGATGGCCATGGTCACCCCCAGGGCCTTGAGCTGGCGCAGCACATCCCGCACATGGTCCGCCCCGGTCATGGCCACGGACTCGGTCACTTCCAGTTCCAGGTAGCGTGGGGAAATCCGCGCCTCGACGAGACTCTCCTGCACCATCGCCAGGAAATCCAACATTTCGAACTGCACCACGGACACATTGACCGCCATGCGCAGCTCGGGCCAGCCGGATTCGTGCAGGCGCTTCAATTGCAGCAGGGCGCTGCGCAATACCCACTTGCCCAGGCCGCGAATGATGCCCGCGCTTTCCGCCACCGGGATGAATCGATCCGGGGGCACATGGTTGCCGCGCTGGTCGCGCCAGCGCATCAGGGCCTCCAGGCCTACCACCCGTCCGGTCATCAGCTCCACCTGGGGCTGATAGGCGAGGAACAGGAGATTCTTTGCCACCGCCTGGCGCAGGTCGTAGAGCAGGCGGGTGCGCTCTCGGATGGCGGCTCCCACATGCTCGGTGTAGTAGGCGTGGCTGCCGGCGCCATGGCTCTTGGCCCGCTTCAGGGCGATGCTGGCGTTCTCCAGGGCCATGTGGCCATCGATGTGTTCCCCCTCCAGTCGCACCAGACCGATGCAGACCGAGATGCGATGTTCCAGACCATCCATTTCCAAAGGATCGTCGAACAGGGCGAGCAGTTCATTGGGCACCACGGCGCTGGCCGGCCCCAGCACTCCAAAGGCGTCTCCCGCCACCCGCGCCACCATGCGGTCGCCGGGAAGCCTGGCCAGGCGAAGCGCGGCGGCACGCAACACGGCATCCCCATAGGCACAGCCGAAAGTCTCGTTGATCTCGGCGAATTCGTTGATGTCGATCAGCGCCACCACCAGGGCCTCGTTGCCACCCAGGGCTCCCTTGCCTTCTTCCATGGCCTCGACGAAGGCGGTGCGGTTGGGGATGGCCAGCAGACGATCCACATAGGCGTAGTCGTGGAGTCGGCTCAGCAGCCGGATGTTTTCCGCCGAGACGCTGATGTTGGTGCAGAACACCTCCAGCAGGTGCCGATCGATGTCGATGGGCGGATGGTGGGTGGCGATATAAGCGGCGAAGTGCTGGTCAGCGCCCGCGGGAAAGAACAGCACGATGTGGTCGTTCGCAAAGATGCTGACCTTCTGCTCGAAGCACAGCCCGAAGGCCTCTCGCACGGTGCTGTCGGCGATGTCCTCCAGCCGCCCACGAATGAAGGGCGCATACTGCCCCGCCGCCGCGATGACGATACGGCGGGGAACGCTGTCGCCATTGCTGCGCTCTGTTTGCTGCACACACACCAGCCCCTCCGGCGGAACACCGATCAGGGCCGCCAGTTGGGTGATGACGCCGGCGGCGAAACTCTGCATGCCGGTTTCCCCGGTCAACTGGTTGCTGGCAGAGACGATCAGTTCCAGTCCGTTGCGGCTGGCGTCCAGCTTGCAAATCTGCTGGTAGGAACGGATGGCGGCAGTGATGGAGGTATAGAGCTTGTTGCGGGTGAGTTCGTTCTTGGTCTTGTAGTCGTTGATGTCGTAATCCCGAATCGCCTCCATCTCCGGAGCGTAACCGGGCTGACCTGTGGCCAGGATGATGCGCAGGTTGGTCAGTTGCAGGCCCCGGCGTATGCGTTCCACCAGTTGCAGACCGGCCTGCTCGGACTCCATCACCACATCCAGGATGACTACGGCGACATCCGGTTCGTTGGCCAGAATCTGTTCCGCCTCCGCAGCGGTATAGGCGTGGAGCAACCGCAGGGGCCGCTCACAGATGACCAGATCGCGCAGGGCGAATTCGGTGCTGCGATGAACGTCCTCATCGTCATCCACAACCAGCAGTCGCCAGAACAGGGGCGACTTGCCGGAATCGATGGATTCATCCTCGATAAACGTCAGGCGGTCATCATCGGGTGCTGTCATGATTTCATTCCCGGACAGATTTAACGTGAAAAAGTACAACGGAGCCAAGTGCGATCGTCGAGCGCAACGAGCCGATGGGTAGCCCCGCCCTGGGGCGGGGATGGTGGGTTCAATTTGCCTTTGCGCATTTTCATCCTCAGGGGTGGCGCTAGCGACCATGCGCGCGTCAAGCGGCTTCCCTTTTCGGCGCAACCAGGGGCAGGCTGATCAGGAAGCGGGTCCCCATTGCTGTCGATTCGGCGCGAATCTCGCCTCCCATCACGCCACTGATGATGTTGTAGACGATGTGCAGGCCCAGTCCGCTACCGCCCTGGCCACGCCGGGTGGTAAAGAATGGATCGAAGACGCGGGAGAGATTTTCCTGGGGAATGCCGATGCCGTCATCCGAAAAAACGATCAGCACCCTTCCCGGTGTTTCGTCCGGATGGGCCGAAAGACGCATCAGCCCCTGCTCCCGGCCCGCGAAGGCATGGGTCAGGGCATTGATCACCAGATTGCTGATGACCTGGCCCAGGGGCCCCGGATAGCTGTCCATCAGCAGCCCCTCCTGCACATCCAGTTCCAACCGGTAGGCGGTCTTGCGGAACGAGGGAGCCAGGGTGGCAACGATTTCCGCCAGGGTGGATTTCAGTTCGAACTCCCGCCGCTGGGAGCTGGTCTGGTCGGCAGCCACCTGCTTGAAGCCGGCGATCAATTCGCTGGCCCGGCTGAGGTTGCGCTGGATCAGGTCGCTGCCGGCCTGGGCGGTCTCCATATAGCGTTCCAGACTGGAACGGCGCAGGCCGCCCTCATATTCCTTGAGAAAGGCCCGGGTCCGTTCCGCCAGGGTGGAACTGGCGATCACGGCATTGCCGATGGGCGTGTTGAGTTCATGGGCCACCCCCGCCACAAGGGCACCCAGGCCGGCCATTTTCTCCGCCTGGAGCAGTTGGTTCCGGGCGCTATTGAGATCGGCGACGATTTTTTCGAGCACTGCGTTTTTTTCGTGCAATTCCCGGGTCCGCTCGGAGACCCGCTGCTCCAGGGTCTGGTTCAGTTCCATCACCTCTTCCCGGGATCGTTGCAATTCATTCACCCGGGCCTGGATCGCCTCGGCCATCCGGTTGAAATTCCGGGCCAGGAGACTGAATTCATCGGACTGGTATTCGGCCGCCCGGACACCGAGATCGCCCTCGGCCAGGGCCTTCGAAGCCCGTGCCAGCCCTTCCACCTGATGGGCCACGGTCAGGCCCATCAGCAACAGGGCGCCTGTCAGCAGCAGCAGGCCGACACCCGCGATCAGCAGGCTTTGGCGGGCCGCACCGTAAGAGGCCTCCACCAGCGCCCCGGTGGCCAGGCCAAATTGCAGATAGCCCACTCGGTTGTTTTTCAGCAGTATGGGCTGACGCACATGAAGCAGGCCACGTTCCACCGCCTCCAGGGAGAGTGCATCCGGTCCCGGCAGTTTCCGTGGCGCATCCCCGGCACGCAGAATAATGGCGCCATCCTCGCCCGCCACCACGACATAGACCAGGCCATTACCCTGCCGGCTGGCGGCGCGAGGCGCCAGCATTTCGGTCAGGAAGTCCCGCAGGGGCTCGAACTGCCCGGTGGCCGTGCCGGGCGCAATGGAGAGATTCAATATCGCGGAAATCTGCTGCACATTGGTACGGGCATTTTCCACCAATGCCTGGCGTACCACCCCCATGCTCTGCACAGTGGAAAAAATCATCACCAGCCCGAGCGCCATGACACAGGCCAGCAACAGGCGCATGCGGAAGGATCTGGGTAGGAACGACATAGTTACCTGCATCGGTTCGATTCAACGGGTACCAGGAGGGAAGAGCATGAAAAACTCTGGTCAGCGTGCTTTATTCCGAATGGTCAATATAGCCTACCGCCACCATCACCAGCACCGTCAGGAACCCTGGGCCATCGCCCTTGTGGCCCTGAAATTCGCTTACCGAAAAATCAGGGCACACTCAGTCGCAACAATATCCGAGCACCCGCAGGTACAACGGGCAGATAAGTCACCACACCCTTTTCTTTCACGATGATTTCACCCGCCTCGGCGGGCCCGACTTCCCTGGGAGGCCGGCTCCGCCCGGTAAAGACCTGCTGGGCCCAATAACCACGCACCCGGTTACTGGAGAATCCGGCAACCGCCTGATAAAAGCCCTCCCGCAAGCCCTCGTTTGCCACATCCATGGGCGACAGGACCAGCGCGCCCGCGTAAATGCGACGTTTGCCCAGGAACAAATCTGCCACATCTTCGCGACTGAGACTGACCGCCGGAAGATCTCGATGGGCCACCAACAGCAACTCTCCTCCAGTGGCCGCCCAGGACAAAATCAATAACAGCAGGAACAGCATGACTCGCATCCCTAGGACTCAGAAAACGAAGTCCAGGCCAACGGAACAGACTCTTTCCACTGACGGATGGGACACGTTGTAATTGGGCCCATGGTTGATGTAGAGCCCCCGGCTGGCCTCGTCCGGACGGATGAAATCCACCTGGGCCTTGAGCCGGACACCGGGGCCCAACTCATGATTGACGCCCAGGGCCAGGGTGCTTTGGGTCTGGCGCTGGACATCGTAGGAAGCCTTGATCAGCCCATGGGCCGGACTACCGTCGTAATGCCCCGAACCGTCATCGGTCAAACGGCGGGCCAGGGTGACATAGGGCATGGTCGGACCGAAACGACGCCCCACGGTCAGATAGGCCCCCTGCCGATCAGCGGCCCAGGCGGACTTTCCGCTACGACGCAGCCATTCCCCCATCACCATCCAGTGTTCGCCATCATAAACACCCCCAAAACTCAAATAGGGGAAAGTCATGTTGTTGTCGAAATCCTCGGATACATGGGGATCAATCCGCTGGATTTCCCTGAGCAGAGGCTCCATGGCCGAGCGATTGAGCGTCAGGGAACGGGGTCTTGCGAAGGAGGCTGTCCAGCGCCAGTCCCCTCGCAGCAGTTCCGCAGTGGCAAATGTCCCCCTTGCCCGACTGACAGCCACGGAAGCTCCGTTATCGAATGGTGCTTCCGAGTAGCTGATAATGCTGCCCAGGCGCCAGTTGATCGTGCCGAAATCCTGATGGGTGCGGATCAATACCTCGACACCGTTCGAAGGCGCTGCCGAAAACAGTCCATAAATCTCTGCCGGCGGTCGCGGCCAGGGCAAGGTGAAATTAATCCGGCGATACTCGGCAGCCAGAGCGCGGTTCGGTGGCAGACGTCCGCCCCGGAAAGAAACATTTTCCGACCACTCGTAACGCAGATTGGCCAGAGTGATCTCCGGTTTGAATCGGCCATCCGGGGTAAGTCCGGTAATGACCTGAAACACACCATCCAGGCCCGGCCCCATCTTCACGTCTGCCTGCAGGCCCAGCATGGAATCCAGCCCGCCGTCCAGGGAACGGGACCTACCAGGGCCATAAGGCTGGGCCGTATTGACGAAATCAGCGTTCTTCTGGCTGGTCCAGGCAAGTCCCACCGTGCCAAACCCGGAAAATCGGACGCCGAATCCATTCGCAGCCGCCGTAGACATCAGGCCAGCGAACACTGACATAAGTAGTAGCCGGAAAATCATGGGCCGGAGTCTATTACAACCCCATGCCTAGTGTGGCATTAATGCACAGAGTGTCATAACTCAGGGGCAAGCCCGAAGACTCGGCCATGAGTTCGTAGGCGGAGACGAAGCGCCGCCAGGCGGCCTTGCCCATCAGACCGGGACGCCGCCCCCCGCCGGTGACCCGGCTGGCACCCAGGTCCCGAACAGCGGACAGCAGGCTCACCATGTCGGGATAGTGCAGCACCAGCGTCTCCCGCCTCAACTGCACATCAATGAATCCCACGCGGCGAAAAGCAGAGGCCACATGATCCGGGTCAGGGAAGGGAATGGTGTGACGATACCGGTCCACGGTCGCAAAGGCCTGACGCAACTCACGGAAGGTCTCAGGCCCCAGGGTGCTGGCAGCGAGCCAGCCACCGGGTTTCAGGACCCGCGCCATCTCTCTGGCGACGGCATCGGGATTGCACCATTGAATGGCCAGGTTGGACCAGATGCCCTCCATGCTGGCATTCGCCAGGGGCAGGGCCTGAAGATCGGCACAGAGCCTGGAATTCGCAGTTGCACGGGCCACCATGGGGTAGGCGAAATCCAGGGCGAGGACTTCAGCATCAGGCCAGTGTCTGCGAAGCAGCCCCAGACCATGGCCAGTACCGCAACCACCATCGAGCATCCAGCCGGAGGGCAGGCCGTGAGGAAGTGTGGCCAATAAGCGTTCGCCCATCTGCCGCTGAAAATCAGCAACATCGTCATAGCGGTGCGCTGCCCGTGAAAAGCGCGCACGAACATGCCGGGCTTCGCTCACTGGACTACCCTCCCCCCAACCCCCTCCCCAAGGGAGGGGGTTCGCGGGGCGAACCCCTTCGGGCGGCCGTGCGGGGCGCTCATCGCCCCTCCACCGCGAAGTCACTGACCCGCTGGGCAAAGCGTACCGGGTCCGAGGCAAAGGGAGCATGGGCGCTGCCTTCGAAGACATCCAGTCGGGACCGGGGTAGCCGCGCCAGCAAGGCCTCGGCCGCCCCCAGGGGCATCAGGGGGTCCACGCTGCCATGGATCAGCAGCACCGGCTGTGTCACCTCGGGCAAGAGCCCTCTCAGGTCCGTCGTGCCCAGGGTGCGCAGGCCCTCCCGCAGGCTGGCGCCATCCGCCGGCAGTCCCCCATCGAGGCAATGGCGCGTGGCCCGGAGGGCCTCCCTGCCGTGCACATCGCCGTGATGGATCAATCCCGAGAACTGCTTCAGCAGGGCCGATGCGTCGGTCTCCAGTGCGCGGATGAATTCATCGAGCCTATCCGCCGGCAGGCCCGCCTCCCAGCCTTCCCGGGACAGGAAGGAAGCCGTGGCCCCCACCAGCACCAGGCGGGCGATCCGGCGCGGATGGCGGACGGCGCAGGCCAGGGCCACCAGGGCGCCCAGAGACCAGCCGCAAACCATGGCACGGGGCGGCAGCGTGGCCGCCAGGGCATCGGCCAGAGCCTCGATGCCGTAGTCCGCCACGGGAGGCGTGGCGCCATAGCCTGGCAAATCCACCAGATGCACGGTGAACTCCCGGGACAGCAAAGAAGCCACCCCATCCCAGGCGGCGCTACCCAGGCCCCAGCCCGGGACCAGGGTCAGGTTGGGGCCCTGGCCCAGGCTGTGTTCGGCCAGCATCATGGTGCTGCCTCCAGGGCCGCCAGCAGCGTATCCACATCGGACTCCCCATGGGCTGCCGAGAGGGAGATGCGCAAACGGGAGGAACCCTCCGGTACCGTGGGCGGACGTATCGCCGGCACCCAGAGGCCCAGCCTCTCCAGATGGGCCGACAGCTCCAGGGCCTTGCCCGTATCGCCGACGATCAGGGGCTGGATCGGGCCAGCCGAATCGGCCAGGCGCCAGCCCCGCCGGAAGGCCAGGGGCGCCAGTCCTCCCCGCAGCCGGGTAATCAAGGCTTGCAGATGCTGCCGGCGTCCTTCCCCCGCCTCGATCAGGTCGATGCTCATCAACAGGGCCGCAGCCAGGGCCGGCGGCGGCGCGGTGGAAAAAACATAGCTGCGCCCCCGGCTGATCAGCCATTCCACCACCCGCTCGTCCCCGGCGACGAAGGCGCCCCCCACCCCGGCGGCCTTGCCCAGGGTGCCCATCAGCACCAGACGGGGCGAGGCCTGCAGGCCGAAATGGGACAGCGCCCCCCGCCCCTCCTGTCCCAGCACGCCGAAGCCATGGGCATCGTCCACCACCAGCCAGGCATCGTGTTCTTCCGCCAGGACGAGCAGCCGGTCCAGGGCTGCCATGTCGCCATCCATGCTGAAGACGCTGTCGGTCAGGATCAGCTTGCGCCGGGCCGTGGAGGACTTCAGCAGCCGTTCCAGTGCCGCGCTGTCATTGTGGGGATAACGCCGATGGCGGGCCCGGGAGAGCACTACCGCATCGATCAGGGAGGCATGATTGAGGCGGTCGGCGAACACCTCATCGCCCCGCCCCACCAGGGCAGGAGTGACGGCCAGATTGGCCAGGTAGCCGGTGGTGAAGGTGAGCGCGCGAGGCAGGCCGAGGAAGCCTGCCAGGCGCTGTTCCAGCGCCTCGTGGGGCACCAGATGGCCGCCCAGCAGCGCCGAGGCGCCGCTGCCGGCGCCCCAGCCTCGGGCGCCCTCGGCCAGGGCCGCGATCAGTTCCGGGTGGGCCGCCAGGCCCAGGTAGTCATTGCTGCAAAAGGACAGCAGGCGCCGCCCCTCCACCGTTACCCGGGGGCCAGCGGGGCTCTCCAGGACACGGCGGTGGCGACGCAGATGGGCGCGGTCCAGCTCGGCAAGGGCAAGTTCCAGTTCATCGAAAACCATGCCCCCGATTATCGCCCAGGGGCTGGTCCCCCATCAGCGGATGAAACGGAAATAGGCGATCAAATCCCGCAATTGTTTGGCCGCGCCCTCGATCTCGTCCCCGGCGCGGCAAGCCTCATCCACACTGGAGCGGGTCTGATCCACACTGGCGGTGATGGTTTCCGTCTGGCGGATGATGTCCCGGCTGGCCTCGGACTGCTCCCGGGTGGAGCGGGCGATTTCGCGGGACATGGTGGAGGTCCGCTCATCATGCTGGGACACTTCGCCCAGTTCCTGCTCGGCCACCGCGATGGCTTGCTCGGCGGCCTCCACATGGCCGCCGGCGGCTTCCATACCGTTCACCGCCATCTGGGTCACCCGTTGTATCTCCTGCACGGTACGGGAGATTTCCTTGGTCTGGGAGCCCGCCCGTTCCGCCAGCTTGCGCACTTCGTCGGCCACCACGGCGAAGCCTCGCCCGGATTCCCCAGCCCGAGCCGCCTCGATGGCGGCATTGAGCGCCAGCAGATTGGTCTGGTCGGCGATTTCCTGGATGGTGGTACTGACCTGGCCGATGGCATTGGTGGCCTGGTACAGATCCGTCATGGTGGAACTGGCCTGATTCACCGTCTCCACCACATGGCGTGAGGCCGCGCGGCTCTGTTCCATCTGATGCACCGCCTGCCGCAGCAGGTCGATGGACTGGGCCATGGAGGTGGCGGTGTCGTCGGCGCCATGGGCCACCACCTCGATGGAGGTATTCATTTCCTCTATGGCAGCCGCCACATGGGAAACCGCCTCGGACTGGCTGGCAGAGGCCTGCCGGGTCTCCTCCATGCGCAGATTCAAATGCCCCACATTGCCCGCCACCGAGCCGGCCGCCTCGGCAATCTCGGCGATCATGGCCTTGAGGTGGGTCTGCATGCTGATCACGTCATCATTGAGCCGGCCCAGCTCATCATGGCGATCCAGGGGGATTTCATCGGTCAGATCACCCTGGGCGATACAGTCCAGACGACCGGTGACTTGCCCCATCCTGTCCAGCACATTGGCCTGGAGATAAAACAGGTAAGCGCCGGCAGCGAGAATCAGGCCACCGAGTCCCCAGCGAATACCGTCGATGAGCCCCGGAGCTAGCCCCAGGGCTCCGTCCGTGGCGGCCATAAGCAGATTCACCAGGGCTGCGGCAATGACGCCACCGGTCAGCCCCATCAGTTTTCCCCGCAGGGAAACCCGGCGCTGCCGGCCAGACTTGGGCAGTGCCTGCCCGCTGGCCAGCAGTTGCCGGTAGAGAGGCTCCACCGCAGCGATCTCCTCCCGGGTCGGGGTGGTGCGCACCGACATATAGCCCACGGTAAGGGAGTTCTTGCGCACCGGCACCACCAGGGCCTTGACCCAGTAGAAGTCGCCATTGCTGGCTCGGTTCTTGACAATGCCGCGCCAGGGATGGCCGGCCTGGATGGTGGTCCAGAGATCGGCGAAGGCCTGGGGTGGCATGTCGGGATGACGCACCACATTGTGGTTCTTGCCGACCAGCTCGTCCCGGGAAAAGCCGCTCAGTTCAATGAAGGCATCGTTGGCGTAGGTAGTGATGCCCTTCAGATCGGTGCGGGAAACAATGTACTTGCCCCGGGGCAGAAATCTTTCGACCTGGGTGACCGGGAAATTCTTTTTCATGGCGGAACCGTAAATGGCAAGGAAATAAATCACGCTCCATAGCGCTTGCCAGATGTTATTACGTACCCCTTACTACTACATGACTACTAAGTCATCCCGTGTCGTTTTTTTGATACAAATCAAATCACCACCGCCAGGACATCAGCCACACCCTCCGCCAAGAAACGACTCGATGCATCGTCCAGCGCATAGGGGGGCATCAGGTACACCGTGTTGCCGATGGGTCTCAGCAACAGTTCCCGCGCCAGGCCCTGGGTAAAAAAGCGCCGGGCAAAGTCCGAAGGGGCGTCCACCACGTCGAAGGCCCAGATCATGCCCCGCTGACGGAAATGCCGAACCCGGGGATCGTCCCGCAGAGGTTCCAGGTAGCAGCTCAGGGTGGCCGCCCGCTCCCGATTGGCCGCCAGCACATCATCGGTCTCGAAGATGTCCAGGGTCGCCAGGGCCGCCCGGCAGGCCAGGGGGTTTCCCGTGTAGGAATGGGAGTGCAGGAAGGCCCGGCTCGTGGCGTCGTCGTAGAAGGTCTGATAGATGGCATCGGTGCTCAACACCACCGACAGGGGCAGGTAGCCGCCGGAAATGCCCTTGGACAGGCAGAGGAAATCCGGTCGGATAGCGGCCTGCTCGTGGGCAAAGAATGTTCCGGTGCGGCCGAAGCCCACGGCGATCTCATCGCAGATCAGGTGCGCGCCGTACTGGTCGCACAGCTTGCGGGCCAGGCGCAGGTATTCGGGGTCATGCATGGCAAAGCCCGTGGCGCACTGGACCAGGGGCTCCACGATCAGGGCGGCGACACGGCCGCCCTCCGCCTTCAGCGCCGACTCCAGGCCGGCGGCGGCGCGGCGGGCCACATCCACCGCGCTTTCTCCCGGCCCGGCTCGGCGGGAATCGGGGCTGGGCACGGTGCGCACATCCCGGACCAGGGGCGCGTAGGCGTCCCGGAAGATGGCCACGTCGGTGACCGAGAGCGCCCCCAGGGTCTCGCCGTGATAGCTGCCCTCCAGGCAGAGGAAAACGGTCTTATCCGGCTGCCCCAGGTTGCGCCAGGCGTGATGGCTCATCTTGAGGGCGATCTCCGTGGCGCTGGCGCCATCGGAGGCGAAAAAGCAGTGCCCCAGGGCGCCGCCGGTGAGGGCCGAGAGCCGCTCCGCCAATTGCACCGCCGGCTCATGGGTGAAGCCTGCCAGCATCACATGCTCCAGAGTCTCCAACTGATCTCGAAGAGCGGCATTGATGCGGGGATTGCAATGGCCGAAGAGATTCACCCACCAGGAACTGATGGCGTCCAGGTAGCGCCGCCCCTCCGGATCGTAGAGCCAGAGCCCCTCCCCTCGCGCCACCGGCACCAGGGGCAGGGTCTCGTGGTGCTTCATCTGGGTGCAGGGATGCCAGACTGCGCTGAGGCTGCGGGCGAGAAGATCGGGAGACGAGAAGGAACGCGGCATGGGCCGGATTTTACATCGGGGGATGTGGATCAGCAGATGCGCGGCAGTTGCTCCCCCGAGAGCCAATCCACATGGCGCCGGCCGCCGAAGCGGGTGCGCATCTGCACGAAGCAAGCCGGGTCGGCCTGAACCCGGCCCACCAGGGCCGCTTCCCGACCCAGCGGATGGGCGCTCAGCGCTGCCAGGGCCGCAGCCTCCTGTTCCGGCGGACAGATGACCACCAACCGGCCTTCGCAGGCCACGTTGAGAGGGTCCAGTCCCAGCAGCTCGCAGGCGGCGGCCACGGCGGGACGGACAGGGATCGCCGCCTCCTCGATCACCATCCCAACACCAGACTGCCGGGAGATTTCGTTCAGGGTCGAGGCCAGGCCGCCCCGGGTGGGGTCCCGCAGGCAGCGGATGGTGGGGACGGCATCTAGCAGCGTCTTCACCAGACCATGAAGGGCCGCCGTGTCGGAGACGATGGGGGCATCGAAGGCCAGCCCTTCCCGCAGGGACATGATGGCCATGCCATGGTCGCCGATGGGACCGGAGAGCAGTACCCCGTCACCGGGCCGGGCATGGGCGCCGGACAGATCCACATCCTCCCGCAGGGAGCCTACGCCGGTGGTAGTGATGAACACCCCGTCAGCCTTGCCGGCCTCCACCACCTTGGTGTCGCCCGTCACCACCGGCACCCCGGCTTCCCGGGCCGCCGTCGCCATGGAATCGACGATGCGGATCAGGTCGGCCAGGGGAAAGCCCTCCTCCAGGATGAAACTGGCGGCAAGATACAGGGGTGTTGCTCCCATCACCGCCACGTCGTTCAGAGTGCCATGAACCGCCAGACAACCGATGTCGCCCCCAGGGAAAAATAGGGGCGAAACCACATGAGCATCGGTGGCAATGACGATCCGACCACCAGGGGCCGGCAGCCGGGCGCCGTCATCGCCCTGATTCAGATATTCATTGCCCAGGGCTCGGGCGAAGACTTCCCCAATAAGCTGCATCATGGCCCGCCCCCCGGCCCCCTGGGACAACTCCACCCGGCCATGACGCCGGTCCAGGGGTTTTACGTAGTCCGGCTTCAAGGCGCCGCCCCGTCGGCCTGGGAGGCCATCTCGGCGAACAGATCCAGAGTGCGCTGCGCTTCCTCGGTATCCAGTTTTTCCAGGGCATGGCCCACGTGGAGGATCACGTAATCGCCCACGGCCACACCCTCCACCAGGGCCAGGGAAATTTCCTTGCGCACGCCGTCCAGGTCCACGATGGCATTCTCGTCGCCCAGCAATTCCACGACCCGCACCGGCATCGCAAGACACATATTCAATACTCCATTTTCTGCCTGGCCACCCAGGCCTGGCCCAGGGAAATGCCGCCGTCGCCCGGCGGCAACTGTCGCGCCCGAAGCACCGTGAGTCCGGCATTCTCCAGACTATCCACCAAATTCAGGGCCAGTATCCGGTTCAACAGGCAACCGCCCCCCAGGGCCACCACCGAGAGGCCCCGCTCCTGGGCAGCCCCCAGCAGCCATTGTGCCAGGGCCGCACCCAGGCTGGCGTGGAACCGGGCCGCCGCCTCGCCGCTTGTCCCGGTCCAGTCCGCCAGCCGTGCCAGCAGGGGCAACAGATCGAGCTTGCGCTCCGTGGTGATGTGCCAGGCGTCGTCCCAGGCCGGCGCATCACCATGGCCGACGGCCCGGGCCTCCAGCAGCATCGCCGCCTGGCCCTCGAAATTCGACTCCAGGGCCACGCCCAGCAAAGCCGCAGCAGCATCGAAGACCCGACCCAGGCTGGAGGTTTCCGGGCAGTGCCGGCCCTGTTGCAGCAACGCCGCCAGGGCTGGCGCCAGGGGCCGATCAGCGAAGCGACGAGGTATCTCATCGCCCCGCCCCAGGCGGTGCAAGGCGGCGGCCCCCAGGCGCCAGGGCTCCCGGGCCGCCCGATCCCCTCCGGGCAGGGGCAGGGTTTCCAGGTGTCCCAGGCGGGAAAAACCGGCCACCTCCAGCAGCAGCAATTCGCCTCCCCAGGCCTGGCCGTCGCTGCCCAGCCCCATTCCGTCCAGGGCCAGGCCCAACAGGGGCCCTTCGTGGCCATGCTCGGCGGCGATGGCGGCCAGATGGGCCTGATGATGCTGCACAGCCAGGGCGGGAATACCGCGCTGGGCAGCAAAATCCAGGGCGTAGCGGGTGGCGTGGAAATCCGGATGCAGGTCATGCGCTACGATGGCCGGTTCCACCTCCAGGATGGACAGCAGATGGGCCACGGTCTGCTCGAAGAAATCGTAACTGGCGACGTTTTCCTGATCCCCCAGATGCTGGGAAACGAAGGCCTCGTCGCCCCGGGTCAGGCAGACGGTATTCTTGAGCCCGCCCCCCAGGGCCAGCACGCTAGGGCCGGCACGGGGCAGGCGGATGGCGCTCGGCGTATAGCCCCGGGCGCGGCGGATGAAAGCCGGCGTCCGGCCGGCCCGCAGCACGCTGTCGTCACAGCGCACCAGGATGTCCCGGTCGTGGAGCAGCAAGGCGTCGGCGATGCCCTGGAGGCAGGCCAGGGCCTCCTGGTTGTCGATCACCAGGGGCTCGCCGCCAGGATTGGCGCTGGTCATTACCAGCAACAGGGGCTGGGTCTGACGCAACCAGTCCATGCCCGCCGGGCGTCCCGCCGCCTCGTGGAACAGCAGGAACTGGATCGGCGTGCAGGGCAACATGGCCCCCAGTTCGACCAGACCCGGCGCCAGGCCTTCAAGTTCGGCCCCCTTGGGCAACAGCACCACCGGCCGCTCCGGGGATTCCAGCAGGGCCAGGGCGGAGGCATCCACCTGGGCCCAGGGCACGAGGGAAGCGGCATTGGCCGCCATCAGGGCGAAGGGTTTCTGCTCCCGGTTCTTGCGAAGGCGCAGACGGGCCACGGCCGCCCCATTGCGGGCATCGCAGGCCAGATGAAAGCCGCCCAGGCCCTTGATGGCGACGATGTCCCCGGCCCGCAAGCGTTCCAGGCAGACGGCAATGGGGTCGCCGGCCAGGGCGCGGCCCTGCCCATCGAGCAGACCGAGTCGGGGACCACAGGCCGGGCAGCAGATGGGCTCCGCATGGAAGCGCCGGTCGGCCGGGTCGGTGTATTCCCGGGTGCAATCGGCGCACAGGGCAAAACCCGCCATGCTGGTATGGGCCCGGTCGTAGGGCAGGCGCCGGGTCAGGCTGTAACGGGGACCGCAGTGGGTACAGGTGATGAAAGGGTGGCGCCAGCGCCGATCAGCGGGATCGAAGAGTTCCCGCAGACAGTCGCCGCAGGTCGCCGTATCTGGCCCAATGACCGTTTGCACCGCACCGCCGCCGCTATCGACGATACGGAAGTCTCCATGACCCGTTGCCGGCTCGACGCGGGTAGATATCTGATCAACCCGCGCCCCGAGTGGCGCCTCGGCTTGAAGCCGGGATATCAGCGCATCCAGCGCCGCATCCGGACCTTCCGCCAGGATATGGACGCCGGCGGCATCATTGCGAACCCATCCTGCCAGGCCCAGTTCCCGGGCCAGATGCCAGACGAAGGGGCGGAAGCCCACGCCCTGCACCAAACCCCGGATGTGGATGCTGCGGCCGGTCCTCACAGCCCGGCGGCACCGTTCCGGGTCGCCTCCGCCCCGGCGAACAACCAGTCCAGCCAGTCGTCCATGCCCTCCCCGCTCCTCGCCGACACCTGGATGATCCGCAGGGCCGGGTTGATGCGCCGGGCGTAAGCCATGGCCTGGTCCACGTCGAAATCCAGGTGGGGCAGCAGGTCGCATTTATTGAGCAACATCAGGGAAGCGGCGCGGAACATGTCCGGGTACTTGAGAGGCTTGTCCTCTCCTTCAGTCACCGACAGGATCACCACCTTGTGAGCCTCCCCCAGGTCGAAGGCCGCCGGGCAGACCAGGTTGCCCACGTTCTCTATCATCAGCACCCCCCCGTCCGCCAGAGGCAGACGCGCCAGGGCCCGGCCCACCATCAGGGCATCCAGATGGCAACCCTTGCCGGTATTGATCTGCACCGCTGGCGCCCCGGCGGCCCGGATGCGCTCGGCATCCTGGCTGGTCTGCTGGTCTCCCTCCACCACGGCCAGGGGCAGGCGGCCCGCCAGGGCCTGGATGGTCTTCACCAGCAGGGTGGTCTTGCCGGAACCGGGGCTCGACACCAGATTGAGGGCGAAGACCCCCAGCTCCGCCAGGCGTTCCCGGTTGATCCTGGCCAGGACGGCGTTCTTTTCCAGGATGTCCTGCTCCACCCGCACACGCCGCGACTCGGCCTTGACGTTGGGCCTGCTGGAGACGGGCTGATAGGGATGGGAAGGTCCATCCAGGATGGCCTCATCTCCACTGCAACCACAGGTCGTGCACATGCTTGCTACTCCACTTCCAGTTCCTTGACGCGCATCTGGTCGCCACCGGTGATCCGCAGCTCGAAGCCGCCACATTGTGGGCAGATGCCGTCATCGTCCAGCAAGGCCACCTCGGCCTGACACTGCCTGCACCAGGCCTGGCCCGGCAGATCGATGATTTCCAGCCGGGCGCCCTCGGCAAGCGTGCCCGTCATCGCGTCATCGAAACAGAAGCGCAGGGCCTCAGTTTCCACCGCCGCCAGGCGACCGATCTCCAGCCAGACCGTGCGCACCCTTGCAAAACCCTCGCGCCGTGCCGCCTCCGCTATCAGTTCCATTACCCCTTCGGCGAGGGACATCTCGTGCATGAAAAATCCGTCCTTGAAATTCAGGACGACAGTGTGCCGCTGAACCCTTAGAGAAACCAAGACCTATCCCAAAGCTTCAGGAATAAATTTATCCACTCCAATCTAATGGTCACCTCAAATAAAGTTGACCCAGCTCAAGGATGTCATGGAGTTGTAATAAAATTCCGCGCTATCATCAGGGTCGAAATGTTGCAGCACGGCACAAAATATTGCAGTCCAGCCGGGGCTTTGCAACAGATCGCAAGTGTTTTATCGGGGGCTTGCCCCTTCATGGGGGAAATATGAAAAACATCATGTTGGTGGATGACTCCGCCACCATCCTTCTGTCCATCTCCAACATTCTCGGCAAGGCGGGTTATGGCGTGGAAAAAGCCGCCAACGCCGCCGAGGGCCTGGCCAAATTCAAGGCCGGCGCCAAGATCGACTTGCTGATCACCGATCTCAACATGCCGGGCATGAACGGCATCGACTTCATCAAGCAGGTGCGCACCCTGCCCAACTACAAGTTCATGCCCATCCTCTTCCTGACCACCGAATCCCAGCAATCCAAACGTATGGAAGCCAAGGCTGCCGGCGCCTCGGGCTGGCTGGTCAAGCCCGCCACCGCCGACGAGCTGCTCAACACCGTCAAGCTCGTCATCCGCTGAGCCGGGGAGGCATCATGGAGGAGAGGAATCCAGAAGCGCTTATTCTCTGGCGCACCACGGCGATTTTTTTGGTCATTGGCCTTGTGGCCTCGCTGACAGTTTACTTTTTCAATCACTGGTTTCATGAAGAGTTCCTCCCTTCCCTGGGTATCACCCAACCATTGGGTGCCAGTATCGGCACCCTCCTGATTCTCGCCACCGCCTATATCTGCCAACGAATCGTTTCCTTCGCCCTGTTCCGGGACACCCTGTACGGCATGAGCCGCCACAGCGAAGAAGATGCCCGGCGCCAGGCCGCTCTGTTGGCCACTGCCGAGGAAGTGGCCCGGGAGCTCGACCAGGTGAGAACCTTCAACGACGTGGTGCGGGGTCAGCTTTCCACCATCACCGAGGAAACCGAGAAGGCGGCCTACGACATCACCTCCAACCTCCAGACCATCGATGGCGTGGTGGGCGACCTGTCGGCCTTTGTCGCCGCCACCCAGAACGAGTCGTCGGAACTCCTGAACGAGTCGGAAGCCCGGATCGAGCGCAACCGGACACTGATCGCCACCCTGGAGGAATATATCCAGATGCGCATCAGCGCCGCCGAAGCCGACCAGCAGCGAGTCAATACGGTAGTGCAGGAGGCCCGGTCCCTGGGCTCTCTGGTGGAACTGATCCGCAAGGTCTCGGCCCAGACCAATCTGCTGGCGCTCAATGCCGCCATCGAGGCGGCCCGGGCCGGCGAAGCCGGCCGGGGCTTCGCCGTGGTGGCCGACGAGGTGAGGAAGCTTTCCGCCGAGGCCGACAAGGCCGTGAATCAGATCAACCAGGGCATCCTCAAGGTTTCCAACACCATCGAGACCCAGTTCCAGGACAAGCTTTCCGCCGAGCAGATCGAGCAGGAGCAAAACGCCCTCTCCAGTTTCGCCAAACAACTGGATGAGCTGGGCAGCAGCTATCAGGAAGTCACGGCCCACGAGACCCAGGTGCTGCTGAAGATCAGGGAAAGCAGCAAGCAACTGGAAGACATGTTCCTCAACGCCATGGCCAGCGTCCAATTCCAGGACATGACGCGCCAACAGATCGAACAGGTCACCGACGCCCTCAACCGCCTGGACAGCCACAGTCAGTTGCTGGCGGAACGACTCAAGGCCTCGGAACAGACGGATGTCCAGATGCAGCCCCTGTCCCAGCACCTGGAGCAGATCTACGGCCAATACGTGATGTCATCCCAGCGCAAAATCCATTCGCATTCCCTGAAGCAACAAGACAGGATGGCCAACGACGCATCCGGGCCGAAAGTCGAGCTTTTCTGACAAGGAGTCCAAGCCTTGACCCATTTCGCCACCCAGACCCTCGTCGGCGACGGCGCCGTCAGGTTGACCCTCGACGGCAGCCTGCTGATCTACAACGCCGAGGAAACCAAGCATCGGCTGATCGACACCCTCGAAACGGTGCAGTTGCTGGAACTCGATCTCTCCCATGTCAGCGAGATCGACACCGCCGGCATGCAGTTGCTGATCCTGGTCAAGCAGGAGAGCCTGCGCCATGACAAGACCCTGCGCATCGTTGCCCACAGCCCGGCAGTGCAGGAGGTGATCGAATTTTTCAACATGGTGTCCTTTTTTGGGGACCCGGTGGTAATTCCCGCCGGGGAAGGGAGCCGATGAATGGATGAGCTGCACAGCGTATTCGCCCAGGAATCCCGGGAGCAGTTGACCGAAATGGAAGCCGGCCTGCTGGGCATGGAACAAGGCGACCACGACGCCGAGACCATTAACAGCATCTTCCGCGCCGCTCACACCATCAAGGGCGCCTCCGGCGTGGTGGAACTGCACCAGATCGAAGGCTTCACCCATGTCATGGAAAACGCCCTGGACAAGCTGCGCAATGGCGAAATCCAGGTCAGCAGCGAGCTGATCACCGCCCTGCTCAGATGCTGCGACCATCTGGGCGCCCTGCTGACCCGGGTCGAGGAAGGCAATCTGGAACCTGCGGAGGAATTGCAGGGCGCGGGGGACCTGATCGCCGAGGCACTCCGCAACCTGATCGGGGAAAACGCCGACGGCGCCGGCCTGCCGGAAACCCAGGCCGCCGAGGTGGAGCGCGATGGCGAAGGCGCCGCCATGAACGACTGCTGGCACCTCTCGGTGCGCTTTGGCCGCAATGTGCTCCGGAACGGCATGGAACCCATGGCCTTCCTGCGCTACCTCTTGTCTCTGGGCGAGATCGTCCATATGGCCACCATCACCGATGCCATCCCCCCAGCCGAGGAGATGGATCCGGAATCCTGCTACCTGGGCTTCGAGATCAATTTCCGCAGCCATGCCGACAAGGCCGCCATCGAGCGGGTGTTCGAGTTCGTGCGGGACGACTGCGACCTGCACATCCTGCCCCCCCACAGCAAGCTGGACGATTTCCTGCACCTGATCGAGACCCTGCCGGAGGAAAACCTGCGCATCGGCGAAATCCTGGTCCGATGCGGCGCCCTGACCCAGGAAGAACTGGACCAGGGCCTGCGGCGGCAAAAGGCCGCCGATGTCCTGGGCCAGAAAATGGCCGAGCAGGAGGGCGAACCGCCCCCGCCTCCGACCCATCTGGGAGAAATCCTGGTCAAGCAGCATGTAGTCCATCCGGAGGTCGTCGAGGCCGCCGCCGCCCGGCAGAAGCAGGTCAGCGACAAAAAGGCCGCCGACGCCCGTCTGATCCGGGTCCATGCCGACAAGCTGGACCAGTTGATCGACCTGGTCGGGGAACTGGTAATCGCCGGCGCCAGCGCCAATCTGCTGGCTCAGAAGAGCGGCCAGACGGCCCTGGTAGAGACCACCTCGGTCCTCTCCCGACTGGTGGAAAGCATCCGGGACTCCGCCCTGCAACTACGCATGGTGCAGATCGGCGAGACCTTCAATCGCTTTCAGCGGGTGGTGCGCGATGTTTCCAAGGAACTGGGCAAGGACATCGATCTGGTGATTTCCGGCGCCGAGACCGAGCTGGACAAGTCGGTGGTGGAAAAGATCGGCGATCCCCTGATGCATCTGGTGCGCAACGCCATGGACCATGGCATCGAACCGGCCGAGTTGCGGGCCAGCCGGGGCAAGCCCGTCAAGGGACGGGTGGAGCTCAACGCCTTCCATGATTCCGGCAGCATCGTCATCGAAGTGGCGGATGACGGCGGCGGCCTCAATCAGGAAAAGATACGGGCCAAGGCCATCGAACGGGGACTGATTCAGGAAAGCGATTCCCTCTCCGAGCAGGACATCGTCAATCTCATCTTCGAGGCCGGCTTCTCCACCATGGACAAGGTCAGCAATCTCTCGGGCCGGGGCGTCGGCATGGACGTGGTCAAGAAGAACATCACAGCCCTGCGCGGCACAGTCGATGTCAAGACCGAACTGGGTACAGGCTCCCGCTTCATCATCCGCCTGCCCCTGACCCTGGCCATCATCGATGGCTTCCTCACCGGCGTGAGCAATTCATCCTATGTAATCCCCCTTGACATGGTGGTGGAGTGCATCGAGCTGGCCGACACCAGCAGCGGCCGCAACTATCTCAACCTGCGGGGCGAAGTACTGCCCTTCGTGCGCTTGCGGGATCTGTTCGAAGTCCCCGGCAACCCGCCGCAACGAGAGAACGTGGTGGTGGTGCAGTACGCCGGACGCAAGGCGGGCATCGTGGTGGACCAGTTGCTGGGCGAGTTCCAGACTGTGATCAAGCCCCTGGGCACGCTGTTCCGCAACATCCGGGGCATCGGTGGCTCCACCATCCTAGGCAGCGGCGAGGTGGCCCTGATTCTGGACGTTCAGGCCCTGATCAGCCGTTGCTCCCGCGCAGAGGAACTGGCCCAGGGCAACCCTGGCAGCCGGCAGATCGAAACCCATTCGATCTGAGTCCCTTTCCTATCGCACAACCTTTTCCATCGTCACCACGGAGACCCCCTCATGTTGAACAATCTAAAAATCGGAGTCCGGCTCGGCGCTGGCTTTGCCATCACCCTGATGCTGCTGATCGCGGTGGCGGTGGTCGGTGTCACGCGCATTGCATCGCTCAATACTGAAATCGAGGATCTCGTCAATGTCGAGTACCCCAAGACCGTGCAAGCCAACGCCATCATCGACCAGCTCAACCTGATTGCCCGCGCCACGCGCAACACGATACTGATCAAGGACGAGGAAGGCGTGAAAAAGGAACTGGCGCGCATTCCCGAGGCGCGCAATGTCATTGGCGAAAATATCGAAAAACTGACCGGGACCGTAAAGTCGGAAGAAGGCAAGGCAGCGCTCAAGAAGATGATTGACAGCCGCGTCGCCTATGTCGCCCAGCAGGAAAAATTCGTCGCGCTGGTCCAGGCCGGCAAGAAGGAAGAGGCAACTGCCCTGATCATGGGCGAGATGCGCAAGACCTTCGATGATTATCTCAACAACGTCAACGAACTGATCCAACTTCAAGACAAGCGCTTCGAGACCATTGGTCATGAGGCCGATGCCATGGCCAACAGGGCGGAAGTGATGCTGGAAGTCCTGGCAGTCATCGCCGTCCTGATGGCGGCTCTGTTCGCCTGGCTCATCACCCGCAGCATCACCCGGCCGGTGAATGAGGCCCTGCAAACTACCCAACGCTTGGCCGAAGGCGATCTGACGGTGCGCATCGATGAAGTCAGCAAGGACGAGGTGGGCCAGATGCTGAAGGCCCAGCAGGGCCTGATCGCCAAGCTCAACCAGATCATCGGCGAAGTGAAGGGGGCTGCGGACAACCTGGCCAATGCCGCCGGCCAGGTTTCGGCCACCGCCCAGTCCCTGTCCCAGTCGTCCTCGGAGCAGGCGGCCTCGGTGGAGGAGACCACCGCCAGCATCGAGCAGATGACCGCCTCCATCACCCAGAACACCGAGAATGCCAAGGTCACCGACAATATCGCCTCCAAGTCCTCCGTCGAGGCCACCCAGGGCGGCACCGCCGTGAAGGACACCGTCGAGGCCATGAAGAGCATCGCCGGCAAGATCGGCATCATCGACGATATCGCCTACCAGACCAATCTGCTGGCCTTGAACGCCGCCATCGAGGCCGCCCGCGCCGGCGAGCACGGCAAGGGCTTCGCCGTCGTCGCCGCCGAAGTGCGCAAGCTCGCCGAACGCTCCCAGGTCGCCGCCCAGGAGATCGGCCAACTGGCCGGCTCCTCCGTCAAGTTGGCCGAACAGGCCGGCAAGCTCCTTGATGAAATGGTCCCCTCCATCCGGAAAACCTCCGACCTGGTCCAGGAAATCGCCGCCGCCAGCCAGGAACAGAGTGCCGGCGTCGGCCAGATCAACAGCGCCATGGGCCAACTCAACAAGGCCACCCAGCAGAATGCCTCCGCCTCCGAGGAACTCGCCGCCACATCCGAGGAGATGGGCGGACAAGCCGCCCAGTTGCAGGAACTGATGGAGTTCTTCCGGGTCGAGGACCAAAAGACCGGCGGTGGGACGAAACGCAGCCGTTCCTCAGGGGCCGCTCCGGCTCCCGCACGGGCGCCACGGGCAAGCTCGGCGCGTCAGCAAATGACCGCCGCGGCCTCCGAAGACGATTTCGAACGTTTCTGATCCGGCGGAGACCATCATGGAACAAGCGCTTCAGCCCGCCGCCAAGGCCAGTGGCAAACCCGGTGGATCGCTAACGGTTGCCGGCAATACCTCCGAGATACAGCAATATCTGACCTTCCTGCTCGGCGGCGAGATGTACGCCGTCGGCATTCTCAACGTCAAGGAAATCATTGAGTACGGCCAGATCACCGAAATCCCGATGATGCCGGCCTTCATCCGCGGCGTGATCAACCTGCGCGGCAGCGTGGTGCCGGTGATCGACTTGTCCGCCCGCTTCGGCGGCCTCCGAACCGAGATATCCCGTCGCACCTGCATCGTCATCATCGAACTGACCGACAACAACGAACGTCACGACATCGGCGTGGTGGTGGATGCCGTGTCGGAAGTGCTGGAGGTTCCCAGCGCCGACATCGAGCCTCCCCCCGCCTTCGGCGCCAACATCCGCGCCGACTTCATCGATGGCATGGGCCGGATCGACGGGAAGTTCGTGATTATTCTCAATATCCAGCGAGTGCTTTCCGTCGAGGAAATCGCCCAGATCGCCACCCTGAAGGAGCGCGGCACGGAAGTCTCCACCAACGAAGCCACCTAGCGGCCCAGGGCATGACTGCCCCACTCACCGTTTCACAATTTCCTGGATAAGGACGCTCATGTCTGCATTGTTCAGCACCCTGCGCGGTCGCTTGTTGATGTTGTTTGGCCTTGTTCTGGCGGGCACCCTTTATTACTCGGCCACCAGTTTTCTTTCCGACTGGCGGGAACTGCGCCAGGCCCATCAGGTGGCGGCGATTGAACAGGCCGCCGTCGCGGTGAGTGCCGTAGTGCATGAATTACAGAAGGAAAGGGGCCTGTCGGCAGGCTTCATCGGCAGCAAGGGAGCACAGTTCGCCGAAAAGCTGAAACAGCAGCAGGACCAGACCGACAAGCAACAGCAGATGCTGACACAGTTGATGAAGGGCAGTGAGCTATCGGCCATGCCGGAGCCACTGCGGCGCGCCCTGGAGCAAGGCATCGGCGGACTGGCCCACCTGGGCGAGAATCGCAACCAGATCCGCAGCCTTCAGTTTTCCGGCGCCGAATCCTTCAGCTTTTATACCCAGGCGATCGATCGCCTGCTGGCGATGCTGGGCCACGCCACCTCAGCCACCAACCAGGCAGATATCGCCCGCCGGCTCACGGCCTATGTGATGTTCGTCAACGCCAAGGAACAGGCTGGGCGAGAGCGGGCCACGGTCAATGGCGCCTTCGCCGTCGATGCCCCCCTGTCGTCTCCCCTGTTTCAGCGCCTGCAATCCCTGATCACCGCCCAGGACGTCTACCTCGCTACTTTCCGTACCATGGCCGACGCCGGGGCCATCAGCGCGCTTGACGGGCTCTACGCCGACAAGCCGGCGCAGGAAACCGCCCGTATGCGTGGCATCGCGATCGACAAGGCCTTCGAAGGTCATTTCGGCATCGAGCCCGCCGCCTGGTTTGCCGCCATCACCGCCAAGATCGACGGCATGAAGACCTTCGAGGACCGGCTGGCCGGCGACCTGCGGGAGCGGGTCGATCGGTTTGGCAGTAGGGCCTTGTCCGGCATTGTCTTCTCCGCCCTGCTGTCCCTCGCGGTGATCCTGCTGGCCGTGGCGTTCTTCATGCTGCTGACCCGCATGTTGCGCCGGTTGAAAACCAGTGTGGAAGTGGCCCAGAGTCTGGCCGCGGGGGATCTCACCATCACGGTGAAGGTTGATTCCCACGACGAGATGGGGCAGTTGTTGTCGGCTCTGTCCAACACCATCGACAAGCTGGCCCATACGATCGGCGAAGTTTCGCGGAACTCCGACGAACTGCTCAGTTCCGCCGGCCAGGTTTCGGCCACCGCCCAGTCCCTGTCCCAGTCGTCCTCGGAGCAGGCGGCCTCGGTGGAGGAGACCACCGCCAGCATCGAGCAGATGACCGCCTCCATCACCCAGAACACCGAGAATGCCAAGGTCACCGACAATATCGCCTCCAAGTCCTCCGTCGAGGCCACCCAGGGCGGCACCGCCGTGAAGGACACCGTCGAGGCCATGAAGAGCATCGCCGGCAAGATCGGCATCATCGACGATATCGCCTACCAGACCAATCTGCTGGCCTTGAACGCCGCCATCGAGGCCGCCCGCGCCGGCGAGCACGGCAAGGGCTTCGCCGTCGTCGCCGCCGAAGTGCGCAAGCTCGCCGAACGCTCCCAGGTCGCCGCCCAGGAGATCGGCCAACTGGCCGGCTCCTCCGTCAAGTTGGCCGAACAGGCCGGCAAGCTCCTTGATGAAATGGTCCCCTCCATCCGGAAAACCTCCGACCTGGTCCAGGAAATCGCCGCCGCCAGCCAGGAACAGAGTGCCGGCGTCGGCCAGATCAACAGCGCCATGGGCCAACTCAACAAGGCCACCCAGCAGAATGCCTCCGCCTCCGAGGAACTCGCCGCCACGGCGGAGGAAATGAGCGGACAGGTGGAAATGCTTCATGAGCTGATGGAATTCTTCAAAGTCAATGAGCGCTGACTAACGGGCTCGCCCCCTCCGGTGGGTTCGATACGGATCGCTGCGCTCGATATTACGGGTCGCTCCATGGCGGCCTGATGGGTTGCGGTTGGAGCCGCATGCCGCTTTCCCTTATCCCACAGGAGTTTCCTTCGGTCAGGACGGCCCGGCGGGAAAGCTCGTTTTTACGCTAGCATCCCCCCATGGCCCCAGGCCACTCGTCCCTGCCTTCCCAATGTTTCAGTATCCGTTGGTAATCCAGCCTTGATTAGTCCTCCCGATATCACCTCTGCGGAATTCTCGAAATTCCAGAAGCTGATCTACGAGATCGCCGGCATCAGCATGGCCGACACCAAAAAGGTCCTGCTGGTGGGACGGCTTTCCAAGCGGCTACGGCATTACAACCTGTCATCCTTCTCCGAGTACTACCGGATTGTGACCAGCAGTGCCAACCCCCAGGAACGCCAGCTCATGGTGGACCTGCTCACCACCAACGAGACCTATTTCTTCCGCGAGAGCAAGCACTTCGACTTCCTCAAGAAGATCGCTGCCGCCCATCCGCCAACCCGGGCCTTCAATGTCTGGAGCGCAGCGGCCAGCACCGGGGAGGAGATCTACACCATCTGCATGGTGCTGGCCGATGTCATGGGTGTCGATGGCAACTGGACCGTGACCGGCTCCGACATCAATCTTTCCGTACTCAAGACCGCGGAAGCCGGCCATTACATATTGGATCGCACCCGTGGCCTGCCCCCCGATTACCTGCGCAAATACTGCCTCAAGGGGGTGCGCGAGCAGGAGGGCACCTTCAAGATAGACAAGCGGCTGCGCGACCATACCCGCTTCCTGCAGGTCAATCTCAATACCCAGTTGCCGGAGCTCGGCCCCTTCGATGTGATCTTCCTGCGCAACGTGATGATCTATTTCGACCAGGAAACCAAGCGCAAGGTTGTTGAACGCCTCGCCCGCAAACTGCGGCCCGGGGGCCATTTCATCGTCGGACACTCCGAGACCCTGAACAACATCAACGAAGAACTCCGCCCCATCGAACCCACCATCTACCGCAAGCCATGAGCAACAAAATCAAGGTCCTGGTGGTGGATGACTCCGCCGTGGTGCGGCAGGTGGCGCGGGAGATGCTGGGCAAGGATCCTTCCATCGAAGTGATCGGGGTCGCCTCGGACCCGATTTTCGCCCTGGAAACCATGAAAAAGGCCTGGCCCGACGTGATCGTGCTGGACATCGAAATGCCCCGCATGGACGGCATCACCTTTCTGCGCAAGATCATGGCCGAGCATCCCACGCCGGTGGTGATCTGCTCCACCCTGACTGAAAAGGGCGCCCAGACCACCATTGAAGCCATGGCCGCCGGGGCAGTCACCATCATCACCAAACCCAAGATGGGCCTGAAGCAGTTTCTGGTGGACTCCACCTCGGACATGGTGGGGGCCGTGAAGGCTGCTGCCCAGGCCAACATGCGCCGCCTGGCATCCTCCTCTGCCGCCAACCCGTCGGCGCCCCCCCCCAAACTCAGCGCCGATGCCATACTCGCGGCCCGTGCCGCCTCCTCCACTTCCATGATTCAAACCACAGAACGCGTTGTGGCCATTGGTACCTCCACCGGTGGCACCCAGGCCCTGGAAGCGGTCCTGACCAAGCTGCCGGCAGTCTGTCCCGGCATCGTCATCGTCCAGCACATGCCGGAAAAGTTCACGGGCATGTTTGCCCAGCGCCTCAATGGGCTGTGTCAGATCGAAGTCCTGGAAGCCAAGAACGGCGACCGGGTCATGCCCGGCCGGGCACTGATCGCCCCAGGCGGGCGCCACATGATGCTTCGCCGCAGCGGCGCCCAATATCAGGTGGAAGTGGCCGACGGTCCACTGGTGAATCGCCACAAGCCCTCGGTGGATGTTCTGTTCCGCTCCATGGCCCAGGTAGCAGGCAAGAACGCCCTGGGCATCATCATGACCGGCATGGGGGACGACGGCGCCCGAGGCCTGAAGGAAATGCACGATGCCGGCGCCATAACCGTCGCCGAAGACGAATCCACCTGCGTGGTCTTCGGCATGCCCAAGGAGGCCATCAAGCTGGGAGCCGCCGACAAGGTGCTGCCCCTGGACCGGATCCCTGCGGAAATCATCGCCTATGGTGGCTGAATGCCATCTCTCCGCAACTGACTTGATGCATCGCAACATTACTGATGTGGGTATTCAATAACATCCCTTGATCCATTGCCCAAGAGGAGGCCGACGTGGGGAATCAACTCGATACAAGCCTGACGCCCATCATCGACCGCCACAGGCGGGACGGCCGCCGCCTGGTGCAGATTCTGCGGGAAGTCCAGGACCAGACGGGCTGGCTCTCTCCCGAGGTACTGAGCTGGATCGCCGATGCCATTGCCTGGCCCCGTGCCCGGGTGGAGAGCACTGCCGGGTTCTACAGCTTTTTCCATACCCGCCCTCTGGGACAGTACCGCATCCTCTGGAGCGACAACATCACCGATCGGATGCTGGGCAGTCAGGACCTGATGCAGGCCATGTGCCGCAAGCTGTGGCTGGAACCGGGGCGTGTTTCCGAGGACGGACTGGTCAGCGTGGAGGCCACTTCCTGCACCGGCCTGTGCGACCAGGGCCCGGCCATCCTGGTCAATTACCGGGCCATGCCGGGCATCACCCTGGAACGGGTGGACAAGATCGTCCATTTGGTACGCAACCGTGTGCCCCTGGCCGAATGGCCTGCAGAGTGGTTCCGGATCGAGGACAACATCCGGCGCAAGGACATCCTGCTGGACCATGGCCTGGTGCCCGGCGAAGCCCTCTCCGCCGCCCTGGCCAGAGGGCCGGAAACCATGCTGACGGAAGTCAGGCGCGCCAACCTGCGGGGCCGGGGCGGCGCCGGCTTCGGCACTGCCCTCAAGTGGGAGGCCTGCCGCCAGGCCGAAGGCAGCCAGCGTTACCTGGTCTGCAACGCCGACGAAGGGGAGCCCGGCACCTTCAAGGACCGGGTGCTGCTGAACAGTTACGCCGATCTGGTGTTCGAGGGCATGACCATTGCCGGCCACGCCATCGGTGCCACGGAAGGCCTGCTCTACCTGCGGGGCGAGTACCGCTACCTGCTGGATGACCTGGCAGCCACGCTGGAGCGCCGCCGCCGGGAGGGACTACTGGGCCGGAATATCCTGGGCACCCCCTTCAACTTCGACATCGAGATTCACCTGGGGGCTGGCGCCTATGTCTGCGGCGAGGAGTCGGCTCTGATCGAGTCCCTGGAGGGCAAGCCGGGCAAACCCCGCATCCGCCCGCCCTTCCCCGTGGTCCGGGGCTATCGGGAACAGCCCACGGCGGTCAATAACGTCGAAACCCTGGCGTCCACCTGCCTGATCGCTGCCCGGGGCGGAGACTGGTTTGCTGCCATCGGTACCGCCAAGTCCGCCGGCAGCAAGCTGCTGTCCGTTTCCGGCGATGTGGAACAGCCGGGCATTTACGAATATCCCTTCGGCGTCACCGTGGCCCAGGTGCTGGCCGACAGCGGTGCCCGCAATCCCCAGGCGGTGCAGATTTCCGGCGCCGCCGGCACCTGTCTGGCGGACGATGAGTTCGAGCGCCGCATCGCCTTCGAAGACCTGCCCACCGCCGGTTCCTTCATGGTCTTCGACCGGGGCCGGGACATGTTCGAGGTAGCCCGCAATTTCGTCCATTTTTTCGCCCACGAGTCCTGCGGCTTCTGCACCCCCTGCCGGGTGGGCACGGCCCTGAACCGCCGCCTGATGGACAAGATCGCCGCCGGCCAGGGCTCCCCCTACGATATCAACGAGATGTTCAAGCTCCATCGCCTGATGCAGGGTACCAGCCACTGCGGCCTGGGCAACAGCGCCACCACGGCCCTCTTCGACACTCTGACCAAATTCAAGCCGGCCTTTGAACGCCGGCTGCAATCCTTGGACTACGAACCGGGCTTCGATCTGGACCTGGCCCTGTCCCAGGCCCGACAGATGACTGGCCGGGATGATCCCGGCGCCCACCTGAGTCAGGAGGACAAAACATGAGCGCCCCGCACGGCCGCCCCAAGGGGCGCATTACACAGCCTGGAGCCGCAACGCGGCGAACCATCGCCCCCCCCTCCCCCGGGGAGGGGGCTGGGGGGTGGGTACATCAATTCCCCAGGGGGTTCGCCCCGCGAACCCCCGCCCCCGGGGAGAGGGCCGGGGGGAGGGCAGTCCAATGAGCGCGGCCCTCCAGACCTTCACCCTCGACGACGAGGAAGTTCCCTTCACGCCAGGCCAGACCATCATCCAGGCAGCCCGGGCAGCAGGGAAATACATCCCACACCTATGCTGGCATCCCGACTTCACCGCCCACGGCTCCTGCAAGCTATGCACCGTCAAGGTCAATGGCCGCACCGGTGCTGCCTGCACCATCGAGGCCCAGGCCGGCCAGACGGTGGAGAACCGCAGCGAGGAACTGGACGACAAGCGCCGCACCCTGTTGCAGATGCTCTTCGTGGAAGGCAACCACTTCTGCCCCTCCTGCGAGAAAAGCGGCAACTGCGTGCTCCAGGCCACCGCCTACGAACTGGGCATGATGTCGTCTCACTTCGATCAGTTCTATCCCGACCGGCCGGTGGATGCCTCCCATCCGGACGTGCTGCTGGACTTCAACCGCTGCATCATGTGTGAGCTGTGCACACGAGCCAGCCGGGACGTGGATGGCAAGAACATCTTCGCCCTGTCGGGGCGCGGCATCGGCTCCCACCTGATCGTCAATAGCGAATCCGGTCGCCTGGGGGACACCGACTTTTCCCTCCAGGACCAGGCCGCCAGCGTCTGCCCGGTGGGAGTGATCCTGAAAAAACGGGTGGGCTTCGCAATCCCCATCGGCAAACGCCAGTTCGATGCCCAACCGATCAGCATCCATTTGCAGGAGAAAATGTGATGGATCTGTCGAAGAAAAAACTCCGGATCGCCACCACCTCCCTGGCTGGCTGCTTCGGCTGCCATATGTCCTTCCTGGACATCGACGAGCGCATTCTCGATCTGGTGGAACTGGTGGAGTTCGACCGCTCTCCCCTCACCGACATCAAGCATTGCGGCCCCTGCGATCTGGGAATCATCGAAGGCGGCGTCTGCAACGCGGAAAACGTCCATGTGCTGAGGGAATTCCGCCACCACTGCAAAACCCTGGTGGCCATTGGCGCCTGCGCCATCAATGGCGGTCTGCCGGCCCAGCGCAACCACCTGGACCTGCGGGACATTCTCGAAGAGGTCTATCACACCAGCCCCGGTCTGGCGCCCGGCAGCGCCATTCCCAACGATCCGGAACTCCCCCTGCCCCTGAACAAGGTGCATCCCATCCATGAAGTGGTGAAGATCGACTACTTCCTACCGGGCTGCCCGCCTTCCGGCGACGCCATCTGGAAATTCCTCACCGACCTGCTGGCTGGCCGCACCCCGGTGATGAGCCATGGCCTGCTGCATTACGATTGAGGCACCGCAATGATCCACGAACTCGAAACCGCCGACCCCACCGGCAAGAACCTCAAGCGTGTCGCCATCGATCCGGTTTCCCGGGTGGAGGGCCACGGCAAGGTCACCCTGCTGCTGGATGAAAACAACCGGATCCACCAGGCGCGTCTGCATATCGTCGAATTCCGGGGCTTCGAGCGATTCATCCAGGGCCGGCCCTACTGGGAGGTGCCAGTGATGGTGCAGCGCCTGTGCGGCATCTGCCCGGTGTCCCACCATCTGGCGGCCTCCAAGGCCATGGACGTAGTGCTGGGGGCGGACCGTCTGACCCCGACGGCGGAAAAGATGCGTCGCCTGATGCACTACGGCCAGATGCTGCAATCCCACGCCCTGCATTTTTTCCACCTGTCCTCGCCGGACCTGCTGTTCGGCTTCGACTCCGAAGTGGGCAAACGCAACATCGTCGGCGTCATTGGAAAGTATCCCGAGATCGCCAAAAAGGGGGTGCTGCTGCGCAAGTTCGGCCAGGAGGTGATCCGCATGACCGCCGGCAAGCGGGTCCATGGCACCGGCGCCGTGCCCGGCGGGGTGAACAAGGCCCTGTCCCGTGACGAGCGGGAAATCCTGCGCGCCGATATCTATCAGATGGTGGCCTGGAGCCGGGAGGCGGTGTCCATCATCAAGGAGCTGCATCAGCAGAACCCGGCCCTCTACGACAGCTTCGGCGCCTTCCGCTCCAACACCATGAGCCTGGTGGCGCCGGACGGCGCCCTGGATTTCTACCACGGTGCGCTACGGGCACGGGATGCCGACGGAAAAATCATTTTCGATCAGGTGGATTATCAGACCTACGACCAGGTGATCACCGAGGAAGTGAAGCCCTGGAGCTACATGAAGTTTCCCTTCCTGCAACAACTGGGCCCCGAGGAGGGCTGGTACAAGGTGGGCCCTCTGGCCCGGGTGCAAAACTGCGACAGCATTCCCACCCCCTTCGCCGAAGCCGAGCGCAGGGAATTCGTGACCTATGGGGGAGGCCGCCCCATTCATGCCACCCTGGGCTACCACTGGGCGCGGATGATCGAAATGCTCTTTGCCGCCGAGACCATCAAGGATCTGCTCAACGATGATGACCTGGAGGGCCAGGACCTGATGACGGGTGGCGAACGGCGCAAGGAAGGCGTGGGCGTGATCGAGGCCCCCCGGGGCACCCTGTTCCACCATTACCGAGTAGGGGACAACGACCTGGTGACCATGGCCAATTTGATCGTATCCACCACCAACAACAACCAGGCCATGAACACGGCGGTACGGGAAGTGGCGAAGAAATACCTGGACGGAAAGGAACTCACCGAAGGTCTGCTCAACCACATCGAGGTGGCGATCCGGGCCTTCGACCCCTGCCTGTCCTGCGCCACCCACGCCCTGGGCCGTATGCCCCTGGAACTGCGCCTGGAAGACTGCGAGGGCCGCCTGCTGGACCGCCTGCACAAGGATGCCAGCGGCGCCATCTCCCGTTCGTGATACCCGGATTTTTCAATTGAACCTAGAAAACTCAGTTGTCTGGACGAAATCCATTCATCCTTCGACAAGCTCAGGACGAACGGATTTCTGGAGTGTCACCCGGTGGGTGAAAGTACCGTTCGCCCTGAGCAGCCCGCACAGCGGGCGTGTCAAAGGGCCATCGAAGGCCCAACTGAGGTTTTAAAATTGAAAGCACCCACACTGATTTTCGGCTGGGGCAATCCAAGCCGGGGGGACGACGCCCTGGGTCCCTGCTTTGTCGAGGCCATGGAGGCCCTGGTCGAACGTCATCCGGAGTGGGGTCCGGTGGATTGCCTCACCGACTTCCAGCTCCAGGTGGAGCATGCCCTGGACCTCCAGGGCCGGCGCCGGGTGCTGTTCGTGGATGCCAGCCTCACGGCCTCGCCACCCTTCACCGTGGAGACCCTCGCCCCGGCCCGGGATGGGAGCTTCACCTCCCACGCCATGTCGCCCCAGGCCCTCTTGCAGGTGTATTGCGAACTGGAGGATGAACCGCCCCCCGAAGCCCGGCTGCTGGCCATCCGGGGCGAGGACTTCGAGCTGGGCCAGCCCCTCTCGGCAATGGCCCGCCAGCACCTGGCAGCCGCCATGGCCTGGACCGCCGGCTGGATTGAAGCAGCAGTGCCGGCGCCACAAAAGGAGATGTGCTGAATGCAAGCGCTGGCGCATTCCCCCACTCCTTCGGCCCTTTCCGGCAAGACCCTGGAGCGCCTGGCCCACAATATCAATCCCGGGGGCTGGGCGGTGGAAACCGAGCGCCCCATTTCCACCTTGCTGGGCTCCTGCGTGGCGGTCTGCCTCTACGACCCCAAGCTGCGCCTGGGGGGCATGAATCATTTTCTGCTGCCCAGCATCAGCCGCTCCAGCAATGCCGACATCGATGTGGTTCTCAACGGCGACTATGCCATGGAGGTCCTGGTCAATGCCCTGCTGGACAAGGGCGCCCAGAAGAGGCGACTGGTGGCCAAGGCCTTCGGCGGCGGCAACATTGTCAGTTCCATCCGCATGGCCATCGGCGATCGCAATGTCCAATTCGCCAGGGAATGGCTGGGGCGGGAAGGTATCCCCCTGCTGGCTTCGGATTTCGGCGGCCCCTGGTCCCGCAAGGTGATCTGCGTGCCTGCCAGCGGCGAAGCCTATTGCCGCCGCACCCCCATCACCCAGCCGGAGGTGGCAGCCATCGTCAAGGAGGAACAGGCCTACGAGCAAAGCCTGGTGGCCACGGCGAAAACAAAACGGGTGGAACTGTTCTGAACGTACCCGAAGTTCCGCCCCTCCCCACATTTTTTCAGGAGGATATCCCTCATGCTGGACCCAACCGACTACATCGAGAACAAGACCTACGACGAAATCCAGGTGGGTGACTCGGCCTCCCTGTCCCGAGTGCTGACCCCCGAGGACATCCAGATGTTCGCCGTGATGTCCGGCGACATCAGTCCCACCCATCTGGATGCGAACTACGCCCGTTCCTTTGCCTTCCGGGAGGTCATCGCCCATGGCATGTGGCCGGGCATCCTGATCACCACCCTGCTGGGCACGGAGTTTCCGGGGCCGGGGGTGATCTTCGTGGACCAGTCGATCCATTTCTCCCGCCCGGTGCGGGTGGGCGACACGGTCACGGTCACGGTCACCTGCCAGCGCAAGTTCGACCACAACCACCACATGATCTTCGACTGCCTCTGCGTCAATCAGGATGGGGCCCAGGTGATCCACGGCACTGCGGAGGTCAGGGCGCCCACGGAAAAGGTGCGCCGGCCCAAGATGGACCTGCCCCAGCTCAGGCTCTCCGAAACCAAGCAGACCCGCTACGAGCACCTGCTGACCATCACCGAAGGCCTCTCCGCCATCCCCATGGCGGTGGTCCACCCCTGTGACAAGGAGTCCCTCGCCGGCGCCCTGATGGCCCGGGACGAATGGCTGGTGGCCCCCATCCTGGTGGGACCCGAGGACAAGATCCGCAGTCTGGCCGAGCAGCACGGCCTGGACCTGACAGGTTGCGAAATCGTGGATGTGCCCCACAGCCACGCCGCTGCCGAAGTGGCCGTGAAACTGGCTCGGGATGGCAAGGTGGAGGCCCTGATGAAGGGCTCCCTCCACACCGACGAGTTGATGAGCGCCGTGGTGGCCAAGGACATCGGCCTGCGCACGGCTCGTCGCATCAGCCACGTGTTCCTGATGGACGTACCCACCTACCCGCGCCCCCTGATGATCACCGATGCGGCAGTCAACGTGCAGCCCAATCTGGAAGACAAGGTGGATATCTGCCAGAACGCCATCGATCTGGCCCACATGCTCAAGATCGCCGTACCCAAGGTGGCCATCCTGGCCGCCGTGGAAACCGTGAATCCCAGGATGCAGGCCACCCTGGACGCCGCCGCCCTGTGCAAGATGGCCGATCGGGGCCAAATCAAGGGCGCTTTGCTGGACGGTCCCCTGGCCTTCGACAACGCCATCTCCCTGGTGGCGGCCAAGACCAAGGGCATCCAGTCCCTGGTGGCGGGCCAGGCCGATATCCTGCTGGTGCCCGACATCGAGTCCGGCAACATGCTGGCCAAACAGTTGGAATACCTGGCCGACGCCCTCTCCGCCGGCATCGTGCTGGGCACACGGGTCCCCATCGTGCTCACTTCCCGGGCCGACAGCGCCCGCACCCGCACCGCCTCCACCGCCATCGCCGTGGTGATCGCCCATGCCAAGCGAGCGGCGAGGGGTTAACGCACCGGGTCACGAACGCCACTCCCGAGGATGCCAATGCGCAAAAGCCAATTGAAGGCCCCCCACCCCCATCCCCGCCCCAGGGCGGGGCTACCCATCGGCTCGCTCCGCTCGAACCTCACACTCGACTCCGTTACTGATTTTTCACGTTAATGAAAGACGCCATCCTCACCCTCAACGCCGGCTCCTCCTCCATCAAGTTTGCGCTCTATGAACTGAGCGACCCAATACCGGAACAGGCCGAGCTCACCGGACAGATCGACGGCATCGGCGCCCGGCCCCACATCAAGGCCCGGGACAAGAGCGGCCAGGCCCTTGATGACGTGGATATCCCCCTGGCCGGGGATGCCGACGCCCAGCATCATGCCGCCGTGGAATTCCTGGTGCAGTGGCTCCATGGCCATGAGGCCGGCTGGCGCATCGCCGGGGTCGGTCATCGGGTGGTCCATGGCGCCGACCGCTATTCCCGCCCCCTGCTGCTGGATGATGAAAACATCGCTGTGCTCCAGGGCTTCATCCCCCTGGCGCCCCTGCACCAGCCCCACAACCTGGACGGCATCGCGGCCCTGCGCGCCTGCCTGCCCGAGATTCCCCAGGTGGCCTGCTTCGACACCGCCTTCCACACCACCCAGCCTCCGGTGGCCACCCGCTACGCCCTGCCCCGGCGCATCTCCGACCTGGGAGTGAAGCGTTACGGCTTTCATGGTCTCTCCTACGAATACATCGCCGAAACCCTGCCCCAGTACCTGGACAACCAGGCCCGGGGCCGGGTAATCGTCGCCCACCTGGGCAACGGCTCGTCCCTCTGCGCAATGAAGGATGGACGGAGCATCGCCACCACCATGGGTTTCACCGCCATCGAGGGTCTGATGATGGGCACCCGCACCGGCAGCATCGATCCGGGGGTACTGCTCTACCTGATGGAGTTCCAGGACATGGACGCGGCAGCCCTGACCCGGCTGCTCTACAAGGAGTCCGGCCTGCTGGGTGTCTCCGGCATTTCCCAGGATATGCGCACCCTGCTGGTCTCCGAAGCGCCGGAAGCCCGGGAAGCGGTGGACCTGTTCTGCTATCGCATCGTGCGGGAAATCGGCTCCCTGGTGGCCGCCCTGGGGGGCCTGGATGTCCTGGTGTTCACCGCCGGCATCGGCGAACATGCCGCCCCGGTGCGGCAGCAGGTCTGCTCTGCCCTCTCCTGGCTGGGCATGGAACTGGACCCGGCGGCCAATGCCGCCGACGCCCGGTGCATTTCCCTGGTCGGTTCCGCCACGCCGGTGCTGGTGCTACCCACCAACGAGGAATGGATGATCGCCCGACACACCGCCGAACGGATTGCCCGCCCGCCGGTCTCCTGAATAAATCCGCCATCTTTTTGGAATCAGCCACTTACGACAACGGTCATATTCCGTGCCCGGATTCCCTGCCAGGAATCCGGATAAGGCACCTGAAAATCCGGCTTTTCCCGCCCTTCCCCTACCGCTACCTACATACTATATCTAGTGCGTTCCAGAGCTACATGCACAAACTATAGTGCAAGTCCTTGTTTCTACGATAAGCAAAATATTTTGCTTTGCATCCCCAAAAGACGTGGCTATGCTCGGTCGCCAGAGTTAATTGATCAACCCTTTTCTTCGGATCAGAAAATGACAACAGACATCCGCGGCACTGAGGAATACCACCATCACATCGGCCAGCTTGGCCTGCCCCTGCCCCAGGAAATCTCGGGCGAAGTCCTGCTGGAAAAGTACGCCAAGGGCAATGAGCGCGACGTTCATGAAGTACGCGCCCGCGTGGCACGAGCCCTGGCCGCGGTGGAAACCGAGGACAAGCGCCTGCATTGGGAGACCCGCTTCCTGGAAGCCCAGGAACAGGGTTTCGTGCCCGCCGGCCGAATCAATTCCGCCGCCGGCACCGACCTCTGCGCCACTCTGATCAACTGTTTCGTCCAGCCGGTGGGAGATTCCGTGGGCGAGACCGTGGACGGCCGCCCCGGCATCTACACCGCCCTGGCCCAGGCCGCAGAGACCATGCGTCGCGGCGGCGGCGTGGGCTACGACTTTTCCTCCATCCGCCCGGTGGGCGCCCTGGTCAAGGGCACCCAGTCCCGGGCCTCCGGCCCCATCTCCTTCATGCGGGTGTTCGACCGCTCCTGCGAGACCGTGGAATCCGCCGGTGCCCGCCGCGGTGCCCAGATGGGGGTACTGCGTTGCGACCACCCGGACATCGAGGCCTTCATCCACGCCAAGGACCAGGGGGACCTGACCAACTTCAACATCTCCGTGGGCGTCACCGATATTTTCATGCAGGCCGTGGAAAGCGACGGTTACGCGGAACTGGCCCATCGCGCCGAACCCACCCCCGACCTCAAGGCCGAGGGCGCCTACCAGCGGGAGGATGGACTCTGGGTATACCGCAAGGTGCGGGCCCGGGATCTGTGGGACCAGATCATGCGCTCCACCTATGATCACGCCGAACCCGGCATCCTGTTCCTGGACCGGATGAATCGGGACAACAACCTCTATTACTGCGAGACCATCGAGGCCACCAACCCCTGCGCCGAGCAGCCCCTGCCTCCCTATGGCTGCTGCTGCCTGGGTTCCATCAACCTCACCCTGTTCGTCGAGGCGCCCTTCACCGAGCAGGCCAGCTTCAATTTCGCCGGTTTCGCCCGGGTGATCGAAAGCTCGGTACGCATGCTGGACAACGTGCTGGACACCACCCACTGGCCCCTGGAGCAGCAGCTCGAGGAAGCCCGCAACAAGCGGCGCGTGGGCCTGGGCTTCACCGGTCTGGGCGATGCCCTGATCATGCTGCGGCTGCGCTATGACAGCGCCGATGCCCAGATCATGGCCACCAGGATTTCCGAATTCATGCGGGACCAGGCCTACCTGGCCTCGGTGGAACTGGCCACGGAACGGGGCGCCTTCCCCCTGTTCAATGCCGACCTCTACCTCTCCGGCGGCAACTTCGCCTCCCGCCTGCCCCAGGAAGTGAAGGACAAGATCCGCAAGCACGGCATCCGCAATTCCCACCTGCTGTCCATCGCCCCCACCGGCACCATCTCCCTGGCCTTTGCCGACAACGCTTCCAATGGCATCGAACCGCCCTTCTCCTGGACCTACACCCGCAAGAAGCGCATGGCCGATGGCACCCACAAGGAATACGCGGTGGAGGACTACGCCTGGCGCCTCTACAAGCACATGGGAGGCGATACCAGCCAGTTGCCGGAGTATTTCGTCACCGCCCTGGAAATTTCCGCCCAAGCCCACAAGGATATGGTGGCAGCCGTGGCCCCCTATGTGGACACCTCCATCTCCAAGACGGTGAATGTCCCCGAGGACTATCCCTACATCGAGTTCGAGGATCTCTATATGTCCGCCTGGAAGGCGGGCCTGAAGGGTCTGGCCACTTACCGCCCCAACGCGGTGCTGGGCTCGGTGCTCTCGGTGGAATCCAGCGCCCAGAAGCAGCCCCAGGACGTGACCATCGACAGCGCCAACCGCCGCATGTCCATCGGCGCCCTGCCCGCGCCAGTGTTGGCCAGCCTCCGTTGGCCGGGCCGTCCCAGCCTGCCCGACGGCAACACCGCCTGGTCCTACATGATCAACACCCCCAACGGCGCCTTCGCCCTTTTCGTCGGACAGACCGAGAGCGAAAACGGCCGCGGCGTGCCCTTCGAAGTCTGGGTCAACGGTTCGGAACAGCCCCGGGGCCTGGGAGCGGTGGCCAAGACCCTGTCCATGGACATGCGCGCCAACGACACCGCCTTCCTCAGGCTCAAGCTCGACGCCCTGGCCAAGACCGTGGGCGAGGAAAGCTTCGAGATGCCCTTCCCGCCCAACGGCGAGCACCAGCTGATGCCCGGCGTGGTGGCAGCCTTCGCCCGGGTGGTGCGCTACCGCTGCGAACGCCTGGATGCCCTTGACGGCAACAACCCGACGCCGGTGCTGGATGCCATGTTCAGCCGCGAGGAGCCCAAGACCGGCACCGACGGCACCCTCTCCTGGACGGTGGACATCAGCAACCCGGCCTCGGGCGAGGAATTCGTACTGGGCCTGAAGGAGATCACCCTGCCCGACGGCGTCACCCGCCCCTACTCGGTATGGCTCTCCGGCAACTATCCCCGCGCCCTGGACGGCCTGACCAAGCTGCTGTCCCTGGACATGCGGGTGATGGACCCGGCCTGGATCGGCATGAAGTTGAGGAAGCTGATCGACTACCCGGAACCCCTGGGCGACTTCATGGCCCGGGTGCCCGGCCAGCAGAAGCAGCAGAACTGGCCTTCAACAGTGGCCTACATCGCCCGCCTGATCATCCATCGCTACTCCATGCTGGGCATCCTGGACGAACACGGCTACCCGACCCGGGAAATGGGTATCCTGGAAACCCCGGGCGCAGTCCCCGAGAAGGGGGGAGTCAAGGTCCAGCAGGGCTCCCTCTGCGCGGAGTGCGGCAACATGACCGTGATCCGCAAGGACGGCTGCGACTTCTGTACTGCCTGCGGAGCGGTGGGAACCTGCGGATGAGTTGGGGTAGTAGCCTTAGGGAAGCACCGAACAAGTCCCAATGCGTCATTCCGGCGAACGCCGGAATCCAGAAAAATCAACGCACTGGACACCGGCTTTCGCCGGTGTGACGGACTTAATCGGTGTTTCCTTAGTTGTCGCTCGTCAGCTTAAGTTGCAAGCGCACCATCAATCAGCCCCAGGATCGCAAGATCCCTGGGGCTGATTTTTGATCTCGGGACATTCCCCATGAAAATCCACCAGATTCCCCATGGCACCCGCTTCGAATATGAAGGCGAGGTGTATGTCAAAAGTGGTCCCATGCTAGGCACTGGCAATGGCGGCCAACGCCTGATTCCGAAATACGCCATCATCAAGCCCCTGGATGGCATCCCGGCGGACATCCAGCCGCCTCGAAGCGATCAGTTGCCCCGGGAACAAACCATGCAAGCCCTGGAAGCCTTCCTCGCCACCTGCCTGACCCTGGTGCCAGAAGAACGGCACCCGGAACTGGAAAGCGCCCGTCAAACACTGCTGCGAGCCCTCGGATAAGACTATTTCGGCAGGTCACCGAAACAGTCCCCTCCGCCCCCATCCCCATGAAATAAAGACAGGCGCCGGCGGGGGATCTTATTTAGGCCTATCGTCCTATTTACTATTGTCAGACATGGCCCTCCTGGGGTAATGTAGGGCTCCCCCCGGGCGCGATCAATAGTGGAGTTCCTGATGGAACCGGTCTTCCTCCGCGCTCGACGGTCAACAGATCACCGAACATTCCGAGGAGCCTTCCATGAAACTTGAAAGCAAGATTGCCCTAGTCACCGGTGCCGGCTCCGGCATCGGCCGCGCCACGGCCCGCCGTTTGGCCCAGGAGGGTGCTGCCGTGGTGGCGGTGGATCTCAACCAGGCCGGCGCGGCAGAAACCATCAGCACGGTCAACAGCCGTGGCGACGGCCTGGCCCTGGCCTGCAATGTCAGCGACAGCGCCGCGGTGGCGGCGGTGATGGCCCAGGTGGAAGCGCGCTATGGCCGCATCGACATCCTGGTCAACAACGCCGGCATCGGCAGTGCCCCCGGCGATGGCTTTGCCGCGCAACTGGGACGCATGGCGGAGCGCGGCGAACAAATGAAGCGCGGCGAGAAGCCCACGGTCCATGCCGACCTGATCATCGACATGGAGGATGACGGCTTCTGGGGCGTGATGAAGGTCAATCTGGGGGGCACCTTCTATTTCTGCCGCGAGGCGGTGCGCCTGATGATCAAGGTCGGCACCCAAGGCTCCATCGTGAACATCGCCAGCACCTCGGCCCTCTCCGGCGAAGGCGCCCTGCACTACGCCGCATCGAAATCCGCGCTGCTGGGCCTGACCAAGAGCCTGGCTCGGGAACTCGCCACCCGCGGCATCCGCGTCAATGCCATCTGCCCGGGGCCAACCAATACCCCGATCCTCGGCGGCATCGGCGACGACTGGATCCAGGCCATGATCAACGGCACCCTGATCGGCCGCCTCTGCGAGCCCGAGGAAATCGCTGCCACCGCACTTTTCCTCGCCTCCGGCGAGGGATCGGCCTTCACCGGCCAGACCGTCGCCGCCAACGGTGGCAGTCTTTTGATGTAAGCGGGAGAACGAACATGACCCAACGTTTCGCCAACAAGGTGGTACTGATCACCGGCGGTTCCAGCGGCATCGGCGCCGCCACCGCCAAGCGCCTGGCCGCCGAGGGCGGCATGGCCGTGATCTGCGGCCGGCGCCAGCAGCCCCTGGAGGAGGTGGTGGCCGAGATCCGCGCTCAGGGCGGCAAGGCCGACTGGGTGATCGCCGACGTTTCCGACGAAGCGGCCGTCAATGCCGCCGTGGCCGAAACCGTGAAGCGTCACGGCCGGCTGGACATCCTGATCAACAACGCCGCCACCGTGGTCTGGGCGATGATCGAGGGCAGCAGCACCGCCGACTGGAACGCCTGCCTGCAGGGCTCCCTCTCCAGCGTCTATTTCGGTACCCGGGCCGTATTGCCCCAGATGAAAAAACAGGGTGGCGGCGCCATCGTCAATATTTCCTCCGTCTGCGGCCTGCTGGGCTCGCCGGGCATGGGCGCCTACGGTGCGGCCAAGGCCGGCATGATCAGTTTCTCCCAGGTAGCGGCGCTGGAAGGCGCGGCTGACAACATCCGGGTCAATGTAGTGATCCCCGGCATCGTCATGACGCCCCCCACAGCAGCCGTGATGGCGGACGAGAAGGCTGTTACGGCGTCGGCCCGGGCAGTGCCCTTGCGTCGTATTGGCAAGCCCGAGGAACTGGCTGCCGCAATCCTGTTCCTGGCTTCCGACGATGCGTCCTACATCACCGGCACCACCCTGACGGTGGACGGTGGCAAGACCTGCGAACTGAATACCGGCGCGGCGGACTTCAGCTGACCGCGCACCTGCATCCCTCTAGGAGTTTTTCATGAGCGTTACCCTGTTCGATCCCCTGCAACTGGGCGAGATCGCCCTCGCCAACCGGGTGGTAATGGCCCCCATGACCCGCAGCCGCGCCAGCGATGGCGACATGCCCAACGACCTGATGGTGGAGTACTACCGCCAGCGGGCCAGTGCCGGCCTGATCGTCACCGAGGGCGTACACCCGAGCAAGAACGGCAAGGGCTATTGCCGCACGCCGGGCCTGTTTTCCGAAGACCAGGTGGCAGGCTGGCGCAAGGTGACCGATGCGGTCCACGCGGAAGGCGGCAAGATCGTCGCCCAGTTGATGCACGTGGGCCGGGTGGCGGCGAAGCTCAACAAGGATGCCGATGCGGAGACAGTAGCTCCCTCCGCCATTCGCGCCAATGTCCAGTTGTTCACCGATGCCGGCGGAATGATGGATACGGAAATGCCGCGGGCCCTGGAAACCGCCGAGATTGCCGGCGTGATCGCCGAGTACGTGCATTCCGCCCGCTGCGCCATGGCGGCCGGCTTCGATGGCGTGGAACTCCATTGCGCCAGCGGCTATCTGCCCGCCCAGTTCCTCCACTCCAACAGCAACCAGCGCACCGACGCCTACGGCGGCAGCGCCCAGAACCGCATCCGCTTCGTGGTGGAAACCCTGGAGGCCCTGAACGGTGCCATCGGCGCCGGCAAGGTGGGCTATCGCATCTGCCCGGGCAACCCCTTCAACGACGTGAAGGATGACAACCCGGCCGAGACCTTCGGCGCCCTGCTGGCCGCCACGGCCAACATGGGCCTGGCCTACCTGCATGTGATCCAGATGCCGCAACTGGGCATCGACTGCCAGGCCCTGGCCCGGCCCCTGTTCCCGCACAACCTGATCATCAACGAGAGCTTCAACCAGGAAAGAGGCGCCAAGGCCCTGACCGCCGGCCAGGCCGATGCGGTGGCCTACGGCCGCTACTACATTTCCAATCCGGATCTGGTGCGCCGCTTCCGCGAAGGGCTACCTCTGGCGAGGTTCGATGTCGACACCCTATACACTCCGGGAGCCCGTGGCTATACCGATTACCGCTTCGCCAGTTGAACCCCACGGTATCATTCGCCATTGATCCGCCATCATTGCGATGAATAATCAGCGGCCACTTCCCGTGAGGACCATGAGCAAGCCCACCGAGCCAGTCCCGTCTGCAGGTGCCCTTCCCAAGCCCCGCAAGGCCCCGCGTCAGCAGCGCTCCCAGGCGACGGTGGGTTATATCGTCGAAGCGGCGCGGCAGATCCTCTACAACGAGGGTGCTGCCGCGGTCACTACCCGGCGGGTGGCGGAACGCTCTGGGGTGGCAGTGGGTTCCCTGTACCAGTACTTTCCCAACCGGGACGCCATCCTTGCCCGTCTCGCCGAGGAGGAAGTAGTCCGGGAGTCCGAGGCCATGCAGCAGCACTTCAATGAACTGCGCAAGCTGCCTATCAATGAGCACCTGATTCAGGTGAGCAAACGGATTGTGGAAACAGAACGCCGCATGATGGCCTTCGGTGGCGACTTTTACCGTCGCTATGTCCAGCACTATCAAGTGATTCAGCGTGTCGGCAAGTCCCGTTCCGGACAGATTCTGGATGTCGAAACATCGATTCGAGACAGCAGAAAGAATCTGGAGATTCGTGGCAACGAAATCAGCGAGACTGACCTGAATCTGGCTGCCTATCTGTTGGGGCGGGGTATCCCGGCGATGCTGCGTGCCCTGGTCTCCGAACGGCCGGAACTGCTCAACTCCGATCGTTTGCCCCTGATCCTGTCACGCCTGTCCATGGCCATCGTGGACGGCGTGGAATCCTCGCCGCAGGACAAATAATCCGCCCGATCCGGCACCGGATTGGCATCGATTTCCGGCGCCCCGAAAAAATTCGCGTTTCTGCCAGCACCGGAAATCTCCCTGCCCGCCTAGAACCGGCTCATGGCCCGCAAAAAATAGTTGCCGGCTGCTGACGCGCCCCATCCCAATTCCCCGGTCTTGCCTGCGGCCAGAACTGGCGCCTCTTCATCGATTTGGTGCTATGCCTAAAGTCATAGATCACGGCCAGCGCGAGCCAGCTTCCATGATCATTAGCGGGTTGTCATGGGACAAAATCTAAGCTAGACAGTCACCAGGCTTGGCAGGCGCTTGCTGCCCGAGCCTGCCCTCCCGGTCTTGAAGCTTATTCCCTGAACAGGGTCGGAGTCCTTATGAAACTGGCCGTCGCTTTCTCCCTGGCTGAACAGCGCTTCGCCTTGCCCGTGCAATGGGTGGAACAGGTGGTACGAGCCGTGGCGGTTACCCCCCTGCCCAAGGCACCGCCAGTGGTGCGGGGCATCATCGATTTCCGCGGCGAGGTCGTGCCGGTCATGGATATTCGTCAGCGACTCGATTTGCCATCCCGACCAATGGCGCTTTCCGACCAAATCATCATTGCCCGCGCCAGCGGCCGCCACATTGCCTTCTGTGTGGAAGCCATCATCGGCGTTGTTGAATGGGACGGCGCGGATTTCGTCGCCACCAATACCATTGTTTCTGGTGTTGAATTTCTCGATGGCGTAGTCAGGAACCAGGAGGGCATGATCCTGGTGTACGACCCGGATGCTTTTTTCCTCCCGGCGGAACAACTGATGCTAGACCAGGCCATGGGGCAAGACCATGTTCATGGATAAGTCCATCGGCTTTTCAGCGGAAGGCATCCGCGATGCCATTTGTGAATTGCTCTTGACCCGCCTGGGGCTGCATTTCTCCCCCGAGCGCTGGACCGACCTGGTGCGACGGATCGCGGCGGCAGCGCCGGAACTGGGCTATGACAGCACGGAAGCCTGTCTCCAGGGGCTGATCGGCGCTCCTCCGGGGCGGCGGGAACTGGAGGTGCTGGCGAGTCACCTGACAGTGGGGGAAACCTATTTTTTCCGCGACCCCGAAACCTTTGCCGCCCTGGAGCAGCAGGTGCTGCCCGAGCTGATCCGCCGCCGCCGGGAAACCATGCGACGCATCCGCATCTGGAGCGTCGGTTGCAGCAGCGGCGAGGAGCCCTATTCCATCGCCATGACCCTGGCCGGGCTGCTGCCCGACCTGGAACGCTGGAACATTTCCATCCTCGCCACCGACGTCAATCCCCATGCCCTGGCCCGTGCCCGGGATGGCATTTATGGCAACTGGTCCTTTCGCAATCCCCTGCCCCTTTTCGCGCAGCGCCACTTTATTCCCCAGGCGGGAGGACGTCGGGTGGTCTCGCCCCGAATCAAGTCCCTGGTGAGTTTTGGCTACCTCAATCTGATGGACACCTCCTATCCAGCCATCGAGACCAATACCAATGCCATGGACATGGTGTTCTGTCGCAATGTGCTGATGTACTTTCATCCCCAGGGGGCACAGCAGGTCCTGGAGCGGCTGGCCGGCTGCCTGCTGGAAGGGGGTTGGCTGGTGGTCAGCCCGGTGGAGAACTCCCTGGTGCATAGCCCCTTGCTGACGCCCTGTCGGCTGCCGGAGCTACAGCTTCACCAGAAGGTCAGTCCGGAATCCGGGCCATGGCCCATGCCGGAATTCCCCCTGTCCGTCCCGGCGGCCACCACCCCGCCAGTCGAATGGGCACGGTTCGAGCCTGCCCCTGCCGCAAACCTCGAAACCGTCACCCCGCTGATGCCAGCCTCATCTCCGCTCACGGCCCCGTCCTTGCCGGAAAGCGCGCCATCCTCGCCAGAGATACTGGTCCGGCAGGCCAGGGATTTGGCCAATCGGGGCCTGCTGACGGAAGCCCTGGCCTGTTGCGAGGGGGCCATCGCCCTGGACAAGCTCAACCCGGCCTGGACCTTTCTGCGCGCTTCGGTACTGCTGGAACTGGGGCACCGGGAGGCCGCCAGCGCGGCCCTGCTGCGCTGCCTGTACCTGGACAACGCTTTCGTCATGGCTCATTTCGTCCTGGCCAACCTGCTGCTGGGCCTGGGACAGCGCAAGGAGGCCCGCAGGCACTACCGCAATGTCCTGGATCTGCTCACCGCCTGCGATCCCGAGCAGGTGCTGACGGAAGCGGACAGCATCACCGCAGGACGCCTGCGGGAAGTCGTCGAGGCGACGCTGGCGGCAATTCCATCGAATGAGGTGACGGCATGAGCAAGAAGAAAGGGGCCGAGCCCCGGCGCGCCATCGACTGGAACGAGGTCCATGGCCGCCTGGAGCGGGCACGGCAAGCGGTGGAAAGCGGGGCCACGCCGGACGCCATGGAAACCGCGCGCATCCTCGCAGACCGGGCCCGTGCACTGGCCATTCCGGCCCGTGAGGAGCGCCAGGGCGAGGAGATCGAGGTCATCGAGTTCCTGCTCTCCGGAGAGCGCTATGGCCTGGAATTCACCTATGTGCGGGAAGTGTTTCCCCTGGTCGAGCTGACCCGTCTGCCCTGCACTCCGTCCTTCGTGCTGGGCATCGTCAATGTACGCGGCGAGATTGTTTCCGTGGTGGATCTGCGCAAGTTCTTCGACCTGCCGGAAAAGGGACTCACCGACCTCAACAAAGTCATCATCCTGCATTCCGAGACCATGACCTTCGGCATCCTGGCCGATGTGGTGATCGGCGTGCGCGCCCTGGCCCGGGACACGCTGCAAGCCTCCCTGCCGACCCTGACCGCGTTGCGGGAGGAATACCTGCTGGGCGTGACCCATGACCCCATGACCATCCTCGATGCCGCCCGACTGCTGGCGGACCCCCATATCGTTGTAGAGGAATCGGTGGAGGCCTGAACCGGCCACCCCCCAGAAAAGGAGCGGCAAATGAATACAACGATCGGAGCCAAGCTGTGGTTAAGCTTCCTGGCGATTCTGACGATCCTGCTGGTGGTGGGCAGCGCCTCCTATCTGAGCACGGCAAAGCTGACCGAGACTGCGCAATTGGTGTCGCGTACCCTGGAGGTACAGGGCCGACTGAAGGACCTGATGAATGCCATGGATGACATGCAAATCGCCCAGCGGGGCTATGTCATCACCGGAGAGGACTCCTATCTGGAACCCTATCACGCAGCCCGCGACCAACTGGATGGCATCCTGCGCGGCCTGAAGGAACTGACGGCGGATAGTGCCGAGCAACAGCGGCGGCTGGAGCACATCGGCCCCGTCATCAGCGCCCGCGTAGCCTACACCGGGGAAATCGTCGAACTGCGCCGGACCAAGGGCTTCGAGCCAGCGCGTAAGCTCATGGTGACCGGCAAGGGCAAGAAACTGACCGATGAATTGCAGGCCATTGGCAGGGAAATCGAGGATCAGGAAGTCTCCCTGCTCAAGCGTCGGCAAGAGGATGCCAGGGCTGGAGCCGAGAGCGCGGTGCTAACCATCATCGGTGGCGTCCTGGTGGCCGCGGCTCTGGTGGCAGGGGCCGGCATCTTTCTCACCCGCCACATCGCCCGGCCTTTGCAGGAAGTGACCGAGGTGGCGGAAAGGATCACCGCCGGGGAACTGGCCACCGACCTGTCGCCGGGCAACCGGAAGGACGAGATCGGCACCCTGATGCAGGCCTTTGTCCGGATGGCCGAATCCCTCCAGGCCAAGTCCCGCCTGGCGGAGCAGATCGCCGCCGGTAACCTGGGCGCCCAGGCTGTACCCGACTCCCCCCGAGACGTGCTGGGCAACGCCCTGGCTGCCATGGTGGAAAGCCTGCGCGCCAAGGCCTTGCTGGCCGAGCAGATCGCAGGGGGCGACCTGAGCGCCCAGATTGCGCCCCAGTCCCCCCAGGACGTGCTGGGCAATGCCCTGGCGGCGATGGTGGCGAGCCTGCGCAAGATGACCCAGGAGATCGGTGAAGGCATCAATGTCCTGGCCGCCTCCGCCAGCGAGATCGTCGCCTCCACCACCCAGGTGGCCTCCAGCTCCGCCGAGACCGCCACCGCGGTGAGCCAGACCATGGCCACCGTCGAGGAGGTCAAGCAGACCTCCCAACTGGCCGCCGAGAAGGCCCGGCAGGTCTCCGAGTCGGCCCAGCGCACCGTCGAAATATCCAAGAGCGGCAGGAAATCCGTGGACGAGTCCGTCGAATCCATGCACCGCATCCAGGAGCAGATGGAGTCCATCGCCGAGAGCATCGTCCGCCTCTCCGAGCAGGGACAGGCCATCGGCGAAATCATCGCCACCGTGAATGACCTGGCCGAGCAATCCAACCTGCTGGCCGTGAATGCCGCCATCGAGGCCGCCAAGGCCGGCGACCAGGGCAAGGGCTTCGCCGTCGTCGCCCAGGAAGTCAAGAGCCTGGCCGAGCAATCCAAGCAGGCCACGGCCCAGGTCCGCGCCATCCTCGGCGACATCCAGAAGGCCACCGGCGGCGCCGTCATGGCCACCGAGCAGGGCAACAAGGCGGTGGAAGCCGGCGTCAAGCTCTCCGCCGAAGTGGGCGAGTCGATCCGGGTGCTGGCCGAGAGCATCGCCGAGGCCGCCCGGGCCGCCACCCAGATCGCCGTCTCCGCCCAGCAGCAACTGGTGGGCATGGACCAGGCGGTGCTGGCGATCCAGAACATCCGCGAGGCCAGCAGCCAGAACGTGGCCAGCACCCGCCAGACCGAGGGCGCCGCCCAGAACCTTCACGAGCTGGGCGTGAAACTGAAACAACTGGTGGCCCGCTATCGGGCCTGATGCACTCTGAAAACGAAGCGGGAGCAAAGGCAAATGAAGACCTCGATCGGCGCGAAGTTGTGGCTGAGTTTCCTGGCGATCCTGGCGATCCTGCTGATGGTGGGCAGCGCCTCCTATCTGAGCACAGTGAAACTGACCGAGACGGCCCAGTGGGTGTCCCATACCCGGGAAGTCCAGGGGCGACTGAAGGATCTATTGATCGCCATGGATGACATCCAGGTCGGACAGCGGGGCTATGTCATTACCGGAGAAGAGTCCTATCTGGAGCCCTATCAGGCAGCCCTGGGCCAGGTGGATGGGATTCTCCGAAACCTCAAGGAACTGTTGGCGAACAACACCGAGCAACTGCGGCGGCTGGAACGCATTGTTCCGATTGTCAGCAATAGATTGGCCCATTCCAAGGATCTGGTGGAGCTACGGCGCCGCAAGGGCTACGAGGCGGCCCACAAGGTGGTCATGGCCGGCCAGGGCGAAAAGCTGATGGATGAGCTGCGCGAGGTGATGAAGGAAATGGAAGACCAGGAGCTGATATTGCTCAAGCAACGCGAGGAGGAAGCCAGGACCAGCACGGAACATACGGTGCAGACCATCATTGGCGGCGTCCTGGCGGCCGCGGTCCTGGTGGTGGGGGCCGGCATCTTCCTCACCCGTCATATCGCCCGGCCCCTGCGGGAAGTGACCGAGGTGGCGGAAAGAGTCACCGCCGGAGAACTGGCCACTCACCTGTCACCGGGCAACCGGGACGACGAGGTGGGAGCCTTGATGCGGGCCTTCGTCCGCATGACGCAGTCCCTTCAGGGCATGGCGACCGCGGCGGAACGGGTGGCGGGAGGAGATCTCACCGTCCAGATTGCGCCCCAGTCCCCCCAGGACGTGCTGGGCAATGCCCTGGCGGCGATGGTGGCGAGCCTGCGCAAGATGACCCAGGAGATCGGTGAAGGCATCAATGTCCTGGCCGCCTCCGCCAGCGAGATCGTCGCCTCCACCACCCAGGTGGCCTCCAGCTCCGCCGAGACCGCCACCGCGGTGAGCCAGACCATGGCCACCGTCGAGGAGGTCAAGCAGACCTCCCAACTGGCCGCCGAGAAGGCCCGGCAGGTCTCCGAGTCGGCCCAGCGCACCGTCGAAATATCCAAGAGCGGCAGGAAATCCGTGGACGAGTCCGTCGAATCCATGCACCGCATCCAGGAGCAGATGGAGTCCATCGCCGAGAGCATCGTCCGCCTCTCCGAGCAAGGACAGGCCATCGGCGAAATCATCGCCACCGTGAATGACCTGGCCGAGCAATCCAACCTGCTGGCCGTGAATGCCGCCATCGAGGCCGCCAAGGCCGGCGACCAGGGCAAGGGCTTCGCCGTCGTCGCCCAGGAAGTCAAGAGCCTGGCCGAGCAGTCCAAGCAGGCCACGGCCCAGGTCCGCGCCATCCTCGGCGACATCCAGAAGGCCACCGGCGGCGCCGTCATGGCCACCGAGCAGGGCAACAAGGCGGTGGAGGCCGGCGTCAAGCTCTCCGCCGAGGTGGGCGAGTCGATCCGGGTGCTGGCCGAGAGCATCGCCGAGGCCGCCCGCGCCGCCACCCAGATCGCCGTCTCCGCCCAGCAGCAACTGGTGGGCATGGACCAGGCGGTGCTGGCGATCCAGAACATCCGCGAGGCCAGCAGCCAGAACGTGGCCAGCACCCGCCAGACCGAGGGCGCCGCCCAGAACCTTCATGAGCTGGGCGTGAAACTGAAACAACTGGTGGCCCGCTATCGGGCCTGAGCAGAAGGGAAAGGTGGAAGGCATGTATGTACCGCGGGATATCCGACAACTGATGCCGTTGTGGTCGAGACGGCTGGGCGGCGTCAGTATCGTTGTGGGCAGCATGGTATTGCTGGGCTGGCTGTTGGACATTCCAACCCTGAAGAGCCTGCACCCCGACCTGGTTACGATGAAAGCCAACACCGCGCTCTGCTTCTTGTCGGGCGGCGTCTCACTATATTTATGGCATGGCAGTGACGCCAGCCTGCGTCAACAGCGCGCCGCCTCGTGGTGTGCACAAGCCCTGGTACTGGTGGGAGGGCTGACCCTGGCGGAATACCTGCTGGGACGCGATTTCGGCATAGACCAGCTTCTGTTCAGGGAAGCCGAGGGAGCCGTGGCCACTTCATCGCCAGGACGCATGGCGCCGAACACGGCCCTGAGCTTCATACTGCTCGGCCTGGCCCTGACCAATCTGACCAGGAGCCGGCAAGAGGACCAACTGCCACGCTATTCGCAGGAACTTGCCCTGGCAGCCCTGGTGATCGCCCTGATCGCTTTGTTTGGCTATGCCTATGGCGTACATACCCTATATGGTTTTGCCAGCTATACGCGGATGGCCGTACACACGATGGGAGCCTTCCTCGTGCTGGCGAGCGGCGTCCTGATCGCCGTGCCGAATCAGGGGCTGATGGCCGTTGTCACTGCTCCGGGATCGGGAGGGCAGTTGGCACGCCGACTGCTGCCGGCAGCACTCGCCATTCCGGCAATTGTTGGCTGGTTGTTCATGGAAGGAGCACGAAAAGGCGCCTATGACATGGCCTTTGCCCTGACCTTGGTCGTTGTGAGCAACATCCTGGTGTTTTCTGTTCTCATCTGGTGGAACAGCAGATCCGTGGAGCAAGTCGATCGGGAGCGCCAACAGACCGAAGAGCGCTTCCGTAACGCCATCGAAGCCGCACCCAACGGCATTTTCATCGTCGATCGAAACGGACGGATCATCCTGGTCAATGCCAGGGCGGAACAGATGTTTGGTTATCCGCGGACGGAACTTCTGGGACAGTCAATCGAGATGCTGGTACCGGAACGCTTTCGTGCCAGGCATTCGAGCTACCTGACCTCCTATTTCCACAACCCAAGCACGCGTCCCATCGGCACTGGCCGCGATCTCTTTGGAAAGTGCCGGGACGAACGCGAGTTTCCGGTGGATATCGGTTTGAGCCCCATCCATAGTGACGAGGGTGACTTTGTGTTGACCACCGTCATTGATATCAGTGCGCGCAAGGAGACTGAAGACGCACTGCGCCAGGCCCGGGATCAACTGGAAGTACGAGTAGAGGAAAGGACCAGGGATCTGGCCACGGCCAATGATGCCGCCCAGGCTGAAATCATCGAGCGCAAGCGAGTGGAGCAGCAACTCATCCAGTTGATGACCGAAGTTCAGAAGACGGTGGACATCCTGGCCGCCTCCGCCAGCGAGATCGTCGCCTCCACCACCCAGGTGGCCTCCAGCTCCGCCGAGACCGCCACCGCGGTGAGCCAGACCATGGCCACCGTCGAGGAGGTCAAGCAGACCTCCCAACTGGCCGCCGAGAAGGCCCGGCAGGTCTCCGAGTCGGCCCAGCGCACCGTCGAAATATCCAAGAGCGGCAGGAAATCCGTGGACGAGTCCGTCGAATCCATGCACCGCATCCAGGAGCAGATGGAGTCCATCGCCGAGAGCATCGTCCGCCTTTCCGAGCAGGGACAGGCCATCGGCGAAATCATCGCTACCGTGAATGACCTGGCCGAGCAATCCAACCTGCTGGCCGTGAATGCCGCCATCGAGGCCGCCAAGGCCGGCGACCAGGGCAAGGGCTTCGCCGTCGTCGCCCAGGAAGTCAAGAGCCTGGCCGAGCAGTCCAAGCAGGCCACGGCCCAGGTCCGCGCCATCCTCGGCGACATCCAGAAGGCCACCGGCGGCGCCGTCATGGCCACCGAGCAGGGCAACAAGGCGGTGGAAGCCGGCGTCAAGCTCTCCGCCGAAGTGGGCGAGTCGATCCGGGTGCTGGCCGAGAGCATCGCCGAGGCCGCCCGGGCCGCCACCCAGATCGCCGTCTCCGCCCAGCAACAGATGGTGGGCATGGACCAGGCGGTGCTGGCGATCCAGAACATCCGCGAGGCCAGCAGCCAGAACGTGGCCAGCACCCGCCAGACCGAGAGCACGGCCCAGAGCCTTCACGAACTGGGCGTGAAACTGAAACAACTGGTGACCAGCTACCGGGCCTGAAGGAATTGTCGTGACAACTTCGCTCAAGGGTGCCAAACATTGGACATGACATGGACAAGAACAATGAAGCCTTCCTGAAGCGCCTCCTCGCCACTTTTCAGGGTGAGGCCGCAGAGCATGTCCAGGCGCTTTCTGCGGGATTGATCGAACTGGAAAAAACGACGGAACCAACCCAGCGCCAGAGCATCGTCGAAACCGTGTTCCGCGAGACCCACAGCCTCAAGGGCGCGGCTCGGGCCGTGGGCAAGACCGAGATCGAAACCCTCTGCCAGGCCATGGAACACTTTTTCTCCCTGCTCAAGGGGGGCGATATCGAACTCTCTCCGGCCCGCTTCGAGTTGCTCTACGACGCGGAGGACCTGCTCGGCAAGTTGCTCGCCGGCATCGGCGGGGAGCCCACCAAGGCGAATCTGGCGGCCCTGTGGGAGCTGACCCAGCGTTTCGCCGCCGCGACCGGCACTGCCGGCAACGGCAAGACCGCCACGATCGTCCCGGCCGCACAGACAGGCATGGCAGACATGGCGGCGCCAGAGCCGGTCACGCCCGCGCCGGCTCCTGCCACCGGCAGCCATAGCAATGCCTCCTCGGCACCGACAGCGGAGTCCGGGCCGGCGGAAACTCTCCTGGCACGGACGGGTGACACCGTGCGAGTGCCAGTGACGCGGCTGGATGCGATCCTGTTCCAGTCCGAATCCCTGTTGTCGGCCAAACTCACTGCCCACCAGCGCGCCCAGGACATCCGTGCGGCCCAGGGAGCCTTTGTCACCCTGGCCCAGCAGCGCGCCCGGATCGCGCCCGAGATCCGCGCCTTGCAGCGGCGTCAGGAAAGGTCCGAGCGCAAGGAAGGCCATGGCCGGACGGACCCGCAACTGCGGCGCCTGCTGGAATACCTGCTGCTGGAGGATGACTTCATCAAGGGCTATGAACCGCGGCTGGAAAACCTGGCCAAGGCCGCCGAGCACGACTGGCGAACCCTGGGGGGCATGGCGGACGGTCTGCTCGACGATGTGAAGATGGCCTTGATGCTGCCCGTGGCCTCGGCCATCGAAGTGCTGCCCAAATTCGTCCGGGATGGCGCCCGCAGCCAGGGCAAGGAAGTGGACTTCCATGTCAGCGGCGGCGAAACCGAGATCGACCGTCGCATCCTGGAAGATCTGCGCGATCCCCTGATCCATCTGATCCGCAACAGCCTCGACCATGGCGTCGAGAAGCCGGAGGCGCGCCTGGCGGCGGGCAAGCCGCGCCGGGGCCGCGTCGATCTCGGCATCAGCCAGATGGAAGGAGGGCGCATCGAAATCCTGGTGGCCGACGATGGCGCCGGCATTGCCCTGGACAAGGTGCGCGAAGCGGCACGCAAGCTGGGACTCAGCCATGGCGACGAGGAGGAAACCCAGGACGAGACAAGCCTGCTGGGTCTGATCTTCCAGTCCGGTCTCTCCACCAGCCCCATCATCACCGATCTTTCCGGCCGCGGCCTGGGCCTGGCCATCGTGCAGGAGAAGGTGGAACGCCTGGGTGGCTCGGTCACGGTGACCTCCAAGCCCGGCGCAGGCACCCGTTTCCGCCTCACCCTACCCCTGACCCTGTCCACCTTCCGTGGCGTGCATATCCGTTGCGGAGAACGGGAATTCATTTTTCCCACCATGCATCTGGCCCAGGTGGCGCGGGTGGCACAGCAGGAGATCACCACGGTGGAAAACCGCGAAACCATTCCCCTGGGCGGGCAGACCGTGTCCCTGATACGCCTGGCCCAGGTCCTGGACATCGCCGGGGACCCGGTGGAAACGGCGGAGGAGAATGTGCCGGTAGTAGTGGCCGGATCGGGGGAGAACCGCATCGCCTTCCTGATAGACGAGGTGCTGGGAGAACAGGAGGTCCTGGTCAAGAGTCTGGGCCGGCAACTGCGGCGGGTGCGCAACATCGTCGGCGCCACGGTGCTGGGCAATGGCCGGGTGGTACCCATCCTTCACGTGCCGGACCTGCTCAAGTCGGCGCGACGCAGCTCAGCGCCCGGCCTGCGGCCCATGGCTGCGGTGGTGGAGGAGCGCAAGTCTCTGCTGGTGGCGGAGGACTCCATCACTTCCCGCATGTTGCTCAAGGGCATTCTCGAAGCCGCCGGCTACCAGGTCAGGACCGCCGTGGATGGCCTGGATGCCTATACCCAGTTGCGCACCGAGCCCGCGGACCTGCTGGTATCGGATGTGGATATGCCCCGCATGAGCGGCTTCGACCTGACCGCCAGGATCAGGGCCGACAAGACCCTGGCGGATCTGCCGGTGGTACTGGTCACCGCCCTGGAGTCCCGGGAGGACAAGGAACGGGGCGCGGAGGCGGGCGCCAACGCCTACATCGTCAAGAGCAGCTTCGACCAGAGCAACCTGCTGGCGGTGATTCGGAGGTTGCTATGAAGGCTCGCCCCCCTTCGCCCCCCTCCGGGGGGTTCGATACGGCTCGCTTTGCTCGATATCACGGGGCACTCCGTGGGGACACCGAGGGGTTGCGGCTGGCGCCGCGTGCCGCTTTCCCTTGGGACGGCCCGGCGGGAAAGCTGCTTTTCGATGGCCATGGAAAGGCTCGCCCCCCTTCGCCCCCCTCCGGGGGGTTCGATACGGCTCGCTCCGCTCGATATTACGGGGCGCTCTGTGGCGGCGCCGAGGGGTTGCGGCTGACGCCGCGTGCCGTTTTTCCTTGGGCCGGCCCGGCGGAAAAACTGCTTTTCGATGGCCATGAAAAGGCTCGCCCCCCTTCGCCCCCCTCCGGGGGGTTCGATACGGCTCGCTTTGCTCGATATCACGGGGCGCTCCGTGGCGGCACTGAGGGGGTGCGGCTGGCGCCACCCGCCGCTTTCCCCGTTAACAAGGGCCTTCCATCATGAATCCCGACAGCAAGCGCATCCGGGTGCTGGTGGTGGAGGATTCCCCGGTGCAGCGGGAGTTGCAGGTGTACCTGATCAGCGCCGATCCCCAACTGGAGGTGGTGGGCACCGCCAGGGACGGGCGGGAAGCGGTGGAACAGGTGCGACGCTGCCGGCCCGATGTGGTGACCATGGACTTCCACATGCCGAACATGGACGGAGCCGAGGCAACCCGAATCATCATGGAAACCCAGCCCCTGCCCATCATCGTCATTTCCGGCAGTTCTGCCCGGGGCGAGGTGGCCAATACCTTCCGCGCCCTGGATGCGGGCGCACTGCTGATCCTGGAAAAACCGGCAATCCCCGGCAGCGACGCGGCGTTGAAGCTGGTGGAAACCATCAAACTGATGGCCGAAGTCAAGGTGGTGCGGCGCTGGCCGGTAGCCAAGGCAAGCCCGGTGCGCCTGGAGCCACGGCCCGAGGCCAGCGTTGGCCTGGTGGCGATCGGTGCCTCCACCGGCGGCCCCCTGGCGCTCCAGACCATCCTTGCAGCCCTGCCCCGGGATTTCCCCGTCCCTGTCGCCATCGTCCAGCACATCAGCCCCGGCTTCACCGAGGGCTTCGCCGAATGGCTGACCGAGGCCAGCGGCTTCCCGGTGAATGTCGCCGCCCAGGGCGAGGGGCTGGTGCCAGGCCGGGCCTATCTGGCGCCGGATGGCAGGCACATGGCGCTACAGGCGGACAAGCAGGGCGGCTACCGGATCGAACTGGATGGAGCGGATCTGGAGAACGGACATCGCCCCTCCGTTTCCCACTTTTTCCGTTCGGTGGCGGCAACGGCGGGAAAGAAGGCGGTGGGCGTGATTCTCACCGGCATGGGCAAGGACGGGGCCGCCGAGTTGCTTGCCCTGCGCGAGCTGGGGGCCGTCACCATCGCCCAGAACCGGGAAAGCTCGGTGGTGGCGGGAATGCCCGGGGAAGCCATCCGCCTTGATGCCGCCGCCCATGTTTTGCCGCCGGAGCAGATCGGCGGCCTCCTGGCGGTCCTGGTCAAACGCCGCAATGGCAACGGTGTTCAATAGCAGACGAATTGCAAAGGCTCATCATGGAAACCAAACGCAACGAAAATTCCAATGTAGATATCCTGGTAGTGGAAGACAGCCCGACCCAGGCCGAACAACTGTGCTATCTGCTGCAACAGCACGGCTACGCCACCCGCCGCGCCGCCAACGGACGGCTTGGCCTGGAGGAGGTTCGACGCCAACGCCCGACCCTGGTCATCAGCGACATCGTCATGCCCGAGATGGACGGCTACGCCCTGTGCCGAGCGATCAAGGCCGACACGGCACTGAAGGACATTCCGGTGGTGATCGTCACCTCCCTGGCCGGCATCCAGGACATCGCCCGTAGCCTGGAGTGCGGCGCCGACAATTTCATCCGCAAGCCCTATGAACCCAAGGCGCTGCTGGCCCGGATCGAATACATCCTGCTCAACCTGGAGCTGCGCAAGGGCAGGCGGGTCAGCATCGGCCTGGAGATTTACCTGGGGGGGCAGAAGCACTACATCACTTCGGATCGGGAGCAGATCATCGACCTGTTGATCTCCACCTACGAGGAAGCGGTGCGCATGAACGAAGAGCTGCAATTGCAGCAAACCGAAATCGCACGCTCCAACCAAACCCTGTCCGGACTCTATCGTATCGCCGACGAACTGAACCGGGTTACCACCCCATCCGAGGTATGCGAACTGGCGCTCCAGGCTGCCATGGACCTGCCGAAGTTCGAGGCTGGCTGGATCTATCTGGCCGACGACCAGGGAGCTTATCGCCTTTCCGCCATCTGTAACCAGAACGGGATTGCGGCGATCCCGCCTGAACACTATCCCGGCTGGGCGCCCGGCGCCCGATCCGCAGCCGCCGAGGGTCGCCATGCCAGCATCCCCCTGGTTCAGGCGGAACGCCATCTGGGCATGATCCAGTTGTTGGCAGTGGAGGGCGAGGATTTCGATACCGATGACCTGAAATTCCTCGACACCATCGGCAATCAGGTGTCGGTGGCTCTGGAGCGGGCGCGACTGCACCAGCATCTGGAAAGCCTGGTGGCGCAGCGTACCGCCGCCCTCCAGGCCGAAGTGGTGGAACGGCGCCTGGCGGAAGAGAAGGTGGTCAGTCTCAACCGCATCTACGCCATGCTCTCCGGTATCAATACCCTGATCGTGCGGGTCCATGAGCAGGGGGAGTTGTTTCGAGAGTCCTGCCGCATCGCCGTGGAGTTCGGCGGCTTCGGCCTGGCCTGGGTAGGCCTGGTGGACCCGGACAGCTACCAGGTCCAGCCCACGGCCTGGTACAGCGCGAATTGGGGAGACAACTCCCATGAACCCACCCTGGAGAATTTCGGCGATCTGGACGGTACCCTGATCGGCGAGGTAATGCGACAGCAGCAGCCTCTTACCTGTCGCGACCTGGAACTCAGTCCGGGCATTCCCCTGGCCGATGCGGCGGTCCAGAACGGCTACCCCGCGCTTTGCATCCTGCCTCTGATGACCCATGGCCAGACCGTGGCAATGCTGTTTCTCTATGCCCGCTCCCCCGAGGTTTTCGACGCCGGCGAAATGAAACTTCTGGAGGAACTGGCGGGCGATGTTTCCTTCGCCCTGGACCATATCGCCAAGGAGGAGCGCATCAATTATCTGGCCTACTATGACGCTCTGACCGGCCTGCCCAACCGGGACCTGTTGATGGACAGACTGCATCAGGGTATCGGTCTGGCCCAACGCCAGGGACGCGGAGGGGCGGTGGCCTTCATCGACCTGGACCGCTTCAAGATCATCAACGACGGCCTGGGCCACCACATCGGCGACAAGCTGCTGCGTGACATCGGCGGGCTGTTGTCCGGCATCCTGCGGGAGGGGGATACCCTGGGCCGACTGGCAGCGGACAAGTTCGTCATGATCATTTCCGATCTGGCCGACGGGGAAGACCCGACCTCCATCATCGAACAGATCCAGGCGACCCTGCGCAAGCCGGGTCCAGGTGCCCTGGAAAACGCCCGGCTCACCGCCAGCATCGGCATCAGCCACTACCCCCGGGACAGCGACGATCCAACGACGCTGATCAAGTACGCCGAGCTGGCCATGTACCAGGCCAAGGAACAGGGCGGCAACCAGCATGCCGTCTTCACCCCCGAACTGGACAGCCGCGTCTCCGAGCGCCTGCACCTGCAAAACCGGCTGGCCACGGCCCTGGAGGCGGGGGAGTTCGTGATCCATTACCAACCCCAGGTGGATGCCACCAACGGCGTGATCTGCGGCATGGAGGCCCTGATCCGCTGGAACCATCCGGAGTATGGTCTGGTGCCTCCGGGACAGTTCATTCCGGTGGCCGAGGAGAGCGGGCTGATCATCCCCATCGGGGAATGGGTGCTGCGGGAAGCCTGCCGCCAGAACCAGGCATGGCGCGACGAAGGCCTGTCGGACTTTTCCGTCTCGGTGAATCTCTCGGTGGCCCAGTTCCGCGATACCGGTCTGCTGACCCTGGTGCGACATGCCCTCGACGAAACCGGTCTCGACCCCCACTATCTGGAGCTGGAACTGACCGAGAGCACGATGATGGACAACCCCGAGCGGCTGATCACCTTTCTCGAGCAGACCCGCAAGCTCGGAGTGCAGATCGCCATCGACGATTTCGGCACCGGTTATTCCAGCCTCAACTATCTGCGGCGCCTGCCCCTGGACCGGCTCAAGGTGGATTACAGCTTCGTCCGCGACATCACCAACGACCCGGCCAGCGCCTCCATCTGCCGTGCCATCATCGCCATCGCCCACAACCTGCGCCTGGGGGTAGTGGCGGAAGGCGTGGAGAGCGAGGCCCAGGCCAGCTATCTGGCGCGCCATTATTGCGACAGCCTGCAGGGCTATTACTTCAGCAAGCCCTTCGGTGCCGAGGAAATCACGGCGTTGCTGCGCCAGCGCGAACCCCTCATGAAATTCGCCATAGAGGCCAACGCGCGACGCACGCTGCTGGTGCTGGACGACGAGGAGAATGTGCGCAACTCCCTGCGCCGCCTGCTGCGCGGCGACGGCTACAACATCCTGACCGCCGCCTCTCCGATGGAAGCCTTCGACCTGCTGGCCAAGCATGAAGTGTGGGTAATCCTGGCCGACCAGCGCATGCCGGAAATGTCCGGCACCGAATTCCTGCGCCGGGTCAAGGATATCTATCCCAACGCCATACGCATCGTGCTGTCGGGTTACACGGACCTGGAAACAGTCACCGAATCGGTCAACCAGGGAGCGGTGTACAAACTCCTGTTCAAGCCCTGGGACAACGAAGTCCTGCGCCAGACCCTGCACGATGCCTTCTGGCAGTACGAGCTATCCCGAGGCATGGCCACGGACTGGTACACCGGCGGCAACTCCTCGGGCAATGGCCACGGCTGAAACCGCCGCTACAAACGGAGCCAGGTGTGACCGCGCACTGAGCCGATGGGCAGACCCGCCCCGGGGCGGGGATGGGGGCAGGGCGATCGCATGAATGTTTTCGTCATCACAATCTGTCGGGAAATTCCGATATCGTCATTCCGGCGCAGGCCGGAATCCAGGTTTTAGTGCACAAACTGGGTCCCGGCCTGCGCCGGGACGACGGTTTTGGGGGTGAGAATGGATTCGTGGAGTACTGATTTTTATACATTTATCATTCATGCAATTGCCCTGGGGATGGGGGGCTGGTGACCCTGCGCGTTAGCCCGTCCCCCTGGCCAGCACCTGGGCCAGTTCCACAGCGGAGCGTACCCCCAGCTTCTCGAACACCCGGGCCCGGTGCACCTCTACGGTGCGCATGGCGATGTTGAGTTCCGCCGCGATCACCTTGTTGAGCTTGCCGGCGAGGATGCCCTCCATCACTTCCCGTTCCCGCCCGGTGAGACTTGCCAGGCATTCCTCCAGGGAAAGCCGTGACTCCTCCTGGCGCTGGCGCTCCCCTTCTCTTTCCAGGGCCTGTCGGATACGCTCCAGCAGTTGCGTGTCGTCGCAGGGCTTTTCGATGAAATCGAAGGCGCCATCCTTCAACGCCTGCACCGCCAGGGGCACGTCCCCATGGCCGGTCAGGAAAATCGTCGGCAAGCGGCAGCCTTGCGCCCGCAGGCGATCGAACAACTCGGTGCCGCTCATGGCCTGCATGCGGATGTCCAGCACCAGACAGCCCCGCATTTCCAGGCGATAGTCGGCCAGAAAGGCTTCGGCGCTGTCCCAGCAACGCACCGCCAGCCCCTGGCAGCGCAGCATCCAGGAAAGGGCGTCCCGAATGGCGTCGTCGTCATCGACCAGATAGATCTGTTTCATTCGCCCTCCCGACCATGGGCTGTCGCGTCCAGGGGCAGGCGCACATGAAAAACGCTGCCCCCCGCAGGATTGGCCTCGAACCAGAGCCGGCCCTGATGACCTTCGATCACCGAACGACAGATGTTCAGCCCCATGCCCATGCCTTCCGTCTTGGTGGTGAAAAACGGCTCGAACAGGCGGGCGGCGGTTTCCGAAGTGATGCCCCGACCCTGGTCGGCGATACTGACCAGGAGGGAAGCCTCCTCCCGGCGGGCATTGACGGTAAGTAGCCGCTGTTCCACCGGCATGTCCCGCATCGCATCGATGCCGTTGCGCAGCAGATTGAGGAAGGTCTGGGAAAGCAGCACCCGATCCCCGGAGAAAATCAGGGGCGCCACCGGTAATTGGCGCTGAATGCGCACGCCCTGGCGTCGGGCATCGATCTCCACAAAGCCCAGCACCTCCTCCAGCAGACTGCCCAGTTCGCAGGGCTCGTTCTTGGGCTCGGCACGGCGCACGAATTCGTAGATGCGGCGGATGATGCGGCCGGCCCGCCGGGCCTGCTCCGCGCTCTTTTTCAGGGCATTCTCGATCTCGCCGGGCGCGGCCTGACCCGAGGCCATCAGATTCAGGCAGCCGGCGTTGTAGCTGGCAATGGCGGTCAAGGGCTGGTTCAGTTCGTGGGCCAGGCTGGAAGCCATTTCACCCATGGTCACCAAGCGGGCAGTGGTTTGCAGGCGCTCCTGCTGTTGCCGTGCCAACTCTTCGGCGTATTTCTGGGTGCTGATGTCCACTACGGAGCTCATCCAGCCGGTCTGCCGTCCTCGCTCATCGATCAGAGGGGCCTCGTGGATCAGCACAGGGAACACCTCGCCATTGCGGCGTTTGAAGCGAAACTCGAAACCGGACTCCGGTCCCTGCCCCGCCAGGATGCGATCGTGAAGCTCCCGAGTGGCCTCGATCTCCTCATCCACCCAGTAGGGCATGGGCGCCCCCCGCCCCACCAACTCCGCCTCGCTCCACCCCACCATGCGGCAAAAGGCCGGATTGACATAGGTGATGCGACCGTCCAGGTCCCTGGCGCGCAAGCCGGTATCCACCGAATCCTCCATGGCCTTGCGAAAGGCATGGGCCTCCCGCAGGGCGGCCTCGGCGACGAGCCGGCCCTGCATATGGCGACGCAGCGCCCACAGGCTCCACAGCACCACCCCCGCCAGCAGCACCACGGACAGGGAAAGCAGGGGTCGGGCCGGCGGCAGTACCGAGCGGTAGGGCGTGGCCACCAGAGCCAGGCCCCGACCCGGCGGATCCAGGCTCAGTTGATAGCCCAGCTCATCGGCGGGAGCCTCCACCTTGGAGCGGCTGGCCAGTTCGCCCCCCCGGCTGTCCAGCACCACGATGCGATAGCGTTCCATCAGCCACCAGGGAACCACCTCGTCCAGCAGCCGCTGGATGGAATAGGCACCCACCGCCACCCCAGTTCCCCGTCCCTCGTGAAACAGGGGCACGAAGACATCGAAGCGCCATTCATCCCCCAATTGATAGGGGCTGCCATAAACCGGCTTGCCCGTGGACAGAGCCATCCGGGCCACTGCATCGTCGTCTCCCGGCGCTTCGATAGCGGGCAAGGCCAGACGCCGGCCACCGGGACCGGCCAGCCAGCGCACCTGACGCAGACCGGACTGATTTTCCAGGAAGGCCTTGGCCTGGGGCTCGAAAGTACCGGCATTGCGGGTCTGGTTCGGGCTGACCCCTCCCAGCACGCCCTCATTGTGGGTGAGCTGGAAATGCAGGGCCTGCTCCAGCCAGAGCATGTCGCTGATCAGGGTGGCGCGCCGTTCCGCCCGCTCGGTGCGATGGGAGAGCAGCAGCAGCGTGGCCACGGCCAGGATGAACAGGACAAAGGAAAGCCTTGGCAACCACCAGAGCCAGCCGGTGGCCTGGGTCTCGGGAGCTTGGGAGAGAGGGTGGGCAGCCATGCCGGGAATCTTACTCGCGCCGCTGCGGGACCGTGACTTGCGGATATCCACAATAGCGGCTGGTCACGTGACTGACCAGAATGCCATCACGCCGAAAAGGCGATCCACAGGAGGAGAGTCAGTCATGAAATTACAACATATCGTCGCAGGCTTTGCCCTGGTCGCCTTTGCCCTTGCCGCCAGTGCCCAGCAGCCCATCATCATCAAGTTCAGCCATGTCGTCGCCGTGGATACCCCAAAAGGAAAGGCCGCCGACTACTTCAAGAAGGTAGCCGAGGAAAAGACCAAGGGGCGGGTCAAGGTGGAGGTCTATCCCAACAGCCAGCTCTACAAGGACAAGGAAGAAATGGAAGCCCTGCAACTGGGGTCGGTGCAGATGCTGGCTCCCTCCCTGGCCAAGTTTGGTCCCCTGGGCGCCAAGGAATTCGAGGCCTTCGATCTGCCCTACCTCTTTGACGGTTATGCCAGCCTGCATCGGGTGACCGAAGGCCCCATCGGTCAGTCGCTGCTGAAAAAGCTGGACAGCAAGGGCATCACCGGCCTGGCCTTCTGGGATAACGGCTTCAAACAGATGAGCGCCAACAAGCCCCTGAAGCAACCCGCTGATTTCCGTGGCCTGAAATTGCGCATCCAGTCTTCCAAGGTGCTGGACGCCCAGATGCGTGCCCTGGGCGCCACGCCCCAGGTGATGGCCTTCTCCGAGGTCTATCAGGCTCTGCAAACCGGGGTGGTGGATGGCACCGAGAATCCGGTGTCCAATTTCTACACCCAGAAGATGCATGAGGTGCAGAAGTATCTGACCCTTTCCGACCATGGATATCTGGGCTACGCGGTGATCGTCAACAAGAAATTCTGGGATGGCCTGCCCCCCGATGTCCGTGGCCAACTGGAAGCTGCCATGAAGGATGCCACCCGCTACGCCAACGCCATCGCCGCGACGGAAAATCTGGCGGCACTGGAAGCGGTGAGGAAGTCGGGCAAGACCCAGATTCTGGCGCTAAGCCCGGACGAGAAGAAAGCCTGGCAGAAGGCTCTGATCAAGGTGCATAAGGACTTGGAGAGCCGGGTCGGCAAGGATCTGCTCCAAGCCATCCAGAAGGAAACCGGCTTCAATCCGGCCAAGTAGTCCCCCTCACTCCTTCCCCTCGCGCGGGAGAGGGGAAGCCTGGCGAGTCGCCGTCAATCCGACTTTGGAGCGCCCATGCTGAAAGCCCTCGACCATCTGGAGGAATGGCTGATCGCCTTCCTCATGGCAGCGGCCACCACGCTGATCTTCGTCGCCGTGGTGCACCGCTATATGTCCGGCATACCCTGGCCTGCCTTGCAAGATGCCCTGCTGGAAATCAACCTGTCCTGGGCCCAGGAACTGTGCATCTACATGTTCGTCTGGATGGCCAAGTTCGGTGCCGCCTATGGCGTGCGCACCGGCATCCATGTGGGGGTGGATGTGCTGATCAACCGCCTGCCCCCCGGTCCCCGGGGCAAGCTGGTCATCTTTGGTCTCCTGGCCGGCGCCCTGTTCACCGGTACAGTGGGCACCCTGGGCGCTGATTTCGTCTGGGAGATCGCCCACACCGAGCAGACCTCGGCGGACCTGGAACTGCCCATGTGGCTGGTCTATCTGGCCATCCCCTGCGGTTCCTACCTGATGTGCTTCCGCTTCCTTCAAGTGGCCTGGAACTTCCTTCACACCGGTGAACTGCCCCATCACGACCACGGTCATGTGGAAGGCATTGACGAGGTCAAGGACGAGGACATCATTCCCTACAACCTGGACGACAACCTCCATCCCCACGGCACCGGCAAGGGAGACAAGCCATGAACGTCGCCATCATTTTCGGCCTGCTGCTTGCCCTGATGCTGACGGGCATGCCCATTTCCATCTCCCTCGGTCTCACGGTGCTGACCTTTCTGTTCACCATGACCGATGTGCCGATCCAGTCCGTGGCCCTGAAGCTGTTCACCGGCATCGAGAAGTTCGAGATCATGGCCATTCCCTTCTTCATCCTGGCAGGGAACTTCCTCACCCATGGCGGGGTGGCGCGCCGCATGATCAACTTCGCCACGGCCATGGTGGGCCACTGGTACGGCGGCCTGGGTCTGGCCGGAGTGCTGGCTTGCGCGCTGTTCGCCGCCATCTCCGGCTCCAGTCCGGCGACGGTGGTGGCCATCGGCTCCATTCTGCTGCCGGCCATGGTCAAGGCGGGTTTCCCCACCCGTTTCGGCGCCGGGGTCATCACCACGTCCGGCGCTCTGGGTATTCTGATCCCGCCTTCCATCGTCATGGTGATGTACGCGGTGGCCACCAACTCCTCGGTGGGCGCCCTGTTCATGGCCGGGGTGGTGCCCGGCGTAGTACTGGCCACCCTGCTGGGAATCACCACCTGGTATCGGGCCCGCAAGAACGACTATCCTCGCCAGCCCCGCGCCTCCTGGGGGGTACGCCTGAAGACCCTGAAGGACTCCTTCTGGGGCCTGTTCCTGATCGTGGTGGTGATGGGCGGCATCTACACGGGCATGTTCACCCCCACCGAGGCCGCCGCCATGGCGGCGGTCTATGCCTTCTTCGTGGCCATCTTTGTCTACAAGGATATGAGCCTGAAGAAGGTGCCCAAGGTATTGCTGGACTCGGCCAACATGTCGGCGATGCTGCTCTACATCATCACCAACGCGGTGCTGTTCTCCTTCATCATGGCCAACGAGAATATCCCGCAGATACTGGCCCAGTGGTTGATGGACATGGGCCTGGGCACCATCGGCTTCCTGCTGGCGGTGAATATCCTGCTGCTGGTGGCCGGCAACGTGATGGAACCCAGTTCCATCGTGCTGATCATGGCGCCCATTCTGTTCCCCGTGGCCATGAAGCTGGGTATCGATCCCATCCACTTCGGCATCATGATGACCGTCAACATGGAAGTCGGCATGTGCCACCCGCCAGTGGGCCTCAACCTCTATGTGGCCTCGGGCATCACCAAGATGGGCATCACCGAACTGACCGTGGCGGTCTGGCCCTGGTTGCTGACCATGCTGGTATTCCTGGTACTGGTGACCTACTGGCCGCCCCTGTCCCTGTGGCTGCCCAAGACCCTGGGGATGATTTAGGGAGACGCGGATTAATTCAATCTCGTCATTCCGGCGAATGCCGGAATCCAGGAAAATCAACAAACTGGACCCCGGCTTTCGCCGGGGTGACGAATAAATCAGTGTTTCCCTAGCGCTAGAAGGGGGCGGCCGGCAGGTCGCCCCCACTTGTTCCCCGACGACTGAAGTTATCCCCAGATTCTGTGGACAACCCAGGGAGCAGAAAAAAAATTCCCTTTGCCATCAAGCACAACTGGTCCGCGCCCAATTTGGAGGCAGAGGCACTCCGATACGGACAGGGGACAGGACGCCTGCCCACCACCATGCCTGGTTGCCTTTTTCGGGGATAATTCCCGGCTTACGCAATCCGGACCCCCGCCAGTGAATCCCCATCTGTCCCAGCTCCAGCCCTACCCCTTCGAAAAACTGCGCCAGCACTTCGCCGGCATCACGCCTCCCGCCGGCCTGAGGGAAATCAAGCTGTCCATCGGCGAGCCCCAGCACGAGACGCCAGCCTTCATCAAGCAGGCCTTGAGCGAGGGACTGTCAGGACTGGCCAACTATCCCACCACTGCCGGTAGTGATGCCCTGCGCCAGGCCATCGCCGCCTGGATCGGAGAGCGCTATGGCATCCCCGCTCCGGACTATGCAGCCCAGGTGCTGCCAGTGCTGGGTTCCCGAGAGGCCCTTTTCGCCTTCGCCCAGACCGTGATCGATGGCAGCCGGCTCAACGCCCTGGTGGCCTGCCCCAATCCCTTCTACCAGATCTACGAAGGGGCTGCCCTGCTGGCCGGCGCCACGCCGGTATTCCTCAATACCCTGCCCGAGCGCGACTTCGAACTGGACCTGACTACGTTGTCTGAAGCGCAATGGAGCCAGGTACAACTGCTCTATGTGTGCAGTCCGGGCAACCCCACCGGCAAGGTGATGGGACTGGAGGACTGGCGCGCACTGTTCGCACTGTCCGACCGCCACAATTTTGTCATCGCCTCGGACGAGTGCTACTCGGAAATCTATTTCGACGAGGAGCAGAAGCCCCTGGGCGGCCTGGAAGCCGCCCGTCGCCTGGGTCGGGACGACTACCGCAACCTGGTGATGTTCAGCAGCCTGTCCAAGCGCTCCAACGTGCCGGGCCTGCGCTCCGGATTCGTCGCCGGGGATGCGGCCCTGATCGGGAAGTTCCTGCTCTACCGCACCTACCACGGCAGCGCCATGAGTCCCGTGGTGCAGCACGCCAGCATCGCCGCCTGGAACGACGAGGTCCATGTGAGGGACAACCGCCGCCTGTATCGGGAGAAGTTCGATCAGGTGACGCCCCTGATCGCTCGCCACCTGGACACTGCCCTCCCCGATGCCGGTTTCTACCTGTGGGCAAAAACTCCGATTGCCGATACCGAATTCGCCCGGGAACTGCTGCGCCAGTACAATGTAGTGGTCCTGCCGGGCAGCTTTCTGGCCCGGCAATCCGGCGGCGTCAATCCGGGCGCCGGCTTCATCCGCATCGCCCTGGTGGCGGACATTGACGAATGTCTCGACGCCGCCGGCCGCATCGCCAATTTTTGCCAAACACTCTGACCCCTGACTGGAAACACCATGCACGAACTACAAAAAGTCATTGAAGACGCCTGGGAAAACCGCGCCGAGCTGAAGCCCGGCACCGCTCCCGCCAAGGTGGGCGAAGCTGTCACCAACATCCTCGCCGAACTGGATGCCGGCACCCTGCGGGTTGCAGAGAAGATCAATGGCGACTGGTTCACCCATCAGTGGATCAAAAAGGCCGTGCTGCTGTCCTTCCGTCTGGAGGACAACGCCCTGATTCCCGGTGGCGGCGGCATCAACTACTTCGACAAGGTACCCACCAAGTTCGCCCACTACGACACCCATACCTTCCAGAAGGGCGGCTTCCGCGTGGTGCCTCCCGCCGTGGCCCGGCGCGGCAGTTTCATCGGCAAGGGCGCGGTGCTGATGCCCTCCTATGTGAATATCGGCGCCTATGTGGATGAGGGCACGATGGTGGACACCTGGGCCACCGTGGGCTCCTGCGCCCAGATCGGCAAGAACGTGCACCTTTCCGGCGGCGTCGGCATCGGCGGCGTACTGGAGCCTCTCCAGGCCAACCCCACCATCATCGAGGACAACTGCTTCATCGGCGCCCGCTCCGAAGTCGTGGAAGGCGTGATCGTCGAGGAAAACTCGGTGATTTCCATGGGCGTCTATATCGGCCAGAGCACCAAGATCTTCGACCGCACCACCGGCGAAATTCTCTACGGCCGGGTGCCCGCCGGCTCCGTGGTGGTCTCCGGCAACCTGCCCTCGGCCGACGGCAGCTACAGTCTCTACTGCGCGGTCATCGTCAAGAAGGTGGACGCCCAGACCCGCTCCAAGACCAGCATCAACGAGCTGTTGCGGGACTGATACCTCCGAACCACAACCCAAGGAGACCGGCATGGGCACCATGGATCGGCTGTTCAAGCTGATGGCGGAAAAAAAGGCCTCGGATATCTTCGTCTCCGTGGGCTCCCCCATCAACATCAAGATCAACGGCGTGGCGATGCCGGTGAACCAGCAGGTGATGGACGCCGCCACCATCTACGGCCTGCTCAAGGAAATCCTCAGCGAAACCCAGATGCACGAGTTCGAGGAGACCCTGGAACTCAACACCGGCTATGCCCTGGAAGGCGTGGGCAACTTCCGCCTCTCGGTGATGCGCCAGAAGGGCACCCCGGCCCTGGTGGTGCGCTATATTCCGGCGGAGATTCCCCGCTTCGAGAGCCTCGACCTGCCGCCGGTGCTGACCGACGTGATCATGGAAAAGCGAGGCCTGATCCTGATGGTGGGCGCCACCGGCTCCGGCAAGTCCACCACCCTGACGGCCATGCTGGATCACCGCAATGAACGCCAGAGCGGCCACATCCTGACCCTGGAAGATCCCATCGAGTTCATTTTCAAGAACAAGAAGTCCATCGTCAATCAGCGGGAAGTGGGGGCCGATACCCGTGCCTTCCAGGTGGCCCTGAAGAACGCCCTGCGTCAGGCGCCGGACTGCATTTTCATCGGCGAGATTCGCGACAAGGAAACCATGAGCCAAGCCATCGCCTATGCCCAGTCCGGCCACCTGTGCATGGCCACGCTTCACGCCAACAACGCCTACCACTCCCTGTCCCGCATCATCAGTTTCTATCCCCTGGAAAACCGCCCAGCCCTGCTGGCGGACCTCTCGGTCACCCTGAAGTGCGTGATCTCCCAGCGTCTGGTGAAAAAGCCCGACGGCGGCCGCACTCCGGCGGTGGAAGTGATGCTGAACTCCCGCCATATCGGCGAGCTGATCGAGAAGGGCGACCTGAACGGCATGAAGGAAGCCATGGAGCAGAGCCTCTCCCCCGGCTCCCAGACCTTCGAACAGGCCCTGTTCCGCCTCTACAAGACCGGCGTCATCAGCCTGGAGGAAGCCACGGGCAACGCGGACTCCGCCAATAACCTGCACTGGTTGATCAACAACTCCGCCATTGATGAGGGCCCCAAGGAGGCCGAAGCCAAGCCCCCCGAAGGTGAGCAGACAGCCTCCGGCGCCACCTTCTCCGAATTCACCCTGACCATGGATGAGGGTTGATGTCCGACGTACTTGCCTTGACCCGGGACCTGATCGCCCGTCCCTCCGTCACCCCCGAAGATGCCGGTTGTCTTGAACTGATCGCCCAACGCCTCGCCCCCCTGGGGTTCCGCTTCGAGTTCATCAATGCCGGCGGCGTCACCAACCTCTGGGCGCGGCGTGGCGCAAGCGCCCCCCTGATTTGCTTCGCCGGCCACACCGACGTGGTGCCCACCGGGCCTCTGGAGGCCTGGCAAAGCCCTCCCTTCCAGCCCGAGATTCGCGATGGCCTGCTTTTTGGCCGGGGCGCGGCGGACATGAAGTCATCCCTGGCCGCCATGGTGGTTGCCATCGAGCGCTTTGTCGCCACCCGTCCCACCCATGGCGGCACCATTGCCCTCTTGCTCACCTCCGACGAGGAGGGGGACGCGTTGGATGGCACCGTGCGGGTGGTGGAGGCCCTGAAGGCCCGGGGTGAATCCATCGACTATTGCATCGTGGGAGAGCCCACCAGCAGCAAGCGGCTGGGCGACACCATCAAGAATGGCCGGCGTGGTTCCCTCTCCGCCCGACTCGTCATCAAGGGCATACAAGGCCATGTGGCCTATCCGGAAAAGGTGAAAAACCCGATCCACCTGGCGGCTCCAGCCCTGGCGGAACTGGCGGCGCAACGCTGGGACGAGGGCAACGAATACTTTCCCCCCAGCAGTTTCCAGATATCCAACATCCACGCCGGCACCGGCGCTACCAACGTGGTACCGGGAAGCCTGGAACTGCTGTTCAACATCCGCTTCTCCACCGCCAGCACCGTGGATGGACTCAAGGCCCGCATCCAGGCCATCCTCGACCGTCACGGCCTGGATTACGAAATCCGCTGGACCCTCGGCGGCCGCCCCTTCCTCACCCCCCGGGGTGGTTTGGTGGCTGCTCTCACCGCCGCCATCGAGAAAGCCACCAGCATATCCCCTGAGCTATCCACCACCGGCGGCACCTCGGATGGCCGCTTCATCGCCGACATCTGTCCCGAAGTGGTGGAATTCGGCCCGGTGAATGCCACCATCCACAAGATCGACGAGTGCGTGGCCGTGGCCGACCTTGAGCCCTTGGCAACCGTTTATGAAGGCGCCCTGAAGCGCATCCTGCCCTAAACCGGCCCAACCGGAATCATTAGGCTCGATGCACTCAAATTCCTCGCCATTTCCGTCAAGACTTCAGCAGTAAAAACTCATGGAAAAACTCGAAGACCAACTCATTACCGTGCGCGACTGGCTGCGCTGGGCCGTCAGCCGCTTCAATGAGGCCGGCCTGTTCTTCGGCCATGGCTGCGACAATGCCTATGATGAAGCGGTCTGGCTGATCCTTCATGGTCTGTCCCTGCCTCTGGATCGTCTGGAGCCCTTCCTCGATGCACGACTCACTCGAGCCGAGCGCCAGACCCTGTCCAATTTGCTGGAGCGCCGCATCGGCCAGCGGGTGCCCACCGCTTACCTGACCCGGGAAGCCTGGCTGGGGGAGTTCCGTTTCTACGTGGACGAGCGGGTCATCGTGCCCCGCTCCTACTTCGCCGAGTTGCTGGAGGAAGGGCTCCATCCCTGGCTGGACGATCCTCTGGAAATCGGCACGGCCCTGGACCTGTGCACCGGCTCCGGCTGCCTGGCCATCCTCATGGCGCATGCCTTCCAAAATGCCGCCATTGACGGCGTGGACCTCTCGCCGGAGGCCCTGGCCGTGGCCCGGCGCAACGTGGCGGAGTATGGCCTGGAGGAGCAGGTGAGACTGGTTCGGTCCGATGTCTTCGACGGCCTGGAGGGCTACCGCTACGACCTGATCATCTCCAATCCGCCCTACGTCACCACGGGAGCGATGGAGGCCATCCCCGCCGAATACCTCCATGAGCCGTCCCTTGCCCTGGTGGCCGGCAGCGACGGCCTTGACGTGGTGCGTCGCATCCTCGCCCAGGGGGCGGAACACCTTACCCCCGGCGGCCTGCTGCTGGTGGAGGTCGGTCACAACGCCCATCTGGTGGAAGAGGCCTGGCCCCAGGTACCCTTCACCTGGATCGACGCCCCCAGTGGGGAATCCAAGATTTTCCTGATGAGTCGGGAAGAACTGCTGGAGCATTTCGCCTAGAGACGCGGAACTCCCAGGGACCAGTGCCCTCTTCACTTTCAGCGCGGAACGCAGGATAGAATCAACTTCACTTCCCGTCACTGAAGTACTACCGGGGGTTCCAGCATGCAATTGCGTCCATTGGTTGGAAAAATGAGGCAAGGCTGCCAGGGCTGGACTCCAAGTTTCTTTGTCTCCGGCATCCTGCTGCTTGCCCTGTCCATCACGTTTGCCATGTATGCCCGCTCGGAAAAGGCCGTGGACGATGCCAACGACCAGCGGCATCTGTCCCTGAAACTGGCGGATGAACTGAGGCAGTCGTCGGATGATCTGACCCGCATGGTGCGCAGCTATGTGGACACCGGCAATCCCATCTATATCCAGTACTACCAGCAGATTCTGGACATCAGGGAAGGCCGGCGGCCCCGGCCGGAAGGATACGACCGCCCCTACTGGGACTTCTTCAAGCTGGACGGCAGGCCGCCACGACCGGACAGCGGGCAGCGCATCAGCCTGATGAACCTGATGATGCAGGCAGGTTTCACCCAACAGGAACTACACAGGCTGGAAGAGGCCAAACTGCACTCCGATGCCCTGACCCAAAGGGAGTTTGCGGCAATCGAACTGGTTCGCTCCGCGGATTCTACCGATCACGCACGGATCGACCAAGCCCGCGGCATGCTGTTCGATCAGGAATACAACAGGCGCAAGGCCTCCATCATGGCCCCCATCGACGACTTCATGGTGATGATGGAGGCCCGGACCCGGCAAGCCGTGGAAAGTGCCGCCCAGCGGGCCACGATGATTCGCTGGCTATTTGTCTTCCTGGGCCTGGCCCTGATGTACATGCTGTGGAATATCCAGGGGGCCTTGCGCAAAACTCTGGGGGGGAGCGTCGACGAAGTCCATGGCCACATTACCCGTCTGGGCCGGGGTGATTTCAGTAACGATATCCCTGTCCGTGCAGGGCAGGAGGACAGCGTGATGGCCTGGCTTGCCGAAACCCGGCTCCAGCTGCAGCAGATGGAGGAGAAACGCAAGGAAAACGAACAACAACTGCGCATCGCGGCCACGGCCTTCGAAACCCAGGAAGGCATGATGATCACCGATGCCGACCGCAACATCATCCGCGTCAACCGCGCCTTCACCGAGATCACCGGCTACGGAATGGAGGAAGTGCTGGGCAGGAACCCCTCCCTCCTGAGCTCCGGGCGCCATGACAAGGATTTTTTCCGGGAGATATACCTGACGCTGGGACGAGAGGGACACTGGCAGGGCGAAATCTTCGATCGCCACAAGGATGGCCATATCTATCCCAAATGGCTGAGCATCACCACAGTCAGGGACGATAGCACGCAGATCACCCATTACGTGGGCAGCTTTGCTGACATCACTGAACGCAAGGCCGCCGAGGAAAAGATCCTGAACCTGGCCTTCTATGACACCCTCACCGCCCTGCCGAACCGGCGCCTGCTGATGGAGCGACTGGGCCACGCCATCGCCAAACGCACCCGCATCGCCTCCCATGGCGCCCTGCTGTTTCTCGATCTGGACAATTTCAAGGCCCTGAACGACACCCAGGGGCACCAGGTCGGTGACGAACTGCTGGTGGAGGTCGCAGGCCGCTTGACCGCCTGCGTGCGCGAAGCCGACACCGTGGCCCGCCTGGGGGGAGACGAGTTCATCGTGCTGCTGGACGATCTGGATGAACCGGGCGAACATGCCGCCATCCAGGCTCAGGTGGTGGCGGAAAAAATCCTTGTCAGTCTGAATCGGCCCTATCTCTTGAGTACCGGACAATTTCACTGCTCGACCAGCATCGGCATCGTGCTTTTCGTTGATCCGACCACACCGCCGGACACGTTGCTCAGCCGTGCGGATACTGCCATGTACGCGGCCAAGAAAGGCGGCAAGAACACCTTCCGCTTTTTCGATCCGGCCATGCAACATGCCCTGGAGCACCGCACAGAGCTGGAATCCGCCTTGCGCCAGGCCATCACCGGGGAGCAGCTCAGGCTGCATTATCAAGTGCAGACCGATGCCCTGGGACGAACGCTCGGGATGGAGGCCCTGGTCCGCTGGCAGCATCCCCGACAGGGCCTGCTGGTCCCCGGAAACTTCATTCCCCTGGCCGAGGAAACCGGCATCATCCTGGACATCGGCCGCTGGGTGCTGAAAACGGCCTGCGACCAGCTCGGCGCGTGGCAAGTTCGATCAGAGACCCGTCATCTGACCATGGCGGTCAATGTCAGTACCCGACAGTTTTACCAGACCGATTTCGTCGCCCAGGTAAAAGCAGCCATCACAACGGCTGGCGGCGTCCCGACACAGCTCAAGCTGGAACTGACCGAAAGCATGGTGCTCCAGGATATGGACAACGCCATCGCCAAGATGGGAGAACTCAAGGCCCTCGGCGTCATTCTTTCCATGGACGACTTCGGTACCGGCTATTCATCCCTCAGCTATCTAAAGAACCTGCCCTTCGATCAGATAAAGATCGACAAGAGTTTTGTCCAGGGCATCGAGAGCAACCGCAGTGACGCGTTGATCGTGCACAGCATCATCAATCTGGGCAAGACCATGGGCATGCACGTCGTCGCCGAGGGCGTGGAAACTGCCGCGCAACTCGAACTGCTCAAGGAGATGGGCTGCACCGAGTTCCAGGGCTATTACTTCGGCAAGCCCCGGCCGGTGGAGCACTGGAGGTCTGAATCATCTAGGCCAGCCGGGCCGCCAGCAAGCCGTCACAATAGCGCCGCGCATCAGCGATGAACTCGAAAAAGTCCTCTTCGTATCCCCGGTAGTCCGCCAGCAATTCCTCCCCACCGCCACCCAGTCGATTGGGCTGGCGCAGCCGATAGTGGGCCAGTCGGTCCAGGGTCAGCACGATGGCATCGGTGGTCCGATAGGACAACAGCCAGTTTTCCTCCTGCATGTAGCTCAGGGTGCGGCGAAAGGTCGGTGGCAGGTGGATGATCTGCTGATTGGCCTGATCATAAAGTTCGGCCACATAATCGGCCAGGGGCTCGCGGCCAAAGTGATCCCAGTGCAGGGCAAGAAAATGGTCGTAAAACATATCAACCATGATTCCAGCATACCGGCGGCGCTCGCGGCTCACCCGTCCCCGGCTGCGCTGGAAGGCAGGATGATCATCCGCGTAGCTATCCACACGCCGATGCAGTTCGACCCCGGCCGCCAAATCGGTAGGTAACAATCCAGGCAAGGGACCCTTGACGAAGTCGCCGATCAGGGCGCCCAGCCGGTCTTCTGCCCCCTCTCCCGCCAGCCAGGCATGCGCAAGAAAATTCAAGATCCAGTCCTGCATTCGCGCCGGTCCGGGGGCATGACCAGCAAGTGCTCGCCCATGAAGGCACCGACGTAGATATTCTTGCCCACCCGCAGAGCCACCGAGGCCCCCTCCAACAGGCTGCCGTCATGGCTGAGCAGTGTCGTTACCGCCAGCGTATCGGCATCCACCGCCACCACTTCCACCGGTCCCTTGGTGGAAACATCGGCGTGGCCTGCGCCCTCCTGTCCACCGGCCACCGGTCGGTCGGCCATGCCGGCCACGAGCAGGCGATGGGGTCCATCCCAGCTCAGGTTATCCGGATGGGATACTTTGGCGATACCCACCACGGCGCCGCTTTCCAGGTCGAGCTTGCGCACTCCGCCGGCGCTGAAATACAGATAGCGTCCGGCCGGGTCCACCGCCACGCCATTGGGCATGGGCCCGTCACTGCCCGGCACCTTGCGGAAGCCCTCGGCTCGGGACCAGCGCCACACATGGCCAGTATCGCCGCCCGCCCGGGCCTTGGCCATACCGGCGCTGAAGGAAGCCGCCCCCTCGGTCACCATGGTGCTGACCACGAAGCCCCCGTCGGGCATCGCGGCCACATCGTTGAGCATGCTGCCGGGGGGCGCCACGGCGCAGCCACGCCAATGCAGCGAATTCCCCGCTCCCAGTTCGAAAAATTCCACCGATTCCCGGCGGCCATGATTGACCAGCAGCAGTTGCCAGCGGCCATCCGCCCGGCGAGACAGATGCATGCCATGGGGAGACAGGTCGGCGCCGAGTTCGCCGCCGCAGTCGGGGTCGCCCCAGGAGCCCTTGCCGGAGAGGGGCCGGTTCGGTCGAGGATAAAGGGTACGCAGGCGGCCGCTGGCCAGACGCAGTTCCACCAGCGTTCCCGGCGCCCAGGTCAGCCCCTGGGGACCCATGCCCACCTTGACCTGGCTGATCAGCAGGGACTTGCCGTCGGGCGTCCGCTCCATGTCCTCCGGTGCATTGACACCGCACAGGGCCTGCAAACCACCCTGGCGGATACAGGGCTTGACCTCGGTCGCCAGGGCGCCCGACATCATCCCCAGAAATACTGACAGCAACGCCCATCCTGCACGAGTTCCCATGACCCATCTCCCTGTTTATCTACAGACCGGGATTCTCTGGGCTGGCGGCAGTGGCTGTCAAACCGCAGGTAAAATTCCGCACCCCTTCCCAGTGGAGTTCACCATGTCACTCTATGCCATCGGCGACAAACGCCCCAGCCTCGGCGCCCAGATCTGGATCGCTCCCAACGCCACGATAATCGGCGATGTGCGCCTGGCCGATGGCGCCAATATCTGGTGGAACGCAGTACTCCGGGGAGATAACGACTTCATCGAGATCGGCGCCAATACCAACATCCAGGACGGCACGGTAATCCATACCGACGCTGGAGTGCCGGTCAGCCTGGGGAATCAGGTCACCGTCGGCCACATGGCCATGCTCCATGGCTGCACTGTGGGAGACCACGTGCTGGTGGGCATCAAGAGCGTGATCCTGAACCGGGCGAAAATCGGCGCCTACAGCATCGTCGGCGCCAATACCCTGATCCCCGAAGGCAAGACCTATCCGGAGCGGGTGCTGATCCTGGGCTCCCCCGGCAAGGTGGTACGGGAACTGAGCGATGATGATATCCACATGTTGAAAGGACTGGCCCAGCGCTATGTGAGCCATGCCCGGCACTTCGCCACCGATCTCCGCCCCCTGCCCTGATTGACGTAACAAACGAGCTTTCCCGCCGGGCCGCCCTGACCGAAGGAAATCCCTGTGGGACAAGGGAAAGCGGCGCGCGGCACCAGCCGCAACCCCTCGGTGGCCCCCACGGAGCGCCCCGTGATATCGAGCGCAGCGAACCGTATCGAACCCCCCGGAGGGGGGCGAAGGGGGGCGAGCCTTATACTTGCGGCGGCAGCTTGTCCAGCATCTCGGCGAAGGCCTGGGCCGACATGGGACGGCTGATCAGGTAGCCCTGGATGCTGTCGCACTGCTCCCGGCGCAGAAAGTCCAGTTGCTGGACATTCTCCACCCCTTCCGCGACGCTGGAGAGCTTCATGTTGCGTGCCATGGAAATCACCGCGCCGGCGATGGCGGCATCGGTTTCGTCCTCAAGTTCAACGATGATGGCGCTGCTGATCTTCAGGGTGTCGATGGGGAAGTGTTTGAGATAGGCCAGGGACGAGGCACCGGTGCCGAAGTCGTCCAGGGCGATGCGCACGCCCAGGTCCTTGAGCCGGTTCAGGGCGATGACCGCCTCGCCGGCATTCTCCATGACGATAGTCTCGGTCAGTTCGATTTCCAGCAAACCAGGAGGCAGCCCGGTTTCAAGCAGAATGCTCCGCACCCGCTCCGCCAGATCCTCCTGACGCAACTGGCGCGCCGACAGATTCACCGCCATGCGCAGGGGACGCCCCTCATCCAGCCATTTATGGGCCTGAATACAGGCAGTACGCATCACCCATTCCCCCACCGGAATGATCATGCCGGTTTCTTCCAGCAGGGGAATGAATTCCGCAGGCATGACCAGCCCCCGCTCCCGATGCTGCCAGCGCAACAAGGCCTCGACGCCTATCATTTCCCCACTGCTCGGGTCTACCTGGGGCTGGTAATAAAGCAGATACTCGTTGCGCTCCAGGGCACGACGCAAGTCGGTCTCCAGGGCCAGGCGCTGCCGGCTCTGGATATTCATGTCCTCGGCGTAGAAGTGATAGGCGTTGCGGCCGGTGCGCTTGGCATGGTACATGGCGATGTCGGCCTGTTCCATGATGTTGACCTGGTTCTGCTCCTCCCGCCCATACATGGCGATACCGATGCTGGCGGTGACGAACACTTCCTGGGAGTCCAGTTCGAAGGCGCCCCCCATCGCCTCCAGTACCTTGCGCGCCACCACGGCCGCATCCTCCCGAGAGTTCAGATCCCCCAGAATGACGGCGAATTCGTCGCCCCCCAGGCGTGCCACCGTATCCACCTCCCGCACACAGCCCCGCAACCGCTGGGCGGCGGTACGCAACAGGATGTCTCCGGAAGTATGGCCCAGAGTGTCATTGACCAGCTTGAAACGGTCCAGATCGATGAACAGCACGGCTGCCAGGGAAGCGGAACGGCGCACATGGGCCAGGGCCTGATCCAGCCGGTCCTCGAACAGCAGACGGTTGGGCAGATTGGTCAGGGCATCATGATGGGCGATATGGCGCAGCCGCTCCTCGGAGCGTTTCAAAGCCGTAATGTCGTTGAAGGCGGCAACGAAGTGGGTGACGCTGCCCAGGGTGTTCTTCACCGCATTGACGTTGAGCCAGACCGGGAAGGTCTCGCCACTGGCGCGATGACAGATGGCTTCTCCCTGCCAGTGCTCCTCGCTGGACTGAGTCGCCCAAACCTTGTGGAACAGTCCCTCGCTCTGATGCAGGCCGAACATGGGCCGCCCCACGACGCGGCCCTCGACCAGACCGGTGATGTCGGAAAAGGCCCGGTTCACGCTGATCACGGACTGGGCCGCATCCGTCACCAGAATACCCTCCAGAGCCACCTCGAACACCTGAGCCACCAGCCGTAGTTTTTCCTCACCGCGCTTGCGCTCGATGGCATAACGCAGGGCGCGGGCCAGCAGACGGGCATCCACTTGCCCCTTGACCAGATAGTCCTGGGCACCGGCAGCCACCAGTTCCGCGGCCAGTCCCTCGTCGTCGTTGCCAGTGAGCGCCACCACGGGCAGGTCCGGAGCGCCCCGCTGAATGCGCAGGTAGGAGTCGCGACCATGGGCATCCGGCAGGGAAAGGTCGATCAGGATGATGTCGAAGGCGCCCTGCCCCAGAGTCTGCAGGCCCTCGCCCAGAGAGGCGGCGTGGGTGAACTCGTAGTCGGTGATGCGCTCGTCCTGGTGAGCTTCCTTCAACAGCAGTTCCAGCAGCCGGGCATCCCCCGGATTGTCCTCAACGAGAAGAATGCGCACGATGTCGGATCATTGAAGTTGGCGCGGATCGTCCTCGCGCTGCAACAGTTCGGAAAACGCCGCGGCCGAAAGGGGCCGGGCGAACATGTAGCCCTGGGCATCGTCGCAGGCCTGCTGACGCAGCAGGTCGGCCTGGCCTCGGGTCTCGACACCCTCGGCAATACCCTTCATCTTGAACACATGGGCCACCGATATCACCGCCTGGACAATGGCGGCGTCCTCGGCGCTCTCGGTCATGTCGCGCACGATGGTGCGATCGAGCTTGACGGAATGAATGGGAAAACGCTTCAGATCCCGCAGGGAAAGAAAGCGCCCCCGATAGTTGTCCAGGGCCAGGCGCACCCCCAGGCGATTGAGTTCCCGCAGGGTTTCCTGGGCCAGTTCCTCGTCATCCTGCAAGGCTTCCTCGGTGAATTCCAGCTCCAGTCGCTTGCCAGGCAGGCCGGCAGCCTCCAGGGCATGGCGCACCCGGTCCGTGAGACGGGGGTCGCGAAACTGGCGCGGCGACACATTCACCGCGACCTTCAGGGACCGGCCGGTCTCCCGGGTCCACTGGGCGGCCTGATGGCAGGCGGTCTTCAGCACCCACTCCCCGACCTCCAGGATCAGGCCGCTTTCCTCCATGGCGGGGATGAACCTATCCGGCGCCATCACCACCTTGCCTTCGGCATCATGCCAGCGCAGCAACGCCTCGACCCCGATCATCCGGCTGCTGTGCAGGTCCACCTGGGGCTGGTAGTTGACGACAAACTGCCCCTCGCCGAAAGCCCGTTGCAGGGCCTCCTGCAATTCCTGGCGCTCCTGGGTGGCATCGTCCAGTTGCCGGGAGTAGCAGCGGAAGCGGTTACCAACGCCGCCCTGGCCCTTGGCCATGTACATGGCCACGTCGGCGTTGCGCACCAGGGCTTCCATTTCCTCCCCGTCATCGGGGTAGAGGGAGATGCCCAGGCTCGCGCAAACCCGGAAAGTATGGTCCTCGATGACGAAGGGCGGCTCCAGGAAATCCAGGACTTTCCTGGCCACCCGGGCGGCATCCTGCAAGTCCGCCAGATCTCCGGCGCAGACGATGAACTCGTCCCCGCCCAGCCGGGCCACGCAATCGGTGGCGCGCAGGGCGGCGGACAGGCGGCCCGAGACCTGTTTCAGAAGCTCGTCGCCCACATGGTGGCCAAAGCTGTCATTGATGCCCTTGAAGTCGTTGAGATCCATCAGCAGCAGGGCCAGGGGCTTCTGGTTGCGACGGGCCTGGGCCAGGGCACGACCGAGGCGCTCGTAGAACAGCTTGCGGTTGGGCAGGCCGGTCAGCACGTCATGGTGGGCCAGGCGATAAAGGTGCTCCTCCAGTTGCCGACGCTCCAGGGCATAGCGCAGGGAGCGGGTCAGCAGGGGGCCGCTGATGTGGCTCTTGACCAGAAAGTCCTGGGCGCCGATGCGCACGGCACGAACCGCCAGGGCCTCCTCCTCGATCTGACTCAAGACCACGATGGGAATCTCGGGAGCCAGAGCATGGACCTTGACCAGGGTATCCAGGCCCCCCGCATCGGGCAGGCCCAGGTCCAGCAGAATCACATCCACCCCGTGGCCCTCCAGAAAGGGCACGGCGGCGGCCAGTTGATCGGCATGAAGAAGCTGGAATCCTTCCGGCGCGCAGTCGTGCAGCATGTCGCGCACCAGGCGGTAGTCCCCCCAGTTGTCCTCGATCAGCAGTATGGTCAGCACCTTGTTCTCCGTCATGGCACCCTCCCCCAGGGATCAGGCCTCGCCGGGCAACTTGACGATGGTCAGCCAGAAGGTGCTGATGGAACGCACCACCTTGATGAACTGATCCAGGTCCACCGGCTTGTTCACATAGCAATTGACGTGCAGGTCGTAGCTGGACAGGACATCCTGCTCCGCTTCCGAGGAGGTGATGATCACCACGGGAATCCGCCGCAGGGATGAGTCGGCCTTGATTTCCGCCAACACCTCGCGTCCCCCCTTCTTGGGCAGGTTCAGGTCCAGCAGGATCACATCGGGACGGGGTGCGCTCGCGTATTTGCCTTGCCGCCGCAGGAAAGCCAGGGCTTCGACCCCGTCCCCCACCACGGAAAGATTGTTGCGCAGCTTGCATTCCCGCAAGGCCTCCTGGGTCAGCCTCACGTCGCCTGGATTGTCCTCCACCAGCAGGAACTCCGCCGGCCGGCCCATCTCGTCATCAGTGTCCATGATTCCCGTTCTCCTTGTCGTGGATGGTGAAAAAGAAGGTGGTTCCCTCACCGCTGCGGGACCCCACCCAGATGCGTCCGCCATGGCGCTCGACAATTTTCTTGCACAGGGCCAGACCGATCCCGGTGCCAGGATACTCAGCCTTGCTGTGCAGACGCTGGAAGATCACAAAAACCCGCTCGAAGTATTCGGGCGAGATACCGATGCCGTTGTCCCGCACCTGAAATTCCCATGCCCCCTCGATTCGGTGCGCCCCGATGTGGATCGCGGGAGGCTCCCCCGGCGTGCGGAACTTGATGGCATTGCCGATCAGGTTCTGGAACAACTGGATCAACTGGGTCTCGTCTCCCGTGACTTCCGGCAGGGTATCCCGGGTCAAGGCCGCCCAGCTTTCCTGCACCGCCACCGAGAGATTGGCCAGCGCCGCATCCAGCACCCGATTGCAATCCGTCGGCGCAAAGGGCTTGCCCCGTGTGCCGACCCGGGAAAGCTTGAGCAGGTCGTTGATCAGGCCCTGCATCCGGGTGGCGCCATCCACTGCATAGCCGATGAATTCGTCGGCATCCTTGTCCAGTTGCCCCTTGTAGCGCCGCGCCAGCAATTGGGTATAGCTGGCCACCATGCGCAGGGGTTCCTGGAGGTCATGGGAGGCCACGTAGGCGAACTGCTCCAGCTCCTGATTGGAACGGGCCAGTTCCTCGGTGCGAGCCTTCAAGGCCTGCTCCGACTCCCAGGCATCGGTGACATCCGAGTACTCGACCACGTAATGGGTAATTTTCCCGGACTTGTTTCTGACCGGCGCGAAACTCATACGCGACAGGTAATCATGACCATCGGCATGGCGATGCCAGACATCCCCGCGCCAGGCATTGTCCTCCGCCTCCCGTCCCCAGCGCTGGTAGAGATCTTCCTCGTTGCGGTCAGAGATCAACTGATTGATGTCACGCCCCATCAGCACCTCGGGGGCATAACCGGAAATGTTCCATGTCAGATGGCTGGCGTGGATGACAGTACCGGCAAGGTCGGTGATCAGCACCGCCTCCAAGTCGCTCTCGAACGCCTTGGCAAAAAAGCGCAGACGCTCCTGGTCAGCCTGAAAGTAGGCACTGATGACCAGTTCGATATCCAGCAGGCAAACCTTGAACAGGGAAAGCATCGTGGCGCTGAAGTTCTCCTCGTCGCCACCACACACCCGCCGCGCGACCGGCAATAGTTCTTCCAGCAGCACACGGTAGGCCCCCACGTACCACTCTGGTTTGAGACCGACCTGCTGATGGGCCAGCCCGATCCGCAGACGCTCCTGGGCGTAGTCGAAGTCATAACGGCCGGAGAGCATGGCCGACAATTGCCCACCATGGAGCCCCTGCAACTGATCGCGGGGACGTACCGCCCTGTCCAGCACGGTACGGCATTCGTCGAAACGATCGAGCAGCTTGTAGAACCGCTCCACATAGCCATCCTTGAGTTGATCGGCCGGAGCCAGCAAAGCGCGCAGACGCAGACCATCTGCCTCGCCGAGGTCCAGATAGTCCTTGCGTTTTTGTAACTCGACCGAGTTCAGGCCCAGGTCTTCAATGATGGCGTCGAGCGCCTCCCTGCTGATGCCCAAGGCGAATTCCCTGCGGATGATGGTTGGAGGGTGCCCGATTGTAAGTCAATCGCATGGAATGACAAGGCTGACCTCCCCCGGGAACCTGTTTCAGGGGCGCTGGGTGGGAACCTGGACAAAGACTTCCCCTTCCCGAACCAGGCCCAGCTCGTAACGCGCCCGTTCCTCGATGGCGTCGTAGCCGGACTTGAGATCACGGACTTCCGCGTCCAGCCCGGCGTTACGCTGTTCCAGATGCTGGTTGACCTCCCGCTGGGCCGCGAGCTGACGATCCATCTCCCACACCCGGTACCAGCCGCCCTTGCCGAACCACAGAGGATACTGTAGCAGCAGGACCAGGACGACCAGCACCAGGGTCGGCCAGCGCACGTCTAGCGCGCCGACGACCCGCGCTCCCCCCTCGCCGGCAGGGAAGCAGAGGCAGGATGGGAGGAAAGGACAGGGGACATGCTCAGCGCAGGTTGTAGAAGGTTTCCCGGCCCGGGTAGGTCACGGCGCCGCCCAGATCTTCCTCGATCCGCAGCAACTGGTTGTACTTGGCGATGCGGTCGGAACGGGAGAGCGAACCAGTCTTGATCTGGCCGGCATTGAGGCCCACGGCGATGTCGGCGATGGTGGAGTCCTCGGTCTCGCCGGAGCGGTGGGAGATCACGTTGGTATAGCCAGCGCGCTTGGCCATCTCGATGGCGGCGAAGGTCTCGGACAGGGTGCCGATCTGATTGATCTTGATCAGGATGGAGTTGGCGATGCCCTTGGCGATGCCTTCCTTCAGGATCTTGGGGTTGGTGACGAACAGGTCGTCGCCGACGATCTGCACCGTCTTGCCCAGCCGATCGGTAAGCAGCTTCCAGCCGGCCCAGTCGCCCTCGGCCATGCCGTCCTCGATGGAGACGATGGGATACTTGCCTGCCAGGGTGGCCAGATAATCGGTGAAGCCTTCCGAAGTCAGTTCCAGTTTCTCGGAAGCCAGCACATACTTGCCGTCCTTGTAGAACTCCGAACTGGCGCAGTCCAGGGCCAGCAGCACGTCCTGGCCCGGGGTGTAGCCAGCGGCCTCGGTAGCCTTCAGGATCAGCTCGATGGCCTCGTCGTTGCCGGAGACGTTGGGGGCAAAGCCGCCCTCGTCACCTACGGTGGTGGGGTAACCCTTCTTGTCCACCAGCTTCTTCAGGTGATGGAACACCTCGGCGCCGCAGCGCAGGGCCTCGCGGAAGCTCTGGGCCCCCACCGGCATGATCATGAATTCCTGGATGTCCAGGTTGTTGTTGGCGTGGGCGCCGCCATTGATCACGTTCATCATGGGCACCGGCATCTGCATCGGGCCTGAACCGCCGAAGTAGCGATAGAGGGGCAGACCGGCTTCCTCGGCGGCGGCCTTGGCCACGGCCATGGACACCGCCAGGGTGGCATTGGCGCCGAGACGAGACTTGTTGTCGGTGCCGTCCAGCTCGATCAGGGTGCGGTCGATGAAGGCCTGCTCCTCGGCGTCCAGGCCGATGATGGCCTCGGAAATTTCGGTATTCACATTCTCCACGGCCTGGAGCACGCCCTTGCCCAGGTAGCGGCCAGCGTCGCCGTCCCGCAGCTCGATGGCCTCCCGGGAGCCGGTGGAGGCGCCGGAGGGCACGGCGGCGCGGCCCATGATGCCGGACTCAAGCAGGACATCGGCCTCGACGGTGGGATTGCCCCGGGAGTCAAGAATCTCGCGGGCGATGACATCAACGATTGCGCTCATGGAGTGACCTCTTCTGAATCGGATGGATATGAAATTGTTAACGTGAAGAAGCTGCGCCGAAGCCGAGTGTGACCGTCGAGCGCAGCGAGCCGATGGGTAGCCCCGCCCTGGGAAGGGGGCGTAGGCGGGGTTGCGCGAAGCACTGCTTCGCGCCGCCGAAGCCGGCCGGCTGTGCAAAGCCGGCCGTGGAACGGGGGTGGGGGGCGTTCAATTTGCCTTTACGCATTTCATCCTCGGGGGGGGGCTGGCGACCATACGCATCAAGAACGGATTATAAAAGACCGCGCTGCTTGACCAGGGTATCGATGGCCTGGAGGGTGGAGAGCAAATCCGGCATCTGACCCAGGGGCCAGGCGTTGGGACCATCGGACAGGGCCTTGGCCGGATCCGGATGGGTTTCCATGAACAGGCCAGCCACGCCGGTGGCCACCGCCGCCCGGGCCAGCACCGGCACAAACTCCCGCTGGCCGCCGGAACTGGCGCCCTGGCCTCCGGGCAACTGCACCGAATGGGTGGCATCGAACACCACCGGGCAGTGAGTCTCGCGCAGGATGGCCAGGCTGCGCATGTCGGAAACCAGATTGTTGTAACCGAAGGAAACCCCACGCTCGCAGACCATGATGCTGTCGGCGCCCTCATTGGCTTCCTTGGCCTTGGCTACCACATGCTTCATGTCGCCGGGAGCGAGGAACTGGCCCTTCTTGATATTCACCGGCTTGCCCGAGGCGGCGCAGGCCTGGATGAAATCGGTCTGGCGACAGAGGAAGGCCGGGGTTTGCAACACGTCGACCACTGAGGCCACCGCGGCGACCTCGTCCTCGGCATGCACATCGGTCAGCACCGGCACACCGATCTGGCGCCGCACCTCAGCCAGGATATCCAGGCCCTCATCCAGCCCCAAGCCCCGGAAGGAGCCGGTGGAACTGCGATTGGCCTTGTCGTAGGAGGCCTTGAAAATGTAAGGCATGCCCAGCCCGGCGCAGATTTCCTGCATCCGGCCGGCGATGTCCAGGGCCATCTGACGGGACTCGATGACACAGGGGCCCGCAATCAGGAACAGCGGGTGCGCCAGCCCCACCTCAAAACCGCAAAGCCGCATGGTCAGGCTGCCGCCTTGAGGTTCCGCTGAGCCAGCGCCGCCTTCACATAGGCGATGAACAGGGGATGGCCGTTGCGGGGATTGCTGGTGAATTCCGGGTGGAACTGGACGCCGACGAACCAGGGATGGATGTCGGCTGGAAGCTCCATCATTTCCGGCAGGTTCTCGCTGGGGGTACGGGCCGAGATCACCATGCCCGCCGCCTCCAGCTTGGGTACGTAAATATTATTCACTTCGTAGCGATGGCGATGACGCTCATTCACTTCCGGACCGTAGATGTCGGTGGCCCGGGTACCGGGTTTGATGGGGCAGCGCTGGGCGCCCAGGCGCATGGTGCCGCCCAGGTTGGAGTCGGCACTGCGCTTCTCCACCCGGCCTTCCCTATCCATCCACTCGGTAATCAGGGCCACCACCGGATGGGGCGTCTCCGCATCGAACTCGGTGCTGTTGGCGCCTTCCAGACCGGCCACATGGCGGGCGAATTCGATGGTGGCCAGTTGCATGCCCAGACAGATGCCCAGATAGGGAATCTTGTTCTCCCGGGCATAACGGATGGCCGCGATCTTGCCTTCGGTACCGCGCCGACCGAAACCGCCGGGAACCAGGATGGCATCCATGGACTTGAGGCTCTCGGCGCCATTGCGCTCGATCTCCTCCGCGTCGATGTAATGAATGGTGACGCGGCTGTGGGTATGAAGCCCGGCGTGCTTCAGGGCCTCGATCAGGGACTTGTAGGACTCGGTGAGATCCACATACTTGCCGACGAAGGCGATATCCACATCGTGGGCGGGATGCTCCATGGCATCCACCAGTTTTTTCCAGACGGAAAGATTGGCAGCCTTGGCCAGGATACCCAGCTTGTGGCAGACGATCTCGTCCAGCATCTGGTCGTGCAGCATGGCCGGTATCTTGTAGATGCTGTCCGCATCCACCACGGAAATCACCGCCTCCGACTGCACATTGGTGAACAGGGCGATCTTGCGCCGCTCTTCCTCGGGCACCGGCCGGTCGGCCCGGCACAGCAGCACGTCGGGCTGAATGCCGATCTCGCGCAGTTCCTTGACCGAATGCTGGGTGGGCTTGGTTTTCAGTTCGCCAGCCGTGGGAATGTAGGGCAGCAGCGTCAGATGGATGTAGCAGGCGTTGTTGCGGCCTTCCTCGATCCCCATCTGGCGGATCGCCTCCAGGAAGGGAAGAGACTCGATGTCGCCCACCGTGCCGCCCACCTCGACGATGGCCACCTCGGCACCCTCGGCGCCGCGCTTGATGTTGAGCTTGATTTCGTCAGTGATGTGGGGAATGACCTGGACGGTCTTGCCCAGATACTCGCCGCGCCGTTCCTTCTTGATCACCGACTCATAGACCTGGCCGGTGGTGAAGTTGTTGGACTTGGACATCTTGGCGCTGGTGAAGCGCTCATAGTGCCCCAGGTCCAGATCGGTCTCGGCGCCGTCGTCGGTGACGAACACCTCCCCATGCTGAAAGGGGCTCATGGTGCCGGGATCGACGTTGATGTAGGGATCGAGCTTGAGATGGGTGACCTTGATGCCCCGGGATTCGAGGATGGCCCCCAGTGAAGCGGCGGCGATGCCCTTGCCCAGAGAGGACACGACACCGCCCGTGACGAATACGAATTTAGCCATGGAAATCGCTGCTGCGGGAAAGCCGCATGATACCGGAAAAGCCACCCGTCTCGATGCACGGAAGCAATGGACGCAGCATGGCCAGCTAACGGAGACAGGCGATGGCCGGTCCCGCCGGTGAGCGGCCGGCCTCGGCCAGCCACTGGGCAATGGCACTGGCCAGACCCTCGCTCAATTCGGCAAAGGCGGCCGCGCCGGCGGCGGCGTTGCGTCCGGCCGGCAGCTCCAGTTCGAAACGGCGGACCAGCAGCTTGCTGTCAACCCGGGCCGACAGCAGGCTGGCACCCAGGGCCAGTCGGGCCCGGCTGTCACCTGATGCGTCGAAGACCTGGACGAATTCTTCCAGGTCGAGGCGCAGGCGGCACTGTCCAGCGGCGGCCAGCAGACGACGCTTCAGCACACCCTCCAGCAATTCCGCCGGCGGACCGGCCCAGCGGCTGTCGGCAAAACCATGGCGACGGCCCGGCTCCGCCGCCAGCCGGTACTGCATGGATGTAGCGGCCAGCCAGGAGGGAGCCCGTACCTCGACCCGCTCCAGCAGGGACACAGCCACCGGAGCTGCACTGGCGGTAGGGACCTCCAGGTCATAGACCGCCATTTCGATTCGGCGCCCCGCGCCACCTCCGCAGGCCGCCAACAGCAGGCAGCCCAGGGCGACCATCAAGATCCGCATGGCATTTCCTTTCATGGCGTCCCGTAACCCGCCTCGCCCGGCCCCGGCGCGGGTGCGGGACGACCAAAAATAACAGCCTGAGGCGATTGCTCCAGACCCTCCAGCACCCGGTTGAGCTGACGGGAATTCCGTTGCAGGTCCCCCATCAACTCATGGAGCCGAGGCAGGGTTTCGCCCCGCGCCTCCCGCCCCGTCTCACCTGCCTCGATCGCCAACTGGTCGAAACGCCGGCTCAGGCCCTGGAGGGAAGCCACCAGGCCGCGCAGTTCGGCGGTCAGGGGCGCAGCCTCGCCGGCGGTGTGCTCCAGATGGACCAGCAGCTTTTGCAGCCGCGCCAGGTTGGCCTCGTTCAGCACCTGGCGCAGGGAGGCCAGGATCGCCGGCAACTCCTTCAGGCCTTCGGAAGCGACGGCCAGATTCGCCAGGGTGCGCTTGAAGTCCTGCACCGTGCGCTCGTCGAAGGCCCGGCCGATGCGGGCCGCCGTTTCGCCGATGGCATCGACGCCAGAGGACTCCAGGGGGATGCGGGGCAGTTCTCCGGGGACGGCCGTCATGGGCGTCGGATCACTGTTGTCGTCCTCCAGCATCACATAGGACAGACCGGTCACCCCCTGGGCATTGAGCCGGGCCCGGGTGGCCCGGCTCATCGGCAGGTCCGCGTCCAGATTGATGCGCACCAGGATCAGCCGGGGGTCCCGGGGATCGAGGAAAATATCCAGGACCTTGCCGGCCCGCATGCCCCGGTAGCGCACCTGGGCCTGGGGATTGAGGCCAGTGACGCTGCGGGTGGTCACCAGCAGGTACTCCCGGGTGTCATTGTGGCGCTCCTCCAGCCACCAGGCCGTCAGAACCAGGATCAACCCCAACAGGATCACGAAGCTGCCGGCCGCCAGGGCATGGGCACGATTTTCCACTAGGAAGCCTCCACCGGGACACCCCGGTCGCTGTGGAAGAAACTGCAGATGAAGGGATGTTCGCTGTGCATGATCTGGTCCAGACTGCCAAAGGCCAGTATACGGCCCTCCTCCATCACCGCCACCTGAGTGGCCAGAGCCGACACCGTGGCAATGTCGTGGGTCACCAGCACCACCGTCAATCGCAGCTCTCGGTCCAGTTGCTGGATCAGGCGCACGAAGCTGTCGGAAAGATCGGGGTCCAGGCCCGCCGTGGGCTCGTCCAGCAGCAGCAGTTCGGGCTCCAGGGCCAGGGCCCGGGCCAGGGCTACCCGCTTCACCATGCCACCGGAAAGTTCAGCCGGCATCAGGCGGCCATGCTCGGGCAGCAGTTCCACCTGATCCAGCTTGAGACGCACCATGTCGCCAATCTCGGCCTCGCTGAAGAGCTTGAGTTCCCGCAGGGGAAAGGCAATGTTGTCGAATACGCTGAAGGCGGAGAACAGCGCCCCGTGCTGAAACAGCACGCCGAAGCGGCGGCGCAGGGCCCGCTCACGCCGGGGACCGCCGCCGAACAGGGACTCGCCGAAGACCCGCACGCTGCCCCGGGCGGGTTGCAAGAGGCCGATCATCTGCCGCAGCAGGGTGGTCTTGCCGCTACCCGAGCCTCCCACCAGGGCCACCACCTCGCCCCGCTCGACGCGGAAGTCTATGCCCTGATGCACCCAGCGACTGCCGTAGCGGGTATGCAGGTCTTGTACCTCGATGACGGGGCCGCTCACAACCGGGGCACCCCCACACCCCGGGTAAGCACGGCAAAAACCGCATCGGCCAGGATCACTGCCGTGATGGAAATCACCACCGAGGCGGTGGTATTGGCCGACAGGCTCTCGGTATTGGGTTTCACCCGCAAGCCGAAATAGCAGGCAGTCAGGGCCACGGCCAGGCCGAAGGCCACACCCTTGGCCTGACCGATCCACAGATTGGCGATGGGCACCACCTTGGGCAGCAGATCCAAGAACAGGTCGTAGCCGATATCCAGTTGCCACCAGGCCGAGAGGATGCCCCCCAGCAATGCCACCGCGGAGGTCCACAGCACCAGCAGGGGCATGGTGATGGACAGGGCCAGCACCTTGGGTAACACCACCCGCAAACCGACGGGCACGCCCATGGCGGCCAGGGCATCGATTTCCTCCGTCACCCGCATCACCCCCATCTGGGCCGTCACCGCCGAGCCGGAGCGGCCCGCCACCAGCACCGCCGTCAGCACCGGCCCCACTTCCCGGACGATGCCCAGGCCCAGCACATTCACAATCAGGGCCTCTGCCCCCAGTTGCCGCAGTTGGAGGGCAAACAGATAGGACAGCACGACGCCGATCAGGAAACCCACCAGGGTGGTGATGGGCAGGGCCAGGAAGCCGGTCTTGTAGAGATTGGCGGAGATTTCCCGCCAAGGCATGTCTCCTGGATGGCGCAGCAGATGGAGCAGATCCAGGGCGAACTGCCCGAGCATGGCGAGCATGTCCGCCAGACGTTCGCGGAAGTGATCCAGGAACCGCCTCAGGGCGGCCAGGTAGGTGGCCAGGGTGACGGGCATTACCGACACTGGTTTGTGGGCCACTTCGTCCAGGTGGTCAAACAAGTGGATATGTTCATCCCGCGCTTCCAGCCGGGCCGGACGACTATCCCCCCAACTGCGCCGGATCAGCACCGCGCCGGCGCTGTCCAGGGCGTCCACCTCCAAACAGTGCCAGTCATCGACGGGCTGCCGGGCCAGGGCGCCGAGGGCCTGGCGCAAGGCCGGCCCGGCGGCGGCAATGCCGGCCACGGTCCAGGCGCCGGATAGCGCCACCTGACGCCGGCCCTCCAGTTCAAGAACCGCGAGCCGGGCCGGCAGGATATCCATCAGCGCACCCCGGCAGCGGGTCGCCGCTGCCGAACCTTGAGACTCATGCCCAGGAACGCCCAGTGCCCCTGCTCGTCGGCCAGGGCGGCACCGGTCAGGGGCGCGTCGTCCAGCCAGGCCTGGTCCACTTCGAGCTGAAAGACACTGCCGTTAACGTGAACCGCCATGGCCGGCAGGGGAGTACCGCTACGGGAGCGGTGCAGCACCGCCGCCAGGCGCAGGCAGAAGATCAAGCGCCAGTCCCGTGGTTCGATGGACTCCCCCTGCATCCGTTCCAGCTTGCCCCGGTGGGCCTGGACGATGCGGGCCAAACGGGCCTGGTCCTGGCGGGAAAAGCCGGGCATATCCGCGTTGGCCAGGATATAGGCGCTGTGCTTGTGATAGCCCGCATGGGCCACGGAAATGCCAATTTCATGAAGTCGAGCAGCCCAGATCAGGAACAGGCTATCCACATGTTCCGGATCGAGGCAGGCGGGTTCCAGTTGCTGGAGAAAGCCCAGGGCGGTCTGGCTGACCCGGGCCGCCTGACGCCGATCCACGCTGTAACGCTGCATGAACAAGCCCACCGTGGCTTCCCGCAGGTCGTCGTGGTGATAGCGGCCCAGCAGATCGTAGAGCACCCCCAGGCGCAGGGCACCCTCGGAAAAGGTCATCCGCTCCAGGTCGAATTCGGCGAACACCGCCGACATGATGGCGATGCCACCCGGCAGCACCGGCACCCGATCCGGACGCATGCCCTCCAGGGCCAGCCGGGCCGGGTCGCCGGACCGCAGTAGCAGGCCGCGCAACTGTTCCAACCCCTCCCGTGTGATGTCGCCCTGGCCCAGACCGTTGAGCTCCAGCAGATCGGCGATGGCCTTGGCCGTGCCCGAGGACCCCACCGCCTCCTCCCAACCCGATTCCCGATAGGTCTGAACGATGGTCTGAAGTTCGTTGCGGGCCGCCAGCTCCGCCTCCTTCATGCGCCGCTTGTCCACCCGGCCGTCGGGAAAGAAACGCAGGCTGTAACTGACGCAGCCCATGTAGAGAGATTCCAGTTGATGGGGCTGGAAATTGCTGCCGATGATGAATTCCGTGGAGCCGCCGCCAATATCCACCACCAGTTGCCGGGTACGGGGATTGGGCAGGGTATGGGCCACCCCCAGATAGATCAGGCGCGCCTCCTCCCGACCGGCAATGACCTCGATGGGAAAACCCAGGGCCGCCTGGGCATCGACCAGAAAGTCAGGGGCATTCTTCGCCACCCGCAGGGTATTGGTGGCCACCGCCCGCACCTGGTCCCGCCCGAAGCCCCGCAGCCGCTCGCCAAAGCGGGCCAGAGCGTCGAGCCCCCGCAACTGTGAGGCCCCATCCAGGCGCTTGCCGGCCCCCAGACCGGCCGCCAGGCGCACCGGCTCCTTAATGGAATCCAGGGGAAAAATCTGATTGCCCACCACCCGCCCCACCTGGAGCCGGAAGCTGTTGGAACCGAGGTCGACAGCAGCAATGAGGTTCTGGCTCATGAATCTGGGAGAAATTTCGGGAACAGCCCCGGAACGCCTGATTCTAGCGGGTCCTCATCAGGAAGACGTTACCGTGAAACAGCGCATTGAAACGGCAGCTCAAATTTTCGAGCGTAGCGAGCCGGCATCGTCACCTCCCCCGGGAGGGGGTGGGACCTTCCTGTCTTTCGCATATTTCATGGACCGGGTCGGAAAATTGGCTTCCATGAGCGTTAATCGATCCAGGCGTCTACCAAATGATGCGTCAACACCACCGAGGCGATGCCCAGGCCGATCAGGGTGACCTGCTGCACCGTGGCGCGCAGCTCCGTGCGCTTGTGCAGGCCGGGGATCAGATCGGCCACCGCCACGTAGATCATGCTGGCGGCGGCCATGGACAGCATGGCGGGCACAGCGCTCTGGGCACTGGACAGGGCGAAATAGGCCAGCAGCGCTCCTACCAGAGTGGCGAAGCTGGACAGCAGATTGAAGGCGAAGGCGCGCCCACGGGAGTAACCGGAATGCAGCAGGATCATGAAATCGCCCACTTCCTGGGGTATCTCGTGGGCGATGATGGCCAGGGAAGTCACCACCCCCAGTCGGACGTCTTCCATGAAGGCGGCGGCAATCAGCACCCCATCGACAAAGTTGTGGAAGGTGTCCCCCACCAGGATCAACAGGCCGCTGCGGCCGTGATCATGTCCAGAATGATCCAGTGCTTGCTTAACTGTCTGTTCATGGCCCTCGCAGTGCTCGAAATGGCAATGGCGCCAGAGCACCAGTTTTTCCAGCACGAAAAAGACCAGGATGCCTCCCAGCACGAAGCCGGCGCTGGTCTCGGCATCCCCTCCGGAGGTCATCGCATGGGGTAGCACCTCCAGAAAGGATGCTCCCAACAGGGCGCCGATGGCGTAGCTGATCAGATGGGGCACCCAGGCGGCCCGGGCCGAAAAAGCGAAAACAGCCGCCATGACGACGCTGAGAGCGCCGCCCAGCAGGGACATGACGATGATCCAGGACAATGTACTCATGGGAGGCCTCTTTTGAGCGGCGGATTATACGCGCCGCCGCCCCCGCGCCTGACTAGCTGGCAACCTTGACGCGGTTGCGCCCAGCCGCCTTGGCACAGTAGAGGGCGCTGTCGGCACTGTTGATGAGCAGTTCCAGTGTGGCATCTCGACCCAGGGGTGCAATACCACAGGAAACGGTGACCTTGGCAACGGCACCCGCCGTCAGGGTTGCCAGAGGCATATCCTCCACCGCCCGGCGCAACCGTTCAGCGATACGCAGCCCCTCGTCCGTTCCAGTTTGCGGCAGCAGAATGGCGAATTCCTCGCCGCCATAGCGCGCAATCAGGTCGGGGGAACGCAAGCTCTCCGCCAGGCGCCGTGCTACGGTTCTCAGCACCGCGTCACCGACCAGATGCCCATGTTCGTCGTTAAGCCGCTTGAAATGGTCGATGTCGGCCATGACCAGACATAAGGGCGCCGCATCCTGCTCACAGCGGCGGATCGCCCGGGGAAAGGCTTCCGCCAGCCAGCGCCGGTTGTGCAAGCCGGTCAGAGCATCAACGCTCGCCGCCAACTCGAATTCCAGGCTGCGGCTGGCAGTGGTGACCAGAGTCAGGTTGTCGCGGCGCATGCGCCCGGAAAGGATGGCCAGCAGATTGCGTGCGAAGCCGTGGGAGCGGTCGATCATCGACCAGACCATGGCCTGGGGAATCACCAGCAACTCGGTCTCGACCGCGGCGATGACCAGGGCCGAAACGCACTGGCCATCGATCAAGGACAGTTCACCGGCGCATTCGCCGATGCCGAGCACCGTATGCACCGGCATGTGACGCCCCCCCAGATAAACCCTCAACTCACCTTGCAGCACCACATAAAGACAGTCGTTTTCCGCACCCTGCTCCAGCAGAGTGCCGCCGGCAACCAGCGTGAACCGCGCGCAGTCATCGAGCAGATGTTCGAGCGCATCAATGTCGATGCGATTGAAGAGACCATTGCTGACCAGTCGTCCACGCAGTGCCGATTCCATGCCTACCCCCCGAGGATTTCCAGACAGTGTAGCCGATCGGTACAAACGCGAAACGATGACTATTAGCCCTTGGTAGGCGCAATGAACCGCAAAGACAATTGCCGGCGTAAGGGGCCGACGCCAAGATGGACCCGTTCGGCGACATTAAAAGTCTATTTCAGTAGGGCACGCATCCTGCGCCGTCGGGCTTTGGGATGCGATGCAAGGCGGAGGGAGTGCCGCATGGTCATTCCATGCCAGCGACCGACAACGCCGTAGCGCGCCCAAAGCCCGGTGGTTCGGGTTGTGGCGAGGGCGGGCGATCGCTGCGTTGCGCGGCTTGCGAAGGGCACAACCCTTCCCTGCGCCACGACGCCCTGAGCACAACGCGGGGTACGCGACTTAAATTGGCTCTAAAATGGCCGGCCCCAACCCCTCATTTCAAAACCCATGGGCATCCAGATAAAAACCCCGGAAGAAATCGAGAAGATGCGCGTGGCCGGCCGCCTGGCGGGCGAAGTGCTCGACTACATTGCGCCTTTTGTGAAGCCGGGAGTGACCACAGAGGAACTGGACCGACTCTGCCATGACTACATGGTGAGTGTGCAGGGCTGCATCCCCGCACCCTTGAACTATGCACCTCCCGGTTACGTGCCCTATCCCAAGTCGATCTGCGCCTCGGTCAATCACCAGGTCTGCCATGGCATCCCCAACGATCGACCGCTGAAGAAGGGCGACATCGTCAACCTGGACATCACCACCATCAAGGATGGCTGGCATGGAGATTCCAGCCGCATGTTCCTGGTGGGCGAGACTTCGATCCTGGCCCGACGCCTGTGCGCGGTAACCTACGAGTGTCTGTGGCTGGGCATTGATCAGGCCCGCCCCGGGGCGCGATTGGGCGATATCGGCGCCGCCATCCAGCGCCATGCGGAGAAGAACGGCTACTCGGTGGTACGGGAATTCTGCGGCCATGGCATCGGCCGCAACTTCCACGAGGAGCCCCAGGTACTGCATTACGGTCAGGCCGGCAGCGGCATCGAATTGCTGCCAGGGATGATCTTCACCATCGAACCCATGATCAATGCCGGCAAGGCAGCCATCTCGGAACTGCCCGACGGCTGGACCATCATAACCAAGGACCGTAACCTGTCTGCCCAGTGGGAACATACGATCCTGGTCACGGAAAGCGGCCACGAAGTCCTGACCCTCTCCGCCGGCATGCCACCCCGTCCCCCACAAGCCAATCCATGACGGTACAGAACGGCGCAAACCAGGTGCAGGAGCTTCGCGGTCGCCTCCGCCAGGAGCAGGACCGACTTCGGGAAAGATACGAACAGGATGGTAATGCCCTGGCCCTGCTCAAGGGCCGCACCCGTCTGGTGGACAGCGTATTAGATGAGCTCTGGCAATCCCTGGAAATGCCTCTGGAATGCACCTTGGTGGCCGTCGGTGGCTACGGCAGGGGCGAGCTCTATCCCTGTTCAGACGTGGACCTGCTGTTGTTGGTAACGGAAGACACGTCCCCGGCCAGGGAGTCCAGGCTGGAACTGCTGGTGAGCATGCTCTGGGACATCGGGCTGGAAGTCGGCCATAGCGTGCGCTCCCCCAGTCAGTGCGTGGAGGAGGCCTATAACGACATCACGGTACAGACCACGCTGCTGGAAGGACGTTACCTGACCGGCAACCGCAAACTCTTCGAAACCATGGCCAGCCAGCTGGTCCAGACCTGCCGTGCCGAGGAATTCTTCAAGGCCAAGCTCCTGGAACAGGCCGAGCGTTATGCCAAGTACAACGACACGCCCTACAGCCTGGAACCCAATTGCAAGGAAAGTCCTGGGGGTCTGAGGGATCTCCATGTAATTTTCTGGGTAGCCCGGGCCGCCGCCCTGGGACCCCACTGGCGGGACCTGTGTAAAAACGGAGTGGTCACCCCGGAGGAAACCCGCCAGTTGATCCGGGCCGAACAGTTCCTGCGCCAGTTGCGCATCCGCCTGCATTTCCTGGCGCGACGGGGCGAGGAGCGCATCCTGTTTGACCACCAGGAGAGCCTGGCCGCCGCCCTGGGCATCAAGGCCACGAGCACCAAACGCGCCTCCGAAGTGCTGATGCAGCGCTATTACCGCAACGCCAAATTGGTGACCCAATTGAATACGCTGGTTCTTCAGAACATTGAAGCCCAGCTTTTCCCTCAGGAACAGGACAGCGCCTTCGTCCTCGACGAGGATTTTCAGGTGGATCGAGGCCTTCTGGATATGCGCGACAATGATTTGTTCGCGCAAAAACCCACGGCCCTGCTGCGCTGCTTCCTGGTGCTGGAGCAGCATCCGGAACTCAAGGGCATGACCACGCGCACCCTGCGCGCCCTGTGGATGGAGCGCAAGCGCATCGACGCCGCCTATCGGCGCGACCCGGCCCACCGGGCGTTGTTCCTCGAATTGTTCCAGCAAAAGCACCTGATCCACGAGCTGCGGCGGATGAACCAGTACGACATCCTGGGCCAGTATCTGCCGGCCTTCGGCCACATCGTCGGCCAGATGCAGCATGACCTGTTCCATATCTACACCGTCGATCAACACATTCTCCAGGTGGTGCGCAATCTGCGTCGCTTCGCGATGCCCGACTTCGCCCACGAATATCCCCTTTGCAGCCGGCTGATGGCCGACTTCGATCGGCACTGGCTGCTCTATGTGGCGGCCCTGTTCCACGATATCGCCAAGGGTCGGGGCGGCGACCATTCTCGGAAGGGCATGGTGGATGCGCGCCGCTTCTGTCAGGACCATGGTATCGATGCAGACGACATCGAGCTGGTGGTGTTTCTGGTGGGCAATCACCTGACCATGTCGGCGGTGGCCCAGAAGCAGGATCTCTCGGACCCGGACGTGGTCACGAATTTCACCACCATCGTGAAAACCGAGCGGCGCCTCGCGGCCCTCTACCTGCTCACCGTGGCCGACATCCGGGGCACCAGCCCCAAGGTCTGGAACGTCTGGAAGGGCAAACTGCTGGAAGACCTGTTCCGCATGACCCTGCAACACCTGCGAGGCAACGCGGTGCTGCCCCTGGCCGGCAGCGCGGCGCGCCAGGACGAGGTGCGACAGATATTGCGCTACCACGGCCTGCGCCCGGACATCGAAGCCCCATTCTGGCGTCATCTCGACGGCGTCTACTTCCTGCGCCATGATGCGGAAGAAATCGCCTGGCACACCCGTACCCTCTACTACCGTGCGGAAAGCCCCGACCCGGTGGTGCGGGCCCGCCTCAACCCCTTCGGCGAAGGCTTGCAGGTAATGGCCTACTGCCAGGACCAGCCGGAGCTTTTTGCCCGGCTTTGCGGCTACTTCTCCCGTCTGGGCTATTCCATCGTGGATGCCAAGATCCACACCACGCGCCACGGCTACGCCCTGGACAGCTTCGTGCTGCTGGACGCCAAGGAACACCTGCCCTACCGGGACATGGTGGCCCTGATCGAACACGACCTGGTGGAGCAACTCAAGACCTGCCCGCCCCTGGCGCCGCCAACCCGGGGCAGGCTTTCCCGTCAGGTCCGGCACTTCCCCTTCGAGCCCAAGGTGGAAGTACGCGCCGACGAAAGGGGAAATCGCTTTATCATTTCCATCACTGCCGCCGATCGTCCGGGCCTGCTCTATGGCATCGCCCGCATTCTGGGGCGGCATGGCGTCAACCTGGAAACCGCGAAAATCGCCACCCTGGGCGAACTGGTGGAGGACACCTTCCTGGTCAGCGGGCCAGAGCTGGGGCATACGTCCACCCTGGTCCGCATCGAACAGGAACTACTGGAGGCACTTCAGACATGAACTGGACCAAACAGGAATTTTCCTTTCACGACACCCAGCGCCTGCTGTTCAAGCTGGCCGAACGGGTCAAGGCCTTCAACGGACTGACCACCAACGAGATATCCGAACTGCTGGAGTCGGCGGAAAAGTGCATCTATCAGCCGGGCCAGAGCATCGTCAGTGAAGGCAGTGTCGGCATGTTCATGTACATCATCACCGACGGCGAGGCGGTGGTCACCAAGAAGGGCCGCAGCGGTGACGCGGAGCTGGCCACCCTGGGGCCCACCGACAGCTTCGGCGAAATGGCTCTGGCCGACCGGGAAAGCCGCAGCGCCACCGTCACCGCCAAGTCAGAATGCACCCTGATCCGGCTTTCGGAAAAGGCCATCGATACCCAACCCAGCATCGGTCTCAAGGTCTTCCGCAATATCTGCCGGGTATTGTCGGAGCGGCTGCGCAATGCCGACGAACAACTGGTATGGCGGCTCTGAGGGATACGGCCCCGCCCGTCAGCCCACCGTCGTCCGGCGTACCGCGTCGGCAATGATTTCCGCCTGGGCGCAGACCAGTTCGGCATCCCGTCCTTCAACCATCACCCGCAACAGGGGTTCGGTGCCCGAAGGGCGCAGCAGCACCCGGCCCCGGCCGTCCAGGACCTGCTCAGCCACACGCCGGGCAGCTTGAATCTCCCCACAGGATTGCCAGTCGAAGCCTGCCGGAAGGGGCACGTTGACCAGTTTTTGCGGATACATGGCCAGATCGGCACAGGCCTGGTCCAGGGTTTCACCAGCACCGCGCAGGGCGGCCAGCACCTGGAGGGCGGAGACGATGCCGTCGCCGGTGCTGTGCTTGTCCAAACAAATGATGTGGCCGGAATTCTCGCCCCCCAGCAGCCATCCCTTTTCCTGCATCAGCTCCAACACATAGCGGTCGCCCACCCTGGCCCGGATAAAGGGTATCGAAAGGCGCGCCAGGGCATGCTCAAAGCCCAGGTTGCTCATCAGGGTACCCACCACTCCGGGAACGTCCGATTGGGTTGCCCGTCGGCGGGCGATGACGTAGAGCAACTGGTCGCCATCGTAGATGCGGCCCTGGGCATCTGCCATGATCAGCCGGTCCCCGTCGCCATCCAGGGAAATGCCAAGATCGGCACCAGATTCAAGCATTGCACGGCGCAAGGATTCTGGAACCGTCGCACCCACACCGTCATTGATGTTGAGTCCATTGGGCGACACCCCCACCTTGAACACCTCGGCCCCCAGTTCGTGGAAAACGCTGGGCGCGATGTGGTAGGCAGCGCCGTGGGCGCTGTCCACGGCGATCTTCAGGCCCCGCAGATCCAGTTCCGAGGGGAAGGTGCTCTTGCAGAACTCGATGTAGCGGCCGGCGGCATCGTCGATGCGACGTGCCTTGCCCAGCTGGGCTGAGGCCATGCAGCCCATGGGCTGATCCAGGCGTCTCTCTATTTCCATTTCCACGGCATCTGGCAGCTTGGTACCCTGGGCCGAAAAGAACTTGATGCCATTGTCGTGATAGGGATTATGGGATGCGGAAATGACCACGCCCGCCTGGAGCCGCAAGGCTCGGGTCAGGTAGGCGACGGCGGGGGTCGGCATCGGCCCCACCAGGCAGACGTCCACGCCGGCCGCGGCGAAGCCGGCTTCCAGGGCCGCTTCCAGCATATAGCCGGAAATCCGCGTGTCCTTGCCAATCAGCACGGCCGGATGCTCCCCCGGAGGCAGATGTTCCCGCGCCACCAGGGTGGTGCCCGCGGCATAGCCCAGGCGCATCACGAAGTCCGGTGTGATGGGCGCCTGGCCCACCTCGCCCCGCACGCCATCGGTGCCGAAATATTTGCGACTCATTCGCTGACTTCCTCCAGTGCGTTCCATACCGTCAAGGCGTCCCGGGTCGCGGCCACATCGTGCACCCGCAGGATGCGGGCGCCGTTCTGGGCCGCCAGGAGCGCTGCCGCCACGCTGGCGTAGCCCCGGTCCTGTTCGCTGCGGCCGGTCAGCAGGCCGAGCATGGACTTGCGGGACAATCCCGCCAGCAGCGGCAAGCCGGAAACCCGAAGTTTATCCAGGTGACGCAGCAAGGCCAGATTGTGCGCCAGGGTCTTGCCGAAACCGAAACCCGGATCCACCACGATCCGTGTCAGCGGGATACCCGCAGCCTGGGCTGCCTCCACCCGACCTGCCAGGTATGCACCCACCTCCGCGACCACGTCGACATAGCGGGGGGCTTGCTGCATGGTACGGGGCACCCCCTGCATGTGCATCAGGCACACGGCGGCCCGGCTATTGGCCACAGCATCCAGGGCACCCGGAGCTTCCAGGGCGCTGATGTCATTAATCATGTCGGCACCGGCGGCCAGGGCTGCCACCATCACCTCGGGCTTGGCGGTATCCACCGAGAGGGGGACATCGTATTCCAGTAACCCCTCCAGCACGGGTAGCACCCGGTCCAGTTCCTGCTGTGCCGATACCGGAGGGGCGCCGGGACGGGTGGATTCACCGCCGAGATCGAGTAGGTCGGCCCCCTCCTCCCGCAGCCGACGGCCATGAGCAATGGCCCGCACCCCATCGTCGCCAAAGCCATCGCCGGAAAAGGAATCGTCGGTCAGATTGACGATCCCCATGATCAGCGGGCGCTTCAGGATAAGGACGTATCGACCACAGTACAGCGTGTCATCCATGAAATGAGAAGGGCCGCGCAGGCGGCCCCGATGCCAAGTGGTACGAGGTTATGCCGGTGCCGTCGCGTTGGGCGCGGTCCCGGGGGGACTGTCGGGCGACGATGGTGCAGGAGCGCTACTGGGCTTAGGAGGTCTGGGCGGGCGCCCCTCCATGATGTCGTTGATCTGATCGGCATCAATGGTTTCCAGTTCCAACAGGGCAGCAGTCATGGCCTCCACCTTGTCGCGGTTTTCCTCGATCAACTTGCGCGCCAGCGCATATTGCTCATCAAGGATGCGGCGAATCTCCGCATCGACCTTCTGCAACGATGCCTCGGACATGTTCTTGTGAGTGGTCACCGAACGGCCGAGGAAAATTTCTCCTTCCTCCTCGCCATAGACCATCGGACCCAGGCTGTCGGACATGCCCCACTGCGTCACCATGCGCCGGGCCAGATCCGTGGCGCGTTGGAAATCGTTGGAAGCACCAGTGGTCATCTGGTTCATGAAGATTTCCTCGGCAATTCGCCCCCCGAAAAGCACCGTGATGGTGCTGAGCAGACGGGTGCGGTCCTGGCTGTAGCGGTCCTCGGTGGGGAGTTGCATGGTCACGCCCAGAGCGCGGCCCCGGGGAATGATGGTGACCTTGTGCACCGGATCGGTCTTGGGCAGCAGCCTGGCCACCACGGCATGTCCCGACTCGTGATAGGCGGTGTTGCGCCGTTCCTCCTCGGGCATGACCATGGAACGACGCTCGGCCCCCATCATGATTTTGTCTTTGGCGCGCTCGAAGTCCTCCATATCCACCACCCGCTTGTTGCCGCGGGCCGCAAAAAGGGCTGCCTCATTCACCAGATTGGCCAGATCGGCGCCAGCGAATCCGGGGCAACCCCGGGCCAGCACGGAGGCATCCACATCCGGCGCCACCGGCACCTTGCGCATATGCACCTTGAGAATCTGCTCACGACCGCGGATATCCGGCAGCGGAACCACCACCTGACGGTCGAAGCGCCCCGGACGCAGCAGGGCAGGATCAAGGACGTCGGGGCGGTTGGTGGCCGCGATGACGATCACACCAGCGGAACCTTCGAAACCGTCCATTTCCACCAGCAGTGCATTCAGGGTCTGTTCGCGCTCGTCGTTGCCACCACCAAGGCCAGCGCCGCGCTGGCGGCCGACGGCATCGATTTCATCGATGAAGATGATGCAGGGCGCCGCCTTCTTGGCTTGCTCGAACATGTCCCGCACCCGAGCCGCACCTACACCCACAAACATTTCGACAAAGTCGGAACCGGAAATGGAGAAGAACGGCACCTTGGCCTCGCCGGCGATGGCCTTGGCCAGCAGGGTCTTGCCGGTGCCGGGACTGCCGACCATCAGCACACCACGGGGAATGCGTCCGCCCAGTTTCTGGAACTTGGTGGGATCGCGCAGGAATTCGACCAGTTCGGAGACTTCTTCCTTGGCCTCGTCGCACCCCGCCACATCGGCGAAGGTGACGGTATTGTTGGCTTCGTCCATCACCCGCGCGCGGCTCTTGCCGAAGGAAAAGGCACCACCCTTGCCACCGCCCTGCATCTGACGCATGAAGAACACCCAGACGCCAATCAGCAACAACATAGGGAACCAGGAGACGAACAGGCTCATCAGAAAGGACTGTTCCTCATCCGGCTTGGCGACCACATCAACATTGTTTTTGAGCAGATCGGAGACCATCCAGAGATCCGCCGGGGCGTAGGTCGTGATCTTCTTGCCTTCTGTCGTGGTCGCCTCCAGGGTACGGCCCTGAATCACGACCTTGGTGATATGCCCCTGCTGGACTTCCTCCAGGAACTTGGAATAGTCCATGGCGGACTGGGATACCTGACGGGAGTTGAACTGATTGAAAATGGTCATCAGCACAACACCGATCACCAACCAGATCGCCAGGCTTTTAAACATATTATTCAAGGAAATGCCTCACTTTTCGGCCCATGTCGGCGCATTCTAGGCGCTATTCAGAGGGGCTGCAAACGCTTGCCACGGGCCAGCAGATAGGTTTCCGCGCTACGATCCCGGGAAGCAGCCGGCTTGCGGACCTGAAGGCGCTCGAAAACCCCGACCACTTCGTCCCGCAACTCCATGAAACCACTGCCCTGAAAGACTTTGACGAGCATGTCGCCACCGGGTTTCAGGTGCATCCGACAAAATTCCAGAGCCAGTTCCATCAGATGCATCCCGCGGGCCTGGTCGGATACCGCGATCCCCGTTAGATTGGGGGCCATGTCGGATAAAACAAGGTCCACCATCCGGCCTTCGAGGGCATCGGTAAGCTGGCGGAACACCTCGTCCTCACGGAAATCCCCCTGAATGAAGGTCACGCCTTTGATCGGGTCCATGGGCAGCAGATCCAGAGCGATCAGGCGCCCTCCCGGCTGGATGCGACGCACCGCATACTCGCACCAGCTGCCGGGGGCCGAACCCAGGTCAACCACGGTCATGCCAGGCTTCAGCAGGTGGTCCTTTTCGTCGATTTCCGAAAGTTTGAACACTGCGCGGGAGCGCCAACCTTCGTGCTTGGCCTTGAGCACGTAGGGATCATGAACGTGCTGGTTCATGTAGTGACTGCTCTTTTTCGAACGTTTGCTTCTGATTGTCACTGACTTGGGTCCTACTTACATGCGAAAATATGGATATGACTGAACTTACTACCGAACGGCGCAAGGCACTGCGTGCTGCCGCCCACCATCTCGACCCTGTCGTCAGCCTGGGTCAGCACGGTTTGACCGAGGCCGTGCTGAAGGAAATCGATCGGGCGCTCAAGGCCCACGAACTGATCAAGGTCAAGCTCCATGGCATCGAACGCGAAGACCGGGACCAGATTCTAGCCAGCATCTGCGCCACCCTGGCTTGCGAACCGGCGCAGCACATCGGCAACATTCTCATCCTCTGGCGGGAAAAACCCGCAGAGGCCCCAGCCCCGAAGAAAACATCCCCTGCCCGCCGCACCGCGCAGCCCAAGACCAAGAAGCAGGCCGCCGCCGCTGCGGAAAAGCCGCGTCGGCGCAGCATCCGCTGACGACTGACCATCACCGGGACAGGCAAAGCCTGTCCCCTAGCGTTTTCCCCTCTCCTGCCACAGCACCAACCATAAACCCAACAGGCTCTGAATCAGATAGAGCCCGCTGGAGATACCATGCCAGGTGGCGAAACGATCGCGCAGGGCGCTTTCCATCACCGCCCGGGGCAAGGCATCTGCCTTTAACTGGGCCAGGATGGGCTGGATGCCGAACTGACCCGCCGCCGTCAGGGCCACCATGGACAGCACTATCCAGAATACCCCGGACTTGAAGGCCGACCAGCCGCGCCGGGTCAGCAAATAGAGCAGCAGGTAGGCACCGGCACCCAGGCCCACCCAGGCAGTGACGGAAAACATCTTGCCCGCCAGATTGCCTGCAAGGGTACGATCTGGAAGCTGGTCAAAAAGGACGGGGGCCGCCAGATAGCCCACAGCGAAGAGGCCACCCACCCAGAGGGCAATCAGGATTGAGTAGAGGGCCTCGGTAAGCTTGTTCACTCGTAGCGGACGTCGAGGATCTCGTATTCCCGGACGCCGCCGGGCGTGTGGACTTCCGCCACATCACCGGAAAACTTGCCGATCAGGGTCCGTGCCACAGGAGAATTGAGGGATATCTTGCCCACCTTCAGGTCAGCTTCGTCATCGCCAACGATCTGATAGGTGACGGTCTTGCCTGCATCCACGTCCTCCAGTTCCACCGTGGCGCCGAAGACCACGCGACCATCGGCGTCCAGGGAAACGGGATCGATGATCTGGGCATTGGACAGCTTGCCCTCCACCTCGGCGATGCGGCCCTCGATGAAACCCTGCCGCTCCTTGGCGGCATCGTATTCGGCGTTCTCGGACAAATCGCCATGAGAGCGGGCTTCGGCGATGGCCGCGATCACGCTGGGGCGTTCCACCGTCTTCAGACGATGCAGTTCCGCCTTGAGCAACTCGGCACCATGCAGGGTGATGGGAACCTTGCTCATGCCAGCAGCTCTCCATGAAGATTCTGGAGCGCGTAGGTTTCCAGACCGGAATGACGCATGCCGGCACAGGCGGCCCGCGCCCCTTCCACGGTGGTAAATAAGGTGACCTTCTGGGCCAGGGCCGACGTTCGGATGGAACGGGAATCGGCAATGGCGGTGCGCTTTTCGTCCACGGTGTTCACGATCAGGGCGATATCGTTGTTCTTGATCATATCGACAATGTGAGGCCGCCCTTCGGTAACCTTGTTAACCGGGCTCACCGGAATGCCGGCTGCTTCGATGGCAGCAGCAGTACCCCGAGTGGCCACCAGAATAAAGCCCAGGGCATGGAGTTCCCGGGCCACTTCGACCGCCTTGGGCTTGTCGGCTGGCTTGACGCTGATGAAAACCTTGCCCGACTTGGGGAGCTTGGTGCCAGATGCCATCTGGGACTTGATGAAAGCCTCGCCGAAACTGCGGCCGACGCCCATGACCTCGCCAGTGGACTTCATTTCCGGACCCAGGATGGTATCCACGCCCGGGAACTTGGAGAAGGGGAAGACCGCCTCCTTCACCGAATAGTAGGGAGGAATCACTTCTTTGGTCACCCCCTGATCGGCCAGGGAACGACCCGCCATGCAGCGGGCAGCGATCTTGGCCAGAGGCAGGCTGGTGGCCTTGGAAACGAAGGGCACGGTACGGGAAGCACGGGGATTCACTTCCAGCACATAGACCACGGCATCGTCGCCCTGGCCCTGGATGGCGAATTGCACGTTCATCAGGCCGATGACATTGAGGCCCATGGCCATCATCTCGGTCTGGCGGCGCATTTCATCCTGAATTTCCCTGGACAGCGTGAAGGGCGGTAGGGAACAGGCGGAATCACCGGAATGGACGCCGGCCTGTTCGATGTGTTCCATGATGCCGCCGATGATCACCTGTTTGCCGTCGCACAGGGCGTCCACATCCACTTCGGTGGCGTCATTGAGGAAACGATCCAGCAGCACCGGAGAATCATTGGAAACCTTGACAGCCTCCCGCATGTAGCGCTCCAGATCCTTCTGCTCATGGACGATTTCCATGGCCCGCCCCCCCAGCACATAGGAAGGCCGCACCACCAGGGGATAGCCGATCTCGGCCGCCAGTTCGATGGCCTGCTCCGGCGTGCGCGCCGTGCGATTGGGGGGCTGTTTCAGTCCCAGGTCGTGGAGCAGCTTCTGGAAGCGCTCCCGGTCCTCGGCCGCATCGATCATGTCGGGGCTGGTGCCGATGATGGGCACACCGTTGGCTTCCAGCTCCCGTGCCCGCTTCAGGGGCGTCTGGCCGCCGAACTGGACGATCACGCCGGCGGGCTTTTCCACCTCGACGATCTCCAGGATGTCTTCCAGGGTCAGGGGCTCGAAATAGAGGCGATCCGAAGTGTCGTAGTCGGTGGACACGGTCTCCGGATTGCAATTGACCATGATGGTTTCAAAGCCGTCCTCGCGCATCGCCAGGGCCGCATGGACACAGCAATAGTCGAACTCGATCCCCTGCCCGATACGGTTGGGGCCACCCCCCAGCACCATGATCTTCTTCTTGTCCGTGGGCCGGGACTCGCACTCTTCCTCATAGGTCGAGTACATGTAGGCCGTGGAGGTGGCGAATTCGGCAGCGCAGGTGTCGACGCGCTTGAATACGGGCCGCACGCCCAGGGCATGACGGCGCTGACGCACCTCGGTTTCCCCGACGCCGAGCAGATTGGCAATACGTCGGTCGGAAAAGCCCTTGCGCTTCAAGCCCCGCAGGGCCTCCGCATCCATTTCCGGTAACAACCGGGAGCGAATCCAGGTTTCGGTATTGACGATATCCTCGATCTGCACCAGGAACCAGGGGTCGATCTTGGTCAGATTGAACACGTCCTGGAGGGAATAGCCCTCCCGGAAGGCCTGGCCCAGATACCACATGCGCTGAGCACCGGGATTGCCCAGTTCGTGGTCGATTTCTTCCCGCTGGGCCTCGATCTCGTCCAGACCGTAGACACTCACCTCCAGGCCACGCAGGGCTTTTTGCAGAGACTCCTGGAAGGTACGGCCGATAGCCATCACTTCGCCCACGGACTTCATCTGGGTGGTCAGCCGGTCATTGGCCTGGGGAAACTTCTCGAAGGCGAAGCGGGGAACCTTGGTCACCACGTAGTCGATCGAGGGCTCGAAGGAGGCGGGTGTGGCGCCGCCGGTGATGTCGTTCTTCAACTCGTCCAGGGTGTAGCCCACCGCCAGTTTGGCCGCCACCTTGGCAATCGGGAAGCCGGTAGCCTTGGAAGCCAGGGCCGAGGAGCGGGATACCCGGGGGTTCATCTCGATCACAATCATCCGGCCATCGTCGGGATTGATCGAGAACTGCACGTTGGAACCGCCCGTATCCACACCGATTTCACGCAGCACCGCAATGGATGCGTTGCGCATGATCTGGTATTCCTTGTCGGTCAGTGTCTGAGCCGGAGCGACAGTGATCGAGTCACCGGTATGCACTCCCATCGGATCCAGGTTCTCGATGGAGCAGATGATGATGCAGTTGTCCTTGTGGTCCCGCACCACCTCCATCTCATATTCCTTCCAGCCCAGCAAGGACTCCTCGATCAGGAGTTCATGGGTGGGACTGGCTTCGAGTCCGCGCTTGCAGATCTCGACAAATTCTTCCTGGTTGTAGGCGATGCCGCCACCGGAGCCGCCCATGGTAAAGGAAGGACGGATGATGGCCGGGAAGCCGATGGCCGCCTGAACCTGCTGGGCTTCCTCCATGCTGTGGGCGATGGCCGAGCGGGCGGAGCCCAGGCCGATCTTGGTCATGGCCTGCTTGAATTTTTCCCGGTCCTCGGCCTTGTCGATGGCCTCCTTGGAAGCCCCGATCATCTCTACGTCATATTTCTCCAGCACGCCGTGCTTGGCCAGATCCAGGGCGCAGTTGAGGGCTGTCTGCCCCCCCATGGTGGGCAGGACGGCATCGGGCCGTTCCTTGGCGATGATGTTTTCCAGCACCTGCCAGGTGATCGGCTCAATGTAAGTCACGTCGGCCATGTCCGGATCGGTCATGATCGTGGCCGGGTTGGAGTTTACAAGGATGACCTTGTATCCCTCCTCGCGCAGGGCCTTGCAGGCCTGGGCGCCGGAATAGTCGAACTCGCAGGCCTGACCGATGATGATCGGGCCGGCGCCGATGATGAGGATGCTGTGGATGTCGGTTCTTTTAGGCATTCATGTCTCCGCAGGGCCGCCCCAAGGAGACATGCGCCCCCCTGTGGGGGGCAGCGAGCCGGGTTTGCGAGCGTGGGGGGGCGTCATTGTTCCATCAGCCCGATAAAGCGGTCGAACAGGTAAGCCACGTCGTGGGGGCCGGGGCTCGCTTCGGGGTGCCCCTGGAAGCAGAAGGCCGGCACGTCGGTACGAGCCATGCCTTGCAGACTGCCATCGAACAGGGACACATGGGTGGGGCGCAGGTTGGGCGGCAGGGAATCCATATCCACCGCGAAACCATGGTTCTGGCTGGTGATCAGTACCTGACCGCTATCCAGATCCTTGACTGGGTGATTGGCGCCGTGGTGGCCGAACTTCATCTTCACCGTCTTTGCCCCCGAGGCCCGGGCCAGCAACTGGTGTCCCAGGCAGATGCCGAAGGTGGGCAGCCCCCGGGCGAGAAGGTCGCGGATGGCGGTAACGGCGTAATCGCAGGGCTCCGGATCGCCGGGTCCATTGGACAGGAAGATGCCGTCCGGATTCAGGGCCAGCACCGCCGCGGCGGAGGTCTGGGCTGGCACCACGGTGAGCTTGCAGCCCCGCTCCGCCAGCATGCGCAGAATGTTGCGCTTGATGCCGAAATCGTAGGCCACCACATGAAAACGGGTTGCACCCTGAGCACGATAGCCCTCACCGAGGCGCCACTCGCCTTCAGTCCAGGGATAGGCAGCCTGGGCACTGACCACTTTTGCCAGGTCCATGCCAGCCAGGCCGGGGAAAGACCGGGCCTGGGCGATGGCGGCTTCCGCGTCGAGGCTTTCCCCCGTCACCAGACAACCGGCCTGGGCGCCCTGCTCGCGCAGGATGCGGGTCAGTTTGCGGGTGTCGATATCGGCGATGGCCACAACGCCCTCGGCCCGCAGATAGGCATCGAGGGACTGCTCGCTACGAAAGTTGGAAACCAACAGGGGCAGATCGCGAATCACCAGACCGGAGGCATGAACACGGGCGGCCTCGCCATCTTCGCGATTGATGCCGTAATTGCCGATGTGGGGGTAGGTCAGGGTAACGATCTGCCGGCAATAGGAAGGATCCGTCAGGATTTCCTGATAGCCGGTGAGGGAGGTATTGAACACCACCTCCCCGACACTGGACCCTACCGCCCCGATGCCCTTCCCCTTAAAAACTGTCCCGTCGGCAAGCGCAAGAATGGCAGGCGGAAACTGTGGCACGGTGGGGCTCCTGAGATTGGCGTCGGCGAATCAAAATCGGGAACGGTACGCAGTGCTTGAGGCCGTTCCCGCAAACCGGTCGATTATACGCTGGGACCGTCGTCGTTTCCAGCGGTCAGGAGACCGCGCCGGTGGGAAACCAGGAATTCAGCTGCGGTCAGCGCAGCCCCAGCACATCCTGCATGTCAAACAAGCCCGATGACCGGCCCTGCATGAAGCGGGCCGCCCGCAGCGACCCCAGGGCATAGGACATGCGACTGGCGGACTTGTGGGTGATCTCGATACGCTCGCCGGTTCCTGCGAAGAGTACAGTGTGGTCGCCGACCACGTCCCCGCCCCGCACCGTGGCAAAGCCGATCTGGGTTGCCGGCCGCTCGCCGGTATGACCTTCCCGACCATAGACAGCGCAATCCTCCAGCCGGCGCCCCAGGGCCTGGGCCACGATCTCGCCCATGCGCAGGGCAGTGCCAGAGGGAGCATCCACCTTGTGGCGATGATGGGCCTCGATCACCTCGACATCGTAGCCCTCGTCAAGAATACGGGCTGCCACGTCCAGTAGCCTGAAGACCGCATTGACCCCCACCGCCATGTTGGGTGCGAAAACGATGGGAATGTCCCGGGAGGCCGCCTCGATCAGCGCCTTCTGCTCGGTCGAGAAACCGGTGGTGCCGATCACCATATGCACCCCAAGCCGGCGACAGACCTCCATGTGGGCCAGGGTTCCCTCGGGACGGGTGAAATCGATCAGGCAGTCGGCCTTGCCCAGGGCTTCTTCCAGATCCGCAGTAATGCGGACGCCGCAGGGCGCCCCGATCAGTTCCCCGGCATCCTTGCCGATGAAGGGACTATCACTATGCTCCAGGGCAGCCGTCAATCGGGCATCTTCCGCCTGGGAAACGGCCTCGATCAAAGTGCGTCCCATGCGGCCGGCGCTACCGGCAATGGCAAAACGTATCGTACTCATACAGTCAATAACCTTGAGTTCAGAATGGCCAATACCACCGCTTGGAAGACTTGCCATCCCCCTTGGGTGCATTGGGATCCGCCGCAATTTCGATGACACGGGCGGCTGGCGTGGCCGGCTGGGCATCGGGCTGGCCGGATTCCTGGACCGCCACGTCGCCGCCGACACGGACCAGCTTGCCATCCTGGAAGAAGACACTCAACTGGCGCTGCTGAATATCGCCCTTGCCGGCCTGGAGGCGATAGACGTAGTCCCAGCGATCAGCATGAAAAGGATCGGCAATCAAGGGCGTGCCCAGCAGATAGCGCACCTGGTCCTTGGTGATCCCGGGTTTGAGCTGGGCTGCCATCTCCTGACTGACGAAATTCCCCTGACGGACATCCATCCGGTAGGGCGTCAGATAATCGGTCACCTTGACCTCGGAGACATTGGAACAGGCCGCCAGCAGGGGCAGCCACAGCAATAGAACTTGCCTTGGTAAGGACATGGAGGGGCTTTGGGGAAGTTTTCCGGGAACTCGGAAAACTATATCATAGGCCGGTCGATTCCCCTGCCCCTACCATGTCCAACTCAGACAACCTCAAGAGCTTTGGCTTAAAAGTCACCTTCCCCCGCCTACGAATCCTGGAACTCTTCCAGAAGTCCGATACCAGGCACATGACGGCGGAAGAGGTCTACCGCCACTTGCTGGCCGAGAATCTGGATGTCGGACTGGCTACCGTCTACCGGGTCCTGACCCAGTTCGAGCAGGCAGGACTGATCCAGCGCCACTTTTTCGAATCAGGCAAGGCGGTGTTCGAACTCAATGAGGGCAAGCACCATGACCATCTGGTCTGCCTGCAATGCGGCAAGGTCGAGGAATTCTTCGACGCCGAGATCGAGAAGCGCCAGAACAAAGTGGCCCACGACCGGGGCTTCAAGGTCCGCGAGCACGCCCTGTATCTTTACGTGGACTGCCTGAAACCCGACTGCCAGCACCGCAATCAGTGCCCGGTGAAGGACGAATGCGAGCACCTGGACGAAAAGGGTGAATGCCCGGCGTCCTGCCCCGAGGTGACCGCGAAATAGCGGGCTAGGCGGAACCCAGCAATTCCTGGGCGTGGCGGCGGGTGGTATCGGTAACCTTGACACCGCCCAGCATGCGGGCGATTTCCTCGATGCGGCCCTGCCCCTCCAGGACGGTCACGCGGCTCAGGGTCTGATCATTGCGGGTTTCCTTGGCAATGGACCATTGCCAGTCGGCCTGGGCCGCCACCTGGGGCAGATGGGTCACGCAGAGGACCTGGCGGCTCAGGCCCAGCTGTTTCAGCAGACGGCCGACAATCTCAGCCACACCGCCGCCTATCCCCACATCCACCTCGTCGAAGATCAGGGTCGGCACCTCTCCCGCCTGGCTGGCGATCACCTGGATCGCCAGTCCGATGCGGGACAGCTCGCCGCCAGAGGCCACCTTCGCCAAGGGACGCAGAGGCTGTCCAGCGTTGGCGGAGACCTGGAATTCCACATTTTCCAGGCCATAGCTGGCCCCCTGGGCCAGGGACAGCAGGGCAATCTCAAAGCGCCCGCCGGCCATGGCCAGCTCCTGCATGGCCTCGGTCACCTGCCGTGACAGGGTGGCAGCAGCAGTGGTCCGCCCCTGGGTCAGACGCCGGGCCAGGGTCTCGAAGGCCTGCCGGGCTGCGGACTCATGCTCCGCCAGGGCAGCCGGGTCCGCCGTCAGGCGCAACTCCGCCAGGCGCGCAGACAGCCTTTCCAGCAGTTCCGGCAATTCCTCCGAACTCACCCTATGTTTGCGGGACAGGGTCATCACCGCCTGGAGACGCTCCTCCAGTTCGGCCAGTCGGGCCGGATCCATGTCCAGGCGCTGGCGGTAACGGGACAGGGCGTGAGCGGCCTCGGACAACTGGATGCGCGCTCCCTCGATCAGCTCCAGCGGCTCCCCCAGGGCGGCATCCACGTCCACCAGTTCGCGCAGGGGGCCCAGCACCCGGTCGATCAAGCTTGTTGCCGCCATTTCCCCCTCATCCAGGGCTTCCACGGCCCCCTCCGCCGCTGCCATCAGGCTGGCGGCATGGGTCAGGCGACTATGCTCCTGGTTGTCCTCCTGCCATTGCTGAGAATCGAAAGCCAGATTTTCCAGTTCCTTGACCTGCCACTCCAGCAGTTCCCGCTCCCGGGTCCCGGCCTCTGCATCCTGTTCGGCCCTTTCTCGGGCCTCCCGCAACCGCTGCCAGGCACGCCAGGCCTCGGCCACTTCCCCGGCAAGACGCCCCAGCCCGGCATGGCCATCGAGCAGCTGACGCTGGGCATCCCCCCGCAGCAGCGACTGATGGGCATGCTGGCCATGGATGTCGGCCAGGCATTCGGCGGCCGCCTTCAACTGAGCCAGGGTGGTAGGGGTACCGTTGATATAGGCCCGGGAACGACCGCCGGCATCCACCACCCGGCGCATCAGGCAGACCGCTCCCTCGGCAGCGAAGTCGTTGTCCGCCAGCCACCGGGCCAGGGCGCTCTCCGGTTCGGCATCGAATTCGGCCACCACTTCCGCCCGCTCCCGCCCGGTGCGCACCGCTGCGCCATCGGCCCGTTCCCCCAGAGCCAGGGACAGGGCATCGATCAGGATGGACTTGCCGGCGCCGGTCTCCCCGGTCAGGGCGCCAAAGCCCCCCTGGAACTCGAGTTCCAGGGTATCGACGATGACAAAATCTCGAATCAGCAAACGACGCAACATGGTTCAATCCTCAGCGCCTGGCTGGCCTGCGCCATCAGGCGCAGGCCTCTAAGCGTGCTTGGGCACAGCGCTCCAGTGCAGTTTTTCCCGCAGCATGGCGAAATAGCTGTAGCCGGGCGGATGCAGCAGAGTCACGCTGTGCTCGGAACGGCCGATACGGACACAGTCTCCGGCGGCGGCGTCATAACGGGCCTGGCCGTCGAAATGCACCCGGGCCTCGTGGGGCGGCACCAGGGTCAGTTCCACCACGCTGTGGTCGGGAATGGAAATGGGCCGGTAGGACAAGGCGTGGGGGCAGAGGGGAACCACCGCAATGCCGGCTACCGCGGGATGCAGAATGGGTCCATTGGCAGAAAGCGCATAGGCGGTGGAACCAGTGGGGGTGGCGACGATCATGCCGTCGGCGCGGAGGACGTAGAGAAATTCCCCATCCACCTTCACCTCCAGCTCGATCATGCGTCCGATGTCCCCCTTGTTGACCACCACATCATTGAGGGCCAGGGCCTGGCACTGGGTTTCCCCGGCCCGGAGCACCGTGATATCGAGCAGGAACCGCTGTTCCACCACAAACTGGCCCGCCAGCAGTTGCTTGATGCCGGCCCGCATGTCCTGGCGCGACAAATCCGTCATGAAACCGAGGCGTCCCTGATTCACCCCAACCAGGGGTACGCCATACTCCGCCAGGCGGCGGGCGGCATTCAGCATGGTGCCATCACCGCCGATCACCACGGCCAGATTGGCCCGCGCCCCCAGTGCCTCGTAATCCGCCACAACATAGCCCCGGGAATCCACTGCCTGGGCGGTGCCCTCCTCGATCAGCACTTCCAGGCCCGTTTCCGACAGATAGGCCGCCAGATCCAGCAAGGATTCGGCGATTTCGGGACTGCGATACTTGCCGATCAGGGCGACGGTCGAAATGGGGAGATAGCTGGCCATGGGCGAATTCTACCCATTAAGAATTGACTCACGGGGAGGCGCGGCAATTTTTGCGCCGACTTCGGACACCCCGGCGTCCCGGACCTATGCCCACGAGCACAGCTTCGCATAGAATCACCCCATGCTTGATGTCCGTGCCCGCACCCTGATGAAGACTCTGGTCGAACGCTATATCGCGGAAGGCCAGCCCATCGGTTCGCGCACCTTGTCACGGTATTCCGGCCTGGAACTTTCCCCGGCCACCATCCGCAACGTCATGTCAGATCTGGAGGAAATGGGGCTGATCGCCAGTCCCCATACCTCCGCCGGCCGCATTCCCACCGCCCTGGGCTACCGCATGTTCGTGGATACCCTGCTCACGGTACAGCCCCTGGCCCAGCGGGATTTATCCGAACTACAGGGTGCCATCCAGCCCAATCAGCCCGGACGTGTCATCAGTCAGGCCTCCCAATTGCTGTCCAGCCTGACCCATTTTGCAGGGGTAGTGGTGGCCCCTCGCCGCCAGCAGCCCTCCATCCGTCAGATCGAATTTCTCAAGCTCTCGGATACTCGCATCCTGCTGATCATTGTCACCGCCAACGGCGAGGTGCAGAACCGCATCCTGTTCACCCAGCGCAATTACGGACCGGAAGAACTGGTGGAGGCCGCCAACTATCTGAACCAGAACTGCATTGGCCTGGATTTCGAACAGATTCGCAACCGCCTGCGGGAAGAACTCCAGGTACTGCGCAGCGACATGACCGAACTGATGACCGCAGCCCTGGACGCCAGTACCGAAGTGGCAGCCGACAACTCGGCCCCCCAGTACGTAATCTCCGGGGAACGCAACCTGCTGGACGTGGAAGACCTGTCCTCCAACATGGCCCGCCTGCGCCAGCTCTTCGACCTGCTGGAGCAGAAGACCTCCCTGTTCCAGTTGCTGGAACTCTCCAACCGGGCCGAGGGAGTGCAGGTCTTCATCGGCGGCGAGTCGGGCCTGGCGCCCCTGGACGAATGCAGCGTGGTGGCGGCCCCCTACGAAGTGGAGGGCCAGGTGGTAGGCACCATCGGGGTCATCGGCCCCACCCGCATGGCCTATGAGCGGGTGATCCCTATCGTGGACATCACGGCCAAGCTGCTCTCCTCGGCCCTTTCCGCACCCTGACGCCCATGGTCGCCAGCACCACCCCCGAGGATGAAAATGCTCAAAAGCAAATTGAACGCCCCCCACCCCCATCCCCGCCCCGGGGCGGGGCTATTCATCGGCTCGCTGCGCTCGATCGTCACACCCGGCTCCATTGATGCTTTTTCACGTTAACAGACTCAGCCGACGATGCCCCGTTTCCGACCCGAACCGCCCCACACCCACGGCGGCCCCTCCCGTACCGCCATTCTGCTGGTGAACCTGGGCACCCCGGAAGCGCCCACGGCGCCAGCCCTGCGCCGCTATCTGAAGGAGTTCCTCTCGGACCCGCGGGTGGTGGAGATTCCCCGCTGGGCCTGGTGGCTCATACTCCACGGCATCATTTTGAACACCCGCCCCGCCAGGTCGGCCCGGAAATACGCCCAGGTCTGGCTCAAGGAAGGTTCGCCCCTCCAGGTCCATACCGAACGTCAGGCGAAGCTACTGCAAGGCCTGCTCGGCCAGCAAGGCCATGATGGCGTAAAAGTGGCCTGGGCCATGCGCTACGGTCGTTCCTCGGTGGCCGAAGCCCTGACCCGCCTCAAGGCGGAAGGAGCCCAGCGCATCCTGATCGTCCCCCTCTATCCCCAATACGCGGCCTCCACCAGCGCCAGCGTGATGGACAGCGTGGCCCAATGGATGCAGGGTTGCCGCAATCTGCCAGAGTTGCGCTGGGTACGGCATTTCCACGATCATCCGGGCTATATCGCCGCCCTGGCCGCCTCCGTGAAAGACCATTGGCAACGCAACGGACGTCCGGAAAGGCTGCTTATCAGCTTCCACGGCCTGCCTCGCCGCAGCCTGGACCTGGGCGATCCCTATTACTGCGAGTGCCAGAAGACCGGACGCCTGCTGGCCCAGGCCCTGGGCCTGGAGACCCACCAGTACGCGATCACCTTCCAGTCCCGTTTCGGCCGCGCCCGGTGGCTGGAACCCTACACCCAACCCACCCTGGAACAGTGGGGCCGGGAGGGCATGAAGCGGGTCGATGTGATCTGCCCCGGCTTCGTGGCCGATTGCCTGGAAACCCTGGAAGAAATCGCCATCGAATGCAAGACCGTCTTCCTGGCCGCCGGCGGCAGGGAGTTCCGCTACATCCCCTGCCTCAACGAGCGACCGGACTGGATCGCCGCCCTGGCGACCCTGACAACTCAGCACCTGGGCCACTGGCTGACGGAGTCGGACCAGGAACCCCCGGCCGGTGGCGACCGAGCCCGAGCGCTGGGTGCTCCAAACTGACCCTAAAGCGCTACCGCAAGTTGGCGCCGTAACCGCTTGATTGCAGTAATCAATAGCTAAGCACTGGAAATATAAAAGAAATTCATCACTCAAGCCCCCGATGGAATGACCGTTGACCAGGTTAAATCTCCACAAAGGGGCAACACCATGAAAATTTCCGGCAGCGCCGTGGCCCTCGCCTCCAGCCACTTTTACCAACGGCGCGAAACCACCCGCAGCTCCCTGGAAATCCTCGCTGCTCCCCGTCAGGACATACCGCGCCCCGCTCCCGCAACGCCACCGGCCAGCACTGCCCGGCCAGCATCGGCAGAGCTTCAGGCCATCCAGGACGGCACCGATGCCGCCGAGGGAGACCCGATGCTGATCCTGCTCAAGACCATGGTGGAATTCTTCCTGGGCCATCGGGTACGGGTGTTTTCCCTGGCGGATATGGGGCCGCCACCGACAAGCACAGCGGTTCCCGCATCCCCAGCCACCCCCGCAGCTCCACCACGGCCAGAGCCAGGCATCGCCTTCGATTTCCACACCGAGCGGGAGGAAATCGAACAAACCGCCTTCGCCGCCCAGGGTGTGATCCAGACCAGCGACGGACAAACCATCAACTTTCAGCTCGAGCTGACCATGAGCCGCCACTATCGGGAACAGATCGATATCAGCCTGCGGACCGGTAGCGCCCGCCGTACCGACCCCCTGGTGCTCAATTTTTCCGGCACGGGTGCTCAGTTGAGCGACCAGCGTTTCAGTTTTGACCTGAACGGCGATGGCCAGACGGAGAATGTGGCTCTTCTGGCCCCAGGCAGTGCCTATCTGGCCCTGGACCGGAATGGCAACGGCCGCACCGATTCGGGCCAGGAGTTGTTCGGCCCGGCCAGTGGCAGCGGCTTTGGCGAACTGGCCGGCTATGACAGCGATGGCAACGGCTGGATCGACGAGAATGATCCGGTGTTCCGGCAACTGCGGCTATGGACCCCGGATGGGGAGGGCACAGGCAGCTTGCAGAATCTGGGCGATCAGGCTGTGGGCGCTCTGTATCTGGGGAACATCGCCAGTCCCTTCGCCCTCCGGAGCGGCAGCAACCAGGATCTGGGAGCCATCGCGGAAAGCGGCCTGTTCCTCAAGGAAAATGGTGCCGCCAGCCTGCTGCAGGAAATCGATCTGACGGCATAGACTTTCCGATTTGATAATGGGGAGAGACTTTTTTCTCATCCCCCTATTGAAATCCAGGGTTCCCACCCCAGCTAGAGGCGATCGTCCGCATCACCTCTGGCTGAAAACCATGTCCGATACTCCCGAATCCCTGCCTCCCCTGTCCGGAGAAGCCTCGACTCACGTCGCCCAGGAAACTCCGCCCACCGATACCCTGCCCAGCCTGGAAGCCATGCTCCAGGCCGCCGAACTCAAGGCAGCGGAGCACCACGACGCCTGGCTGCGCGCCAAGGCGGAGACCGAGAATGTGCGCCGCCGCGCCCAGGAGGACATCACCAAGGCTGGCAAGTTCGCGGTGGAAAGATTCTCCGGAGAACTCCTGGCGGTCCGGGACAGCCTGGAAGCGGCCCTGGCCAACGAAAACCAGAGCGCCGAGGCGCTGCGCTCCGGCGTCGAGTTGACCCTGCGCCAGCTGGCGGCCGCCTTCGAGAAGTCCAGCCTGCTGGAAATCTCCCCCCTGAACGAGAAATTCGACCCCCACAAGCACCAGGCTATCAGCCAGGTCGATGCCGAAGGAGAGCCGAATCGGGTCATCAATGTATTGCAGAAGGGCTATCAGCTCCATGACCGCGTGATTCGTCCCGCCCTGGTGGTGGTCTCCAAGGCCAAGGCTTGAAATCCCCACGGCAAACCCAATTTAGACAACAGCTTAATCATTGCGGGGAGCGTAGTACTGAGCGGGTCTGACCCCTCACTACTCCCCCCACTCCTCACCGAAAGGAAATCAAATGGGCAAGATCATCGGCATCGACCTGGGCACCACCAACAGTTGCGTCGCCATCATGGAGGGCGGCAAGCCCAAGGTCATCGAAAATTCCGAAGGGGCGCGCACCACCCCATCCATCGTTGCCTATGCCGAGGATGGCGAAATCCTCTGCGGCGCCTCGGCCAAGCGTCAGGCGGTGACCAATGCCAAGAACACCCTCTACGCGGTGAAGCGCCTGATTGGCCGCCGCTTCGAAGAAAAGGAAGTACAGAAGGACATCGACCTGATGCCCTTCTCCATCGTCAAGGCCGACAACGGCGATGCCTGGGTGCAGGTGCGCGACAAGAAGATGGCCCCCCCCCAGGTTTCCGCCGAAGTGCTGCGCAAGATGAAAAAGACCGCCGAGGACTACCTGGGCGAGGAAGTCACCGAGGCCGTGATCACCGTGCCGGCCTACTTCAACGACAGCCAGCGTCAGGCCACCAAGGACGCCGGACGCATCGCCGGCCTGGAAGTCAAGCGCATCATCAATGAGCCCACGGCGGCGGCCATTTCCTTCGGTCTGGACAAGCAGGAAGGGGACCGCAAGATCGCCGTGTTCGACCTGGGCGGCGGCACCTTCGACATTTCCATCATCGATATCGCCGAGATCGACGGCGAGCACCAGTTCGAGGTGCTATCCACCAACGGCGACACCTTCCTGGGCGGCGAGGACTTCGACCAGCGACTGATCGACTACATCGTCACCGAGTTCAAGAAGGAACAGGGCGTCGATCTCAAGAACGACGTGCTGGCCCTGCAACGCCTCAAGGAAGCCGCCGAGAAGGCCAAGATCGAACTGTCCTCAAACCAGCAGACCGAAATCAACCTGCCCTACATCACGGCCGACGCCACCGGGCCGAAGCACCTGGCGCTGAAGATCACCCGCGCCAAATTCGAGTCTCTGGTGGACGAGCTGATCGAGCGCTGCGTCGCGCCCTGCCGCATGGCCATCAAGGATGCCGGCGTCAAGGTCGAGGACATCGGCGACGTCATCCTGGTGGGCGGCATGACCCGCATGCCCAAGGTTCAGGAGAAGGTCAAGGAACTGTTCGGCAAGGAACCCCGCAAGGACGTGAACCCGGATGAAGCCGTGGCCATCGGTGCCTCCATCCAGGGCGGTGTGCTCCAGGGCGAGGTCAAGGATGTGCTGCTGCTGGACGTGACCCCCCTGTCCCTGGGCATCGAGACCCTGGGCGGCGTGATGACCAAGCTGATCCAGAAGAACACCACCATCCCCACCAAGGCCAACCAGGTCTTTTCCACCGCCGACGACAACCAGAACGCCGTCACCATCCACGTCCTGCAAGGAGAACGCGAGATGGCCGGGGGCAACAAGAGTCTGGGCCAGTTCAACCTGACCGACATCCCACCGGCTCCCCGCGGCATGCCCCAGATCGAGGTGATGTTCGACATCGACGCCAACGGCATCCTGCATGTCTCCGCCAAGGACAAGGGCACCGGCAAGGAAGCCAAGATCACCATCAAGGCCAACTCGGGCCTCTCCGACGAGGAAATCCAGCGCATGGTGCAAGACGCGGAAGCCCATGCCGAGGAAGATCGGAAGACCCATGAACTGGTGGATGCCCGCAACCAGTGTGACGGCCTGATCCACTCCGTGAAGAAGGCCCTGGCCGAGCATGGCGACAAGATTGATGGCGACGAAAAGGCCAAGATCGAAACTGCCATCAAGGAAGCCGAGGAAGCCATCAAGAGCAGTGACAAGGCAGTCATCGACGCCAAGTCCGAGGCCCTGGGCCAGGCCAGCCAGAAACTGGGCGAGAAGATCTATGCCGAAGCCCAGCAGGCTGCGGGTGCTGCGGGCGCCCAGGGCGAAGCCGCCCAGGGTGGTGACGGCGCCAAGGACCAGGGTGACGTGGTGGATGCCGAATTCACCGAGGTGAAGGACAAAAAAGCTTAAAACGGACACTCCGTGCCGTTTTAAGTGGCCGAGTTGAAGTGGGCGCCATGCGCCCCTTGACTCGGCCTTTGCACTCCAACGCGGAATTTAACAGTCATGGCTAAACGCGACTTTTACGAAATCCTCGGCGTCAATCGCGATGCGAGCGATGAAGAAATCAAAAAGGCCTACCGCAAGCTGGCCATGAAGTTCCATCCGGATCGCAATCCGGACAACCCCAAGGCCGAGGAACAATTCAAGGAGGCCAAGGAAGCCTACGAAATCCTGTCCGACGCCCAGAAACGGCAGGCCTACGACCAGTTCGGGCATGCCGGCGTCAATCAGGGAGCCGGTGGCCCGGGCTTCGGCGGTGCGGGGATGGGCGGGTTCGCCGATGCCTTTTCCGACATTTTTGGCGACATTTTCAGCAATTCCCGGGGGGGCGGCCGCTCCAATGTCTACCGAGGCGCGGACCTGCGCTACAACCTGGAAATCACCCTGGACGAGGCGGCCCGGGGCGCCGAAACCCGCATCCGCATTCCCACCATGGTGGAATGCGAGCCCTGTTCGGGCAGTGGCGCCAAGAAAGGCACCGAACCCAAGACCTGCCCCACTTGTGGCGGCCATGGCCAGGTACGGATGCAGCAGGGCTTCTTTTCCATCCAGCAGACCTGTCCCAAGTGCCACGGCACCGGACGCTACATTCCCACCCCCTGCCCTTCCTGCCAGGGCGCGGGCCGGATCAAGCAACACAAGACCCTGTCAGTCAAGGTGCCTGCCGGTATCGACGAGGGCGATCGCATCCGCCTCTCCGGAGAGGGCGAACCGGGGGTCAATGGCGGCCCGCCGGGGGATCTCTATGTCCAGATCCACCTCAAGCCCCATGGGGTCTTTCAGCGTGATCACGACGACCTCCATTGCGAGATGCCCATCAGCTTCACCACCGCCGCCCTGGGTGGAGAGATCGAAATCCCGACATTGGAGGGCGTGGCACGCCTCAAGATTCCCGCCGAGACCCAAAGTGGCAAGGTATTCCGCCTGCGAGGCAAGGGTATCAAGGGAATTCGCTCCGCCAGTCATGGCGACCTGCTGTGCCATGTGGCCCTGGAGACCCCGGTCAGCCTGACCGAGCGGCAAAAGGAACTGCTGCGGGAATTCGAGGCCATCAGCCAGGAGCACGTTGAGCGGCATAACCCGAGAGCCAAGGGCTGGATGGATCGGGTGCGGGACTTTTTCGCCAGCTAAGCAGCCAAGCCAGGAACCGTTCCAGTCCTGACTGGCCCTGGCAAAGACTCAGGCGGACTCTCCTGAGTCGTCGGTCAGGCCGGCAATCCGCTCCAGGGCGGGGATGTCGGCCTGATAGTAGCGCCTGGCCAGTCCCCCTTCCCGTTTGACGAGGGTGCCCTGCCGGGTGAATTCGGCCAGGATACGGCTGGCGGTTTCGATGGAAATGCCCAGCATGGCGCCGATGTCCTCCAGGCTGAAACGGTGGATGCGATCGGTCTTGCCATCCCGCAATTGCAACAGCAGGCGGGCCATGCGCTCCCTGGCCAGGGCGCTGCCGCCTGCCAGTTCCGAGAGCCAGGTCTCCGCTTCCCGCAGGGCCTGGTGGGACATTTCCAGCAGGCGGCGCTGAAGCGACGGGTTCTGCACCACCATGCTGCGAAAATTCTCCAGGGGAATACGGCAGACTGCCACTTCGCCCACCGCCACCGCAGTGTTTTCGAAGGTCGGCGAGAACACGGATTCCATGCCTACCACGTTCCAGCGCTTGACGATCCGCACGATCCGCGGCGCCCCGGTGCTGGAAAACTTGATCAGTTTGACGGTGCCGGTACGGATGCAATAAATCCCGTCCGTCGGTTCCCCTGCCTGGAACAGGGTTCCCCCCGGCGGAACCACGAAATCGTCGATCCAGGTGTGAAAGTCGGCCAGTTGATCCACCGTCACGTCCGAACAAAGCATGACGTCCCGCAGGTCACAGGACTTGCAGTCGCTACGCCCCTTGCGCTGGGGCAAATCGACCTGCTTGATAATCACTCTTTCACGGGGTGCAGCCATCAATCGCTCCCTTTTCAAGCCCTGCGCCAAACCGTGCCCTGGGGTGAATCTTCCAGCACGATACCATCGGCTTTCAACTCGTCACGAATCCGGTCCGCCAAGGCGAAATCTCGCGCCTGCTTGGCCGCTGCCCGGGCCGCGATACGCTGTTCGATCTCGTTGCCGGAGCAGCCATCTCTGGCCGCCGGCGCAGCCTGCAGAAAAGTCGTCGCATTCCGCTGAAGCAGCCCCAGCAGGGCTCCGAGCCCCTTCAACTGGGCCGCGAGCCGGGCATCACCGGATCGATTGACTTCGGCCGCCAGATCGAACAGCACCGCCACCGCCTCGGGGGTGCCGAAATCGTCATCCATTGCTGTGCGGAAGCGCCGGGCGTGGACCTCGTTCCAATCCACCTCGACGGGGCCGGCCTGGCCCTTGAGGGCGGTGTACAGCCGGGTCAGGGCATTGCGGGCGTCGTCCAGATGGCTGTCGGAATAGTTCAGGGGGCTGCGGTAATGGGCGCGCAGGATGAAAAACCGCACCACTTCCGCATCGTAGCGCGTCAGAACATCGCGGATCGTGAAAAAGTTGCCCAGGGACTTGGACATTTTTTCATCATCGACACGGACAAATCCATTGTGCATCCAGTAATTCACGAAGGCATGACCATGTGCGCCCTCGGATTGTGCGATTTCGTTCTCGTGATGGGGAAACTGAAGGTCCTGACCTCCACCATGGATATCAAAGTGATTTCCCAACAGATCGGAACTCATGGCCGAGCATTCGATATGCCAGCCCGGCCGCCCCTCGCCCCAGGGTGACAACCACTTGGCATCGGTCGGTTCCTCGGCCTTGGCGTGCTTCCAGAGCACGAAGTCCAGGGGATCCCGCTTGCCATCCACCACTTCCACTCGTTCCCCGGCCCGCAGATCATCCAGGGACTTCCCCGACAGCCTGCCGTAGCGATCGAAACCCCGCACGTGGTAGCAGACATCCTGATTGTCGGCCTGGTAGGCCAAGCCGTTCTGCTCCAGCATGCCGATCAATTGCAGCATCTGGGGCACGTATTCCGTGGCACGGGGCTCATGGTCCGGGGGCAATACCCCGAGAGCACCGGCATCCTCGTTCATGCAGGCGATGAAACGATCGGTCAGGGCGCGAATGCTTTCCCCGTTTTCGCCGGCCCGGCGGATGATCTTGTCGTCGATATCCGTGATGTTGCGGACGTAGGTCACCTGATAGCCGCTGGCCCGCAACCAGCGAGCCACCATGTCGAACACCACCATCACACGGGCATGGCCCAGGTGGCAGTAGTCATAGACCGTCATACCGCACACATACATGCGAACCTTGCCCGGTTGGATGGGGACAAACTCCTGTTTATCGCGGGCAAGGGTGTTGTAGAGCTTCAGCATGGGCAGAAAATTGGAGATGGGCACGGAACAAAGCCGTATTTCCGCGATCGGCCCAAGGCCGGCTTTGATGGAATGAAGGCCGGCTTCTTGTTAGAATCACTGGCTGATCCCACCCACTCGCAGTACGGCAAAAAGTATAACATGACCCCTCGCTGCTCATTCCTGCCCAATGCCCTCGCAGCCAGCGTTTTAACTCTCGCGCTGCTCAGTTTCGCCGCCCATGCGGACTCCCTGCAGGACGCAGCGAAGCTGCTCAAGCAGAACCAGCATGCCCAGGCCCTGGAACAGGTGGACAAATACTTGGCCGCCAAGCCCAAGGATGCCCAGGGGCGTTTTCTGCGGGGCGTTATTCTCACCGAGCTGGGGCGTACCAGCGATGCCATCGCCATCTTCTCGCGTCTGACGGACGATTACCCGCAACTACCCGAGCCCTACAACAATCTGGCGGTGATCTACGCCCAGCAGAAACAGTACGACAAAGCCAAGCAGGCCCTGGAGACGGCAATCCGCACCCACCCCTCCTACGCCACTGCCCACGAGAACCTGGGCGACATCTATACCCGCATGGCCAGTCAGGCCTACGACAAGGCCCTGCAACTGGATTCATCCAACTCCACGGCCCAGACCAAGCTGGCCATGATCCGCGACCTGATGAATGGTGCCACCGGCAAGACTACCGGTAGGCCGGCCATCGCCAGCGCGCCAGCGCCGGCTGTCGCCCCGGCAATCGTGACCCCGGTGGCACCGCCTACCCCTGTGGCACTGGCGAAACCTGCCGAACCGGCCAGGCCGGTGGAAGCACCGAAGCCAGTCACCGTCACGGTGGCCCAGGCCCCCACGCCTGCCAAGGCGGCCGAAGTCGCTCCGGCTCCGGCCAGCGAAACAACGCCAAAAGCCTCCGGCAACGACGCCAACGCCGACATCGCCCGTACCATCGACAACTGGTCTCGGGCCTGGTCGAAAAAAGACGTCAAGACCTATCTCTCTCTCTATGCCAAGGACTTCGGTACTCCCGGCGGCCTGTCCAGGAAGGCCTGGGAGAAGGAGCGTGATCAACGCATCCGGAAACCCGGTGAGATCGATGTCAGCTTCGAGGGCCTGAAAGTCACTAGCAACGGCCCCGACCAGGCCACCGCCAAGTTCCGCCAGCACTACCGGTCCGCCACTCTCAAGACATCCACCAACAAGGTGCTGGTATTGGTCAAACGTAATGGCAAGTGGCAGATCCAGCAGGAGCGCATAGGCAATTGACGCGCTTTTGCAAAACCCTTCGACGGATTTTCGTCGCACTGCCGCTGGCAGCATCCCTTCCTGCGGGCGCGGCCGTTCCGGCACGCTATACCGATTCGGGTCCGGAGCCACTGCTGGCCCGGGTTTTCGAGTCCATCGAACAGGGTAATTTCGAGCACGCCAGCCAGGATGCGGATTCCCTGACCAAGGCCTATCCCAATTTCCGTCTGGCCCATCTGATCAAGGGAGACCTGCTGCTGGCGCGTACCCGAACCCTCACTCGGTTCGGTGAGGGTGGACGATCCGCCCAGGACAAGGTCGAGGATCTGAGGGAAGAGGCCATTGTCCGGCTCAAGGCCTACAAGACCCGCCCCCAGGCCAACTATGTGCCCCGCTATCTGCTCCAGATGCAGGCAGACCAGAAGTATGCCGTGGTAGTGGATACCCAGAAATCCCGGCTCTACCTGTACCAGAACGAAAATGGCACCCCCCGCTTTGTCGCGGATTACTACGTCACCCAGGGCAAACTGGGCGCCGACAAACTCAAGGAAGGCGACAAGCGCACTCCCATCGGGGTTTACCACGTCACCTCCAGCCTGCCCACCGCCCGACTGGGGGACTTCTACGGCACCGGCGCCTACCCCATCAACTATCCCAATGAATGGGACCGCCGCATGGGGCGCAAGGGCCACGGCATCTGGCTGCACGGCACCCCCTCCAACACCTTTTCCCGACCGCCCAAGGCCTCCGACGGCTGTGTGGTACTGGCCAACCAGGACCTGGATGCCCTGGCCAGGACCCTCCAGGTCGGCCTGACACCGGTCATCATCAGCAACAGCATCGAATGGCTGTCCATGGACGACTGGCAGGCGGAGCGCCAGTCACTGCTTTCCATGATCGACGCCTGGCGGCAGGACTGGGAAAGCCGCAATGTGGATCGCTACGCCAGCCACTATTCGAAGCGGTTTGCCGCCGACGACCAAGGCCTGCCGCAATGGCTGGCGCAAAAGCGCAAGGTCAACGCCGGCAAGGAATGGATCAAGGTCGCCACCGACAACATCAGCATGTTCCGCAATCCCGGCAAGGAGGAATACGTCGTCGTCACCTTCGATCAGGACTACCGGAGCAACAACCTGTCCAATCAGATGAAGAAGCGTCAGTACTGGATCAAGGAAGACGGTACCTGGAAGATCCTCTACGAAGGCGCCGCCTGAAATCATTCAACCCCGGGAAGCCCCATGAAAAAACTGCTGATTCTGGCCGTCGGCCTGATATTTTCCCTTGGCCTCCATGCCGCCCCCACCCTGGTGGAAATCAAGACCAACCAAGGCACCATCGTCGCCGAACTCCAGGCCGACAAGGCGCCCAAAACGGTGGAAAACTTCCTGCGTTACAGCAAGGACGGTTTCTACAACGGCACCATTTTCCATCGGGTCATCAACGGCTTCATGATCCAGGGCGGCGGCATGCTGCCCGGCATGAAGGAAAAAAAGACCCGGGCGCCGATCCAGAACGAGGCCAAGAATGGCCTCAAAAATGAAGCCGGTACCCTGGCCATGGCCCGCACCGCCGACCCTCATTCCGCAGCCGCCCAGTTCTTCATCAACCTGGTGGATAACCGCAATCTCGACTACCCCTCCTTCGACGGCTGGGGATATGCCGTCTTCGGCAAGGTGGTGAGTGGTCTGGACATCGTCCAGAAAATCGCCCAGGTTCCCACTGGCAATACCGGTTTTCATCAGAACGTGCCCCTGACGCCGGTCATCATCGAATCCGTCACCGTAGTCCCCGCAAAGGAATCCAAATGATCAAGCTGCATACCAACCATGGCGTCATCTCCATTGAGCTCGACACCGAAAAAACCCCCAAGACCGCCCAGAACTTCATCGACTACGTCCAGGCCGGCCACTACGACGGCACCCTGTTCCACCGCGTCATCGACGGCTTCATGATCCAGGGCGGCGGCTATGGCCCGGGCCTGAAGGAAAAGCCCGTCAATGCGCCCATCGAGAACGAGGCTGCCAACGGTCTGAAGAACAAGCGCGGCACCCTGGCCATGGCCCGTACCTCGGACCCCCACTCGGCCACAGCCCAGTTCTTCATCAACGTGGTGGACAACGAGTTCCTCGACTTCCGCGCCCCCAACGGCAATGGCTGGGGCTACTGCGTATTCGCCCAGGTGGTGGATGGCATGGACGTGGTGGACCAGATCAAGGCCGTGAAGACCGGCAACACCGGCTTCCACCAGGACGTACCCAAGGAAGACGTGCTCATCGAGCGGGCCGAAGTGGTCTGACCGGCTCCCTCCTTGGACCTTTTCGTCTCCGACCTGCATCTCTGTCCGTCGCGCCCCCCTGCGACGGACTTGTTCCTCGAGTTCCTCGCCGGCCCGGCCACCCGGGCCGGCGCTCTCTACATCCTCGGCGACCTGTTCGAATACTGGGCCGGCGACGACGATCTGGACGATCCCTTCAGCCAGACCATCTGCAGCGCCCTGCACGCCCTGGCCGACCAGGGCACCTTCATTGGTTTTATCCCCGGCAACCGGGATTTCCTGGTGGGCACGGCCTTCGCCGCCACCGCCGGCCTCACGTTGCTGGATGATGGCTGCGTCCGCAACATCGGCGGCACGCCAACCCTGCTGATGCATGGCGACGTCTTGTGCACCGATGACCAGGAGTACCAGCGCTTTCGCGCCACCATCCGCAGCGCAGCCTGGCGCCAGGAATTCCTGGCCCGGCCCCTGCCCGAGCGCAAGGCCGAGATCGAGGCCCTGCGCCGCCGCAGCGAAGCGGAAAAACAACGCAAGCCCATGATTCTGATGGACGCCCACCCAGACGCGGTGGCGGATGCCCTGCGCGCCGCCGGCTGCCGCCGCCTGATTCACGGCCATACCCACCGGCCGGCCCGCCACGAACATCTGGTGGACGGCAAAACCTGCGAACGCTGGGTCCTGGGGGACTGGTATCAGGGCGGCGACTATCTGTACTGCGACGAAACAGGTTGCCACCGGGTACCCCTCGCCGTCCCATGACCGATCCCCTGCAACTGCTCCACAGCGTCTTCGGCTACACCAGTTTCCGCGGCGCCCAGGCCGACATCGTCCAGCATGTGACCGGGGGCGGCGACGCCCTGGTGTTGATGCCCACCGGCGGCGGCAAATCCCTTTGCTATCAGTTGCCGGCCCTGCTGCGGCCGGGCTGTGCCATCGTCGTATCGCCCCTGATCGCCCTGATGCAGGACCAGGTGGACGCCCTGCTGCAATCCGGCGTCAAGGCCGCCTATCTCAACTCCAGCCAAGACTTCGACGCCCTGATGGATACCGAGCGCCGGCTCATGACCGGCCAGCTGGACCTGCTCTACGTGGCCCCGGAACGCCTGCTCACCGATCGCTTCCTGGGCCTCCTGGACCAACTCCACGAAGCGGGGGCCGTCGCCCTCTTCGCCATCGACGAAGCCCATTGCGTGTCTCAGTGGGGCCACGACTTCCGCCCTGAATACATGCAGCTCTCGGCCCTGCACGAGCGCTATCCGACCATCCCCCGCATCGCCCTCACCGCCACCGCTGACGCCCCCACCCGGCGGGAAATCATCGAGCGCCTAGGGCTGGGGGAAGCCCGGCTGTTCGTCGCCAGTTTTGACCGGCCCAACATCCGTTACACCGTGGTGGAGCGGGACACGCCCAAGAAGCAGTTACAGGCCTTCCTGGCTGATCATCGGGGTGAGGCCGGTATCGTCTACTGCCTGTCCCGCAAGAAGGTGGACGATACCGCCCTCTGGCTGCGGGAACAGGGTGTGAACGCCCTGCCCTACCATGCCGGACTGGATGCGGACACCCGGCGCCAGCACCAGCAGCGCTTCGTGCGGGAGGAAGGGGTCGTTATGGTGGCCACCATCGCCTTTGGCATGGGTATCGACAAGCCCGACGTGCGCTTCGTCGCCCATCTGGACCTGCCCAAAAGCCTGGAAGCCTATTACCAGGAAACCGGCCGCGCCGGCCGGGACGGCGAACCGGCGGAAGCCTGGATGACCTACGGCCTCAACGACGTGGTGGTCCATCGTCAGCGCATCGACGAATCCGCCGCCGGCGAGGAACAAAAACGCATCGAGCGGCAAAAGCTCGACGCCATGCTGGCCTTCTGCGAAGCGGCCTCCTGCCGACGCAGTCTGCTGCTCCACTATTTCGGGGAAACGCTCCCGGCCTGCGGCAACTGCGACACCTGCGCCAGCCCACCCCAGATGTGGGACGGCACGGTAGCCTCGCAAAAACTGCTCTCCGCCGCCCTGCGCACCGGCCAGCGCTTCGGCAGCGGCCATCTGATCGACCTGCTGCGGGGCAAGCTCAATCCCAAGATCAGCGAATACCGCCACGACCTGCTGCCCACCTTCGGCGTAGGCAAGGACATGGACGAGGCCACCTGGCGCTCGGTGATCCGCCAGTTGCTGGTGACCGGCATCGTCCAGGCCGACGCCCAGCGCTTCGGCGCCATCACCCTGGCCGAAGCTTCACGGCCGGTGCTCAAGGGCGAAACCACCTTGATGCTGCGCCGCCCACGCAAGCTCACCACCGGCAAGCCGCCACGCTACAGCCGCAGCGAAGAAAGTACCGAACTGGATATCGGCGATCAGGCCCTGTTCCAGGCACTGCGGGAATGGCGCTCCCGCTGGGCCAGGGAGCAGGGGGTGCCCGCCTACGTCATCATGCACGACCGCAGCCTGCGGGAACTGGCCCAGCGCCGCCCCGCTACTCAGACTGCCCTGCGGGAAGTGCCCGGCATCGGCGAGGCCAAGGCGGAGCGTTACGGCGAGTCGCTATTGGAAACCATCCGCACCCATGAGAGGCTGACAGCAGCCTAGAGCAGCTTCTCGACCTGGGGCCTGATTTGCTCCGGGGGAGTGGTGGGATCGAAACGGGCAACTATTTTCCCCTGACGATCCACCAGGAACTTGGTGAAGTTCCATTTGATGTTTTGGTCGACCAGTCCTTCCGGATTGATCTTTTGCAGAATCTCGATCAGCTTCTGGGCGCCCTCACCAAGAATTTCCGTAGGCGCGTTTTGCTTCAGGTATTTGAACAGGGGCGAGGCATTCTCGCCATTGACCTCGAGCTTTTCCGACAGAGGAAAACTCACGCCATAATTCTTGACGCAGAAATCGGCAATTTCGTCCGGGCTGCCCGGCTCCTGGGTGCCGAACTGATTGCAGGGAAAGCCGATCACCGCCAGCCCCTTGTCCGCCAGGGTCTGGTACAAATCTTCCAGCCCCTCGTACTGGGGCGTCAGGCCGCACTTGCTGGCGGTATTCACCAGCAACAGCACCTTGCCACGGTAATCGTTGAGATTCAGTTGCTTGCCGTCCAGGGACCTACATTCAAAATCATAGATGCTGGTCATGCTGTACCCCCTCAAGTAGGAAGACGACAATCTAGCGCATTCAACAGCGCCAGCATAGCCACAGATGCCGGAGCCGTCTCGGCGACAACGGCTCTGATCTCCGGCAGTGTGGTGGTCATCGGCAACGCCGTCTATTGGCTGGAAAAACAGGGGCGATGCCTGAGCGGAAAATGGCGCTCGCCCAACCGCCCGCAGCCAGAACCGCTCAAGCGTCCGCCCCCGCTCCCCTAGCGTCCCAGCGCCTGGGCTTCGGCCGCGCAGTCTTTCTTCGGCGGCAGGCCGGCCGCACGAGCCGCCGCTACCTCGCGTTTGGCTTCGGCCAGTTGAGTTGCAAATTCCATGTTGGCGTGGAGCCTGGCCACCACGGCGCTGCCGAAGAGCCGACCGGCAGCCACATCGCTCGCCCAATGCACGTTGCAGATGCGCCGACTCTCGCCAAAGTCATAGCCCCGTTGCACCAGTGCGTCCGCCCGTTCCGGCGCCAGCTCTGCCAGTATCAGTCCCCAGGCCCAGCCAATGGCGGCATGGCCCGAGGGATAGGAACCGTCCTTGCGCAAATAGGGTTCCTGGTCCGGCGTACACGTCGCCTCGCTCTTTGCCACGAAGGGTCGGGCACGTTGATGAAGGTGCTTGGCATCGCGGGTGCCGAATCCGGCATCCACCAGCGAACGGCGCAGCAGCGTCGTCAGGTTGGGGCTGGTTCCCTCGTCGATGGGCAAACCCAGAGCACATGAAAAGGTGCCGGCCGCCTTGGGGAACATCAGTTCCGCGTCCTTGCTCGCCCATTGCCAGCGCGGCGTGCCGCGCAGGGTGGCTGCCGCCTGCTTGGCGTCCTCGTCGGCGGCCTGGGCCGACGAGCCCTGTACCGGTGGCGGCGGCAACATTGCCTTGCTGTCCAATTGTTCCTGGGGGGTGAGATAACCCGGCGCGAAACCGGGATAGGGCCCCTTGCCTACGGTTGCGGCAGAACCTGCGGATTCCGTCGCCCCATGGGCATGGGCGCATACGGCGACGACCAGCAGCATCAACAACGAAGATTTCATTTTTTCCACCGGACCATGAGAACGGGCGAAAACTACCACACCGCGAAGTCATGGGTTTCGACTTGCCGCTCAAAGTGGGTAGGCGTTCATGCCCACAATTTCGGTATGGACAGCGGGAGGCGGAGCCGACCGCAGCATCGTCCAGGAAACAGACTCCGAAGTGCCCGTCCATCCCGCCCTATTCCACGACTCTGTGCACCGACGGGGCGGCATAGCTTTGGTCCAGCAAGCCCGGCCCCGGGAAGTAGGCGCGCAGGAACAGGTTGAAATCCTTGTCCCTAGGGGATGGCAGCCAGTTCGCCGCCTTCTCGCCTTCCGGGCGGTCCGGCTGGATGTAAATGGTCAATGAACCATCCGTCCCGTATTTCAATCCAGGCACCTTGTCGCCAAAGCCGTAGCGGCCCGCCTCGTTGGGCACCAGATTGAAGTTCTCGTCGTAGAGCGTCACCGACCAGAAAGCATGGGCGACCGGGATTTCCTCCTTCCGGAAATGAACCACGTAGCGGTGGTCGCCACTCAGGGGTTTGCTTTCGGCATCGACGAAGGTACGCAGCTTTACGGATTCCTCAATCTGGTGCTCGACGATACCGGAGAACACCTGGGTTCCCGCCCGTCCCAGAAAATCGCCCGAAGCCGCCATCCGTCCCCAGTTGCTGGGTCCGTAGAACCAGCCATTCCTTACCTGGGTGGCGCCGACGATGGACCCACCGGCTTTCGCAACACGGGCCAGCAAGGCACGGCCATCGACGATGGCACGCCGCAGGCCCCGCTGAATGGCTGGGTCGAGTTGTTCGATATCCTGTTTGGCGGCGGGACCGAGCCCCACCAACGCGAACTGCTGCATCAACGCGGCATGGCCAGGGGGCGGCGGGTTTTCCTTCATCGCCGCATTCATGGTCTTGAACGCGCTAAGAGGATCGGCCTTGGAAGTCACCTGCGAGGCGGCATGGCTCTTAGCTAGCGACGTGTTCCGGCGATAGCCCCTGAGCGGCGTGATCCTGTAGCCATCCTGGAAGGCGCTCATCCTGGGCAGATCGTCTTCCGTTCCATCGGTGTAGGTGCGCCCGAAAACGGCAACCCAGGGCGTCCAGGAGCGGATGACCTTTTGCATGCCCTTGGGCGCCTTGCCTTTCCATCCCGGGCCGGCCAGCAGATAGTCGCCGGGAATGTTGTGGGTGGCCCGCAGCCCGATATAGCCGATCGTGTCGCTGTACATGTCGCACAACTGCAGCGAGTAATAGCGTTGTCGGGGATTGGGGGGAACGGTGAGCACCACCGGCTCCCGGCTCACATCGGCAAAGGCGAGGGAGTAAGCCGTTTCCCGATTGGGCGAACCGCCATACTTCTGCCCGGGATCCGCCAGGTGGCGGGTATGAAAGTACCGATTCACCATGCTCTGCCCACCCGGCAGCGGCTGGGCCCGCAGTTCCGCGAAGGTGATGATGGGATAGCCGTAGATGAAGGCCTGCATGCCGGTGAGGTAGGCGAACTCCTCGTTCCAGGCCATGGTCGCCCCCTGAAGAGTGGTGCCTTCCTCAATGGCCCACGAGCGCAGCATGGAGCAGCACAGCAAGCCGACGATCAACACCCGCAAAAACGCCACGAATGGTTTCCTGGTTCTCATTGATCTCAAGCCAGGCCGAGCAGCTTCGGCATGTTGGGCTGGCCGCTCCAGGCCGTCAGTCCGCCATCCACGGGAATGATCGCGCCGGTCATGTAGCTGGCGTCATCCGAGGCCAGGAAACGCACCAGCTTGGCCACTTCCTCAACACGGCCGATGCGGCCCAAGGGAATATTGTCCTCGAAGCCTTGGCGCAGTAAAGGGTTGTTGACGCTGTGCTGGGTGATGGTAGTGGCGATCAAGCCGGGGCAGACGGCGTTAACCCGGATGTTGTCGCGGGCGTGGTCCAGGGCCAGTGCCCGCGTGTAGTTGATGACCCCGCCCTTGGCGGCCGAGTAGGCGGTGAAGGAGTAGTCCCCCGCCATGCCGCTGACGGAGGCATTGTTGATGATGGCCCCGCCCCCCTGGCACCGCATCAGCGGGATCGCCGCCTTGCTGGCGTAGAAGACCGAATGCAGGTCCACGGCGATCACCCGTTCCCAGTCGGCGGCCCCGATATCCGGGGTCTCGCCGAAGAATCCCATGCCGGCATTGTTGAAGAGGATATCGAGGCGACCGAAGGCTTCCTCCGTCGCCCCCACCATGGCGGTGGTCTGTTCGTAGTCGGCCACGTCGCCGCAAAAGAAACGGATGGCGTCGGCGCCATGGATCAGCGCCAATTCTGCCACCAGCAACTGCCCCGCCTCGGCGCGGGTGCCGGAAAACATCACCCGTGCGCCCTGGGCCAGAAAATCCCGCACTGTGCACTCGCCGATGCCCGACGTGCCACCAGTGATCAGGGCCACCTTGCCCGCCAGAATGCCCTGCGCTGCCGCAATCTTGCCCATGCTGCCTCCTTGATAAAAACCGCGCCCGCTCAGCGAACCCGCACCACCGGCGGTGGCGTGTACTTACCCTCCACCGCTTCCTGGGTGGGCTGGTAGATACGCATGATCAGATGGATAGCCATTTCCGGCCGGGACGGCAGCCAGTTGGCCTTGAGGACCGAATCCTGAGGTGCCTTCGACGAGACGTAGATCGTCAGGGATCCATCCGGGTTGTATCGCAGGCCCTGGGTATTGCTGCCCACGTGGTTGCGGTGGATGGGGTTATCCACCATGAAATGGCTGGTGGCATCCATCAGGGTGACGGACCAGAAGGCCAGGGCGGGCGGCGTCTGCCCCTTGGGGAAGGTGATGGTGTAGTCGTGATCCCCGGTGAGTATCCGGCCTTCGGAATCACTGTAGGCATTGGGATAGACCGCCTCCTCGGGAATATTGCCGCCCAGGCCGCCGAAGACGCAAAGAGCCCGCAGCACATAATCCTGGCCGAAGTTACCCATGTGCCGCGGCGCCGTGCCCCAGCCGCCGCTGTTGCCGGACATGGGGCGGGCCCGCATGGTGTCGAGAAAGCGAAAGCCCTCCTTGATGGCCTGCTCCAGCCCCGCCACCGTCTGCCTGGGCAGCTTCTGGGGATCGAACACCACATTGGGGCCGAAGCCCGCCGCGTCGAACAGGGCCATCAGGCCCTTGTCCTCCTTGGGCGCCTCGATCTGGCGCAGATGGTGGTTCACCACCTTGAAGAAATCGATGGTCTCACGAATATCGTAGCTGGCCTCCACCACCGGCGGCACGTTCTTCTGAGGCGTCTGCGGCAGATCCTTGGCCTTGGCGGGATCTTTCAGGTAGGTCGCCAGATCGATCAGGCGGAACTTGCGTTCGTACTTCTCATGGCGTTCCCGCTCGTTGTCCCGGGTCGCCTCGATCCGGGTCAGGATCCAGGTGGTGGGGGTGCTGAGCTTCACGTGCCCCTGGATTCCCGGCGGCAGGGGCTGGTCCCAGTCCTGGTAGGTGATCAGGTAATAACCGCCCTGCTGGCCGATGGTGCGGCTGCTGAGATAGGCCTCATCCACGGTGTAATAGTTCTCGAACTGGACGCTGTACCAGACCTTGTCCATGGGCGGGATGTAGATCACAGAAGGGTTGTCCTTCACGTAGAGCCAGGCCGAGGAATACAGCACATCGGGATTGGGTACGCCGAACCAGGTGGTGGTGTGGTCGGAGAGCCGCCCGCCGTTGAAGTAGCCGAACATGCCGTGGGGCGCGCTGTTGTCCTTGGCGATGCCCTTCACCTGGCGCATCTCGGCCACGGCAAACTCGAAGAAGGTCATGCCGTAGAGATAGCCCAGCATGCCGACGGAACGGGAAAAGTCCGTCACCGACGGACCGAAGTGTTTCTGCTGCTCCTCGGACCAGCCCTTGTCGGCAGCTTGCGACAGACCGGCCAGCAGGCACAGGGCCAACAGGACCGCGCGTTTAATTCGATTGATCACATTTGTCTCCTTTATATCGTCGTGAATTCCAGCCTAGCGGCGGCCCAGCACATCGAAACGGTCGGTGTAAAAACGAAAGCGTTCGACCAGTTCCGCCCTGTTAAGACCAAACTCCTCCGGCGTATAGCGATGGGTGCCGAACTTGTCCTGCCGGTTGGCCACCAGAAAATCCGCCATGCGAGACTCGAAGGCCGTGCTCACCGGCAGGCCGAAACGCCGGTAGATGGCTTTGACCATGCCGATGGGATCGGCCACCAGATCGCCAAAGGCGATGTCGGCGATCTGGGGGTTCTTCTCGGGATGGGCATTGCGCCAATCCACGAAGCGCTGCAGCCAGCGTTCCATCATTTCCGCCGTCTGGGGGCCGACTTCCTTCTTGTCGAAGGCGCCCAGGGACTGCTCCCATAGATGCCAGTGCAGGCTCGAATGGCTGGCGACGGCATCCACCGGCGAGCGGTGGGTATTGATGATCAGGGCATCGGTATAGCTTGCAAACAGGTCCGCCATGAACTCCATGTGGGAAGGCGCCTTGAGCGCCCAGCGCTGCTTGCGGTGGCGGGACTGCAGGTGCTGCAGGAACATTTTGTGCCAGCGATAGACAGCGCCCATGTCCTGGCTGTCGAGCCAGTCGTTGTAATCCCGGATCGGCAGGCCGCAGTAATAGATGTAACTGAGGAACTCCATGGAAAAAATGCCGATGCATTCCTGGGGCAACTGGGCGCCGATGGGGTGCACGGCCAGCACCGCCGGATTAAGGCCATCCACTGCCAGCAGGCCCTGGGTCACCATTTCGATCCGGGGATCGGTTTCGTAGCTGTCCGCCTCCGGCGGCGGACAGGGTATCGAAGTTTCCCACAGCATGGGAACCCGATGATCCGGATCCTGGGCCAGCAGGCCGAACAGCAGAGTGGTGCCGGTGCGAGGCAGGCCCACCACGAACATCGGCTTCTGGATCACCTCCCCGGCCACCTCGGGATGCCGCTTGCGATGGTCCCAGACCCCCAGCCGGGCGATCAGGTTGCCCACGATCATGTTGCGGGCACGCACCATGCCCATTTCGGTCAGACGCAGTGCGTTGATGGCGGCGACCAGGCGTTCCAGGCCGGGCCGGAAGCTGTCGGGGCCGAAGTCATCAAGGCCCGTGGCCTGGGCAGCCATCGACAACAATTCATCGACGCGAAAATCGGGATGACGGGTTTCCATATCAGCGGACCATCGAAGTCAGGAAGAAAAATGATGCTGGGCCCGGCGGAAGCCCCACCAGGAAAACAGGCCGAAGCCCATGGCGATCACCAGGGCGTAGCGCAGGGCCTGGGGCCCGGCCGTCGCCTGCAGCCCATCGCTCAGGAGACCGACGGCGAAAGGCCCCAGGCCGAAACCGATCCAGGTATTGGCGAGGGCCAGCAAGCCGTTGGCCAGGGCACGCCGATCCGGCGGCACGATGAGACTCATGGCGGTGAACACCGCCGGCAACCACAGGGCACTGACAAATCCGAAAACGGCTGCGAAGGCCATGGCCTGGGGAACCGAACCGAAGTTCCAGCCCACGGGCCAGAGAAACACGGCCATGGCGCAGGGAATGCTCAAGGCCAGGCTGAGAATGGGGGCACCCAGCGTCCACCGTGGATTCCGTCTCAGCAGGGCGGCGCTGATCCCGCTGCTCATCAGGCCGCCCACCAGGGAGGTCAAGGTGCCCACGAGGGCCACCAGCATGCCCGCCTGGGCGATCGGCAGGCCATGGACGCGGACCAGGTAAGCCGGCAGCCACATGGCGTAGGCCACGGTCATGAAGGAGCCGAAACCGGAACCGATCGCCAGCCAGCGCACAGCGGGCATCGCCCACAGGCGTCCCAGGGCCGCAAGAATGGAGGGGGCGACAGGCGTGACGACGGGATTCAGGCGCCGAGGCTCGGGTACCCAGAGGGCGACCGCCAGGGCCAGCACCATGCCCGGAATGCCGACGACCCCGAAGGCCGCGCGCCAGCCATGATGGGCCGCCACCCAGCCGCCCAGCCCCAGGGCCACCAGGGTGCCCAGATAGGGGCCAGAGAGATAGATGCTCATCACCATGCCCCGCAGGCGCAGTGGGTAGTAATCGGGTACGAGGGACAGGGACGGCGGCGTCACGCCGGCCTCCGCGCCGGCTGTCAGGAGCCGCAGCAACACCAGAGTCCAGAACCCGGTGGCCCAGCCGCAGGCCCAGGTGGCGAATCCCCAGCAGAGCATGGCGAGGGCGATCAGCCAGCGGCGGTTGGCACGATCGGCCAGACGCCCCGCCGGCAGGCTCAGCAATCCGAACAGGAGGGCGAACACCACACCCGCCACCAGCCCCAGGGCACCGTCGGAAACCTGGAATTCCTGCTTGATGGGCTCCAGCAGCACCGACACCACCTGCCGCCCGGCGAAGGTGAATACGTTGGTGAGCATCAGGATGCCCAGGGCCAGGTGGCAGTGCCAGGCCGGCATGGAATGGATAGACACGAAGGCCCGCCCTCGGAAAAGGAACCGGAGGGAACTTAAAGCGTCGTGGTGGTTCTTCGCAATTCGGATTCAAGGGAAAGCCATGCCCTGGCAAGCCCATGATTCGAAAGCGACTAATCCCTATCCTGAGTTGTGTTCGGATTCGGCAGATCGACGATGGCGCGCACGATGCGGCCCAGGATGCGATCCAGTTCCGGCGTTCCCAGCAGGTCCGGACGATCCTCCACCAGGCTTGCGATCATGGCCCGGATGCCCCGGGCCAGCAGGTGGGCGGCCAGGGGCAAGTGCCCGACCCGATCGCCGACCCCGTGCTCAGCCAGAATCTGGGTCATGCCATCCACCATTTCAGCCACGCTCAGGCGCCCTTTCTCGTGCATGGCCCAGAGCTGGTAGTGGTGGGTGTAACGCCGATGAAAGTCCCCGCCAAGGGCCAGCATCTTGCGCTCCACCTGCAGGGTGCGACCGAAAATCTCATCGAGATATTCCGGCAGAGACTGGGCGCGGATCCGGGCGTATTCGGCATTGGCGACCCGTGCCTCTTGCTGCAGGAGTTCCTCGGCCAGATGGGCCAGAATGGCCTCCCGATTGGGAAAGTATTCGTAGAGGGAACCCACGCCGACGCCGGCCCGTTCTGCCACGGCGCGGGTCGTCACCGCGGTGGCACCGCCTTCCGCCAGCAGTGCCCGGGCCGCGATCAACATGCTGTCCACCGTGTGCTTGGCCCGGCGCTGGGTCGGCAAGCGGCGATGGGTCTCCAGCTTGTTGCGGGCCAATTCCGGCCCTACCTTGGCAGCCCCCGGGCTTTTTTTCCTGCGAACGGCGGAGGATGACTTCATGGGAAGGCCAGAACGCCAGGCACTAGTCGACAGCCAGGGCCCGCTCCACCAGGCGCACCCAATAACGGATGCCGACAGGAATCACGTCGTCATTGAAATCGTAATGGGGACTATGGAGCATGCAGCCACCCTCCCCCGGACCATTGCCCAGCCAGACATAGCAACCCGGCACCACCCGTGACAGATAGGAAAAGTCCTCCGCCCCCATGCTGGGCTTGAGCTGAGTGAACACCTGGTCGTGGCCCGCCACGCGCCGGGCCGCCTCGCGAGCCACCAGGGTCGGCAATTCGGCATTGACCGTGGGCGGGTAGCCCCGCTCGAAGCCCAGATCCACCCGCACCCGATAGGTGGTCTCGATGCCAGTGCAGATGCGGCCCATGCCCTCTTCCATGGCATCCTGAAGCTCCGGGCGGAAGCTGCGTACCGTGCCGCCCAGAAGGGCACTCTCGGGCAAGACGTTGTCGGCATGGCCGGCCTGGAAGCGGGTCACACTCAACACGGTGGACTCCAGGGGATCGGTATTGCGGGATACCAGGGTCTGCAGGGCCTGCACCAGGGCGCTGCCCGCCACCACCACATCCACGGCCTGATGGGGCATGGCCGCATGGCCGCCCCGGCCGGTGATCTCGATGGCGAAACGGTCGGCGGCAGCCATCACCGGCCCCTCCAGCACACCAAAGCTGCCCGCCGCCATGCCCGGCCAGTTGTGCATGCCGAACACCATGTCCATGGGAAAGCGCTCGAAGAGCCCTTCCTCCACCATCACCCGGCCGCCCCCCTCGTGTTCCTCGGCGGGCTGGAAGATGAAATAGACCGTGCCGTCGAAGCGGCCCGTGCCACCAAAGTTCACCAGGGACTCGGCCGCTCCCAGCAACATGGCGGTATGGCCGTCGTGGCCGCAGGCGTGCATCGCCCCCGGCAAACGCGAATGGTGGGGAAAGGTATTGAGTTCCGTCAGAGGCAGCGCGTCCATGTCCGCCCGCAGGCCGATGGCCCGACCACTGGAGCCGCATCTCAGCCGCGCCACCACCCCGGTACCGGCGATGCCGCGAAAGACCTCCAGACCGAGTTTTTCCAAATAAGTCGCCACCACCTCGGCGGTGCGATGTTCCTTGAAGGCCAGTTCCGGGTGGGCATGCAAATCCCGGCGCAGAGCGGCGATACGACTCACAAGATTGGGCAACAGTTCTTCCATGCTTGGGGCTCTTCTTTCTGAATTGCCACGATAATGTAGCACTCCCCCATTGTTCCCCGCCGCCATGACCGCCATTCTTCGCTCCGCCGCGCTGCGCGAACTCGAATCCCGCCATGCCAATGCCCAGCCGTCCCTGATGGAGCGGGCCGGCCAGGCCGCCGCCCGCCTGGCCCTGGCGCTCCAGGCGCCTCTGGCGGCGCCACCGCTGATCTTCGCCGGCCCCGGCAACAATGGCGGCGATGCCCTGGTGATGGCCCGCCTGCTGCGGCAGCAGGGCTTGCAGCCGGTGGTGGTATTCACCGGCGAGGAGGAGCGCCTGCCGCCCGATGCCCGCCACGCCTTCCTGGCTTGGCAACAGGCCGGCGGCGAAGTGCACAGCGAAGTGCCCCCCGGCCACTACGGCCTGGTGGTGGATGGCCTCTTCGGTATCGGTCTCTCCCGCCCCCTGGACGAGCGCTACCTGAGCTGGGTGGAGCGCATCAATGGCTACGGCGGCCCGGTGCTGGCCCTGGACTGTCCCTCGGGCCTGGACAGCGAAACCGGGCGCATCCTCGGGGCCGCCGTGCGGGCCAGTCACACGCTCAGCTTCATCGCCCTGAAGCCGGGCCTCTTGACCCTGGATGGCCCGGACTGCTGCGGCGAACTGAGCGTGGACGACCTGAGCCTGGGTCAGGACTTGGCTGCCGCATCCGGTGGCCAAAAAGTGGAACGCCCCCTCTTCGCCGCCGAACTGAAACCCCGGCCGAAGAACAGCCACAAGGGCAGCCACGGCTCGGCCGGCATCATCGGCGGCGCCCCGGGCATGGCCGGGGCAGCCCTGCTGGCGGGCCGGGCCGCACTGAAGCTGGGGGCCGGGCGGGTCTATGTGGGCATGCTGGAACGGCTCAGCGTGGACCCGATCCAGCCGGAACTGATGCTGCGCCCTGCCGAAGAAGTGCTGACGCTATCCACCGCCCTGGCCCTGGGCCCCGGACTCGGTCAATCCGGCCCGGCCCAGGAACTGCTCTACCAGGCGATTGATGTTCCCCTGCCCCTGCTGATCGACGCCGACGGGCTCAACCTGTTGGCCAAGCATCCCGTGTTGGCGGGCCGGCTGGCCCGGCGCAGCACCCCATCCCTGCTCACCCCCCACCCGGCGGAGGCCGCCCGGCTGCTGGATTGCCCCCTGGAGCAGGTGCAGCAGGATCGCGTCGCGGCGGCCCAGGAAATCGCCCGCCGCTTCAACAGCATCGCCGTGCTCAAGGGCTGCGGCAGCATCATCGCCAGCCCCGATGGTCAGTGGTTCATCAACACCACCGGCAATCCGGGCCTGGCCTCGGCCGGCAGCGGCGACGTGTTGAGCGGGATCATCGTCGCCCTGTTGGCCCAGGGCTGGCCCCCCCTGGCTGCCGCATTGGCCGGCGTGCATCTGCATGGCGCGGCGGCGGACGCACAGGCGGCGCAGCAGATCGGTCCAGTGGGCCTGACGGCGGGCGAACTGCCCGATGCTGCCCGCCAACTGTTCAACGCCTGGATGCCCGATGCCTGAACAACACCCGATGCGGGGCATCGTCCTGATGTCCGCCAGCCTGCTGCTGTTCTCCTGCCTGGACGCCATCACCAAGCACCTGCTGCAAACCTATTCCGTGCCCCTGGTGATCTGGGCCCGCTACACCGTGCACTGGCTGTTGATGCTGTTCATCCTCGGCCCTTCCATGGGCCTTCGGCTCCTGGACGCCCGACGTCCAGGCCTGATGCTGCTGCGCTCCTTGTGTCTGCTGGCAACCTCGGGCTGCGGCGTTGCCGCTTTCAGCCAGATGCCACTGGCGGAGACCTCGGCCATCATCTACATCGCTCCGGTGATGGTGGCCCTGCTGGCCGGTCCCATGCTCGGGGAAAAAGTTCATCGGCATCACTGGCTCGCCATGGGCATCGGCTTTTGCGGCATGTTGCTGATCGCCCATCCGGGCGGCCAGGTCACCCCGACGGGCATCCTGCTCGCGGTCGGCGCCGCGGCCTTCTTCAGCCTCTACCAGATACTCACCCGCAAGCTCTCCCTGACGGAAAACCTCTGGGCCCTGGTGTTCCATCCGGCCCTCACCGGCAGCCTGTTGATGAGCCTCAGCCTGCCCCTGATCTGGCCGGATACGCTGCCACCCTGGCCCGACCTGCTGCAGCTGGGTGCCATCGGCGGCATCGCCGTCCTCGGCTATGCCGTCCAGACCCGGGCCTTTCGTCATGCCCCCGTCTCCCAGTTGGTACCCCTGGGCTATTCCCAGTTGATCTGGTCCACCCTGCTGGGCTGGCTGGTCTTCAACCATCTGCCCGATGGCCCGGCCATCATAGGCATTGCCCTGATCGCCGTCGGCGGGCTGGTGGTGATCCGGTCCCAGCGCACAAAAGCCTGACCCGCTTCCGACATGGGCTAGAATCCACGCTCCCTTTCCGGAGCCAATACCTAGCATGGATTTCTCGATTCCCCTTGCCGCTGAAGTCGAACGCAATGTGCTGGCTGCTCTGGTTGAAGACATCGGCAGCGGCGACCTCACCGCCCTGCTCACGCCCAACGGCCACCCGGCGCGGGGCATCGTGATCAGCCGCGAACCTGCCGTACTTTGTGGACGGGCCTGGTTCGACGCCTGCTTCCTGCACCTGGACCCCACCGCCCGCATCGTCTGGCATGTGCGGGATGGCGAGGCGATCTCATCAGGGCAGACTCTCTGCGAGATTCACGCCAGCACCCGCGCCCTGCTCACGGCGGAACGGCCGGCCCTGAATTTCCTGCAACTGCTGTCCGGCACGGCCACGGCCACCCGCCGCCATGTGGATGCGGTAGCAGGCACCCGGGCCTGCATCGTGGATACCCGCAAGACCCTGCCTGGCCTGCGTCTGGCCCAGAAATACGCCGTGCGTTGCGGCGGCGGCACCAACCACCGTCTCGGACTCTATGACGGCATCCTGATCAAGGAAAACCACATCATGGCCGCTGGCGGCGTCAGTGCCGCCCTGGAGCAGGCCCGCGCCCTGGGACGGGGTGATGTATTCATCCAGATAGAAGTGGAAAACCTGGAACAACTGGCCGAAGCCATCGATGCCGGCGCCACGATGATCCTGTTGGACAACATGAGCCTCCAGGAAATGCACCAGGCCGTGGGCCTCACCGCCGGTCGAGCCAAGCTGGAAGCCTCGGGCGGCGTCAATCTCGACACGGTGCGCGCCATCGCCGAGACCGGCGTGGACCGCATTTCCATCGGCAGCCTGACCAAGGACGTGCGGGCCATCGACCTGTCGCTGCGCCACGTGGAATCCTAAGAATCTCTGCTAGAATGCGCCCCTCTTTCCGGAGAGGTGGATGAGCGGTTTAAGTCGCACGCCTGGAAAGCGTGTTTGGGGTAATACCCCAACGCGGGTTCGAATCCCGCCCTCTCCGCCAAAAGCATAGTAAAAAAGCGCCTCTACGGGCGCTTTTTTATTTTTTACACCATCCTTTCTACCATAAAGAATTCGGCTTGAATTTGGTCAATTCGCTAGCCGTTCAAGTCTTTTCGTCAGATTCGAGTTGGGTTTCGCGGTTGCTGTAGCCTTATCAGCACCCTCTGTCCCGTAAAACTCCTCCATCACTGCATCTCCCTCATCGGCACTCTCCTCAAACGTCCCATTGGCAAACCCTAGCCGGGCTGCCTCATCCAGGGCCTGCTGATCAAACCCCGCTTCCACCCGTGCTGCCTGGGTCTGCCGAGCCTGTGCCAAGGCTTCCTCCAGCGCCATCCCTGCTCTTACCGTGATATCCACATAGTAAATGGGTGCCCGATGGCTTTGAGTCGTGGATTTCCCTCTCAGTCGGAGCTCCAGAGGCAGGCAGGCCAGTTTGTTGCCAGAAATGGCCTTGAAGTAGTGCAGCCTCGCCGCCAGGGTGCGGATACTGTTGAACCCCGTCGTCCGAAACACAAAGCTCCCCAGGGGGTCATCATCCCCAATCACCACGTTAAGCCGCCCATAGGGCTTGCATTGCTTGCCCTCGGCTACGGGACAGGCCTCTGGTGACGGACAGGGCAAGGGCTGAATCCCGCTATCAGTTACCCGCTTGCACTGTTCTCCATTGCCGACACAGAGAGGGCGACCAGTTAGGCGGTCAAAGAAGCTGTACTCCGCTCGGAAGTTCAGATCCGGGTCGTTGAACAGCAGCCGGATCGGGATGGAGCGGATCTTTCCGCCCTGGTCCTTCCGCAACCCTTCATCCAGGGGATGGGCCACCCAACCCTCCCGGCCCTGTACTTGGCTGTTGATGGTGAATTGATCATCCTTCTCCGGCAAACGCTTACCGTTCTTCTCAACCACTTTGCCAATGGAAATCCGTCCAATGATGGGCGGAGTGATCGCCAAGCCTTTCAGCATGGTGTGTCTCCTTGATATAGACGCGACTGCCCCTCCCAATCGGGATGCCATCCGGGGCAGTCAATGAATGCCCTGATGGATGGGCGTAGGTCAGGTGTTGGAACTACAGAACGATGAAGCGGCGACTGCCCGGCTTGGAGATGCGGTACTGGGTGGCCAGTGCCGGGTGATCCTGGAGTAGCCTAGGAAGGTCAATAGTCGTCCCGTCCTTGCTCTTTTTCCAGCTCACTTCGCCGGTTTCGAATACGGCACGACTGGCATCCCCCATGGCTTGCTGGAGGGTTTGCTTGAGTTGGGCCTCGACCTTCTCCTGCTCGGCCAGGGTGGCTCGGACATTGATCCAATCAGCAAAGGTGGCCGACAAGGTCCGATCCTGCGTGAAATCCAGAGTCGTGCCCAAGTCCTGGGGGTAAAGGCAGCGCAAGGCCAGTTCCGCCGATTCACTGCCATCGGCCGGCGGTGGGGTATCGGTTTCCACGAAGTGCCAGAACGCGGCTTCCAGTCGGATCAGGGAATCGATCAGGCCTTGATCCCGGTCGATCCGATGAATTCTCAGTTCCTGACCGCAGATCAGGACGGCCACATCCGCAGCCGCCTTGCCGGTCACCGCCAACTGATGCTGGACTTGAAGCTGGACGTACTCCGGCACTCCCTCCCGCCACAGCTTGGCCCCGTTCATCCCGGCGGTTTTGCACTCCAGGAGGGAAACCTCATCGGAACCGACCACTTCCCGGTCAATATTGGCCAGCATCCAGGGCAGTTCCGGGTGACGCAGGACAGCATTGATACGTCGGACCTTGTTGCCGGTGCGCTTGCTGTAGTGACTGGCTACCACCGCTTCCAGCAAGGTGCCCCAGTACAGGGGGCTGCTGTCATCGTTCGGATCGACCTGGGGCAAGGCCTGATCCCGGCCGGTCTTGACCATCCACAGTTCCAGGGGGGAATAGTAGGGATTAAGGCCCACCGCAGCGGCAGCATCGGAACTACCGATGCCTTGCTTGCGTATCGCCAGCCACTGAACTCGGTCGAGACGCTTGGTGGAAACCAGCTGGAGGGCTGGGCGTTGGGATTGAAGCCGAGCAGTCGATTTCGACTGCTGGGGCAAAGGCATCGTGCTCATACAGGTCTCCTGACATAAAAAAGCCCGGCGAACCGAAGTTCAGCCGGGCGATTGAAGTGGCGATGTTGCCAAACGGAATCTATGGTTCTATACACCATAGATGGCTTATGGTGTAATAAGCCATATGAAGGCAAAAGAAGTGTTTCGGGTGAAGCAGTCCCACGGCAAGGGCATTGTCGAGATCGTGATTTGGCAAGTCCCGACGCCCGTCCCTCCTTCTGAGCATCCCTACAAGTACCGGCTGGTCTATGTCGTCAATGGAAAGTGGGTCGTGGGCTATGACAACGAACGAGGCAAAGGGGATCACAAGCACCTGGGAGATACCGAGCTTCCCTATGGGTTTGTCAGCCCCCAGCAATTGATGGCGGACTTCATGGCCGATGTGAAAGGAGTGGAGCAATGAGCGAACGCATCTTGAATCTCAAAGTGGGTGAGCCCCTGGAATCCACCCTGGCACGAGCGGCTGAGACGATGAGTGCCTTGGAGCGAGGGGAAACTGCTACGCCCTATTTCGGTGTGGGGTTCTCCAGCGTCGGGCAACTCTTCTCGATCTTTACCCCTAAACGCTGGGACCTGCTGGCGGCCCTTCGAGCCGGTGGCCCTATGACCATTGCCGAATTGGCCCGTCGAATCCAGCGGGACTACAAGAACGTCCATGGCGATGTCGAGAAGCTCCTGGAATGGCAAGCCATCGAGAAAGATGAGCAAGGCCGGATCGTTGCGCCGTACTCGGAAATCGTCGTGGATGTCCGCTTGCCCGAGGGACGGGCAGCCTGAGGAGAGGACCTGCCCCATCCCTAACCGGGTGGGGTAGGTCCATTCTCACCTACGCCGCCAATTTCATCGCTTCCCGCAGGGCCTTGTCCTTGAGACTGGCCCCGACGCCGAACCAGGCAGAGTCCAGCCGGCTATCCTGACTTCGGGATCGGCGACGATGATCCACATACTCCGTGACAGCATTGACCAGGCCCCAGGCCGTGCCAGAGGCTGACGCCAAGTCGCTGCCGATCCCGTTGCCCTCGTAGAGGTTCTGCACCAGTTGCAATCCTTTCTGGTTGGGCTGCTCTCCCAGGGGTAAGGCAGGATCGCCCAGGACATTGACCAGGAAGTTCATGGCTTCGAATTTGTGTACCTTCCGTTCAGACAGGGCCTTGATGGCATCCATGAACGTGTCCCAGGAGGACAGCCCCAGGCCAAGCTCCCGCTTCACAGCCACAGGGTCGAAAGTGGTCGAGTGAGGCACCTTGATGGCGCCAGAACACTCCCCTACGGCCATTTGCAGGGTGTTGTTGCAGACCACTCGAACCGAGGTGAATTGGGCGGTCGTGGCTAGAGTGCCGTCACAACTGGTAGCCAGGAGGAGATAGGCTTTGACCTTGTCTCCGCCCTTGAGGACGGTCTCCTGGCCGGTGCGGGCCAGTGCCCAGAGTTTCTTACCGCCCTTGAGCACCCCAGCCGTTTCCAGTTCAAAACCACCCGCAGAGACCAAATCCCGGTAGAACTCCAGGACTTCAGCGGGTTGGACCACCTTGTAGCGGTTGGAGACGACGGAGAGCGGTGCATGGGTGTCACTGCGGAACAGAACGCGGGTTTCGGGGTTACTCTTGAGATGGAGACCATCTCCGCCAGAAACGGAGTAGAGCACCTCGGTGTCATGGATATGCCAGTCCATGCCGGCTTGCTTGAGCCAGACGTTCAGGGGTTGCTTGGGGGCCAGATGATTGCCCAGACCATGCCAGGGTGTGGCCTGGACGTAGGCCATGGATTCGACTTCGTGTGCCATGGGAGATTTCCTTTCAGATGGGATAGACGTGACGAGGCCGCTGAGAACGTCCAGCAGAGGGTCAAGTCAGGGGGATTACAGGGAGGTTCGGCAGGAACCGTGGGGGAATCGCGGGAGGATCAGGGCGTCAGTGATCACTGAAGGTGAAACCGCAATGGAGGCACTGGTAGTTGTCCAGCACCTTGTTGTCGATCATTTCACCCAGCTTGGCGCCAGCGATACCACCCGTGGCTGCACCGATCAGGCCGCCCAGGATGGCCCCGGCGAGGCTGCCCAGGGCAATGCCGACCGGGCCAGCAACTATGCCGACGGTGCCGCCAACTTCTGCGCCGCTAACGGCTCCGGCGACACCGCTGACGGCACCCCCGGTACTGCCCACCAGACCGCCCACGTTACGGGCGATGTTGCGCGGGACGACCTGGGGTGAAGAGCAGTTGGGGCAATATTGAGGACGTGAGGGTTCTTCAGATGCCTCGATGATTTCGTACATGAATGGACTCCTTTTGGTGGATGGGGAAGTGAACAGCAAAAGGCCTGCCGGTGAGGGCAGGCCAGTGAGGAAATGAGAAAACTAGGGGTGTTTCAGAGGTGAGCCAGGAATTGGGCTATCCATGCCCGACTCAAGAGGGGGATATGTGACTGTCCTTCAACCCAATTGAGGTGCTTGAGATCCGGTCGCCAGGGCGGCATCCCTCAGCAACTTGAGTAAATTTTTTTTGCAGATTGTCGTAACCCGTCGATTAACAGACTCACCGCCAAATTATCTAGCGCTTTAGGGCAGTGAAGCAGCGCGATTGGACGTTGCCACTGATAGATGCTGGAATCAATACACCTCAGCATTTCATTTTCGAGCTCATTCTCAACAAGCTGAACTGGGAGAATTGTCAGATAGGGATTGGAAAACAGCATTGTTTTGCAAAATTCAAGCGATGAGGTAGTAATTTCAACCGATGGAACATCAAAACCATTCTCAATAAAAGCTGTGCGCCACTCATCTTGCACAGTACCCAAGTGATGTCCGAGTACCCATGAACTCACAGCAAGCTCTCTCAGTGAAATCCCCTGTCGTTTCGAGAAATCATGGTGAGATCCTGCAATGACGCAATATGTTTCCATGCCAAGAACGTGACGGACCAGCCCTTGATCTGGGGCCTCCCCATTATCGAGTCCGACAAAAATATCTAAATCACCTCGCAGCAAGGCTTCAATCGCTGTGTGATGTACTGCGGAAATGACGTCGACACTCAGGGAAACGGAATTCCGCTTCATCGACAGCAAAGTTTCCGATACGAGTTGAATCGAGGCTGTTGGCCCCGCCCCCAGTTTGATTTTGTAGTGATCTGAAGACAACTCCTGTGCTAACGCCAACTCGAGTTGGGAGACTTCTTCAACGATTGTCCGGGCATGTCGCAGCATCAGTCTGCCAAGGGGAGTTGGAATAACTTTCCGTGCGCCACGTTCGAGAATTCGAGCACCAACTGCGGACTCCAGGCTGCGAATCAACTGGCTGACCGCTTGCTGTGAAATGCCGAGTCTTGCGGCCCCGCGCGAGAAGTTACCTGACTCAACCACGACAACAAAGCATCGTAGTTGGCGAAACTCGATGGCACCGGAATTTAGCTTGGTAACGGGGCTCACAATTTGGCGTTGTGGTTTGAAAGGTTGCCTTGTTGGTAAGAGCACGCGACGTACAACGATACTCGGGGCTCAACATAACTGAGGAGATACCTGATGGCAAGTATTCAATCTATTCAAAAATGGGACGATTCCGCAGACCTCGTTATAGCGGGGTATGGTTTGGCGGGGGCCTGTGCAGCGATTGAAGCCAGGGACCGCGACCCTGGCATGGACATCCTCATCATTGAGAAAATGCCGGAACGCTACGCTGGCGGAAATAGTCGTGCTTCCGGGCAATCATTGCTCATTTCAAAGAATGCAAACGCATTGATTGAATACCAAAAAGCAATGAGCCGCCCCAACCCAATTCCTGACGATATGCTCGAACAATGGGCTGATCGCATGGTCAATTTGGAGCCATGGATTCAAGCCCGGGCACATGAGGCCGGCGCGGAATACTTGCATGGTACAGGTTTTACCGATAGGGCTGCGGTCTTGGAATTCCCTGAATTTGGCGCTGCTGAAGCGGTGGCGCATACCGCAACTATTCTGCCATTGCCGAGTGGGGTTTGGTTGGCCTTTAAAGCCAATGTTGATAAGCGGAATATACGTACCAGTTTCGAGACCAAGCTGATTGACCTGATCCAAGACCCTGATACTTTAGAGGTTTTCGGGGTGGTGGTCGAAAAGAATGGGCAACGCCTGAATATCAAAGCCAAACGGAGCACAGTAATGTGTACCGGCGGCTTTGAGAATAATCTTGACATGCAAAGGAACTACTTCGGACTGTCAAAGGCGTTCCCGCTGGGAACACCAGGAAATACAGGTGATGGCATCAAGATTCTCCAAAAGGCCGGTGCCGATATGTGGCACCTGCGAAATCAGGGGCAGTCTGGCGGGATCTGGCCTGGCTTTACATTCCCAGGCCATACCACTGTATTCCTAAGACAACTTTTCTTCCAAACCTTCAGTTGGATCGATATTGCGGGTGATGGACGTCGCTTCGTCAATGAAACTGCAGAGCTCCAGCTCACGCATTACAAGGAAAAAGTACGAGGCGAATGGATAGACACCCCTCACCATCGAGTCGGCACAATGCATATGATTTTTGATGACATTACGCGTGCTAATAACAACCTTGTTACATCTGTAATGACTTGGAACACCGCCGTCGAGAACTATGAATGGAGCGATGACAACACCAAGGAAATGGCCAAAGGCTGGATTGTCAGCGCAAATACCATCGAAGAACTTGCCACCAAGCTGGGGCGTGATCCCTCGGTAGTAATTGACACCGTGAATCGATACAACGCATCATGTGAGCGTGGAATTGATGAAGAATTTGATCGCAATCCAGGTACATTACAGCCCATTCAGCATGGGCCTTTCCATGCCATTGAGATTGTTCCAGCAATTGTTTGCACCGGTGGCGGAGCACGACGCAATATTGACTCCGAGGTATTAGATCACGATGGAAAACCGATTCCCCGACTTTATGAAGCTGGCGAATTGGGATCCATGTTTTCCAATCTCTATCAGAATGGCTCTTATCTAACGGAGGCGATGATTTCAGGTAGAGCAGCTGGTGCAGGCGCTGTTAGCCTCGTACCATGGGATAAGTGAGGGCATGATGAGAGTATCAACTCCAGCCATGAAACTCGATGTCAGGATTGACAAAGCCAAACGACAAGATGGCAACTTAGTAATGATTGGCGTCGCGGGAATGATGCCATGTGAAACACGGCTATCACCTGAGGAATTACGAAAGTTAATTTTTCTGGTTATGAACCCAAGGATTTTGCCAGTGCTGTTTTCTCGATCAAAACCTCAAAAGTAAATAACTGAATCGCCGTGCATGGCATCTCTTGCACGGCGATCCAATCTCTAAAAGCTCCTGAATCAATTTCAGCAGACTATAAAGCATCTGCTGCCTACAGATTAGACTTCCCACTCCACCTGGATTTACCAGCCAAATATTTCCCAGAGTCTTTCAAATCATCTGGCTGATAGCTTTCAAAAAGATTTGGGGGATAATTGCTCCGATATTTACTAAATACCGGCATATAGAGTTCTGAATGAACAATAGGTTGCCTGTGTCGTTGTCTAAAAGCGGCAATAGGGATTCGCCCTGTAATCATTGTTTCGAATTTTGAATCAGTTGTTGCGATTGGCTTACCATCAGGCCCATAGATGACGGATCCACCCGCTCCAGATCCAGCATCATCAAAAAATCCAGGGTTTTCTGGTGAATATGCATTGTTTGCCAATGCAACATACACAGAGTTGTATAGGGCTGATGCCTGGATATCCAATGGTGTGAACCCGCCTGTCGCCGTACGCAGAACAATTTCGGCACCTTTGATAGCCATGGCACGAATCAATTCAGGCTCTAACTGAGTAGAGGTTGTAGAAATGTTACCGTAGGGGGTACGTGTAACAGGGATAACTTCGTCGATCCCATACATTTCCACATAACGATCCAAAACGTCATAAATCGACGTGGTGAACAACTCAAAGCCCTGAAAAACTCCCTTTATATTTCTGGCTTTCCAGTGCTTACCAACAATTTCGCCTTTAGGATTGATAATTGTCGTAATGCTAAGTACGTGCCCTGGCCAGTCTTTGTCCTTTGCATAAGTCCCAAAGACTATATAACAACCATATTCGCGTGCTTTTTTTGAGATTTCTTCCGTTTCCTCCCCAGGTAGTTCTAAGGCAAAACTAAGAATCTCCTTTCGACTCCATGTATTCCATCCAGTGATGGGGAATTCATGAAAGAACAAAATGTCCGGTCTCGGGCCGTAATAGAAAGCCTTATCGATCAGCTCTAAAAAATGTTTTAGATTCTCCTTGATCATGCCTCGGTTGGCCACGTTAAACGAACGAACCCTTGCCTGAACAACACCAAGAGTGACCTCTGACTTAGCCAGCGGTACGCTTTCATAACCGCCATCCGTGCGTACCGACAAAGAAGAGGGCTTCTGGCTTTCGGCGCCCAAGGCTGAGCCTTCAGTCGCCATTACACCTGCCGCGCCCAGCGTCATGCTCTTGATAAACTCACGACGTGATTTCATTGTTCCTCCCTACTTGTTTGGACATGTTTAGCCGCCACCAGAAACAGTTTTCCTTGCACCGAAAGCCGGATCGATTCACGTCTCACACACAGAATGGATATTTCTGTAGTAATTCCAATACCGCTTTGGTATCCATCACATCGCCTGTTTTCAGGTCGATATCCCGCAGGTTGTACTGATGAGCTTCCTGGTCACGGTCGCCGCAGGCATCGGCGGCAACGACCACACGGAAATTGCATTGCAGGGCATCCACCGCACTGGCCCTGACGCAGCCGCTCGTAGAAAAGCCGCAGACGACCACTGAATCAACGTTCAGATCCTTCAAACGCTGGCGTAGATCGGTATCAAAAAAGATGCTGGGCACCGTCTTTCGCAGCACAATCTCGGTACTCAAGGGCGAGACTGCTGGATGGATTTCACACCATCGACTTCCGTCGGCCAGGAAATTCAGCGCCGGCAGTTTTTCCCTGAACACCGAGGCCTCAGTATCCCTGCGATAGGCATTTACCGAATAGGCCACCGGCAACCCTCGTTGACGAAAGGCATCAAGCAATCGGGCGATATGGCTTAGTTCCAGGCTTGCGTCGATGCCGCATGGAGAGTCCGGCGAGGCAAAGCCATAAGTAGCATCTATGATCAGCAAGGCCGGGTAGCTGCCCAGCCCAGTACGATTCTGTTGCAGTGTCGTCATTGGGATTCCTACTTAACGCATCGATGCCGGTTTGTACTTACCGCTGGTCAGCCAGCGGTAGCTGCGTCCACCCAGCGGCCGCTGCACCAGGGATTCAGCGAGGACAACAGTATCCAGAAGCTTCACCAAATCGATACCACTGACCAGCCCCGACTGTTCTGCCAATAGAACCAAATCCTCTGTGGCCAGATTTCCCGCCGCACCAGGGGCAAAGGGACACCCTCCGAGGCCGCCGACACTGCTATCAAACTTCCGCAGACCGCACTCCAGCGCTGCCCAGGCGTTGGCCACGGCCATTCCCCGAGTGTCATGAAAATGGACCGACAAAGCGGTGCGACCATAATTAGCCAACAGAGGCGTCAGCAGTGCCCGAACTCCTGTCGGCCCCGCCGCGCCAATAGTATCGGCAATCACAATCTCGTCTGCACCGGCCGAGTGCAAGGCCTCCGCCAGGCGGATTACGGTGGCGCTATCCACCACACCCTCAAAGGGACACTCGAAGGCCACCGCAAGATAGGCCTTGGTCCTTTTTCCTAAGGCTTTGGCCAGCCCTATGGTTTCCTGGCAGACTGTCAGCGCCTGAGTCAAACTCATGTTGATGTTGCGCAAGTTCATGGTCTCCGTGGCTGACAACACCACCGCAATTTCCCTGGCGCCGGCCTGATGGGCTCGCTCCAAGCCCTTCTGGTTTGGCACCAGCGCGGAATAGGCCACACCGTGAGTTTGATCCAACCGGGCAAACAGCTCGGCGGCATCAGCCAGCTGAGGCACTGCCTTTGGCGATACAAAACTTGTAGCCTCGATAGAACGAACGCCAGCTGCACAAAGGCTTTGAATCAGAGCCAGCTTTCCCTCCAGTGACACCAGAACCGGTTGGTTTTGCAGTCCATCCCGGGGGGCCACTTCGTTGATGTAAATCCTGTCTTCCATGATTTCTTATCCGGCGATACTTTGCTTAAACCGAGGCTGAGTAGGCGGGTCGAAGGATGTGTCTTGTTTGCAACGGGCCATGATCTGCTCGAGGGTTCCGCCGCGATTGAAGAGCGGCAGAGGTTCATCCCGTTCGGCGGAGAGTTTCTTGCGCAGATAGGCGGTTTCTTCGCCATTGACCGAGAGATCCTCGTTCAGCACCACTCCATAGCGCCGAGCGCCGGCCGGGCTCACCAGACCCCGTGCGGCATCCAGCGCCACCTGTTCCGCTGCCCGCTGCAACGGATCGCCCCATCCGCCGCCGCCCCAGGTGTTGAAGTGCAATACATCCCCGGCCTGCACCTTCACCCGATCGCACTTGGACGGTATCCACTGCCTGCTGCCATCGGTACGCTCCAGCTCCTTGGTGCTGCGACTTCCGGGCTCACCCCCATTGACACCCCACGGGTAGGTCAGCCAGCGGTCATCATGAATCGAGATTTCTCCAGGCTCCAGGAAACGATAGGCAATATGGACCCCGTTCCCCCCCCGGTGCTTTCCCGCCCCTCCGGAATCCTCAATGGAGGCGTAGCGCTCGATCCGTAGCGGGAAGTAGGCCTCCAGGAACTCGTTCGGCACATTGGTGAATGACGGCCACAGGGAATGACCATCCGGTCCATCCCCACCGGGCGTCCGGGATGCCGCCAAAGCCGATTTGGAACAGCTGGTACCACTCACCCTTGCTGTTGTAGCCCGAGTACATCAGGTGGGGACTATCCGAGAAGCCTGCCGCATTCAACGCCTCTGGCGCCCCCTGGCCCAGCAGCCCACCCATGATGTCGAAGATCCGTCCCAGCAGATGGGTACGGCACGACAGGGCCGCCGGACGCTTCGGCTTCAGGATCGAGCCATCGGGGATGCGTACCTCGATCAGTTCATAGAAACCATCGTTGAACAGAATCTGGGGATCGAACAAGTTGATGAACAGGGAGCCCAGGAACATCTTGAACATCTCTTCGTTCAACAGAAAGTTCACCGAACTGATCGACTGGGGATCCGTCCCCTCAAAGTCGAAGATGGCCTTCTCCCCTTCCCGCCACATGCTGCACTTGACCTTGTAGGGCCCCATGCCCAGTCCGTCATCGTCGATGTAGTCCTCAAAGGACTGGCGCTGTTCCGGTATCACCATCTTGATAATGGCGTTCATCGCCCGCTTGTTCCGGTCCAGCATTTCCGTCATTGCCGCAATGTATTCATCGACGCCGAATCGGTCAATAATTTCATGGACGCGGCGTTCAGCCAGTCTCAGTGCTGCCACCAGGGCATTGAAGTCCGCCCGGTTCCACTCCGGCATGCGGGAGTTCCGCACCAGCAGATCCAGAATTTCTCGATTCAATTCGCCTCGCTTGAAGATCTTCACCGGTGGCACTTGAATGCCCTCTTCGAAGATCTGGGTCGCATCCGTAGGCAGACTCCCGGGCACTTTTCCACCAATGTCGGTCATGTGACCGAACATTGCCGCCCAACTCACCAGCCGACCGTTCTGGAAGATCGGCATCAACATCAGCCAGTCATTCAGATGACTCACCGCTCCGTTGCAGGAGTATGGGTCGTTGGTCAGGAACACGTCCCCTTCCTCGATGGTTCCTTCGTAACCGGAAACAAAGCCGTGAATGAAGGAGCCGAACTGGCCCACCACCATCCGGCCATCGCAGTGGGCAATCATCGGGAAGGCATCATGCTGTTCCCGAATCCCCGGCGACATGGCCGTTCGGAATAGGACGGCATCCATCTCCGCCCGGGCATTGCGCAGGGCGTTCTCGATGATGTCCAGGGTAATCGAGTCCAGCTCGACCTGCTTGAAGGGCGCCGGATTGGCCTGAATGATCTTGGCAACCATGCCTCTACTCCTCGTTTGTTATTGACCGCCGTTGGGACGGATCAGGATGTTGCCTACCCGGTCCACCGTACCTGTGTAGCCCGGCAGAATCAGGGTCGTCGTATCCATCTGGGCGACGATCGCCGGACCGGCCACCGCATTGCCGCTCTTGAGTTTGTTCCGATCATAGATATGGCCCGAATGCCACGCCCCGTCGGCATAGATCCGCGTTTCCTCAATCCGCGCCGCACTGGCGTCCGCATTACCCGTCGCCAAGGCCTCGGCTTCCACCACGGGCTCCCGGCCTAGCACCACGGCACGCAGATTCACCAGCTCATGGGGCGCCTCCAGAGCAAAGGTGTACAGCTGGGTATGCAGCTCATCGAAACGGGCTTCCACTCCCGCCAGTCCGCTTCGGGCAAACTCCTCCGGGCTAGTGCTGAGCGTCAGACGCATCCCCTGGCCGTGGTAGCGCAGGTCGATCTGATATTCCACTTCCTGTTCCTTGCGGGGCACCCCTTCGGCATCCAGGGTTCCTGACGCCGTTTCCTTCAACTCGGTCAGCAGCGCCAGCACTTCCGCATCGCTGGTTTCGCTGCAACGACGAATGAAGGTGCGCGAGGCTTCGTTTCTCAGCCGGGTGGTGGCATCGCCATAGGCACACAACACGCCGGGCGCGGGCGGAATGATCACTGGCCAAGCCCCGGTCAGCCGCCCCAGCGCATTGGCATGGAGCGGCCCGGCACCACCGAAGGCCACTAGCGCAAAGTCCCGCGGGTCGTAGCCCTGCTCGATGGATACCAGTCGCAGGGCGCCGAACATGTTCTCATTGACGATGTTGATCACCCCCTCCGCCGCATCCTCGATGCTCTTGCCCAGGGCGTCGGCAATGGAACTCAGCGCTCGTTGGGCTGCCGTGCGGTCGATTTTCATGTCCCCTCCCAGCCGGGAGTTGGCGGGCAGGTAACCCAGAACGACATTGGCGTCAGTCACCGTAGGCTTGTCACCACCCTTCATATAGGCGGCCGGCCCCGGTACGGCGCCCGCACTTTGCGGTCCCACCCGCAAGGCTTTGGTCAGTTCCGGCACATAGGCAATGGAGCCACCGCCGGCTCCCACGGTACGCACATCGATGGACGGCGCTCTTACGGTCACATCGCTGACCCGAGTCTCCCGTCGTGTCTGGGCTACACCATTCTGGATCAGGGCCACGTCGGTAGAGGTTCCCCCCATGTCGAAGGTCAGCAGGTCTTTGAACCCCGACTGGCGAGCAGTCCACAACGCACCAGTGACGCCCCCCGCCGGGCCGCTCATCAGCAGATTTACAGGTGCGTCGATGGCAGCGTCCACCGAGGCCAAGCCGCCGTCCGAGCGCAGCACATGGAGTTTGACGCCTGGCATCTTACGATCCAGTTCCCGGTGCAGGTTCTGCATGTAGCGCGCTACTTCCGGACGCACGTAGGAGTTCACCACGGTGGTCTCGGTGCGTTCGTACTCGTACATCTCCGGCATTACGTCGCTGGAGATGGAAACGATGATTCCAGGCAATTCCTCATGAGCAATTTCCTTGATGCGTCGCTCATGGGCACCGTTGGCGTAGGCGTTGATCAGACATACGGTCAGGGCTTCGATTCCCTTGTTCCTGAGACTCTGCAGATCCTGCCGCAGCCGGTCCTCGTTCAGTGGCCGAACTATCTCGCCCCTGGCCCCCATGCGTTCATCGGCTTCGATGGTGTTCTCCAGGGGGGCCATCAGGGGACGCTTGTTGTAAGTCACCCAGCCACCCAGACCACCAGGCACGAAGGAGCGAGCCATCTGCAGTACTTGACGATAGCCTTCGGTGGTCACCAGCCCCACCTGCGCCCCAGAGCCCGTCAGCACGGTGTTGGTGGCTACCGTGGTACCGTGCATGACATGGTTGATCCCCGCCGGATCAATGTCGTTCTGTTCGCACAGCCGATTGATGCCGTTCAGGATCCCCTGGGATTGGTCCCCGGGCGTCGAGGGAACTTTGGCCGAGTAGGTCTTGCCTGTCCGCTCGTCGATGAGTAGTAGGTCGGTGAATGTGCCGCCCACATCCACACCCAGTCGATAATGCTTGTCTACCATGTCTCGCCTCTCCCCCTTATTGAATGACGCCGTCTCGCCGCAACGCTTCGAGGCGAGATGACTCATAACCTAGCAATTCCTTCAGCACTGCTGTCGTGTGCTCCCCCAACAGTGGCGGCGCGCTGAAGCTGCCATCCACCGATTCCGACAGCTTCACCGGATTCCCGGGTAACTGGATGGTTTCTCCGCTTTGCAGTTGCACATCCACCACCATGTTGCGTGCCAACACCTGGGGGTCGTTGAGCGCGTGGGCAAAATCATTGACCGGCGCACAGGGAATCCGTGCCTCTCTGAATTTCTCCAGCCAGTACTCCGTGGTGTTCTGCGCCAACTCTTCTTGCACAATGGCGTCGATCTTGGCCTTCTCCGCATACCGCCCCGGCTGCTTGCGGTATTTCTCTTGCCTCAGCTCTTCCCGCGTAATCACGCCGGTAAACTTCTCGTAAAAGGCATCGCCAATACACGCGATGATCAGATAGCCATCCTGAGTCTTGTAGCTGTTGTAGGGCACGTGCACAAAATGTCCGTTGCCCATCGGTTCGGGCGTATCCCCAGACAACAGGTACATGGTCGCCATGTAGTTCAGCAAGGAAATCTGTACGTCCAGCATGGAGATATCCACGTGCTGACCGATACCCGTCTGCCCCCGGGACACAAGGGCGGCCAAGATGCCGACAACCCCGAATACGCCACCACCCAGGTCTCCAATGGGAATCCCGGAGCGCAACGGTTCGCCCCCGGGATAGCCGGTGATGGACATACCACCACCCATGCCCTGCACCACCTGGTCAAAAGCCGGCCGGTGAATTCCAGGACCTGTCTCCCCAAAACCCGACACCGAGCAGGTGATGATTCGGGGATTGATCGCCGAGAGCGTGGCATGGTCAATCTTCAGCCGCTCGGTTACGCCTACGCTGAAGTTGTCCAGAACGATGTCAGCATGCTTCACCAATTCGTAGAACACCTCCCGACCCGCTTCGCTCTTCAGATCAACACAGATGCTTTCCTTGCCGCGATTGAGTGTCAGGTAGTACGCACCCATTCCCTGCCTCGAATAGGCCTCGCTTTCCGCCAGCAACTGGCGCGTACCTTCTCCACTCCCGGGTGGCTCAACCTTGATCGTCCTCGCACCCAGATCCGTCAATATCATCGCCCCATAGGGCCCTGACAGCATGTGCGTCAGATCCAGGATCACTACCCCGGACAACGCACCCTTCCCCTTCTTTTCTCCCATCAACTTCTCCACACCATAACTTCAGTTACATCAGACATAGCAAGAGATAGGCCAGCTACACTAACGCCACAAGAGACTGATTAATATACATTTTTTATTTAATACTATTTTGACATATATCTTTTTGTTCAAATGGCACACCGTAATGTGCAGTTGAAACACTCATGAAACATCCCGAATGTGCGCAATCTTCAAAACAGTTTTACGTGCACAGAACCCTTAAAGACATCTATCCCGTCTGTCATCAATTCTTCGTAAAGGAAGTTTCAGCGTATGTGGCAAACCCACCACGGCTGAGCCGTGGTCATATCGCCACCCACTAGCAAAGGACAATAGTCGCAATATTCCAAATACACATCACCTTGAGCGTAACTGAACGCCTTAAATGGATCTCTGGCCTGCTTATTGCTGTTAGGTAAATTGAATTCAGCCTATGTTTCGCAATATCGATGAGCACGAGGAGAAGGGATGTATTTTCAGCCCCAGAAAAACGCATCGAGGAGGATGACGAGCATCGGCTTGGTTGTTCTGCTTCATATCGGCATTGGGTATGCATTGCTCACGGGCCTGCATCGGGCCGTGGTTGACGTGATTCGCGACCCGTTTGACGTCAACATTATCGAGGACGCGAAGAAGCCGCCCCCCGACAAACCGCCCCCCCCGCCGCCGAAGAATCTTCCGCCCCCGCCCCCGCCGCCGCAGGTTCCCATGCCTGAAGTCGCCTTGCCCGCGGCAACGGTGTCCTCGGGGCCGACCATCACGGTCGCGACCAAGCAGGAGGCGCCCCCGCCCCCGGTCGCCAGCGTGCGTGTCCCGCCAGTCGTCAGCGCCAGTTCCTGTACCAAACCGGAATACCCTGCCGCATCCAAGCGACTGGAGGAAGAAGGTACGGTTGTATTGAACTTCCTGATCGACGTCGACGGTCGCGTGGTTCAAGGCAAGGTGGAGGGAACCAGTGGTTTTGAGCGCCTCGACAAAGCAGCGCTCGATGCTCTAGGTCGTTGTCAGTTCAAGCCTGGCTCTGTCGATGGCAGACCCGAGCAGGCCTGGGCAAAAATGAAATACACCTTCAAGCTCCAGAACTAACGGGGCACTTTCTAGATATACATTTTGTAGTTTGTTTATTCAGTCGGAGGAGACTTGCCCATGACTAACCGGTTCACTGCATTCATCGCGGCCGTGCTGATCGCCAGCGCTACTGCCACCCCCCTGTTGATGTCCCAAGCGGCCCACGCCGAAGAGACGCCCGCTGCCGCCGCCCCCGCCGCTGCTGCCGAACCGGCCGCACCCGCCGCCGTGACGGAAAAGGCCACCGTGGATAACCCCTATGGCCTGGAAGCCCTCTGGATGCAGGGTGACTTCGTGGCCAAGACCGTGCTGATCACCCTGGTCATCATGTCCATGGGGACCTGGTACATTGGCATCGCCAAGTACATTGAGCAGGCCAAGCTGCTGAAGCAGGGCAAGGCCGCCAACGAAGCCTTCTGGCGGGCCGGTTCGGTCCAGTCGGGTCTCAGTGAAATGGCCGATGACTCCGCGTTCCGCTTCATTGCGGAAAACGGCGTCAAGGCGGCGACGCACCACGAAGGCACCATGGTCGAACAGATCGACCTCAACGAATGGGTGACGATGTCGATCCAGCGCGCCGTGGAAGGCGTGGCCAACCGCATGCAGGGTGGCCTGGCCTTCCTCGCCACCGTGGGTTCCACGGCCCCCTTCGTTGGCTTGTTCGGTACCGTGTGGGGCATCTATCATGCCCTGACCGCCATCGGCATCGCCGGCCAGGCCTCCATCGACAAGGTGGCCGGCCCCGTGGGTGAAGCGCTGATCATGACCGCCATCGGTCTGGCCGTGGCCGTGCCCGCCGTGCTGGGCTACAACTGGCTGGTCCGTCGCAACAAGATCGCCATGGACTTGGTCAAGACCTTCGGTGCCGACCTGCACATGGTGCTGATCAGCGGCGGCAACAAGTCCAAGAAGGGTGCCTGATAATGGCCATGAACGTCGGTCCCGCGGAGGGGAGTGACGAAGACGAGGTGGTGTCGGCTATCAACACCACCCCGTTGGTGGATGTGATGCTGGTGCTGCTGATCATCTTCCTGATCACCATCCCGGTTGTGACCCAGTCCATCCAGGTGCAGCTGCCGAACGAACGCAACATCGCAACGCAGACCAAACCGGAAAACGTGGTGATCGCCGTCGACAGCAATGCCAACATCTACTGGAACACCACCCGGGTCAGCAATGACGAGTTGCTCTCCCGGCTCAAGGAAGTCTCGGTGATGGTGCCTCAGCCCGAGGTCCATATCCGCGGCGACCAGTTTGGTGACTACGAAGGGGTGGGCAAGGTGGTGGTGGCCTGTCAGCGAGCCGGCATCGTGAAGATTGGCTTCATTACCGAGCCGGTCAATCAAGGCGGCTGATTTTCCCCGAAAGGAACTCGCAGACTATGGGAATGAACGTCGGTTCCAGCAGTTCGAAGGATTTGGACGTGGTGGTGGACATCAACACCACGCCCCTCATCGACGTGATGCTGGTGCTCCTCATCATGCTGATCATCACCATCCCGATTCAGACACATGCGGTGAAGATCAACATGCCGGTCAATAGCCCGCCAAAATCGGACAAGCCGCCTGTTGTTGTGAAGTTGAACATCGATGCAGAAGGCGTGATCCACTGGAATGACGAAGTGATTCCCGACAAAGCATTGCTGCAAACACGCTTCCAGCAAATCCTTGCCGAGCCGGAAGTCCCTGAAGTCCATCTACGCCCCGACCGTGGCGCAAAGTACAAGGTCGTGGCCATGGTGCTTGCCAGTGCACAGCGTTTAGGCGTGACCAAAATCGGCATCGTCGGTGGCGAGCAATTCATGTAGTTCCGCCTCAGTGACACGTCAATAATAACCAGGAGGAAATGTGAAAAATAAATTTGTCCAGTCCATAGTTTTGCTCAGCGGACTTTGGTGCAGCCTTGTCGCCATCACAGCCACCGCCGCCCCGGTGGAGACGGATCAACGGATTCCCGTGGATGTCCGTCGCACTACCCTACTGGTGCGAGATATAGACAAGTCACTGCCTCTATATAGGGATGCTTTGGGAATGAAGGTCGTCTATGACCAGCAAATCGGTGACTCCCTTGGCAGCAACATTCCTCCAACCATTCGATTGGTGCTGTTGCGAGCCAATGACAACTATGTAGGTCTGTTAGGTCTGATGCAGCGCCTTGACGATCACACCAGTCCCCCACCCGAATTAAGAAAACCCCGGGCCGGTAATCCCATCGTGGTTATCAACGCTAGTGACCTTGAAGAGCGTTTTGAAAGAGTCCGCTCTACACCTGGCGTGACTGTTGAAACACCACCAACTCGTATCGAATATCCCTCTCCCGGAGGCACTTCAATCCCGGTGTTGTTCAGCGCAATCTACGATCCCGACGGCTTCTTTATTGAAGTTAACAAGTTGCTTGGGGCACCGGCTGGAACCCAGGCCTCGGGCAACGAAAACAACAAGCCGTAACGACTCAATGCGTCCCGCTGTCCGTCTTGACGAAAGTGACAAAATGAACCGATCCCTGTACGCTCAACGCTTGACCCTGAACGCAATCTATCCTTGGCTAGTTGCATTCTTAGCCATGTCGATTCTGTTGGTCACCAACGGTCTGACCACTACCGGTATCACCGCCTTCGACGAATCCCTGCTTAGAGAATTCGGCTGGAGCCGGGGCCAACTCAAACTGCGTGATCTAATCACATTGGGTACAGCCGGACTATTAGCACCATTCGCGGGTGCCCTAATTGACCGCTTTGGTGTCCGACGACTGATACTGGCCGGGAGTTTGCTATTTGCTGGCCTCTATTACGGGTACGGGCTTATCGAAAGCAATATTCACATGTATTTCATTCATGCCGGTTTTGGCCTGGTACTGGTCTGCGCCGGCCTAAACGTCTCCGTAATTCTGGTATCCCAGTGGTTCGTAAAGTACCGGGGGCGCGCAATCGGCATTGCCCTTGTTGGGAGCAGTCTCGGGGGCGTCATATTCCCACCGATCGTGCTGGCCCTCATCGACAGCGGTGGCTGGCGCGGTGGCTTCCAAATGCTGGCCGCCGCAGCACTATTACTGTTCGCCGCGGCTTACATAATCGTCCGACGTCCTGAAGAACGTGGATTAAAACCCCTAGGTGCAGAAGACACCCAATCGGCTACGTCAAAAACCACCAATAACGCAAATGACGTGCGCTATCGTGATGCACTTCGGACGCGAAGTTTCTGGGCACTCGCATTCGTTGCAATGACCACTTTCTACTCCATCCTTGCAATGGCCTCGCATCTTTTTCTGCACCTCCGTGACATCGGATTTGATCCAAAAACCGCGGGTAGTGGCCTCTCTATATTGTTCGGACTCGGGCTAACTAGCAAGTTTTTCTTCGGTTTCATCTCTGACCTAATCAATCCCAAAAAAGTTTTTATCGCGAATGTCACGGTAATGCTTATCGGCATACTGACACTCGCCACATTCAACAGGGATCTAATTTGGATCGGTATCGTAGTCACTGGCTTTGGCTGGGGAGGACTCTATACAATGATTCAACTCCAGGCGGTCAATAATTTTGGCGTTACTGATGCAGGAAAAATCTTAGGGACCATCACAATGCTGGACTCCATCGGCGGTGGTCTCGGAATTTGGCTTACAGGAATTTTATTTGATCGCTATGGTAGTTATCACATTCCATTCTATGTATTGAGCCTACTCCTTTCCCTTGCTCTCATGGCGTCATTCTTCGTACGAAAGGAAGTTGGACGCATTTCCCATAGGCGTTGAATCGGTCCTGTTATTCGTCGATGCGCTTTGTTTTTTTCAGAACTATGCGGAGTGGATCTGGTGGAGATCGATATCGAGATCAGCGAGCAGCTCGACATCATTCCGCAGCAGGTGCGCGTCATCCAGCATCAGCGGGTGAAATACGCCTGCCCATGTTGCGACGAGGGGATCAAGGTCACCCCGGCGCCAGCACGGATCATCCCCGGTAATCTCCCCATTTCTAGGGGCGAGCGGAAGTAGAGTCACGCGGCCATGGCCAACCGCTGTTTTGGAGTGAAGCCGCCCAAGGCCATGTGTGGGCGGTGGTGATTGTAGTGGTCCATCCACTGGGTGGCGAACAGCCTGACCTCATCCAGGTCTTCCCAGTAGTACTGCGACAGCCATTCGTAGCGCACGGTGCGATTGAAGCGCTCGACATAGGCGTTCTGTTGCGGCTTGCCGGGTTGGATGTAATCCAATCGGATCGCGTGTCTATCTGCCCAGGCCTGGATCAGCCCGCTGATGTTCTCCGGGCCGTTATCGCACCGAATGACAGCAGGGCGTCCGCGCCATTCGATGATCTGTTCCAGCGCCCGGATAATCCGGGCTGATGGCAGCGAGAAGTCGATCTCCATGCCCAGGGCTTCCCGGTTGAAGTCGTCAATGACATTGAACAACCGGAAGTTCCGGCCATCCGCCAGCTGATCATGCATGAAATCCATCGACCAGACAGCGTTGATGGCCGCAGGCACCACGAGCGGTTCCGGCCTCTCCCTTTGCAGACGTTTTTTGGGTTTGATCCGCAGGTTCAGTTCCAACTCCCGGTAAATCCGATAGACCCGTTTGTGATTCCAGCGGTAGCCCTTGACGTTGCGTAGGTACAGATAGCACAGACCAAAGCCCCAGTTGCGCTGATTGCTTGTCAGCCGCACCAGCCAGTCCGCGATCTCCTCGTTCTCGGCGCAATGCTTGGCCTCGTACCGATAGCACGTCTCGCTAATGCTGAAGATCTCGCAGGCCAGGCGAATCGATGTCTGCCTATCCTGGACCGCTTGTTTGGCCATCTCGCGCCGGCGGGATGGCCTCACCACTTTTTTGCCATCGCCTCCTTGAGGATCTCGGCCTTGAGGCGCTCCTCGGCGTACATCTTCTTGAGCCGCGCGTTCTCCAGTTCCAGCTCCTTCATGCGCGCAATCATCGACGTATCCATCCCGCCGTACTTCGCCCGCCACTTGTAGAACGTCGCCGAACTGATTCCCAGGTCACGACAGATCTCCGGCACCGCCAGCCCTGATTCCGCCCGCTTGAGCGCCTCCATGATCTGGCTATCCGTAAATTTCGACTTCTTCATGCAAAACTTCCCCTTTCGAGAAAATTCTACTTCCACCTGCCCTTAATTTACGGGGGGATTACCCCCCAAGGGGCTGCTAACGGAGTCGGCACTGGCCTGGGTGGTCACCTCGAAATACATGGATGCCTTGCCGCTCTACCGGCAGGCGGCACTCCTGAGCCGCTTCGGCGGCGACCTGTCGCGCAACACCTTGGCGGGGAGCATCGTCAAGGTCGGACAGGCGATACAGCCGATTATCAACCTGCTGCGTGACCATCTGTTTGATGCCGATCTGGTGCATGGCGACGAGACGGTGGTGCAGGTACTCAAGGAACCGGGGCGGGCGGCACAGACCCAGAGCTATCTGTGGGCGCAGGCCAGTGGCACAGGGCCGCCAATCCGGCTGTTCGGTTATGCCCCCGGAAGAGGAGGGACCCATGGAGCCAAGCTCTATGCGGGGATTAAATCTGGCGCTGCACTGATGACTGACGGGTACGAGGTCTATGGCGGCATTGCCCAGGCCAATGGCTTGACCCACCTGGGTTGCTGGGCCCATTGCCGGCGTTACTTCGTTGAGGCAGAGGCCGTCATTCCGAAGGCAGCCAGAAGTCCAGAGCAGTTGGCAACCCGGTTCATCACCGCGATCGGCGAACTTTATGCCATCGAGGCCCTGGCGCGTGACCTCGCGCCGAAGCAGCGGCTTGCGCTGCGGCAGGCGCATAGCAAACCGATCCTGGCGAAGATCGAGCAGCTATTGCTCGAACATCTCCACAGCGTGATACCCGGCAGTCTGCTGGGCAAGGCCCTGCATTACCTGTCAGCCCAATGGCCGAAGCTGATCCGCTATGTCGACAACAGTGCCTGGCCGATCGACAACAACCTCTGCGAGAACGCTATCCGCCCCTTCGTGGTCGGTCGGCGTAACTGGCTGTTCAGCGACACCGGCGGCGGCGCCAACGCCAGCGCCAATCTCTACTCCCTGATCGAAACCTGCAAGGCCAACCGCATCGATCCCTACGCCTATCTGGCCAGTCTCTTCCGCAAACTGCCCACCGCACAATCTGCCGACGACTTCGAGGCCTTGCTACCTTGGCGCCTCGCGAACCCAACCCCCTGATTTAGACAGCTTCACCTAACCACCATTTCGTCACCGTCAAGGACGGTGTCAATTGAGCGCTTACCTCTTAGCCAAGTGTAATGCAGCACATCGGGAAACATTCATGCCATCAGAAGCTGTGCCTCCCAGAAGTCTGTAGTCTAAAAGGGGGGCGAAGCAACAAGCTAATGATTAAAGTGGCAAGAAAGCCGAGGCGATTCATATCAGCGATTTAACGGCATCGACAAAAGCAGTTGAGTCCTGCGCACCGAGAATGGCGAGCTTTCTTTCCAGGACAAATGTGGGCACAGATCGCACGCCCCAGGCCCCCGACTCATGAGCTTTCGTCCTCACTAGATCAATATCAAGCTTTGAAGCGAGGTAAAGACTGGCGGCCTCTCTGTCATATCCGCAGAGACCAGCGATATCGGCTAAAACATTAATGTCGCTGATATTTTCCCCGTGATGAAAGTGACCTAAATAAATTCTTTCCACCAGCTGCGAAGCATCCACCTGCTGTTGTGCCCAGTGCACCAGCCGATGTGCATGCAGTGTCTTGGTGATGAACTGGATTTTTTCAAACTGGAATTGAATATCGAATTCAGCGCCGGCCTCCCTGACTACTGAAAACACCGATTTCAAACGTTCCATACCGCCGAATTTATTGCTTAAAAAGGGGAGATATGGGATTGTGTCCTCCGGCACATCGGGGTTAAGGAAATAAGGTCTCCATTGCTTGATCACCTCGACTCCCGACAATTCTTGACGAAGGGTCGCAATCGCATCGTTGAAGCGATGCAGTCCGATATAGCACCAGGGGCAAGTGAAATCAGAGACAATTTCCACTGTCAGGGTTGGCATGGAAGCAAATTATCCTTATCGAAACGTGCCGTTAGAGCTATAAATGCGCCGGGGGCTGAGTGCTATTGTTTGGGATCGTCAAAACTCATCCGTCGACACGAAAAGTACGCTTGCTCCGCCATGGATGATAATCTCGGCCAGCGCTGGGGCTAGTGGCAGAAAATGCTGAGAATAAAAATGGGAGGTTTCTATTTTTGTCCGATAAAAACCGTCTGTGCTGCCCGCCTGAATCTGTTTTCCGGAGGCTAGTGCCGCTTTGGCCATGATCCATCCGCCACTCACGATGCCTAGGAGTTTCAGAAAGATAACTCCACTCGCTGCGACAGATTGAACATTCGATTTGTAATGGCCAACGATATGGTCGATGGCACACTCCAGGCTCGAAATCCCTCTTGCCAACTGCCTGACGCATTCTTCCCATTGAGAGTCTTTAAGGGCCGTCATTTCATCGAGAGTCGTGCGCATCTGCAGGAGCAGATGTCTGGCTGCTTTTCCTTCATCCAGTACGACCTTTCGCCCAATCAAATCATTGGCCTGGATGCCGGTAGTCCCCTCGTAAATGGTTGTAATTCTGGCATCCCGGAAATACTGAGACGCGCCGGTTTCCTCGATGTAGCCCATTCCACCATGGATTTGCAGACCGAGTGAGGCGATCTCATTGCCTGTTTCCGTTAGCCAACCTTTGATCACCGGGGTCATCAGGTCTACAAAGGACTGCTGTTGCTGGCGCACAGAGATATCCGGATGATGCGAAGCATGATCCTGTGCCGCTGCGACCGTATAAGCCAAGCCGCGCATGGCTTCGATCTGCGCCTTCATGGTCATCAGCATTCGCCTTACGTCGGGGTGATGAATGATGGCGACTGGATTAACTGAGCCCTCAATGGCACGGCTTTGGACACGATCTTTGGCGTAACTTTTGGCTTTCTGGAATGCAGCCTCGGCTACCGCCAGACCCTCCAACCCTACCGCGAATCGGGCGGCATTCATCATGGCGAACATGTACTTCAGCCCTTCGTTCTCCTTTCCAACCAAGGTGCCTACAGCACCCTCATTGTTGCCGTAGGCCATGACACAGGTTGGACTGGCATGGATACCGAGCTTACGCTCCAAAGAGACACAGTGGACGTCATTACGTGATCCAATCGAACCATCCTCACGAACGAGATATTTAGGGACCACAAAGAGCGAAATGCCCCTGACTCCCGTCGGTGCGCCCGGGGTTCGCGCCAAAACTAAATGCACGATATTTTCGGTCATATCATGATCTCCCCAGGTGATGAATATCTTCTCACCAAAAAGCCGATAGGTCCCGTCATGATGAGGTACTGCGCGCGTGCGAATGGCGGCCAGATCAGATCCCGCCTGGGGCTCGGTCAGGTTCATGGTGCCCGTCCAGTGACCACTGACCATGTTGGGCAGATAGGTGGTCTTTTGGGCTTCTGTTCCGTAGAGCGATAGGGCTTCAATCGCGCCCATGGTGAGCATCGGGCAGAGAGAAAAGGCATGATTAGCAGATTTCCACATTTCGTTTACAGCAGCGGATAGCAAACGCGGAAGGCCGTGACCACCGTACTGAACTGGACAAGACAATGCGTTCCAACCGTTTTCACTGAAACGAAGATAGGCATCGCGAAACCCAGTGGCTGTGTGAACCTGACCCTCCGAGAGATTTACACCCTCTTTGTCTCCGCTGCGCGATAGTGGCGCCAGTACTTCGGCAGCAAAACGTCCAGCTTCCTCAAGCACTGCAGTAATGACTTCCGAAGCATTTTCTTCGCTTTCAGGAAAGTATGAATCACGGACAAGGCCTGCCAGTTCATACAATGCGAAAGAGATATCTCTCAAGGGGGGGCTGTAAATATGCATGAGGAAAAGAGCTTAAAATGACGGGACGTGAGCAGGGCCCAGCCAGTTCTGGGTAATGGTCACAAACCGCAGCCTAATGTTAATTTAGGCGACTATGAAATGCGTGAGGCATGAATTTAGTTCCATGCCCCACGAACGACATGCCGGGTTGTTTTCCCGCAGCCAGATTTCTACTTAGAAGTCGTAGGACAAGGTTACCCCCGCCTGGCGTTCGCGAGAAAGAAAGTCAACTGCGGTACGTCGAAATGTCACAGAGTCGAAGTAGCGGAATCCATTCAGCGGTGTAACGTTATTGGTGGCGTTCTTGATGAACAGGGTTGCCTTCCAGTCCTTCCCCTTCAAGCCGGCGCTTAGATTGACACGGGTATAGGGATCCGCCCAAATCATATTCTGGATTTCAGCATAACGGCGGGACTGATAGGTCACATCGCTCCGAGCGAAAAATTTCAGTCCACCCCATTGTTCGACGGGGAATTCGACATTTGCCGAAAAGGTGGCCGAGTGCTTCGGGGTCCTGGGCAATGTAAAGCCCGCTACCGAGATATCACCGCCAAATACCGTGCCATTTGTTGTTTCGGTGCCAGAAATAGCCTTTGCATCGGTATAAGCGTAGTTGCCACTTAAACGAAGCCAACTATTGACCCGCGCAGAAACGTCGAATTCAAGGCCACGCGTCCTCGCCTTGCCAACATTATTTACGATGGTGGTCGTCGTCGAGAGTCCCGTCATAGGATTGGTGTACGGAGCTGTATTAGACAATTGCAAGCCATCAACGGTGTTCTGAAATAGCGCGGCGTTGAAGGTCATGCGATTATCGAGAAGTGTCGACTTGTAGCCCAGTTCAACTGCAGTGACGGTTTCTCCGTCGTAGGCGAACTCTGAACTCGACAGCCCTGGAGTCGCGTTGAAGCCGCCACTTTTTGAACCCCGTGCCCATTGGCCATACATCATACTCTCTGGGGAAAGCTTGAAATCTAGGGTAATACGTGGCTCGAATTTCTTGAAGGTTCTTTCGCCCTTCAGGGCGCAGGATTGACCAGCAACGCACGTTCCAGCTGTGACCACTGCCGTACCAAGAGTCGGCCCACCCACCTTGATCGTTTCCTTACTGTAGCGACCCTCGGCAGAAATTCGGAGATCATTGGTTAGCGCGTACTGTATCCGGCCAAAGGGAGCAAAGTTATCGATGGAAGTGGATGGCTTGGGACGAAGCGGGTCAGCGACCTTCTGGTTCGACGAATTTAGCGCAATAACGCCGCTCGTCTTTCCCCGCGCCTCTTCTTCATACAAGAAGGCTCCAGCCAGCCAAGTTAGTTGCTGATCTTGGGGAGAAACGATACGGAACTCTTGGGAAAAATAATCCATGCGATCACGATCATAAGTCGTCCATGGCGTACCGAAGATGAATGACTTACCATCGTACGATTGATCTGCGCCTAAGTTAGTCGCTGAGCTTGTCCGGGCGGTTTGCGATGTTAGGGTATGTCCGCTATCGAGGGTATAGTTCAGGGTCAGGGATGATCTCTTGATGACCCGGTCGAGACCGGCGATGTTTCCATAGTTGATACCCGAAGACGGGTCCGTATAGTTGGCGAGATCCATCTCGTTGCGACGTAACAGATTCCCACTATAGGATGCTGCGCCACAAGGCCAGCCGTTGGCCTTTGTGGTAGCAGTGCCGACAATATTGACGAGATGGCCATTGCATTCGCTGCCATTCGGCACATTGGAAGAGCCGTTTTGGCTGGTGACTACACCACCAGCTTGTATCGGAACCGGTCTCATGACAGCGGGAAACTGCCCATCGCGGATCGCTGCATTGTCCATGGTCGCGAGAATGTTGAATTTTGGCGTCGGTGTTATAGATACCTGAATTCCCGTGCTATCTGTTCGCTCTTGACCGATCTTGTTGTCCGTCTGAACATTGGTATATTGACCGCCATAGTGAGAATGCTTGGCCTTGATGCGGGCAGAGAGAACATCCTGACGGATGGGGAGAGTCAATGCGGTGAATAGCGATTGCTCGTCGTGATCGGCAACCGTCAAGGATACCCGTCCTTCAAAATCATTACCGGGTTTCACCGTAACGTAATTGATTGCCCCCGCATAGGTCGCCCGTCCGTAGAGCGCGGATTGTGGCCCTTTAATGACTTCTACGCGCTGCGCATCGTCCAGGGTCAGTGCAAGAGCGCCGTCTTTAATGAATACGCCATCGACGAAGACAGAAACTGGTTGCGGGGCATCTGTGCGGAGTGCCGAGATTCCTCGAATAACGGGGCGCTCTGCATTTCGTCCAAGATCAGGTGAGTAGGACAGGCCGGGGGTAAATTGAGACAATTCACTGATAGACGTAATGCCCTTGGCTTCCATTTCTCGTGCGGACAGTGCACTGATCGAGAGCGGAACCTCCTGCAGTTTTTCTGCAGTACGTCGTGACGTGACGACAATAGTTTCGATGCCGCCAGATTTGTCTTCTTGAACGGAGTTTTTCGCTCCGGCACTGTTGATGACATCGGGCGTTTGAGCAAATGCTTGGCTCATAGCAAGTGCCAGTGTACTCAACAAATAACGCTTTCCTCTTGCCATTTCTTCCTCCCTTACGGTTATGAATCTATGAGTTACGTTATTTCCAATACATTGCGGTTGATATTCAGCAATATCTGTACCAATGCATGGAATGAATCTATGTGTTTGTTTTGTTGTTGTTTTATTTTGATGGCTCGCATCCGAGCAGGAAGCAATTCATCAGTTTGAAACAATGATTTGTTTCGCGAATTTCTCGCTTCATGGGAATGCAACGTTCGTTTCAGTGTAAGCGTTCAATCGGTACACCATTCTTGACGGTGACGAAATGGCGGGTAGGTGAAGCTGTCTGAATCAGGGAGTTGGGTTCGCGAGGCGCCAAGGTAGCAAGGCCTCGAAGTCGTCGGCAGATTGTGCGGTGGGCAGTTTGCGGAAGAGACTGGCCAGATAGGCGTAGGGATCGATGCGGTTGGCCTTGCAGGTTTCGATCAGGGAGTAGAGATTGGCGCTGGCGTTGGCGCCGCCGCCGGTGTCGCTGAACAGCCAGTTACGCCGACCGACCACGAAGGGGCGGATAGCGTTCTCGCAGAGGTTGTTGTCGATCGGCCAGGCACTGTTGTCGACATAGCGGATCAGCTTCGGCCATTGGGCTGACAGGTAATGCAGGGCCTTGCCCAGCAGACTGCCGGGTATCACGCTGTGGAGATGTTCGAGCAATAGCTGCTCGATCTTCGCCAGGATCGGTTTGCTATGCGCCTGCCGCAGCGCAAGCCGCTGCTTCGGCGCGAGGTCACGCGCCAGGGCCTCGATGGCATAAAGTTCGCCGATCGCGGTGATGAACCGGGTTGCCAACTGCTCTGGACTTCTGGCTGCCTTCGGAATGACGGCCTCTGCCTCAACGAAGTAACGCCGGCAATGGGCCCAGCAACCCAGGTGGGTCAAGCCATTGGCCTGGGCAATGCCGCCATAGACCTCGTACCCGTCAGTCATCAGTGCAGCGCCAGATTTAATCCCCGCATAGAGCTTGGCTCCATGGGTCCCTCCTCTTCCGGGGGCATAACCGAACAGCCGGATTGGCGGCCCTGTGCCACTGGCCTGCGCCCACAGATAGCTCTGGGTCTGTGCCGCCCGCCCCGGTTCCTTGAGTACCTGCACCACCGTCTCGTCGCCATGTACCAGATCCGCATCCAGCAGATGGTCACGCAGCAGGTTGATGATGGGCTGTATCGCCTGTCCGACCTTGACGATGCTCCCCGCCAAGGTGTTGCGCGAAAGGTCGCCGCCGAAGCGGCCCAGGAGTGCCGCCTGCCGGTAGAGCGGCAAGGCATCCATGTATTTCGAGGTGACCACCCAAGCCAGTGCCGACTCGGTCAGCAGCCCCTTGGGGATGATCCGTGCTGGCGCCGGGGTGACCTTGATCCCCTCGTCGCAACACGGGCAGGCGTATTTCACCCGCTGATGCTGGATGACGCGCACCTGCTGTGGAATGATGTCGAGCTGCTCGCTGATCTCGATGCCGATCTCCACCAGGGCGGAACCGTCATGGGCGCAGACCCGTTCCGACTCAGGCAGTTCATGGCGCACGACTTCCCGGGGCAGGGCCGGATCGAGAGGCTTGCGGCCGCGCTTCTTCCGTAAGTGGCTAGCAACGTCGATCTCTGGCGTGGCTTCTTCAGCCACCGGTGTGCCCGCTGGTGCCAGGGCTTCGGCTTCGTTGAGAAACAGGTCGCGCTGGTCGGTGCTGCGGGCCTCAGACTTGGCGGCGAACAATTGTCGCAGATGGGCCGCCAGTTTCTCCTTGAGCAGGTCCCGTTCTACCGTCACAACCTTGAGCTGGCCCTTCAGGGTTTCGCGCTCGGCATGAGCCTCGTCGCGTGCCGCGATGAGTGCGTCGAATTCCCCCTTGCTGAGCGTCACCGTATTCATCGCGAAATTAGACCAGAGGGCGCAGGGCCGGTTCACCCTGCTTGCAAATATTTCCGCTCCGGGTGGGGGCGCATCGCCGCCAGGTCGATGCCGGCCAATAGCCAGTGGAGTTGCTCAACGGTCAGCTCAACCACGGCGGCCTCCTTCGGCCACTTGAAACGATCCGCTTCCAGCCGTTTGATCATGAGCCAGAAGCCGTTACGATCCCACAGCAGGATCTTGATCCGATCCCGCCGGCGGTTGCTGAAGACGAACATGGCGGGGGCGAAGGGATCGAGTTCCAGTGCCTGCTCGACCAGAAGCGCCAGCCCGTTGATGGCCTTGCGCCCATCGACCGCTCCGCAGGTGAAGATAGACCTTCAGCCCTGGGGCGAACCGGAACATGGCAACCTGGACAGCCAGGTGAGCAATTGCGGCAGTTCGTGCTCGGTAAGCCCGCTCAGGTCGAGTCGGACGCCATTGGGCAGTGTAGCCCAAAGTCCTCCTCCGCCCTGGGGCGCCGCTACCTTCGCCCCGACAACGGGTATGAAGGCGGACGGCTGGGCCAGTATCGCCCCAGCGGACTCATGCTTCTTCCGGTAGCGGCCAATCCAGGTTCGCAACAGATTGGCATTGACTCCATGCTGCATCGCAAGCCGTGCCACTGATATCCCGGGCTGAAGACAGACTTCGACCAGATCCCGTTTCGCCTCCGGATCGTAACAGTTTCGACCGTCTTGTTTGCGCCCCACAACCAGGGGCCTCGATAACTCTGTGGTGTTCTCTGTCATAGGTGTCCACGTTCATCTACGTGGACACCATCATCCTCATTCACTACCCTCAGCGCCAGACGTGGTTTATTGAGCGCTTACGCTAAGAGTACTGATTGCGTCAGGCTTAGCACGATCTGTCCCTCTTGGTTCGTCAGCTTGCTGTGAAATTCTGCAACCCCTCGATCAGGCCTGGAGCGCGACGGACGGCATGACAAGCAATGCCCCTCAAGATGTAGCTGATCTCCCGGACGAACGGGATGAGGAAAGTTCATTTGCTGAATCGAAAGCGCGGCGAGCACAGCAAGCTGTTCCTGTCGTTGATGACACAGCTGCAAGTAAACTGCGTAGGTATGAGCGCCAGATGCGATTAAGCCCCCGTAGGGTGAATGCTTCGCCTTTATTGGGGCTACGTGCAAAGGCAGAGGATCCCACTGACGGGCAAAATCAATGATGGATGCCTCGCTAATCTTGATTGGGCCCACGCGATAGAGGTAGCCGGGTTGGATGTCATCCAGCCAAACCAGTTTCCGGCTGCTTATGGCCTCCCGCATGTTTCACCACTCATTATTCCAAGCAACGTTCGTTTCAAGGCTGGCTTGCTACTGGAGTATTAGGTTATGGCGTCAGAGCACCGCCATTGATATGTAACGTCTGGCCGGTGATATACCGTGACGCTTCAGAAAGGAGAAACAATATAGGCTCGCCACTTCGGCCGCAAGACCCAGGCGCCCAAGAGGAACCTGCTGTTTGTAGATGTCTGGATTGAGTCGCGGCTCTATATGCGGCCGCCCGGTCCCCCCAGTCATGAAACGAGTATCTATGCCACCGGGGGCCACACAATTAACCCGAATTCGCGGTGCATTTTCCTTGGCCAAGGTCTTGGTCAAGGAAACAATGGCGGCTTTGGCTGCACTGTAGGGGCCGTAACCAGGATTGCTGACATCGGCGAGACCCGATGACATATTGACAATCGCGGGCATATGCTCGGACTCATTGAGGTAAGGCATTGCTACCCGACATCCATTGAGCGTGGAACTAAAACTGGCTGAAAAAATCGCGTCCCATTCGGATAAGTGAAAATCATTGACAGAGGCTTTCTCCCCCATGTAGCCCGCCAAATTAACAAGTCCATCAAGCCCCCTTCAGCGCTGGACTAGGTAGTTCATTGCAGAGCTTAACTGAGCCTGATTAGTGGCATCCACCTCATGAAATACAACATCGCGTGGCAATGGGCATTCTAAGTTGGCCTGCGGCAGATCGAACACAGCGACTTTCAGCCCGTCACTCAAAGCCAGATCTACCAATGCCCGCCCGATTCCACCGCATCCCCCCAGCACCAACATACGATAGTTCTCTCGCGGAGAAAGTCTCAATGCCATGGAGAAGGCCCCCCCAAGGAAGCTGATTTAAAGCACATCAATCACCTCACCTACAACGCGATCTGCAGATTCCAAGGCACCTTCCATGCCCGCGAAAACAATAGAAGTATGCTCGCCTGCGAAAAACAGTCTGCTCATCGCCCTGGATTGATTTGCTGCAAAAGGTATACATTGCCCTGGCGCAAAATGCGAGTAGGCACCTCGATTAAACGGATCGCGCCCCCAACTGCGCGTTAGTTCATATCGCAGGGCACCTTTGGTGGAGGGACGGATCCTCGCCAGATCATCAATCACACTGCGAACCTGCTGCGCAGGTGGCATTTTGTCAAATTGTTGCGCCTGTGCTCCATCAATCCACACCGTTATATTTCGCGGAACCCGATGCTCATCCCGATTAACGAAGACCCGTTCAATGAGACTATCTGTCCACATACTGATGGGCAGACCATCCTCTTCCCAGAAGGGCCTCTGGATATGAAAATGGAGTTGAGTAATTGCCGTATAGGGCATGGTGTCAATGGCCGTCTGTAGAATCCCTTCTGGCTTTGGATCAATGCGAATTGAGCGCAACACAGAATAGGGCAGCGTCGAAATGACGACCTTTCCCTTGAGCGTCCTACCATCGTTGCAGTGAACTACTCCACCGTGATCATCACAGCGGATCGCCTTGACCCGCGTATTCAACATAATCGTCCCTTGGACAGCTTTGGCCATCGCGTCCGGTAAGCGCGAATTTCCACCCGATGCTCGCAACAGTTCTAGCTTTCCCGTGCCAGGATCTCGGCCACCGTGCTTGCGGCGATAGTGTTCGCGTATCGCCCAAAGTGCCGAGGTTGTCGCCAAATCATTGGTATTGGGAGAAATGTTCATCAAACGCAGGGCTTCCTCATCGGCGCCTCGGCTGATGAGAAAGTCCTTCAAACTAGTTTGGTCCAGGGACTGATGTCGTGAGTCAGTCCAGTCAGTTCGTGAGGTTAGGACGTTATCCCCGTCAATGAAGCTGGAAATCAGAGCCATCGGCAAGGTTTTTTTTCTCGCCTCCGGTAACTTGTTGGCCTTTGATGTGGCCCACTCCGAGCCCTTAATCAGGCTGCCACCAATGGACATCACACTGCTCATATCTGATGTATCCAGAGGCTCCAATGGCACGTTGAGCTGTTTTGCCCAGCCTTTGAATCGGGCATAATCACCTGCAACAATCTGCCCACCTGCATCCGTCACGGCACCCATTTGTCCAAGGGTCCAGACACGCCCCCCAACACGATCACGGGCCTCTACCATGCCGACTCGGAATCCCAACATTTCAAGTTGCAAAGCACATGAAAGGCCCGATAGGCCGGCGCCAATGATGACAGCATCAAACTCCTGGTGCCGCGTTTTAGCCCAAGACGGCAGAGCAAGAGAAAGTCCACCGGCTGCGATGCCCTGAATGATGCGGCGCCGAACTGGATCAGCGCTCATGGTTAGCGCCCTCCTTCGTTGGTAGCTGCCGTAACTTGCTTTTCCATATTCCGTCGCATCTTGTACATATCCACTTGCCTCATGCCTTTGCCACGACTGGCAGCAAAGTCCTCCGCCGAATAGGCTAAAAATTCGTTAGGCACAACCGTCTCATTCAAGGATCGGATCAGATAATTGGCGATACCCGCTAGTTCAATATCCTCGATTTGCGAGAACGATGGCATCAGTCCACTAAAGCGTTCCCCCCCTACCTCAATCAAACCCACCAGACCATAGAGCATTACGCGAGGAATGTATTCCCGCCCGCCAGGAAGCAGAGTCCTCGCCCCCAAACTGCTCGACTTGTGAATCGTCAAGGGGGGGGCCAATCCAGTCAAACCAACGCCACCAACCTGATGACAGGATGCGCAATGCTTAAGAAAACTTTGTTCTCCCGGAGAATCGGCAGCCAGGGCGCCAAGCGGCAGAAGCCCCAGCATGACCGCCATTCCCGCAATCAAGCAACAATTTAGGAAATACATATCAAATTCAGCTCCGTCACTGGGCGACGCCGGATGCGGCGTCACCCATCAAATCACTTGGGGTTCGGGCCTGGCAACTGACCTGTCTGTTTGAGCTTTTTGTAATAGCTCCAGCTGGTTTCATTGGGGGTTACGAACTCTTTAGGGGCCTGGGTATAGGCGGAAAAATTCTTCAGAGTGAATTCGCGCACTTCTGCGGGAAGTTCGTCAAAGCTTTTTAATTTTTTTCCATTGCCGCTGTAAATCAAGTAACCGGGCCGTTGCCCCATCTTCATCCAAGGCAGCCAAGGGCCCGTGCGGAACCATGCATAATGGACCGGGGTCGTGGTTGTCTTGTCACTGACCACATCTTTTGGATTTGCAAAATAGAGGAAATGCTCCGACGCCAGATAGGTCGTTCCGGTGGACTCCATCTCAAACTCCGCTCCCTGCAGGGCATTCGGATACCTCAAGGGAATATCCCATTGCAGCGTGGCAACCTCCCCCTTGATCACGAAGTTTTCGAAGGGCCCCTTTTCGTTGGGCTTGGGCGAAGGAAAGCTGGCATTGACCGGATCATTGGCCACCTGTACTACGTCCACTTCCTCACCAATATAGGGATTCAGCCACTTGCCGATGATCTTGCCGGTTTTAACATCCTGGTAATAGGAAACTTCCCTGGACATTGACTTCCAACTTCCGTCCTTCTGTTTTTCCAAACGCAGTACGTTGTAGCCTTGCATTCTCAGGATCAATTTGGGCGCTTCCCCGGGAACCACCGCAAAAATGTTGGTAGTCCAGTCCTTAAACACATCCTTACCACTAATATCGCCCGTGATCTTCAGCATCGCAAGCTGCGCATCCTCCGCTTTTTTCAAATCGAGGGCATGGGCCGAAGTACCGATCATTGCCAAGGCAACCCCAAGGCCCAGGCTATAGGTTCTTAGTGAGTTCATTCCTAATGTCTCCAAACGATGTTATTTGCGTAGTTCCAATACCTTCGAGCCAACACCACAACAATGATCTTCACGCGATCCCGAAGTCTTTGGCCCCTCGCTTCGGATGTCATCAAGCAGTGCCACAGTGGCTACTAAGCAAGAACACGGCCAGTTAATTGCCGCCCCGAATAAGTCCATGAATTTCCAGATCTGTCACTTCTTACGAAAACTAGCGATTCGCGCCGATGTTTCAATTCGCATGACGCAGTGTTTCAAATATCCAGAGAGCTTGAACCAGCTCTGAAATAAAGGAGATACACAGCATGCACGCATTGACGCGATCCGCCCTATCTTCGAAACATGTCACGTATTTGCGTCTTGCCGTGGCATTCAGAATCAGCGGCTACAAGCGCCGAGTATTCCATTTTCGCCGCCCAGGCATGTGAGCATGATAGCCCCGTGACAAAATTGCCTCACGCCATATTCAGGGGCTTGCCAATTCCCTCCAGTCACCGAGCAATTACGCCTGCAACCTTCCGACCATGGGCGTGAAGGCGGGGTCGTTCCAGGTAATCTTGCACCCACAGGAAAGACTTCGCAGTGCCTGGGTGATATCCACGGACAGCACCTGTGTTGCCAAAGCAGCAAAGTTATCGCCTGCCTGAATCAGTGCCGTGGCCTCCTGTTGCACCTTGCGGGGCGCCGGAGCGGGTGCTATCCGTGCCGACTCGACAGACAAGGGTTGCCACCAGCAGAACAGATGAGACATCCGGGCCCAGTACCAGGCTTCCATGAATTGCCCCCGGTTCGATTCGGACGAAGATCCGGCAGGCTGTCCAGGAAATAATTTCGCTCGGTCTTGCTCAGAGGCAAGGGGTTCTCCAGTTGCAGGCCAATACATTTATTGCCTAGAAGCCACGCAACTTCGATGCCGATGGCTGAGCTTAGGCCAGGTTGCACTATGCCCCGCAGTTCGACTTGTTAGTTCACTGAGGCGTGCAAAAGCAGATTGAAAGACTCACTGAAACACGAACATGATCAATGGGCCGACACATCGATATTTTTTGTGCCCCGGCCAGCACCACCCGGGCTTAGCCAGACTAGGCTGATCAATCCGATAAACAGCATGACGGACAGCCAGTTGTAATCATTTGCTGCCAAGGTCTGGGCCTGAACCATCAGCAGCCTGTCAATCAGCGACAGGGATAGGGCGGGGGCCTCGGCACCAACCGGAGAGACTGAGAGAAATTCCCCTACGCCTGATGAGTCGGGCGTGATATGCGTGATCAAGTCACCTCGATGCAGCATGGTGTGCCGGTCCCAGTAGGTCACGGCGAAGGATGTACCTGTGGCAATTGCCATCAGCCGCGCAAATGATGCCATCCCTGTGGCACTGGCGATCTGCCACTGGCTCAGTCCGCTGAAAATCATCATGCTGCTGGCTAGCGTGAAGCAGGTGGAGCCAATGCCATTGAAAACCTGTGCAAGCAGTACGTGTTCGGGCGCAATGCCCGATGTAAAGCCAGCCCGAAGGCTGGCCGACAGCGCCAGCATCGCCAGCCCACAACTCCCCAGGACCCGCACTCCACCGCGCTGCAATAGTCGATGAGCAAAAGGCTGCATTAGCACAGCCGCAATGCCCCCCGGCGCGACCACGAGACCGGCCCAAGTGGCGGTGTAACCAGCGGACTGCTGCAGCCACAGAGGCAACAACAGCATGTTGCCAAGGTACACGAAGGCCCAGAGACTATTGACGACCACACCCCGCATGAAACTTCGATTGGCGAAGAGTCGAACGTCAACGATGGGATGTTTCTCATACCACTCCCAGATCAGGAAGTACCCCAGCGCCACCAGCGATGTGACTCCCAGCAATTGAATCTCACTCGATTCGAACCAGTTCTGCTCGCGTCCCTTGTCCAGCATGATCTGCAATGCCCCTACCCAGATGCACAACAGCACCAATCCGATAATGTCCACAGGCAGACGGATTCTGGGTGACTCTCGGTCCCGGAATAGTTGCCAGGACAAGGCAGCAACCCCCAGTCCAATCGGGACATTGATATAGAAAATCCAGGGCCAGGAGAAATGTTCCGTAAGCCAACCACCAATGACTGGTCCGACGATGGGAGCGCACATCATTGCCACCATCGAAATCGACATGGCCTGGGCAGTCCGATTGGGTGGATAGGCTTGAAGCAGCAAAGCGAAAGAAACAGGCATCATGGGCGCAACGACCGCCCCCTGCAGGCAGCGGGCGATAATCAACAGCGGCAGACTGTTGGCCAGGCCACAAAGCAGGGAAGTCAGGGCAAACAGCAGCAGTGTGGCAATGAACAAACGAACCTGCCCAACCCTGGCGCTGAGCCATCCGGACAGTGGCGTTACGACGGCACAGGTAACCGCAAAGGATGTGATCACCCAGGTTGCTTGGGGTGGAGATACCCCCAAATCCCCAGCAATGGACGGCAGTGCCAGATACGCCACTGACATTTCCAGGGTATTGACGAAGCCCACAATGGCAATTACCAAACTGACCCAGATACGGCGTATGCCCTCTATCGGCGGCAGATGATGTCCTTCTAGCGCCATGTGTGCTGCCTAAGGGTAACGATTGCAAGAGGCCGATTGCGACGCTGGAACCAACGTTTATGCGCTGTCCGAATGGTCCACAAAGTCATTCCCACTGGAGGTGGACAGAGCATCACGAGCCTCTAATTGGACAGAAAGACCTCTTAAGGAATATTTCAGCTGACACAAATATCGTCTTCTGGAAACTCATCATCGATTACGTACCTGCATGCCGGCTACCAAACGATCTCCAGCAATTCCCCGTCGGGACCTCTCGGTACTTCCACGGTCCGACCGCAATAGGGCATTTCGGTGCGTACCCTCGGTAGTGAGAGCCATAAAGCAGCCTCAGGTGGTCGGGATACCAGCACCGAAACCAGCGCGATGCTAGGGTTTAGGCTCGCGGGGGCGCGGGGCTTTGCACGGCCTTGCCGTGGATACTGATCGACCTCAAGCAGCACGTTTCGGCCGGATCGACAGGTGCTAAAGCGGTGAAACGTCTCTGACGGTAGCACGAATGCCTCGCTGATAATTTGATAGGCGCAGTTCCAGTTGCCGCCAGTCTCCAGATCCAGTAACCGGTTGTAGTACCGGATGCTTTCTATTTGGTTGTGATTCGCAAGTACAGCGATAAAGACCCGGTCCACCTTACAGCGGGCCACTGGCAGATCACTCACGGTACTGGGCCGAAGAATTTGGATGAAACGCAGCCATTCCCCGGCAAAGCCCTTCGCCTGCAGGGCGTAGAGGTCGTTGCTGATTTCAAGGCATTCCGGTGGACTAAGGATCTTCAGGCCATGGTCGGCTACCAGTTCATGCAAAGTATCCGCGTCGGCCACTGAGAACTCCAGGGCATTCCAGCCAAAGTGCCGGCCCGGCTCATAATCAGCGGGGTGCGTTGCTTGCACCAAGCGCAGAAACACCGGAGCATTGCGGGGTGGCCGGAGTAGGCAGCAGGCGGCGCCACGCATGGCCGGCGCATCCCACGCCAGGGCCTCAAGCTCTCCGACCAGGCCTTCCGAGACCAGCACCTGGCCCAAAATATTCCCATAAAAGGCCATGGCCTGTTGTAGATCAGGCACACAGAGGGTCGCTCCCAATAGTTCTGTGCCTGGATTCTCTGCCAGCCTGGCCTCCACTCGCATGCTAGTCGGCAGCTACCGGCAGCCAGGGACGACGCTGAGCACGAGAGGCCTCATAGGCCTTGATCTGATCAACATGGCTCAACAGGGTAACGCCGATTTCGTCCAGGCCATTGAGCAGGCAATATTTTCGATAGGCATCTATCTCAAAAGGAATGGCCCACCCCGACGAGGTCAAAATGACCTGCCGCTCCAAATCGATGCGGAAACTACATCCCGGTTGTGCCTGAACCTGTGCAAAGAGCTGGTCCACACGAGCTTCCGGTAGTTTGATCGGCAACAATCCATTCTTGAAACAGTTGGAGTAGAAAATATCGGCGAAACTTGGCGCAATAACGCAGCGAATCCCGAAATCCCGCAGTGCCCAGGGGGCATGCTCGCGGCTGGAGCCGCAGCCAAAATTGTCGCGCGCGAGCAGAATGGCTGCGCCGGAAAAGGCCGGCTGATTCAGCACAAAGTCAGGGTTTTTTGTCCGCCCTTCGTTGCCTTTGCGCGGATCGTAGACATCCAGATAACGCCATTCATCGAAAAGATTTTCGCCGAATCCTGTGCGTCGGATCGATTTTAAAAACTGTTTCGGGATGATCGCGTCGGTGTCGACGTTAGGTCGATCCAAGGGCGCTACAACAGCGTCCAGCGTAGTAAATTTTTCCATTGTCACTCCCGGATATCCACAAAATGTCCGGCGATCGCTGCCGCAGCCGCCATGGCCGGGCTCACCAGATGGGTTCTACCGCCAGCTCCCTGGCGACCCTCGAAATTCCTGTTGGAAGTAGAGGCGCAACGCTCGCCGGGGCGGAGCTGATCCGCATTCATGCCCAGACACATGGAGCAACCGGGCTCGCGCCACTGAAAGCCTGCCGCAATGAACAGTTGGTCCAGCCCTTCTTTCTCGGCCTGGGCCTTGACCAACCCGGATCCAGGAACCACCAAGGCTTCCACTACCGATGAAGCAACCTTCCGTCCCTTAATCTGCGCAGCGGCAGAACGGAGATCCTCAATCCTGGAATTGGTACACGAGCCGATGAATACACGGTCGACGGTAATCTCGCTGACGGGCACGCCCGCTCGGAGCCCCATATAGTCGAGCGCCCGCTGGTAGGCTGCCCGCTGCACCTGATCCACCTGCTGTGCCGGATCCGGCACCCGCTCGGCAATCGATAACACCATTTCCGGCGAGGTTCCCCACGTGACCTGAGGCGCTATGGTGGAAACATCAATACGGATATCCCGGTCAAAAGTCGCGCCCTCATCACTGCGCAACTGCAACCAGTCGTAGCAGGCAGCCTCCCACAGTTCTCCTTGCGGGGCGTATGGCCGGCCTTTGACGTAATTCAAAGTGATTTCATCTACCGCCACCATGCCGGAACGGGCCCCGGCCTCGATAGCCATGTTGCACAGGGTCATCCGCCCCTCAATGGACATCTTACGTACCACGGGGCCATTAAACTCGATCACATGGCCGGTGCCACCTGCCGTGCCGATCTGGCCGATCAGATGGAGGGCTAGATCTTTGGCGCTGACGCCCGGAGATAGCGTGCCGTCGAAAGAGACCCGCATGGTCTTGGCTTTTTGCAGCCAAAGGGTCTGGGTGGCCATAGCATGTTCAACCTCGGAAGTACCAATGCCAAAGGCAAGGCAGCCCAAGGCCCCGTGGGTGCTGGTATGGGAGTCACCGCAGACGATGGTCATTCCGGGCAAAGACCCCCCTTGCTCCGGTGATAACACATGAAGGATGCCCTGACGGACATCATCGAGACGAAACTCGGTCACCCCGAATTCGGCACAGTTGGCATCCAGGGTGGCCAGTTGAGCGCGAGATTCCGGATCTGAAATGATATGGCGATCCAGCGTTGGGACATTGTGATCGGGCGAGGCTAGATTGGCCGCGATGCGCCAGACCTTGCGCCCGGCCAGGCGCAGGCCCTCGAAGGCTTGGGGTGAGGTAACCTCATGGATCAGTTGGCGGTCGATATAGATTAGCGTTGATCCATCATCTGCTTGATGGATCAGATGGTCATTCCACAATTTGTCGTACAAGGTTTTTTTCTTCATCATCTTTTCTCAGCGAGACAGATAGGCCCAGGGCCGTATCTGACGGTCATTCAACTGAAATGCCTCAATTTGCTCAATGTTTTCCAGGGTGAGGGCAATAGGGTCAAGTCCCTTCAGGAGCATTTCGCGGGCCAGTGGCTCCAGGGCAAATTGATGACAATGCCCTTGAGCCGTGGTGACGGTCATCTGCAACAGACTCACTTCCAGCAGTTGCTTCTGGGGATCATTAATTGTCTCCAGGGCAATTGCCTCCACCGTGCGCTTGTCCAGCACTACCGGTAACAGTCCATTCCGTACGCAGTTGGAGAAAAATATGGAACCGAAACTGGGTGCGATTACCACCCGTATGCCATATTCCGCCAAAGCCCATACCGCATGCTCCCGGGAGGAGCCGCAGCCAAAGTTCTCACCAGTCAGCAGAATCGAGGTATTCCGCTGCTGGGGACGGTTCAACACAAAATCCGGATTTTCTTCTCGGCTATTCGGGTCCAAGTAGCGCCAGCCGGCAAACAATCCACGCCCCAGACCTGATTTGGCGACGGCCTTGATTTCCCTGGAAGGAATAATCACGTCGGTATCAATGTTGTCGCGAATGAGCGCAGATACGACGCCATGATGAACTTCAAACTTCGTCATCTTTTCCCTCCAGAAACCGCCGGGGATCACAGATGTGTCCGGTCAATGCCGAGGCGGCAGCCGTCAATGGACTGGCCAGATGGGTACGCGTACCTGGTCCCTGGCGCCCCTCGAAATTCCGGTTGGTGGTACTGATCACTCGCGCCTTTTCTCCCATATGTTCTCCTCCGGCGTAGAAGCACATGGAGCAGCCTGGCTCACGCCACTCAAAACCCGCTGCCCGGAAGATTTTGTCGAGTCCTTCCGCCTCGGCTGCGCGCTTCACCCGAGCCGAGCCTGGAACGCAGATGGCACGCAGGCCTGGTGCCACTTTCCGCCCTTGCAGAATCCTTGCGGCCGCCCGCAGATCCGACAGACGACTGTTGGTACATGAGCCGATGAACACAGCATCGATGGGAATGACTTCCATTGGTACCCCTGCCGCCACCCCCATGTAAGCAAGCGCCTTCTGTGCCGAAGCCCCGGAGGTACCCGCAGCCATCGTCTCCGGATCGGGCACCCGATCCATCACTGCAACCGCGTGCTGTGGGCTGGTTCCCCACGTGACCATCGGTGATATCTGATCGCAATCAAGAGACAGTTCCAGGTCGTAATGGCAGCCGGGGTCGCTTTTCAAGAATCGCCAAGATTCCACAGCCGCGTCCCAGGCAGCGCCCCGGGGCGCGTAAGGCCGGCCAGCGAGATAGTCGAAGACCTTTTGATCGGGGGCTATCAAGGCGCTGAATGCAGAGAACTCCACGGCCATGTTGCAAAGGGTCATCCGTTCTTCTACGGACATAGCCTCGACCACCTTGCCGCAAAACTCCACCACCCCGCCCTGAGCGCCCACCGCAGTGTGGCGAGCGATCAACGCCAGCATCAGGTCTTTGGCCGTTACGCCTGCCTGAAGCTTTCCATTGAAGGTGACACGCAAGGACTTGGGGCGGGCAACCCGCAACGTCTGGGTGGCTAAGGCATGTTCGCCGTCGGAGGAACCGATACCCCAGGCCAGAGCCCCTAAGGCACCCTGGGTGCAAGTATGGCTATCCGGACAAACAAGGGTCAGGCCAGGTAAAACGGTGCCCAGTTCCGGGGATATCACATGGACGATGCCATGATCCGGATCGCCCACGTCAAAAAGCTTTAGGCCGCTGGCGGCAGATTCCTCCCGTGTCACCTTGATAAAGTCTTCGCCACCTGGAACCTTGGTGCATGATGTCCGCTCCGGTCGGGTATCCACGATATGGTCCAGGGTCACGAAGGCCAACTCGGGGTGTAGCACCGGATAACCGGCATCGCGTAACGCCTTCAGGGCCACCCCCCCCATACGCTCATGGAGAAAGACCCGATCGATGTGCAGCAGGGACACATCCTCTGAAATGCTCGCCACTTCATGGGATGCCCAGAGCTTTTCGAACAGACTTCTCGGGTGGCTCATAAGGCGGCCTTCAATCCGATAACACCGGCATCTGCCAGTTCGCAGATTTCTTCTGCAGTAAGTCCCAAGGAGGACAACACCTCAGATGTACTTTCACCAATAGCTGGCAAGTCCCGATAGCAGCCGGCTCGCTGTCCATCCATCTCCAAAGGCAGTGCCGGCAGGCGGGTTGTGCTCCCTCCCGGCAAGGTCAACTCAACCAATCCCCCCTCTGCACTTAGATGCGGGTCATCGAAGAGCTGAACGGGGCGCGCTACTGGTGCAAAGGGCAGCCCTGTGTGCTCCAACTTATCCATTAGTACTTGCTTGCTATAGGTCTTGAACAGGGGAATCAAAACCGACAGAATGCGTTCACGCTGCAATACCCGGTCGGAATTGCTGTCCAGACTACGGTCAGCGGAAAATTCTGTCAGCCGGAACGCTTCGCAAAACTTCTTCCATTGGGTATCGCTCACCACACCAATGAAGACGCGCTCCCCATCCTTGGCCTCAAAAATGTCATAGACCGCCCAGGCCGAAAGACGTACGGACATTGGCGGTGCTTCCTTGCCGGTAACTGCATACTGGGCCATGTGCTGCCCCACAAGGAAAGCGGTGGTCTCATAGAGAGATGCCTTCACCTCCTTGCCCAGACCAGTCCTGTGCCGCTCTTCCAGGGCAGCCAGAATGCCGATAACGCCGAACATGGCCCCAGTGACATCAATCACCGAGGCCCCCGCTCGCATTGGACGATCCGGCAGACCGGTCATATGGGCCAGCCCGCCCATCATCTGGGCGACCTCGTCCAGCGCAGTGCGATGTTCGTAGGGACCGGAGAGAAAACCTTTGGCCGAGCAATAAATCAGGCCGGGATTGGTGCGCGAGAGTTCATCGTAGCCAAATCCCTGAGCCGCCATCCCTCCGGGCTTGAAGTTCTCGATTAAAACATCCGCCCTATTAATCAGACGACGCACCAGGGCGCCTCCCGCTTCACTCTGGGTATCCACTGCCAGGCTCTGTTTGTTGCGGTTATACATCGGGAAGTACCCTGCCCCCGAGCCCAGTAAGCGCCGAGTGTTGTCTCCTTTCACCGGCTCGATCTTGATAACCTCGGCGCCCAGATCCGCAAGGATCATTCCCATTGCCGGCCCCATGACCATATGGGTAAATTCAATGACCCGCAAACCACTCAACGGGCGAACAGTCGGTTGCATTGCATTTCCTTACGCGAAACGATGGTGCTTGCTTGTTAGCAATTGCTTTGCCAACTCCGAGGGAGTTTTGCAACCTATTGAAAGAAAGGCTGAAGTGATCTTCTTCGTGTCTCGGCGCTTTGGAAAGCAAAGCAAGCTGAAACATGAAGGAACGCCTATGAAACAGAGGGGAAGCCCGGCAGGGCTCAATGGGCAGGAGGCAAAGGCCCGCTATCCGTGCTCAGTGAGAGGCATCGTTTCTTTTTTTGTAAGCGGTCATTTGACGACATCTTTCCCCGATGCCCGCCCTAAAATCGATGAGCAAGCGTTACTCTGAACGTCCGTGGTTCAGTCGGATGAACGTGGCGGTCAAAAACCGAACTAGTTTCATTCGCCAGTTGTGAGTCATACCAATACTCGATGTCGTTCGCCTTACGGTCGAACACGTTATAGACATCAAGCGCAATGTTGGTTCGCTTGTCGATGCGATAACCAAGGCGCAAATTGGTCAGCACAGAAGCCTGTGACCCAACCGAATTGTTTTCAATCAACGGACGAGGTCCACAGTATCGCATCCGCAACGCACCGAACCATGGCCCCATATGGTCGATCGTAACGCCAACATTGGCAGTCGTGGTCGCAGCGCCCGGAATGTAATCTCCCTCAGGTGCCGTATCTTTGAACCGAGCATGAGACCAACTCAAGTCTGCATCGAAAGCCAGCCAATTGGTCGGTCTATAGAAGTTGGTCCACTCTACCCCATAGCGGCGCGAGGGGCGCGATGGCTCAGTCGTGCCCGCATCACCTACGAACAACAGCTCTGAAGCGGCATCCAGTTGCCACAACGAGATGGTGGATTGCCACCCTCGGACAACCTCAGTGCGAACACCGACTTCGTAGCCTTTGGTGCGAACCAGCGGATTGACTTTATCGAGCGATGTACTTGGATTGCTCGGGTCCGAGGAAATCGTAGTACCGCGTGCATCGTTAGAGTGGAAGCCATGTCCGTAGTTGAGGTACAACTCCGTCTTCTGCCAGGGACCAAATATCAGCGACAGCTTCGGCGTGACCATCTGGTCGTTAGCTTTCCCGGAGTTGGCAGCGATATTGGAATCTACCGAAAAATCGTAGGCGTCTGCACGCAACCCCTGCACAGAACGGAACCACGAGGTCCAGCGAGTTTCATTCTGAGCCCAGAACCCTATGCTGCGCTGGGTCACGCTGTCTTCACGAACCGTGTTGTAGGTGGTATGAGCCGATGTGTTGTACAGACCGACAGGATAAATTTTGTCGATTCGGCTCTGAAGACCAAAGGAGTTCGTGACATCCAGCCCCCCCCATTTATCATAGAGCGCATGAGAGATGAAGAAACCAACGGCATCTCGACGTTCAGACTGTTTGAACTGGTCGCCGGTATTGCAGTTGCCATTTGCAGCGTAATCGCTCAGGCAATACTGGAAGTTCGACCAGAGGTCGAGGCCGGAACGTAGCCACCAGATGTTGGCGTTGGTCTGACTGTTCTCGCCCCGCTTAGCCCACTCTCCCGACAGGCTGTAACGGATGGTTTTGCCCCCGGTTGTTGGGTCCAGTGTCCCGAAGCGATTGACTTGACCGCTGTCGATGGCTCTTTGGGCAATCTGGTCGGTGGAGGTCCAGTCTCCCTTGTAAGCCATCCCAGTAATCGAAAACCCGTCAAAACGCGTCCCTTGGCTGTAACGCAGGATGCCGTTCAACCTTCGGTAGTTCTCGTGAACCTCCCAAGGACCGTCGTTGTGGAACAATTCAAGGCCATACAGGAGACTGCCACCGCCCAGTTCTGGCGAGCCAGCAAGCAGACTGCGAGCATAGCCATGCTGGCCGACAGTTATCTGGGCCAAGGTTCCATCAATCTTCCGGAAGTAGTCGATATGTGCCGCGCCGGCAGAGGAGAAGTCTCCTTCTTCTGCGTAGTAGGGGCCTTTGCGGTAGCTCACCCGGTCAATCAGCTCGGGGATGAGGAAATTCAGGTCAGTGTAGCCTTGCCCGTGAGCATGTGTGGGCATGTTCACCGGTATACCACCTACATAGGTCGCAAAGTCAGTGCCGTGGTCCAGATTGAAACCACGCAAGAGATACTGATTAGCTTTGCCATCACCTGTATGCTGGGTGACGATGAGCCCGGGAACCATCTCCAGAGATTCACCCGGGCGCAGAATCGGCACCGCCGAAATTCGCTGACTGGACACGATGCCCTCGTTTGCTGCCGACGTAATTCCTTCAAGATTCTCCGCTTTGGCGCGGACCTCGACCGTTGATAACTCGACTGAGTCAAACGCCCCTGATACATCACTGAACAGAACAACGGATGAACAAAGTAAAAATTTTCTTACTTTCATGACAAAAAATACTGATCGCCCGGCCACCTATCGGTTGAATTTCAGCTACCAACGCACATTATTCTGCTCTGAAAGGCTTAACGAGGCATTGAGGCTGATATAAAGTTCTGGATGGCGGATGCCAATTCTGTAGGTTTTTCGAAGGCACACATGGCACCGGCATCTTTGATGATCACCGTCTGGCAGTCGGCAATTCGGGTGAGTGCGGAATTCATGCGTGGGATGTTGAAAAACAGATCATTTTCAGGGCCGAAAACCAGCGTTGGGCACTGAATCTGGGGCATCCGATCGGCTTTTCGAAGCCAGCGCAGCACGGCGTAATGCGCGTCAAAGGGCCTTAGCCTGGCCTCCTGACCGATAACGAAAGGGAGGAAACGAGTGGCAGGGGATGCGGTCGGGGCCAGCAGTTTGTATCGCCCCCAGGCTTCGACCAGAAACTTGCCTTGGTCATCCATGGGGAGATCCCGAGACATAGGTGTGTTCTTGATTTTTTCCAGGAAGGCATCGATTTCCTCTCGAGTGACCAGCATTTCACAGGAAAGGATCAGGTGGCTAACCCGTTCTGGATGATTGACTGCAATCGAAAGGGCGAGGGCTGCACCAGAGTGGTTGCCCCCAAGGATGGCGCGTTTGATACCGAGCGCATCCATAAACTGCAGAGTAGTTCGGGTGAAGTCCTCCATTTCAAACTCGCGGGGCGGGTCGTCGGAATTGCCGTGCCCCATCATGTCGGGGGCGATGACCTGGTAATTCCTGGCCAATTGGGGAATGACCTTCTCCCATTCAAGAGAGCACAAAGGTGCCTGATGAAGCAACAGCAGGGGGGGGCCATCTCCGGCCGTACGGTAATGCATTTGTCCTTCCGGAAGGTCGATATAAGCTTTTTTCACGGATATTGCTCCTGACAATGAATCTGGGACATCGAAGATGTTTGGCGCAGTTACTGTTCGGTTGATGCGGTCAAAACATTCGGATCATGATCTTGCCGATATGGTCGCCGGCGTGCAGGTAGGCGTAGGCCGCTGCTGCCTCATCAAAGGAGAAGACGCGGCTGATGACTGACGACATCCGATTGGCAGCGGCCGCCCGGACAAAGTCGACCAGGGTGCGACGATTACCGACAGTAATCCCCTTCAGGATCAGGTTTTTGACGACGATGCTGTTCAGGTTGGGAAGGGCGGGGTCGCTATTGCCGGCAAGAGCACCAATCAAAGCAATGCGAGCATTGGGGGCGGCTGCCGCGATGGACTGGCTCAAGGTGGCGATGCCTCCATTTTCGATGACGATATCGGCTCCGATACCATTGTTGGCATTCATGAGCACATGAGCCCAGTCCGGATGGGTTTTGTAGTTGATGGTAAGGTCGGCGCCCATGGCTCGCACCATGGCGAGTTTCTCGTCGCTGGACGAGGTGACGGCGACGCGGGCACCATGAAGTTTGGCGATATTCAGGGCCATAAGGGAAACTCCGCCGGTACCCAAGGCGAGGACCAAATCCCCTGCCTTGATGTGGCCAAACTCCACTACGGCATTCCAGGCGGTCAGGCCAGCCGCCGCCATGGGAGCAGCTTGCTCGTCCGAGAGTTCATCCGGCACGGGAACCAAGGCATTGGCAGGTACCAGAATCTGTTCCGCCAGCCAGCCATCAAGGCTGATGCCGAGATCGCGGTTGAGGTAATTGGGCGACCACGGGCCGTCTAACCAGCTTACGAAATGGTCACATATCATGCGACTGCCAACCTGAATGTTTACCACGTCGGCTCCCACTGCCAGGACCTCTCCGATACCGTCGGATACCGGAATCCGGTTGCTGGGGCGTTTGGCGCCGTAGGCCCCAGACAGGGCCAGGAGATCCCTGTGATTCAGGCATACTGAACGAACCTTTAGAACCACCTCGTCAGGACCGGGTATCAGGTCTGGTCGCTCAGCCATTTGTAGTGACGGTAACCCCGACTGGCTGCCCATTTCATAGGCTCTCATTTTTTTCTCCGAACAAGTAACTATCCTCCGGCAAAGCCGGGGGCTTTAGTTTGTTAGCCCCTCAAAGGGGCCACCACTACATGCCCCGCCTGAAGGCGGCCGTCACATGCCCAACTTCAGCTGGTCGTAATGCTCATCTTCCTTCTCTTGGTGACGGATGGCCACAACTGGCACCCCACCGTGATTAGCAGCAAAAAACCGTCAGTCCCAGAACATTTTCTGCCACAGACCCGTGGAGCGCAGAAAATAAGCGATCAACATATTTAGCCTCGGCCGTAGGCGCTCATCTACGCTTCCTATTCCAGCTCATTGCCACCTAACGCTCAGGGTGGCGAGGGAAATGTTGGATTTTTGGCACGAGAAACACAGTAAAGGAGACCAGTCCGGTCAAGCAAAGGCCCAATATCATTTCTCGGCCTTCGCTCCAGTGACTCACCGGCGGGAAGATATAGCGAGCAGCACCGAAGCAGGCAATGCCTAGACTGATCAGACCGATCACCATGCCGACAATTCGGGAAGAGAGCAGTGCTTGGCGATCGGCCCTGCGTAGCAAGCGATAGATAAACAGACCATTAAGTCCATCGGTGGCCAACATGCCAAGAGTGAACAGCAGCCCCAAAATGATGGCATGCTGGGCACCACCGAAATGAGCACCGGTAACGGCAAAGAGCGCCGCTTGGCTGATGGTGTCAAAGGATAGGGCAAACAGTGCCCCCACCAAGGCGATCAGCCCGGGACGATCCGTATTGCTCAGCCTGCCCAACCAGCGGCCTTTCAGCCCCACCGGCGCATAGACGGTATGTAGTGGAGTGGAAAGCACAGCATGGAGATTGATCCATCCAAGGGCTGCAAGAAACCCGATGGAAATCCAGACGCCGGTCAATTCCAGCCACTCAGGCACAACCCAGGACTGGGCGAACAGGCTGACGGAGATGGCGATCATGATTACCACGCTGCCATGACCAAGCGAAAATAGCATGCCGCAACGTTTTGCCAGACTGGGTTTATCGCTGGCATTGAAACGTGTCAGTCCATCGATGGTCGCCAGATGATCGGGATCAAGACCGTGCTTCATACCCAGCACAAAGGCAAGCAAGCAGAGTGCAGGGAAACCTTGCGGAAAATCTTCCATGATGAATTCTCCGATTACTGTGCGGTGGCGGGATTGCCTGCGCCAGGCGTAAGCGTTGGTGAGGAAAACCCTCTGGGCAGCCCGGCATGGGCCACAAAACCATGCATATCTTTTGCAGGCAGCCACTGATCTACCTTACGGCGTACTGCCAAGAGCTGATTCAGATCGATTCCGGTACGCAGCCCCATCGCCTCCAGGAGATAGACCAAGTCCTCGGTAACAATGTTGCCGCTCGCCCCGGGCGCGAAGGGACACCCCCCCATGCCCCCCAGGGAAGCGTCAATCGTGGTTAGTCCCACATCCAAAGCAGCCATGACGTTAGCGAGTCCCTGACCTCGGGTGTTGTGCAGGTGGATGCCGGTCAGTCGCTCTTCACCGATTTCACGCCAGATGGCCTGGGTCAACGCTTTCACTTGGCGCGGGTTACCGTAACCGGTGGTATCGGAAAGCCCGACCTCGTCACATCCCGCCTCGATCAGCGCCACGGCCAATTCGACCACTTTGCGCTCAGAAATCTGGCCTTCTAGGGTGCAGCCAAAGGCTGTGGACAATCCGCCCTCGAACTTTGGACGATCTGTCGCAGGCAATTCGCGAATCGCGGCTGCGATGCCACGTGCCTCATCAAGCATTTGAAGATGGGTGCGGTTAACATTTTTCAGACTATGGGTCTCGCTGACCGACAAAGGCAACGTCAGTTTGTGAGCCCCCGCTGCCAATGCCCCCAGAGCACCTCGCAAATTGGGGACCAGCACAGCCACGGTAAGCCCCGGAATTTGGCGGGCAAAGGCCACCACCTCCGCAGTATCCGCAAGTTGCGGCAGAAGTTTGGGAGATACAAAGGAGCCGACCTCTATTTCGCGCACCCCGGCCGCAGCCTCGGCCTGAATCCACTGGCACTTGCGATCAGCATCCAGGATGGTCGAAATACTCTGCAAACCATCCCTTGGCCCTACTTCGCTGATCAGGATATCGACTGAACTGCTACCGTCCATAAGTAACCACTTTCGGAATAAAAAGACGCCATTCGCAAATGGCGCAAAAGGAGAGCGCTGGACTCAACTCCTTGTGTTGATTCAAGTCGTTCCCCTGGGAGATGCGATGTCATTCTCCTGGGCAACGAAATCCGCCAGAATCTCTCCGGCCGAAGCACTCCAGACATGGGTCTGACTGCTGACATATTCGAGTACCCGCTCCAACTGACTTATTCGATGCGGCTGACCCAGCACCCAGGGATGCAGGGTCAGCGCCAAAATGCGTCCTCCCTGATGCGCTGATTCCTGGCTCAGGTAATCACATGCATCCATTACCTGCTGGGCCCAGCTTTCGGCCGAGTGCAGGTTGTCCATGATGAGGAAGCGATCCTCGATCTCGGTGCTAAGAGGCATCGACCAAAGACTGCCGCCTCGGGTATTGAAGCGGTAGGGCAGTTCATCATTGACCCAATCGCAGAAATATTCGATGCCCGCTTCGGCCAGAAGATCCGGTGTATTCTGGCTTTGAAGCTTGCCTGGACTCAACCATCCACGGATGGGTTTCCCCACACTCTGGCCGAGAACATCCAAGGACCGGGCGATCAGTTGCCGTTCGTCCTCCTCCATCAAACCACCAGCATGCGCCGTATCCATGCTCCAGGAGTGTCCGATAATCTCGCCGGCGCCATCAGCCAGTTCGGCCACCAAACCGGGATAATGCTGCGCCAGCCGGGCATTGATGGCGTAGGTAGGTACTACGCCATATTGTTCGAAAGCCTTCAAGAAACGGTAAATCCCTACACGATGACCATAGTCCCGAAGGGTGTAGTGCCGAAGATCCGGATAAGGCATCGTCATGTTGCCGGGAATGGCGACTGGCTTGCCCGTGGGATTCAAGGGAAAAAATTGAGCATTCACCTGTACCCAGAGCGCCAGACGTTTGTCGCCCGGCCACCGGATAGGCGACCGGTTTGTAAGCATGTCCCAGGTATAGCGATCATGGTCCATGCCATAGCGGCGCATTGGGTAGTTCAACAGCTGTGCGTCAGCGGTCATGAGTGATCTCCGTCGAAGCGGCGGCAGCACTGTTGCTGCATGGATCCATCCAGTACTGATCGGCGTAGTAGCGTGCGATCTCCCGGCCGGTTGTTACCCAAACATCGGAGTGACCCGTTATGTACTCCAGAGCTTCCTCAAAAGCCCGCATCCGATGGGGACAGCTGACCTGATAGTTGTGGGTAGGAATACACATCACGGTTCCCGACTCGGCGCCTTCCTGATAGAGGCGATCGAAGCAGTCCTTCAGCATCTGGCCGTAGTGCCGTGGTTCCACCTTGTTGACTACATAGGCAATGGTGTCGTTCATCTCCAGTGAATAGGGCACCGAGACGAACTGGCGCCCACTGCGCACTCGCAGGGGCGTCGGTTGGTCGTCGTGAAACAGGTCGCAGGTATACAACCCGCCCAGCTCGGCAAAAAGGTCCAGTGTGACTTCACTGTGAGATAAGGCGGGCGCCAAATAACCCAGAGGCTTTGTCCCGACGGCTTGCTCTATGGTCTCCATGGAATCCAGAATCATCGCCCGTTCTTCCTCTTCGCTCATGCCGTAGGTGTATCGGGTGTTGTAAATGCCATGGGAAAAGAATTCCCAATCCCTTTCCCGGCACAGTTCGATGATCTCGGGGTGATGCTGGCAGAGCGCTGCGGACAAGGAAATGGAGCCACGAATTCCGTACTTATCCAGCAAACGCATTTGTCGCATGTGGCCGACACGATTGCCATAATCACGAATGGAATACCCCGGAACCGCCGGATAGGGATGAGGCCAGGGCTGGCGCTTGGGGTTCGCTGGAGGATTGAGTTCGTAGAACTCAATATTGGGCGCGACCCAGAAGGCCAGTCTCGCGCCATTGGGCCAGACGATCTTCGGCCGGCCACGATAGGCTTGGTAATCGTAGTAACTCAGGGTTTCCTTCATGCGAGATTCCCCCGGTCCGCCCCCTGCTGAGTCAGCCAGGCAGAGACATCTGACACGCTCACCACATCGGCATACTTCAGCATCAGGTCGGTAAGGTTGGCGTAGTGATAGCTTTCGTGCTTATCCGCTACACACTCTTCCGGCACGATGGTTCGGTAGCCACGGGAAAGGGAATCCACAGCCGTGGCCCGAATGCAGCCTGAGGTGGAACCTCCAGTCAGGATTACCGTATCAACCTGATGCCAGACCAACAAGGATTGCAGCTGGGTCTCAAAAAAAGCCGAAGGCATTTTCTTGCAGTAGATTACATCCTGCTGACGGTTGATCCGTAGGCGGTCGTCGAACTCCGACCGACGGGATTTGAATTTGATGTTTTGCAGGGAGTCCGGTGTATTGGTACGGGTACCCCAGACGCCGGCGTCCTCGCCAGAGTCCATGTAGGCCACATAGGTCCAGATTACCGGCCAGTTCAATTGGCGGAATTGAGCGGCCAAGCTATTGACGTAGTCCAACTGATGGGGATCGGTCTCGTAGGCGGTTTTGAATTCATCAATCTTGGTATACGCCTTTTGCAGATCGATATTAACCAGAGCCGCACGGCGACCGAAGCCGAATCGGGCCCGATTGGGATTAGCTTTTACTTCGAGCCAGAGTTCTCGTGCTGTCTTATTAGACATTTCCATTCTCATTCTCCCCCACAAGAAAACACCAGACACTGCTCGATGCCTGATTGACAAGAATCGCCTGATTTCGATAGAAGCGGGAAAGGCTCGCTGTTCCCATGCGCGAACCACCCAGTCCAGAGGACTTGAACGACTGCTTGATGGCCTCCTGAGCCAGACCAGTCAGCATGGCATCGTTAATGGAGATTCCCCCTGCATCAAGTCGCTCCGCAATCCGGTGCGCCCGATCCAGATCTGCGGAAAATACGCAGCCTGAAAGACCGTAGATGGAATCGTTCGCCAACTCAATTGCCTGCTCTTCCGTATCAAATGGAATTACAGGTAGCATAGGACCGAAGGTTTCTTCACTGACAACTTTCATGTCAGGAGTGGTATTCACCAAGATCGTTGGCTCACACCAGTAGCCGCCACCCATCTGAATAACATTGCCACCGGTAAGTATCCGTGCGCCCTTGGCTTTGGCATCGGCCAGATGCTCTTTCAGGATGGAAACCTGAGCTTCAGAAATTACTGGCCCGATCTGTCCTTGGCGAATGTTCGGATAATTCAATTTCAACGCGGATACCTCGCGTACCAGCCGTTCCACGAACTCATCGAAAACATGCTGATCCACATAGGCCCGCTCTAAGGACATGCAGCTTTGACCTGCATTGACCATGCTGGTCCAGGCCAAAGATTTGGCAGCCCGATCGAGGTCGGCGTCGGCACAGACGATCGCAGCGTCCTTGCCCCCCAACTCCAGATGGCAAGGAATAAAGCACTCGGCGGCCAGGGCCCCCACCCGCTTGCCGGTGCGAACACTGCCGGTAAAGCAAACCATATCCGCCTGGCGGACCACGGCCTCGCCGGTGGCCCCACGTCCCGTGGCGAAACCGATCACCGAGGCCAGCTCGGGCACCTCGGCAATGGCCCGTTGAATCACTGGAACAAATCGCGGCGTCACCTCAGAGGGCTTGATCATTACTGCACAGCCAACCAGTAGCGCAGGATAGGCATCGATCATCGACAACAACAATGGAAAATTCCAGGGGCTGATGATGCCGGCCAGCGGATAAGGGCGTAGATTCTGCTCAACCATGATGCCTGGTGTTGCCGATGACAGAGGCGCTCTGGGCGCCAACAGCGATGGCGCATCCCGCAACCAGCGCTGGATGGTACCGATTGTGCTGTCCACCTCCAGAACCGACTCAGCCCAGCGACCAGTATCGGTCGCCACGGCTTGCACCAGTTCGTCTTTCCCTGCAGCAATCTGCTCAGCCAGCCTTTTCAGGGCGGCCATCCGCTGCTCCAGGGAACGTGCGGCCCATAATTTCTGGCCGGCTCTCAGTTGCTTTGCTAAGACTGCCACATCCTCCGATGAGAACTCCGGCATTAGGTAATCTGTTTCACCCGTACGAGGATTGCGTACAGGAAAGCTAGACATGTTGCTCCGATCATTCATCTGCAATCACTCCGGTATCAGTCAGGCGTTGGATCACACGCTGTTGGGTATTGAGGAAATGGCTGCGCTCAGGTACGAAGGGCTGTCCACCGGCATCCAGCATGGTGTTGGGGGGATAGACCGAACCGGCATAGGTGGAGGCAAACAATTCCAGTCGCTGGCGGGAAAAAATGTTGAACATGCCCGGCGTGGCACGTTTATGCCTTAGGCCGGCGATATCAATCTCAGCATGGGCAGCCATGGATTCCCCGCTGCCTGCTTCAGCGCGGACCTCACCCTGGTAGTCCACAATTTTTGACATGCCATCCGCCGAGGCCGAAGGAATGTCAGCATCAAGAATGCCGCCGCTGTTGGCTGATATTACGTAGGCGACGTTCTCATAGGCCCTTGCCCGCTTGGCAACATCCTTCGGCGTCAGTCGCGGACTGGCGATTTCGCTGGAGCAATGCAGCAGTACCTCAGCCCCCCGCAGGGCCAGGGCCCGAGAAACCTCAGGGAAAAGAATCTCCTCTGAAGCCACACTGGCCAGCCGCCCCAACGGCGTATCCACCACAGGAAACAGGCTGTCCTCGCCATAGATTTCCTTAAATCGATGCAAGACATCGTGGGGCGTCGCGCCATACATGGAAATCAGCCGCCGATAACGGAGAATCAGTGTTCCACTGTCATTCAATATGAAGCAGACTTGGAAGCACAGGCCTGGGAAGTTTGGATCGCTCTCATAGGCATTGCCGCAGAGATAAATCTTGGCATCCTGGCAGATTCTGCCCAACTGCCCATATTCCGCGCCATCCTGCTCGATGGCTGCTTTAGCTGTCCAGGCAGCGATTGTCTCCTTCTGGGGGTAGCTGGTCAGGAAATACTCAGGCAGCACGACCAAACGCAGCTGACTCCCCACAAAGACCTTGCTTGACATGATCTGCCCCCGGATGCGGGCAATGTTTTCACTTATCCTCTGCTGCGCCTCTTCCCGATTGGCACATCGATTGACCGCCTGACAGGCCGTCTGGAGCGCCAGTGCCTGATAACGTTCTAGTGATTTACTTTTCATATCAGCACCCAATGCCACCTGGCCCGCAGCCGAAAAAGGAAGCGCCAGGGATCCACCCGCCAGGCCCTTGAGCAAGGTACGGCGGACAGATTGTTTTTCGTTCATAGGCCAACACTCGGCACCGCTGAGAGTCCATCCACCAAAGCAACCTCAAACTCTCCGGTGTTTTCGCGCAAGAGCTTGGCAGCCTGATATTCTGACGAATCCCAGAAGCGCCTGGCAGCATCCTTGTCGGGCCAGCGGGAAATCACCACTTTGCGGGAGTCAGCCTGTCCTTCCAGCACATCCAGACTGCTGCCTAGCACGAGATATTCCCCTCCGAATTGATGCACCAGCGCCGCCGCCAGCCGGGCATAGGCCGAGAACCGACCGGGATCTGTTACCCGGGCCCGAACTACGATGTAAGCGGCCATTGCGATCCTCTTAGTCCCGAATCACATTGGCCAGTTCGTACTGGGTCTGCATGTAGCCACCGACGGCACCCTTGAGAAATAGATATTCGCCATCGTCGGTACACCATACGTCATAGGGCGGATGCTCTTCCGGCAATTGGCCGGCCGTATCCACGTAGCGAAAATGCAGGGCATCGAAGGTTCCGGCAGCTACAGTGATGCGCTCCTTACCGACATACTCGATGCCAAATCCGAGCGTAAACAGCATTGGGCCTGTTGCACCCCTATGGTCTGGGGAGGTCAGCATCAAATTTGGAAAAAACTGCCGTCCCGGTCCCTGTGATAGGTCATAAATCTTGAGACACATCGCATCACCACAGATTGGATGCGCACCCAGCCAGCGCACGCGACCATCAAGCTTGATACGCTGAGTAATACGCCCATCACGTCGATTCACTGTCTCACAGCAGGCCTCGCCCTCGTTGAGAAACATAAGGCCTGTACCCTCATAGCGATCGCCAACGGTCAGACGCACGGAACAATCGATTGGATACCAATCGGCGTCGAGACTCATCATCACGTCCCGGATCACATTGGGAGCATCATCGATCTCGCAATGGGCATGCATTACCCGCACGCCGTCCGCCTGATGGGTGACATTGAAATACTCCCGGCCGCGCACCATACCTTCCCGGCCTGGTTTATTACTGGTGTAGCAAATCTCACCTCGAATAGTTTTGTGTCCCATGTTTCCTCCTGTTTTATGTTTTCAACTCAACACGTCTTCCGGACGTATCGAGCATCCTGTCCTGAATACAAAGCAAGCACATTTCTCACCCCAGCAGATGCAGACCGAACGCTGCCGCCAGCAACAACAGTGCCCATATGATCAAAACCCAGTGGCGACAGATCTTCATGGCCGCAGCGATGGCCACCACATCTGCCGTCTCGGCCGTTCCGCCCATGGTTCGCTGAATTGCCGCCAACACCGGCGTCATGCTGCGGCGGACCATCAACCCACAGAACACCGTCGAAGCAAAGATCATCATCTTGCAGCCCAACCATGTGAGCCCCGACTCCATGAGGACTACCGCTATTCCACTTATGGCCGCAGTCACCATAAATCCAACCCTCAGCCAGAAATCGATACGACGTACCAACCTGGCCCATCCCCCTTGGTGAACAAGATGCGCCCCAACCGCCACCCCCATCCATGCCAACCCCAGTAGCCAGACTGCCACCGCGCTTTCCCCCGACACAGTCAGCCACCCCTCGCCAGCAGCGAGGGACAGTCCTACGGGTAACATGAGCGGCATGCAAATGCGCGGTACTAGGTCCAAGCCCATCATGATTCGGAATGCAGTCGCCCTGCCCGCCAATGGCACATTGCTACGGGTAGCGTGAAAACTGGCGTAAAAGGTTCCCAGGTCTCCGCCAAGCCAATACACGAACAACATCAGATGGATGAACAGCATTCCGCTGAAAACCATTTTGATCTCTAGCTCCTTATCGTTCTGCAGACCCGCACCGGAAAGCAATCGATAACCAGGCCACACTCGCCTCTAGCACAGACCTAAGCAAACTAAGGGCCAGCAATCTTGCAATCCCAAATGGTCGTTCTATGTATCGGTTTTTGCGACTGTTTATTACATGAAGCGGTTGCTAGATTGATTTCGCCAAAAGTGATCGGAGCAATTGAAACATAGCTGAAACGTTTTCGTAACAGTGTTTTTCACCCATGTGAAGGGCGAAGTTTTCCGCGCAACTGATCAAACGCTCTCCATGAAAGCCGAGGTGATCAGCAATAAAAAAGCCAGGCACGAGACCTGGCTATAAAGGTCGACAGCAAGAAAATCAGAAAGGTTTGCTGGCACCAAGATATGCAATGGAACCAATGCATATCCAGTAAAAGTACGCTAAGCGGCGCCCGGTTCGGATTGATCGATCCAGAATGTTTTCGGTCTCGGCATCAGGCGACTGGGCCAGGCGACGAAACATCACGGTCCATTCACGCATGATGAAGCGCAACTTTAGTCCAATGACCAAGGTGATTGCATAGATGAAGACCTTGCTGGAGTACCACAACTGCCCAGGGCCTGCGTTGAAGGGACCATGCCCAAGGAACGAACTGATTGCCGCTAGGAACAGCGCCGGGATGACCAGGAAACGTATTGCCTCATCTATTTTTGTCAGACGAATGCCGGTATCGGTTTCACGGTAAAGAAAGGCAGACCAGCACAGTCCGAGCCATGAAAGACAGAACACCCAAGAGAAAGTCAGCCAAGCACCACCATAGGGTTGTGTACCCCAGATGTTGCCCATGTGTATCCCCAGGGGTAACAGCATGATGATGCCAGTTCTAGCAAGGATATCGATGCGATAGGCCGTTTCCATATGGCGACGGCGTTCCCCCATTGAAAGAGCTCGGTTGATTACGTTATAGGAAGTCTGAAAAACCCCCCACTCCCCGCCAAGCCAGTACACCATGCAGACGATATGTAACCATCGCAAGGTAGCCAGTTCATTAAATTCCATAGTTCGTCCCCTTTATTTGTCCGCGGATTTCACGATCAGCCATGACTATGGCCATGATCGTGATCATGTGAGTGACCATGCTCGTGGTCATGATCATGAGCATGGTCGTGATCGTGGGAATGATCGTGATGTTGGTCTTGCCGCTCATTCCGCGAACCACCAATTCTCAGCATGCTGTCTTCAAAGTCCTCGGGACCATGGGGATGGTTATGACCATACTGGATGATCCATTTGTACAGCTCCGGGTCCCGCTGAGCTATCCGTGCTGCCGAGCGAAGTTGGTTTTCCTCTGGGGTACTCCAGGGGTTGTAGTGAAAATGGTTGAACAACTTGGAGTCTGTTCGTCCCAAAGCAATACAGCCATACTGGCTAGCAAATGCACCGTGGTTGATGTAGGCCGGACGCCAGAAGTACCCACCAGTGGGCACATCGCCAAACTGCATCATCCAGGACGTCCCCCACAGGTGGTAAGACTCTTCGGCGCAATCATGGTAGGAAATATTGTCCTGCCAGAAATCCGGCGTCATGCAGTAAAGGAAGGTCAGCGCATGAGAGCGATCATTGTAGTTAAGCAACTTGATCAGGCAGCCCGATGCAACGCTAGGCTTAGTCACATTACCCAACGCCCAGGGAATATCGTTGTAGGAGTCGGTCTCATGAAACCGATCCACCCGGCACAAGGGGTGATGGCGATCGCTTTCCACCAAGCTGGGCTCGCCGGTGTTGTACATCATCAGGAGCAGACAGCCCTGCTGGGTACTAATCGACGGCATGGCATATCCTGCGGGCGCAAAGAAATAATGGCCCTTGCCAACCTTCTTATCTCCCCAGTTCATTTCTCCTTCGATCACCAGCAATTCAAGCTCTGACCAGGAGAAGCCTGGCGGCTGCTTGTAACCACCGTCCAGCTGCACGGTCATAGTGCAGGCACCGGTATCGGTATCCAGTGACAACATTTTGTAGCGAAAGCCCTGGCGAAATCCCGGTAGGGCCATGTTCTTGAATGAAATATCTCGATCGCAGAACGGTTCAATATGGGGGCGTGCCATTTCTTAGTCTCCTAAGTTCATCAATCTCTGTAGTTATCAATACACAACCTTATGCGGACGCGTCGGCTTAACCGGAATGTCCTCGGGCGCGATCTTTACCCGTATGTCGCCATCGGTATTGAAGCCGCGGGTCTGAATACGCTCGAGGAACTCTGCGTACCAAAGATCCCTCTGGGGTGCCAGATCGTCCATGGCCTTGACGATCTTGTTGTAAAGGGAAGCCTGCTCGGCAATCTCTTCTCTTAGCCAGCGTTCCTCTTCTTCACTGCGCTGATGAGGAATAAACAGGTTCTGAAATGACATAACACTCTCTCCTTGATTGACGGGTTTAACTTAAATCCAATCCTGCAGGCCATAGACCCGCACCGCGTTTTCCAGTAGAAGCTTGCGCTTGGGGGTATCCCGCAGTTCCAGTTGTTCCAGTTCCGTCATCGCGCGCTCGAACCCGATAATCGGCCAGTCGGTACCGAATAGCACCTTGTCCTGCCCTCTGGTATTGATAAACTGGACAAGCGACTGATCCCAGTATTTAGGTGCATGAGCATCGACGCCGATAAAGACGTTCCGATGTTTCCACGCCATGGAAATCATTTCCTCGGTCCAGGGATGACCGATATGAATCCCAATGATTTTCAGCTCGGGAAAGTCGATGGCCACCCGATCCAGCGTGATCGGTCGCCCCACGGTTTCCAGGAACCATTGCGCCGAATGGCCAACCTGGATCTGGACCGGAACCCCAAGTTCGGCACACTTGGCGTAGAAGGGGTAGTAGATTCGGTCATCGGGAGCCTTGCCAAACCAATGGGGGTAGATGTGTGCGCCGACAAAACCGTATTCCCTGACACCTTTCTCCAGCTTTCCGATCCACTCCATGATGCGGGATGGATTGATGCCGACAATTCCCTTAAATCGGTCGGGATGAGCTTGGCACACCCGCTGGATGATATCGATGTGCTTTTCGAAGAATATCCGCGAACCAACTTCACCTCCCGTGGTGGCCAGGAGAAGTCCCTTCTGGATATTGGCGGCATCCATGCGGCGGATCTGTTCTTCCACTGAAATACCCTTGTGGGTGGTGTCCTTACCCAGGGTGATCAGATCCCAAAATTGATCCAGCTCCGCCGGATAGTTTTGCGTCACTTCCTCGTTCCAAAGATTGACGACGATATCGATGGCATGGGTCATCCAATTTTCCTTTCACTGTGTTTCCAATAGGTCTCACGTAACTGGCGATAGAGCAGCTTGCCCGTGGGATTGCGCGGGAGCGCGGGAAAGAAGTCCACTGACTTGGGCTTCTTGTAGCCGGCAATACGTCCTTCGCAGAAGGCGATCAGTTCCTCGGCACTGACTTGAGCTCCCTCACGCAATACCACGCAGGCTTTGATTGCTTCTCCCCACTGTTCGGAAGGCACGCCGATCACACCCACCTCATACACGGCTGGGTGCTGCTGCATTACACGCTCCACTTCCGATGGATAGACGTTGAAGGCGCCGGTAACGATCAGATCCTTTTTTCTATCCACCAGATAGAAATAGCCGTCCTCATCGCGCCGGGCGATATCGCCGGTCAGGATCCAACCGTTGTGAATGGCCTCGGTCGTAGCACCGGGGTTATTCCAGAAGCCACTGATACCAGCTTCCGAACGCACCGCGATTTCGCCCAGAACACCGGGCCCCACGTCCTTGCCATGCTCATCCCAGATCGCAACTTCCACATTGGTCTGCGGTCGTCCGCAAGACAGCAACAGATGTTCACAAGTCGGGTTGTTCAAGGCAGCATCGTGCTCTTCCGGCTCCAATACGGTGCCCTTAAGTCCAGTCTCTGTCGATGCAAAAGTCTGTCGAAAGCCAACTCCAGGCAGTTTTTCCCTGGCTTGCCGAAGAACGGTAAGAGGAATTGGCGCGCCGCCATAAAGAATGGTTTTCAGGCTGGAGAGATCGAATTCGGACAGGTCATCCCTGCTGACTAGGCGCTGTATGGTAGTGGGGACCAGATTGGTGAAACTGATTCGATGCTGCTCTATCGTCTTCAAGGCCAGGGTCGGCTCGAAATTTACAATCACGCTGTAGGCTCCCACATAGAGGTGGGAATACATCCCCGCCACGCCCGCTGCAGAATAGAGCGGAGAAGGCAGCATCACCCGATTGGTACTGCGGGCGCCAATGGCATGGACGTGATACATGGTGCCAATCAACATGCTGCCGTGGGTATACACGGCGCCCTTGGGGAAGCCCGTCGTGCCGCTGGTGTATAGCAGCATCAGGGGATCGTCGTAACTCAGTGGCGTATCGAGATTCGGCTCGTGCAGGGAGCTATCGCGCAGCATGGCCTCATAGGATAAGGGAGCCCCCTCACCCAACGTCACTGACACTGGATCGATGACCACCATCAGACGTACGCTATCCACCTGCTCGGCAGCGGCCTGAGCAACCGGCAGTTCTGATTGGGACGTGACGAGTCCCACCGCATTCGCATCATTCAGGATATAGGCCACTTCGCCTGCAGTCAGGCGATTATTGACCGTAACCATTACCGCACCGATCTTTGCCAAGGCAAAGGCGGCCTCTACCCATTGATGGCAGTTGCGCGAATACAGGGCGACCCGGTCCCCTTTCTGGATGCCTTGACGAAGCAGCGCATTGGCAAATCGACAGGCGCGCTCATTCACCTGAGACCAGGTCAGCACCGTATCCTCGAACGCCAACCCAGGGCTGTGGCCGATATTCCGAGCATTGCGGGACAGGATGTCCCCTGCTCCTTTCAGGCCGCCAAAGATGCCGTTGGGTGATAGGTTTCTGACCATGCTCAGACGCAGCCCTTTTCCTGAACAACACGGCTGGTAAACCGAGGCTGAGTAGGCGGGTCGAAGGATGTGTCTTGTTTGCAACGGGCCATGATCTGCTCGAGGGTTCCGCCGCGATTGAAGAGCGGCAGAGGTTCATCCCGTTCGGCGGAGAGTTTCTTGCGCAGATAGGCGGTTTCTTCGCCATTGACCGAGAGATCCTCGTTCAGCACCACTCCATAGCGCCGAGCGCCGGCCGGGCTCACCAGACCCCGTGCGGCATCCAGCGCCACCTGTTCCGCTGCCCGCTGCAACGGATCGCCCCATCCGCCGCCGCCCCAGGTGTTGAAGTGCAATACATCCCCGGCCTGCACCTTCACCCGATCGCACTTGGACGGTATCCACTGCCTGCTGCCATCGGTACGCTCCAGCTCCTTGGTGCTGCGACTTCCGGGCTCACCCCCATTGACACCCCACGGGTAGGTCAGCCAGCGGTCATCATGAATCGAGATTTCTCCAGGCTCCAGGAAACGATAGGCAATATGGACCCCGTTCCCCCCCCGGTGCTTTCCCGCCCCTCCGGAATCCTCAATGGAGGCGTAGCGCTCGATCCGTAGCGGGAAGTAGGCCTCCAGGAACTCGTTCGGCACATTGGTGAATGACGGCCACAGGGAATGACCATCCGGTCCATCCCCCACCGGGCGTCCCGGGATGCCGCCAAAGCCGATTTGGAACAGCTGGTACCACTCACCCTTGCTGTTGTAGCCCGAGTACATCAGGTGGGGACTATCCGAGAAGCCTGCCGCATTCAACGCCTCTGGCGCCCCCTGGCCCAGCAGCCCACCCATGATGTCGAAGATCCGTCCCAGCAGATGGGTACGGCACGACAGGGCCGCCGGACGCTTCGGCTTCAGGATCGAGCCATCGGGGATGCGTACCTCGATCAGTTCATAGAAACCATCGTTGAACAGAATCTGGGGATCGAACAAGTTGATGAACAGGGAGCCCAGGAACATCTTGAACATCTCTTCGTTCAACAGAAAGTTCACCGAACTGATCGACTGGGGATCCGTCCCCTCAAAGTCGAAGATGGCCTTCTCCCCTTCCCGCCACATGCTGCACTTGACCTTGTAGGGCCCCATGCCCAGTCCGTCATCGTCGATGTAGTCCTCAAAGGACTGGCGCTGTTCCGGTATCACCATCTTGATAATGGCGTTCATCGCCCGCTTGTTCCGGTCCAGCATTTCCGTCATTGCCGCAATGTATTCATCGACGCCGAATCGGTCAATAATTTCATGGACGCGGCGTTCAGCCAGTCTCAGTGCTGCCACCAGGGCATTGAAGTCCGCCCGGTTCCACTCCGGCATGCGGGAGTTCCGCACCAGCAGATCCAGAATTTCTCGATTCAATTCGCCTCGCTTGAAGATCTTCACCGGTGGCACTTGAATGCCCTCTTCGAAGATCTGGGTCGCATCCGTAGGCAGACTCCCGGGCACTTTTCCACCAATGTCGGTCATGTGACCGAACATTGCCGCCCAACTCACCAGCCGACCGTTCTGGAAGATCGGCATCAACATCAGCCAGTCATTCAGATGACTCACCGCTCCGTTGCAGGAGTATGGGTCGTTGGTCAGGAACACGTCCCCTTCCTCGATGGTTCCTTCGTAACCGGAAACAAAGCCGTGAATGAAGGAGCCGAACTGGCCCACCACCATCCGGCCATCGCAGTGGGCAATCATCGGGAAGGCATCATGCTGTTCCCGAATCCCCGGCGACATGGCCGTTCGGAATAGGACGGCATCCATCTCCGCCCGGGCATTGCGCAGGGCGTTCTCGATGATGTCCAGGGTAATCGAGTCCAGCTCGACCTGCTTGAAGGGCGCCGGATTGGCCTGAATGATCTTGGCAACCATGCCTCTACTCCTCGTTTGTTATTGACCGCCGTTGGGACGGATCAGGATGTTGCCTACCCGGTCCACCGTACCTGTGTAGCCCGGCAGAATCAGGGTCGTCGTATCCATCTGGGCGACGATCGCCGGACCGGCCACCGCATTGCCGCTCTTGAGTTTGTTCCGATCATAGATATGGCCCGAATGCCACGCCCCGTCGGCATAGATCCGCGTTTCCTCAATCCGCGCCGCACTGGCGTCCGCATTACCCGTCGCCAAGGCCTCGGCTTCCACCACGGGCTCCCGGCCTAGCACCACGGCACGCAGATTCACCAGCTCATGGGGCGCCTCCAGAGCAAAGGTGTACAGCTGGGTATGCAGCTCATCGAAACGGGCTTCCACTCCCGCCAGTCCGCTTCGGGCAAACTCCTCCGGGCTAGTGCTGAGCGTCAGACGCATCCCCTGGCCGTGGTAGCGCAGGTCGATCTGATATTCCACTTCCTGTTCCTTGCGGGGCACCCCTTCGGCATCCAGGGTTCCTGACGCCGTTTCCTTCAACTCGGTCAGCAGCGCCAGCACTTCCGCATCGCTGGTTTCGCTGCAACGACGAATGAAGGTGCGCGAGGCTTCGTTTCTCAGCCGGGTGGTGGCATCGCCATAGGCACACAACACGCCGGGCGCGGGCGGAATGATCACTGGCCAAGCCCCGGTCAGCCGCCCCAGCGCATTGGCATGGAGCGGCCCGGCACCACCGAAGGCCACTAGCGCAAAGTCCCGCGGGTCGTAGCCCTGCTCGATGGATACCAGTCGCAGGGCGCCGAACATGTTCTCATTGACGATGTTGATCACCCCCTCCGCCGCATCCTCGATGCTCTTGCCCAGGGCGTCGGCAATGGAACTCAGCGCTCGTTGGGCTGCCGTGCGGTCGATTTTCATGTCCCCTCCCAGCCGGGAGTTGGCGGGCAGGTAACCCAGAACGACATTGGCGTCAGTCACCGTAGGCTTGTCACCACCCTTCATATAGGCGGCCGGCCCCGGTACGGCGCCCGCACTTTGCGGTCCCACCCGCAAGGCTTTGGTCAGTTCCGGCACATAGGCAATGGAGCCACCGCCGGCTCCCACGGTACGCACATCGATGGACGGCGCTCTTACGGTCACATCGCTGACCCGAGTCTCCCGTCGTGTCTGGGCTACACCATTCTGGATCAGGGCCACGTCGGTAGAGGTTCCCCCCATGTCGAAGGTCAGCAGGTCTTTGAACCCCGACTGGCGAGCAGTCCACAACGCACCAGTGACGCCCCCCGCCGGGCCGCTCATCAGCAGATTTACAGGTGCGTCGATGGCAGCGTCCACCGAGGCCAAGCCGCCGTCCGAGCGCAGCACATGGAGTTTGACGCCTGGCATCTTACGATCCAGTTCCCGGTGCAGGTTCTGCATGTAGCGCGCTACTTCCGGACGCACGTAGGAGTTCACCACGGTGGTCTCGGTGCGTTCGTACTCGTACATCTCCGGCATTACGTCGCTGGAGATGGAAACGATGATTCCAGGCAATTCCTCATGAGCAATTTCCTTGATGCGTCGCTCATGGGCACCGTTGGCGTAGGCGTTGATCAGACATACGGTCAGGGCTTCGATTCCCTTGTTCCTGAGACTCTGCAGATCCTGCCGCAGCCGGTCCTCGTTCAGTGGCCGAACTATCTCGCCCCTGGCCCCCATGCGTTCATCGGCTTCGATGGTGTTCTCCAGGGGGGCCATCAGGGGACGCTTGTTGTAAGTCACCCAGCCACCCAGACCACCAGGCACGAAGGAGCGAGCCATCTGCAGTACTTGACGATAGCCTTCGGTGGTCACCAGCCCCACCCGCGCCCCAGAGCCCGTCAGCACGGTGTTGGTGGCTACCGTGGTACCGTGCATGACATGGCTGATCCCCGCCGGATCAATGTCGTTCTGTTCGCACAGCCGATTGATGCCGTTCAGGATCCCCTGGGATTGGTCCCCGGGCGTCGAGGGAACTTTGGCCGAGTAGGTCTTGCCTGTCCGCTCGTCGATGAGTAGTAGGTCGGTGAATGTGCCGCCCACATCCACACCCAGTCGATAATGCTTGTCTACCATGTCTCGCCTCTCCCCCTTATTGAATGACGCCGTCTCGCCGCAACGCTTCGAGGCGAGATGACTCATAACCTAGCAATTCCTTCAGCACTGCTGTCGTGTGCTCCCCCAACAGTGGCGGCGCGCTGAAGCTGCCATCCACCGATTCCGACAGCTTCACCGGATTCCCGGGTAACTGGATGGTTTCTCCGCTTTGCAGTTGCACATCCACCACCATGTTGCGTGCCAACACCTGGGGGTCGTTGAGCGCGTGGGCAAAATCATTGACCGGCGCACAGGGAATCCGTGCCTCTCTGAATTTCTCCAGCCAGTACTCCGTGGTGTTCTGCGCCAACTCTTCTTGCACAATGGCGTCGATCTTGGCCTTCTCCGCATACCGCCCCGGCTGCTTGCGGTATTTCTCTTGCCTCAGCTCTTCCCGCGTAATCACGCCGGTAAACTTCTCGTAAAAGGCATCGCCAATACACGCGATGATCAGATAGCCATCCTGAGTCTTGTAGCTGTTGTAGGGCACGTGCACAAAATGTCCGTTGCCCATCGGTTCGGGCGTATCCCCAGACAACAGGTACATGGTCGCCATGTAGTTCAGCAAGGAAATCTGTACGTCCAGCATGGAGATATCCACGTGCTGACCGATACCCGTCTGCCCCCGGGACACAAGGGCGGCCAAGATGCCGACAACCCCGAATACGCCACCACCCAGGTCTCCAATGGGAATCCCGGAGCGCAACGGTTCGCCCCCGGGATAGCCGGTGATGGACATACCACCACCCATGCCCTGCACCACCTGGTCAAAAGCCGGCCGGTGAATTCCAGGACCTGTCTCCCCAAAACCCGACACCGAGCAGGTGATGATTCGGGGATTGATCGCCGAGAGCGTGGCATGGTCAATCTTCAGCCGCTCGGTTACGCCTACGCTGAAGTTGTCCAGAACGATGTCAGCATGCTTCACCAATTCGTAGAACACCTCCCGACCCGCTTCGCTCTTCAGATCAACACAGATGCTTTCCTTGCCGCGATTGAGTGTCAGGTAGTACGCACCCATTCCCTGCCTCGAATAGGCCTCGCTTTCCGCCAGCAACTGGCGCGTACCTTCTCCACTCCCGGGTGGCTCAACCTTGATCGTCCTCGCACCCAGATCCGTCAATATCATCGCCCCATAGGGCCCTGACAGCATGTGCGTCAGATCCAGGATCACTACCCCGGACAACGCACCCTTCCCCTTCTTTTCTCCCATCAACTTCTCCACACCATAACTTCAGTTACATCAGACATAGCAAGAGATAGGCCAGCTACACATAAATCCATCAACACATTGTTTTTATGAAAAAAAAGGCGCCAAAGCGGGCGCCTTTTTTATGCACGACTGTCTATGTTTCCAACTACGTTACGACATGAAACACAACTTGAAACACACTCATTTCATTGGGATGTCGTGAAATTTCCAGCCAGATTATCGGCGAGCGACCGCCCCGCGCCCAAGGCCAAGAACGCCCGGATTAACAATGCCTTTGACATCTACCGCATTTTTAATTGATTGGAGCACGTTCTGATAAGCTGCGGAGACTTCTTCCAGATAGGGATAAGTGCGCCCGATCTGGAAATTGATAGCACCGTGCTTTGCTAGCACGTCCGCCACTTCGCGCCAAAGTTTGAAAACGAACTCCCGAACTTCAGCCCGATCCGGACGCTCCAGCCACGCCGGCGCCACGGTTTCATCAATCGCCTCCGCATGTAGACTGGTGACTTTGTCATACCAATAGAAACAGGGCTCAAACAAAACACCATTGGGCACGTTAGTCGTTAGCGGGGAATACAGTACCCCCAGACGCTCAAAATCATCGCTATAACTGGCGATCAACTGCTCGGCTTCCTCCACAGCCTGAACAACATTTCCCAAGGGAATGATTCCATGAACCGGAACCCAGCGCTGTCCGTCCACTCCTAGCGCTGAACGCAGCGGAGGGAAAGGTCGGCCGCGCATGGCCTTTGGTATTACCGGCGCAATGACCGTTCCTCGACATCCCTCGACAATAGCCTTCACTTGCGCCAGTTGATCGACTACATCCTGCTGGCTTCGCCCCTCCACCGTAAGATGCAGGGAATAGGGGGCGACCTCTACCTCACTAGTGCCAGCCATGGCCATTTCTGCCACATTCTTTAATCCAGCCAGCAGGGACTTGCCCGATTTCACGACGCCCAGCGCGGTCTTGGTAGCCTCGGACAATTTGCGCCCGGTCTGGGCTGAATTTTTTGCCTTGTACGCATCAATGCCAAAGGTCTCCACCCCGAGACCCGCCTGAACCAAGCCGACCTGAGCATTGAGCATGGATGCAAAATCAGGAAAGGCATAAGAGCCGTACTCGACGTATTCAGACTCTGGAATCAGGCGCAGCGTGATCTCCACCTTGAACCCCATGGAACCCGTATCGCCGATAAATACGCCAGTCAGGTCGGGACCGCCCCAGCGGGTAAACGGAACACCGCATGCCCTCGCTCCAGCACCTGTTTTCAGAAGTGATCCGTCAGCCAGCACCATCGTCAGCCCCAACACCGACTCAGCTGCACTGCCATGACGCACCGAACCGAAAAATACGCTGTTCTGGGATACGGTGCCGCCAACAGTGGCCCGCAAACCAGACAAGGGCCCCCAGTAGGGTGTTCGTAGTCCGGTGTCTGCCAGTGCCTCACGCAGTTGGGCCCAGGTGCAACCCGCCTGCACCGTCACATAACGATTCACCGGATCAATCTTGATCACCCGATTTAAATCGCGCAAATCCATCATGATGGCATTGGGATTATCTGCCACATAACCCCCGGTATATGACATACCGCCGCCACGTGGAACTACAGGTAATCCATGCTCGTGGGCCACTCGAAGTACGGCGCTTACTTCGTCAACCGAGACTGGCTTAACTACACATTGAGGGGGACTGCCACTTTGAAACAAATCGCGGGAAAAGTGATCTCGGGTTGCAAGATCATCAGCAATCCGCTCACGATCGATCACCGTCCCCAGTATCTCCACAATGCTACTGACCATGCTTAATCTCCTCCAAATATAAAAATTCGAACTACCAAGATCGATTCAATTACCGCTTTTAGACGAAGCCGGCTGGAAATTAGTCAGGCAGCCACACCTCAAACCATTCTCCCGCCATGCCCTGGAAAACCTTAAGCGTGCCTACTCCATCACCGCCAGAAGCAATGCTCCATCGAGCATCCTTCCCACACTCATCCTCACTTTCCCCTGGCCAACCGAGGAACGAAATCATCCTGATTCCCGTCATGCAACCCATTGAGGAGGAGCCTCTTTGATCAATCGAAAACTCAGGAACTTCATCAATTTCAATCAAACTGGGCCCACAAAGCTGCACGGTACCTACTGGACGAACGGCCTCAGGATCCACCCCCAATGCACTATTCAGCGAAGAAACTCTGGTGTTGAAGCGCAGACCCGGCTTCGGAACGAATTTCTCGTAAAGTTGCATGGCAGGCTCTCGTTGTACCGCGCCTAACACGGGGATAAAGAGTCGTTCCGCAGTATGAATTGCCCGCGCGGGCAATTCAAAAGGCGCCACAGGCGCTCGTAGCTCGGTCAAATAAAGAACCTCACCCGAAGTCCCTGCGACCTGCATGGCCCAAATATGATCACTAACCCCCAGCGGATAGGGCTCCCCCAGGATCTCAAAGGGACTATTTTTCAGCCGCTGCGCTAATGCACTTAAATTGGCAACACTAACCTCCAGTGCCAGCCAGCCTTGCGCCCCGAAATGCTTTGCCGGAGCCGCTTCAGGTACTTCTAACAATCGCAGCCAATGGGTTGATACGTCGTTTGGCGCCGCCCCCATAGTGACCATCCGCTTTCCGGCAAGAGATGGCATATTCCATGCTTGTGCAAGTGGAAACGAGACATACTCATCTGCAATTAGTACTAGATCGAGAAACTTCTGATACTGGTTTATCACTGCATCAAGCGACCTAACGACTACTGTCCCGCACTGCGCCGGCCCTAAACGAATTCTTTGAAGCCCCTCATTAACCATGCTGACCTCGATAGTTGTTACAGCTGAAACGCTACAAATAGTTTTGTAATTTCTGACAAAGCACAAAAGGGGCCAGTCCGCACAGCGTTCACTAGCAGCTGTTTTTTAATACTTTTTTAGGCATAGCAAATGCATGACACCAACACTTGCAACGACAGAGCCATTCCAGCAACAATGTGAAACACAATGAAACATCTATGAGTCACACAACCTCATAGCGCCCATAACAGGAGGGAGTCGTGTTAGCGAATTCAGGACGTTCGGGAAAGCACTGCCAGCAGCGGAGGCCACGCATTGCAGTATTAGGATACAAAGCTGTCAGCGCATTGATTCATACCCTTTTGCCCGAGTACGGCAACCATGCGGACTTTGAAGTTCACGAGGTTGTATTTGACAATGCGCTGTCGCTTGGCCGAAAAATCGAAAAAGATGGACTTGCCGACGTCATTTTATCGGCCGGCGCAAATGCCGTAATTCTGAAATCAGCACTTTCGATGCCAGTTGTTTCTATCAAAATCTCTGGCTACGACCTTCTCCATGCATTGCAGCGAGCCAGTCAAATTTCCAAGCGGGTTGGCATCGTCGTCTATCGCGAAAATATTGCTGAACTGGACGAATTCAAGGATTTATTGAAAATTGATATCGTTCAGCGCCCCTACCACAGCATTGAAGAAGCAGAAATCTGCTTTCAGACCTTTAGAAATGACGGCTACAGGGTAATTGTAGGCTCTAGCGTCGCCGTTGAACTGGCCGAGAATGCGGGCCTGAAGGGAATACTGGCTTACAACATTGGCGCCGTTCGCGATGCCATAGAGGATTGCCTTCAAATATCCGCAATAGCCATTATGCAAGCATCGCGCTTCGACGAACTCCACAATGTCTTACAGCATTTGCATGAGGCCGTGCTCGCCGTAGATCACACACAAAGAATCATCGCAATCAACCCACCAATGGAAAACATCATTGGCCTCCGTCGGTCGGACATCATTGGAGGCAACCTGAAGGATGTCGTCCCAGAACTCTCCCTGGATCGAGTCATTTCTCGCGGTGACAAAGAAACCGAAGTCATCATCAGCTTTTCAGATAAAACCTTTGTTGCAAACCGTATCCCCTTCATGGAGAACGGCATCGTTTCCGGGGCAGTCCTGACGCTGCACGATGCCAAATCCATTCAGCGAGCAGATACAACCATTCGTTCGCAACGCAAGACCCGTAATCTTGCAGCACGGTATAGCTTTGCCAATATTTCCGGCCGCTCCCCCGAATTTCTGCGCGTAATCAAAACGGCAGAGCGTTACGCCAGAACCAGTTCGACGATTCTGATCACCGGACAGAGTGGGTCAGGAAAAGAAATGTTTGCACAAGCGATTCACAATGCCAGCAGCCGCCAAAACGGCCCTTTTGTTGCAATTAACTGTGCGGCGTTTCCTGAGGCACTTTTGGAAAGCGAGCTTTTTGGCTACGAAGAAGGTGCGTTTACTGGATCTCGTCGAGGCGGCAAACCTGGATTATTGGAAACAGCACATACCGGCACAGTTTTTCTTGACGAGATCGGCGACATGCCGATAACCCTTCAGACTCGACTACTACGGGTACTTCAAGAACGGGAGGTCGTACGAATTGGCGGTGTGATGCCTGTAGGTATTGATGTACGAATCATCGCAGCAACTCACCAAGACATCCCTGAACGCATTCGTCAGGGTCAATTTCGTTCAGACCTTTTTTACCGTCTGAATATTTTAAGCTTCAGAATCCCAACACTTGCCGACAGAAAACAGGATATCCCTGTCCTGGGTTTAAGCCTTTTGTATTCCAGCTTGAGAAGGCTCGGATCAAGCATTCCAGCTGATCAGGCTCTTGCTCCGCTATTGCCGCTACTGATTGAGTATTCTTGGCCAGGTAATGTTCGGGAGCTGGAAAACATCATGGAGCGCTTTTCTGTTTTCCTTAGTCAGCACTCCGACATAAGCACAGTAGACTATGAATCCTTCCGCGCTGAGATTCCAGAACTAAATGCTTACCCGGACTGCCATAGTCTTAACAATGACGCGCAATATGCCACTCAGGGCATCTATGGGCAAGATGGTCAAATTGATTCTGAGGCCATAAATCGGGCGTTATCTCTAGCAAAAGGCAGCAAAAGTCGAGCTGCTGAAATCTTGGGGATTAGTCGCACCACGTTTTGGAGACGCCTCAAGGAGCTAAATTTTGACGACCATCTCATTTGATTCAATTCATGCGCGCAGACCTTGCTATCCAGACAGTGAGCGGTGGGCGTGGATTGAGCGGCCCGCAGGACGATCTGGCGAAAGGGGTATAGCGCAATCCTGTAACGCCTAAACGCTTCCAGAAAATGGACTGATTCAGGCCCAAGGACTTCCGGTAAGTGGCAATGTCGCCAAAGTTCAGTTTAGCCATTATCAATAGCCCTTTGACATATAGGCAATGAATTCTATGGCATGGAGCTAGAAAGTCAAACATCCTCTCCATCTGCTTGACTACATGGCACTGGATTCTGGGAGGTTTTACCTCCTACTTGCCCCAAAGCTATGGACTCCGTTCCCATAATGCTTCGTGGCTGCCTTACAGAGGTAACTTGCTCGATTGAAGAAGTCGGCAATCGACTGAATATCGCCTCGTTTCAAAAGACGGAAAGGGCTTTCAGGGAACTCGACTAAGCCAAGCACCTGATGAACGGTAAGCCCTAATGCCGATGCCAATGCTTCATGGAGGCGATTGAAGAGGTTCACGCGTCCGATCTCGTACTGCCCAAGGGTGCAGTAGGCGTCGTAGTTCAAAAAAAAAGCCAGGTGATAGTGTGGGACACCATGCTGACCTAGTTCCCTACACCACACATAGCGGACAGCAGTGTCATGAGCATAGGCTTTAACCTCTAGTGCCATATTCCGGTTGTGTCGTATCTTCGCCCTAAAGGAGGCAATGAACCGCTCCATGACTGAATTATCGTCATGGCCTGGTCCATAGTGTTCGACTGGGAATCTAAGATCGACCCTGAAAGCGAATACCCGTCCATATTCGTCAAGGGCTTGGTGGATGACTTGCCAGAGTCGATCCAAGTATTCAGTTACGAGTGGGCCCTTTTGCGTTTGAACTGGATAGCCCAGATACTGGGCGTCATAGTAAAGGGAGAGATTGGGATTTTGGTCATGCCGTTTCATGTGAGTGCCTCCTAACGCATTTCATATCGTTAGGGCTTCAGGTAATTTTTACCTTGGCACATCGTTTGCAGCAGAGGAGGTGAGCGTCCTTACCCTCTCAGATACCCATTTCATCAGTCCAATCTACTCTGGAAGGCATATAGCCAGTAGCTATCTACTACTAGGCTATATATTGTTATTAGTATTACCAATACCGAGAGACTGCTTTGCCTAGTTTCCTACGAGATCAGAGTTCGGAGATGCCTAAGCTCTCGGGTAATTGGTTGAGTAGGTAGCTCTCGGAAAATATCAGGAAGCCGCTCTTGATCTGCAATGAACCGTGATGGGTTGTAGACCGTAGTGTCATGACGGTAGTCATCATGTCATTCGGTTCCCGTGTGTGAAGGCCCTAATGTCAGATCAAGTCTGAACTTCTACAAATTCAAAGACAAGTGAGTTATCCGACGCCGTGTCAATGACTATCTCTTTTTTTGGAATCGGCCGCTAATGAATCGACAAAGGCAGATATGTCAGACTCGTACCACTTGTTGATGCCATTGGCCTTCAGTGGCTGAGGAAAATTCGGGTTGTATGACGGCGAATCTGGGGTCGAGTAGTTGTAGATCGTCGGGCGTGAAACATCAAGAAGTTCCATGACCTCTTTCATTCCAATCAACCGCCCCTTGGCCGAACCATTTTCGTATGGGGAGACTGCAACGCTCCCGACAGTTTTGTGCTTCTTAGAATACCTTGATTTATCGTTTTCTGAGTCGGCAATGCTGTCAGATTGTCTGGACACTGGGCCGCTGTTGCCAAGTACGCTGGGCGATTCTGCGAGAGGGCTAGGGGCGTTCTTTTTTGCTGAATCGACTTCGCAACTAATCGCAGCTGCATCGGAAGTCAATGCTTGTTGGTGTTGTGCGATTTCCTCTGTTGAACTTTCTGCAACAGATCGATTTACTACTGCACCTTCTGGAGGAACAGAAACCTGGCTGAGAAGTCGCTCAAGCCTTTTTTGAGCAAGGGTTTTCCGATATTCCTTGATGCCCAATTGGATCAATTCTTGTGGAAAGCCGTATAGGAAGCCATCAGGAGTCGATGGAGGTTCGACTTGTTCTGGCTCACTTATCTGTTCTCGCCAACCGCACCCTGAAGCATAGGCTCGATCCAACAGTCCCTTTTTGCCAAGATACTGAATGGCCTCATGCCTCGCGAAATAGACACCCTGCGTCAAATGCGTGCAATTGCGCCGTGACGAATCGACCAAAAACACACGCCCCCCCAACGCAAGCTTCTGTAGCTCTTCTTTTTCGACCTTAAACAGGGTGAGCCTTTTCTCTCGATCACGATCCAAGCTCGCGGTCGTGAGAAAGGTCGGCACGATGTCAGGCGCCCCCTCAAGCTGAATGAACTTGATGATGAAATCTGTCGCTGTGTCTGGAGAAATCGGAAATCTAAGTGAGGGCAACTCGTGCAGATGGTCCTTAATAAATCGCCACTGGGCTTCTTTCACAACCGGAGGAAGCCAATCAATGGGGCCTCCGGGAAACGTGTGAAACGAGAAAAGACCACCCGTAATACAGTCAATCCCCGTTGCTCTATGCCTAAAGGGGATTTGAAGATTAACCACAAGCGTAACCATTTCGTTCCAGGGAACTATTTCCTCAGGAAACAGGATAGTTTCTCGATTCTCATGCGTCATCGCGGCACTTTCTGGATAAATGAGCCAACGGGCTTGAAAGGAACTCGCCCCACCCGGCCATCATAGCCCGACGCTTTTCTAGCACATCACCACGTCGATAGGCGGCTTCAACTTTATTTTCTATGACGTGAGCCAATGCCTGCTCGGCAAGTTCTCTAGGGTAATTTGTACGCTCGCTTACCCAGTCACGAAAAGTAGAGCGAAATCCATGGGGTACCGCGTCAACTTTCATTCGTCGCATGAGTGCCGTTAGCGTCATGTCAGACAACATCCCCCCCCTCGGCGCAGGGAATACCAATCCGGAGCGATCAGACTCCTTTACAGCATCCAATATTTCCATTGCTTGGGAATTGAGCGGAACGCGATGTTCCTTGCCGGCTTTCATCCGATCTTTTGGAACTGTCCATAAGGCAGCAGGCATATCAATCTCCTCCCACCGAGCCCCCCTCACTTCACCACTGCGAGCAGCAGTGAGAATTGCAAACTCCAACGCCAAGGCCGAAACACCTGACTGCATACGCAAACTGGCAACAAATGCGGGAGCCTCGTCAATTGGCAATGCACGATGGTGCTCTACAACTTTTATCTTGCTTGGCGCCGGTAATAGCTTGTCAAGCAATCCCTTCCATCGGGCAGGATTGTCGCCAGACCGGTAATTGCGCGCAGAAGCCCAATCCAACACGGATTCGATCCGACCCCGAACTCGTGATGCTGTCTCGTTTTTCTCTTTCCAAATCGGCTTCAGCGCTGTCAGTACGTGCTCCACCGATATATCCCTCACCAATACTTTGCCGAAGAAAGGATACGCATAGGTAGCCAGCGAGCTTGCCCACTGGGCTCGATGCTTCGCGTTTCGCCAAGCATCTCCATGAGAGTCCAAGTAGCCCTCCGCAGCTTTCTCGAACGTGATGGCACTTGCTTGTTGCGCCTTGATTCGGCTTATGACGACCTTCCGCTGATGGATTGGGTCGTGACCGTTCGCAACCTCTTCGCGTATTCGCCGAGCTTTATCTTTTGCTTGAGCCAAGGTGACTGTCGGGTAGCCACCGAGTCCGATATGCCTACGCTTGTCACCAACGACAAGTCGCAGTACCCAAGAACGTGCGCTGACGCCATTGACGTACAAGTACAAGCCCACGACTCCACCAACCGCATGGTGTCCGGGCACAGTCAATCGACTGACTTCAATCGCTGTTAGCTCTCGTGCTATCTTCGCCATCGCCCAATCTCTATTTCCACCATCCTTTCTACCATAGAAAATTTAATTGCGTTAGACGAATTTTTACAGAATTATTGACGAATCTTTACGCTTGTTGTTAATATTCAGTTCGTTATGCTCATAACTTTTTAGAGAGTTAGACATTGTTTGACGTACTAAAGGCAGACGCCCTCTCCGCCAAGTACCAAGCAACAACGCCCCTTCCGGGGCGTTGTTGTTTCTACAGCCGTACGCGCCAACGGGACAGGAGTGTCACACCCCCGCCCAGGACGAATCCGACCTATCCCACCAGTTCGAAGGCATCAAGCTTGGGCGTCGCCATCTCTTCGGCGAAGCGGTCATAGCTCCAGGGCCAACTGGCGGGCACGCCTTCGGCGTCCAGATACCAGCTCGTGCAGCCGGAAGCAAAGATGGTCTTCTTGGCCGCTGCGATGCGCCGCTGCTCGTAATCGTCCATGGCCTCGGCGCTGACACTGATCTCCCGACAGCGGCCTGCCTCGATCTGGGCGATCAATTGCTCGATGTAGGTCCACTGCCGTTCGGCGATGTCGATCAGGGAGAAGTTGCCGACGGGACCGGTGGGGCCATTGAGGAGGAAGAAGTTCGGAAACTCCGGAATGGAAATCGCCAGATAGGCCTTGGGCCGCTTGGCCCATACTTGGTCCAGGTCCATGCCGCCCCGGCCCAGCACCGTCATGGGGCGGACGAAGCGGTCAGCCTTGAAACCGGTGGCCAGCACCAATACGTCCAGGGGATGAAGGACCCCGTCCTTGGTGCGAATACCCTCCGGCTCCACTCGCTCTATGCCTTCCACTACCACGGCCACGTCGGGATGCTGGACTGCCTGGTAGTAATCGGGGGAGTAGATCAAACGCTTGCAGGCGGCACGATAGTTGGGGCGAAGTTTCTCGCGCAGGATCGGGTCCTTTATGCTCTTTTCCAGATTGTCCTTGACGACCGCTTCGATGCCCTTGATCTGGGCTGAGTCGCAATCAATGATGGCGTCGGTGAAGCTGCGGACATTCGTCAGGTAGGTTTCGTTGTAGCGCTCTTTGTCCACCAGGGCCGGATCCGCACGGAAGGCGGCAATCTGCTCCTCGGTGTAGGGAATGTTTTCCACCGGCATGATCCATTGGGGAGAACGCTGGAAGTGGATGAGTTTGCCAGGGCGACCGACCAGAGCCGAAACGATCTGAACACCGGTGGAGCCATTGCCGACGATGCCCACCCGACGACCATCCAGGGGCACGCTGTGGTCCCAGCGGGCACTGTGGAACTTGGCGCCGGCAAAGGTCTCCAGCCCCGGGATATCGGGGTAGTTGGGGTGATGCAGCACCCCTGTCGCGGCGATGACCACATCCGCGGTGTCCTTCAGGCCGCCGGAGGTGGCAATCTGCCAAGCGCCATTCTCAAAGACGCAGCGGGTGACTTCCTGATTGAAATGCGTCAGCTCACCGATGCCATATTCCTTGAAGACGCCCTCGAAATAGGACTGAATCTCCGGCCCGGGAGCCAGGTAGCTGCTCCAGTTGGGATTGGGCGCAAAGGAATAGGTATAGGCATGGGCCGGAACGTCGCAGTTCAGGCCGGGATAGGTGTTCTCACGCCAGGTGCCACCGATGCGATCGGCCTTTTCATAGAGCGCAACCTGTCGATGGCCGGACTGGCGCAGCCGGATGGCCGCCAGAATGCCGGCCATACCGGTGCCGATGATGACAAATCGAAGTTCTCTCTTCTTGGCTTTGATTCCGTTCATGCTCGTCTCTCTCTCTGTGGTGTCGTCGGGGCGATATGGTTTTAGGGAAAATCTTGCCCCATTACAAATGCTACCTGAGGCAGCCATCAAAAGAAACAAATCGATTAAATGGTTTCTTATTAAAACGATGAAAAATAAACCATGATAAAGTCATGGTATTTAATCCACCCAGCCTGCCGGAGACTCCATGAGTCAAACCTACAGCCCCGACCAGACCGCCTGGGACATCACGGGAACCGTCCGCATCAGCGATCCTGAAGCCGTCCATCGCGACATTTCCAGCCTGCTTTCCACCCATTACCCTGATCTGCAAGCCTCGCCCTATCTGGTCCGGGCCTTCCGGGACTTTGCCGACATCTATGCCGGGCGCTATTCCGGCTACAGCGCTTGCGACACCCCTTATCACGATATCCAGCACACCCTGGACATGGTCCTGGCCTTCGCCCGGCTGCTGGCCGGTCATCAGATGAGCGTACCGGCAGAACAGAAAATCCCCCAGTCCCTGGCCCTGCTGGGACTGATCACCGCCCTGTTCCACGACGTGGGCTACATCCGCCACCAGTCTGACCACAAGCGTCGCAATGGCGCCGAATACGCCCGGGAACACATCAGCCGCGGGGCGACCTTCCTCAAGAGCTACCTGAAGCGGATCGGCCTGTCCGATCCGTTTCACCTGGCTTCCCGGATGATTCATTACACCGGCTATGAAATTCCCCTCAGGGAACTGCATCTGGCGAACGCCGAGCACACCGTCGCCTGCATGCTGGGTACCGCCGATTATCTCTCCCAGATGTCCGATCGTGCCTACCTCGAAAAATGCCTGGAACTGCTCTACCACGAGTTCGTCGCCGGCGGCCTGGACAGCCCCTATTTCTCGGCCAAGGACATGCTGCTGAAGACGCCTCAGTTCTTCCACATGGTCATGGAAAGATTACAGGTCAGCCTGGGAGATGTGCGGCGTTACATGTCCATCTATTTTGGTGGCACAAACCTTTACGAACTCAAGATGCGGAATCATGTCTCCTATCTGGAGGCCATCCTGCAATCGGGGGGTGACATGCGCAAATTGCGACGCACCTATCCACTGCGCCGGGAGCGGATGGCCGTGGCGTCCACCCTCGGAGGCGCCACCTTCCGGACCTGAACAGCCTGCCTCCCTCTTGCATCCCGCCGCATCAGAGGCCATCATGGCGCCCCTCTTTTCGGCTCCTTCCGCACCATGGCGCAACTGATACTCGAATCCGGCAAGGACCGCTCCCTTTCCCGTCGCCACCCCTGGATCTTTGCCGGCTCCGTGGAACGCCTGGAAGGCCGGGCCCGCCCCGGCGACACGGTGGAGGTACTGGCCCACAACGGCCGCCCCCTGGCCCGGGCGGCTTGGAGCCCCGACTCCCAGATCCGCGCCCGGGTCTGGAGCTTCGATCCGGCGGAATCCATCGACGACGCCTTCTTCAAACGCCGGGTGGCCGCCGCCGTGGCCCGCCGTGCCGCCCTGCCGGAACTGGCAGGCCAGAGCGGGCTGCGCCTGATCCATGCGGAATCCGACGGCCTGCCCGGCGTGATCGCCGACTGCTACGGCGACACGGTGGTGATGCAGCTCACCAGCGCAGGCGCGGACAAGTGGCGCAATGCCATCGCCGGCGCCCTGGCCAAGGCCACGGGCTGCGCCCGGATCTACGAGCGCTCCGATTCCGAAGTACGCGCCCTGGAAGGCCTGGAGCCCCGCACCGGCTGGCTGCTGGGCGACGCACCGAAAAGTCCCCTGTTGATCGAAGAGCACGGGGTGCGCATGGGCGTGGACATCGAGAGCGGCCACAAGACCGGCTTCTACCTGGACCAGCGGGACAACCGCCACCTGCTGGGGGAATTGTCCCAGGGCAAACGGGTGTTGAACTGCTTTTGCTACACCGGCGGTTTTTCCCTCCAGGCCCTGGCCGGCGGCGCCGCCCGGGTGGTCTCGGTGGACAGCTCCCAGCCCGCCCTGGACACCGCCGCCGCCAACCTGGCCCTGAACCCCCAACTGGACGCCAGCCGCGCCGAATGGCGCTGTGCCAACGTCTTCGACGAGCTGCGGCGCCTGAAGCCCAAGCGGGATGACATGGCCACCGGGGGCGAGGAATACGACATCATCATTCTCGACCCACCCAAGTTCGCCCCCTCGGCCCGCCACGCCGACCAGGCCAGCCGGGCCTACAAGGACATCAACCTGCACGGTTTCAAACTGCTGGCACCGGGAGGCTTCCTGATGACCTATTCCTGTTCCGGCGGCATCAGTCTGGAACTGTTTCAGAAAATCGTCGCCGGCGCCGCCCTGGACACCGGCCGCAATGCCCGCATCGTGCGCCGTCTGCAAGGCGCAGCCGATCATCCTATCGATCTGGCCTTCCCGGAAGGGGAATATCTCAAGGGTCTGCTGGTGCAGGTAGACTGAGCCTCCATTCAAGGAGAAACCATGCTCCCCATCCGACTGCTGACTGTCCTGCTCCTTGCCCTGACCTTGAACCTGCTTGCCCAGGCCACTGAAACAGCACCGACGCTACCCCCCTTCCCCACCCTGCCCGCCGCCACCCGGATGACGGAAACCACCGTCGGTGATATCTACTTCGATACCCGCAGCCCCTACGACTTCGACATGCTGATCGCCCCCGGCGCCGATCTGCCAGCCCACAGAAGCATGGGACGCCTGTTCCTTCCGGCAAATGCAAGTGCGAAGCGTCCGGTACCCGCGGTAGTACTGGTCCATGGCAGCGGCGGCATCTCCCCGGGCCGCGAGATGGAATACGGCGCCCTGCTGGCCGCCGACGGCTATGCCGCCCTGGTGATCGACTACTACCGGCCCCGGGGCATGACGGAAACCACCCCCTACCTGGCCAAGATTCTCGGCGTGACCGAATTCGATGCCGTGGCCGACGCCTATGCCGGCCTGCGGGCCCTCAATGCCCACCCGGCCATCGACCCCAGACGTGTCGCCGTGATGGGATTCTCCTACGGCGGCATGGCGGTACGCATCGCCCTGGATGCGCGGGTGCGGGAGGCCCTGGCCCCGGACCTGCCGCCTTTCGCCGCCCATGTGGATTACTACGGCCCCTGCTTCCAGGATTTCAAGGTGACCCGCAGCACCGGCGCCCCCCTGCTCAGTTTTCGGGGCGGAGAGGATGCATCCAACGATCTGGTGGCCTGCGCTGCCCGGGAAGCCCAGTTGCGTCAGGCCGGCGCGGAAGTCAGCTCGGTAATCTATGCCCGGGCCGGCCATGCCTGGGAGAACCTCGCCCCCCGGGCCCTGAACAAGAACCCCTATCTGGCCGGCTGCACCCTCAGCTACGATGCCGCAGGCTATCCCTCGGTGGACGGAACACCCCTGATCCCGACAGGCGCCCCAAGGGAACGCCAGCAGCGCTTCCTGCTGCGTACGGCTACCAGCAAGACCCTGGGCCCCTGCGTCAAGACCGGCTACATCGTCGGCCGGGACGAGGCCACCCAGGTCCAGTCCGACTACCAGATGCTGCGCTTCCTGCGCCGGACCCTGAACTGAACGAAAATCCGGAATCGTTGCCAAAGCTTCCTTGCCCGGTTACCCTGCGCCCCCGATGAAGCGCCGCCCCTCCCCCATCCTTGCCGTCTTCGCCGCCCTGCTGCTGCTTTGCGCCCAGCAGGGGGCCTACGCACACCTGATCGGGCATCTTGGCGTTTCGAATCAGGTCACGGTCCAGCTGGATGAGCAGGGGCACAATGCCGCCCAGGCCCTGGCCGATAGCTGCACCACCTGTATCGCCCTGTCGGCCCTGGGGGGCCTGCCTCCTGCCCCTGTCCCGGCGCCGCCCCTGGCCCAGGCCCAGGAGGCGGAGCCTTCCTTCGACGCCGCCCCCCTTCCCGCCCCACCCCGCCCCCACCAGCGCGCTCGCGCCCCGCCGCTCCTGCCCTGAAGCCGATTGAGCCGCCACCCCGTGGGGTGGTGTTTTCCATTGCTTTGGAGCATTCCATGTCGAACATCCGTGCACTTCCCCTGGCGGCGGCCATCGCCCTCGCCTGGCCGGCCCTGGGCCTGACCGCCCCATCCGCACCATCCAGCAACTCAGCCGAATTGCAGGCCCTGCGCGACGAACTGCGTCAGTTGCGGGACCACTACGAACAACGCATCAGCGCCCTGGAGCAACGCCTGGTTCAGACGGAATCCAGCGCCGGCAAGGCCGAAACCACGGCGGCCCGGGCCGAGTCGGCCGTCGCATCGGCCAGCGTATCCGCCCCGCCACGGCCCGCCGCCGAGAGTGCCTTCAATCCCGCCGTGTCCCTGATCCTCTCCGGGATGTATGCCAACCTGAAGGACAATCCCCGGGGCCGGCCCTACGCAATCACCGGTTTCATTCCCTCCAACGGCGAGATTGCCCCACCGCCCCGCAGCTTCAACCTGGGGGAATCGGAGCTGTCCCTCAGTGCCAATGTGGATCAGGTGTTCCGTGGCCAGCTCACCCTGGCCCTGCCCCCCGAGGAGGGTGCAGCCCCCGCCGTGGAGGAGGCCTTCATCCAAACCCTGGGCCTGGGCAATGGCGTGAACTTCAAGGCCGGCCGCTTCCTCTCGGGCATCGGTTACCTGAACGAACAGCACACCCATGCCTGGGACTTCTCCGACGCGCCCCTGGCCTACAAGGCCTTCTTCGGTGGTCAGCAACGGGGTGAAGGCATCCAGCTCAAGTGGCTGGCTCCCAGCGACACCTTCCTCGAGTTCGGACTCGAAGCCGGACGGGGCGGCAGCTTCCCCAGCACCGACAACAGCAAGAACGGCTTCCAGACCGGCAGCGCCTTCGTGCACGCGGGGGGCGACCTCGGCATCGAGAGCACCTGGCGCGCGGGGCTGTCATTCGTCGGCAGCAAGCCCCGGGATCGGGGCTACGCCGATCTGGACGCGGGCGGCATCGCCACCGCCAACGCATTTTCCGGCAGCAGCCGAACCTGGGTGGCCGACTTCGTCTGGAAATGGTCGCCGGACGGCAATGCCTCCCAGGGCTATCTGAAGATCCAGGGCGAATACTTCGCCCGCCGCGAGACGGGCACCCTGAGCTGCGCCGACGGCGATGCCACGACGCCGGGGAATTGCGGCGGTGGACTGTCCGATAGTCTCGCCAGCCGCCAGTCCGGCGGCTATGCCCAGGCGGTCTACAAGTTCGCCCCCACCTGGCGCGCCGGCTACCGCTACGACCGGCTGAACAGCGGTACTTTGAATCTGGGGGCCGGCCTGAACCCCGCCGACTACCCCGTCCTCGGCGCCCACAACCCGAGCCGCAATACCGTAATGGCCGACTGGTCCCCTTCGGAATTCTCCCTGGTGCGCCTGCAATTCGCCCGGGACAAGTCGCGGGCAGACGGCACCGATGACCAGATCTGGCTGCATTACATCGTCAGCCTCGGCGCCCATGGCGCCCACAAGTACTAACGCTCATGGAAGCCAATTTTCCACCCCCATCCATGAAATACGCGAAAGGCAGGAAGGCCCACCCCCTCCCGGCCTCCCCCTCTCCGGGGGAGGTGACGATGCCGGCTCGCTACGCTCGACGGCCACACTCGGCTCCGTTGATGCTGTTTCACGTTAAGGAAAAATCATGATTCGCACGTTCCTATGGATTCTGCTGTCCCTGATTGCCGCCCCCGCCATGGCGGGCGTGAACCTCTTCGCCACGGTGCCCGAATGGGCAGCCCTGGCCCGGGAAATCGGCGGCGACCAGGTGACGGTGTTCACCGCCACCCAGGCCCTGCAGGACCCCCACCATGTGGAAGCCCGGCCTTCCCTGATCGCCCGCCTGCGCTCGGCGGATCTGGTGTTGGCCACCGGCGCCGAACTGGAGGTAGGCTGGATGCCCCTGGCCCTGCGGGAATCGGGCAACGGCAAGGTGCAGCCCGGCCAGCCGGGCTATTTCGAGGCCGCCGGCGTCGTGCGCATGCTCGAAGTCCCCGGCCGGCTGGACCGGGCCGACGGCGACGTCCATGCCGCCGGCAACCCCCACATCCAGACCGACCCGCGCAACATCCTCAAGGTGGGCGAGGCCCTGGCCAAACGCCTGGGAGAACTGGACAACACCCATGCCCCCACCTACGCCGCCGGCTACCGGGCCTTCGCCGAACGCTGGCGCACCGCCATCACCCGCTGGGAGACAGCCGCGGCCCCCCTGCGCGGTCAGCCGGTGGTGAGTCAGCACAAGGCCTGGCCCTATCTCTTCGACTGGCTGGGCCTGAAGGAAGTGGCAACCCTGGAACCCAAGCCCGGGGTGGAACCCTCGGCGGCCTACCTGGGCAACCTGCAAGCGCGACTGGCGGGCAATCCGCCCCGCTTCGTGATCCGTACCGCCTACAACTCCCCCCGTCCCGCCGAATGGTTCTCCCGGGAAACCAAGGTACCGGTGGTGGTGCTGCCCTTCACCGTGGGCGGAAACGATCAGGCCAAGGACCTCTTCGGTCTCTTCGACGACACCGTGGCCCGGCTGCTCAAGGCCCTAAAACCATGAAATTCAGCCGGCCAAGCCGGAACCAAACAGGGGAAGCTTCGATAACGAGTCATGCAGCCCGGCCGGAAAATCGAATTAAGGCCCGCCCCCTCCCATCCTCCCCCTCACGGGGGAGGCGACTGACTTAGCTCGCTGCGCTCGACGGTCACACTCGGTTCCGTTGATACTTTACCCAATTGAGGTTTTGAGAATGAACGCCATCGACTTTTCCCTGCTGGTCGTGCCTTTCCTGGCAGGGCTGCTGGTGCTGTCCACCCATGTGCCCCTGGGCCGGGAGGTTCTGGGTCGGGGCATCATCTTCATCGACCTGGCCATCGCCCAGGTAGCCGGACTGGGCGTGATCCTGGCCCAGTTCTGGCAAGGGGAGGAAGCCGCCGTGGGCAGTTCCCTGACCCAGCTCACCGCGGCGGGGGCCGCCTGCGCCGGAGCCCTGTTGCTGACCTGGACCGGTCGGCGCTGGCCGGAAATACAGGAAGCCCTGATCGGCCTGCTGTTCGTGTTCACCGCCTGTGCCGGCATCCTGCTGCTGGCCCACGACCCCCATGGAGGCGAACATCTGACAGACCTGCTGGCGGGCCAGATCCTCTGGGTCGGCGGCAGCCAGTTGATCCTGCCGGCCCTGATCTACGGGGCCCTGCTGGTCCTGTGGTTCCTGGCCCGGCAACGCCTGGGAGACGCCGGCTTCTACCTGATCTTCGCCCTGGCGGTGACCTTCTCGGTGCAACTGGTAGGGGTGTTCCTGGTCTTCGCCAGCCTGATCGCCCCGGCCCTGGCCAGCCGCCACCGCCCTGGGTGGGACGGGCTCGCCCTGGCCTATGGCATCGGCGCCCTGGGTTACGGCCTGGGGCTGGCGGCCTCGGCCCTCTGGGACCTGCCCGCCGGTGCCGCCACCGCCGCCCTGCTCTGCCTGCTGGCCCTGACGGGACTGCGCGGAAGGAAGACCATCCCGGGGTAAACTGCGGGCTTCATTTGCGGAGCATCCCCCATGGAGCAGTATCACGGCACCACCATCCTTTCCGTGCGGCGCGGCAATGCCGTGGCCCTGGGCGGCGACGGCCAGGTCACCCTGGGCAACATCGTGGTCAAGGCCAGCGCCCGCAAGGTGCGGCGCCTCTACAACGAAAAGATCCTGGCCGGCTTCGCCGGCGGCACAGCGGACGCCTTCACCCTGTTCGAGCGCTTCGAGGCCAAGCTGGAAAAACATCAGGGCAACCTGGTCAGAAGCGCCGTGGAGCTGGCCAAGGACTGGCGCACCGACCGCATGCTGCGCCGCCTGGAAGCCATGCTGGCGGTGGCGGACCGGGAAAGCTCCCTGATCATCACCGGCAACGGCGACGTGCTGGAGCCGGAACTGGGCATCGTCGCCATTGGCAGCGGTGGCCCCTACGCCCAGGCGGCGGCCCGGGGCCTGCTGGAGAACACCGAACTGAGCCCCGCCGAGATCATCAAGAAGTCCCTGACCATCGCCGGGGACCTGTGCATCTACACCAACCAGAATCATCTGATTGAAACCTTGGAGTGAGGCGTCATTCCGGCGAAGGCCGGAATCCAGGAAAATAAACGAACTGGACCCCGGCTTTCGCCGGGGTGACGGACTTAATCAGCATTTCCCTCGCTCCTCACCCCTTACTCCTCACGCCCCCCGCACCCATGACCCAAATGACGCCCCCGGAGATCGTCTCCGAACTCGACAAGAACATCGTCGGCCAGGGCCGCGCCAAGCGCGCCGTGGCCATCGCCCTGCGCAACCGCTGGCGCCGGGCCCAGGTGGCCGAGCCCCTGCGCCAGGAAATCACGCCCAAGAACATCCTGATGATCGGCCCCACCGGCGTCGGCAAAACCGAGATCGCCCGTCGCCTGGCGCGACTGGCCAATGCCCCCTTCATCAAGATCGAGGCCACCAAGTTCACCGAAGTGGGCTATGTGGGCCGGGACGTGGACACCATCATCCGCGATTTGGTGGAGACCGCCATCAAAGACGGCCGGGAACAGGCCATGCGCCTAGTGCGGGACCGGGCCATGGACGCCGCCGAGGACCGGGTGCTGGACGTGCTACTGCCGCCGGCAAGGGCCGTGGGTTTCGGTGAATCCGCTCCCGCCGATGACAACACCACCCGGCAGAAATTCCGCAAGAAGCTGCGGGAAGGCGAATTGAACGAAAAGGAGATCGAGATCGAGGTGGCCGCACCCGCCGCCCAGATGGAAATCTTCGCTCCGCCAGGCATGGAGGAACTGACCCAGCAGATCCAGGGCATGTTCCAGAACATCGGCAACGGCAAGCGCCGCAGCCGCAAGATGAAAATCGCCGAGGCCCTGAAGGCCCTGACCGACGAGGAAGCCGCGCGCCTGATCAACGACGAGGAAGTGAAGGCCCAGGCCCTGCGCAACGTGGAACAGAACGGCATCGTCTTCCTGGACGAGATCGACAAGATCGCCAGCCGGGGCGAGACCCAGGGCTCCGACGTCTCCCGCCAGGGCGTGCAGCGGGACCTGCTACCCCTGGTGGAGGGCACCACGGTGTCCACCAAGTACGGCATGATCAAGACCGACCACATCCTGTTCATCGCCAGTGGCGCCTTCCACCTGTCCAAGCCTTCGGACCTGATCCCGGAATTGCAGGGGCGCTTTCCGATCCGGGTGGAGCTGGACTCCCTCTCGGTGGACGACTTCGTGCGCATCCTCACTCAGACCGACGCCTGCCTGACCCGCCAGTACCAGGCCCTGCTGGGCACCGAGGACGTGGTACTGGAATTCGCCCCGGACGGCATCCTGCGCCTGGCCGAGATTGCCTTTCAGGTCAATGAGAAGACCGAGAACATCGGCGCCCGCCGGCTTTACACCGTGATGGAAAAGCTGCTGGAGGAAGTCTCCTTCGAGGCTGGCCGCCAGTCGGCCCAGCAGGTCAAGGTAGACGCCGCCTATGTGGACGGCCGCCTGGGCGAGCTGGCGAAGAATGAAGACTTGTCCCGCTATGTGCTGTGAACATGGATAGCAAGACTTGCCGGGAGACAACGTGCTCCCGGTATCCCGCACGGTGATTTAGCACCCCATGGACTTGGCCCTGCGCATTCTTTCCATCCTCTTCCCCATGTTCGCCCTGGTGGGGATAGGCTATTTTTACGGCCGCCGCCACGAATCCGACATGTCCGTGGCCAACCGGCTCAACATGGACGTCTTCGTCCCCGCCCTGGTGTTCTCGGCCCTGGCCAACAAGGCCTTCGATCTGGCGACTTACGGGAATCTGGCCTTGGCCATGGCCATCCAGATGCTGGGCTCCGGTGCCGTGGGCTGGGGAGTGGCCCGTCTGACCGGCATCCAGCCCCTGACCCTGGCCCCCACGGCGATGGTCAACAACAGCATCAACCTCGGCGTGCCCCTGGCAGTGCTGACTTTCGGCCCGGACATTCTGCCCCTGGCCGTGGTGCTCTTCGTGGTCTCGACCACGATCCATTTCTCCTTCGGCGTCTGGCTGCTGGATCATCATGCCAAGCTGCGCGGACTGTGGCTGAAGCCCGTGGTCCTGGCCACTATGGCCGGCCTGGCTGTTGGCTCCATGGGCATGCCCATGTGGGAGCCCCTGGCCCTGTCGATGAAAATGCTGGGCGATATCTCCATCCCCCTGGCCCTGTTCAGCCTGGGCGTGCGCCTCACCGAAGGCGCCTTGAAGGGCTGGCGTATCGGGCTGGTGGGCGCCGTCACCCGCCCCGTGGCCGGCATGGTCCTGGCCTGGGCCGCAGCCCGGGGACTGGGGCTGGATACACGCCAGAGCGAACTGCTGTTCCTCTACGGTGCCCTGCCACCGGCGGTGATGAATTACGTATTCGCCGAGCGCTACCACCAGGAACCGGACAAGGTGGCCTCCATCGTCCTGGTGGGCAATATGGCCTCGGTGGTGTTCCTGCCCGTAGCCCTGGCGCTGGTGCTGTAGCAGAACTCAGTCGAGCAGGTTGCCGCCCACGCAAGCGGTAATGTAGGCATAACAGGTGCGAGGGTCATCGGCCAGATCCAGAAAGGAGATGGTGCGACGCTGCCAATCGCGGAAATCGGGAACATTCCGCACCAGGGAGATATCGCGCAGGGCCATACCCCAGTCCTGGAAGACCCGCCGCTGGGCTGGCCCCTCGATGACAAGGCGGACATCCTGGTGGCGTGGGTCCGTCCGGATGCGATCCATCAGCTGAGCAATTGCCTCCCGTCGCCCCTCCAGCATCTGCATGAAATAACCATCCTGATGGATCAGGCAGCCGGTAATGCCCTCCGCACGATTGCAGTTTCGCGCCTGTTTCAGCAGGCTGGCGAGATCGTCGGCCGACATGGGTGCCGTCGCCCGGCTCACATAGATCAGGAAATGGAGTGACACTTCCTCGGCGGGACTGCCAGTCCGATTCATTTCAGCATTCACCCGATCGATGAACTGTTCCATCATCAGGGGCTGGTGAAAATAGTAGCCTTGGCAATAATCGCAATGATGGGCCCGCAGTTCCATCTGCTGTTCAACATTCTCCACGCCCTCCGCCACCAACTGGAGTCCCAGTGCCCGGCCCAGGCCGGTAACGGCACGGATCACCGCCCGATTTTCCTGGCTTTTCTCAATGCCATCCACGAAAGCCCGGTCGATTTTCAGCACATTGACCGGCAGCCGGGTCAATTGGGAGAGGGACGAATAGCCGGTACCGAAGTCGTCCACCGCCAGACGCAGCCCCAGATCCGTCAGGCGACGCAACATCCGCAAATTGGCGTCCACATTCGCCATCAGGGAAGTCTCGGTGATTTCCAGCAACAGGCGGGAGGCATCGGCCCCGGTTTCCTTAAGGATGGAGACGAAATCCTCGACCAGGGACTCCTCGCCCAACTGCCGAGCCGAGAGATTCACGGAAACATAGGGAGCCGCCCCGCCCCAGCGGGAACGCCAGTTCACCTCTGTCTCGCAGGAGCGACGGAACACCCAGCTACCGATAGGCACAATGGCCCCGGTCAACTCCGCGATGGGAATGAATACTCCCGGGGACATTTCTCCTTCGGGGGGATGCCAGCGCAGCAAGACCTCGCCACCCACAATTCGGCCGCTCTCGGTCACGACAATGGGCTGGAACCGCAGCGAAAGCTCGTTGCGCTCGATGGCCAGACGCAAGCCATTGGTGATGCTCAACCGGTGCCGGGCCTTTTCCTGCAGGCTTTCGTTGAAGAACTGCCAGCCATCCCGTCCGTGCAGTTTCACCGCATACATCGCCGTATCGGCGTAACGCAGCATGTCGTCAGCGGAATGGGTGCTCCCCGTGCCGATGGCGACCCCGATGCTGGCGGTCACGAACAGGGCAGACAGCCCTTCCACCTCGACAGGCACACGTAGGATGTCATTGATCCGGTCGGCCAGAGCTGCCACGACAGCTGGCTGCTCAAGCTGTTCACAGAGCACCACGAACTCGTCCCCCGCCAATCGGGCCACGGTGTCCCCAGGCCGCACCTGGGCGATCAGGCGATCGGCAACCGCCTTCAGCGCCATATCGCCAACGGCATGGCCATGGCTGTCATTGATCAGCTTGAAACCATCCAGATCCACGAACAACAGGGCCACGCTCAAACCGCTACGCCGAGACCGATGCAGGGCATTGGTGAGACGTTCCCGAATCAGATCCCGATTAGGCAATCCGGTGAGCGGGTCATGGGTGGCCCGCCAGGTCAGGCTCTCTTCCGCCAGCTTGCGCTCGGTGACGTCGCGCAGGGTGGCCACCAGCAGCCAGTCCTGTCCATTACGGAATTTGGCGATGGAAGCTTCGAGCGGGAAAAAACTCCCATCCTTGCGATAACCGGTCAGCTCACTGCGACCTGCCATGCGGCGCTCATGCTCATCCCCGGCGATAAACGCCTTGACCAGTTCTGCATGACGCTGCCGGAAATGGGGTGGCAGCAACAGGTGTATCGACATACCGAGCATTTCCTCGGGGTCGTAACCGAACATCTTGCAGGCACTGGGATTGGTCTCAGTGATAAGACCATTGGCATCAGCCGCCAGGATCGCCATGTCCGCCAGGGAAAGTATCTGCTGGGCCGTGCCGACGCGGCGCATCGCGGCCCCCACTTCTGCCGCCAGGCGGGCAGCCACCTGGGGTGATGTTTGCGATTCGTGCATCCGCATCACCTGTATCTGGTCCTGGTAGCGTTCCGGAATGCAGGGCGGGTTTACACCAAAGTCCTCGACGATGCTGAAGGAACCATCGGCATTGCAGCGGGACAGATAGGTATGAACGCTGGCATGGTGGGTCCTGGCATCCATCTCGACCAGTCCTTGCGGTCCCCGGACTAGAACCCGCTCCAGGGCATCCACCAGGGCCTCCGCCTCCGTGGCACCGGCAGCCTCAACGGCCCGGGCAAAGGCATGAACGCAGAGGTAGGCACCCTCGCCGAAATTGGTGAGCACGCCGTTGCCTTGGGGCCAGATACCATTGATGCCCGGTTGGCGCGCCAGCCGTTCGAGATAACATCGGTTCTCTGGGGTATCCAGAGTCATGAAATAGGTATTGCTGGAATAGAAGCCCTCCCGGACATGGGGCGGCAGGCAAGCCGCCATCACCTCGTCGTAGTGCCCCATCACCACGGCCATGTGCTTCTTCAGGCCCATTTCGGTAAAGCTGTTCAACAAGGCGATCTGGTCCGCGCCAGCGAAATAAGGCACGAACACGTCGGCCCCGGAATTGCGCACCTGATGCAACAAATGCTCGATCGACTCCCTGGATGCGCCCAGGGGCAGGTACTCCTCACCAACGATATCGCCTTCCACCCTTGCCAGAGCGAGCTTGGCCGCATCCACCGAACCTCGGGGCCATTCGTAATTATTGCCCGCGAAGAACATCTTCGGCCCGTAGCGCGCCGCCATATAGGGGATCATGCGGTCGATCTGCTGATTCGGCAGAGCAGCGAAATTAAAAAAGTAGCGGCCGGCGATGCTGCCTTCGTAGAAGGAAAAGTTGAGCAGGGGAATCCGCTTCGACTCCGCCACCTGTGCCGCGACGGCGATCCGCGAATTGGACAGCAGATTGCCAATGATGGCGACACATTCATGGTCGTCCACCAGACGGCAGGCGGCCGGTACCGCCGTCACCGGCAGGCTGCCATCATCCTCGACCACCAGTTCCAGCCGGCGACCGAGAATGCCGCCCTGTTCGTTGATCTCCTCGCAAGCGATCCGAGCGGCCCAGGTGATCTCCGGACCGTAGATGTCGACCAGGCCTGTCAGAGGAGGCATCAGGCCAAGTCGAATTGGATTAGTCATGAGGTATGCAGGGAGTAGTTCATGGGCGATATAACCCTGATGATTGTATAGATTATCCCTACCCGACAACCGCCCTGGGAGCAGCTTAAGTCGAACGTAAAACACCGGATCTGGCTCGCAACTGACCGCAGCCCCCCTCCACGTCCTGGCCGGCGGAATGGCGCAACTTGGTCAGGATGCCGCGCCGATGGAGGCGGCGGGCCATTTCCGCCGCCTGCTCCCAGTCGGGGCGACGGAATTCGAGGCCCTCGATACGGTTGTAGGGAATCAGGTTCAGCACCGCGTACTTGCCCGTCAGCAAGCGGACGACGCCTTCCAGCTCGTCCTCACCGTCGTTGATTCCCGCCAGCAGCGTCCATTGATACTGGATCGGATAGCCGGTATGGCGGGCGTAGTCCTCGGCCAGATCCACCAGCTCGGCCGGTTCCATCGGCGGGGCCTTGGGCAGCAAGCGGCGCCGCAGTTCGGAATTTGTGGTATGCAGGGACAAGGCCAGGGCCGGCTTCACCACGCCCCGGGGCAGGCGCTCGAAGACACGACGATCGCCCACGGTGGAGAAGACCAGATTCTTGTGGCCGATGGCTCCCTCGGTACCCAGCAATTCGATGGCTTCAAGCACATTGTCCATGTTGTGGGCCGGCTCCCCCATGCCCATGAACACCACCTTGCTGACAGGCCGCCGGGAGCGGGCCAGCACCACCTGGGCGATGATTTCCGCGCTGCCCAGTTGCCGCAGCAGTCCATCCCGACCGGTCATGCAGAACACACAACCCACCGCGCAACCCACCTGGGTCGAGACACAAAGCCCGCCCTTGGGCAGCAGTACGCTCTCCACCGTCTGGCCGTCAGCGAGCCCGATCAGCAGACGGGAACCATCCTCTCCCGGGTGCTCGGAACGCAGGCGGGCCAGGCCCTCCAGTTCCAGGGCCAGATCGGGCAGCGCCTGGCGCAAGGCCAGGGGAAAGAATTGTTCGGAGCGGTGGGCACTACCGTCCAGAGGGAGGCGTTGCAGCCATGAGCGGAGCAGCACCTGCTCATGGCAGGCCTTGGCACCCAGAGCCCGCAGGCGCTGGCGGAGATGTTCGATGCGCATGAAAGGAATACGAGGCGGGCATGAATGTGCCCGTGACCCGGCAGTCTACTTCACGGCTTCCCATTGATCGTGGCTTACGGAACAGGATCGGCAGCCGCCAGCCCGAATACCTTGAAATTCTGCCGGTTTTGCGGCGGGGTCAGACGAGTGGGTAATGACCCTGACGCCCTGCACAGCATCACCAAGGCGAACCCAACCGACCACTCAGCCTTGGCGGGTCGGATACATCATCACCACCTCGGCACTCAAAGCCACCGCATCCCGCTGGTTGAGCATCTGTAATCCGCAGGTCAGGAGACCCATGCCGGGACGTGTCCGGGATGTCCGTGCAGAGAGGGTCCGGTAGCGGCAGCGCAGGGTGTCGCCCAGATAGAAAGGAGCATGGGCCTGCCAACGGTCGCAAAGGTGCCCGGCCTGGCCACTGTCCGGCGTACCCATACGGCACCACTCCTTGAGCCAGAGGGCAAAGCCGATATCGAAGGCCAGCATGGGCTGGACGATACGGGCACCGAACCGCCCGGCCCGGGCAAACTCCGCATCGCCATGATGGCCGCCATTGTCGCCGGTGAAGCCGCCATAACCGACCACGTCCGCCTCGGTCAGAGTGCGGCCCTCGGTCTGGCCGGCATGGCTGCCAGGCTGGAAGTCCTCCAGGAAATAGACACGTCCCGGTACCGGATCGAATTCCTCGGCTGGCCAGGGGACCCGCGCTGAATCGGGCAGACGTGCGCCCGACGATGCCGGCAGTTGCAGCAGCAGGTGGCCATCCGTGACCGGCTCGTCCCGCTGGTTGAGCATCTGGAAGCGAGTCTGCACAGGGCCGAACCCACGCCCCTCCGCAGCCTGGCGTTCCATACGCCAGCGACAGCGCAGGGTGTCGCCGGGCAGGACCGGGCTGCGGTAATTCACCTCGCAGCCGGAAAGGTAGGCCTCCGGATGGCGCCGCCCCACTGTCAGCGGCGCCTCCTGGGACAGGCTGCCCAGGGCCCAGCTGCCGGAAATCAGGCCATGGGCGATACGGCTGCCATAGGGCAGGCTGGCGCCGTAATGCTCGTCCAGATGAATGCGGTTGTAGTCGCCGGTCAGACAGGCGAAGGTGGTGATGTCCTGCCCCCCCACGGTACGGGGTGAGGTCTCCCCTTCCAGGAGGGCAGGATAGTCGGCGTGAAGCAGAGCGGTCTTGGGCATGGCGTGTTCGATGAAAGGATTTAGCGTAATGGAAACAGCAAATCAAACCTACGAGCGAAGCGAGCCAAGACAGTCACCTCCTCCGCGAGGGGGAGGCTGGGAGGGGGTGGGCCTTCCTGCTGCTTTTCCGGCCAACCGGCATCGTTCTTCATCGAAGCCTTCCCTATTTGGTTCCGACTTGGCCGGCTTACGGTATCAGCACCACCCGCCCCGTGGCCCCCCGGGCGTCCAGCAGCCGATGAGCCTCGGCGGCCTCGGCCAGGGGCAGGCGGGCGTGGATCAGGGGCCGGAGCCGGCCATCCCGCACCAGTTCCATCGTCTGGCGCAGGGCGGAGCGGGTGATATTGTCGGAACCGATGATGGACAGGCTTCGCACCAGGATATAGCCCAGGTTGAGTTCGAAGCGACGAGCATCCACATTGCCCACCACGACCACCCGGCCATGGGCGCGCAGGCTGCGCAGGCAGCCATTGAGGGTGGGCGCGCCGACGCAATCGATGGCCGCATCCACGCCCTCACCACCGGTTTCTGCCATCACCTGCTTGTGGAAGTCGCCCGTGCCATTGACGATCACGTGATCCGCCCCCAGAGCCCGCAGGCTGTCAGCCTTGGCGACGCTGGAAGTAACGGCCCAGACCGTGGCCCCCAGCAGCTTGGCGGTCTGAAGGGCGGCGGAGCCAACCCCACCGCTGGCCCCGGTGACCAGCACCCGCTCCCCCAGCACCACGCCGGCGGCATGAGCCGTGTTATTGAAGCCGACGCCGGTGGCGGAATACAGGGTGGCCGCCACATCATAAGGAATATCCGGCAGTAGCCGCTCCAGACCCCGCTCGTGGGCCAGAACGTATTCGGCGTAGCCACCGTCGGCCGTCAGGCCGAAGGTCTCGTTGCCGAGCAGGCAGCGGCGCTCGTCACCCCCCAGGCAGTGCTCGCAGTGGCCGCAACTGGCGGTGTATAGATTCAGTACCCGGTCTCCCACTGACCAGCGCTCCACGCCCGGCCCTATGGCCATTACCTCGCCGGCGAATTCATGGCCCGGGATGATGGGCGTCCGGATCATGGGCACATCGCCGCGCCGGTCGATCACGTCCCGGTAGCCCACGCCGCAGGCATGGACCCTGACCAGCACGTGGCCCGGCGTCACTGTCGGCGTCGGTACCTCCTGATAGACCAGTCTGGACGGATCTCCGACCTGTTGCAAGACCACAGCCTTCATCATGTCGCCTCCAATGCCATGAGGAACTTTTTAACACGGACAGAAGGCCACCCGAAGCATGGCGGGTTAAATGCGAACGGGGAGGCGTGATGACGCAGGTGGGCAACGTGGAGCAGACATTGCTGGCCCCCATGACGCGGGGAGTCCGCAGAAGCTGACGGAGAAGTTCGACACGAATGAAAGTGAAGGCGAAGCGAACCTGAAACCGCCCACGATCGAGTCGCCGGAGCACCCCCCGAATCATGCCATCATCAAACCCGTGCGATCAGCCGCCGGGAATGACGATGATCAGCAGCAATGCCCAGGCTATCAGTCCTACCCCCATGATTCCGTAGGCGATGGATGCCGCCTGGGTGTCATCCCTGACCTTAAGCAGCACCGCCACCCCGTGATAGATGACGATGCAGGCCAGACCAAGGGCCAAGCAGCAGAGGGCGACATTGAAGAAGATGTTGGGCACGAAGAGGCCAAGAGACGACAGCCACAGAGGAATGGGAGCAGCCACAGCCAGCAGGGCTGCATGGCTGCGATCGGCGGCAAAACCGTTGATGGCGGCGATCCAGCGGATGACATGGGCCATGGCAAGCACCGTGGCCAGCTCGGCCACCAGGAAGATCAGACCGATGCCAAGCCAGTTGCGGGCGGCGAGGCCTGGCATGAATATGTCGCCCTGATAGGTACCGGCGTAATAGAGCATGACCGGGGGCAGCAAGGAGAGGGGAAGGACGATGGTGAAAAAGACCCGGCTCAGGGAGGGGTGGGTGCGGCCCAGGAAAAACCAGGCTGTCCGAATCACCGAAGATAGGTTTGCACACTGGTAGGTGGTCATGGCACGATCCTTTCGCAATGGCGACCAACCGCTAGACAGCTGGCCCGGACGGATAACATATCACATCATGATGTATTTTTTAGGCGATCCCCGAAATGAAGTCAAGCAGGCCCGACAAGATTCTTGAAAAACCCGACCTGGAGCGTCTATCCCACTTCCGTTTTCAGCTTAGGCAGTTCCTCCGGGTGAGCGAAGACCTGTGCCGCGAGGCACGAATCACACCCCTGCAGTATCAGTTGCTGCTGCATGTACGAGGAATGCCGGGCCGCGACTGGGCCAACATCGGTGAACTGGCGGAGCGTCTACAGGCCAAGCATCACGGGGTGGTCGCCCTGGTGACCCGTTGCGAGCAAGCGGGTCTGGTGGAGCGCCGGCAGGGAACGGAGGACCGCCGCCAGGTGGAGGTTCACCTGACGGCTCGCGGGGAGAAAATCCTCCTCCGACTGGCCGAACTGCACCAGCCGGAATTACAGCGCCTGCGGGATGAGTTCGCCCTGCCAGGCTGGATGTGACGACCGACCTATTGTGCCATCGCGGCCATCAGGCGACTGAAGTCCCAGAATGCGCGCAGGGAAAGAATTTTGCCGTCGGCATCCACCTTGTAGATGGTGACCATCGGGGTTTCCGAAACGGTGCCGTCAGGCATGGTGGTGCGCCCCACCCAGACATTGGCGCATTCGTCACCGCAGGGATAGGAAGCGTGAATCTCGTAGTCGAAGCGGCTGCCACCGGCGGTGATAATGTTGTCGTAGAAGGCGGCGACGGCAGCCTTGCCACGATGGCCCAGACCATCCGGATTGAAGAGGGAGGGCCCGACCGGGTCCTGCACCACGCAATCTTCAGCAAAGAGGGCCAACCAGTCATTGCGGCGGCCTTCCTTGACCATCTGGGGAGAAATGAAACTGGCCAATTGTGCCGGGGTCTTGGCTTCCATCATGTATCGCTCCTTGTGGTTTATGAATTATTAGGAGTTCGATGATAACTCCACCCGATCCTTATCGTCCGTTACGGGAGACCAGGCCATTTGTCCGCATTTGTCGTCGCACCACCCTGCATTGCATGGGATGAGGTATAAATCCTGACGATGGTCAAGCCCTGTGGAGACGATCCGTAGGGCTGCAAAAATTTGCCGCCGCCCAGAAAACACTGTTTACCCGGCACCCATAACATCCCATATCTAAACGGAGGAACCATGAATAAAGCGACTCAGCCCGATGGACTCGAACCCCCGGCGACCGACCCGGCCCCGATGACCCCGGCCAAGGGTTTTCTGGTATTGATGGCCTTGGTGGTGGTCATTGCGGCATTTCTGGTTCTCAGCCACACCATCGGCGTCACCGAAACCTGGGCCGCGTTTCTGTTCCTGCTGTATTGGGCCGGCATCGACCATGCCGACTTTGGCAAACTACCCGCCGCCATCGTCGGTGGAGTAATGGGCCTGCTGATGGTCTATCTGATGCAGCAGGCACCGCTGTGGCTGGGGACGACTACTGGCGGCGCGGTCTTGCTCGGCACCGTACTGCTTCTGGTCTATTGCCAGATCATGGGCTGGCTGCCCATCGCCGTGAACATGATGACCATGCTTTACCTCACAGTAGGCTCCGCGCCGGTGATTCAGGCGGCATTCCAGTTGCCTGGGACCCTGGCCGCCCTGGCCCTGAGCGTCACCTATTTTGCCGGGCTGGTCTGGGTCGGCAGCCAGGTGCAGAAGATGAGAAGTGCCAAGGCATAGCTTGGCAAAGGCAGCGAAAAGCTTGTAGGTTTCGCTGCCCCAGCCCCGCCTCCCCGGCACGATCCGAGGAGCGCGGAAGGCAACACCCTCGCTAGAGACAACGACCTTTCCGCCCACAGTCCTGCGGACGCTTGAGTTCTGTTGCCTCTGGCCCTGCCCTAACGCCCATGGAAGCCAATTTTCCGCCCCGATCCATGAAATACGAACAGTAGGCTGAGGTCCGATCGTTCCCTGTAACCGTCCATGGATGCACCGAAATTGTGCCCATGCACCGGGACAATGCAGGAATATCGATCCAGCAGGCACCCTTCCCACCTCTATTGGTGCCCGCAGCAAGGCCGGCAAGCCATGGCACAGGGTTTGCGTCAGGGCTGCCCATGAACGAGACGAAATCCACCTGCCCCTATTGCGGCACCGGCTGCGGACTGATCATTGAGCACGACGGTCAGCGCATTTTCAACGTTCGGGGCGACCCGGATCACCCCGCCAATCACGGCAGGTTGTGCACCAAGGGCGCCACCCTGCATCTCACCGTGGCGCCCGAGACCGCAGGCCTGCGCACCACCCTGCCGCAACTGCGCACCGGCAAGAACACAGCGCGCCAGACTATGGCCTGGCCGGCGGCCCTGGACCATGCCGCCCAACGCTTCGCCGAGGTAATCCGGGATCATGGCGCAGATGCCGTGGCCTTCTACATCTCGGGCCAACTGCTGACGGAGGACTACTACGTCTTCAACAAGCTGGCCCGGGGCCTGGTGGGCACCAACAACATCGACAGCAATTCCCGGCTGTGCATGTCCAGCGCCGTGATGGGCTACAAGCTCACCCTGGGAGCCGACAGTGTTCCCTGCGCCTACGAGGATATCGACGCCGCCGACTGCCTGCTGATCGCCGGCGCCAACACCGCCTACGCCCATCCCATCGTCTTCCGCCGCATCGAGGACGCCCGGGCCGCCCGGGCCGGCCTCAAGCTGATCGTGGTGGACCCGCGCCGCACCGACACGGCCGCCGCCGCCGACCTGCACCTGGCCCTCCAGCCCGGCAGCGACATCGCGCTCTACCAGGCCATGCTCCATGTGCTGTTGCAGGAGAAGCTGGTGGATCGCGACTACATCCATCAACACACCGAGGGCTTCGTGGCCCTGGAAGCCGCTGCCAGGGAAATGTCCCCCGCCGTGGCCGCCGGCATCTGCGGCCTCAAGGCCTCAGATATCGTCACCGCCGCCCGCTGGTTCGGCGCCGCCGACTCCGCCAGCCTTTCCCTCTGGTGCCAGGGCCTCAACCAGTCGGCCACGGGCAGCCACAACAGTGCCGCCCTGATCCAGCTCCACCTGGCCACGGGCAAGATCGGCCGTCCCGGCTGCGGCCCCTTCTCCCTCACCGGCCAGCCCAATGCCATGGGGGGCCGGGAAGCAGGCGCCATGGCGACCCTGCTGCCCGGTCATCGTGACCTGGCCGATGCCGACGACCGGGCCGAGGTGGCCCGCCTCTGGGACATCGACGCCCTGCCGGACAAACCCGGCCTGAGTGCCGTGGAGCTGTTCGACGCCCTGGGCCGGGGCGAGATCAAGGCCCTCTGGATCGCCGGCACCAATCCGGCCCAGTCCCTGCCCGACAGCCAGCGGGTGCAACAGGCCCTGGCGGCCTGCGAATTCGTCGTGGTGCAGGACATCTACCAGGATACGGAAACCACCCCCTATGCCGACCTGCTGCTGCCGGCGGCGGGCTGGGGCGAAAAGGAAGGCACCGTCACCAACTCCGAGCGCTGCATCAGCCGGGTCCGTGCCGCCCTGCCCCCGCCGGGACAGGCCCTGCCCGACTGGCGCATCGCCGCCGATTTCGCCCTGGCCCTGGGCCGCTACCTGGGGCGGGAGGAACAGGCCCAGCGCCTGTTTCCCTACACCTGCGCCGAAGAGGTGTTCAACGAACACCGGGAAACCACCCGGGGCCGGGACCTGGACATCGGCGGCCTCTCCTATGGACTGCTGGAGCAACGCGGCCCCCAGCAATGGCCCTTCCCCGTCGGCGCCACGAGCGGCCAGGTGCGACTCTATGGCGATGGCCGATTTCCCACCCCGAACGGCCGGGCCAGATTCATCGTGCCTGTGGTGGAGGGAGTGGCCGAGGCGCCGGACGCCCGCCATCCCTACCAGCTCAACACCGGCCGCCTCCGTGACCAGTGGCACGGCATGAGCCGCACCGGCAACGTGCCACGCTTGTTCAGCCATGCCCCGGAACCCCAGCTCGACATGCACCCGGACGACATGGCACGCCACGGCCTGAAGAACCAGGACCTGGTGCGGGTTGCCAATCCCCGGGGCAGCTTCGTCGCCAAGGCACGGGCCTCCGAGGCCATGGCGCCGGGCCAGGTATTCATGCCCATGCACTGGGGTGGCCGTTTCATGGCCGGCGCCGGGGTCAATGGCGTTACCCTGCCCCGCTTCGATCCCCTCTCGCGGCAGCCCGAACTCAAGCACTGCGCCGTCACCCTGGAGAAACTCCAGAACCTCTGGCCTCTGGTGGCCCTGCGCCGCGCGCCGGCCGGGAAGGGCGCCACCACCCTGGCCCTGCGCCAGGCCCTGACGCCCTGGATCAATCGCTGCACCCACGCCACCCTGACCCTGACTGGCCGGGAAGAACCGGTCCTGGTGTTCCAGGGCTGGGCCGAGTCCCCCTGGTCGGCGGAGCAGTTGGCCGACTTCGACCAGGCCCTGGGGCTGCATGACCACAGTCTTTATTTCGCCGACGACCGGCGGGGAGTCTCCAAACGGGCGCTGATGCAGGACGACCGGCTGATCGGGGTACGCCTGGCCGGCGAGACCCTGGCCGCCGAGTGGCTGGAAGACCTGATGGCCGCCGGCAAACCCGTGGCCGGCCTGCGCCGCTGGCTGCTGGCCCCCCTGACCCAGCCTCCCGCCGGCCAGGTGGGCCGGGGCCGGGTGGTCTGCAACTGTCTGGACGTGAGCGAAGGTGAAATCCTCACCGACCGGGCGGAGGGCCTGGACCTGCCGGCCCTCCAGGCCAAGCGCAAGTGTGGCACCTCCTGCGGCTCCTGCCTGCCGGAAATCCGGAGACTGCTGGCTACGCCGCTTCACTGAACCTAACGCGCATGGTCACCACGCCACCACCGAGGATGAAAATGCGCAAAGGCTAATTGAACGCCCCCCACCCCCGTACCCCACCCCGGGGCGGGGCTACCCATCGGCTCGCTACGCTCGACGGTCACACTCGGCTCCGTTGATACTGTTTCACGCTAAGCCGCCAGCGCTTGAGGCAAATCAAGAAATTTCTTCCGCCCCTTCCATTTGGGAATTGTTCTCATGTAAGATGAGAACAGTTCCTATCTTATCTTCACTTGCCTGCCATGAATGAGAAACCTCAAGCCCGCGCTTGCCCTCCCGCCAGCCCCCTGCTGGCGGCGGTCTCCGGCCATGGCGGCGGCCAGGCCGCGCTGCCCACCTGCAACAGCCACACCCTGTTCGACGGCGGCAAGGAACTGGTGATCCTCCATCACGGCGAGTCCTACCGCCTGCGCCAGACCCGTCAGGGCAAACTGATCCTCACCAAATAGGCGCTAATCGGATAAGCCATGACAAATCGTGAAAAGAATTTCGAGCGAAGCGAGCCGATGAGTAGCCCCGCCCTGGGGCGGGGATGGGGGTGGGGGGCGTTCAATTTGCCTTTGCGCATTGATTCCTCGGGGGTGGTGTCGGCGACCATGCGCGTTGGCTCCGGCTTGACCGGCTTAGGAAATTAGCCATGTACGTCTGCGTCTGCCATGCTGTGACCGACCGCGACATCAGTGCCGCCGTCGCCCAGGGTTGCGGCAACTTGCGGGAACTGCGCCAGCAACTGGGCTTCGGCACCTGCTGCGGCCGCTGCAACAGTTGCGCGCGTAAGGTCATGACGGAATCCATGCACGCCCACGCGCCCCATCCACGGATAGACGCGGCCCGTTGCGTCGGGGCCTGACCCAGGAGACTTCCATGAAAGGCGACAAGAAGACCATCCAGTTGCTAAACAAACAGCTCGTGAACGAACTGACCGCAGTCAACCAGTATTTCCTCCACGCGCGGATGTACAAGAACTGGGGATTCCAGGCCCTCGGCAAGCACGAGTACGAGGAGTCCATCGAGGAGATGCACCACGCCGACCACCTGATCGAGCGCATCCTGTTCCTCGAAGGCCTGCCCAATCTCCAGGCCCTGAACAAGCTCCTGATCGGCGAGAACGTGCCGGAATGCCTGGCCGGCGACCTCACCCTGGAACAGGGCGCCCACACCGACCTCAAGACCGCCATCGCCCACTGCGAGAGCGTGCACGACTACGTTTCCCGGGACATCCTCCAGGAAATCCTCGACGACACCGAAGAGCACATCGACTACCTGGAGACCCAGATCGAGCTGGTGGACAAGGTCGGGCTCCAGAATTACCTGCAATCCCAGATGGGAGCCCCGTCCAGCTCCTGATCCCCTCTTCCCGGCGGCATCAGCCGCCGCCCCATCAGCCAGCCAGCCCAGCCATCCCCGATGGCGGCAAGCCAGCCAAAGATTATTGTCCCCCTTTGGAGGTTTGCCATGTCGTTCCCGCTTCGTCCCCTCGCTCTCGCCGCCCTGGCCGCGGCTTCCTTTTCCGCCGTCGCCCTGGAATATCCCATCGGTTCCCCCCAGAATGTCGCCGGTCTGGAAGTGGCCGCCGTCTATCTCCAGGCCGTGGAGATGGAGCCCGAGGGCCACATGCGCCGCGCCACGGATTCCGACATCCACCTGGAAGCCGATATCCATGCCCTGGCCAACAATCCCAACGGCTTCCCCGAGGGCGCCTGGGTTCCCCATCTGCTGGTCAGGTACGAATTGACCAAGCTGCCTTCCGGCGAGGTCATCAAGGGCGACATGATGCCCATGGTGGCCAGCGATGGTCCCCACTACGGTGACAACGTCAAGCTGAAGGGGCCGGGCAAGTACAGAGTCAAGTTCACGGTCTATTCGCCCAGCGCCCGGGAAAATCCCGATGGCAACCACTTCGGCCGCCATACCGACCGGGCCACCGGCGTGCGCCCCTGGTTCAAGCCCGTCGAAACCGAGTGGGAGTTCACCTACGCCGGCATCGGCAAGAAGGGCGGGTATTGAGATGAAACTACTCCGCAACACCATGGTCGCGGCCATGGCGGGAGCCTTCGCCCTGCCCGCCTGCGCCAACGACGACCTGAGCGTCCTCAAGGCCGAGTTGAAGCGCCTGTCCGAACGCATCGAAAGCCTGGAACGACAGAACCGGGAAATGGAAAAGTCCCTCGACAGTCAGCGCGTCAGCGAGAGCGAGCCGGAGCTGGTGACCCGCCTCAAGGCCGTGGAGTTCCAGACCCTCTCGATGCAGAAGCAGGCGCGCCAGATCGAGGCCCTGGAAGGCATCACCGTGGGTGCCAGCCTCACCGGCCTGGTGCAGAAGGTCGGCGCCCGGGGCACGGCAAGCGGCCTGGCAGAGACCCGTGCCAACTATCGCGGCGACATTTCCGTGACCCTGCCCGGCGGCGAAATGGGTAACACCGAAGGCAAGATCTTCGGCCACTTCCGCTTCGGCCAGGGCAATGGCATCGGCCTGCGGCCAACCTACACCAGCAGCGCCAACACCACCGCCTTCGAAGTCGGCAGCACTCCAGCCGACGACTCCTTCGGCATCCTGGCCCAGGCCTGGTATCAATTGACGATTCCGCTGATGGACGACGGCCTCAAGGCCAATGCCCGGGAACACCTGCATCTTACGGCGGGCAAGATTGACCCCTTCGTCTTCTTCGACCAGAACGTGGCGGCCGACGACGAATCGGCCCGCTTCATGAACAATACCTTCGTGCATAACCCTCTGCTGGATTCCGGCGGCGATATCGGCGCCGATGCCTACGGCTTCGCTCCGGGCGCCATCGTCCAATATGTGAACCAGCGCGAAAAGGGTTCGGAGTGGGGTCTGTCCCTGGGCGTCTTCGGTTCTGGCCCGGGCGCCAACTTCACCGGCTCCCTCTCCGGCCCCCTGGTCATCGCCCAGGCCGAGACCGCCGCCCGCTTCAACTATCTGCCCGGCAACTACCGCGTCTATCTCTGGCGCAACGGCCGGGGCGCCGGCTACGACGGCGTTGAGCAAAAGCATGCCGGTATCGGCGTTTCCGTGGACCAGAAGGTCAGCGACGAGCTGACCCTGTTCGGCCGCCATGGTCGCCAGACCCAGGGCAAGGTAAGGTTCGACCGCGCCCTTACCCTCGGCGCCGAACTCGCCGGCAGCCCCTGGGCCCGAGCCGCCGACAGCATCGGTCTCGCCCTCGGCGCCCTGCGCACCAGCGGCGACTTCCGCAACGACGCGCCAACGGTAGACGCCGACGGCGATGGCACACCCGACTTCGGCTACCCGGCCGGCGGCACGGAGAAGCAGATGGAAATCTACTATCGCTACAGACTCAACAGCCATGTGGAGCTGACGCCGGACTTCCAGTGGATCCGCCGGGCCGGCGGCGACGGCAATGCGCCGACGGTCAAGGTATTCGGGCTTCGGGCCAGGGTAGGATTCTGAGTATGATCCGCCCCTTCCTCGCCCATGCCGTCCTGGTGCTTGGCCTCTGGTTCGTCCTGGGCTGGGCTACGGAAACTCGGGCAGCACCGGAGGAAGCCGTCACCTTCGCCGTCGTGATCAAGGGCGGGCATATTCTCCCGCCCCGGCTGGAAGTCCCGGCCGGACGCAAGATCAGGCTCACGGTCAGGAACGAGGGACCCGGCCCCAGCGAATTCGAAAACCTCAGTCTGCGGGTCGAGAAAGTGCTGGCGCCGGGGGCCTCCTCCTTCCTGGTGATCCATCCGCTGCAACCGGGAAGCTACCGCTTCATCGACGAATTCCATCCGGACACTTCCGAAATGCTGTTGATCGCCCGCTGAGGCCCTGCCATGCTCAATTCCCTGATCGTCGTCTTTCGCGAAAGCCTGGAAGCCATGCTGGTGGTCGGTGTGCTGCTGGCCTGGATCGCCCGCCAGCCCGACCCCGGTGGACTGCGCCGCAGCCTGTGGGCCGGCGTCGCGGCCGGGCTGGGTCTCGCGCTGGCACTGGGCTTTGCCACCTTCGCCGCCCAGAGCCAGCTGGCGGGCGATGCCCTGGAGAAATTCCAGGTCGGCATGGTGCTCTTCGCCGCGGCGCTGATCGTGCAGATGGTGCTCTGGATGCATCGTCATGGCCGCCACATGCGACGCGAACTGGAAACCCGAGCCGGGCATGCCGCCGGCGCCTTGGGGCTAGGCGCCGTCACGGCCCTGGCGGTGGCACGGGAGGGCGCCGAAACTGTAGTCTTCCTCTATGGCCTGGGCCTTGAAGGCAACGGCGGCCTGCTCGCCGGAGCATTCGCCGGCTTTGTCCTGGCCGCCGCCACGGCCTGGCTGGTGGCTCGCGGCGCACGCTTTCTCAGCTATCGCGCACTGTTCTCGGCGAGCGAAATCCTGCTCCTGATCATTGCCAGCGCGCTGCTGGCGGCTGGCGTTGACCGGATGATCGGCCTCGAATGGCTACCGCCCCTGCTCGATCCGGTATGGGACAGCTCCAGCCTCCTCGACGACAGCAGCGGCGTCGGCCGCTTGCTGGCTGACTTCACCGGCTACCGGGCACGCCCCTCTGCCAGCCTGCTGCTCGCCTATGGGAGTTTCTGGTGCTTCTCCCTCTGGCGTCTCGGCCGCGCCACGCCAGCCCCGGCCAACGGGAAAGTGTGACCATGACAAGCCACACCCTCCACTTCATGCCCCCCCCACCGAGGCGCGGTCGTCTGGCCCGCCTCGGTGACTGGATGGCGCGCCATCGCGGTGCCATCCTCGCCATGCAGTGGATCATCGTCGTCTTCTATCTGGTGCTGGTGGCCCTGCCCGCCTTCCTGCCCCATCCTCATCCGGAAGCGCGACTCTTCTCCTCCGACTTCGGCGCCGCCTCCAGCGTCGATCCCACATTTTCAGTCGATGGTGGCCAATCACGGGTGGAGAAAATTCCCTACGCCGCCTCCTGGCGCGACCGGCTGGTGCTGCTCGCCCAGTACCTGTTCTGGGGCCTCTGGTGGCCCTTCGTGATTCTCTCGATCCTGCTCATGGGCAGGGTCTGGTGCGGCGTGCTCTGCCCCGAGGGTGCCCTGACCGAATTCGCCAGCCGCCACGGACGCGGCGGCCCCATCCCGAAATGGCTGCGCTGGAATGGCTGGCCCCTGGTGGCCTTCATCCTCACCACCGTCTACGGCCAGTTGATCAGCGTCTATGACTATCCCCAGGCGGCGCTGCTGATCCTCGGCGGCTCCACCGTCGCCGCAGTAGCCGTCGGCTGGCTCTACGGCAAGGGCAAGCGCGTCTGGTGCCGCTATCTCTGCCCGGTCTCCGGCGTCTTCGCCCTCCTGGCGCGACTGGCCCCGGTGCACTTCCGCGTCGACCGCGCTGCCTGGGACGCCTATCGGCAACGCACCTCTGCCGTTGATTGCGCGCCTCTGCTCGACGTCAAGCATTTGAAGGGCGCCACCCAGTGCCACGCCTGCGGCCGTTGCAGCGGCCACCGCGACGCCGTGACCCTGAGCGCCCGCTCCCCCAATGGGGAAATCCTCGGCGGCCCGCCTCCGACGACCCACGAAGCCCTGCTGCTGATCTTCGGCATGCTCGGCATCGCCCTCGGCGCCTTCCAGTGGAGCGTCAACCCCTGGTTCGTGCGGGGCCGACAGGCGGTCGCGGAATGGCTGGTGAATCGGGACATCCTCTGGCCCCTGACGGACAGCCCGGCTTGGTGGTTGCTGACGGCCTACCCGGAAGCCAACGATGTCTTCACCTGGCTCGACGGCGCCGCCATCCTCGCCTACATCGGCATCGTCACCCTCGCCCTCGGCGGTGCAACGCTCCTTGCCGTGGGCGGCGCGGCCCGGCTGGCCGGCGCCGACTGGCGGCGGCTGGCCCTGGGCCTCACACCCCTTGCCGGTATCGGTCTGTTCCTCGGCCTGTCGATGATGACCGCCACCCACCTGCGCGCCGAAGGCCACGCCCTGCCCTGGCTGCCCTATTTGCGGGGCGCCCTGCTCGGCCTGGCCCTGGCCTGGTCGGCCTGGCTTGGCCTGGGGCTGCTGCGCGCCGACACCCCGCGGCGGTCCCGCCTCGTCGTGGCCTACGCCCTCTGGCTGATGCCCCTGACCGCCGTCGGCGGCTCCTGGGTGCTGGTGTTCTACGTCTGGTAGCTAATCGGCGATCTCGGCCTCGACGAGCTTGGCCAGCAGGGTGAGGGATTCCTGCCAACCGAGATAACAGGCATCTGGGGGAATTACATCGGGTATCCCTTCCTGCACGATGTTCAATTCGGTCCCGCAAGAAACCTTGCTCAGGCTTATCGTCGTCTGCATTTCCCCGGGCAGGTTCGGATCATCGAATTTATCCGAATACCTGATGCGTTCATGAGGTACCAGCTCCAGATATTTTCCGCTGAAGGAATGGCTATGGCCGGTGGTGAAATTCGTGAACGACATTTGGTAGGCGCCGCCTACCTGGGCATCCATATGGTGAACCTTGCAAGTGAATCCGTTGGGCGGCAGCCATTTGGCCATGGCATCCGCGTCGAGGAACGCGCGATAGAGCTTCTCGGGCGTTGTACGCAATACACGATGAAGCCGGATGGTGTTGGTTGGCATGATCAATTCTCCTTACGTCAAGTGCCGAGTCGGTGACAGCGGGGTGCGTTGACGCCCTCTGTTTTATAGTGCATGAGCTTGCCTCGACCATAACGGCATTGCTCTTACTGGTTATTTGACGACCGCCGTCGCACAGTGCACATGACTGCAGCACACTTCGGCCGCCCCCCGCCAAATGCCATTTCGGCCCTAACGGACCACCTGATTGCGTCCCAGACTCTTGGCCTGATACAGATTGCGGTCGGCACCGGACATCAGGGCATCAAGGGTACGCCCTTCTTCCGGATAGACGGCGCAGCCGATGCTGACCGTGGTGTGAATGGTGTTGCCGCCTGCGTGCATTTGGTCCACTGCCCGGCGAATTCTCTCGGCGACATCCAGGGCACCGGCAGCGGTGGTTTCCGGGAGAAGGACAACGAACTCGTCTCCCCCGTGACGGGCCAACACGTCGGTGTAGCGCAACTGTCCCTGAATGCTTTTCACCAGGTCCTTCAGCAGGACATCGCCGGCCTTGTGTCCGAAGTCGTCGTTCACCTGTTTCAGGTTGTCACAGTCGATCATGAGGATGGACAGTGCCCGGTTGTAGCGTACCGCCTGGCCGAACAAGCGATCGGCCAGGATGGCAAACCCGCGCCGGTTGAGAATTCCCGTGAGATCGTCACTCTCCGACATCAGCTTTGCCTTGTTGAGACCATAGCGGATATCCGAGGAAAACATGGTGGTGATGTACGCCACCAGGATGAAGGGTGCGAATTCGGCCAGAACACCGCCGAGACTGCTAAGGGATGTCAACTCGCCAATGGAGTCATAGTCACCGAGCAGCACGAAGCAGGTGGCGATCAGCGCAAGTTCCAGCAGGGTGGTGATCTTCCCCAGCGTCAGAGCACTGGTGATGATCACCAGCAGGTAGGAGTTGATCAATGGACTGTCAAGCTTGCCGGTGTGCCATAGCGACCAGGTGACGAAAGCCGTCATGATCCAGGTCTCCACGGCGACCTTCCAGCGGGATTCGCGCTTGAAGAAATGGGTGTAGCGGAACCCCATGATGCATGCCGTATAGGCCAGCAGCCCGGATACGATCGCCGCCTTGTCCTCCGGGTGTCCGCCCCCGAATGCGTAATAAAGCAGTACCAGAACCAGCAGCAGCCATTCGATCTCGGCCACCGTGCGCGAGATGCCGCGCAGTTCCTCCTGCTCCAGGGAAACGGCATTTGAATCGACAGTGTCCGACATGCGCGTGCGGCTCCCTGAAATGTACGACTGACATCATTATGCCAAAGACCCGCAGGCAGGCGCCTGGCGCCGGCTCACTGGTCAAAAAATGCCCAGCGCCAGTCCCGCAGCCAAGGTAGCCCCCAGTTCCACACAGCGCTTGATGTCGTCGGGCGCGATGCGTTTGGGGCGCAGGATTTCCTCCGGCGCCTGGGCATGGGTGCAGATGATCAGGGGATCGCCGGCCGCCCTGAGCCGCCAACCGGTGGCGATGCGTTCGATCTGACGAGCGGCATTCGACCCGTCACTGCCAGCGCAGATCATTGACGCATAAGGACGGCCATTGATGCGGTCGAGGGCGGCGTAATAGGTACGATCGAAAAAATCCTTCATCAGTCCCGACATGGCGGCAAGGTTCTCGGGCGTGGCGAACAGGTAGCCGTCCGCCGACAGCACATCATCCGCGCAGGCCGTCGAGGCGTGACGCAAATTTACGCTGACCGTAGCATCGGCGTTCGCGCCGGAAGCGGCGGCTTCCGCCATCTGACGGGTGCCGCCGGTCATGGAGTGATAGACGATGAGCAGGGTTTTCATGGTGATGGGTCCGCCAACAGGATGGTCATGCGGAGAATCATCAGATCGCGTAACAAACCTGATCAGCGACCTCGGCTGCGCCGCGTCGTCATCGCCTGGCTCAGGACCATGATGTCCCGGGGCGTCAGGAGCCGGCGCGCGAGGGGCAGCATTTCCCGATTTTCCCGTTCGATATGCCGTCGATAGCGGGAGGCCAGCAGTTGGACCGATGGCTCGTCCAGGGCCGTACTGGTTCCGTCGGCCAGGGCCACGAGTTGCTGACGCACGGCATGCCACGCGGAAGACATCAAGGCATGATCCGCCAGAAGGTCCTGTATCAGTATCCGTACCTCCTCGGCCGCGCTCCCTTCAGCCCGGACCATAAGCTGGGGGAAAAGGTCTTGCTCCTCGTCCTCATGATGGTGCTGACCGGCAGTGTCAAAATAGCGCAGAATGGCCCGGGCCGCTTGGCAGGCCTGCTTGTCCGCCCCGTGGACCGGCAGGTGGTCCAGCAACCGCTCCAGGGTTTTCAGCTGGGCCTCGATGCGGCCATGGCAGGCCTCAAGGATTTCCAGGGGTTCATCCAGGGCTGGGGCCGTGGGCAGCAGGGAATCGGTCATGGGATCACTCCGGTGAGAAAGCCGCGGGGATCCTTCAGGATCGCCACGGAAACAATGTAGCCGGCCACTACCAGGGCGGCACCCCAGGCGGTCAGCCGGATGGAAAGAGTAGGACCGAAGCGGAAAGCCACCAGGCCCAGGCCGACATAGGCCAGCAGACCCATCACCTTGGCGGTCACCCAGGGCACAACGAAAGGGTACTGATCCGACAGCACCACCATCACCACCGCCGCCGCCAGCAACAGGGAGTCATTGGCATCCACCATGAGACGCAAGGAACGCTTCCTGAACCAGGGCGAGGCCCGAACCATCAGCAGACCTCGAATCAGGAAGCCGCCGATACTGATGAAGGCGCACGTCAGATGCACCTGCTTGAGCAGTGGATAACTATTCATTGCCAGCAATCGCCTGTTTCAGGAAACTAGAAAATCCGCCCGCAAACCCGGCCTGCTGCGCTATATTGCCGCAGGATAAAAAAGGGATGCACATGAAAGAAAAACTGGACATCACCGGAATTCTCTCCCATCTGCCTTTGTTCCAGGCCCTGTCAGTCGAACAAATCGCCGAACTGACCCAGGGCACCCGCGAAATTCGCCTGGCGAAGGGGGAGATGCTGTTCAGGAAAGGAGATCCCACCAAGGGGTTTTTCGTGGTCATCTACGGTCAGATCAAGCTGGCGCTTCCCTCCGCCCAGGGGGCGGAAAAGGTGGTCGAGATCCTTGGTCCTCAACAGAGTTTCGGTGAGGCGGTGATGTTCATGGACAAGCCCTATCCGGTACACGCCGAAGCCCTGGCCGACATGTTGCTGCTGCATATTTCAAAGCAGACGGTGGAAGACCTGCTGGAGCGGGACACGACCTTTGCCCGGCGCATGCTGGCAGGCATGTCCCGGCGTCTGCACTCCTTGATCACCGACGTGGAATCCTACTCGCTGCGTTCCAGCACTCAACGGGTTATCGGCCATCTGCTCCAGAACTGCCCGCCGGAATGTGAGAAAGACGAACCCGTGGAAATAGAACTGCCCACTTCGAAGCAGGTCATCGCCTCCCGCCTCAACCTGACCCCGGAAACCCTGTCGCGCATTTTTCATGAGCTGTCCAGTTCCGGCATCATTTCGGTCCATGGCAAGAAGATCACGGTCCACTGTGCGCAACGCTTGCGGGCATTCGATCTATAGCCCGCCGATAGACCCGCAGCGCTCCCACCAGATTCCAGCCCAGCCAGGCCGACGAAAGCGCGAAGGCCAGCCCCGCCGTCCGGGTCAGGGAAGGCATCCAGAGAGCCGCCGTCAGCAGGGCCAGCGCCAGCAGATGGGCCACGAACTGTCCCCTGGCCAGCCGCTCAGGAATCATCTCCTTCATGTTGGGCGCTGCGACAGCGAAAGGCCCCCGCCGCTGGATATGCAGCCAGCAAAGAAAGGGCACGATCTTGTAGAGCATCCCACTCACAGCGGAAAGCAGCACCCCCAGGAGCATCCAGAGGCCCAGCAGCAGTTCGGTGCGCGCCCCACCCCACCAATCGCCCACCAGCCCCCACCCGATCAGGGTCACTGCCAACATGAAGACGGCAGACAGGCGGAAATAGGCAAAGGTCGTGTCGCTCAACTTTCTTCTTCTTTTCGCTTGTAGAACCAGGGTGAGTATCGCGAAGAGCGCCAGTAGGGCCAATCCCAGAACCTGGGCGATTGTCGGAGCAATCGACCAGTCCAGCGTCCTGGATGAGCCGACAGCAACAACCAGGAAAAGTGCCGGCGCATAGCCTCGCTCGAACCAGCGCGGATAGGGCGGGGTAATCTGGAACATGGGTACCACCACGGTTGCCACACTGCCCAGCAGGGCCATGGACCAGGCCCCCAGTGCCCAGGCCAGATGCACGTTGGTGATGGCATGGGAAAGGGGTTGCCCCTCAGCCATGGCGCCTGCCAGCAGCGTTCCCAGGGCCACTGTCACACCCAGGGCCAGCAGGGGCCATTTGAAGGCCGCTGACAAAGCACTGTTGGCGGGCGTCCGAGCCAGGGCCAGCAGCATTGTGGCGACAAAGCCGCCCAGAGCGAGGACGAAAGCCAGGGCCGCAATCAGAAACAGGCGGGGAATCTGCCAGATGAATGCCGCCACCAGTGCCAGGGTCGCCACCACCAGAAGCGGATGCACGAGATTCGCCACCAGGCGAGGATGAGCGATGTTAGCCCCGGTCACTACCGGCACAAACTGGAAACAGGCGCCCACCATGACCTGCAACAGTATTCCCGTCCCCACCAGGTGTGTCAGGGCGAGGAGCCCGGGCATCCAGCGCGACAGGAATACTTGGGGCCCCAGCAGCACCAGCGCCCCCCCCGTCACCACGCCAAAAAGGCAAGCAGTAATAAAGAATCGCAGGGGGACCGAAAAGGCAGGCGCCTGGTCAAATGACAGATTGCCCATCAGACATCAGGCCCGCCGAATGTGGATTTCGTTGCTGCCATCGGCCCGCCAGTTCTCTTCCCAGACGTAGCCGTTCCGTTGCAGTATTTGATAAAGGGGCTTGGGCTGGCAATTAAGGATCAGCACCAGCTTGTCACTGCCCGCCATGGAGTCAAGGGCCTCCAGCGCCAACTCCAGCGGTTCGGGCGGCTGCATGTCCCGTCCGTCGATTGTCTGTACCACCATGGTATTTCCTAAGTCAGGGACAAATCCCGTAATGCCATTCAGGCAATTGTGATTTTTTCGCGTAGCCGCTCAGCCAGACCATCCGATTCAGCCAGACGCTGATCGCACATTGGATAGAGGATGTTCTCCTCCTTGAAATTATGCTGTTGCATCAGGATCAGCAGGGTCTCTCCGGCACTGCAAAACTGCCCGGATCGACGGGACTGCAAAGCCTCGGCCATCTGTTCGAGCAGACCACGCATCTGTCCATGCTCCATACGCATGACCTGAGTCGGTCCACCACTCATACCCATGGCATCTTCGAAAGCCGGGAACAATATCTGCTCTTCTGCTGTGAAATGACTTTCCAGTTCCGTAGTGAAACGGCCGAAGGCCTCTGCGCAGCACGGCCAATCATTGGAGTTAGCGGCAGCCTCGGCGTCAGCAAATAAGTCATCGCAGTGCCGATGGTGATGACGCAGGGGATCGGTGATGATCATGATCATGAAGGCAAGGAATGGTGGGGCATTTTGTGCAATGCCGGCCAGGGTCTCCTTGATGGGCATCAAGGAGAACTGCTGGCGCGACCACCCCACGGAACTCCAGCGATCAGGGCAACGCAATCCGCTGGTCCTTGCTGAACTGATAGTCGCGGAATACGTGCTCCGCAGTGAGCAACTGATAATTGCCGTCCGGCAGAAGGCGGGTTGTGTCCTTGAGCCGGTAGGTGTAGTGCCCGCAGGTCCAGCAATCGAAATTGCGCATGTGGGTGCACAGACAGGTCTTGTCCATCACCGAGAGGCGTTTCGCGTCCGGATGTGCCAGGACCTCCCGGTTGTACGCATCGATATAGGAACAGTGCCCGGCGCCATCCAGCAAGTAGCCGTAGGCCTCGCAATTGGGTTTGATGCCGTTGCCGATCGCAGGACTGCTCTTCAGCATGCGCATGGGATATCCGGTGGGGGAGATCGTATTGACCTCGATATCTGCCTCCTGCGCCTTCAGGTATTCCTGCTTTACGTTGTCGGGAAGACCGCATTCGGCGGTGATGGTAAACCGCGTCGCGACCTGTACTGCGGCCGATCCCTTTTCAAGAAAGGAGACTGCATCGGTGCCGGTAAATATTCCCCCTGCTGGAATCACGGGAATATCAAGCTTCTCCGTCTGCAAATAAGCCAGAATTTCCGCAACAATGGCATGGAGATCGTACTTTTGCCAATCGTCGGCACCGAAACCCAGATGCCCTCCGGCCAGGGGGCCTTCGATCACCACGTAATCCGGCATCCGGTTCAGCTTGGCGTTCTTGCGCAGGAAAAGCTGCAAGGCGCGCAGGGATGAAACGATGATGCCGAGCTTGGCGTCGCGGAACCGGGGATGCGCCTCCATCAGGGCAAAGGAACCCAAGTGCAGGCCGGCAGAGAGAGTGATGCCATCCACCCCCGCGTCCAGAGCGGAATTCAGGCGCACCCGCAGGGTCTCCCGGGGGCCGTTCATGGTGAGCTTTTCCATGCAGTTGATGAAGATCATGCCCTCACCACGCTTGGCCTCCATGGCGCGACTGACATGCATCTTGGTCGCTTCGGCCAGTTGCCCGAGATCGAACTGGACAACGGACTTGTCGGAATTCTCGACGTTGAACTTGTAGAGCTTCAGCTTTTCCTTGACATAGCGGGTCTTGAAGCGTCGATCCGAAATTGTCGGCACCATGGCGTCGGAAATGTGTCCGATCCCGCCCAGGCGCGCGACTTCCAAGGCCAAAGCCGCATTGGAAATATCGACGCCCATTCCGCCCAGCATGATTGGCACCAGTTCCCGGTTACCAAAGCGCAGGCGGAAATCATCCACGCAATTCATTACTATCCTCTCACCCGCAGTCCGCGGTCGGCTGTCGCCAGCCACAAAAAGGCGTAATGATAGTGCATCTGCTCCCCGACCGCTGATTCTCCTCAGCTTTCCAGGACATAAGTTCCAGGGGCGTCAGCAAGCGCCGGATAGGCTGCGGTCGTCACTGCGGGCGCAGCGCCCAGTTTTCCGGACTGAGGATTGAGCCAGGCCATCCAGTCCACCCACCAACTTCCCTCGTGATGCTGGGCACGGGACTGCCAGCTTTCGCCGGTATCGTGCCGTTCCACATCCGACACCCAATATTCGCGCTTGGGCGGCATCACCACCGGATTGACGATGCCGAGGATGTGCCCGGAGGAAGACAACACGAAACGCTTCGTGCCCGCAGTAAAGTTATTGACGCGAAAGGCCTGGCGCCAAGGCGCGATATGATCATCGGCCGCAGCCACGGCATATATCGGCTGCACGATCCGCTGCAAGTCAATGGGCTCCCCAGCCACTTCCAGTGCATCCGGCTTGATCAGCTTGTTATGCAGATAGAACTCCCTCAAATACCAGGCATGCATCGCCGCCGGCATCCGGGTGGCATCCATATTCCAGTAAAGGACATCCATCGGTTGCAGCTTTTCCCCATATAGGTAGCCGTGCACAACATAGTGCCAAATCAGGCTGTTGGAGCGCAGTAGGCGAAAAGCCAGCGCCATCTGCTTACCGTCCAGATAGCCCTTCTCCTCCATGGCATTGGTAAGCCAGCGTACGCTGCCCTCATCGACAAACACCTCGATATCGCCTGGCCTCTTGTAATCCACCAGGGCGGTAAACAGCGTGACCGACTTCACCGGTACCTGATCGACCGCATAGTGCATGTTGGCCCAGGCCATGTAGGTGACCAGGGCGGCGCCGCCGATGCAGTAGCCCACGGCATTGACCTGCTGCGCACCGGAGATCGACCGGGCCACCTCGATGATCCGTGCAATGCCGTCCGTCAGATAGTCGTCGAAACTCACCTCGCGCATTTCCGCAGAGGGATTCTTCCAACTCGTGATGTAAACGTCGTAGCCTTGGTCGAGCAGATACTTGACCATGCTTTTTCTGGGCACCAGGTCCAGCAGATAGAACTTGTTGATCCAGGGCATCACGATGACCAAGGGGATTTGATGCACGCGCCTGACCGTTGGCGTGTAGTGGATCACCTCCAGCAAATAGTTGCGGAAAACCACTTTTCCGGGCGTAGTGGCCAGGGTCTCGCCCACCTTGAAGTCATCCGGATTGGTCATCCGGATATTGCCCAGCCGGACATCCTCCATGAAATTTTGAAAACCCCGAAGGATGCTCTCGCCATTGGTCTCCACGGCCTTTCTCAGGGCCACCGGGTTGGTCAGCAGGAAATTGGTCGGCGCCACCGCATTGAGCCATTTGCGCCACCAGAAGGCGGCCCGGCGGCGATCCTTGCTGGATAGGCCCGGCGTTTCGTAGAGCATGTCCTGAATCTGGTGCGTAAACGTCAGATACCACTCCTTTGCGATATCCCAGGTAGCCGACTCGGTCCAAAGAGTATCGGCGAAACGGTTATCGTCGGGATGAGGTTGCACCACGTCGTCGCTCGGCCTCCCCAGGGAGCGCATCCAGGAATGCCATTGCAGCGCCCACATCCGCTGGGAAAAGCTCGCCAGGACATTGCCCAGTTCCATGGGGTGGGCCAGCCAGGCCAATTGGGCGTGGAGCAAGGGTGTCGCCATCCCCATCGGATCGAAGTTGCCCTCGATGGCTTTCTCGATGGCACGCAAGGCCTTCCAGGGCGGTGCCGGTTCCGCCGGGGTATTGCCAGGGTTGGGCATGCTCATTTCACAGCTCCAGGATTCGCTTTGCGTCCATGATATCCTGCCACTATGGATCAGCTACAACTGACTCAAGGAGGTTCCACAATGTTCAGGCATATTCTTGTTCCCACTGACGGCTCCGAGTTTTCCACCGACACCGTCAAGCGCGCCATCGGTTTTGCCCAGGAGACGGGAGCGACCATCACCTTCTTTTTCGCCAAGCCCGATTATCCCGTCGCGCTTTATGGGGAAGGCGCACTGATCGACCCCACCACCCCGGAGAAGTTTGCTGAAATGGCCGACCAGCAGGCCGCTGAAATACTCAGCGCCGCCGAAGCGATCGCCAAGGCAGCCAACGTATCCTGCAACTCCACCAGCACTACCAATAATGTTCCCTGGGAGGCCATCATCGAGGCGGCCAAGGAGACCGGCTGCGACCTGATTTTCATGGCCTCCCATGGCCGTCGTGGACTTGCCGGACTGCTGCTGGGATCGGAAACCCAGAAGGTGCTGACCCATACAAAAATTCCGGTGCTGGTCTATCGGTAGCCGACTTGGCTTACTGACTCCGCAGATCGGCAGGCCCCGGCCCGCCGATCATGATTTCCCTGGCCGCCGGTAGCACCACATTCCCCATCAACCGCCAGGTCTGGATATCGTCCTCGATCAACACAATCCAATGCCCCGTCGCTGGTAGCCGGAACTGGCCGATGTATACCCCGTCCTGCACCGGCAGTACCTGAGTCTGGTCCAACCCCGCCCGCGTTGGATGGGAGACCGTCACATACAGGGCCGCCGGCGGGCGAAACAAGGGGCTGTCCGCGAACAGGCGAATCTCGGTTCGCCCTTCGGCGACGAGCACACCCGCCTTCAATCCGAAGGCTTCGGCCTGGTTGCTGCGGGCGATAGTCTGGTTAGCGGCCAATCCCTTCCGGTAGTAATCCTCGGTCACCAGGCCATCACTAGTGGACATCGCAATCCACAGGGTGATCATGCTGGCAACCACCACAATAAACGGCCCGGCCATCAGTAACCAGGGCCACCGTTCCCGATACCAGGGTGTGCCGACAGGGCCGGAATTCATGGTTTTCATGGCAGGAAGAAGGTCGCTTTCTCGTGAACTCGCGCCTTGTCGTCGGTCGGTGAGGCCACGTTGATGTGGATTCGATTGGCGCCACGCTTTCCTGAATCCAGCGGTGCCCGGATTTGTATTGTCACTGGAACGACGCTGGCCGGTCCCACTGCCACTGTACGGATGCCCTCCAGGTGAATTCCCGGCAGACCCTCCACCTCGATATGGAAGGTCTGTGGTTGCTCGGAGACGTTCATCACTTGCAAACGGTAGACGTTCTCGATCAGTCCGTCCTCCACCTCCCGGGACAGGGTCGCCCGATCCCGGATCACATCCACTCTCAGGGATGGCTTGGTCGCCAGCCCCCAGGCGAAGGCAATACAGATGGCGGCAAGCACGGCGCTATAAATCACCACCCGGGGCCGGATAATGTGCCCCAAGATATCCTTCCACCCCCAATGCTGCTCAACGGCATGTTCTGTCGAGTAGCGGATCAGACCCATGGGATAGCCCATCTTGTCCATCACTTGGTCACAGGCATCAATACAGGCGGCACAACCGATGCATTCGTATTGCAGACCCTGGCGAATATCGATGCCAGTGGGACAGACGGCAACGCATAGCCCGCAGTCCACGCAATCCCCGAGCCCCTGCTGGCGATAGTCGATCTTCTTGGAACGGGGGCCACGGGGTTCTCCTCTTTCCTCGTCGTAGGTGATAACCAGGGTATCGGGGTCAAACATTACCCCCTGGAATCTTGCGTAGGGGCACATGTACTTGCACACCTGCTCCCGCAAATGTCCGGCCAAGAGATAGGTAAAACCACCATAGAAAAAAATCCAGAAACTCTCCCAGGGTCCCAGGTTGAAAGACCAGAAAGATCCCCAGAGCGTTTTGACCGGAGTGAAATAGCCGACCAGGGTAAAGCCCGTCCAGGCCGACAGTAGTATCCAGGAAGAATACTTGCCGGTTTTACGAATGAATTTTTCCGCGTTCATCGGCGCCTGATCCAGACGCATACGGGCATTCCGATCCCCTTCGAAGACCTGTTCGATCCACATGAAGAGTTCTGTATAGACCGTCTGAGGACAGGCATAGCCACACCAGAGACGCCCCCCCACGGCAGTGAACAGGAACATGGCATAGGCACAAATGATCAGCAGCACTGCCAGGAAGAAGACATCCTGGGGCCACAGGATCAGGCCGAAGATATAGAACTTCCGTTCCACCAGATCGAACAACACCGCCTGGCGACCGTTCCAGGGTAACCAGCAGAACCCGTAGTAGACCAGTTGTGTCAGCCAGACCAGTACCCAGCGCCAGGTTGCGAAACGTCCCGACACGGAGCGTGCATAGATTTTTTTCTGTATCTCGTAGAGCGGCTCTTCGGCCGACTCGGAGATATTTGGCGGATACCCTGGGGATTCGGCGCTCATGATCTATATATCAGCAAATTCTGATGTTTCAGATTAAAAAAATCTCCCCGGCCAAGGACCGGGGAGATTTCAGCAGGTTTATTTGGCCTCGGGCACCACCGGGTCAGCACTGGGTGGAGTTGCCTTGGCGCCACCACCCAGGCCATAAACATAGGCCGCCAGCAGATGCACTTTTGCGTCGCCGAGAAACTCGCCAAAGGCCGGCATGCGGTTCTGGCGTCCCTTGGTGATGGTCTCGACGATTACATCCTCGGAACTGCTGTAGAGCCATACCTTGTCGGTCAGGTTCGGCGCCATACCCACCGTGCCCTTGCCTTCCGGGCCATGACAGGCACCGCAGGACGGAGCAAATAACTCCTGCCCTCGCTGAACACGCACCGAATCCGCAGTCAGACCAGAGAGCGATCGCACATAATGGGCCAGATCCCTGATTTGATCGGTGGTCAGATCAGGCTTCAGACCCTTGGCCGGCATCATGGCATCACGCCCCTTGAGTATGGTTTCCTTGATCTGCTCAGGAGAACCACCCCAAAGCCAGTCGCTGTCCGTCAGATTGGGAAAGCCACGCGTACCCTTTGCATCGGCGCCATGACACTGGGCGCAGTAGGTCAGAAACAGACGCTGCCCGGCTTCCTTGGCCCGTGGATCGGCGGCAACCGCTGCCAGACTCATTTTCAGCAAAGGGCCATAGGCCTGGACGAATCGCTCGTCGGCGACCTGGCTTTCCTTCTCATACTGGCCACGCATGGTCCATGAGAAAGAGCCGCCGTAGGTTCCCAACCCCGGATAGAGAGCCAGATAGACCAGGGCAAAAACCACTGTCAGGTAAAACATCCAGCGCCACCAGGAAGGCAGGGGATTGTTGTACTCCTCCAGATCATCGTCCCAGACATGACCAGTCGTCTGACCGGCGGAATGCTTGGCGGCACCTTGGATCCAAAGCAGTACCCCGCAACCAATGACGCTCGCCAGGGTGAGTCCGACCACATAGATGTTCCAAAAGCCGCTAACGAAATCGCTCGTATTCTTGAAGTCCATTTTTCGTTTCCTTCACTTATCCGTGGAGCCCGCACCCGTGCCGCCTGGGACAGAGTCGTCGTCCAGGGGCAGGTTTGCCGCCTCGTCAAAAGCCTGCTTGCGTTGGCCCGAATAGGCCCACCACACAATGCCGACAAACAAGACGAAGGTCAGCACCGTAAACATCGAGCGCAGGTCGTTGATATCCACCTGATTACCTCGCCTGTTTGAGCGCCGTGCCCATCCCTTGCAGGTAGGCGATCAGGCACTCGATCTCGGACTTACCCTCCACGGCCTGCTTGGCACCGGCAATCTCCTCATCGGTATAAGGAACGCCAACCTTGCGCAAAGCCTGCATCTTGAGTTCGATGTCGCCGGTTTTCGCTGGACGATCCAGCCAGTAGTAGGCAGGCATGTTCGACTCCGGCACCACGTCACGGGGATTCAGCAGGTGAGTGCGATGCCAAAGATCGGAATAACGGCCGCCAACCCGGGCCAGATCAGGGCCGGTACGCTTGGAACCCCACTGGAAGGGATGGTCATAGACAAACTCGCCCGCCACGGAATAGTGGCCGTAACGCTCGGTTTCGGCACGGAAGGGACGAATCATCTGGGAATGGCAGTTGTAGCAGCCTTCTCGGATGTAGATATCCCGACCCACCAGCCGAACCGGGTCGTAGGGCTTGACCAGTTCATTGACAGGGGTGGTGGTAGACTTTTGGAAGAACAGGGGGACGATCTCCACCAGACCGCCCACGCTCACCACGAGGATGACCAGGACGATCAACCATCCTAGATTTTTCTCGATTTTTTCATGGGTCAACATAGTTTCAACTCCTTGCGAATCAGGCGTGATGACCGGCCGGCAGCACCACCGGCGCATTGAAAGCCTTGCCACCAGCGATGGTCCGGAACATGTTGTAAGCCATGATCACCATGCCAGCGAGGAACATCAGGCCCCCTACGATACGAATCGTCCAGAATGGATACGATGCCTTGACGCTCTCGACGAAGGAGTAGGTCAGTGTGCCGTCCTCGTTGGTCGCCCGCCACATCAGTCCCTGCATTACACCGGCGATCCACATGGACGCGATGTAAAGCACCACACCGATGGTGGCTACCCAGAAATGGACGTTGATCAGACTGGTGGAATGCATCTCCTTGCGGCCGAAAAGGCGCGGCAACAAATAGTAGATGGAACCGATGGAAATCATCGCCACCCAGCCCAGGGCACCAGAGTGCACGTGACCGACCGTCCAGTCCGTGTAATGGGACAAGGCATTCACCGTCTTGATCGACATCATCGGACCTTCAAACGTGGACATACCGTAGAAGGAAAGGGAGGTGATCATGAACTTCAGGACAGGGTCGTCCCGCAGTTTATGCCACGCGCCAGAAAGGGTCATGATGCCGTTGATCATCCCACCCCAACTTGGGGCCAACAGAATCAGGGAGAAGATCATGCCCAGGGACTGGGTCCAGTCCGGCAAGGCGGTGTAATGCAGATGGTGAGGACCCGCCCACATATAGGTGAAGATCAACGCCCAGAAGTGCACCACCGAGAGCCGGTAGGAATACACGGGACGGCCGGCCTGCTTTGGAACAAAGTAATACATCATTCCCAGGAAACCCGCGGTCAGGAAAAAGCCCACCGCATTGTGTCCATACCACCACTGAACCATCGCATCCTGAACCCCGGCATAGGCAGAATAGGACTTGGTCAGGGTCACCGGAATTTCGGCGCTATTGACCAGATGAAGCAGGGCCACCGTCAGAATGAAGCCGCCGAAGAACCAGTTGGCCACATAGATATGAGGGGTTTTGCGCTTCATGATCGTGCCGAAGAACACAATGGCGTAAGACACCCACACCACGGTGATCAAAATATCGATCGGCCATTCCAGTTCGGCGTACTCCTTACCGCTGGTGAAACCCAGGGGTAAAGACACGGCGGCCAGCACGATGATCAGCTGCCAGCCCCAGAAGGTCAGGGCTGCCAGTGCCGGCGCGAAAAGCGGCGCATGGGAAGTCCGCTGCACACAATAGTAAGAAGTTGCGAACAACGCACAGCCGCCAAAAGCGAAAATCACGGCATTGGTGTGCAAAGGTCTGAGACGGCCATAGCTCAACCATTCGACCACGTTGAGTTCAGGCCAGACCAACTGGGCGGCGATGATCACCCCCACCAGCATGCCAACGATGCCCCAAATTACGGTCATCACGGCGAACTGGCGCACGACTTTATAGTTATAAGTCGATTGCGACTGCATGATGGATACCCCTCAAGAACAAGAAAATAAATAAACCCTGCCGACGGAGAGGATACACGCCATTAATCCCGTCGCTTTTTGATTTGCGTCAAATTCTACTGCATAGCAGCACAAATTGTTCCTCGCATTAACTCATCGAAGGCCTGCGCAGACCGGGTATAACTGTCTCAATACCCCTATTCAATAGTCAACATGAAAAATGTCTGGGCGAAAAAAAAGGGTGCGCAAAAGCGCACCCCCAACCCCAACAGAGAGACATCAAGTCCGGCGGCATGACCGCCAAACTCTCCATTGAAGTATGGCTATTTTTCCGTTTGGGATCGTTGACCTACATCAACGCCTTGGATCGATTGCACCAAGCCATCATCCGACGCAGAAAAATTGTCATTGTCCATCAGGACCCGATAAGCAGGTCCCTCCAGGTCCTCGAACTGACCATTGCGCAATGACCACCAGAAAATCCCGGCGATGACGAACACCAGCAACAGGGACAAGGGCACCAACAAATAGAGAATTTCCATTAGATCCTTGCCTTGATGGTTCCAGAAACTGCTAGGCGTTGCAGGCGCAAGGCATTGAGTACCACAAGCAATGAACTGCACGACATACCAATACCCGCCATCCAGGGGGTGATCCAGCCAGCCATGGCCAGCGGAATAGCGGTCAGGTTGTAGCCGAAAGACCAGGTCAGATTCTGTCGCACAATCCTCATCGTACGACGGGACAGTTCAAAACCATCGACAATTGCTGTCAGACTTTGGCCCAGCAACACGATATCTGCCTGGGTACGAGCCAGATCCGTGCCCTGCCCCATGGCGACCGATACCTGAGCCTGAGCCAGAACAGGCGCGTCATTGACGCCGTCGCCCACCATCGCAACATGCATCCCTTCCCGCTGCCAATCCTTGATGCGCTGATGCTTGTCCTCCGGTGACAGTTCCCCCTCGGATTCATTGATGCCCAGTTCATCCGCAACCCTCTGCACCACCGGGGTACTATCTCCACTGAGCACAGCCAGACGCAATCCATGTTGATACAAACCCGACACCATGGCCCCAGCTCCATCCCGCAACGAATCCGTGAGGCGGAAAAACCCCAGCCAGCCGGTACCATTGGCCAAGGCCACGGCGGTATCACCAGCAGCCTGCCAGCCTGCCACCCTTTCCGGCACAGGCATTCCGTGGAGTCCAGCGCTGAAATGCGGGCTCCCCAGGCGCACGACCTCACCCTCGAAACAGGCCTCGACACCGGCCCCGGTACGGACCCGCAATTCGGTGACCCGTGGAAGCTTCTCCTGACCAACCCCAGCCCGCAATCCAGCCGCAATGGGATGCTCGGACGAGAGTTCCAGAGCCGCTGCCAACTCTCTGAGCCTCTGCTCGGGCCAGTTCCGACAGCAATAGACTTCTTTCAGAACCATGTGCCCCTGGGTCAGGGTTCCGGTCTTGTCGAAGGCAAAACACGTCACCCGCGCCAGAGCCTCAATGGCATGACCCCGAGTAACGAGCAGCCCCCGGGAGGCCAGGGCACCGATAGAAACCGTCATGGCTGCCGGCGTCGCCAGGGAAAGAGCACAAGGACAACTCACCACCAGCACGGCCACAAACACCTCCAGCATCCGCCCCGCATCAATGAAATACCAGGTCGCCGCCGTCACCACAGCCAGCACCAGCAAGGCTGCAACAAAGCGGGCCGCCACCCGATCCGCCATGCGTACTGTCTCCGGTCGCTCAGCCTCCGCTTGCTCCATCAGGCGCCGAATGGACGCCAGCCGGGTCTGCTCCCCCGTCCTCAGGACACGAAAGACCAGCGGACTTGCCAGATTGACACTGCCGCCGGTCACCTCGTCGCCGACATTCTTGGCTACCGGGCGGCTCTCCCCCGTCAATAGGGACTCATCCGCCGCACCCTCCCCCTGCACCACCACTCCGTCAGCGGGTATTGCCTCACCGGGTTTGACCAGCAGCAGATCGCCTACATTCAATTCGGCCACCGCAACCCGTTCCGACTCCAGGGCCGGGAAATGTAGCAGACGGGCAGCGAAGGCCGGCGTGGCCCGAGCCAGGGTTTCAACACCTCGCACCGCCTTTTGCCGCGCCATCAATTCCAGGTAGCGCCCGCCCAGCAGGAAAAACACGAACATGGTCACTGAGTCGAAATACACCTCACCCTGTCCGGAGACAGTCGCCCACAGGCTGGCCGCAAAGGCGGCACCGACACCAAGAGCCACCGGCACATCCATCCCCACACGACGCAACGCCATGTCCCGCCAGGCGCTGCGAAAGAAGGGCGCCGCCGAATAAAGCACCACCGGCAGGGTCAGGATCAGGCTGGCCCAGCGCATCAATTGCTCGATGTCGGCGGTCATCGTGCCCTCTTCCGCCAGATACACTGGCACGGCATACATCATTACCTGCATCATGCCGAAGCCTGCGACAAACAGCCGCCATAGGGCCGACTTGCGCTCGGACTGAGCCAGTTGCTCCGACTTGGCAACATCGTAAGGATGGGCGCGATAGCCGATGGCGGCAATCGCCTCGAGAATATGGGACAGCCGGGTCACCCGCTCATCCCAGCGCACCCGCATGCGGCGGGTGGCATAGTTGATATCGACCGCCGTCACCCCCGGCTGGCGCCCCACATGGGCCTCGTTGAGCCAGACACAGGCAGCACAGGTGATACCCTCCAAAATCAGCGCCGCCTCTCGCTCATGTTCCCCGACGGGCCGAACGAAATTCTTCTGCACTTCGGGGTGATCGAACAACCCCAGGTCTTTCAGGGCCTGGGGCACCGCCTCCCGAGGGCTTTCCGGCAGGGCATCCCGATGCTGGTAGTAGTCGTCCAGACCGTTGGCGACGATGGCCAGGGCCACCGCCTGACAGCCGGCACAACACATGGCCTGCGGCTTACCGCCGATCTCGACGGGGAAATCGGCATCCGCAGGAACAGGCAGACCACAGTGATAGCAGGAAGGAACAGCCTCAGGTGCAGACAAAGGAGAAGACCTCAGAAACCTCTCGGGCAGCCCGACGGTCCCCGCAGAAGGCCGTGATTTTAACCATAGAGGGAAGCAAAGCCTGCACAGTCAGGCCTGACCGTCAATAATCCTGCCCGGCGAAGGCTGCTTTCAGATGTTCAATGAACAGTCGCAGGCGCAAGGGTATCTGTCTTTGGGGAAACACCGCACTGATGGCCAAGGGTGGCGCGGCGTAATCCTCCAGAACTGCAACCAGTCGCCCTGCCCGCAGGTCTTCGCCCACCTCCCAACGGGAACGCCAGGCCAGTCCCCTCCCTTGCAAAGCCCACTCACGCAGGGCGGATCCGTCATTGCACTGGAGCCGGCCCTTGATCTTCACCAACTGGGTTTCGCCTCGCTTCGCGGCGTCCCGAAACAGCCATCCAGCCTGCTGCACCAGGGGCAGACATTCGTGATTCGCCAGGTCGTCGGGCATCGCCGGAATGCCCCTCCGGGCCAGATAATCGGGACTCCCCACCAGCGCCCGTCGCACCTCTCCCAAGCGCACCGAAATCAGATTGGAATCCGTCATTCCGCCGATACGCACCGCGCAATCAATACCCTCATTGACGATATCCACAACCCGATCCGAAAGATCCAGGGCCGCTGTCACCTCCGGGTGTACATCCAGAAACGCGGCCACTCGGGGTGCCACATGGCGACGGCCGAAGCCCGCCGGAGCGGAGATACACAGGTGTCCACTGGCCCGCACCGCACCCAGGCTGACGGAAGCCTCCGCATTGCCCAGATCCCCCAGCAGACGCTGGCAATCCTCCAGAAAAGCCGCCCCTTCCTGGGTCAGACTCAAGCGGCGAGTGGTGCGCAGCAGCAGCTTGACGCCCAGCCGTGCCTCCAGAGCATTGATACGCCGCCCCATAATAGCCGGCGTCACCCCCTCCTGACGAGCAGCGGCGCTGAGGCTACCCTGGATGGCAGTGGTGACAAAGGCTTCAATTTGAGTCAGTCGGTCCATTACTTACAAAAAGTAAAAGATGAATTGATTTTAACGGATATTAAAATCATATTCAGCAAGTAATACACTTCATCCATCGATTGCATGAATCATTAAATTCTTAGGAGCCCCCATGTCCCTGACCCTGCCCGTCGGCATGCAAATCAACGCGCCCATCCTGTCCGGCTTTGAACACATCCTCACCCCCGAGGCCCTGGCCCTGGTGGCCAAGCTGCACCGGGCCTGCGAACCCCGACGCCAGGAACTACTGAAGCAGCGCGTGGAACGCCAAGCCCGGATCGATGCCGGCGAAATGCCCGATTTCTTGCCGGAGACCAAGCACATCCGCGAAGGGGACTGGAAAGTGGCCTCGCTGCCCCGCGCCCTGGAATGTCGCCGCGTCGAGATCACCGGCCCCGTCGAGCGCAAGATGATCATCAACGCCTTCAACTCCGGCGCCGACAGTTACATGACCGACTTCGAGGACTCCAACAGCCCGAAGTGGGACAACCAGATCCAGGGCCAGATCAACCTTTACGACGCCGTGCGGCGCCAGATCAGCCACACCAACGAGGCCGGCAAGACCTATCGGCTCAACGACACCATCGCCACCCTGCAGGTGCGCCCCCGCGGCTGGCACCTGGACGAGAAGCACGTGACCGTGGACGGCCATCGCGTCTCCGGCGGCATCTTCGACTTCGCCCTGTTCTTCTTCCACAACGCCAAAGAACAAATCGCCCGGGGTGCCGGCCCCTTCTTCTATCTGCCCAAGATGGAAAGCCACCTGGAAGCCCGCCTGTGGAACGACATCTTCTGCCTGGCCCAGGACGAACTGGGTATTCCCCGGGGCAGCATCAAGGCCACGGTGTTGATCGAGACCATCCTCGCCACTTTCGAGATGGAGGAAATCCTCTATGAACTGCGCGAGCACAGCGCGGGCCTGAACGCCGGGCGCTGGGACTACATCTTCTCCTGCATCAAGAAGTTCAAGAAGAACCGCGACTTCTGCCTGGCCCAGCGCAGCGCCATCACCATGGAAGTGCCCTTCATGCGCGCCTATGCCCTGGCCCTGGTGAAGGCCTGCCACAAGCGCGGCGCCCCCGCCATGGGCGGCATGAGCGCGCTGATCCCCATCAAGAACGACCCCGAGGCCAACGAAAAGGCCCTGGCCGGCATCCGCCACGACAAGACCCGCGACGCCAATGACGGCTTCGACGGCGGCTGGGTCGCCCATCCCGGGTTGGTGTCCATCGCCATGGAAGAGTTCAAGAAAGTGCTGGGCGAGCGCCCCAACCAGTGGGAGAAGCAGCGGATTGATACCTTCGGCGCCCGTGACTTCCTCAACTTCCAGCCCGAGCAGCCCATCACCGAAACGGGCCTACGCAACAACATCAACGTCGGCATCCACTATCTGGGTTCCTGGCTGGCCGGCAACGGCTGCGTGCCCATCCACAACCTGATGGAAGACGCCGCCACCGCCGAGATCAGCCGCTCCCAAGTGTGGCAGTGGGTGGTGAGCCCCAAGGGCATTCTTGACGACGGCCGCAAGGTCACCGCCGACATGGTGCGCCCCATGATCGCCGAGGAACTGGCCAAGGTGAAGGCCACCGTCGTAGCCCAGGGCGAGGACACCACCACCTACGACCAGGCTGCGGTGATCTTCGACAAGATGTCCCTGACCCCGGAATACCCGGAATTCCTGACCTTGCCCCTGTACGAGGCGATGGAGTAAACCGCCAGTATCACTGGCAAGGACACCGTTCATTTCCGGAGTCCTTCCCCAACCTATTGTTTTGGCCCCAGCATGTCTTCCGGCCGGACCCAGAGATCGAACTCGTCAGCGGTCACATGGCCCAGAGCCAGGGCCGCCTCCCGGAGAGTGGTGTTCTCGGCATGGGCCTTTTTGGCGATGCTTGCGGCCTTGTCGTAACCGATATGGGGCACCAGGGCCGTCACCAGCATCAGGGAGCGATCAAGCAGTTCGGCGATGCGCGCCTCGTTGGCTTGAATGCCGCGTACGCAGTGAGTCTCGAAACTGCGGCAACCATCCGCCAGCAGCCGGGTGCTTTGCAGAAAGTTGTGGATCAGCAGAGGCTTGTAGACGTTTAGCTCAAAATTACCGCTGGCGGCGCCGATGCTGATGGCAATGTCGTTTCCCAGGACCTGGGCGCAGAGCATGGTCATCGCCTCGGCCTGGGTCGGATTGACCTTGCCCGGCATGATCGAACTGCCCGGTTCATTCTCCGGCAGGGAGATTTCCCCCAGCCCGGAACGGGGCCCGGAGGCCAGCCAGCGGATGTCGTTGGCAATTTTCATAAGGGACGTAGCCAGGGTTTTCAGCGCGCCGTGGGCGATTACCAGGGCTTCATGGCCGGCCAGTCCGGCGAATTTGTTGGGCGCCGTCACGAAGGGCAAGCGGGTGGTGGCGGCGACAGCAGCGGCAACGCGCTCACCGAATTCCGCATGAGTGTTGAGACCGGTACCCACCGCAGTGCCGCCGATCGCCAAGGAATAAAGACCCGGTAAGGCATTGTCCAGGGCCGTTTCGGCCAACGCCAATTGCGCCACATAGCCGGAAAACTCCTGCCCCAGGGTCAGGGGCGTGGCATCCTGGAGATGAGTCCGGCCAATCTTGACGATAGAGACAAACTCGTTCGCCTTGGCCGCCAGAGAGGAACTCAATTGCCGGAGCGCAGGCAGCACCTCTTCGTGCAGGGCACGGGCCGCGGCCACATGCATGGCGCCGGGAAACACGTCGTTGGAAGACTGGCCCTTATTCACGTCGTCGTTGGGATGCACCAGGCGCTGTTCGCCTCGGCCGCCGCCCAGCAGTTCGGAAGCCCGATTGGCGATCACCTCGTTGACGTTCATGTTGGTCTGGGTTCCCGATCCGGTCTGCCAGACCACCAGAGGAAACTCATCCTCATGCCGCCCGGCCAGAATTTCGGCTGCAGCCTCCCGGATTGCCCGCGCCTTGCCAACATCAAGTAGTCCAAGAACAGCATTGACGTCGGCCGCCGCCCCCTTGATCAGGGCCAATCCATGGATCAAGGGCAAGGGCATGCGCTCATGGGAGATGTCGAAGTAGCGCAGGCTTCGTTGTGTTTGCGCCCCCCACAAGCGGTCTTGCGGCACCTCGATGGGTCCGAAGGAGTCTATTTCCATGCGGATCTCGCTCATCCCAGACAACTCCCTCAAAACCACTCCATGGGCCAGGGGCACTACCCTAGGGGGCCAAGCTCGGCATTCAACGCATCGATCACTTCAGCCCAATCGGCGTCTTCCAGAATTTCCTCACACAGGAAAGCGGCCTGCGCTGGCGTCCAGAATGGCGCCTCATGGAGCAAGGTACCCTTAGCCAGAGGATGGTGCGTCTGGATGAATCGAGCAATCGCCTCATCATCCGACGGTAAGCCGAGCTGAGCAAACAGGTGACTCATGCGGTGAGTTGGCGTTTCCATGACTGACCTCGACTCGAAAACAGGGCTCGAAGTGCAGGGAGGATGCGAGCTACCCCATCCCCGAACCGGCCCCCTGACCTTTGTCAGGATAGCACCGCAGATCGTCACCAGGGACCAGGGGAAATCCAGCGCCATCAAGGATGATGGCGGGAAAATGCGAAAAAATCGCCCCGAAGGGCGCTTTTTTGGTGCTTGGCGGAGACGGTGGGATTCGAACCCACGATTCCTGTTTTGCAAGAATGCTCCCTTAGCAGGGGAGTGCCTTCGACCTCTCGGCCACGTCTCCGAAGGACGGCGATGATAAACGCCCGCGTCCCATGGGTCAAACCCAATCAGCGAATCAGGCCAGCACCTGATCCAGATCAAAGGCCTTGTGCAACACTCGCACCGCCAGTTCGAGATATTTCTCGTCCACCACCACGGAGACCTTGATCTCCGATGTGGAAATCATCTGGATGTTGATGCCCTCCTCCGCCAGGGTGCGGAACATCCGGCTGGCGATGCCGGGGTGGGAGCGCATACCCACACCCACGGCCGAAACCTTGCAAATTTTGTTGTCGCCGATGACCGCGCGGGCGCCCACATGGGGCTTGACCTGCTCGTCCAGAATCTTGAGGGCACGGGAAAATTCGCCCCGGTTCACCGTGAACGAGAAGTCCGTGCTGCCATCGTGGCCCACGTTCTGAATGATCATATCCACGTCGATATTGGCGTCGGCAATCGGCCCCAGAATCTGATAGGCGATGCCAGGACGATCCGGTACGCCCAGCACGGTCAGCTTGGCCTCGTCCCGGTTGAAGGCGATGCCGGAAATGATTGGTTGTTCCATCTTGACGTCATCCTCGAAAGTGATCAGCGTGCCCAGGGTTTCCTGGCCCTCTTCCTCGAAGCTGGAGAGCACGCGCAACTTGACCTTGTACTTGCCGGCGAACTCCACTGAACGAATTTGCAGCACCTTGGAGCCCAGGCTCGCCATTTCGAGCATCTCCTCGAAGGTAATGCGCTCCAGCTTCCGGGCCTCCGGCACAATGCGCGGATCGGTCGTATAGACGCCATCCACATCGGTGTAGATTTGGCATTCGTCTGCATTCAGGGCCGCCGCCAGAGCCACGCCCGTGGTATCCGAACCGCCACGCCCCAGCGTGGTGATATTGCCCTGTTCATCCACCCCTTGGAAACCAGCCACGATGACTACGGTATCGTCATCCAGATCGCGCTGCAAACTGGCGCCATCGATATCCAGAATTCGGGCCTTGGTGAATGAACTGTCGGTCAGTATCCGAACCTGACTGCCGGTATAGCTTTTGGCCTTGAGCCCCAGATCCTTGAGTGCCATGGCCAGCAAGGCAATCGTCACCTGCTCGCCGGTGGAGATCACCACGTCCAGTTCCCTATCATCGGGAACTGGAGAGACGTCCTTGGCCAGGGCGATAAGGCGGTTGGTTTCGCCGCTCATGGCGGAAACCACCACGACCATCTGGTGCCCCTGGGCCTTCCAGCGTGCCACCCGTTTGGCGACGTTGCGGATTCGCTCCGGGGACCCCATGGAGGTGCCGCCGTATTTCTGAACTATCAAAGTCATTGGTTTTGAAACGATTTACTCAAATGAGGGAAGCGATTTTACCCGATCCCCCGCCGGATTGCCGATTCCAGATAATCCTTCAAGAGTCACGCCAAAGAATGCCAACCTTGTATGTTGTGAAAATAATATATATACTTTGGATATATAACTTCGGTTATATATCCAACGACGATGGCATTCACAGAACGCATACCCAAGGAGACCCAAAATGAAGACTCCCGAAAAAATCGACGCCCGCGAAATTCGCCACAAACTCGGCCTGAATCAGCAGCAATTCTGGTCCAAGCTGGGCGTCACCCAAAGTGGCGGATCACGCTATGAAAGCGGCCGCAACATGCCCCGCCCGGTTCAGCAGTTGCTGCGCTTGGTCCATGTGGAACAGATCGACATCGCCAAGGTAAGAAAAGAGGACTTCGAAGTGGTCGAGTTCCTCAAGGCCAGCAATCCCGATCTGTTCAAGGATCTCAAGAAACAGGCTCGTGCCTACAGAAAGGCTGCCTGATTTCCGGTCGCGGCACTGCTGCCCAAAAAAATCGTTGGCGGCAGTCATGGGAACGATATCACGCAGGGAGAGCTCAGACTGACCGGTCTGGGTTTCTCCCGCTCCGCCTTTTGGGGCACCCTCAGGGGAGGTTATCGACCTTGACCCAGGCGGTTGAGTTCTGCTGAATCTAGTCCTGAGGAATCGGGACAGCCAGCTGTTTCATCACCGCGACACCAGACCCCGATTGGATGAGCTGAGTAAATTGACCCGCCCCAGGGTCTGGCTGCTTATCAGAAAACGCTGAACGGGAAAATTGCCAGGTGTACCGTGCAGATACGGATGGCGCCTGGCACGGTCAGATTACTGACGGGTAAAAGCGAAGCTGGTTTCCACGCCTTTATCCCATTCATCCCATAGAAAGTCGTCGGCACGACCATCGGCGATGAGTCGGAAAGCATAGCGCACCTGCTCCTCGTAGAAGCCGCAGAAGGCTCCGATCCTGTCCATGCCACCATTCATCTGATGAGCCTCGGCGGGACAGGGCGAGCCGCAGAAATGGCGAATTGCGCAATCCGTGCAGGGTGAAAACCTATCCACGTTCCGCTCCGTCACCAAGCGAAAGGCGGGGGAATCCAGCACATCCTGCACGACGTCGGTAAACAGGTTGCCGCCCCGAAACTCCTCGAGACCGATGAACTCGCTACAGGGAAACATCCCACCGTCGGGTGCCAGGGCGAAGAAGGCCCGCCCACCGCCGCAAGGCGATATGTCGCACATCAAGCGCCGGGCCGTCGGTGCCATGATGGCCAGCAGGATGTTGGCGAAATTGGCCACAACCAGCTTGCGGCCCGTTTCCAAGTACAAGGTATGGCTACGCTCCAGAGCGGCGATGAAACCACGGGCCAGATCCCCGTCATCGGGCCGCACCTTGCGCGCGCCTTCCAGGGTGCAGCGCACGGCATTCAGCATGCAGGTAGGCACCTCCCTAGCATGGAAAAGCTCCATCAAGGGCACCAGTTGATCCAGATTGCTCGCGGTACAGGTAGCGATCACGCTCCATGCGTCGTACCCCCTGAGTTTTTCCATGGCCGCCAAGACCTTGTCATGGACACTCTTGCCGCCGAAGGTGAAGCGCGTCGCGTCGGTAACCTCGGCGCGGGGACCATCGAGAGACAAACCAATGCTGACCCGGCGCCGGGTCAGGAAATCCAGCGCATGATCGTCGAGCAGGGTGGCGTTGGTCTGCACACCGAATACCATGTTGTCCTTGAACGCATCAATGGCTGCGAACATCGCCGACTGGTTCATCAGGGGCTCGGCGCCATGGAAGATGATGCGCGGCTGGTGACCCGCCGGCATCACCGTGGCGAAATAGGCTTGGAGCTTTTCCAGGGCGGCGATCAGCCGATCCGCCGGCATGTGCTGGCCCTCCCAACGCATGCCCTCCGGAATGTAGCAATAGGTGCAGTTGAGATTGCAGCGCTCGGTGGGGTTCACATAGACTGCGGAAGGCTTCAAGCCGAAGCGCAATTCATGGAGTTCCCGTGCGAACGCGTCAGCCTTCAATCGATAAGCGTCCAGCAAGGCCGCGTCGCTCAGGGATGACGCCAGCCTGTCCTTGCGCACCAGCGCCCAGAAAGCGGTTTTCGGGTCCGTCACGGCCACATAATCCCCGTGACCGATATCCAGCGGCACCAGCGTTGGTCCCGTACCCGAGTTGGTGTAAAGACCCGGCGCCCTCACTTTCCGGATTCCTTGCCATCATGGCGATCCATCAGGATGTAATGGGAAAGCCCCACGCCATCGGCGGCACAGCGCTTGCGGCTGGCGATGATGGCCGGTTTGTCCGAGATCGATTCGCTCCGTGGGTCTTTCAGGGGGGCGATGGCGGGGGCGGTGGTTTGCTGCTTGGTGGTCGAATGCATCCGATTCTCCTTGAGTTTAGGAAATGACGAAGGGGTTCCGCCCCGGCGCAGCCAAGCGCCGGGGCGGAACCCCTTCCAAAGGCTCCAAAAGTCTGACGACGAGCAGGTCTTCTGGCTCTCGGATCGACCGGAATCATGGTGATCGCGGAACTCCACGTCCACCGACCGCGCCTTCCCGCCGGAGTGATCCCCGACAGTGGCTGGCGACCGAAGGCTTGCGCCACCGGCCCCCTGCGATCTCCGTCCCCGATTACAGCGGCGGGCCCGCCACGGAATTGCACCGTGTTCCTGGATGCTGCGTCGGGGCGTGATTGTGGCGAGCCCCTTCCGCTACGTCAATAGATACGAGTCGAAACCGGCCTCCCTCTTCAGGAGAGCAGCGTTGAGAATCGAGGTCAGAGGACGGCCCCGGCGACCATCACTCCCAAACCCCAGAGCAGCAGCCAGAGCATCAAGCCACGCCGGACCAGGGCCAGGCCCCGCTGGATATCCTTCGCCTCCGGTGCCGCGCCCATACCCAGGGTCGGCCGAGGTTCCATGCAACCCTCGTAGCTGGCGGCGCCCCCCAGCACCAGTCCCAGGCTGCCTGCTCCCGCGGCCATCACCGGCCCCGCATTGGGACTCTCCCAGGCGGATGCCTGCCGGCGCCAGCAGTCCAAGGCCTGGCGCGTGTTGCCCAACAGGGCATAGGTCAGCGCGGTCAGGCGGGCCGGCAACCAGTTGAGCACGTCATCAAAACGCGCTGCGGCCCAGCCGAAATGTAAATAGCGCTCGCTCTTGTAGCCCCACATGGCATCCAGCGTATTGGTCAGGCGATACAGCACCGCTCCCGGCCCGCCCAACAGGGCAAACCAGAACAGGGCCGCGAACACCGCGTCATTACCGTTCTCCAAGGTTGTTTCCAGGGCTGCCCGGACCGTGGCTGGAGCATCCAGGCCGGTGCTGTCGCGAGACACAATGCATCCCACGGCCAGCCGCGCCCCTGGCAGGTCGCCGCCGAGCAGGGCGGTCTCCACAACCCCGACATGCTGCTCTAGGCTGCGCGCCCCCAGGGCGAAATACAGGCAGGCTGCGGAAACCAGCCAGCCCAGACCCCAGGGCAGTTGACACAGCAGCATGGACGCCATCAACGGAGGCAGCACCGCCAGCCCCCAGGCCGCCACCCCCAGCAGCCGGTCATGGCGCGGCAGGACATTGCTCAGGCGGCAACGGGCCTCGATCCAGCGCGACAACCTGCCGAATCCCACCAGGGGATGCCAGCGCCTCGGCTCGCCCAGTAGTCGGTCGGCGAGCACGGCAAGGCTTGCCGCCATCAGGAGCAGAAATCCTTCAGCCATGAAACCACCCGACACAAAAGAGCTGCGATTCTACTGGCGCAGACATTAACGAGACCCCTGCCAGCACTTTGACATCGCCACCCACGCCCCCCGATAATCCGCGCCGCGCCCGAGACGCCCCCTAACAACAAACCGGCGACGAAGCACAGCACAGGAAACGCGATGATCGAACACGGCGGCAAACTTCGGGAAGCGGCCCGGCACTGGGGCATTCCCCTGACTGACTGGCTCGACCTGTCCACCGGCATTGCCCCTTTCTCCTACCCGTCGCCCCCGCTCCCGCCATCCTGCTGGCAGCGCCTGCCGGAGGCGGACGATGGGCTGGAAGCCGCCGCCCGGGCCTGTTACGGCCTGCCCCTCGACAAGCCGATCCTGCCCTTGCCGGGTTCTCAGGCCGCAATACAGACCCTGCCCCGACTGCGCCCTCCGGGACGCGTCGCCGTGCTGGCGCCCACCTATGGAGAACATCCGGCGGCGTGGCGACAGGCGGGGCATGAAATTCTGGCCTTCGCCCCTCCTCAACTGGAAGCCATGGCCCGCCAAGTGGAGGTGGTAGTGCTGGTTAATCCCAACAATCCCACTGGCGCATGCTTCGATCGGCAGCGCCTGCTGGCCCTGGCGCAGGACATGGCCAGACGCGGCGGCTGGCTGCTGGTGGACGAAGCCTTTGCCGATGTCATACCCCAGCAGAATCTGATAGCGGATTGCGGAGACCATCTGCCCAGCCTGATCGTGCTGCGCTCCCTGGGCAAATTTTTCGGCCTGGCCGGCGCCCGGGTCGGCTTCGCCTGTGGCCCCAGCCTTTTGCTGGATCGCCTGGCCGCAGCCCTGGGGCCTTGGAGCCTGTCCCATCCCAGTCGTTACATAGCCACCCTGGCCCTGTCCGATCAAAGCTGGCAGACGGGGCAACGGCAGCGCCTGATCGAGGCCAGCGCGAGAATGGATCGATTGCTGGCCGACCACGGCTTCACGCGCAGGAGCCATACTCAACTTTTTCACTATTTGCCCACGCCCCAAGCGCCCCATTTGCATCGAGCGCTGGCACAGCAAGGCATCCTCACCCGCTGCCTGGAGTCGCCGCCCGCCCTGCGCCTGGGCCTGCCCGGCGATGAATCCCAATGGCAACGACTGGATGCCGCCCTGACGCACATAGTCCCCAGCCCCCCCCCGAGGATGAAAATGCGCAAAGGCAAATTGAACGCCCCCCACCCCCATCCCCGCCCCGAGGCGGGGCTCCCTATCGGCTCGCTACGCTCGATGATTACACTCGGCTCCGGCGCGGCTTTTTCACGTTAACCAATGGACTGAAAAAACATCCGCTGTAACCCTATCAAGAAAGCGGAAGGGCGCTCAATAGGCTGTCGGCGTAGGAGCTGCATCTGCGGGCCAGACATTCTCGAACACCACGGCCTCCCGGGGCAAACGCCGGCCCCAGCCGGCATCTTCGAACATGGGACGGGGATAGAAGGCATCCACCGGTCCGATGCAGAGTATCGCAATGGGTTGAGCCCCTTCCGGCATGGCCAGCAATCGGGCCAGAGCCTCCGGCTGGAAGAAGGAAACCCAGCCCAGGCCGATGCCCTCGGCCCGGGCCGCCAGCCACATGTTCTGGATGGCGCAGGCGGTGGAGGCCAGATCCATCTGAGGCAGGGTGCGACGACCGATAAGGTGTTTTTCGCGCCCGGACATCAGAGCCACCACCACCAGTTCGGCGCAATCCTGGATGCCTTCGATCTTCACCTGGAGAAACTCGTTGCGCCGGGAAGGCAGCGCCTCGGCAGTCGCCAGACGCTCCTCCTCCACCAGGGCATGGATGCGGCCCCGCAAGGCCGGATCGGTGATGCGCAGAAAACGCCAGGGCTGCATGAAACCCACCGAAGGCGCCAGATGGGCGGCTTCCAACAATCGATCGAGGCAGCCTTCGGGCAGCGCTTCACGACGGAAATGGCGCATGTCGCGCCGCTCCCGCAGGGCACGCCAGAGGGCATCGATCTCGACTTGGCTATAGGCGTGGGGATTGCTCATGGCATGAAAACTCCGGCAATGGCCTCGGGGGCCTGGGCAAAGTAAAAGTGCACATAGGACGCAGTAAGACGCCCCCGGCGATAGACGGCCTCACCCACCCCGCCATCGGGGCGGCTGGCGCGACACAGGGGCGGGAAATCGGTGCTTGCTGAAGAGTAATGAAAGGCATGACCCCGCAGCCGGCCCTCCGGCAAATCAGCCTCCTGGCTCCCCAGGGCTGCCAGACGCGGCTGCATGGTGCAGACCCCGGGCAGCAGACCCGCCATGGCATGGCGCCGGCCCTGGAGGTCCACCAGTTCTTCGAACAGCGCCATCATGCCGCCGCACTCCGCCAGGAGAGGCTTGCCGGCAGCCACATGATTCCCCAATTGTCGCCACAAGTCGCCACAGGCCGCCAGGCACAGGCCGTGGAGTTCCGGGTATCCCCCAGGAAGCCAGACGCTGTCGCAGTCCGGCAGGACATCTCCGGCCAAGGGCGAAAAAAAGCTGAGGGTGGCCCCCAGCTCCCTCAGTGTGTCGAGATTGGCCGGATAGATGAAGCAGAAGGCGGCATCCCGGGCCACGGCGATACGTTGTCCCGCCAACAAGCGGTGCAGTGGCGCAGCCTCGGGACAGGCAAAATTCACTACTGGGGGCAGGTCGGCACAGGGCTGGCCGGCCAGTTGATCGACCAGGCGCTCTATCCTGGGCAACAGTTCCAGGATTTCATCGGCCGGCAACAGGCCCAGGTGCCGCTCGGGCAAGACAGCCGCGTCATCCCGGGCAATGGCGCCGCACCAGTAAAGATCGGCAGGCAGGCTACGGCGCAGCAATTCCCCATGGCCGGGGCTGCCTACCCGATTGGCCAGCACGCCATGAAACGGCAAACCAGGGCGATAACTGTGCAAGCCGTGGGCCACGGCGGCGAAGGTCTGCGCCATGGCGGAGGCATCGATCACCGCCAGCACCGGCAGACCGAAGCGCTGGGCGATGTCGGCGCCCGATGGCTCGCCATCGAACAGGCCCATCACGCCTTCCACCAGAATCAGATCCGCGGCGCCGGCGGCTTCGGCCAGGCGGCGGGCACCATCGGCCTCGCCGCACATCCAGAGGTCGAGGTTGTGGCAGGGGGCGCCGCTGGCCTGTCCATGCAACTGGGGATCGAGAAAGTCCGGGCCGCATTTGAAGACCCGCACCCGGCGCCCCTGGCGGGCATGGAGCCGGGCCAGGGCGGCGGTGATGCTGGTCTTGCCCTGACCTGACGCCGGTGCCGCGATGAACAGGGCGGGACAGGTCACCGTCCCGGCCCGTGCCGCCGGGCTCACCACTCCAGCCCCGGCATGGCCTTTACGCCGGCGGCGAAGGCATGCTTGACCTGATGGATTTCACTCACCGTGTCGGCGGCGGTGATCAAGGCCTCGGGCGCACCGCGCCCGGTGATGATCACATGCTGCAGCGGCGGCCGCGCCGCCAGAGCCGACAGCACCGGCGCCAGATCCAGCCAGCCATATTTGAGGGGATAGGTGAACTCGTCCAGCACCACCAGGCCATAGGCCGGGTCCGCCAGGTAGCGGGCGGCCAGCATCCAGGCCGCCTGGGCCCTGGCGGCATCGCGCTCCCGATCCTGGGTTTCCCAGGTGAAGCCCTCGCCCATCACATGCCAGCTCACCAGATCGGGAAAGCGCCGGAAGAAGCCCTCCTCGCCGGTATCGGTGCGCCCCTTGATGCACTGGATCACCGCCACTTTCATGCCGTGGCCCAAGGCCCGGGCCACCACGCCGAAGGCAGCGGAGGACTTGCCCTTGCCGGTGCCGGTATTCACCACCAGCACACCCCGCTCCACCTGAGCGGCGGCGATGTGTTCGTCCACCACGGCCTTCTTGCGCTGCATGCGGGCAGTGTGGCGTTGATGCTCTGGCTTGATTTCGGACATGATAGAACCTCAGCGACGAATGAAGCGGAAGGAAGGCCTGGGATTCGAGACCGCCACCCAGCGATGCACCAGCGCCGCCAGGGCGACCCAGAAGGCCATGGCCACCAGGCAGCGGGGCAGATACCGGGCGCTACGGCTCAGATACTCGCTCCAGGACAGATCGGTGAAACGGCCTGAGTACAGATAGAAACTGCCACTGGAAATCAAGTCGCAGACCAGAGTGCCTCCCAGGGCGCAAAGGGCCAGGGGCAGCGGTGCGATGGCATCCACGCCCCAACCCAGGCGATAGGCCCGTCCCGCCAGCCAGAGGGCACTATAGGCGGGCAGCAGCGCGGCATAGGCCGGCGAGACGCAGAAGGCACTGACGCCGCCCCAACTGATGGCCGCGTAGTCCAGGCCCGCCGCCAGACCCAGGAATCCTGCGAAGGCCAGGGGCGACCGCAAATAGACGCCAGCTAGGAAGAACACGGCCCAGGAAGCACCAGGCACGACATCGCGCAGGGCTGGCAAATGATGCCCCCGGGTGGCGATCATCAGGGCGGCCAGCAGGACAGCAATGACCAGGGAACGGGTATCGGAAAGCTTGCGGATCAGGGTATTCATCATCATGCTCCTTGATAAAAATCGGGAATGGTCGGACAGGGATCGAGGCCCTCAGCGCATCACGTAGCGCAGGCCCAGGAACAGGTTGGCCCCCGGACTGGCATAGCCATAGGCAGTCTCATACTTGCGGTTACCGATGTTGTTGGCCCGGCATTCCAGATTCAATTCCGGGCTTAGCCGATAGTGTGCAAAGACATTGACCACGCTGTAGCCTTCCAGGGGCTTGCGGTTGGCGGTATCGTCATAACGCCGCCCCACATCGCTCACTTCGCCGCCCAGATGCCAGAGTCCCCAGTTCCGGCCGAGCCGGAATTGCAGTTGCTGGTCGGCACGGCGCGGCAGCCGCTTGCGCGCGGCCTCGTCCCGGGCTTCCAGCAGATCCAGGCTGGCCGTCAGATGCCAGTCCCCCAGGAGACCGAAATATGCCAGGGTGGCGCCCTCCAGCCGGGCCCGATTCACGTTGGCCGGCGGCCAGCCTGAAATCAGGTTTTGCACCCGGTTACGAAACAGGGTCAGGCCCAGCTTCTGATCCCCCGTCTCCCAGTCCAGACCCACTTCGACGTTGCGCGCCCGCTCCGGCAGCAACAGTGGATTGCCGCCGCCGAAACGATCCCGTGGCCAATAAAGCTGGTTGAAAGTGGGTGCGTTGAAGGCCGTGCCCAGGGCCGCCCGAGCCTTCCATTCCCGACCCAACTGGTAGCCATAGCCAAGCTGGCCGGTGGTGCGATGGCCGAACTGGGAATTCCGGTCATGGCGCCCATTGGCCTGGAAGCCATGCGCACCAAGCGTTGCGCTCCAGCCCAGCAGATAGGAGTCGATAGCGCGGCGGCTCACCTGATAGTCGGTGGAACTGGTCACCTGCTGCTCGTTACGCTCGTAGGCCAGCAGGGCGATACCAACGGGCAAGATCACATCGTTCTGCCAGTGGAACTGCTGCTGCCCGGTGCGGAAACGGGAACTGCCGGCGGCGCCGATGGTACGGTTATCGTCTACGCTGCTCCCCAGGCGTAGCTGGCTGTTCCAGTCGACGCCGAGCCGCTGGCGCAGATAGAGTTGGGAACTGCTGTTGGCCTTGTCGATCCGATCATTGAAAGCACCGGGGCCATTGTCGTACTGATTGACGCCATCGGCATGCAACAGCGACAGGCCGATCTCGTCCCGGCCATCCAGCCGGTATGCCAGATTGGCGCTCAGGTGGCGTTGACTGAAGCCATCCCGATCCGGGTTGTAAGCATACGGCTGCCTGCCGGCGCTGGCAGTGGCGGAAAAGCCTTCCGTATCATGGGTGCCGGCCCGCAGACTATAGGAAAGATCGCCGCTGCCACCCCGCAGACCGACATCCACCTGATGGGTCTGGTAACGACCCAGACCGATGAAGGCATCGGCCCGGGGTTCGCCTTGGCCGTGCCGGGTAAATATCTGGATCACGCCGCCCAGGGCATCCGCGCCATAGAGTGCGGATGCCGGGCCCCGCAGGATTTCCACCCGATCAACGTCGGCCAGGGAAATATTCTCGATGGACGACTGCCCGGTGGTAGCCGAGTTGATGCGCAGCCCATCCACCAGAACCAGGGTGTGGCGGGCCTCGGCGCCACGGATGAAAATAGCCGCCGAGGCGCCGGGTCCGCCGTTGGCGGACATCTGTATGCCGGGCTGACGGGCCAGCAGGTCGGCCAGGGTGGACTGTCCAGCCTGGTCGATCTCCTGACGGGTCAGCACACTGACATCGCCCAGGGTATCGGTGACGTGCTGTTGCTGACGGGTGGCGGTCACAATGACCGAAGACAGATTTGCGGCCTGAGCATGAAAGACGGACAGCACGGCGGTCGCAAAGACGCCGCGCAGGAAACTGCGGTGCATGATGACTCCCTGTTCTCCGGCCTGCGTCCCCGCAAGCCGGTAACGATGAAAAAGGGAAGCGCACAGGGAGTGAGAACAGGCATCCGCCGGCCGCCACATCCCCGTGGCGTTTCCATGGTCATGTCCGTGGCCGGTCTCCGGGCTCGGAAGTCTTGAACCGTCGCCTTCCCAGGCCGAAGCCCAGTGGCGCGCGTGACGGTTCCACACTTCCTTACCGTTGCGGGGGCAGCACAGGTCTTGCACCTGTTTCCCGTTTCACCCATCAGCTCAAAAAGCCTCCAGGCACCGCGAACATGGCGGCAATTGTATCAACGAAAACGCCCCCATTTCCCCTCTTATCCCCATGCGTTCCGTTATTCACTTCAGGGCACCATAGCTTCATCGACCCGTGGCACGGGTCGATCCGACCGCGCCACGCCGCCGCGATATGATCCGTATGCGTGCCCACATAGGAATCGACATGAACGCCAAGCGCAGCAAGACCACCAAGCTCTTCGTCCTCGACACGAATGTGCTGATGCATGACCCCAACAGCCTGTACCGCTTCGAGGAGCACGACATCTACGTGCCCATCATGACCCTCGAGGAACTGGACAACAACAAGAAGGGCATGTCTGAAGTCGCTCGAAACGCCCGCCAGGCCAGCCGTACCATGGACGAGATCATCAGCGACGCCGAGGCCAGCATCGACAAGGGCATCGATCTGACGGAAGCCTCCAGGGGACTTGCCACGGGAAGACTGTTCCTCCAGGCCGAGGCCATCACCACGGCGCTGCCCACCTCGCTGCCCACGGCCAAGGGCGACAATCAGATCCTGGCCGTCGTCATGTATTTGCAGGACAAGTTCCCCAAGCGGCCGGTGATCCTGGTGTCCAAGGACATCAACATGCGCATCAAGGCCCGCGCCATGGGCCTCCATGCCCAGGATTACTTCAACGACAAGGTGCTGGAAGACACGGACCTGCTCTACACCGGCACCCGGGAACTGCCCGCCGACTTCTGGGACAACCATGGCCAGGGCATGAAGTCCTGGAAGCAGGAAGGCAAGACTCTGTATCAGATTCAGGGCCCCCTCTGTCCCGAATTCCTGGTCAACGAATTCATCTACCTGGACGACGCAACGGAAAAACCCTTCACCGCCATCGTCAAGGATGGGGGTGGCAAAAGCGCCCAGTTGTCCACCCTGGTGGATTACAGCCACCAGAAGAACGCGGTCTGGGGCATCATGGCCCGCAACCGGGAACAGAACTTCGCCCTCAACCTGCTGATGGATCCGGAGATCGACTTCGTCACCCTGCTCGGCCAGGCCGGCACCGGCAAAACCCTGCTGACCCTGGCGGCGGCCCTGACCCAGACCCTGGAGATGAAGCGCTTTTCCGAGATCATCATCACCCGGGTCACGGTGCCGGTGGGCGAGGATATCGGTTTCCTGCCCGGCTCCGAGGAAGAAAAGATGACCCCCTGGATGGGAGCCATCGAAGACAATCTGGACGTACTGAACCGTCCCCACGAAGAACCCGGACAACCCGCCCAGGGAGGGAACTACGGCGGCGACTGGGGCCGGGCCGCCACCATGGACCTGATCCGCAGCCGAATCAAGATCAAGTCCCTTAACTTCATGCGGGGACGCACCTTCATCAACAAATTTCTGATCATCGACGAGGCCCAGAACCTGACCCCCAAGCAGATGAAAACCCTGATCACCCGGGCCGGACCCGGCACCAAGGTGGTCTGCCTGGGCAACATCGCCCAGATCGACACGCCCTACCTGACGGAGGGCAGTTCCGGCCTGACCTACGTGGTGGATCGCTTCAAGGGCTGGCCCCATTCGGGCCACATCACCCTGCAACGGGGCGAGCGTTCACGGCTGGCGGACCACGCTGGCGAGGTGTTGTAGCGTTTGCTTCCGGCGGGTAGCCAGTGGTCAGTAGCTACCCGCGATGGCCGAGTTCTGGAACTTGGTGTACTCGCCCAAGAAAGTGAGCTTGACGGTCCCGGTGGGACCGTTCCGGTGCTTGCCGATGATCACTTCGGCGATGCCCTTGTCCTGGGTATCGGGCTTGTAGTACTCCTCCCGATACATCATCAGAATCATGTCGGCATCCTGCTCAATGGCGCCGGATTCCCGCAGATCGCTCATCAGGGGACGCTTGTCGTTGCGCTCCTCCACTTTCCGCGACAACTGGGACAGGGCGATCACCGGCACTTCCAGTTCCTTGGCCAGGGCCTTGATGGAGCGGGAGATTTCCGACACCTCCGTAGCCCGGTTCTCACCATCCTTGGACGAACTCATCAACTGAATGTAGTCGATCACGATCAGGCCCAGCTTGCCGCACTGGCGATGCAGTCGACGGGCACGGGCACGCAGGTCGGAGGGGCTGATGGCGCCGGTCTCGTCGATGTGGATGGGCGCATCATGCAGCTTGCCCAGGGCCACGGTCATCTTGTCCCACTCCTCGTCACCCAGGCGACCCGTGCGCAACTTGTGCTGATCCAGGCGACCGAGGGAGGACAGAAAACGCATGGCCAACTGGGGCCCGGACATTTCCAGGGAAAAAATCGCCACCGGCAGGCGCATTTCCACGCCGACATGTTCGGCAATATTGAGGGCGAAGGCGGTTTTGCCCATGGAAGGCCGGCCTGCCACCACGATCATGTCCCCGGGCTGAAGTCCGGAAGTCATCTTGTCCAGGTCAGTGAAACCCGTAGGCACACCGGTCACCTCGGAGGGATCGTCCCGGTCGTAGAGCTGCTGTATCTTGTCCACCACCTGGCCCAGTACCTGGGGAATGGCGACAAAACCCTGTACTGACCTGGCGCCTGCCTCGGCAATCTCGAATACCTTCTGCTCGGCCAGATCGAGGAGTTGCTTGACGTCCCGGCCAGCGGGATTGAGCGCGCTGGCAGCGATCTCGTCGCCCACGGACACCAGTTTGCGCAGCACCGCCCGTTCATGAACGATTTCCCCATAGCGCCGGATATTGGCCGCCGACGGAGTGTTGTTGGCGATCTCGGCCAGGTAGGCCAGCCCCCCAGTCTGATCCACCTCGTTGGACTTCTCGATGGACTCGAACACCGTCACCACATCCGCTGGCCGGCCCGTCTCCACCAGCTTGCGGATGTGACGGAAGATGCGGCGATGGTCATCCCGATAGAAGTCCGCCTCCGAAACCACATCACCGATGCGGTCCCAGGCAGCGTTGTCCAGTAGCAGGCCACCAATCAGGGCTTGTTCCGCCTCGATGGAATGGGGCGGCAGCTTGAGGGCGGCCAGTTGGGAATCGAGCTGCTGGGGCGGATTAAAGGGACGGACCTGGGCCATGGAAATTCCTTCAAGACAAGGAAACGAGTCTAACCCGTCCCGCTGCCAACGGCTGTTGAAAAGCCTGTGCAAGACTCAGGGAGTTCTGTGGATGGACTGTGGAAATCCTGGGGAAGAAATGGGGACAGATATTCCCGGTGCCCAGTCGCGACGAGAACGGGATCGTGCGGCTACCGCCCCGACAAACCGCTATGTCACGCCGCTACCATCGTCCATGATGGCAATAAGCCCGCTCACCAGGGGCATGATGGTAGCCGGGTCCTCATGGGACTCGGCCCGCAGGAAGAGATTCCGCGCCAGATTGCGCAAACGCCACTCCACTTCGCGCACCACCAGACACATCTCTGACAGGAGTTCCGGATCGCTCATGGCATCTCCCAGACTTGCGGCATCAAGTACGCCGGTTGAGCGCAGGGACTTGGCCAGGTTGTTCAATACCGTCTCCATTGCATCGACGATCTTCACGGCAAAGGCATGTTCGTTGTTGGCCACGATCGCCCGGGCCTCCCGCAAGGACTGATCGAGACGATCCAGGATTCCCGTTGCCCGCTTGGCGCAATCGCAGTCTCCCACATCACTGGTATCGTTATCGGACTGATGCAGGGCCTGGTGAATGACGCTTACCACGCCCCGGTCATATTCCTCGGGAACTATCCGCAGGGCCATGGCGACCCGCGCCGCGACGCCGGCCCCGCCCCGGATCAAGATGGCCGTCGTCGCATCAGCGGCGGCAATCCAGGCCGAGAATCGGTGGAGCCTGTCGGCCGTGACCTGAGCCGGATAACCGCTGCCATCGAGCCGTTCATGATGCTGGGCGACACACTGGCCAACAGCAGGGGGCAGGGTAGTCAGTTCCTGGATCAGCAATTGGCCAATACGGGGATGACTCACCACATGCTTCCATTCGTGGGGTTCGAGCCGCCGGCTCGAACACAGATATTCCGGATTGATATACAACTCACCAATGTCGTGCAACAGCGCTGCGGTCATCAATACCTGGGTGTCACCTGTACTGATCGGTAGCTTGGCCGCCAAACCGGCGCAAATACAGACCACATGAAGGACATGAAGATAGGACTGCGCATGATCCTCCCTGGTGGATGTCAACAACAGGCGCAGGGAAGAAGAAATAGGCAGACTGCTGGCACTGCTCAGTACCGCTCTAGCCCCTGCGTTGTCGGCGAAAGGCGCCAGCAACGACTGTTCCTTTATTAACTGCAGGCAATCGGCCACCACATCGGCAAAAGTAACCGCTCCATCAACAATCAGGGAGGATTCCAGAGGCTTGGCAAGTTTGCGTCGCACCAGTTTTTCCTGGAGGTCCCGTGACACCGGATTACCCCTGGCCCAAAGCTTGAAACCCCGATCATCATAGATATCATCGGAAGCAGAAACTACCTTGCTTTCGGAAAGCCTGACGATCCGTTCAACACAGTGCGGGTTGGGTGTATTGAAAATCATGGTGGTCGTCAAAAATGATCCGGATAGGGCCGCCCGAACAGATACGCAGAACGGAAATCGACAAGGCGTAATGTTCAGGCATTGTATCCAATCGCCCTACCACCTGCCATGAGATGACAAAGCCAGGATGAGGCCCACCGCAGCAAAACAGCGCGCAGGACAGGCATCCCCATGAAGGATCAGTAACACGGGCCGCCATCCATCCCAGTTATGGCCTCACCCAAAAGACCATTATATTGAGATGGATAAAACTCATAACTTATGCATTTCAAGAGATCGATGATGGACCGTGCAGTATTTTTTACAATAGAATGAAACACGGCTGTGCACATAATTACGAAAACAACTTAGTGCAACAGCATGCAGCGCTTGCTCGTTTTCGCAGGCATTCAGGCAGCAGAGGAGGACTACACAATGGTTGCACCAGATCAGGCCCAAGTCCGCGGGCCTGAGTACCTAGCCTATAGAACGGCAGGAATGGATTCCGCACCATCAATGACGTTGAGCTCGGGAGCGCCACCCATGGATCTGGATTGCATATTCCGTATCCCAACAGGTCGCCCAGAGCATGCGCCAGGTAGCTTCAATGCCTCGCCACTATTTTTTCCAGGAGACATCAGACATGTTTTTGCGTAACCGTGTACAGCCCCACAGCCTAGACAGCAACCGCCTCAAACAGGACTCAAGGCCAGCAGCTTCCCAAAATAAACCGGTATTGCACAGAATCATTGCCGCCGCACTGGTACTTGGGCTAAGTACGCTCGGCATTCCCCAGAGCATGGCTCAATCCGCCCGTAAGGCCATCACCAAGGAAGCCCCGGTCTTTCCTTCCGAAGCACTGGATGAGGGCATCAACAGCGGTACGGTAAAGGCCAGGCTATCGGTGGCCCCTGATGGATCCGTCACCGGGGTGGAGATTACTGAGGCCGACCCTCCTCGCGTCTTCAACAAAGCCGTGACCCGCGCGGTAACTCGCTGGAAATACGAGGCCACCGGCACCGCCGACACCCTTGATGTCCAACTCACGTTCAAAACACGCTAACACGGTGATTCCATCGAACGGCCCTTCGGATTTTCCTTGCAAAGGAAAGAGGACATGACATGTTGAGCAAATTGAATATCGGCCCCCGGCTGAATGTTGCATTCCTGATAGTTGTCGCATTCCTGATTGCCTTGGCCGGTATTGGTTATAGCGCCGTCAATAATCTGGCCAGTCAATTTGAAGTCTCGGTCAATGAAAACAACAAAAAGCTGGCCCTATCCCAGGATCTGCGTGAACAACTGAACGTGATCATGCGTTCGGTACGCAATATTTTGCTCTACCAGAACAACGAAAATTTCGTCAAAGCACAACAGAATCGGATTGAAAAGGCCCGCGCCGACTACATGGAAAGCTACCAGCAGATGGAAAAACTGTTGCGCTCCACCGACGAGCGGAAAATCCATGCCGAGATCGATACCCACCGTGAGCCCTCACGCAAGGCCACCGACGAAGCGGTTGCATTGTCCGGGTCAACAGGGGTTGCCGAAGCTGCGAAGGAGCTCAAGGAAACCGTCCAGCCACTGCAAAACGACTGGTATGACGCCATCCAGGCAATGATTGATTTTCAAGAGAAGCAGAACAACGCGCTGGCCGCCAACGCAAAGGCCACCTTCAAGCGCACCATGACCATCTTCCTGGTGTTCACCCTGCTCGCCACCGGCATCGCGGTAGGTTTGGCCCTCTGGATCACTCGCAGCATCACCAAACCTCTGGCCTATGCGGCCCAGGTCGCGGCAAACGTCGCGGCCGGTGATCTGGGTTCCCATGTGAGAGTGAGCACCACCGATGAGACCGGGCAGTTGCTGCGCACCCTCCAACGCATGAAGGAAAGCCTGGCCAGCACCGTTTCTTCCGTGCGGGGCGTGGCCGATGAATTGTCCAGCTCATCGGCGCAACTGGTGGACGCCGCCAACGAGGTGACCGAATCGTCATCCCAACAGTCTGTCGCCGCAGCCTCCACCGCCGCATCGGTTCAGCAAATCACCGCCAGTATCGAGTCGGTGGCGGACAGTGCAACCGAAATCCGGGAGTTGGCAAAATCAAGCCAGACCCTGACCCGGGAAAGCGTCGACAATCTGAACAAGCTTTCCAGTGAAATCGAAATGTTGGGCCATACGGTGGAGACCATTGGCTCCACCTTCCGTGAATTCGCCGACAGCAGCAAGGCCATCACCGAGATGACTCGCCAGGTGAGAGAGATCGCGGACCAAACCAATCTGCTGGCCCTCAATGCCGCCATCGAAGCGGCCCGGGCCGGCGAACAGGGTCGTGGCTTTGCTGTGGTTGCCGACGAAGTGCGCAAACTGGCCGAAAAATCCGGTCAGTCGGTCAACGAAATCGACGCGGTGAACCGGGTGCTCAACCAACGAGCCGACCACATGGCAGGAGCCATTACCGAAGGCATGCAGGCCCTGGACAGCAGCAAGGAGCATGTCCATATGGTCATCGACTCGCTCTCGAAGGCGGCCCAGGCAGCGCTCCGTTCGGCGGAGGGCATTGACAATATCGCCACATCGGTCAACGAACAGAGCACCGCCAGCGTGAAAATCACCGGCAACGTGGAACATATGGCCCAGATGGCCGAGCGAAACCATGCTGTGGTGGAGCGCACTAGCAGTGCATCGGTCCACTTGCGGAAACTCTCGGGAGAACTGTCGGATTCTGTTTCCCGGTTCCAACTATCCGATGCCTGATCGCGACTCCGGAAGGGGCCGCGATCTGCTGATCAACGAGCCGGACTAACGAGCCGCTCGTTCGGAGAAGTACTGGTCCAGGCCCGGCTGGGTTCCTGGTGCTTGGGCGCCACATCATAGAACGCCCGTGCATCGAACTCATGCGTCGCCAGTTCTTCCAGTCTCTTGGGCGAGGACGGGTGGGTACTCAGCCAGTCGAAACGGGTCTTGTCACCATTGGCCTGCGCCATCTTTTCCCAAAGGGTCACGGCAGCATGGGGATGGAAACCGGCCCGGGCAGCCAGTTCCAGGCCGATACGGTCGGCCTCGGATTCCGCCCCACGGCTGTTGGGCAACAGGACCAGGCCCAATAGCGCCAGTTCCGCTCCAGTCTGGCGCCGGCCGCTGTCCTTGCTGCTTCCTCCGGCAACACCGATGGCGATGGCAGCCACACCAGCCGCCATCTGCATGGACATTTTTTCCGCACCATGTTTCAGCAAGGCATGGGAAATCTCGTGGCCCATGACCTGGGCCAATTCGTCATCGCTGGGTTTGATCTTCTCGATCAGCCCCGTATAGATCGCCATCTTGCCCCCAGGCATGCACCAGGCATTGACGGTCTTGGGGTCGTCGATCACCTTGACACTCCATGCCCAGTCACGGGTTTCCGGACGATAGAGCACGGCCTGATCGATCAGCCGGTCGGTAATGCGCTGAATTCGCGCATTCAACTGGGCATCATGGCTGATCTTGCCGTCCTTCTCCAGCTTGCCCACCATGCCCTGGTAGGCCTGAATGGAGTCGGCAATGGCGGACTCCTCCGATACCAACAACAGTTGGTTGCGGCCGGAGATGGGGTTGGCGGCACAGCCTGCCAGCAAGGCAAACAGAGCCAGGGCGGTGAACAGACGCATGACGGACTCTCAAAAACAAAACGGGGCGATGATACGCCCCGTTTTTGCTGACCGACAGAAGTGGCCGGACCCGAATCAGCGGGCCTTGATGGTGAGCTTTTCCTTGATGCGGGCCGACTTGCCGGAACGGCTGCGCAGATAGTAGAGCTTAGCGCGACGCACATCGCCGCGACGCTTGACCTCGACGCTGGCGATCAGGGGCGAGTAGGTCTGGAAGGTACGCTCCACACCCTCACCGGCGGAAATCTTGCGCACGATGAAGTTGGAGTTGAGGCCGCGGTTGCGCTTGGCGATCACCACGCCTTCGTAGGCCTGAAGACGCTCACGGGTACCTTCCTTCACCTTGACCTGAACGATCACGGTGTCGCCGGGGGCAAACTCGGGGAGGTTCTTGCCCAGGCGGGCGATTTCTTCTTGTTCCAATTGCTGGATCAGATTCATGTTGCACTCCAAAAAAGTCATGGCCAGTGGCCTTTCGCACAGAGCAGGCTAACCCTGATGCACGCCGTTTCTATTGGCGCTCCCGCTGGTATTCCTCCAGCAGGCGCGCTTCCTCGCTGCTCAAACCACGGCGCTCCAGAAGATCGGAGCGTCGCCGCCAGGTCCGTCCCAACGCCTGTTTCAGGCGCCAGCGCCGGATCTGCTCGTGGTTGCCGGAGAGCAGCACCTCCGGCACCCGCATTCCTTCGTAATCCTCGGGCCGCGTGTAATGCGGACAATCGAGGAGTCCCGCGGCAAAGGACTCTTCCACCGCCGAGGCACCGTCATTCAGCGCTCCCGGCAACTGCCGCACACAAGCGTCGATCAAGGCCAGGGCCGGCAATTCTCCGCCGGAAAGGACAAAGTCGCCCAGCGAAATTTCCTCGTCCACGCAGCGGGAGATCAACCGCTCATCCACCCCTTCATAACGCCCGCAGAGGAGAATGGCACCCTCCCCCGCCGCCAGTTCCAACACCTTGCCGTGGGTGAGCGGCACACCCTGAGGCGACAGGTAAATCACCCTGCCACCCAAACCTTGCTCCTGCCGTGCGGCTCGCGCCGCCACGATGGTCCGTTCCAGGGGCCCCGGCAACATCACCATGCCAGGTCCGCCTCCGTAGGGACGGTCATCCACCGTGCGGTGATTGTCCGTCGTCGCATCCCGCGGGTTCCAGCACGCCAGGGACCACAGCCCCCGTTCCAGTGCTCGCCGCGTGATGCCCGAGGCAGTCACCGCCGAAAACATCTCGGGAAACAGGGTGATGGCGTCGAAACGCAGCGTCACCAGTCGCTCCCCCAATCCACATGGATGCAACCAGCGGCAGCATCCACACTTTTCACCACCTGATCAATGAAGGGCAGCAGGCGTTTCTGCTCACCGTCCATCACCACCAGCACATCGTTGGCCCCGGTCTCGATCAGGGAGTCCACCCTGCCCAGGGTTTCCCCCTGCTCATTGACCACGGCCAGGCCGATCAGATCAGCCCAGTAATATTCACCCTCATCAGGCCTGGGCAGATCCTCGCGGGGAGCCCCCAGATACAGGCCCTTCAGGCTTTCGGCACCCACCCGGTCGGCAATGCCATAGAAGCCGGCCACCCAACCATCGCCATGAGGCTTGAGCCCCAGGAGATCGAGGGGACGCCAATCATCACCTTCAGGATCACTCCCCAGCCACCAGCGGGACATCCTGCGCCAAGAGGCCGGATCGTCGCCGAAGGGATGGAGATGGACCCATCCTTGCACACCGAACGGGGCGACAATGCGCCCCAGTACGATCATGCGGTTCAGGCAGCCTTCCTGGCGTTGAACTGCTTGACCAGACGGGCAGCGGTGGGCGACAACTGGGCGCCGGTACCTTGCCAGTAGGCCAGACGCTCGACGTTCACCACCAGCCCCTGCTCGCTTTCAGCAGCCACGGGATTGTAAAAGCCGATACGCTCGACAAAGCGACCATCGCGACGATTGCGCGAGTCGGTCACCACCATGTTGTAGAAGGGGCGCTTCTTGGCGCCACTACGGGCGAGACGAATAACTACCATGTCGTTCCCTTGGAAATCGGAAAAAGGCCGCGATTATAGGGCGATAGGCCACTCAAAACAAGCGCCTAGGCCCTTTAGTTTTCAACCGGCCAGGGCACTGCGGATCTGCTCCAGGGCGGACTGGTCCTCGATGGTGGTGAGATCCCCGGGATCCCGCCCCTCGGCCAGGGCCTGAAGGGAGCGGCGCAGCAGCTTGCCGGAGCGTGTCTTGGGCAACAGGTTGACGAAATACACCCGGCTGGGCCGGGCAATAGCGCCCAGGCTCTCGTCCACGGCCTTCATCACCTCTTTTTCCAGGGCTGTCCGATTCTCGGCACTGGCCACCCGGGAGGCGTCCTTGACCACGGCGAAGGCCACCGGCATCTGCCCCTTGACCGCGTCCTGCACCCCCACCACAGCCACTTCGGCGATGGCCGGATGGCCCTGCACCGCCTCCTCGATCTCCCGGGTGCCCAGACGGTGCCCCGCCACGTTGATCACGTCGTCAGTGCGGCCGAGGATGAAATGGTAGCCCTGCTCGTCCCGGATACCCCAGTCGAAGGAGGAATAGACCTGGGGCTCCTTGAACAGGCTGAAGTAGGTCTTGACGAAGCGGTCGTCGTCGCCCCAGACCGTGGATAGACAGCCCGGCGGCAGGGGCGGCACCACGGCGACAATGCCTTTTTCGTTGGCATCGCATTCCGAACCGTCCTCCCGAAATATCTTCAGGTTGTAGCCGAAGACCGGGAAGGCAGGCGTGCCGAAGCGGATCGGCGTGTCCTCCACGCCCCGCACCGTGGACAGCATGGGCCAACCGGTCTCGGTCTGCCAGTAGTTGTCGATCACCGGCTTGTTCAGTTCTCCCATGATCCACTGATGGGTCGGTTGGTCCAGGGGCTCCCCGGCCAGGAACAGGTGTTTCAGGGAAGACAGGTCGTACTGGTGCAGATAGGCTGGGTCCTGCTTTTTCAGCACCCGTACCGCCGTGGGCGAGGAGAACATCACATTCACCTTGAAGCGCTCCACGATCTGCCACCAGATGCCGGCATCGGGCCGCAAGGGCGTGCCCTCGTACATGATGGTGGTCATGCCGGCGATCAGGGGGCCATAGACGATGTAGGAATGACCCACCACCCAGCCGATGTCCGAGGTGGTGAACATGGTCTCCCCTGCGTTGCCGCAGTAGATGTGCTTCATGGAGGCCGCCAGGGCCACCGTGTAGCCACCGGTGTCCCGCTGCACACCCTTGGGCTTGCCGGTGGTGCCAGAGGTGTAGAGGATGTAGGACGGCTCCGAGGATTCCAGCCATTCACAGGGCACCTGGGCATCCAGGTGCCTGGCCCGCAGACTGGCGTAATCCATGTCCCGGCCCTCCACCCGCTGCCAGTTCGGGTGCAGACCCCGGTCCACCATCAGTACCTTTTCCGGCGGGAACTGGCTCTGATCAATGGCGTCATCCAGCAGATGCTTGTAGGGCACTTCCTTGCCGTTACGCATGCCCGCCTCGGCGGAGACGATCAGTTTGGGCTTGGCATCGTCGATGCGGGTGGCCAGGGAACCGGCGGCAAAGCCACCGAACACCACCGAATGAATGGCGCCGATGCGGGCGCAGGCCAGCATGGCGAAGGCTGCCTCGGCGATCATGGGCATGTAGATCAGTACCCGGTCACCCTTGCCAACCCCCAGGGACTTCATGCTGGCCGCCATGCGCATCACTTCGACCTTCAGTTCGGCATAGCTGTAGGTCTTCTCCTGGTCGGTTTCCGTGGACAGGTAGACCAGGGCCGGCGCATCGGGCCGCGTGGCGGCATGGCGATCCACCGCGTTATGGCAGAGGTTGGTGCGGCCACCGACGAACCACTTGGCGAAAGGCGGGCGGGAAAAATCGCAGACCCGATCAAAGGGATGTTCCCAATCCACCAGCCGTGCCTGCTCACGCCAGAAGGCATCGGGCTGGTCGATGGATTGACGATAGAAGTCCTGGTAGCGGGGCATGTCTTTTCCTCCTTGTTATCGCGAAATCGCCAATTGGAACGGCAGGTCAAATGTTCGAGCCTAGCGAGCCGACTCCGTCACCTCCCCCTGAGAGGGGGAGGCTGGGAGGGGGTGGGCCTTTCTGCTGCTTTTCGAGCCGACAAGCAAAGCCCTTCATCGAAGCATCTCCTCTTTGGCCTTGGCTTGGCTGGCTTATGGATTGATGCGCACCACCGTGCGGCCCTTGACCCGGGCCTGGAGGAACGCCTCGAAAACATCGGGCAACTGTGAAAACTCGATGCAACGGGTCATCGCCGACAACTGGTCCGGATGCATGTCGGACGCCAGGCGGCGCCAGACTTCGGCCCGCTGGGGCATGGGGCAATTCACCGAATCCACCCCGAGCAGGCTGACGCCCCGCAGGATGAAAGGCATCACCGTGGTATTGAGGGCGGTATCGGCCGCCAGGCCGACGCTGGCCAGGGTGCCGCCGATCTGCATGGTGCTGGCCAGCCAGGCCAGCACCGGTCCGCCCAGGTTGTCCACGGCGCCGGCCCAGATGGCCTTGTCCAGGGGTTTGATGCGGCCCAGATCCAGGCTGGAGCGAAGCATCACCTCGGCGGCACCCAGGCCCTTGAGATATTCAGTCTCCTCCGCCTTGCCGGTCAGGGCCACCACCCGATATCCCAGCTTGGCCAGAATGGCGATGGCCACGCTGCCCACGCCGCCGGTGGCGCCGGTCACCAGCACCGGACCACTGGCCGGCGTCAGTCCGTTGGCCTCCATGCGCACCACCGCCAGGGCAGCGGTGAAGCCCGCCGTGCCATAGGCCATGGCATCGAACAGGCTCAGGCCCGCCGGCAATTTCACCACCCAGTCCGCCGGCACCCGGGCCCGCTCCGCATAACCGCCGTGATGGGCCACGCCCAGATCGTAGCTGGTGCACAACACCTCGTCGCCCACCCGGAAGCGCCCATCGCTGCTGTCCGTCACCGTGCCGGAGAGGTCGATGCCGCCCACGCAGGGAAAGCGGCGAATGATCTTCCCCGCCCCGGTGGCCGAAAGGGCGTCCTTGTAGTTCACGTCGGAATAGGCAACACGGATGCTCACCTCGCCGGGGTCCAGTTGTGCGTCATCCATCTGAACGAAACGGCTCAGCACCTTGCCGTCGTCCTGGCTACTGAGAAAAGCCTGGAAAGTCATGGTATGTCCTTTATTCCTGCGGATTATTAGCATGGGCAGCTTAGAGAATCCTTACAGAGGCGCTGTCCGGGACGCAAGGATAACCCCACGATCGCGCTACCATTTCATCCTCCTGTTCTCCCGCTCCCCTGCACCATGCCCTCCGAGGAAACCCATCTCAGACTTTTTCGCGGCGACATCACAACCCTGGCCGTCGATGCCATTGTCAATGCCGCCAACGAGAGTCTGCTCGGCGGCGGGGGCGTCGATGGCGCCATCCATTGCGCCGCCGGCCCCGAATTACTGGACCATTGCCGCGACCTGGGCGGTTGCCCCACGGGCCAGGCCCGGCTGACCCCAGGCTTCCGGCTGCCGGCCCGCTACATCATCCATACCGTGGGGCCGGTCTGGCGGGGCGGCGATCAGGGCGAGGCGGAACTGCTGGCCAGCTGCTATCGATCCAGTTTCGCTCTGGCCCGTGCCCACGGGCTGTGCCGGCTGGCCTTTCCCGCCATTTCCTGCGGTGTCTATGGCTATCCCTGGAAGGAAGCCGCCGCCATCGCCGTGGCGGAATGCCGTCAGGCCCTGGCAGCCGATCCAGCCCTGGAGGAAGTGCTGCTGGTGGCCTATTCCGGGGAGCTGGCCGGGATTTATCACCGCGCACTCACAAGCATGTGAAAACAACGCCATAGCCACAACCTGCGGCGCAGCTATACTTGCCCGTCCATCCAGAGGAGGAAATCCATGAAGTTCGAGACCCTGGCCGTCCATGCCGGCTATAGCCCCGATCCCACCACCAAGGCCGTCGCGGTCCCCATCTACCAGACCACGTCCTACGCCTTCGACAACACTCAGCATGGCGCCGACCTGTTCGACCTCAAGGTGGCCGGCAACATCTACACCCGGATCATGAACCCGACCCAGGACGTGCTGGAAAAGCGTGTGGCCGCCCTGGAAGGCGGCATCGCCGGCCTGGCCCTGGCCTCCGGTCAGGCCGCCATCACCTATGCCATCCAGACCATCGCCGAGGCCGGCGACAACATCATCTCCGCCGCCACCCTCTACGGCGGCACCTACAACCTGTTCGCCCACACCCTGCCCCAGTTCGGCATCCAGGTGCGTTTCGCCGACTATCGGCAGCCCGAGACCTTCGAAGCCCTGATCGACGGCAAGACCAAGGCCATCTACTGCGAGTCCATCGGCAATCCCCTGGGCAACATCACCGACTTCGAGCGCCTGGCCGCCATTGCCCACAAGCACGGCATCCCCCTGATCGTGGACAACACGGTGCCCTCCCCCTATCTGTGCCGCCCCATTGAATGGGGCGCCGACATCGTGGTGCACTCCCTGACCAAGTACATGGGCGGCCACGGCAACAGCATCGGCGGCATCATCATCGATAGCGGCAAGTTCCCCTGGGCCGAGCACAAGGAGCGCTTCCGCCGCCTCAACGAACCCGACGTTTCCTACCATGGCGTGGTCTATACTGAAGCCCTGGGCCCCGCCGCCTTCATCGGCCGGGCACGGGTTGTGCCCCTGCGCAACATGGGTGCCGCCATCAGCCCCTTCAACGCCTTCCTGCTGCTCCAGGGCATCGAGACCCTGGCCTTGCGCATGGATCGCATCTGCGAAAACACCCTGGCGGTGGCCGAATATCTACAGGGCCATGCCAAGGTGAGTTGGGTCAATTACGCTGGTCTGTCCGACCACAAGGACCACGGCCTGGTGCAGAAATACCTGGGGGGTCGCGCCTCGGGCATCCTGACCTTCGGCGTCCAGGGCGGCAGCGTCGGCGGCGCCCGCTTCCAGGATGCCCTGAAGGTGATCACCCGCCTGGTGAATATCGGCGATGCCAAGTCCCTGGCCTGCCATCCGGCTTCCACCACCCACCGCCAACTCTCGGCGGAGGAAATGGAAAAGGCCGGCGTCTCCGAGGACATGGTGCGTCTGTCCATCGGCATCGAGCACATCGACGACCTCAAGGCCGATCTGGAGCAGGCCCTGGCTGAAGTCTGACGACAGGCCCCCAAAGCAAAGGCCGCCGGAGTTCCCTCCGGCGGCCTTTTTTATGCGTCGTGCAGGAACTGCCTACTTGGGGGCCTTCAGCCAGTCCGGCAGCTTGCGTTCTCCGGCATTCTCGAAAATGTACTGGCGCATCAGCTTGCGCACCACTTGGGACGGCGTGATGTCATGTTCAGCGCAAATTTCCTCGAACAGTTTTTTCTTGCGGGGATCGACCAGAATGGTCAGTCGTGCAGTCTTGCTTTCCATGATGGGGCCAGGGCTGATATGTTAATAAGATTGTAATTGCATTTTTCTCTAGGGTAAATAGAATTATCACCATAGTTCAACCAACTATGCTTTGCAGCCCTGCGTGACCCGCCGGGCTGTTTTTTTGCCCGGACTCCTCCATGACTGAAGATCAGCCCAGCAATTCCGCCAGTCGATCCACTTCGTCATAGTGGGCGGTAGCCGGCACCAGGATCACCTCGTCAGCGCCAGCAGCCCGCAGGTTCTCGACACCTTGCTGAACTGCGGCAGGGTTATGGCACACCATGGAGTCTGCGTATTGCCGGGCAATACCCTCACCAGCGATCTTCATATAGTCGTAGGCATAGCCCTGTAAGGCGGCCTTGGCATCGGGGGCCAGGGAATACCAGAAGCTGCCGATCAAATAAGGTTTGTCGGTGCGGCCTGCCGCCTGCCAGGCCGCCTTGGCCGCGGTAAATATCTGCTCGCTGCCTTCCCGATCACCCGCCATGGAAGCACCATAGATTCCATCAGCCCATTTCGCGGCCCGGGCCAGGGCCTTCGGGCCCATGGCCCCCGCGTAAATAGGAATCCGGTCGCCCTGGGGTGAGCGGGGGCCCATTTCGTCGCAGCCCTCGAACAGGGACTCGCCCCGCCAGACCTGGCGCATCTGGGCCACCTGCTGGTCCAGTCGCTCATGGCGGCGTTCGAAGGAAGCGCCCACCGCCCGGTAATCCTTCTCCCGACCACCGACCCCCACCGTCACCCCCACCCGGCCGGCGGAAATCACGTCCAGGGTGGCAATTTCCTTGGCCGAAAGCACCGCCGAATGCATCGGCAGCACATACAGGGCCGGAATGATCCGCACCCGTTCGGTCACGGCGGCACAGGCGGCCAGGATCGTGCGCATCTCATAGGTATGGCCGGTGATGCGCTCACCGCATGACAGGCTGTCGAAAGGCCCCTGGTCGATCTTCCGCGCCCAGGTCAGGATGCGTTCGCGGTCGTAGTCGCGAACCATGTAGGGCATGCAAACACCGATTTTCATTTTCTCTCCCTGAGAAAGCAGACGTTTGGGGGCATTACGGTTCTCGTACACCCAGCCGAACCAGCAGCGGCAGGTGGGGCATTGTATCCATCGTGGCGCCTAAGTTTTGCCCGGCCTATTGACTCCCGCCATCGGACATGGATATAGTTTGTCGAGCATTTGATTCAATTGAAGGATTCAATAATACGATCCACATAATTCCATATTCGACCGGAGGGGTAGGTACATGAAGCAACACACAACAGCGGTTTCCACTGTCCGAATGATTCCGCTGCTAATCGCAGCAGCTTATGGACCTGGCGCCATAGGTGCGGATGCGAAACTGGAGGAAGTGATAGTCACCGCCCAGAAGCGAGCGGAAAAACTTCAGGACGTGCCCATCTCCATTACCGCCATCAGCGGCGCCCAGCTGGAGAATCGGGGCATCGAAGGCGGCGCCGCCCTCACCGGTCTGGCCCCCAATCTCCAGGTCAACAAATCTCCCGGCAACAGCATGATTTCCCAGATTTCCATCCGCGGCAGCGTGGTGGGCCAGCCGGCCATCTACATGGAACCGGCGGTGGGCATGTACGTGGACGGGGTCTATATCGCCAAGTCCCAGGGCAGCCTGTTCGAAATGCTCGATCTGGAGCGAGTCGAGGTCCTGCGCGGGCCCCAGGGCACTCTCTTCGGCCGCAACACCATGGCCGGCGCCATCAGCTTCGTCACCCGCAAGCCTTCCGGCCAGTGGAGCGGTGCCGCATCCCTCGATATCGGCAACTTTGGCCGCCATGTGGAACGGGTTTCCCTCGACCTGCCAAAGATGGGTATCACCAGCATCAACCTGGGCTTCCGCAATGAGTATGCCAAGGGCTGGATGAAGAACGACACCGGCAAGGCCGAAGGCAGTACCGATCGCCAGGCCTGGCGCCTGGCTGCGAATTTCGACATCAGCCGCGACCTGAAAGTGGATTACAAGTACGACCACACCGAAGCGGATGAAGGCCAATATCCCACCACGATGTATTCCCTTCGGGGCAGCGGCAGCCCCGGCCTGCCCGGCGTTACCACCCTGTTGGCCTACGGTCAGCGCTTCGCCAGTTTCCCGGTCCCGGCCCTGGCCGCCATGGGTAACCGCATCATCGGCTACGCCAACACCATGGCCGGCTATATCCCCGGAAACGAGCGGCCCAGTTCAGTATCCACCGATCCGAACAGCAGCAACTACCAGCGGCTCCAGGTGGATGGTCATGCCCTCACTGCTGCCTATGAGCTGAACGCGACCAACACCCTCAAGTACATCGGGTCTTTCCGCAAGATGTATCTGGCCGATCGCCTCGATCTGGACGGTACACCAGCCAATCTGATCATGACCGGCCGGGAGACCAACGTTCGCTCCTTCTCCCACGAGTTCCAGTGGATCGGCAACACCGACCGCCTCAACTACGTGGCCGGCTTCTACCTGTTCAAGGAAGATGGCAACACCATCGGCGGTCAGCACATCGACATCACCCCGCCCCCGGCCAACAACAAGTTCGTCGCCTACCGCACCACCTCCGATGCCAAGGCCCTCTACGGCCAGCTCGACTACCGGGCCACCGATGCCCTGACCCTGAGCGCCGGTCTGCGCCGCACCACCGAGGAAAAGACCAACGACGCCAACCAGTGGGCGACCGTGGGCTATCGTGGTCCCTTCCTGTCCTCGATCCTGCCGGTGGCCCCTGGCGCAACTGCGATCCAGCCCTGGGTCCATGCCGCCGCATCCTTCAGCGCCACCACGCCCTCCTTCTCCGCCGCCTACAAGATCAACGAGGGTCTGAATGTCTATGCCCGCATGGCCAAGGGATTCAAGAGCGGCGGTTTCTCCGGCGAGGTGCCCGACCTGACGGGGGTCACAACTCCCTTCAATCCGGAGAAGTCCACCACCTTCGAAGTCGGGGTGAAATCCTCCTTCGCCGATGGCAAAGCCCAGGTTAACGCGTCCCTGTTCCAGAACAAGATCACCGACATGCACACCACCCGGCTGCTGCCAGGCACCACCAGTTCCGTGGTCTCCAATGCCGGCAAGGCGACGATGGAAGGACTGGAACTGGAAGGCGTATTCCTACCCGCCGATGGTTGGAAGATCCAGGGCAGCTATGGCTACCTGAAGGCCAAGACCGAGGAGTTCATGGACTACCCCTACAACGCCACCACAGCGGCCCTGGCGGGAGTGAGCGCCACGACCCTGATCAATACGGCCGGCAACCGGGTGATGCCCTACGCGCCCAAGCACACCTTCAACATGAGTGTGGATGGGCGTCTGACCAAGACTGCCTGGGGCACCCTGCGGGGCATCGTGGACTACACCTACACGGCCGCCTTCTACGCCTATTCCAGCAACATTTCCTATACTGTTGCCAATGCGGGACAGAGTGGCACTTTGGCAGATATCAACAAGATGCCGGCCCTGGGACTGGTCAACGCCAGGCTGATGTTGACCAATATCCCCCTGGGCGGGCCGGGTCAGGCTGATGCGTCGATCTGGGTCAAGAATCTGACTGATGAGAAGAAGATCGTCAATCTCATCGACTTCAGCTTCTTCCAGAATGCCGCCTGGACGCCGCCCCGCACCTACGGCGTGTCCTTGAGCTACAAGTGGTAATGAATGGCGACTAGGCGCTAGTTGCCATCCCCCTTGCGGAGCCGGAATCCGGCTCCGCTTTTTTGCTTCGCGATTTTCAGTTACGAGTATCCATCATGACATTCATCCACTCCGCCCTGCCCGTGGGCTGCCGGCGACTGATGACGGCCCTGGGCCTGCTGACCGCATCGATGGCGACGACCCTCGCCAGTCCGATCCTGCCGCCCCCCGGACTCGCCAGTCCGGCCACGGGTCCGATCGAGACCCAGAGCCAGGCCGCCTTAGCCCGTGAGTCCCATGCCGGCCAGACGCCGGCTGCTAAAAAGGCGCCCAACGTGGTGGTGGTCCTGCTGGACGACGTAGGCTTCGGCGCCGCCGGCACCTTCGGCGGACCGATCCCGACCCCGACCCTGGACCGCTTGTCCAGGGCCGGACTGCGCTACAACAGCTTCCATACCACCGCCATCTGCTCGCCCACCCGGGCGGCCCTGTTGACGGGACGCAACCCCCATACCGTCGGCATGGGCAACGTGATGAACTCCGCCGCCCCCTATCCGGGCCGCAACGGCATCATGCCCCGAAGCGCCGCCACCATTGCCGAGGTCCTGCGCCAGAACGGCTACAGCACCTCGGCCTGGGGCAAATGGCATCTGACACCCCATGACGAGGAATCCCCCGCCGGGCCCTTCGATCGCTGGCCCACAGGCATGGGCTTCGAGAAGTTCTATGGTTTCCTCGATGGGGAAACGGACCAGTTCGAGCCCACCCTCTACGATGGCACCACCCAGGTGGTGCGCCCCAAGGGAGAGCCGTACCATCTGACGGAGGACATGACCCAGCGGACCATCGCCTGGATGCAGCAGCAGAAGACCCTGGCACCGGAGAAGCCCTTCTTCGCCTATTTCGCCCCCGGCGCCACCCATGCGCCGCTGCAGGCGCCGAAGGAATGGATCGAGCGCTTCCGCGGCCGCTTCGACCAGGGCTGGGACAGGATGCGGGAAGAGAGCTTCGCCCGGCAAAAGCAGCTGGGCGTCATCCCGGCCGCCACCCGCCTGACCCCGCGTCCTCCTCAGTTGCCCGCCTGGGATAGCCTGTCTCCCGAACAAAAGCGTGTCGCCTCAAGACTGATGGAAGTCTATGCCGGCTTCCTGGCCCATACCGACGACCAGATCGGACACCTGCTATCCGCCCTGGAAGCCATGGGCGAATTCGACAACACCCTGTTCTTCTACATCGTCGGGGACAACGGCGCCAGCGGCGAGGGCGGCATCTACGGCTCCCTGAATGTGATGGGCAATCTCCAGGGCATTGCCCTGAACGCCGAACAGGCCCTGGCCCAGTACGAGCAGTTCGGTGGTGCCAAGACCTATCCCCACTATCCGGCGGGCTGGGCCTGGGCCATGAACACGCCCTTCCAGTGGACCAAGCAGGTGGCTTCCCACCTGGGCGGCATCCGCAATCCCCTGGTGGTCAGCTGGCCCCGCCGCATCCAGGACAAGGGGGGCCTGCGCAGCCAGTTCTCCTATGTCGCCGACATCACCCCGACCATCCTGGAGGCGGCCGGCATCGACGCGCCGGCCATGGTCAATGGCGTGGCCCAGCAGCCCATGAATGGCACCAGCCTGGTCTACAGCTTCGACGACGCCAAGGCACCAACCCGCCATCGGACCCAGTACTTCGAGATCTACGGCAACCGCAACATCTACCAGCAGGGCTGGATGGCTTCTGCCTTCCACGGCCGCACCCCCTGGGAGCTGATCGGCGCCAAGGGACGCCCCCTCGATCAGGACAACTGGGAGCTCTACCACCTTGACGAGGATTTCAGCCAGTCCCGGGATCTGGCCAAGGAACATCCCGGCAAACTTAGGGAATTGCAGGACCTGTTCCTGGTGGAGGCGGCCCGCAACCAGGTGCTCCCCATCATCAACGACGCCACCCCGAGTGGAGGGGTGCGCTATGGCGGACGCAAGCATTTCGTCTTCCCGGGAGGCGCCGCCGGCATTTCCGAAAATGCGGCGCCCCGCATCGTTGGCCGCTCCCACCACATCAGCGCCGACCTGGAAATGCCCAAGACCGGAGGCCAGGGCGTGGTGACCGCCCTGGGGGGCACCAGCGGCGGCTGGTCCCTCTACGTCAATCCCCAGGGGCAACCGGTCTATACCTACAATCTGTTCAACGTCGATACGCTGACCCTCACCGGCAAGGATCCCCTGCCCCCCGGCCCCGTGAAACTGGGTCTGGACTTCGCCTACGACGGCGGCGGCTGGGGCAAGGGCGCCCAGGTGAAACTGCTGGTCAATGGCAAAGCCGTTGGTGAGGGCAGGCTGAAGCGGACCGCACCAGCCTTCTTCTCCATCGACGAGAACCTGGACATCGGTACCGACACCTCGTCCCCCGTCGGCGACTACCCCCCCAACTACGCCTTCACCGGGCGCATCAACAAAGTGACTCTGGATTTGCAATGATGAAATCTCTCTCGACCAAACGCGCGATTCTGACCGGCCTGGCCGCCTTGACCAGTTGGGGAAGCCTGGCCTGGGCCGGTGAATCCCTGCCCCAACCCGATCCGGCCTTCAAGGGCATCATCGGTGCCAACCGCAAGGCCTCGACTCCCGACTGGCCCCGGCATCCCCAGGCGCCGAAAGGGGCGCCCAACGTGGTGCTGGTGCTGCTGGACGACGTGGGCTTCGCAGCTCCCTCCACCTTTGGCGGCGGCGTCGCCACACCCGGGCTGGACAAGCTGGCACAGCAGGGCCTGACCTACAATCAGTTCCATGTGATCGGCATCTGCTCGCCGACCCGGGCCGCCCTGCTCTCCGGCCGCAATCACCACCAGGTGGGCTTCGGCACCGTCACCGACAACCCGGCCGGCTACCCGGGCTACAACATGAACTGGCCGCGCAGTGCCGCCTCAGTGGCCGAAGTGCTGCGGCAGAACGGCTACACCACCGCGGCCTTCGGCAAGTGGCACAACACCCCGGCCTGGGAAGTCAGCGCCGCCGGCCCCTTCGACCGCTGGCCCACAGGCCTGGGCTTCGACTACTTCTATGGCTTCATGGCGGCCCAGGCCAGCCAATGGACGCCACAGCTCTACCGCAATACCAGCCCGGTGGAGCCGAACCGCAAACCACCCGCGTACCACTTCACCACCGACATGGTGGATGACGCCATCCATTGGGTACGGCAGCAGCGGGCCGAGATGCCCGATCGGCCCTATTTCGCCTATCTGGCGACCGGAGCCACCCACGCCCCTCACCATGCCCCCAAGGAATGGATCGAGAAATACCGCGGCAAGTTCGACCAGGGTTGGGACAAGTACCGGGAGGAAGCCTTCGCTCGGCAGAAGAAACACGGCGTGATTCCCGCCAACGCCCGCCTCGCCCCTCGTCCATCCAGCGTTCCCGCCTGGGACAGCCTGCCGGCGGCGCAGCGCAAGTTGCTGGCGCGGCAGATGGAAGTCTTTGCCGGCTACCTGGCTCACACTGATTACGAAATCGGCCGCTTCCTGGATGAAGTGCGCCGCCAGCCCGGCGGGGACAACACCCTGGTGCTCTACGTGACGGGGGATAACGGTCCCAGCCCCGAGGGAGGTATCGAGGGAACACGCTTCCACACAGCCCGGGTCTTTGGCATGAGCGACACGCCGGAAGCCATGATGGCCGCCATCGACGAACTGGGTGGTGAGCATAGCGACGGCAACTACCCCACCGGCTGGGCCCTGGCCACCGCCACCCCCTTCCCGGGTGCCAAGCAGATGACCTCCACCCTGGGGGGCATCCGCAACGCCCTGGTGGTGTCCTGGCCCGAGCGCATCAAGAGCGGCTTCGGCGTACGCAACCAGTTCCACCACGTCGTGGATATCGTGCCCACCATCTACGAGGCGGCCGGTATCGCCGCGCCAGACCGGGTGAATGGCGTGGAGCAGATGCCCATCGAAGGCAAGAGCATGGTCTATTCCTTCAGCGACAAGAAGGCACCCAGTCCGCGCACCGTGCAGTATTTCGAGGTCATGGGCAACCGGGGCATCTACCAGGATGGCTGGTTTGCCGGCGCCACCCACTACGAGACCTGGAACATCTTTGAATCCCTGAAGCAGGGCAAGACCCTGAAGGACGACAAGTGGACCCTCCACAATCTGACCGAGGACTTCAGCGGCGTAGTGGACCTGGCGGACAAATACCCCGAGAAGCTGGCCCAGTTGCAGGCTACTTTCGAAGCCGAGGCCAGGCGCAACCAAGTGCTGCCCATGTCCGACTCTCCCCTGGACAGCTTTTTCTCCGGCGGGATGCCTGATCCGACCGCCGGGCGCAAGGAGTTTGTCTATGGAGGTGACACGGCACGGGTCACGCCGCCTTTCGCACCGCCTGTCCTGGGCAAGGCGCACCGCATCGAAGCCCGCATCCTGCGGACCACAGCCGGCAGCGAGGGGGTGGTCGTGGCCTTTGGCGGCACGGAAGGCGGCTACGTCCTGTACGTGCAAGACAACCACCTGGTCTATGAGCTGAACCTGTCCGGCCTGGCGCGGGAGAAAATGGTCTCCACCCTGCCCGTGCCCGTCGGCGTCAGCACCGTGGCCTTCGAGCTCCAGCCGGATGCCACCACCCCCACCAACCCCATGATGAAATACTACCCCCGGGCCGGTACCGGTCGGCTGTTCATCGACGGTCAGGCAACCGGCGAGTTGCGCTTCGCCCGCTTCGGTGGTTTCGGCCATCCCACCATCCATACCGAGACATTGGATGTATCCCGGGACCTGGGCAGTGCGGTGGGAGCAGGCTATCAGGCCCCCTTCGCCTTCTCCGGCACGGTGGAGCAGGTGCGCTTCACCCTGCCATAATTCCCAAGCGGCAAGCCGGTACGCGACCAGCGTGCCGGCCAACCTATCTTCTGGGGCCTGACAGCCTGAGTGCCGAGGAGTACAAATGAGTTTTCCAAACGTCAAGTCGTTCATCGCTCTCGGGGCCGCCCTTGGCCTGGGCCTTGCGTGGGGTGCCGACGATAGTGCATCCAAGAGCAAACCTTGCGACGAGGCCTGCCTGACCACGGCTTTGCGGGATTACGCCCAGGCGCTGTCCGATGGCGTGGAATCCATCGTCCGCTTCAAGGCCTACCAGGGAGATCTCGATCAGGCCGCGGGTGCCGCCCATCTCGCCCGTCAGTTGCTTAAGAACGTGGAGGACAAGATCCTCCAGGAACCCGACTTCCCGTTTTTCCGCGTCCTGGATCACCGCATCCGCGACGGCGGCGACAGCGGCGACCAGCGCTACCTGATGGCCGAGATCCGCGGTGGCGAGACCTATCGGCTCTGGGGCAGCCGAGGTCGGCATCGGCGCCTGGACTTCCAGATCTACGCCGGCGAGCCCTGGTCACCCAAGGGCGGGCGGGTCACGGCCACCGTCGCCTCGGATGATCTGCAAGTGGCCGCCGATGGCAGCTTCGAGATACTGGCCAGTGCGGAAAAACCCAGCGGATACACCGGCAACTGGCTGCACAACCCGAAGGATGGCAGCACGGTCATCGTGCGCCAGATCTTCAGCGACTGGAACCGGGAACTGCCCGGCGAGGTGCATATCGACCGGGTGGGCATGGAGGGCGCCCTGAAACCGCCCCTGGACCGGGCCGAGATGGCCCGGCGGCTGAGCGAAGCGGCTGCGGCCCTGCGGACCAATGCCACGGTATGGCCGTCCTTCGTCGACCGACTGTATTTCGAGGGTAAGCCGCTGAACTATATTTCCCCGCCCCGGGACCCCTCCCGCCAGGGAGGCCTCAGCGGACGCTGGATGGCCACCGGCAACTATGTCCTGAAGAAGGATGAGGCCCTGGTGCTGAAACTCTGGCCCAGCACACCAGCCAACTACATCAGCGTGCAGCTGATCGACGTCTGGATGCAGAGCCTGGAATATGCCAATCGGCAGAGCATGCTCAACCTGGACCAGGCCTACCGATCGGCCGATGGCGCCTACTATTTCGTCATCAGCCGTGAGGATCCCGGCATCCGGAACTGGCTCGACACCGTAGGCACCGAACGAGGAGAAATCCTGATCCGTTATGACGGCATGCAGGGCCGGCAGATTGCACCCGAGGAATATCCGACACTTCAGAAAGTGCCTTTCGCCGAACTCTCCAAACTTCTGCCGGCCGGCACGCCCAATATCTCCGCCGAAGAACGCGCAAAAGCGCTTGCCGAACGGCGCCGCCACCTACAGCGCCGCCTCGGTGTGTAAAACCTGACCAACGCCCCCAGACACATCAAGGATGTCACCCATGGTTCTCACCCTGCTTCGCCGCCGCCTGTTGCAAGGACTGGCCTGCTGCCTTGGCTTTGCCGCCCTGGGGTCCGTAAGGGCGGAGGACCGGCCGCCCATAGCCCCTGCCCTCGGCGCTACGGAAATCCAGCAGCGCACCAAGGAAGCTTTCTTCTGGGGCATGCAACAAGTGGGCTTCTACGAACTGCGCCATGTGTTCACCATGATGGAAGGAAACCCCGCCTATCGGGGCATCAATCGGGTCTTTGGCAATACGCGGCTGCTCTCGGCCAAGGCGCGCTTCGCCACCACACCGAATGCCTCCACCCTCTATTCGGGCGGCCTGTTCGACCTGAGAAACGAGAGCATCGTGGTGGAAACGCCGCAGATGCCGGAAGGACGCTACTGGAGCATCCAGGCGGCTGACCACTATGCCCACTGGTTCTTTTTCGTCGGCAGCCCCTTCACCGGCAACGCCCCCCAGCGCTACCTGATCGTCGGCCCCGACTGGAAGGGTCGCTTTCCACCGGGATTCAAGGGGCCCCAGATCATTCGGGCCACCTCCAACGCAGTGACCATCACCCTGCGCCTCGGCGTGCTCGACGCCCGCAGCAGCAGCGAAATGGCCGAGGCCGGCCGCCTGGTGAAGTCAGTAAATATCCTGCCGTTGAGCCTGTGGGCGAAAAACGGCGGCAAGCCCGTGCCCCTTGAGCAACAGCCCATGGTACGGGGCAACTACGCCAGCTTTCCGCGCATGAACCAGATCAGCGACCTGACCCGCACCATGACACCCCTGGACTACCTGCAACTGGTGAGCCTGGTCATCAACGACCCGTCCATGACCCAGCGCCGGGATTCCGCCAAGGAAATCGCCACCCTGAAACGTCTCGCCGACATCGGCCTCAGGGAAGGCTATCGCTTCGACCCGACTCGACTGACACCGAACCAGATCAAGGCTATCGAGGCCGGCTTCCTCGAGGCGCGCCGGGAAGCGCAACAATCCTTCGCCACCAACCTACTCGACATGAATGGCTGGCAACTCCAGACCAGCCTGTTCTACGACGACAACGACTACGCGCTGCGGGCTGGTGCTGCCGAGATCGCCTGGGGCAGTCCGGTGCCCTTCGAGTCCCACACCATCGCCTTCGGTCTGGTGGACGATCAGGGGCACAAGCTGGACGGCGCCCATCGCTACACCCTGAGCTTCGACATCAACGATCTGCCGCCGGTGACGGAATTCTGGGAAATACCCGTCTACGACGATTATGGCTACTTCGTGGACAATCCCATCGACCGCTACAGCGCCACCAGCTACCTCTACAAGGCTGGTGCCTATCACGTGGCGAACGGCCGCCTGACCTTCTATCTGCAAAGCGAGCGGCCCACTGACCCGGACCAGGCGAAGAACTGGCTACCGATTCCACAGTCGGGAGGATTCCGGCTGGCGCCCCGCTTCTACGGCCCCACCTCGCCGCTGATCGACGGCAGCTACCCGATGCCGCGCCTGATGCGGAACGACGGATAAAATACTGGCATTGCCACCAACAAAAACACAATGGCTGAAACCAAACCAAAAACCGTCAAAGGCGAAGCCCGAGAGCAGATCCTTGTCGCCGCCAAGAAACTCATCGTCCTGCACGGCGTGGACGGTGTTTCCACCCGAGCCATCAACCAGGCGGCAGGGGTGAGCGCCGGCATCCTTCATTACCACTTTGGGAATCTGGAGGGGGTGGTCGAGGCACTTCTCGAGCGGCACATGGTGCCCCTGATGAAAGCCCGGCTGAGCGCCATGCAGTCCCTTGAGCAACAGCCGGAGGTCACCGTCAGGGCGGTCATGGATGCGGTAATCATGCCCCTGGCCAAAAAATTGATCGACGAAGGGGACACGGGGGTGGGCTACGTCCGTTTCCTCGCCAGGCTCTATAGCGACCACAACCCCACCGTCACCAAGATTGCGGGTAAATACATGGGCCAGAACCCCGACATCACGTTTCGTCTGCTCCAGCGCGCGCTGCCGCACCTCGCCCCCCAGGTGATAAGACTGCGTACGCTTCCCTTCGCCCACGGACTGCTGAATACCCTTGCCGATCCGAATCTCTTTGCAACCGAAACCGGGGGCAGCCAGGCCCTGAGCAAAAAGGAAAAATGGAAACGGGTCGGAACCCTGATCGAATTCCTCTGTGGCGGGCTATCGGCGCCCAGCGATATCAAGTTCGAATGAAAGCTTGACCAGCGGGAATACGGACACTCAGTATCGGGCCGTTCATCGCTAATGCTTGCCGTGGCCGGCTGTGGCCGTGGCCTCCCAGATCGGGATCACCGGAATTTTCCCCAGCATCTGTTCCGGCGTGACGCCCCCGACCTCATGCATGGGACCAGGGAAGCCCATCAGCTTCCAGCCGACGTAATCCCGGTTGCCGCCATACTTGGGATCGGCGATGAACCCCAGCAGCGCATGAAAGCGGATCGTGGCGAAAAAATCCTGGGGGCGGGCCAGGGTCAGGGTCCAGCCGGACAGGGTGCCCTGCTCCATTTCTGTGAGAATCTTTTGCCGTTGGGTGGACTCCAGCTCGGCAAAGACCCGGCCATGGGCCTTGCGACACAAGCCATCGATATCGGCCAAGGCAGCCCGGTAGAGGGGGAGTGCCTGAGCATCCTCGGCGGACAGGGCCTTGTCGATGAAATTCACGCTGCCGGCCTCGGTGGCGCCAGGGTCATGGTCCGTCGGAATGATTTCGGCACAGATCGCCTCGACGCAACGCCACTGGGCGGCATCGAGACTGACAGGCCCCCTGTCGCGGGCGGCGGCCAGGGCGGTCAGGGGACGGGGAATGTTCATCGCCACCAGGCAGACGCCCAGGGCCTTGATGAAGTCGCGGCGGGTAGCTTGTTCCATGGGCTTACCTCAGATTCAGGCGGCGCGCTTCGCGCACGAAGTGGTCGGCCACGCGGTAGGCGTTGGCGACGATGGTCAGGGTCGGGTTGTAGCCCCCGGAGGTGGGGAAGCAACTGCCATCCACTACCCACAGGTTATCCACGTCATGACTGCGGCACCAGCGGTCAAGGACGGACTTTTCCGGATCGTCGCCCATGCGGCAGGTGCCCATCAGGTGGCCGGTGCTGCCCTGGGTCATGTCCACCACCCAGCTCTTCTCGGCGCCAGCGGCCTGGGCGATTTCCAGCATCTTCTGCTCGTAATAGGCCTTCAGCTTCAGGTCATTGGGATGATAGGCATGGGTAATGCGCCAGACCGGTAAGCCGTGCTCGTCCCGGTGGGTTGGATCGAGATCCACTTGATTGCCATGAACTGGCAGATCCTCGCCGATGGCGATCAGCGCATGCACCTGCTGGAACTGGCGCAGGTAATCCTTCAGGGCACTCCCCCAGAGATTACCGGCGCTGCTGGCATAGACGACAGGTGTGGACGGATAGGCCTCGGTGACCACCGCGCCGCGCACAAAGCCACGGGCGGGATCGCTGGCGTGGAGGTCGTCGATCGCCTGTCCCGCCAGGGGGCCCAGCCAACCTCGGGTGACGGCCTCGTGGCGGTAATAGACAGCGGGCAGCAGGTGGTACATCAAATTGCGCCCTACCTGGCCGCTGCGGTTGGCCAGGCCATTGGCGAAGCGTCCGGAACGGGACATCAGGAGCAGGTGGGCGGAGCCCAGGCTGCCGCCGGCGAGAATGAACTGCCGCGCCCTGACCTCCTGCTGCTGCCCCTTGGCGTCCAGATAGCGGGCGGCCTTGATGCGCCCGGCATCATCGAGGACCAGTTCATGGACCAGGGATTCCGGCCGCAGGTCCAGCCGGCCCGTGGCCTGGGCGCGGGGCAGGCCCACCGACAGGGGGGAGGCCTTGGCATGGACCGGACAACCGAACATCACGCACATGCCGCTGTTGGTGCAGGCAGCCCGGTTCTGATAGGGCCGACTGTTCACCGCCAGGGGAATCTGGAACGGCGTGTAACCCAGCTTCTTCACCCCCTGTTCGAAAACATGGCTGCCACTGCGGCGGGGATGGGGCGGATTGGGATAATTTTTCCCCGACTGCATGGCGTTATGCACCGCTCCGCCGGAGACTCCATAGGCGGCCTCCGCCTTGTCATACCAAGGCGCCATTTCTGCCGCATCCACGGGCCAGTCGGCCAGGTTGGCGCCAGCCACCGGGCCGTCATGGCTCAGGGCCTTGAAATCGTCAGGTCTGAGGCGCCAGGCCATGGCACCCCAATGCACATTGCTGCCACCGACGCATTGCCCAATCATGGAAAAGTGCCGCGGCTGGGCGGTCTCCCCTTCCGCCTGGCGCACAGTCTCCTTCAGCTTGGGGGCGAAGCCGGTGGCACGAATGATGTTGGTCAGTTCGTCGTGGCCCATAAATTCCGCCGGACCAAGACGGGGGCCCCGCTCCAGGGCCACCACCGACATGCCGGCATGGGTCAGTTCGTCGATCATTACCCCGCCGCCGGCACCCGTGCCGATTACGCAGACATCGAAAATTTTCTGGCGGCGGTTCGCCATCTCAAGCTCCTTTCAATTGGCGCAGTTCCTCGGTATCAAGCCGGATCGCACAGGCGTCGATACTTTCCCGCAATTGGACAACGGAACTGCAACCGATGATGGGCACCGTCGCCCAGGTCTGGGAAGTCAAATAGGCCAGCACGATGTCGTTCACCGAGGCGCCCCGGCGGGCGGCAATGGTCTTCAGCACGTCCACCTTGCGCAGATTGACGTCGCTGTAATAAAGCGCCGCCACATCCGGAGAAATGGCCTCCCTGGCCATGCCGGCTGCCAGCTTGCTGAAAATGCCGCGACTCTGTCCCGAGTAGGGGATCATTGTCATGCCAGCCTGATGCAACACCTGATAGCCGTCCTCGTAATAGCCTCCCGGCGCATAGCTCATCATCGCGGTGCGGTCCGGCTCGGCCAGGCCCCACATGGGCTGGCAGGCGACAAAGCCGACGTGGCCCAGGCTGGCGGCGTACTGCTGGGCCTCCAGGATACGATCCACACTCCAGTTGGAACAGCCGAAGTAGCGGATATGGCCGGCCTGCTGGTGGTCGATCAACGCATCGACGATTTCCCTCACCGGGCAGCTGGGGTCGTCCCGATGCAGCCAGTAGAGATCGATGAAGTCGACCCCCAGCAGCGCCAGGCTGCCCATCAGGTCGGACTCCAGCAGCGCCGGGGTCACCCGCAACGCGTAGTCGCCCTTGCGGTAATCGAACTCGCAGCCCTTGGTGGCCAGCACGTAATCGGCCCGGGGTTTGCCTTTCAGCAACTCGCCCAGGGTGCGTTCGCTGGCGGCGTTGGGAATGTCGGGAATCCAGTCGCCGTAGGAATGGGCGGTGTCAATGAAGTTGCCGCCGCCGGCGAAGAAGGTGTCCAGAATCTCACCCGCCTTGTCCAGGGGCTGGGCGGTGCCGAACATGTTGGTGCCCAGACAGAGCTGGCTGACGCTGAGGTCGGTATTGGCAAGAGAAAGTTTCTTCAGCATGGGAGATCCTTTTATCAGGAAAGCTTTTTGGCAATCCGCAAAGATATGGGGGAGCAGAATATCCGTTTTTCCAAGTACAGAAGCCCCTCCCCCGAGATGGGAAAGAAGGGCTTACGTAGGAAGGCTGCCCGAAAAGACAGGAGCGGGCTGGTATTTATCTGGTCCGCTGCCTGGCGATGAACTCGTCGAGCACCTGGTACAGGTACTGGCAGTCCTCGACGGTCATGGTCGGATGGCAGGGCAGCATCAGGCCGTTGCGCATCACCCGCTCCGCATTGGGACAACCCTCGGGATCGACGCGGTACTCCACACCCTTCATCATTGGCTGGCGCGCAGCATGACCGGAGAAAATCACCCGCGTGAAGATGCCCGCATCCTCCAGATGGATTTGCAGCTCCCGCCGGCTCCAGCCCAGTTCCGGCCGCAGCATCACCGGATAGCAGATCCAGGTGGTGAATACCTCGGGATGAACCCGGGCCTTGATGAACACGTCCGAATTCTTCTCCAGATACTGCGCGTGAAGATCGAAGCGCTCCTGGCGCAGACGGGTGAACATGTCCAGCTTGTTGAGCTGCTCGTGGCCAAAGGCCGCACCCGCCTCGTTGGGGATGAAACCGTAGGCGATTTCCTCGAAGATGAACATCCCGTCGTACTCGATGTCCCCCAGGTTTTCCAGGAAGCGGCCATCGCTGTCGCCCTTGCGGGTGCCGTGCATGAACTTCTCGGACGAGCGACCCCAGTTGCGCAGCATCAGGGCGCGATCCCAAAGCTTCTCGTCATTGACCGCCACCAGGCCGCCGTTGCCCAGGCAGGTGATGATGTGGAAGATCGAGAAGCTGGTGACGCTGATGTGAGCCCGCTCACCGGCAGGCCGGCCCCGGTAGGTGCCGCCCAGAGTGTCGCAACTGTCCTCGATCAGAATCAGATTGTGCTTGTCGGCGATGGCCCGCAGCCGGTCCCAGTCGGGCATGCCGCCCACCAGGTTGGGAATCAGCATGGCCCGGGTCTTGGGGGTAATGTTGCGCTCGATCTTGTCGATATCGATCTGGTAGGTATCCGGTTCCACATCCACCAGCACCGGCACCAAGCCGTTGAGCACGATGCCGGAGATGTCGGTGCCAAAGGTCAGGGTCGGGGTGATCACCTCCGACCCCTTGGGCAGGTCGCACAGGCGCAGGGCCAGCAATAGCGCACAACTGCCGGAGTTGACCATGATCCCGTACTTGTGACCCAGCAGCTTGGCGCACCGGGCCTCGAAGGTCTGGGTCTGCTCCCCCACCACCATGCTGGTCTTCATCACATTCACTACCGCGTCGATCTCCTTTTGATCGAGCATGGCGCCACCGTACAAAATTTGTCGCTTCGCGATTGTCATCCTGTTTCCCTTTCCTGGGTTGGTCCATTGGCCCGATCTACCACCGTGCCATGGAGGTGAATTATGGGCAGGACGCTGTCGTCCTTCGAGGTCGCAAATTTGCAATAGGGGGACTAAATTGCTCAGCTTATTGCCGCAAACCCCGATTCGGTGCAGCATAAGCGTCCCATCGATGGGGAAAAGATCGTGAACGGTTCCGGCGGATTTCACCCTGACTCCACGGTGGGATACAGACTCCATCGACGAAGATCTGCCCCGGCTTCTGGCACGGGCACTGCGCGATATTCTTGAGTACATCGAAATGTTCTACGCCCATGTAGTCACGGGCATACGAATGACATTTCTCCGGTAGCGTTCAAATAGCAGCGTCCAGCGACAGCAAACTGTCTCTTGGGGCCGGAGTAATTGCGGCAGCAATGTTGGCTTGACAGTCCCTGGGAGAAAAACCTGTCCAAGATTTGAAAGTACGGGAAAACGAACCGATTGCGTTGAAAATTTCGCCGTGTCGCTACTCGCTACAACAAACTCGCTGAACGCTTCGCTTCCTTCATCGCACTGACCACTGCTGCCATTGGGCGCGTTTGATTGACAACGACCCATGAGCAACTCTCGGATTCGTAACGACCACGAGCCTGATATCAGTGCCTTCGCCCCATGAACCGACTAGTCGCCGAATTCAACCGGCGAAAGGAGTGCTCCAACCGTTCAGCGCCATGTAGAGATAGCCCGCGCCATTTCCAGCAACTTGTTGGCGTAGCCCCATTCGTTGTCATACCAGCAGACCACCTTGACGAAGGTATTGTCCAGAGCAATGCCGGCTTCGGCGTCGAAGACGGAGGTGCAGGAATCGCCGCGAAAGTCGGTGGCCACCACCTTGTCCTCCGTATAGCCCAGCACACCTTTCATGTCCCCCTCTGCGGCGGTCTTCATGGCCCGGCAGATTTCCTCATAACCGGCAGACTGGTGCAGCTCCACCGTCAGGTCCATTACCGACACATCGGCAGTGGGCACACGAAAGGACAGGCCGGTGAGCTTACCCTTCAACGCAGGCAGCACGGCGCCAAGGGCACTGGCCGAACTGGTCGAGCAGGGAATGATATTTTCGAGCATGGCTCGTCCACTGCGCCAGATCTGGGGCGACGGCCCGTCAACCACCTTTTGTGCGATGGTGGCTGGATGGATGGTGGTCATCAGGCCACGCTTGATGCCCCAGTTGTCGTTCAGCACCTTGGCCACGGGGGCCAGGCAATTGGTGGTGCAGGAGGCATTGGAGATGATGTCCTGGCCGGCATAGGTCTGGTCGTTCACGCCGAAGACGAACATGGGGGTGTCATCATCGGCAGGGGCGGACATGATCGCCTTTTTGGCGCCAGCGGTGAGGTGTCGAGCGGCTGCGCCCCGGGTCAGAAAACGACCAGTGGATTCGATCACGAGATCGGCACCGATCTCGTTCCACTTCAGCTCGGCGGGGTCCTTGAGGGCGGTGAGGCGGATCTTCCTGCCATTGACGATCAGGGTGTTGCCCTCGACGGCGACACTGCCCTTGAAGCGGCCATGGACGGAGTCGTACTTGAGCAGGTAGGCCAGGTGGCCGGGCTCCAGCAGGTCGTTGATGCCGACGATTTCGATGTCAGCGAAGTTCTGAACCGCCGCCCGGAAAACCATGCGGCCGATGCGGCCAAAACCGTTGATGCCAAGCTTGAAAATCATTGATTGCTATCTGAAAAGCAGTGTCCCTACCCCCTGACCCAGTCACGGGAGCACCGTCGGCATACTCATAAACGCCCTGGTGGATGGAAATCGTTCCCCTGCCCGATTAGATCACATAAGAATTGCTGGAGTCACCCGAAGACAGGCGAGGTCTATTCCATCTCCCCTCCCAAGAAGAATTCATCCCCAGTCCGCAAATGTCCCGGGCCACATCGATGATGGTCGCCATCATGAATTCTGAATTCGGCCCGCTTCTGGATAGGTTGCTTGCCGGGCTCCCGGGGGTGTCTGGCCAAAATGAGTACCGGGAAGCATTATGTATCCAGAAGATGAATCTCACACTTAATTGTTCATTTTGCTGCGGTGCGATGAGTATCAGTAAGTGCAGGGGTTTCGGCCTGTTCCTCCGTTCAGGTTCAGGTTTGGGCTCATATTTCAGGGTGGCACAACCAATTGCCCTATGCTGTGTTTGCGTTAATCGGCAGTTCCTGTCGGAATTCCGACCTTTGAGGGCGGCACGATCCTTTCCATTCATTTGATTTCGCAAAGGGCAGTCATGACTGACGTCTATATCTACGACCACGTTCGCACGCCGCGGGGCAAGGGCAAGCCGGATGATGGTCTGCACGAGATCACGTCTGTGCAACTGGCGGCGCAGATGATGGGCGCCCTGCGGGATCGGAATTCCCTGGACACCTCCCTGGTGGAAGACGTGCTCCTGGGCTGCGTGGTATCGGTGGGCGAGCAGTTCGCGCCGACCCGATTGCTGCGGGACATAGCGAAGAACGGCCAGGTCTTCTACGGCACCACACGCATCACTCCGCCAGCGGCACAGCAGGTTTAAAGGCGATTTGCCAGGGGGCGCGGGGAAATTCAAAGGCGGGCTGTCGCAGTCATGTCCTGTTTTTTTCCGTGTCCCTCGTGATCTAAAAGCTTTTTGGGGAATATGACAGATGCCCGCCATCGAAACATTTGATTACATCGTAGTAGGGGCCGGCTCGGCCGGTTCCGTGCTGGCCAGCCGCCTGTCCGAGGATGCTGATGTCCGGGTACTGCTGCTGGAGGCTGGCGGCGACGACAAGGACTATCTGCTCCAGGTGCCGGCCGGCTGGGGCAAGATCATGCTTGATCCCAAGTATGCCTGGGTGCATCAGACGACGCCCCAGGCCGCGATGGAGCGGCGTTCCCTTGCCATGCCGCGGGGCAAGGTGATGGGTGGCTGCTCCTCGATCAACGGCCTGATCTATGTGCGGGGCCAACACCAGGATTACGACGACTGGGCGGCGGCCGGCGCCACCGGCTGGAGCTGGAAGGAAGTGCTGCCGTACTTCATCCGTTCCGAGGACTGGTCGGGCAAGCCCAGCGCCTATCGCGGCCGGGGCGGGCCCTTGCAGGTGTCCGAGCTGTTCGAGCGCACGGCTTTCGGCGAGGCGGTGCTTCAGGCCTCGGTGCAAACCGGGATTCCCTTCAACGAGGATTTCAACGGCGCGTCCCAGGAAGGCATCGGCTGGGTGCAGATGACGGGCCGCGATCATCGCCGCTGCTCGGTGTCCTACGGCTATCTGCGGGAAGCGAAACAGCATCCCAACCTGCGCATCGAGACCCGTGCCCTGGCCAACCGCCTGTTGTGGGAGGGCAAGGCCGTCGTCGGCGTCGAGTATCGGCAGCAGGGACAGCTACGGCAGGCCCGCGCCAACCGCGAAGTGCTGGTGGCGGCCGGTGCCATCCGCTCCCCCCAGTTGTTGATGCTCTCCGGCATCGGTCCCGGCGCGCAACTGCAGCAGCATGGCATCCCGGTGGTGGCGGACCGCGCCGGCGTCGGCACCAACCTCCAGGATCATCTGGTGTTTCCGATGGGTTGGCGCTTCAAGCCCGGCGGCCCCAGCCATAACGCGAACCTCGCCGGCTGGCGCCTGGTGCGGGAGGTGCTGCGTTTCCTGATCTGGAAGAAGGGGGCGATGAACATGTCCTCCGGTGAGGTGATGATGTTCCTCAAGAGCGAACCGACGCTCAGCCGGCCCGATATCCAGGTCCATTGCCTGCCGGTGACCGGCGACGTGGAGGCCAAGCTGGAGCGGGGCGTGGATATTCCCCACCAGGCGCCGGGCATGACCCTGGCGCCCTGTGGCCTGCGGCCCCAGTCGCGCGGCAGCGTGAGCCTGGCTTCCGCCGATCCCGCCGCCATGATGAACGTGGATCCCAACTACCTGGCCGTGGCCGACGACTGGCGCATCCTGCGGGCCTCCATCGACATCCTGCGTCGAGTCGCCCAGGCGCCGGCGCTGGCGCCGCTGATCGAGTGCGAACTCTATCCCGGCGCGGACGCCGTCACGGACGAGGCAATCCGGGAACAGGTGATCCGCAGCGCTTCCACCGGGCACCATCCGGTGGGCACCTGCCGCATGGGATCGGACGCCGACTCGGTGGTGGATCCGGAACTGAAAGTGCGGGGGGTCGAGCGCCTGCGCGTGATCGACGCTTCCGTCATACCTTGCCTGCCCTCGGGCAACACCAACGCGCCAGTGGTGATGATCGCCGAACGGGCCGCCGACCTGATCCGCGGCCGGACGCCCTTGGTGGCCGCTTGATGGTGGCTTCTTGAAAGCGATTTGAAACGCAAAGGAAACCCATCGTGAATTTTGATTTTTCCGACGACCAGCGGCTGTTGCAGGCGGAAGTGGGCAAGATGCTGGCGGAGACCAGCACCTCCGCTGCCGTGCGCCAGGTACTGGGTGGTGAGGCGGCCTATTCCGCGACCGTCTGGCGCAACCTGATCGACATGGGCGCGGCGGCGGCGGCGATTCCCGAAGCCTACGGCGGCGCGGGCCTGGGTCACCTGGAACTGTGCCTGGTGGCGGAAGAAGCCGGGCGCCACCTGGCGCCGGTGCCCCTGTCGTCCTCCTTCTATCTGGCTGCCGAAGCCCTGGTCCATGGCGGCAGCGAGGGCCAGAAACAGCAATGGCTGCCCCGCATCGCGTCGGGTGAAGTAATCGCCACTGCCGTCCTGGGAAGCACGGAGACCTACCTGGCGACGCCGCTGGCCTTCGACGGCAAGACCCTCAATGGCAAGGCGGCCGTGGTGCCCGACGGTATGGTGGCGGGCCTGGCGGTACTGAAAGCGGGCGTTGACCTGGTGCTGGTGGACCTGTCGGCCGCAGGCGTCAGCCGCAAGCCACTGTCCTCCCAGGACCCGACCCGGCCCTATGCGGAACTGAGCTTCGCCAACACCCCGGCCGAGAAGCTGGCCGGGGGCAAGAGTGGCGCCGCCGTGGCGGCCCGGGTGCTGAACGGCGCCGCTGTACTGCTGGCCTTCGAACAAGTGGGGGGCGCGACCCGGATCCTGGAAATCAGCCGGGACTACGCCCTGGAGCGCAAGGCCTTCGGCCGCCAGATCGGCGGCTTCCAGGCCCTGAAACACAAGATGGCGGACATCTATACCCGCAATGAACTGGCCCGGGTCCATGCCTACTACGGCGCCTGGGCGCTGTCCTCGGACGCCCCGGAACTGGCCCTGGCCGCCGGCGCCGCCCGGGTGGCGGCCACCACCGCCTACAACTTTGCCGCCGAGGAGGGCATCGAGATCCACGGCGGCATCGGCTTCACCTGGGAAATGGATTGCCACCTGTACTACCGCCGGGCCCGTTACCTGGCCCAAGTGATCGGCAGCGAACATGCCTGGCGCGGGCAGCTGGCCGACGAACTCGTGAAGGAGGCGGCATAGGACGCCGCCTCCAGAGGAAAGAAAGGACCATCCCCCTGACCCCCTTCCCGGGGAAGGGGGCAACGAAGGATGCTCGCGGGCGCTGCCCGCTCGATTGATTGAGGGTTGTCCCCGTGGGATGACCGTGCGGAGGAAATGATGGATTTCAGAGACACCCCCGAAGAAGCCGCCTTCCGCACCCAGGTGCGGGCCTGGCTGGAAGCCAACGCCCAGCCCAAGCAGAGCGACGAGGAACGCTTCGATGCGGGCATGAACGACGAAGAACGCGTTGCCGCCGCCCGGGTCTGGCAGAAGAAGAAGGCGGCGGCGGGCTATGCCGCCATCACCTGGCCCAAGGAAGCCGGCGGCATGGGGGGCACGCCCATGCAGCAAGTGATCTACAGCCAGGAAGAAGCCCATTTCCTGGTGCCCCGGATGATCTTCGAGAACAGCCTGGGCCAGTGCCTGCCCACGGTGGCCACCTGGGCCATCCCGGAACTGAAGGCCCGTCATGTGCCGAGGGGCCTGGCCGGGGATGAAATCTGGTGCCAGCTCTTTTCCGAGCCGGCGGCCGGTTCCGACACCGGGGGCATCCGCACCCGGGCCGAGAAGCAGGGGGACGAATGGGTAATCAATGGCCAGAAGGTATGGACCTCCGGCGCCCAGTTCTGCGACTACGGCATCCTCCTGGCCCGGAGCGACTGGGACAAGCCCAAGCAGGAAGGCCTGACCATGTTCATCCTGGACATGCGTGCCCCCGGCGTGGAAATCCGCCCCATCCACCAGATGTCCGGCGACTACGAGTTCAACGAAGTCTTCCTGACCGATGTGCGCATTCCCGACAGCCATCGCCTGGGCCCCGAGTGCGGGGGCTGGAAGGTGATGCTGAGCACCCTGATGCACGAACGCCTCTCCGTGGGCGGCAGCCTGCCCACCCACCTGCACCGCAACCTGATCGGCCTGGCCCAAAAGGCCCACTGGAACGGCCGGCCGGCCATCGAGGACAGCCGGGTCAGGGCCCGCATCGCCAATGCCTACCTGAGCCAGAAGGGGGTGGAACTGATCATCTCCAAGGGACTGACCGCGATCTCCAAAGGCCGGACACCGGGACCGGAGATGTCTATCCTCAAGCTGGTGGCGGGCAAGGGCATTCTGGACATCACCAGCTTTGCCATGGAAATGGCCGGCCCCGAGGGCACCCTGGGCCACCAGGACCTGGGCAGCGAATGGGGCTTCATCCAGCGCCTGTGGTTGTCGGCGCCGGGCATCCGCCTGGCGGGAGGCACCGATGAAATCCAGAAGAACGTGATCGCCGAGCGGGTCCTGGGGCTGCCCGGCGAGGTTCGCACCGACCGCAAGTTGCCGTTCCGGGATCTGGAACGCTGAAGCAAGTTTCAGAAACATCAAGGTCATTTCACAAAGGTACCCATGGCAAGCAAACCCTTACAAGGCATCGGCGTTCTGGACTTATCCCAATACCTGCCGGGGCCGCTCTGTGCCCAGCATCTGCCGAATCCGGGGCGGACGTGCTGAATAGCGTGATTTGAAACTGGCAAGGTAAGGACATCATGAAACTGGGACTGCAACTGGGCTACTGGGGCTCCGAGCCCCCCGCCGACGGCAATGTGAAACTGGCCCAGGAGGCGGAAGCCCTGGGCTTCGATTCGGTATGGACCGCCGAGTCCTGGGGTAACGACGTGTTCACGCCCCTGGCCTGGATCGGCGCCCACACCACCAGGATCAAGCTGGGCACGGCCCTGGCCCAGCTTTCGGCCCGGACGCCGACCGCCTGCGCCATGAGCGCTTTGGCCATCGATCGCCTCTCCGGCGGGCGCATGATCCTGGGCCTGGGGGTTTCCGGACCCCAGGTGGTGGAAGGCTGGTACGGCCAGCCCTTCGACAAGCCCCTGGCCCGCACCCGGGAGTACGTGGATATCGTGCGCCAGGTGCTGCGTCGGGAGGGGCCGGTGAGCAACCCCGGCCCCCACTATCCGCTGCCCTACACCGGCCCGGGCGCCCTGGGGGTGGGCAAGCCCCTCAAGGCCAACACCCATCCCTTGCGGGCCGACCTGCCCATCTACCTGGGGGCCGAGGGGCCGAAGAACGTGGCCCAGACCGCCGCCATTGCCGACGGCTGGCTGCCCATCTACTACAACCCGTTCCGGCCGGATATCTACGCCGACCAGCTGAAGGATGCCAAGCCCGGCTTCGAGATCGCGCCCCTGGTGATGGTGAATATCCACGACAACCTGCAAAAGGCGCTGTTGCCCCAGAAGATGGCCCTGGCCTTCTACGTGGGCGGCATGGGCGCAAAGGAACACAACTTCCACAAGAACCTGATGGGACGCATGGGCTATGAGGCCGAGGCGGAGAAGATCCAGGAACTGTTCATGGCCGGCCGGCGCGAGGAGGCGGTGATGGCGGTGCCGGACCCATTCGCCGACGAGATCAGCCTGTGCGGTCCCAAGGAACGCATCAAGGAGCGGCTCCAGGTCTGGCGGGATTCCCCGGCCACCACCCTGCTGGTGATGGGTACCGGCGGCGCGCAGATGCTGCGCGACATGGCCGAAATCACGCTGTGAATCTCATGCGACCCACCGAAACTTAACGGAACAAGACACGATGTATCAAGTGAATCTGGAAGACAAGGTCGCCCTGGTGACCGGCGGCAGCCGGGGCCTGGGGCGGGCGATGGTGCTGGGCCTGGCCCGGGCGGGGGCCGACGTGGTGATTGCCAGCCGCAAGCTGGACACCTGCGAGTCGGTGGCGGAGGAGGTCCGCGCCCTGGGCCGCCAGGCCCTGCCCTTCGCGGCCCACGCGGGCCAGATGGAAAGCCTGGACGCCCTGCTGGAGGCCACCTACCAGCGCTTCGGCCGGCTGGACATCCTGATCAACAACGCCGGCACCAACCCGGTGACGGCACCCCTCTCCGACCTGACCCCGGAGCTGTTCCAGAAAGTCTTCGAGGTGAACACCAAGGGCCCCTGGTATCTGGCCTCCCGGGCCGCCCCCCGCATGGCCAAGCACGGCGGCGGCTCCATCATCAACGTGATCTCCGTGGCGGGCCTGAAGCCCCCGGCCTACCAGGGCTTCTACGCCGCCACCAAGTCGGCCCTGCACGCCCTGACCAAGGTCATGGCCGCCGAGTGGGCCAGCATGGGGGTGCGGGTCAATGCCCTGGCCCCGGGGAGCTTCCACTCCGACATGTTCGACAACTCCGCCGCGCAACTGCCGGGCTTCATGGAAGGCTCCATCGCCGCCACCCTGCAAAAGCGCGTCGCCGAGACCGACGAGGTCCTGGGTTCGGTGCTGTACCTGGCCAGCGACATGTCCAGCTTCACCACCGGCACCACCCTGGTCGCCGACGGCGGCTATCTGGCCCTGTGAGGTAATCATGGAAACCCTAATCTGCCGCAACCTGGAGGAAGGCATCCTCGAAGTGCGCATGAACCGCCCGGAGCGGCTCAATGCCATCAATGCCACCCTGATCAAGGAACTGATCGACGTGTTCCAGGGCCTGCAGAACGACCGCAAGACCCGGGTGGTGATCCTGACCGGGGAGGGCAAGGGCTTCTGCTCCGGCGCCGACATGCAGGAGCCTGCCAGCCCCGGCGCCATCCCCGGCACCGACGGCATGGGCCCGTTGGGCTTCATCTACAAGTTCCAGGAGTACCTGGCCCAGCTGATGCTGGCGATCCATGAATGCGACAAGCCGGTGATCGCGGCGGTGCATGGGGCGGCGGTGGGGGGCGGCCTGGCCCTGGCCCTGGCCAGCGACATCCGCATCGCCTCCACGGCGGCGAAGTTCGGCGCCGTGTTCATCAAGACCGGGCTGTCCAACTGCGACGTGGGCACCAGCTATTTCCTGCCGCGCCTGGTGGGGGCGAGCACCGCAGCGGAGCTGATGCTGACCGGGCGCATCTTCAAGGCCGATGAGGCCCGGGAGATGAAGCTGGTGTCCCGGGTGGTTCCTCCCGAGGACCTGGCGGCCGCAGCCCTGGAGATGGCCCGGGCGATTGCCGAGAACTCGGAGTACGGGGTGTGGATGACCAAGAAGGGCCTGTGGAGCAACGTGGATGCCCCCAGCCTGCGCCAGGCCATGGAACTGGAGAACCGCACCCAGGTGCTGGGCTGCTTCACCGGCTGCATGGACGACGCCCGGGCCGCCTTTGTCGAGGGCGGCAAGCCCAAGTGGAAGCCCCTGTGAATCGTAAGAGCTACCCATGACCCAATGGATCGAGACGGATATCCCCGATCTGAGCAGCAAGCGCGTCCTGGTGACCGGCGCCGCCAGCGGCATCGGCTACGAAGCCGCACGCGCACTGGCGCTCCGGGGTGCCGAGGTATTGCTGGCGGATATCAATCAACAGGGCGGCGCCGAGGCCCTGGCACGCATCCGGCAACTGGACGGCAATGCGAAGGTGCACTTCCGGACCCTGGACCTTTCCAGCCAGCAGGCGGTCAGGGCCTTTGTCCGGAACCTGATCGAGGAAAGCCGTCCCCTGGACGTGCTGGTCAACAATGCCGGCATTCAGTCCCTTAGTGAACGGCGCACCACCATCGATGGCTTCGAACTGACTTTCGGCATTGGCCACCTGGGCCACTTCACCCTCACAGGGTTGCTGCTGCCCCTGCTGCTCAAATCGGCAGCTCCCCGGGTGGTGACGGTGTCCAGCTTCATGCACAAGGCCGGCAGCTTCGACTGGGACGACCTGCAGATGGAACATGACTACAGCGCCCAACGGGCCTACAACCAGACCAAGCTGGCGAATCTGCTGTTCGCACGGGAACTCCAGTTCCGTGCCCAGGCAGCCGGGTCGAACTTGCTGAGCCTGGCCGTGCATCCCGGCGTGGCGCGCACCGCCATCGGCGCGAACCGCAAGGCTCGGGGTGCCTTCGGCCTGGGAGACCATATGGTGACCCTGATCCTGTCGCTCGTCATGCCCCTCCTGGGACAGCCTGCCCGGCAGGGCGCCTGGCCAACGCTGCTTGCGGCCACGGCTCCGGAAGTCGTGGCCGGCGGATTCTACGGACCCACCGGCATCGGAGGTTTCAAGGGAAGCCCTGCCCTGACCAAACCTGCACCCAGGGGACAGGACAGGAAGCTGGCGCGCAAGCTCTGGGCAGTGTCTGAAATGCTGACAGCACTCGATTTCGACATATCCAATTTTGCAATGCAAGACAAATGCCTTATAAATTCGCGTCGTTGAATGGTTTGACGATCGGTTTGCCGGTACGGACGACATGCCACACCGCGTCAGTCAATTTTCAATAGCGAAGGAAATCAAGATGGGCAGGTTATCGGAGCGGGCCGTCATCATCACTGGAGCAGGTGCCAGCATTGGTAATGGGTATCGCCCGCCGCCTTGCTGCGGAAGGCGCATCGATGCTGGTGGCCGAGTACAACGAAGCCTCCTGCAAGGCGACGGCCGAGGAATTGCGACGTAACCTTGGCGTCCGGGCGGAGGTCCTCCAGGTTGATGTCTGTGACAAGACCCAGGGGTTGGCCATGGTTGCCGAGGCAGTCCGGGTTTTCGGTTCGGTGGATGTCCTGGTCAATAACGCCTGGGCTTCCCGGCGGGGTAGCGCGCATTTCATGCTGGAGGAAACCAAGACCGACGAGGATCTCGACCACGCCTTTCGCATTGGCTACATGGCGGCATTCTGGGCCATACAGGCTGCCTTCCCCTATATGAAGGAAAAGCGCTGGGGCGCATCATCAACATCGCATCCCTCAATGGAGTCAACGCCCATCCCTACACGGTGGACTACAACGCGGCCAAGGAAGCCTTGCGGGCCCTGACCCGGACAGCGGCCCGGGAGTGGGCTCAGCATCAGATCTGCTGCAACAGCATCTGCCCTGCCGCCGAGGCCTACAAGGCCTTCTCGACCGCCCAGCCGGAAAACGCCACAGAGCTCCTGAAGCTGAACCCCATGGGGCGCATGGGCGATCCGGAGTCCGACATCGGCAGCGTGGCCCTGTTCCTGGCCAGCGACGATGCTCGCTATATCACTGGCAACACCCTGTTCGCTGATGGGGGCAGCCATATCAACGGCGTCCCCTGGATGGCCGGCGGTAGCTGAGAAAGATCAGTCCGGGAGCGCCAACGAATGCCCGCCTAGTTAAAGCGCGGGGGCCGTTTCTCGATGAAGGCGCGGCTGGCTTCCTGGAAGTCAGGCCCCGCCATCAGTCGTTGCTCAAGTTCGGCTTCGGAATACAGAACCTTGTCGCCATCCACTTCGCACATGTTGTCCCAGATCAGCTGCTTGGCGGCAAGTACGGATGAGCTGGGATGCCCGGCGATTTCCTGGGCCAGGGCAATGGCCGTATCCATCAACTGATCGTGGGGCACAACCTCGGTCACCAGACCGATGCGCTCAGCCTCCTTGGCATCAAAGCGGCGCGCGGTAAGGATGAGTCGCATGGTATGGGACAGGCCGACGATTTGCACCCAGAGCCGACTGCTGCCCATGTCCGGCGCCAGTCCCATGGGCACATGGCATTCCTGAAATTGCGCCCGGTCTGAGGCAATACGGATGTCGCTGGAAAGGATCATGGTGACACCGCCGCCGACGGCAAGGCCATTGACCGCCACCACCACAGGCTTGGATTCCCGCATAATGCGCATCCAGCGGAGCTGGGACTGATAGCTGGCAGGCTCATGCCCCTCCTGGGACTCGGGAGCCTCCCAGTCCTGCATATCCAGCCCGGCGCAGAAGGCCCGCCCCTCTCCGGTCAGGATGATGGCACCGATACCCGGATTCCTGTTGAAGCTTTCGAGGGCATCGTACAACTCCTTGATCAGCTGCATGGTGAGGGCATTGAGTCTTTCGGGACGATTCAGCCTGATGATCCCTACCCGCCCTCGCTGTTCGGTAATGATTTGCTCATAGGCCATGTGATTCATCTCCTATGGTTCATGGCGAAATGTACCGGGCTTTCGAACTTGATTGATGAAATCAGGAACCGAGCATCATGAATCCTCCATCCACGGCGATGGTCTGGCCGGTGATGAAGTGGGAGTCGTCGCCAGCCAGGAAGGCGAGCACCGGGGCGAGGTCCCGTAGCGGATCACCCAGGGCTCCGCCCAGGGGAATCATTTTGGCCAGTCCCTCATCCATGGCTTGCAGGCTGGCTAAGTCCATGGCCTGGCGTTGGCGCTGGAAAATCTCGGTGGCGATGACTGGTGCGACGCAATTGACGCGAACCCGATGACAACCCCATTCCTGGGCGACGCTACGGGTCCAGGCCATCACCGCGCCCCGGGAGGCGGCATAAATGGCATTGCCCGCATATCCCCGCACCCCCTCCACCGACCCCATATTGATGATCGAACCGCCATGGACCCGCATGTGGCGGAAAGCGGCCTGGTTGGTCCAAACCGCCGCCTTGCCATTAAGGTCGAACAAGTGGTCCCAGTGGGCCTCGTCGATCTGCTCGGCAGGGCGGCTGCCGTGGACGCCAGCGGCATGGACCAATACATCCAGCCCTCCCAAGTCAGCCACAAAGGCATCGAAGACCTGATGGACTTCATTACGATCGGCGATATTGCAGCGGGCGTTCAGCACCGAGGCCGGTAGTTCCGGCAGTGCATTGTTATAGGTGCAGGCAACTTTTGCTCCCTCCTGAGCGAACAGTTTGACAGCGGCGCTGCCGATTCCACCGGCGCCACCGGTAACGATGATGCGCTTGCCCTGCAGTTTGGCCATCGAAACTCCCCCTCACTTATGCATTCAATTTTAATGATATCACTTTAATTTGAATGAAAAGCCTGCGCCTCTGGCGCCCCAATGGCCTGATCCTCTTCGACAATTTGTTCCCTCAGTAGGCGGACCAGATCACCAAAGCGAATGCCACCGACGAAAACACGGTGGCGCTACGGGCACTCAATGATTTCCTGGTGAGGGACGAAGGAACCGAGACGGTGATGCAGTCCGTCGGTGACGGACCCAGTGTCGCCCGCAAGCGCACCGTGTCTGAAAATAATTAAAGTTCAAACTGCGGAATCACGTCCAAAATACTTATGTGGAGGTTGCTTCACAGAATAGGCGTCAGTAAGGGGAGGGATTGCCCCTCCCCGCCGTGAATCCAATCAGGCCCCCAGACCGCCTGCGTAGAAGTGGGGATTGGCGAAATCGGACTTGCCATAGCCCAGGGCCACGCCGTCCAGGGTCTTGACGATCCCCCCGGCCGCCCGCAGCACCGAGTCGCCAGCGGCAATGTCCCATTCCATGGTGCGGCCCAGGCGCGGGTAGAGATCGGCTTCCCCGGCAGCCACCAGGCACAGCTTGAGGGAGGAGCCGGCATTGGTCTGGCTTGCGACCTTGCGCCCGGCCAGGAATTTTTCCAGGGCCTCGGCATCGCCGTGGGAACGGCTGGCCACCACGGTCAAACCATCCGCAGGCACGGCGCGACAGTGGATGGCACGGCGCTGCCCCTTCTCTTCCACAAAGGCACCCACGCCTTCGGCCCCGGCGAACAGCCGGTCCAGGGCCGGCGCCAGCACCACGCCCAGCACCGGACGATAGTTATCGATCAAGGCGATGTTCACCGTGAATTCCCCATTGCGATTGATGAACTCCTTGGTGCCATCCAGGGGATCCACCAGCCAGAAGCGGCCAGCCACATTGGGAATACGCCCGGCAGAGGCCTCTTCCTCCGACACCACCAGGATGTCCGGCGTCAGCCGGGCCAGTTGAGGCAGGATCACCGCTTCGGCCTTTTCATCGGCCTCGGTCACGGGGGAAGCATCGGATTTTCCGCGCACCGCGAAGTCCGTGGCGTAGATGTCCATGATGGCCTGACCTGCTGCCCGGGCTACGGGAAGCAGAAGTTCCAGCAATTCAGCACGATTGATCGCAGTCGTCATGATGAGTCTCCAGATTGAATTCGGTTTGTAGATTTCAGTTTGTTTTTCAGCTTGACTCCACTACGAAAACGATTGTACAGTGCATTTTACTTTCTTGTATTGAGCATCTAATTGTTTAACTCAAATGACTAGCAAAGACGGCCGCAACATTCCCCTGGAGGTACTCAACGAGCGGCGCCGGCTCGCGGTCAAACTGCGCCTGGCAGGCATGAAGGTGGCCGAGGTGGCCGCCCAGACCGAGCTCAGCGCCCCCACGGTCATTGCCGCCCACAAGGCCTACCAGGAGGGAGGCTGGGATGCAGTGGCCGCCAAGCCCCGGGGCCGCAACACCGGCGAGCAGCGCAGCCTGGGCGCCGAGCAGGAAACCGAAATCCGTCAGCTGATTTGCAGTCACCTGCCCGACCAACTGCAATTGAACCGCAGTCTGTGGCAAAGCGAGGCAGTAGCCGAACTGATTCAGCAGAACTGCGCTGTCACCCTGGCACCCCGTACCGTGGCCCTGTATCTCAAGCGCTGGGGATTCAGTCAAACCCGTCCGCTGGATCTGCCCACCGAGCAACTGCCCGCCGAAGCCCGGCGCTGGCTAAAGAGCCAGTATCCCCTGCTTGCAGAACGAGCCCGTAGCGAAGGTGCCGAGATCCAGTGGTTGTTGGAATCAGCGCTACCAGGGGCCAGCACGGCCACCAGCAGCAAGCGCGCCCAGCGCATGGGCCTGCTGGGCGCCATCTCCAACCGGGGAAAACTGCGTTGGCAGGTTTATTCCGGCTCCCTCAAGGCCGACATCCTGAGTGGCTTTCTCGATCGACTGAACCGGGATACCGGACGCCGCCTGATGTTGATCAGCGATGGCATGGACCTGGAACGCACCCCGGCAGTGAAGTCCTGGCTTACCGAACATGCGGATCAACTCGAGGCTTTCGCCATGCCCGGCAGCGGCCAGACCAGCGCTCCAGTCAGCCCGCCACCGAGCTCCCCGGTTGCAAAAACCAGCACCCGAACCACTCCCAGACCGGCCGCCAAGCCGGCCCCAAAAGTTGCAGTTGAAGCTTCGCCAGAAGTAAAACATTCAATTTCTCAATACACCACAAGAACGGCCGGCAACGGCCATCCGAAAGGAGCACACAAGGAAATGTCACTCACCCATTTGCAACGCCTCGAGGCAGAGAGCATCCACATCATCCGGGAGGTCGTGGCTGAAGCCGACAACCCCGTGATGCTCTATTCCGTCGGCAAGGACAGCGCGGTCATGCTGCACCTGGCGATGAAGGCCTTCGCTCCCGCCATCCCTCCCTTCCCCCTGCTGCACGTGGACACCACCTGGAAGTTCCGGGAAATGATCCAGTTCCGCGACGAGATGGTTAAAAAGCTGGGCCTGGACCTGCTGGTGCATATCAACCCGGAAGGCCTGGAGATGGGCATCAATCCCTTCGTCCATGGCTCGGCGATCCACACCGACATCATGAAGACCCAAGGCCTCAAGCAGGCTCTGGACAAGTTCGGCTTCGATGCGGCCTTCGGCGGCGCCCGCCGCGATGAGGAAAAGTCCCGCGCCAAGGAGCGCATCTTTTCCTTCCGCTCGGCACAACACCGCTGGGACCCGAAGAACCAGCGCCCCGAACTGTGGAAGCTCTACAACGCCCGCAAGCAGAAGGGCGAGAGCATCCGGGTGTTCCCCCTGTCCAACTGGACCGAGCTGGACATCTGGCAATACATCTACCTGGAGAACATCCCCATCGTGCCGCTCTATTTCGCCAAGGAACGGCCCGTGGTGGAGCGTGATGGCATCCTGATCATGGTGGACGACGATCGCATGCCCTTGCGTGAAGGCGAGGTACCGATGATGCGCAGTGTGCGCTTCCGCACCCTGGGCTGCTATCCCCTGACCGGCGCCGTGGAGTCCACAGCAGACACCCTGCCGGCCATCATCCAGGAAATGCTGCTGACCACCACATCCGAGCGTCAGGGCCGTGTCATCGACCACGACTCGACGGGGTCCATGGAAAAGAAGAAACAGGAGGGCTATTTCTAATGTCTCAGGCCATCGACAAAGATCGCGAGCTGATCGCCAGCGATATCCAGCAATACCTCAAGTCCCACCAATACAAGACCCTGCTGCGCTTCATCACCTGCGGCAGCGTGGATGACGGCAAGAGCACGGTGATCGGCCGTCTGCTCTACGAATCCAAGATGCTGTTCGAGGACCAGCTGGAGGCCCTCGAAGCCGACTCCAAGAAGGTCGGCACCCAGGGCGGCGACCTGGATTTCGCCCTGCTGGTGGACGGTCTGGCCGCGGAACGGGAACAGGGCATCACCATCGACGTGGCCTACCGCTTCTTCGCCACCGACAAGCGCAAGTTCATCGTCGCCGACACCCCGGGCCATGAGCAATACACCCGCAACATGGTGACCGGCGCTTCCACCGCCGACGTGGCGGTGATCCTGATCGACGCCCGCAAGGGGGTGCTGACCCAGACCCGCCGCCACAGCTTCCTGGTCTCGTTGATCGGCATCCGTCATGTGGTCCTGGCCATCAACAAGATGGACCTGATGGACTACTCGGAAAAGACCTTCAACAGCATCGTTGAGGACTACCGGGAATTCGCCAAGCAGATCGGCCTGACCGATATCACCGCCATTCCCCTGTCGGCCCTGAAGGGCGACAACATGCTGGAACCCAGCGAGCGCACCCCCTGGTACCACGGCCCCACCCTGATGGGCTACCTGGAAACCGTGCAGGTGAACCAGGACCGCTTGCAGAGCCTGCCCTTCCGTCTGCCGGTGCAATGGGTCAACCGCCCCAACCTGGACTTCCGTGGCTTCGCCGGCACCATCGCCAGCGGCAGCATCAAGCCGGGAGACCGGATCCGCATCCAGCCCTCGGGCCGGGAAAGCAAGGTTGCCCGCATCGTCACCTATGACGGCGATCTGGACAAGGCCATTGCCGGTCAGTCCATCACCCTCACCCTGGCGGACGAAGTGGATATCAGCCGGGGCGACGTGATCTCCACCATCGATGCGCCCGCCGAAGTGGCCGACCAGTTCGAGTCCACCCTGGTCTGGATGCACGACGAAGCCATGATGCCGGGCCGTTCCTATCTGCTGAAGATCGGCACCAAGACCGTCACGGCCACGGTGACCGAGATCAAGCACAAGGTGAACGTAAACACCATGGAGCATCTGGCAGCGAAAAAGCTGGATCTCAACGAGATTGGCATCTGCAATCTCTCCCTGGACCGGCCCATCGCCTTCGATGCCTACAAGGACAATCCGGACACCGGTGGTTACATCATCATCGACCGGATCACCAACAACACGGTGGGCGCCGGTCTGCTCAACTTCGCCCTGCGCCGTTCCCAGAACATCCACATGCAGCACGTGGACGTTAACAAGGAAGTCCGCTCGACGGCCAAGGGCCAGAAGGCCAGCGTATTGTGGTTCACCGGCCTTTCCGGCGCGGGCAAATCCACCATCGCCAACCTGGTGGAAAAGAAACTTCACGCCAGCGGTCGCCACACCTACCTGCTGGACGGAGACAACGTGCGCCACGGCCTCAACAAGGACCTGGGCTTCACCGACGCCGATCGGGTGGAAAACATCCGCCGCGTCGCCGAGGTCTCCAAACTGATGGTGGATGCGGGCCTGATCACCCTGGTCTCCTTCATCTCGCCCTTCCGCTCCGAGCGGCGCATGGCGCGGAACCTGGTGGCTGAAGGTGAGTTCATCGAGGTGTATATCGACACCCCGCTGTCCATCGCAGAAGAACGCGATCCCAAGGGGCTTTACAAGAAGGCCCGGCGTGGTGAGCTGAAGAACTTCACGGGTATCGACTCGCCCTACGAGGCGCCCGAGAACCCCGAAATCCATATCGACACCACGTCCCTCACCCCCGAGCAGGCGGCCGACCGCATCATCGCGGCCCTGCAAGGAATGGGCGTCGTCGGCTAAGACCCGTGTCTCTGATCCCGGCCCAGCCGGGATCAGAGTCGCTTTCCCAACCCCGCCCCGGCGGGGTTTTTTATTTCCCGGGAATCGACCTCAAGGCCGCTGACCGCCGCAGATAATGTCGGTGACCAGTTCCGTGTCCATGTATTCCTTCATCTCCACCACCTTTCCATCGCGGAAACGCAACAGGAAATGGTAGTGATTGTTGTAGGTCTTGCCGGAAACATGAGTGCCCAGGGACTCCGCCTCCACGGCCACCCGGTCTTCCTCCGCCGTCAAGGTGTGGAGAGTGAATTCAAGACCCTGGGGAAAAGCGTCGAGCACTCCCGCAGCCGCCGCCCGGATCTGATTCCGGTCATAGCGACCTGAAATCGGGGTGTGCCCCATGGTCTGCAGCACCCCGTCCTCGGCGTAGCTGTCGGCGATCGCCTGGGCGTCGCCCCGGCTGATGGCAGCAAAGAGGTCCCGGGCGCACTGCTTGTTGCGCTCAATTTCACTCATGGATCGTTCCCCTGAAAGTTTGTCTGGATCAGGCAGCCTCAGCCAGCTGCCGCCGGATCGATAGCATGGCCTCCAGCCCGGTCATCGCCTCCACCAGCAAACGACGGGCAAAGCCATCATCGAGCCCCCAGCGCCAAGCCTCCAACGTTAGTTGCAAGGCGCCGCGGCCATTGTAGATCAGGCGTCGGCACTGGGCATCATGCCCCAAAGCCCCATCAGACAAATCACGGCCATAGGTAGACCAGAAGGCGGGTGGAATATCGAGGAAACCAAAAATCCACTCTGCCTCCGGGTCACCCCAACGGGCCCGTTCCCCATCCAGCAGACCCGTGATGACGGGCATCCCGCCAATCCGGTCCACCAGAATATTCTTGGGCCACAGATCTCCGTGCAACAGACGGGGCGGGCCGCAATGATCCAGAACCTGCCTGTTGCGCACCACCAGGGCACGGAATGCACGCGCTCCGGCAAGTTCCAGTCCTAGCCTGTCCAGATCGCCGATCAGGCCATCGATATCCCCCAGCACCGCCTTGCTCCAGCAATCGACACTCGCCATGGGCTGGGGAAGCCCGTAGGCTGAACCCTGGATGCAATGGATGGCCCGGACCAGCCCCCCCAGTTGCCCCCACAAGACCTCATTCTCCTGGGGGGTGAAACTGCCCTGCAACTCTTCCCAAAGCTGGCCTTTGCAGTGTTCGAGGAAAACATAGTCCCGCGACACCAGATCCCCGGAAAAATCCTTGAACAACAAACGGGGGACCTGCACCGCCGCACCGGCCAGGGAATCGTGAACGGCGCATTCCCGCCGCAGCAGCCATCGCTCGTGTTCAAACAAATGGGCCGATGCCGGCGGCGCCAGACGCAGGATGACCTGATACCCGGCCCGAAGTCTGATGCGGTAGGTGGTGTTGAAACGGCCGGAGTGCAACTGCTCCACATCCACCACGTCCGCTTGCGGCCCGAATGCCCGCCGACATAGAGCTGCGATCAGCGCCGGCGTCAGGGGCGCCTGGAGGGCCGCCCCGGCCGGTGCGGTGCGTGGAAGTTCGACATAACGCATCGTCCTGTCCCGGCAAGCGGATCAATGTTCCCGATGGACACCCGGGGCATCTGGCGCAAACAGGTCGAGCAGGAAACGCTCTTGCGGCTTTTCCGAAGCCGTCTTGGGAATCTCGCTCACAACCTGGAGATAGCTGGGCACGAAGTTCGGCTCCAGGCCTTGGCGACAATGGGTGAACACCGCCTTGGAGTCGAAACTGTCCATATCCCGCGGCACGACGGCCGCCACCACATCCCGCTCGCCGGGGGCACCCGACGACGACGGCACGCCATAAACGAAGACGTCATCCACGTCGCCATGCTCCGCCACCACCTTCTCGACGAAGCTGGGATTGATGAAGTCGCCGTTGTGGCGGATGCCGCCCCCCTTGCGGTAGTCGAAATGGAGCCAGCCCTCGGCGTCGCTGTGGCCCATGTCGCCGCTGTGGTTCCAGCCATCGCGCACCTTCTTTTTCGACGCCTCGGGGTTGCCGTGGTATTCCACCTCCACCGATACGGGGCTGCCGGTTGCCGGACGACAGCAGATCTCCCCGACGACGTCGGGTGGGCATTCGTTGCCTTCGTCGTCGAGGATTTTCATCTCGTAGCCGGTCATGGCCTTGCCGAAGGAGCCAATGGGTCCCTCCCCCGGACGCTTGAAGGCCATGCCGCCACCGTCGCTGGCGCCGTAGATTTCGAAGATCTTGACGCCAAAGCGCTCCTCGAAAGCCTGCCAGATGGCCCCCGGCATGCCGCCGCTGACCACCAGCCGCACCGGGTTGTCGGCATCATTGGGCCGGGCCGGCTCGCTGTAGATGGCGGTGGCCATGCCCCCCAGCACGGAGAAACTGGTGCAGCCGTACTTCCGCGCCACGTCCCACAATTTCGACTTGGTGAACTTGCGGCTGAACACCGCCCGGTAGCCGCCGAACAGGGCCGGGCACAGGGCGGTGGCCTGGGCGTTGTTGTGGGTGAAGGAGAGTCCGGTGTAGGGCCGCTCATCGGCCTGGTAGCCGAAAAGCTGCCCCATCATGCCGGTGCCGCCGAAACGCCCCACGTTGCCGACGATGCCCTTGGGGTCGCCGGTGGTGCCGGAGGTGTAGATGATCTGGAAGGGATCGGCCAGGGTCAGCTCCGCCATCGGCACCGGCGCCACCTCCCGGGCCAGCACCTGGGCGATGTCGTCCACCCCTTGAAAATCCTTGATCGAAACACTGCCGTTCTCACCGGAGTCCAGGGCCAACACCCACTTCAATTGGGGGCACCGGGCCCGCACCGCATCCACTTCCGCCAGGTTGTAGTCGGCGCAGACGATACCCTGGCTCTCGGAGTTGTTGATCATGAAGGCCAGCTTCTCCCCCTTGGTGCGAGGGTCCACCGGCACGAACACCGCGCCGGTGATGGAGGTCGCCACCATGGCTTCGACGAATTCGGGGTGGTTGCGCAGGGAGATCACAAATCGATCCCCCTTCTTGATGCCCTTGGCCGCCAGGTAGGCGGCAATGCGATTACCGTTCCGATGCAGGTCGGCATAGGTACGCACCTCGTCCGGCGTCTTGCCGCCGTCCAGGCTCAGGTGCTCGAAGGTAAGGATGTCCCGGTCCGGCAGCTCTTGGGCCTTGAGGGCGATCAGGTGGGACAGGATCATCGGGTTGAGTTCGGCCATGAAGGGTCTCCGTTACCTTTCAATATAAAAATGGAGCTTTCCCGCCGGGCCGCCCCAAGGGAAAACGGCACGCGCCGCCAGGCGCAAACGGCACACTGTCGCCACGGAGATCCCCGTAAGCGTAGCGAGCACGAAAGAACCCCCCGAAGGGGGGCGAAGGGGGCGTGCATTCCCTTCAGCACATCGCGATGGTGATGTTCATCACCGCCGTGTCGTTGCCCAGGTTGCCGCCGCCGTTGTGGCACAGGCCCACCCGGGCGCCCTCCACCTGGCGCTGGCCGGCCCGGCCCTGCAACTGCCAGGTGACTTCGCACAACTGGGCAACACCGGAAGCGCCGACCGGATGGCCCTTGCGCAGCAGGCCGCCGGAAGTGTTCACCGGCAGGCGGCCGCCGAGGCGGAAGTCGCCCCGCTCGACACAAGCGCCGATCTCCTCGGGCTTGCACAGCCCCAGGTGCTCATAGGTGATCATCTCGGTGACGACGGAGGAATCGTGCAGCTCCACCAGGCTCAGATCCTGGGGACCGACACCGGCCTCGTAATAGGCCTCTTCGATGGACAGGCTGGTAACGTTCTCGGCCGCGCCGTCGGGATGATGGAAGAAGGAGTGGACCACCGAGGACACCACCCGCACCGGCCTGGCGATGCCCAACTGGCGCGCCTTGCGCTCGCTGACGATGATCGCCGCCGCGCCGCCGTCGGCCAGGGGGCAGATCATCGGCCGGGTCAGGGGATCGACGATCACCGGCTGGGCCAGCACTTCCTCGACCGTCATGACATTCCGGAACTGGGCTCGGGGATTGAGGCTGCCATGGAAGGAGGTCTTGGCCGAGACCATGGCGAAATGCTCGATGCTGGTACCGTGACTGGCCATGAATTCCCTTGCCAGCACACCGTAGAAGTCGGCGAACATGGAACGGCTGGTGCCGGACCCCTCGGACTGGCCGGCGCTCATCTGAGCCAGGAACTTGTCCCGCTCCTCCACATCGATGGCGCCGTTGAAGGCCGCATAGCTGATCGCCTTGTTCTCGTGGTAGAGCTTCTCGAAGCCCACCACCAGAACCACATCGTAGTAACCGGCCGAGACCATCATGCAGGCCTGGTTCAAGGCCGTGGAGCCGCTGCCGCAGGCATTCTCGATGTTGATGATGGGAAACTTGCCCAGGCCCACGGAACTGAGCACCACTTGCCCCCGGATCGACTCCTGGCCGGTAACGGTGCCGGCGGCGCAGTTGCCCACATAGGCGGCCTCGATCTCCTCGGGACGAATGCCGGCATCGGCGATGGCGTCCAGAACAGCCTGGCCACCCAGCCACTTGATGCTCTTGTCCAGGTGCTTGCCGAAGGGCGTCATGCCCACACCGGCGACGATTGCATTCACTCTCATGTCACGCTCTCCAAGATACCCGGCCGGGCTGATTGATTTGCAAGTGTGCAACGCAAGGCCCGATCGAGTCTCGAGCGTAGCGAGCAAACTCCGCCACCTCCCCCGGAGAGGGGGAGGTCGGAAGGGGGTGGGCCTTCTTGCGCCTTTTCCGTCCAACCGGCATTGCTCTTCATCGAAGTCATTACTGTTGGGTTCCGGCCTGGAAGGTTTAGATCATGCCGCAGCGGGGCAAGTTATATTTCCGGCGAATCGACTCCACTTCTTCCTCGCGGCCGGGCAGCTTGGCCGGGGCCTGGAAGAGCTTGTCCTGGGTCAGCTCGTCCACCACCGCCTGGGAACGGGGGAAGGGCTTGTTCAGGGAGTTGTACTGGAACAACTGCTCGAAGGGCTGGCGGGGCCGCTGACCGCCCGCTTCCTTGGATTCCACCGGGTAGCCCACGGTCTGCACGACGACGATGCGCTGATCGTCGGAGAAGCCGAAGGCCTTTTCCACCTTCTTCCAGTTGGCGGAGCCCTGGCAGCAGACCCCCAGGCCCTGCTCGATGGCCATCAGGGTCGCCTGGGCCACGGCCTGGCCCAGATCCATGTCCGTCAGGCCCGGCAGACGCAGGTTGGGACCGGACTTCTCGAAGATGGGCACCAGGGTCTTCTCCAGTTCCTCAAATCGTCCCTCGCCGTAGCCCAGGGCACCACAGGCCACCAGCTCCCGCAGGCGCTGGGGCGCCTGATCCAGGGCGGGGCCATGGACGTACCAGAGGATGATGATCGGCGCGTTCTGGATCTGGAAGCCGCCCACCGGCGACGGCAGGGACTCCAACTGCTCCTGGGTGGCCGTCTTGCGATCCACCACCAAGGCCTGGGCCGCATTGTTGTTGCCGAAGTGGGAGGCGATCCGCGCCGCCTCCAGCATGCGCTGGATCTTCTCGATCTCCACCGGACGATCGGGGTCCAGGTAGCGGAATGAACGACGGGTGCCGATGGCTTCTCTCAGTTCCATGGTGTGCTCCAGAAAGTGTGGGGTTGGGTGTTTGGGTATACGCTGAACAAGCCCAAATTCGTCATTCCGGCGAATGCCGGAATCCAGGAAAATCAACCAACTGGACACCGGCCTTCGCCGGTGTGACGAACTTCATCAGCATTTCCTTAGAAATGGCTGACGGACATCAGGGCCAGCATGGTGTTCTCGCCGTCCTCGATCAGGGAGGCTCGGGCGTCGCGGAACAGCTTCTCCACCGGATACTCCCGGCACAGGCCGTAGCCGCCGAATAGGGTGATGGCCTCGTGGGCGATGTCCAGGCAGGTCTGGGTGGAGACAATCTTGGCCGTGGCGGCATAGGGGAAGGGCACCCCCCCCTCCTTCGCCGCATTGGCCATGGCGATGCGGCGCACATGGGAACGGGCCGCCGTCAGCTTGGAGAACATGTTGAACAGCCGCAGCTTCACCGCCTGGTGCTGGATGATGGGCACGCCGCCCTGGACCCTTTCCTTGGCATAGGCCAGGGCGTGCTCGTAGGCCGCCCGGGCGACGCCGATGAACTGCTGGCCCATGGCGATGTTGGCATCGCGCAGCGTCGCGCCCAGCACATGGGGATAGACGTCCGGTCCGTCCATCAGGAAGAACTGGCGCGGCACCCGCACGTTGTCGAAGAAGATTTCCCCTTGATTGAGGGTGCGCTGGCCCAGCTTGTCCAGGGGTTTGCCCCGGCTGACGCCGGGCAGGTCGAAGGGCATCAGGAATACGGCGCCGTCGGCACGGCCCTGCTTGGAGTTCTCATAGGTGGCGAAGACGATGCCGGAACCGGCGATAGTGCCGGTGGACACCCAGGCCGCCTTCTGCCCGTTCAGGATGAAGTCGTCGCCGTCCCGGCGCGCCCGCAGGTCGGAGCGCCCCTTGGGATCGCGGAAGGAGGCATCCGGAAAGGCCACCATGTCGCTGCCGTGGTTGGGCTCGGTCAGGGCCAGGCAGCAGATCTCGTTGCGCTGGCGGAAGAACTCCACCAGATCGGGGCGGCCATAGGCCTTGGCGATGCCGGGCGCCATGTTGTAGAGGGCGTAGGTGATGAACAATCCCACATCGCCCCAGGCCAGTTCCTCGCAGACAATGCTGTGCATCAGGGTGCGCTGGGCGGGAGAGAGATCGTCGCCGTAGCATTCCGGCATCCCCACCAGGCCCAGGGCCTTGTATTTCTCCAGGCCCTCCCAGAGAGGCGAGTCCTTGGCGATCACCGCCTCCGGGTCCATGCGGTCCAGCTTGGCCGCCAGGGGCCGCATCACTTCCTCGGCAAAACGGTGGCAGCTCTCCCGAATGGCCAGCATCTCATCGGTGAGCGTCAAGTCCAGGTCGATATCCATTGCATCCCCCTCTGTATCCATTGGTTCCGCCCCAATAATGTAATGGAGCGGTAGTCCGTCGTTGGTAGGGGGATCATAACCAAGTCCATTTCGAGGATAGGCGGCAATTACCCAAATTAGGCACCTATCGCCTAAGCTCCAGATCCTGCGCATCAGCGGCTCGACCGGGTCGGGGAGGAGCCGCCTGCGTCCGTCAGTCACGACGAAACGCACTGACTGACTACCAGCGCTAGCTGACAAGCACTCCGGCGAACAGCCAGCACGCTGCCAGCTTCAAGTCGTCCTCCGCCTGCTTCATGGACATGGCGCCGGAAGACACCGACAGCAGGCTGGAATGGAGCAGGTGGCCGAAGAGACGGCCCAGGCTACGGGCGGTATCCTCCGGCAGGCCGCGCAGTTCCGCCTCCAGGAGGCGCCATACCGGGCTACTGTCGTCCTGATGCAGGAAGATCCGTTGCCCCTGCTCGCCCATGGCCACCGTCAACACGGCGTTCAACAGCAAGGGCTCACGCAACAGATAGGCCATGGCCACCACCAGGCGCCGGGCGGCCCGCGCCGCCGGATCCTGGGTCCGCAGCCGCAGGCGCGCCAGCTCCGCCGACACCTCGGCTTCCAGGTCGGCGGCAATCTCGGCCAGCAGATGGTCCTTGTTGGCGAAGTAGTGATAGGCGGTGACCCGGGCCACCTCGGCACGGTCCGCCACTTCCTTCATGGTCAGGCCTTCGTAGCCCACACGGCAGGCAATTTCCCGGGCCACGGCAAGCAGGCGGGTCTGGGTGGCGTTGCGGAGTGGAGCGTTTGGCGACATCACGAAGGTGCGAAGGAAAGGAGCGGCAGATTGTATCCCCCCGCTCAGCCGGCCAACGTCCCATGAGGCTCATGCCGACCGGGCCGGCACCGGTTTGGCGCCGGTGGACTGGCCCCGCCAGGGGCGGATGCCGATGCGGGTGTCCTGCACCGCCGTGCCCGCCTGGTACTTGCTGTTGCCGTGGTGCAACTGGGCGGTGCCACCGGCCATGTGCAGGGGGTTGATGAGGCCGGGGATCAGCCATTTGAAGGACTGGTGATTGGGGAACTGGTGGGGCTCCCAGGCATGGTAGTAATAGGCCACGCCGGGCCGCACCATGGTGGAGAACTTGATCCGCATCCGCACCGAGCCGTAGTCGTTGTGGATCTCGGCGTAGTCGTAATCCTTGACGCCGATCTTTCCGGCATCCGCCGGGTTGATCCAGACCTGGGGCTCTCCCCGCTGCAGGCGCAGCATCATCGGCGTGTCGCGCCAGGTGGAATGGATGGACCAGCGGGCATGGCAACTGACGAACTGGAAGGGATAGTCGCCCCCCGCCTTGGGGCTGGGCTTGTGGGTGGGCAGCTGTTCCCCCAGTTCCAGGAACCAGGGATGGTCCATGAAGCAGGAGATCCGGCCGGTGAGCGTGGGCCAGGGCTCCTTGTGCTCGGTAAAGGCCGTAAGAGTGTTCAGCACGCCCTTGCCCTTCCAGTCGGGGTTGTAGGTGTAGGCCGGCGACACATTCATGCCGGTGGCCACGTAGCGGGCCGCCCCCACGGTTTTCAGTTGCTCCAGGGTCATGCCCTTGGTCGCCGAGCTCTGCTCGATGATGTCGCTCAACACCCGCTCCGCATCCTTGGGTCCGAGGGTCCCCTCGCAGCTATAGCGCTGGTGCAGGGTCTTCCAGTCCGTGGGCCGGTGGCAGCCGTTGAGGACCGGCAGCTTGCGCGCCTTGGCGATGCGCTCGATGTCCCGCGAGAGCAGCCAGTAAATCTCGAATTCGTCCTTGGATTCCGCCAGGGGCTGGATCGCCTGGTCGCAGTAGTGGAGGTAGGGCGCATAGGCCATGGTGTATTTGATGCCCACCTTCTCGTACCAGCCCGCCGCCGGCAGAATGTAGTCGGCCTGGGTGCCAGTGAAGGAGAACTTGGGATTGATATCCACGATCAACTCCATGTCATCCCACATATTGGCCATCAGGTACTGGGGCAGGTTGTTGCGCCGAAGTAGGTTGGAGCCGCCGGTGAGAAAGACCTTCGGCGCCCCCGTGCGGGGGAAGTCCGGCTCCCAGCCCTTGCGCGTGGATTCCTCGTGATAGGCCGCCAGGGGACGGGGCAGCAGATGATCCTCTTCCTTGGCGAGAGGCTCCTTGATGCCCTGGTAGCGGTAGTCGATGGCCGTCACGGTGCTATAGCAGACCACCTCGGTCTCGAAGCGCCGCTCCCCTTCCCGGGCCACCTGGTTCTCGGTCTTGCGCTTCATGGTGATGTCCATGGCCACGTCGAAGAGCTCCTTCGGCGTCATCAGGTTCAGGATCACTCCCAGCCGGCCGCTGATGCCATCCTTCTCCACCTGCATCGCGTTGCCGAAACCCTCCAGATCGATGAAACCGGTGCTCTGGAGCCCCGCCCCCTTGCGGCCGATGGCGCCCTTGAGCATCAGGCAGAGAATCTTGCTGCGGTTCATCAGGTCCGAATGCATGTAACGGTTGGAGCCCCAGGACGACAGCACCATGGGCCGCTTGGCCCTGACCCAGCCGTCGGCGAAGGCACGGATCTGCTCGACGCTCAGGGTGGTGACTTCCGCCGCCCGTTCGAAGGTCCAGAGCTCCAGGCTCTCCTTGAGCAGGGAGCCGATCGTCGCCAGCAGCACCTCCTGGCCGTCCTTCAACATGATTTTCCAGCTGCCCTCGATAGGCGGCTCGAAGTCCAGTCGGGTACTGATGCCGCCGGCCCCTTCGCAGCCCGGCGCGGGCACTGGGCCGCCCTGTTGCGGATGCCAGAGGTAGAACAGGTTGTCCTTGCCGCCCTCCTTGATGTCCGCCTCCCGCAGCATGCGCCCGGTGTCCATCCGCACCAGGAAGGGCAGATCGGTCTGTTCCCGCACATAGGCGTGGTCGATGGCATCCTTTTCGAACAGGTGGCGGGCCACCGCCAGGCCGAGCGCGGCATCGCTGCCCGGCGTCACCGGCAGCCACTGGTCGGCATGGATCGCGGTGGCGGAGTAGATCGGATCGATCACCACCAGTTCGCTGCCCTGGTAACGGGCTTCGTAGAGGAAATGGGCGTCCGGGATCTGGGTCACGGACGGGTTCATCATCCAGACCACCAGGAAGTCGGAGAGGAACCACTCGTCCGAGGAGCCCCCCACATGGGCCAGGCCCAGTGACATCAGCGCCCCCAGGTTGAGGTCGCCGATCTCGGCCCACATGTCGGCGAACATGCCGCCGGCCATCAACTGGAACTTGAAACGCCCGGCGGTGGTGGGCCCGTTGTCGTAGTTGGGTCCCAGGTCCTGGTAGATCGTCTCGGGCCCCCACTTCACGGCGGCGTCCACGCATTTTTCAGCGATCTCCGCCATGGCCTGGTCCCAGCTGATCCGTTCCCACTGTCCGGAGCCCCGCGGGCCCACCCGCTTCAGGGGCACGCTGGTACGGGAGGGACCGTACATCACTTCCGTGTAGCAGGCCCCCTTGTTGCACCCCCGGGGATTGAAGTCCGGCACGCCGGGTTCGGACTGGTCGTAAGTGGCGCTCTGTTCCTCCCGCACCACCACGCCATCCTTGACGTAGAGATCCCAGGCGCAGGCCGAGCGGCAATTGGCCCAGCCGTGGGAGCCCTTGGCGATCTTGTCCCAGGTCCAGCGCTGGCGATACAAATCCTCCCAGCTATTGAGCTTCGGGGTTCCCCTGGGACCGAGCCGGACACTGGCCCCCGCCTTCAATCGATAGTGAAAGAATGGGATTCCGACCGCAGCAACCGCACCGCCGGCAGCCGCCAACCAGAGAAAACGACGACGGGACTGGTTTTGAGTCGATGCATCCATGGCGATCACCCTGACACGTGTATGGATCAAATCCTAACACGTGTACGGTATGCGGCAATAATACCCCACCCCCTGGACAACCCATTTCAGGCAGCAGGACTCTCCGCCGCATCGGCGTCACCGATATTTATTACCCGGAATGGGGAACTCACCCCCAACCAGAGCGTCGCGGCCCGTGTCGGACATGACACACTGCGCATCCGCGCAAGACTTAGCCTATTGCAATTGACCGAGGAGACATTCGTGTTCGAGGCACTCGACATCAGCACCCCCAACTGCACCATCGAGAAGCAAGGCCCCATCATGGTGGTCACCCTCAACCGGCCCGAGGCCAAGAATGCTCTCTCCAGCGCCATGCTCGTCGGCATGTACCGGGCCTGGCGGCGGCTGGACGAGGATCCCGAGCTCTATTGCGCCATCCTCACCGGCAAGGGCGACACCTTCTGCGCCGGCATGGATCTGAAGTCCGGCCCCGGCGGCGGCGACGCCGGCGAGATCCAGACGCTGATGAAGTCAGTCCCCGACCTGCACTGGCAGGCCCTGCTGCGCCACAACCAGCCGAAGAAACCGGTAATCCTGGCTGTCGAAGGTTATGCCCTGGCCGGCGGCACCGAGATTCTCCAGGGCACCGACCTCCGGGTGGCGGCGGAGGATGCGGTGTTCGGCATCACCGAGTGCAAGCGGGGCCTGTTCCCCCTGGGGGGCTCCACCATCCGCCTGCGCCGTCAGATCCCCTATGCCTTGGCCGCGGAAATGCTGCTGTTGGGCCGCCATGTCAGCGCCCAGGAGGCCCTGCAATGGGGGTTGATCAACCGCGTCGTGCCCAAGGGCCAGGCCCTGGCGGCGGCGCTGAAGATCGCCGAGGAACTCTGCGAGAACGCCCCGCTGTCGGTCCAGGCGATCCTCAAGTCCTTGCGCGAACACCAGCAGGACCTGCCCGAAGCCGAGGCGCTGCGGAAAGAGGAAGCCCTGGGATGGCCGATCTTCTCCACCCAGGACGCGAAGGAAGGCATGCTGGCCTTCAAGGAAAAGCGCCCGCCGAAATACATCGGCAAATAAGGCACGTCCCGACCACGAGAGAGCAAAGCCATGATCCGCTACGACTACGTCAAGACCCGCCGCGAAGACCTGAAGCCCTATCCGGAAAACGCCAAGGGCCTGACCCGGCTGTTCATCAAGACCTTCACCCGCATCAATGTCTGGGTCTATCGCCTCAGCAAAGGCCGCTGGATGAATACCTTCCCAGGCGGCTTTCCGATCTGCCTGGTCACCACCACCGGCGCCAAGTCAGGCAAGCCGCGCAGCATCGCCCTGATCCACCTGCCCCTGGGCGACAAGAAACTGATGGTGGCCTCCCAGGGCGGCGCCGACACCCACCCCACCTGGTACTACAACGTCAAGGCCCATCCGGAAGTGGAGATCCATTTCGGCGCCGAGCGCCGCCGCTACCGCACACGCCAGGTCAGCGACGACGAGAAGCGCGAGCTCTGGCCCCACCTGCTGTCCCTCTACCCCGCCTTCGACGAATACCAGGCCCGCACCGACCGCAACATCCCGGTGTTTGTTTGCGAGCCGGTTGGCTGAATCGGGCCTGCCGGATTTCTTCGATGGGGCTCGACCCTTAGTGGCCAATCGCAACCAAGAAAAGCGGACGTTCAGCGTTTGAATTCTCGGCGGTGATCCATAGATGGACAGCCGCCGCTGATATGCGCCAGCCACGCCCCGCCCAAACTATTCCGGCCTTCCCTCGCGCAGCAGCCCGCTTCCCACACGGGAAGCGGCTTCACCCCATCAAGCGCCCGTCAGGCGCTGCTCCGCCGTCGCCTTGGCCCAACGGTAATCGGCCTTGCCCACCGGGTTGCGTCGCACTTCGTCGACGAAGATGATGTCCTTGGGCACCTTGTAGCCTGCCAGGCGCTGGCGGCAGTGGGCCTTCAGGGCATCGGCGTCCTCCGCCCGGTCGGGGCGCAGGGCGACGACCGCGACGACCTTCTGGCCCCAACGGCTGTCAGGCACCCCGACCACCAGGGCGTCGAAGACGCCGTCGAAGCTGCGCACCGCTTCTTCCACTTCCTCGGTGAACACTTTCTCGCCGCCGGTGTTGATGCACTGGGAGTTGCGGCCGAACATGGTGATGGAGCCGTCCTCTTCCTGGCGGGCAATGTCGCCGATCAGCACACAGCGCTGGCCCTCGATCTGCACGAAGGTCTCGGCGGTCTTTTTCGGGTCCTTGTAATAGCCCAGGGGCAGGTAGCCCTTGCGCACCAGGATGCCGGTTTCCCCAACCTTGCCGAAGCGTACGCCATCGATGGCCACCGCATTTTTGGCATCCGGCTTGAGGCGGATCAGGCCGTCGCCCTCGGGCTTGGCGCCGGTGCCCACCTGGCCGGATTCGGAGGAACCCATGCCGTTGGAGAAGATCGCATTGGCGGGCAGGTGGGCCTTCAGGGCATCCCGCACGTGGTCCGAGAACAGGGCCCCGGCCGAGGAGACAACGAAGATCGAGGAAAGATCCCAGCGGCCGGGATGCTTCTGCAGCGCATCCGCCAGGGGGATGCACATGGCGTCGCCGACGACCATGATGATGGTCACCCGCTCCCGCTGCACCATGTCCAGCACGTATTCGGCATTGAAATCGGGCCGGCCGTTCAACACCACCTTGTGGCCGGAGAGCAGACCGATCATCGTGGCCCAGAAGCCAGCGCCGTGCATCAGGGGGCCGCAGGCCATATGCACGACGGGGAAGTTCTCCCGCACCCGCTCCGCCAGTTCCTCGGGCGTCGTCACGGGCCCTTGGGGACAGAAGTTGCCGCCGCCGCCGAAGCCGCCGAAGAACACGTCCTTGTGGGTCCAGATCACGCCCTTGGGCATGCCTGTGGTGCCGCCGGTGTAGAGCAGGAGGGTGTCGCTGTCGGCCCGCTGGATGCCGGTGATGTCCGGCCCGCTGCGGGACATGGCGTCCTCGAAACCGACGGCCTGGGGCAGCAGGCCCTTGCCTGTGCCCAGCCGCACCAGTATCTTGCAGGCGGGCGCTGCATCCAGGGCCGGCGCGATGATGTCTTCCAGGCCGCCTTCATAGACCAGGGCCTTCAACTCGGCGTTGTCGTAGACGTAGCGGGTTTCTTCCACCGTGTAGCGGTAATTCACGTTCACCGGCACCGCCCGGATCATGAAGGCGGCAATGCTGGCCTCCATGAATTCGATGCAGTTGTAGGCATGGATGCCGATGTTGTCGCCGGGGCGGAGGCCCTGGGCGTGGAGGTAGCGGGCCAGGGCCGCCGAGCGCTCCATCAACTGGCGGAGGGTGCGCCGTTCGTCGTTGCAGACCAGGGCTTCCTGGTCGGGCTTCACTTCGGTGACGATCTCCAGCAGATCGGCCAGATTGAAACTGCGCTGGGTCATTCCTGTTCCTCCTTGGTTATTCGTATCGATGCCATGCCGTCCATCAGAGCACCAGCTCCGCCAAGGTGCGCAGGGTGGCCTCGTCCATGCGGGGGCCGTTGATCAGCAGGGTGGTCACCGGGGATTCCCGCCAGGCCTGGAGCCGCTCCTTGATCCGCGCCTTCGGGCCAGACAGGGTGATCTCATCGGCAAACTGGGTGGGCACGTACTGGATGGCTTCTGCCTGCCGGCCCGCCAGGAAGCACTCCTGGATCTTGTTGGCCTCGGCCTCGAAACCCATGCGGCACATCAGGTTCTTGTGGAAGTTGTGTTCCTGGGAACCCATGCCGCCGATGTAGAAGGCCAGCATCATCTTGGCCGGCAGCAGGGCCTTTTCCAGGTCGTCATCGATATTCACCAGAACCAGGGGCGCGATCTCGAAGCCGGGCCTGGCCTCCTTGAGCTGGTCGGCATAGACCTCCTGGCGGAAGGGGCTGTAATAGACGGGCAGCCAGCCATCGGCGATGCGGGCGGTCTGGCTCACGTTCTTCGGTCCTTCGGCCCCCAGGTAGATGGGCAGGTCGGCCCGCAGGGGATGGACGATGGGGCGCAGGGGTTTGCCCACGCCGGTGGCGCCGGGCCCCGTGTAGGGCAGCGGGTAATGGGGCCCGGCGCTGCTCACCGGCGCCTCCCGGCGCAGCACTTGGCGCACGATATCCACGTACTCGCGGGTGCGGGCCAGGGGCTTCTCGAAAGGCTGGCCGTACCAGCCCTCCACCACCTGGGGGCCGGAGACCCCCAGGCCCAGGATCATGCGCCCGCTGGAGAGATGGTCCAGGGCCAGGGCCGCCATGGCACAGGCCGTCGGTGTGCGCGCCGAGAGCTGGGCAATGGCGGTGCCCAGCTTGATCTTCGAGGTATGGGCGCCAATCCAGGCCAGGGGCGTGAACACGTCGTTGCCCCAGGACTCGGCGGTCCATACCGAATCGAAGCCCAGGGATTCGGCGGTGCGGGCGATGCCCACATTGCCGTCGGCGGGGGGCTTGGCGCCCCAGTAGCCGAGTTGCAGTCCAAGTTTCATCTTATGTCCCTAACATGAAATGCAAAAATTCCGAGAAACCTGACAATCCGCCCCTCGTCATTCCGGCGAAAGCCGGAATCCAGCCACCGATCTGGACCCCGGCCCCGGATTCAGGCATTCCGGGGTGACGTTCCTGCGCCGGGGTGACGGGTTTCATTATCAAGAGTGGCACCTGCCACCATAGCCGTTAAAGAAACCGGGCAGGTACGAAGGTGTTGCGGCCTTTGTCGCTGACCACGCTGCCTTCCGTGTTCAGGGGTTCGCCTTCCATCAGCCATTGCAGGATATCGGGGCGGTCCTGGGGCGTGTTGGCGACAAAGCGGGCATCGTCCGCCAGCAGGCGGCCGATGATCACGCCCCGCGCGGGCACGCCTTTTTCGCAGATCACCGTGTAGGTCTCGATGCGCGCCGGGCCGCTGGGGGCCAGCTCCACGCGGGGCGAAGGCACCGCATCCAGCTCGGCCTGATAGACGGCCGGATCTTCCCGCTGCCATGGACCTGTACCCGGCTCGGTAGAGTAGATGCCCACCGACTGCTTGGACATGAAGCCGCCGTTGCCAGTGACCAGGCCGTACTTGCCGCGGCCCCGGCGCAGCCATTCCACGGTCTCGGCGATGGAATGCAGCACGTAGGCGTTGCCCGGCCCGCCGAAGAAGGGCAGGCCGCCGGTCACGGTCAGGGGACGGGGGTCGCCCTCCCGCAGCCCCAAGGCGTCGCAGCCCAGTTCTACCGCCGCAGGGAAGCAGCTGTAGATATCGAAGAAATCCACCTGATCGATGCCGATCCCGGCCTGGGCCAGGGCTTTTTTCGCGCACAGGGCCAGGGCCGGCGAGCTGTGGAAATCGATATGGTCGGTGGTGCGCATGCGCGCCTTGGCGTCGCCGCAGCCCCGCAGGAAGACCCAGCGCGAGGGATCGATGCCCAGGGCCCGGGCGGTGCCGGCGGAAGTGAGGATCACGGCGGCCGCCTCGTCCACCCGGTCGTTGGCGTTCATCACCTTGGTGTAGGGAAAGCTGATCAGCCGGTTGTCGGGGCCGGGCGTGGCCATTTCCGCCGCAGTCTTGGCGCTGGGCGCGGCAGCCAGGGGGTTGGCCAGGGCGATCCTATTCAGACCCGCCCACAGTTCGCCCAGCACCTTCTGGTGCTGGGCCACGGTGCGTCCCTTCTGGCCGCGGATCGCGTTCTCGAACAGGGGGTACGACCAAGTGGGCAAGCCCACGCCGTGGGGAAATTCGTAATCCAGGGCGACCATGTCGTCGCCCTGGCCCAGATCCACCATGTCGCCGGGGGGATCCTCGTTCCAGTCGAGCTTGATGCCGGCGCGCACGGCTTCCGCGGTGATGCGCAGTGACTCGCCGCCCGCCAGCAGCACGGTCTTGGTTTCGCCCCTGGCGATGGCTTCGGCGTAATCGTTCACCATCTTCTGGGGCAGATTGCCGCCGACGCCGGAATAGATCACCTGGGGTGGATCAATCCCCAAGCGCCAGGTAAGCGAGCGGGGTGGCTTGGTGGAACGGCCCAGCGGCGAGGGCGCGAAGCCCATGTCCGCGAACAGCTTGAAGAACACCACCGTGTCGATCGCCTGGCGCAGCGCCTCGCCCTGGCCGGAATCGGCCAGGGCCTTCCTGGCCGCCTCGGCCACCAGATCGGACGGGGCGCAGGGAAGCGAAGGATCGAAGGTCCTGGGGCAGTGCTGGCCAACACCGACGATGACGGGAGTGGAATCGGGAACGGAATGCATGATGATGTTCCCGCGCCTCAGGCGAAGCCCATGTGGCGGGCGGCAAAGTCGAGCATGACCTCCTCGGAGCCACCGCCGATGGCGTGGGGCCGCACATCGCGGTAGATGCGCTCGATCTTGCAGCCGCGGATGAAGCAGGCGCCGCCGAGGATCTGGGCGCATTCGCGGGCCACGTTCTCCAGGGTGCGGGTGGCCTGCACCTTGGACAGGGAGAGCATGGCGAAATCCAGCTTGTCGTGCATCATGGCCCACACCATCTGGTCGGCCAGGGCCTGGGAGGCAGCAATCTGGCGCATCATCTCGGCGAACTTGTGGCGGATCACCTGATTCTTGATCAGGGGCTTGCCGAAGGTTTCCCGCTGGCAGGCCCAGTCGTAGGCCTCCTCCACCGCGCAACGGGCATAGGCGCAGGCACCAGCCGCCAGGCCCGCCCGTTCGTTGTTGAGGTTCTTCACCGTGGCGAGGAAACCCATGTTCTCGGGGCCGAGCAGATTCTCGGCCGGCAGTTCCACGTCGTCGAAATACAGGGTGGCCGTGTCGGAACAATGCCAGCCCATTTTCTTCAGCTTGGTCTGGGTGAAACCGGGCATGCCCTTTTCCACCAGGAACAGGCTCAGGCCGTCGGGACCGGGCCCGCCGGTGCGGGCGCAGACCGTGTAGTAGTCGGCCCGCATGCCGTTGCTGATGAAGGTCTTGGAGCCGTTGAGGATCCACTTGTTGCCACGCTTCTCGGCCCGGGTCTGGATCGCCGCCAGGTCGGAACCACCGGAGGGCTCGGTCAAGCAGATGGCCATCAGCTTGCGGCCGGCCAGCACGTCCGGGGCGATGCGGCGCTTCATCTCCTCGCTGCCGAACTTCATGATGGGCACCAGGGCCACGCCGTGCATGAACAGGGCGGCGGTCAGACCGCTGGAACCGGACTGGGCCAATTCATTGGCGGCGACGATACCGTGGAAGGCATCCACCCCCTCGCTGATGCCGCCGTATTCCTCGGGGAAGCCCAACTGGATGATGCCCACCTCCGCAGCCTTGACGCTCAGTTCCCGGGGCACCTCCTCGTCATCCTCCCACTGGTTGATGTAGGGATTGACCTCTTTTTCCACGAACTTGCGGACCGTCATGGCCCACTCGTCGTGGCTCTCGTTGTAGTAGGGGGACTGGGCGCGCCATTTGTCGAACAGATGCAGTGCCATGATTTTCTCCTTGCGTTGGGCCGGTCAGGCCACATTCCTGGAATGCAGTGCGGCGATTTCCTCATCGCCGTAACCGAGGGATTTCAATAGCTCATCGTTGTGCTCACCCAAGGCGGGCGGATTACGGTCCACGGAGAACTGGTAGCCGCTCATCTTCGCGGGGAAGGCGAACTGGCGGTAGGGCTTGCCTTCCGGGCTCAGCCCTTCGTGCACCATGCCCCGGGCCCGGGTCAGCGGATGTTCCAGCACTTCATCGAGACGCAGCACCGGCGTGGCGCAACCGTCGACGGTAAACAGCAGTTCCGACCACGCCTGGAGGCTGCGGTCCTTGATCAGCGCCGCGATCTCGGCCTTGGCTGTTTCTCCCTCGGCGCCCAGTGCCCAGCCCTTGGCCATCAGGTCGGGCCGCGCCACTGCCGTGCAGAAGGCCTGCCAGAACTGGGGTTCCAGGGCGCCCAGGGCCACGTGACGGCCGTCGGCAGTTTCATAGACACCGTAGCAGGGCAGCCTGCCGTTGGTGTAATCCTCGCCCCGTGGCAAGGGGCGGCCATTGCCGAAGGAGTCCATGGTGGACAGGCCCATGACCATGCAGGCCAGGGCCGCATCGGTCATGGAAACATCGACGAAGCGCCCCTGGCCGCTGCGCTGGGCATCCACCAGGGCCGCCAGAATGGACATGGCAGAGGTAAGAGAGCCGCCGGCGATGTCGGCGATCTGAAAGCCTCCCGGTGCCGGCGGCCCACCGGCGGCACCGCTTTGCTCCAGTACCCCGGACAGGCTCTGGTAGTTGATGTCGTGGCCGCCGAACTCGCGGAAGGGGCCGTCCTGGCCGTAGCCGGTGATGGCGCAATAGACCAGACGCGGATTGAGGGCGGAGAGCGCCCCGTAACCCAATCCCAGCTTGTCCATCACGCCGGGACGGAAGCCTTCCACCAGCACATCGACCTCCTTCACCAGGCGCCGAATAATGTCGATGCCCTCGGGCTGACGCAAATCCACGGCCAAAGATCGCTTGTTGCGGTTCACCTTGAGGAACATCTGGGAAGTGGAGCCGTCGGGCGTGGGCCGGGACAGGTCACCGCCCTTGCGGTTCTCGATCTTGATGACGTCGGCCCCCAGATCCCCAAGATGCTGGGTGCACAAGGGACCGGGCAGGTACTGGGAAAAGTCCAGGATGCGGATGCCGGAAAGCGGTTTTGTTTCCTTCGTCATCACATCACGCCTTGCCGTCGAGCAAGCCATTCAGGCGTTCCAGGGTATCCACATACTCGTTGAGCAGGCGGAAGACCACTTCCTTGCTGGACTCGACTTGATTGATCTGGCCGATCACCTGGCCGCAGGGATTGAAGATCACCTTACGGGTATCGGCCACCCCGGCATAACGGGAGGTGCGGCGGATGGCATCAGCCGACACCAAGCCCTGCAAGGGCATGCCCAGGGGCTTGGGATTCTCAGGCGCCTCCCAGGCCTCGGTCCAGTCGTTGCGCACCATGCGCGCCGGCTTTCCGGTCCAGGAACGGGAGCGCACCGTGTCTTCAGAGGTTGCCTTGAGCAACTCCTCCTTTTGGGCCGGCTCGGCATGAGCCTCGGTGACGGTCAGCCAGAGGGAGCCCGTCCACACGCCGGCACAGCCCATGGCCAGGGCCGCCGCCATCTGGCGGCCATTGCCGACACCACCGGCTGCCAACACCGGCGTGGGCGCCACGGCATCCACCATCTGAGGCCAGAGCACGATGGAGCCGATGTCGCCGGTATGGCCACCGCCCTCCGCGCCCTGGGCGATGATGATGTCTACCCCCGCCGCCTTGTGTTGCAGGCCCTGCTTGATCTTGCCGCAGAGGGCCGCCACCAGCCGGCCGGAGGCGTGGATCTCGTCGATCACTTCCTGGGGCGGCGTGCCCAGCGCGTTGGCCACCAGACGCACGTTAGGCCGTTTCAGGGCCTCTTCCAACTGGGGCCGGGCGGTGGCCTCGGTCCAGCCGATCAGGCCCATCTCGCTGTCATCCGGCCACTCGGGGACACCGTGGTCCTTGAGAATTTTCGCAGCGAAATCATGGTGACCTTGAGGAACCATGGCCTTGAGCTTTTGCTCCAGTTGCGCGGGATCGGCCTGGCCGATACCCTCGTATTTCTGGGGGATCACAATGTCCACGCCATAGGGCTTGTCACCGATGTGGGCGTCGATCCAGTCGAGTTCCTCCTTCACCTGCTCGACGCTGAAACCAACCATGCCCAGGACCCCCAGGCCGCCAGCCCTGGAAACCTCGACCACCACGTCGCGGCAGTGAGTGAAGGCGAAGATGGGAACGTCGATGCCAAGCATTTCGCAGACATTGGTACGCATGTGTCGAACTCCAGTACATGTAAGGTGAACCGATCATAAGGTTCCCCCTGCACAAAATTTGACCAAAACACCCATCATGGGTAGTTTGACGCCTTCACCCGGGACTTCAACGATGCCACGCACCCCACCCCATCCCCGCAGCCCCTCCGTCAGCCTGGGATATCTCGCCGCCCAGACAGTGAACACTGAAACGGACCGCATGATCCTGAGTACGTTTGCCGGCAGCTTCACCCAGGAGATATTGCGCCGCGCCTACCGTATGTTCGACGGGGACCTGACGCTGTTTTTGGTCTTCGGCGAAATTGCCCAGTACAACGTGGCGCGGGCCATGCGCAGCCTGAACATCCAGGAAATTGCGGCATCAGCCCTGAACCGCAATGATGTGCTGCGGGCCTTGCAGGAAGAGCAGGTGGCCCCCTGTAATGCCCTGTCCATCAGCGAAGCCACTGGCATTCCCCGGGAAACCGTGCGCCGCAAGGTGAAGGAACTGCAAAAGCGGCAGATGCTCTACCGGGAGGGGCCACGCAAACTGACCCTGACGCCCCATGCCATCGAGCATTTCTATAACGCCGGCCTGGACGTGATGCAGGATTTTCACGAGACGGCCCGCATCATTCGGATTCTTCAGGAAGCCCTGAACCGCAGGGATGGATCCGTGACGTCCGGGGTAGGCACCAGACGCTAGTCAGGCGCCCTACATTATGTGAGCCGCTCAAAGCGGCTTGTTTCTCACGCTGAAGTCGGAACTGGATGCGCTGGTAGCCACACCCGGTGTCCGGGATCATCGCCGCTGCTGTCCGGGACCGGCAGGTCTTCGGCCACGCGGAAATCGGCATTCGCTGAAATCCGGCCGGTTTCAGCGGAGAGGAAGCATTGAAAAACCCGGAAAACGTCCACGCCCGTCACTGAATCACGGCGTCCGGGCAACAGGTTTCGGGAAAATTACGGTGCATCGCACACGACATCGATTGATGGACAGTTGGACGGGGCAGGCAGGCAGTTCGCTGCACGTTCTTCTACGGGGCAAATCCAAAGAGGTATGCGGAGGTAGCGAACCAGGCTGTCGGTGCCACAGGAAAAACAAGAGCCGCACCAACAAGACACGACGCAGCAAATAGCCAGTATTTCTTAGTCGAAGCAAATACTGTTGGCCATGCCGGCCACGCCCAAACCATCAAGGCCCATATCGGGGTTGGAATAAAAAAAACATCCTTTTGCGCGTCATATAGCCAGACAATAAATATGATTGCCGCATGAACAATAGACAAGAATAATGCAATAGCCGGGTGAGATTTAACCATTACTGCCTATCACCTATTTGAAGACTGATTGCAGCTTCTGTTTATAGAAGTACGCATCATTTGTGTTGCTTGGGGGAGACGGCCAACCACGTCCGTTATTGGATAACGCTCTCGAACATCTGGCGAGAGTTGCGTTACATTGCTCGAGAGCCTCTTTCTTCTTGCGTTTAGACAGCGGGCACGATTCGTCTTCCACCTCAGCGAAGCAGTAGTCGTGGGCCATACAGCAAGCATCCAAGCTATCGACTGGCCCATCTGGAGTCGAGGAAATGATTGGCCCTGACTTGCCGCCACTCCAGTTCCTTCCACACCAGTTCCCGTAATGGGTTGAGAATCCACGGCCGTTAGCTGGATCCAATCCTAGCGCATCGGAGAGCGATATCGGATCCCCACTGACATACGCCCTCTGATTGAGGCCGCCGGCAAGGCCAATCGGATCGTCACTCAGCCACTGCGTCCCCACAGGATCGTAATACCGCGCCCGATAGTAATACACCCCCGTCCCATCATTCTCCCGCCCCGTATATTGCAGGGGGTTTCCGTTGTCCGGGCCGATGCTCTGGGTTTCTCCGTAGGGGCTGTAAGCGTACCAGTTGGAGGGGCTCTGGCTCTCGTCCGTCTGAGCGATGACGCTGCCTAATGCATCCATGACCAAGGTCTTGTTGCCGCTGGCCGCATATCGCGCCAGCACTTCATCCAGGGCGATGCCGGTGTGATAGGTCGCATCCACGGCGTTGTTCCTGATCTCGGCGATGGCTTGGGCGCCGTCGTAGAGATACTGCACGGTGCTGCCATTCACGGTCTTGCTGATGCGCCGGCCCAGGGGGTCATATTGGAAGCTGGCCTGGTGGGTGGGGCTTTGCAGTTGGGTCAGCCTTCCCCGCGCATCCCAGGTGTAGGTGGTGCTGTCCTGGGGATCGTTGCTGTTCTGCTTCTGGGTGAGATTGCCCTGGGGGTCGTAGCTCAGGGTGTAGGTCTTGGCATTGGGGCCGGGGTTGATTGTCAGTTGGGTGAGGCGGTTGGCGGCATCGTAGGTAGCCGCCATGGGGGTCTCAGAAACGCTGGTGGCGCCGCTGTTCTTCTGGATGCGCTTACCGTCCGGGTCGTACTGGTAGTCCAGGGTTTCGATGGGGCTACCGTCAGCTTTGGCGATCCTGAGCTGGGTCAGGCGGTCGCCGTTGTCCCAGGCGTATTGCTGGGTGATTCCGTTGGGCAGGGTTTTCTTGATGAGCCGGCCCGCTGGGTCGTATTGGTAACTGACAGTCTTGCCTCGGTAGGTGATTTGGGTGATGCGCCCGGCCCGGTCGTATTGGGTGTCGGTGGGGTCACCGCCGTTGATGAGGCGCTGGGTGCGCCGTCCCAGCACGTCGTAGTGGTATTCCACGGTGCCCTGGTCGCTGGCGATGCGGGTCAGGCGGTCCTGCTCGTCGTAGCTGAAGAGCAGGTCGCCGCTACGGTTGTCGGAGAGTCGGGCCAGGTTGTCCGCAAGGTCGTAGTCGTAGCGGGTGCTGCGGCCGTCCGGGTCGGTGACTTCGGTCAGGCGGTTGGCGGCGTCGTGGGCATAGCGGGTGATACGGCCCTGGCGGTCGGTGGCGGTGAGCGGGTTGCCGTTGCCGTCATAGGTCCAGGCGCTGCGCTGGCCCTGGGCGTCGGTGCGTTGGGCCAATCTTCCCCGGGCGTCCCAGGTGTTGGTCTCGACGGCGTGGCCCAGGGGGTCGGTCAGGGAGAGGAGCCGGTCCTGGGGGTCGTAGGTTATTCGGGTGACGTTGCCGCTGGGGTCGGTGGTTTCGGTAAGGCGGTCCAGCACGTCGTAGGCCCGCCGGGCGGTGAGGCCGCTGGGGCTAGTGATTTGGGCGAGGCGGTTGGCGGCGTCGTAGGCCAGGTCGGTGGTGTTACCCAGGGGGTCGGTGGTCCGGATCAGGTTGCCCTGGGGGTCGTAATTGAGCCGGGTGACGCGGCCCAGGGGGTCGGTGACGGTTTCCACCTGGCCCTGGGGGGTGTAGGTGAACCGGGTGGTCTCGTTTTCTGGGGTGGTGGTGGCGATGAGGTTGCCCTGGCCGTCGTAGGCGTGTTGGGTGACGTTGCCCAGGGGGTCGGTAATCTGGGTGGGTTTGTTGAAGAAGGGGTCGTAGTCATAGAGGGTGACGTTGCCCTGGGGATCCTTGACGCTGGTGCGATTTCCCTTGGCGTCGTAGGTATAGCGGGTGGTGCGGCCCAGGGGGTCGGTCTGGGCCAGGACCAGGTTGCGGCTCGCGTCCAGGCTGCGGGTGCTGATGCGCCCCAGGGGATCTTCGCGGCGGGTCCAGTCCCCCAGGCCATTGAAGCGCCAGAGTTCCCGGTTGCTCCGGGGATCGGTCACCGTGGTTTGCATTACCCGGCCACCCGTCACTTGATAGTCAAAGCGGTAGCCGCTGCCGTCGGCGAAGGTCTCGGTAAGTGCCCGACCGTTGCCGTCGTAGGTGTAGCTGGTGCGCAGGCCCCGGGCGTTGGTCTTGGCGGCGATGCGGTTGGCGGCGTCCCATTCATAACGCGTGGTGTTGCCGGTGGGATCGGTCACCTGGCTCAGTCGAGCATTGCCGTCGTAGGCGAAGTCCAGGGTCCGCCCCAGGGGGTCGGTGATGCGGCTGATCTGGCTGCCGCTGTAGGTGATCTGGAACACCCGTCCGTTGGGGTCCGTCACGCTTTGCAACAGGCCGGGGGTGCTGCCACCGCTGCGGGCCATGAGGGTCTGGTTGCCATGGGGATCGGTCTGGCGCTTGAGGCCCCAGTTGCCGCGTCGGGCGTATTTGGCAAACTCGTATTGCGTGCCCTCGGGGAAACGCACCAGGGCGGTATCGGTGGTAGCCGTGGCTTCGACCCCTTCGGCCCCGGTGCGACCGGGGGCGGTGCGGTAGATGCCGTCGCTGCCTTTGCTCAGCACCCAGCGGTGGCCCGCCGGACTCATCAGCACCAGGGCGCCGCCGCTGGGAGCCAGTTCCCATTCGGTGCTGAGCACGGTGCCCCGCCCGAAGGGACCGATCCGGTCGGTGCGGGAGTTGTAGCTGCACCCCAGCCGGGTGGGCACCAGGCCGTTCAACCCCAGGCTGTGGTCTTCCATGACGGTGGCGACACCGGTGCCATAGATCACGGGGTTCTCGGTCTTGGGGCCGGGGTCCGGGCAGCTCCCCGGCGGTTCCGGCGGCGGCGCCGGGCTGGCGAAGCCGGCGCCGCAGCAGAACTTGGGAATCCCCACGCCCGGGTCGGAGACGATGGAGAGACCATCGTCGGAGACGGTGCCCTGCCCCATGATGCGCCACTGGTTGCTGTTGGGGTCCGGGGTCGTCGATTCGTCGTAATACCAGAGGTCGGCCTTCTCGCCCGGCAGTGCCCCCATGTCGTTGGCCATGGTGACGGGGATGGGCTGGGTGGGGTTGGCGCCCCCTTCCCGGAAGAAGTAGTAGAGGTAGACAGTCTTGACGTTGACGCCTTCGGGCACGGGTTTGATGGGTAGCCGGTCCACCGCCACGGTGCGCACGTTGATCTGGGTAATGGGGGTGCCGTCCCAGCCGTAAAGAATGGCGCCCTGGGGAATGTTGAGGCTGTAATTGGGGAGATCGGCCATCATGACGCTGGTGCCCTGGCCGGGCACGATAGTCACGGCCTTGGCGGCATCCACGGCCTGGAGGTAGCTGGTCAAGGCCAGGTTGTCCCGTCCGGCCTGGATCATGACGGGCATGGCGATGGCGGAGGGGTAGCGCAGGGCCACGGTGTTGGCGGTGTGACCATCGATGAGGATGACCTGGTCCCCCAGGACCGGGGGATTCAGGAAACGGTAATAGCCGGTTTCGTCGGTGTAGGTTTCCTGGCCCCCCAGGCGGAGGCGGGCGCCCACGAAGGGGCGGTCGTCTTCGGCGTGGAGCACCCGCCCGCTCACTGTCGTGGCCGAGGCGTCCAGCACGGTCACGCTCAGGGGGGCGCTGCGGGTGGCAGTCTGGCGGTAGACTGTCCGCCAGAGGAGGCCAACGATACGGCGAAGCGCATCGGCAGCGCTTCGGAAGCTGGGGATTACCAGGCTTCTTTGCGCTGATTCACGGTACGACGGCAGACGGGGATTGATGCGAAGGGGGAAACGACGAGGGAAGGCGGGGAACAGCCGGAACGGGGAGAAGAGGAACGCTGCCGTCAGAAGTAGGCAGGTGAGGAGGAATAGAAGGGAGACGTCCACGGGAGAAGGAAACTATTGGATATTCAAAATCAATTTTCTCAAGATCCCTTATTGCTTTTAATTTTTTCTTTTACCTTATGGCATACCCACCATAGAAGCCTTGGTATGAGATACCACCACATTGGACCAATGATGGCCTCGCCAATCGGAGTAGGTAGCCACCAATAAAGCACAGTGACGGGAAGGTCCACAATCCATATATACATATAGCCGAGTTGCCATTGTGCACCGCCCATTGCAGGGCTAGAAAATTCGATAAATAAAAACAACGAAACCCTAATTGCGCAGAGCAACCGCCCAACGGTTTCGACCCAACCTGGAACTATTTCCTCGCGTTCCATAGCTTTCTTCCCGGTTGTATGGGTGCCATATTACTAATGTCCTCATATGTCATATTCGTTCTAGGCCCTGGCCGCCTCATTGCCTGACTAACAGCAAAACCATCTAATCCACCATATTTACCGGCTTCGATTGCAAGGGCATCATCGCAAGCTTTCATACATGTTTCACGTTTTAGGTAATCCCCACCCCCACATTCACCTTTATTTCGGCAAGATGCATAACACATATCGTGAACCATGCACGCGGTATCGAGATCATCTCTCGGTGCCATAACACTGGCACGTTCTGCTACAGATAGCTCATCCCATGGCTTTTCAAATCCACCAGTCCAATCTGGACCGCACCAGTTTCCATGAACTTTGACTAGCCCCGTCGGATCCGTATTACTCACCGGATCCCCACTGACATACGCCCTCTGATTGAGGCCGCCGGCAAGGCCAATCGGATCGTCACTCAGCCACTGTTTCCCAACGGGATCAAAGTACCTGGCCCGGTAATAGTAAAGCCCCGTCCCATCATTCTCCCGCCCGGTGTATTGCAGCGGGTTTCCATTATCCGGGCCGATGGTCTGGGTTTCGCCATACGGGCTGTAAGCGTACCAATTGCTCGGGCTCTGGTTCTCATCCGTCTGGGCGATCACGCTGCCCAGGGCGTCGGTGAGCAGGGTGCGGTTGCCTGAGGCGGCGTACCTCGCCAGCACTTCATCCAATGCAATGCCGGTGTGGTAGGTGGCCTCCACGGCGTTGTTCCTGATCTCGGCGATGGCCTGCTGCCCGTCGTAGAGATACTGCACGGTACTGCCATTCACGGTCTTAGATATCCGCCGGCCCAGGGGGTCGTACTGGAAGCTGGCCTGGTGGGTGGGGCTTTGCAGTTGGGTCAGCCGTCCCCTCGCATCCCAGGTGTAGGTGGTGCTGTCCTGGGGATCGTTGCTGTTCTGCTTCCGGGTGAGATTGCCCTGGGGGTCGTAGCTCAGGGTGTAGGTCTTCGCATTTGGGGTGTTGGGGTTCAGGGTGAGTTGGGTCAAACGGTTGGCTTGATCGTAGCTGGCCGCCATGGGGGTTTCGGGCTGGCTCGACCCGCCGCTGTTCTTCTGGATGCGCTTGCCGTCGGCGTCGTACTGGTAGTCCAGGGTTTCGAGCGGGGTGCCGTCGGCTTTGGCGATCTTGAGCTGAGTCAGGCGGTCGCCGTTGTCCCAGGTGTATTGCTGGGTGATTCCGTTGGGCAGGGTCTTCTTGATGAGGCGGCCCGCTGGGTCGTATTGGTAGCTGACGGTCTTGCCCCGGTAGGTGATTTGGGTGATGCGCCCGGCCCGGTCGTACCGATAGTCAGTGGGGTCGCCGCCGTTGATGAGGCGCTGGGTGCGCCGTCCCAGCACGTCGTAGCGGTATTCGACAGTGCCCTGGTCGCTGGCGATGCGGGTCAGGCGGTCTTGCTCGTCGTAGCTGAAGAGCAGGTCGCCGCTGCGGTTGTCGGAGATGCGGGCCAAGTTGTCCGCGAGGTCGTAGTCGTAGCGGGTGGTCCGCCCTTCCGGGTCGCTGACTTCGCTCAGGCGGTTGGCGGCGTCGTGGGCATAGCGGGTGATACGGCCCTGGCGGTCGGTGGCGGTGAGCGGGTTGCCGTTGCCGTCGTAGGTCCAGGTGCTGCTCTGGCCCTGGGCGTCGGTGCGTTGGGCCAATCTTCCCCGGGCGTCCCAGGTATTGGTCTCCACCGCGTGGCCGAGGGGGTCGGTCAGGGAGAGGAGCCGGTCCTGGGGGTCGTAGGTTATTCGGGTGACGTTGCCCTGTGGGTCGGTGGTTTCGCTGAGGCGGTCCAGCACGTCGTAGGCCCGCCGGGCGGTGAGGCCGCTGGGGCTGGTGATTTGGGCCAGGCGGTTGGCGGCGTCGTAGGCCAGGTCGGTGCTGTTGCCCTGGGGGTTGGTGGTCCGGATCAGGTTGCCCTGGGGGTCGTAGGTCATCCGGGTGACGCGGCCCAGGGGGTCGGTGACGGTTTCCACCTGGCCCTGGGGGGTGTAGGTGAACCGGGTGGTCTCGTTTTCTGGGGTGGTGGTGGCGATGAGGTTGCCCTGGCCGTCGTAGGCGTGTTGGGTGACGTTGCCCAGGGGGTCGGTGATGCGGGTGGGTTTGTTGAAGACCGGATCGTAGTCGTAGAGGGTGAGGTTGCCTTGCGAGTCCTTGACGCTGGTTCGGTTGCCCTTGGCGTCGTAGGTGTACCGAGTGCTGCGGCCCAGGGGGTCGGTTCTGGCCAGGAGCAGGTTTTTGGTGAAGTCCCGGGTTTCGGTGGTGCTGCGGCCCAGGGGGTCGGTGGTGCGGGTGGGATAGCCCTGGCCGTTCCAGCGGTAGGCGGTGGTCTGTCCATTGGCGTCGGTCATGCGGGTCTCGACGACCTGGCTGCCCAGGGCGCCGTAGGCGTAGTTGACCTCGCTGCCGTCTTCCAGGATTTCCTTGAGGGTGCGGCCATAGTCGCCATAGAAGAACTGCCGGCTGTAGCCCCGTGGATCGATGCGCCGGCTGATGCGGCTGTTGCTGTCGTATTCGTAGGTGGTGACGTAACCGGCCGGGTCGGTCAGCCGGGTCAGGTTGCCGTTGGTGCGGTTGATCTCCAGGCCCAGACGGCGACCCAGGTCGTCGGTGATGCTGGCCACGGCGATACCGTCGGTGCCGAAGGGAACGCCTTCGAAGCGGTAGGTCCGACCGCCGGGGTCGGTGAGGGTTTCGATCAGTCCGGTGGTGGGGCTCAGGGTGAAGGTGGTCCGGTTGCCGTTGGGGTCCCGGATTGCCGCCAGGTTACTCATCAGGCCGAAGTCCATTTCCCGGCCGTCGGGGAATCTCACCGTCGTGCCGGTGCCAGTGCGCCAGGCTTCCCAGCCCTGGGCGCCGGCCCTGCCTTCCCGCTGGCGGTAGAGACCATCGGCTTCCTTCGAGAGGACGTAGCGGATGCCGTCAGGGGAGATCAGCACGATGACGTCGGCCTGGGCGCGGATGCCCCAGTCGTAGGCGAAGGTGACCCCGCGACCGAAGTTGCTGAGGAATCGGTTGGTGGAGCGGTATTGCAGGTCCAGGTTCAGGGGCATCCGCCCCGCGATGCCGAAGGGCCGATTCTGGAAGGCCAGGTTGTTGCCGCTGGCCAGGTCCACCGGATTGCACGACGTCGGGCCTTTCCCGTCGCCGCCCTTGCCGCCCTGGTCACGCGTGGGTCGGTTGTTCCGCGCAAAGCCGGCGCCGCAACAGAATTTGGGAATGCCAACACCCGGGTCGGAGACGATGCGCTTGCCGTCGTCGGAGACGGTGCCCAGGCCCATGACACGCCATTGGTTGCTGTTGGGGTCGGGGCGGGTGGATTCGTCGTAGTACCAAAGCTCCACTTTCTCGCCGGGCTCGGCGTCGGTGTCGTTGATCAGGGTGACGGGAATGGGCTGGGTGGGGTTGGCACCCCCTTCTCGGAAGAAGTAGTACAGATAGACAGTGCGGGCTTCCACGCCTTCGGGTAGGGGCTTGATGGGCAGCCGGTCCACCGGCACGGTGCGCACGTTGATCTGGGTGACGGGGGTGCCGTCCCAGCCGTAAAGAATGGCGCCCTGGGGAATGTTGAGGCTGTAATTGGGGAGATCGGCCATCATGACGCTGGTGGCCTGGCCAGGAACAATGGTCACGGCCTTGGCGGCATCCACGGCCTGGAGGTAGCTGGTCAAGGCCAGGTTGTCTCGTCCGGCCTGGATCATGACGGGCATGGCGATGGCGGAGGGGTAGCGCAGGGCCTCGGTGTTGGCGGTGTGGCCGTCGATGAGGATGACCTGGTCCCCCAGGACCGCAGGATTCAGGAAACGGTAGGCGCCGGTTTCGTCAGTGTAGGTTTCCTGGCCCCCCAGGCGGAGACGGGCGCCCACGAAGGGGCGGTCGTCTTCGGCGTGGAGCACCCGCCCGCTCACGGTGGTGGCCGAGGCGTCCAGCACGGTCACGCTCAGGGGGGCGCTGCGGGTGGCAGTGCCCAGGTCCAGGGGGCCGGTGCCGGTGATGGTGAGACTGTAATTACCGGGAGCGACACCCGTGGCGGCGCTGAAGTTGAGCATGACGTCGCTGCCGGCGGCCAGTTGGACCGGCACGGCCTGGGCGGTGAGGCCCGGCGGCAGGCCGGTCACGGCGAGGCTCACGCCCTGGCGATAGGCGGCGAGGCCCACGCTGGCGAGTGTTACGCGGGTGGCGCCATTGCCGCCCAGGGGAATCTGCACGGCGGCGGGGGCCAGGCGGATGTCGAAGCCCTGGAGGGCCTGGACCTCGAAGGGGCTGGGGGCGGTGGCGAGACCCCGTGTGGTGGTGAGCGTCACGGGGCCGCTGCCGGCACGGACGGGGACGATGACCTTGAGTTCGGTCAGGCGGGCGCTGCCCACCACGGCCCGTTCGCCGTTGAAACGCACGTCGTTTTTGGCAGGGTCGGGATCGAAGTTGATGCCGGTCAGTGTGACCGGGGTGCCGACGGGGCCGGCCGTCGGCGTCATGCCGGTGATGCCGTAGGGGGGACGCAGGGTGAAGCTCAGGCGGGCGGGGGTGCGGCCGGGGGCGCTGGCGCTGAGGGTCGGGGTGCCCGGCGCCACGGCGGTGACGCGGAAGACGGCGCTCCCCTGCCCCGGCTCGATGCGCACCGTGGCGGGCAGGTCCAGGCCGGGGACATCGGTGGTCAGGGTGACGGCCAGGCCCCGGCTGTCGGCGGGGTCGGCGCTGGTGACGATGACGTCGGCGCTTTCGCCGACGGTGAGGGTGCCGGTGGCGGTGGACAGGCCCAGGGCGGAAGCGGCTTTGACGGTCAGGGAGGTGCTTTGCGCCAGGTGACCCGGCGCGCCCTGGCTGTCGGTGTAGTCGAGCCGGGCCTGGAAGGGGGTGGCGCCGGCCGCCAGGGCGGAGAGGGTGCCGTCGCTGGCAATGCTGGCAATGGCGGGGTCGGCCACGGTCCAGGCGACGCGGGCGGTGTCGTCCCGTTCGCTGCCGTCGGTCAGGGTGGTGGTGGCGCTCAGCGCGATGCTGTCGGTGGCGAAGACGGTGGGATTCTGGGGGGCGATGACGAGGGCGGAGGGTTCGGGCGGGGCGATGGTGACGGTGGTACTGACGCTGGCGCCATTCAGGTTGGCGGTGATGGTGGCGCTGCCTTCGGCCAGGGCACTGACGGGGAATTCGGCCTCCAGGGCGCCGGCCGGGACGGTGACGCTGGCGGGCACGGCGGCGATGGCAGGGGCGCTGCTCAGAAGGGCGACGGTCACGGGGGCGTTGGGGGCGCGGTCGAGCAGCACATGCAGACCACCGGGGCGGCCCTTGGGCAGGGTGAGCTGGGGTGGGGTGAAGCCGATGACGACGGGGGGTGGCGGGCTCACGTCCACTCGGGTGACGAGGCGGCTGCCGTTGAGGGTGACGCTCAGTTGGGCGCTGCCGGGGGCCAGGGCCAGGAGGGGAATGCCGGTGCTCGTCTGGCCGGCGGGGAGGGTCACGATCTCCGGGGCCTGGACGATGGCGGGGGCGTCGTTGGTGAGGGGGATGTCGGTGTCGGTTTCCTGGGCGGTGTCGATGGCCAGGCTCAGGCTGCCGGCGGCGCCCTGTTGCAGGGGCAGGGGGTTGGGCAGCAGGGAGACCAGGTGGGCGGGCTGGGGAGAGACATGGAGGGCGGCGGTGGCCTGGGTGGTCGGGATGCCGTTGGCGTTGGCGGTGGCGGTGAGAATCGCGTCTCCCGGGATCAGGCCGGTGACGGTGAAGTCGGCATGGGTCTGGCCCTGGGGAAGGGTGACGCTGGGCGGCACGGCGACGATGCCTTCCGGGGCGACGGTAAGGGCGATGTCGGTGTTGCCGGGCTGGATGGCATTGATGTCTACGCCCAGGGTGGCGATGGCGCCCACGGTCAGGCGCAGGGGGGTGGGACTCAGACCGACGAGTTTGAGGTCCACGGGGACCACTTGCAGGAGGCTGGCGGCGCTGCCGCCGTTGGCCCGGGCGGTGACGGTGGCCTGGCCGAAGCCCACGGCGGCGACGGGGAAGGTGGCGCGAGGGGTACCGGCAGGCACGGTGACCGTGGCGGGCACGGCGACGAGACCTTCTGGACTGGCGGTAATCTGGACGTCCAGGGGGGTAGCGGGAGCGGCGGAGAGGGTGAGTTCCAGGTCGGTGGCGGTGCCCAGGTTGAGGGTGGCGGTGGTGGGCGCGAGGCCGACGACGCTGGGCAGGCTGCCGCTGACGGTGACGAGGCTGCTTGCTTCGCTCTTGTTGAGCCGGGCGACGATCCGGGCGCTGCCGGCCTGGCGGGCGGTGAGGGCAAAGCGGGCGCGGGTTTCGCCGGCGGGGACGGTGACGCGGGCGGGCAGCGAGACGCGGCCCGGAGGTTGGCTCGTGAGGTCCACGGCAACGTCGTTGTTCCGGGCGGCGTTGAGGCGCACGGCGAGGCTGCCGGTGGCGCCTGCGGCCAAGGTCAGGCGGGCCGGTTCCAGCGCGGTGACGCGGACGCCCCGGGGAATGACCTGAACGGCGGCGCTGACGCTGGCGCCGTCGAGGCTGGCCTGGACCTGGGCATGGCCCGGCCCCCGGGCCTTGACGGGAATTCGCACCTGGCTTTGGTGGCGCTCGAATTCGACGCTGGCGGGCACTTTGACGATGGTGGTGTCGTCGGTCGCGACGGTCAAACGCCCGGACTGCCGGGGCGACGGTGTCAGGGTGGCGATGAGCCGGCCCTCGGCGCCGGTGCCCAGGGCCAGGGGGTCGGGCGCAAGGCTGACGGGGACGCTGGGACTGGCCCGGCCCAGGACGCTCAGGGTGAATTGCCAGGGCCGTTTGCCCTTGCCAGTGACGGGCATGAGGATGCGCAGCCGGTTGCCCTTCGGTTTGAGGCTGACTTCAAACTCGGCCGCGTCGTTGGGAAAGCGCGCAAGAGGCACCACGGTGACGCCGTTCAGCTCGATGCTGGCCTTGAGTTGCGAGGCTTGTTTCGATGGGCCGTTCCTCCCCTCCCCGTCCTCGCCGCTTTCGATCCACAGCACAAAGGGGGCGATCACGCCTTCGGGAATGTCGAAGCTCTCCTCCCGTTGCGCCGGGGCACCTGCGACGTAGGTCTGGGGGCCGAAGAGGAGAGTGCGGACAGCCGTCTTTGAAGAATCGCCTTCCTTGGCGGGGGCCAGGGAGGGAATCAGGCAGACCAGGATCGACAGAAAGGCAGCAAGCCACCGGAAGGCGCCACAGGTGGCAAGCAACTCCCTCTCCCCTTGCGGCGACCGAAGGAAGTCCCTGTGGGAGAGCGGGTTGGGGTGAGGGGTGTATCGGTGCAGGGACGAGCTTCCCCCCTCTCCCTGTCCCTCTCCCACAAGGGGAGAGGGGACTGTCTTTTGTCCATGGGACATTTCTTGAGACGGGGGCTCAAGAAATGGTTTCAAGTTGATTGCGGCCGCCTCAATAACTTGGAGGACATTGCTTTGTGCCATCGTGTTCCGCTCGGTCGGTTGCCTGAAAGACGGTTGTTTCCGGGGCTATCCCAATCAGCCCCGAAGTTTTTCCTGGGCCTGGGCCAGCACGGCGGCGGGGACTTCGAATTCCTTGCCGCTGGTGGTGATCAGGGTGACGGTGCCCAGCTTGCCGAGAGCGGCGGTCAGGGTGACTTTTTCCACCCGCTCGTTGTTGGCGTAGGTACTGAGGGCATCGCCCAGGGCCGCGACGATGGTGTAGGTGGTCTGGGCCTGGAGGGTGCTCGGGCCGGCGGGCAGGGTGATCTGGACGCTGGCGGTGGCGCTTTCGGTGGTGCCGGTGAGCGCGGGACTGATGGCGCTGCTTGTCTGCCCGTACTGAGGCGTAACGGTCAACTTGACGGTGTTGCCGACCGGAACGCCCGTCGTCGTGAAAGTTACCGTGACGGGATTGGCCGTATTCGCTGGCAGGGTGATATCCGCAACGCCTGTCGGGGCCGCTGGCGCGGCGACGCCGGCGACACTGGTAATGACCAGACCGGGCAGTCCGCTGACAAAGAGTGCGCCGGGCACGCCAATACTGGCTGACGGTGTTGTTGCTGCGGTACGAGTAATGGTTTCTGCCTCAAGGCGGATGCGGCCGGAACTGCCTACGAGGCCGGTTGTTGCCCCTCCGTTACTTGTGCCACACACGGTATAACCCGCGGTCGTCCAGTTATTTCTGGTTGCCGGCACACCACTGTTCACAGCACTGATGGTTCCATTCCCTGCAATGCTCGTGGCCATCAGCCGGATTGCGCCGCCGCTACCGCCGCCGCCCATGCTGCCCGCGCCGTCACCGAAGGAATCACCCCCAGCGGCACCATTGGCCAGGATGGCTCCGGTCACGGTGAGGGTACCCGATGCCGCGATGAGGATGGCGCCACCGCCACCGCCACCCGCCCCGCCGGTAAAGTTGACGCCGCCGCCGCCGCCACCACCACCCGAGCCACCGATCAGGGGAAGCAACAAGTTCGATCCGTATGCAGCCCCTGGCCCAGCAGAACAACTCCAAGTGCTAGGACTAGTTCCAAAAACACCTCCTGCACCGTTGTAAACGGTGTTGTTGGTTGTGTTGAGAAATCCGGCGCCACCTCCGCCGGGCCCATTGCCCGGCCCTCCATTGCGCTCGGCTGCAGTTGCCCCCGCACGACCGCCACTACCACCGTCGAACCCTCCGGCGGCGCCCTTGCCAGGTTGACCGTCGTCACCGAGGCTGCCGTCACCGGAAGCGCCGGCATTGGCGCCGCGTGTTCCGCTAAGACTCAATGTTCCAGCGATGCTGACATTACCCGTGGAAAGGATGGTCACTGGCGTATTGGCCACATTCCGCTTGAAGGTTACCGTGATCCCCGAGGGGATATTGACAGTACCAAAGTTGAATACCCCGGAAGGCGGCAACTGGACTTCGGTGTTCACCGTGGGTGAAAAATCGCCATCGGCGCCCGTGCTGCCACTGTTGAAGGCCCAGGCCAGGGCCGGCGCCAACAGGGTTGCGATCAGGGTGCGTTGAAGGAAGGTGGGGTTCATGGGAAGTTCCTTTCCACGAGAGGTTATGCCAGCAGGGATGTTTGGGGTTGTCATGGGGCGTAGATGGTGAAGGTATTGGCGGGTACCGGATCGGCAGTGCTCTCGGCCCCCGGCACGAGCACCTGGATGACCCGGGCGCCCAAGGGGGCGTTGGCGGCGATGGCGAAATCCACGGTGATCTGGGTGCCTGTGGCGTCCACCACGGGAGTGTTGGACATCTGGACGCCATCGGCGGGCACGATGCGAACCGCCGTGGCGCCGGTGAAATTGTTGCCACGGATGGTGAGGCTGACCCGGTCGCCCTGATTGGCAAGGATGGGCGTGATGGAATCCAGTACCGGAACGCCAACGCCGACCTGCAGGCGCGGAGCCGTGCTGTTGGCATAGGGGATGCGCCCGCTTGCGTTGCTGACAACGATATCCCGCGCGCCCAGGGCGGCATCGATGGCCACGGTAATAGATGCCTGGAGAGTACTGCCGTCCGGGGAGATCGCTGGCGCCCCCAGGGTGATTCCGTTGGCCGGGTTGACCGTAATCCCAGTGGCGCCGTCCAGGGCCTGACCGTGAAGCGTAAGGGTACCGGTGGCGCCACGGATGAAGGCCGGCGGTTCGGTGGCAATGACTACGGAACCGACAGCCACGCCCAGGGGCCGGGCGAAGGTGTCGACGGCGGTGCTCACGGGGACCGGCTCGCCCAGGACGACGCCAAGCAGGGGAGACACGAAGGGCCCCAGGGGCGCCGAGGTATTCGGTGGAACAGTTTCGCCCACCCTCACGCCCAGGAGCGGTGAGACCACCGGCGTGAAGGTCTGGCCAGCCATGGCGGAGAGGGTGACGGTGTTGGCTGGGGTCGCTTCGAGGTTTGAATCACCGCCGGTGTTGGTGAGGATCAAGGCGCGAGGACCAATGTTCGTACCCGCCGCGATGTTGGCATTGGTGGTCAGGAGGGTGCCCGTGGCATCAATGACCGGGGCGCTGAAGCTGACGCCATCGGCCGGTTCGAGCCGAACGCCGGTAACGGGCTTGAGATCCCGCCCGCGCACGGTGACCACCAGCCCATTCTGGCCGGTCTGCCAGACGTTGGGGGTGACGGATTCGATTCTCGGCACGGGCGCGGAGACCAGGAACAGGTCGGCGCCATTGCCGGCAAAGGGGACCACGACGGTGCCGGCCAGCAGGCGGACGGTACGTAGCGCCTGGGGCGCCGCCGGATCGATGGCGACAGTGAAGGTCAGGGATGAGCCGTCCCCTGCGACGATGGGACCGCCCACCACCAGGCCGGTGGATGGCAGGAATTGGGCGGCCGTGATGCCCTGAAGGCCAGTGCCTCGAACAGTAACCGTCAGGGTTTCGCCGATGATGCCGACGGCCGGCGCGATGCCGGTGGCCACGGCGCCCACCGCCACGCCCACGGGTTTGGCATAGACCGGATAAAGCGGTGACGTGCCGCCGCCGCCCAGGCTTTCCACCACAACGCCGAGCAGCGGAGAGACCACCGGGGTCACCGCCCCCTGGATTTCGTTGACGACGCGGAAGGTGTTGATATCGCCGGCCACGGTGCTGGAACTGCCGCCGGCCGTGACGACGCTGACGGCATAGGCGCCGATGGGCGCAGCCGGCGGAATGGTCACCGGCGTGGTCAGGGTCTTGCCGTCGGCGCTGACCGTGGGGGTGTCGCTGGCGGTGATGCCCGCATCGGGCTGGAAGACGACCTGCTGCGCGCCCGTCAGGTTGTTGCCCCGGAGCGAGAGCGTCAGCGTGGTGCCGGGCGTGCCGAACAGCGGGTCCATGGAAAGGATTTCAGGCTGGGGCGGCACCACGTCGAAGCGGTCGGCCTCGGGTGAGGCTGCGGCGAAGGCTAGGCCGGCGGCGTTCCTCAGCACCAGTTGGCGACGGGTGGTGGGGGCGTCCGCAGCAACGGTGATGGGGACGGTGGCGGATTTTCCATCCGGCGCGATGGCAAGGGATCCCAGGGTCAGGCCGTCAGCCGGCATTACGGCAACGCTTTGCGCGGTCACAAGCCCGGAGCCGCTGATGGTGAGGGGCTGAGGTCCACTGCCCACCTGGACTGCCTTGGGCGCGAGGGACAGGAGATGGTCGCCCGTGACGACGCCCAGAATTCTTGAAACAAAGGGACCCAGGGCGATTGGAGGTGTTCCGCTTTCCGGCGGGGTGAGCACCACGCCCAGGGGTGGCGCAAAGCTGGTGTTGAGGCCGGCGAAATCGGCGGTGACATAGACCGGCACGGCGCTGTTGCCCAGGGTGGCGGAGTTGAGCACCACGCTGGACTGCCCCTCGATGACGCCCGTGATACCGGCCATGACGCTGGTCTGGCCGCTGGGAATGGTGACCGAGGACGGCGATACGGCGATGTTGGCATTGGACGCCGACAGGCCCACGGTGTGATCGATGGTGTCCGAGGAGCTGAGACGCAGGGTGAATTGATGGTTGGTGTTGTCCGGCGGTATGGCCAGGGGAGTGGGTTCGACGGTGAGGCGGGGCAGGACAGGCGCTATGGTGATGGCAGCGCTGGCGCTGCCGGCGGCGGAACGGATGGTCAGCGTCCCCGGCCCCAAGGCGGCGGCGCTTCCTACACCGAGCACGAAATCGATCTGCCCGGCCACGCTGCGCACATCGGTGATGTCCAGGGCCGGATCGACGGTGGTCACCCCAGTGCCCAGGAGATTGGTACCGACAACCACGACCGACCGAACATCCCCGCGACGGAAGACGGCCGGGGCGATGGAGGAAACGGAAAGAGGCACCAGAGTTCCCGCCGAGACTACCTGGAGGATGTTGCCGACGGCATCGTAGCGATACTCGGTGACCTGGTTCTGCTCGTCAATGACCCGGATGAGACGGCCCAGGGCATCGTAGTCGTAGCGTTCAAGTCCGGCATGGGCGGCGATGCTGAATGCGCAGGCCAGGAGCCACAGCCCCCACGCCCTTGCACGTCGCCCCGTCCGCTCCGCTCCCCTTGCGATCCCCATGCGTCTGCGCCCTTTGCCCTTGAGTGTGTCTTTGTGTTATCCGTTTTCGACAAGCGATGAGTCCGGATTGCCAACCTTCCAACTCTTTCACGCAATGTCGATGAGTGAAGCCATCGCCCTACCGACTTCTGTGTTATCTTTTTTTTCAGAATGCCCACGGCAAATACCGATGTCAATCACGGAAACAGGAAAAACTATTACGAAGGTGATATTTGTTCAGCATTTGAAAACATCAATGCAATGTTTAATAAAGAAAATTTTTTATTTTTACGTGTTGATTAATTCATGAGTCACATAATCAAGATGCATTTGACATTCACATTTACAGTGACAGAAATTAACTCTGATATCTTTTGACATATATCAAATGAGTAATCCATGTTCCGGGCTGTTTCTTGCCATCTTCCCGTTGGTTTGTTCTTTTCAGGAAACAGCCTTGGCCAGTGACCAGAAGGCTCCCGACATCTACATGACCTATTCGGCGCTGGGGGTCCCCCAGTTTTCAAGCCACCCCACTCAAAAGAGCTATCGGCTTTATCTGAAGTCACCGGCAGGCAAGAGAACCCCTCCTGATCGAAACGAGACCACGCTTGCACCACTGATCCAGGAGGCGGCCTATCGGCACCACATGCCGACGGCCTTGCTCAAGGCCGTCATCGCCGTGGAATCCGGCTTCAATACCCGAGCGGTGTCTGCCAAGGGCGCACTGGGCGCCATGCAGGTGATGCCCGCTACCGGAGCCCGTTTCGGCGTACGCGAGTTGTCGGACCCAGCAGTCAACATTGATACGGGCGCTCGCTATCTCGCCCTGTTGCTAAAACGGTTCCAGGGCAACCTACCTCTGGCGTTGGCCGCCTACAACGCCGGGGAAGGCGCAGTGGAGGACCGAGCCCATCGTCTGCCGCCCTACCGCGAAACCATGCTTTACGTGCCGGCAGTACTGGCGAAATTTCACGCCTACCAGGATTCGGAGCAATGAACATGCACTACCCATTTCACAGGCATCGCCAAGACGGTTTCACCTTGCTGGAACTGCTGGTGGTCGTGGCGATCATCGGTCTGCTGGTGGCCTATGTGGGCCCCAAGTACTTCACCCAGGTGGGTAAGTCGGAGGTCACCGCGGCCCGGGCCCAGATCGATGCTTTTGGGAAGGCCCTGGACCAGTACCGCCTGGATGTCGGCCGTTACCCGACAACGGAACAGGGACTGAGTGCCTTGCTGGCCGCGCCATCCGGAACGCCGAAATGGGGCGGGCCTTACCTGGCCAAGGCAGTCCCTCTTGATCCCTGGGGACACGCCTATGTCTATCGTTCGCCCGGCGAGAAGTTGGAATATGAGCTGCTGTCCCATGGCAAGGATGGCGCAGCAGGTGGCAGTGGCGATACCGCCGATATCAGCAACCAATGACGCGCCTCCTCCGTCGAATGATTGCCGCACATCACCCCGGCGCCTCAGCCGCTCCCGGTCTGTCAGCAGGGGAGCGACTTGCGCTTTGACATTCGCGCCGAAGCCCAGGGATCAGTGGCGTCCCTGACCCTGGAGGCCCTGGATGAACAGGAAGTGCGCCGGCAGTTGGCGGCAAAGGGACTGATCCCCTTGTCCATCGCGCCGAGCCGCTCTTTGAGAATCGGCGCCTGGCGGGGGCGGCGCACCGACTTTTCCTTGCTCCATTTCACCCAGGAGTTGCTGGCCCTGCTTCAAGCCGGCCTGACGGTCAGCGAAGGAATCGAGGCGCTCGCCGAAAAAGAACGCCGGCCGGAAGCTCAGGACGTATTGCGGCGTCTGCTACAGCAGTTACGGGAGGGAAAACGCTTCTCGTCGGCCCTGGAGGAAATTCCCACGGTATTCCCACCACTCTATGTGGGCATCATTCGCGCGGCGGAACGGACCAGCCATCTGGAGCAGTCCCTGGAGCGTTATGCGGATTACCAGATGCGCTTCGATGCGCTGCGCGCCCGCGTACTGAGTGCCCTGGTATATCCGGTCATTCTCGCAGTGGTGGGTGCAGTCGTGACGCTGTTCCTGCTGGGCTATGTGGTTCCACGCTTCTCGATGGTGTACCAGGATAGTGGCCGGGAGTTGCCGTTTCTCTCCAGTCTGCTGATGCAATGGGGAAATCTGGTGTCCCGTCATGGCGAAGGCTTCGCCTTGGGATTTGCCGGCCTGATCATCGGACTGACCTGGCTGGGCCGTCGAGGTGAATTGAGCCGCGGGTTGTCCCTGTTGATTCGGCGATTGCCGACGGTTGACGAAACCGTGCGCGTTTTCCATCTGGCCCGTCTATACCTGACCCTGGGCATGCTGCTGGAAGGCGGACTGCCGGCGGTGCAGGCGCTCGGTCTCGTTGAGGAACTGCTCACGCCGGACTTGAAGGCGCGCGTCGCCAGAGCGAGACGTTTCATCGAGGAAGGGAAAAGCCTTTCAGAGGCCTTTGAACTGGCAGGTCTCACCACGCCTGTCGGCATCCGGATGCTAAGGGTCGGAGAACACGCCGGACGAATGGCCGAAATGTTGCACCGAACGGCTCGCCTCTACGACGCCGACATCAACCGTGCCATCGAATGGGTGTCCCGCACCTTCGAACCCGCCTTGATGATCGCCATCGGCGGCGTTGTGGGATTGGTGGTGGTACTGCTGTATATGCCGATATTCGAGTTGGCCGCCAGCATTCGATGATGGACCTCACGCTCACCATCCCCTTCGTACAGGAAGCTCGTGACGCCGCCCGGCGGCGAAACCATTCGGTGCTCGCCGAACTGGAGGAGCGCACCGGCGCGCCGGCCACGGATCTGCTGAGAATGCTGGCAGCGCTCTTTGGCTACGGCGTGACCGACACCATGGAAATGCGTGGCCTGGTACCCGCCAGTGATCTCCTGCCTCTACAGCTTGCCCTCAAGCGGGAGTGCATGCTGTTCAGGAACGGCGAAGTCTTGTTGGGCGTCATCGCCGATCCGTTCGATGGCGATTTGCTGAAATGGCTGGCGGCTCGCGCCAAGCGTGGTTTCGAAACCAGGCTCGCCCTCAAGGCGGATATCAATGCCTATCTGGCCACCCTGGAAGATTCCACCCAAGCCATGGAAAGCGTGGCCGACGCCAGGGTCGACGAATCCTCGGCGCATGGCATAGAGCAAATATCCCTCAAGGCCATCAGCGAGGATGCGAGCCCCATTGTCCGTATTGTCAATTCAACGCTTTACGATGCGCTCAGGGCCGGTGCCAGCGACATTCATATCGAGACCGGCCGCAGCGGGCTCACCGTGCGCTACCGGGTGGATGGCGTATTGACCACGGCCACCACGCTGCCGGGGCAGGATACGGCAGAACAGGTCATTTCCCGCCTGAAGGTGATGGCGGAACTCGACATCGCCGAGCGACGCATTCCCCAGGATGGAAGATTCAAGATTTCCGCCAAGGAGCGGGCCATCGACATCCGGGTTTCCATCATGCCCAGCATTCATGGCGAGGACGCCGTGCTGCGCCTCCTGGACAAGCATGCCATCGTGCCCGACGGAAATCCGTTGCGGCTGGACATTCTGGGCTTCGATACTGCCTCCCTGGCGGCGGTACGCCGACTGGCGGCCCAGCCCTATGGCATGCTGCTGGTGACAGGCCCCACGGGCAGCGGAAAGACGACGACGCTCTATGCGGCCATTTCTGAAATCAATCATGGTCACGACAAGATCGTCACCATTGAGGACCCGGTGGAATATGAGTTGCCGGGCGTGCTGCAAATCCCCGTCAATGAAAAAAAGGGCCTGACCTTCGCCAAGGGCTTGCGCTCCATTCTTCGCCATGATCCGGACAAGATTCTGGTGGGCGAGATACGCGATGCCGAGACGGCGGAAATCGCCATCCAGTCGGCCCTGACCGGCCATCTGGTGCTGACGACCGTCCACGCCAACAATGTATTCGACGTGTTCAACCGGTTTACCCACATGGGCATCGATCCCTACGCGCTGACTTCGGCCCTGAACGGGGTCTGGGCACAGCGTCTGTTGAGGACGATCTGTACCCGATGTGCCGTGGACCATGCTCCGGATATTGAAGAGCTGGCCCTCGTGGGCCTGCACCACGACCCTCAACGTAACGACCGGTTCCGCAAGGGACGGGGCTGTGGGGAATGCCGGGGAACCGGATATCGGGGGCGGAGAGCCATTGCTGAAATTCTGACCCTCGACGACCGCTTGCGGGAGCTGATCGCTGCCCGGGAATCAATCCTCTCCATCAAACAAGCCGCAGCCAAGGCCGGCACCCGGTTTCTCCGGGAGGCGGCACTCGATCTGGCCCGTGCCGGAGAAACCACATTGGAGGAGGTCGCCCGTGTCACGCTTCAGGCCTAGGGTCTGTTCTCATTCAGTCGGCGGATCGCGTTGCGCCCCAATCCGGAAGGATGCAAGGCGGAGGGCGCAGGCAATGGCCGTCCCATTGCCAAGCCCGACAACGCCGCAGACGCCGGATTGGGGCGCAACCCGAAGGGAAGGGGGTGAATCGGGCGCATTGCCGCGTTACTCCCTCCTTGTTGGGGGCGGCCCAACGGTGTCGGTCGCGCCTTGCACTGCACCCGATTCATCCCCTTCGCGACCGTCGCCTGAATGAGAACAGACCCTAGGAAGTGGCGCATTTCCATCGACCGGGACCAGATTGCGATACTAGCAATCGATGGCCGGTCCATTGGTTTTCAGCAGGAAAGCATCGGCACGTTTGACTGGGCATGCCCCGCAAGCTGGAGCCCCACGCTGGAAGAGATGATGCAGCAGGCCGGATTGAAACAGGCGTCCGCGCATTTGACCCTCGGGGATGGACTGGTGCATTGCTTCGTGGCAACGCTGCCCGATGGGCTGCGGAATGTGAACGAACTGGAGCGCTATCTGGCAGCGCGCCTTGAAGCCCTGTTGGGGGTGACGGCAGAAGACTGGAAGATCGCCTTCAACCCTGACGCCAGGGGCCAGCGCATGCTGGTTTGCGCCTGTGAGCGCTCCCCCCTGGAAAATCTGGAGACATTGCTGCTGGGGCGGCAATGCCGATTGGCAAGTTGTCAGCCCTTCTGGATGCGGGAATTCAGCGCAAGGCGGAAATTGCTGCCAGAAAGCGGCGTCTGGTTTGCCGCGGTGGGACGACAGGATGTTTCCCTGATCGGTCATGATGCCCGGAATTTCATTGAGTACCAGACCGCCCGCCTTGGGGATTCCACTTCCACCGTCGCCTCTTTGCTGCAACGTTGTCGGCTGACCCACGGCGAGACCCAGGCCAGATATCCGGTCTGGGTCTCGGGCATCACGCCCCCATCTGACCTGGAAGGCTGCTGGGACGGATTGCTGCGCTTCGTGCCCGCTACCGACAATCCTCATTTCAAGGATTCCGAGAAATCAAGGTATCGAATGGCCTTGGCGGGAGTGGATCGATGAGAGCGATTGGCATCGATTTATCGCCCTATGCGCCATGGCCCAGCAGACGATCGGTGTTGATGCTGGTCCTGCTTGGGCTCGCGGTATGCGCCACCGCCTTGAAGGTATGGCTGGACAGCGCGACGCTGGCGGACTTTCAACAGAAACACGTCAGGATGGAGCACACGGCCACCCAGACCCGAGCTCCCCTTACCGATGCACCCAAGTTGCCCGAGCCCTCGATCAAAGCGATCAACGAGGCGATCCGGAACTTGAATTTCGAATGGCATCGTCTTTTCGAAATCATGGACTCCCACGCCCTGGAGGATGTGACGCTTCTGGCACTGGAACCTTCTGACGCAGGAAAACTGCTGAAAATCCTGGCGGAGGCCCGATCTCTGGAAGCCATGGCGGATTATCTGCAATCGCTGTCCGAGGATGAGCGGCTGAATGAAGTGGTTCTGACCCACCACGAGGTCGCCGAACAAGATGTCAATCGGCCGATCCGCTTTTCCATCGAGGCCCGCTGGGGGTACGGGAAATGATCCCGCTTCCCCTCGCACTGGCCATACGACGACTCGGCGGGCCCAACATCGCGGCAGGAATTCTTTCCATCCTCCTGATCGCGCTGCTATCGACGACATTCATTCTGGATCGGCGCATCGCCTCAATAAAACGCCAACTGGATGAGTTCAAACTGCCCGCGACAAGTGCCCCTGCCGAGCCGTCCGCGTCGAACACGCCCCAAACCAGATACGACGCCTTCAAGGACAGACTCAGGCCCAAGGGCGATGTTCCAGCATTGCTCAGGATTATCTTTGCGGAAGCGCGCCAGCATCGGCTGCAACTGAATCAGATGGACTACCGCCCGGAGCATCACACGCATGGTGAATATCTCAGTTACCACATGACGGCCCCCGTCAAGGGGGCTTATGGGGACATCCGAGCCTTTGTACACGCATTGCTGCTCCAGGCGCCAGCCCTGGCCTTGAATGGAATTTCCTTTCGACGGGACGATGCCAGATCACCCATGACGGAAGCCCGCCTGCAATTTGTGGTCTATCTGCGGGAGTCGGACAAATGACACCTCGGCAGCGCTGGATTCTCTGGGGCTCACTCCTGGTAGCACTGGTGGGAACCCACTGGATCGACGGTGGCAGCACAAGCGCTCAAAGTGCCGTGGTGGAAGCACTGCCAGCGCATTCCGGACGGTCAAGCCTGCATGCCGTTGTTCGATCCAATGAGGACTCGGACATCCTGGCCCTTGCCTCAAGACAAGCAGCAGCACAGTCCGTCGATCTGTTCGCCCCCAAGGACTGGACGCCTCCTCTCCCTCCTCCGGCACCTGCTGGAGCACCGAGTGCGCCGCCCCTTCCTTTCATGTTTCTTGGCAAGAAACTCGAAGCCGAGCAGTGGCAGGTATTTCTCGGCCGGGATGAGCGAACCTATGTTGCTGTTGAAGGCGACACCATGGACGAGCTTTATCGCATCGAGAGCATCCGGCCACCGATCCTGACGCTGCGTTACCTTCCCTTGCAACAGTTACAAACCTTGTCGATAGGCGATCCGAACTGATGACTTCATTGTTTTCCAGAACCCTATGGGCATTATTGAGTGTCGTATGGCTGGCGGGCTGCGCTGGCCAATTGGCCTACCGGGACGGACAGGCATTGTTGGAAGCCGGCAAGATCGATGAGGGGTTGGAAAAATTAAAGGAAGCCGTTGATGCGGCTCCGGAAAACATACGATTTCGAATGACCTATATCCAGGCCAGGGAAAAGTCCCTCTCGGCCATGATTGATCGGGCGGAGCTGGCGTGGCAGGCAGGAAAGACCCGCGAGGCCGAAGAAATCTATCGGTCCATTCTGGCGATCGTTCCGCAACATGCGCGCGCAAGGTCAGGCATGGCGGAATTGGCAAAAGCCGTCCGCAACGCGGAACTTATGAAAAAGGCAGAAGCCGCCCTGGAGACGGGAGACAGCGCGACGGCAGTACATTCGGTGCGGACCATTCTGACCGATTCGCCCATGCATGGCGATGCGCTTGAATTACGCAAGCGCATCGAGCAGACAAGCCGTCCGCCCCAGAGTGAGCCCAAGCTATCCGCGGCATTGAAAAAGCCGATCACCATCGAATTCAAGGATGTGCCACTGAAACAGGTCTTTGAAGTGATCTCCAGGACTTCGGGCCTGAATTTCGTTTTCGACAAGGAGGTCAAGGCCGATCAGAAGGCCACTATCTTTCTGCGGGACAGTACGATCCAGGATGCTGTATCGCTCCTGCTGCTGACCAACCAACTGGAACAACGGGTGCTCGACAAGAGTTCGATCCTGATCTACCCCAATACGGCTACGAAGCTCAGGGAATACCAGCCTCTGACGGTAAAGAGCTTTTTCCTGAGCAATGCGGATGTCAAGAACGCTGCCAACACGATCAAGACGATCATCAAAACCAAGGATGTGGTGATCGACGAGCGGCAGAACATGCTGATCATTCGCGACACACCCGACGCGGTGCGCTTGGCTGAGCGTCTTCTGGCGCTACATGATCTGCCCGAACCGGAAGTGATGCTTGAAGTGGAGATCCTGGAAATCAAGCGTAGCCGGCTGCTCAATCTCGGCATCCAGTGGCCCGATCAATTGACGCTGACACCACTGGCGGGCCAGGGTGGCAATGTGACCCTGGCCGACCTGAGAAATCATTCGTCCAGCCAGATTGGCGCGGTGCTGACGCCGCTGACCATCAATGCAAAAAAGCAGGACGGCGAGGCCAACATCCTCGCCAATCCCCGCATTCGGGTGAAGAATCGGGAAGCGGCCAAGGTGCTTATCGGTGATCGCGTTCCGAACATCACCACGACATCCACCGCCACGGGTTTTGTCTCGGAGGCGGTCCAGTATGTGGATGTGGGTCTCAAGCTCGATGCCCAGCCGACGATCTTTCCGGACAATGAAGTCTCGATCAAGCTCTCCCTGGAGGTCAGCAATATCGTCAACCAGATTCAGACCAAATCGGGAACCCTGTCCTATCAGATCGGCACGCGAACCGCATCCACGGTCTTGCGTCTCAAGGATGGAGAGAATCAGGTGCTGGCAGGGCTGATCAACGACGAGGATCGGTCGGCCGCGAACAAGATTCCCGGATTGGGGGACATCCCGGTACTGGGTCGCCTGTTCGGATCCCAGCGGGATGAGGGCCAGAAGACCGAGATCGTGCTGTCCATCACGCCTCGTCTGATCCGCAACATACAGCGCCCCTCGTTCAGTGACGCGGAGTTCGACTCCGGCACGGAAGCCAGCGTCCGCCTCTCCGGATCAGAGATTGGCTCGACAACAAGCAACCCACCCCAGCCCCCACCCTCTGCGCCCAACCCAGACAGGCAGCCGGCAGCGCCGACCTCGACAAACGCACCTGCTGGAGGGGCACAATCGGCCAACGACGCGAGCGGTCGTGATGTTGCTCCGCCCGTTCCACGGGATGACCCAGGGGCAACCCTGACGAAGGGCAACACTTCCATCGAATGGTCCGGCCCGGACAAGGTCCGCATTGGCGAGACGTTCAGTCTTGCCATCTCCATCCAGCCGGGGGAGGCCATCACCGGAATCCCTTACGCCGTTGGCTTTGATCCGAAATCACTGGAATTGATTTCCATCACATCCGGAGAATTTCTCAAGCAAGGCGGTGCGGTCACCCATTTTTCCAGCAGGGTCGAGCGAGTTGGCGGACAGGTTTTTGCGACAGAAACCCGACCTGGCGGTTCGGCGGTACACCCTGGAATTCTGGCGACACTGTCCTTCAAGGCGATTTCTCCCGCGAAAGCCAGTCCGATCCGCATCCAGGCCCTTTCGCCAATTGGCATCGGGGGACGCGCGATTGTCCCTCAATCCCTGCCTGCCACCACGGTATCCATCGGCCCATGAAGATACGGCAAGCGGGTTTCACCCTGATAGAGCTATTGGTGACACTCGCCATCATCGCCCTGTTGGCGAGCATTGCTGCACCGGTGACCGCCATTGCCGTTCAGCGGGGAAAGGAAACGGAACTGCGCTTGGCCCTGCGTGAAATCCGAAATGGCATAGACGCTTACAAAAAGGCCGCCGAGGAAGGGCGGATAATGAACACCATCAACACCAGCGGTTATCCCAAAACACTGAATGTGCTGGTGAACGGCGTTACGGACGCGCGAAGCCCGAAGAAAACCAAGATTTACTTTCTACGCCGCATCCCTCGGGACCCGATGAATCCGGATTCATCGCTTCTCCCTGAACAAAGTTGGGGACTACGCTCCTACGCCAGCGAACCGGACTCCCCGGCTGAAGGCGATGACGTTTATGACGTGTATTCGCTATCCCAGGGCATCGGTCTGAACGGGATTCCCTACCGAAAATGGTGAGCCCAGGACGCAGCGCCCCATTGGGTCCGCCTCCGTTAACTGGAGACGGATTCACTCTCATCGAACTGCTTGTGGTTCTGGCGATCATCGCGGTATTGCTGACCATCGCCGTACCTCGCTATTTCCACAGCGTGGATCGATCGAAGGATGTCGTGCTGATCGAGAATCTCAGGGTAGTGCGGGAAACCATAGACAAGTTCTACGGCGATACCGGACGATATCCGGAATCCCTGGAAGAACTGGTCGAACGAAAGTACTTGCGGAGTCTCCCGAGGGATCCCGTCACCGACCGTGACGACTCATGGGTGCTGCTTCCGCCAGAGGGAGATGCAAAAGGCAATATCTACGATGTCAAAAGCGGCGCCACCGGACAGACCCAGGATGGTAAGGCGTACAAGGACCTTTGATCCGCCGCTCATACCGGAACCGCGTCTTCACTCTCAGCGGGGGTTCACCTATGCGGCGTTGTTGATCTATCTCGCCATCGTCAGTGGTGCCTTTGCAGCGATAGTGTCGGCAGGAGCAAGCGCGCAACGCCGGGAAAAAGAAATCGAGCTTCTACATATAGGCGAACAGTTTCGCAAGGCGTTCAAGAGCTATTACGATGCCACCCCCCCTGGCCAAAAACCTTACCCAGATTCTTTGCAGGCACTATTAAGGGATCCACGCTTTCCTGTCCCGAAAAGACATCTGAGACAGATATTTCCAGATCCGATTACTGCAACGACACGCTGGGGTCAGAAGCTTGCGCCGGGTGGCGGTGTTATGGGCATATACAGTTTGTCTGATGAACCTCTGATCAATGCATCCTCCGTTGCGAGTTCTGATGCCGCTACAGGAACACCCCGACGATATTCTGAATGGATATTCGGATATATCCCCTTTGCGCCGGCCAAGAATGCCCTCCGTGATCGGAAAAGCTAAACCGGGTTGTCCAGTTCCACGTACTCACACTCCAGCCCGAGTTCCCGGCCCAGATGGCGGGCCAGCGCCTGCACACCATAACGCTCGGTGGCATGGTGGCCGGCGGCGATGTAGGGCACGCCGGACTCCCGGGCCAGGTGGTAGGTCTGCTCCGAGATTTCCCCGCTGACAAAAACATCGGCTCCCTGGGCGATGGCCTGTTCAAAATAGCCCTGGGCGCCACCGCTGCACCAGGCCAGACGCTGCACCAGCCGGCCGCCATCGCCCACCCGCTGGGCCGGCCGACCCAGGGTCCGGCTCAGGGCGTTGGCCAGTGCATCTGCCGTGCAGGGTTCGGCGGGCCGGCCCAGGAAGCCCAGGTCCTGTTCAGCGAAGCGCCCCTCCACTGTCCAGTTCATCACTTTCGCCCACTGGGCGTTGTTGCCCAGCTCATCATGGGCGTCCAGGGGCAGGTGATAGCCGAAGAGACTGATGTCATGGGTCAGTAGCGTCGCCAGACGCTGTTTGCGGATGCCGGTTACCCGGCCATCCTCGCCTCGCCAGAACCAGCCGTGATGGACCAGGATGGCATCGGCGCCCCGGGCAACGGCAGCCTCCAGCAGGTCCTGACTGGCAGTGACGCCACAGACCAGTTTGCGCACCTCCTTCCGACCTTCCACCTGTAGTCCGTTTGGGCAATAATCCCGGAAGCGCGCCGTCTCCAGCAGGCTATCGAGATAGGCGCCAAGTTCTTCGCGTCGCATACAACTTCTCCTGTCCAATTCATGAAACGACTCTGGTTGATCTTCGCACAGACCGTCACAGTCTGCGTAGCGGCATTATTCGTGGTGCAGACCCTGAAGCCGGGCTGGCTGGCGCGGCGCATGCCCGAGAGCGACGTGATCGCCATCCACGAGGCAGCCAACGGCCCCGATGACCGGCGACGGGTGGCCTCCTACGCCGATGCCGCCCGCAAGGCCCTGCCCGCGGTAGTGCATATCTACACCTCGCGGGAGGTCAAGGCGCCCCGCAATCCCCTGCTGGAAGATCCTTTCTTCCGCCACTTCTTCGGTGACCGTTTCGGCAACGAGACCCAGCGCCGGGCCGGGCTGGGCAGCGGCGTGGTGGTCAGTGCCGACGGCTATGTCCTGACCAATTACCATGTGGTGGAAACCGCGGACGAGATCGAGGTAGCCCTCAATGATGGCCGCAAGATCAAGGGCCGCATCGTCGGCACGGACCCGGAATCCGATGTGGCCATCATCAAGATCGACGCCGACAAGCTGCCGGTGATCACCTTCGCCCAAGCCGAATCCCTGCGGGTGGGCGACGTGGTGCTGGCCATCGGCAACCCCTTTGGCGTCGGCCAGACCGTGACATCGGGCATTGTCTCGGCCCTGGGCCGCTCCCATCTGGGGATCAACACCTTCGAGAACTTCATCCAGACCGATGCTGCCATCAACCCCGGCAATTCAGGGGGTGCCCTGGTGGATAGCGACGGCAATCTGGTGGGTATCAACACCGCCATCTATTCCCAGAGCGGCGGTTCCATGGGTATCGGCTTCGCGATTCCGGTATCCCTGGCCCGCTCGGTGATGGAGCAGATCATCCGCAACGGCGCGGTGAGCCGGGGCTGGATCGGCGTCGAGGTGCAGGAGATCACCCCGGAACTGGCCGAATCCTTCCGCCTGCCAGCCACCGAGGGCGCCCTGATCGCCGGGGTGATGCGGGGCAGCCCGGCGGACAAGGCCGGGGTGAAACCGGGGGACGTGCTGCTGACGGTCAATGACAAGCCGGTGCGGGATGCCCAGACCATGGTGGAGCAGGTGGCCGCCCTGGAGCCGGGCCGCACCAGCCGGTTAAAGCTTAGGCGGAACAATCGGGATCTGGATTTGCCGGTGGAAATCGGCAAGCGTCCCCTGCCCCAGCGGCAATGATCAGGAGGGCTGGTCCGTCTTTTCCTGCACAGTCACAAATCGGGCCAGCAGCAGGCCCAGTTCGTAGAGCAGGCACATGGGCACGGCCAGCAGGATTTGGGAAGTCACGTCAGGCGGCGTGACCACCGCCGCCACGATGAAGGCGCCGACGATGGCGTAGGGGCGGATATCCCTCAGCTTTTCCAGGCTGACGATGCCGAATTTCACCAACAGCACCACCACCACCGGCACCTCGAAAGTGGTGCCGAAAGCCAGGAACATGGTCATCACGAAGGACAGGTATTGTTCGATGTCGGGGGCCGGGGTGATGCTGCCCGGCGCCACCTCGGCGATGAACTTGAAGATGGTGCCAAAGACAAAGAAGTAGCAGAAGGCCATGCCCAGCAGGAACAGCAGGGTGGTGGCGACGATCACCGGCAGCACGAAGCGCTTTTCGTGGGCGTACAGCCCCGGCGCGACAAAGGCCCAAGCCTGGTAGAGCACGATGGGCAGGGCAATGATGAATGCCGCCAGCAGGGTGACCTTGAGAGGTACCAGAAAGGGGGTGATGACTCCGGTGGCGATCATCTTGGTGCCCGCCGGCAGGTTGGCCATCATGGGCTGGGCAATCAGATCATAAATCCTGCCGGCCCAGGGCATGAGACAGAGGAAGGCCACCAGCACCGACCCCAGGGCCTTCATCAGGCGTCCCCGCAATTCGATCAGATGGGAAATCAGTCCTTCCTGAAGTTCGGACATCAGGACTTCCGCGCCGGGTCGGCCTCGACGCCTTGAGACGCCGGGCTGCTGAGGGATTCTTGCAAGTTCTTTTCCAACTGGTTGATCTGCCCCACCGTATCGCTTTCCACCTGTTGCAACTGGGTACCGGCCTGCTGGACCTGGGCCGCCATCTCCTCCTGCATGCGGCGCAGCTCTTCCAGTTGCAGTTCCCGGTTGACCTCGGACTTGACGTCGGCGAAATAGCGCTGGGCGCGCCCCATCAGGGTGCCCACGGTCCGGGCGACCCGGGGCAGGCGTTCGGGGCCAATGACGATCAGGGCCACAATGCCGATGACCATGAGTTCGGTCAGGCCGACATCAAACACGGCAGTCTCCGGACATCAGCCGCACCGTACCCACCGCTGGCAAGCGCCTAAACAAGATGTTTATTGCTGCACCTTGTCCTTGACCTCACCTTCGATGGTGCGCCCCAGATGCTGCTGATCCACTTGAGCGGGAGGGGGCTCCGAACTGCTGCCTTCCTTCATGCCATCCTTGAAGCCACGGATTGCGCTACCCAGATCCTTGCCGACGTTGCCCAGTTTTTTGGTTCCGAACACTAGCATGATGATGACCAGCACCACCAGCCAATGCCAAATGCTCCAGCTTCCCATGACTGTCTCCTGTGTTAACGTGAAAGAGCGAATTGAAACGGCAAGTCAAATTTTCGAGCGCAGCGAGCCGGCATTGTCACCTCCCCCGGAGAGGGGGAGACGGGGAAGGGGTGAGCCTTCCTGCCTTTCGCGTGTTTCATGGACCTGGGCGGCAAATCGGCTTCCCTGTGCTAGGGTTTGCGCACCATCGGCCCGACCGGCTCCGGCCCGCCGAGGACGTGAAGGTGCAGATGATAAACCTCCTGACCACCGACACGGCCGGTATTGACGATGGTCCTGAAACCATCATCCAGCCCTTCGGATCGGGCCAGACTCACTGCCTTTATCAGTAGACGCCCCAACAGGGCTTCATGTTCCGGCGCCACATCGTAAAGAGTGGCCAGATGCAGCTTGGGGATAATCAGGAAGTGCACCGGGCGCTGGGGATTAATGTCGTGAAAGGCAAGCATCTGCTCGTCTTCGTAGATCTTCTTGCAGGGAACCTCTCCTGCGGCGATCTTGCAGAAAATGCAGTCCGCCATGATCACGCCCCCCGGCTCTTTTTTTCGTCGATGCCGGAAATGCCTTCGCGGCGACGCAATTCGGCCAGCACGTCGTCCACGCCGACATCGAACTGAGCCAGCAGCACCATGCTGTGGAACCAGAGGTCGGTCACTTCCCGCACCAGATGCAGGCGGTCGCCGTCCTTGGCGGACATGATGGCCTCCGCAGCCTCTTCCGCCACCTTCTTGCAGATCGCGTCGGTGCCCTTGGCGTAGAGACTGGCCACATAGGACGAGTCCGGGGCGGCGCCCTTGCGCCCCACCAGGGTGGCCTGCAAGCGGTGCAGCACTTCGGCGTCGATCATTTGTATATCTCCTCGGGGTCCTTGATTACCGGCTCTACGCTGTTCCAGCCGGAGTCGTCCAGCCTGTTGAAGAAACAACTGCGGCGGCCTGTATGGCAGGCGATCCCGCCTACCTGCTCGATCCGCAGCAGGATCACGTCGTTGTCGCAATCGGTGCGTATCTCCAGTACCTTCTGCACATGGCCCGATTCCTCGCCCTTGCGCCAGAGACGGCGACGGGAGCGGGACCAATACACGGCCTCGCCGCTACGCTGGGTCTGGTCGAGGGCCTCCCGGTTCATCCAGGCGAACATCAGCACTTCGCCTGTATGGGCGTCCTGGGCAATCACCGGCACCAGGCCCTGTGCGTCCCATTTCACATCATTGAGCCATTTCGCACCCACAAGCACCTCCTCGCCTTTACACACCGAGACGAACGTCAGAGCCGAACCTCGATGCCCTGCGCCCGCATGTATTCCTTGGCCTCGCGGATGGTGTATTCGCCGTAATGAAAAATGCTGGCCGCCAGCACCGCGTCGGCCCGGCCCTCGGTCACGCCATCCGCCAGGTGCTGGAGATTGCCCACGCCACCACTGGCGATGACCGGCACCTCCACAGCCTCGGACACAGCCCGGGTCAGGGCCAGATCGAAGCCGCTCTTGGTGCCGTCGCGATCCATGCTGGTAAGCAGTATCTCCCCCGCCCCAAGCGCCACGACCCGGCGCGCCCAATCAATGGCGTCCAGGCCCGTGTCCTTGCGGCCGCCGTGGGTGAACACGGACCAGCGTCCCGGCGCCACCTGCTTGGCGTCAATGGCCACCACAATGCACTGGGCGCCCACCTTGCCTGAAGCCTCGGCCACCAGCTGGGGGTTCTGCACTGCGGCAGTATTCATGCTGACCTTGTCGGCACCGGCATTGAGCAGGCGCCGCACGTCATCTACGGTACGCACCCCGCCACCGACGGTCAGGGGGATGAAGACCTGCTCCGCCACCTGCTGCACCACGTTGAGAATGATGCCCCGCTGGTCGGAACTGGCGGTGATGTCCAGAAAGGTGATTTCGTCAGCACCCTGTTCGTCGTAGCGGCGGGCGATCTCCACCGGGTCCCCGGCATCCTGCAGCTCGACGAAGTTGATGCCCTTGACGACCCGGCCGGCATTGACGTCGAGACAGGGAATGATGCGTTTGGCCAGCATGGGAAGCGCTCGTCTCGGATCAGGGTTTGCGGAGCTTGTCGGCTTCGGCCTGGGCCTTCCTGAAATCGAGCTTGCCCTCGTAGATGGCCCGCCCGGTGATGGCACCGACGATACCCTCGTCCTGCACGGCACACAGCGCCTTCACATCCTTGAGGCAGGCCAGGCCGCCGCTGGCGATCACCGGAATGCGCAGGGCCTGGGCCAGCTTGACGGTGGCTTCCACATTCACGCCGCTCAACATGCCGTCGCGGCCGATGTCGGTATAGATCACCGCCTCGACGCCGTAATCCTCGAATTTCTTGGCCAGGTCGATGACATCATGGCCCGTGAGCTTGGACCAGCCATCCACGGCTACCTTGCCATCCTTGGCATCCAGACCAACGATGATGTGGCCGGGAAAGGCTGTGCAGGCATCGTGGATGAACCCGGGATTCTTGACTGCGGCGGTACCGATGATCACATAGCTGATGCCGTCATCCAGGCAACGCTCGATGGTATCCAGGTCGCGGATACCGCCGCCCAACTGGACCGGAATCTCGTCACCCACTTCGGCCAGGATCGCCTTGATCGCTGGCTCGTTCTTGGGCTTGCCGGCAAAGGCGCCGTTCAGATCCACCAGATGAAGACGCCGGGCGCCCTGATCGATCCAGTGGCGGGCCATGGCGGCGGGATTCTCGGAAAATACCGTGGCATCGTCCATGGCGCCTTGTTTGAGGCGCACACAATGCCCGTCCTTGAGGTCGATGGCGGGAATCAGCAGCATAAGGGGGTCCGTGTCGAATACCGGCCTGGGGCCAAAAATCAGGGGTTCCAGCGCATGAAGTTGCCCAACAGCCGCAAACCGGCCTGGGCGCTTTTTTCCGGATGGAACTGGACGGCGAAGATGTTATCTCGCGTCACCGCACTGGTAAAGGGTATGCCGTAGCACGTGGAAGCGGCCACCAGGGACTGCTCCGCCGGCTCCACGTAGTAGCTATGTACGAAGTAGAAGCGGGACTGGTCCGCAATACCGTCCCACAGGGGATGCGCCCTCACCTGGGCCACCTGATTCCAGCCCATGTGGGGCACCTTGAGCCGGCTTCCATCCGGTCCATGCATGGCGGCGGGAAAGCGACAGACCCGTCCCGGCAGGATGCCCAGACCCGGCACGTTGCCTTCCTCGCTATGTTGGAACAGCATCTGCACACCAATGCAGATGCCCAGGAAGGGCTTCTCGGCGGCAGCGCGCAACACTGCCTCCAGCAAGCCTCGGGCCGTCAGTTCCTCCATGCAGTCGGGCATGGCGCCCTGGCCCGGCACCACAACACGATCCGCCCGGGCCAGATCGGCCGGATCGGCAGTGACCTTGACGGTGGCGCCAGCGGCCACATGCTCGATGGCCTTGGCCACCGAACGCAGATTGCCCATGCCGTAATCGACGACGGCGACTGTACTCATGATGGGGAAACGGTCAGAGACTACCTTTGGTGGATGGAACGCCGCTGGAGCGCGAATCCGGCTCGACGGCCATGCGCAGGGCGCGGCCGAAGGCCTTGAACACGGTCTCGGCCTGATGATGGGCATTAGCGCCCCGCAGGCAATCCACATGCACCGTGATGGCAGCGTGGTTGACCAGGCCTTGAAAGAACTCGCGCACCAGATCCACGTCGAATTCGCCGATCATGGCCCGGGAGAAATTCACGTCGAACACTAGGCCGGGCCGGCCGGAGAGATCCACCACCACCCGCGACAGGGTTTCGTCCAAGGGCACATAGGCATGACCATAGCGCCGCACCCCGGCCTTGTTGCCCAGGGCGCTGGACAGGGCCTGTCCAATGGTGATGCCGATATCTTCCACGGTGTGATGATCGTCGATGTGCAGATCGCCACTGGCCCTGACTTCGAGGTCGATCAGACCATGACGGGCGATCTGATCCAGCATGTGATCCAGAAAACCGATCCCGGTGGCGAGCGTCGACTTGCCCGTGCCATCCAGATCGAGACGCACGGAGACCTGGGTTTCCAGGGTATTTCGAGAGAGTTCGGCTTGCCGCATGGCGCTGGGTGACTGCCAGATTGATGGGGGAATCCAAAGGAGGCGCCATGATACCATTTCGTCCAATTCGAGCGACACCGCGCCATTCCACACTTTTCCCCCGCCGGCCCCATGAATCCCTACTGGAGTGAAACCGTCCGCAAGCTGACACCCTATGTACCGGGTGAACAACCCAAGCTGGCCAATCTGGTCAAACTCAACACCAACGAAAACCCCTACGGCCCATCACCCCGGGTGGCCCAGGCCATGGCAGCGGAAATGGGCGACCGACTGCGGCTCTACCCCGATCCGGACTCCAGCGCCCTGAAACAGGCGATTGCTCGCCATCATGGGGTGGGGGTGGATCAGGTGTTCGTCGGCAATGGTTCGGACGAAGTGCTCGCCCATGTGTTCCTGGGGCTACTCAAGCATGGGCGCCCGGTACTGTTTCCCGACATCACCTACAGTTTCTATCCGGTCTACTGCGGGCTGTATGACATCGACTACGCCGCCATCCCTCTGACCCCGGACTTCACCATTCGCACGGATGACTATCTGGACTATGGCAGCAACGGCGGCATCATCTTCCCCAACCCCAACGCGCCCACCGGAAGGTTGTTGCCCCTGGGGGAAGTCGAGCGCCTGGCGACCGGGAATCCCGGTTCCCTGGTGGTAATCGACGAGGCCTATGTGGATTTTGGCGGCACGCCCATTCCCACCGCCATCCCCCTGATCGAGCGTCATGCCAACCTGCTGGTGGTGCAGACCCTCTCCAAGTCCCGTTCCCTGGCCGGCCTGCGGGTGGGATTTGCAATAGGCCAGAAGGGACTGATCGAAGGCCTCGACCGGGTCAAGAACAGTTTCAACTCCTATCCCCTGGATCGACTGGCCTGCGTTGGCGCCGTGGCCGCAATGGAAGACGACGAGCACTTCGAACACACGCGCCAGGCCGTCATTTCCAGCCGGGAAATCCTGGCCCGGAATCTGGTCGAACTGGGTTTCGAGGTGTTACCTTCCGCCGCCAACTTCCTCTTTGCCCGTCATCCGCAACGGGATGCGGCACAATTGGCCCAGGCCCTGAGGGCACAAAGCATCATCGTCCGCCACTTCCGTCAGCCACGTATCGATCAACATCTGCGAATCACCATCGGTACCGATGCGCAGTGCGTTGCACTGACCACGGCGTTGCGGGATATCCTAGCCAGCAGCGGCCCCTGACCCCGCGCTGACACAGCCAAAATGAAAGCCAGTTGCATTGCGGTTTTCAACCAAAAAGGAGGGGTAGGCAAAACCACCACCGCCCTCAATCTTGGCGCTGCCATGGCCCGACAGCAACAAGATGTCCTGCTGGTGGACCTGGACCCCCAGGCCCACCTTTCAGCAATCCACAGCAATACTCCGTTCAACGTAGAACGCAGCATTTTCGCCCTGTATCAGCACAGCGTGTCCCTGGCGACACTGGCGGTGGAGTGGCCCGCCATTGGCTACCTGATCCCCGCTCATGGAGAGTTGATCAAGGTGGATTCCCTGTTTGGGAAGGGCCCCAACATCCTGAACCGACTCAAACTGGGACTATCCGACCACTTGGGGAAATTTCCGGCTCTCAATGTAATCGTCGACTGCTGCCCCTTCCTCGGGGTACTTTCCCTCAACGCGGTTTTTGCCGCCGACCGGATGCTGGTCCCCATCTCATCGGACTTTCTGTCTTTACGGGGCGCATTCCAGATCGAGCGCACCCTGAAAGCACTGGAGCCTGTATTGAAACGGCGCATTGAGCGGCGTTATCTGCTGACCCGCTTCGACCGCCGTCGCAAGATGAGCTATGAGATTCAGGATCGGCTGCGGGAACGATTCGGCAACGAACTGTGTGAAACAGTAATTTCCGAAAACGTCACCGTCGCAGAGGCTCCCTCGCTGAACCTGGATATTTTTCGCCACGCCCCCAACAGCCGGGGCGCCCAGGATTATGCGGCCCTGCTCGAAGAACTTCTGACTTCGGGATTCCTGGCCGATTGAGGCTCAGCGAGTAAGCAAATTGACGACCTGCTCGTAACTGGCTGAAGGCGTGACGGTAGAGGTCCGCATGACCCCAGGATGACAGACGCAGTTCAGGATCTCACAATCGCGATAGATCTGACGTAGCTTTACCTGCGCCTCAGCCTCGTCGCGACCATGAATCATGAGGTTGTCCACCACCAATCCAATACGGGTGCGGATACGGAAAGCGTACTTGGTAATCAACGGGGAATGCATTCATAAACCCCTTTGGCATCATATAGATGCGACGAGTATATGTGCATCTTTCTGAGAAAACAACCTAGTCGCCTATTTTTTCTGGATAAAATATCACCATAGCCCGCCGGTGACACCTATTTTTGAAAGCGGCAATCCCAGCGATCAAATTGAAGACAGAACCCGTCGGATACATCGCAGCAAGGAACACGTCAGTAAGTCGCGTTATTGTTCACTGGCATCCGCGGGCAACCCAAACAGCGCAGTAAGCAGCCTCCCCCTATGACGACGACCCAATCCCGTCACGAAAGCTTCATCATTGTCGGAGTGACCCATGAGGGTCGCCGCTTCCGGCCCAGTGACTGGGCCGAGCGACTGTGCGGAACCATGTCTGTATTTGGCGCCGAACGTCGCATGGCTTATTCGCCCTATGTCCAGCCAGGCAACCATGAGGGGGAGAAGTGCGTATTCGTGGATATCCGCATCCACGATATCGAAACCAAGGCCTACCACTTCCTGGAGCGCTTCGCCCAGGATAACAACCTGAAGGTCATTGCTCCCTGGGTACCGCCCCGCTGATTGGGAAGCATCCCGATCCTGAAATACAAAACGCGACGCCCGGGACAACCCGGGCGTCGCGCATATATGCTTTCATCCTCGGACAGCCGAAGCTGTCCAGTCCAAGGCTCTTACAGAGCCTTGATCGCGGCGGAAAGGCGGCTCTTGTAACGAGCCACGGAATTCTTGTGAACGACCTTCTTGTCGGCGATGGAGTCGATAACGCTTTGTGACTCCTTGAAGACATTCTGGGCAACTGACTTGTCGCCAGCGCCAATTGCCTTGCGCACCTTCTTGATGGCGGTACGCAGGGTCGAGCGCAGGCTCATGTTATGGGAGCGCTGTTTGACAGCCTGGCGGGCGCGCTTGCGCGCTTGTGCGGAATTTGCCATGGGGGTTGATCCGTATTCCGTGTCTGGAAAAGGGCGCGATTATATGGACTTCAGCCATTCTTTGCAATAGGGAAATCTACCCTAACATGCGGTCCCATGAATCTCCTCAAGACCCTCGCCACCGTCAGCGGTATGACCCTCCTGTCGCGCGTTCTCGGTTTCGTACGCGACTTCATCATCGCCAGGACCTTCGGCGCCGGTCTCGCCACCGACGCCTTCTTCGTCGCTTTCCGGCTGCCCAACCTGCTGCGGCGGCTTTTTGCCGAAGGCGCCTTTTCCCAGGCCTTCGTTCCCATCCTGGCCGAATACCGGAACCGCCAGGGCGAGGCAGAAACCAAACGGCTGGTGGACCACGTTGCCACCGCCCTGTTTCTGACCGTGCTGGTGGTGACCCTGCTGGGTATGCTTGCTGCGCCAGCCATCATTTATCTCTCAGCGCCGGGATTCTCCGCCAACGCAGAAAAGTTCGGACTTACGGTCACCCTGACCCGGATCACGTTCCCCTACATCCTGTGTATGTCCCTGGTGGCACTGGCCGCCGGCATCCTCAACACCTGGAGCCGCTTTGCCCTGCCGGCCTTTACCCCGGTCATGCTCAATCTGTCCATGATTGCCGGCGCGCTCTGGCTCGCACCCTATTTCGACCCTCCGGTCATGGCTCTAGGATGGGCCGTATTTCTTGGCGGCATGGCTCAATTGGCCATCCAACTGCCGGCTTTGCGCCGCATCGGTATGCTGCCACGTTTTTCCCTGCTGCTATCGGATCCGGGTGTGCGCCGCATCCTCAAACTAATGGCCCCTGCGGTACTGGGAGTCTCTGTTTCTCAGTTATCCCTGCTGATCAACACCATATTCGCTTCCTTCCTGCAAAGCGGGAGCGTCTCCTGGCTGTATTACGCGGATCGACTGATGGAGTTCCCGGCAGGACTCCTCGGCGCCGCCCTGGGCACCATCCTGTTGCCCAGTCTCTCCAAAACCCACGCCCAGGGGCAGGCCCAGGAGTTTTCCGCCCTGCTGGACTGGGGGTTGCGACTGACCCTGCTGCTGACCCTACCCGCCGCCCTGGCCCTGGCCCTGCTGGCAGTACCGCTGCTCTCCACCCTGTTTCAACATGGCGCCTTCACCGCCACAGACGTACTGCAAACCCGGCAGGCCCTGGTGGCCTACAGCGTAGGCCTCACCGGCCTGATCCTGGTCAAGGTACTGGCACCGGGTTTTTATGCCCGCCAGGACATCAGAACTCCGGTGAAGATCGCACTCGTGACCCTGGCGCTGACCCAATTGATGAACCTGGCCTTCATCGGCTGGCTCAAACATGCCGGCCTCGCTCTTTCCATCGGCCTGGCCTCCTGCTGCAATGCCTTCCTGCTCTATCAAGGCCTGAGGCGGCAGGGCAGCTACCAGCCCGCACCGGGTTGGCTAGCCTTCCTTTCGAAGCTGACCCTGGCCCTGATGGTACTGGGCATCGCCCTGTACTGGGGCATGGGCGTAGAAGCCACATGGCTGAACCGCTCCTGGTCTGCCAAGATCCTGCATCTGTCCGCCCTGGTCGTCGGAGGGGCCACTGCCTATCTGGGCATGCTGTTCCTGTTGGGCTTCCGCCTGAGTCACTTCGCCCGGCGGGCTCACTGACCTTCCGCCAAAACCCTCGCAACCGGACGCCGCCGGCTACCCTGAATCGGGGATAATTGTTATTGTTTGCCACCCCCATCAACCATCGGGAGTCCGCCCATGAAAATCGCCAACAATGTTATCGAGCTGATCGGCAACACACCACTGGTCAGACTCAATCGTGTCACCCAGGGACTTTCCGCCACCATCGTGGCCAAGCTGGAGTACTTCAATCCCGGTCACAGCGTAAAAGACCGGATCGCCCTTTCCATGCTCGATGCCGCAGAAGCAACAGGCGCCATCAACCCCGCGACCACAGTGCTGGTGGAACCCACCAGCGGTAACACCGGCATCGGCCTGGCCATGGTAGCCGCCGCCCGAGGCTACAAGCTGGTACTGACCATGCCGGAAAGCATGAGCCGCGAACGACGTCTGCTGCTCAAGGCCTATGGTGCCGACCTGATCCTGACTCCCGCTGCGGATGGCATGGGGGGCGCCATCGCCAAGGCCAGGGAACTGGTGGCGGCCAACGCCAACTACTTCATGCCGCAACAGTTCGAGAACCCAGCCAACCCCGAAATCCACCGCAAGACCACCGCTGAGGAAATCTGGCGCGATACCGATGGCAAGGTCGATATCGTCGTCTCCGGCATCGGTACCGGTGGCACCATCACTGGCGTGGGCGAGGTCCTCAAGGAACGCAAGCCCGGTGTCAGGATGGTGGCAGTGGAACCCGATGCCAGTCCCGTGCTGTCTGGCGGTCAGAAGGGGCCTCACCTGATCCAGGGCATCGGCGCCGGCTTTGTTCCGGCAGTCCTCAACACGGCTATCTATGACGAAGTTGTCCGCGTGACCAATGATGAAGCCCTGGACACCGCCCGCACCATGGCGACCCAGGAAGGCCTGCTGGTGGGCATCTCCTCCGGAGCTGCGGTGTGGGCAGCCCTGCAGGTAGCCCGACGTCCGGAGAATGCCGGCAAGCTGATCGTGGTGATCATCCCCTCCTACGGCGAGCGCTACCTCTCCACCAAGCTCTTCGAACACTTGGCAGTCTGAAGTCGAATATGAATCAGGATGTGGAAATGCATGGAAAAACCGTCTGGCGCAAACCGGACGGGGCTCCCATATCATGCACCGAGAAAATCAAGGTTCTTAATCAAAACCTCGAAGAGCTAAGGCAAGTGGCCCAGGATGCCCTGGACGATGCCGTTCTGATGGGATGCAGCGAAGCACAGATCAAGGCCGCCTTCAGCGCTCTGCTTGAGGATTTGCGCAGCGCATTCCCGGAACAGGTTTCAACGGAAGACGAAACCTGAGAGGGCACGATTCACCATGAAAAAAGGCCCGGCAGTTGCCGGGCCTTTTTTCATGGTACTGGTGGCCAGGGGCGGAATCGAACCGTCGACACGCGGATTTTCAATCCGCTGCTCTACCAACTGAGCTACCTGGCCAAGGAGGCGCGCATTATAGCGGGACCTTCTGAAATTTGTCAGCAGAAATTCAATCGAAATCGGGAGCCCCACCGGAGCCATCCAGTCAGGGCTGCTGCCTCAGCCTCGGCAAGGCAGGTTACCAGGGGATGATTCCGCCGCAGGACGAAAAAAAGCCCGTCACTCGACGGGCTTGATGGCGGAAGAGAAAAGCGCAAATTACTTTTTGGCCTTCTTGCCTGCCACAGCCGTCTTGAACCCAGCGCCAGCGGTAAACTTGGGCACGGTGGTGGCCGGAATCTTGATCGTCGCGCCAGTCTGCGGATTCTTACCAGTACGGGCAGCACGCTTGGCGGACTTGAATGTCCCGAATCCAACCAGAGTCACTGTGTCACCCTTTGAAACAGCCTTGACCACTGCGGCAATAACGGCGTCCAGCGCCTTGCCAGCGGCAGCCTTACTGATGTCTGCCTCCTTGGCGGCAATTTCGATCAACTCCGCTTTGTTCATCTCACTTCCTTTCCAGTTGGTGAAGGCCACATGGCCTGACGCGGATTTTAACCACGTCTGTAGACCTTGTGGCAAGCGCCTTGAGCGAATTTTTGCTGCTTTTGTCGGCATCAGACACGACCATGAGGACAATGTCGATATATTCCTTATCAATCCAGGCCGGCACCATCAGGGGAATGCCTCTATCCTAGTTCGATGCGGATAGACATACCTATGATTTATTGACGAAATTTCCAGCCCCCCCTAACATCTCTTCTTTTTCCGATTGCCTCTCCGTGCAGCTTGATTCCTTAAACACCCTGATCGCCCCTGACATGAAGGCGGTCGACGCGGTCATTCGTGACCGGCTCCACTCCGACGTAGTCCTGGTACGCCAGGTAGCGGAATACATCATCTCCGCCGGGGGCAAGCGCATGCGCCCCGCCCTGGTGATACTGGCTGCCCAGGCCACTGGATATCAGGGTAGCCATCATCATGAGCTCGCTGCCGTCGTCGAGTTCATCCATACCGCCACTTTGCTCCATGACGACGTCGTCGACGAATCCAGCCTGCGTCGCGGCAGGCAAACCGCCAATACCCTGTTTGGCAACGCCGCCAGCGTACTGGTAGGGGACTTCCTCTATTCACGGGCGTTCCAGATGATGGTCGGCGTGGGCAGCATGCGCATCATGGAAGTCCTTGCGGATGCCACCAACGTCATTGCCGAAGGCGAAGTGTTGCAATTGATGAACTGCAACAACGCCGACATCGCGACCGAGAACTATCTGCAGGTCATCCGCTACAAGACCGCCAAGCTCTTCGAGGCGGCCGCACGCCTGGGTGGCATTCTGGGTGGAGCCTCGGCGGAATTGGAAGATGGCCTGGCTCGTTACGGCATGCATCTGGGCACGGCATTTCAGCTCATCGACGACGTGCTGGACTACTCAGGTGACGAAAACGAGACAGGCAAGCATCTGGGCGACGATCTGGCCGAAGGCAAGCCCACGCTGCCGCTGCTTCACGCCATGCATCACGGCACAGCCGAGCATAGCGCGGCGGTCAGGCGCGCCATCGAACAGGGCGACCGAGAAGAATTGCCCGCCGTCCTGACGGCAATCCGCAGCACTGGCGCCCTTGAGGAGACCCGCCGCTACGCCGAGATCGAGGCCCAATCGGCAAGGGATGCACTCTCTTCCCTGCCGCCGTCGATTTACCGGGATTCTCTGCTACAATTCGCGGCCTTCGCGGTGGATCGACGCCACTGATGAAGGGACGGATCGGTTTCTTCCGTATCCCGTCGGGGTGTAGCTCAGCCTGGTAGAGTACTGCGTTCGGGACGCAGGAGTCGGAGGTTCGAATCCTCTCACCCCGACCAAGCGAACATGCAAAAAGCCCGGTCTTGATGATCGGGCTTTTTTGTTCTCCCTTTCCCTATTCCACCGTCACGCTCTTGGCCAGATTGCGCGGCTTGTCCACGTCCGTCCCCTTGACCAGGGCCGCATGGTAGGCCAGCAACTGCAGCGGTATTACATGCAATACGGGTGAGAGCAGGCCGTAATGCTCGGGCAGGCGCATGATGTGCAGGCCCGGCTCCTCGCTCACGGCGGAGTCCTGATCGGCGAAGACGTACAGTTCGCCACCGCGACTCTTCACTTCCTGAAGGTTCGATTTCAGCTTTTCCAGCAAGGCGTCGTTGGGGGCCACGGCAACCACCGGCATCTCCTTGTCCACCAGGGCCAGAGGACCGTGCTTGAGTTCGCCGGCCGGGTAGGCCTCGGCGTGGATATAGGAAATCTCCTTGAGCTTGAGCGCACCTTCCAGGGCGATCGGGTAATGATGACCCCGCCCCAGGAACAGGGCATGCTGCTTGTCGGCGAAACGGCGGGCCCATACGGCGATGCCGGGTTCCAGCTCCAGTACTTTCTGCACCGCCACCGGCAGATGGCGCAGGGCCGCCAGATGCCGCGCCTCCTCCTCGCCCGTGATCCAGTCCTGCTGGCTGGCCAGGGTCAGGGCCAGGAGCGCCAGGGCCGCCAGTTGGGTGGTGAAGGCCTTGGTGGAGGCCACCCCGATCTCGGGACCGGCCCGGGTCAGGAACTTCAGCGCCGCCTCGCGGATCAGGGCCGACTCCGCCACATTGCAGATGGCCAGGGTCCGGTTCATGCCCAGGTGGCGGGCATGCTTGAGGGCTGCCAGAGTATCGGCCGTCTCACCGGACTGGGAGATGGCCACCACCAGGGTGTCCGGATCGGGCACCGATTCGCGATAGCGATACTCGCTGGCCACCTCGACGGTGCAGGGCAATTCGGCCAGGGACTCGATCCAGTAACGGGCTACCAGACCGGCGTGGTAACTGGTGCCGCAGGCCAGGATCAGCACCCGGGTCACACCGTCCAGCAGTTCCGGCGCTGCGCTGCCGAACAGATGGGGCGACAGGCGCTGGGCCGTGCCGATCATCTCCAGGGTGTTGGCTAGGGCCTGAGGCTGCTCGAAAATTTCCTTCTGCATGTAATGACGGTACTGGCCCAGTTCAACGGCATCCACCGAGAGCTGGCTTTCCACTACGGCCCGATCCACGGGGGCACCATTCCATCCCAGTACCCGCCATCCATCACGGCGAATCTCGGCCACATCGCCATCTTCCAGGTAGACCATGGAGCGGGTGACCTGAAGCAGGGCCGAAGCATCGGAGGCGGCGTAATTCCCGGCACTGCCGATGCCCAGCAGCAAGGGTGCGCCATGGCGCGCCACCACCACCCGTTCATCCCCCTCCTTCAACACCGCGATGGCATAGGCGCCGATCAGCCGGGTGCTGGCAAGGCGCACCGCCTGGAGCAGATCCGGCTCGCGCTTCAGGGTGTGCTCGATCAGGTGGGCGATGGCCTCGGTGTCGGTGTCGGAACTGAAGACATAGCCCAGGCCCGACAACTCACTCTTGATCTCGGCAAAATTCTCGATGATGCCGTTATGCACCAGGGCCAGGCCGCCGGAGACGTGAGGGTGGGCATTGCGCTCCGAAGGCACGCCATGGGTGGCCCAGCGGGTATGGGCGATGCCCTGGCAGGCCTCGACGCCCTCTGCCTGGAGGGCCAGCTCGGCCACCCGGCCGACACTGCGCAGACGCTGCAGATCAGGATTGAGCACCGCCAAGCCGGCAGAGTCGTAGCCCCGGTATTCGAGCTTGCGCAGCCCCTCGATCAGGATGGGAACCACATTACCCGCGGCGACGGCCGCAACGATGCCGCACATGTTCAGTCCTTGCGTTGTTTCACTGGCCGCTTCCAGCCGGTGATGGAAATCTGCTTCGCCCGGGACACGGTCAGGGTATCCGGCGGGGCATCCTTGGTCAGGGTGGTGCCGGCCCCCAGGGTGGCGCCCCGCCCCACGGTGACGGGGGCCACCAGTTGCGTGTCGGAGCCGATGAAGGCGTCGTCCTCGATGACGGTACGGAACTTGTTGGCGCCGTCGTAATTGCAGGTGATGGTGCCGGCGCCAATGTTTACTCGCTGGCCCACGGTGGCATCGCCCACATAGGCCAGATGGTTGGCCTTGGAATGATCGGCGATGGTGCTGTTCTTCACCTCGACGAAATTGCCGATATGCACGTCCTGTCCCAGTTCGGCGCCAGGCCGCAGACGGGCGTAGGGGCCGATGGCATTGGCCGGCCCGACCCTTGCGTCCTCCAGATGACAGAAGGCCTGGATGCGGCTACCGGCACCCACGGTGACGTTCTTCAATACGCAATGGGGACCGATCACCACGCCATCTCCCAGCTCGACCCGGCCTTCGAAGACGCAGCCCACGTCGATGCTCACGTCCCGCCCGCAGATCAGCTCACCGCGCACGTCGATGCGACTGGGATCGGCCAGGGTGACGCCCTCCTCCAGCAGCCGACCGGCGAGATTGCACTGATGGACCCGTTCCAGTTGCGCCAGTTGGGACTTGCTATTCACGCCCTGCACCTCCCAGGCCGCGTCGGGCCGGGCGGTATGCACCGCCATGCCCTCCGCGACGGCGAGGGCCACGATGTCGGTCAGGTAGTACTCGCCCTGGGCGTTGCGGTTGCCCAGACCCGGCAACCAGCGTTGCAGAGCAGTGGTGGGAGCCACCAGGATTCCGGTATTCACTTCCCGGATGGCCCGCTCCGCATCGTCGGCATCCTTTTCCTCGACGATACGCGTCACCTGGCCATTGACCCGCACGATACGACCATAACCTTGGGGATCGTCCAGTTCCACAGTAAGCAGGGCCAGGGCATCCATTGCGGCGGCGGCAATCAGCCGTGCCAGGGTCTCGGCACGGATCAGAGGCACATCGCCATAGAGCACCAGGGTGGGCCGCTGGGAATTCAGTTGCGGCAACGCCTGAAGCACCGCATGGCCGGTGCCGTGCTGGGGCTCCTGCAGCGCCCAGCTCAGATCGGCCGCCGCCAGTGCCCGGGGCACGGCATCGCCGCCATGGCCATAGACCACGCTGATGGGCGCCGCTCCCAGACTGCGGGCGGTATCGAGCACATGGGCCAGCATGGGTCGCCCGGCGATGGGATGCAGCACCTTGGGCAGGTCGGAGCGCATGCGCTTGCCCTGACCCGCGGCAAGCACGACAACATTGATGGGGTTGGCAATGAATGACATGGTCTGAGCCAGAAATGCGAAAGGCGCAGCGGGATTCTAGCCCGACCGCGCCTTTCGCGATTTTGCGATTAATCCGGAATCAACGGGGCAGCGTGGAGGACCCCATCAGGAATTCATCCACGGTACGGGCGCACTGACGCCCCTCGCGGATCGCCCAGACCACCAGGGACTGACCACGCCGCATATCGCCAGCGGCGAACACCTTGGCCACATTGGTGCTGTAGGCACGGTCGCCCTCCGTCGCCGCCTGAGCATTGCCCCGGCCGTCCTTGGTAACGCCGAAGGCGTCCAGCACACCGCCTACAGGACTGACGAAACCCATGGCCAGGAACACCAGATCAGCCTTGATCTCGAACTCGGAGCCAGGAATCTCGCTCATCTTGCCGTCCTTCCACTCCAGGCGTACGGCCTTCACCGCCTTGAGCTGGCCCTTCTCGCCGATGAACTCCTTGGTGCCGATGGACCAGTCCCGCTCACAGCCCTCTTCATGAGAGGAGGAAGTGCGCAGCTTGAGAGGCCAGTAGGGCCAGGTCAGCTCGCCATTTTCCTGCTCCGGCGGACGGGGCAGCAATTCGATCTGGGTCACGCTGGCGGCGCCATGGCGATTGGAGGTGCCTACGCAATCGGAGCCCGTATCGCCACCACCGATCACCAGCACATGCTTGCCGGCGGCACTGATGGGGTTCTTCCTGCCGCCATGAACTTCCTTGTTCTGGGGAATCAGGAACTCCAGAGCGAAATGCACGCCGGCCAGGTTACGGCCAGGAATGGGCAGGTCCCGCGGGTGCTCGGCGCCTCCAGAGAGCACCACCGCATCGAACTGTTTCTGCAACTGCTCGGCGGTAACGATCTTCTTGCCATCGTTGCAGACCCCCTTGGGCATATCGGCCTTGGTCACCAGGGTACCAGTGACAAATTTGACGCCTTCTACTGCCATCTGAGCCATGCGCCAGTCGATCAGGCGCTTGTCCAGCTTGAAGTCGGGGATGCCGTAGCGCAGCAGGCCGCCGATGCGATCATTCTTCTCGAACACGGTGACATCATGGCCCGCCCGGGCCAGTTGCTGGGCGGCCGCCAGCCCGGCAGGACCGGAGCCGACGACGGCGACCTTCTTGCCGGTCTTGCGGGCGGCGGGCTGGGGCAGCACCCAGCCATTCTCGCCGGCCTTGTCGATAATCGCCCGCTCGATGGACTTGATGCCCACCGGAGTCTGGGGAATGTTCAGGGTGCAGGCAGCCTCGCAGGGTGCCGGGCAGATACGGCTGGTGAACTCGGGGAAGTTGTTGGTGGAATGGAGTACCTCGATGGCCTCCTGCCACTTGCCCCGATAGACCAGGTCGTTCCAGTCCGGAATGATGTTATTGACCGGGCAGCCATTGTTGCAGAAGGGAATGCCGCAATCCATGCAACGAGCACCCTGGGTCTTGGCCTTCTCATCGGAAAGGCGCAGCACGAACTCCCGGTAGTTCTTGACCCGTGCCGCCACCGGCTCGTAGGACTCGGACTGGCGCTGAAATTCGAGAAATCCAGTGGGCTTGCCCATTATGCGGCCTCCAGCACAAAGACAGGCGCAGCCTGCTCGACGTTCCCCTCGCCCTGGATGGGAGAGGGGCTAGGGGTGAGGGTGAAGACGATGCACATCATGCGGCCTCCTTCTGTTGCTGTTCCGCCATCTCCTTCAGGGCACGGCGATACTCGTGGGGCATGACTTTGACGAAGCGGGAGCGGTACTGGGGCCAATGAGCCAGAATGTCCCGGGCCCGCTCGCTGTCGGTGTATTCGGCATGCTTGGCGATCAGGGACTTCAGCAAGTCCTCGTCGGCGCGGCCCAGATGGCGCACGTCCACCCGGCCGTGGCCTTCCAGCTCTCCGGTTTCGGAAGCTGCGATCTCCTCGGGCACGGGCTCCAGAGCCACCATGGCCAGATTGCAACGCTTTTCGAAATTGCCATCCTCGTCCAGCACGTAGGCGACACCCCCGCTCATGCCAGCGGCAAAGTTGCGGCCGGTCTGGCCCAGCACCACCACGGTGCCGCCGGTCATGTACTCGCAACCGTGATCGCCAGTGCCTTCCACCACGGTGGTGGCACCGGAATTGCGTACGGCGAAGCGTTCGCCGGCGACACCGCGGAAGTAGGCCTCACCCTCGGTGGCACCATAGAGCACCGTATTGCCGACGATGATGTTGTCGGTGGGCACGCCGCGGAAATCCTTGGGCGGCCTGACGATGATGCGGCCACCGGACAGGCCCTTGCCCACATAATCGTTACCTTCGCCAACCAGATCCATGGTGATGCCACGAGCCAGGAAGGCGCCGAAACTCTGGCCGGCGGTGCCGGTCAGTCGGACATGGATGGTGTCATTGGGCAGCCCTGTGCTGCCATAACGACGGGCCACCTCATGGGACAACAGGGTGCCACAGGTACGATTCACGTTGCTGATCGGCGTGTTGATCACCACGGGCTTGCCGTTCTCCAGCGCACGGGCGGCCTCCTGAACCAGCTTGTGGTCCAGGGCCTTGTCGAGGCCGTGATCCTGGGTCTCCCGATGGCAGCGGGCAACACCGGCGGGCATCGGAGGCATGTGGAATATCTTGGAGAAGTTAAGCCCCTGGGCCTTCCAGTGCTCGATGCCCTGGCGGGTGTCGAGCAAGTCGGCGCGGCCGATCAGGTCATCGAACTTACGGATGCCGATCTGGGCCATCAGTTCGCGCAACTCCTCGGCAACAAAGAAGAAGTAGTTCACTACGTGCTCAGGCTGGCCGGTGAAACGCTTGCGCAGCTCGGGATCCTGAGTGGCCACACCCACCGGGCAAGTGTTGAGGTGGCACTTGCGCATCATGATGCAGCCTTCCACCACCAGAGGAGCCGTGGCGAAACCGAATTCGTCGGCGCCGAGCAGGGCGCCGATCAGCACATCGCGGCCGGTCTTCATCTGACCATCGGCCTGGACCCGGATGCGGCCCCGCAGACGGTTCAACACCAGAGTCTGCTGGGTCTCGGCCAGTCCCAGCTCCCAGGGGGTGCCGGCATGCTTGATGGAGGAAATGGGAGAAGCGCCGGTGCCGCCGTCATGGCCGGCGATCACCACATGGTCGGCCTTGGCCTTGGCAACGCCGGCCGCCACGGTACCCACACCCACTTCCGAGACCAGCTTGACGGAAATGCTGGCCTGGGAATTGGCGTTCTTCAGATCATGGATCAGTTGCGCCAGATCCTCGATGGAATAGATGTCGTGATGAGGCGGTGGCGAGATCAGGCCGACGCCGGGCACGGAATGGCGCAGGAAGCCGATGTACTCCGACACCTTATGGCCGGGCAGTTGGCCGCCTTCGCCGGGCTTGGCGCCCTGGGCCATCTTGATCTGGATCTGGTCCGCATTGGCCAGGTATTCAGCCGTGACGCCAAAGCGACCGGAGGCCACCTGCTTGATGGCGGAACGCAGGGAATCACCATCCTTCAGTTCGAGATCCCGTTCGATCCGTCCCTTGCCGATCAGATCGGCCACGGTCTGGCCGCCCTTGACGGGCTTGAAGCGCATCGGGTCCTCGCCGCCCTCGCCGGTGTTGGACTTGCCGCCGATACGGTTCATGGCGATGGCCAGGGTGCTATGGGCCTCCGTGGAGATGGACCCCAGGGACATGGCGCCAGTGGCGAAACGCTTGACGATTTCCTTGGCGGACTCGACTTCCTCCAGGGGTACGGCGGGACCAGCGGCCTTGATCTCGAACAGGCCGCGCAGGGTCATGTGGCGCTTGCTCTGGTCGTTGATGATCCTGGCGTATTCCTTGTAGGTCTCGTACTTGCCGGAACGGGTGGCGTGCTGAAGCTTGGCGATGGAATCCGTCGTCCACATGTGCTCCTCGCCGCGCACGCGCAGAGCGTACTCGCCACCGGCATCCAGCATGTTTTCAAGCACGGGGTCATCGGAGAAGGCGGACCGGTGCACACGCACGGCCTCCTCGGCGACTTCCCGCAGGCCGATGCCTTCCACCTGGGTCGCGGTACCGGTGAAGTACTTGGCAACGAAAGCGGCATTGAGACCAATGGCCTCGAAGATCTGGGCGCCGCAGTAGGACTGGTAGGTGGAAATGCCCATCTTGGACATCACCTTGTTCAGTCCCTTGCCCACGGCCTTGACGTAGCGCTTGTGGGCATCCTTGTAGTCCTTGCCGGCGAAACTCTTGATGGTCTCCAGGGCCAGCCAGGGGGACACAGCCTCGGCGCCATAACCGGCCAGGAGCGCGATATGATGGACCTCGCGCACGGAACCGGTATCCACCACCAGGCCGGTGCTGGTGCGCAGCCCCTTCCGGGTCAGGTGATGGTGCACGCCCGAGGTGGCAAGCAGGGCCGGAATGGCCACGGCGTCACGGGAGATGGCACGGTCGGACAGGATCAGCACGTTGTAGCCATCGGCCACGGAGCGCTCGGCGGCAGCACAGAGGCGGGCAATGGCTGCCTCGCAGCCTTCGGCCCCCTCCCCGGCGGGATAGGTCATGTCCAGCACCAGGGACTTGAACCTGCCCTTGGTCAGCTTGTCGATGTTGCGCAGACGGGCGATATCGTCCTCCAGCAGCACCGGCTGGTGCAGCTCCAGGCGCGGCGTCAGGGGCTCGTCCACATTGGCGATGCCCATCAGGTTGGGCTTGGGGCCGACGAAGCTGGTCAGGGACATGACGATCTCCTCGCGGATCGGATCGATCGGCGGGTTCGTCACCTGGGCGAAGAGCTGCTTGAAATAGACGTAGAGGGACTTGTTCCTGGATGACAGCACGGGCAGGGCCGCATCGTTACCCATGGAACCGGTGGCTTCCTCGCCCTGGGCCGTCATGGGTTCAAGCACGAACTTGATGTCTTCCTGGGTGTAGCCAAAGGCCTGCTGGGTATCGAGCAGGGACTCACGCATTTCCGACTTGAGTTTGCCGGCGGGCAGATCGGCGAGGAAGATGCGTGACTCTTCGGTCCACTTGCCGTAGGGCTCCTGGGTGGCGATGGCCTTCTTCAGTTCGGCATCATCGATGATGCGGCCCTGCTCCAGGTCGATCATGAACATCTTGCCGGGCTGGAGACGCCATTTCTTGACAATCTTCTTCTCGGGGAAGGTGAGCACGCCCATCTCCGAGGCCATCATCACGATGTCATCCTCGGTGATCAGGTAGCGCGCCGGCCGCAGGCCGTTTCGATCCAGGGTGGCGCCGATCTGGCGGCCGTCGGTGAAGGCCACGGCGGCCGGGCCGTCCCAGGGCTCCATCACCGGGGCGTGGAATTCATAGAAGGCGCGGCGCTCCTCGTCCATCAGGGGGTTGCCGGCCCAGGCCTCGGGAATCAGCATCATCATGGCGTGGGCCAGGGAATAGCCGCCCATCACCAGGAGTTCCAGGGCATTGTCGAAGCAGGCGGAGTCCGACTGGCCTTCGACGATCAGGGGCCACAGCTTGTCCAGATCCTCGCCCAAGAGGCTGGAATCCATGGCCTTCTGCCGGGCCGCCATCCAGTTGACGTTGCCGCGCAGGGTATTGATTTCGCCGTTGTGGGCGATCATGCGGAAAGGATGGGCCAGATCCCAGGTGGGGAAGGTGTTGGTGGAAAAGCGCTGGTGCACCAGGGCCAGGGCCGACACCATGCGCGGATCCTGAAGATCGCGGAAGTACTCGCCCACCTGCCAGGAAAGCAGCATGCCCTTATAGACGATAGTGCGGGAAGAAAGGGAGCCGATGTAAAACATCTTGCGGTCGTCGATGTGCAGGCGACGCACTTCATGCTCGATGCGCTTGCGGATCACGAACAGCTTGCGCTCGAAGGCATTCTGGTCGGCGCAGGACTCGCCACGGCCGATAAACGCCTGGCGGATGACCGGCTCGATATCCCGGGCGGAATCGGCCAGGCCGCTGTTGTCCCGAGGAACGTCGCGCCAGCCCAGGAAGGTCTGGCCTTCCTCGCAAACAATGCGGGCCACGGCGGATTCGCAGGCGGCACGGCCGTTGGCCGACTGAGGCAGGAAAATGTTGCCGACAGCATAGGCACCGGCAACAGGCAGGGCGAAGCCGGCCTTTTTGGTTTCCTCGCGCAAGAAGGCGTCCGGCAACTGGATCAGAATGCCCGCGCCGTCGCCAAGTTTCGGATCGAAGCCCGTCGCCCCGCGATGCTCCAGATTTTTCAAAATAGCCAGGCCCTGTTCAACAATGGCGTGGCTTTTCTTGTTCTTGATGTGGGCGACAAAGCCAACGCCACAGGCGTCGTGCTCATGGGCAGGGTCGTATAGCCCCTGTCGGCTTGGCAGATCCATCTCGTCTGTCCTTGAAATAAACGCTGCTGCGGGCGCAGCCGTCAAAAAAAGCCAGGGCGAAAGCGTCTCCCCGGCCTTTGGCAAAGAAAATTCTGGGCGGTGGAATATACCCCCGTTCGCCCTCGAACTCAAGCCGTTGCAGCGCAACAGAATGGAGTCATATTTCGCCGACAGCAAAAAGGCGTCGATGCTCCTTGATCGCGTAACGATCGGTCATGCCGGCGATATAGTCGGCGATGGCCCGGGGGCCATCCTCGGCAGCCATCCGCTGGTACTGGGGGGGGAGCAGTCGAAGATCGCCAATGAAGGCATCGAACAGGTCGGCGATGATACGGCGAGCCTTGTTGGTCATGCGCAGCACCTGATAATGGCGGTACAGGGCGTCCCTCAGGAAGGCCTTGAGTTGGCGATTTTCCTCGGCTACGGCCGGGGAAAATCCCACAAGAACCGGCGCCCGATGCACATCATCCAGGGTCAGGACACCGACTTCCGCGATGCGGCGGCGGGTTTCCGCCATCAGGTCGGTCACCTGGGCACCGATCATGCGGCGTATGGTTTCATGGATCAAACGCCGGCCGGCAAGATCAGGGAATTCCAGTCGCGCTTCCTTCTGATAGCGGGAAAAGAGCGCCATATCGTCCAGTTGGGTCAGAGAGATCAGGCCCGAGCGCAATCCGTCGTCCAAATCATGGTTGTTGTAGGCAATTTCGTCGGCCAGATTGCAGATCTGGGCCTCGATCGAGGGCCGTCGATCCTCCATGAAGCGCGCGCCCAAGTCACCCAATTGCCGGGCATGGGCCGGTGAGCAGTGTTTGAGTATGCCCTCACGGGTCTCGAACATCAGATTCAGGCCATCGAAGCCACCGTAGCGCTCCTCCAGGCGGTCCACGATGCGCAGGGACTGGAGGTTGTGTTCGAAACCGCCGTGGGGGGCCATGCATGCATTCAGTGCATCCTGACCGGCATGTCCGAAAGGCGTGTGGCCCAGATCGTGAGACAGGGAGACCGCCTCGGCCAGGTCATCGTTCAGACCCAGGGCACGGGCAATGGTGCGTGCGATCTGGGCCACCTCGATGGAATGAGTCAGCCGGGTGCGGAACAGGTCGCCCTCGTGATTGACGAATACCTGGGTCTTGTATTCCAGGCGACGAAAGGCCGTGGAATGCACGATGCGGTCCCGGTCCCGCTGGAATTCGCTGCGAAACTTGGGAGGCGATTCCCCATGGACTCGACCCCGCGAAACTGCGTCGCTGACCGCGTAGGCGGCCAGTTCACCCATGGCAGCAGGCATCGATGGCGGCCCGGATTTCCGCCTCGGGCACCTCGCCCCAGGTCACCGCAGTACCGATCCCCTTGGGCAGCACCAGACGCAGCCGCCCCGCCAGGACCTTCTTGTCGTGGCCCATCAGATCCAGATAGCGGGCAGCACCCAGGGCTGGACCTGATATGGGCAGTCCAGCCCGCGCCAGCAACTGCCGAATCCGTTCCAGGTCGGTTGCGGACAGCCAGCCCAGACGGCGCGAAAGTTCAGCCGCCATGACAGTGCCGGCAGCCACCGCCTCGCCGTGAAGCCATTGACCATAACCCAGTCCGGCCTCAATGGCATGGCCAAAGGTATGACCAAGATTGAGCAAGGCCCGACCACCATCCCTGGCGGTTTCCCGCTCGTCCCCCGCCACCACCTCCGCCTTGTTGGCGCAGGAGCGTTCGATGGCGTAGGACAGGGCCTCCGCCTCCCGGGCCACCAGGTTATCCATGTGATCCTCCAGCCAGCGGAAGAAAGGCTCGTCACGGATGATGCCGTACTTGATGACCTCCGCCAGGCCGGCGGATAGCTCCCGCGGCGGCAGTGTGGCCAGGGTATCGGTATCGGCCAGCACCAACCTCGGCTGCCAGAAAGCGCCGATCATGTTCTTGCCTCGGGGATGGTTGATTCCGGTCTTGCCACCGACGGAAGAATCCACCTGGGAAAGCAGTGTGGTGGGGACCTGAATGAAGGGAATGCCCCGCTGATAGGTGGCTGCGGCATAGCCGGCCAGATCACCGATGACCCCGCCCCCCAGGGCGATCAGGGTAGTGGTCCGGTCGCAGCGCTCCGCCATCAGGGTGTCGTAGATCCGTCCCAGGGTCTCGGCATTCTTGTGAAGTTCGCCATCGGGCAGGATGATGCTGACCAGTGACACCCCCCGTTCCCGCAAGGGCGCGGCAAGCCGTTCCAGATAGAGCGGAGCGACGGTCTCGTTGCTGACAATCACCGCCCGACGGCTGTCCAGGCATGAGGAAATGGCGTCCCCGTCAGCCAGCAACCGGGGACCGATCAGGATGGAGTAGGAGCGCTCACCCAGGGCAAGCTCAAGTTTTCGCATGGATTTCCAATGCCTGTTGAATGCGACGCACCACCTGGATGGCCTGGGTGGCACCCACCTCCACTATCAGGTGAGCGGTTTCCCGGTACAGGGGGTCCCGCTGCTCATACAACTCCCGTAATTTTGCCAGACGGTCTTCCACCTGCAGCAGGGGACGGCTACGGTCGTGCCGGGTCCGCTCGTAAAGGGTCTCGGGCGTGGCGCAAAGATAAACCACGACACCACGCTCCCGCAAATGCAAACGATTCTCCGAAGCCAGAATCGCGCCCCCCCCCGTGGCCAGGACCAGATCCGGCTCCTGACTCAGGGCATCGATGACCTCCGACTCCCGGCGGCGAAAGTTCGCCTCCCCCTCGATCTCGAAAATAGTGGGAATCGTGACCCCGGTGCGGGCCTCTATTTCATGGTCGGCATCAACGAATCTGGCCCGCAGCTTGCGGGCCAGGATTCTTCCGACCGTCGATTTGCCGGCCCCCATGAGGCCGACCAGGAATACGGGCTTCCCCATGGAAAACGGATCTATTGCAGGGTCAGTTCTTCCGTCACGATACGCGGCGTGATGAAGATCAGCAGTTCCGCCCGATTGCGTTGCTTCAGATTCTGTTTGAACAAATGGCCCACCACCGGCAGATCGCCCAGCAAGGGCACCTTGTCCTCGTTGTTGGTCGTGGAGTCCTCGAACACACCGCCCAGCATCAGGGTGCCACCGTTTTCCACCACCACATTGGTCTTGATTTCCCGCTTGTTGGTGGTAACCACGCCACCGGCATTGGCTGCAGGTTCCCCCTTGTTGACGTTGATCTTGAGGGAGATTTTGCCGTCCGGATTGATGCGGGGTGTCACATCCAGCTTGGTCGCCGCGTCGATACAACTGGTGGTCGGGCCATTGATGCCTCCGCTCAACTGGAAGCAGATGTTCTGACCGGCGGTGATACTGGCCTGCCGGCCATCCTGGGTGATCACCTTCGGACTGGCCACACCTTTCAAGGCATTGTCGGTTTCACTGGCGGAGATTTCCAGGTTGAGCAGGCGGGTCTGGTTCTTGTTGAACAGGGAGAACATCATATCTCCCGCTTGTGCACCTGCACTGGCATCGAACCCCCCACTTACGTGCATCTGTGAGCCGGTACCATAGGTCCCTGTAATCGTTGAAGGCACTCTGGCACTCATCGGGTTTGTTCCACTTACGGCAGCGTTACCCGGAATGCGCAGGAAGTTCAGCTTGGCGCCGAGCGTCCTGCTGTAGTCATCCTTCACGCTAACGATCCGCGCCTCGATCATCACCTGGCGAACCGGACGATCCAGAATGGAAACCCGCTCCCGAATCCGCTCCAGCTGTGCCTTGGTCTCTTCCACGAAAATGGTATTGGTCACGGAATCGTGGGAAATGGCGCCGCGGCTGGAAATCAGTGACCGGGTCGCGCCGCTGACCGCCTGCGCCTGCCCGCCAGAACCAACTTGAGGAGGCGGCGCATTGCCCCCCCCGGGTGGCGTCGCTCCTGAGCCCCCCTGTCCCGTGCCAGTCCCCTGAGAACTGTCCGTACCGCCCATCAGGGCCTGCACTATCTCTGCTGCCGGCCGGTAGCGCACCTTGATCGACTCCTGTTCAATGGGGTCCACACTGGCCAGGGCAGCAGCCCGTTCTCGCTCATCCTTGTCATACTTGGCCAAGTCGTCGGCCTTGCCTACCATCACCACGTCACCGTAGCGGCGGAAACCCAGGCCATACATGCGGGCAATGACATCGATGGCCACATTCACGGGTGTGTTGTCCATTTTCAAACTCTGAATCTCACCCGTCACTCCGGGCATGATCACGAAGTTGAACCCGGTGATGTCCTGGAACAGGCCGATCATCTGGCTCACGGGTACCGGCTGGGTGAAATTGAAACTAACCACCTTGCCCTGAACCTGCTTGGTATTGGCGAGGCTGGTGGGGTCCGCAGTAATACGGCGCACCTCCAGGACCACCGAGCTATCCACCTGACGCAGGTTGTAATCCCAGTCACCCCGGTTGGTCAGGATGATCTGACTGCCGGAACCACTGCGATTGGCGGTAAGCGTGACCACCGGGGTACCGAAATCCCGCACATCCAGCCGTTTCTCAAGACGTTCCGGCAGCTCCGCAGTCAGGAAGGTCAACACCAGACCTGATCCCCGCTGTTTCACATCAAGCAGGGCACCCGGCTCTGTCAGATCAAGCTTGATAATAGCCAAGTCAGAACTGGAGGCCTGAAAGTCAAGATTGTTGATGGCTGGTACCGCCCCTGGCGCTGAGGGTGGTGCCACTGCAATCCTGGGTTGGGCTGCAGCAACTGCGGCAACCGCCCCTTCATCGGACAGGCTAATGAATAGTTGCCGCCCATCAAGACGCTGCTCATAACGGCTGGGGCGTGTCAGATTGAGCACCAGGCGGGTTCTGGACATGGCCTGCACCACGTTGATGCTGCGCAGGCTACCCACTCCAGCATCCTGGACACCAGCACCCGACGCATTCGCCGTGTCGGGAAAATCAAACGCAATACGTGAAGGATTCGAGACGGTAAACGACGATGGCACACGGTCCAATGGGTTGCGCAGAGTGACCTTGACCAGGGTCTGTCCCGACAATTGCGAGTATTCCACCCGCTCGATGGCATTGGCCGGTCCAGTTTCTGCCGCAGTAACCGACCATGCCCAAAGTGCGCACACCGCGATCGACAGGCGACGCAATAGTTTGACTGTCATTTTTTCTCTCCTTGGGATGGGGCGGCCACTCGGTTGTCTCGCTCGACCCACATGCCTTTTTCCATCACGGTTTCCTTGACCAGCACCTCGGCATCTGCATCTTGCGTGGCTGGGTGAATTGCGGTGATGCGCCCATAGCCCTGTCCAAGATAATCGCCCACCCTTACCCGATAAACGGCGTTACGGTCGGAGGCGACAACAGCCACCAGATCCTTGCCAACCCGCAAGGTACCCAACAGCCGTATGGTTTCGATGGGTACCCGCACCAGAGGATGGGCGTCCGGATTCACTCCGGCTTTAGGACCGGGTTTGCTGCTGCCTCCCATGGCGGAGTCAGATGTCAGCTTGCCAATGGAAAATGGCGAAAGGGCCTCGCCCGGCTCATAGACAGGCACAGGCAAGGGGTTGATCTTGGGCAGTTCCGGAATCTTGGCCTTGAGATCCTTCGTACTTTCCTTCATCCAGGCCCGAATATCTTCCGGCTCCCCCGATCCACAAGCCGACAAGACGGCCGTTAATGCGAGCAGCACGGCGGGTCGCCAGCAAGACCTGCCGATACGTCTGTTCATTTCTTGCCCCCCTTCTTGGCGGGCCCCTTCTGCTTCTTCTTCTGGGCTGCCATTTCCTCGGTATCCAGATATCGATAAGTCATGGCAACCGCATCCATGCCGATCACCCCGGACTTCAAATCGGCACTGGGTTTGAGCTTGACATTGTTCAGGGTCACGATACGGGGCAGTTTCGCGATATCCGCGGCGAAATAGGCCAGGTCGTTATAACTGCCGTTCAATTGCAGGGTGATGGGCATTTCGGCATAAAACTCCTTCCTGGCCTCATTCCCCGGCTTGAACAACTCCACCTTCAAACCCCGCGTCAACGCAGACTGACTGATGTCAATGATCATCGCATCCATTTCGGCCTTGTTGGGCAACTGCTTCAACAACTCGCCGAAGGAACGATCGATTTCCACCAACTGTTTCTTGTACTCGTCCAGGTTGACCGCCTGTTTCTTCTTGGCCAACCAATCATCCTTGAGCGTAAGTTCCTTTTTCTGGGCAACATCCAATTCCTCAAGTTGCGAACTCCAGCCCAGAAACCACGCCAGACCCAGCATTACCACAAAGGAAACCACAAGAATCACTACCTTGGGCGCCATGGGCCACATCCCCGGATCCTTCGGATCCAGAGTCTTGAAATCCTCGATCAACTGCTGAAAATCCACCGCCGGCAAGGATATTTTTGGCACGGAAAGTTTTTTCATCACTTGCCGCCTCCGGACTTCTTGACCTTGGCGCCACCCACCGTTGCCAGTTCTTCCTTGCCGGTCGCCGGTCGCTCAATGACCATTTTCATCTGGAATCCGAAGACCTGCCGCCCATCCTTGGCAGTGACAGCGCGAATTTCCAGGGGACTGACCGCCTGAAAAAGGAGGGACTCCTCGAGATTACGCATCAGGGCCGACACCCTTGCCTCAGAAACCGATTCACCGGAAAGGCTGATATTGGCGCCGTTCTGCGCATAATTTAACAGCCTTACACCATCGGGGACCCGTTTCAACAATTCATCAAACACGCTTGCCGTCTCGGAGCGATTTCCCTGGAGGGACTCGATGACCTGCTTGCGCTTGAGCAGCGCATCGGTCTGCTCCTTGAGGGAAGAGATTTCTGCAATCTCCTTTTTCAGTACCTCGATTTCCTTTTCGAGAAACTTGTTTTTTGCATTCTGACTCTTGATGTAGCCATTGATCGCTGAAAACCCCAAGAACCAGATCAATACCACCGCAATGGCGACGACTCCCAGCAAGGCAAAAAACTGCTCACGCCGAGCCTTGCGTTTTTCCTCACGGTGGGGAAGCAGGTTGATCCGGATCATTGATCAAACCTCCGCAAGGCAAGCCCACAAGCCACCATGAGCGAAGGTGCATCAGACTGCAATTGCTTGGGCCTGACCCGAGATGAAATTGTCATGCCAACAAATGGATTGGCGACAATGGTATCCACCTGGGTCTGGGCCAGTACCACATCGCTCAAACCAGGGATCACAGAACAGCCCCCCGACAAAACAATATGGTCCACTTGCGTGTAGGGCGTGGAAGTAAAGAAGAACTGCATGGCTCGCGCCACTTCCTGTGCGAGATTTTCAGCGAAGGGAGAGAGAATCTCGGTCTCGTAATTCTCCGGCAAGCCATCTCCCCTACGCTTGGCAGCCTCCGCTTCCTCCAGGCTCATTCCGTAGGCGCGCATGATGTCCTGGGTCAGCAGACCGCCACCGAAGGCCTGCTCCCGTGAATACACTGTCTGGTCATTGCGCAGCATGGTGACATTCATGACATTCGCACCAATATCCACCAACGCAATCACCTGGTCCCGTCCCCCATCCGGCAATTGGGACTCAATCAGTTCGAAGGCCGCCTGGGCCGCATAGGACTCAACATCCATGACCAGGGGCTTCAAACCAGCCGCTTCGCTACAGGCCACCCGATCCTCCACCATTTCCTTGCGCGACGCAGCCAGCAACACTTCGACCTCGTCCGGACTCGACGGCGCCGGACCGATCACCTGAAAATCCAGATTGACCTCCTCCAGGGCGAAGGGAATGTATTGATTGGCCTCGGATTCCACCTGCACTTCCATATCCTGCTCCCGCAGGCCGGCAGGCAACACGATCTTCTTGGAAATCACTGCCGCAGCGGGCAATGCCATGGCGACATACTTGGTAATGGCGCCCATGCGTTTGTAGGCGCGCCGAACGGCCTCCGCCACACCTTCGATATTGACGACCTTGCCGTCCACCACCGCCTCACGGGGCAAAGGCTCAATCGCGTAACGATCAACCTGATAGCCACCCCGCTCCCCCTCGACCAGTTCCACCATCTTGACCGAGGACGAACTGATATCCAGACCAATAAGCGGCCGCTTGGCTGGATTGAAGATCGAGAGATCAATTTGCAAGAGGCTTTTCCTTTAAAAACATACACTTAAAGCCAATACTGATAATTTACATCAAATCCTAGCAACAACTATATCGACTGTAAAGCAAATTTTTTTAGCTCATTCAATGCTTTCCCCGTCTCACAGGCCATCCTATCGGCGCTCCCCTGGACCAGCAAAGGCCGACCAACAGGCCCAGATATAATGCGCCGCCCAAGCACTTCCCTGGACCTACCCCTTGAACGCGCGCGCTCCCCACCTTAGCTGGCTGCTCTACCCCCTGTTGGCCTTGCTCGGGCTGATGATCGTAACGGCAGCGCTGGTCGGCATCATCACCATACTGATTTTTCCCCAGTTGCCCTCCCTGGACGTACTGACGGACTATCAGCCCAAGATCCCTCTGCGCGTTTATTCTGCGGACGGACACCTGATCGGAGAGTTCGGCGAGGAGCGGCGCAACGTGGTCCGCATCCAGGATGTACCAGTGGTGATGAAACAGGCCATCCTGGCCGCCGAAGACGAGCGTTTCTACCAGCACCCTGGGATCGATACCCTGGGGGTGCTACGGGCCGCCTGGTCCAACTTCACCAGCGGGGGAAAACGTCAAGGCGCCTCCACCATCACCATGCAGGTGGCTCGAAATTTTTTCCTGTCCAGTGAAAAAACCCTGACCCGGAAAATCTACGAAGCTCTGCTGGCCTTCAAGATCGAACACAGCCTGTCCAAGGACGAGATATTCCAGCTTTACGTCAATCAGATCTACCTGGGCCAGCGGGCCTATGGCTTTGCTGCCGCTGCCCAGATTTATTTCGGCAAGCCCCTCAAAGACATCAGTCCCGCCGAGGCGGCCATGCTGGCAGGCCTGCCCAAGGCACCCTCCGCCTACAACCCGGTGGCCAATCCCAAGCGCGCCCGATTGCGCCAGCTCTACGTCCTGCGCCGTATGCACGAACTGCGCTTCATCGACGATGCCGGCTACAAACGGGCCGAGACCGAAACCCTTCATGTCAAGCGCGATGTCAATGACTTCGGCACCCATGCCGCCTACGTGGCAGAAATGGCCCGCCAGATCGCTTACGAACGCTACCAGGAAGACGTTTACTCCCTCGGCATCAAGGTCATCACTACTGTGGTCCGGGATGAGCAGGAAGCCGCCTATGTTGCCCTGCGCAAGGCAGTGATGGACTACGACCGCCGCCACGGCTATCGGGGCGCGGAATCCTATGCCGACATGAGCAACGTCAAATCGGAGCAGGATGAGGAACTGGAAGATATCCTGACCGACATCGACGACTCCGACACCCTGCTGGCCGCCGTCGTGCTGGAGGCCTCCCCGGCGCGGGTTCGCGCCTACCTGCGGGGCGGCGAGATCGTCACCCTCGCCGGCGATACCCTCAAGTTCGCGTCCCGCATGCTGGAGGACAAGGCTCCCACCAACAAGCGCCTGCGTCGGGGGGCGGTGATCCGGGTGGTCAAGGACGAGAAGGGGCAATGGCAGATCACCCAGTTGCCGGAGGTGGAAGCGGGCTTCGTTGCCGCCAGCCCCATCGACGGCGCCATCCGCGCCCTGGTGGGCGGCTTCGACTTCAACCGCAACAAGTTCAATCACGTCACTCAGGCCTGGCGCCAACCCGGCTCCAGCTTCAAGCCCTTCATCTACTCGGCGGCCCTGGAAAAGGGCTATACCCCGGCCTCGGTGGTTCCCGACGAACCCATCGTCATCTCCGCTGCGGAAACCGGCAGCCAGGCTTGGGAGCCCAAGAACTACGACGGCAAATACGAAGGCCCGATGACCCTGCGCACCGCCTTGGCAAAATCCAAGAACATGGTGTCAATCCGGCTGCTGCGCTCCATCGGCCCCCACTATGCCCAGGAGCATGCCACCCGTTTCGGCTTCGATGCCGACAAACATCCACCCTATCTCACCCTGGCTTTGGGCGCCGGCTCCGTCACTCCCTGGCAACAACTGGCCGCCTATTCCGTGTTCGCCAACGGCGGTTACCGCATCCAGCCCTTCGTCGTGAAACAGATCGTAGACAGCCACGACAAGGTCCTGGCCCGATTCGATCCCTCGGTGGCCGGCGACGAAAGCCTGCGCGCCATCGACGCCCGCAATGCCTACATCATGGACAGCATGATGCACGAAGTCACCCTGCGCGGTACCGCCGCCCGGGCTGCCGTTCAACTCAAGCGCCGAGACATCGCCGGCAAGACCGGTACCACCAACGATTATGTGGACGCCTGGTTCTGCGGTTATCACCCCACCGTGGTGGGCATCGCCTGGATCGGTTTCGACCAGCCTCGCCGCATGGGCGGTGGCGAGACCGGCGGCAGCGCCGCCCTGCCGATGTGGATCGGTTACATGGAAAAGGCCCTGCGCAACGCGCCGGAAAGCTATATGGAAGCGCCGGAAGGACTGACCACCATCCAGGCCAGTGATCCCAGCGGCAACACGCCGGTGCGCGAACTCATCTACAAGGAGGGGCTACCAACCGAGAGCCCCTCTCCCGAGGAAAAGCATGTACTTCCCCAGCAGGCTCCCGCGCCTGTCCAGGAAGTGAAGCCCAGGCCGGTGGAACGGCCGACGGCGGAAAAGAAAAACTAGGGAATTACCAGGGCCACCGGCTCGCCGCACTGTTCGGACAGGCAGCGGGAGAGGGTTTCCAGCAGTTCGCTGCCGTCCCGGGCGCTCAGCCAGCGCCCTGCGGATGGAGCGAAATGGAAGCCACCGGAGCGGGCCGCCACCCAGATTTCCCGGGCCGCGGTATGGCGATTGACGATCACCTTGCTGCCATTGGCACAGACGATTTCCAGCACCCCACCAGCCTTGAGTTCATAGTCCAGATCGGCCCCACAAGCGTCCATGGCCTGTTCCAGGGCTGCCAGCATTCCATCGGCAAGGGAGTTGAATTCGCTCTCGTTCATCGCGTGATATTATCCGACCCCATTTCTGGGTTAATTGACTCGATTCCACCATGCACCGGCTTCTGATCTGCCTGGGCGCGCTGCTCGCGCTTTCGGCCTGCGGCACCAAGGGGCCGCTCTACCTGCCCAAACCTGCTGTCGCCACTGCAAAGGCCCCGGCGGCGGATCATAACACCGCCCCCAAAGAGAGCGCGCCATGAGCGCCGGCCCCCAACTGCTCCAGGGCGAACTGCACCTGGAGGGGGTTTCATTGCAGGAAATTGCGGCCCGCTTCGGCACCCCCTGCTACGTCTATTCCCGGGCCGCCCTGACCGCCGCCTTCGAGGATTATCGCCAGGCCCTGACGGGCCGGGATGCCCTGATCTGCTACGCGGTGAAGGCCAATGCCAACCTGGCCCTCCTCAATGTATTCGCCCGCCTCGGCGCCGGCTTCGACATCGTTTCCGGTGGAGAGCTGCAACGGGTGCTGGCCGCTGGCGGCGACCCGGCCAAGGTGGTCTTTTCCGGCGTCGGCAAGCGTCAGGACGAAATGCGGGCTGCCCTGGAGGCCGGCATCCACTGCTTCAACGTGGAATCGGCCTCCGAACTCGATCACCTGAACCAGGTGGCGGGCCAACTGGGCAAACGGGCACCGGTGTCCCTGCGGGTCAATCCCAACGTGGACCCCAAGACCCACCCCTACATATCCACCGGTCTCAAGACCGCCAAATTCGGCGTCGCCTTTGAAGACGCCCTGGCCCTCTACCGGCGGGCCGCTGCTCTGCCCCACCTGCATGTCCAGGGCATCGACTGCCACATAGGCTCCCAATTGCTGGACCCGGCGCCCGCCGCCGAGGCCGCAGAGAAAATCCTCGGCCTGGTGGATACCCTGGCCCGGGAAGGCATCACCATCGCGCACATCGATATTGGCGGTGGCAAGGGTATCCGCTACCGGGATGAAACCGCCCTCTCCGCCACCGAGTATCTCGCCCCCACCCTCAAGGCCCTGGCCGGCCGCAAGGAAAAGCTGCTGCTGGAACCCGGCCGCTCCCTGGTGGGTAACGCCGGTCTCCTGCTGACCCGGGTGGAAATCCTCAAGCCCGGCAGCGAGAAAAGCTTCGCCGTGGTGGATGCGGCCATGAACGACCTGATGCGGCCCGCCCTCTACGACGCCTGGCATGACATCCAGCCGGTGGCGCCCCGTGCCGGCCAGGCCCATGCCTACGAAATCGTCGGCCCCATTTGCGAATCCGGCGACTTCCTGGGCCATGAGCGTGAACTGGCCCTGGCCGAGGGCGACCTGCTGGCGATCATGTCCGCCGGCGCCTATGGCATGACCATGAGTTCCAACTACAACAGCCGTGCCCGCGCCGCCGAAGTGATGGTGGACCAGGGCCGGATGCACCTGATCCGCCAAAGGGAGGACACAGCCCAGCTGTTCGCCCTGGAGTCGGTGCTGCCCCATTAGAAAGACTCCCCCATGCGCTCCCCCTGGCTACCGACCCTGACGGTGGCACTCATCCTGACAGCCTGTGGCAAGGGTCAGGAACAAAAACCCACCGGCCCACCGGCCACCCTGATCACCAGTCACCAGGTCCAGACCATGGCCATGGACGTGGTCGAACAGACCACGGGCAGCCTCGAATCCCTGGTGGATCCGAAGATTTCAGCTGAAGTATCGGGCAAGGTGCTGCGCATGGAGGCCGTGCCCGGTCGCGCAGTGCGACAGGGCCAGATTCTGGCCGTACTGGATCCCGCCGATGCCACCCTCGCCCAACGGGCCGACGCCGCCGAGGTAAGGCGCCTGGAGGCCCTGAGCCGTCAGCAGGAAAAACTGGCCGAACGCCAACAGCAACTGGTGGCCAAGGGATTCATCTCCCACAATGCCGGCGAAGACGTGCGCGCCCAGCGGGACGCCCTGAAGGAGCAACTGGCCGCCGCCCAGGCCAGGCTCGAAGCCACGACCCGCAACCTGGGCAAGACCCGCATCACCGCCCCGGCGGATGGTGTGGTCGACACCCAGATCGCCTCGGTGGGTGACTACCTGCGTCCCGGCGACCCTCTCTGCACTCTGGTCGCCAACGGCAAGCTGCGCGCCCATCTACCCTTTCCCGAGTCCGCCATCAGCCGCATCAAGCGTGGCACACCCGTGCGACTGACCTCGCCCCAGGTACCGGGCCGGGTGTACGAAAGCAAGATCAGCGAAATCCGCCCCGGCATCAGCACCGGCGCCCGGACCATGGAAGCCCTGGTGGAACTGGACAGCGATGGCAGCCTGCATGGTGGCGGCAGCATCGATGCACGGGTGGTGATCGAAAGCAAGGCGGCCGCCCTGGCCGTTCCCGAGCAATCCGTAGTGCTGCGCCCCGCCGGACGGGTGGTGTATGTCATCCAGGATGGCAAGGCCCGCCAACAGGTGGTGCGAATCGGAGCCCGCCAGGCCGGCATGATTGAAATCACCGAAGGCCTCAAGGGCGGCGAGCAGGTCGTCCAGGAGGGTGCCGGCTTTCTCACCGACGGCGCCCCCGTCGCCCTCAAAGCCGCCCACGGCCAGCCGGCCCCCTAAGGCGCCGGCCCTCCCCGCCGCCGGCCCCCGGAACACGCCATGACCCTGCCCGAACTATCCATCAAGCGCCACGTCCTGGCCTGGATGTTGAGCGCCGTGCTGCTGCTGTTCGGCGTCATTTCCTCCAACCGGGTCGGGGTGGATCGCCTGCCACGACTGGATTTTCCGGTCATCTCCGTATCCACCGTGCTCAAGGGCGGCGATCCGGAGATCATCGATTCCAGCGTCACCAACGTAATCGAGACGGCCATCACCTCGGTGCCCGGCATCGAGCACATCTCGTCGGTCTCCCAGTCCAGCATCTCCCGGGTCAACATCATCTTCGCCCTGGACAAGAATATCGACATTGCATTCACCGAGGTCCAAGCCAAGATCAACCAGGCGGTCTCCCGCCTGCCCAAGGATGCCGACCCGCCGGTGATCTACAAGGTGGAAGCCAATGCCCAGCCCATCATCTGGCTGGCCCTGCAAGGGGACCGCACGGCCCAGCAGATCAACCAGTACGCCGCCAACGTCATCAAGAAAAAGCTGGAAAGCGTCCAGGGCGTCGGCGCCATCTGGATGGGGGGCCAGCAGGAACGCAAGATCCGCGTCAACCTGCTGCCGGAGCGCATGGCCGCCCACAACGTGGCCCCCCGGGACATCCTCGATACCTTCGCCCGGGAACACATCCAGACCGCCGGGGGCTTCATCGTTGGCGAGAACACCGAACACCAGGTCAAGCTGGACCTGGAATTCCACCGGATCGAGGACCTGGCCGGCATGATCGTCGGCTACCGCAGCGGCGCCCCCGTCCACCTCCGGGACGTGGCGGAGATTGAGGATGGCATCGATGACCACCGTTATCTGGCCCGGCTCAACGGTACCCCGACCGTGGGTATCGGCGTGGTCAAGATTGCCAACACCAATACCGTCGCCACCGCCCGGCGCGTCATCGAAAAGGTGGAAAAGGAACTGCGCCCCCAACTGCCTCCCGGCATGCAGCTCCAGGTGGTGGGAGACGACTCGATCCATATCGTCAGCATCATCGACTCCCTCAAGGAGCACCTGATCGAGGGCACCCTGCTGGCGGCCCTGGTGGTCTGGTTCTTCCTGCGCTCCTGGCGCTCCACCGTCATCATTTCCCTGGCAATCCCCGTTTCCCTGATGGGCTCCATCGCCGCCATCTATTTCGCTGGCCTAACCCTCAACACCATGACCATGCTGGCCCTGCTGTTGCTGATCGGCGTGGTGGTGGACGACGCCATCGTGGTGCTGGAGAACATCTTCCGCCACCGGGAGGAAATCGACCCGGACCCGCTCAATGCCGCCATCCACGGTGCCAACGAAGTGGCCTTCGCCGTCATGGCCGCCACCCTGTCCCTGGTCTGCATCTTCGCCGCCGTGGTATTCATTCCTGGCGTCTTCGGCCAGATGTTCGGCTCCTTCGCCATCGTTGTCACCGTGGGGGTACTGGTCTCCCTGTTCGTTTCCCTGACCCTGACCCCGATGCTCTGCTCCCGCTACCTGGACGTAGACAAGCAGCACGGCGCCTTGTATCACCGGCTGGACCGCATCCTCCAGGGCATGGACCATCTCTATCACCGGCTCCTGGACTGGACCCTGACACACCGCTGGAAAGTGATCCTGGCCACCACCGCCGTCGTGGCCTCGTCGGTCTTTTTCTTCTCCGCCGTGGGCAAGACCTTCGTCCCGGATGATGACGAAGGCCGCTTCCTGGTCATGGTACGCACGCCCCTGGGCTCCAGCATCGACTACACCGACCGCAAGCTGGCGGAAGTGGAAGCCACCCTGCGCAAGCAAAAGGAGCTGGTCAGCCAGTTCGCCATGATCGGCACCATGTCACCCCAGGTCAATCAGGCCGTGGTGGTGGTGCGCATGCTCCCTCGCCACCAGCGCAAGATCAGCCAGCAACAGGCCATCGCCACCGCCACCCGGGCACTGTCCACCCTGGCCGGCGTCCAGGCCTTCCCCGCCCCCTACCCGATCATCGGCGGTGCCCGGGGCGAGCCCATGCAGTTTGTACTTTCCGGCCCCAGCCTCGACGAAGTGGCACGCCTGTCCAACGAAATCAAGAACCGGCTGCAACAGGACCCGGACATCATCTCCGTGGACAACGACCTGCAACTGGACCTGCCCCAGGTGGTCCTACAGGCGGATCGCCAGCGCATCGCCGCAGCCGGACTGAGTTCCGCGGAAGTCGCCCTGGCCATCAACCTGATCTCCGGCGGCATCGACATCGCCAAGTACAACGACCAACCCGGCGATGGTCAGCGCTACGACATCCGGGTCAAGGCCAAGGAAGGCAGCATCACCCGGCCCGAAGACCTGTCCAAGATTTTCCTGCGCGGCCAGGACGGCAGGATGGTGCGCATGGATTCGGTGGCAAGCTTCGACGAGAAACTCGGCCCCGCCTCCATCAACCGCTACGACCTGGCCTATGCCGCCAACTTTTTCGTCACGCCCCGCAGCGACCTGGGCAAGGCCACCACCAGGCTCAACCAGATAGCCAAAACCCTGCTGCCGCCGGGCTACAGCGTCAAGATGATCGGTGCTGCGGAAGAGATGGGCAAAACCATGGGCCAGACCGGCTTCCTGATGCTGCTGGCCCTGCTGCTGCTCTACATGGTGCTGGCCAGCCAGTTCAACTCTTTCCTGCAGCCGGCCATCGTCATGCTGGCCCAGCCCCTGGCCGTGGTGGGCGGCCTGGCCGCCCTGTGGGCTACGGGCCAGACCCTCAACATCATTTCCATCGTCGGCCTGGTGCTGCTGATCGGCCTGGTGGCCAAGAACTCCATCCTGCTGGTGGACCTCACCAACCAGCGCCGCAGCCAGGGCATGAAAGTGGAGCAGGCCCTGCGCGACGCCTGCCCCACCCGGATGCGACCGGTGGTGATGACCTCCGCCACCGTCATCCTGGCCCTGTTGCCCGCCGCCCTGGGCCTGGGCGCCGGCGCCGAGTTGAACCAGCCCTTGGCCGTCACCGTCATCGGCGGCATGATTTCCTCCACCCTGCTCACCCTGGTGCTGGTGCCGGCGGTCTATTCCCTGATCGAGGGCTGGCGGGAGAGGCGGCACGGCAAATAGCCCCGTTCCAGAAGCCAAAGCCCGCTAGCTACTGCACCGCCAGTCGGCGGCTTCCTGGTAGCGGGCGTCCTCAAACTGCCTATGGCGTGAGCTACCGACGACTAATCAGGCACGTCTTCCCGGCTCGAATACAGGGCGCCGAAATCGGCCTCGCTGAACACATGTTCCGCCACCGCGTAGGGTGGGCCGTTGTACCAGTCCGGACTGGACGCATCAAGCTTGATGGCGCAGATGGTCCGTGTGCCCACATCGGTGCAGCGCCACTGCCCGGATTCGGTCCAGAACTCCAGGCCGATGTAGAAATCCTTGTGTTCGAGTTCCACGGGCGACCTACAGGCTGCTCGTCCAGCCCCCCTCCACCACCCGGGCACGGCCAAGGGCGGCCAGGGTGTCGAGGATCTGCGGCAAACGGGCCTTCCACTTGCCGCGTCCCGTGAAGCGGGTGGCGATGTCTTCCAGGGAGAGGGGCCCAGGGGATGAGGCCAGCAGGTCGGCCACGGCGGCCACCTGACCCGGCAAATCCGCCGGCCAGGGTGCGCGGGCGTAGGGTGCGGCATTCTTCCCTGCGACAGGCGCTGGGGGAACGGAAGCGGTTGGCAGGGTTTCCTGCACCGGCACGGCCGTGGGATGCTGAAACTCCGGACGCAGCCAGCGCACCGTGCCGGCAGCCTCTTCCGCCGCCCGCTGGGCATTGAGCGCCACCAGCCGTTCCAGCAGGGCATCCCCATTCCGTTCGCCCTGAGCCTGTCGAAGGGCCAAGTCGGACCAGCCATAAGCATCGAGCACGGCGACATCAATCTCGTCGTGGAGGTTCTTCAGCACCGCCACCAGGCCCCGTTCGTGGATGGATTTTTCCTTGGCGTTCAAGGTCGCGCCGGCCCGCAGTTTTTCCAGCACGTTGTAGAGCCCGGTCAGGGTCAGGTCTGCATGCTCGGCAAGGACCCGCTTGCGCAGGGCATCGAGCTGTTCGGCCAGGTCGCCGATGCGGGCCTGCTGGGCCGGGGTGGCGACGGGAAAGGGGAAGGTCTCGAAACAACGAGATTTGTTATAGCGTGGGTCGTTTCCCATCCCCATGCGGCCGCCGGCAGCCAAGGCCCAAGCAACATGGACACGACTAGAGAGCACCCCCAGAAAATAGGCATCATCCTGAGCGATAGCAATCAGCATATTGTCCGGTGCGATGCCAGCATCCAGGAACTGAAAAACCCGGTGCTTGGCGGTTTCAACGGTGGCGATGTAGCGCGAAAGATCACAAAGAGAAGCACGCATGACCTTGCGAGGCTCCCCGAAAATCCACCAATTATCTCGGTAGCTGGCCCGGTTATTGTGGTCCCGCTCCGGCTTCACCCGCTCCAGCACCCACTGATAGGTTGCGGGCCAACAACGGCGCACTTCCTCGACGCTATGACCATAGAGGTCGATGACTTTGACATCTCGTGGTCGCTCAGTGAGATCTCGGCCATTGCGATAGAGTCTGATCGGCGCATCAGCTTCGAGCCGTGCAGACTCTTCCTGGTTGACAATGAAACCGCCACCAAAGAGTTGGAAGCCGCGATTGCTAAGATTTTCGTTGGCGCGTAGTGGCTGAACTGATGCCACATTCGCCCCAATACTCAGGTCGGAATGGATCAGGCCTCGGCGTTCCACCAATTCCACCGCCAGGCCTTCGCCGTCCCCCTCCCGTTCCGCCGTCACCGTCAGCAGCCGGCCCTCTCCCGCCCCCGGCGCGGCCACGGTCATGGCGATGCGCACGGCGGCACCGTCGGCGCTATCCACCCAGGGGTGGTCAGGCACGGCATAGGCCAAATGCAGCCCCTCATCCAGGGCCTGCTGCACCACCCGGCGATTAAAGGTCTGGCGCAGGCTGTTGGTGGTGATGAAGCCGAAGCGGGAGAGTTTCCCTTGGGCCACGAGTTGCGCGGCCTGGTGCCACCAGAACATGACGAAATCGGCCGAGTCCGGCACGGCCTGCCAGGCGCCGCGCAAGGCCTCCACATAGCCGTCGCCCAGGGCGGCGCGCAGGGTGGCGGCGCCGATGAAGGGCGGGTTGCCCACCACCACGTCGGCCTCGGGCCAGGCCGCCGGGCGGGGGTGGCGGTAACGCTCCAGGGGCACCTGGGCGCTCTCGTCAGGCACGGGCTTGCCGGTGACGGGATGGGTCTTGAAGGTCTTGCCGTCCCAGCGGCTTTGCACCTGGCCCCCCTCGTCGGTGACGTATTCCATGCCCTCGTGGGCCAGCACGGCATCACGGCATTCGATGTTGCGGAAGTCCTTGAGGATGGGAGAAGGCGGCAGGCCGGCGCCCTGGGTGCGGAAGTGCCATTGCAGATAGCCGATCCACAGCACCAGTTCCGCCACGGCGGCGGCCCGGGGGTTGATCTCCAGGCCCAGGAATTGATGGGGGTCCACGGTGAAGCCCTCGGTCTCCAGCAGGGTCTGGCCGTGGCCGAAGGCGTGAAGCTGGTTGAGCACCTCGCCTTCCAGGCGCTTCATGTGCTCCAGGGTGACGTACAAAAAATTGCCGCTGCCGCAGGCCGGGTCCAGTACCTTCAACTGGCACAGGCGCTGATGGAAGGCCCGCAGTTCGGCGATGGCCTCCCGGTCCTTGCCCTCCCCGGCCAGCACCAGGGCGGCGGCCTGGACGTAGTTCCAGCTCTGCCGCAGGGGCTCGATCACGGTGGGCATCACCAGCCGCTCCACATAGGCCCGGGGGGTGTAGTGGGCGCCCAGGGCATGGCGTTCGGCGGGGTCCAGGGCGCGCTCCAGCAGGGTGCCGAAGATGGCGGGCTCCACCTGGGTCCAGTCGGCCCGGCTGGCCTCGATCAAGAGGCCGATCTGTCCCCGGTCCAGGGGCAATACCCGTGGCTGCTTGAACAGCTTGCCATTGAAGCGCGGCAGGGCGGCGCGAATGGCGACGGAGAATTCACCCTTGTCCATGGCCCGCCACAATTCGCCCAACAGGGGCACGAACTGCTCGGGGGCGTCCTTGAGGCTGTGCAGCAACTGGGTGAAGCTGCCCGGCGGGATCAACTTCACGTCCTCGGCGAACATGGTGAACAGGCAGCGGGTGAGAAAACCGGCCACGTCCTCGGCGGGATGGCCAGACCCCTCCAGGGAGCGGGCCACGTCGGCCAGGTGGGCGGCGATCTCCCGGGTGACCCGGGCCGAGCGGCGCGTGGGGTCCAGAGCGTGGGGATCGAGCCAGAGCAGGCGCAGGCGTTCCCGCACCTCTTCCCGGCTCAGGTCCGCCAGGGCGATGCGGTGGCTGCGGGGATCGGGAAAGGGGGTGTAGGTGGCGCCGCTGCGGGAGAACTCGGCGTACAGCTCGATGACGTTGCCCACATCCACCACCACCAGGAAGGGGGGCCGGCCCTCGTCGGCGGGCAGGGCGCGGGCATAGCCCTCGGCCTGGGCCCGGGCGCGCATCAGGGCATCGTCAAATCCTTGGGCGCCGCCGACCTTGAGCTTCTTGGCCTCCAGCACGAAGGCGCCGCGCCGATAGCAGTCGATGAAGCCACTGGAACTGGAGCCATCGCCGTGGCGGAAAGTGACGCGGCGCTCGAAGCAGTAGGCATTCTCGCCCGCGTCGTCCTTGGCGGGCTCAGGCATCGGCAGCGCCAGCAATGCGCAGAGTTCACCGATGAAAAGCTGGTAATTGGCCCGCTCGGAACCCGAAGCAGCGGCCCAGCGGTCGATAAAGGCGGATATCCGCTCAGGGGAATGGGATGCGTCTTGCATGGGGCGGGAGTATAGCGTCCCGCCCTTTCCGCCAGACAAACGGGTCAATGGTGCTGATGCCCTCCCGCCGACGCGGTCAGGTCACGGACCTCAGCCTTGAGTTCCAGGGTTTCGGCCTTGCCTCCCCGGGCTTGCAGTTTCAGGGTGAGCGGAATGGTCTCCCCCTTGGCGAGGGGATGCTTCAAGTCCATCAGCATGACGTGATAGCCGCCTGGCCCCAGCACCCGAGGCTTGCCGGGCTCCAGTTCCAACCGGGGCAGGGGCCGCATTTTCATCACCCCGCCCTCCAGGCGCATTTCATGGACTTCCGCCAGGCCGGCCACCGGGCTGGCGATGCCGACCACCGTCGCACCGCTCTTGCTCACCAGGGTCATGAAGGCCCCGGTAGCCTGCTGACCCGATACCGTGGCCCGCACCCAGGCTTCCTTCACTTCAACATCGGCGGCCAGGACGGCCGCGCTCCAGGCAGTCGCCAGCAGTAAAAACGTTGTTCGTTTCATCTCGGTCTCCAGGGTCGGAATGGATAAAGTTTAAGAGGCTGTCTCGACAGGCATCGCGGCAGATTGTCGCAGATGCCGTCATATCCCTCGGCTAGAATCGGCCGACTCCCTGTTCCGATCATGGTCACGACACTTTCTCCCGACAACCTGCGCCGTCTCACCCTGCTGCGGCTCGCCGCCCTGGGCGCGGCCCTAGTCTTCAGCAGCCTGGCCGTGCCCTTTCTCGGCATCCTGCCCTCCTTGCCGGCCCTGTTTGGCCTGTGCGGCCTGTGGGCCCTCCTCGCCCTGGGCTTCTGGCTGCGGCAGCGACGCCATGCCGTGGGCGAGACCGAGGCCTTCGTTCATCTGAGCGTGGACGGACTGATGCTGACGGCCTGGCTGGCCTTCAGCGGCGGCGTGGCCAATCCCCTCACTGCCCTTTACCTACTGCCGGTGGCCGCCGCCGCCGCCCTGCTCCCGGCCTCCTTTGCCTGGGCCACGGCCTGTCTCTCCAGCCTTGCCTACGGCTTGCTGTGGCTGGTGGCGGTGCCCATCACGGTAGAGGACGCAGGAAGGGTGGCGGAGCTGCATCTGCTGGGCATGGGCCTCAGCTTCGTGCTGTCGGCCCTGCTGATCGTCGGCATCGTCGGCCGCATGGGCGCCGCCTTGCGCGAGCGCGACCGGCGCCTGGCAGCGGCCCGGGAGCGCACCCTGGTGGATGAGCGCATTGTCGCCCTGGGCAGCCTGGCCGCCGGCGCCGCCCACGCCCTGGGCACGCCCCTGAACACCATGACCCTGCTGGCCGAGGAGATCGCCGCCAGCGCTCCCCCGGTCGGCACCCTGGGCGAAGACGCCCAGGAACTGCGGGTCCAGGTGGAACGCTGCCGGGACATCGTCAGTGGTCTGCTGGAGGAGGCCAACCTGTCCAGCGCCCGGGACCGCCAGGAAACCCTGGAGGCCTGGATGACGCGGCTGTTGCGCCACTTTCGTCACCGCCGTCCGGAGACCCTGCCGACCCTGGAGATCGCCCCCGAACTGGCGGCCCGCCACAGCCGGCCCGAACCCACGGTGAGCCAGGCCCTCACCGACCTGCTCAACAACGCCGCCGACGCCAGCCCGGGTCTGGTCAGGCTGCGACTGGAACTGCGGGATGCGGAACTGGCCTTCCTGGTCCAGGACAGGGGAGCCGGCTTCAGCGCCGAAGCCCTGCGCCTGGCCGGGCACGCACCTTACAGCAGCAAGGCCCATGGCATGGGCCTGGGCCTGTTCCTGGCCCGGGCCACCGCCGAACGGCTGGGAGGCCGGTTGGAATTGCGCAATCGGGAAAAGGGCGCCGAAGCCTGCCTCTGCCTGCCCCTGTCCAGCCTGCTGACGACGCCATGAATCCACGTCTGTTGTTGGTGGACGACGACCCCACCTTCACCCGCATCGCGGCCCGGGCCCTGGAGCGGCGAGGCTTCGAGGTCGTGGTGGCCAATGATGCCGAAACTGCCCTGAGCCTGGCCCATCCGGGCGTCGATTATGCGGTGGTAGACTTGGTGATCGGCACCGACTCGGGCCTGGCCCTGGTGCCCCGGCTCAAGGCCGCCCTGCCCCAGTTGCGCATCGTGGTGCTGACCGGCTACGCCAGCATCGCCACGGCGGTGGAAGCCATCAAACTGGGGGCCGACAACTACCTGACCAAGCCGGCGGAAGCGGACGCCATCGTCGCCGCCCTCCAGGGCAAGGCGCCTAACCCGAATCAGCCGCCCAGCACCGAGCCCCTCTCGGTGGCCCGACTGGAGTGGGAGCACATCCAGCGGGTGCTGGCGGAACATGAAGGCAACATCTCCGCCACCGCCCGCGCCCTGAAAATGCACCGGCGCACCCTGCAACGCAAGCTGTTGAAACGGCCGGTGAAGGAGTGAGACGGCCGCTTAGGTGGTCTTGATCACTGCACGGCTCTATCACCAATCACCCAGCGACTCATGATTTCATTGGGTAAAACCGGAGTCTGCTATATTTACCCAATAGAAATTAATATTATTGGGTAATCTTTATGACCACGGCAGCGCTCTATCGGGAACACGAGTTGGCCTTTCGCACACAGTATGCAGAACTCAAGGAGCGAGTGGCGGTTACTGGCAAGCTGCTGCCCGGTACCCCCGGGACCCTGACCCTGCGAACAGGAACTGGCCATCCGTACTGGTATCGGGTCTTCTACCCGGTGCCCGGCAAGCAAGCGGAGACACTGGTCTGTAAGGACGGGCAGACCGAAAACCTGCAAACCATGAGGGATCAGATCTCCTTCAGTGAATGGGTTGCGACCCAGGTGATTGCCCTGCGCAAGCTCGGCTTCCAGGTGGGGGACAAGTCCGTGGCCCGGGTGCTGGTCGAGTTACACAACCGGGGAGCATTTGAAGCCGGACTGGTGCTCGTCGGAACCTTGGGCTACATGGCCTGGCTCAACGAGTTGGGAGCTATCGCGGTCAGCGCCAGAACCCAGGATATCGACCTGGCGCGCCGGCAGGCGCTAAAACTGGCGGCGCCTCTGTCCTTTCTGGCCACCATGCAGTCCACCGGATTACCGTTCGTCGCCGTGCCGGGACTGCCATCGAACCAGCCTTCCACGTCGATCAAACTACCCGGCACCCAGGGATTGCGGGTCGATGTCCTCGCACCGGGCAATACCCTGGGAGCCGTATTACAAGTGCCAGAGCTCGAATGGGCAGCCCAGTCCATCCCCCACTACGACTACCTTCTTGAAGCGCCCGAACCGGGGGTCGTGCTCGCCGGGGGGCACTGCATTCCGGTACGACTGCCCCAGGCCGCCAGACTGGTCTGGCACAAGCTGTATGCCAGCACCAGCCGACGAGGATTTCCGGAAAAAGCCGCCAAGGATCAACAACAGGCCTTGACGCTGGCAGCGGTGCTTGCGGAAACGGATGCTCAGTCGCTGCAACTGGCATTCAAGGAAGCACCCGAAACCATGGCAAAAAGAATCAGCCCCCTCTACCGCAATCTGGCGAAGAAGCTGGAAGCTCACCAGGCGCTGCGAGACATCCTGATGGAATGCCTGGAGCCATGAACCTGAAAAATTTTGTTTTTTGAGACGAAGCCCAATTCTGCTACCCCCGCCCTTGGGGCGGGGGTCGGGAGATGGGCAGTCCAATTCCCGAAGGATGTGCGAACCCCTCAGCTACACATGAAGCCGCCGTCCACCGCCAGGGCCTGGCCGGTAACGAAGCTGGACTTGGCGGAACAGAGCCAGATCACTGCCTCGGCGATTTCCTCGGCCTTGCCCATGCGGCCGATGGGGCACATGGTATCCAGATGGGCCTTCATGGCCGGGTCCTTGATCAGGGGAGCGGTCATCGGCGTTTCAATCACGCCAGGACAAACCGCATTCACACGCACACCCTGCTTGGCATAACGCAGGGCGCCGGAGCGGGTCATGCCCACCACGGCGTGCTTGCTGGCGCAGTATTCCAGGGTGCCGGAACCGGTCAGGCCCGCAATGGAGGCGGTATTGACGATGGTGCCGCCGCCGTGGGCGATCATGTGTTCGATCTGGTACTTGAGACCGTAGGCCACGCCCATCAGGTTGATGTCGATGACACGGCGGAAGTCGTCCATGTTGATCTCGGGCCTGGAGGTGCTGATCCCGGCATTGTTGAAGGCGCTGTCCAGGCGGCCGAACTTGGCCACGGTCCCTGCCACCAGGGCCGCCACTTCCTCTTCCTTGGTGACATTGCAGAGCATGAACTCGGCCTTGCCACCCGCAGCACGGATCAGGCCGACCGTTTCCTCGCAGCCGGCGGCATTCACATCGGCCACCATGACGGATGCGCCTTCCTTGGCAAATGCGATGGCTGCCGCACGGCCGATGCCACCGCCGGCGCCGGTTACCAGGGCTGCCTTGCCTTCAAACAATAAACCTGCCACGTTGCTCTCCTCTCGAATTGAAAATGAAATTTTGTCGTTCTCATCCGGCCCAGGCTCGGGCCAGGGCTGATTGGGACGGTCGGCCGATCTTAGCCGAAATCCTGCGGGCCACAGCGATGGGTTTGTTCATGTTTATCCCGGCCTCGATACCCAGGCGCCCTGCATCACATTTGATGATCGATTGCCGGAAATAGGCCATGACAAGCACCCATTGCTAGAATTCGGCCGTTTCCATGCGGCCCGCCGCACCCTTTCCGCTGTTCCCCAGGAGATTCCATGCAAACCGAAGCGGTCCTCGTCGTCACCATCGAAGGCAACATTGCCACCCTCACCGTGAACAAGCCCAAGGCCATGAACGTCGTGGACTTCGACATCACCGAGGCCCTGAAGAACGCCTGCCAAACCCTACCCGCCGAGGTACGCGCCGTGGTGCTCAAGGCCAACGGCCCGGCCTTTTCCGGCGGCGGCAACATCCGCTCCATGCAGGAGAACATGGCCGACATCGCGCCCTTCCTGGACCGCCTGATCGACAGCTTCCATGGCGCCATCGCCGCCCTGCGCAACCTGCCGGTGCCGGTGATCTGCGCCGTTCAGGGCGCGGCGGCCGGCGGCGGCCTGTCTCTGGCCCTGGCTGGGGACCTGGTGGTGGCGGCGGAATCCGCCAAGTTCGTGGTGGCCTATCCCAAGCTGGCCGTCTCCTGTGACGGTGGCCTCAGTTACGCCCTGGAGCGGCGCATCGGCCCGGCGCGCGCCCAGGAACTGATGCTCACCAACGCCGCCCTGGGCGCAGCCCAGGCCCAAAGCCTGGGACTGGTGACCCAGGTGGTGGCCGACGACCAGCTTGGCGCGGCGGCCGAAACCCTGGCCAAGAAGATTGCCGCCCTGCCGCCCCAGGCGATCCGGGAGATCAAGGGCCTGTTCAGCGACGGGGAAGCCCTGCGCCAGCGCCTGGACCGGGAAAAGGCCGCCTTCCTGCGCTGCGCCGCCAGGGACGACTTCCGCACCGCCGTGGAAGCCTTCCTGGCACCGAAGAAGGGCTGAGTCCCTCTCAAGGGCCGCCCCGGGGGTTTCCTTGCCCCCGTTGGGGGGCTGCTGCAAGGCGGCCTGGGGGCGCTCAAAACTTCAGCGCCAGCCCCAGGTCGATGGAGCGTCCCGCCCCGGGCACCACGCCCAGGGGCCCCCTGGCGGTAGCCTTCAGGCCTGCCAGGTTGGTGCCCCCCAGGGGCAGTTCGTAATAGCGGTCGAAAAGATTGCCGATGCCCAGGGAAAGGCGAACCGCGGGCGTCCATTGATAGCTGGCATTCAGGTTCACCAGGCCATAGCCCCCCGTGGCTGACTCGTGGCGGCGCTCATCCACCCGGAACTTCCGCTCCACCAGTTGCACGTCCACGCCCTTGCTCCATGCCCCCACGGTCTGCTCCAGGCCCAGGCTCAGGTTGAGGGGCATGACGTGGTAGAGGTCACCGCCATCAGTACGCTTGCCGCGGACGTAGGCCAGGCGGCCGGTAAATTGGCCCTCGCCATAGACCGCGCTGCGCCATGCCAACGCACTCCAGGACAGGTCGAAGCCATGAATCCGGGCGTCATGATTGGCGAAACGCAGCAGGGAGGCCGTGTTGCCGACCACGCTGTAGGGCACGAAGCTGCCCAGCACATCCACGTCGATGTAATTCCGCACATAGCTGTAGTAGGGCGCCAGCTTCACCTCCCAGGCCTCTCCGCCTGCATCCTTCCAGGTGGCGGTGGCGCTCAGGGTATGGGCCACTTCGGGCTTCAGGTCCATGTCGCCGACGTAACCGTTGCCATCCCCGAACCAGCCGATCATGCGCATGGCCATGGTGCCCCGACCCCAGGAATAGCGCTCGTAAAGGTTGGGGGAACGGGTCTTGCGGGCGTAGCCGAACTCGTAGCGGGCGGCAGGATCGGCCTCGTAGCGGACCAGCACAGTGATATCCAGATTGTTGTCGCGCCGGGAACGGTCACGGCCGTTGAAGGCCCTGGCTGCGGCGGCATCGACAGCCTGCATCATGGTGGTCCAGCTATAGGGCTGTGCATCCCCGACATCGGTCTTCACCACTTCATCCCTCAGGCCCATTTGCCCGGACCACCGAGCATCCAATCGGGCATCCCATTCAGCGAAAAAGGCCAGGCGGTCCCGGCGGCCATTGTTCAGATTGACATAGGTGTTGGGACTCATGCCCGTGCCCGCCACCGGCGGCCACCAATCGTCCAGGGTATGACGATGCAGTTCATGGCCCAGGTGCAGCTTGTCGCCGCTGGCCAGGGGAAACTCCCCCTGCACCCGATAGCCGATGTCCTGACCCCGTGTGTTCATGGGCATCTTGCCGCTTTTCTCCTGGGTAAAGAAACCCATGCGATGTTCCGTATCCTGCCAGTAGAACCTGGCGTCGAGCCTGCCCCAGCCGAAGCGGCCGCTGTAGCCCAGATTGGCGGAAACACCATGATTGCCCACCATGTCCATGTACTGGTTGGGATAGCCCTGATAGGGAATGCGCTGCTCGCCCAGCCTCAGGGTCCATTCGTCGTTGTCACCGCGCAGGCCCAGGGTCAGGGACTGGTTGTGGGACTCGTAGAGGGTGTCGAGTACCTTGCGGCCCTTGCCGTCCTGGTAACTCTCGCCCCGATCCACCGAGGCCCCGTAGCCCAGGCTCAGGCTGTCGCTGGCGACGGCAGCGGAGAAGGCCGCGGCGGTTCCGTTATTCACGCTGCGGACCTTGAGGGACAGACTGCCCTCCTTGCGCAAGCCCTCGCCAGCACGGGCAAACACAGGCCTGGAGGAAGCCACCGCGATGGTGCCGACGATGCTGTCGCCCCCCTGACTGACGGGGGTGATGCCGGCCAGGACCTCCATCCGGTCCACCCGGCTCGGATCCATATAGGACAGGGGCGGATTCATGTGGTTGCCGCAGGCGGAGGTGATCTCGGCCCCATCCACCCGGATCTTGATCCGGTCGTCGGCCAGGCCGTGGATGGCCGGCAGGCTGGAGACCCCGCCACCGCTGTAAAGGCTGAGGCCCGGATTGACGCTCAATAGCGTCGCCGTATTACCAGAGGCCTGACGACGCGCCTCCAGAGGGTCATACAGCGCCTGATCCCGTACCCGGACGGTGGGCATGACAATCTCATCAGCGGCCCATGCGCCGAAAGGCAGGGCCATCAGGACGGCAAGGTGGATTCTGCGCATCACAATTCCTCAAGCAAAGTGGCGCATGCTAGGCAAGCTTGCCGGTACCGGGAATGTGGCCAATTGCCGCAGCGGCACTGCCCTCAACGATCCAGGCTGAACTCCACCGGTACCACCACGCTGGCCGCCAGCCGCTGTTCGCCACGCGGCACCGGAAGGAAACGCCAGCGGCGCACCGCCTCCAGGGCTGCCTGATCCAGGGCCGGATAACCACTGCCCTGGCGGATGCTCACCTCCTCCGCCAGACCTTCCGCCGAGACCCGAACCACCAGCACCACGGTCCCCTCCTCCCGGGCACGGCGCGAGGAAGCCGGATAGCGGGGTGGCAGATTGAGGGGCGAGTCCGCGTCAAGACGGGCTGCCACCAGGGGCGGCGCCACGTCAGGAACCACCCAGACCGGCGTGACAACCGACAGGGGAGGGTCCGCCGGTACTGGTACCGGCAAGGCGGCCAGCGCCAACGGTGGCGATGAGGCCGGAGGCAGCTGCGGATCGTGCCGGGGCACTTGCGGAATGGGGCGTAGCGGCGGGGGCGGCGTGATCATGGCCACCTGGAAGGGCACCCGAAGCGCAGGAGCTGACGGGCCTTTCTGCAAGAGACCGGGCAACATCAGTCCATGGACCAATCCGGCCAGCAACAGCGCCGGCAGACGGGACGCTCCCGCCGAGGGATCATCCAGGAAACGGCTGCCTGAAAATTTCAACGGCCCCCTGGCCTCTGCCGCCACCACCACTCCTGCAAACGCTCCCGGGTGAGGGTACCGCTGACGGTCTCCACGGAGCCGTCCCGGCCCAGCAGATGGGTGCGGGGCAGTTCCCCGTACCAGGCCGGGTCCACCTCGTGGCGCAGACGCTCGGGCACGTCGGCGAAGATCCAGGCATTGCCTGCCGGCATGCCGGCCCGGGCGATGACCGGCGCGGCCTGGGGCGCCAGTTCGACACCGTCGGTATTGATGGTGGCCAGGGCGATGCCCCGCTGGCGGCGCAGGAAGGGAGCCAGGGCCTGCATTTCCTCCCGGCAATAGGCGCAGTCCAGTGCCCAGAACATCACCACCGCCGGTCGCGGCAGTTCCGCCACCAGCCGGCCGTAATCGCCCCGGGCCAGGGGCCGCAGCTCCAGGGACTGGGACAGACTCGAGGCGGCCAGCAAGCAAAGACCGAAGAACAGGTGCCTCATGGCAGGGACCATTTCATGAAGCCCTGATCGGCGCTGCGCCAGGCCAGCAACACCTGACCCTTGCCGTTCAGCAATTGGGGTTGGTCGGAGGCGCCCTCGGTCATCGCCACGATGCGCGCCGCTGACCAGTGCTCGCCGCCGTCGCCCGACTCCATCAGTTCCAGCACCGTGCGTTCGCCATCGAAGCGTTTCCAGGCCAGCCACAGGCGTTGGCCCGCGATGGCCAGGGCCGGATGTGCCGCGCCCCGACCACCGAAGGACAGCGGCTTATCCAGAAAGCGGCCGGAGGCATCGAGACGTGAATAGAACAGCCCCGCCGCACCCTCCTTGCCGGAGAACCAGGCCAGGTGACGCACGCCATCGCCGCCGATGGCCAGGGCCGGGCCGTGATGGGGACAGGCATCCACCCGCCAGTCCGATGCGGTGGCACGAACAGGCGCTGACGTTCCGTCCAGAGGCGCCAGTTTGTGGTCCCGCACATTGGGGTCCAGCACGCCCCGCCACAGCCCCCAGGCCCGCCCCTGGGGGTCCAGGGTCAGGGCCAGACGGCAGCATTCGCAGCTGTGGTCGTCGAGCTTGCGGTCGGGACCAAAATGTTCGCCCCCGTCCGCCGAGGAGGAGACATAGATCGCCGCGCCGGCATAGGGCTGGCGCCTGGCCTTGGCATCCTCCTGGTCCCGCTTGTCGATCCAGGCCAGCCAGAGACGACCCTCACCATCCACGATCATGGACTCGAAGCGGTGGGTGATTTCGCGCCGATCGTCGTTCACGGTGCGCGGCGGACTGAAACTGTTGCCTCCATCGATGGAGCGGGCCAGGCGCACCTCGCCGCTATAGGGCTTGCCCAGGGGCCGGGTCCAGCTCACGAAGACCTCGCCCTTGGGACCGAAGGCCAGCTTGGGACGGTTCTCGCCATCGGCCGCCACTATTTCCGGAACAGCATTGACCCGGTGGGCAGTCCCGCCCTCGGGCTGCACATGGACATGCCCCGCCTCGGTCCAGGCCCACCACAAGCGCCCCGCCCCATCCAGGGCGACGCCAGCGGCCAGGGCCGGTTTCAGCCCTGCCTTGACTGGCCCATGCCCTTCACCGGCAAAGGCTCCCAGGGCAAGGAAGGCGAGAATCAGGGAGACGAAACGCATGGTTTCACCAACGCCCCTGGAGGCCCAGATTCACCACCCGGGGCATGCCCGGCGAATAGGTGCCGACACCGGAGCTGATGGAGGCACTCTCGGCATAGCGTCGGTCAGTGAGGTTGAGGACACTGCCGAAGACCGACCATTGGCTGTTTACGGCGACTTCGCCGCGCAGGTTCAGCAGGCTGTGGCCCTCGTAGCGCGCGGTGTTGGCCTGGTCTATCCAGTAGTCCCCCAGACGCCGCCATTCCAGATCCAGCTTGCGTCCGCCCTGGTCGTAGCCCAGACGCAGGTTGGCGATCAGGCGCGGTGCGGTTTCCATTTCCTTGCCGCTGTAGTCGGCAGCGCCGGGAATGCGCCAGGAGCGGTACTGATGGTAGGCCCGGGACAGTGCCCCGTCAGCCCGCCAGCCGCCACCCAGTACCAGGCCCAGGGCCGCCTCGATGCCCCGGTGCAGGGTGCGGCCGGCATTGACCGGCGTGGCGGCGTTGGTCACCGGGTCCTTGTAGCTGAGGATGTCGTCGCGCTTTTCCAGGCGGTAGGCGGAAAGCTCATAGTTCAGGCCGAAGCTGCTGCGGCCCCTGAGGCCGATTTCCAGATTGTCGGCCTTGATGGGTTTGATGCCCAGGGCCGCGTTGGCCGCCGCCTGGGCGGCACTGGCGCTGCTGCTGGCCGAGGGGCGGAACAACTGGCCCTCGGAGGGGGCGCGGAAGGCATGGGAAGCGCTGACATAGCCGCTCATGCCCTCGCTGATTTCATAGGTGGCCCCCAGCTTGGGGCTCCAGTGGCCGAAACTCACCGACTGGCTGGCGGCCTGGCCGTAATAGCGCCCCCCGGCCAACACGGCGCCGCTGATGCTGTTGTCGAAGTCGTAACGGATATCGTCATAGCGCAGGCCCGCCGTCAGACGCAGGCGCTGAGTGGGGGAGAGCTCCAGATGGGCATAGGGCGAGAGGCCCCGGTACTCCACTTGGTAGTCATAGACCGTGGCGCCCCGGGCGTAGGCGCTGTAGCGGCGAGAGGCGCCACTGCCGCTGGCCGTGACGCTGACCGCATTCTCCAGGCGCCGCCCCGGGCTGTTCTCGGCATCCAGGCCCAGCACCAGCCGGGTACGCAAGGGGGCGAAGTCCTGGCGGTACTTGAGCTGGACCCCAAGCGAATGATTGCGGGTGTCATAGACCGTGGGATCGTAGGAAAGAGACCAGTTGGCCAGCAGTTCCATGTCGTCGTAACGCAGGTAGGGCGTCACCGAGAGCAGGGCGTCGCCCAGGGGCCGTTCGTAGGCGGAGGACAGGCGAAAGGCCTGGACCTTGCGGTAGGAAATCGGCGCGTAGTTGCTGCGAGGTTTGTCCTCGTAATCGGCCCGGACCAGGGCGGAACTGCCGGCGGTCTGCTGATCGATGAGGGAAAAGCTGGCCACGGTCTTCAGACTGGCGCCGCCCCCCAGTTCCCGGTCCCAGCGAGCCGTACCGGCCTGGCGCTCGTAGCCGGTGGCGGCGCGCCAGCCGTCGGTGCGGGTCAGATTGAGGCTGCCGCGCCAGGCGTCGTCGCCATGGCGGCTGCCCCCACCCAGCAACAGGCGCTGCCAGCCATAGGGACCGATGTCCAGGGATGCCTCGGCCTCCGGCCCCTGGGGCGGCTTGCGGGTCAGCACATTGACCACGCCGCCGATGGCATCGGAACCGTAGAGGGCACTGCCGGGCCCACGCACCACCTCGATGCCGCCGGACTGAGGGACATTGGTCTCGTACAGGGCGTTGTGGTTGAAAAAGCCCGTGGAGCGCACCGGCACCCCGTCTTCCAGATAGAGATAGACCGGGTTGGTGGTCAGGGGCTGGCGGATCGCCGTCACATGGCCCTCGCCGCCGGTCTGATTGACCCAGACACCGGGAGCATCGCCCATCACCTGACCAGGATGGGTGGGCCGCTTGTCCCGCACCCCATCGCCGTCCAGTACGGTGACGGCGGCGGGCACCTCCCGCAGCAACTGGGCCTCCCGGGTGGCAGTCACCATCACCACGGAAATGGGCCGTTCCTCGGCGCCTGCGTGACTGCCCCATCCTGCTGCCGCCAACAGCAGCCAGCACCCCCTGCGCCTGAAGTTCATCCCGTTCATTTGGTTTTCATGCTGTATTGCAACAGCTGGGATGCTAGCCAAAGGTTCAGGAGCGACACTGCGGCCGATTGTCGCAGTCGAAGATAGGAGACTTGAGCCAATACCTGGCTAGGCAAGTTATCCTTCGTGCTGAGCCCGATGGAACCATCGGGTAACACCCATATCGCAATCACAAAAATAATCCTGAGGAGAACCCATGGCTACGATTCCGTCACCCTTTGATCCCCTGCAACTGGGCCCCATCACCCTGCGCAACCGCTTCATCAAGTCGGGCGCCAACGAGGGCATGGTGGTGGACGGCGCCCCCAGCAAGGCCCTGGTCAAGCATCACCGGGATCTGGCCGCAGGCGGCGTGGGCATGTCCACGGCAGCCTACGGCGCGGTCTCATCCATCGGTCGCACCCTGCCCAACCAGGTGTGGATTCGCCCGGACATCATTCCCGACCTCAAGGCCCTGGCCGATGCGGTCCATGCCGAAGGCGGCAAGATGTCCTACCAGCTCACCCATGGCGGCCTGTTCGTCACCGGCATCAAGGTCCAGGGACGGCTGATGAGCGCCTGCAGCGGCTTCAACAAGGCGGGCTTGCTCTCCGGCAACTGGTGGAGCCGGGCCATGAACGAGGACGACATGGCCCAGGTGATCGGCGAATTCGCCGCCGCCGCCCGGGTCTGCCGCGAAGCCGGGCTGGACGCCGTGGAGCTGCACATGGGCCATGGCTATCTGCTGAACCAGTTCCTCTCCCCCTTCAACAACAAGCGCCGGGACCAGTACGGCGGCAGCGCCGAGAACCGGGCCCGCTTTCCGGCTGCGGTCCTGGCGGCAGTGAAGGCCGCGGTGGGCAAGGACATGGCGGTGCTGGCCAAGATCAACGTCTCCGACGGCGTCAAGGGCGGCGCCACCGTGGAGGACGCCATCGTCACCGCCAACATCCTGGACCAGGCCGGTGCCGACATGCTGGTGCTTTCCGGCGGCCGCAACGTGGAATCCGGCGCCTTCATGTTCGGCAGCAATCACAACGTGGAGGAGATGGAAAAGGTGCTGGGCAAGAAGGCCAGCATCGCCTTCAAGCTGTCCCAGTTCGGCGCCCCCAAGGTGACTTTCAAGGAAATGTACTTCCTCGAATACTCCCGCCAGATCCGCGCCGCGACGAAGGTGGCCCTGGGCTACCTGGGCGGCGCCAAATCCCTGGCCAATGCCCAGACGGCGATGCAGGACGGCTTCGAGGCGGTGGTGATGGCCCGGGCCCTGATCCACGACACCGGCCTGGTGAACAAGTTCAAGAGCGGCGAACTGACCCAGTCCGGCTGCACCAACTGCAACCGCTGCGTGCCCTACATCTACCACCCGGCCGGCACCTGGTGCGTGATGAACCCGCCCAACGACCCGGCCCTGAACCGGGTCCGGGCCGCCGCCTGACGGCAGCAGCATCGGGGACGGGGGTTCCGGGGGCGGAGCGCCGTAGAATGCGCGGCTTCGCCCGTTGCCCGCCCTCCCCCGCCCCATGCCCGCCATCGAACCTGCCGTACTGGCCTTCACCGAGCACGGCACACCCTATTCGGCAAACTACGACGACATCTACCACGCCAGCGTCGGCGGCCTGGCCCAGGCCCGCCATGTGTTCCTGGCCGGCAACGGCCTGCCGCAGCGCTGGCAGGGGCGGGAGCGCTTCGTCATCCTGGAGACCGGCTTCGGCCAGGGGCTGAATTTTCTCGCCACCTGGGCAGCCTGGAAGGCGGACGAACAACGCTGTGGGTGGCTGCATTTCCTGTCGGTGGAAAAACATCCCTTCCGCCGCGAGGATCTGGCCCGACTGCATACCCACTATCCCGAACTGTCACCCCTCGCCCACCAGTTGCAGGCCCACTGGCCGGAACTGACGGCAGGTTTCCACCGGCTGGAGTTCGAGGGGGGGCGGGTGGTGCTGACCCTGGCCCTGGGGGATGCCCTGGAGGCCGTACCCCAGTTCGTTGCCGAACCCGATGCCCTTTACCTGGATGGGTTTTCTCCCACCCACAATGCCGAACTCTGGTCACCCCGACTGCTGACGGAAATCGGACTGCTGTGCCGGCCCGGCACGACCCTGGCCACCTGGACCGTGGCCGGGCCGGTGCGCCAGGCCCTGGCGGCGGCCGGCTTCGTCCTGGAGAAGCGTCCCGGCCTGGCGCCCAAGCGGCAAATGCTGGCGGGGCGCTTCGGCTCCGGTGACGAAAGTATTCCCTCCACCATCGAACGGCAGGCCATCGTGGTCGGCGCCGGTCTGGCCGGAGCCCTTTGCGCCGAGGCCCTGACGCGGCGCGGCTGGCGGGTGGATTTGTTCGAGCGCCGGGAGGCGCCGGCCATGGAAACCTCGGGCAACCTGACGGCGGTGATGCTGCCCATGCTGTCCCTGGACGACAACCGGGCCTCCCGCCTCAACCGGGCCTGCTATCTCCATGCCCTGCGCCAGGTGGCCCAGTGGCGGGCGGCCGGCGCGGAAATCGAGGGGGAGGCCTGCGGCGTGCTGCAGATTGCCCGCAACGAGGCCCATAGTCAGAAACAGCGGGAGATTCTCGCCCGTTGCGGCTTTCCGGAGAGTTATGTGCGCTTTGTCGAGCAGGACGAGGCCAGCGCCCTGGCGGGCCAGTCGGTGGCTGATGGCGGCTGGTGGTTCGGCGGCGGCGCCTGGTGGAATCCCCCCAGCCTGTGCCGGGCCGCCCTGGAGTTGGCAGGGCCAGGCCTGCAAACTCATTTCGGCGTGGCAGTGGACGCCATCGAACCTCTGACCGACGGCGGCTGGCGGGTGCTGGACGCGGCGGGCCATAACCTGGCCGAGGCACCCCATCTGGTATTGGCCAGCGCCCATGATCTGCTGCGCCTGCCCCAAAGCGCTCACCTGCCTCTGTTCCGCTTCCGCGGCCAGGTCAGTCACCTGCCGGTAGGTTCGGCCCAGACCTTGCGTTCGGTGGTGTGCCGGGAGGGTTATGTGTCGCCGCCCCGACACGGACGGCTCTGCGTCGGCGCGAGCTTCCAGCGGGAGGGAGAACCCGGTCTTAGCGAGGCCGATCAGCAGGCCAACCGTGCCCGGCTATTGAGCATGCTGCCCGATTACGAGATTGAGGCTCCCCTGGCGACCTGGGAAGGCCGGGTAGGCTTTCGTCCCGTATCCCCGGACAAGCTGCCGATGCTGGGGCAACTGCACCATCCCGGCGCCCGGCCCCAGGGGCGGGATTTTTCGGCGGTGGAACGATGGCCCGGACTCCATGTGGCTTCGGGCTACGGTGCCCGGGGCCTGGTGTGGTCGGTGCTGATGGCGGAATTGCTGGCCAGCCAGATCAACAGCGATCCCCTGCCCCTGGAGGCCCAGTTGGCGGCCACGGTGGACCCGGCCAGATTTCTACTGCGGCAGAAATTCGAGCCGGGTGGCGGCGAAGGCTAAACCTTCACGGACTAAACCACCGTCGCGCTGTCGGCGGATTCGCGCCGATAGTGCAGCAGGCGGCCCCGATAGGGACTGCCATCATCGAGAGGCATATCCAGCAGGGTCTCCGTCAGGTCGAAACCCAGCAGGGCCATGGCCCGGTGGAAGGCCCGGCGGTTGCTCCGGTTCGGATCGATGATCAGCACTTCGGCCCCGGCCGCCGCATGCAGTTGGAGGAATGCCGCCAGTTGCTCGGGATGATTGCGTTCGTAGAGCACATCGCTGCCGATGATCAGGTCGAACTCCCCCATGGCTGGGGCGGAGCGGCCCCAGTTGCCGACCCGGTACTCCAGGCCGACGAGATGATTCAGCAGCAGATTGGCACGAAGGAAGGGCTCGGTCAGAGGATGGCAGTCGCTGGCTGTGATGTTTCCGCCACGGCGATGGATCACCAGACTGGGCAGCCCCAGACCGCAGCCAATCTCCAGCACCCGGCGATTGCCCAGGTCCCAGACCTGCATCAGATCGGCGAGCTTCTGGGACGATGGCCAGACTTGGCCGAACAGAGGCCAGCAGGCGGGGGAAATGCCGACGGCTTCGGCTTCACCGAAGGGATCGGCGTATTGCTGGCGATCCAGCAGGGATCTGATTTCCAGATCAGCCCCACCTGCCACCACCACCGTCTGGAGCTTCACTTCATAACCAGGCATGGCGGGCATTCAGGGCACAGTGGCGCTCAATGCCTGCGGCGGGGGGGGGCACCGCCGGGTGTGCGACCCTCGATATGCCGGAAGGTGATGCGTCCCTTGCTCAAGTCGTAGGGGGACAGTTCCAGGGAAACCTTGTCGCCAGCGAGAATGCGGATGTGGTGCTTGCGCATCTTGCCTGCGGTATAAGCGATCAGCATGTGGCCGTTGTCGAGGATTACGCGGAAACGGGAATCCGGCAGCACTTCATCCACCACGCCATTCATTTCGATAAGTTCTTCCTTGGCCATAGGCACCTCTCCAGGGGAAAGCAGGAATAAAAAAACCCGGCAGCGCCGGGCTTATCCGGTAGGGCCGGCCTGGGAAATCCCAGGCGACCCCTGACGGGCGTCAGACATGGCTCGCCATGTCTGGAGCCTATCAGTCCGCCGGACGGATGTTCGACGCCTGCTGGCCCTTGGGACCAGTGGTGATGTCGAAGCTAACGCGCTGACCTTCGGTCAGGGTCTTGAAACCCTGGCCTTGAATCGCGGAGAAATGGGCGAAGAGATCCTCGCCGCCGTTTTCGGGAGTGATGAAACCGAAACCCTTGGAATCGTTAAACCACTTCACGGTGCCTGTTGCCATAATCTTGAATATCCTGAAAAAAAATAAAAGGGGCTTGCCCCTGAATGAGGGCGAAGGTCAAGACGGCAGGATCATGAAGGGAGGAATACCGCAGAAATGCGGATTCTGAACCAGACAACAACGGCACTACTTGAAGATCGCAGGCGGGACTATGCACTGGATTGCCCCGCTTTGCAAACATTTATTTTCGAACCCTGTCGGTGGAGGTACCGGTTATTCGCCCACCACGTCCGCGCCCTTGGGAGGAGTGAAGCGGAACAACCCGGAACTGAAGGATGGATTGGGTTCGAAGCGGGAGAAGTGCAACGTCGTGGTCTGGCCGAAATTATCCTGAATCTCCATCGTCATGGGCAGCTTGTCCCTGAGGCCAATACGTACCTTCTGGAAACTGGCATCCTGGGCCCGGGGCGTAGCCTCGACAAATTCCAGGCCACCGGCTGTGCCCCCTTCCTTCAGGTCGAAATTCCGTTCCAGGGTTTCCCCCGCCAATAAGGCCGCCGGGCTGGACCCCAGGGCCTGGCCCACTTTCTTGACAACGACTTGGTTCAGGTCCGGGTCGAAGCTCCAGAGCCGTTCGCCATCGCTGACCAGAAGCTGGACATAGGGTTTGTCATAGGACCAGCGGAACTTGCCCGGCCGCTGCATCAGAAAGCTGCCGGACGACTGCCGGGCCTTGCGCCCGGACTTGCCAACCACGGTCTGGCTGAAACTGCCCTTGGCCGCCCGGGTTTCCCCCAGGAATGCATGCAGCTGATCCAGGCCGGAGGCCCCTGCCAGCAGGGGCAGGCCCCAGAGCGTTGCCAGGAGCTTGAAATGATGGATGCGCATGCTGCGGATTGTACCGGGGAAGCAGCCCCCTACTCCGATTGCTCCGGCACCAGGACTTCGCGCCCCCCGGCGCCATTCATGGGCGATACCAGACCGGCATGTTCCATGGCTTCGATCAGGCGTGCAGCCCGGTTGTAGCCGATGCGCAGATGACGCTGGACCAGGGAGATGGATGGCCGCCGGGTCTTCAGCACCACTTCCACGGCCTGGTCGTACATGGGATCAGCCTCGGCATCGCCGGAGGAGTCGCCTCCCAGTCCGTCAGCCTCGGCCGCTGGCGCGGTAAGAATGTCATCGATATATTCAGGCACGCCCACCTTGCGCAGATGCTCCACCACCCGGTGCACTTCGTCGTCGGCAACGAAGGCGCCATGCACCCGGGCCGGGAGGCCGGTGCCAGGAGCGAGGAAAAGCATGTCCCCCTGTCCCAGCAAAGCCTCGGCACCCATCTGGTCGAGAATGGTGCGGGAGTCGATCTTGCTGCTGACCTGAAAAGCAATGCGAGTGGGAATGTTGGCCTTGATCAGGCCAGTAATAACGTCCACGCTGGGGCGCTGAGTAGCCAGAATCAGGTGGACGCCGGCAGCCCGGGCCTTCTGGGCCAGACGGGCGATCAGCTCCTCCACCTTCTTTCCCACCACCATCATCAGATCGGCCAACTCGTCGATCACCACCACGATATAGGGCATGGTTTTCAGGGGTTCGGGGGATTCCGGCACCAGAGGGAAGGGGTTGGGAATGTGCTGCCCGGCCTTCTCCGCCTCCCGAATCTTGGTGTTGAAGCCGGCCAGATTGCGCACTCCCATGGCCGACATCAGCTTGTAGCGCTTTTCCATCTCGCCCACGCACCAATGGAGCGCATTGGCGGCCTTGTTCATATCCGTGACCACCGGCGCCAGCAGGTGGGGGATGCCCTCGTAGATGGACAATTCCAGCATCTTGGGGTCCACCATGATCATCCGCACGTCCTTGGGCTCGGACTTGTAGAGCAGGGACAGGATCATGGCGTTGATGCCCACGGACTTGCCGGAACCGGTAGTACCCGCCACCAGCAGATGGGGCATCTTGGCCAGGTCCACCACCACGGGCAAACCGCCGATGTCCTTGCCCAGGGCCATGGCCAGAGGCGAATGCAGGTTATGGTAGGCCTTGGAGCCAATGATCTCGGACAGGCGCACCGTCTGCCGCTTGGGATTGGGCAGTTCCAGGGCCATGCAGGACTTGCCCGGCACGGTCTCCACCACCCGCACACTGACCAGAGACAGGGAACGGGCCAGATCCTTGGCCAAACCGACGATCTGACTGCCCTTGATGCCGGTGGCGGGCTCGATCTCGTAACGGGTCACCACGGGACCCGGCAGGGCGGAGAGCACCTTCACCTCGACGCCGAAGTCGGCCAGCTTGCGCTCGATCAGGCGGGACGTGAATTCCAGGGTATCGGTGGCGGGCAGGTCATCTGGATTGTGGGAGGGCTCGTCCAGCAGATGCAGGGGAGGCAGCGCCTCGCCGGGGGCATCGAAGAACATCGGGGCCTGGCGCTCCTTCTCGGCCCGGGCCACGGCCTTGGGGGCCACCGGTACCTCCAGTTCCACGGTTTCGATCTTGATCGGCGGCGGCGGATTTTCTTCCACCCTCTTGCGCTGCACTTCCACCACAGCCTCCCGCTTCTCCGCCACCACCCGACCATAGCGACGGTCCTGCCAGGTCCGAGCCAGGCCCAGGGCACCCAGGCAGGCCTGTTCCAGCAGGGTGCCGACAACTTCCGCAAGGCGCAACCAGGACATGCCGGTAAATACGCTGAAGCCGACGCCACCGAGGGCAAGGAGAATCAGGGTACCGCCATTAAACCCCAGGAATCGAGCGGCATAGCGGGCCACTTCATGCCCCAGCAAGCCGCCGGGACTGAAAGGCAGGGGCGTGGACAGGCTCCAGTAACGTATCGCCTCGACCCCACAACTGGCGGCCATCAGTACGCCAAAGCCGGCGGCGGCGATCAACAGGGGGCGACGGTCTCCCACCGCCAGCCCCTCCAGGCGACGATAGCCCCAGGCCACGATGAGCAACAGGAAAAGTACCCACCACCAGGCCGAAAGCCCGAACAGATAGAACAGCAGGTCGGCCAGCCAGGCTCCCAGACGCCCTCCCGGATTGACTACCCCTCCCCCTGCTGCGGCATGGGACCATCCCGGATCGGCCCGATCGAAGCCCCACAGCACCAGACCGAGGTAAAAGCCCACCGCAGCCAGCAGCAACCAGCGGGCCTCATTGACGAGGGCAACAATCTTTTCGGGCAGGGGCCGAGCCTCGGCCGGGCGCAGGGTATCGAGAACAGCCATGGGGGGGATCCACCTAGAAGACGGTGTCGATTATTGCGAGGGAACAGCGTAAAAAAGCCGGGAATATGGGCGGGAAGGGGGGTCTATCCCGGCATTCGTTCGGCAACGGCTACAGGGCTACTGCGTATTCGGACTACCCAGTTGTTCCCGCAGCAGAATCTGACCACCCTCCGCCTCCTCGATCAGGCCCCGCTGCTGCAGATCCTTCATGACCCGGCTCACCATTTCCCGGGAGGCGCCGATCATCTTGGCGATGTCCTGCTTGGTAATACGCCGGGTAACACGCAGAACCCCATCCTTTTCCTCAGCCATGTCCAGCAGCAAGCGCGCCACCCGACCATAGACATCCATCAGAGCCAGACTTTCGATCTTGCGGTCGGCCTGACGCAACCGGTGGGCCAGACCGCGCATGATGAAGAGGGAAATATCGAAATTGCTGGCCAGACATTGCTGGAATTCCGTCTTGGAGATGACCACCAGATCACTGGGCTGGGTCGTCACCACGCTGGCGGAACGAGGATGATCGTCCAGCACTCCCATTTCGCCGAACATTTCGCCCTGCCCCAGCATGGACAGGATGACTTCCCGCCCCTCTTCGTCGGTCACCAGAACCTTGAGATTGCCATTGATGACGAAATATATGTTGTCGGTATGATCTCCCTCCTGCACCACCCGGATGCCACGGGGAGCATGACGCAAGGAAGCAACCCGGGCGATGGGCATCAGCCTATCGTCGTCGAGGTGCTCGAAGATGGGCAGGGAACGCATGACAGTATGGGATACGCCGGACATGGCTCGATAGGCTCCGTCAATGGGGCCGCGCAAATTCCGCGGCAACGGTGGCAAGTATAATTCCGTTCAAGTTCCATCCCCCAGGAAAGGTTTTCCCCATGAGCACCACTGTTCGTCATTCCCCCTTGCTGATTCTCGGCTCCGGCCCCGCTGGCTATACTGCCGCAGTTTATGCAGCCCGGGCCAACCTGAACCCGGTGCTGATCACCGGTCTGGCCCAGGGCGGCCAGTTGATGACCACCACCGATGTGGACAACTGGCCCGCCGACGTGGACGGAGTACAGGGACCGGAACTGATGGCCCGCTTCGAAAAGCACGCGGCCCGCTTCAACACCGAGATGATCTTCGATCATATCCACACCGCGAGGCTAACCGAGAAACCCATGCGTCTGATCGGCGATGCCGGCGAATACACCTGCGATGCCCTGATCATCGCCACCGGCGCCTCGGCCCAGTACCTGGGCCTGCCATCGGAAGAGACCTTCGCCGGCAAGGGGGTTTCCGCCTGCGCCACCTGTGACGGATTCTTTTACAAGAACCAGCCGGTTGCCGTGATCGGCGGCGGCGACACGGCAGTGGAGGAGGCCCTCTATCTGGCCAATATCACTAGCCATGTGACGGTGGTCCACCGCCGCGACAGGTTCCGCGCCGAAAAGATCATGCAGGACAAACTGTTCGAGAAGGAAAAGGCCGGCAAGGTCACCATCCGCTGGAACGCCGTGCTGGACGAGGTGCTGGGCGACAAGAGCGGAGTCACCGGCATGCGCATCAAGGACGTGCAATCCGGCGCCACCGAAGATATCCCGGTGCAAGGCGTGTTCATCGCCATCGGCCACAAACCCAACACCGACATCTTTGCCGGCCAATTGGAGATGGAGAACGGCTACATCGTCACCAAGGGTGGCCGCCACGGCAATGCCACGGCCACCAGCCTGCCCGGCGTATTCGCCGCCGGTGACGTACAGGACACGGTTTACCGCCAGGCCATCACCTCCGCCGGCACCGGCTGCCAGGCCGCTCTGGACGCCGAGCGCTATCTGGACAGCCTGGGCTGATCAGTATCCGGGGGCGGGAATGAAGCGTCGTTCTCGCCCCTCCCGGGCAAAGACGAGGGAAGCTTCCCTTCCCGAGGAAGAGGCCACCCTGTTCCGCGAGGCCGTGGCCGACGCCATTCCCCTGGTACATGATCGGATCCACCACGAACCGCCGCCGCCCCCCGCCATTCCCCGCCAACGGCAACAGGACGAAGCGGCTGCTCTGTGGGAAACCCTTCATGGCCCTCCCCTGCTGGACCTTTATCTGGAAGGCGGCGACGAGGCTGCCTGGATCAGGTCCGGCCTGGCCCCCAGTGTGTTGCGGGACCTGCGACGGGGACGCTGGGTAGTCCAGGATCATCTGGACCTCCATGGCTGCAACCGGCACGAGGCTCGGCAACTATTTTCCGAATTCCTCATGGCATGCATGAAACGGGGGCTACGCTGCGTGCGCATCGTGCATGGCAAGGGACTGGGTTCACCGGGGCGAGAACCTGTACTGAAAAACCTGACCCTGGGATGGCTGGCTCAGCGCAGGGAAGTGCTGGCCTTTTGCCAGGCCCGGGCTGCGGAAGGCGGTGCCGGCGCGGTAGTCGTACTACTGGCGGCGACCTGAACAAGGCCTCCGCCGAACAGACTGCGATCAGACCGCGGATTCGTCGGTTTCCCCAGTACGAATCCGCACCACCTGTTCCACTGGAAAGACAAAAATCTTGCCGTCGCCGATCTTGCCGGTGCGGGCCGCCTTGATGATGGCATCGATGGCCTGCTCCACGTCCTGGTCGGCAACGACGATCTCCAGCTTGATCTTGGGCAGGAAATCCACCACATACTCGGCCCCCCGATAGAGCTCGGTATGGCCTTTCTGGCGACCGAAGCCCTTGACCTCGGAGACGGTCAGGCCGGTAACGCCCACGTCCGAGAGGGCTTCGCGGACTTCGTCCAGCTTGAAGGGCTTGATGACTGCTTCGATTTTCTTCATGGTGGATGCCTATTCAGTATTCGTCCTGGTAACGGGATGTTATCGGATAACGCCAGTCCTTGCCGAAGCCGCGCCGGGTGATGCGGATGCCTACCGGGGACTGGCGGCGCTTGTATTCATTGCGTTTCAGCAGCCCCACGACACGGCGAACATCGTCGGCGCCGTATCCCTGGGCAATGATCTCCCGGGGAGGAATATCCTGCTCCATGTAGGCCCGGATGACGGCATCCAGTACCTCGTAGGGCGGCAATGAATCCTGATCGGTCTGGTCGGGACGCAGTTCCGCAGAAGGCGGCCGGGTAATGATGTTCTCGGGAATCACCGGCGTAAGGCTGTTGCGATAGTGGCAGAGACGATAGACGAAGGTCTTGAACACATCCTTGATCACCGCGAAGCCGCCGGCCATATCGCCGTAGAGGGTGGCATAGCCCACCGCCATTTCGCTTTTGTTGCCGGTGGTGAGCACGATGGAGCCCGTCCGGTTGGACAGGGCCATCAGCACCATGCCGCGAATCCGGGCCTGGATGTTCTCCGGCGTGGTGTCGGCCCAGGCCGTGGGCGACAGGTCCGCAAACAGCGGGGCCAACATGCTGGCATAGGTATCCATGGCACCTTCGATCGACACCTCGTCGTAGCGCACCCCCAGGGCCTGCACCAGGGCGCGGGAATCGTCCAGGCTCATCTGGGCCGTGTAGGGGGAAGGCATCATCACCGCTCGCACCCGATCGGCACCCAGAGCATCCACCGCGATGCACAGGGTTAAAGCCGAATCGACACCGCCGGAGAGACCCAGAATGGCGCCGGGAAAGCCGTTCTTGCCCAGATAATCCCGAACTCCCAGCACCAGAGCCTGATAGACCTCGGCTTCTGGGACCAGTGCCTGAACCACCGGACCCGGCTGAATACAGCCATCCTGGTATTCGACGATTTCCAGGGCCTCGGCAAAGGCCGGTAATTGATGGGTTAGATGTCCATCGGCATCCAAAACAAAGGAAGCGCCATCGAATACCAGTTCGTCCTGACCGCCCACCAGATTGGCGTAAATGGCCGGAATGCCGGTGGCGACGACGCGGTTGCGCAGCACCTGATAGCGCTCGGCCTGCTTGCCCATGTGAAAGGGCGAGGCATTCAAGGCCAGCAGCAGACGAGCGCCGGCAGCTCGGGCGCTCTCGGCTGCACCAGGCTCCCAGATGTCGGCGCAGATGTTTATGCCACAAGGCACGCCGCCGATTTCCACCACACAGGGAGTATCGCCAGCATCGAAGTAGCGTTCCTCGTCGAAGACCTCGTAATTGGGCAGGCGGCCCTTGCGGTAGGTAACATCCACGCGTCCCAAGCGCAGCAGGGAAGCACAGTTGTAACGACGCCCACCCACCTCCGCCGGGTGCCCCACCAGTAGTGGCAGCGGCGCAGCGGCGGCCAGCTCGGCCAAGTGTGTTTCGCAGGCCCGGTAGAAATCAGGCCGCAGTAGCAGATCCTCCGGTGGATAACCACAGAGGGCCAGCTCAGGAGTCAAAAGCAAATCGGCGCCCAGGGATCGAGCCCGCTCGGCGCTAGCCAGAATGCGACCAACATTACCGGCAAGGTCCCCCACAACGCAGTTGATCTGTGCAATGGCGATTTTCAGCTTGGGCATAGAATGGGTTGTTAAAAGTGTGAGAATCGGCTTCCCGGACTGGCTGAGGCAGTAACACGTGGCATCTGGATCAAGCTTCCGTTAGCATTGTGTCCACTCCCCCGCGCTTCCATTCATATCCATGGCATTTAAAGATCCCGCCGAACGGGCATTGCTGCGTTTTGAAGCCCGCCGATATGCCAACCGCTGTGGCAATCAGGAAGGCATGATCGAGCGGGCCGATACCTTGCGCGAGGTCTGTAGACTGACCAACATGCCAATTCCGGCCACCCTGATGGAAGTCAGCGAAGCCCTGGATGCTCGGCGACGCCTGATATTGATCGCCGAACAGCGCGCCAAGACCCTGATCACCGACCAAATTGCTGCTTGGAGCAAAGCCGATGAACAGAGGCGGGGCAAGCTCCAGGTAACAATGATCGATGACTGGACCAACCTGACCGGACATATGGGTCATCTACGCACCTGGGCGCAAAGACAGTTCATGCTTGCCCAGCAACTGGAACAATGACAAGACCAGATTCAGCTCAGAAAGCCGGCTTTTCCCCAGCGGCCTCGTAACAGGCGACTCCCGCCAGGATTTCCTTCTTGGCATCCTCGGCACCAACCCAGCCACTCACCTTGACGAACTTACCGGGTTCCAAGTCCTTATAGTGGGCGAAGAAATGGGAAATCTGGTCCAACACTATCTGGGGTAGATCCCGAGGATCTGTGACGTCCCGATACATGGTGGTCAGTTTATCCACCGGCACCGCCAGCAGCTTCGCGTCGTCACCGGCCTCATCAACCATTTTCAGCATACCCACTGGACGGCAGCGCACCACCACACCGGGAGGCAAAGCAAACTGGGACAGCACCAGCACATCCACCGGGTCGCCGTCACCGGCGATGGTGTGGGGAATGTAACCGTAGTTGCAGGGATAGTGCATGGCCGTGGACATGAAGCGATCGACGAAAATCGCCCCAGACTCCTTATCCACTTCGTATTTGATGGGATCAGCGTGCATCGAAATTTCGATGACGACGTTGAAATCGTTCGGCAAGTCCTTGCCAGGGGACACACGGTCAAGACCCACTTGGCCTTCTCCTGAAGAAAAGGGCGGAATTATAGGTCAGCCACATTTCCATCTGCTTACAAAGAGTGGCCGATCACAGGAGACAGAACACCCTCAGGCAAATGTATTGACAACTCGCCCGGTGACCTGCCCCTGGGTATTCACCACCGGCTGGGCTTGCTGGACCTGCTGTTCCTGTTGAGCCCGCTGCTCCTGGTGGCGCTGTGCCTTGCTAGCCTTGTCGGCCTCGTTCGAACCTTCCGCAGCATCCGACTGCGAGCGCTGCGGGCGAGTCAGTTGCACTGCCTGCGCATTATCGGCACCACCGACCGAATTAACGGAACCGATCTCCATGATATCCTCCTGACCGAAAACCTCCCTCTGATCATACGCTTGCAAGAGATTACCTTTCAAGCGAAAACGGATTTCCGTAGAGCGATGCCAAGGGATTGAGGCTTCGAGAAGTCCGACTTGCTCAACTGCCAACCGACACTGGGCACCCTACAGAAAATTCCCAACCTGTACTTCTGATTTGTGTCTATAATGCGCAGCTTCAGACGCGGGGTGGAGCAGTCTGGCAGCTCGTCGGGCTCATAACCCGAAGGTCGTAGGTTCAAATCCTACCCCCGCAACCAAATAATTTGTTTAAAGCCAGTCACTTAGCGGTGATTGGCTTTTTTCATTTCTGTCGCCAAAAATAATGTGACACCTCTGTGACAGGTTCTGTGACAGTTCTGTGCCACTTTGCGGACAGTGGCTATGAAAATTTGACCTTCGGTCAAATTTATAATGTCACACTTTGACAAAAAAGACAGGTTACGGACTACAGTTGACGCTCCTAACGACTGGCCACCGACAAGTTGTCGGCCAATGCTGTCAATGGAGTTGATTCGTGAGAATGGCCGGTTCGTCACGGATTTCTGACATTCTCTCAGCGGCACATATCAGGGCTGTTGCCCGACGAACTCTGTGCCTGTATGTCGCCTCAAGCTCAAGCATTATCGTAGCTCTGGGTATCTGACTTGACCCGGCCAAACAATTCTTGCCAAGTCTCGTCGCTCCGTCTGGGATCAATCCACCACTCCATCTCTTCCCACTGACGATGAACGCGAACACGCGAGGCGTTCCTGCCGCGAACCTTCGCCAGCGCGAGCTTCTCAACGGTATCGTAGCCCTCGCGGACGCAGCTTCCAAGCTTCTCAAGTTCGACCGAGGCAAGCTCATCCATGGCCAACGTGAGGTCTTCCGCCGCAAGGTGTCGGCGTACAAGATCGGGGAGGGAGAAGACATAAGCAATCTCCGGGAGAACCCGCAGGACGAAGCGGCGAGCTTGCTCGAAGTGCTTCGCCTTTCGGACCGTGGGCTTTAGTTTCTGAATCTCCGCCAGCGGTTGACCGCTGACCCAAGCCTTCAGCGCTGCAAGCACGAAATTGACGGCGAACTTGCCTCTTTCCTTGTCGCTCTCAAGCAACTTGAAGGACTCACCCATAAAACCATCCAAGCTCTCGCGCCTGATCATCTGCGAGATAAGGACGGGCCGCTCGGTCAGCCACGTCGCAGTCCACGTGAACCAGTCCAGCGTTGTTCGCCCGGAAGGAGGCAATGTCTGGAGGCGAGTCTTCAGTTCGCGCAGTACGTCCGACGGCGCCCCGTAATTGGCAGCCATCTTGTCGGCCCAATCGGGTTCCTCTTCCAGCTCTTGAAGCTTCCCACGCGCTTGCAGTGCATGGTTGATACGGTCGTTCAATTGCTCTTCCTGCGCTTGCCTCCTTAGCTTGAAGGCCGCGAATGACTTCTTCAGTAGCATCTTGGCCGGCCCATCGACGTCCGTGGCCTGTGTCGATATGGGAAGCCGGCGCAGGAGGTAAGCTGCATCGCCTCCAGCATGCTCGCCAAGCTCTTGGATGCGGTCCAAGATGGCCTCAAGTGGGTCTTCTATAGCCAAGCACTGGTCGCTCTGCGAGAAGATGCCTTGAAGGTCCTTCCAGTGACTGGCAATCCGATTTTTGGAGTCGTTGAAGTCCACGACCTTACTGGGAATGACCAGCACCAGACCGTACGAACTCTGCCCAGCCCGTCCAGCGCGGCCGGCGGCGTTAAGTAGGTCGTGCGCCTTCAACTGCGCGAGCTGCTTGTTTTCCTCATCGAACTTGCTGTCGCCCGCGATGATGACCACATGGCTTGGCAGGTTCATTCCCTGTGCCAGCGTCGAAGTGGCAACCAGTACGGACACCCCATCTGGACGCTTGAAGAGCGACTCGTGCAGTTGCCTCTCGGTCGGCAGGAGCAGTCCGTGATGGCAAAGGCTCGGCCACCGCGCCGACTTTCCATCCGCAGCGTCAATGTATAGCGCAGACTCGTCACCTAGTTCATCGAGCGTCAGGTCGTACAGATGCTGCTCCTCTTCCGTGAAGGCGATATTTGCTTCCCCAAGATGCTTACCCGCACTCTCTTGAGCGCTGATAGCGTTCGGGCGGGTCTGAGCAAAGATGAGCGTCTTGATTCCCTCATTGCGGGACGCGAGGGATGCAAGCTCAGCGGCTACGCTGTTCGCATTCGGAGTGAGATTCCACGTTGTTGGATTCACTGAGAGAAGCATCTCGTTGTCGGAGAGCGGGAGCAGCGCGTAGTCATCTCGGTGCATCGAGTCCCAGCGGAACTTCAGCCCCAGAAACCCCATCGGGCGCGCCTTGAGTTCACGCTTCAGTGCCGTCGGCGGCCCGGGATTCCGCTTGCCCGAAGCTAACAACTCTTGGCGCTTCGCCACCAGCTTGTTGCGTAGATCGGCGATTTGGTCGCTCGGAAAGACCACGGAACCACGCACCTGCCGCGTCGGCTTCCACGCCATGTTTAGTGGTAAGCACTTGCGACCAGTAAGCTCAGCCAACCAAGCCGCGACTTCCTCGGTGTTGCTCATCATCGCCGAGAGCAACAAGTAGTCTGCATCAGGCACATGCATGGAGAGGTTCAGAATGCAGAGCATCGCATCAACTGCGCGCTGGCTGCGATCGTTCACGCCCGCGTGCAGAAGATGGCACTCGTCGAACACGAGCAGACCCACGTCCTTGAATATCTCTGGCTGAAAACCCATCAACGCCAAGCATCGCTCTGGCGTCATTACTGACATTGGCGGCAGTCGAGTATCCAAGTTAAAGTCGAATGGGTTGTCGTTTGCCCGTTCACGGCTCAGATGAGCTTCAGGGAAGGTCTTCTGAAGCGCGCGCGCAGTTTGGTCGACTAGAGCCAGCGTAGGTGCCAGAAAGATGGTGTCCTTCCCTTGGCACAGGTTCGAAAGAATCTTGAGCTCGGACAATGTTGACTTCCCCGCACCGGTGGGGAAACTGATGGCAGCCGAAACCCCAGGGGGCAGGTAGCCCTGAGCCACGGCATCCCGGTGATTTTCCCAAAGATACGGTCGAGTCTTTGCAATATGCGCAAGGCCCGAATTCCAAAGCAATGCGTCGGCACCAGGCGGTGCCTTTAGGCGGGCGAGACTGTCGGCCGGCAGTTCGCGGCCCACTGCCTTTAACAGAGACGCCAAGTGGCGAGGCCCAGGGAAGGCGCTGTTGCCAAGTCGATCCAGAAATTGCACGACCGGCTGCGTACACATGGCTTCGACTCGTTCCAATTCGGGTAGTGATGGCTCATAGCCCGGACGTCCGAGCACCTCAGTAGCGATACTACGAATGCAACGCTGCACCATCAGATACAGCGCGCTCGCTCCGACTTCAGCCATCGTTAAGTCGCCTTCCAGCGACGGTACTTCCGGCACAGTCGAGTCAACGAGCAGCGCGTCCAGGTCACCGGTCGCCAGCCGCTTGATGTCCTGCAAGAGCCTGCGCTCCACCATTTGCAATCCATCAGGAACCTGAATCTGGCGCGACATCTCAGCAGCGTCGGGGCTAGCTCCTGCGGCAAGAAATAGGAGCGTCGCAGAGACCTCCGGCGCAATCCCTCCGACCGTGAGCGGGCCAGCGTTATCCTGATCAGGCAAACTCACAAGCCGTTGCGCTTGCAAGGTCACATAGTGCACTGTTGCCGCAAGGAAGGCCGCGCCGCGACGCTGAGGGCCTTCAGGGTTTACTGAAGCGATGGCCTCCTGGGTGAACGCAATCTTCCTGAGTCGGTCCAGTTCAGGCCGTAGAGTCTTCAACAAATCAGCGGCGTTGGATGTTCCGTCCGCCATTTTCCGGAGACGCAGCCGCACGGAAACAATTTCGACGTAGGCTTTAGTCAGGGCCTTGGGCAGTGAGTCGGGGTCAAGGCCAGACAGTTCTGGAGCAGAGCGTATGAGCTCCGAGGTGGGATCATCAAACACTCGTCGTCCTCAGTCGGTAGTTGCCATTTCCTCGGCCTTCTTGATGGCCACTTTCGCTAAGTCGTCCATCCACTTGCGAAGGTCTATCACTTCAAAGACTTCGGCGCGTCGGCGCTCCACCCCGCCAGGCACACTCTTCTCGTACCCCTTGAACAGCTTGGCCTGAGACTGATCAGTACTCTGCTCGTCCGTAATACTCAAACGGTAGCGACGGACCTGCTTCCACATGATGTCTGCAACCGCCTGCTGCGGGTCAGAATGGCCGGCACCCTTTATGAGCAGAGTTACCTCGGCCGTGACAAGGTGTTCGTTCTCTCCCATCTCGAATTCCCTGAACTCCGGCCACACCTTGTCGCGCACCATTGACCGAGGGTTCTCCGTCGCTTTGTCCTCGAAAAGCACGACGGCAGTGACCTTCTCGGTTCCGTCGATGGACACCTGTAGCCCATCCAAACCCTTGTGGGCGTGAATCATGTGAGGCATGTTCATTAGCGCACCTGGGGTACGCAACTGGGCAGCAAGCCAAGACATGACCTGGAACATCCAGCCATCACGGTGCGCAATATTTCCGGATGAGGAGAGGAGCTTGATGGCACCCTTGACCGCGCCCTTGGTGGTGGGCTTCGGTGCTAAGCCAGCGACGTGCAAGATTTTGGCGACGTGCAGAGCTTGGCCCACCGCGATGATTGCGATGGCGTTTGCAAGCTCATCAACTGAGGGCACGCACCACGTGCAACCCTTCCATTCCTTCTGAACGTTAAACGCCGTAAGATTTATCGGCATACTCGGCTCCGCGAAACCTGACACCCGCATATTTAAGGATGCCAGTGTAATCCTGTTACTGCATTAGGCCCATAATTGGACGCGAGGTAGCTGTTCTTAACTAGTTTCCTGACTGATTGTTACTAATCTCCGTATGGCCGTTCTGGCCGACGACGGGACATTGGCCGAAGCGGCCTGAAATATCAAAACGACACAAGGCAACAATGACGCGGAAGGCAGGCGACAACTATCAATAATCTGATTACCGATGAGTCTCAGCCAACCTAATCGCGCTTTCATTGTGCGGCAGCATCCTGGCGCAATCACTGATGAGGCTCACGACGATGGTTCGGAGATCGAATCGGCGGTTGAAGCGGTAGGCGTATTCGGCGAAATAGCGCTTGGCGTATTTGGCGAAGCGGAAGGCATGATAGGTTCCCGACAGAGCGGTCTTGAAATTCGAGATCAAGGTATTCACCCAGCGGAACTTTGGATGCTGGGCCGCCTGCTTGCCGGAGCCGACCACGATGGCCTCGTGTGTCTCGACCGAATTCGCCAGTACCGAGAAACTCGGCAAGCCATCCGACAACGCGTGGGTGGTCGGCGCCAGCGTCTTGCTGGCCCAGGCGTCGATCCGCTCGTGAGTGAAAGGCATGGGGTCGAAACGGACGAAAAGAGGCCGACCATCGGCGGTCGTTTCCACCGCCGCCACGAACGGTACCTTATTCTCGGAACCCCGGCCCACCTTGCCGGCACGGGCACCGCCAAGATAAGCGTCGTCGATCTCGACACGAACATCCAGCGCCCGACCGGCCTCGGCATCGCCCATCACCGCCATCAGCTTGTGCTTGAGCAGCCAAGCAGTGTCGTAGCTGACGCCGAGGTGGCGCTTCAACGACAGCGCCGAGATGTTGTTCTTGGACTGGGTCATGAAGAACATGGCCAGGAACCATTTGGTCAAGGGCAGCTTGGTGTTCTCGAAGATCGTTCCGGCGGTGACGCTCACTTGGTGGCGGCAGCGATGGCATTGCCACAGCCTTTTTCCACCTCTCTCAAAACGGGAGTGCCGGGTGTCCCGGCAGCACGGACAGACGAATCCCGAGGGCCAACGCTGTTCGACCAGCGCCGTCTCGCATTTCGCCTCCGTTCCGTACAGTTCCATAAACTCGGCCATCGACAGCCCTTGTTGAAATTGCACCCGATTTTTCATGGCAGACCTCCGTCTCAATGTCTGCCCCATTTTCAAACCCTTACTAGCTCACTGCGTGAGCCGGCTGAGACTTGTCGGTAATCAGAATCAATAATCTCTTCTTGTGCCCCGCCACAGCTGAGCTTTGGCCTTGCGTCGCGCCTGGCGCGTAGAGCCCGGCCCGCGCACACAGCGGGCGGGGACGGCATGCGAAAAGGGTGAATATGCAAAAATTGGTATGTTGTCATAATATGCGCGGCTGGGGGAAAACAATATGGACGCAAGCCCGATCCGGATGAGACGACTGATTAAAGTCGGTATGTATCTCTTATCGTTGTGGCTGTTGCTGGTCCTGATCTTCGTAAACAAGGTCGATATCGACCTGTGTTTTGCCTGCAAGTTTGTCTCTTGGGCGGAATTGGGCACGATAGCCGCGAAGAACTTGCTGCCGTTATTGTGCACGGCGGTGCTGGTCGTATCGCTTGTCTTCTATGCGGTATTTGCGCACATCATACGGGGGGCGAAGGACGGCCCATTCAAAGTCGCCGAAGTAGACGACAAGAACGCGGATCACCTTGTTTTTCTCGCGACATATGTAATTCCGCTGTTGAGCTTCAATCTCGACACGCCGCGCCAGATCGTCAGTCTCGTCATCACGCTGACGCTGATTGGGGCGATCTACGTGCGGACTAATCTCTTCTACGCCAATCCGACGCTCTCGTTGCTCGGGTTCAAGATCTACACTGTCAAATTTGAGCAGAGTGGGTCAGGAGTGCCGCCCGGTAGCGCCGTACTAATCGCGCGCGAGGAAATCGACACAGGAACGAGTGTCAACGTACTCCGGCTCGACAAAAGCATCTTCTTTGCGCGTAAGGCGATAACCATCAAACCATGAAAACGATCGACGAAATGCGGGCTGGTCTAACCGCGATCCTGCACGCGGACGGAATTAATTTGAAGCTGTACCTGGGAATGGGCGAAAGCGACGCACGCACGTACTGGCTCGCGGATTTCGACGACGGGGCAACGGATGCGGTATGCCAGCAGTTCGTTCAGAGTGTGGATCAATTCCTGGGGAGCGAGGACTTGGCAACGCTGCCCCTGACCGATCTGGATCATCGGACGGATACACTGTTTATGTACGATCTGCCGGAGCAGCCAGCGGAATTCACCACGCTAAGCGCGCTCGTGACCGACGCCGATCCTGGGATGTTCGCGTTTGACAAACACGCGCTGTCCACAGTGACTAGTCTGGCGATCAAGATTTCGTCGGCACAAGGGTCAGTACTGTTCTTCAAGAAGTTCTACCCGATTTCCCTCGTGAAGCGAGACCAAATTCTGCTGATCGTTAGGGGCAACACCCGTTTTGCAGTCGTCGATCGCGACATTCTAAAAGTGACCGGCGGCTTCGAGGTCGTGTTACTGGACGGCGAGTTCTATATCAACGACTTCAAAAAGTTCGAGAAGTCATTTGCATTCGAGCAGATCGCAAAGAACGCCATGCAGCAGGTCACAAACAGGATCATGGCGCTCGATCTGGTTGACGACGCGAAGGGGTATCTCGCGGCTAACTTGGCATCGCGCAAAGACATCATTCGGGCGGGTAAAAGCCGAGTGCTGAACATGCCGGTCGACGCGATCATCGCGTTCGTGCTGGCCAAACAGCACCAGATCGGCATCAAAGTGGTCGATGGCAAGCTGATGTTGTCGTCGAAAGGGAGCATCAAAAAATTGTACAAGCTGCTGAATGACGATTTCCTAACCTCAGAACTGACACACGTCGATTACGAAACACTAGCCAAGAATGAGATCGGACCGCCACAGGCGGCGGAGTGATGTGAATACCCCCCCGGCTTTCATTGGCAAGCCCGACCGTCTGTTTGGCGATACAAATCTGCCCGATGGCACAAGATGGCTGGACGGCCGCAAAGGCCGAATCGTACGCGTAGGACTTAGGGCAGTTGCCATTAGGTTCATCGAGCCAGAGATGCACCAGCCTCTCGCTGAAATGTCCGCATAACGAGTGGAGGAAGCTTTGGCCGGTCGCAAACAGCACTACATTCCCCAATCCGTCCAACGCGCATTCGAGGCGTCGCGCACTGGCACCAAGTCACAAGTGCTTGTCTTCCGCAAAGGCAAGAAGCCTTACGTGACTTCGACCGAGGGATCCGCGGCCGAGAGGGACTTCTACTCTAACCATCTCGTTGACGGTGAGGGCGCCCTCGATGACAAGATCACGGATTTCGAAAACGAGCATCTGACGGCTATGCTGAGGGAGCTTCGCGTTACGAAGCGCGGCTCAGTGGACTCCGAGCTTGCTGCCATAACGGTCGCCCACCTCGCCTTTCGGACCGCCCATGTTCGCGGCTCGATGCAGACAGTAGCCGACGACGCCGTGGAGCACATGAAGGCACTCATTGACGATCGCGATGCGATCCGCCACTTTGTTGGTGTGGATACGGCAACATGCGATTCGCAACTGGCCGAGCGGGTGCGTGAAAACCTATCGGAACTTGGGCTTGACGCCTGGCCACAGAAGGACCGGATCGCAATCGAGCGCATGGTAATGTTCCGCGTGCGCGAGCGATTCGACGACCTGTTCCTTCAGTCTCAGAGTTCATTGCGAACGGCGCTCGCAATTTTGGACAATATCGTACCGGGCTCAATCGCCACGGGGCATGCAAGAGTGTTGTCGGAATCGCTCGTGCCACCGGGGCGGGTCAAAGTGCTGCGCACCTTCGAGTGGGAGGTCATCCCTGCGGACGATGGGCAATGCCCCTTCATCCTTCCTGACTGCGTGGTAATTGCAAGCTCCAGCTCGAAGGACTATCAGCCGTTCTCCATGCTATCTATCGAGGAGGCGGCGACAGTCGTCATGCCGCTGTCCCCGAACCAGCTCCTCGTCGGAGGTAGGATTCCGGTACGGATCGACCCAGCCTATGTGAACATGGACTTTGCGCGGTGCTCGCTCGAGTTCTTCATCAGCTCATTACATGACGAAGGCAACTTTAGGCTGGCGGAATTGATTGGAGGTTACACCGCAGAGCTTAAGAAAGACCTATTCGAAACAGAAGAAGCAGCCCCACTTTCCACCACTTGCACCACAGATCAAATGGCCAAGGTGCAGATTCGTACGCCCATCGGAAAAACCGGCGAGGCTATGAAACAGGTTCTATCAAGGATCGTAGGCGAAGTGATCGAACCTGTTTGGGCGGACAGAGTGGAGTCAATCACTGTTGCCAGCAACATGACGAGCGCGCTGGAAGCTGTTTGGAAACGCACACCAACGCCCGCCGAACTGAGCGCCGCAGCGCTTGGCACAGTTGAGGCGGCGAACAGCGGTGGTGATTGGAAGTACCGCGTGATCGTTCCGCGCAATCTGGCCCAAGCGCTGCTGAAAACGGCCGATCAAGCAGGGCAGTTGGCGGCCTCGAGAGTTGTCAAGATGCATCTTGGCCGGGTTTATTACCTCGACTGTTGGGCGTGTCGCGTCCCGGAAATGCTCGGCCCGCGGCTAGAGCTTTCACTCTGGGAGCGGATTGCTTCAATAACGGCACTCCGGGTAGGTTCGCATTACTTTGGTGGCCTAGCTTCGGCACGCCATGAATCGGAACCATTTCCTGGGGGCAATCGACTAGATGAGCTGGCAGCCAACCTCCGCCACTGTTTCACTGCGCTGCGCCAGGCGCGTCAGCAAGCGTTCATGCACCGCAACGTGGATCAGGTACTTGCAGACGCCATTGGACCGATCGACACGCTGCTGGTCTCGGTCGCTACGGTGTCCGGCTTCCTGAATGCGAAGGATCTTGCGCTGCCGCACGATTCCGATGCAGGCGATGCGCTCTCGAAAGCTGGCCTGTGGGAGTGGTACCTTCTCTTCGCGAAGGACTTGGGGAGGCATTATGCAACACGGGAGCGTTGGGCATCTCCATCGGACCTCGAACCGCTCATCGGCCACATCGAGCGCCTCTTGTGGACCGTCGGCGTCATCGTGTCGAAAACTGATTCGGGTCTCTGGATTGACGTTATCGACGATGCGCGCATGCCCGTTCTCGAGAAGATCCTTTTGGCTTGAGCCCGGTCGACGCGAGCTTTGGAAATGCCCAAATGGCGCGTCTGGGTCGGTTCCGGTATAGACAATAGAGCCAAGCGAATATTGCTGACGAACTCCTGGCCGACGACAGCTGACTTGTCTATTCCGGACATAATCAGCTCCGGTCGAGTAGTCCGAATAGGCCCTCTGGCAGGTTCCAGATGCCTGAAATCATCTTCGTGAAGCACCGCAAATTCGATCATAGATTGGTGCTATCACCGCATTGGGCTCCCTGACCACTCTGAATGAGAGTGCTTTCCAGAATTTCACGAATTACTTCTGATCTAGAAGGTATTCGTCCAAGGGAGGGCTGCAATGCAATGCGTTTCTGATCAATTGCACTGATCAGTTCTGGCGTCAGTCTCACGTTAACCTGCAGTCGTTCCATAGTGGCAGCCCCCTCTGTTAAGTTGTTGGCGGCAGTATATCTACCCGTCTAGCTGACCCACAAAAAAACTGTAAATTATGGTGTTGCATTTTTAGACTCCTCTGTTAGTCTGTATTTGTCTAGCCAATAGACGTTTATAGTTTAACCAAGGAGTATTTAAATGAATTCAACTACTTATTTAACGACAGAGGAGCTTTCTGGACGTATCAAGTACGACCAGCGCACTATTCGTGAGCGCCTGAAGGATAGTGTCCTTCTAGAAGGCACTCACTACATTCGTCCTTTTGGTGGCCGCAAGATTCTCTACCTTTGGGAGCGAATCGAAGCCGATATGGGCTTGGCGTCGTCACAAGGGGGGACTGTGGGCATTCCCATGGCGAACGGTGGGGTGTGCCATGGCTAAAGTTCGAGTACGTAAAGAGACTGGAACGCTTTATCTGGATTTCTTTTTCCGAGGCCAACGTTGCCGGGAACAAACATCCCTCCCCGACACCGTGGCCAATCGAAAGAAGCTGGAAAAGGTTCTCGAGCGGATCGAACAGGACTTGCAATCCGGCATCTTCGACTACGCCCGCTACTTCCCAAACAGTCGGATGCTAATCCGGTTCAAGCCCACCATTGCCCCCCAGTTGCTGCCGATGACAACACTGGCAGCGCCAACAGTGCAGGCAGCTGTCACTGCCCCGGTAATGCCGGATCGCCCTAACTTCTCGGCCTTCGCCGAGGACTGGCAACTTGAGAACAAGGTTGCCTGGCGTCGTTCCTACCAGCGCACAGTAGCGGACATCGTCAAGAAACACCTGCTACCGGCTTTCGGTGAGCGGGATGTCGGAAGCCTCTCACGGGAAGAACTGCTCAAATTCCGGTCTGAACTCGCCAAAGTACCTGGCCGGAAAAACGAAACCCTCTCCCCCCGCCGAATCAACGCGATCATGAATGTGACCTCGCTGATTCTGAATGAAGCCTCCGACCGCTACAAATTTACCAGCCCTTACTACAACATTAAACCCCTTCGTATTCCCAAGAGCGATGTGGAGCCCTTCACGCTGAACGAGGTGCGCCAAATTCTGGACACCGTTCGAGAGGATTACCGGGACTATTACACCGTGCGCTTTTTCACCGGCATGCGAACCGGTGAGGTGGATGGCCTGAAATGGCAGTACATCGATTTCGAACGTCGACTGATTCTGGTTCGGGAAACCATCGTTCAGGGCATAGAAGGAGAGGACACCAAAACCCAGGAGTCCAACCGGGACATCCAGATGTCTCAACTGGTGTTCGATGCCCTGCAACGTCAGCTGACTCGAACCGGTAAGGCCCGGAAGTATGTTTTCTGCACTCGGGAAGGCTGCCCCCTGGATCACAACAATGTAACCAAACGAGTTTGGTATCCCTTGTTGCGACATTTGGCTTTCAAGCTCCGCCGTCCCTACCAGACACGTCACACTGCAGCCACCCTTTGGCTGGCTGCTGGCGAGAATCCCGAATGGATTGCTCGGCAAATGGGGCATGCGACCACTGAGATGCTGTTCAAGGTCTACTCCCGCTACGTCCCCAACCTGACCCGCCGCGATGGCTCCGCCTTCGAGCGGCTCCTGGCTGGCAGCTTTGGCGGGCAGGAGATTGCCAGTCCGCAGGAGGTGCGCCATGGAACGGTCTAACACCGCCGTCGCAGTTCCTCAGGTCGCCCACTCCCATCTGGCCTACCTGGAACCCGATGAACGTATCCGGGGCACCTATCGGATTCACAGCATGCAGATGCGCAGACGATCGGATGGCGCCAACTTCTGGGAGGTTACCCTGGCGGATCGCACAGGGATACTGGTCACCTATGCCTGGCCGGAACAACTGGAAATCGCCTACCCCTGGCCGCGCCATACCCGAGTCCAGGTGGAATGCTTGACTCGCCGCTTTGGCCAGAAACAGGTTGCCGACCTGCGTAGCCTGGACCCACTGCCCGAGATGGAACCAAGCCAGGGGCTGGACCTGTTGCCCCGGCCCCTATGTCCCCGGCCCGAGGTTCTGGACCGGTTCGTTTCCCTGGTTCAGGGACTTAAGAATCCTGCCTTGCGGGGCTTCGTGGATCATGTCCTGGCCCGGGATGAAACCACCCTGAACCTTCTGGTGGTCCCCGCCAGTCAGGTCTACCACCACGCCTATTTTGGCGGTCTGCTGGAACACAGCGTCGAAGTCGCCGAAATTGCCCTGAGGTTGCCCTATCCAGATGACACGCAGCGGGAGATCGCCCTGGTCGCGTCCCTGTTCCACGACATTGGTAAAACCCGGACCTTCGACCGAAGCCTGCGCCGCACTCCCGCGGGGAATCTGATCTGCCATGACCATCTCACCCTGGAAATCTGCGCCCCGGGATTGTCCTGGTTGGACATGGTGTGGCCCGAGGGTGGATTGCTGCTCCGTCATGTTTGGACCGCCGGACACAGCCGGCATGGCCCATTGCCCCAGAGCGCCCTCCTCCACGCTGTCCGTCTGGCAGACCGCCTCTCCGCGGAACAGGCCAAGGACCAGGCGGCCTTTGCCCGGTCGTCTCCCGGTCAATCCTGGGGACGCATCGGCCGCGAAACCCGCTGGCGGGCGAGCGCCTTTTAACACACGCCCCTAAAAATGCCAAACAAGTGTTTTGGCGTCCTTCGGCCACGACAGTTACTTGCATTCTTGAGCTTCCATGAGAGCCTGTTCTGGCGGAATCAATGTGACAGGTCAGGCGCATGTCATGAGCCACTGACCCCGCCACACTGATGCCAAGGTCTCAAAACCCATGATCCAAAGGAAATCTCACCATGAATCCATTACCGACAAATCCTCAGGGCTCCACGCCCAAAACCCTGAAAGTCACGCCTTTCCGCCTCATCATCCTCGTCACCATCGCCCTGGCCCTCGTGGGCCTGCTGATGGTCATCAGCTTAGAAACCATCGAAGAGCGCGCGGAACTGATCCTCGTCCCGGCAACCTGCGAAGCACTCACGTATCTGGCCGTTCCGGTCCAGAAACATGTCGCCGGCTGCAGCTACCGCGGTCCGGTGGAGCACCGCTTCAGCCGGGTGCTGCTGCAGGACATCAAGATTTCTTCCGACGCCATCCTGGCCGAACGCCGTCTTCCCTGAGGAATACCAAAATGAACGACATGACTCTTTTGAACGCCCTCGGTCTCCTGGCCCTGGGTTTTAGCGCCCGGACGCTCTTCGATCGCGGCCTTTCCTGGTATCGCCACCGTCGTCCCACCCAGCGCCCCGAAGCCCCTCCCGAGATGCCCCTCTGGCTGGAGTTTCTGGAAACGCCCCTGTCTTCGAAGGACATTGGGGATGCCCTGGAAAAGATGAACGACCTGCCACACTTCCACATGCTGCCGAATGTCAGTTTTCTGGACTACCGGACCGGCGCCCATGTGTCCTGGCAGTCCTACCAATATCTGGATGAGACCTACCCCCATCTGGTCCTCCAGTACGGCGGCCAGCCCCCCCGGATCCTGGCCGATGCCAGGGAACTTCAGCACTACATCGACTACCAGGTCAAGGTCGCCCAACGCCTGAACCCACCCTCAGGCGTCGTCCGGGTCCAACGCCGTCCCCTGTACCCCCAACATCCTCAGGAGTCGCTGATATGACCTTCCTCCCTGATGTCGCCCGCTTTCCCCTGCGCATCGGCGCTGATCCCGAGACCTTGAGCCACCTCCAGCGGGAACCCCTGCTGTTCGCCGCCCACTATGCGGCCCTGCAGCGGGTCGTGAAATGGCCCGAGTCCATCTTGCGCATCACCAGCGCCGTCAATGCCCGCTATGCCCAGCACGACGAGGTCCTGAAACTGATCGAGACCCTGCGCAGTCAGGTCCCCATGGCCCTGTCCGCCGATCTGGCCCGCAGTCTGGCGGAAGGCCTGGAACTCCATGACACCTTTCAACAGGACCCCACCGAGTACGCCCAGACCTGCGAGAACTTCCTGGAAGCCTACAGTCGTTCCCTGGTCGAGGAAATCGACGCCGGGGAAGACAGCGCCACTGGCCGACTCGAAATCCTGTCGGCCCTGATGGCCTTCTCCCCGGCAGAAACCCAGGTGCTGCGCTACGCCCTGTGCTGCACCGTCCATCCTCCCCTGCAACTCTTCACCCGCCTCTTCTGCGAACAGCGGGTTGATCGGAACCAGTTCTGGCAGATCACTCTGGAGATGGATGCTAAAACCCTCAGTACCGCCCTCTCGTCCCGGGGGCGACTGGCCGGCACCCGGATGTTCCACACCACCCAGACCCATCCTTCCCTCTCGGAGTTCTGGGCAGAACTGCTGATCAACACCGGCATCCCCCTCACTACCTGCATCCTCCAGCCCCTTGAACCCCAGGGGACCTCGGGAGAAACCTCCCGACTGCCCCCCGAGGACCGGGAAATCCTGGAAGCCCTGCTGTATCCCCGGGAGGTAGGTCTGCTGGGCATCAACGCCTTGCTCTACGGCAAGACCGCCCGGGACAAGCATCGCCTGGCCCGGAGCCTGATCCTGGCCTCCGGCGCCATCCCCTATACCCTCAACCCCGACATTCCCGATGGGGATCGGCCCACCGCGGTGATGATGGCCCAGTGCCTCCTGGCCCAGCGTCCGGAACGGACGGTCCTGGTGGTGGAGAAGGCTCAGAGCGTGCTGACCCGGGTCTATCCGGAGGTCTTCGGCTTCATGGGTTTTTTGGATGAGGCTGCGGATGCCCAGCCCCTGGATCAGCGCATCCTGGGAGAGAACCCCATCCCCACCCTGTGGCTGAGCCATGAGGCCAACCGGCTCCATCCGGAGACCCTGGGTCGCTTCCTGTTCCATGCCGAAGCCCTGAAGGGCACCCGGGCGGACCGGAAGGTCATGGTGGAGTCCCTGATCGAGACCCTGCCGGTGGCCCCTCGCACCAAGCTGGAACTGGTCAAGCTGGAAGGCCTCTCGGAACAGCAGGTGAGCTCGGCCAAGTCCCTGGCAAAAATCACTGCCGGACGTTCTCGGCGCACCTACGCCCGCCATCTGCTCCTGGCGGCCCAGCGCAGCCAGAAGGCCCTGGCCCGGAAGAACAAGGATGAAGCCCGGATGCCGGTCACCCAGTACAGCCTGGACTATCTCAATTCCGCGGGACGGTTCGGTCCGGCCAAGATCCTCCAGTCACTGCGCCTACGGCCCCAGGCGAGTCTGTGCCTCTACGGCCTGCCCGGTACCGGCAAGACCCAGTTCGCCGAGCACCTGGCCCAGGAATTGGGCTACCCCCTCCTGACCAAGCGGGCCTCGGAGCTCTTCGACAAATATGTGGGGGAGTCGGAGAAACGGATGAGCGAGGCCTTCGATCAGGCCGAGGAGGAAGGGGCCATCCTGCTGCTGGACGAGGCGGACTCCTTTCTGGCGGATCGTACCCGCAGTCGGCACCAGTGGGAGGTCTCCATCGTCAATGAACTCCTGCAGCAGATAGAGCGCTTCGAGGGGATCTTCATCTGTGCCACCAACCTGTACTCCCATCTGGACATTGCTGCCCTTCGACGCTTTACCTTCAAGCTGGAGTTCCTGCCCCTGAATTTCGAGCAGCGCTGGGAAATGTTCCTGAATGAGGCGGACCTGAGGAACAAACCCTTGAGCACCTCCCAGCAGGCGGACTACGAAGAGCGGTTGATCCTCATGAAGAACCTGACCCCGGGGGATTTTGCGACGGTGAAGCGTCAGTGCCTGCTACTGGGAGAGAGCCTGTCTCCCCGGGAATGGCTGGATCAGCTGGAACTGGAGGTCCAGGCCAAGCAGCGGCAGAGTGAGGACTATCGAGCCGGGGAGGTTGCGGCATGAAATCCCAGCGCAATGTTCCCACGGTGTCCGCTCCCCCCACGGACAAGCTTACCGCCCCTCATACCACCCAACCCCATGCTCCGAACTTGGTGGGTCAGGTGGGACTCATCGGGGGCGCGGTGATGCTGTGTCTGGTGATCCTGGCCAGCGCCACTGAAAGCACGGGCGTGTGGATCGGCACGGGCCTCATGGGTCTGGTCTGGCTGGGCCTGGTGGTCATTGGCCAAATCATCGTGGACAAACAAGGAGAGAAACCGTGATGACACTGAAGGATGAATTTCAATCCGGACTTAAAACCGGTTTACGCCCCTTCCGGGCGGCCTGTGGGGTCTTGCTGCCGGTGTTTCTGGGGGCGGCAGTTCTCATGGCCCTGGGGGTGGCCCTGCTGATGGGGACGACGGACTATGCCGGCCACCGCCCAGCCTGGGCCCAGGGCCTCAGCGAAGTCCTGATCCTGCTGGGGGCTCTGGGGCTGACGGTGGGATGTCTTCGGGGCTGGTGGGTCATGTTCCAAGTGGCGTTTCCCCATCGTATAGCAAAACACCCGGATACCGGTCCCGACAAGGAGGAAGACCCCTCATGACGATCCTGAGTGTGGACTTTATTCCCCGGCGCAAGGCGGAAGCCCTGACGGTGGAGGAGGCAACGGCGGTGATTTCCATTAACGAACCCGAATCCGGGATGGCCCCGCTGGCAGCGTTTCCCGAAATCCTGCGGCTGGCGTTTCACGATGTGGATAGCCAGGATTACGCCGACTGGGTGCTGTTTGACGATGCCCAAGGCCAGGAGGTCATCGGGTTCGTCGAGCGACTCCATGCCTCACCCATAGCCCATCACCTCAAGGTGCATTGCCGGGCGGGGATTTCTCGCTCAGCGGCGGTGGCGCTCTACGTGGCCGAGGCCACGGGCTGTGAGTTCCTGCGACGGCCCTTTGCGGGGCTGGCCAACAAGCTGATGCTGGAGATTCTGTCCCGGGCTTCAGGACTTCCGCTCAAACGGCCCCGGGCACTGCCCAAGCGGGAACGGTTCCAGGTGGAGGTCAGCCGGAATTTTGAGACGGGACTGGCCGAGGTTCGGGTAGTCAATGGGGTCACTGGGGAGGAAATCGTCCAGGAAGCGCCCATGCTGGAGGTTCCCCAGTTAGTGACGGCAGGCCTGCAGCGGGTCTGGGGGATTGCTAATCCGCCCTCGGCCCACCATGTGACGAATTGGGATCATTTGGAGGGGTGAGGAGGACGGACCGGGCGACGAGCCAGGAAGCGCTATTCCAGCGGAAACGGGGGCGAGGGAGATCGCGACTCTGGACAGCCGATCTGAAGCCCATTCAGGGACTCTTCGGCCGTCAATGCAGGGGTAACTGACCGGCAGTGAAGCGCAGGAATCTACGGATCTGAGAAAGGAAAAATCGAATGGATCTTCAACAAACCCTGATGGGACTGGGCATCCTGGCGGTAGTCGTGGGCCTGATCGTCCTGGGTATTGTGGGAATTCACCACTGGGAAGAACGGCAAGAGAAGGACTCGTAAGAGTCTTGCCCAGCACAGCTGAAGAAAAGGCTGAGAGTAAAGGGCCGCCCATCGGGCGGCCCTGCGGAGATGCCTAGAGGGCAGCGTCCTTAAGTTTCTTCAAGGGACGAATCCGAAGCTTTACGGTGGCAGGCTTGGCGGCGAACCACTGCTCTTCCTTGGTGAAGGGATTGATGCCCTTGCGCTTGGGCTTGGCGGGCACCTTCTGGGCCACGACCTTGAGGAGTCCAGGCAGCAGGAATTCACCCAGGCCCTTCTTGTTCACCGATGCCAGGGCGGCGGCCTCCAGGGCGGCCATGACCTTCTTCACCTCCTTGGCCTCGACCCCCGAGGTTTCCGCCAGGAAGGCGGTCAAGGTGGTCTTGTTGAAGGCGGTCTTGATGGGTTTGACTGCGGCGGGGGCGGCCTTGGTGGCCGGTTTGGCGACGACCTTTTTGGCAGGGGCCTTGGCGGCCGGTTTCTTGGCAGGCTTGGCTGCAGGTTTTGCGGCGGGTTTCTTGGTGGCCATGGTGGGCTCCTTCAATCTATGGAATGGAAAGTACTGCCTGGGGATTGTAAGGAGCCCCCTTAATGCCTATGGAGGGAAATAGGGCTGGATGACGGCATAGTTCAATTTGTCATGGGAATGGCAGGCGTGCCAGCTCCTGAAAAATTGAACTCCGGTAATGACGTTCCCGTCTCAGTGATCCGCCAACTGCTTCAGGGTCGCCTGGACCTTGCGCTTGCCCATCTTTTTAAGAATGGCGAGCTTCGTCAGCTGTTCCTGACTGGGCCAGGAACTGCCGGCTTCCCAGTTGTAAACCGTCTGAGTGGAGACCTGGAGGATCAATGCCGGCTGTGCAACTTTCGCTTTTTTCTTTTTAAGCCGGAAAGTCACGAAAATCGACGCGTTTCGGACCGATGACATTGCCTAGATATGTCAGATTCCCCTCCATCCAATTTGAGTCATACCGACTTGAGTTGGTATGTAATCCAAATTGAAAAATTTATAGGGGAATTATTATGGATGGAATAACTAATCCTCGCAGCATATTGGTCCTGCGCCAAAAAGACGATTTACCAGTTCGTGTAGCCGGAGAGTACGTGGTTGGCCCTCTTGGGAGTGTCCAGTGGCGGGAGCTTGAAAACAATGCCATTAGGATAATACGGGCTATTACCTCCACCCTAGCTATACCGACCGAGACCCTTTTTATCGAAGAGTTCTCGGGACTCTCATCCCCGTTCTCTCCCGTGGGGCTCTCAATTTCTGCGTCGCCAGGAGCCGCTGGTGATGCATTGCTTGAGAGAGCCAATGAAGTTCGTGCTATCGCTCAAACCTACCAAAAGGAAATCCAGAAAAGTGCGCGCATGGGGCAGGAATCTCTATTGAATTCTCCAGCAGCTCTGAATTCTGAGGCCGAATGGAGGCTGAAAGAGCAGGTGCAGACCGATCTGACGGTCATCGGGGGTAAGCACATCCGGCGGCCGATGGTGCTGGAAACAGGACCAGATGATAAGTTGATTCTCAGTGGCCGATTCGGACCCAGGCCGCCCGTGCAACGCAAGCCGCCTGTCATGATTAAAATCGTCGGTACAATAGCTGGGATTAGAACCTACCACAAACTAATAGAAATTCTGGTTAATGAATGTAAGGTGGAGGAGTTTGGATGCGATCCAAATAAATTTGCCCATAAGCTTCGAGAAGCGGTCTACACACCTCGCCGCTTCGAATTTAGCATCCTTGTGACTACAGATGCACAGGGCAAGATGCAACGAGAGCTATTCCATCCGCATGAGATTGAACCATTAAACGTAATGCAAAATAAATTGCTCTGAGCTGAGCTCAGAGGTAGCCAGTTCTGTACGCACCTTGAGACCGGTCGTCAATCGTAGAGTCCAAAGGCTCAAGCAACAATTTATTTGGCATCTACTTAACTCATAGAGGTAAGCCCCCGACTTTGCCGGGGGACTCACCAAGGTTTGACCTTTACGACGGTCTGCGTGAATTTCTAATCTCTGCCAAGAGAAAGGAGATTCACGATGAAAGAGTACCAGAGCCTGAGCCATACGAGATGGGACTGCAAATATCACGTGGTGTTTATACCGAAGCGGTGGAAGAAGCGTGTCTTCGGAGCGCTGCGGAAGCATTTGGGCGAGATGTTTCACGAATTGGTTTTGCACAAGGAAGCGAAGATCGTCGAAGGGCACCTGATAGGCGACCACGTACAATCTGCATCAGCATTCCGCCGAAATACGCTGTATCGAATGTGGTCGGGTACCTGAAGGGGAAAAGCACGATTCAGATTGCACGGAAGTTTGGAGGGCGACAGAAGAACTTCACAGGCGACCCATTCCCACTCATTGATAAGGCTCGATCTTGATCTGACCCAGCGCCTCCAAATTAGACGATAAATCCTTATCTCCCGGAGGGTACTTATTTGAGCTCAATATGAAGGCCAGAGCGTCAACATAGTCTGATTTACTCAGTCGCCCTGGGCTTTCGGGCGGCATAGTAGAATATGCCTTTTGAAACAAGTCTTTTAAGGTTAGGCCATTCCATTTGTTTTGAAAACCATCTCCCACCAAGGGTGGGGTGTTACCTTCCCCACCCAACAGTGAGATGGAATGGCAGCTGGCACACGCCTCGATGATGACCCCTTGCCCGCGTTTTGCTTGGGCTTGGCTGAAGACCCCATTCTTCACCGAAGTGGCCGCATGTGCCCAACTACCTGTGCCAGTTAAAGAAACAGTAAGAACGCAAAAACATAGCCAGTGAAGGTTAACCTGCATTTTCCATCCTAGTCAGTCGTTAACGCTACCAATTCGGCGGGTTTACCCACCCCTCCAACAGCCACAACGATGTATTGTCGCCCACGGATCGCATAGGTCATGGGCACCCCCGACTGACTGGCAGGAAGCTCAAATTCGGAGACGATTTCGCCGGTGCGCTTGTCATAGGCGCGGAATTTGTTACCGCCTGATTCGGAGGGAGTAGCGAAAAGACCGGCACCCTCGCCAGCAAACAACAGCGACTTGGTTACCATGATGCCGGCGCGTTCGGGCGTTCCGGTGCGCGGCAAATTGACACCCTTCAGAGCGGGATGGTTTTTGATCCACGCCGGTGTGTCGGCGTTGGCGACCATCCACAGATGGTCACCGGTATTGAGGTCGATCGCCGTGATGCGCCCGTATGGTGGTTTGATTAGCGGTAATCCTTGTGGGCCAAAGTATTTCGGCGAAGTATCGCCCGGTGCCGACATGGCTTTGACCGCCACCGACGGCGCAGGCTGTCCCGGGATGCGGTAGGGACTTGGACCGAACAAGTATGTGCTGGAGGCGATATATATAATGCCCGTTTCAGGATCTGCCGCCCCCCCCTGCCAATTCGCACCGCCGGATGGGCTGGGAAGTTTAAGCACGCCGTTCTTACCATTGCGCGGTGGGGCCGGCGGCGTAAACATATCCCCCAATTCGTACTGGGAGATAATTTCTATCGCTTCTTTACGCAACACTGGTGTGAAATCGATCAGATTTTCCTGGCTGACGGCTTGCACATCGAACGGTGCAGGCCACGTTGGGTAAGGCTGCGTACGCGCGGTTTTTTCGCCCGGTACACCGGACGGCGGAACCTTCTTTTCAATGATCGGCCAGACGGGTTTTCCGGTAACTCGGTCGAAGACGTAGACCCAAGCCTGTTTGGTCAGTTGCGCGACAGCTTTGATCTTTTTGCCTTTGACTTTGATGTCCAACAGAATCGGCGCTGTCGGAATATCGTAGTCCCAGATGCCGTGATGGACAAATTGAAAATGCCAAACGCGTTTCCCGGTCTTGGCATCAAGACACACTAAGCTTTCGGCAAACAGGTTGTCGCCGGGGCGATCACCACCATAGAAATCGTTGGTTGGCGTTTCTACAGGTAGATAGACGTAGCCAAGTTCAGGATCAGCCGACATCATGGCCCATACGCCAGTATTGCCAGTGTAGACCTCAGACCCATTCTCCCAAGTCTCGTAGCCGAACTCGCCCGGCTTCGGGATGGTGTGAAATATCCATTCACGCTTGCCGGTACGGACGTTATAGCCGCGGACGTAAGATTTGACGTTTTCTTTCGATGCTGCAATCGACCCCATTGCCCCGCCGACGACAATGATATCGCCGACAATGATCGCCGGCGAGCTTGAACCGATTTTCCCATCCTCAGGTTCTGGCTGATCGAAATCCTTGTAGAGGTCGACAATCCCACCCTGCCCGAACTGCTCAACAGGACGGCCAGTGGTCGCATTAAGTTGAACCATATGGTAGCCGGCGGTAATCAGAACGATGCGCTTATCGTCCTTGCCGTCAGTCCAGTAGGCGACACCGCGATGATAGGGGCGTGGTGCGACCCGCCCACGTGCACCTTCGTCAAGCCGATACATCCAAAGTGTTTCGCCGGTCTGAGCGTCGACAGCAACCGCTGTCCGCCGCGTGCCTGCCATGAAATAGAGAACGCCGTCGACCATCAACGGCGTCTCTTCCATGTTGTATTCAGGCCGAGTGCCGAAGTTCTCACTCTTCCAGCGCCACGCGATCTTGAGGTTTTTGACGTTGTCGCGATTGATGAGGTCCAGCGATGAATATTTTGTGCTGGCTGGATCTCTACCGTAATAGTGCCACTCATCGACTGGCGCACTTTGCTGGGCTGTCGGTTCGGCCGCATCAAGCGACGTGGCCGACAAAAAATCAGCAAACACCAAACCTAACGCTAATCCGGTCCATACCTGTTTCGCGCACGACATCAATCTATCCTTCCAACTCCACTTAATTCGGATTACTCTTTTTTCTCGCTTTGGCCGGTCACCAACAGCACCTGAAATTTGCGTCGGGAAGGAAATAGCTTATTTCATGTTAGGTTTTCACTTTCATTTTGGACTGCCGTCATATCAAGGCGCGATCTGATTACCGACAAGTCTCAGCCGGCTCACGTAGTGAGCTAGTAAGGGTTTGAAAATAGTGCAGACATTGAGACGGAGGTCTGCCATGAAAAATCGGGTGCAATTTCAACAAGGGCTGTCGATGGCCGAGTTTATGGAACTGTACGGAACGGAGGCGAAATGCGAGACGGCGCTGGTCGAACAGCGTTGGCCCTCGGGATTCGTCTGTCCGTGCTGCCGGGACACCCGGCACTCCCGTTTTGAGAGAGGTGGAAAAAGGCTGTGGCAATGCCATCGCTGCCGCCACCAAGTGAGCGTCACCGCCGGAACGATCTTCGAGAACACCAAGCTGCCCTTGACCAAATGGTTCCTGGCCATGTTCTTCATGACCCAGTCCAAGAACAACATCTCGGCGCTGTCGTTGAAGCGCCACCTCGGCGTCAGCTACGACACTGCTTGGCTGCTCAAGCACAAGCTGATGGCGGTGATGGGCGATGCCGAGGCCGGTCGGGCGCTGGATGTTCGTGTCGAGATCGACGACGCTTATCTTGGCGGTGCCCGTGCCGGCAAGGTGGGCCGGGGTTCCGAGAATAAGGTACCGTTCGTGGCGGCGGTGGAAACGACCGCCGATGGTCGGCCTCTTTTCGTCCGTTTCGACCCCATGCCTTTCACTCACGAGCGGATCGACGCCTGGGCCAGCAAGACGCTGGCGCCGACCACCCACGCGTTGTCGGATGGCTTGCCGAGTTTCTCGGTACTGGCGAATTCGGTCGAGACACACGAGGCCATCGTGGTCGGCTCCGGCAAGCAGGCGGCCCAGCATCCAAAGTTCCGCTGGGTGAATACCTTGATCTCGAATTTCAAGACCGCTCTGTCGGGAACCTATCATGCCTTCCGCTTCGCCAAATACGCCAAGCGCTATTTCGCCGAATACGCCTACCGCTTCAACCGCCGATTCGATCTCCGAACCATCGTCGTGAGCCTCATCAGTGATTGCGCCAGGATGCTGCCGCACAATGAAAGCGCGATTAGGTTGGCTGAGACTCATCGGTAATCAGAAGGCGCGAAGCCGAGGGCCTGCTCCGCGCGAACTCAAAAAAAAAGCCTGTTACCACTTGTAGCTGAGGGAAACGCCAAAGGTACGCGGGGGAGTCCAGGCGGCATTCCGGAAGAAGGCGAAGTCGATGAGATTGACCATCTTCTTCGAGTCGGCGAGGTTGCGCACCCAGAATGAGGCGTCTGTCTGACCCGGCCCGCCGAGAGGAATTTTCGTCAACATCAACCGGGCATTGATCAGCCCCAGAGCCGGCACCTTGTCGAACTCTGCCAGCAGGCCGTTACCCGCGTTAGCCACGGTGGCGGATTTGTTGCTCGCAAAGATGTAGTAGGCCGCGTTGTAAGTGTAATCGACGAGCCCCCGCAGGGTTCCCCAGGGAGTCTGCGCTAGGCGCCCATCCAGATTCAGATTCAGGGTGTGCCTGGGGGCATAAGGCATGACCCGGTTGCCCGCAGTATTGATCAGGGTCGTCGTGCTGACCCCAGCCAACGCCGCCGTGGCAGCATTGCGCGGGAAGTCCATGTATTCGTCGATCTTGGCGTGCAGATAGCCGTAGCTGCCCTGCAGCTTCCAGCCATCGGCGAGTATGAACGCCCCTTCCAATTCCAGCCCTTCCTGGGTGGCTTTGCCCGCATTGACTATCACGGAGGCCGTGGTCCCGGCCAGCGTCCTGGTGAACTGCATGTCGGTGATCTTGTTCTGGAACAAAGATGCGTTCAACTGGGCGCGACCATCGGCGAAGGTGGTCTTGACGCCCACCTCGAAGGTGGCGGACTTCTCCGGACCGAAAGGTGTCATGACGCCCACCGCACTCGGCACTTCGCCGGAGAATCCGCCGCTCTTGAAGCCCTTGGCGAAACGGGCATAGAAATTCAGGCCCTCATTGACCTTGTAGGCGGCAGCCAACGATGGGGTCGTACCACTGAAGGTGGCATCAGCATGAACCCAGGGCTGAACTCCTGTGACGCCAGGCGCCACCGGCAGAATCGAGGACAAGAAAGGCCCCAGATAACCCGCGGTGGCCCACTGATTGACATCGATGGTCTTGTCTTCACTGGTGCGCCGCAGGCCCGCAGTCAGGGTCAGGGCGTCGTTGGCCTTGTAGTCGATCTGGCCGTATAAGGCCTTGGCATTCGCCGTGGGGCGGTAACCCACGAACTTTTCGCCGGCCGGTGGCGGGGTGATGTCGATATGTTGGCCGCTAATGGTCGTGCCATCCTCCCTGAACTGGTAGAGGCCCGCCACATAGTTAAAGCGATCGGTCTTGCCGATCCACTGGAATTCTTGGGAGTAGGAACGGACCTCGGTATCCCTGTGAGACAGGGCCAGATTGGCCGGTGTGCCGTCCAGGTCGCTGCTATCGGCAAACGTCATCTTGCGGGCAGAGCCGATGTACTTGAGGGTGTTATTGGCGTTCAGGTCATAAGTCACCGTGAGGGCGTGGCCATCCACCTTGAGCCGCTGGTAGAGGTCGGCGCCCGGATCGGTGCTGACCGAACTTGGCCGCTCACTGCCGGGCACATAACCGGCCATGGTCGCGGCGTAGCCAATGATGCGGTTGCCCATGGCGGCAAAGGACGGCACAGGAATATTGGAGAAATACTGGCCGTACGCGGATAGCGTGTTTATCCCTGGTAGCCCGGGGCTACCGCTGCCGCTGAGGGAAAACAGGGTCGTTGGATATAGACCTTCGTCGACCTTGGTGTGATCAAACGTGTAATCTACCTTCAGATCGCGGCTGACATCGAAGTTGGCCGCCAGACGCCAGGCCTGGCGATCGGTGCCGCCTTGCGCAGGGCCCGTGAGATTCTTCATCCAGCCATCCGCCTGCTCGTTGCGAAAGCCCAGACTGATACTGGCAATACCCATCTTGGGCAAATCGAGGAAGACCCTTTCCACATGGCGATTGAAGTTGCCGACATCGACAGAAACGGAGCCACTCCACTCTCCGGAAGGCCTGCGCGTGACGAAGCTAACGGCGCCAGCCATGGTGTTGCGGCCGAACAGCGTCCCCTGCGGCCCCCGCAGGACTTCAACCCGCTCCAGGTCCAACAATTCGAACAGGCTGCCCGCTGCCTTGGTGATATAGACCCCGTCCACATACATACCGACCGCCGGATCCATGTAGATGGCTACCTGGGTGGTGATGCTGCCGCGGATGGAGACCTGGGAAATCAGGCTGTTGCTAGGAGATTTGCTGATCTTGAGATTGGGTGCCAGGCCGCTCAGGTCCGCCCCCCCCTCGATGCCCCGGTTCTCCAACTGGGCACCGGAAATCGCAGTAATCGAAATGGGCACATCCTGCAACCGCTCCTGCCGCTTCTGCGCAGTGACGACGACCTCCTCTAGTACCGCGCTGCCAGCACCTGATGAGGGATTAGAAGAATGAGGTGCGTTGACCGCCGGGCTGACTTCGGCCGCCCGCGCAGACTCGGCACCAAAAAAGATAGGAAGTGAAAACAAAGTGCTTAGCACCACGCTGATAGTGGTCCTTTCGAATTTCCTGTTTTGCGTCATTTCTAGATCTCCCATTTGTATTTCCCCATGAAATGTTCTGCCTTGTATACCTAAAGACGAATGAACAAAAAATGTTGGGAATGCTTGGCAATCCCCCCTGAAATTAAGGCCCCGGAGGAAGACGTTGTACGCGAAGTTGCGTGCCCACCTTGGGAAGACGTTTCGGCAGTTGGCGCAGCGCAAGGAGTGCCAGATTTTGGAGGGGCACCTGATGGCAGACCATGTGCACATGCTGATTGCGATACCGCCGAAGTATGCGATGTCGCAGGTGGTGGGATACATAAAAGGAAAGAGTGCGATCCACATAACTCGAGTGTATGGGGAGCGTAAGCGCAACTTTGTTGGTCAGCACTTTTGGGCGAGAGGGTATTTTGTATCGACGGTTGGGCGAGATGAAGAGGTGATTCGGAGGTATATCCGAGACCAAGAGAAGGAGGACGAGCGGTTGAACCAGCTCAATCTCGTATGATCGATGGGGCGCCAGTCGATGGCGCCAAGAACCCGGGGCCGCGTTAGCGGCCTCGCATAGCCGCTTTGAGCGGCTCACATAATGAAGGCCCTCGGCTTTGCCGGGGGATTGTTACTTAATGCACGCACAGGGAACTTCACAAACGGCATCACCAGGCCGCCCAGAAAGCAAATTGCGGCTGCTGGATAAAATGCCAGTGCGTAGCTGCCAAAATGATCGAAAACCATACCGCCCAGAATGGGCACTGTAGACGCAACCAGCGTAAGGAACACAAATACCACTCCCATTAACGAAGCATAGGAGGTCTGGCCATAGTAGTTGGCAAGCAGCGTGATCATACAAACATAGGCGGCTGCATTTCCTGCGCCCAACAGGATTGCAGTGGCGTACAGCTCGATATTGGTTGTTGCCTTGACTCCAATCGCCATACCAATTGCCATGCAGACCATGGATGCACCCCATATGAACCTCGGTTCTATGCGATCGCCCAGGGTCCCGGTTACTACCTTGCCAAGAAGACCGGAAATAGGCAGGATGCTCATGAACATTGCCGCCGTCCCAGCGGAATGTCCAAGGTCTTTGAAGTGTACGATGCTATGCGAGAGTATTAATGTGTATCCACCCATGAAGCAAAGAGTACCCAGAATCATCAACCACAAAGTTTGATGTCGAACTGCCTCTCCGACACTCCAATTATCTGTGGTCTTGTACACGCCCGAAGCTGACTGCAAACTAGCCGTTGCATCGGACGGAGAGTCCTTCACAACACCATCCTGAACCTGACCAATATCAGAGGGATTGTTCCTAACGAACAGTATCGCGCAGCAGAAAGAAACAGCGCTGAGGGCAGCCACTAGAAACCATCCTGCCCGCCAGTTGCCATCGAAGGCCACGATAATCTTGTCAAGAATTGGTGCTGAGACAGACCCACCTATCACTGCTCCAGTCGACAAAATTGCGCTCACCATGGCAAGCTTCTTCCGGAACCAAAAGGCGATCACGGTCTGAGCAGGGAGTGCGGTACCCAGTGTGACGCCGACACCCATTACCAATCCATACGCGATCACTACGCCGACCATGGTACTGACCAGCGTAGCCATAGCTAATGCCGCGAGCGTTACCATCAGGGCACCCGCAGAGAGGGTCGCTCGGCCCCCCCACCTATTTACGCAGAACCCCCCGAGCGGTGCGCTCAGGCCAATACAAAGCGAGAACACCCCAAAAGCGAGACCGAGCGACTTTCTATCCAGTTGCATCTCGGAAGCCATATAGGCATTCATGATGTTGCCACCGAAGTATGCAAATCCAGTAATAAGCAACAATAGAATCCATAACACAGCAAGTAACTTCCACCCATAGAACTGTTGTTTCATCTGCCACCTCCGAAAATCGGTTCGGCCGGGAGCGATGGAGAAGGGGTGACTATTCCAATACTGTCTTCGGTGCGATGAGCCCTTCCGCCACTGGCTCGCGCAATGTGCAATGTGTTTGCGAAAATTTCTCTACAGGGGGAAGCCTTCGACTTGACAAATCTACAACCTGCCACCGGAATCCGGGTCGCGCTCAAGCAACCCAAAGACGCGCATAACCACTGTGCCCCATCGGTGCGAAGCAACCTGTTGCCGCACCAGGATGCGATTGATGTAAGAGAAAATTTCATCGCGAGTCGGCAACGAACTGGAGCACCCGATCCATAAATAGGTGGGGGCCGAGATCCTCGATGCTCGCACACCCTAGTTGCCCCATCTGCTGATCAATCTCGTTGCGCAGGATATCGATCGCACGTGCTGCGCCGCGCTGCTTTCCCGCGATCGCGCCGTATAAAGCCGCGCGTCCCACAAACACGAAGCTTGCTCCCAGGCTAATCGCACAGACAATATCTGAACCCCGACGGATACCGCTGTCCAGCATCACCGGAATGCCCGGTGAAACGGATGCCCGAACAAGCGGGAGCATCTCAAGGGGAGACGGGGCAAGGTCGAGCTGGCGTCCGCCGTGATTCGAGACGACGATACCGTCTGCACCCATCTCGACCGAGCGCATCGCGTCGCCTGGGTGAAGTATACCCTTCACCAGCAGATTGCCGGGCCAGTGTCGGCGCACCAGTTCGAGGTCCTTCCAAGTCTGACTGCGGTACGCAAATTCTTTGGAGAACCTTTGCAGTATTTCCAGCATCGACGTTCGCGCAGTCTCCTCGGGTAGCAACCAGTTCTTTAACTTGGGCATACCCCCGCTCCTGAAGTACTCGTAGATCCATCCCGGGTGACGCAGCGCTTCTAGCAGATAAGGCAGCGTAGGACGCTTACCCATTTCGAATCCACTCCTCAGCAGCCTCTCCCTTTTCGCCACGACCGGTGTGTCGACCGCATACATCAAAGTCTGCACACCAAGATCCGCCACCCTCTTTAGATTCGTCAAAGTAATGCTCGGATCCTTGGCTGCGTATAACTGGAAGAAGGTGCAATCACCTCCGGCGGTGACGCCCTCTTCGATGGATGCGGAGCTCATATTCGACATCACATACGGAATCCCAGCCCCGCGTGCGGCAGATGCGAGGAAGATGTCCGCGCCGGGGCGGAACAGCCCGCAAAGTCCCATCGGTGCGATACCGAATGGTGCAGAGAATTGACGGCCGAATAGGGTGGTCGTCTGGGTATGGTGCGAAGTATCCACCAGATACCTTGGAACAAGTCTGCACCGGCGAAACACCTGCTGGTTATTCGCCAGTCCGATCTCGTCCTCGACCCCCCCTTCGACAAAGTCGAAGATCCCGCGAGGAACCCAACGCGCGGCAAGCTGCCTAAGATCCTCAATATTGACTGCTTCATTCACATTCACAAGATATTCTCGCGAGATTAAATTCGAAGGGAAACTGTGATTAACGGGTTAAGTGGGCGAGATGAGATGGCACTCGAACTACTCGACCTCCAAATCGAATTGACAAATAATGACTTATACATACATTACCCAAACAAACGTTATCAGATTGCCATCCTTCCTAAGCCGGCCAAGCCGGAACCAAATAAGGGAGGCTTCGATGGAGAGTCATGGCGCCTGGCCGGAAAATCGACACAGGCCCGCCCCTCCCTTCCTCCCCCTCGCGGGGGAGGTGACTGTATTGGCTCGCTTCGCTCGAAACTCTTCTCACGATTTGTCATGACTTGAACGATTAGTGACTAAAGAAGGACATGACCCAAGTGACATTATCCGAGCGATGAATCGACACAAATCTTTCTTTATCCTTTCGGTACCGGAAGTACGTAATGCACCCCGGGTGCCCGGGACATCTTGACCTCTTGACAGGTAATAAATTCAAGTAGCGCCGGCATTCCCTTGCGCGTCTGCTCTATGCCGCGCTTGATCGCGGCCACAATCTCGCCGGGCTCTGTAATGCGCTCGCCATAGCCCCCTAAAGCGCGCGCCAGGTCAGCATAGTTGCCGGAGATGTCGGTGGAGCGGTACTTCTTCGTCGATACTCCCATCTGAGCAAGTTCCATCGCCATCGAAAAGTTATTGAACAGAATCGAGAGGATGGGCAGCTTTTCCCTCACTGCGGTTTCGAAGTCCATACCGGTAAAGCCAATAGATGCGTCCCCCCAGACGTTGATGCAAAGTTTCTCGGGTTGCGCGAGTTTGGCACCGAGTGCGAGGCCAAGTCCGTAACCAAGCTGGGTGGTCTTCCCCCATCCGATGTAGCTGAGCGGCTCGGTGGAGACCCAGAATGGCGACAGCACGTCGCGTGGTGTGCCCGCATCGTGAGTGATTACCGTATTCTTGGGATCAACGATGTGCTGCAGCTCGGCAATCACCCGGTACGGGTTGATCGGGTTTTCGTTCGAGGTCAGCTTGGGCATCCACTCAGCCAGCCAGCGCTGGCGCACTGAGGCGATCTCTTCTTGTATCGGCGACCACGAGCGTTGCTGTGGCACACGTTTCTGCACCGCCGCGATCAACGCCTCCAGAGTCAGCATGGCGTCGCCGACCAGCGCAAGGTTAACGCGTTGGTCCTTGTCGATATGCTTTGGATCCAGGGTCGAATGGATGATCGTCTTGCCCTTGGGCATCGCTGTGGCGAAGGCACTTTCGGTGAAACTGCAACCGATGCCGAAAATCAGGTCGCTAGCGTCTAGAAAATGCGGTACAGTACCCGGCACCGCAAAGCCACCAGAACCCAGTGCCAGCGGATGGTCCTCGGGGAAACTGCTCTTACCCGACAGGCTGGTCATCACCGGCACACCAAGATGCTCCGCCAGACGCTTCAGTTGCGACCACGCGCGTGAATAATGCACGCCCTGTCCGACATACAGCACTGGGCGGCGCGCATCCACCAGCAAATTGGCTGCCTTCTCGACATCCACCGGGTCCGGTCCCCAGCGTGTAGTGACCACCGGCTGATAGTCCAACGGCTCGTGCACCTCCTCGCCCCACATGTCGATAGGCACTTCAACCACTACAGGCCCGCCTCTGCCATTACGTAACTGTGAGAACGCACGACGCATTATGTTTGGCAGCTCGGCGCCGGAACCGACTGACTCGACCGACTTTGCGACAGTGCGCAAGCTTGCTACTGCACTAAAGTTTGGTTCAACATTCAAATTTTTGCGGTCATAGCCCATCGGAATCACTAGCAGCGGCACCGATTCACCATAAGCCTGAGCCACCGCGCCGAAGCCATTCTCGATCCCAGGTCCGTGCTGCGTGGCGTAGACACCTATGGTTTGACCACTGGTTACCCTAGATACCGCGTCTGCCATGTGACCGGCAATACGTTCTGCGCGCGTAATCACCGTGCGGATGTCGATATCGGCAGCAAACTCCGTAATAAAATTTAAAGGGTATGCGCAGATTGAGGAGATACCTTCTCGACGCAAAATTTCAGCTATAGCCGCTCCAACTTTCATAATCTTTGTCTCCTAGATGCCGCTGCCACTGAGGAAATACAAAGTGTTTAGCGCCATGCTGATCGTGGTCTTATTAAATTCCCTGTTTTTCATCATTTTTGGTTTTCCCCTTTGTGGATCTCTATGAAATTTTCTGCCTTGCACTCCTAAAGACGAATGAACAAAGAATTTTGGTAACCATCAAACCCAAAAAGCGTCTGCAAAGGAAGAAGCCGGAACCGCTCGTGGTACCTGTGACCATCAACGCTGTTTGGTCGATGGATTTCATGCACGATCAGTTGGCAGATGGCCGGAACTTCCGGTTGTTCAATGTCATTGACGACTTCAACCGGGAAGCCCTGGGCATGGAAATCGACTTCTCCCTGCCGTCGGCCCGGATCATCCGGTAATGCCAGGATTTTTCGATAAACTGGCCATGTTCGGCGGGATGGGCAACTTCACGTGTTAGCGTTTTGTCAGCAGTTGGGATGTGACAAAAGGCCTGTTACCACTTGTAGCTGAGGGAAACGCCAAAGGTACGCGGGGGAGTCCAGGCGGCATTCCGGAAGAAGGCGAAGTCGATGAGATTGACCATCTTCTTCGAGTCGGCGAGGTTGCGCACCCAGAATGAGGCGTCTGTCTGACCCGGCCCGCCGAGAGGAATTTTCGTCAACATCAACCGGGCATTGATCAGCCCCAGAGCCGGCACCTTGTCGAACTCTGCCAGCAGGCCGTTACCCGCGTTAGCCACGGTGGCGGATTTGTTGCTCGCAAAGATGTAGTAGGCCGCGTTGTAAGTGTAATCGACGAGCCCCCGCAGGGTTCCCCAGGGAGTCTGCGCTAGGCGCCCATCCAGATTCAGATTCAGGGTGTGCCTGGGGGCATAAGGCATGACCCGGTTGCCCGCAGTATTGATCAGGGTCGTCGTGCTGACCCCAGCCAACGCCGCCGTGGCAGCATTGCGCGGGAAGTCCATGTATTCGTCGATCTTGGCGTGCAGATAGCCGTAGCTGCCCTGCAGCTTCCAGCCATCGGCGAGTATGAACGCCCCTTCCAATTCCAGCCCTTCCTGGGTGGCTTTGCCCGCATTGACTATCACGGAGGCCGTGGTCCCGGCCAGCGTCCTGGTGAACTGCATGTCGGTGATCTTGTTCTGGAACAAAGATGCGTTCAACTGGGCGCGACCATCGGCGAAGGTGGTCTTGACGCCCACCTCGAAGGTGGCGGACTTCTCCGGACCGAAAGGTGTCATGACGCCCACCGCACTCGGCACTTCGCCGGAGAATCCGCCGCTCTTGAAGCCCTTGGCGAAACGGGCATAGAAATTCAGGCCCTCATTGACCTTGTAGGCGGCAGCCAACGATGGGGTCGTACCACTGAAGGTGGCATCAGCATGAACCCAGGGCTGAACTCCTGTGACGCCAGGCGCCACCGGCAGAATCGAGGACAAGAAAGGCCCCAGATAACCCGCGGTGGCCCACTGATTGACATCGATGGTCTTGTCTTCACTGGTGCGCCGCAGGCCCGCAGTCAGGGTCAGGGCGTCGTTGGCCTTGTAGTCGATCTGGCCGTATAAGGCCTTGGCATTCGCCGTGGGGCGGTAACCCACGAACTTTTCGCCGGCCGGTGGCGGGGTGATGTCGATATGTTGGCCGCTAATGGTCGTGCCATCCTCCCTGAACTGGTAGAGGCCCGCCACATAGTTAAAGCGATCGGTCTTGCCGATCCACTGGAATTCTTGGGAGTAGGAACGGACCTCGGTATCCCTGTGAGACAGGGCCAGATTGGCCGGTGTGCCGTCCAGGTCGCTGCTATCGGCAAACGTCATCTTGCGGGCAGAGCCGATGTACTTGAGGGTGTTATTGGCGTTCAGGTCATAAGTCACCGTGAGGGCGTGGCCATCCACCTTGAGCCGCTGGTAGAGGTCGGCGCCCGGATCGGTGCTGACCGAACTTGGCCGCTCACTGCCGGGCACATAACCGGCCATGGTCGCGGCGTAGCCAATGATGCGGTTGCCCATGGCGGCAAAGGACGGCACAGGAATATTGGAGAAATACTGGCCGTACGCGGATAGCGTGTTTATCCCTGGTAGCCCGGGGCTACCGCTGCCGCTGAGGGAAAACAGGGTCGTTGGATATAGACCTTCGTCGACCTTGGTGTGATCAAACGTGTAATCTACCTTCAGATCGCGGCTGACATCGAAGTTGGCCGCCAGACGCCAGGCCTGGCGATCGGTGCCGCCTTGCGCAGGGCCCGTGAGATTCTTCATCCAGCCATCCGCCTGCTCGTTGCGAAAGCCCAGACTGATACTGGCAATACCCATCTTGGGCAAATCGAGGAAGACCCTTTCCACATGGCGATTGAAGTTGCCGACATCGACAGAAACGGAGCCACTCCACTCTCCGGAAGGCCTGCGCGTGACGAAGCTAACGGCGCCAGCCATGGTGTTGCGGCCGAACAGCGTCCCCTGCGGCCCCCGCAGGACTTCAACCCGCTCCAGGTCCAACAATTCGAACAGGCTGCCCGCTGCCTTGGTGATATAGACCCCGTCCACATACATACCGACCGCCGGATCCATGTAGATGGCTACCTGGGTGGTGACGCTGCCGCGGATGGAGACCTGGGAAATCAGGCTGTTGCTAGGAGATTTGCTGATCTTGAGATTGGGTGCCAGGCCGCTCAGGCTCGCCCCCCCCTCGATGCCCCGGTTCTCCAACTGGGCACCGGAAATCGCAGTAATCGAAATGGGCACATCCTGCAACCGCTCCTGCCGCTTCTGCGCAGTGACGACGACCTCCTCTAGTACCGTACTACCAGAATCTAAAGAGGTATTTAGTAATTTACCTTGTCTATCCGCACGAATGACATCGTGAGGAATTGCTACCTTTGTACGGATCGTTACGGTCGACGAACCTGTAAACAAGTACTCAAGATTTCGCCCCTTGAGCAAGACGTCAAGCGCACTCTCTCTTGTCATACTACCTTTGATCGCAGGACTCTCATCACCCTTACCAAGATCGACAGCAATAATTACTTGGATGCCGGATTGCTTGGAAAACTCAAGCAATGCATTTCCCAACAATTGTGCTGGAATCGCAAACTCCATTACCACTGACTCTGCAGCCTCCACCAAGGTTGAGACAGCAAGAGCCGACAGAACCGTTAGCAGCTCTATGACAAGAACGAAACCAAAGAAAAAGCGACATCGCATCTTGTGTGAACCTGGCTTTTTCGACAATTGTGGGCTTCTCCATTCCCCAATTGGTTTTTTACCTTGTCTTTCAGAAATAGGATTTAAGCCCCTTTCTCTTATGCGTGCCCACACACACCCGGGTGGGTGGTTAGGATGACCAATGTCCAAACTTCTGCAATGCTTCAGACCTGAAATCCAATTCCGTTGCTATTCATCAAAGAGACCCTGCTAAGGCAAGACTTGGCGTGTAATGAGTACCATATTAGGGCTGACTGCATCAACTTTAAGGGGGTATCCCTTTTCAAGACCTTTGAGCCAGTCATCAATTTGACTCAGGTGAATTGTCCCGGATATCGTCATACCAGCAATCTCGTCCGGCCTGTATTGAATCTGCTTTAATGAATATCGATTAACTTCTTCAATAACCTCGGCAAGAGACTGTCTATTTAGAACCAAGCTTCCGTTTCTCCAGGCCAGAACATTATCCAGATTAACCTTTTCTACCAGTCTTAAGCGTCCTTCTTTGGAGTAACTTACCCGCTCGCCCTTTCCAATAATCGTTTTATGTAAAGAACCAGCACTTGCAGTATCAACAATCTCTCTAGTTCCCAAGACCTGCACCAAGCCTTCTTCTACGGTGACAGCGATGAACTGACTCATGATATTGACTTCAAACTTCGTGCCAAGTGCCTTGGCCTCCCCGGAAGCCGCATGAACGATGAAAGGACGATCCGCATTCTTGCTCACTTCAAAAAATGCTTTGCCACGTACTATGTTCACCCTGCGCTCTTTCGACGAATAGTCAGTCTCAATACGCGTATCACCGGCTAAACGAACCGTCGTTCCGTCGGATAGTGCAAGGGCTCTAGTTGCTGCCACTTTAGTCTCAAATACTTCGCCTTGGTGTGTCAGTCCTTCGAGGCCGCCGCTATTGAAGTGAAATATTCCCATGACAAAAAGAACGATGACTGCAAAAGAAACCGGCACGTATCGCCGTGCCGCTCTCAAATTCAGTAACCGTATTACATCCGTGAGTGTTGTCCGGCGAACAGGATCTAGAGAGAGAACCTTAGAGAATTGCGCCGCCTTTACTTCGGAGTCTTCCACCTCTATATCTAAGCGCAATGATTTCGGATCGATCCGGCCTAGCGTCTCCCATAACACCGCTACTTTGTCGTATGCAACTTGGTGATCGGGATTTTCGTCGAGCCAACTGATCCAGGTCTGACATTCTTCATAAGATAAGTCCTCGTCCTGAAGCGCAAGAAAGCACTCCTGTGCCTTTCCGTTAATGCCAGGAGAGGTTTTGTTGCCGAAATTGTCCTTAATCACATTCATTTTGCACTTGGCCGTCCATACCCAGACTCTGGTGACAGACCCGTACGGCATGCAAGACATACTTTCGTACCATACTCTCGGTCAATCCCATGCGGCTTGCCACTTCCGCATACCCGATACCCTCAAACTTATAGAGCAAGAAGGCTTGTTGGCATTTGGGGGCGAGCCCCTCGATGACAGTTTTCAATTTCTCGAGGATCTCATTAGCCACTGCATCTTCTTCCGGTCCAACGTGTGACATTTCCGTAGTCGAACCGCCATAAGCGACAGCCATTCCACCTTTCTCAATCGCCTTAAAACCACAGATAGTGCTACGGACACGATCAATATGTAGATTTCTGGAAATTCCAAATAAGAAAGATTCCATATCAATTATCTTGTTCGAATCCGGCATGGCCAGTACACGCAGATAGGCTTCCTGAGCTATTTCCATTGCCTCTACAACAGACTTTGTTCGCAAAGTCAGGTAGCGCACCAGAGTATCGTTGTAGCTCCTAAAGACCTTATCTAAACGGTCCCTCGTCTGTACAGACTCGAAAAATTGATGCTGCATTTTAGCAACAACCTCTCAGTAAGATATTTACACTTAGTAAGGAACTGACCCCCTACCTAAAGACGTATATTGGCCGTTTTTTGGTAATCATAGCGGCCTGCTCCCTGTAGCCATACCAGTCAGATTAGTAAATACGTACGTCGGCTTTCCGGGCCTGCACTGTTGCCTCAGTATCTCACTGGATCACGACCGTCACCGCTATCCAACGTAAGCGCCTCCTGGTCATCATCTGTCCCCCCAGGCTGGGCCTCGCGAATTTACAATCAGACAGGTTCCGTTTAGACTGCGCCTATCGTCAGTCATGCAAAAAAGCGCCCCACCGGCGCTTTTTCGTTTTTCCCTTGGCACGCTGCTTCCATGACTACTGTGAAACCGCCTACCAGCCGCGACCTGCAACGCCAGGAAACCTTCAATCGAGTCTATGAGGCAACGCTCGCGGAATTTGGCCGGGTAGGCGTGGACCAATCCCGGGTCAGCGACATCTGCGAACGAGCCGGCGTCGCCAAGGGGACGTTCTTTTTTCATTTCCCCACCAAGGACCACGTCCTGCTGGAGCGGCAACGGCGGATTTCCGAAGCCATGGCTGCCAGGATCGAGGGCGAGCTCGGTGCTGCCTCGGATGCGAAAACCTTCCTCGGCGGCTTGACCGCGATTGTGCTGGAGGAGCACCAGGCGGTGGGCGACTTAGAACTGGTGCGCCAGATCAACTTAGCCATCGTGCGTCAGAGCGGCTCGCCCAGCCTAAGCATCCAGCACACCGCATTCGGCACCGCATTGACCGCACAAATCCGCCACCTGCAGCAAGCCGGCATCCTCAGGAAGGGCATCGATGCCGCCAAGCTGACTGATACTCTGCGTATGAGTTTCTTCGGCTTCCTGGTCAATCCCAAATCCTCCTTCGATACCAGCCGCCCCCGCATTGCCCTTCTCACTAGTCTACTGACCGACTCCCTGACTCCCTGACCAGCTCGACCTGCACCAATTTTCTTCCACGCCGGACAATCAGCTTTTTTATTGTCCTAGGTCAGGCCTATGCCAACACTCACCCTGTACTCGGTACGCACTTCATCGGCGACCAACGAAGCCCGGTCTCCGTTGATATCCCATATCGCCACCGGCCGGCCGGCGGCGACCAATGCATAGGCAGACGCCCGCCCCAACCCGGAGCGGCCTCATGTAACAATGACGCCTGTCGCTGGTGAACTCAGAAGAGATTTCATGGTGTGGTTCTCCTTTTGCTGACTGTGCTCGTCCGGCCTATTCAGCGCCAAAGATTTTCGGCGGCCGTCTTTCGAGGATGCCTTCCACCCTCTCACGGAAACGGGGATCAAGAAACTCCGATTCCGCCAGAATCCAGAACTCGCCGGCCTGGATGCCGGCAAAGGTAAGCTCCGCCGACTGGTCGGGTGTAATGCCCCCGTCTCCTGCAATTTGCTGGTTAATGGCGTCGATGAATTGACGTGCCACTGGGTTGCCTCCTCCATCGCCAAAGGGGCTGCCAAAGATTCCGCTCTGCACGGGTCCGGGATGCAGCACCGAGATGCCAATCGGCGCATTTATCATCTTCAGTTCCCCATAAAGACATTCGGAAAGCATGAAAACGGCGGACTTGGTGGCGGTGTACGGCGACAACAATGGGCTGGGAAGGAATCCTCCCATCGAGGCCGTGTTGACGATATGGGCCGGAGTGCCGGCCTTTAGCATCCGGGGTACGAAGGCGCGGATGCCGTTGTGGATACCCAACACATTGACCGCAAAACAGCGCCCAAAGGCTTCAGGCGAAATTTCCCAGGTAAAACCGGCGCACATGATGCCGGCGTTATTAAAAAGGAGATCGACCCGGCCGAAACGGTTCCAGGCCTGGTTGGCCAGATTCTCCAGCGCAGCCGGATGGGTGACATCCGTAGGCACGACGAGCACTTCAGTATCAAGCGAGTCCGCAAGTGTGTAGAGCGACTCAGAATCCAAGTCGGCCAGTACTAGATTCATACCCAGCACGGCAGCCTTGCGCGCCAGACCTCCGCCGACACCGCCAGCCGCGCCTGTTATGACAGCTGTACCACCTGCAAACAAAATTTTTGAAGTCATATAGTCCATCCTATGCGTTGTGCAACTGCATATCGGAAATCCAGATTCAGCGAAACTGGATTGTTTCAACTTCCTACTTCATGAAGCATCCGACGTGAATGGACACTTCGCATTCGCTTGGTGTCCAGGTATGCGCTTCATATCGACTCAATTCGTCAGCGATGCTGGTGACTGCAAGGTGTCCCGAAGAACGCCAAGAAATCGAGCACCGGTTGCACCGTCGATAATGCGATGGTCCATCGATAGCACCACCCGCATCACGCCCGCCGGGACCAACTGCCCTTCCCGTATCCAGGGTCGCTGCTTGGCGGCACCGACGGCGAGAATGGCACCCTGGGGCGCGTTGATAATGGCGTCGAACGCATCGATGCCATATCCACCCAAATTGGAGACACTGAAGGAACCGCCAAAGACCTCATTCATCTTCAGCCGGCCCCCGCGTCCCCGCGCCGCGAGTTCCCTAACCTCCACACCGATCTGACTCAAGCTCTTCTGTTCCGCCGCTCGAATAATCGGGGTAACCAAGCCTCCGTCCACTTCAACAACCACCGAAATGTCCGCTTGGCGATATTGATGAATCATGCCATCGACGAACTGCACGTTTATAGCGGGCTCCTCCATTAATGCGTGAGCAACCGCCTTAATGATGAAGTCATTGACCGATACCTTGACCCCGCCTTCCCTCGCGTTGTAGTCTTTGCGCACCGCCAGCAGCGTATCGACCTCGATGTCCATTACCGCCCGAAAGTGAGGAATGGTCTGGGTCGCATCACTCATGCGCTGCGCAATGATCTTGCGCAGCGCAGATAGTTCCCGAACCTCATAGAGATCGTCCATGGAACGGTCAGGGCAAGAGATGGCTGTAATCTTCTCCATCCTCGGCGAGAATGCCAATGGTAGTCAGCACCTCCACCATCTCGCCCGCAGGCACCAGGATCTTCACCAGTCTCCCACTGGCCGTCGCAGCCTGCTCCTCTACGGCTTTCGCCGTCTCAATCTCCACCAAGGGCTCCCCCTCGGTGACGAGGTCACCCTCTGCCTTCAGCCAATTCATGACAGTTGCCTCGGTGATCCCCATTCCAAGCCTGGGCATTATTATTTTCTTAGCCATACAACTACCTCTATCGGTTGATAATTCTCTTCACAGCAGCCACCACTTTCTCCTTGTTTGGATAGAGAGGACGCTCAAGCTTCGGGCTGAAGGGAATGTTCACATTGGGCGTAGCAACTCGCTGAATTGGTGCCTTGAGGGCGTCGAAGGCTTCCTCCGCAACGATGGCTGCGATTTCGGATGCTGCGCTGTTGGTACGATGGGCGTAGTCCACCACCACCAGCCGTCCGGTCTTGGCGACGGAAGCCAGAATGGTGTCGGTGTCCAAGGGCGCAAGGCTGCGTACATCGATGACTTCAGCCTCAATACCGTCCTTTGCCAGGAGTTCCGCAGCTGGAAGAGTTTGCAGGATGCAGCCAGCAACCGAGACGATGGTGACGTCCTTTCCTTCGCGACGCACCGCAGCCTTTCCGAGAGGCACCAGGAAGTCGACGTCAGTAGATACCTGTTCTGCCTTCATCCAGAGATCGTTGTCCTCGAATACCAGCACGGGGTCATCGTCGCGTATCGCCGCCTTCAACATGCCCTTCATGTCGCTCGCGCACGATGGGGCGATGATCTTGAGACCGGGCACATTCATGAACATCGGATAGGGTCGATCGGAGTGGTGAGCCGCGTTGGACTGGTTGTGCCACATCGACATACGAATCACCATGGGAACTTTTGCTCTACCGCCGGTCATGTAGCGAATTTTGGCCGCATGGTTAATGATTTGGTCTGAGGCCAAGTAGACAAAGTTGGCGATGGTCAGGTCCACAATGGGACGCAGCCCGGTAATCGCCGCGCCCACGCCCATTCCGGTGAATCCCAATTCCGAGATCGGGGTACTCCATGTCCGCTTGGCGTCGAGATCGCCCAGAGCGCCGCTTGCCGTATAGAGCGCAATATCTTCACCTATCAGAACTACTGTAGGATCGCGCGCCATCTCCTCTTTCTGGGCCTCTGAGATCGCGTTGAGGTAGGTCAGTTTTGTGGTGGCCATAATCAGCGCACCTCTCTGTCTGGATAGTTGATCGGATTGCTGTACATGAACTCATAAACATCAGCGGGGTCCGGGAACGGACTCTTGAGGCTGAAATCGACAGCTTCCGATATCAGTGCGCCAACAGCTTCCTCCACTGCCACAAGATCAGCATCGGTATGCCCGGCATCCATCAGCGCCTGCCGATAGAGCACCAGGGGATCGCGGTCTTTTTTGTAGCGTTCCACCTCTTCCGCAGGGCGATATATGGATGGCATGAATACGCCAAGCGCGTGTTCCTCGAAACGATAGGTCATGGCTTCGATGATCGTTGGTCCATCTCCAGATCGAGCCCGGGCCACAGCGGTAAAGGCGACATCGTATACGGCATCCAAATCCTGGCCGTCCACCACTACACCAGGAATCCCATAGCCATCTGCGCGACGAGCGATACTTGGCTGTCCATGACTTTTAAGCAGTGGCGTCGTCGCGGCATAGTGATTGTTTTCGCAAAAATAAATCGCCGGCAATTTCCACAGTGAAGCCATATTGAGGCTCTCGTGAAAACTACCCTCGTTGGTGGCCCCGTCACCAAAAAAGCACAGGCTGACCTGGTCCGTACCCCGAACATGGGCACTAAGAGCGGCACCGGTGGCCAGAGGGAACCCACCACCAACGATGCCGGATTCACCAATGATGCCAACGGTGGTATCGGCAAGGTGCATAGATCCGCCGCGGCCTTTGCAAACCCCGGTCACCTTCCCCATCAACTCCGCCATCAGCGGCCCCAGCTTGGCACCTTTGCCGATGGGGTGACCATGAGACCGGTGTGTTCCAGTGATGTAATCGTCGTCCCGCAGGGCCATGCAGGCACCGACAATGGCAGCCTCCTGTCCAATACTGGTGTGAAGAACGCCTGGAATCTCTCCGTCATCGTTTTGCTTTGACGCCGCCCGATCGAAGCCACGAATGGCTAACATCCTGCGATATGCTTCAAGCTGTTGGCCCTTGTCTCGTAATGCCATCAGTGGAACCTCCTTCAGTAAAGTCCGTGCAGGGCACCACTGATACCTCTTGAGGTCTTGCAGCACGGTGGCACAATGAACAGTTTAGGTTGACGTTGGTCATTCTCACAAAGGCATTAAGTACCCGCACCCCTCAAACGGGTGAGATTTGCGTTGATATTGCAAAAATGGTGACTCAGTTGACCAGCAGGAACGATATAAAAAGTGAGTGCATATATTTGATTCTTAGTTTGAGATCGACAGTTAAAGGCGCACATGACAGTCAAGGAACCGGAATTGCCTGCCGAAAATCGGTTTACTCTGGATGAATTTAGTCGATTGGTAGGACTCGTCTATCGCAGCCCATTTGAGTCACCGCCATGGAAATCCTTTCTCGATCATCTCAGAGAGCTCTTGAACGCATCTTTTGTCGCAATGGTGATGCGCCCTGCAACGCTAGATCGACCGAGCATCATGGTCGTGTCTGGACCAACATCCGTGGTCAGCATTGACCAGTTCAATGTACGTTTCTCTCAATTAGACCCATTCGTTAACTTGCCCAAGAACCAGGTCTTTTCGGTTACGGAAGTTATTCGCGAAGAACAATGGCTCGAGAGCACCATATATCGAGAATATTTAAAACACCTAGATGTCCTGCATGTTCTTGGCGCCGACTTGTCGTCTACAGAGGACGACCCGAGCTGCAGGTTCCGAATTACCGGATCGCATATGCGACCGCTGTTTTCGGAGCACGACAAGGAGATATTTCGGTTGTTGCTTCCCCACATTCAGCAGTCAATGACAATGTGGTCACGCATGGACCATATCAACATTGAGCGACACCTCTTCGCTGGAACTGTAGAACGTATGCAGGTTGGTACGGTGACGTTAGATGAGAATGGAGAAATTATGATGATAAACGCCGAGGCACAAGCGATCCTCGATCAAAAGGACGGCATTCGGCGTGTTGGTAATGTATTGAAGGCAGAATATCCAGGAGAGGACGCACTGCTGCAACAGCTTACCTCGTCAGCCTTGGCTGGCTGTACTCCTCGAACTCAAGCGTTCATAGAGTCATTTTCCATTACTCGGCCGTCGGGCCGAAACAAATTTGGCATGCTGATACGATCGATTGAAGCTGGTGAATGGTCTGATGCATGGAAGCGTCCCAAAGCTGTAGTTTTTTTTCGTGACCCAGAGCACCAGGACACAATGTCTGCGGGCGTCGTTAGGCGTTTATTCGGCCTCACTCAGGCCGAGACAGCTCTGACCATGCATCTTGTTAACGGACTGACGCTCGACGAAGCCGCTGAGCGGCTTAATATCAGTCGAAATACCGCTCGTTCCCATTTGAAATTGATCTTCTCAAAGATGGGTGTAGCAAGACAAGCGGAGCTGGTGAGGATTGTGCTGAACGTTGTTATTTATTGAGCATTCCCGATCAGACATTTACCATTAACCATGCCAGCACGACCAGGCCGGCGCGGGCCATCCCATCTCGATTTCCGGTACTGGTTAGACGTCAGACCGATCCAACTGTGGAAGTCTTGAAGTAATCCCCCTGAAATTGGGGCCCCTAAAGACGGGAAAGATTATCCGACCAGTAAATACGCCCGCGGCACACACGGTGACGTCTGGATGCTGCTCTCCATCAGGGGCATTATGTGCCGCTGAAACAAGGTATCGCCCACACCTTCCAGGTTGCCGATCAGAATTGCATACGGCAATAATGCCGTCATTATATCCGCTGCTCCACATCCTCCCCATTATTGGATAACGGCCGTCGATCAGCAATGGGGTGGGGCCGTAGTCTAACGGCATAAGACGGAATCCACCGTGCTTCGGAATCGGCTGCCAGTTCCTGCGCTGGTCAACGGTGTGCCTGGCATCTTGAAAAAGGTGGCGATACGAGAAAATCGGGAGAGATCGGCAGGGTTTCAGCCGCACGCCGCTCCTGGAATTTCCAGCCATCGGTCGTTTGGACAATGGTGTCTTCGTAGACGGCAAATCCAACAAAGAGAGAACTGGGAGTGTTGCTTATGCCATCGGGTTTATTTTCTTGTATGTAAATCAACTGGGAACGTGCCCGAACACTTTCATCGGCAACTCTCACCAGCATTGGCACCGAAGGCAGATGCAAGGTCCGAAGCTTCTTTTGATTCACCCTTTCGGCAAGATTACGGCGTCCCTGGACCGGTTGATCACGGATGATCAATTGGCCGTCCTCCGTAAAGGTCGAGGCAAAGGCCTCGCCTTTGCCTGTATCCGTATAAAGCGCATAACGTGACATCAGATCGACAATCTCTGCATGATCTTCCAGCGAGAGGCAGGGAGCAGCATTTTCCTGCCTTGCCTCGTCAGCCAGGGCCGATCCCAGGAAAGCCAGCAGGAAGTAGATCAGAAAACTCCGGAAGGCGCGAGATAGCCACATGACGAAACCTTTCGAAAAAAGAGCAAGTCTTGAGACCTCGGACCTGCAGGCCACATTCAGACTTTATTGCAGATCGAGAGCCACTTCGGAAATCCGCCCTGAGAATCGGTAGTTTGGTCGATAGTCCCCAACGGGGGAACCGGAGTCAGTGCCGATATCGAAGTTCTCGTCGATGGAGAAGAACATCGGAACCGTGCGGTTCATGCGGCCGGAAGCCACCTCAGCACCATTGATCTTCAGCGTCACCTTCGCACCCTTGGCCCAACCGCCGCCGTCATAGGCGAAATCAACTTCCAACTTGGCCGGGCCGGCGGGTAATGGGACTTTGCCTTTGAGTACCAGATGCTCGACATTGAACAGGTTGTAGAGGTAGTTGGGTACGCCGTCGTGATCGACATAGAGCGTCCAGCCGCCGCTGTCTCCGCCCAGGGCTGCTATCACGCCTTCGCCACCGGTAGTCGGCATGACGAGATCAGCACTGAGGCGGTGTGAGCGGCCGGCGATGAGTGGCATCGAATTTTCCATAAGACCATCGAAGCCTTCGTGAAAAGTGAAGTGCGTTCGCTTGCCGTAGATGTTGAGTCTCAGGGCACCGATATCGCTGACCAGCGGCAATACCTGATTACGGCCGGCCTCGACCCAGAACATGTCCTTCATGGTTTGCAGCTTGGCCGGCTCGGTTTTGGCTAGATCGTTGGCCTGACTGTAATCATGGTCGAGGTGGTAGAGCTCCCAGACGTCTTCGTCGAAGCCCCGCTTCTTGGCGTTGAGTAAGGCCCAGGGTGGGCGGCCATGGAAGGCGGAAGCTATCCAGCCATTGTGATAAATGGCACGGTTGCCGAATATCTCGAAATACTGGGTCGTATGAAGCTCCTTGGCCTTGGCATTGTCGAAGCTGTAGATCAGGCTTACGCCGTCAATAGGCTGCTGGGCCACGCCATTGACTAGGGCTGGTGCGGCAATACCCGCGGCTTCCATAATTGTGGAGGCGATGTCCGAGACGAAGCTGAACTGGCTGCGCAAGCCGCCTTGATCCTTGATCCGTTTCGGCCAACTGACGACCATGGGGTTACGGGTAGCGCCCAGGTGAGAGGCCACCGTCTTGGTCCATTGGAGGGGCGTATTCATGGCCCAAGCCCAGCCGGCCGGGTAATGCGGGTAGCTCTTGGTGGTGCCTATTTCGTCGATGCGCACCAGGGCTTGTTCTGCACTTAAGCTCACGCCTTGTAGACTACCCATAATATTAAGTGTGCCATAGACGCCGCCTTCGGCGCTGGCACCGTTATCCCCCACGATGTAGATGAATAGAGTGTTGTCCAGTTCGCCCATATTGCTCAAGGCGCCTACCAGTCGGCCAATCTGGGCATCAGTATGAGCAAGGAAGCCCGCATAGACTTCCATTAAGCGGGCGGCAACGCGCTTGCGCTCTGGACTGAGGCTGTCCCATGCGGGAAGCTCTGCCGGGCGCGGCGTGAGTACCGTATCGGATGGAACCACGCCCTGGGCTTTCTGACGGGCAAGGATTTCCTCACGCACCTTGTCCCAGCCTTGATCGAATTTACCCCGAAAACGATCGATCCATTCCTTGGGCACATGGAAGGGCGCATGGGTGGCGCCGGGCGCGAAATATACGAAGAAAGGCTGGCCTGGCGCCAGATCGCGGCGTTGCCGCATCCAGTCGATGGCGTGATCGGCTAGGTCTTCGGTCAGGTGATAATTCGCCTTGTCGGGCCGCACGACCGGAGTTGTGCCGTCGATCAGGACAGGTTCGTACTGATGTGATTCGCCATCGAGGAAACCGTAGAACTTGTCAAAACCCATACGTACCGGCCAGCGATCAAAGGGCCCCGCCGGGGTTTCCTCGCTCTGCGGAGTGAGATGCCATTTGCCAAAGAGGGAGGTGGCATAACCGTTCTGACGCAGGACTTCGGCGATCGTTGCCGCGCTGGCGGGCATGAAGCCGGTACGGCCGGGATAGGGGGCGGGCGTGTTCATCACGTTACCCACGCCTACTGCGTGGGAGTTGCGCCCCGTGAGCAGTGCTGCCCGGGTGGGCGAGCAAATCCCAGTAGTGTGAAAACGGTTATAACGCAAACCGGTTTTCGCCAGTGCATCCAGCGTTGGTGTGGGTGCCGGGCCGCCAAAGGTGCCGGCAGCGCCGAAGCCCACATCATCGAGCAGCACCACCACCACGTTGGGTGCACCTGCCGGTGCCTTCGACTTGGCTGGAACAAAGGTCTCGGGCGAATTGACGGCAAGGGGCAAAGGGTTGGGAGTACCCACATTAAGCGTGGGCAGGGTCGGCGCGGCGAATGCTTGGCCAGAGAAAGCCACCCAGCACAGCAAGGTGCATAGTGGAAATAAACGCCGCCCTGCGAGACGAATCAGAAAACGTGACATGGCGATTCCTTTTTCATTTGCAATCTACCCAGAACAGGCAAGATCAGGAAAAATGGGGCCCGTAGGCCCCGAAAGATGCGCAAGGAGAGGGCTGCGCGACTTACCACTTATAGCTGACGGAAACCCCGTAGGTGCGCGGTGGGGTCCAGGTGGCGTCGGTGAAGTAGGAGAAGTCGATCAAGTTGATGGGCTTCTTCGAATCCGTCAGGTTTTTCACCCACAGGGAAACACTTGCGCTGCCGGGGCCACCGATAGGCACATCGGTCAACAGCAGACGGGCATTGAGCAAGCCCTGCGCCGGCAAGTGATTAAGCGACGCAAGGAGGCCTTGCCCCGCGTTAGGTGCTGTCAGCGAGATATTGCTGGAGTTGATGTAGAACGAATCAATATAGGTGTAATCGACGATGCCTCGTAACATACCCCAGGCAGTTTTCGCCAGACGGCCATCCACCAATATATTGAAACTCTGTTTCGGGGCGTAAGGGAAGGCCCGGTTGTCGGCAGTATCGATCAGTGTAGTGGGCGTGACCCCGGCGGCAGCGGCCGTTGCAACATTCAGGGGAAAGCCCAAGTATTCGTCGAATTTACCATCAAGGTAGCCATAGCCGACCTGGACTTTCCATCCATCAGCCACCAGGAAGGTCCCTTCCAGTTCCAGTCCCTTCACGGTGGCCTTGCCCGCGTTGACAGTCAGGGACGCGGTGGTTCCCGGAACCTGCCGACCGAGTTGCATGTCGGTAGTCTTGGTGACAAACACTGCACCATTCAATTGGGCGCGACCGTCGGCAAAGGCGCTCTTGAAGCCGATTTCATACGTGGTGCCACGTTCCGGGTCCGCCGGGGTCGTTACCCCGAGCACGGTCGTTGCTTCGGCGGAAAACACCCCGGAGCGGAAGCCCTTAGCCATCCGGCCATAAAGAGTCAGGCCGTCGTTGAACTTGTAGGTGGCCGCCAGCGTGGGGGTGGTGGCGCTCCAACTGGCGCTGGCGCTGGACCATGGCACAAGGGTGGAGGTGATGGGGCCCCGATAACCCGCCGACCCGAACTGCCCCGAGGTATTGCCCCGCTCTTCCGTGGTGCGACGGATGCCAGCGGTTAAAGTCAGCGCATCGGTGGCCTTGTAATCTAACTGACCGTAGATCGCCTTGGCGTTATCGGTAGTGCGATAGTTGACATATTTGGTGTTGCCTGGGGGCGGGCTCAAGGCAATCATTTGTCCGCCCGTTGTCGCGCCATCCTCGCGATAGAAGTACAGGCCCGCCACATAGTTGAGTCTTTCGGTATTACCCACCCACTGGAATTCGTTGGAATAAGACTTTAAATAGGTATTGCGGCCGGTGCTGATCAGAACTGTCGGGGTGCCATCCAGCTCGATGCGGTCACTGTAATCCATGGTGCGAAAGGAACCGATGTACTTGAGCGTATTGCTGTCGTTTACCGCATAGGCCGCCGTAAGGGCGTTGCCATTGATCTTAAGCCGCTGATAGTTTTCGTGACCGGAATCGATCGCGATGGAGTCTGGCCGCTCCTGGCTCGCATAAGGTGCTATGGCTGCTTGGGCGTTGATGAGATAGTTGCCCGCCGTCACATAGGCGGGTAGTCCAAAAGCATTGCCCGCACCAACCAACTGATTGCCCAAGGTCACCAGGTTTCCCGCAGTGCCGTACGCTCGGTAGAGCGTTGCGGGTTGCGAGGTCTCGCTGATGTCGGTGTGGTCATAGGCGTAGTCCACCTTGAACGACGGGCTGATGTCGAAATTGGCCGCTAGGCGGAAAGCTTGACGGTCGGTTCCACCCAATGCCTTGCCATTGGCGTTGCCCATCCAGCCATCGGCCTGCTCGTTACGCATTGCGATGTTGAGACTGGTAATGCCTACCTTTGGAAAGTCTAGGGATACCCGCTCAACATGACGGCCATAATTGCCCACGTCCAGCGACACCGCACCGCTCCATTGGCCGGAGGGCTTGCGACTAACGAAGCTGACGGCGCCGGCCAGGGTGTTGCGGCCGAACAGGGTACCCTGTGGACCGCGTAACACCTCGACCCGCTCCAGATCCAGTAGGTCGAACATATTGCCCTGAGACTTGGCAATATAGACGCCGTCCACATACATACCCACGCTCGGATCCACATAAATGGCGGGCTGATTCAGCGCGCTGCCACGGATGGCGGGCACGGAGATCAGGCTGCTACCCGAACTCTTGTTCATGATGAGATTGGGTGCCAGACCCGTCAAGGAAGAATTTCCCTCGATACCGCGGCTTTCCAATTGTGCCCCAGAGATGGCAGTAATCGAAATGGGAACGTCCTGCAGCTTCTGTTCTCGCTTTTGCGCAGTGACGATCACTTCTTCAAGCACCGTCCCCTTGCTGTCTGCCCATGCACCTCCGCCGTAAAGTGCAGTGATGAGTAAGGGCAACATCCGGACCGCGTGAGCTTTTGTTGTGTGTTGATTCATGATTCTTCTCCTCGTAAATTTGAAATGGCTACCTCTATCGCTACCTCACTCATGGATCATTTAGTTGCATGTATTGATTGGAACAAATGATCTAATTTAAATGTGATGGAGTCGGCTACGATGCGTTAGTAAACCTCCTGCTCTTATTGTTGATTTCAAATCAAGATTTATAATCTGGTGCAGATTCGCTTGCTTCAGAAAGCTAATCTGATTACTGCCTTACAGCGGTTCCACCGACCTACTTTTGTGAAATATCCGGGCTAGGCGAACAGTGCGAGCGTGCGCTCGATGAAGAGGAATCCTGCGAACAAACCGATCGCGTAGGGCGGTAAGGTGCTCGCCCATTGAGGGGCGGGGCGAAGCAGCCGGATGGCCAATGTCACCGCCAGGACGGCGCCGACAAACAGGATCTGCCCGGCTTCTACGCCCAGATTGAACAGCAGCAGCGCTTCGAGCATCTCTACCTTGGGAAGCCCGATTTCGGTAAGCGCTCCGGCGAAGGCGAAGCCGTGAAGCAGCCCGAAACCGAGCGCTGCCAGTTCCGGCCACCGGATGGTCAAGCTCTGCCCACCTCTGTCGGAGCGCCGCGCCTCCGCCGCGACGATCAGGATGCTGAGTGCCACAAGAGCCTCGATCAGCGCCGGCCAAGGATGTAACAGCCCGAGAACGGTCGCACCGAGCGTGATGCTGTGGGCCAGCGTGAAACCGGTGATCACGACCAACAGCCGTTTCCGAAAGCCCACCAGAATCACCAGCCCGAGTACGAAGGCTAGGTGGTCGGAACCTTCGAGAATATGGGAAACGCCCAGCAGAAAATAGGCTTTGATCTGATGGCTGGGAGCGACCGGAGCGGAAAGGCGCAACGGCGGATCGCCTGGATGTAGAACCTGCTGAAGCAGTCTTCCGTCATCGAAGTCCACCCGCACGAACACATCGGTGATGGTGGCATCGAGCCCATCGATGGTGACGATCTGTTCTGTCAGTGCGGTGAGACTACAATCGTCGCGGCGCCACTCCATGGTCCTCTGGCCAGTTCCGAGCAGGTCACTCGCCGGTGCAGAATCGATCCACCCTCCCGACAGGCGCGGGACCAGCCGGACCGCCATTTCGCCGGCTGTCGGTTGCTTCCACCTGATGTTGCAAACCGAGCTCTCCGTCCTCCTAATGTCCAAAAGCGCCGGGCGAACCTCATGCGCGGATACCTCGGTAACCACGAAGACCAGGAGAGCGATCCAGAAAAGCAGCCGGATCATTTCTTCTCCAACCGATCGCGCGCGTGGTCTTCGCGGATAACTTGGTATTGAGCAACGATTCGCTGCAACGCTTCCCGTTTGAGTTGGTTCTGCCGATCGTTGCGCCAATCGGTACGGACGTCCTCGACAACAGTAGCAAAATTTGGTGTATGCGGTGCCTTCCGCGCCTGAAGCTGCACAAGATGCCAGCCATAGCCGGAGCGGATCGGCCCAGACCACCTTCCGACTGATAACGAAAACAGAACTTGTGCGAATGCGCTCTCACCGAAGCTACGCGTAACCTCATCTCGATCTTCGAGCGCAAAGTTCAAGCGACCCGGGAAGGAATCGCCCGATGGCACGAAGGAAGAGTCTTTCGAGGCGTTCAAACGTGCGAGCGCCTCAACCGCCCGGTCGCGCGCCTTAGCGTCGCCACCCTGATCAGGAGAGAAATAGATGTGGCTAAACGAAACCCTCTCGGGCACGATGTAGCGCGACGAATGTTCATCGAAATAGGCCCGGAGCTGCTGCTTGGTCGGTTCGACACCATAGCTGTCACCATCACCCAGGAATTCCATTTTTTGGATGATTCGCCGCCTGATGATTTCGTCGTCATTGCCCAGACCCATCGCGGTTCCTTGGCGATAGAGCGCTTCGTCCTGGATGTACCGGCCGATCAGATATTCCAGTCGATCCGACGGCGGCATGCTGCCAAATTGCTGCACGTAACGATCCGTAAGCCTCTTCACAACCGCATCGGAAACAACGATGCGTTGTGGATCAGTCGTTCGCGCGTGGAGCGAGGCTGCGGCGTAGAGCAGACAGCCGAAGAAAAGAAAGTGGACGACGGGTTCGCGGATCAGATTCGATATGAGGCGCATATATCAAAGCTTTTCCGGCATATACCAGATCGGTGAAGACCAGGCCCGCTCCTGCAACGTGGCCGGGCTGCTTTTCGGCAGTGGCAGCTGATAGCGTGCAGCCAGAATCGTCGACCAGCGCGGAGTCGGAATTTCGATTACCCGGACATAGAAGACTGCGGGCTGTGCCGCATCAAAGGTCGGATCGGTCCATTCAGTTGCGAGCTGCACCGCGCCGATGTCGTTGCGGTAGGTCGCCGTATTGAGATCGACTGTATTGCCGACAGGAGGCGCCTTACCAGTCGTAGGATTGACACGGCGCCCATTTGACAGCGCAACATCAAAAACGCGCTCGCGCTGCTGGTCGCCATCCAGCCAGACCTTCACGATCTGCACCCGGTCGAGATTTGCGCCGTTCGGGTCCTTGGCCGCCCAGATAAGTAACCGCGGCGCCGCAGTATTTTTCGCCCGCGCCGGCAGATCTGACCCCATCGGCACTCCCCTGGCATAGGCGTTCCGCACCCAGTTATCTCGCTGCATCAAGCCATTCGGATAGTCCCAACCGCCGAACAGCCGGACCTTGATGCGCGTGCCAGAAGTCGAAAATGTCTCCCGTCGGCGCATCGCCGCATAGATGGACGGCCTGTCATTTCGTTCGGCCCATACGCCGGTCAGCCCGCCCGAGCCCAAGATAAGCGGCGGCGGGTTCATCGCAGCTGGCTCCTGCAGCAGAAATTGCGCTTCCTTCCTTGAAGGGGGATTCACGTCGGGATCGAACCCGAACGCCAAAATGAGCGCATTCTCGGCCGATGTCGTAAGCCCATTGTGAAAGTCGGTGCCGCCGACTGCCCCAAATTTGTAGGGATTGACGCCGGTGCGGCGCTGAATCAAAAGCCCGCGACCAAGCGCATCCCGTACGTAGCTCCCCGGCGGTGAGCCTTTGAGATCGAGCCGCGGCACTAGACGGTCCATCACCTCGAAATTAGCGAACTCGTCTGCCGGCGACATTGCCGGCATGGTTTCTGACTGCCCCTTGCCCTGAGCAATCTCATTGAGCGGCTCATTGGCGGCCCGGCGACGGGCATAGTCGGCGCTGATCTGCCTGCCATCGCTGTCCGTCCAGGCCCACATGTTGCCTTCGCTGGCATTGCCGTTATGAGGAATCGCAAGCGCCTCGATGCCCTGCGCACGATTGGCTTCTAGGTAGGACCACAGGTCCTCCGGTCGCAGCGAGTCCGTTGCGCTGAACGGCATCGGCGCCGTGTCGCCTCGGAAAATCACGTTCCGGTGGAGATTGTAGCGATCCTGCGGATGAGAGGTCCATTCATAGCCGATGAAGGTCGTAAACTTACCAGGCCGGTAATTGGCGTTGGCCATGGCGATTTGTCGGCCCCACTCAGAACGCATTACATCTTTGGTGTAGGGTGTCTGAAGTACCGGGGACTTCTTCAACGATCGCATTGCAGCTTCGCCTTGGTCGCGGCGGTCGGTAACGACTGCAATCTGCTCCCGATAAAGTCGGCCGAATTCGCTGAGAGAAAGATAGCTGTTCGGATCATCGAGTTGGTTGAGCACACCCATGAATTCGGCGTGATCCGTGACAGCCAAGAAATCGAGCGGATCATGACGCTGAACCTTCATTCCCAGATCTGATTACCGACAAGTCTCAGCCGGCTCACGTAGTGAGCCAGTAAGGGTTTGAAAATAGTGCAGACATTGAGACGGAGGTCTGCCATGAAAAATCGGGTGCAATTTCAACAAGGGCAGTCGATGGCCGAGTTTATGGAACTGTACGGAACGGAGGCGAAATGCGAGACGGCGCTGGTCGAACAGCGTTGGCCCTCGGGATTCGTCTGTCCGTGCTGCCGGGACACCCGGCACTCCCGTTTTGAGAGAGGTGGAAAAAGGCTGTGGCAATGCCATCGCTGCCGCCACCAAGTGAGCGTCACCGCCGGAACGATCTTCGAGAACACCAAACTGCCCTTGACCAAGTGGTTCCTGTCCATGTTCTTCATGACCCAGTCCAAGAACAACATCTCGGCGCTGTCGTTGAAGCGCCACCTCGGCGTCAGCTACGACACTGCTTGGCTGCTCAAGCACAAGCTGATGGCGGTGATGGGCGATGCCGAGGCCGGTCGGGCGCTGGATGTTCGTGTCGAGATCGACGACGCTTATCTTGGCGGTGCCCGTGCCGGCAAGGTGGGCCGGGGTTCCGAGAATAAGGTACCGTTCGTGGCGGCGGTGGAAACGACCGCCGATGGTCGGCCTCTTTTCGTCCGTTTCGACCCCATGCCTTTCACTCACGAGCGGATCGACGCCTGGGCCAGCAAGACGCTGGCGCCGACCACCCACGCGTTGTCGGATGGCTTGCCGAGTTTCTCGGTATTGGCGAATTCGGTCGAGACACACGAGGCCATCGTGGTCGGCTCCGGCAAGCAGGCGGCCCAGCATCCAAAGTTCCGCTGGGTGAATACCTTGATCTCGAATTTCAAGACCGCTCTGTCGGGAACCTATCATGCCTTCCGCTTCGCCAAATACGCCAAGCGCTATTTCGCCGAGTACGCCTACCGCTTCAACCGCCGATTCGATCTCCGAACCATCGTCGTGAGCCTCATCAGTGATTGCGCCAGGATGCTGCCGCACAATGAAAGCGCGATTAGGTTGGCTGAGACTCATCGGTAATCAGATTCCCAGATAATCGATGAGCTTCCCTTGGGCGAACCGATAGGCCATGTCCGGATCCGTCCGTGAGGCGCTGAAACCGTAGGCGTCGAACGAATAGGAGGTGTGCAGGTGTGTGTCTCCGAACAACGCCCGGCGGTCCTCTGGGCTAAGCCCGTCCTTATTTATCTCTGGGGCTGGCGCGCGTGCGTCCGGATTCAGCGCCGTTGTTTCTTCCGGGGGCATAGAACAGGCCAACAAGAGGGCCGCGGATCCAGTCAGCAATAACCAACGCATTGGCTTTCACTCCTTTCTGATTTGATGCACCAATAAGTGGATTACCATATTTACAAATCATGGTGCTGACAGAGATTTATGCGGTTCTCAATAGCAACGATCATCCACGCTGTGATGAAATATTCCCTCCGTCCACCACAATCTCAGCAGCAGTGATGTAGCTAGCCTCGTCGGACAAGAGAAAGCGCACCACACGACCGATTTCTTCCGGTGCCCCCAGTCTGCCGAGCTGGATACGTTTTTCATAAGTGCCTTTTGGCAATGTATCGAAAGAGGGTTGCACCATTGGCGTGAGGATCACGCCAGGAGAAATCGAATTAACGCGAATACCATCGTTACCCAGGTAATCCGCCAGGGAGCGCACCAGAGACAGCACACCTCCTTTTGCGGCGGTATAGATCGGATTGATCCCGTTGCCCAGGGTAGCGTTGATGGAGGCGAAGGCGAGGATCGCAGAACCTGGATTGGCCTTCAGGTCCGGATGCAAGGCCTGCACCAGTAAGGCCAGCGGACGCAGGAGAATGTTGATGCCCCTATCCCAATTTTCCGGGGTTACGCCAGCCAGAGAGCCGGTGTCGACGATACCCGCGGCGTGCGCAAGACCACCGAGAGTACCCAAGGCCTGACGCGATTTTTCGATGGCGGCGGGGTAGCCTGTCGGATCGCCGATATCCAGTCCCAGGCCGATGGTGGCCACACCGTACTGATTGCGGATTTCTTCGGCCACGGCAAGCGCCCGGCTTTCGTTGATGTCCCAGATCGCCACCGGCCGGCCGACTAGGGCCAGGGCATGAGCGGATGCCCGCCCCAAGCCGGAGGCCCCGCCAGTGATGATGATGCCGGTAGACGGTGCCCCGAGCGCAGGTTGCAGGTTCATGTCTGTCTTTAAGTTCATGAAGTATCCCAAGCATTGCTGTGAAAACAAAAAGACACTGCAGCGCATATTGCCGCAGTGTCGTCATCGTGGCATCAGTAGTTGTAGATTAGATCGATACCATAGGTACGCGGCTCACCCCAGGTGGCAACAGCGTTGGCTGTCTGATTGGGATAAGTAAAAACGCTGTACTTCTTGTCAGTCAGATTCTTGCCCCACAGCGCCACCGTCAGGTCGCCGTTGCTACCCGGCCCCACCTTAATCCGGGACAGGGCCAGACGTCCACTCCACACGGTAAAGGCCGGAGTTATGAAGCCGCTCAGAGGCAACGCTCCCGTCACGTCGATGGGCGTGGATGACGCATCCCGATGGGACACCGTAAGATTGGCGTCCAGCGTACCGGGCAGGCCCATCTCCGGGAAGCGGTAGTCCATCCCGACCGAATAGGCGATTTTGGGCACGATCAGTTTGCGCGAGGCATGCACATCCAAGCCTGTCGTCAGGTCCTTAAACTTGGTGAATTTATGGTCCAGCCAGGCAATATTGGCATTAAAACGCAAACCATCCGTCACCGCCGCCATCATGTCCAGTTCCACTCCGTGGTAGGTGGAGCCACCCACGTTCTGGATCACCCAAAACGGGCTGCCGTCGGACAGATAGGAAGGAACGGCCTGCTGCTGATTCACATACTTGCTCTGGAATACGGCCAAGTTGGTGCGCAGGCGGCGATTGAGGAACTCACCCTTCATGCCCAGTTCTGTCGAGGTCAGGGTTTCAGGATCGTAGCCAGTGGAGAACACCGTCGCCGACCCAGCCTGAGAGTCGAAGCCGCCGCTGGTGTAGCCTTTGGCGACCTTCAGATAAGTCATCAGACTTTCATCCCAGTGGTAGTTAAGCGACAGGCTCGGTGTGGACTTGGAGAAAGTCCGGTCCCCGACCGCGCCCCGAAAGGCATCCGGCGAAACGAACAGGGGCCCTGGGAAGGCCGGGGTAGCCACCCCCGGTGATACGGGTACCACAAAGGCAGTCGCCGCACCCCGACCAACGTTGTAACCGATGGCCTTGCGATGGTCCTGGGTGTAACGCAGACCGGGCACGACTTCCAGCTTGCGTGACAGGATGTCGGGGCGCCAGGAAATCTGGCCAAAGAGCGCAACCGACGTGTTGTGGGTGGATGAGATTCCCAGGTTCTCCAGGGCGATGCTATCAAGGCCTGCCAAGTAAGCCGGGGCGCCATAGGCCGCGACTAAAAAGTCACCAAACCTGGGATAGTAGGAAAACACCGAAGGGCCGACATTCTGATGACCCTTGTCAAGGGAATAATAGATGCCCGTGGTGTATTTGAAATTGGGGCTGGTTTCGCCGAGCAGTTGGAATTCCTGCGACCACGATTCGTTGAAAATGGTAAACGGATTGTATTTCCCGTCGAGTTGCGTCGATCCCAGCACCTTGAACGGCGCGGTTCCGGCGAATACGTCCACGCCGCTCGCATAAGCGGTGTAATCGACGGCATTGGAGGTATCGACCTTGCGATAGCCGGTAATGGAGCGGAAGGTCATTGACGGATTGACTTCCCATTCGATATTCAGGGTATGCCCCTCCGCCTTGTTTCTATTTTTCGGAATCGAATAGGGGAAGTACAACGATGTTTGTCTCTCGGGGCTGCATGCCTTCACATACGCTGCGAGACGCGGATCGCTGCCGCCGGTGACCGTATTGGTCAGTGCTGGTACCAAACCAGGAGCAGTACATTGAGGAAAGGTGTCATAGGATTTGGTGAGTGCCGTATCGTAGCCATAATCTACGGTCACGTTGTTCGACGGCTTCCAGCGCACATCAAGGCGCCAAGCATCGGCCGTCTTTTCCCCGAACTTGACGCCACCGGGGGCGGAGTTCTTTATCCCTTCGTTGTCGCGATCGGTATGGAGATAGGATATCTTCGCAGCCAATTCCTCCGTCAGGGGTACATTGACGATAGTCTTGGAGAGAAGCTGGCCCCGCTCCGCGAAAGTCAATTGCTGCTTGAAGGTGAACTCACCCAAAACCGGCTTGGCCGTGTAGAGATTGAGCGCTCCACCGGTTGCATTGCGCCCAGAAAGTACCCCTTGCGGCCCCTTTAGGATTTCCATCCGCTCCAGATCTGCAGCAGCCACATTGAGCCCCGCCATCTGCGAAATATAAATGCCATTAACATGAACCGCAAGGGGCAGCGGTGTAGCTATTGAAACATTATTGCCAACGATGCCGCGTATGGAAGGGTAAATCGTTTCGGCGCTACCTGGAAAAGGCACCAGTGACAACCCAGGCACGGCGGCACCGAGGTCCGTCAAGGTGACGATATTTTTCTTTTCCAGCATCTTGGCATCCAGGGACTGAACCGAAATCGGTACATCCTGAAGATTCTCCGCCCGCTTCTGGGCGGTGACGATGACTTCCTCTAACTGGGTGTCGGCAGCATGGGCGCCGCTCATGCCCAGTACCATCAGGCTGGACACAAGGAAGGGGATGGGACGAATCGAAAAACACTGACCTTTGCGTTGCATACTTCCTCTCCTTTTTATCAACGTACATAACGTCTGATATTTATTGTCGCGAACAAACAGAAACTACAGGGATGAAGCTCAAGCGGTACTGCAACTACCAAATGCTCAGGGTGTCGTCGTCAAGAATGGCCATGTCACTCGTCCATCTTGATCACGATTTTCGCGAACCCTCTGGAGAAAAGATCATCGATAGCCCGTGGGTAATGACTCAAGGGATGGACGCGCTGGATCAGTGATCCAAGATCTATGCGGCGGGACATCCGAATGGCCTTTGGAAACATGCCTGCGCCCATGATCATGCCGTGCAGGTGCTTCTGGTCCCAGTAAAACTGGCTGTGCAGATTGACGGGCAGAACAGGGTCCTTGCCATACATGGCGAAGTACACACCATTACCGTCGCGGGCCAGCAGATCGAGGGTCAAGTGGGCGGCGGACATCGCGCCCGTGCCTTCCAGAACGCAGTTGTACTTGCCGCCTGCGGCGGTAATCGCCTGCTCAACCACGCCTTCGTCACGCGGATCGAACACATGGTCGGCACCCAGACGTCGCGCCAGTTCACGCTTCTCCTCCACGAGGTCGAATACTGTGATGTCGGATGCTCCGGATAGCCGCGCCAACTGGACCAGCATCAAACCGATACCTCCGGCACCCATGATCGCCACCGACTTTCCCCAGGAAAACCCCGCCTGTTCGGCAGCGCCCAGGGCAATCGTCAGGGGTTCGATCAGGCAGGCGGTCAACAGGTCTTGTTGTTCCGGTAGCTTGAAAACCTGGGTCACGTGGAAACAGGCATATTCGGCAAAGCCGTTCATGCAGAACTGCACATTAGCGCAGAGATTTTCATGGCCGCTGCGGCATTGATCGCAGCTATAGCAGTACCTGGCATAGTTGGCGATGACCTTCTCACCTTCGCGGTAACCGTAAGCCGCAGCCTTGGGGCCGACCTTGTCGATAATGCCGGATAACTCATGACCGAACGGCATCGGCAGCATGGACCGGGTCATTTGTTCGAATTCCCCCAGATGTCCCGTTAGGGTATGAGCATCCGAGCCGCAGATAGACGAGTAGATAACCTTGATACGTATCTCGTCATCGGCCGGTTCGGGAAGGGGGACCTCCCGAGCCTCGACGGTTCCCATCGTTTGCGCGTCGAAATCACGAACCGCAGTAATGAATAGCTGTTTCATGAAGGCTCTCCAGGGCGTAGGCGCTATGTACGGGTACGAATGCCTCCCCACCAGTCAGCGACAGAACTCGCGCACTGTCTTTGCGATGCCAGTGCCGTCAAAACCATAATGAGGGTAGATCTCCTCCGGATAGCCAAAGCTGATGAACTCGTCGGGAATGCCGATCTTCTTCAGCCGCGCCGGCACGCCCGCTTCCATGAGTACGTCGGCGACGATACTGCCCAGGCCGCCCAGGATGTTGTGGTCCTCCACGGTGACGAGGGTGCCGGTCTTCTTCGCCGCACGGACGATGGCATCCTTGTCGATGGGTTTGATGGTGTGCATGTCGATCACACCCACGCTCAGCCCCTCCACCTGCAACGTCAGCGCTGCCCGCAGGCTGTTATAGACCCCGGTGCCAGTGGCGATGAGGGTGACATCGCTGCCCTCCCGCACTTCGATGGCCTTGCCGATCACGTAGTCGTAGTCGGCGTTGTAGACCTCGGGCTCCTCGCCGCGTGGAATGCGGATATAGATGGGACCCGGCCAAGTGAGTGAAGCCTCCAGCATCTTGACGCACTGCGCGGCATCGCTGGGCGCAATCATCGTCATATTAGGGATGGCGTTCATCACCCCGAATTCCACGATGGTGTTGTGGGTGGGACCATAGCCGGAGGACAAGCCGCCGTGGGTGCCGATGAGCCGCACGGGCAGGTCGTTGTAGGCCAGGTCGTTATGGATCTGGTCCAGGGCGCGCACGCAGAGGAAGGGGCCGAAGGTTTGACCGAAGGGGATGTAGCCCTTTTTCGCCAGGCCAGCCGCCACTGTGACCAGATTCATCTCGGCAATGCCCACGTCGAGCACACGGTTCGGATATTGGTCGTACATCTCGCGCAAGGGACCCGATTTACCAGTTCCGTCCGAATTGATGTAACAGACCTTGGGATTTTCCTTTACCAGCTGGACCATTTTTTTCGTCACCAGGTCCTTTGCGTTCATCATGGCCGCAATGTCGGTAATATTGAATGTGAATCCACCCATGTCAGCTCCTCGCCTTCTGTTCTTGGGTGTAACGGTCGATCAGCACCTCGGTTTCGGCGAGCTTTTCATCGTCTAGCCCACCGATGTGCCAGGCATAAGGCCTATCCGTCATGTACGACACGCCCTGGCCCTTGGTGGTATTGGCGATGATGCAGATCGGCTTGCCCGGGCTAGCCAGATCGACCGGCGGCAGGGCGGCCAGAGTGCGGTCGATCTCGTACATGTTGGTACCATCGATCTCGTGGACATCCCAGCCAAAAGCCCGCCAGCAGTCGGCCATGGTGTTCCACTTGATGTTTTCACCCGCCATGAAGGAGGCCGAGCACTGGTTGTTGTCCACCACGGCCACGATGTTGTCCAGGCTATGCGAAGCCGCGTACATAATGGCTTCCCAGTTGGAGCCTTCTTCAAGCTCGCCGTCACCGAGCAGGCAGTAAATGCGTGAGGCAATGCCTTCATTGCGATTGGCGTGGGAAAAACCGACGCTCCAGCTGAGTCCGTGCCCCAGGGAGCCGGTAGACACCTCAATGCCACGCACGTATTTGCGGTTGGGGTGGGCACCGAAGCGGTACCCGATCTTGTTGTAGTTATGCAGCAGATCGTCCCATTCGTGCATCCCCATATCGCAAAAAATACAGTAGAGCAAGACGCCGTTGTGCCCCTTGCTGAGCACGAACATGTTGCGATTCGGGTCTTCCGTATTGTCCGGATCAAAACCTAGATACTTGTAGTACAGCGCCACAGTGACATCCGTGGCGGAAAGCGGTCCACCAATATGGACATTACCGGCGTAACGCGCGCATCGACAGAGATGCTTTCGGATCTCGCCGGCCTTTTCTATCAAATCAGGAACGTGTTCCAGATGGACTTTTGTCACAACATCTGCTCCTTCAAATCGTTATGTTGAAGGGGGCGAATACCCCGGGAAGCTGATTTGCAAAACAACATACCCCATTTCACTGACCATGGTCAATATTTGTTTAAAGATTTTTTATCAGAAAAATTCTGCAGAAAAGTGTGTAACAAAACGCCAACCGTCTGACTGGCATGCCGCAGGGGCCACTCTTACCGTTTCGACAGTCTTTTATTGACTCCCAATAACTTTACCCTTATTTTATTGACCGCGGTCAGCGAGGTGACTACAATGATCCACAACCTGGCTTTTCGGACATCCCGTTTGGGAAGCATCGACCACTTGAAAACCTTCTCAAACTCGCTACGCCATGGACTTCGAATTCTCGGAAGACGAAAAGAAATTCCTTCGCGACATCGAGGAATTCCTGAAAGAAAACCACGACCCGGAAGTCATGGACCTGCATCGGGAGAATCTGGCGCAGCTGGTTGATACACCGGCCCGCAGGGAATTCATGAAAAAGCTCGCCGCCCGGGGCTGGTTGGGAATCACTTGGCCTGTAGCCTATGGGGGGCAGGATGGCCAGGGTTTCTACGAATACCTCCTGAACGAAAAGCTTTCCTCGGTGGGTGCCCCTCAATTGGGCAAAGGCACCGGTGTCGTCGGAAAGACGCTGATCAAGGTCGGATCGGAAAAACTGAAGCGCGAATTCCTGTCCAAGATACTCAATGCGGAAATCGAATTCGCCCTCGGTTACACAGAGCCATCCGCAGGATCGGATTCAGCCGCCATGAAGCTCAAGGCTGAACGCAGCGGGGAAGGCTGGATTCTGAACGGGCAGAAGTCGTTCACCACGTCGGCACACTTCGCCGACTGGTACTGGGTCGGCGTGCGCACCGATCCCGATGCCCCGAAGCATCACGGCATCACACTGTTCCTGTTGCCCATGAATCATCCGGGACTGACCATCCAGCCGATGTATACCATTGGTGGAGAACGCACCAACGCTGTCTTTTTCGACAATGTTTTCATACCTGACGACTATCGCGTCGGCGAACTCAACAAGGGCTTCCAGTACATTGCCGAAGCGCTGGATATCGAGCGGTTCGGCATGTTCACCTTCTCGCCAATCAGGGGACGCACCGAACTACTCTGCGATTACGTCAAGACAGCAAAGCGCGACGGAAAGCCACTCAAGGACGATCCGGTCGCTCGCCAGAAAATAGCGCAACTGGCCACCGAGTGCGAGGTGGCCCGCGTACTGGGGATACGGTTCGTGGATGCAGCACTCAATGCGACCAAGACCCCGACGGCAGAAGCATCGCACTACAAGCTTTACTCCACGGAATTTTCGCGCCGTCTTGCCGATGCCACCATGGACATCATCGGTCCCGGAAGCCAACTGACCGCCGACAACCATGGCGCCCCCATTGAAGGACGAGCCCCGGGTAGCTACGTGCTGACGGTCCTTGAAACCATCGGCGGCGGCACCTCCGAGGTTCAACGCAACATCATCGCCACGCGCAAGCTCGGCTTGCCGAAAAACTTCTAGCCAACCCTCCGTCGACAGTGGACACAACACCATGAAAATCTACACCACCGCCCCCCTGGAAGACCCCCGCAAGGCCCGCACCCTCTACAAGGAGCTGGAGGATATCGGCTACGACGGGGGCTTTTCCTTCGAAGCCAAGCACGACCCTTTCCTGGCCCTGGCCGTGGCCGCCGAGCACACCACCACCCTGCGTCTGGGCACGGCCATCGCCATCGCCTTCGCCCGCAACCCCATGAACCTGGCCAACCTGGGCTACGACATGCAGTCCATCAGCGGCGGCCGATTTGTGCTGGGCCTGGGCTCCCAGGTCAAGCCCCACATCGAGAAGCGCTTCAGCTCCACCTGGTCTCATCCGGCCGAGCGGATGCGGGAAATCGTACTGGCCATCAAGGCCATCTGGAACTGCTGGGAAGGCAAGGGTCCGCTTGATTTCAAGGGCCGCTTCTACACCCACACGATCATGATTCCGGCCTTCAATCCGGGGCCCAATCCCTATGGCCCGCCGCCGATCTTCACTGGTGGCTTCGGCCCCCTGATGACTGCGGTCGCCGGCGAAGCGGCCGACGGTTTCATCTCTCACCCCTTCAACACCCGCCGCTCCCTGCTGGAAAACACTCTGCCCGCGCTGCAACAGGGCCTGACCAAGTCTGGCCGCCAGCGTAGTGATATCGAGGTGATGAGCGCCACCCTGGTGGTGACCGCCGACACGGAGGAAAAGCTTGCCGCCTCCAAACTGGCAGCCCGCAAGCAACTGGCCTTCTACGGCTCCACCCCGGCCTATCTGCCGACCCTGGCCTGCCATGGCTGGGAGGGCGTCCATCAGGAGCTCAATCGACTGTCCAAGGAAGGCCGCTGGGATGACATGACCGATCTGATCGACGACACCATCCTCAATGAAATCGCCGTCGTCGGGGAGCGCCACGAAATCGCCGGCAAGCTACGCGCCCGTCTGGACGGCATCGCCGACAGCGTCAGCATCACCCACAATCGTTGCCCGGACCCGGGCCATTGGGCCGACGTGGTGCGGGACCTGAAGAAATCCGCCTGACAAAACACGAGGGAGCGAGAAATGAGCGATGCCAACCACGAAACCACGCTGCGCCAGGCCTGGGCGGATTTTTGCGACGAACTGAAGCGGGCCGGGGACATCCCCTTCGGTCCCACGGTGCCGCCCCATGTCAATGACCGCAGCGCCGGTTTCGAGGTCCTGGCTCGCAACATCTCCCTGGCCCTGAACTTCCAGCATGACTACGCCGATCCCTTGTACCCGGAACTGATCCACTATTTCGACCCGGTACGCAAGCAGGGCGGCGACAACACCGACGCGGTCTATGTGGGCGCGACGATCAATGGCACGGACACCTACCGCATCAGCGGCAATCGGGGCAGCGCCCGCTACTTTGCCGTCACCTCGGTGGAACAAGGCCAGACCCCCTGGGGAGGCAAGGTGGCCCAGACCCTCTTCGCCGACGACCTCCAGGTGGATGCCGACGGTCGTTTCGAGTTGATGATCGGCCCGGCCCGGCCCGATGGCTACACCGGCAATTGGCTGCGCACCACGCCGGAGACTTTCCGCGTCACCTTCCGCCAGTTCTTCGCCGACTGGGAAAGCGAACGCCCCATGAAGGCCCGCATCGACCGCCTCACCGGCGACATGAGCCCGCCCTCGCCGCCAACGCCAGAACGCCTCGCCAAACAACTGCTGGCCTCGGCGAAATGGGTCAATGAATCCATCGAGTTCTGGATCTACATGATCAACATGTGGAAGGCCATCCCCAACACCTTCCGCTCCTACAAGCAGCTGGCCGACCAGGCCATCGACGCCACCCCCGGCGGCGAGCCCATGGTCGCCTACTGGCAACTGCCGACGGACGAGGCTCTGATCATCCGGGTACGCCCCCCCCGCTGCCAATATTGGGCGGTGGAGTTCGGCAACTTCTGGTGGACCACCATGGACTACCGCTACCGGCTGTCCAACACCAATTGCCATTACGCCCAGATGGAAGACGACGGCGAACTGATCGTGGTCATCGCCCACGAGGACCCGGGCCTGCCCAACTGGCTGGACCCCTCCGGCTATGCCGAAGGCTATGTCTGCCACCGCTGGATGCTGGCCGACAGTTGTCCGGTTCCCCAGGCCACCCAGGTCAAGGCTTCGGAATTGTTCGAACACCTGCCGGCCAGCGTGAAGCGCATCACCCCGGAAGAACGCCGGGAGCAACTGGCGGCTCGACGCCGGGGCGTGATCAACCGCTTCGGCAATCTCTGACCCACAGCGCCATTGCCGGGAGAAACCCCATGAGTGCAGACAATCCGCTGGACTGGACACCCCCGCCCCGCCCCGAGTGGCTGGCCCGGGTCAATGAGGAAGGCCGGGGCATGGACATCGCCAGCCTGGTCCCGCTGCAGCCCAAGGAACTGATCGAGACGGCCATGGCCAACACCGGGCTGTCCGATTTCGGCAAGGAGGAAGAATGGCGGGAGCCTTTCGAAATTCTGGTAAAAGCCCTCAACGAGGAGGCGGAACTGCACCTCTTCGGCCGACTGATGACCCGTAGCGACCTCCTGATCTGGCTCCAGGAGCGGCTGGAGATCGAGGAAGCCTACCGGCGCCATCCGGAAATCGAGGATGAGGTTGTGGACGCGCCGGTATTCATCGTCGGCCAGGCCCGCTCGGGCACCTCCATCCTGTTCGAGCTGCTCTCGGCCGATAGCCAGTTCGGTGCACCCACGAACTGGGAGATCATGTTCCCCTCCCCGCCACCGGAGGCCGCCACCTACCGCAACGACCCCCGTATCCCCAAGGCCCAGCACCTCTTGACCCAGTGGCACCGGGTAGCGCCCTCCTTCCTCTCCATGCACGAACTGGGGGCCACCATTCCCAACGAGTGCAAGGTGGCGATGAACTGCACCTTCATCAGCGACAACCTGACGGGCATTTTCCAGATTCCCAGCTACTACGCCTGGCTGGCCCAGGCAGACCTGACGGTGCCCTACGCCTACTACAAGCGGATGCTGAAGCTGCTGCAATGGAAGAACCCGCGCCGCCACTGGCTATTGAAATCCCCAAGCCATATCGAGAGCCTGCCGGTGCTGTTCAAGGTCTTTCCCGACGCCCGGGTGGTCTATGCCCACCGGGACCCGATCAAGGCGCGGGCCTCGGTCACCCACCTGCTGGGCACCCTTTACTGGATGCGCAGCGACAAGCCCTTCGATGCCGGTTCCTTCGAGCGTTTGATGACGCCCGAGGCCTACGCCTTCAGCCTGAATCGAATCATCGATCAGATCGAGGCCGGCGAAGTTTCCCGGGCCCAGGTCCATGATTTCCTCTTCGCCGACCTGATGCGATCTCCCCTGGACGCCCTCACCGAGCTCTACCGGAAGATGGACCTCCCGTTCCCGGACCAGGCCCGCCAGGCGGTGGCCGACTACCTGGCCCACAAGCCCCAGGGCAAGTTCGGCCAGAATGTCTATAGCGTGGGGGAACAGGAACAGATCGCCCGGGAGCGGGTCATTTTTACTCGCTATCAGCAGTTCCACAACGTGCCGAACGAAGTCTGATTCGGAAGAAAGGCCCGCAATGCACCTTGCCTTGCAAGACCGCGTCGTCGTTCTCACGGGTGCCGCCAGTGGCATCGGCCTGGCCTGTCTCAAGGCCTTTGCTACCGAAGGCTGCGCCGTGGTCGCTGCCGATATCGACCGTGTTCGACTCGATGAAGCCGTCGCCGCAGCCGACGGCCGGGTGGTTGCCCAGGTGGCCGACGTCACTGATCCGGCCCAGGTGCAGGCCCTGGTGGATCGTGCCATCGAGGAATTCGGCTGCCTGGACGTGATGTTCAACAATGCTGGCGGTGCCTTTCCCACCCCCACCGAAACCCAGAGCCTGGACGATTACCGACGCATCATCGCCCTCAACCTGGACTCGGTGTACTACGGTATCCACGCCGCCCTGCCGGTGATGCTGGCCCAGGGCCGCGGCTGCATCCTGTCCACCACCTCCGGCGCCGGCCTCAATGCGGTGGACGGCCTGGCCGCCTACGGCGCTGCCAAGGCCGGCGTCATCAGTCTGATGAAAAGCGTGGCAACGGAATTTGGCGGCCGCGGCATCCGTGCCAACACCCTATCCCCCGGCCCCATGGATACGCCGGGCCTGCGCGCCTGGCTGGAAACCTTTCCCGACGGCCCGGCCCGCTACGGTCGCCAGGTGCCCAGCGGCCGCCTCGGCACCGGGGAGGACATCGCCCACACCGCCCTGTTCCTCGCCAGCGATGCGGCGGCCTACATCAACGGCGTGGTGATCCCGGTCGATGGCGCCATCCACGCCCGCCTCGCCTCCCCCCACCTCGAATAAGGAGACATCCCATGGATCTTGGACTCAAGAGCAAGACAGTCGTCATCACCGGCGGCAGCGGCGGCATCGGCCAGGGGCTGGTGCTGGAATTCGCCCGGGAGGGCTGCAACGTGGTCAGCGCCTCCCGGGACGCCACCACTGGGGAGAAGCTCGCCCAGCAGGCGGCGGCGCAAGGCCTGCCCGGCCGGGTACTGGCCCTGGCTACCGACGTGACCCAGCGGGCCAGCGTGGATGCCATGATCGCCGAGACCCAGCGCCAGTTCGGCCCCGTGGATGCCCTGGTCAACAACGCCGGCGGCGTGGCCCATCCGTCCGCCTTCGCCGAACTCGACGACGAGGCCCGGCGCTGGGAAATCGCCCTCAACATCGACGGTGTGGTGAATTGCTGCCAGGCCGTAGGTCGGGACATGCTGGCCCGGGGCCGAGGCAGCATTATCAACATTTCCTCAAACTCTTCCCTGCTGGGAGAAGCGGCCGCCGGGGTGGCCCACTACGGTGCCACCAAGGGCTTCGTGAACAGCCTTTCCAAGGCCCTGGCCTGGGAATGGGCCAAGCAGGGAGTGCGGGTGAACAACATCTGCCCGGGTTGGATCGTGCCCCACAAATCGGAGAATGTGGGTGACGGCAGCTTCTGGAACCGTTTCGGCTTCGAACAGCTGGGCAAACCGGAAGACATGGAAAAAGCCCGGGAGGACGGCACCCTGTTCAACATGAGCGGCCTGCCCATCCCCCGCCTGGGCCGGCCCGAGGACATTGCCTACCTGGCCCTGTTCCTGGCCTCGGAGCGCTCCAGTTACATCACCGGCCAGTTGATCAGCGTCAGTGGCGGCGCCTACATGCCCTAAGTATTGAAATCTCTGATTACCGACAAGTCTCAGCCGGCTCACGTAGTGAGCTAGTAAGGGTTTGAAAATAGTGCAGACATTGAGACGGAGGTCTGCCATGAAAAATCGGGTGCAATTTCAACAAGGGCTGTCGATGGCCGAGTTTATGGAGCGGTACGGAACGGAGGCGAAATGCGAGACGGCGCTGGTCGAACAGCGTTGGCCCTCGGGATTCGTCTGTCCGTGCTGCCGGGACACCCGGCACTCCCGTTTTGAGAGAGGTGGAAAAAGGCTGTGGCAATGCCATCGCTGCCGCCACCAAGTGAGCGTCACCGCCGGAACGATCTTCGAGAACACCAAGCTGCCCTTGACCAAATGGTTCCTGGCCATGTTCTTCATGACCCAGTCCAAGAACAACATCTCGGCGCTGTCGTTGAAGCGCCACCTCGGCGTCAGCTACGACACTGCTTGGCTGCTCAGGCACAAGCTGATGGCGGTGATGGGCGATGCCGAGGCCGGTCGGGCGCTGGATGTTCGTGTCGAGATCGACGACGCTTATCTTGGCGGTGCCCGTGCCGGCAAGGTGGGCCGGGGTTCCGAGAATAAGGTACCGTTCGTGGCGGCGGTGGAAACGACCGCCGATGGTCGGCCTCTTTTCGTCCGTTTCGACCCCATGCCTTTCACTCACGAGCGGATCGACGCCTGGGCCAGCAAGACGCTGGCGCCGACCACCCACGCGTTGTCGGATGGCTTGCCGAGTTTCTCGGTACTGGCGAATTCGGTCGAGACACACGAGGCCATCGTGGTCGGCTCCGGCAAGCAGGCGGCCCAGCATCCAAAGTTCCGCTGGGTGAATACCTTGATCTCGAATTTCAAGACCGCTCTGTCGGGAACCTATCATGCCTTCCGCTTCGCCAAATACGCCAAGCGCTATTTCGCCGAATACGCCTACCGCTTCAACCGCCGATTCGATCTCCGAACCATCGTCGTGAGCCTCATCAGTGATTGCGCCAGGATGCTGCCGCACAATGAAAGCGCGATTAGGTTGGCTGAGACTCATCGGTAATCAGATTGAAATCTGCATTCCCGATGTACGGTCAGAGCAGTAGCGTTCAATAACTATGGAAATACCGGCCCTGCATTGTCCCGGGAAAAGAGATATCTCACAGGGACTTCCTTCAGTACCGCTTACTTAAGTGATTGGAGAAGTTCATGCAACCAGCCCGCCGACGTGGAGAATGTGCTGGTGACGGCGGCCACTGCCGTGCCCACCAGCGCCCTGATCCTGTCCCAGGATCGCTGATCAGGGACTGCGCACGAATACTAGAGCGTGTTCACAGTAGCCAGATATAGGTACATGCCAGATGCAAGAATGCATTGAAGCGGTTGGCGAGCTTGTCGTAACGTGTGGCGAGGCGCCGGAACTGTTTGAGCCGATTGAAGAAGCGCTCGACCAGGTTACGCGCCTTGTAGCGCTCTCGGTCGAACTCGCGCGGCGTGAGGCGATTGCTGCGGGGCGGGATGACGGCCTCAGCGCCCATGCGAGTGATGGTGTCGACGAACGCGTTACTGTCGTATCCCTTGTCGGCGACCACTGCGTCGGTAACCAAGGCATCGACCAGTGCGGGGCCTTGCGTGATGTCGGCCACCTGACCGCCGGTGAGGATCAGGCGCAACGGATTACCCAGGGCATCCACGCACGCATGGATCTTGGTGGTCAGTCCGCCACGCGACCGACCGATCGCCTGATCGCCACCGTTTTTTTTGATGCGCCCGCCGAGTGCTGGTGCGCACGTACCACTGTCGAGTCGATGAAGAGCTCTTCCAGGTCTGCTTCTCCCCGGAGGGCCTCGGCCACTCGCGACCAAACCCCATTGGCTTCCCATCGCGCAAAGCGCACATACACAGAGTGCCAGTTGCCAAACTTCGGCGGCAAATCACGCCAGGGGTTGCCAACCCGGGCGGTGTATAGCACCGCCTCAACAAATAAACGGTTATCCACGGCACGCCCTCCCTTGTCGGTGGGCTTCCCTGGCAACAACTCCGAAATCCGCGCCCACTGTGCATCGCTCAACATGTCCCGATCCATTGCTTACGTCCAAATTCCAGGATGTAAACACAAATCGGATACTGTGAACAGACCCTAGGAAGAGGAGACAAAACATGGGCAACGCGACCAACGCGCAACAGTCAGTCGACTATGCCCAAGTACCCGACGTGGAACTGACGGAGGCGGCCGTGCTGGCCGCTGCCCGGGAGGCGACCGGCCTGTCCGACTTCGGCGACGAGGCGGATTGGAAGGAGGGCCTCACGTTGTTCCTGAAGGGGCTGAACGAGGAGGCGCGGCTGAACAAGACGGGGCGCATCATCGCCTTCGGCGAGATTTTGCGTCACCTTACGAATCGGCTGCGAGTCACCGACGACATCAAGCGTCATCCGGAGATTCTGGAGGTGAAGATCGTCAAGCCGATCTTCCTGATGGGTCTGCCCCGCACGGGTTCCACATTTCTCCATGATCTGATGGCCCAGGACCCGGACAACCGGGTACCGATGACCTGGGAATGCAACTACATGTCGCCGCCACCGGAAGCGGCCACCTACGAAACGGACCCGCGTATTGCCGACTGCGAGGCCCATCTGGCGCGGACCGCTGGGCAGTTGATTCCTGAGTATCAGGCCATTCATGAAATGGGCGCCCAACTGGCCCAGGAGTGTCTGATGCTCAATGCCTTCGACTTCAAGACCCAGATCTTTTCCAATCAGTTCTGGACGCCCACCTATCAGCGCTGGGTCGAGAACGACAGCAACCTGTCGGTGTATCGCACCCACAAGCGCCAGCTCCAGTACATGCAGTGGAAGACCCCCCGGGCGCGCTGGGTGCTGAAGAGCACCAGCTATTTCTGGGGTCTGGACGCCATCATGTCGGTCTATCCGGATGCCCGGATCATCATGACCCACCGCGATCCGATCAAGCTGACCTCCTCGTTTTTCTCCAACGTCTCGATGACGTACAGCATGGGCAGCGACTCGATCAAGGATACGGAGATCGGCGAATTCTGGGGTGAGACCTGGGAGAAGGCCATGCACCGCTTCGTCGAGTTCAGAAAGAGTGGCAAGGCGGCGAATGCCTTCGATATGCAGTTCTCCGAGTTCGTGAAGGACCAGCTGGCGATGGTCAAGCGCATTTATGCCCACTTCGATCTGCCCTTGTCGGCGGCCACCGAGCAGAAGATGCGCGACTTCATCGCCAACAAGCCCAAGGAGCGCCATGGCATCCACCGCTACACGCCGGAGCAGTTTGGTCTGAACCCGGCGCAGGAGCGGCAGCGCTACCGCTTCTACCAGAAGTATTTCCACGTCGCCAACGAAGGTTGATGCGGCGAATACTTGCCTTTTGGCATGTCGTCATTCTTCGGTGTCGGTATCGCTTTTGTATCGAGTCAAACCATTAATCATAGAGGAGTATCGATGAATAACATCAAACAGAAGAGCGTCGCGGCATGGGAGGCGTTCTGCGATCAGTTGAAGCAGGCCGGGAGCGTACTGGGCCAGGACGCAACGCCCGGCGACGAGCTGACTCAGGCCGAGGGGCTGCGCAAGCTGGTACGGATGATCCGCATGGGCCTTGACGCCAGCCTGGAGTATGGCAATACCGATTATCCCAAGGTCTATCAGCTGGTGACGCCCACCACCCTGGGAGAGGGAGAAACCTCCGATTCTCATTACTATCAGGCGATGATCGATGGCAGCAAGACCTATCGACTCCATGGGCAGCGAGGCGAGGCGCCCTATATGGAGTTCACTGTCTATGCCGGCAAGATCGGCCTGGACAGCGGCAGCGCTATCGTAGGGGCGATGACCGAGGCGGACCTGAAGGTGAATCCGGATGGCAGCTACGAGCTGATGCTGTCCCCTGACCCCCAGCCGGGCAACTGGATCCGAACCACGCCGGAGGCTTCGGTGATCTTCATCCGCCAATATTCCCACGATTGGCGCAAGACCCGGGATGCCACCTTCCATATCGAGCAAGTGGGTGCCAAGGGCTATCGCCCTCCCCTGACCTTAACAGAAGTCAGCCGAGCCATGACGCGGACCTCGGCCTACGTAGCCCATTCGACCAATATCTGGAAGGTCATCGTCGATCAGCGCAAGGCTGCACCACCGAACCGCATGTTCGTGTTCGAGCTGGAGCAGGACGCCGATGATGCGCCGGAGATGCCTACGGGGCACCGATTTTCCTCCGGCTATTTCCAGCTGGCCGAGGACGAGACCCTGGAGTTGAGCTTCAAGCCGGCGGAAGTGCCCTATTGGGGTATGGATACAACAAATTACTGGTTCGAAACCATCTCTTACGCAGATCACCGCTCCCATTACAACAACCGTACGGCTCACTATGAGCCCGACGGCAGTGTCAGAATATTCATTGCGCCACGGGATCCGGGGCTGCCGAACTGGATTGATACCAAGGGGCACCTGGAAGGCGTTGTGTTGTTCCGCTGGTCCCGCACCAAGCTGCCGGTGCCCAACATCCAGACCCGGGTGATGAAGCTAGCCGAACTAAGGCAGTCCACCAACGAATGATTTTTGCAGTCATTTTCTAGTCTGACTGTGTCACAAGTTGCGTTTAATCGAGCCGCAGCACGGACAACGCTGAAGTTGTTGTGCGATACGAGCGGCGATGAGGGTGCGAAGTGTGCTGATCGAATCCGGCACATGCCGTTGCGCTCGCCCCGCTGCCGCGAGGGCGGTAATTCTCGGGTAAGGCAGGCGCTTGTGGTCGAGCAGCGTTTTTTTTACTGCCATGGATAAGGCGCTGGTGAAGCAAGAAGGCGTAAGCGGCAATGCACAAGGTGACATGATGATGCACCCCGCGCCAGTTGCGCCCTTCGTAGTGCCCCAGACCAAACTCCTGCTTCAGCTCCCGATAGTCGCGCTCAATGCGCCAGCGCATCTTGGTGACATAGACCAATTGTTCCAATGAGGTGTCGGCAGGCGCTGTCGCCAGAAAGTATTTCAGCGGTTCAACATCGCCCTCGGGCCACTCGATCAGCAGCCACTCTGGCGGGCGCAAGGCGCTACGCTCATAGTCCTTGTGGGCCGTATGAACCCAGATGGCCGCAAAGCGGGACCGCAGGGTCTCGTTGGTACCCTCACGCCAAGCAACGGTTTGGTACGCCTCAGCGGGCAAGCTCAACGCCAGTGCTTTGACCGCGACGGGCCGATGACCTGGTGCGCGGCGCAGATTCTTACTGGGGCGTCCGAGCCCTACCGTCGGCTCGGGCGGCAAGGGTGCGGTTCCGGGCGCCCAGACGCTGGTTCCTGCTCGGATTCCCACCGCGTAGCGGATCGCCAGCGCGGTCAGTGTGTCGCGAAAGTCGGCGCTGTCACCGTAGGCAGGGTCCGCCAGCACAATACCGGTAGGAACCCCGTCGTCCTGTGCTTGCTTCACTTGGGCCAGCGCAATCTCAATCTTGGTGGCAAATGCGATGCCCTCCGGCACACCGGCGGCCGTACAGCGGGAGCGATCCTCCGTCCAATCCTCGGGGAGATACAGCCGCCATTGAATCGGCAAACTCCCCTTGTCACTGGCCAGCGACAGACTGACCGCCACCTGACAGTTCTCCGTCTTGCCCAACTGCCCGCAGTATTGCCGGGTGACACCCACCGAGTGATTTCCTTGCTTTGGAATTCCCGTGTCGTCAATGATCCAGTAGCACTCCCGCTCCAGGCCCAAGACGGGCTCAACAACGGCTCGCACTTCCCGCAGTACGGCATCATCCGACCAGTTCGATTTGGCGACGAAGTGGTGCAGCGACTGGTGTTTGGCTTGCACGTGCAGCGGATCCATCGACGCCGCCAACGGTTCGACGCTTTTGCGCTTGAGCGGCAGCATCAGCCCCCGGCAATAATCCATCAGCCCCGTCCTTCGATCCGCATGGCCCAACACTCCCACCAACCGTTCAAGGTACTGCTCCAGTTCGTCGTCGATAGCCATGTCATCACCCTCACGAAAGAAGATGGCTGTGTTATCGGCAGCATTCGACATTTATTGACACAGTTAAACTAGGTGCTAGGTGTTTGCGCATTTCGGTTCACGAAATCGTTTTTCCGGACGAAGCAATGTCAGCGTAGCGCTCTTCTGCGACCGCATCAAAATCAGCCCTCTTTTTCATCCTTCACCCGGTGACCTGCCTCGGTCTCAGACTAAAGATCGGCCACCTACTTGGTTAGAGTTTTGATTTCCTTTTGGTCTACCGCTCAGCGAACCGGCTAATTGAGCTTATGGTGGGTGTGCGAAGGGTGCCTTGTCCGTTGTCCGCAACAGAGTCCAACTTCGCTTGCGTAGCGTTTTTTATGAAACACCGGCGATTTTTCGGGACATTCGGGTACTCAGTAGTCCAAAACTTCATCTGATTACCGACAAGTCTCAGCCGGCTCACGTAGTGAGCTAGTAAGGGTTTGAAAATAGTGCAGACATTGAGACGGAGGTCTGCCATGAAAAATCGGGTGCAATTTCAACAAGGGCTGTCGATGGCCGAGTTTATGGAGCGGTACGGAACGGAGGCGAAATGCGAGACGGCGCTGGTCGAACAGCGTTGGCCCTCGGGATTCGTCTGTCCGTGCTGCCGGGACACCCGGCACTCCCGTTTTGAGAGAGGTGGAAAAAGGCTGTGGCAATGCCATCGCTGCCGCCACCAAGTGAGCGTCACCGCCGGAACGATCTTCGAGAACACCAAGCTGCCCTTGACCAAATGGTTCCTGGCCATGTTCTTCATGACCCAGTCCAAGAACAACATCTCGGCGCTGTCGTTGAAGCGCCACCTCGGCGTCAGCTACGACACTGCTTGGCTGCTCAAGCACAAGCTGATGGCGGTGATGGGCGATGCCGAGGCCGGTCGGGCGCTGGATGTTCGTGTCGAGATCGACGACGCTTATCTTGGCGGTGCCCGTGCCGGCAAGGTGGGCCGGGGTTCCGAGAATAAGGTACCGTTCGTGGCGGCGGTGGAAACGACCGCCGATGGTCGGCCTCTTTTCGTCCGTTTCGACCCCATGCCTTTCACTCACGAGCGGATCGACGCCTGGGCCAGCAAGACGCTGGCGCCGACCACCCACGCGTTGTCGGATGGCTTGCCGAGTTTCTCGGTACTGGCGAATTCGGTCGAGACACACGAGGCCATCGTGGTCGGCTCCGGCAAGCAGGCGGCCCAGCATCCAAAGTTCCGCTGGGTGAATACCTTGATCTCGAATTTCAAGACCGCTCTGTCGGGAACCTATCATGCCTTCCGCTTCGCCAAATACGCCAAGCGCTATTTCGCCGAATACGCCTACCGCTTCAACCGCCGATTCGATCTCCGAACCATCGTCGTGAGCCTCATCAGTGATTGCGCCAGGATGCTGCCGCACAATGAAAGCGCGATTAGGTTGGCTGAGACTCATCGGTAATCAGAAAACTTCATGAGCCACTTCCTGATGAACACCCAGCCTTGCTCTGATCCTCAATTCAAGGGGCTGCTTGGCAGCCCCTTGCGGCCGGCTGCCCAAAGGGCAATCGCCATTAAGAAGAGTTCCATAGCATTGCGTACGGGCGCAAACTTATTTTCCAGAAAAATGAGAGCGCACCGTTGATCGACGCGATATATCCCGCCTTGCAGGTCCACGGTGCCGAGTTGTACCTGGGATCCTCTGCCGGTGGCAACATCGATCGATTCAAGCTCAAACCCGTAAATTTGCGCCGCCTCTTTTAGGTCTTTGCTGCAACCGATTGTTGCCAACATTCGGTAGTAGCGGTGCCCGTCGTGGGTAGCAAGTTGGTCAGCAATTTCTCGGGCCGCAGCTAACTGATGTGGCTGCCAGACAACGAATTGCCAGCGGCTGCTCAACATCACGCAAAGTTCATCCACTGCAATGTTCGAAAGCGCCGACGTCGTTGCTGCATTTATTTCACTGGCGACATCAAGGAGCCGCTTCCAGGCGTTGTCACGGATGCGCTGGATAAACTCCAGCGGTCGGCGATTACTCTGGGGCCCCTCCCCCATAGCTGTTCTGGAAAACTTGCCACGCTGACTAAGTGTCATGAGCAGATGCCAAACATCCTTCGCAATTGGCTGCGAAACACCCTGGGCAGCCGCTGCGCGTTCCGGATCTAGCCCTCGAGAAAGGAGGCGGGCATATCTCAAAACCTGCGCAGGAGTGCATGCTTCAGATAAATCTGGTGCAGCAAGGGACTGGGTAGATTCCCGCACAGGCAAAGCGTCGAGATCAACGAGGTGAGCGGGGGGTTTCAGCGGCCGGGGACCGGGATTCAACTCAAGTCGTTGCTCCAGCCAGCCATCCAGGAAGTGGATATAGTTTCCGAATGTCGTGCTGGGATGAGAGTGCCCAACATATCGAGCCAGTGCCCAGCTCTTCCGGCGGGTGGGCCCGCGTGTGCCAAGCAGCTCCCTCTCGATGTCCACTCTGCCGTCGTTTTCGAAGAACGACTGCCAACCCGGAAGTGCTTTCTCATTCAGTAACAGGGCAGTATTGCAAGCTGCTGAGTGTCTCGCATCATGAAGCGACACATCAGGATTCCCAGTTACTCTCTTGAGCACCTGATTGATGGGTCGAAGTAGCTGCTCACGGTCAATAGGTTGGCTGGGATTTTTTTCATCAAAGAACAGCGGCCCACGGTCATCAATTCCAAACTGGCTCTCCAGTTCCAGTTGCCACTGCTCAACAATTTGTTTTTCGAGGGGCGAGAGCGGGAATAGTAAGGGAACCTGTCGGCGGCCGGCTCGCGTCTTGATTGTGCGATGGCGATTGTCTCGGACAAGAACAATGATTTCATTATCTGTATGAATCCAGTCCCGACGAAGGAGTCCCCAGCTCTCACCAGGTCGCAGTGCAAATCGATAGCCGCATAGCAACGCTAAGCATCGAGCGAATCTGAGGTGCATGAGCGTGCCCGAATCATGGAAGAGCTGCCTGAGTGCTTCCTGATATTCATGCTCAGCGATTACACACGGTGCAGCTGGTGTTGCAGCTTGAAATTCAGGCAGCTCTGCCCAATCAGGATCTGCAATGCCGAATTCGGATCGTGCGTACCGATGAAAACTGATTAGCTGCTTGGCGACGTATGCTTTATCTTCGACGCGGCGAGATTCCATGACATTGCAGTACAGAATGGTCATGTCATCGTCACTCATGTCAAACAGGTCAACATCGTAGGCAATTTCCTGAAATCCGGGGGCCAATGCAGTCAAATACCGAGCGATAGATGTTAGGGCCTGACGTTCCCGTGTCCGTCCGGTAAAGATTTTGGAGTGTACCCACCAAGCGATTAAGGTAATCGCCGATGCCGTTTGGCCTTCCTTCGATCTGATCGCCTCAGCGCAATCCTTGGCTACTTGCTGCCTACGTGTGCTCGTCCTTGAATTGGCCTGTGGGTTGTTGAGTAAGAGGGAATTAATCTGTCGAAATAGTTCTTTTGCGTTTTTTTGGAGTTCGAGTACTGTTCCTCTGACTGCTTTTTTAGGGCAGACTGCTCCGGTAGAGAACTCACTTATGTGAGGTGGTTTATCTTCCCCCTGGACAAACTCGAATTGTTTTCCCGTGACCAGACGCGTCCAGTCATGCCAACCTAAAGCGCTGCACTTCAATCGCCCACCTAAGTACGCCGCCATGACTCCTGGAAATTGGCGCGCGTTGCATTGATCGACGATGCGACAAATGGCATCAATCAATTGATCCATGGAAGTTGCTGCAGTCAGACCCATATGATTGGCAACTTTTTGGGTAAGGGGGGCGAGCGCTGCAGGAATAACAGCCGAGCCTCTTCCCTCGTGGGTGCTATTTAAAGTCTCAGTATCTTGATCTTCTATCTTTCCCCGCACCCTCGCTGTAAGGGCAGCGTGTAGATAGTTGGCAGTGTGCCACGTCAGGGGGAATCGACTTACTGCTGCGTTGGCTTGCTGTCGGGTCAAACCCACCGCATATTCCAGGAATGGTCTTTGATTGAGGCTCACCAGGCGGAAATTTCTGCCGTTGAGAACGTCAGACAAAATTGTTGAGTTTGCTACGCGTGTTTCAAGGCAGAGATGCAGGACACCGAAGCTAATGCTCATGAGTTGACCAGGGCGTCTGCCTTGTGAACGCTCAATGTCGGCAAGCAATGCCTTGAGAGCACAAAATGTGGTGTTTGACCGGGGAGCCGCGTCCGTAAAAGGCGTTGCCTCATCCGGTCGGAAATAGCGACGCCGAAGGGCAACACGTTTGTTCCTCAGGCGCCAGGTTCGCTCGATTAGGCGGACAAGATAACGATAGCGCAAATGACCATTGGGGTGTGGAAGACCTGAGTGATTTAGGAGCAGTAGCTTGGACAGGGCGTCCGTTTCATCTGGGGAAAGTTCTTCGATTTTTCTACCATCGAGGAATTCACGCACGAGTTGCTTGGCATCGGAGATCGTCTTTCGCACACGTTCGCGGCGCTTCCAGGATCGTGCCTCGATACCGAATCGCTCGCGTCTGAGCGTACAATATTCTTGGCCAACGATGATTAGGGGCTGAGAGTCCCAGCTTTTGACGGCTGGCATGCAGAGGGCGTCGAAGGCCGCATTGATGAAAGGGCGAACAAGGGTCATGTCCTCTTCCCAGACCCGCAGGCCATAGTCGCTATGGGTCAGGCAACCCGCTTCGGCGTGCCCGAGGATGGCGTCGATTATTTCTGGATCAACTCCACGGATGCGTAAGTCACGAGAAAGACGGTGGCGAAAGAGGTTGAGCGGTAGAGGCCAGTCAAACAAGCCCAGCCCTGCGATTTCCGATTCGCTGACAGAGCGCCACTGGAGTCCTTTGGCATCTTCTCCCAGAAAGAAGAAGAGCGGCAGGTGACCCGAAGGATTATTCGTTAGAAGATGGACTTCCCCAGCCAATGAGGGTGCATTGGTCATCAATCCGCTGGCTAGGACCGATAAATGGGGCAGGTAGCGATCCTGGAGGAATTGGCTGACCGCTTCTGGAAGTGGCACCAAGCGACCTTGGTGAATGCCATCGAACACTTTGTCTTCGACGTAAACAAATCGTTCCTCGAAGTCGAAGAAACGCAAGGACTCGAACGGATCCCGGATCGGTCGGCCACCCGTCGCGGCAAGCAACATGACAACAGTGAATGCAACGAACGCGTTGTGAAACTGAATCGGATCGTCGAGTTCGCGTAAATGATTCACCGTCCGAGCGGCATTTTCCAGGCTACCGAGGAGTAGTGCTTCAATCGGGCACAGGTTACTTCCTAAAGCGCGGGCATGTGCGACCTCCTCCGGTAAAGCGAGTGGGGCAGTACCGGCGACAGTATTAAATGCTTCGTACGTTTCCTTTGAATCCCAATAACCGTATCCGCAGGCTCCGGGGAGGCCAGATCCAGGGCTACTGGAAATCAGGCGGGCAAAGTTGGGGCTACGTTGAATGAGATAGCTCTGCTGAGGAAGCATTCCGGCCAGCATTGCAGGTGTCAGTCGCGATGAAATCTCTGCTAGATGACCGGCACACATCTGTTCCGGTGTTGCCTGGCTTCCTGTTGTCGCCCACAAATCCTGCAGTCTGGTACTCGCAGGTAACTTTTTTATTGCTTCAATCAGCGTTTCAGCAATTTCCGGTGGTGGTGCTAGTTCGAGATGAGACAGAGAAGGGCTGACCCAGCGCCTTTCTGCCTCAGTTTGAGGATGCCAGCCGGAATAGCGGGTGGGTGGTCGCCGATGAAAATACCCCTCTGGATGTAGTCGCCATTCATCGGTACAGTCGTTGCCGATACCGAGGGACAAGGTGCGCCTGAATGATCGACCGAGTACGACAGAAACCCAGGCCAGGGCACGGGTCAGGCGAGCCGCCTCGTTGTCACTAGTGATTTCCTGCTGTAACCACGATATCAATCTGGCTGCTTCGTGTGGATTTGGGCGCGACCAGGACCAGGGAAGGTATTGTTGATCCTCACTGCTGTAGAGGAGGACACTCCTTTCCAACTGCTGTCCTTGAGACAGGGAAATGTTTTCCGGTGTTTCAATTTTGATGAGATCGCCGCTTTCATCGTCTCCAGGCAGGAAACTCGCGGGCGGCAAATCAACGGCTTCTTCTTCGTCCAGAAATACCTGTCGATTAGCTTCAGCAGAGGTTTTGTGAGATGGAGGAATCGCCCAAATAGACGGACTGGGTGTGTCGTCGATGGGAAGGACGTCATCTGTTGTTATTGCCGCGATTGCTTGGAGGAGGTTTTTGGCCCCGTCGGGAAAGGTCTTGTTTTCCCGTAGAACGTTAGCTCCGCCCCGGATTTGCGAATTTAAGGCCGCCCAGTCATTACTGCTTGTGCGTACCCCCTGGAGGACCTGGAACCAAGGGCTTACGATCCCGCGAGAAATGCCTTCACAGCAAATGCGCAACGTATCGGCGACTCTTCGGTGATTCTGGTCGAGAAGAACGCTGTCGTTAAGTGACCGTTGATAGGCGTGGACGAGTAGCCAGAGGCGTAAATTGGCAAGCCAGGCATTATTTTTGTCCCCCTCAGGATAGCGGGTAATGAAGAGTGCCAGGAGGTAACACTGCTTTAGGGAGGTTCCTAGATGCGAACGCGCACTACGGGTATCGGAATACGCCGAGAATTCTGCCGGGATGCCGGGTGATTCGTTAGCGACCGCAGCGAGTTGAGATAACGAGGCCGCTGCGGGTGAAGCCAATTTCCAGGCATTCAAGAGTTTTATTGATTCTGGGCGACGGATTTCGTCGAGGAAATTGCCCAAGCCCCCACAGAAGGTGGAAATTTGGGCGGTGTTGACCAAATGTCTGAAGTCAGAAGCCAGCCCGTACGCTTCGAACCATTTGTCAGCAACTGCCCAGATGCCATCAGGGGTATGGCCTTTGCTTTCAACGTGTCCTATCAAATTCATGGGCCACCTTACTTTGGACAGCTGCTGATCTAGCTTACAAATACCCTAGTGGAAGTGCCGTCACGTCCCGGGAAAGCGGCATATCACGCTCGACGAAGCAGAGCACCGCTCCGGGGCCTACGGGTTTGCCCAGTTTGTCGAGGATTGTGAAATGTCGCTTGGCGTTATGGGAAGGGCTGGCGGTTTTCTTGATCTCGACGGGATAGAGTGCGATGGCCGAATCCACGAGTAGATCGACTTCCTGCTGATCGGTATCACGATAGAAATACAGTGGCGCCTCCTGTCCGTTGTGCCAGTAACTCTTGATGATTTCGCTGACTGCCCAGGTTTCCAGCATCGCGCCGGACATGGCGCCGGCTTCGAGAGAGGGGGCATCCGGCCATCGGGTAAGGTAAGCCGCCAAGCCTGTATCGAGGAAATACAGCTTCGGCGCCTTGACGAGGCGCTTGGTCAGGTTCGAGTGGTAGGGCTGCAGCAGATACACCAGCCCTGAAGTCTCCAGCACCGAGAGCCAAGCCTTGGCCGTCTTGTTATCGATATCGACAGCACGTGCCAAGCTGGCGTAATTCAATAACTGCCCGGTCCGGGCGGCGACGGCTGTCAAAAATCGATTGAATGCCGTCTGGTCGGAGATCTTGAGTACATCCTGCACATCGCGCTGAATGTAGGTCTGGATGTACGAACGATAGAAAATATCCCGCGCCTGAGCACCCTGCGCGTTGAGTCGGGGGTATGAGCCAAGCCAGATGCGCCCGAAAACATCTGAGAGGGACTGGGGTTGCGCTTGCTGCCGGGCGTAAGCGATCCACTCGGGTGTAGGCACAAAGGGCTTTGAGGTATCGGCCCTCCCTTGTAACTCGGCTTGCGACAGCCCCAGCAAGTCGACAATCGCAACCCGGCCGGCCAAGGTTTCGGTGATGCCACGCATGAGGTGGAATTTTTGCGAGCCGGTCAGCCAGAACTGGCCGTTGGACTTATCCCGATCGACCTGCATCTTGATCGCCGAGAACAATTGAGGAGCGTACTGGATTTCATCGATGATCACCGGGGTCTGCCAAGTTTGCAGAAACAGGGCCGGGTCGGATTGCGCCAACGCACGGGCATCCAGATCGTCCAGCGTCACATAATTGCGCGGGGTATCCCGTGCGCACATTTCCAGCAAAGTCGTCTTGCCCACCTGACGGGGGCCGGTGACCATCAAGACTGGGAAAGCAGCGCTAACGGTGAGTAGGGTCTGCGTAAGCGTTCGGGGATACATTACCGTACAGTATGGATATTTATTCCAATATACACGAATATGGAAAATGAAACATCGATCAGGACAGGCGGGCGCATTTCATTAGGTCAGGTTTCTACAATTCGATCAAAACCTATTCTTCTATAAGTGACTACGATGTGCCGATGAAAATAGAGGGGCAGACCAGGATCGCTAGGCACAGCATCACCGCACCTTGCTATCGCTTTAATGGCCCGAAGGTCATAATTCAAGGTGTCGGCTGGAGGGGAGTTGCTACGTTATTTCGGCTTTCCGCGGGGAAGAGCGAGATTAAGCGGGGTTAGCACAGTCGCTGATATGAGGCGCCTAAGGCTTGAATGGTGCCAATCTAACACGATTTAGCTAGTTTTAATCCTATTGTAGGATTCTAAGTTCATCGCTCTCATAACCGTCGTAGGTTCAAATCCTACCCCCGCAACCAAATAAAAAAACGAACAAAGCCAATCACTGCTAAGTGATTGGCTTTGTTCGTTTTCGCATCCACGTAAAGCGTGTGTCCATTTTGTGTCACAAAAATGTGACCACCACCAAAAAATCGAAAGCATTTACCCGGACAAATTGACCTTCGGGTGACTTCGGTTGGTCACATCAATTTGGCGATAAGCGCAACAAATAAGCACCATGTCAGCTTTTGACACTTCAGGGGGCGAACGCTACAGGGATAACAGTCGAGCCTCTTCCCTTGTGGGTGTTATTTAAAGTCTCAGTATTTTGAGCGCGCCGGCTGAAAAAGGCCGGCGCCACCTCCGTCCAGATGCGCCCACCCAAGGTGGAGAGGCCCCATTGCCACAAAGCGACAGCAAGCCCCAACCGGGATGAACGCGGCGTCACCACCAGAAATACCAAATGGGAACATTGAATATCGCTTTGTAATAACAATGCGCTATCATCATAACCATTCATCATTCAACGGATTATCCGAGCCACCATGTCCCGGGCCATTATTGCCGCATTGAGTTCCCTGCTCGTAGTGGCCTGCGGTTCCGTGCCGTTACAGCCCTCCACCGCGTCACACCTCCATGTCGGACCGGTAGCAAATGCGGATACCGGCGAAATCCCCCCGCCGGTACGATTCAGTGCCAGCCTGCCAAGGCCGCAGCCCAGGGTTCAGACGGAGACCTACGATGTGGTGGTACACAACGTCAAGGCCCAGGATCTGTTGTTCGCCCTGGCCCGGGATGCCCGACTGAATGTGGATATCCATCCGGGCATCAATGGCACGGTCACCCTCAATGCCATGGACCAGACCTTGCAACAACTGTTAACGCGTATCGCCCGGCAGGTCGATATGCGCTGGGAACTGGCCGGTCCGAATCTGCTGGTCATGCCCGACACGCCCTACCTGCGGACCTACCGTGTCGATTACGTCAATATGTCGAGGGAAGCATCCGGCACCACCGGCGCCAGCACTCAGATCGGAGCCGCCAGTATTCCTACCGGGTCAGCCAATCCCACCGCCGGCAGTGGCAACACTTCCGTCATCCGGGTGGAAAATATAACGAAAAATCATTTCTGGGCATCCTTGGAAAGGAACATCAAGGACATCCTGCTGGAGACCGACAAGATACTGCCCGAGGGGTCAAGCGAAACGGTCATCGAACGCACCGACCAGCAATCCACCACGGGAACGGGCGTGGCCCCAGCAGTCGCTGGCCACAAAAGTAGCATGGCCAATACCACCTCGCTGGCTGCCAGCCCCAATGCCGCCAGCCTGGCAGAGTCCGGCTCCACGGTGGTGAGGCGCGCCACCTTCCGGGAAGCCGCATCGGTCATCACCAATCCGGAAAGCGGCGTCATCGCGGTGCGGGCCTCGGCCCGCCAGCACGAAACCATCCAGGAATTTCTGGATCAGATCATGGCCAGCGCCAAGCGCCAGGTCCTGATCGAAATGACCATCGCCGAAGTACAGCTGGGCCATCAGTATCAGCAGGGCATCAACTGGCAGAGCCTGCGCAGCGCCCGGGACGGCGCCCAAACAGCGGGATTTTCCCTGGGTCAGGCCCTGCGCACCGATGGAGATACTGGCAATCTGCTGAGCAACCCGGCCAGAAGTGATGGCCGTTCCTTCGTGCTGGACTATGTGGCACCCGGCCTGGGCATTGCCGCCACGCTGTCCCTGCTGGAAACCTTCGGCAATGTCCGGGTCTTGTCCTCGCCCAAGCTGAGCGTACTCAACAATCAGACCGCGCTGCTCAAGGTGGTCAACAACATTGTCTATTTCGAGGTCAAGGCCGATACCACCACCAACAACAACAGCCCCTCCCAGACCACCTTCACCACCACGCCCAGGTCCGTCTCCGTCGGTTTGGTCATGTCCGTCACACCCCAGATCAGCGACAGCGGCAATGTGCTGCTGAATGTACGCCCCAGCATCTCGCGCCAGAAGGGGCCGGGGAAACGGGACCCCAATCCGAACATTCCCGTCGGCATTCCCAACATCGTCCCGGAAATCGAGACCCGGGAAATGGAATCCCTGCTGCGTCTCAGTGACGGGGAAATCGCCATCATGGGCGGCCTGATGCAGGACGCCCTCGACAACAGTACCGACTCGGTGCCCGGCATCAGCGCCATTCCCCTGGTGGGCAATCTGTTCAGACAGCGCAACGAAAGCCGCAGCAAGACCGAGCTGGTGATCTTCCTGCGTCCGGTCGTGATACGGGAACCCGGTCTGGCGGGAGACTTCCGGGACTATCAGGTCGCCCTGCCCAGAACGGATTATTTCGACGGCTCGAATTTCCCGGCCGGCCCCCTCCCCCGCAGAGCGCACCCATGAAACGAACCATCGCCGTCATGGGCTGGATGTTCACACCACTGGCCCTCCTTGTCAGTCAGGGAGGGCATTCGGCCTCGGCGGCGGAAGACCGGGAAAGCATGAATCCGCCCCGGATGATCGCCCTGCCGACCGATTCAGCCCCAAGTTCCCCGGATCAAGCCGCCCTAGGGGAGCCCGCCCCCTCATCGGACACAGATCGCGCAATCATCCCGAGGCAAAAACGGGAAGCCGGGTCGCGCCAGCCCAGCACATCACCCGGCAAGAAAAACATCCAGATTACCCGCACCCGACCCCATCTCGACCCAACCTTGACTGAGGCCTACGAAGCCTTGCAGCAGGGCAATCTGGCGCAAGCCGCAGAGACTTACCAGCGGGCACTCGCTCACGACCCCTGGAATGGGGATGCCCTCCATGGCATGGCGGTGCTGCATTTGCGCCAGGGGCGGCCCGACATGGCCGAGCCCTTTTATCAAAAGGCCCTGGAAGCCGATCCCCGGGATGCCCGTGCCCTGGCCGGTTTGATCAACCTGCAAAGCCCGGCCGATCCCGTGCAGGCGGAAAGCCGCCTCAATTCCCTGCTGGCGCGCATGCCCGAATCCCCATTCCTGAACTTCAGCCGAGGCAACCTGCTGGCAGAGCAGGGTCGATGGAGCGAAGCCCGGCAGGCCTACTCCAGGGCCGCCAGCCGGGACCCGGCCAATCCCGACTACCTGTTCAATCTCGCGGTCAGTCTGGATCGGTTGCAGCAACCCGTGCCTGCCGCCCGCTATTACCAGCAGGCCCTGGCCGAGGCCGGGCGATGCCCCGCCGGTTTCGATCGCCTGGCCGCCATGGAGCGACTGAAAAGAATACGGCCCTAATTTCCCCTTCAACAATCATGAACGCCCCCAGCGCAGACCACCCTGTCGGTCAGATGCTGATCAGCCAGGGCCTGATCAGCACCGATCAGCTTCGCATCGCCCTGCTGGAGCAATCGAAATCCGGCCAGACGGTGGGCCGGCTGCTGGTGAGCCTGGGCTTCGTTTCCGAGGCCACCTTACGCGATGCCAAGAGCCTGGCCCTGGGTCAGGCCGCGGTGGATCTCTCCCGAGCGACCATCGAGCCCGCCGCCCTGGAACTGGTCCCTCGCAGCCTGGCCAAGCGCCACGACCTGATGCCCCTTGCCCTCGCCCCCGACCGGCGTCGGCTCACCGTGGCCATGGCCCGGCCCAATGACATCCTGGCCCTGGACAAGCTGCGGACGCTGGTTGATCACGAACTGCACATCGAGTCCCTGCTGGCGGGAGAGCAGGAAATCCTGCGGGCCATCGACCAGCACTATGGTCACGAACTTTCCATCGACGGCGTCCTCCATGAAATCGAGACCGGTGAAATCGATTACCGATCGCTGGCCGCCGCGCCCATGGATGAGTACAGCCAGCCGGTGGTCCGGCTCATCGACGCCCTGCTCACCGACGCGGTCCGGCAAGAAGCCTCGGATATCCATTTCGAGCCGGAGGCCGGTTTCCTGCGCATCCGCTACCGGATAGACGGCCACCTGCGCCAGATCCGCGCCTTGCACAAATCCTACTGGCCCGCCATGGCCGTGCGCCTCAAGGTGATTGCCGGCATGAATATCGCGGAAAGCCGCGCCCCCCAGGACGGACGACTTTCTCTCAACGTCAGCGGCCACCCGGTGGACTTCCGCGTCGCGGTCCAACCCACGATCCATGGCGAGAACATCGTCCTGCGCATCCTCGATCGGCAAAAGGGCATCGTGCCCCTGGATCATCTGGGCCTGGAGGCATCCCAGCTCGATACGCTGAAACGGATGAGCGCCCGCCCCGAAGGTCTGATCCTGGTCACCGGCCCCACCGGCAGCGGCAAGACCACCACCCTGTATTCGATGCTCAATCACATCAACCGGGAAGGGATCAGCATCATGACCCTCGAAGACCCGGTTGAATATCCCATGGCCATGCTCAGGCAGACATCGGTCTCCGAGGCCACCCGGCTGGATTTCGCCAACGGCGTCCGCTCCATGATGCGTCAGGACCCGGACGTGATCCTGGTGGGTGAAATCCGCGACCGGGAAACCGCGGACATGGCCTTTCAGGCCGCCATGACCGGCCACCAGGTGTATTCGACGCTGCACACCAATTCCGCTATCGGCGCCATTCCCCGCCTGCTGGACATCGGCATCCTGCCCGACATCATGGCCGGCAACATCATCGGCATTGTCGCCCAGCGACTACTGCGCCGGCTCTGCATCCAATGCCGCCGGCCCCATGGCCCCGACGCGGGAGCGCGGCGGCTGCTGGGTCTCACTCCCGAACAGGCCGATCCCGTCATCCACAGTCCGGTCGGCTGCGCCGCCTGCGGTTTCCAGGGCTATCGGGGCCGCTTCGCCATCATGGAAATGCTCCGTCTGGATGGCGACATCGATGAGCTGATCGCCCGCCGCGCCACGGCCCGGGAGATTCTCGCCAGCGCACTGGCAAAAGGCTTCCGCCCCCTGGCGGAGGAAGGACTGCGCCGGGTACTGGACGGCACGACCTCCCTGGACGAAGTCGGCCGCGTCGTGGATCTCACCGACCGCATGTGATGGCACTCTATTCCTACCGGGCGATGGACGCCTTCGGCCGCATCGTGCAGGGCCGGCTGGACGCCGGCAATCTCGCCGACCTGGAAGCACGCCTCAAGCGACTGAACGTCGACTTCATCAATGGACGCCCCCTGACCGAATTGCGCCTGCCTCGTCGAACCCGTGTCTCGCGCCGGGAGCTGATCAAGTTCTGCTTCCATCTCGAACAACTGGCACAGGCCGGCGTCCCCCTCTTCGAAGGGCTGACGGACCTGCAAGACAGCCTTCCCCATGGTCGATTCCGGGACATCGTCGCCAGCATGATCGAGAGCATCCAGGGAGGCCGAACCCTGTCCCAGGCCATGGCAATGCACCCCCGTGCCTTTGATGACATATTCACCAGCCTGATCCGGACCGGCGAAATCACCGGCCACCTACCGGAGGTGCTCGGGAATCTGGCCGCATCCCTCAAATGGCAGGACGAACTGGCAGCCCACATCCGGAAGCTCCTCATGTATCCGGCCTTGCTCGGCACCGTGGTCCTGGCCGTGTTCCTGTTCATGATGATCTACCTGGTCCCCAGGATGGCCGGCTTCATTCAAGCCATGGGGCAGCAGATGCCGATGCAAACCCGCATCCTGATTGCCCTCTCCGATGTCGTCTCGAATTACGGCCATCTGGCCGGAGCAACGCTCCTGGCCCTGCTCGCCCTGCTGGCCGCCGTCCTCCACTACGATCCCCAGGCACGGCACCGCCTCGATGCCTGCAAGCTGCGGCTGCCGCTGCTGGGCAACATCCTGCGCAAGATCATCCTGGCCCGCTTTGCCAGCGTCTTCGCCATGATGTACGCCTCGGGCATCGCCATCCTGGACGCCATCAGGATCACCGAAGGCATCGTCGGCAATGCCGTCATTCGTGAAGGTCTGGCCCAGGCGGGACGGATGATCGCCGACGGCCAGAACGTGACGACCGCCTTCCAGAACGCCGACCTGTTTCCGCCCCTGGTGATCCGCATGCTGCGGGTGGGGGAGAACACCGGCCAACTGGACAAGGCTCTGGCCAACGTCGGCTATTTCTACGACCGGGATGTGCGGGAATCCATCGAGCGGGTGCAGGCCATGATCGAGCCGCTGATGACCCTGATAATCGGCATCCTGCTCGGCTGGGTCATGCTCGCGGTGCTCGGCCCCATCTACGACAGCATCTCGAAAGTCCGGATATAATGGCCTGCTGCCACCTGCTCCATCTCGACTCCGGCGGGATGCGCGCCTACCGCTGGCGCGATGGCACCCTGGTAATGGAACAGGTCTTTGCCGCCGATGACTCCACTGCCTTCGAGGCCTATCTCCGCCGCCATGCCGGATCGGTCTTCCGGCTGCTGGCCGACCTGCCGGAGGAAGCCTTCCGCATCGACCACATCCCGCCGGTGCGTGGCAGGGACCGAAAAGCCCTGATCAACCGCCGCCTGAGCCAGCATTTTCACGACACCCCCCTGGTGACCGGCGTCTCCCTGGGCCGAGGGGAAGCCGGGCGCCGGGACGAGACCATCCTCTGCGCCGCCTTCACTCACCCTGAGGACTTCGAGCCCTGGCGGACCCTCATGGGCGCGGCAGAAACCCGGCTGGCCGGCATCCACTCCGCCGCCCTGCTGACCGGCACCCTGCCGGACATCCTGTCGCCAGCCCCTGTCCTGCTGCTGACCCTGAGCCGGGGGGGCCTGCGGCAGAGTTTCTTCACGGACGGGCAGTTCCGCTTTTCCCGCCTCACCCCATCGAGCACCGGGACCGGCGGAGAACTCGCCCGTGTCTGCGTCCGGGAAGCCGGCCGGATTCACGAATACCTGCGGGGACAGGACCTGCTCGACTGGCAAACACCCCTCCAGGTTTTGATCCTGGCCCACCCGGACCAGATGGAGGATGTTCGTCGGCACTGCCAGGACTCGGAGCAATTGCATTTCGGCCTGGTAAATCTTCAGGACCGGGCACGGGAAGCGGGGCTCAAGACGAAGCTGGAGGATTCCGGCAGCGAAGGGCTGTTCCTGCACTGGCTGGCCAGCCGGAGCGATGTCCCCCAGTTCGCCCCCAGGGCGGAACGGCGCTTTTTTCGCCTTCATCAATGGCGGCTGGGCCTGCGCGCCGCCGGGGCCATGCTGTCGGCCGCAGCCCTGATATTTTCCTTGGTCCAGGCCCTGGAAATCCGCGATCTGCGGGAACAGACGGCCCGGTTGCGTACCCGGGAGCAAAGCGCCCGGCAGACCCATGAGGCCATGTTCAAGACCCTGCCGCCGCTGCCCATCGGGGCCGACCGCCTGAAGGTGTTGATTGCCCGCCATGACAGTCTGGTGAGTCACTCGCCCTCCCCCCGGGATCTCCATGTCAGGCTGGGCCAGGCCCTGGAACAACTGCCTCAGGTGGAACTGCAACGCATCGACTGGTTCCTGGCCGATACCCTGGAACAGGCGGGCGACCATCCGCAATCCGCCGGCCCCGGCCCGGGGAATGCTTTCGTCATCGACAGGGTGGACATCCGCCTGGCCGGCGACCCTCAAGCCCGGCGGCAAACCCTCGATACCCTGAAGACGCACCTGGCCAGGGATGGCGCCCTGGATGTCCATATCCAGCCCCCACACCCGGCGCCCAGTGGTGTGCTCACCGGCAGCGCCAACGTCGAACTCCCGCCCCTGGTGGTTCGCATCGCCCGAAGACTGCCATGAGCGGCATCGCACTCGACGACTTCCGGCGTCTGGGGGGCGATCTTCTGCTTTTTCTGGTTCTGGTGGCGCTGGCGGTCACCGGAGCCGGCCTCATGGCCGACAGCGTCCGGCAGGCCAAGAGGGCGCTAACGGCGACAGCAACGGCCCAGCGGGAGATCGCCGACAAGGTGAGCCGTATCCGGGAGGAAGAATTGTGGTGGCGGGAAAGCATCGCCCGCTTCCAGCAGCTCTCCGCGCGGGGCATCCTGGGCCGGGAGCGGCCTCTGGACTGGGTCGAGGAACTGCGGGCGCTCAGCCAGGAACACTCATTGATCGGGCTTGAATACGAACTGGGGCCGCCCCATGCCCTGCCGGATGACGCGTTCCCCGCCAGCGGTTATCAGGCCCTGTCCAGCCCCATGAAATTGCGCATCCGCCCGCGTCACGAAGGCGAACTGCTGGACTTCCTCGACGCGCTCCGTGACCAGGCCTCGGCCCTCCTGCGGGTGCGCCGCTGCGTGCTCGAACGCAGTCGTGCCCCCACCCCGGATCAGACGCCTCCAGCCACGCTGGAGGCGAACTGCGAACTGGAATGGATCACCCTGGGGGAGAAACGCCCATGAACAGACGCACCTTGCTCTGGGTCCTGTGCTTGAACCTGCCCCTGCCCCTCCATGGGGGCCAGGAAGACCAGGCCTTGGGCCGCCTGTTTTTCACCCCCGCCCAACGTCAGGCCCTGGCGCGCCAACCCCAGGGCCAGAACCCGATAGGGGATAGCCTCAACCTGGAGGGCAGCGTCCAGGGCAGCGACGGCCGGCGGAGTTTCTGGCTCAACGGCCGGCTGCTTCATGGCGACACGCCGGACATCTCGGCCCGGCTGGTGCCCCGGCATCCGGAACGCCTGCTGCTGCGCGTACAGGGCGCGGCAGCCATTCCGGTCAAGGTGGGCGAATCCATCGATCGAGCCAACGGAGCAATACGGGACTCCATCAACAGCGGATCAGTGACGGTCCATCGCGCTCCGCAGCCCTAGCCCATGACACATCGGCCCCGGACCCTGCCGAAAACCCCGGGTGCTCCTCGGGGATATGCCCTGGTCCTGGTACTGACCCTCATCACCCTGGGCATGCTCTATGCCGTAGTCAACCAGGGGGACCCCCGGCGCCTGGGCCTGGTTCGAGGGGACCGGACCCAGCGCGCCCTGGTCCAGGCCCGGGCGGCCCTGCTGGGTTACGCCACCACCTACCGGGACCAGCATCCCAAACAGGTCTTCGGTTACCTGCCCTGTCCGGACCTGGATGGGGACGGCTATGCCGAGGGCAGTTGCGGCCGGGCCGGAGAGGCAGTGGTGGGCCTGCTGCCCCACAAGACGCTACGCCTGCCGGAAGCCCTGGACGAGGCCAATGGCCGCCTCTGGTACATCGTCGCCGGTGGCTTCAAGAACAATCCTCCCACCACGCCGATGAACTGGGACACCCGGGGCGCCATCGCCCTCATGGACGGCCTGGGACATAGTCTCACCGACCCCGAGGATGCCGACGGTGGCGCAGCGGCGGTGCTGGTCGCCGCCAATGCACCACTCCCGACGCCCGTCTTTGGTAGCGCCGACGCGCCCTGCGGCAGCCTGCCCAGCACGGCCTGCGCCATCGTCGATGGCACCCTCCATGCTCAGCCCGGTGACGACGCCCATCCGGCCCGATGGCTGGCCCTGAAGCCCCGGGAAATCTTTGCCTCCATCACCCGGCGCCAGGACTTCTGGAACCTTCCAGAGGCTGTCCCCACCGGCCAGCTCAACACCCTGATCGACATGGCGCAAAAGGCCATCGAGACCCGTATCGGCAACGATCTTGCCGCCAATACCCCGGCCGGCGCACCGGTCAGCGCCCGCCCCGCCCAGCAGGGAGCCTACGGGCAATACACCGGCAAATGGATAGGCGAACCGCCGACCCTGGCGGCCCTGAAAGACGACAACTACACCGCCTACTGGAAGAACTGGAGCGACCAGTTCCGCTATGTCATCTGCAGCGATCTGCGGCCCGCCACCCCTTGCCTCGCCATCGCCGGCCGGCAGTGCCGGGGCGCCCTGCTGTTCAGCGGCCGATCCGTAGACGGCGGGCCACGCCCCACCCGGCAGCAGCCCCCCGTCGCATCCACCAGCCGCAACGCCTATCTACCCAATTATTTTGAAAGCGACGGCGCCCTGCCCATGCTCGACAGCACCGCTATGAGCTTTGTCGGCGCCAGCCACTACGCCGCCGCCCGTCCCTCGGCCGACCTGGGCCGTTGTCTGGTGCCCGGCAGCTTCGTTTCCTCGGCCCGGGATATGGGCAGTGTCATTGTCCAGGTGTCCTCACCCGAATTACCGGAGGCTACCCTTCAGGTCGCTGCCGCTACGGCCACCCTGGGCAATGCCCTGTCCACCCAGAGCGGCAGCGGCTGCGTCTGGTATCCGACGGCCCTTCCTTTCCAGAGCCGGATGAGCGCCTATTTCCGTTTTCGCATCGACGATCCCGGTGAAGGCTTCGTCTTCGTCGTGGCCGACGCCGCCAATAACAGTCCCGCCGCCGGCACCCTCTGCGGCGACACCACGGGCGCCCACCTGGGCTACGCCGGCACAGGCATCGCGCCCCCAAAGTTCGGTCTGGAAATCGATACCCGTTCCGAGGCAGCCAGCAACGATCCGGCGGTGGATCACATGGCCTTCGTTTACTGGGGAAGCGCAGCGAGCAGCAACGACGACAACATCCACAACGCGGGGACCCTCGGCAGCGACATCGAGCCCATCAATCCCCGCAACCTGCTGGTCAGCCCTCCCGGCATCGCCACCGTCAAGAGTTCCGACAGCCACCTGCCCTATAGCGGCGCCCTGCCCCTGAGCACGGATATCCACGTTCGCATCGATGCCCGCAAGCACCGCGACGCCGCAGCAACCCTGACTCGCCTGAGCCTGAAAGCCTATGTGTCCACCGTATTCGGCGCGGAAGCCGCCACCGCCAGCTACCAGCCCACCTGCGGCGTGGACGCGTTCCGCAACCTGGCGCTCCCCCTCGACGAACTCTGCCTGCAAAAACCAACCATCGAACAGATCGACATCCCCTTGAGCGACGATGCCATCAATGGCGAAGCCCTGGCCCGGATCGTCGTTGGCTTCACCAATGGACAGAACGCCGCCAGCAGTGGCGGCAGGCAGTCCATCGCGATTCCCTTTTTCCTGTTCCACGGCCAATGAGACGCCCCGCACGGCCGCCCGAAGGGGCGCAAGTCAGTATCCGGAGCCGCGGAGCGGCGAACCGTCGTCACCCCCTCCCCCGGGGAGGGGGCCGGGGGGAGGGTTCTCCAGTTCCCCAAGGGGTTCGCTCCGCGAACCCCCTCCCCCGGGGAGGGGGCCGGGGGGAGGGTAGTCCGATGAATCCCCCGGCCCTGGCCCCCCGAGGCTTCACCCTCACCGAGCTGGCGGTGGTTCTGGTCATCGTCAGCCTGCTGCTTGGGAGTCTGCTGCTGCCTCTGGGCATACAGCAGGATGCCCGTGCCCAGCGGGAGACGGCCCAGGCCATGGAGACCGCGGGCGAGGCCCTGATCGGTTTCGCCCTGGTCCAGAGCCGGCTGCCCTGCCCAGACAGCGATCGGGACGGTCTGGAAAACTGCGACGCCACGGCAGTGGACGCAGTCGGCGTTCCATCCAGCGGACTATGCACCCGTAGCGTGGGTCGCTGCGTCGGCGGCGCCTGCGAAGGGGGACTGCCCTTCGCCACCCTGGGACTGCCCGCTGCTGACAGTTGGAGCAGCCGCTACCGCTACCGGGTCAGCTCACCCTTTATCGTCCAGACCATTACGGTTCATGAAGGTGTCTGCGGTGACGGCCCAATAGTAAGCACCCACGCCGGCATCAACCTGTCGGCCAGCGGCGACATCACCCTCAGAACCCGGGGCGATGATCCGGCGACCACCGGAACCGTGGAGTCCAGGACGCTGATCAATATGGCCAGCCAGGTGCCGGCCGTGATCATTTCCGCCGGCAAGAACCGCTACGGCGGGATCAGTGCCGACGGGAGCCGCCAGGCCCCGGCGCCGCCCCCCGAGAACAGCGACGAAACCACCAATGCCAGCATCGGCAACATCAAGATCGTCAGAACCATTCCCGCCCCGGACACCAGGGGCTGCGACGACGGCAACGAGGCCCGGCCCCCTTGTGAATTCGACGATGTCGTCGTCTGGCTATCCCAGCACGTGCTCTTCAACCGCCTGATCGCCGCCGGACGGCTGCCCTGACGCTCATGGAAGCAGGCGCCACCCTTGATGTTGAAACCCGTCATTCCGGCGCAGGCCGGAATCCAGTGGGCCATCGATCTGGACCCCGGCCCCGGATCAGGTCCGGGGTGACGTTCCTGCGCCGGGGTGACGAGGGGGGTGATTGTGATGTTTCACAAGATTGTTCAGCGTTTCACGCTAATCCCGCCTGTTCATCCAAGCCTGCAAAGGAGATAAAGATGCCGCGTAAGCAAGACGGATACACCCTGATCGAGATCGCCATCGTCCTGATCATCATCGGCCTCCTCCTGGGTGGTGTGCTGAAGGGCCAGGAATTGATCACCCAGGCCAAAATCAGGAACATCATCAACGACCTCAACGGTGTCACCACAGCCATCCAGACCTATCAGGACCGCTACCGCGCCCTCCCCGGCGATGATCCTGCCGCCGCCGGACGCTGGCAGGACAGCGGGGGCAACACGCTGACCACCGTCGCCACAAATCCCGGAGATGGCCGCTTCGACGGCGCTTACGGCGACAACACTGCCGGCGCTCCCGGTGCGGCCCAGGAAACCCTGCTGTTCTGGCAGCATCTGCGCCTGGCCGGCTTCATCCCCGGCCCCGCCTCGGGCCCCGGCAGCGGCAACCCTCCCGCCAATGCGGCGGGGGGCCTGACCGGCATCCAGACCCGGGGCATGGGCTTCAACGGCAACATCGTCTGCCTCTCCAATCTTCCGGACAAGGTCGCCATCGCCGTGGACGGCGCCCTGGACGACGGCAATGCCCTGATCGGCCAAATCCGGGCCAAGCACCAGACAGGCCCCAGTCCGATCGAGGACCCAGTCTCGAACACAGCGCCAGGGACCACCGATGCCTACGTGGAGACCGGCAACAACCAGTACCTGCTGTGCAAGAGCCTGTGACCCGGCGAGGACCCACTATTCCTGCGCGCCCCGCAGCAGGAGTTCCTCCCCGGCGGCCAGGGCGGCCTGGGTACCCAGCAATACAACCACATCGTCTGCGGTCAGGGGAGCGGCCGTCATGTCATTGCGGGCCCGGCCCTGGCCCCGCCGGCGTATCGCCGACACCGTGCAGCCGCATTCGTCCAGGGCCAGTTGATCCAACGTCAGGCCGATGGCATGGGCGCCCTCACCCAGGGTCACCGCATGAAGACGGGGCAAGCCGGCCTCGTCCTCGGCGTCGCTGCTATCGCCGACGCCATGAAAGAAGCCCCGCAACAGGCCGTAGTGATGCTCCCGCAGCTCCCTGAGCCGGCGCAATACCTTGGACATCGGCACCCCCAGCAGGGCCAGGGCATGGGTGGCCAGCATCACGCTGGACTCCAGGGCCTCGGGTATGACCTCGGTGGCGCCGGCCTCGGTCAGCCGTTCCACATCCTGCTCCTCCGCAGCCCGCACCACCACGGGCAGGTCCGGGCGCAGGGCGCGAACATGGTGCAGCACCCGCAAGGCCGCCGCCCGGTCGGCGAAGGTGATCACCAGCACATGGGCACGGACGATGCCCGCCGCCACCAGGGTCTCGCGCCGGGTGCAGTCGCCGTAGCTCACCGGTTCGCCGGCGGCGGCAGCCTCTCTCACCCGCTCCGGGTCCAGGTCCAGGGCCATCAGGGAAAAACCTTCCGGCTCCAGAATGCGGGCCAGGTGCTGGCCGGTGCGACCATAGCCGCAAAGGATCACATGCTTTTCCGCGCCCATTGAACGGGCGGCGATCTGGGTCAGCTGCATGGAACGCAACAGCCACTCCGACGCCACGAAGCGCAACACAATACGATCGGAAAAATGCACCAGCAGAGGCGCCAGCATCAGGGACAACACCAGGGTCGTCAGCACCACCTGCTCCACCTGGGGCGACAGCAGGCCCCGGGCCTGGACCAGCAGCACGAAGCCAAATTCGCCGCCGGCGCAGAGCCACAGGCCGCTGCGCAGGGCGGAGCCCGGCGTGGTGCCGAAGAGTCGTGACAAGCCGCCCACCAGCACCAGCTTGCCCCCCAGCAGCAGGACCAGGCTGCCCAGCACCCAGGGCAGATGAGCCAGCACCGCCGCCAGATCCAGGAACATGCCGATGGTGATGAAGAACAGCCCCATCAGCACATCCCGGAAGGGCTTGATGTCCTCTTCCACCTGGTAGCGGTATTCAGTCTCGGCAATCAACATGCCGGCAACAAAGGCCCCCAGGGCCAGGGACAGCCCCGCCAGTTCGGTCAGCCAGGCCAGGCCCAGGGTAAACAGCAGCACGTTCAGCACAAAAAGCTCGGAGGACTTGCGCCTTGCCACCAGGAAGAACCAGCCCCGGGTCAGTCGCTGGCCCAGGAAGATCACCACCACCAGCACCAGGGCGGCCTTGAGCAGGGCCAGGCCCACGGTTTCAGCCATCAGGCCCGCCGGCTGGGACAGGGCCGGTACCATGATCAGCAGGGGCACCACGGCGATATCCTGGAACAGCAGCACCCCGATCACCTCCCGGCCATGGCGGGAATCCAGCTCCAGGCGTTCGGCCAGAAGCCGGGACAAGACTGCCGTGGAGGACATGGCCAGCACTCCCCCCAGGGCGAAGCCCGTGCCCCAGCCCAGCCCCAGCAGCACCGCCCCCCCCATGACCACGGCCAGGGTCGCCAGCACCTGGGCCAGACCCAGGCCGAAAACGATGCGTCGCATGCTGTACAGGCGCGGCAGGGAGAACTCCAGGCCGATGGAGAACATCAGGAACACCACCCCGAATTCCGCCAGATGCCCGGCCAAGGCAGGGTCCGGCACCAGGTCCAGGGCATGGGGGCCGATCGCCACCCCCACCATCAGATAGCCCAGGACCGGCGGCAGATTGAAGGAACGGAACAGGGTCACCACCAGCACGGCAGCGGCCAGCAGCAGCAGGATGATTTGCAAAGCAGAGGTCATGGGTGCCGATGGGGCCCGGGGGCCTGGTTATAATCCGCCTCAATCATAACCGGCCCCCGCCATGACCCCAACGATTTCCAACGAGCATACCCTCGCCCTGGCCCGGCGCGTCCTGGGCATCGAGGCCGAGGCGGTGCAGACCCTGGCGGGACGCCTCGATGGCGCGTTCATCGAGGCGGTGCAATTGATCCTCTCCTGCCATGGCCGGGTCATCGTCAGCGGCATCGGCAAGTCGGGACACATCGCCCGCAAGATCGCCTCCACCATGGCCAGCACCGGCACCCCGGCCTACTTCGTCCATGCCGCCGAGGCCGTCCACGGCGACCTGGGCATGATCACCCGGGAGGACGTGCTGATCGCTCTTTCCAATTCCGGCGAAGGCGATGAATTGCTCACCGTCGTTCCCCTGGTCAAGCGCCAGGGCGGGCGACTCATCGCCATCACCGGCAACGCGGCATCCTCCCTGGCCCAGGAAGCGGACGTACATCTGGATGCGGGAGTGAGGGAAGAAGCCTGCCCCCTCAACCTGGCGCCCACCGCCAGCACCACGGCGGCCCTGGCCCTGGGCGACGCCCTGGCCGTGGCCCTGCTGGATGCCCGGGGCTTCGGCGCCGAGGACTTCGCCCGCTCCCATCCCGGTGGCGCCCTGGGGCGCAAGCTGCTCACCCACGTGGCCGATGTGATGCGACCCCTGGCCGAGATCCCCCGTGCCGACGAGGACACCCTGATCCCCGCGGCCCTGCTCGCCATGTCCCGGGGCAAGATGGGCCTGATCACCGTTCTGGATGGCGACAACAGATTGCAGGGAGTGTTCACCGACGGCGACCTGCGCCGCGCCCTGGAGCGGCTGGGCGACCTGCGCACCGTCAGCGTCGGCGAACTGATGACCCGCCGGCCCCGCACCATCGGCGCCAACCGCCTGGCGGTGGAAGCCGTGGAGATGATGGAGTTGCACAAGATCAACCAACTACTGGTGGTGGATGACGCCGGCCGGCTCGAAGGCGCCCTCAACATGCACGACCTGTTCCGGGCCAAGGTGATCTGATGGATGCCAAAGCCAAGGCCAGCCGCATCCGGTTGATGGGTTTCGACGTGGATGGCGTGCTGACCGACGGCAGCCTCTACTTCACCAGCCAGGGCGACGAGATGAAGGCCTTTTCCAGCCTGGACGGCCATGGCCTGAAGATGCTGGCCAGCAGCGGCATCAAGCTGGCCATCATCACTGGCCGCAACTCCCGTGCCGTGGAACTGCGGGCCCGCAACCTGGGCATCGACCTGCTGCTGCAAGGCGTCGAGGACAAGCGCGGCGCCATGGCCGAACTGCTGGCCGGGCAGCAACTGGACTTCTCCCAAGCGGGCTACATGGGCGACGACGTGGTGGACCTGCCGCTGCTGCGGGCCTGCGGGTTTTCCGCCAGCGTGGCCGACGGCCATCCCTTTGTTCAGCGCCATGTGGACTTCGTCAGCAGCAAGCCCGGCGGGCACGGCGCCGTTCGGGAAGTCTGCGAATTCATCCTTGAGGCCCAGGGCCGCCTCAGTGATCTGCTCGAAGGCTATCTGCGATGAGAAGCTCGGGCGCGGCCCTGTTTCCCATCGCCCTCCTGGCCGCCCTGGCCGGACTGACCTTCTGGCTGTCCAGTGCCACCAACGACAACGATCCGAAGCGTCGCGCCAAGGAGCGCCACGATCCCGACTTCACGGTGGAGAACTTCACCGTCGAGCGCTTCGATGATCAGGGCACGAAAACTCAGACCCTGAAGGCCCGCCAGATGAATCACTTTCCAGATGACGAAAGCACCGAGGTCACGTTTCCCGAACTGACCTATTTCACCGGCGACCGCCCCACCCAGATCGACGCCCGAAGCGCCTGGCTCAACAAGGACGGCAAGGAAGTCCGCCTCAAGGGCAATGTCCGCCTGGTCAAGGCCGCAGGCGCCGGCCATCCTCAGACCGTGCTGCAAACCGAGGCCCTGACCGTGTTTCCCGAGGAGGAACTGGCCCGGGGCAACACGCCGGTCACTTTGCGCCAGGGAGGCTCGGTAGTATCCGGAGACCGCATCGAATACCGGGGCAAGGAAAACCTGGCCATCCTGGAAGGCCGTGCCCGGGGAACCTTTCCGAGAGTCCAAAAACAATGATCCACCACATTTCCATCGTACTGGCCGGCCTGCTTTTGCTGCCGGCGCTTCCCGCCCTGGCGGAACGGGCCGACCGCAACCAGCCCGTCAATCTTGAAGCCGACCGCATCACCGCCGATGACGCCCGCAAGATTCATGTCTTCGAGGGCAAGGTAGTCCTGACCCAGGGCACCCTGACCATCCGTGCCGACAAGCTGGTCGTCTCCCAGGACGCCGAGGGCTACCAGAAAGGCATCGCCACCGGTGGCCCCAATGGCCTGGCCCATTTCCGACAGAAACGCGAGGGCCGCGCCGAGTACATCGAAGGGGAGGCTGAACGCATCGAGCACGACGCAAAATCAGAGAAGTCCGAATTTTTCCTGCACGCCAGGGTCCGCAGCGGCTCGGACGAAGTACGGGGCCAGTATGTAATCTACGATGCCCGTTCGGAAACCTACCTGGTCAGCAATGGCCCAGGGGGAAGCACCCTGCCATCAACACGAAAACAGCCCGCTCCCGAACGGGTACGGGCCGTGATCCATCCCAAGAACCGCGAAGAAAGTTCGCCCTCCGCACCAGTGGCTGCCCCCAACCCCGCCAATTAATAACGTCGGATCGCCAAGACAAGCCGCCATCTGGCGGCTTTTTTGTTTGCACTGCCACAATCAGGCCTTCCGGAGGGGTACAATCCCTCAAAATATATATGTAACTTATTGTTATTCATAAATAAAAAAATATATGGTGCGAAGCACAAAAAAGTTCTTGACAAGGGATTCGACATCCCTATAATTCGACACATACCGCAGTGCAACATCGCGGCGTTGGAAGTGGGTGACCACGAGCCCTTTTGAAGTTCAACCTGAACCGACAGATTCCTGACAGGAGAGCATCATGTACGCCATTCCCGAGAAAATCGCCGCTGCCAACAAAGCCAACGTGGAAACCCTGCTGACGGTTGCCAACACTGCCTTCGCCAGCGCCGAGCGTCTGGCCGCACTCAACCTGAATACTGCCCGCTCCCTGCTGGAAGACGCCGTGGCCAACACCAAGACCCTCTTGGGCGCCAAGGATCCCCAGGAACTGATCGGTCTGCAAACCGCCCTGGCTCAGCCTACCGTGGAAAAGGCCGTGGCCTACTCCCGCAGCGTGTATGAAATCGCCAGCCAGACCCAGGAAGAACTGGGCAAGGTTCTGGAAGTCCAGTATGCCGAACTGAACAAGAATGTCGGCAACGTGCTGGATCTGGCCGCGAAGAATGCCCCCGCCGGCTCCGACGTGGCCGTGGCCGCCGTCAAGTCCGCCATGGCTGCCGCCAACTCCGCCTACGACAGCGTGACCAAGGCTGCCCGTCAGGTTGCCGAGATCACCGAAGCCAACGTGGCCGCCGCCACCAACGCCACGGTCAAGGCCGCCGCCAAGACGAAGAAGGCCGCCTGAATCGCGTAACCAGTTTGTCTCCTCCTCCGCCCCGCAATGGGACGGTTTCAAACCCCGATCTCACGATTGGGGTTTTTTTTATCTATTTTTCGGAGAAGGCCAGACTCATCCCGGCCACTTCGGCGCGAATCTCGGCCATGGCCGGCGCCACCTGGGCGTGAGCGCCCCGCACCCCCAATTCCACATGGCGGCCTTGGGTTTCGTCGCCGAAACTGGGCAGGCTGAAGACCACGATGCCCGGGTAATCCCGCTCGATGCGCCGCATCAGTTCCAGCAGCATGCCCTCGTGGCCCTCCCAGACCAGGATGGCCTGCTCGGTCTCGTCGCGGCGATGGAAGCGGTCGGCATAGCGGGTGTCCAGCACCCACTCCACCATGGGCCAGGCCATCTGGGGAAAGCCCGGCACGAAGTGATGATCCCCGACACTGAAGCCGGGAATGCGGTTGAAGGAATTGGGGATGATGCGGCAACCGGCGGGGAAATCCCCCAGTTGCAGGCGGTTGGCCGTGATCTCGACACCGAAGCGGGCACGTATTTCCGCCTCGGCCTCGGGGTGCAGCACCAGGGGTACGCCGGCGGCCTGGGCCGCCGCCTGGCGGGTGTGATCGTCCGGGGTCACGCCGATACCGCCGAAGCTGAAAACCACGTCGTCCCCGGCCAGACTCCGTTTCAGGGTCTCCACCAGGCGGGGCCGGTCGTCCCCCAGATAGCTCACCCAGTCCAGCACCAGGCCCCTAGCCGCCAGCAGTTCCACCAGCTTGGGGAAGTGCTTGTCCTGACGTTTGCCACGGATGATTTCATCCCCGATGATCAAGGCGCCGAAGCCCATGGGTCGCTCCTTATTGACTCACCACGGCCCCTCCGCGCAGGCGGCGCAGGGCTTCCAGGGTGTAGTGGGTAAACAGCAGAGCCGCCAGGGCCGGGGCCAGTAGCCCGGCCAGGGGCACGGGGGCCAGCAAGGCCGGTACCGCGCCCAGGATCAGCAGGCGCTGGGCGTGGTCTCGCCGCAGATTCCTGGCCTCATGGGCCGTGGCGTGGAGGGCCAGGCAGTCCGGCGCGAAGGTGCGCCGGTTGAGCCAGGCCACCCAATACACCGGCAGCACCAGGGCCAGGCCCGGCACCAGCCAGAGGGGCAGGGTCAGCAGCCAGCCCAGGGTGAAACCCAGGGCCGCCGCCAGTCCATTGACCAGGGAAGCCAGCAGGCTGTCGCGGCCCATGGGCGCCAGCTCTCTGTAATCGTCCCGGGCCACGGCGGCGATCAACCAGGGCACCACCACGATGCCGGCCAGCAGGGTGGCCAGGAGATAGGCCAGGGCCAGCAGGCTCAGGGCGCTGCCCAGGGTAGCGAGGAAGCCAGCCAGCCCCGGCCAGTCCCACGACAGCAGCCAGGACAGGGGGGGCAGGTCCAGCAAGGCATCCCTGAACCAGGGGTACAGCCAAGGGGACAATCCTCCACCCACCACCAGGGCCAGCAGGGCCGGCGTCAGCAGATAGCCCCAGATCCGGGGCCGGGTCAGGCTGTGGAGGCTGCGCACCAGGGCCAGCAGCACTTCATCCATGGCGCCCCTCCCACATTTTCTGCAAGCGTTTCACCGAGACCGGCGAAGGCGTCTTCAGTTCCTGGGCAAACAGGGTCACCCGCAGCTCCTCCAGCAACCAGCGGAATTCCTCCATGAAGGGATCGGCCACGCCGCTCCTGGCCTGGACCCCGCGCTCCCGCTCGAAGGGCCGGGCCAGGGCCTGCCAGTCGGCCAGCAACCGCTCATCCCGGGCCGGATCGCTCCGGGCCTTTTCCAGGCGCAGGGCTGCCGCCTTCAGATAGCGGGGGTAATGGGCCAGCCGTTCCCAGGGCACGGCCAGGATGAACTGCCGGCCCAGCAAGGCGGCCACCTGGGCCTGGATGTCGGCGCAGGCGGCGGGAAAAGCCTTGGCCATGGCCGCCAGCTTTTTTTGCAGCAGGCCATGCTCGGTCAGCACCGTGCCCACCAGCCGGGCCACTTCCTGGGCCACCAGGGTCATGCGGCCCTTGGCCGCCACCACCCGGGCCTCGAAGTCGGCCTGATGGGCCGGCAGGGGCGCCATCATGCAGGTGCGCTCCAGGGTCGCGGCCACCAGTTGATCCTTCAGCTCCTTCTCGGTGCCCAGGCTCATGAACTGCATGCCCAGTTCCCGGGGCAGGCTCTTTTCGATGAACTTCACCTGCTCCTTCAGGGCCAGGGCGAAGAGCCGGCGCAGACCGGCCCGATGCTTCTCGCGGGCCTTGTCCTCAGTGTCGAAGGCCCGCAAGGCGACGCTTTCGCCCTCATCCACCAAGGCCGGGAAACCGATCACCTCCCGCCCCCCCACCTTCACCTCCATCAGCTCCGGCAACTCGCCGAAGCTCCAGGCGGTGAGGCCCGTCAGTTCGCCCTCGCCAGCCTCGGTCTTCACCTCGGCTTGGGCGAAGCCCTGCTCCACCCGGCTGCCATACTGGGCGCGCAATTCGGGCAGGGAGCGGGAAAACCCCAAGGTGCCGCCATGCTCGTCAATGAGGCGGAAATTCATGGCCAGATGGGGCCGCAATTCGCCGACACGGAAAGCATCCAGGGGCAGCTTCATGGCCAGGGTGTCTTCCACGGCCCCGGTCAGAGCCTTGACCAGGGGCAGATCCCCCTCCCAGTCCCGATCGCAGAATTTTTCCGCGAAGCCGTCCAGGGGTTGCAGGCGATGGCGGTATTTCTGGGGCAGGGTCTTCAGCAGAGCGATGACCTTTTCCTTCAGCAGTCCCGGCACCAGCCATTCGCAGCGGGTGGCCGGCACCTGATTGAGGGCCACCAGGGGCAGGGAGAGGGTCACCCCATCATCCGTGGCGCCGGGGTCGTGCTTGTAGCTCAGCTTGTATTTCTGCCCGCGATGCTCCAGATGGGGCGGGAAGGCATCGGTGGTGATGCCCTCGGCCTCGTGGCGCATCAACTGCTCCTTTTGCAGGAACAGCAGCTTCGGGTCGGCCTGCTCCGCCTCACGGCGCCAGCGCTCGAAGGCCGCCAGACTGACGATGCCCTCGGGCAGCTTGGCATCGTAGAAGGCGTGGATCAGTTCCTCGTCCACCAGCACGTCGGGGCGGCGGGACTTGTGCTCCAGCTTTTCGATTTCCCGCATCAGCTTCTGATTGTGCTGGAGGAAACGCCACTGCTTCAGCCAGTCCTCCCCCACCTCACCCCGCACCAGGGCTTCCCGGATCAGAATCTCGCGGCTGAGTTTGGCGTCCCGGGGACCGTAGTTAACCCGCCGCCGGCCATGGATCAGCAGGCCGTGCAGGGTCACCCGTTCCCAGGCCACCACCTGGCCCGGCCCTTTTTCCCAGTGGGGTTCGAAGACATGGCTGCGGATCAGGTGGGCGCCCACCTCCTCCAGCCATTCCGGTTCGATGCGGGCCACGCAGCGGGCGAACAGCCGGGAGGTTTCCACCAGTTCCGCCGCCACGATCCAGCGCCCGGCCTTCTTCACCAGAGCAGAGCCGGGGTGGATGAAGTACTTGATGCCCCGTGCCCCCAGATAGTTCTGCTCCTCCTCGCTCTTCAGGCCGAGATGGCCCAAGAGGCCCGTGAGCAGGGCCTTGTGGATCGCCTCGTAGGAGCCCGGAACCTGATTTTCCTTCCAGCCATGTTCCGTACACAGCACATGGAGTTGCGCGTGCACGTCCCGCCACTCCCGCATGCGCATCCAGGAAATGAACTCCCGCTTGCACCATTGGCGCTGCTTGTTGCTGGTTTCGTGTTTCCACACCTCGTCGGCGGCGTTCCACAGCTTGAGCCAGGTGAGAAACTCGGACTTCTCGTCCTTCCATTTGGCATGGGCCTGATCGGCGCTGCCCGCCGCTTCCTGGGGGCGCTCCCGGGGGTCCTGCACCGACAGGGCGGCGGCGATCACCAGCATTTCCTTCAGACAGCCCCGCTCCCGGGCCGCCAGGATCATGCGACCGATCTTCGGGTCAAGCGGAAGCTTGGCGAGTCCCTCGCCAAGCGCAGTCAACTGCCATCTCCCCTGCCCCCTTCCCGAGGAAGGGGGTGACTGGTCACCTCCCCCGCCTGGCGGGAGAGGAAGGGAGGGGGTGTTTTCATTGGCCCCCTGGGTGCTTTGCGTTTCACGCAAAGCACCCAGCTCCGCCAGCAACTGATAGCCATCGGCCACCATGCGCGGCGGGGGCGCTTCCAGGAAGGGGAAGTCTTCCACGTCCCCCAGATGCAGGGACTTCATGCGCAGGATCACCCCGGCCAGCGAAGAGCGCAGGATTTCCGGGTCCGTGTGGGCGGGCCGCTTGTTGAAATCCTCTTCGGCGTAAAGGCGAAAGCACACGCCGGACGAAACCCGGCCGCAGCGCCCGGCCCGCTGCTTGGCCGCCGACTGGGCCACCGGCTCCACCTGCAACTGTTCCACCTTGTTGCGATGGCTGTAACGCTTGACCCGGGCCAGGCCGGCGTCGATCACATAGCGGATGCCCGGCACGGTGAGGGACGTTTCCGCCACATTGGTGGCCAGCACCACCCGCCGCCCCTGGTGACCGGCGAACACCCGGCTCTGCTCCTGGGCCGACTGGCGGGCGAACAGGGGCAGGATCTCCAGCCCCGGCGGATGGTGCTTGCGCAGGGCTTCCGCCGCCTCCCGTATCTCCCGCTCCCCGGGCAGGAACACCAGCACATCCCCCGGCCCTTCCCGGTGGGCCTCGCTCACCGCCTCGACAATCGCATCGTTGATATCGCCTTCCCCCCTCCCCCTTCCCAAGGAAGGGGGTGACGGGTGTTCGCCGCTGCGCGGCTCCGTGCTCGTGGCTGGCCCCGCCTTGGGGCGGCCCGGCGGCGGGGCCGGGGTTTCCTCCCAGGGCCGGTAGCGCACCTCGATGGGATACAGCCGGCCCGAGACTTCGAACACCGGGCAATCGTTGAAGTGCTTGCTGAAGCGCTCCGCGTCCAGGGTGGCCGAGGTGACGATCACCTTCAGATCCGGCCGCCGGGGCAGCAACTGCTTCAGGTAGCCCAGCAGGAAATCGATGTTCAGGCTGCGCTCGTGAGCCTCGTCGAGGATGATGGTGTCGTAGGCACGGAGCAGCGGATCGCCCTGGGTTTCCGCCAGCAGGATGCCGTCCGTCATCAGCTTGATGTAGGTGTCGGACGAGGCCTTGTCGGTGAAGCGGATCTTGAAGCCCACATACTTGCCCAGCTCGCTCTTCAGTTCCTGGGCGATGCGCGTGGCCGTGGCCCGGGCCGCGATGCGGCGGGGCTGGGTGTGGCCGATCAGCCCGGCACAGCCCCGGCCCATCTCCAGGCAGATCTTGGGCAACTGGGTGGTCTTGCCCGAACCCGTCTCGCCGCAGATCACCACCACCTGGTTATCGCGGATGGCCTGGGCGATCTCCTCGCGCCGGGTATTGACCGGCAGGGCCTCGTCGTAGGTGATCGTGGGACGCGCCGCCAGCCGTGCGGCCAGACGGGCCTCGGCGGCAGTGGCGCCCCGGGGACTGCCCCGCTCGGCCTGAGCGGAGCGGCCGGGCTTCCTGCCGGCGCGGACGTCCTCGCGGCCCGGGGAAACGGAAATGTCGGCGTCAACGCCGGGCTGACGGTCGACCAACAAGCGCCGCAGGTTTTTAAGATCAGAACTCACAGATGATCAAGGGGACTGACAACACCCTTGCCGCCCCGATTGAGCACATGGGTGTAGATCATGGTGGTGGAAACGTCGGAATGGCCCAGCAGTTCCTGCACGGTGCGAATGTCGTAACCCGACTCCAGCAGATGGGTGGCGAAGGAATGGCGCAGGGTATGGGTACTGGCCGGTTTGGCGATGCCGGCCATACCCAGGCACTTCTTGATGGCCCGTTGCAGCGCGGTTTCATGGGTATGGTGGCGGCGTTCGATGCCCGTGCGTGGATCAACCGAAAGCTCACGGGAAGGAAACACCCAGAACCAGCCCCATTCCAGCGCCGCCTTGGGATACTTTTTCTCCAGTGCATCAGGCATCCACACGCCCGGCCGTCCGGCGGCCCGGTCCCCCTCCCAGATGGCACGCACTTTCACCAGATGGGCCTGCAAATCCGCCACCAGGGCCTGGGGCAGCATGGTCACCCTATCCTTGCCGCCCTTGCCGTCCCGCACCAGCACCTCGCCCCGGGCGAAATCCACGTCTTTCACCCGCAAACGCACCGCCTCCATCAGGCGCATGCCCGTGCCGTAAAGCAAACGGGCCATGAGGCCGTGGGTGCCTTCCATCAAGGCCAGCAGCCGCTGTACCTCCTGTCGGGAAAGCACCGCCGGCAAGCGCTGGGGCTTCTTGGCCCGGACCACCTCCTTCAGCCAGGGCAGATCCACCTTCAATATCTCGCGATAGAGAAAGAGCAGGGAGGACAGGGCCTGATGCTGGGTGGCCGCCGCCACATTGCCCTCCACGGCCAGATGGGTAAGAAAGGCCGTCACCTCCGTCTCCCCCATCTCGGCAGGATGGCGCTTGTCATGAAACAGAATAAAGCGTCTAATCCAGCCGACATAAGCACGCTCGGTTCGCAGACTGTAATGCCGAACCCGCAGCGCCGCTCGAACCTCATCCAGCAGCCTGGGCTTGGGGGAATCAATGGGTGCAGGATAATCCGGGGAGACTGTCATGATAAAAATTTGCAGTCCTGAGAAATCAATAAATTGCAAAACAGAAGTACGGATTATACAGAGCCCAGAAAGTCATTACACGACACTTATGCTGTCGACATTACGTTGGGCCTCTTAGACCTCAGCACTGCATCGACGATGAAAGCATTACATGAATCGTTCGTGAGACACCTGCCAATACGCAAAGACCGCCACCCTGCAAGCAAATGCGGCGACCGACTTGATTTCCGCACTGGCAATTCAACCCCTCAGGCAATCGTATTCCGTGCAGGCATCAGCTTCAAACCCATTCGGCTGACCGAGCGCCCAGGCAATGGCTTCGCGCAGCCGGGCCAACGCATCGCGGCTTTCCGGTAAATAGTCCCCATAGGCGTGGAACTCGTGGTTCATATGCGTCCAGACATCCAAGCGCACCCGGCTACCCTGGGCGGCAACCGTCGCCGCAAAATCACGGATCATGTCGACGAGGATTTCCTTGCCGCCGGCCTGCAGGTATATCGGCCCCAGATCGTGGAAATCCTGGCAGATCGGCGACAGTTCGGCGTCGCTCAGGATCTGGTCGCCTTTGAGCCAGTCTGCGAACTGCAAGGTCATGTAGCCCTGAACGAGGTCGTAGGGATCGTTGCCGAACTGGCTCTCGCCTCGCCGGCCAACATCGGTCCACGGGCTGAGGCCAAGTGTCAGTGCTGGTTTAGGCAACCCTGCCTGGTGCAGCCTGACCAGGGTCATCAAGGCCAGGTGGCCACCAGCCGAATCTCCGCAGAGCACGATTGTCGCCGGGTCGATACCACGTTCGAGCAGATAGTTGTATGCCGCCAGGCCATCTTCGAGTTGTGCCGGGTGCGGGTGCTCTGGCGTCAACCGGTAGTCCGGGGCGAACACCGCGGCGCCCAGCGTGTGGGCAAGGCAGGCGGTGAAATGATGCGACACGCCGGCGTAAAAGGTGTAGCCACCGCCATGAAAATGAAGCAGTGTGGCGTCGCTGTGGCGAACCTGCGGTACGAACCAGTGGCCGCGCGGCTCGCATTCTCCAGTGGGCCGGACATCGACATCGGGAAAGGTTTCGAGCAGCGCATAGAGGCTGTCGAAATAGGCCCGGCTGGCCGCGATGTCGTTGCTCAGACGAAAAGCATGGTTGAACTGGGCACGGATATACAGCGTTCCGTATTCGACGAGGAAAGGCCACTCTGCCACGAGCCGCCGGCCCAGCGCACGCCGGATCAGCACCTTGGCCGCGATCCACCCCGAAATCGCCATGCTTCGCAGCTTGTGTGAAACACGGCCCTGAATTATCGTTTTTTTCATCTGAAGCTCCGACGTTTGCATTGCCGCCATGTTGCCGACGACGTATTTCCCTTGCTAGAACGGAAACGACATCGAATGACCCGCACTACCGCCTTCATGCACATCCCTTCACCCGCCCTTGGCGCTTGCATGCTGGCCGGCGTCGAACGCGACACGCGCGGCTGTGTGCTGAACGATGCAGAACGTTTCAATTACTACCCGGCGACGCCGATGGCAGTGATTTCATGGATTTTTGAGGGGGCTCTGCATGTGGTGGAGGAGCGTGGGGCGAGTCCCCGGCCCACACTCGGACCGGCCTTGCCGCGTCTCGTCTTTTCCGGGCCGCAACGCCGCCCTTCAGTCAGTTGGTCGCCGGGGGCAGTACATGCGCTATCGGTCGGCTTCTATCCCGAAGCCCTCTGCCGCCTTATCTGCCAGCCCATGGAAACCTACCTCGACCAGCACCTGCCACTGGAAGCAGTTGCGTCGCTGCCCCTCTTGCAGGCCTGCCAGTCGATCATCGACGCCCGCGATGACGACCCATTTGCGATGCTGGAAGCGTATTTTCAGCCCCTATGGTGCGAACCGGGCCGAGCCAGCCCGGCACCCTATCTCGGCGATTGGGTGCGCTCTCTCGCTACCCGCGCCGCGCATTCGACCGCCGGGCGGAGCCTGCGCCAGCTGCAACGCCGCGTCCGTGACTGGACCGGACAGAGCTACCGCGACCTGCAACTTTTCACACGCGTCGAGGAGGCATTCATCCACCGCATCGGGGCGCACGTCAGCAGCGCACCGGACCTTGCCGCCATCGCCGCCGATGCGGGCTTCGCCGACCAGTCGCACATGGGGCGTGAAATCCGCCGAGTCACCGGCCTGTCGCCGGCTCGCTTTGGCGAGTGCCTAACGAACGACGAGGCATTTTGGTACTACCGCTTGATTGCCGGAGAACTGAGGCAACAACCCGTTGTTCCTACAAAGCCGATGTACCAAGGCCCAATCGGGTAAGGGCCGGTTTCTAACCGGCCCTCCCCACACCACCCACCGTGCGGGTCCGCAGTGGGCGGTTCAACGAGTTGGCTCGCTCGGCGACGACGAATAACCCTGCGCCTGGCACCAAAGCGTCTTGATGCTCGGCAGCCCCTGGGCCAGGAACCAGTCATTATTCAACGCCTGCTGCATCGCCGGGGTGCGCGCCATGTGCCAGCAACTCTTGCTGCTGGTGCCATGCTGGATCACTGTCTTCAGGCTCACGCCCAAGGCCAGCAGCCGGTTGATCTTTGTGCGCGGCCAGCGCCATTGTTTCCAATGGCACATGCGGATGCGTCTTCTGATCCACTCGTCCAGTTCCGGGATCGGCCGGTAATACTCGCTGATACCAAAGTATCCCAGCCAGCCCCGCACGTACTGTCCCAGCTTGTGCAGCCTGTACTCCATGGACACCCCCCAGCTTCTGCCGGTGAGTTCCCTCACTCGGTGCTTGAATGCCTCCAGCTTCTTTTCCAGCCAGCGGATTTTGCCCCGGATGATGGTAAAGCCCAGAAAGCCGCATTCGCTCATCTTCGCCACCTTGCTTTTGGCCGGGTTGCGTTTGAGCTTCAGTCGTCCTTCCAGGTAGCGCGTCAAACTTTGCATGACCCGCTCCCCCGCTCGCCGGCTTTTGACCAGCACGACCATATCGTCGGCGTACCGCGCGAAGTGATGCCCGCGCCGTTCGAGTTCATGATCAAGTTCGTTGAGCAGGATATTGGCCAGGAGCGGCGACAATGGACCGCCCTGGGGCGTTCCAATGTCGTTGGGCTCGATGTGCTCACCGACCTGCACGCCAGCGCGCAGGTAGCGGCCAATCAGGGCCAGCAGCGCTTTGTCGCGGATCGTGCGTCCGAGTATCTTCATCAACACGTCGTGATTGACAGTGTCGAAGAATTTGGCGAGGTCGATGTCCACGGCCATGGCGTAGCCGTCCTTCACATGCCGTTGTACCTGTCTGATGGCCTGGTGTGCATTGCGGCCCGGTCTGAAGCCGAAACTCGATGCCGAGAAGCTCGGATCGAAGATCGGCGTGAGCACTTGGGCGATGGCTTGCTGGATGACCCGGTCCATGACGGTCGGGATGCCCAGCAGCCGCTTGCCCCCGTCGTCCTTGGGTATTTCAACCCGGCGGACGGCGCTGGGGCGGTAGCGCCCGGTTTCGAGTTGGTGACGGATGTCTTCCCAGTGCGTTCGCAGGTAGGCGGGAAAGTCTTCAATGGTGACGCCATCGATTCCCGGCGCCCCTTTGTTGGCTTTCACACGGTTCCACGCGGTGCGCAGGTTGTCGCTGGCAAGCACCGCTGTCATCCACTCGGTTGTTTCCACTTCGTCTCGTCTTGGTTCAAGGCTCGGTTCGGATTGTTCGCCGGCTCGCCTTCCCCGTCTGGGGATACTTCGGCTTCGCCAAGATCGCTCCGTCTGCTCCTTGCGTTTCGTTGTTTGATCCTTCACCGGGCCACAACCTGCCCGGCTACTATGATCGCTGCTGACTTCTGCCGCTTCACATCGGTCATTGCTGGCCGTTGCGCTGTGTCGGTTGCTGAACGTCGCTGTCCTGTTCGATCGCCCTTGATGCGTGACAGCCCGCATCGGCGCTGGTCGATTGGGACTGGCTCGACCCGGCCACCTCTCGTTCAGCTTCCACCACCGCTCGCGCGGCAGATCTCCCCAGGTAAGAACGCGATGTTTCCGTGCACAAGCGCTGCATTTACCGTAGGCGCCGTACCGTCGGGCTTCGCTGTGTGGTGCCAGCTCGCCTCGGCTCCCTCGGCCTTCTATGCAGTTTCTGTTCGTCACCTCGCACGTTTGCGCTCCGGCTTCCTCCGGACAAGCCCTCGCGGCCTTGCCCTTGCCTTCGGCTAGTGGTTATCATGAATCCATGACGAATCCATGTCGGTACTCCCACAGGGGACTTCCACCCCATTACATCGCGCCCATGCTGGGCGCACACCTCTCATTTCACCGGACCTGCGCGAAAAGCCGCGCAGGCCGCTCACTTCCACGTTGGGGGTCTCACTCCCATTAACCACAGGAGGTTTGCATGCGTCACGTTCTAAAGTGCATTGTTGGTCTCGGCGATGGAATGGTCGTAACGTGCGACGGCATAAGGCACGAAGGAAAACTCTGGCTCGTTCCCGGATGGCTCGAACATCCGACCGAACCAATTGCCATACCAGAGCGAATAATTCGTTTCGATTGCTTTCCGCATCAGAAGGATCAAGAGGGTGGTTTGGATTATCAAAACATCCAACTACCCATACCCGAGTCCGCTCTCCTTGGCCCAATGCCGCAAGGTATCGAATTCGTAGATCGCCCACAGAACCTATCCGTTCCCATCCACGAACTGAGAAAACAGTAGGGACGCTCATGCCTTTTCTCCTTTTCCAAAAGTCGGCGCTGGTGGCACGGCACCCCCAACGAATAAGGTTAGATCGTGATCGCGAAGCGAGCCGCGATCTGAACCGTTTGTTGGACGAGCCCGGTCCTGCGGCGAGAGTCGCTGCATAGCAAATAGCTTTTTGGAAATATCCCCGGCGCATTGAATTGCTGGGCGAGGTGAAGCGGGCTGTGCCGAATTACGCCGATTGCGGGGGCGTTGGCTGGCGCCAAGTACCTGCGCAGGGGTGAATTACACGAATTTCAGACGAGTCGGTTGCTGAGCTTACGGGCGCCCTCGTCCCGTCGCTTCGTCAGTGCGTCGCCGCTTACATGATTGATGCGGTCCTCGTCGCCGCGGGCGCAATCGGTATGAATAGCTCTTCTCATATTTATGCAATGCCGTCCAACACGCACAGGTACAAGAATGGCCGTCAAATTGAAATTGATCCTTTTGCTTCTGTTTGCGATAGGCACATCCTCCCCAGCTTGCGCGGATGAAAGTATTTCCGGGCTTTGGTCATCCGTGGCGAGAACAAAGGGCGGGCTCGGTCGTCAGTGGCAATTCAGCACCAATGGAAATGCCACTGCCACGTTTGGCGCCGTCGTGAATTTTCACTACGAAGTTCAAGGAGACAAACTCCGCATGCGTTTGGCTGGATCAAGCGCAGATCCTAGTGCCGAAGAATCCGTCCAAAGCTACAACTTACATGGCGATGAGTTGATCATCAGGCCAGCCAACGCAAAGGAGAGACAAGTCATGAAACGCGTTGGCATCGCACGCAAAGGAACTGATCCAATTGTCGGCGAATGGGAGTTCAAACATTACACGGGAGGCATGGCCACGTTCCGCTACGGACGAAACAAGAATGCGTTGCTCTCCGTTCCAATGCAGTCAGCCACTGGAGCATATCGAGTCCAAGGAAATATGCTATCCGTCAGCTTTCCTGGCAAGCCGCAATACTTCCGGCGCATACGGCAAACGGATGGACGGCTAATCTTTCTTGCCACGACAAAGGAGCCAGAGGAGGTCTACGAGAGAGCACCAGAGTGACGCAAACCCTACGCTCGACTCTACATTCGAGGCGGCCTGCGCGAAAAGCCGCGCAGGCCGGTGAATTCAAACATTGGGCGTCTTGGGTCAGTAGTGGAAACGGAGTTGCACAATTTCCAGCGCATCGTTCACGACGCGATACACCATGCGATGTTCATCTGTGATCCGCCGAGACCAAAATCCCGATAGCGCGTGCTTCAACGGCTCCGGCTTGCCTACGCCGTTAAATGGCTCGCGCTCCGTTTCCCGAATCAGCTTGTTGATTCGTTCCACCATGCGCTTGTCTTGCTTCTGCCAATACAGGTAGTCTTCCCATGCCTCGTCAGAAAAAATCAGCTTCACTTGGCCAGCTTCCGCTCAACACCTTTCCCAGCGTTCAACTGAGCAATCGCCGAGAGCAGGCGCTTGGCGTTGGCCGGTGTGCGCAGAAGGTAGGCCGTTTCTTCAAGCGCCTTGAAATCTTCGAGCGAAAGCATCACAACGGCCTGTTCGCCGTTGCGGGTAATTATCAGCGCCTCGTGGTCGTTGCACACCCGATCCATGGTAGTCGCCAAGTTCGCGCGAGCTGTAGTGTAGGTAATCGCATCCATACTGGGGCTCCTTATATGTACGCACTACTGTACATCTTAGGCGGGTCAATGTCCAGCGCGCTGGCAAAGACGCCCAACCCTGCGTATATGGACTCCCCCAGAACGCAAGGAAACTGACCGATAGGTCTGGCAGTAGGGAAACGCATGCAGTCGTATCCCCTGGGGACCTTGTATCCGGCATCTGAAGTGGGCTCTCGTTGGCCCGTGCCGACATGGAATCTGCTCACGGAGCGCCAATCGCTACAAGCGGCAAGCGTGATGCTGCCGGCAGCGTTATCCCAAGGGGATTCCCGTTGGTCATTACACAGGCCGCCTTGTTGTGGTGGGTTCGAGCCTGGATGTTGGTGGCCCAGGTGCGCAAGCCATCCAGGGATCGGCCGGCGTTACGACCGACTACCGCTGCCCGTAGCAACACTCGGGCGCCATGAGTCAGCAGCATGCGCAAATAGCGATCCCCCTTCTTGGAGATGCGCCCCAGCTTGCGGGTGTTGCCGGATGAGAATTCCTTGGGCGTGAGACCGAACCAACTGGCGAAGTGTCGGGCATCCTTGAAGTGACGGACCGTCCCACCCGTGGCCGCGACCATGGCAGTTGCCGTCAGCAACCCGATGCCGGGAATGGTCAGCAGCTGGGTACAGGCCGGGCTCTGCCGCGCCAGGGCGGTCAGTTCTCGTTCCAGTTGGCCGATGCGTTGCTCCAGCAGACGGATTTCCTCGATCAGCAGTTTCATCGATTCCCGGATCAACGCAGGCACAGCGGAGCCGGGATCAGCCAAGGCCCGACTCATGGCTTCGATGCCGGTTCGCGCCCCCTGGGGCACCACCAAACCGAATTCCCGGCAGAAGCCCCGTAGCGTGTTGATGCGGGAGGTTCGGGTCGCCATCCAGCGCGACCGGATACGGTGCAGCCCTTGCAGGGCCTGCTGTTCCACTGACTTCACCTGGACCGGCACGATGTCGGCACAGCGGGCAGCCTCCAACAGGGCACAGGCATCGGCGGCATCGGTCTTGTTGCGTTTGACGTAGGCCCGGATGTAAGCGGCGGGCAACAGACGGACCTCGATGCCCAACCGATTGAACCAGCGTCCCCAATGGTGGGCGGAGCCACAGGCTTCCATGATGACAAGACTGACTTCCCGATTCTGGAACCAACGTTCAAACTGACTGCGGGTCAGTCGATGCTGCTCAATGACTTTCCACTTGTCATCAGCAACGGCAATTTGGAATACACTCTTGGCAAGATCAACGGCCACGGTAGTAGCATGCATTTTGGACTCCTCTCGTCGAAGACCGATCCCCGTCCCCACGAGCACCGGTGGCGCCCATTGGGCGCCAAAAGGACGGGGGAGTCCATCCCATCATTCGAGGCGACCTGCGCGAAAAGCTGCGCAGGCGCCTCAACTCCACTACTTGGGTGCTTGGTGAAAAAACCAAGAATGGCAAATCCCTGGCTGTTCCGCTCTCAACTAGAGCAGTAGCAGTATTGGAGGCTTGGCGAGGCAAACATCCGCGCTGGGTTTTTCCGAAAGCTGGACGGCCCGTCCATCAGACGAGCACGAAGGCTTGGCTTGAAGCTTTGGAACGAGCAGGCATCGAGGATTTTTGTTGGCACGACTTACGCCACACCTGGGCGAGCTGGCACGTCATGAGCGGCACGCTTGGAGGTGCTGCAGAAGCTGGGGGGGGGTGGGCTGACCTGAAGATGGTCATGCAGTACGCGCACCTGGCACCGGACTACCTGGCCGGCTATGCCAATAATGCCAAGCCCTGGGACGCCCAGGCCGCTGTGGCGTAAACTGTGCCGTGCTGAAGAGAAATGTGACGTTCTGTGACGTGAAACCAAGGTTCCGCCATGACGCAGGAATCAGCTTAAAACCTCTGAAACCCGCGCCAATACTGGGAAACTTGGTAGGCGCGATTGGACTCGAACCAACGACCCCCACCATGTCAAGGTGGTGCTCTAACCAGCTGAGCTACGCGCCTGTTAAGGAGGCGCGGATTCTACTTGAAAAGCGCTCCCTGTCAAAGGGGGGTGGCCGACTGAAACGATTGCAGCGCCGAACCGGCGGGAATTAATGACCCAGCCCAACTCATCCCCTATCGCCGCAACCCTCGCTTGGCTGTCCCGGGAGGACGACCCGGACCCCTTGCAAAATCTGGTTCCCCTGCGGCGCCATCTCCGGGGACTGCTCGCAGCGAGCCTCTCGCCAGCCCAGGGACGGGAGCTCGCCACAACATTGCTGCCCCGCCTGGCAGCCACCGAGAATGCCCTGCTGGGCTTGTTGCGCAATGCCAGCCTGCCCCTGGCGCCGCCATTGCGCACCCTCACCCAGGTGATGGGCCAGGTTCACGAACTCCAGACCCAGGTATCGCCTAGCCGGGAAGCCTCCCTGCTGCGCCAGATGCTGATTGGTTTTCTCTCGGGCGTGCGCCTGCCCGCCGGTTTCTGGATGCGTGTCCGGGATGCCATGAAGATGGAGACCGATGCCGCCACCGGCCTGCCGGGAGCCATGCTGGCCCTGGCGGCGGCCCAGCCGGAAAGCTTCGCTCCCCCGGAATTGATCTTCCTGGGCAAGCTGATCCACGATCAGGGTGACAAGGTCCGGGTCCAGCGTCATCGACCGGATCAGGACGGCGACTGGTACTGGCTCGATTGCGCCCAGGATCAACTGCCGGTCGCCCTGCGCCGGCGACCGCCGCCCCGGGAAGGGGATCTGATCTACTTTCATTGTGTGGACCTGGGCGAATATTTCGCCAGCCGGTTGGTCCACCTGGAGGCCGGCATCCCCGTCCGCCAATTGGATCTGCCTGCAGAGGAGGACCAGGCCGTCTGCATCAGCGCCCTGCGGCGGGCACTGATGCACTGGACCAAGCCTCCGACCCGCACCCAGATACGCCGCCGGAGCAACCGCCGGGTTCAGGTATGCACCCGCCTGGGGGAGATCTGGGATCTTCTGCGCGATGGTGCTACCGGCCTGAACCATTGTTCCGACTGGCTGGTGCTCAACGAAAACCCCAGCGGCTACGCCCTGATGCATCTGTCGGGCGAGACCGGCGGACTGGTCGCCGGCAGCGTACTGGGCTTGCGGCCAACGCCTGCCACGCCCTGGAGCATATGGCTGGTGCGCTGGGTCCGGACCGAAAATGCCGACAACTTGGAAGTTGGGTTGGAACTGCTGGCACCGGGTGCCGTAGCGGTGCGCATTGCTACCAACAACGCCACTGCAGAACCGGTGGCTGCCCTGTTGTTGACCTCGCCGCCCCGGCTAGATCAACGGGAGGCACTGCTGATTCCCCGTGCACCAGCCTCCCGCCGGGACTTCACCCTGCTGACGGAATCCAGGGGTCGCATCAAGCTCACCGCCTGCCGACCCGGTTCCCTGCGGCATCAGACCAGCAGCGTGGAAATCTTCGAATTCGAGCGGCTACCCCTTACTTGAAGGGATGGCGCAGGACGATGGTTTCCTCCCGGTCCGGGCCGGTGGAAATCATGTCCACGGGCACGGCGCAGGTCTCTTCCATGCGCTTGATGTAGGCCCGTGCATTGGCCGGCAGTTCGGCCAGGGTCTTGACCCCGACAGTGCTTTCCTTCCAGCCCGGCAGGACCTCGTAGATGGGTTCGCAGCAGGCCAGATCGTCGGCCCCCACCGGCAGGATGTCCGACACCGCGCCATTGATGCGGTAACCGGTGCAGATCTTGAGTTCCTCGACACCATCGAGCACGTCCAGCTTGGTCACGCACAGGCCGGAGACGCCGTTGATCTGAATCGAACGCTTCAGGGCTGCGGCGTCGAACCAGCCGCAGCGGCGCGCCCGTCCGGTGGTGGCGCCGAATTCGTGGCCTTTGGTGGCTAGGTACTTGCCCACCGGATCCAGCTTGTCCACGGCATCGTAGAGTTCGGTGGGGAAGGGACCGCTGCCAACCCGTGTGGTATAGGCCTTGGTGATGCCCAGTACGTAGTGCAGCATGCCCGGCCCGACGCCAGCCCCCGCCGCCGCCGCCCCCGCCACGCAGTTGCTGGAGGTGACGAAGGGATAGGTGCCGTGGTCAATATCCAGCAGGCTACCCTGAGCGCCTTCGAACAGCAGGTTGCTGCCGGCGTTGTGGGCGTCGTAGAGTGCCCGCGGCACGTCGGCGATCATCGCTGTCAGGCGCGGCGCCAGGGCCAGGGCTCCATCCAGGGTCTTCTGGAAGTCCACGGTGGCGACGCCGTGATAGTTCTTCAACATGAAGTTGTGATAGTCCAGAAGCTCGGCCAACTTCTCGGCGAAGCGCTTGGGCTTGGCCAGATCCTGGAGACGAATGGCGCGACGGGCCACCTTGTCCTCGTAGGCGGGGCCGATGCCGCGCCCGGTGGTGCCGATCTTGCCAGCACCCTTGGCGGCTTCCCGAGCCAGATCCAGCGCCTGATGGTAGGGCAGGATCAGGGGACAGGCCTCGGAGATGCGGATGCGTTGCTCCGCCTCAATGCCGGCATCCTTCAGTTCATCCAGCTCCTTGACCAGGGCCTCGGGAGACAGTACCACGCCGTTGCCGATGTAGCAGACCACGCCCTCCCGCAGGATGCCGGAGGGCACCAGATGCAGCACGGTCTTCTTGCCGCCGATCACCAGGGTATGGCCGGCATTGTGGCCTCCCTGAAAGCGCACCACGCCTTGGGCGTGATCCGTGAGCCAATCGACGATCTTGCCCTTGCCCTCGTCGCCCCATTGGGTTCCGACGACGACTACGTTCTTAGCCATTTCCCGTTTCCTTCAATACTTCGATAATCCATTGACCATCCCGCTCCCGCAACTGGCGATCACAACCGGTCTCGGTCCAGTTGCCCTCATGGCCGGGTAGTGCCACCACCACAGTCTCGCCCGCGGCGCGCAGGCTATCCACCCGCGTCTGCAAGGCTCGGCCCACAGCATCCGCCCCGGGCCAGGGTGCCAGAATCGCTCCCGCACCGACAGACTTGGAGCCAAGTCGCACCAGTTCACGCAGGTCCATCGAAAAACCTGTGGCCGGACGGGCGCGGCCATAAGCAGCCCCCGCTTTGTCGTAGCGCCCGCCCAGGGCCAGGGCCACAGGGCTGCCCTGGCAATAGGCGGCAAACACCACGCCATTGTGATAGTGGTAACCCCGCAGATCGGCCAGATCGAAGCTCACCGGCAGATCAGCCAGGGCATCAGCCAGGCACTGCAATTCATCCAGTTGGGGAGCAACGATGGGCGGCAGCACCTGGCGGGCACGAGCCAGCACCTCGGGGCCGCCATAGAGTTCAGCCAGGGCCAACAGGCCGTCCTTGGCCTGGCCCGGGACCGCATTAGCCAATATCTGGCGCAGGCTGGGCAGGTCCTTGGCCTGGAGGGCGATGAATGCATCCTCCTCAACGCTGCCGCTCAGGCCTGCCTCCGCCGCCAGTGCCCGGAACAGGCCCACGTGACCCAGGTCGATGCGCGACGCGGCCAGGTCGGCCAGGCCCAGGGAGCGGGCCAGCAGGCGAATGATTTCGATGTCGGCTTCCAGGCCGGCGTGGCCATACAGCTCGGCGCCGATTTGCAGGGGTTCCCGGGTGGCGTGGAAACCCGCCGGCAGGGTATGCAACACGCTGCCGCTGTAGCACAGGCGGGTGACGCCACGCCGGTTGAGCAGATGGGCATCGATGCGCGCCACCTGGGGCGTGATGTCGGCGCGGATGCCCATGGCACGGCCGGAGGCCTGGTCCACCAGTTTGAAGGTACGCAGGTCCAGATCGCGGCCGCTACCGGTGAGCAGGGATTCCACATACTCCAGCAGCGGAGGAATGACGTATTGATAACCGTGCCGACTGAATTCATCCAGCAAACCCCGGCGCAGCATCTCAACCCGGCCCGCCTCCAGCGGCAGGATGTCCTCGATTGCTTCAGGCAATAACCAGCGCATTACTTCACCACCATCATCAGAATCAGTCCCGTCAGCAGGGAGGACAAGCCGATGAACCGGAGCTGGCCATCGGTAAATTCGGTCACCCGGCGGAAGGTCTCCCGCCACACCCGGGGCGCGAGAAAAGGCAACAGACCTTCGATCACCAGCATCAGGGCGAAGGCCAGCAGTAGCGTGGACGCCGTCACGATCACTTGCCGCCGCGGCCGGCGCTTTTCAGATACTTGAAAAAGTCGGAATTGGGCTCCACCACCAGCACATCGCTCTTGCTGCGGAAGCTGGACCGATAGGCCTCCATGCTGCGGTAGAAGGCGTAGAACTCGGGGTTGCGGCCCATGGCCTCGCCATAGACGGAAGCAGCCTTGGCGTCACCCTCGCCCTTGACCTTCTGGGCCTCCCGATAGGCCTCGGCAACGATCACCTCCCGCTGGCGGTCGGCATCGGCCTTGATCTTCTCGGCCTCGGCGCCACCCTGGGAACGCAGCTCGTTGGCCACCCGCTTGCGCTCGGTTTCCATGCGGCGATAGACCGACTCGGAAACCTCGGGTGGGAAATCCACCCGCTTCAGGCGCACATCGACGATCTGCACGCCCATGGTGCGGGCATCGGCATCGGCCTTGCGCTGCACCTCGTTCATGATCTTGTCCCGTTCGCCGGACACCACGTCGTGGACGGTGCGACGACCGAACTCCTCCCGCAGGCCGGAATTCACGGTCTGGGAAAGACGGGTGCGTGCCACCTGCTCGTCGCCAGCCACAGAAACGTAGTACTGCTTCACGTCATGGATGCGCCATTTGACGTAGGAGTCCACCAGCACGGGTTTCTTCTCCGCCGTCAGAAAACGTTCCGGTTCCACGGAGTCCAGGGTCAGGATGCGCTTATCAAAAAAGCGCACGTTCTGCAGCAGGGGCCATTTGACGGTAAGGCCCGGATCGGTGATCACGTCCTTGACTTCGCCCAACTGAAAGACCAGGGCGTACTGGCGCTGATCCACGGTGAAGATTATGGTATTGAGGAGCAGCAACAGGCCGACCACAACAGCCGCAGCGATGGATAATTGGCGATGCATCAGCGAATCCCCCTATCCCGGGAACGCAGGGAATCCCGCGAACGATTGTCACCGCTCCCCCCCACCGGCGGAGCCTTTTCCAGTTGCGGCGGCACTTCATTGGAAACCGGCGCCGACGGGGCATGACTGGCTGGTGCCGGCTCGCTGGGCCCGGCCTGGGCGGCCACGCCGACACTGGCAGCCTGCATCAGCTTGTCCAGGGGCAGATAGAGCAGGTTGCCCTGGCCCTTGGCATCCACCATCACCTTGCTCGTGTTGCTGTAGATCTGTTGCAGCGTCTCCAGATACATGCGCTGCCGGGTGACTTCCGGATAGCGGGCGTATTCGACCAGTATCTGCTTGAAGCGCGAGGCGTCGCCCTGGGCGGTGGCGACGATGCGGCTCTTGTAACCCGAGGCTTCCTCGGTCAGCCGGGCGGCGGTGCCCTGGGCACGCGGTATCACATCGTTGGCGTAGGCCTGGCCCTCGTTCTTCTGCCGCTCCCTGTCCTGCCCAGCCTTCACCGCATCGTCGAAAGCGGCCTGTACCTGCTCCGGCGGCTGGGTGCTTTGCATGGTCACGGCCCGAATCTGAATGCCCGTTTCATAACGATCCAGAATGTCCTGCATCAGCTTGGTGGTGTTGGCGGCGATCACGTCGCGCCCTTCGTAGAGCACGAAGTCCATCTTGTTCTTGCCCACCACTTCGCGGATCGCCGTCTCGGCGGCCTGGGTCACAGCCTCGTCGGGAAAGCGGTTCTTGAATATGTAGTCCTGGGGGCTCTTCAGCAGGTACTGCACGGCGAACTGGACGCTGACGATGTTCTCGTCGTCGGTCAGCATCAGGGCCTCCTTCAGCACCTTGTTCTTTTCCGAGCCCCGGTAGCCCACCTCCACGGTGCGCACCCCGGACAGGTTCACCACCTCATGGCTCTGGATGGGCCAGGGCATGCGCCAGCGCAGGCCCGGATCGGTGGTTTCCTTGTAGCGTCCGAACTGCAAGACCACGCCCCGCTGACTGGCATCGACGATGTAGAAGCCACTGGCGATCCACAGCACCGCCACCAAGCCCAGCAGCAGACCAACGCCGCCACCGAACTGGCGCGGAGTCAGGGAGGGCATTTCGCCGCCACCGAAGCCACCGCCATTGCCACCGCCGCCCCGCTTGCCGCCGAACATTCCGGACAGCCGGCGATTGAAGTCGCGCCAGAGTTCATCCAGGTCCGGGGGACCCTGATCTCCGTTGCCCTTCTTGTCACCATCCGGCTTGTTGCCCCAGCCGTGGTCGTTCAAAGACATGAGAATTCCGGCAATCACGATGATGAAGTTCCGGGTTGGTTGAATGGGTAGCCGGTGCAATGACCAGGCACTGCTGCGTCTGCGTCGGGCTGTCCGTTACGCTCCCGCGCCACCTCGGCCAGGGCCTCGCGCAGGAGTGCCAGGCCGGCGCCGGTTCGTGCACTGCAACGAACGCGGCGGATTTTACCATGGTCATCGTCCTCGCCACGGTCGATGCCTGGCTCCACGGCGCTCAGGTCGATCTTGTTCCAGACCAGGATCTGGGGTACCCCGCCAGCGCCGATCTCTTCCAGCACCCGGCTCACCGCCGTCATCTGCTGGTCCCGATCCGGGCTGGCGGAATCCACCACATGCAGCAGCAGGTCCGCCATGGCGGTTTCTTCCAGTGTGGCATGAAAGGCAGCCACCAGGGAGTGAGGCAGGTCGCGAATGAACCCCACGGTATCGGAGATGACAATCTGCCCCGCGCCTTCCACGAACAGGCGACGGGAGGTGGTGTCCAGGGTGGCGAACAACTGATTCGCCGCGTAGGCACCGGCCTTGGTCAGGGCGTTGAACAGGGTGCTCTTGCCCGCGTTGGTATAGCCCACCAAAGATACCGACAGGACCTCGCTGCGCTCCCTCGAGCGACGACGCACCGCCCGCTGCCGTTCATGGATGCGCAGTCGCTCCTTGAGCAGGGCAACCCGCTTGCCCAGCAGGCGCCGGTCGGTCTCCAGTTGTTTCTCGCCGGGGCCACGCAGGCCGATGCCGCCCTTCTGCCGCTCCAGGTGAGTCCAGCCCCGCACCAATCGCGTCGCCAGGTGCTGCAACTGAGCCAGCTCCACCTGAAGCTTGCCTTCATGGCTGCGGGCGCGCAGGGCGAAGATGTCCAGGATCAGGCTGGTGCGATCCACCACCCGGATTTGCAGGATTTTTTCCAGATTGCGCTGCTGGCCCGGGGACAGCTCGTGATTGAAGATGATCAGTTCGGCGCCATGCAGCCGGGCGGTGTCGCCGATTTCCGCCACCTTGCCCTTGCCCGCGAAAGTAGCGGGATCGGGGCTGCCGCGCTTGCCGCCGACCACGGCCAGGGGCGTGGCACCGGCGCTGGTCGCCAGCAGTTCAAGCTCATCCAGGCGTTCGGCGTAATCCTCGGCGCCAAAATCCAACTGGACGAGAACGGCTCCCGAAGTGGACGAGGAACCTGAGGCGGGGCGGTCAAACATTGCAGGCGGGGGAAACCGGCCCCGCTCTGCCGGCGGAATGGGGCATCAATCCATCAATCGGTGGCGTCGGTGCTGAAATTGACGGGTCGCGTCGGCACAATGGTGGAAATGGCGTGCTTGTAGACCATCTGGGTCACGGTATTCTTGAGCAGCACCACATACTGATCGAAGGACTCGACCTGACCTTGCAGCTTGATGCCATTGACCAGGTAGATGGAAACGGGAATATGCTCACGACGTAGCGTATTCAGGAACGGGTCTTGTAGCATTTGCCCTTTACTGCTCATGGGGAACCCCCTGTTCTATTTTTGAGTTGGCACTTTAATCGATTTCCCCATGGCTTTCCAGCCTGGGCGGGCGCAGACGTCACTTGTCCGAGTAAGGATTGTGACTGGTCTTGTACTGAACACGTAACGGCGTTCCCTGAAGTTTGAAGGCTTCCATGAAAACTCTTTCCAGATAGCGGGTATAGGAATCCGGCACATGCTCCAGGGCATTGCCATGAATGACGATAATGGGTGGATTGCTGCCGCCCTGATGGGCATAGCGCAGCTTTGGACGGAAGACGCCGTGACGGGGCGGCGTCTGCTTCTGGACTGCATCAATCAGCGCCCGGGTCAGCTTGGGCGTGGGCAGCTTGGCCATGGCGGCGGCATAGGCCTTATCCACCGAGGACAACACGCCACCGATACCCTGGCCCTCCAGGGCCGAGATGTAATGCACCCGGGCAAAACCGAGGAAGTTGAGCTTGCGCGCCACATCCTGCTTGATCCGCTCACGGCGATAGCCGTCCACCATGTCCCACTTGTTGATGGCCAGTACCAGGGCGCGGCCGGCTTCGATGCAAAAACCCGCGATATGAGCATCCTGATCGGAAATGTCCTGGCTGGCGTCCAGCATCAGCACCACCACGTTGGACTCTTCCACAGCCTGGAGGGTCTTGATCACCGAGAACTTTTCCACCGCCTCGAAGACCTTGCCCTTGCGGCGCAGGCCGGCAGTGTCGATCAGGGTGTAGTGACGACCGTTGCGCTCAAAGGGAATCTCGATGGCATCCCGGGTGGTGCCGGGCATGTCGAAGGCGATGACCCGTTCCTCGCCCAGCAGGGTGTTGATCAGGGTGCTCTTGCCTACGTTGGGTCGACCGGCAATGGCCACCCGGGGACCTTTTTCCGCCTCCTCTTCCGCCGAATTCTCCGGAAAGGGCTCCAGGGCCAGTTCCACCAGTTCCCGCACACCATCGCCATGAGCGGCGGAAATCACCAGGGGATCGCCGCAACCCAGTTCATGAAACTCGGCGGCGACGATGGAGCGGTTCATGCCCTCGGCCTTGTTGACCACCAGATGCAAGGGTCGGCCAGTGCGCCGCAAGCGGTCGGCGATGGCCTTGTCCTGGGGGGTGAGACCGGTACGACCGTCCACGATGAACAGCAGCACATCCGCCTCGGCAATGGCTGCCTCGGCCTGGCGCGCCATTTCCTGAACGATCCCCTCTTTGGCCTGGGGCTCGAAGCCGCCGGTATCCACCACCAGGAAGGGCCGAGGGCCGCCCCGGCCATGGCCGTAATGGCGGTCCCGGGTCAGGCCGGGCATGTCCGCCACCAGGGCGTCCCGAGAGCGGGTCAAGCGATTAAACAGGGTGCTCTTGCCGACATTGGGGCGGCCAACCAGCACCAGGGTGGGATCCATGATTTACTCGATTCCAAATGCAAAAAGTCCGCCGTCCCGGGTCTGTACCAGAAGGCCATTCCCCAGCGGGGTGGGAGGTGCCACGATGGGGCTGCCATCGGTGGCGATACGGGCGCCGAAGGCACCGTCGTCCCGTCGCAGCAGATGCACCCATCCCTGCACATCCCCCACCGCCACATAACCTCCGATCACCAGGGGCCGGGAAGGCTGGCGGTTGGTGAGCTTGGCCTGGCGCCACAGGCTGGAGCCGCTGTTGCGGTCATAGGCCTGGACGGCACCCTTGTCGTCGCTCACGTAGACGGCGCGGCCATCCATGTCCAGACCCTGAAGGGAGGAGATGTCCCGTGACCACACGGTATTGCCGCCAGCCGCATCGAAACAGGCCACCCGTCCCTGGAAAGCCACCGCACAGGCATGACGGTCATTGAGCTGAGGCAGGCTAGTGATGTCAGCCATCCGTTCCAGTTCGGTGGCCCCTTTGGGGGTTGTGACCACGGTTTCCCAGGCCACGGCACCATTGTTCAGGGCCAGGGCCACCACCTTGCCGCCGGGGAATCCCGCCAGCAGCCCCCCCGGCACCGCCAGGACGCCTACGCTGGAGCGCAGGCTGAGGGAAGGCGTGGCTCGCTGATATATCCAGCGCCGCTTGCCATCGGCAGCCTCCAGGGCGGCGATATGGGAATCACCGCTGCGCACCACCACCATGCCCTCGGCAAGCACGGGCGCCGCCAGTACCTCGGAGCTGACCCGTGCTTTCCATTTTGCGGCACCGGTTTCGGCGTCGAAAGTCAGCACCTCGCCCTTGGGTGTGCCCACCGCCACCAGCTTGCCATCAGCACCGACGCCCCCGGAAAGGGTCTGGCCCACGGAGATGCGCCAACGTTCCTTGCCCTGATCGAAACGGGCCAGTACGCCATCCGGGGAAGCGGCATAGACAGCGTTTCCGGCCACTGCCGGGCTCAGCACGTAATCCTGGGACTTGCCGATGGAGGCCCGCCAGAGGGGCACCATCCGGGCCGTCACCGGATCTATGACCGACAGCTCCGCCGGCCGTGTTTTGGGATCGGTGGAGGAGAAGGGGTTGTATTTGTCGATGGTCGAGCAGCCTCCCAGTATCAGGGCGGCAAGGGGCAGTATCAGGCGCAGGGTCTTCACTTGGCGCTCCCCATGGCATCGCGCTTGGCCTGGAGCATTTCCCGGTAGGCGGACTGCATGGCAGCAGCCTCACCCTGGCCACGAGGCTGTTTCTCCAACCCAGAAAGAGCAACATCATAGGCGGTGCGGGCCTCGGCCAGCTTGCCCTGGGCAGCCAGGGCATCCCCCTTCAATTCGGCATAGCGGGGGGAAAAAGCGCTTCCCGGCTCTGCCGCCAGTTGTTTGAGAGCCTCGTCATAGGAGTTCTCGTCGATCAGCAGAGCGGCCAGGCGCAACCGAGCCAGATCGCGCAGGGACTGATCCCGGGTGTTTTCTGCCGCCCACTGCAATTGCAGCCTGGCATTCTTGGCGTCTTTGCCATCCACCTGCACCCGTGCCGAAAGCAGCGCGCCCATGCCGGCGTAGGTGGTGCGCGGGAACTTGTCGATCAGTTCCCCGGCCAGTTCACGGGTGCGCTTGATATCCCGCTCGCCAGCGGCTTTTTCCAGCCCCATGTAGATGGCCGAGGCCTGAGCCGCCTGGTTGCGCTGCCACCAGTTCCAGCCCTGCCAGCCCACGGCGGCCAGAGCCACCACCAGCGCCAGGGTGGTGATCCGGTTGCCATGCAGCTTCCACCAGGTCTTGATTTCTTCGAGTTGTTCCTGCTCTTCGAGGTCGTAGACAGCCATTGTTCGTTCTCCTATTCCCCGCTACCGAAAATCCATTCGCCCGCCACCTCGGCCACCTGGGCCAGGGGCACGCGCCGCTGTTCCGCCTGGTCCCGCAAGGGCTTCAGGGTCACTTCGGCGGCCGCCGCTTCTTCATCGCCGATGATGGCCGCCAATTGCGCGCCGGAGCCATTGGCCCGTTTCATCTGAGCCTTGAAGCCGCCGCCACCACAATGAAAATGCACGGCAAAGCCGGCATCCCTAAGTTGTTCCGCCACGAGGAAGGCATGGCGGCTGGCCGCTTCCCCCTGGTGCACCAGATAGATATCGGGCGCCGGCCGGGCCGGCTCGTGGCCCTGCTCCAGCCACAGAGCCAGCAGCCGTTCCACGCCCATGGCGAAGCCGCAGGCCGGGGCCGGCTTGCCGCCCAGTTGCTGCACCAGGCCGTCGTAACGACCGCCCGCGCAGACCGTGCCCTGGGCACCGAGCTGATCGGATATCCACTCGAACACCGTCAGGTTGTAATAGTCCAGGCCCCGCACCAGGCGCGGGTTGATCCGGTAGGGAATCGCCGCATCCCGCAGCACGGCCTGCACCCCCTCGAAATGCTTGAGGGATTCCTCGCCCAGATAGTCGATCAGTTTGGGGGCGCCTTCCACCAGATCCTGCATCTCCGGATTCTTGGTATCCAGGATACGCAACGGATTGGTATGCAGGCGACGCCGGGCATCGGCGTCGAGGCGCGGTTCATGACGGCTCAGGTAGTCGATCAGTTCGGCGCGATGGCGCGCCCGCTCCTCGGCCTGGCCCAGGGTGTTGATTTCCAGGCGGATGCCCTCCAGGCCCAGGTCATCCCAGAGCCGGGCACCCATCAGGATCTGTTCGGCATCCACGTCGGGACCGGCAAAGCCCAGGGCCTCCACGCCCACCTGATGAAACTGGCGATAGCGTCCCTTCTGGGGACGCTCATGGCGAAACATGGGACCCATGTACCAGAGTCGCTTGGGTCCTTCATAGAGCATGTTGTGCTGGAGCACGGCCCGCACGCAGGAGGCCGTGCCTTCGGGACGCAAGGTCAGTTTTTCCCCGTTGAGACTGTCCTCGAAGGAATACATTTCCTTTTCGACGATATCGGTCACCTCGCCGATGGCCCTGCAGAACAGGGGCGTGGCTTCCACCAGCGGCATGCGGATGGGCCGGTAGCCATAGGCTCGCAGCCAGTCGCGGACCAGTTCCTCGAACTGTTCCCAGAGTTCGGCTTCGTCGGGCAGGATGTCGTTCATCCCGCGAATGGCTTGCAAAGTTTGGCTCATGTTTGAAAAAGGTCAGAGGCGCGGCGGATAGGTGCGCGCCACATAATCATCGATGATCTGGCGGAACTCGGCGGCAATATTGTCGCCGCGCAGTGTGGTGACCCGCTCCCCGTCCACATAGACTGGCGCCACCGGCTCCTCGCCGGTACCGGGTAGGGAAATACCGATATTGGCATGTTTGCTTTCCCCCGGACCATTGACCACGCAGCCCATCACCGCCAGGCTCATGTTCTCCACTCCGACCCGCTCCAGATTCCACTGGGGCATCCGGTCGCGGACATAGGTCTGGATATCCTGGGCCAGTTCCTGGAAATAGGTGCTGGTGGTACGGCCGCAACCTGGGCAGGCTGCTACCAGGGGAGTGAAGGCGCGCAGCCCCATGGTCTGGAGTATCTCCTGGGCCACGATCACTTCCCGGGTTCGATCGCCGCCAGGTTCCGGAGTCAGGGAAATGCGGATGGTGTCACCAATGCCTTCCTGCAACAGCACGGAAAGCGCCGCAGTGGATGCCACGATGCCCTTGCTACCCATGCCGGCCTCGGTCAGGCCCAGATGCAGGGCGTAATCGCCACGCCGGGCCAGTTCCCGATAGACCGCGATCAGATCCTGGACGCCCGAGACCTTGCAGGAGAGCACGATGTGGTCGGCGGACAGGCCCAGTTCCTCGGCCTTGCGGGCCGACTCGATGGCGGAGGCCACCATCGCTTCGCGCATGATCTGCACCGCGTCGCGGGGCACGGCACGATGGGCGTTCTCGTCCATGATCCGGGCCAGCAGATCCTGATCCAGGCTGCCCCAGTTGACGCCAATGCGAACCGGCTTGTCGTAGCGGCAGGCAATTTCGATCAATTGGGCGAACTGCTCGTCACGGCGGGCGCCCTTGCCCACGTTACCCGGATTGATGCGCAGCTTGGCCAGGGCCTCGGCGCATTCCGGCACCTCGGTCAAGAGTTTGTGGCCGTTGAAGTGGAAATCCCCCACCAAGGGCACGTCCTGGCCCATGGCGATCAGTCGCTCCCGAATCTTCGGCACAGCCATGGCCGCTTCCCGGGTATTGACGGTGATCCGCACCACTTCGGAGCCGGCCCGGGCCAACTGAGCCACCTGCATCGCCGTGGCGAAATCATCCACGGTATCGGTGTTGGTCATGGACTGCACGACCACAGGCGCGCCACCGCCCATCAGGACGCTGCCAACGCGAACGGAACGGGTGACTCGGCGGGACAGGGGCCCGTCCGGCAAGGAAGCATCCATGGGAATCAATCCAGGGTCAGGCGGGCGACGGCGTCGCGGGTATGGGGCTGGAGATCCACCTTGCGATCCCCATAAACCACGCGCACCCCGGAGGCTTTTCCGATCCAGAGCTGGTAGGGAGGACGGCCGCTGACCGTCTGATGGCTACCTTTGGGGAACTCCCCGGTCAGTATGATGCGCTGGGTGGCGTCCTTCACCTCCAGCCAGGAGATATCGTCAAAATCGAAGACCAACGCTGGAGCAGCGGCCACCGCTGCGGCCGACTGCATTGGTAGCGGCGCCGCCGCAGCGGTGTCCGGAGACACCGGTTCAACAGGGGAGGAAACGGTCACTGGCACCTGAGACTCCATGGGTGGGGGCATCGCCTCCACGGCCGGGTTTGCCACAGAGGACAGGGGTACGGTCCCTTCCGGTGCTCCTACATCCCGGCGGGTGTACAGATAGCCCGCCACGACAGCAACCACCAGGAACAACAAACCGATGATCAATGCACGCTGGTTGCGCTCAACAAAGGCTTCCGGCGCCGCATCCCCCATGTTGCAGGGAGCTGCGATTTCCGCCTGGGTCACAGGCACCTCGGTATCGAGGCGGGACAACAGATCCCCGGCATCCAACTTCAACAATTTGGCATAGACCCGAACAAAGCCCCGCACGAAGGTCGCACCTTGCAAGACCTGATAGTCATCCCGTTCCAGCGCCTCGATCTGCCGATGGCTGAACTTGAGTATCTGCGCCACGTCGTCAATACCCATGCCCATACCCTCACGGGCCTGGCGCAAGCGAGCACCGGGCAATTGCACCGGTATGGTTTCTGGCACTGGGGGCAACTCAGGTCCGGCATCGGCATCGAGACTTTGCTCGCTCATTCGTATTGTCCCTGAAGCATTTTCTGGAATTCATTGCTGGTGGAAAATTTCTGCCGCAACTGGGCACCGAACCTGGCCTCATCCCCCCGATTCCCCTGACCACGGGCGATACGAAGAGCCAGCCAAGTCGATTCGGCACTAGCCTCAACGAGGCGGTGGAAGGCCGCGATGCGCAGTTGGGCTTCGCCGTAACGCCCCAGCTTGTGGTTCAGCTCCGCCAACATAAACAGAGCTCGAGGATTGTTCGGATCGACGCGCAGAGCTTGCGCCAGATACTCGCCCGCCCTATCGAAATTCTTGATGTTTTGCGCGCAGGCCGCCGCGTTGGTCAAGGCCACCGCCGGCGCGGCATACAGGGGATTACGCACTGCTGCCTGAAGATACTCCAGGCCTTTGGGCTCCTGACCAATCTGACACAGGAACCAGCCGTAATTATTGCTGATTTCCGGATCCCCAGGTTCTAGCTTCAAGGCCCGCTCGAAGGCATCGCTGGCAGCACGATGCTCCTTGAGCTCCATATAGACCAGGGCCAACAGATTGTGGGCAGGGGCATAGGAAGAATCCGCAGCAATGGCAATTCTCGCCTCATCCAGGGCCGTGGAAAACTGGCGAGCCTCGTAATAGCCGGCCCCGAGATCCGCATGGCTCTTGGCCCGAGCCCGAGTGCTCTTGCCGCTGCCCTGCTGGGCATCCGGCTGCTGAGCACGCGACGAATGAAGCAAGAGATCGTCACCGCCGGTCGAGGTACACGCTGCCAGGATGAAGAGCAGGCACAACCAGAGCATCGTTCTCACTAGGCCACCTCCGTCAGGGGAATGCTTGCACGGGCCAGACGGCGGGATTTATCCCGCACCTGGCCAGCCAATTGACCGCAGGCCGCGTCGATATCGTCACCGCGGGTCTTTCGGATCGTGGTGACAATCCCTTGCCGCAGCAGCACTTCGCCGAAGCGTCGAACCTGCTCTGCGGGGCTGCGACGATAGACAGACCTGGGGAAGGGATTGAAGGGAATCAGATTGAATTTGCAGGGCACATCACGGGTCAGTTCCAGCAACTGGCGGGCATCGATTTCGCGATCGTTCACACCATCGAGCATGACGTACTCGAAGGTAATGAAGTCCCGGGGCGCCGACACCAGGTAACGGCGGCAAGCGGCCATCAGTTCAGCCAGGGGGTACTTGCGGTTGATGGGTACCAGTTCGTCGCGCAGGCGATCATTGGGCGCATGCAGCGAAACCGCCAGGGCGACGGGACATTCCTCCCGCAACCGGTCCATGGCCGGCACGATGCCCGAGGTGGACACAGTCACGCGGCGCCGCGACAAACCGTAGGCATTGTCGTCCAGCATCAGGTACAGGGCGGTGACCACGTTGTCGAAATTGGCCAGAGGCTCGCCCATGCCCATCATTACCACATTGCTGATGATCCGCTCTGTCCCGTTTGCCGCTTCAGCGATTCGCTGCTCCTCTCTCCCCTCCGTGTGAGAGGGGACAGGGGTGGGGGAGCGATGACCACCAAGCACTCGATTAGCCTGCCAGAGCTGGCCAATGATTTCCGCCACCGTCAGATTACGGTTGAAACCCTGCTTGCCGGTCGAGCAGAAAGAACAGTCGAGAGCACAACCTGCCTGGGAGGAAATGCACAGGGTGCCACGGGTGGCCTCAGGGATGAACACCGTTTCTATGGCATTCTGGTTACCCACATCCATCAGGAACTTGCGAGTGCCATCATCCGACAGTTTGTCTGAAACAATGGATGGTGGCTGGATGACCGTCACCGACTTGAGTTTGTCACGCAGACTCTTGGCGATGTCGGTCATTCCATCGAAATCGTCCTGCCCGTATCGATGCATCCAGCGCAACACTTGCGTGGCGCGGAACGGCTTCTCGCCAAGATGGGCGAAAAATGCCGCAAGACCTTTGGCATCGAAATCGAGCAGGTTGACGGACATTAACGACTGTAGACGTTCAGGGCCGGGAAGAAATAGGCGATTTCCACCGCAGCAGTTTCAGGCGCGTCGGAGCCATGCACGGCATTGGCGTCGATGGAGTCGGCGAAGTCAGCGCGAATCGTGCCAGCTTCAGCCTTCTTGGGGTCTGTGGCGCCCATCAGCTCACGGTTCTTGGCAATCGCGTTCTCGCCTTCCAGAACCTGCACCATGACCGGACCGGAAATCATGAACTCCACCAGATCCTTGAAGAAGGGGCGCTCCCGGTGCACCGCGTAGAAGCCTTCAGCCTCGGCACGGGAAAGCTGCACCAGCCTGGCGGCCGCGATTTTCAAGCCGGAGGTTTCGAAGCGGCTATAGATTTTACCGATGACATTCTTCGCCACGGCATCGGGTTTGATAATGGACAGGGTGCGTTCAATCGCCATCTGCTTCTCCTTCGGCTTTCTGATTTAAAAACAGGGGATTCTACCAAGTTAGGCCGCTGAACTCTAATCCAATCCCGCTATCCTCGCCTTCATTACGGTATTCGGCGGCCACCCCAACGCCAGGCACCCAAACCAGATCTTCATTGCAGTACATCAATGGCAGACGCTCCCTGATCCAGGGAGGGATGGCGCTCTCCCGCAGCCAGTCCTTCAAGGGGCGGTTTTTCCTGGTGCGTCCCAGCTGCAGACGCTCACCGCCACGGCGTAGACGGAAGCTGACTCGTCCCTTATCCAGAAGTTCCTGCCGGATTTCACCACCCGGGCCACGCTGGATCAGGATTTCCCCGCCCATCCAGGGTAGCCGGTACTCTCCCTGCCACAGCAGTGCATTTTCCGCCTCCGCGATCTCCGGAACCACCCAGACCTCGCCCCGATATCGGTGAATCGCGAAATCACCCAGCCGCAAGCACGGCGCCGCATCCGGTGTTGCCGCCACAAGCTGGCGGATGAATTCCTCCAGTTCCCCGCGGCTGCGTACCTTCGCGCCCTGCCAACGCAGGTACCAGTACAGCAGGTTCTCGGCACGATCGGTGCTCAACTGGCTCAAAGTATCCACAGACAGGCGGGATCCGTTCCCGAAATCCTGCCTGGCCAGGTTCTCTAACAGCCCCGCAGCCGCCCGGAATCCCTGAGCGGCCCGCGCCAAGTTTTCCGACGCGGCCGGGAAGTGACTCACTATCCGGGGGATGATTTCGTTTCGCAGGTAATTGCGACGGAAAATATTGTTTTCGTTGCTTTCATCCTCCACCCAGCGCAGGCCATGATGTACCGCATAGTCATGCAAGCGAGCGCGGGGCACGGGCAACAGGGGCCGTAGAAGCTTCCCCGTACGCTCAGCCATGGCACCGGCGCCCACCGAGCCGGTCCCCCGCAGCAGATTCAACAGCAGGGTTTCGACCTGATCATCACGGTGATGGGCAAGTGCGATCCAGTCGGAAGGGAGACCATGCAGCACCTCATAGCGGGCACGTCGGGCCGCCCCCTCAAGTCCTTCACCGCTCCCTTGCCCCACCAGGACCGACACACAAAGCAGTGGGATATCCAGTTCGCGGCAAAATCCCTCACAGTGCTGTTGCCACCCAGCAGCATTGGGGCTAAGCCCATGATTGACATGAACAGCGCAGAGAGACAAAGCAGCCCCCTCTCGTTGCAAGGTGGCCAGCAGATGCAGCAGGACCGTCGAGTCCAGCCCCCCTGAATAAGCAACCGTCACACGCCGCCCTCGCGCCAGATAGGGGGCCAGGCGTTGGCCCACCAACTGGGGCAGGGAATCAGTGGCGGGTCTGTTCCTTGAACTTGCCATAGCCCATCAGCCGCTCGAAACGACGAGCGATGAGCTCAGTGGGTTCCATGCCGGAAAGCTGCTTGAGAACGTCCTGGAGGGACTTTTTCAGCGTGGCCGCCATGGCGATTTGATCCCGGTGAGCGCCGCCACAAGGTTCGTTCACCACTCGATCAACCAGGCCCAGGGCTTTCAGGCGGGCAGCGGTAATTCCCATGGTCTCTGCTGCCACAGGGGCCATCTCAGAACTTTTCCAGAGAATAGAAGCGCAACCCTCGGGAGAAATAACGGCGTAGGTGGAATATTGGAGCATCAGCACAGCATCTCCCACGGCGATGGCCAGGGCACCGCCCGACCCTCCTTCACCGATGACGGTAGTGATCAGCGGAACCCGTAGTTCGGCCATGGCATAGAGGTTGTGTCCAATGGCCTCCGACTGCCCTCGCTCCTCCGCATCAATACCGGGATAGGCTCCTGGCGTATCAACAAAAGTGAAGATCGGCAGTCCGAAGCGTTCAGCCAGTTTCATCAGGCGCAAGGCCTTACGATAGCCCTCGGGACGAGGCATGCCAAAATTCCGGGAAATTTTTTCCTTGGTATCCCGTCCCTTTTGATGTCCGATGACCATGCAGGCCTGACCATTGAATCTGGCCAAGCCACCAACAATGGCAGCATCGTCCGCAAAAGTGCGATCACCGTGCAGCTCCTCGAAGTTGGTGAAGATGTGCTCGACATAATCCAGCGTATAGGGGCGTTGAGGATGCCGCGCCACTTGGGCGATCTGCCATGGTGTCAGCTTGGCGTAGAGATCTCTCGTCAGGGACAGGCTCTTGGCCTCCAGACGGCTGATTTCTTCGGAGATATCGACGGCGGAATCATCCTGAACGAAACGCAATTGTTCGATCTTGGCTTCGAGTTCCGCAATCGGCTGTTCAAATTCAAGAAAGGTCGTTTTCATGGGAACGCATTCTATCGCGCTGGAGAGCTGTCTTAAAAGCAAAAACCCCTCGTTCTTGAGGGAACGAGGGGTAATTGGGGATGGGGAGTCTGGCGCTGACCTACTTTCGCGAGAGGTTAACTCACTATCATTGGCGCGATCCTGTTTCACGGTCCTGTTCGGGAAGGGAAGGGGTGGTTCCAAGACGCTATGTGCACCAGACGAAACTGGGGGTGCTGAGAGAAGCAGCGGAGCTGTTATCTGAGCACCTGAATGGGGAAGTAAAGATTTTGGGGTGAGTGATTGTATTTTGCGCGAGTGTCGCCGGCAAGGGGAGACACTCAATGTTATAGGGTCAAGCCGCACGGGCAATTAGTACTGGTTAGCTTAACGCATTGCTGCGCTTCCACACCCAGCCTATCAACGTCCTGGTCTTGGACGACCCTTCAGGGGGCTCAAGGCCCCGGGAAGTCTTATCTTGAGACGAGTTTCCCGCTTAGATGCTTTCAGCGGTTATCTCTTCCGTACTTAGCTACCCGGCGATGCCACTGGCGTGACAACCGGTACACCAGAGGTACGTCCACTCCGGTCCTCTCGTACTAGGAGCAGGCTCCCTCAAACTTCCAGCGCCCACGGCAGATAGGGACCAAACTGTCTCACGACGTTTTAAACCCAGCTCACGTACCACTTTAAATGGCGAACAGCCATACCCTTGGGACCGGCTACAGCCCCAGGATGTGATGAGCCGACATCGAGGTGCCAAACTCCGCCGTCGATATGAACTCTTGGGCGGAATCAGCCTGTTATCCCCAGAGTACCTTTTATCCGTTGAGCGATGGCCCTTCCATACAGAACCACCGGATCACTATGACCTGCTTTCGCACCTGCTCGTCTTGTTGGACTCGCAGTCAAGCCTTCTTTTGCCATTGCACTATCAGTACGATGTCCGACCGTACCTAGAAGACCTTCGTACTCCTCCGTTACTCTTTGGGAGGAGACCGCCCCAGTCAAACTGCCTACCATGCACGGTTCCCGATCCGGATTCACGGACCAAGGTTAGAACCTCAACGACACCAGGGTGGTATTTCAAGGTTGGCTCCACGCGATCTGGCGACCACGTCTCACAGCCTCCCACCTATCCTACACAAGTCCCGTCAAAGTCCAATGCAAAGCTACAGTAAAGGTTCATGGGGTCTTTCCGTCTAGCCGCGGGTAGATTGCATCTTCACAAACACTTCAACTTCGCTGAGTCTCAGGAGGAGACAGTGTGGCCATCGTTACGCCATTCGTGCAGGTCGGAACTTACCCGACAAGGAATTTCGCTACCTTAGGACCGTTATAGTTACGGCCGCCGTTTACTGGGGCTTCGATCAAGAGCTTGCACCCCATCACTTAACCTTCCAGCACCGGGCAGGCGTCACACCCTATACGTCGTCTTTCGACTTTGCAGAGTGCTGTGTTTTTATTAAACAGTCGCAGCCACCGATTCTCTGCGGCCCCATCACGCTTCGTGGGCAAGCCACTACACGCTACCGGGGCATACCTTCTCCCGAAGTTACGGTATCAATTTGCCGAGTTCCTTCTCCTGAGTTCTCTCAAGCGCCTTAGAATTTTCATCCTGCCCACCTGTGTCGGTTTGCGGTACGGTCAATCTTGAACTGAAGCTTAGAGGCTTTTCCTGGAAGCAGGGTATCGCTCACTTCGTCTCACGAGGAGACTCGTCATCACGCCTCAGCTTAGCCCGACGGATTTGCCTATCGGGCACGCCTACACGCTTAAACCACCTATTCCAACAGATGGCTGAGGTAACCTTCTCCGTCCCCCCATCGCATTCAAGACTGGTACAGGAATATTGACCTGTTTTCCATCGACTACGCCTTTCGGCCTCGCCTTAGGGACCGACTCACCCTGCGCCGATGAACGTTGCGCAGGAAACCTTGGGCTTTCGGCGAGGGTGCTTTTCACACCCTTTATCGCTACTCATGTCAGCATTCGCACTTCTGATACCTCCAGCATTCCTCCCGGAACACCTTCGCAGGCCTACAGAACGCTCCCCTACCACGCACATTACTGTGCATCCGCAGCTTCGGTTATTGGCTTGAGCCCCGTTACATCTTCCGCGCAGGACGACTCGATCAGTGAGCTATTACGCTTTCTTTAAAGGATGGCTGCTTCTAAGCCAACCTCCTGACTGTCTATGCCTTCCCACCTCGTTTTCCACTTAGCCAATCATTGGGGACCTTAGCTGGCGGTCTGGGTTGTTTCCCTCTTGACGATGGACGTTAGCACCCACCGTCTGTCTCCCGTGCATCACTTTCCGGTATTCGGAGTTTGCTATCGCGAGGTAGATCGCAATGACCCCCTCAACGATTACAGTGCTCTACCCCCGGAAGTGTCCACACGAGGCACTACCTAAATAGTTTTCGGGGAGAACCAGCTATTTCCAGATTTGTTTAGCCTTTCACCCCTATCCACAGCTCATCCCCTAGTTTTTCAACACTAGTGGGTTCGGACCTCCAGTACCTGTTACGGCACCTTCATCCTGGCCATGGATAGATCATCTGGTTTCGGGTCTACGCCCTGCAACTAAAGCGCCCTTATCAGACTCGCTTTCGCTACGCCTCCCCTATTCGGTTAAGCTCGCTACAGAACGTAAGTCGCTGACCCATTATACAAAAGGTACGCAGTCACCCCTTTCAGGGCTCCCACTGTTTGTATGCATGCGGTTTCAGGATCTATTTCACTCCCCTCCCGGGGTTCTTTTCGCCTTTCCCTCACGGTACTAGTTCACTATCGGTCGATCACGAGTATTTAGCCTTGGAGGATGGTCCCCCCATCTTCAGACAGGATTTCACGTGTCCCGCCCTACTTTTCGTACGCTCAGTTCCACAATCGGGCTTTCATATACGGGGCTATCACCCGCTCTGGCCAACCTTTCCAGGTTGTTCTATTAACGCAACTGCTAAATCGTACAGGCTCTTCCCCGTTCGCTCGCCACTACTTGGGGAATCTCGGTTGATTTCTTTTCCTCGAGCTACTTAGATGTTTCAGTTCGCTCGGTTCGCCTCCTCGCACCTATGTATTCAGTGCGGGATGACCCTTTCGGGCCGGGTTTCCCCATTCGGACATCTCCGGATCAATGCTTGTTTGTCAGCTCCCCGAAGCTTTTCGCAGACTACAACGTCCTTCATCGCCTGTGATCGCCA